>JAFDXX010000009.1 GCA_018267705.1 Bacteroidota bacterium | reverse complement strand
AATGTTTTTGAGAAAATTGCTGGCTCTTACCAATACAATATAAAAAACTGATATTGTAGTTCTTCCAGCAAATTGTCAAGAAAACTTCTGATCGTTACACCAGCAATTTTGGTTTGCAACTAACGGTTTCGGGCTTGGCGAAGGTGGCGATTTATACCACTAAATTTCATACGAAGCACCAATGTTCAAATTTAGCAAAAACTGTCATACGAAGCACTGAACCGCCACTTTTGCCAAACCCGTGTTACAAGCTGCCCTTCTAACGTCTTAGGTATATTTTCCTAATTAATACTTCCGTGTCTGTGTAGTAGAGCAGGCATACTCTTTTGCAAGCTTAGGTTTGGCATTGGCTTGTGGGGCTTGCAAATGTGTACGAATGCAAGGGAGGTTCTTTGCGTTTTAAAATGAGACGTATTGTCCGTTGTCGTATTGTCTGCATAGAAATACATTTACAAACTATTATGGAGAAAGAAAAATTACTGAAAAAATTCGGTGAACAGGTCAAGCTTAAACGAGCTGAACTTAAACTGTCGCAAGAAGAACTTGCTTTTAAATGTGGGTTTGATAGAACATATATAAGTCTTGTCGAAAGAGGATTAAGAAATACTTCATTATCAAATCTGTCAATTCTTGCAGAAGGTTTAAATACAACAATTAGTTCACTTACAAAAGATTTATAATGGCATTAACACCAAACGATTCTAGACACGCACTACAAATTCAAGCAGGAATTGCAGGAAGAATAGCAGGTCACAATTTTGAAACCAGTCTTGCTCAAACAATTAATAATTTACCTTGTCCAATTTTACAAAATCCATTACCAGATTACTTGATTAAAGGAAGCCCTGAAATTTCAATAGTAAAAAAAGCCTTAAAAGTTTTAGGTTGGAAAAATTGTCATATCGTTGAAGCGATTGCGTTAGGTTCACTTGCTACGGCAGAAGAAGGAAAGAAATGGCTCGAAGTAAACGGAATGAGAGTAAGAGCTTGTAAAAGCGATATTCTTTTAACGATTTACAATAATGATTTGAAACTAATGGAAACTGTTGGAGTGTCCGTAAAGCAATGCAGTAATAAAACACCTACAAATGCTCAATTGTATTTTACAACCGCAAGAGCATTCTGTGAATTGTTGCGTAACAATGGTATTCCTGTTTCAGACATTGCTGTAAATGCATTAAGACAATTTTGCGGTGATAATGGCTTTGCACCGAAAGATAACCCAGCAGATTTAGTGGGCCGTGTATCCGATCCTCGTAGATATTTTTGGGAGGAAATTAATCAACAAGGCAGACTAGAGCTTGAAAAAATATTAACTGAAAGACAGCAAGAAGTAACTAGACTTTTATTACAGAAAGCATATATTGATGATCCTTTTGCACCAGAATTGCTTTTGCATTTAACTAAAAAAATGCCTGCTGGTCAACCACAGGAATTCGCATTATATACAATTGATGAGTTGATAGAATTATCTTGCAATTACGCAGGATTTGAAAAGAAAAAATATAGTGTTCGAAAAGGTTCATATAAAGACCCAGTCGGTGTTCAACACGATGCACCACGATTTGGCATTGTTCAAATGCAAAGAGGTGGGCAAGCACAGCATCCTGAACAATTGCAATTTAATTTGCAAGCAGGATACTTCTATAACATATAGTTTTCTTTAATAAATTTTGCCAGTTCAAAGCCTAATAAAGGTGGAACGGCATTACCAATAACTGTTCTGATGGGGCCGTCATTTCCTGTAAGCTTAAAGGAGTCAGGAAAACTTTGTAAGCGAAGTGCTTCTCTTGTTGTTAATGCTCTTGTTGCAATTGGATGGACATTTCTGCAACCTGAAATCATTCCGTAAGTTGTCGCAACTGTGCCAGCAGGTTCTGTCCAAACTTGCCTTTTGTACGTTGTGTTATAACCAGATGGTGGCCGTAAATTTGGGTCAATATTGTCGTGTGCACTTTTTCCTTCAGGTACATCAACCAACCATCTAATAACGTGTTCAGGATGATTAACAGCCCAATGGTGTTCATCCTTTTTGCTGGATTCACCAGATTCAAGAAATTCTAAATCCGAAACAGCATCACCGAATGTAAAGTATGGTTGAATAGAACTAAATAGATTAACAGAATTCCCATATTTTGCTTCGGCAATTGACGGAGATTTTTTCAAGTCTTTTCGAACTGCAATAAAAATAACACGTTCTCTATGTTGTGGAACGCCATAGTCTTTTGCATTTACGTTATAAAAATTACTTTTATAACCCATTCTTTCAAATGTGTCAAGTATTCTTTTGCTTACTAGACTGCCATTTGGGTCTTTCATTGAGGTAAGAAGTCGGACGTTCTCTATTAAGATTACTTTGGGCTGTATTTGTTCTGCGATTTTTAAATAATATTCAAATAGAGTATTCCTTTTATCATTTACATCTCTTTTTCCAGCTAAGCTAAAACCCTGGCATGGTGGACCGCCAACCATCAAGTCAATTTTTTTATACTGGTTTAGAATCTTTTCTATATCATTTTTCGTTATTTCTTGAACATCGTTTGGTAAAAAATTTACGTTAGGGAAATTCAATTTATAAATAGCTTTATAATCATCAACTAATTCATTTGTCGCAACTATTTCGAATCCAGCTGCTTTTACTCCATAACATAAACCTCCACAACCTGCAAAAAATGAAACTGCTTTAAGACCTGTTTGGGGTGGATTTGTAAATTGTGATTCTAAATTTTTAAGGACTTCTAAATACTCCTTATTACGTTTTGTTTTTGAAAATCCTCTTCTAGGTCTTTGAGCAATAATGGAATCCAAATGATCGCTTTTTTGAACCCTTTTCTTTTTTAGTTTTATAACGACCGTTTCATCAATTTTTTCTAAATGACTTGCAATTTTTTTTACTTCCTTTATAGACAAGTCAAGTTTACCAAGTTCGTATGCAGAAATTCGAGCCTGATCAATTCCCGTTATATCAGCAAGTTTTGATTGACTTAAACCAATGTCGTTTCGTCTTTCTCTTATATCAAATCCTGTCATAGTCCTTATTTTCTTTTTTTGTCTTTGATGCTATATCTAATTTTTTCTTCAGCAACTTGCATAGCCTGCAATGCTAGGTCTTCATCTTGTACTTCATAAAAAAGTTTGTCTGAAAGCCAAGCTATGATTACATCATTTTTTTGTTGTTTATAAAATTCACTGAGAGCTTTTACTTGTTCTTTTGTAGGCATTCTTTTATCCTGCTCAATCTTGCTTAATATAGTGGGGTCAAGAGAAAGTTGTGCTCCTACCTCTCGTAGTAGAAGTCCTTTACCTTCTCTAAGTTCACGTAATGTTGTCCCTATTGTTTTCAAGATGCTTTAATTTGACTTGACAAATATTGGCAAATATAAAAACAAGTTTCGGAACTGCAATAGTGTGTTGAAAAAATTTAGCTCTTTTGGTTTTGCGTAGAGTCGGCAAGTGTGTCGGGCAAAACCAAATGTGCTAAAATGTGGGTGAGCCTTTTGTCAGTCGATTTATTGTAGGAATTTCGGTCTTTTAGGGTTGCTTGTAACGGTTTGGGTATTGCCGAAGTGGCGGATTATTAGCACTAAAGTTCAATAGAAGCACAACAGTTGCGCCCTGCACAAATGTTTCAAAGAAGCACTTCTGCCGCCATTTTGGCAATACCTTGTTATGTGTTCGCCCTTCTTGTCGCATTATAGTGAGTTGTAATATTCTTTGATTTTTTGAGCCATTAATTTTCGTCTTAAAGTCAAGAAGTCTTGATAGTCGTCTATACTCATTTCCATAATTTCTGCTGGCACACAATTCATTTTCAGATTGTCTAAAAGTTCTTGTTCGCTCGAAAGTCCGCTTACTAATTTATTGTTGTCAACAATTTGAGTTTTAATAAGTTCAAAGTAGTCTTTTGGTGGCTTGTTTCCAACTTTGATGTTTACTTCCGATTGCATATAAACATAGTTTGCAATTTGGTTGTATTTACTTCTGTCAAGTCCGTTTTTGCTTAAATAATCTTTTGGAAATAAATGATGAATGTCGCCACGCAACGAAATTAAATCGCCAACTAAAACATCTTTTGATAAAAATCCTCTGTCGTTTGCTTTTACTTGTGAAGCCAAAAACACGTGAAAATAAGGGCTACTCGCAACGGAAGTGTCTAAACTTTGCGGTAAAGACGCGTTCCAAAATGCGTCTGAAAGTTCTCCATCTTCTTTTTCTTTTAAATATTCGGCAAATGGTTTTTGAGATATTTGTTTGATGTCAAAATCAAATGTACTTTCAGGTGAACCTGAATATCGTCCTGTCAAAATTGAATAAACCAACCATTTTCTAACGTAACTTTCAATGGAAACGGAATTAACGCCAAGTTCTTTAAGTTTTAAGTAAACGATATACGCAAAATTTAAAGCGTTTTGAGAACGGATAAGTTTAGGAGAAATAAATCCCGCGGATTTTACAATCATTAAAAACCTTTTAAAATTGGTTTCGTTGATGAAATTATAAACTCCGTTTTTCAGTTTTAAGAAAGATTGCTCTGCAATTTCTGTTTCGTAACTTCTTGATTCAAAATTTCTACCCGAAAGCAAACTTACCAAATCGGAAAGTCGTCCTCTGTTGAATTGTGATGTAAATGCAACACGGATTAAATCGTTGTAACTTGGGTCGTATAAATCTTCGTTTTCAGTTTTAAGCCACGACATTTTTTGAAAAAAATCAGATTTTGCAAAATCTTTGTCGTTATCTACAATTTGTTTGTAAAAATCTGGTGCAATGGCTAAATGACAGAAATAATCAATGGCTTTTCTCAATTCGTTTCCGCCATTTTCTGTATCAGAAGCAATTTTGCTCATTGCAAAATCTGCCTGACTTAATACAACTCCTTTTGAGTTTATTCTGATAAATATTTCTGTAACTGTTTCAATATCCAATTCAGGTGCAAGTTCAATCATTCCGATTGGCTTTTTCACGATGCTGATTAATCTTGAAAATGAGTTTTCAATTAAATCTTCGTCAATTTCAGGATTAAGAACCAAATAATCTCTAACCAATTTCAGCAAACTGATTTTTCCTGAAAAGGCGTCTGTAATGTCGTGAAGCCAAACTTTGTCTTTTAAAATTGCAGGGTTTTGCACTTCAAAACGTTCTTCAATAGGGTTGAAGGCAATTTTGATTTTTATTCGTTGGTAATTTTTGTTGATGACGTATTGTCCGAGAATTGCAGCGGTCAAAGCTGTTACACGTTGTTGTCCGTCAATCAAAACTTTTTTGCCTTCGCTTAAACTTCCGTCTTTCAGTTTTACGTTCGGGTTTCTCCAAGCGATTACGTAACCAATTGGATAACCTTGATACAAACTGTCCATTAAGTCACGAACTTTTGAACTGTCCCAAACAAAAGGTCTTTGAATTTCTGGAATTGCGATTTCGCCCGAATTTACCCAAGCTAAAATTGTTTCGATTAAATGTTGGTTTACTGAATATTTCTGCATTTGTTTTTTTGTCGTTCGTTTCTATTTAGCGCGGTCGTTCATAGGGTGACACATAACGGTTCGAGGCTTTGCGCTGGCAGGGGATAGGTGGCTCGTCTGCCCGCTTGGCCGTAATTTCCGCGTAGCGTACGGCCAATATACAAATGTTCAGGAGAAATCCAATGCACAAATTTGGTT
>JAFDXX010000008.1 GCA_018267705.1 Bacteroidota bacterium | reverse complement strand
TTCCAGTGTGTTATGCTTAGGTTATCTTCCATTAAATAATTTTTCAATTCATTCTCTACAATAATAAATTTATTATCGTTATAAAGTCTGTACATTAAGCTCGTTATTGTTCTCGGTGGTAGTGGTTTCAACCCTACTGCATTAGATAAAGATCCACTTATTTAATTGAAAGAAGAAAATTGCCCAAGCTACCTGAAAGTTTAATAAAACATTTGGGGTTTGCGTAAACAAAATTATTTGGCTACTAAAGAATAATTACTTCATTTAGCTATAATACCAATAAATTAAAACACTTTATTATCTCACAAATGTTTTCACCTAATAATTTAATTAATCCAATTGTTATAATAGCATTTATTAATATTTCGATTTTGTTAATTCCAAAGAAAGTATAAATAAAAAGGATATTATTTAAAGTAAAATGTTGCCTTTATTAATATTTGAAGTGGCCTAAGTTCAACTTGATTTATAGTTTGGGTATTGCCATAAAAAGAAAGATTAGTAAAGGTTTTTTTATTGAGTAAATTCTGGCCTCCAATTTCAAAATCAGCTTTTAACTTAACAATGCCATAACTGATAAAAAAATCAGGATACAAAAAATAGGTTGGCTTTTGATTTTGTGGGCTAATAATATTGCAATTAGAATTAAAGATTGCAAAAAATCTTGCGAACAACGGTACTTTAAATGTTAATAGTTGTTCAAACATTAAAAAACTATTTGTGTAGCCTTGTAAGTTTCTGTTAGCAAATACATTAAACTTTGTTTTAGTATCGATATTTAATTGCCCAATATTTGAATTGGTTTTAAAAAAAAGTTGATAGTTACTATTATAAAAAGTGGTAACAATACCGTTTGAATAATTTTTCGTTATAACATTTTCAAAGGTTGCTTGTAATGTAAAAGAAGTTTTTATTTTTGGAACGTATTTATTTAAAGAAATTACGCCTCTATTACTAACTTTAGAAATATCCCCTGCTTTTTTTTCAATAACATTTAATTCATTAATAAAATGATTATCGCTAATAGTATTGTTTGTGCTTTTATTATGCATAAAAGAGAATGTAATAAAAGTGTAACGTAAAATGTTTTTATAGTTTAAATAGCTTTCAATATTAAAATCTTTCGACGATTGAATAATTGAATTATTATTTCTTATAGACCTGTATGTATATATAACATATCCATCAGTTGCCATATAAGAAGGCATTAATTCAAATTGATTATTTATTGTTGCAAAAAGGCTCCATTTCTTATTTATTGTATAATTACTGCTTGCTGCTATTCCTGTAAAGCAACTAGAATAATTTTCAAAAGGTGAGTTCATTTGCTTAGCATTAATAGTATTGATAGTATATGGAATATTAAGCGAAAATTGTAGTTTATTCAGCTTATAATTAACCCCTACATTATAACCTATGCTAAATTGATTGAACAAGAAGTTATTGCTAAAACCTTGTTTCATTTTAAACAAGGAGTCGTTTCCATTTGCAGTTATTAGTGTTTTATAAGGATTATTAATATAGTTGAAGGTAATAATGTTTGAAAGACTAAAATTCGGCTTTATTTTATAAAACCAAGAACTATTAGAACTTATAAAAAAGGATTTCAGGGTTACTTCTTGCAATACAAAAAAAAGGTTAGGAGTCTTAGTAAAAAAAGTATCATATGACATGTTTTTTATGCCCAACGTTTGTGGTTGCTGTGTACTGCCTAATAAAAATGAGAAGCTAAATAATTGTTTTCTTCTGCTAAATGAATATTTAGTTAAGTTTGAAAAATTATAATTGTTATAGTTTAATGTTTGATAAATTTCTTTCGGGTTTATTATAACAGAGTTAATTTTTGTTTGTGTTAGTTGAAAATTGCTTGAGTTTGAAAAGTTATAATGAGACTTATTTGCAAACAAATCTATTTTTCCCTTCAACTTGTTTCCAGATTGATAAAAATTATTTACTTCGTTAATTCTAAAAGTATCATTGACAAAAAAAGTATTAGTAAAAATACTACCATTTATGATTGTTTGATCATTTGAAAAATCTAAAAAATATTTTAATTCATTACTTTTTTTTGTTGTATGAAGTTGATTTATACTTGTAGTGAATTGTTTATTTGAATAAAATTTATCCAAATCTAAGCTCTGTACCCCAGGCTTACTGATACTTACAATTTCTCCTAAGGCAGTATTTTTTAAAATTGTTTCATCTAAATCATCAAAAATTAAATACTTTAGTTCATTGGCATAATCCTTACCTATATTATTGTACTTTATTGTTGCAATGCTTTGTAAATTCTTATTAAAGAATAAAGGAATGAATTCATTGTCCATACTTAATAAAGGATATCCAATACCTAATTTGGCTTTGCCAATAATTCTATTCCTTGCTTTTTCTTTAAGTACTATATTAATAGCCGCTCTGTTGCTTGTAGAAAAGCTATCTAAAACTTTTAATGGCTGATGTTTTTCTAAAACTTGTACTTTTTCAACAGCGTCTGAAGGTACATTAGCAGTTGCAATATTATATCGACCAGCCAATAAATCTTTCCCATCAATGTAAAATTTATTTATAGATTTTCCTTGATATTTTATAGTACCATCAGCCATAACCTCTATACCAGGAAGTCTTTGTAAAACATCTCCTATTGATCTATCGTATTTATTAGAAAAATTCTCAACGTTGTAATTTATAGTATCGTTATTTCCTAAAATAGCTGGCTTTGATTGTACTATAACTTCAGATAGATTTTTTGCAACTTCTTTTAAGATAAAATTTTTTGTTACTGTTGCACTACCTATAGAATTTATTTCTTGTTCAGCAATTTCAAAATTTAATGTATTAACCTTTACAATACAGTTATTAGTATTACATTTATCTTGAACATCTACTTTAAAACAACCAGCTTCATTAGTATATGTATAAGCAATTATTTTTTTTGAATATTTTAATTGAATAGTTATTGTTGCATTAACTATAGATTTATTGGCTGTATCTTTAACATTACCCTGTACTACAATTTGCCCAACGCAAAAGTTATAACCAAATAAAATAATCAGCATAAATAAGAAACAAAACTTCATTATTAATACTAATTCAATTCTAACGGATTATTTAATCTGTAATTTGAGTTGCCATTCCCTTTTTTCTGAAAATTTACATTATCATTTCCTAATGTATTACCTAGAACTGCATTTGGGTTTGCCTTAAATGCTTCTTTCATCTCACTGAATTTTTTCTCAGTTATATAAGTTATGTCCTTTGGAATTGTAATTTCCTGATAATTTGCTTGCCTTATCGCATTAAGTGCAAAAGATACCTGATTTTTTTCATCAACTGCACTTATTATTAAGCCAGGTAATCCATTTAGCTTCCAAGGGCCGCTTCTTACAGCGATTTGTGGGCAATACCAACAAGCGTATTTTCTACCTCCATATTCTCCAATAGCTTTATTGCATATGAAATTTCCAATTTTTTTTGTAGAATCTATTAATTGCCATATTATATCTTGTAAAGGGTATTTTATCCCAAATGTATCCTGTAGCCATGGACGTATCAATATTATCTCTTTTGAAGTAAATGATGTAAAAATTTGTTCTGTAGTTCCTTTTGGAACTTTAATATTAGAAATACTGGTATTAGAGTTTAGCAATGAATCTAGTAAATACATTGGATAGCTTTTGTATATAGCCGTATTATTATTGGTAAACAATATCATTTCTTCATTATAGGGATTAAGAGGTTGCGTAGTGTCCCTAATATGCGTAAAGTTATATTTAGCAATAAGTGTTTGTTGAGCATGTATTTTTAGAATTAAAGAATTACATACAATATAGGTCAATAAAAAAAGTTTTTTCATCAATAAAATTTTATTTCATTAGAAAATAAACCCCGCGATGCCTGTATATTTATCACAGGGTTTATGCTAGTCAAATGTTTATGAATTTTAATTTAGCAAGGATCTAAATCGTTTAAAATAGTTACTAAAGAAATTAATGGTTTTTTTTCTTCCCAGCCATGAGACTTGCAGTTAAATCAGCTTCTGCTTGACTTCCGAAGTCACCACAAACAGTAACCGTGTAAGTAGCTTCCCAACAATCACTAGAAATAGTTACTGAGCCTGTCCCGCAAATTTCTAAAAATGCATTTTTTGATAGTTGTTGGGATGAATTTGCTTTAATGTGTTTAGAATTAGCGGCATAAGTACTACCCATAAGGAGCATAGCTACAAGAAAGAGTGAGATATTTTTCATTTTTATAATTTTAAATTAATGGGCCTTCTTTAAGGCATACACCCAATACTCCTTGTTTGCAAACAACATAAAAGTAAAACGTTGCATTTTCTTAAAAAATAGGCTGTATAACCTATTTTTTACATTTTAAGCAAATTTTATAGATAATTTTTATTTAGTAATTAAACTAAGGTTTATACTTGTAACGATTTACAACCGATGTTAACTAATATTTTAATCGTAGATGACAACTTAAAACACTGCACAGCAGTTAAAGAGTATATTAACCAATTGGCTAATTGCAGTATAGCAGGTATTGTGTATGATGGCAACGAGTGCATTAATTTTTTGCACAATGAGCATATAACGCCTGATATTGTTTTGCTAGATATTGAAATGAAACGGCTAAATGGTTTAACAACGTTGCTTTACATTAAACTGTTTTTTCCGTTAATTAAG
>JAFDXX010000007.1 GCA_018267705.1 Bacteroidota bacterium | reverse complement strand
CTTTAATAATTCTTTATTCTTTTCAAGAAAGTTTTTAAAACTAGGGCTGCCTTTTTCTTCTTCGCCATCAAAAATAAATTTTACGTTCACGGGTAATTTGCCATCTGTTTTCAACATAGCTTCAATAGCCCAAATACTTATCATTACACCAGATTTATCATCACTTGCACCCCGACCAAATATTTTATCTTCTTTTATTATTGGTGAAAAAGGAGGATTGCTCCATTCTGATTCTTTTACCGGTTGCACATCGTAATGAGCATAAATTAAAACAGTTGGTTTACCCGGTGCTTTGTCCCAACAACCATATACATAAGGGTTTCCGTTGCTTGGTAATGTTTGTGCCGTTGTCATTCCAATAGCTTTTAATTTATTCACTATCCATGCTGCAGCTTTATTAATATCCGTTTTTTGTGATGGAATTGAAGATATACTTGGAATAGAAATTAATTCCATGAATTCTTTTAAGTGTGCATTATTATTATCGTCAATATATTTTTCGTATGATGACTTTATTTGAGCAATTGCATTTGTATGAACCAATAAATTCAGCCCTAAAAAAATTGAAGCAATTAAAATTTTTGAGTTTTTCATTATACTTATTTTTTTATTAGTTTAATATGATACTCTTGTATTAATGCCGGGTTTTCGGGTGTTAATGTAAAACTTACTTTAATATTATTGTTAGTACATTCTATTATAAAACTTCCGCGTAAATTATTTTCGGGTATTATATTTTTTACTTGTACAATTTTCCCGGCTTTATTAAAAATAGTAGATGCTTCCTTTTGCAGACTATCAATAAAATAATCTAAGAAAAAATTATCAGCAAAAATATTAGTTGCTTTTGCATTATTCCAACTTGGTAATAAAGTAAATAGTTGTTGTTTTCTTTCTTCTAAAATAGAAGAAGGTTTTAATTGCCTTGGTTGTAATTGTGCAACAGTAATTAATGTATCTAATAATTGTGTGTTTATATAGGCGGTTGATGCATACGTTGCGTTGGCAAATAATATAACACCAATTCCATAATCGGGTAAAATGCTCCAATTACTACCAAAGCCTGGTAAGCCGCCGGTGTGTCCAATGCTTACTCTGCCTTCACCATCTATACTCCAACGCAAACCATAACCATAAGCCGAAGCCAAAGGCGTTGCCCTTCCTGTTGCGTATTTAAATTCACTATTTAAAGTATTAAAATTCCACGCATGATGCATTTCTCTAATACTGCTTCTTTTTACGGGGCCCGTTTCTTTATTATTACTTGGCGGCCATGCAGATAAATGAAAAATAACATATTTACTAAAATCTTCAATTGTTGTAATCATTCCTCCCATTGCTCCAAAAGCACCATCATGCAATAAAGGTTGCTCAATAAAATTATTATTTAACCATCTGTAACCATGTGCTAAATTATTTTCGGGTACATTATTATATTCCCAATAAGTATGGTTCATACCAAGTGGTTTCAGAATATTTATTGTTACATAATTTTCATAACTTAATCCGGTAATTTTTTTTATAATATATCCTAATAAAGTAAAACCAAGATTACTGTATTCATAAGCAACGCCTGCATTGTTTGAAAAAGATAATTTTTTATTAAGCAGTTGCATTAATTCATTATCTGTTCGGGCTAATTGTCTATCACCCCAAGGGTTGTCTTCCGGAAAACCCGCCATGTGGGTAAGCAAATGCCGAATAGTAATAGGCGGAGCATCTTTAGTTGTATAGAATTGATTTTTTAATTCGGGAATATATTTACTTGCCACATCATCTAATTGCAACTTGCCTTCATCTCGCAATTTTAAAATTGCCATTGCGGTAAAACTTTTTGTCATTGAAGCAATGCGGTAAGCAGATTGTTTATCGGAATTTATTTTCTTTTCAATATTTATAAAACCAACATAGTTTGTATGAATTAATTTTCCATCAACAACAATACCATAAGCTATAGAAGGAAAATGATTTTGTTGGGCATATTCAGTATAAATTTTATCAATTAAAGGTAATGCTGCTTTAATTTTTTCGAGCCTTATACTACTATCTGCAAAATAAGGTGGATAGTATGTTACAGGCTGTTGAGCTTTAATTGAATATGTTATAATAGTAGCAAAAACAATCCCTAATAAAAATTTCATAATAGTTAGTTTAAGAAGTTTTCCAAGTTACAAATGTTTGCCCTGCTAAAAGTTTTTTTCACCGAAAAAACATTAAATGGTTTCTTTCTTCATAGTAATTAATTAGCTTTCACATCTCGATTAATCAAATCAAAACGTTATGAGAAAAATTAAACTCTTATTATCTGGGTTATTAGCAGTTGTATTGCTACATGCTCAGGAAACATTTCCGGTAAACGGCGTTGCTGATAAACGAAGTGGCAGCTACGCTTTTATTAATGCAACCATTGTAAAAGATGCACAAACCACTTTACATAATGCAACACTAATTATTAAAGAAGGAAAAATAGTTGCGGTAGGTACAGGTATTCCTGCTCCTAAAGATGCCGTGATTATTGATTGCAAAGACAAGTATATTTATCCTTCATTTATTGATATTTATTCCGATTATGGTATTACAGCACCACAACGCCAACAAGGTGGCGGATTTAATTTTAACCAACCATCACAAATTACTTCTAATACCAAAGGTGCTTATAACTGGAATCAAGCTATTAAACCCGAAACAGACGCATATAAACAATTTACTATAGATGATTCTAAAGCAAAACCATTACGCGATGCTGGCTTTGGTACTGTTTTAACACATGTAAAAGATGGTATTGCACGTGGCACCGGCACAGTAGTTACCTTAGCTAATACAAACGACAATTTTGTTATTGTAAAAGAAAAAGCATCTGCACATTATTCATTAAACAAAGGTACTTCTACACAAAGCTATCCAAGCAGTGTAATGGGTAGCATTGCATTGTTACGCCAAACTTATTTAGATGCACAATGGTATAAAAATAAACCCGCTACAGAGGGTACTAATATTTCTTTAGAAGCATTTAATGAAACACAATCTTTACCACAAATTTTTGAAGGAAATGATAAATGGACCGACTTGCGTGGATTCCGTATTGGTAAAGAGTTTGGTGTACAATACATAATAAAAGCCGGAGGAAACGAATACCAACGTATTAATGAATTAGCTGCTACAAAAGCAACATTTATTTTGCCGTTAAACTATCCGCAAGCTATGGATGTTGAAGATCCCAACGATGCCCGTGCTGTTTCTTTAGCAGATATGAAAAATTGGGAACTAGCACCTACCAATGCAGCAGCTTTTGAAAAAGCAAATATTCCTTTTTGTTTAACCACAGCAGATTTACGCGATACTAAAACCTTTATGACCAATTTGCGTAAAGCAATTGATATGGGTTTAAGTGAAACTAAAGCCTTTGAAGCATTAACCAAAACGCCCGCAACATTATTAAATGTTTATGATAAAGTAGGAAGTTTAGATGCCGGTAAATGGGCAAACTTTATTATTACCTCTGCTCCCATATTTAAAGAAGGAACAACCATTTACAGTAATTGGGTGCAAGGAGAAAAGTATGCAGTTAATGAAAGTGCATGGAATGATATTAAAGGAATTTATAATTTAACAATTACTACGCCAACCGGTACAAGCAATTATACTGTTGATGTAAAAAGTTCAAGCTCAGCAAGTGTTATTAATAAAGATACTTTAAACACACGCATTTCTTTTGATGGAAAAACGGTGAAACTAAATTTCAATAATACAGCAGTACAACGCAATAGTGGCTTTGGTGGCGGTTTTGGTGGAATGAGAGGTGGTGCCGGAAATACAGGAGCATTAAACGGAAAACAATTTCGTTTAACAGGTTTTGTAAGTGGAGATAGTTGGAATGGTTATGGAGAAGATACAGCTGGAAATAAAATAACATGGACAGCATCATTTATAAAACCTGCTGCAATAGCCGAATCATCCAATAAAAGAACATCGCCAATAACTAAACCATTATCAAAAGTTACTTATCCGTTTGATGGCTACGGCAATGAAGAACTACCAAAACAAGAAGATATATTAATAAAAAATGCAACCGTTTGGACTAACGAAAAAGAAGGTATTCTTCATAATACAGATGTATTGGTTAAAAACGGTAGAATTGCAAAAATTGGTAAAAATCTTTCTTCTGCCGGAGCAAAAGAAATTGATGGAACAGGAAAACATTTAACTCCCGGTATAATAGATGAACACTCACACATTGCAGTATCTTCTATAAACGAAGGTGGACAATCGGTAACCTCAGAAGTAAGAATTGCCGACAATTTAAATCCGGAAGATATTAATATTTATCGTCAATTAAGCGGCGGCGTTACCTCATCACATATTCTTCATGGCTCTGCCAATACAATTGGCGGACAAACACAACTAATAAAATTACGTTGGGGTGCCGATGACGAAGGTTTAAAATTTAAAAATTGGGATCCATTTATAAAATTTGCTTTAGGCGAAAATGTTAAACGCACCACTTCACAAAACAATAATCGCTTTCCCGATACACGTATGGGTGTTGAAGAAGTATTGAATGATGCTTTTGCCCGTGCAAGAGATTATGAAAATGCCATGAAGCTTGATCCAATACATACTCGCAGAGATTTAGAATTAGATGCATTAGTTGAAATATTAAATAAAAAAAGATTTATTACTTGCCACTCTTATGTACAAAGTGAAATTACTGCAGCCATGCGTGTTGCAGAAAAATATGGTTTCAAATTCAACACATTTACACACGTTTTAGAAGGCTATAAAGTGGCCGATAAATTAAAAACACACGGAGCCAATACCTCTACTTTTTCAGACTGGTGGTATTATAAAGTAGAAGTAACAGATGCCATAGCATACAATGCAGCTATTATGCAAAAAGCAGGTTTAAATGTTTGCATAAACTCTGATGATGCAGAAATGGCTCGCCGTTTAAACCAAGAAGCTGCTAAAACAATAAAATACGGTGGCGTTACGGAAGAAGAGGCATTAAAAATGATTACTCTTAATCCTGCAAAAGCACTACATGTTGCAGATAGAGTAGGCAGTATTAAAGAAGGAAAAGATGCCGATCTTGTTTTATGGAGCAACCATCCATTAAGTATTTATGCAATGAGCCTATATACCATTGTTGATGGTACAATTTATTTCTCTCGCGATAAAGATTTAGAACAACGCAAAAAAATAGCTGCAGAAAAAGAAAGATTAATTCAAAAATTAATTGCAGAAAAACGTGTTGTGGGCCCCGGTGGTGTACGCCCCGCAGAACCAAGCTGGCAAATAATTTTAAGTTGCGGAGACCATGAAGAGCATAATGGATTATTTACGGTAGATATTCAA
Organism: Bacteroidota bacterium; assembly: GCA_018267705.1. GTDB lineage: Bacteria > Bacteroidota > Bacteroidia > Chitinophagales > Chitinophagaceae > CW01. The sequence continues at coordinate 388,881 of JAFDXX010000007.1, read as the reverse complement.
GAAGGAGAAAAAACAACAAGCGGTAACAAATAAAAATAATTAGTAATGAAAAAAATATTTATAAATCTATCAGCATTATTATTGATAGTATCAATAACTAAAGCCCAAGAAACCATTTATCCTGCACCCGCCAATAAAGGAAAGTTCTACATTAAAAACGGAACAGTACATATTGGAAACGGGCAAATTATAGAAAACGCAACCATTGAAGTAAACAACGGAAAAATTGTAAGCGTTAGTACAAACATCAATCCGGCAAATGGTGCAGAAGTGTTTGATGCAACAGGTAAACAAGTATATCCGGGTTTAATACTTCCTTCTTCAGATTTAGGATTAAAAGAAATAGCTAACGGAGTTCGTGGAAGTAATGATCATACAGAAATAGGAAATTATAATCCAAGCATTCGTTCAATAACTGCATACAATACAGATTCAAGAGTTATAAGAACATTATTAGCCAACGGAATTTTATTAGCCAATATTACACCTGAAGGCGGAATCATTAGCGGCTCTTCTTCTGTTGTACAATTAGATGCATGGAATTGGGAAGATGCAGCTTATAAAATGGAAAATGGTATTCATTTGCGTTTACCAAGTTTTATAGCTCGTTTTGGCAGAAGAGGTGGTTTTACGTTGCCGGCAAATCTTCCTCCGGATATTGCTGCAAGATTTGGTTTAGGCGGCGGTGCAGATGCTGCTAAACAAGCAATGGACAAATTAGAAGAAATAAAATCTTTCTTTCGCCAAGCAAAAGCATATTTAGCAGAAGCAACACATAAAGAAACCAATTTAAAATTTGAAGCAGTAAAAGGGTTATTCAATAAAACACAAAAATTATTTGTACACGGAGATCAAGTAAAACAAATGTTAGCTGCTATTGATATTGCCAAAGAATTTGGATTTAATGTGGTAATGGTTGGTGCAAGCGAAAGTTATCAAATAGCCGATTTATTAAAAGCAAATAACATTGCCGTAATATTAAATCAAGAACATGCCTTACCTGCAACAGAAGATGATGATATTGATCAACCATTTAAAACTCCGGCAACTTTACAAAAAGCAGGTGTGTTGTTTGCATTAAATGATGCGTTTGATGAAGCACGTTATCGCAACCTTTCTTTTAATGCAGGCACCGCAGCAACTTACGGTTTAACTAAAGAAGAAGCTTTGCAAGCAATTACTTTAAACAGTGCAAAAATTTTAGGAATTGATGCAACAACCGGAAGTATTGAAGCAGGTAAAGATGCTAATATTATAATTTCTGATGGAGATATTTTAGATATGAGAACAAGCAATGTATCAACCGCATTTATACAAGGAAGAAAAGTAAGCTTAGATAACAAACAAAAAGAGTTATACGAAAAATATAAATACAAATACGGTATAAAATAATTACTCTTCTACTTTTAAAAGTCTGTCAAAATTTTTGACAGACTTTTTTTATTCCCTCACAACTTCTCTACCTTAGAGCCCCATGCAAAAAAAATTATTTTTATTAGACGCGTATGCACTCATCTTCAGAGCTTATTATGCATTAATTCGTAACCCTCGTATTACATCAAAAGGAAAAAACACTAATGCACAGTTTGGTTTTACGAATACATTGGTTGAATTAATTAATAAAGAAAAACCAACACATATGGCTGTTTGTTTTGATGTGGGTGGAAGCGTTGCAAGAGAAACAGATTTTGCAGATTATAAAGCCAACAGACAAGAAACACCTGAAGATTTATTAGCTGCTGTTCCCGACATAAAAAAAATTATTGAAGGATTTAATATTCCTGTTATTGGTGTTGAAGGTTACGAAGCAGACGATGTTATTGGTACTTTAGCTTGGGAAGCACATGATGCAGGCTATGAAGTTTTTATGGTAACTCCCGATAAAGATTATGGACAATTAGTTAGGGAAGGAATAAACATTTACAAACCTGCTTATCAAGGTGGAGATGTTGAAATAATGGGGCCAAAAGAAGTTTGCACAAAATGGGATATTGAAAAAGTAGAACAAGTAATTGATATACTTGGTTTAATGGGAGATGCCGTAGATAATATTCCCGGAATTAAAGGTGTAGGAGAAAAAACTGCAGCTAAACTTTTAAAAGAATACGGTACACTTGAAAACGTATTGGTTAATGCAGAAAACATTAAAGGATCATTAGGAGAAAAAATAAGAGCAGGAAAAGAAGATGCTATACTAAGTAAAAAATTAGCAACCATTATTACAAAAGTTCCGGTTGAATTTCATGAAGAAAATTTTTCTTTAAAAGAATTAAATGCAGAAGCATTAACAGAAATTTTTACTGAATTAGAATTTAAAACACTAGGTAAAAGAATTTTGGGAGAACGTTTTAATACATCTAATCAAACACCTGCAGATGTACAAACAGATTTATTTGGAAACCCCATCCCTACTGCTCCTTCACCTAAAACAGAAGTAAAGAAAAAAAATATAGAACCCATTATAGATGAAGAAAAAACAAATATTTCATTAGGAGTTGAGTGCAAAAACATTCACAATACTCCACACAAATATTATTTAGTTCAAACCGAAAATGAAATTCAAGATCTCATTTCAAAACTTCAACATCAAAAAGAAATTTGTTTTGATACCGAAACAACAAATATAGACGCCAATGAAGCAGAATTAGTAGGTATGAGTTTTTCTTTCACACCACACGAAGCATATTACATTAACTGTCCTGCCGATAAAAACACAACATTAAAAATTTTAAATCACTTTAATATTTTATTTAGTGAGCCTACCATTACATGGATTGGGCAAAACATAAAATACGATATGTTAGTATTAAAATGGTATAATATAGAAATAAAAGGAAATATATATGATACCATGTTGGCACATTATGTAATTGAGCCGGAAGGTAAGCGTAGTATGGATTTGCTAAGCACACAATATTTGCAATACGAACCCGTACACATTGAAGAGTTAATTGGGAAAAAAGGAAAAACGCAGAGTACCATGCGTGATGTAGAAATTGAAAAAATAAAAAATTATGCAGCAGAAGATGCAGATATTACTCTACAATTAAAACACACTCTTCATCCTTTATTAAAAGAAAAAGAAGTTGAAAAAGTTTTTTACGAAGTTGAAAATCCGTTGGTTAAAGTTTTAACTAATATGGAATTTGAGGGCGTTAAGATTGATGAAAATTTTTTAAATGATTACAGCAAAGTTTTAGATGCAGATGCCAAACAAGCAGAAGAAAAAGTATATAAAGCCGCAGAAGTTCGTTTCAATTTAGCATCACCCAAACAATTAGGAGAAGTATTGTTTGAAAAACTGAAATTAGATGCTTCAGCAAAAAAAACAAAAACAGGTCAATATCAAACCGGCGAAGATGTACTATTAAAACTTTCTGCAAAAGGGCATACAATAGTTGATGATATTTTAACATATAGAGAATTAACCAAATTAAAATCAACCTATGTAGATGCTTTACCTTTAATGATTAATTCTAAAACAGGCAGAGTACATACTTCTTATGCACAAGCTGTTGCCGTAACAGGAAGATTAAGCAGCAATAATCCTAATCTTCAAAACATTCCTATAAGAACAGAAAGGGGAAAAGAAATTAGAAAAGCATTTATTCCTAGAGAGAAAAATAGAATTTTAATAAGTGCAGATTATTCTCAAATAGAATTAAGAATTGTTGCAGCCATTAGCGGAGATGAAAACATGTGTTACGCATTTCAACAAGGAAAAGACATTCATACAGCAACCGCAGCAAAAGTATATAACATAGAAGAGGCAAGCGTTACAAAAGAAATGCGTTACAAAGCAAAAAGCGTAAACTTTGGAATTATATACGGACAAGGTGCATTTGGTTTAGCCGATAATTTGGGAATATCAAGAACAGAAGCAAAAGAAATTATTGATAATTATAAACGTGAATTTTCGGGCATTCAAAAATATATGGATGATACCATAAACTTTGCAAGAGAACACGGTTATGTAAAAACATTAATGGGAAGAAAACGTTGGTTAAGAGATATTAATTCATCAAACTTTACTGTACGTGGTTTTGCAGAAAGAAACGCAATTAATTCACCCATACAAGGCACAGCAGCCGACATGATTAAAATGGCTATGATAAAAATTCATGATGCAATTAAAAAAGAAAAACTACAAAGCAAAATGATTTTACAAGTACATGATGAATTAGTTTTTGATGCAGTAGAAACAGAATTAAATATTTTAAAACCATTAATATTAGAAAACATGAAAACAGCATTGCTATTACCCAACAATGTTCCTATTGAAGCAGAAATTGGTATTGGCAAAAATTGGTTAGAAGCTCATTAATTATTTCCCAACCATATTATTTTAATTACAAACAAACCTTATTCATCTATGTTCGGTTAAAATTCCCCTATTCTCTTTACCCATTCATCCATCTCATTCAAATTTTCAGCAAAAAATCCTTTTATCTTTAATCAAATATTAATATAGTTAATAAATCAAATCTTATCAATGAAAATAAATCAATTGCTACCAAGTATTCTTTTGTTTTCTTTTGTAATTTCTTGCAGCAGCAAAAAAAACGATAAAACAACAAATACAAAAAAGCAAGATGCTCCGGCTATTGTAGATGTATTGGTAGCAACACAAAAAAGTATTACAAATAATATAGTAACTAACGGAACCGTTGTTGCCAACGAATATGTAGAACTACATCCCGAAATAAGTGGAAGACTTACTTACTTAAACGTACCCGAAGGAAGTTTTATAAAACAAGGAACAATAATTGCCAAAGTATACGATGCAGATTTACAAGCACAACTTAATAAAAGTAAAGTACAGCTTGATCTTGCACAAAAAACAGAAGAACGATTAAAAAAATTGTTAGCCGTAAGCGGCGTAAACCAATCAGATTATGATAATGCATTAAATGCAGTAAACGGATACAAAGCCGATATTCAATACACACAATCACTCATAGAAAAAACAGTACTTAAAGCACCCTTTAGCGGCGTATTAGGTTTAAAACAAATTAGCCCCGGAGCCTTTGTTACACCTGCCAATATTATTGCAACCTTACAACAAGTAGATAAAATTAAAATTGATTTTACCGTTCCCGAACAATACACTTATTTAATTCAAAAAGGAAAAACAGTTAATGTAGCAATTGATGCAACCAAACAAAATGCAGTAAAAGCAACAATTATTGCAACAGAACCTCAAATAAATCAAGCTTCTCGCAATTTAAAAGTAAGAGCCATATTAAACGAAGGAAAAATAAATCCCGGCACATTTGTAAAAGTTACCCTCTCTGCCGGGGCAGACACCAAAGCCATTATGATACCAACCGGATGCATCATTCCCGATGATAAAAACAAAACAGTTATAGTAGTTAAAAACGGAAAAGCAAAATTCACAAACATAGAAACAGGCTATAGAGGAGCAGCATTTGTAGAAGCAACTAAAGGACTAAACATGGGAGATTCGGTTGTGGTAACAGGTGTACTTTTTGCAAGGCCCAATGCTCCCGTAAATATTCGCAGTGTAAAAACATTAGACCAATTAAGTAACCAATAATTCTTATAAATACACTGCAATGCAAATGGCATCGTCCGTTGTGTCACTCACTTGTACGTTCCGTTTACATAGCAGCAAACACAAAGGCATCAGTATATAAACATGAACATTTCAGAACTATCCCTTAAACGCCCCGTACTTGCCACCGTAATGAATTTGGCAATAATACTATTTGGCGTAGTAGGTTATACATTTTTAGCAGTAAGAGGTTATCCGGCAATAGACCCTCCCGTAATTTCTATTAGCACCAGTTATACCGGAGCCAATCCAGATATTATTGAAAGCCAAATAACAGAACCCTTAGAAAAACAAATCAATGGCATTCCCGGCATTCGCTCCATAACATCATCAAGCTCTTTAGGCAGTAGTTCTATCTCTGTTGAATTTGAATTAGGTGTAGATCTTGAAGCTGCCGCCAGTGATGTAAGAGATAAAGTTGGCCAAGCACAACGTTCTCTTCCGCAAGATATTGATGCACCACCCGTTGTATCAAAAGCCGATGCCAACAGCGACCCCATTTTAATCCTTTCAGTACAAAGTCGTTCCAAAAGTTTATTAGAACTAAGTGATTATGCAGAAAATGTTTTACAACAACAATTACAAACAATTAAAGATGTAAGCTCTGTATCAATATTCGGTCAAAAACGCTATGCCATGAGAATTTGGTTACAGCCCAATAAAATGAATTCTTACAACATAGCATTTAACGATATTTCTACAGCATTAAATAAAGAAAATATAGAACTACCGCCCGGAAAAATTTACGGAAACAGTACTGAGCTAACCATTCGTGCATTAGGAAGATTAACTAACGAACAACAATTCAGAGATTTAATTATTAAAGAAGATGCCAACGGAATTGTAAGACTAAACGATGTTGCTAAAGTTGAAATAGGCCCCGAAGCATTAGAGCAAACTTGGAAACTTAACGGCTTAAATGCAGTAGGGCTTGCAATAATACCCCAACCCGGAGCCAATTACATACAAATTGCCGATGCCTTTAATAAAAAATTAGCTCAAATACAACAAGCAGGTAAAAACGATATTGAAACACGTGTAATAATAGATAATACTTTAAACATTCGCCAGTCTTTAAAAGAAGTAGAAGAAACATTAATCATTTCTTTTGGATTGGTAGTGTTGGTTATCTTCCTGTTTTTTAGAAATTGGTTAGTTGCCTTAAGGCCCTTAATAGATATTCCTATTTCATTAGTTGCTACATTTTTTATAATGTATATAGCAGGTTTTTCAATTAATATATTAACCTTATTAGGCATTGTATTGGCAACCGGTTTAGTAGTTGATGATGGTATTGTTGTTACAGAAAATATTTTCAGAAAAATTGAAGAAGGTTTACCCATTCGTAAAGCAGCCTTAGAAGGCAGTAAAGAAATCTTCTTTGCCGTAATATCTACATCGCTCACATTAGCGGTTGTATTTATGCCTGTAATTTTTTTAGAAGGGTTTATTGGAAGATTGTTTAGAGAATTTGGTGTTACACTGGCAGCTGCCGTATTAATTTCTGCATTTGTATCATTAACCATAACTCCTGTTTTAAATGTTTACTTAACAACCAAGCATGCTAAAGAAGGATGGTTTTATAAAAAAACAGAACCATTTTTTGTTGGAATGGAAAATGGATATAAAAAATTATTAAAGTCGTTCATAAAAGTAAGATGGATGGCTTGGGTAATTATTGCAGCCTGTGTAGGAATAATTTATATTGTATTGCATTCATTACAAAGTGAATTAGCACCAATAGAAGACAGAAGTAGCATACGTTTTACCGTTACCGCACCCGAAGGCACCAGCTATAATTACATGCAAAAATTTGCTGATAGCTTAACAAATTATTTATATGATTCTGTTCCCGAAAGAGATTTTGTTTATGCACGCACACCCGCAGGTTTTGGTGGCGTTGGTGGCTCAGCCAACACAATACAACCACGTATTGGTTTAGTTGATCCTCAATACCGAAAACGTTCTCAAACAGAAGTAGCCAACGATCTACAAAAAAAATTATCAAAGTTTAATGATGCAAGAATTTTTACTATTCAAGAGCAAACTATTTCTGTAGGTTTAGGTTCAAGAGCTTCGTTGCCTGTTCAATTTATTTTACAAAATCAAGATTTAAATAAGTTGAAAAATATTATTCCTAAATTTTTAGATGAAGCCAGAAAAAATAAAACATTTGCCAATGTTGATGTAAACCTAAAATTTAATAAACCAGAAGTGCAAGTAACGGTTGATAGAATGAAAGTAAAAGATTTAGGTTTAACTACACAAGATGTTATCAGTGCATTACAAGCCGCCTTTAGCGGAGGAAGATTAGCTTATTTTATTATGAACGGATATCAATATCAGGTAATTGCACAAGTTGAAAGAACCGATAGAGATATTCCCAATGATATAAAAACATTATATGTAAAAAATAATGTAGGAGAAAATATTCCTTTAGATGCCGTGGTGCATATAGAAGAAAGTAGTAATCCATCGGTATTATATCATTTCAATCGTTATAAAGCAGCAACTATTTCTGCTTCGCTTGCCGAAGGAAAAACAATTGGAGACGGCATTAAAGCAATGAGAGAAATTGCCAATAAATTATTAGATCCTAGTTTTCAAACAGCATTAAACGGTCCATCTAGAGATTATGATGATAGTTCATCAAACATTCTCTTTGCTTTTGGTTTGGCACTAATATTAATTTATTTAGTATTGGCTGCACAATTTGAAAGTTTTTTAGATCCATTCACAATAATGATTACGGTACCCTTAGCTTTAGCCGGTGCATTACTTAGTTTATATGTATTTAAACAAACACTAAATATTTTTTCTGAAATAGGAATGATTATGCTTATTGGTTTAGTAACCAAAAACGGTATTTTAATTGTAGAATTTGCCAACCAAAAAAGAGAACATGGCTTTAATAAATTTGATGGAGTAATAGAAGCAGCACAACAACGGTTACGCCCAATTTTAATGACAAGCCTTGCAACCTCTTTAGGTGCATTGCCTATTGCATTAAGTTTAGGAGCCGCTTCTACAAGTCGTATTCCTTTAGGTATAGTAATAGTAGGGGGTTTATTGTTTTCTTTAGTATTAACCTTATTTGTAATTCCGGCAATATACACTTACATATCAGGCAAACACAAAGAAAAAGCAATTCATATAACAGAGTAAAACAACACAAACCCATAGCTTTTATTAAACATTACAACATTTAAATAGTTGTTTTTAAGTTGAATAACAATTGCCGTAATAACACCTTTCATGTATTTTTGCTAACTTAAAAATTATAATATAATGCCCATTAGTTCTACTATAAAAATTGATGTTGAATTAGATGATAATAAAATTCCCGATAAAATTTTTTGGAGTGCCTCTGCAAGTTCTGCTGAGCAAGCCGAAGCCGCCAAAGCAATGTTACTTGCCCTATGGGATGGTGCCGATAAAGCTGCATTACGAATAGATTTATGGACAAAAGATATGATGGTTGATGAAATGGGCGATTTCTTTTATCAAACCTTAATGGGTATGGCCGATACATTTGATAAAGCAACTCACAACCACGAGTTGGTTGAAGAAATGAAATCGTTTGCAAAAAATTTCTATCAAAAATTCAGAGCCAATCAATTAAAAGAAAACAAAGCATCATAAATAATTAATAAAATTACATATATGAGTTTAGAACAACAAGTAATGAATGAAATGAAAGACGCAATGAAAACCAAAAACGAAGCTTTATTGCGTGGGTTACGTGCTATAAAAGCAGAAATTATTAAAGCAAAAACAGAACCAGGGGCCAATGGTCAAATAACAGAAGAAACAGAATTAAAGATGTTGCAAAAGTTAGTAAAACAACGTAAAGACAGTCTTGAAATATTTAAACAACAAAACAGAGCAGACCTTGCACAAAAAGAAGAAGAAGAAATTACAGTTATAGAAAAATTCTTACCCAAACAATTAAGTGAGGCAGAACTAAAAGAAGTAATCGCTAAAATTATTACAGAAGTTGGGGCAACCTCTCCGGCAGATATGGGAAAAGTAATGGGCTCCGCAACAAAACAATTGGCCGGAAAAGCAGACGGCAAAGCCATTTCAGCAATAGTAAAAGAATTTCTAAACAAATAATGGTAATAGATTTTTTTTTCTGCCTACTAATTATAATGGCAATTATAAAAGGCTTTCGCCGAGGTTTTATAGTTGCTATATTTTCTTTTTTTGCCGTAATAATTGCATTAGCCGCTGCAATGAAATTATCTGTTGTTACAGCAAATTGGATAGGCAAAACATCTAATACCAATAGTGCATGGCTTCCGTTTATAGCATTTGCATTAGTATTTATAGGTTTCATTTTTTTTATAAGGCTTACTGCTAATATTATTCAAAAATCTGCCGAAGCCATAATGTTGGGCATATTCAATAAAATTGGAGGAATGCTTTTATACACATGTATTTACACAATGGTGTTTAGCATCCTTCTTTTTTATGCAACACAAATACACTTCATACAACCCGAAACAGTTAAAGATTCTAAAACATACGGTTTTATAGAACCCTGGGGCACAACAGCCATTAACACATTCGGAGAAATAATTCCATGGTTTAAAAATTTATTTATTCAATTAGAACATTTTTTTGAAAACATAACCACCTAAAGCCTAATTAATTTTATTATAGTATCTTAGCAAGATTGCAGTAATTAGGTAACCGGCAGCAAAATATTATTCAGCAACAGTTGCGTCGCACACTTATACTGCAACAAAAAAATCAACAATAAATAATCAATACAACAACAATAATAAAAGTATTTTCCTTTTATTTGTAACTATACAACAGCAGTAAAAAATAATGGAATATCAAATAAAACAATTAGATAAATTCAAATACTTAGAAGAAGGAGAAGGCGAACCTCTACTTTTACTGCATGGCTTATTTGGTGCATTAAGCAATTTTGCAGATTTAGTAGAACACTTTAGAAAAAAATACAAAGTTATTGTACCATTATTACCCCTTTTTGAATTAGATATTTTTCATACAACCGTAAGCGGGTTAGAAAAATTTGTACAAAAATTTATAGAAGCCAAAGGTTACACTTCCATTCATTTATTAGGTAATTCTTTAGGCGGCCATGTAGCATTAGTACATGTATTAAAACATCCTGAAAAAATAAAATCATTAACCCTCACCGGAAGCTCCGGCTTATTTGAAAACGGCATGGGCGATACTTACCCAAAACGTGGCGATTACGAATATATTAGAAAAAAAACAGAAGTAACATTTTATGATCCTAAAATGGCAACCAAACAATTGGTTGATGAAGTGTTTGAAATAACCAGCAACAGATTAAAAGTTATAAAAATTATTGCTTTAGCCAAAAGTGCCATTCGCAGCAATTTAGGCGAAGAATTAAATCAAATAAAAATTCCAACATTACTTATTTGGGGCAATAATGATATTATTACACCTCCTTTTGTAGGCAGAGAATTTAATAGACTAATTCCTAAAAGCGAACTATATTTTATTGATAAATGTGGACACGCTCCCATGATGGAAGTGCCCGAAGAGTTTAATCAAATTTTGGAAAAGTTTTTAAGTAAGTTGCAATAACAAATTGCATTTTATTTATTAATAGTATAGCAAGTTATTCATGTTTTTAGCATCTCAAATAATACAAACCAATTATCCCGCTATTAACCTATCGGATAAAATTTCTTTTGCCCTACAATTAATGGAAGATTATGATGTACAACATTTACCTGTTGTTAACGATGAAAAATTTGCGGGCTTAATAAGTAAAGATGATTTATTAGATGCAGATGAAACATTAACTATTGTTTCTATTGAAGAAAGTTTGAATAATTTTTATGTAAAAAGTGAAGAATATTTTTTAGCCGCTTTAAAAATTACAGCAAACAATCAATTAAGTTTAATACCCGTAATAAACGAACATCAAGAACTAAGTGGTGTAATTACACAAACCAAACTTTTACAAACCATTAATATTTATACCGGTGCAGAAGAGCCCGGAGGTTTAATAGTTTTTGAATTAGATAAACGTCAGTATTCTTTTGGAGAAATAACCAGATTAGTTGAAACCAACGATGCGTTTATTACACAATTAAACACTTATACAGAAGCCGAAACAGGAATAGTATTCGTTGCAATTAAAATAAACAAAAAAGAAATTAGTGATATAGTAGCCACTTTTCAACGATACGATTATCCAATACGTTATTATTTTGGCGAGGAACAATATACCAATGAGTTAAAAGATAATTATAACCATTTAATGAGCTACTTAAATATTTAATTAAACTCTGCAAAACCATATTTTTACCGCCGCTAAATAAACTTCCTTGCAAATAATTAAAAATTTTTGTGCATTACTGTTGGTGTTGTTTGCATCTACCTGCCAATTTGCATTGGCACAAGCTATGGAAGGCGAGCCTGATTCTGTAGCTAAAACACTTAATAATTTCTCTAGTGAAAAACAATTGGTTGTTGGAGGAATAAATGTTTCAGGAAACAAAAAAACCAAACCCTACATTATTTTACGTGAAGTAACTTTTAAGGTTGGAGATACTCTTTCTGTTCAATCATTAACTCAACAAATAGAACGCTCAAAAGAATTTATATATAACACCACTTTGTTTGTAGATGATAGTGTATATGTTTCGTCTATTCGTAAAGATTCTGTTTTTATAAATATTGTAGTTAAAGAACGATGGTATTTTTTTCCGCTACCTTATTTAAGGCCAGTTGATAGAAATATCAACCAATGGTTAAGTGAAGGTGCAGGATTAGATAGGATTAATTATGGAATTAAATTAACCCACAATAACTTTAGCGGGCAGAATGATAAATTAAATATTTGGCTTATTTCGGGTTATAATCAACAAATTTCTTTACGATACAATTTACCGTTTATAGATAAAGCACTAACAAAAGGTATTGACGTAGGTTTTACTCTATCTCGCCAACACGAAATAAACTATGCAACAGGCTTAACCAACCAACAATTATTTTTAAAACTAACCGATCAATTTGCACGCTACTTTCTAAAGTTTGATGCAACATATTCTTATCGTCCCGACCAAAAACAACGTCACTATTTTAGAGTGGCTTATGTTAATGAAAGTATAACCGATAGTGTTTTTGCAACCAATCCTAATTTTTATCCAACCAATAACGAAAGTTTTAAGTATATAGATTTTTTATATGCTTATCGCTACATCAATACCAATTATCTGTATTATCCTACAAAAGGGTTTTTGTTAGAAGGCTCTGTTTATAAAAGAGGATTAGATAAAACAACAGATTTGTGGCAGTTGAGTGTACATGGATTATATGCAAAAACAATTTCCACTAAAACCTATGCCCTTATTGAATCTGCAGCCAGCATTAGATTTGGAAATACTAATAATTTTTACAGTCAAAGTTTATTTGGATACGGAAATTATCAAATGCGTGGATTAGAATATTATGTAGCAGATGGAACAGCCGGAGCTATATCAAGGTTTACAATTGGGCATGAACTTTTTAAATACATTTTTCATACTCCTTTTATTAAAACAAAAACTCACGATAAAATTCCGTTTCGCTTTTTTCTTACCGCATACACCGATGTGGGATATAGCTACAACCCTTATGTAAACAATAATTTGCTTAACAATAAGTTTCTATATAGCTACGGCATTGGATTAGATATTGTTTCTATATACGACTTTGTACTCCGATTAAATTTCAGCTTCAATCAATTGGGAGATAAAGGCTTATATTTACATGCACGAAATGATTTTTAGCTTATAATTTTTTTGATTGATTTTTGTTAATCAATAACTAAAAGCATTAAATGAAAATAGCCATATACAGCAGAGGCTTAGACGCAGACCTTGGCAACCCCTTGCAAATTATATTAGAAGAATTAGCCAAACATAAAGTTGGTATTTTATTGTATCGTCCGTTATTGGGTATGTTTCAATTGCCTTCTGCATTATTAAATTATATTTCACCTTTTCAAGTAGCTGCAGATTTTGAAAACGATGTTGCATGTTTAATAAGTTTAGGAGGAGATGGAACTATGCTTGATGCCGTAGTTTTAGTAAAAGACACCAACATTCCTATTCTCGGAATTAATTTTGGAAGACTTGGATTTTTAGCAAGTATTAGCCCTCAAGAATTAGCAAACGCTATTGAAGCAATTTTGGGTCATACCTTTTTAATTGATAAAAGAACATTACTGCATTTAGATTCTAATCTTCCATTATTTGGAGATTCTCCTTTTGCATTAAATGAATTGGTAATACATAAAAGAGATACTTCTCCCATGATTAAAATTCATACATACTTAAATGGTGAATTTTTAAATTCTTATTGGGCAGATGGTTTAATTGTTTCTACACCAACAGGTTCTACCGGTTATAATATGAGTTGCAATGGACCCATCCTTTTTCCCGAATCTTCCAGTTTTGTAATTACACCGGTGGCTCCGCACAATTTAAATGTACGTTCAATAATAGTTCCCGATAGTAATATTATTTCTTTTGAAATAGAAGGAAGGGCTGATCAATTTATTTGCTCATTAGATGCAAGAAGAGAAATAGTTGATAAAAATATTCAATTAGCAGTAAAGAAAGAATCGTTTAACGCCAATCTAATACGATTAAATGAAAATAGTTTTCTCACCACTCTTCGCAATAAATTAACATGGGGCTTAGATAAGCGTAATTAATAGGTTGTCGTATAAAACTCTTCCATTAGAGATAGTGCAATAACCATTGAATTGAGTATTATTATTAATTGAAGAAATTAATCAACACATTATTGCAATTGTCCAATCATTAACTCAACAAAATATAATAGGAATAAAATGTATACTTCCTGCATATACACGGTAATTGTTGTATATGATGATATGATTTTAAAAAAGAAAGCCCCACAATATTTATTGCAGGGCTTTTAAAAAGTTTTGTTTTATTAAAAGAATTTACTCCTATAGTCTTTTATTGATGCTGCTTTTCTTAAAGCATCTATTCCTCCACGATACACAGCCATGCGTTGTGCTTGTAATAATCCTTGTTTAACTGTATTCGCATCATCAGCAATAGATTTGGCAAAAATATTTTCTACACGAATAGCATATACACCACTTGAGCCCGCAATTGGTGTAGTAACTTTTCCTTTTATGCTTGCATTAAAAGATGCTCCGGTAAATTTACTATCGTTACCAATTCCGGGAATAAAAGGATTTGCAAATGATAATGAATCTATTTTTTGAACAGGCGTTGCGGTGCTTGTTGCCAATTCTTCTAAGGTGTTTCCTTTAAATTTGGTATCAATTATTTGTTTTGCTTTCTTTTCATTTCTAACAATTGGTTCAATTAATGGTCTTAATAAACCAACATTAGGTAAGCCGGGTTTATTAACTGCCAATAAAATAGCAACAACATATTTATCGCTTATTTTTTCGGGTTGTTCTGTAATATCTCCTGCATTGTGTTCATAAACCCAACGCACTAATTTTCTGCTATCTCCTAAACCAACAATATTAAAATCATTTTCTTTTATTTCGTTAGCAGGCAATGGGGTTTTATTTTGTTTTAAAGCATTGTCATCGAACGATTTTTTGTTTCGGCTACTTGCTGCAAATTGTAATGCCGCATTTTGTGCATTATTATCTGTTTCATTGCTTACAGTAATTGCTTTTGCTATATAAGCAATTTTATATGCGGGACCAGATCCTTTTTGTCCTAATATTTCTACATAATGAAGACCATATTCTGTTTTGATAACACCTTTGCTGCCAACAGGTTTTCCGAAAGAAAATTCTGTAAACTCAGGTACCATTTTGCTGCTGGTAAAATAATCATACACACCACCTTTGTCTTTATTTCCATCATCAGAAAATTTAGCACAAACAGAATCAAACGGTTTTCCGTTTTTTATTTCCATTTCTACAGTATCCATTATTTTTCTTGCAACACTATCTTCTCTTACTCTTACTAATTGTCCGCTTTGTTGATCTAATTGATGTGTAGCAATTAATATATGACGAACTTTTGCAGAATCGGGCATTATTTTACTTGCTACTAATTTTGCTAAAACATATTCGCTTCCATCAATGTATGGACCATAAACTCCACCAACGGGTAAAGCGGCTATTGAATCAATGGCTTTTTGTTTAATTTCTTTTCTGCTTATAAAGCCATCGTTATATGGCATATCGCTTGCTGTTTTTGCTACAAAAGATTTTACATCGGTTGTTTTTAAAAGTTCCGGTTTTAATTCATTTAAACTTTTTACAACAGCAGCACTGTCTTCTGAACTTGGTGATGCATCAAAAGTTACATAACTTATACTTCTTGTTTCTTCATCTCTTTCAAATTCTTTTTTATGTTTTCTGGCGTAATTCATTATTTCATCGTCAGAAATTTTTACTGCACTATCTAATACTGATGTGTAGGGAACATATACGTATGAAACAGATGATAATGCATTATTATCTGTTTGTGTTTTTTCTACCAACCATTTTGGTACATATATACTTTGTGTAAGTAATGCCTGATATTTTTGCTGTAATACTTTTTGTATGGTAGGATAAATAAAGCCTTCATATACTTGCTTTATCATTTCTTTATCCTTTGATTTTTTAAAAGTTTGATTATACCATTGTTTTGCAGCATCGGCATTAAATTGTCCTGTTTTAGGATCGGCAAATTGTGGTATTTGTTTAAAGGGAGAATCGTCTCCAAATAATGCTTCACTTAATTCTTTTGAAGAACATACTAAACCCAATTTTTCATATTGTTCTTTCATCAATAATTCATTCACTTGTGCAGTCCATAATTGACCAATCATTTGTTCTCTTTGAGCTCCGCTTCCGCCATACATTGTTAATTTGGCTTCAAACTCATCTCTATTAATTACTTCGCCATCTACTTTACCTAAAACATTTGGATTACCGCCAAAAAAGCCGCCGCCACCTTTTCCACCAAGTGATCTATCTTGTAATATAAATGCTATTAAGGCTAAAGCAATTAAACCAAACATGATCCATGCACCTTTGTCTCTGATTTTTTGTATTGCAGACATTATATTATGTATTAAATTTTAAGGATGGCAAAAATAGGGGAAACTATGTTTTTAACAAACTGTGGAAAAATCATTAAAAAGTGCAACCTATAAGGGTTTATATCGCTTTTAGGTTTTAAAGAGTAAAAAAGGGGTTTTTATAATTAACATCTTTTTGTTAATTATCATACTTATTTGTGTAAAAACTATTTTTTTAATTTTTTTTTGTGGAAAAACGAAGAATAAAAACAGAAGATTTTATTTTTTTTGCTTCGCTTCTAAATTTTAAAACCAATTACTTCCTCTTAATTAACAGTTTAAAATGCGTTAATAATAGATTGGTAATAAATCAACTTAGAATTATCCCTATTTGTTAATAAACCAAAATTTTCTAAGTTCTATAAGCAATTACTTGTGTTAATTATTAGTTGATTGATGTTAAAAAACTTAAGCTTATTAACTTTGTACACTGTTAGTAAAATAGTTTTTAAGAAATTAACAGCCGTAATAGTAATAAGGTTATTTAATAAAAGTATTAGTATTTAATTATTACAAGTGTTATGAACATTATTGAAGCAAAAGAAAAAATTTTTGAAACCGGATTTTTGGATATAGAAACAGATGTGCAATTAGATTTATTTGCAGCAATAGATCGTTTAAAAAAACAAAAAAATGCAATTGTATTAGCACACTATTATCAAGAACCAGATATACAAGATGTAGCAGATTTTATTGGAGATAGTTTAGGTTTAGCTCAAAAGGCTGCAGAAACAAATGCAGATATTATTGTTTTTGCGGGTGTACATTTTATGGCAGAAACAGCTAAAATTTTAAACCCTTCAAAAAAGGTATTATTACCTGATTTAAAAGCAGGTTGTTCATTAGCTGATAGTGCACCCACACAACCCTTCAAAAAGTTTAAAGAGCAGCATCCTAATCATATCGTTATATCATACATTAATTGCAGTGCAGAAATAAAAGCGTTGAGTGATATTATTTGTACATCCTCAAACGCAGAAAAAATTATTGAAAGTTTACCAATAAATCAACCTATCATTTTTGCTCCCGATAAAAATTTAGGAGCTTACTTAAATAAAAAAACAGGAAGGAATATGGTTTTATGGAATGGTGCTTGTATGGTACATGAAATTTTTAGTTTAGAAAAAATAATAAAACTTAAAATTCGTCATCCTAAAGCTAAATTAATTGCACACCCCGAATGTGAAGAAGCTGTTTTAAATAAAGCAGATTTTATTGGCAGTACATCTCAATTATTAAAGTATGTACAAACTAATAATTCGTCTGAATATATTGTTGCAACCGAAACCGGAATTTTATATAAAATGCAACAAACAGCTCCCGATAAAACATTAATACCTGCACCACCTAATAATAGTTGTGCCTGTAATGATTGCCCTCACATGAAACTAAATACATTAGAAAAACTATACTTATGTATGGAATATGAATTGCCGGAATTAATAATGGATGAATCATTAAGAATTGCAGCTAAAAAACCAATTGATAAAATGTTGGAAATAAGTAAAGCTGCAGGATTAATAGGATAAAAGAATATTTTTTATTGTAGAATTAACTGCTAATTTTATTTGAATTGAAAACAAATAAATAATGCTTATATGGTCTAAAATATTAATTCGCCTTTTGTTAGCCTGTTTATTTGGAGCATTAATTGGATTAGAAAGAGAAAGAAAAAATTGGACAGCAGGATTAAGAACACACATGATGGTTTGTGTAGGATCTTGTTTAATAATGATAGTTTCTTCTTTTGGTTTTTCTGATGTGTTAGAAATGAAAAATGTGACATTAGATCCTTCCAGAATTGCTGCACAAGTTATTAGTGGTATAGGTTTTATAGGAGCCGGTACTATTTTACTTTTAAGGCAAGGTACAGTACATGGTTTAACTACTGCTTCAGGATTATGGACAGTTGCTGCAATTGGTCTTGCAACCGGAGGAGGATTATATTTTGCAGCAGCAAGTACAACCTGTATAGCAATTATTATTTTATGGGCATTAAAACCAATTGAACAAACATTTGCAAAAAAATTTAAACAAAAAACATTAAGAATTATTTCCAGTAAAAATGTAAATAATACAGAGTTATTAAAAAATATTCTAAACAAAAACGAACTAAATTTTCAAACATTTTCTTTAGAAAAAACTGAAAATGAATTTATATTTCAATTAGTATTTGAAACTATAGAACCTCAAAAAATAGAAACAACAATAAATGAATTAAAAAATATTAATGAGATAAAAGAAATTTATTGGTCGCAATAAAATATTATACATTCACTATTTAAATAAATAATTTCTTTCTCCTCTAAGCCTCAACAAATTTGCAATTTGCAAACGTTTATGTATTATGCTTTATAACCTTCAATCAAACTACCAACCCAGTGGAGATCAACCATCGGCTATTGAGCAATTAGTTGAAGGAATTAATAATGGAGAACAGTTTCAAACATTATTAGGTGTTACCGGAAGTGGTAAAACATTTACCATGGCAAATATTATTGCCCAAACACAAAAACCAACACTGGTTTTAACACACAATAAAACATTGGTAGCACAATTGTATGGAGAGTTTAAACAATTTTTTCCAAACAATGCAGTAGGTTATTTTGTTAGCTATTACGATTATTATCAACCTGAAGCATACTTACCTGTAAGCAATGTATATATTGAAAAAGATTTAAGTATTAATGAAGAGTTAGATAAACTTCGCTTACAAGCAACAAGCGAATTGTTAAGCGGCAGAAGAGATATTATTGTTGTAGCAAGTGTTAGTTGTATTTATGGAATGGGAAATCCAACAGAATTTGAAAATGGAATTATTCGTATTCAAAAAAACCAAACAATATCACGACAAACTTTTTTACACAACTTAGTTAATTCATTATATAATAGATCGCAAGGAGATTTTTCAAGAGGAACCTTTAGAGTAAAAGGAGATACGATTGATATAAACTTACCCTATGTTGATTATGGTTATAGAATTACTTTTTTTGGAGATGAAATTGAAGAAATAGAAACCATTGAAAAAACAACAGCAAAAAGAATTTCATCATTAGATAATGCAGCCATTTTTCCTGCCAACTTATACTTGGCTCCAAAAGAAATAATGCAACAAGTAATTTATGAAATTCAAGATGAGATGATGGCACAAGTTGAATACTTTAAAACATCAGGAAAGTTTATGGAAGCCCAACGTATTAAAGAACGCGTAGAATATGATTTAGAAATGATTCGCGAATTGGGTTATTGTAACGGAATAGAAAATTACTCGAGATTTTTTGATAGAAGAAAACCAGGCACAAGACCCTTTTGTTTATTAGATTATTTTCCGAAAGATTTTTTATGCTTAATAGACGAAAGCCATCAAACAATTCCACAAATTACAGGAATGTATGGTGGAGATAGAAGTAGAAAAATGGTTTTGGTTGATTATGGTTTTCGGCTTCCTTCAGCCTTAGATAATCGTCCACTAAATTTTCATGAATTTGAAAATATTATTGGACAAACAATTTTTGTAAGTGCCACTCCCGGAAATTATGAATTAGAAAAAACAGGCGGAGTAGTTGTAGAACAAGTAGTACGACCAACAGGTTTATTAGAACCACCCATTGAAATACGCCCAAGTGTAAATCAAATAGATAATTTATTAGATGAAATAGATGCTCGTGTAAAAAAAGGCGATAGGGTTTTAGTTACCACTTTAACCAAACGTATGGCAGAAGAAATGGATAAATATTTGCAACGAATTAATATAAAATCAAAATATATACATAGTGATGTTGATGCTTTAGAACGTGTTGAAATTCTTCGCCAACTTAGATTGGGAGAAATTGATGTTTTGGTTGGTGTAAATTTATTACGTGAAGGATTAGATTTACCCGAAGTAAGTTTGGTTGCTATTTTAGATGCAGATAAAGAAGGATTTTTAAGAAACGAAAGAAGTTTAACACAAACCGCAGGTAGGGCAGCACGCAATGTAAACGGCTTAGTAATTTTTTATGCAGATAAAATTACAGATAGCATGCAACGCACCATTGATGAAACCAATAGAAGAAGAGAAAAACAAATAGCTTATAACCTTCAACATAATATAACACCACAAACCGTTAAAAAAAGTATTGATCAAATATTAAAACAAACAGCCGTATTAGATATTAAAGGTTTTGATGATAAAAAACCTTATGCTATTCAAAATGATAGTGATATTATAACACAAGCCGCAGAAGAACAAACAGCTTATAAAACCATTCCGCAATTAGAAAAAGCAATTAAAGAAACAAAAAAGAAAATGGAAAAAGCAGCGAAAGATTTAGATTTTATTGAAGCTGCTAAATTGCGTGATGAAATGTTTGCTATGCAAAAAGAATTAGAGATAATGAAGTAAATTATAAATACAACTATTTATTTTTTCTCATTGTTAGCTCAATTAATTTTTGACCCTTAATTAGCATTTTTAAACTTTTTCTTTTTAGCGAAATATGGTATTGCTTTTTTTCATGTTCTTCAATGCCATATTTATAGGCAGAAAGAATATCTCTATAAGAAATAATTCCAACAATTGCTTTTTCTTCACCCGATATAACCGGTAATACATCTACATTTTCTTTAGCCATTGTTTCGGCAGTTATTTTTAAACTATCTGTAAGTTTAACACAAGCAGAATTTCTTCTTATTAATGCTCCGAGCTTGGTACTTTTTACATGATGATCGCTGTATAAATTGGAAGAACTTATGATGCCTTTATATTCTCCATTGTTATTTGAAACAACAAAATAGTTTGATTGATAAGTTGTTTCTTTATTCAACCACGCACATGCTTCACTTATACTGTTTTCTTCACTTATAATAATCCCATTATCTGTTATAACTTGCTCTACGGTTAACCTTTCTAAAATATCCGGTTCATATGAATTTGGCGTTTTAATTCCTCTTCTTGCAATTTTTTCAGTCATAATTGTATTCTCCATAAATAAAAATGAAATTAAATAAGAAGGAACACAAGTTATAAGCAAAGGAAGTAATGCGTTGTATTGTCCGGTTGTTTCTAAAGCAAAAATGATAGAAGTTAATAATGCTCTTGATGCACCGGCAAACATTGCAGCCATACCTACTAATGCTGCTAATGGAACTGTAATACCCGATGCAGGAAAATAATGAAGAATAGCTATTCCCAATAAAGCTCCGGTTGCTCCACCAATAGTAAGTAGGGGTGCTAATGTTCCACCAGAAGTACCACTGCCTAATGCAATTGCCCACGATATAAATTTAAAAACACAAAGAGCAAATATTATTTTCATTGGTAAATTACCCGATAAAACATCGGTAATATTTTCATAACCAACACCCAATGTGCGAGGATAAAAATAACCCACCAAACCCACTAATAATCCACCAATGGCCGGCCACCACATCCAATGAATAGGAAGTTTTTCAAAAGCCTCTTCAATATAATAAACAGCTTTACTTACAAAAACAGAAAGTAAACCAATAACTATACCCATTGCACCATACATCATTAAAGCTGAATTGTTTGGACTTGCAATAGCAACAGCTTCAAATACAGGCTTTTCTCCAAACAAAACAAGATGCATTGATGCACCAACCATACAAGCAATGGCAACAGGCACAAGTGAGCGTGGAGAAAACTCAAATAATAATAATTCTATTGCTAAAAAAATAGCAGCAATAGGACTATTAAAAATTGCAGACATACCGGCTGTTGCTCCGGCGGCTAATAATATTTTTCTTTCGTTGTGTGATATTTTTAGTATTTGACCAATGGTAGAACCTAATGCTCCACCTGTTGCAATAATTGGCCCTTCTGCACCAAAAGGCCCACCCGTACCAATAGATATTGCTGATGAAATTGGTTTTAAATAAGTAATTGTAGGTTTTATTTTACTTTGATTAGTGAGAATTTGTTCCATTGCTTCGGGTATGCCGTGCCCGCGAATAGCTTTTGAGCCAAATAACGCCATTAACCCAACAATTACACCACCAAGGGCAGGAACAATTATAACCCAAAGCCCTAAAGAGTTTGAGGCAGGTGTTGTATGTATAAATGAAAAATTTTGATAAAATGATAAATTGGTAATTAAATCTATCAGATGAATTAAAAACTTGGCAATAGCACTTACGGCTATGGCTACCAAAAATGCGGCAAAAGAAATTTTCAGTAATCGTATTTTATCATCTCCTTTTTTAAAATCAGATTCTTCTTCTTCTATTGCAGAATTTAATGATGGTGATATGGGTATTGGGTTGTTTTTTAAAACGGATTTATTCATTTGAAATAAAATACTGTATGGTTATAAATATGTATTATAAAAATTAATGTATTTATAATACAGTAGTATTTTAAGGGATAAAAATTAAAAGGTTGGGCTTCAAAAGTAATAAAAAGTTATATACTATAAGGAATATGTTTGGTATTACAATAAAACACAAAGAGCATCGGTTATATAACGATGCTCTTTGTATAATTCACAAACAATAATTTTTATCTATTGTAATTTTTTTAATACATCTTCTTTGGTTATGTATCCTAAATTTTTCCAGATAAGTGTATTGTTTTTATATAAATGTAAAACAGGCAATGCATCTATATTTAATTCTTTGCATAACTCTTGATTATCATCTGCGTTAATGCGAACCAATATAATTTTATCTGACATTGTTGTTGCAATTTCTTTTAAGTAGGGTTCCATTTTTTTGCAAGGACCACACCAATCAGCATAAAAATCTACCAACACCATTTTATCTTTATGAATAGTAAGTGCCTCAAATTGTGCTTTGGTTAAACTTGCTGTTTGTGTTGTTGTATTTGTTGTTTCGGGAAGATTGGCTGCTCTCCATTTCATAATGCCACCCTCCATTTCATACACTTCTTTAAAACCCTTTTTATACATTAATTGTGCTGCTGCAGAGCTTCTTCCGCCACTAAGGCAATAAACAAAAACAGGGTTTGATTTATCTAATTTTTCTATTTCAGTTTCAAAATCATTATTATTCCAATCTATATTTTTTGCATTTATTAAATGGTCTTTAGAAAACTCTTGAGGAGTTCGAACATCAATAATGGTAGCGTTTGGTAATTGTTTTATTTTTTCTGAAAATGCTGTTGCCGAAAGATTTGTAACGGTATTTTGTGATTGTAAATTATCGCAACTGCTAAAAAATAGTAGGAATACTATAATTGGTGCGTGAAAATATTTTATCATTATTATTGATGTTGTTGAATAATTTGTTCTAAATAATTTGCAGAAGCCACTCCCGATTGTCTCCATTTAATTTCATTTTTTTTGAAAAGAATTAATGTTGGAACGCTTTGAATATTATATGCTGCTGCCACTTGCGGATTAGAATCTATATTAATTTTTAAGATTGTTGCATTGTTTCCAACCTTAGTTTTTAACTCTTCTAAAATAGGCTTCATCATTTTACAAGGTCCACACCATTCTGCAAAAAAATCTACCAATACCGGTGTTTCTTGTGCAATAATTTCTGAAAATGTTTTTGTTTTATTTATGGTTTCCATTGTTACCGAATTTCTTCATATTCAATTTTATTACCTTTAATAGAAGGTTGTTTGGTATCGGTATAACAGTTGTTGTTAAAACAATTTCCGCCTGCACAACCAAAAGAAAATACACCCATAGAAGCAAAATAACTTCCTAATAAAACTCCAATCCATTCGTGTTGTAAAATGGATTGTATAATTATTGTCAATCCAATTAATACATATAAAATTCGCTTCAAATTCCAACCGGTTAAAATTCTTTTTTTCATATTAAGAAATTTTATTTTGTAAACTTTGCCATCCACCACCGTTGTGTACTTCAGTAAAACCTTTTGATTTTAATATGCTTTTTGCAGATGCACTACGCATTCCACTTGCACAACAAGTTATAATTGGTTTATCTTTTTTTATTTTTGAAATTTGATTGGAAAGGTTTTGTAAAGGAATATTTTGAGAGCCCTTTATATGTCCGTTTTGAAATTCTCCGGGCGTTCTTACATCAATTATTTGAGCTCCGTTTTTTATTAATTCGTTGAAATTAATTTTATTTCCTAAGCCCAAAATATTTTTAATTAGTTGTAACATTATTTAATATTAATTATTAGTTATAGAATTGTTCACATCAATCCAACTGCCTCCATTTTCACAATTAATACCAATATTACGAAGGTAAGCGGTTGCTTGCCCACTTCTTATACCACTTGCACAACATAAAGTAATGGGTTGTTGCATTTGTTTTATTTCAGCTAAGCGTGTTTCTATTTCATTTAAAGGAATGTTTATACTATTGGTAACATTTCCTCCTGCAAATTCTGCAGGTGTTCTTACATCAATTATTGTTTTATTATTGTTCATTATTTATTTGTTTGATTTTTAAAACCTGAAAAAGCTAATGCCCCTATTATAGCTCCGTAAACAGTACTGTTTAATGGCTTTGATGTTATAGCACAAGAACCACTTGTACAGCCAATAAAATAATAATAAGCAAAGCCTAAAATAGCACCAACGCAAATGCCTATTAATATTAGTTTGTGTTTTAAAATAAAATTCATTAGTTTAATTCTGCAATAACAGTAGGTTGATTATTAAATATTTCTTTTCCATTATATATTATTTGCCAAGTTACAGGCATAATTTTTTTTAGCATATGGCTAACGCCGCAAATTTTTTCTTGTGAGGTTATTACTGCATTATATGCAGCTTGTTCATCTTCTGCATTTCCTTTCATTTCGTAAACAATATTGGCGGCCACATATTCAATGGGTTGTTGTTTGCTAATTTCCCCACTTACTTTTAAATTTAATTCTGTTAATTCTTTTCCTTGTTTGCGAAGCAATGCAATTACATCCATACCTGTACATCCTGAAAGTGCAGTTAATACAAACGGCTTAGGAATGGGTCCATTATCTTCTCCTCCAACACGTTCCGGGGCGTCCATAATAATTGTATGTCCGTTTACTAATGCATTAAATTGCATTTTCCCCATCCATTGAGATTCTATTTCATGTTTCATTTTAAATATATTATTTTTTTATTTTATTGTTTGTTGAAATTCCTAGTAGACGGTATAATGGGCAAAAACTAATCAAACTTGTTAGTAAAAAAATGCCTGCAACTATTCCGAGAATAAGTGCTAATGTTCCTGAAATTTGATTAGTGAAATAGAGAGCAGCAATTATTATTACGGCAATAATTCTTATTACTCTATCAGTTAGATTCATATTAGCTTTCATAACATAAATTTTGAGTGCTTTAATATTGTACTGCAAAACTCTGTTTTAAAAAATTGCTAAATGGTGACTTTAATCACAATTCTCTAAGTAATTTGATTTGGTTTCGGTAGAGTAGTACTTTTTTATCGGTTTCCAATTTTTTTAAAAGGCGTGAAATAACTTCTCTTGATGAGGCCATTTCATTAGCTATTTCTTCATGAGAAAAATTGATAAGCGTAGAGCCGGTAGCTTTTGATTTTTCTTTTAAATAATGGATAAGTCGTTCATCTAATTTTTGAAAAGCAAGTTGGTCTATTGCATTCAACAATTCGTTAAAACGATTGCGAATAGTTCGCATTACAAAACTCTTCCATGTTGGATATTTTGTTAGCCATTCATCCATAACACCAACGGGAATACCCAAAAATTCTACATCACTTTCTGCGGTGGCCTTTATTTCACTTGGAAACTGTTGCATACAACAGGTAAAAGACATTGCACAACTTTCATTGGCATATATGTAATACAATAATAATTCTCTGCCCGCATCATCTACTCTTGTAATTTTTATGGTGCCACTTAGTAAAAGTGGAATTATCCTTACAGCTTGCCCAATATCTACAATAACAGTTCCTTCAGTAACAGAAATTACTTTTGCTTTTGCTTCAATTGCTTGTAATAATTCGGGTTCAAAAGTGGTTTTAAATTTTTCCGGAAAATTCATTTTGCAAAAATAGTTGTTATATAAAGGAAGGGTTCAATAATATTGGATGAAAGCGGAATACAAATTTTTAAATTAGAAAGCTTGAATGATATTTGTAAAAAATATAGTATGTCAATTAGAATTTTTATTACCGGAGGAACTTTTGATAAAGAATATAACGAATTAAACGGACAACTTTTTTTTAAAGATACTCATTTGCATGAAATGCTTGAGCTTGGTAGAAGCAGGGTAGATGTTGATATAAGAACTTTAATGATGATTGATAGTTTAGAAATGACTATTGATGATAGAGAATTAATAGCACGCCAATGTCAACATGCCGATGAAAATAAAATTATTATAACACATGGAACTGATACAATGAGTGATACAGCAAAATTTTTAGCAGAAAAAAATATTCATAAAACCATTGTTATTACTGGAGCTATGATTCCATATAAGTTTGGAAGCAGTGATGGATTGTTTAATTTAGGAAGTGCTTTAGCTTTTGTACAAACCTTACCAAGTGGTGTGTATGTTGCTATGAATGGCAGGTTTTTTAATTGGGATAATGTTAGAAAAAATAAACAGACCGGAGAGTTTGAAGAAATGAAATAAAAAACTAATATTTATTATTTATAATATCCACCTTTTTCAATTTCATCTTTTACAATAGCCAACACTAGATAATTAATATTTTTCCCGGTTCGAATATTTTCTCTTATTAAGGTTGCAGAAATATTTAATAAAGGGGCATTTTTTAAAATGCATAAATCTGCTTCATCAATAATTTGATTTACTTCAAAACCAGGCCTTTCGTACACAATTAGTTTATAGTTCGTAAGCAATTCTTTATAATTTTTCCACTGTTTTATATTTTGCAAACTATCACTTCCAATAATAATTAAAAACTCATGCTCCGGGTGTTTTTCCGATAAATAGGTTAAAGTATCAATAGAATAAGATGGTTTGGGTAATTTAAATTCTACATCACAGGCTTTAAATCGGTTGTCGTTTTCAATTGCTTTTTGAACCAAAAACAATCTTTGATGTTCATTTAATAAAGAAGTAGATGATTTTAACGGATTTTGTGGACTCACCACAAACCAAACCTGCTGAACGTCAGCATAATTAGCCACATGACTGGCTATAACCAAATGCCCCATGTGTATAGGGTTAAAAGAACCAAAGTATAAACCAATTTTCATGAATATTGTTTAGTTGTCAATTTCTTCTACAAAAATACTTCCGGCTTCGTCTAATCTAAGGCTCAAAGAATAGCCCGCAATTGAAATAGAGATCGGATCTCCTAAAGGGGCAATTAATTCCACGGTCACAAGTTCTCCGGGTACACAGCCCATTTCCATCAATTTAATATAAATCTCATCATTAGTAAACGAAGTAATTATTGCCTGCTTTCCTAATGCCAACTCGCTAAGTTTTTTCATATTTTAATCTGAAAAGCAAAAGTAATTGCTACAAAAGGCAAGTTCTTACGAATTTTGGAGTAAGAATATGAATAAAGTATCGTTTCACTCCGCAGATATTCCGTTTTATTATAAAGAGAAGAAAAAGCTAAAGCAATGGATTATTAACTGCTTTACCAACGAAGGAAAGCAACTGGATACAATTACTTATGTTTTTTGTTCCGATGATTATTTATTAAACATCAACAAGCAATTTCTTCAACATGATTACTACACAGATATTATCACTTTTGATTTATCAAATACCTCAAAAAATTCAATTGAAGCAGAAGTTTATATAAGCGTTGATAGAGTGAGAGATAACGCTCAAAAACTTAATGCCCCTTATTTAGAAGAATTGCGAAGAGTTATTATTCACGGAGCCCTTCATTTATGTGGCTATAAAGACAAAACAAAACAAGATCAAAAACAGATGCGAGCCAAAGAGGCTGAAAAACTTTCTACCTATAATCTCTACTGTTCCACGTGTAACCTTGGCTAATTTGTTTCACGTGAAACAAATATTTCTGAAAAGGGTTGGCCTTTCAAAAATATCTTTGCGTATGTTTTCAAAATATGATGTAATTGTTGTAGGTGCCGGGCACGCAGGTTGTGAAGCAGCAGCAGCAGCGGCAAATATGGGAAGTAGGGTTTTGCTTATTACTATGAATATGCAAACCATTGCCCAAATGAGTTGTAACCCGGCAATGGGTGGTATAGCAAAAGGACAAATTGTGCGAGAAATAGATGCAATGGGTGGGTATAGTGGAATTGTTTCTGATAAAAGTATGATTCAGTTTAGAATGCTAAACTTAAGTAAGGGGCCTGCAATGTGGAGTCCAAGATCTCAAAATGACCGAATGTTATTTGCTGCCACTTGGCGAGATATGTTAGAAGCAACACCAAATGTTGATTTTTATCAAGATATGGTTCGTTCTATAATTATTAAAAACGGAAAAGCAACAGGTGTAGTTACGGGGTTGGGGCATGAAATTGAATCTAAAACCATTGTTGTAACCAGTGGAACATTTTTAAATGGAATTATTCATATTGGAGAAAAACAAATAGGTGGTGGAAGAATTTCAGAAAAAGCAGCCACAGGAATAACAGAACAATTGGTAAATCTTGGCTTTGAAAGCGATAGACTGAAAACAGGAACACCACCAAGGGTAGATGGCAGAAGTTTAGATTATTCTAAAATGGAAGAACAAAAGGGAGACCAGCTGATTACCGGATTTTCTTATTTAAATGTTGAGAAACCAAAAGCAGAAACCCAAAGAAGTTGTTTTATAACCTACACCACGCCGGAGGTTCATGAAATTTTAAAAACAGGATTTGATAGAAGCCCAATGTTTCAGGGAAGAATTGAAGGAAGGGGTCCTAGGTATTGCCCAAGTATTGAAGATAAAATTAACCGCTTTGCCGATAGAGATAGACACCAACTTTTTGTAGAACCGGAAGGCTGGAATACTGTTGAAATATATGTAAACGGATTTTCTACATCATTACCCGAAGAAGTACAAATAAAAGCTTTAAGAACTGTTGCCGGATTTGAAAACTGCAAAATTTTTAGACCCGGTTATGCAATTGAATACGATTATTTTCCACCCACTCAGTTACAAAGTAGTTTAGAAACAAAGCAGATTAAAAATTTATTTTTTGCCGGCCAAATAAACGGAACAACAGGTTATGAAGAAGCAGCTTGCCAAGGATTAATGGCCGGAATTAATGCACACTTAAGCGTAAGGAATGAAAAACCGTTGGTGTTAAAAAGGAGCGAAGCATATATTGGCGTTTTAATTGATGATTTAATAAATAAAGGAACGGATGAGCCGTACAGAATGTTTACCAGTAGGGCAGAATTTAGAACACTGTTAAGACAAGATAATGCCGATTTAAGATTAACAGAAATGAGTTATCGGTTGTTGGGGCTTGCATCCCAAGAACGAATGGATAAAGTAATTCAAAAAAAAGAAGAAGTAAACGCCATTAAAAACATATTAAATAAAATAACAATAGAACCAGAAGAAGTCAATACTTATTTTTCAGAAATACAATCTTCCCCTTTAACCGAAAAACAAAAAGCAGCAAAAATTGTTTTACGTCCAAACGTATCATTAATTTCATTAATAAATAATATTTATAATTTAAAAACAGTATTTCAACCTTTTTCAAATGAAAGTATAGAACAAGCAGAAATACAAATAAAATATGAAAGGTATATTGAAAAAGAATTAGATATTGTACAAAAAATGAAACAGTTAGAAGAATTGAATATTCCTGATACATTTAATTATGATGGCGTATCGGCTCTTTCAGCAGAAGCATTACAAAAATTTAAAAAAATAAAACCAAGAACACTTGGTCAGGCATCACGCATTTCAGGTGTAAACCCAAGTGATGTACAAATATTAATGGTTTATATGGGAAGGTAGCTTGCGTTTATAAAGAAAATATTTTATATTCATACAAACTTTTGCTATGAGAAAAATTTTTTTCTTCCTTTTAATATTGCCGCTATTTTTTCTTTCTTGTAATCAAAACAAAACAACCCTTTCTTTAGAAGAATATTTTGCCACAACAGATACTGGAGTACAAACAGGCGGTGTAAAAATGATTCCTATAAAAACAGAAAAAGGAACATTTAAAGTTTGGACGAAAAGGATAGGCAATAATCCTAAAATAAAAGTATTGTTATTACATGGTGGACCGGGTGGAACACACGAAGCCTTTGAGTGTTTTGAAAGTTTTATGCCAAAAGAAGGGATTGAAATTATTGAATATGATCAGTTAGAATCTTACTACAGCGATAAACCAAATGATAGTAGCCTTTGGACAACAGAACATTTTATTGATGAAGTAGAACAAGTACGCAAAGCATTAAATTTAAATAAAGATAATTTTTATTTGTTAGGACATAGCTGGGGCGGAATTTTAGCAATAGAATACGCATTGAAATATCAAGATAATATTAAGGGATTAATTATTTCTAATATGGTTGCAAGTATTCCGGAATATGAAAAATATAATGTAATACTTAGAAACAAAATGCGTAAAACACTCGTAGATTCTTTAATGAATTATGAAGCCAAGGGAATGTTTAAGGATACAACTTATCAACGGTTAGTACTTACAGAATATTATGCTCAACATATATGTAGATTATCTGAATGGCCAGAACCTATTAATAGAATGTTTAGTCATTTAAATGAAGGAATATATGTTTCAATGCAAGGTCCAAGTGAATTTAAAACAGGAGGAAGATTGTTGCATTGGGATAGAAGTAAAGACTTGAATAAAATAAATGTTCCAACATTAACAATTGGTGGAGAGTTTGATACAATGGATCCCAATTATATGAAATGGATGGCAACACAAGTAAAAAATGGAAATTATTTATATTGCCCAAATGGAAGCCACTGTTCTATGTGGGATGATCAGGCACACTACTTTCCGGGGCTGATAAGTTTTATAAAATCTGTTAACGAGAATAAATTTAAACCAATAAAAAATTAGAGAAGCTGCTCAGCTTTTTGTAAATCTTCTAAAGTATCAATTTCAATACCCATATAATGGGTTACAACCATTTTAAGTGGGATGCCATTTTCTAAGTAACGCAAACATTCAATTTTTTCTGCTGCTTCTAATGGTGTTATTTTCCAGTTAGTAAAATTAATAAGTGCTTGTTTTCTAAAAGCATAAACACCAATATGTTCATAATAAATGGTTTTTACATTTTTATCTCTTGGATAAGGAATAACAGAACGGCTAAAAAATAAGGAATTAAAATTTTTATCAACGGCAACTTTTACATAGTTAGAATCTGCAATTAATTTTTCATCATTCAATTCTTGCATTAAACTTGCTACCTGAATATTTTTTCCTTCTTTTTCTTTAAATACATTCAATAATTTTTGTAAAGGTTCTTTTTTTACAAATGGCTCGTCTCCTTGAACATTTACAATAATATCTACATCTAATTGTTCTGCGGCTTCTGCAATTCTATCACTACCGCTTTCATGTTGTTTTATACTCATTATTGCTTTACCACCATTATTTACAATTTCATTATAAATAATATCACTATCGGTAACAACAAAAACATCATCAAACAATTCTGTTGCTTTAGTGTTTTCGTAAGTGTGCCTTATTACTGTTTTTCCACCCAATAATTGCATTAGCTTTGCAGGAAAGCGTGTTGCTGCATAGCGTGCAGGAATCATTGCAATAATTTTCATATTTTTTTATTTAACAATTAATTTATCAAATTCGTGTTTCCATCGTTTATGGCTCCATAAATAATTATCGGGCATTTTTTTAATACAGGTTTCTATATAGCTAACATACATTTTTGTTAATTCACCATCTGCATATTCTTTTGCATTAGTAGTAATTAATTCAAAATCAATTCTATAATATCCCCTCTTAATTTTATAAAAATTTGCAAATACAACAGTTGTGTTTTTTAGTTTAGCTCCTTTTTCGGGGCCCTTTGCAAAAGGAGCCATTTTACCAAAGAAAGGAATCCAATATGCATTATTAATATTTCCGGGGTTTTGATCGGCAGCTAAACCAAGAGCATACATATTTCCTGCGTATTCATGAAATTTTGTTTTAAAGTGTGTTGTAGGAATTAATACTGTACCAAAACGAGCACGCATTTTATAAATTAATCTATCAAAATTTTTATTGGTTAATGGGCTGTAAACGCCAACCCATCTATGTTTTAAATTTATAGCTAACCCGGCGTTTACATATTCCCAATTAAAAAAATGTCCAGAATGAAACTGTACAGGTTTTTCAATATTATAGAGTTCTTGTAAAAAAACGGCATCAACCTTAAATCGTTTGTTCAATTCTTTTTTAGAAATTGAAATAAATTTTACGGTTTCAATAAATGTATCTACAAAGTTTTTATAAAATTGTTTGCAAATTTTTTTTCTTTCTTGAATTGATTTTTCAGGGAATGCAATTGCTAAGTTGCTTAATATTACATCTTTTCTATATTTAATTATATGATATAGAACAAAAGAAATAAAATCACTAATTGCATAGAGTATAAACCATGGCAATAAAGAAAGTAAATAAAAAAAAGCGTAAATAATATAATACATTGTATAACTTAAAGAATAGTGTTTTGTAATATTGGGTTTTTTTCTAAATGATTAATATTGTAATGTAGCCCTCTGCTTTCCTTTCTAAACTCTGCACCTTTTACAATTAAATATCCAACAGTAATTAAGTTTCTTAGTTCACATAGTTGCGGAGATACTTTTGTGTTTTCATACAACAGTTCTGTTTCTTCATGTAATAAATCAATTCTTCTCATGGCTCTTTGTAAACGAATATCTGTTCTAACAATACCAACATAATCGCTCATAATTTGTTGTAGCTCTTTTAAACTTTGTGTTATTAAAATCATTTCTTTAGGATCGGTAGTTCCTGTTGCATTCCAATCGGGAATATTATTTGCACTTGTGTTTTCAACAAAATTATTGCATACATCGCAATAAGCTCTGTGTGCAAAAACCATTGCTTCTAATAAACTGTTGCTTGCCAATCTGTTAGCACCATGCAATCCGGTGCTGGCACATTCGCCACAAGCATATAAATTTTTAATAGATGTGTGAGCGTATTCGTTTGTTTTAATGCCGCCACAGCTATAATGTGCAGCAGGTGCAACAGGAATCATTTGTTGCATTATATCAATTCCAATACTTAAACATTTTTCATATATATTAGGAAAATGATGAATAAAGTTTTCTTTTTTAAAGTGTCTGCAATCTAAATAAACATGTTCGGTTCCGCTTTTTTTCATTTCATTATCTATTGCTCTTGCAACAATATCTCGCGGAGCTAAATCTTTTCTTTCATCATACTGTTGCATAAAAGCTTCTCCGTTTTTATTTCGAAGAATTCCTCCATCTCCACGAACGGCTTCTGTAATTAAAAAAGAAGGAGACTGCCCCGGTTCAAATAATGCTGTAGGATGAAATTGAATAAA
Source organism: Bacteroidota bacterium (assembly GCA_018267705.1). Classification (GTDB taxonomy): domain Bacteria; phylum Bacteroidota; class Bacteroidia; order Chitinophagales; family Chitinophagaceae; genus CW01. Next base: position 354,805 of record JAFDXX010000007.1, on the reverse strand, counting down.
CTCCATATTTTCTATTCTTCCTTTAGCACGATATACCATTGCAACACCATCGCCTGTGGCTATTTTAGGATTGGTTGTTGTTCTATATGCCTGACCGCAACCACCGCTTGCCAATAAGGTTGTATTAGCAGTAATTTTTTCAATTTGATTGTTGTGTAAGTTTAAAACATACACACCATAACAATTAATATCTGTGGTTGATTTTGTAACTAAATATCCTAAATGATGCTGCGTAATAATGTCTAAAACAAAACAATGATTAATAACTTCAATATTTTTTGTTTTACCAACTTCTTCTAATAATGCCCTTTCTATTTCTTTTCCGGTAACATCTTTATGATGTAAAATTCGAAATTCACTATGTCCACCTTCTCTACCTAAAGCATAATCTCCGTTTTCATTTTTATCAAACCTTGCTCCATATTCAATAATTTCCTTAATTCTTTCAGGACCTTCTTTCACAACTATTTCAACAATTTTTTTGTTACATAAATTATCTCCGGCAATTAATGTATCCTCAATATGTTTTTCAAAACTGTCTTTTTCTTCATCCCAAACACCGGCAACGCCACCTTGTGCATATTTGGTATTAGTTTCATCGGTATTTGATTTTGTAATTATTGTTATTTTTTTTTCTGGAAAATGTTTTGCAACTTTTAATGCATAGGTTAATCCGGCAATACCACTTCCAATAACTAAAAAATCTGTATTCATAAATGCAAAGTAAATTAAACAAATTGAGATACATATATTTTCTGAACCCGAAACAGAATCTAAATAGCGTTTTATACATTTGTGTTGAAATATTTTTTATGAATGATGTGATTGTAAATAAGGTGGCAGAAAGCAGTTTAATTACTATTGATTTGGAAGATTTTTTTCCTAAACAAGAGGAAATTAAAATTTTTGATTTGAAAGATTTTCTTTTTATGGGTTTGATATTAAAAGAAAAAGAATATCGTACAGCATTACAACAAACAGATTGGAGTATTTATGAAAGTAAATATGTTGCCATAACTTGTACTGCCGATGCAATTATACCTATGTGGGCAAATATGTTGGCTGTAAATTATTTACAACCTGTTGCAAAAGATGTTGTTTTTGGAGATGAAAAAAAATTAATAGAAATTGTTTTACAAAAACAAATTGAAGCAATTGATGCAAACGAATATTATGATAAACGTATTGTTGTAAAAGGTTGTGGAGAAGTTTCTATTCCTGAAGTTGCCTATGTTGCCATTACTAAGAAGTTAAGACCCGTTGTTAAAAGTATTATGTATGGAGAACCCTGTAGTACCGTTCCTATTTATAAAAAGAAATAAAAATTATAACCCCAATATGGTGCATTAATTACTACTGTCTTTTTTAAACATTCCTCCTATTCCTCTACTTATTTTTTGAATTGTTTCAATTCCTTTATTTAAAGGATCGGCATTTATATCTTCAAATCTTTCAATAATATGATTTTGACTAAATTGTTCAGGATAAATAATAAGTCTGCTGTTTGTTGAAAAATGTTTTTCAAGTTTAAAGGGCAAGTTTTCTAATGCCGTTATGTATGATGCAGACCCTTTGCGTGCCGAAACCAATATAAATAAATCATCGTTATTTATATTTCTTGAAAGAATTAAAAAATCTTCCCAATCATTAAACTTTTTTATATTAATAGTAATAGACAGTTTTAAATTTTCAACAGTTTTATAAGTATATTTTTCGGTTAGCTCGTTGCAATACAACAAAATTGGGACACTTAATTCTTGAGCTAATTTTGCAACTTTAGTAATCCAATGTTCAAAACCTTTTTCGTGTTCGGCTAAAGGAGGTGCAACTACTACTATTTTTTTGTGTAGCACTAATGGTTTTTCTAAATAACAAATAAAAGTAGTTTTATCTGTGTTGCTTAAAAGGCTATCGGCTCTTTCACCAATTAACTTATCAATTAATCCGGTTCGTTTGGGCCATTCTCGTATAATTATATCTGCCATAATTTCTCTTGAAATTCGCTTTATTCCACTTGCTGCATTATGATCTATGGTAGTAATAATGTTCACTTTTGTTTCGGAAGCAGAAGCTTGTTTTACAAATGTTTCTAATTTGTTTCTTGCTTTTAGTATGTTTATTTCTGCTTCTTCGTTATTAGAAACTATGGTAAGTATTGAAATTGGATTAACAGATTTTTTATCTTTTATAAAAACAGAAAACTCAAGCAATCTTTCAATGTTTTCAATATTGGCAATTGGTAATAAAATATGTTCATTATGAATATTGGTTGTTTTTATTAATTCTGTAGTATTTTCTTCTGTTTCAGAAATAATTTTTTTAGCTGCTTTTTCTGTTGCAAACGAAGCAGTAATGCAAGTAATAAGAATAAGAATAATTGTTCCGTTTAATATATTTTCATCTAAAACTCCTGCTTCAAAACCCACTAAAATAACAGCAAGTGTTGCTGCTGCATGGGCACTGCTTAATCCAAAAATTAATTGTCGTTGTGCATTTGAATATTTAAAAACAAATTGTGTAAATAATGCTGCAATCCATTTACTAAATAATGCAACCGCAGAAAGTGTTCCGGCAACAATCCATGCCATTGGCCCTTTTAATAAAACACTAACATCAACTAACATACCAACACTAATTAAAAAAAACGGAATGAATAATGAGTTGCCAATAAACTCTATTCTATTCATTAATGCAGAAGAGTGTGGAATTAGTTTATTTAAAGCTAATCCTGCAACAAAGGCTCCAATTATTGCTTCAACACCGGCGGCTTCGGCTAAGAAAGCTGCAAAGAAAACAACAGCTAAAACAAAAATGTAATGAGAGTGCTTTTCACTTTCTAATTTTCTAAAAAACCATTTTGCTATTTTAGGAATAACAAAAAACATAATAGCAGAAAAAATAGTTAAAGAAATTCCTAAACGAATCCAAAATTCATTGTTTAAACTTCCCTTACTTTTTCCTATAATAACTGCTAAAATAATAAGTACAGCGGTATCGGTTAAAATGGTTCCACCAACAGTTATAGCAACTGCCTGATTTTTTGAAACACCTAATTTGCTAACAATAGGATAAGCCACTAAAGTGTGTGTGGCAAACATGCTGGCCGTAAGTAGGCTTGTATTAAAATTGTATTGAAGAAGATAATGACAAACAGGAAAACCTATTGCTAACGGAATAATAAATGTAAATAAACCAAATACTAAACTTTTATTTTTATTGGTTTTAAATTCATTCATATCTAATTCAAGACCGGCAATAAACATAATGTAGAGAAGCCCAATGGTTGAGAAAAGAGTAACAGCAGAATTTTTTGCAAGAATGTTTAAACCATGCGGACCAATAATTACGCCCGAAATAATTAAACCAATAATACCGGGAATATTTAATTTTCTTAGTAAAATGGGAGACAATAAAATAATTAACAGTATTAAAGAAAAAATTAATACCGGATTTTTTAATGGCAATTCAAACTCATGCAATAGGTGTTCAAAAAAATCTGTCATAATTATTTTGAAATTTTAATTAAACTATCAAATACATTTTTGTTAAGAGCATTATTAACAGAATGTTCTATACTTATTTTTTCGGAAGAAGTTAAATGAAAACTTAAACCGGCATCAGCATCTTTACTTAATGGAATATATTGAAAACATAAACTATAAAAATTATTGCCATAGCTATTGGCAAAATAGCTTAATTCATCGTGCTGATAATAGTTTTGTAATCGGTACCAATTATTTTGTAAAATAAACATAGGCTTAGTAAATGTGCCTATAAAACTATTGGTTTCATTAAGGTTTTCCCAATCATTAATACTTCTGTCGCGTATTTGTATTACAACAACTTTACTAGTATTATTTATAAGCCAATCTTTAAAAACGGTTAAAAATCTTAGTGTAGTTTCTATTCCAAAATTATCTCTTAATCCTGCATCCATTACATCAATAATAGGTTTTGTGGGTAACCATACATTAGGTAATGCGTAAGGAAATGTTGCATTCATTCTTAATGCAGAAAGTAAACGCAAATTCGTTGCATTTTGCTTTTTAAAGAAAGAAACAAAATCAATAGCGTCTGCATCAATGGAAGTAATGTGAGAAGAATCTAATTGTGGTTGCATTAAAAATCTTGCAGGGTTGGCACTTATTATCATTTTTCTACCATCTTTTGTAATGATGGGATTAAAAAACATAAACGGGATAATTGCTTTTTGTTCATCATCAACAATATCACTCAATTTTTTATCTAACAAACCATGTGTGTTTTCATTTAGTTTTTCTTCAAAAGCATAACCTCTGTCTTTTGCATATTTATATCCGCTGTAAGTAAATTTTTGTATAGGGCCAACAATATCTCTTGTAACAAAAGAAGAGAATAATGGATTTAATAAATCGGTTGAAATATCATTTACATATTGCTTATTAAATAAATTAATATTTTTATTGGTTTGTTTTTCTAAATACAATGCTCTATAATAGGCAGCTCCTAACATACCTCCCGAAGAACCATTAATAAATAAAGTTTTATGCATTAACTCTCCATGCATAAAGCTGTCAATTTTTTGCAAAGCATTCATTGTAAAAGCAGCACTGCGTAAGCCTCCGCCACTTGTGTTGATTATATATAAAATGGGTTTATCTTCTTTTTGTTTTGCTTTCCAATTATTTAAAATAGTAAGAAAATGTTCTTTATCTGCATTAACATCTTTTGTATTCGCCAATTGTTTAATATACTCCATAGTATATTCCGGCCTTTCGTTTTTGTTTTGATAATTTAAACCGTATGCTTTGTTTCTGGGATCTATAATTTCTTTTTCGTAACAATAATTAATAAAAAAATAAAGTATAAAAATTAAAGGAATACTCCATGTTCTAAATAAAGCAGATACAGCTCCGGATACTCCTATCATTACAGAAAAGAAAATAGCAATACTTGCTGCTGCGGGTAATTGAAATAATTTTGAATCGGATGAATAGCCTATTATCAATAAAAAAATAAAAGCCAATAAAATAGCTAATAAAGCAGCTATATGATGACGTTTAAAAATATTATCTAAAAAGTCTTGACTGTAATGCCGAACATCTCTGGGTTTGCGTAAATGTAATTTGGCACTTAAAAACCAATCAACTCGCATTTCAGATTTTTCTGCCGGTAAAACTTTTTCTGCAACAGCTTTATTATATTCTGAATTTGCAAAAATTATATTATTTGATAGTGTGTAAAAAATAGTTTTATCGGCACTAAAAAAATAAACAAAGGCAATAAATATAGAAATGAATAAACCGGCTGAAAACCCCGCTACACGCCATGAAAACTGAGATAATGTAAGTAATTCATTGTAATAAGAATAACCAAAAGCCTTGTATAAATAAAACAACAAAAACAAAATAGGTATAACAGCATTGTTAATACAATATTTTAAAAACGGTTGTGCAGTGGGGGCTAAAAATTTTATTTGTTTGGTATGAAGAATAAATGTGGTAATATTCCAACTCATAATAAAAATACCAATAGCAATTCCAACAATTAAAGTACTTAGTGCATTGGTTTCATTAAAATATTCCGGAGCAAGAAATAAAGAATAGGCAGCATAAGTTTTCATAAAATGCCCCGCAATGGTAGCAAATAAAATATACCAAAATAAAAGCAATACCTGATATCTTCTAAAATGTAAAAGAGTTAACTGTATAGGTAAAGAAAACCAAAAACCGATTAAATATTTTTTCATATAACTGTTATTGGTTGCATTTTTTATATCAGAAACAATTGGTTTATTATAAAATGTACAAAAACATTGCACACTATCATTATGCAAAAGATACCAAAAATTTATGATAACAATAGGTAGAAAAATAAATTAACAACAAAATAACCGCTAATTATTTTTTCATATTAATTATATACAAATTAGCAATTAAAGCTAACAACAATAACATACCTGTTAGTTGGTGCAGTTGAGCCATCCATTCAAAAATTCCGAAGTGACCAATAATAATTTGAGAGCTTGTTAATAAAGAAAATATTCCTAATAAAACTTGTATGAATACTAATACAATAGGAAATTTTTTTAGTGTATTAAAAAGAGAGGAGGTATTTATTTTTTTTGATTGTTGCCACCAAACTATAATTAAAATAAATAAAATGTAAGCAATACCTCTATGTATAAAGTGAATAATAAGCGGATTGAAAAATAAATTATCTATTAAACTGTAATCATGTGTATTAGTAGGGAAAAAATTACCATTTATAGAAGGCCAAGTAGGGGCAATTTTTGCTGCTTTTAAACCTGCCATAAAAGCTCCGTAAAATAATTGTACAGTTAATAAAATAATAATAACAATTGTAAATTTTTTTAAAGAATTGTTCACTATTTTTTGTGTAGTGGGTACAATTATTTTTAATCCAAAAATTAAAGCATAGCTTATTAAAACCATAGCTGCAACAAAATGTATGGCCAGTCTAATATGGCTTACATATACATCTTCATCATTCAACCCGCTTTTTACCATAACCCAACCAATAGCACCTTGCAAGGCACCCATTATAAACAAAATAATAAGCGGAGAGATCATCCATTTTTCAAAATATTTTTTTATAATAAAATAAATAAACGGAATTAAAAAAACCACACCAATAAATCTTGCCCATAACCTATGAAACCATTCCCAAAAAAAAATGAATTTAAAATCGGCCAAACTAAAATGGCTGTTAATGTATTTAAATTGTGCTATTTGTTGGTATTGTTCAAAAGCTTTCTGCCATTGGGTTTCATTTAGTGGTGGTAATGCACCCATTATTGGTTTCCATTCGGTAATAGATAAACCGGAACCCGTTAATCTGGTAATACCACCTAATAAAACTTGTATTATTAACATGGCAACACCAATAAAAATCCAATAAGCAACAATGCGGTTAGAACTTTTTGTTTTCATATTTTATTAATCGTTGCAAATGTATAACAACACTTTTCAGTAAATGATATTTTAAATTATAAATTGAAACCAAGAACTTGCGTAGTATGCTGCAAAATTTTTATCAATCAAAATATATAGAAGCCGGTTGCGATGAAGCCGGACGTGGTTGTTTTGCAGGTCCTGTATTTGCAGCAGCGGTTATTCTTCCAAAAAATTTTTTTCATCCGGTATTAAATGATAGTAAACAAGTAAACGAAAAAAACAGAAAGGAATTAAGAAAATTTATAGAAACCAATGCCATTAGTTATGCTGTAGCAATGGTTGATAATAATGAAATAGACAGTATTAATATTTTAAAAGCATCTTTTAAAGCAATGCATTTGGCAATAGATGAATTGAAAATAAAACCTCAGCTATTGTTAATTGATGGAAACAGATTTATTCCCTATAAAAAAATAAAACACCAATGTATTATTAAAGGAGATGGAAAATATGCCAGCATTGCTGCAGCAAGCATTTTAGCCAAAACGCATAGAGATGATTTTATGAAACGACTGCACCAAACATTTCCACAATACAATTGGCAAAAAAATAAAGGATATGGAACTTTAGAACATAGAAACGCCATACAACAATTTGGTTTAAGCCCCTATCATCGAAAAAGTTTTAACATTATTCCTCCACAAATGAATTTATTTTAAAAATATTTTTAACCTCATTCCAACCTTTTAATAAAACCGTACTCTTATAATTGGCTACTGACTTTTGGAAAAGGCAAACAATATAATAACGGACTTAGTGCATAACGCCCGCAAAGGTAATACGCAAGCATTTGCACAACTGTATCAGCAGTACAGTAAAGCCATGTATAATATTTGTATTAGAATGGCTGGAAATATTCCCGAAGCAGAAGATTTGTTGCAAGAAAGTTTTATTACAGCCTTTAATAATATTCATCAATTAAAAGAAGATAATTTTTTTGGAGGATGGTTAAAAACAATAGTGGTAAACAACTGCATAAAACATTGTAAAAAAATTTTTTACTGGGATGATTGGAGCGAAGAAAAAATAGAAAATATAGCCAACGATGAAACAGAATGGTGGGTTAATATTGAAATGAATCATATAAACCATGCTATAAAACAATTGCCTGATGGTTGCAGAGAAATTTTTACACTATATGCAATTGAAAACTATAGCCATAAAGAAGTAGCCAATAATTTAGGAATATCTGAAAGCACTAGTAAAAGCCAATATCACCGAGCAAAAAAATTATTAAAAGAAAAATTGATTAACCAATTATAACACATGGATAAGTTTAAACAATATATTCAGCAAAACAAAAATAAGCTTGATACAAAAGAGCCCTCTGCTGATTTGTGGTTAGATATTCAGCAACAACTATTTACTAAAAAAACAGCACCCATAATAACTGTTTTTAAATGGGCGGCAGCAGCTTGTGTTATTGTATTGTGTGGTTTTGGCGTGTTGTACTTATTAAATATTAATAATCAAAACAAAAAAATTACGGCAAATAAAAATCAATCAATTACCCCCCCCGTAGAAATACAAAAAGAAAAAGCATCACAAGAAGAAAACACAGAAAATAATAATCCTCAAATAGCACAAACCAACCCTGCAACAAGCAATAATTCAACAGAAAAAAACAAACAACCATCTTCTACACAAACCCACCCCAATAACAATAACAAAGAAGTAGAAACCACTTTACAATCTTTAGACAGCCGGTTTATAAACATTATTAATTTACAAAAAGAAAAAATAAGCTCAACTCCTTTATACACCGAAGGCCCAAGCTATTATAATGATTTTATTGTTCGATTTAAAGAAATGGATAGCGATGAAAAAACAATTAAAAACGCAATAGCTAAACAAGGGTTAACAGACGATTTACTTAGCCGATTAATAAACATCTATCAACAAAAATTAAATGTATTAAAAGATTTACAAAAAGAAATTAATAAAACCAATAACCGATATATGCAAAACCATCAGCCATCTGAAAATACCAACAAAACAACATTTATTCAATTTAATAACATATAAAATAAAAAAAACATGTTTAATAAACTTACTCTTGCCTTAAGCATTGCAAGTCTATGTGTTACCACCAATACAATTGCACAAACCAATGATGCACAATCTTATTCAATAGATACTGCCGTAAAAATTGTTAATGGCCGTGCATTAAAAAATAGAATACAAGCACAAATAAATTCAGAAATTAATAAAGCATTTGATGAACAAAATTTTGCACAAACACTCAATACAAAAATTGAAAAAGAGTTTTTTGTAATGGGCAGGCCGGGTAAAAATATTGCAGACTCTAATTTGAATAAAAAAGAAGTTTCACAAGAAATAAGCGTAAATAAAGGAACCGATATTTTTATTGAAAACACAAGCAGATCTGTTGAAATAAAAGTTTGGGATCAACCAAAAGTAAAAGTAGTTACAACCGTTTATTTTGAAGGAGATGGTGGTAAAGTTTCAGACGATGAATGGCTTGAAAAATTAAATATTTCTATAAAATCTTCTCCTAATTCAGTTCGCATAAAATCTGGTATAGTAAGCGGCGGCGGAAGTTATTCTACATTCAATGTAGATGGGAATGTAGTTTCAGCTTATGGTTGGAGTAGTGGCAATATGGCCGTGTTTAATGGTAAAGGTCAAAATATTGGCAACAAAGCAGGAAGAAGAATTTTAACCATTTATGTTCCTAAAGAAAATAAATTAGATATTGAAAGTAAATATGCCGATGTAACCGTAACAGGCAATACAAACAAATTAAATGTTGATATAACAAACGGCAATCTTGAAGTTGGAGATGTAAAAAATTTTATACTTCGTTCAAAATATGGAAATGTAACTACAGGAAATTTAGGCAGTGCAGAAATTGATTTTATAAACGGAAGATTAACTACAAAAAATATTGATGATTTAGATATTGATACCAAATACTCAACCGTAGAGGCAGATGTTGTAAACAAAGCCAACATTCGCAGTGTAAACGATGAATATGAAATAGAAGAAGCAGGCGTTTTACAAGGAAGAAAAAATTATGGCAACCTTCGTATAAATAAATTAACCGGATCAATTGAATTATACGGAACCAATGCAGATATAAGATTAAGAAAAGTTGATCCTTCGGTATCTCTTATAAAGGTTGATAATAAGTATGCAGATATTCGTATTCCATTCAATGCCATAAAAAACTATGCTATTACATTCAATGGTTCATACAGCAGCGTGTATAGCAACTTCGATAAAAAACCAATTGTTATAAAAGAAGAAGCTAAAAAAGAGGACAAAGCCAAAGATGATATGGGAGATAGAATTAGAAAAAACTTTAAAATATCAGGTATTGATATTGGCGATAATAATAATATAGAAACACATTTTACAGCAACCGGCGGAGATGGCAAAAGCACCAAAGTTGATATTAAATGCCAAAACTGTACAGTAGATTTTAAATAATGTAACAAACCTAATTTCTGTTCGTATAACACATACAAAATATAATTAACCGATAGTTATTTTCTCATGTTAATTTATTGGTACGAACCCCGTTTTTACGGGGTTCTTGTTTTATATAATCTATTCAGTACATTCGTAATATGAGTGTATTAATAAATTTACTTTGGATATTGGCTACACTAATTTTAATTGGTTTTTTTTCAGGCTACGAAATTGCTTTTATTAGTGCCAACCGATTAAATATTGAACTGAAAAAAAAACAAAAAAAAAGTAGCGGAATTATTCTTTCAAAATTTTTAGAAAATAAAGCAACCTTTATAAGCACATGCTTAATTGGCGTAAATGTTTTTTTAGTTACCTACGGTTTATTGTTTGATCAATTCATAAACTCTTTAGCATGGAGCAGGTGGGGCGTACAAAATGAATATATAAAATTAGTAATAGATACAGCATTATCAACACTAATAGTACTTGTGTTAGGAGAATTTATTCCTAAAGCTATTTTTAGAGCTAAAAACGATACACTATTAATAATATTTGCACCAATAGCCAATTTTTTTTACGGCTTATTTAAACCAATTGCAGCCTTTTTTGTAGGCATAGCACAATGGATATTAAAATATATTTTTAACGTTCATATTAAAAATAATAAAGAAGCATTTTCTAAAGTAGATTTAGAACATTTTTTTCAACAAACAAAAGAACAAGAAGAAATTAATCCGGAATTAAATAAAGAACTATTTGAAAATGCCCTAAGTCTTCCCAGTGTAAAAATTAGACAATTTTTAATTCCCAGAACCGAAATAGAAGCCATAGAAATAAACGAAAATATTGATGCAGTAAAACAAAAATTTATTCATACACAGCTCAGTAAATTAGTTGTGTATGATGATAATATTGATAATATAATTGGCTATGTACACCAATTAGATTTATTTAAAACCCCCTCAACTATAAAAGAAATTTTATTAACAATATCAGCCGTTCCCGAAAGCATGAGTGCCTCAGATTTAATAAACAAATTTACCAAAGAAAGAAAAAGTGTAGCATGGGTTGTAGATGAATTTGGCGGAACCGCAGGCATTGTAACCATGGAAGATGTTTTAGAAGAAATATTTGGAGAAATAAAAGATGAATATGATACCGAAGAATTGGTAGATAAACAAATATCAGAAAACGAATATATACTTAGCGGAAGAGCCGAGTTAGATTTTATAAATGAAAAATACAAACTTGATTTTCCTGAAAACGAATCTGAAACATTAAGCGGATATATTGTAAACGAACACGGCACTTTTCCTAAAACCAAAGAACGCATTATTATTGGCAATTACCAGTTTGATATACTGAATGTTAGTGAAACCACAGTTGATCTTGTAAAATTAAAAAAACTAAAATAAGGTTTCTAACATTCAATTGCCAACAAAAAACAAAGGCAATGATTCAAGAAGAAATTTTACTGCATAATTTATTAAACAGTAAAGGACTTATTCATCAATACGATAAGCTGAATACTATTTTCAACAGTGTTAGAGAAATTATTTTTACCGTAGATATAGAAACAGGATATATAGAAGATATAAATGATTCTATTACAAAATTAGGTTACCAAAAAGAAGATTGGGAAAAACAATCATTTAAAAATTGGCCACTTGCAAGAAAGAAAATTTTTTTCTCATTAGTAAAACATGGCAGCAAAAGCACTACAGAAGCCACCAGCACCAAAGTATTAATACCCATTAAAAACACAGATAAAAAAGTACCCTACGAATTTTCAACAGTTTATTACAGCTTTGATGGAAAAAATTATCTCCTTTGTGTTTTAAGAGATATTACCGAACAAGAAAAACTATTACAAGAGTTAGAACAAGCACTGCAAAAAGAAAGAGAGCTAAATGAATTGCGTTCAAGTTTTGTATCAATGGCATCACATCAATTTCGTACGCCATTAACTATTATTCAAAGCGGAATAGAAATAATGGATATGTACTTGGAAGATATGCCCGCCGAAAAAAAAATACGATTTCAAAAACAATTTAGCAGAATACAAGGCGAGTTAGAACGCTTACAAACATTAATGAATGATGTGTTGGTATTAGGAAAAGCAGATGTTAGCAGAACACCTTTTCATCCTAAACAAAATAATATTGTTGCTTTTTTAGAACAAATTATTCAAAATAAATATAATAACAGATATGCCAAAGAAAGAAGCGTTATACTTACAACAGAAGGAAAATCACAACCGGTTTTTTATGATGAAAAACTGTTAGACCACGTTTTTGAAAATATACTAAGCAATGCATACAAATATTCTAATACCGGCAATATTGATACGAAAGTATTGTTTGAATATGATAATGTAATAATATCAATTACAGATTATGGCATTGGTATTCCCGAAAACGATTTAGTACATTTATTCCAACCATTTTATCGAGCCTCCAATACCGACGAAATTCAAGGAACCGGCTTAGGGCTTGCTATTGTAAAAGAATTTATAGACCTTCACCAAGGGCAAATATTTGTAATAAGCGAATTAGGAAAAGGCACAACAGTAACAATTTCACTACCTTTAAACAATAAATAATCCTTACTGCTATGGAAAACAAAGCAAAAATTTTAGTAATAGAAGACGAACAATATATTAGAGAAAATATTCAAGAATTATTAGAAGCCAAAGGCTATTTTGTACGCACAGCCATTAATGGCAAACAAGGAATATTAGAAGCAATAGACTATCGCCCCTCATTAATTATTTGTGATGTAATGATGCCTAAAATGGATGGTTTTAAAGTATTAGAACAAATAAGAAAAACATCATCCATTCAAAACACTCCATTTATTTTTCTTACGGCAAAAATTGATAAGTTAGATATAAGACAAGGAATGGATTTAGGTGCCGATGATTATATAACCAAACCCTTTACCGCAAAAGAATTAACAGCAGCAATAGAATCTCGTTTACGCAGGCAAGATAAAATGAGCAACCAATACGCCAAAGTAAAACATGATATTGAAACCTCTGTATTTGCAACATATTATCATGAATTTAATATGCCGTTACAAAGCATTATAAATGCTATTAATTTATTATTAAGTGCCGGCAAATCTTTCACCGAAAAACAAGTACAAGATTCACATTTAACAATATTAAAATCTGCCTTACGTTTAAATCACTCCCTTTCTAATTTAATGTTGTTTGAAGAAATTAAACGTGCCGAAGTACATCCTGAATTAACAACCATGTTTTCAAATGGGCAATCAGGAAGTTATTGGCATCATAAAATAAGCGACGAATTACAAACAATAGCAAAAGAAATATATAAACGCCCCGAAGGAGATTTAATTATACAATTTAATAACGTAACAGACTTAGGGATAAATTTCGATTTTTTATTAAGAATGTTAGTAGAAATAACAAGCAACGCATTAAAATATTCATTACCCACACAAAAGGTAAATATTATTGGTAACAGAGTAGAGGATGATTATGTTATTGAAATAATAGATCACGGGCAAGGCTTTACCATTCAATCAATTGATGAAATACAACCCTTTAAACAATTTGGAAAAAAACGGTTTGAACAACAAGGCCTTGGCTTAGGTTTATACTTAGTAAAACAATTAGTTGGTTATAATAGCGGAGATTTTAAAATAGAATCGGTTGAAGAACAAGGAACAAAAGTTACTATTGCTCTACCTATTTTAGAAATGGCATAAAGTATTCTCACGGTAAAATTCAAAATTCATCCGCTAATACATTAAATATGTTTATTCATGCCCATTTCATTACATTCGGGCAAAATTTTAATTAATGAGCGTTTTCGATATTTCAAAACCCATTGCAATCGGATCAGACCATGCCGGCTTTGAATACAAACAAGCCATTAAAACATGGTTACAACAAAAAGGGTTTACTGTACAAGACTTTGGCACTAATTCAACCGCCTCTGTAGATTATCCCGATTTTGCACATCCTGTTGCTGCATTTGTAGAAAGCAATCAAGCTGCATTTGGAATTTTACTTTGTGGAAGTGCCAACGGTGTAGCCATTACCGCCAATAAACATCAACACGTACGTGCAGGATTGTGTTGGGATAATGATGTTGCAAAACTAATTCGTATGCATAACGATGCTAATATTATATGCCTACCCGCAAGATTTATTGCATTGCCTTTAGCAGAAGAATTAATTGAAACCTTTATGAATACAGTATTTGAAGGAGGAAGGCATGCCAACAGAGTAAACAAAATTGCTTGTTAATATTTTAAAAATCAATAATTATTACTTACACATGAAAAAATTTCTATTGCTCGTATTGCCATTTGTAACAACAGTTGCAATGGCACAAAAAGAAACGCCAAACGTTAGATTTGGAAACTTAATTACTACACAAGCTTTAAAAGAAAAACTATCGGTATTGGCAAGTGCAGATATGGAAGGAAGAGAAACAGCTACACCGGGACAAAAAAAAGCAGCAGCTTATATTGAAGATCAATTTAAACGCATGGGCTTAAAACCCGGAAATGGTAATAGCTACCAACAATATTACCCCGTATATCAAGATGAATTAATGAATAAAAATTTATCAGTAAACGGAACACATTTTGAATGGGATGAAGATTACGCTTTCTCATTAAACTCAATTGTAAACGGCAATCACAATTACAACAATGTTGTTTTTGTAGGTTATGGTTTAGATGACGCAGCAAATAAAATGACAGATTACGAAGGCTTAGATGTAAAAGGAAAAATTGTAATTGCATTAGAAGGATTACCTGAAGGGTACAAACATGAAAACAATCAAACACAAGGCAGGCGTAACTTTGGCGGTCCGGGTTCTGCAAATGCAAAAGCAACAATTGCACGCACAAAAGGAGCAATAGGTATTTTAGTTGTAACAAAAGATTTTCCTAAAAAAACACCAACTGCTACAAAAGGAAATATGTATTTGCAAAAAAGCACAAACACTCCGTTTTTTGTAGGTACTATTTCAGAAAATGTTGCATCTGCTTTATTGGGAAGAACAACTAAACAATCTTTCAAACAATTAGCAGAAACAAATAAAGGAAACTATGTAGCCGAATTAAAAATTGATGCAGAAAAAACAACCACCGATTTACAAAGCAGCAATGTAATTGCAGTATTAGAGGGTACAGATAAAAAAGATGAATATGTTTTTATTACAGGCCATTACGATCATCTTGGCAAAAGAGGTGACGTTATTTGGTACGGAGCTGATGATGACGGAAGTGGTACTACATCTGTATTACAAATGGCAGAAGCCTTTTCTGCTGCTGCAAAAAAAGGATATAAACCAAGAAGAACAATTGTATTTATGACAGTTAGTGGAGAAGAAAAAGGTTTATGGGGCTCTCAATATTATTCAGAACATCCAATATTTCCGCTTGATAAAACTTCGGTTGATTTAAACATTGATATGGTAGGAAGAATTGATACAGAACGCAAAACTGCCGATACTAATAATTATGTTTACGTAATTGGCCATGATAAATTAAGCAGCGAATTACCAATTATTAATGAAGGAATGAATAACAAATACACACAACTTGTATTAGATTATAAATTTGATGATCCAAAAGATGTAAACAGAATTTATTACAGAAGCGATCATTTTAATTTTGCACGCAAAGGAGTTCCTATTTTATTTTTCTATGATGGAATGTTATTGGCAGATTATCACCAACCAACAGATACAATAGATAAAATTAATTTCTCATTAATGGAAAAACGCGTTAAAATGATTTATTATACAGCATGGGAAATGGCAAACAGAGATGCTATGTTAAAACGTGATACACCTTTAAATATGCCGGCTTCAAGATAATACCCTCATATTTTACAATATTAAAATATTAAAGGCCTTACAAATTTTTGTGAGGCCTTTTAATATATACACCATCCAACAATTATAATACATTAAACTTAACAGAACGGCACAGATATATGAAACAAACTTTTCTGAAACAAATATTTTAATAACTTGTACGCATAAACAAAATGCTATGAGAAAAAATATTTTATTATTATTTATATGTATCATTTCACTCTCTACATCTGCACAAACAATTCCCACTCCTAAAGAACATTTTGGTTTTAATATTGGCGATGATTATATGCTTGCCAATTACACACAAACCGAAGCCTATTTTAAAAAATTAGCAGCAGCATCTCCCAAAATAAAATTAGTAGATATTGGCAAAACCGAAGAAGGGAGAACACAATGGATGCTGATAATTTCTTCTCCGGAAAATTTAAAAAAATTAGACCGCTATAAAACAATTGCCCAACAATTAGCACACGCCGAAAACTTAACCAACCAACAAGCTATTGCATTAGCCAACGAAGGAAAAGCAGTTGTATGGATAGACGGAGGATTACATGCAACCGAAGTAGTAGGAGCCCACCAACTAATACAAACTGCATACGAATTACTAACCCGTACTGATGATGAAACAAATAAAATATTAAATAATGTTATAATATTAATGACACATGCAAATCCAGATGGGCAAGAGTTGGTAAGCAATTGGTATATGAGAGAACAAAACAAAGAAAAAAGAACTACGCGGTATTTACCAACGTTATACGAAAAATATGCAGGGCATGATAATAATAGAGATTTTTATATGTTTAATTTAAAAGAAACACAAAATATGGGCAGGCAATTGTTTGTAGAATGGCTGCCACAAATTATGTATAATCATCATCAAACAGGGCCGGCCGGTTCTGTTGTAGCAGGCCCGCCGTTTAGAGACCCTTTCAATTATAATTTTGATCCATTGGTAATGACAGAGCTTGATGCTGTTGGTGCTGCAATGGTAAACCGTTTAAATGCTGAAAACAAACCGGGTTATACCGAACGTGCAGGCTCAGTATACTCTACTTGGTATAATGGTGGATTAAGAACATCTACTTACTTTCATAATATGGTTGGTTTACTTACCGAAATTATTGGAAGTCCAACGCCAATGAATATCCCTGTAGTACCCGATAGATTAATTCCCAGCAGTGCTACACCTTTTCCCGTATTGCCACAAACCTGGCATTTCAAACAATCAATTGATTATTCTGTTTCTTTAAACTATGGCGTATTAATGTATGCAGCAAGACATAGCGATGAATTGCTTTATAATATATACAGAATGGGAAAAAATTCTATAGAACGCGGAGAAAAAGATACATGGACACTCTCACCAAAACGATCTGCAGAAATTGTAAAACTTTATCAAACAACTCAATCAAACAATAAAAAAAATAATAATGAAGAAAATAATTTTGTAGGAGGAAGAGGCGGTATTAATATTCCTGTAAAAATTTATGACTCAGTATTAAAAAATGCTCAAAACAGAGATCCTCGCGGGTATATTATTTCTGCCAATCAACCCGATTTTGCAACAGCCGTTAAATTTATTAATACACTTATAACCAGCGGCATGCAAGTACAAAAAGCTACTGCAGATTTTGTGATTAATAATAAACCATATCCGGCAGGATCTTATATTATAAAAACGAATCAAGCATTTCGCCCGCATATTTTAGATATGTTTGAACCACAAGATCATCCGAATGATTTTCAATATCCCGGAGGCCCTCCTATTCCACCTTATGATGCAGCGGGCTGGACGTTGGCTTATCAAATGGGTGTACAGTTTGATAGAGTATTAAATGCTTTTGATGGTCCGTTTGAAAAAATTGCTTATGGAGAATTGCAAGCAGTAAAAGGCAAAATTATTACAGCCAATAAAACAGCAGGTTATTTATTAAATGCAGCAGCCAATAATTCATTTAAAATAGTAAATGATTTGTTGAAAGAAGGAATTGAAGTATATAGAACTACCGATTCTGTTTATAACAATTTCAGCAAAGGTTCTTTTTATATTCCTTCTTCTTCAAAAACAAAATTACATATTGAAAAAATAATTAATGAAAATGGAATAATAGCAATTGCACTTGAAAAGAAACCATTAAATAGCACAAAAATTTCAACTGCAAAAATTGCTTTATGGGATGTTTATGGAGGCTCTATGCCAAGCGGATGGGTACGTTATTTATTTGAACAATTTCATTTTGTTGCAGATGTTATTTATGCAAAAAATATTGATACGGAAAATTTAAAAAACAAGTACGATGTAATTGTATTTGTTGGAGGAGCCATACCTTCTGTAAATGCTGCCAATAGAGGTTTTGGAGAACCTAATGCAGATTCTATACCGGCAGAATATAGAAACAGATTAGGAAGAATAACAGCAGAAAAATCTATTCCACAATTAAAAAAGTTTTTAGAAGAAGGAGGTAATATTATTACAATTGGCAGCAGCACCGCATTAGCCTATCATTTAAAACTTCCTGTACAAAATGCACTTACAGAAATGGTTAATGGAGAAGAAAAAAAATTACCCAATGAAAAATTTTATATTCCCGGAAGTGTATTAAGTGTAAATGTAGATTCTACCCAACAAGCAGCATACGGTATGAACAGTAAAGCAGATGTATATTTTGAAGAAAGTCCTGTATTTAATATTTTACCCGAAGCACAAATTAAAAACAATATAAAGCCTATTGCATGGTTTGTTGGTACACACAATTTAAGAAGTGGTTGGGCTTGGGGACAATCTTACCTAAATGGCGGTATTGCAGCATTTGAAGCATCTGTGGGTAAAGGAAAATTATTTGCTTTTGGACCTGAAATAACATTTAGAGCACAACCTTACGGTACATTTAAATTTTTATTTAATAATTTGTATAAATAAAGCATACAAAAAACAAAAATATTCATGTTGAGTTTTTTATACCTCAACAGAAACTTTATTTTGGATAATATGGAATAGTTTAATACTTAATGCTTGGAATAAAATTTTTCCGTTAGCGTTGCGTTCTATATAATAAGTTGCTTTATCTAACTCATCAATAATACATTGTTGTTGGTTAATGTTTGTTATTTTATTTAAACGAGTAGCAAAATCTTTTTCTTTTTCTGTTAAAATAATATTATCGGCACCTAGTAATCTTATACGAAGACTTTGTTCAAACAAATGTGTAAAATAGCGTAAGAGCTGCTTTTGGTTT
Source organism: Bacteroidota bacterium (assembly GCA_018267705.1). Taxonomy (GTDB): domain Bacteria; phylum Bacteroidota; class Bacteroidia; order Chitinophagales; family Chitinophagaceae; genus CW01. The sequence goes on along the minus strand of JAFDXX010000007.1, from coordinate 335,305 downwards.
TCTCTCCCTGTTTTACTTATTTCTTCAGAAAATTTTACTTGTGCAATAGGACCTTCTCTAAGAATTGCTTTTAACCATTCTCGTAAAAGGCTTTGCCAATCTTCTTCGGCGTGTTGTAATAACTGTAAAGCTTCTCTATAGTTGCCATCACAAATGCTTGCAACTTGTTTTGCGGTTTCTGCATTTGCATTGGCTTTTGTTAGCAAAGCTTCTTCAATTTCTTTTGTTGTTGGTTTGGGAATTTTAATTAATTGGCATCTACTTAATATAGTTGGTAAAACTTGTTCATCATTTTCTGCAACTAAAATAAAAATGGTATTGGCAGGAGGTTCTTCAATTAATTTTAATAATTTATTTCCTTCTTTTTTTAAATACTCGGGCATCCATAACAATAAAACTTTGTATTCGCTTTCAAAACTTTTTAAACTTAATTTTTTTAAAATATCATTACACTCTTCTGCGGTAATGTTGCCTTGTTTATTTTCTGCACCAATCATTTGTAACCAATCATACACATTGCCGTAAGGATAATTTTTTACAAATTCTCTCCATTCTGTAATAAAATCTTTGCTGGTTGGTTTATCTCCGCTTTTTTTTGAAACAACAGGATATGAAAAATGGAGGTCGGGATGAATTAGTTGCTCTGCACGTTGAAAGGAAGAATGGTTTTGTATTTCATTAGGAGGAATAAAAGTTTGAGTAGGCTCTAATGCAGTCATTCCACCAAATAAATCTTCTACAACCGGGGCAGGTTGCGGTTGACTTACAATTAATTGTGCAAATGCCAATGCTAAGGGTAACGCACCACTTCCTTCATTTCCTAAAAATAATAATGCATGCGAAAGCCTGTTTTGTGCAAGCATTTCAATTAATTGCTGTTTGGTTTCGGTTAAACCAATTATATCTTTAAACTGCATACAACGAAGATAAAAAAAGCAGGTTGGTAATTTTAAATTTCTGGTTTTAAACCAATAATTTCTAAGGAACAGGATCGTGCCCGTGCCCGCCCCACGGATGACAACTTGAAATTCGTTTTAATGCCAACCAACTTCCTTTAAATAATCCATATTTTTTTAATGATTCAATTGCGTATTGCGAGCAAGTTGGTATATATCTGCATTTGGGGCCTAATGCAGGAGAAATTACATATTGATAAAATTTTATAACCAATATAAAAGGATAACTAAGTATTTGCAGTAGCACTTTCATTAAAAGCATTTATTAATTTATCAATAACCAAAGGCATTTTAGTTTGCAGTTGTTGCAGTTGCGGTAATTCTTTCCCAACATATAAAATAAAAACGGCAAGTTGTTTTTTATGTTCGTGTATATAATTATGCAAAGGTATTTTGTTTAATCTATATGCTTCGCGAATTAATCGTTTAATATAATTTCTATCAACAGCTTTTTTAAAAGTTTTACTGCTTGCCCCCACTCCGGCTTTTATAGGAAAATCAAGTTCAATATTGGTTGAAATATAAAATACTTTAAAGGGAAATATGTGAAAAGATTGCCCTTTAGTAAACACTTCTTCAAGTAGTTTTCGGCTCTTTAGTTTTTCTTGTTTATTGTATGAAAATGAAGTGGGCATATTATAAACTAAAAAAGTTCTGCTTATAAGTAAGCAGAACTTCAAATATACTAACACCTAAAAGGTGCTGATGATTATTTTAATCCTTTTTCGCTAGAAACAGTTAGTTTCCTACGGCCTTTCGCTCTGCGGCTGGCTAATACTTTACGGCCATTAGCAGTTTGCATACGTTTACGAAAACCATGAACTGATTTACGACGACGTTTGTGTGGTTGAAATGTACGTTTCATGTTTAATTTTTTTTACTAACTCCAACAATATTGTTTCAACTATACAGTGACCACCATGCCACTATTTTGTGAAAGGACGGCAAATGTAAGGGGTTTACACCATTTTTTTGCTATTTAATGAAATATTTTTGGGTATCAATTTATGTGCAGGCTATAATATTCACTCGTTTACAATAGTTTTATCGTAATTTTTTTAATTAGGAAACCTACTTTTGCAAACAAATTTTTGCTATGAAACTGAAAGCAATAGATATAGTTGAAAATATAAACGGAAACGAGTTTAAAAATAAATATTACAATACTTCTACTCCGGTAATAATCAAAAACTTATCAAAACAGTGGCCTGCTTATAACAAATGGAATTGGGCTTTTTTTAAAGAATTGGTAGGAAACAAAAAAGTAGCATTATATAATAATATAAAAAGTGATGCCTATACACCAATAAATACGGCAGATGATTATAAAACCTTTGGAGAATATATTGATATGATTAGTGCCGGGCCCGCAGGTTGGAGAATTTTTTTGTTTAATATTTTTGATCATGCTCCACAATTAATTAATGATTTTACGTGGCCCGATGAATTAATGACTGGTTTTGTAAAACGCTATCCTATGTTATTTACTGGCGGAGAAGGAGCTATTACACACATGCATTTTGATATAGATGTAAGCCACATTTTGCATACACAATTTATTGGAAGAAAAAGAGTATTATTATTTCCATTTGAAGAACAGCATAAAATATATAGAAAGCCGTATGAGGTTTTAAGTATGGTAGATTTTAGCAATTATTATGATGCGGAAAAAAGTAAAGTTGATTACGAAAAATTTCCTGCATTAAAAAAAGCAGAAGGCTATGATGTTACTTTAGAGCATGGCGATACTTTATTTATGCCTGCCGGATATTGGCATCATATGGAATATTTAGATAGCGGTTTTGCCATGAGTTTGCGTGCTATGCAAAGTTCTTTAAGCGGAAAATTAAATGGTGTTTGGAATTTATTTGGAATGAGAAGTATTGATACTGTAATGAAAAAAACAATACCTCACCCTTGGTATAATTGGAAACAAAAAAAAATAGTTGAACTGGCAAATAAAGAGTTGATGTAATAATTTGTTTTTTACTCTTAATATAATAATCGGCTATCGCTTTCCTTGTAAAAAATCCAATTGTTTTAAAATACCTTTTAAAATAGTCATTCGCATATTTACTAAATCGGCGTCATGAGCACCTTCAATATTTAATGCAAAAAAATACGGGTGCTTATTTTCTTCAACCCAGCCCACTATCCATGCTAATGATTTACCGTCTTCTTTATAACCAAAACCTGTTTTGTAACTTAAACTATAATTGGCATTATTTTCTTGTAGCATTATTTTTTTTACAATACTCTGAGTGCGTTTATCAAAAGGTAATTGGTCAAAGTATAAACGCTTAACCAAACCCAATTGTTCATCGGCTGTTACTTTTAAAGAATTGTTTAACCAAAAACTGTCTATAGCCCCACCAATTTTTTTATTGCCGTAATGCAAACTATCTAACCAAAATTGCATGGTATCTTTTCCTATTCTTCTTGCTACTTCTTGATAGTATGGAACAGCAGATAATTTAAAAGCTTCTTCCATAGTTAAATCTTTATTCCATGCTTCATTCCAACGTTTAACACCATCCCATTTAATTATCATTTTTTCATTCGTAATTTTTCCTATTTGTAAACCAATTAATGAGTTTACAATTTTAAAAGTAGATGCAGGTAAGAAAGCTGAATCTTTATAACGAGGTAAATTATAAACAGTAAATTGTCCGGAGCCGTTATCAAATAGTGCAAAAGTTCCGGTTACATGATTGCTATCAAAATATTTTTGTAATGAATTATCAATAGTTACATTGTTGGGAGAACAAGAATGTAGTATAAGGAACGATATAAATAATATAAAACAAGAAACAGTTCGCAATTTCATAAAACAAAATTTTGCGGCAAAAGTAAGCTCTAATTTACTACTTTAATGTATTTAGCATAAAGTAAGAAACCTAGGTTATTGGTATAGAAATAGCATAACTCACATTTATTTTCTTATTAAGCATCTTAATTTACCGAGAAAGGAAAAATAAATTTGGAATTTACGTGTACATACATGTATATTTGTGCTGTGAAATTAGAAAACGTTATACAAAGCAATAAATTTAAAAACGAAGTGCATAAAGCTGGGCTAAATATTTTGTATACCGCTTGGTGGTTAAAAACATTAAGCTGCAAAGAATTAAAAGAATTTGGTTTAACACACGAGCAATATAATGTTTTGCGAATTTTAAAAGGTAAGCACCCCAACCAAATGTGCGTAAAAGATATTGCCGGAAGAATGATTGAAAAAAATTCAAATGTGCCAAGAATTATAGACAGGTTAGTGGTAAAAAAATTAGTAAAACGCACACAAGGAGAACATGATGGCAGACAAACGGTGATGTCTTTAACACAAGCCGGGTTAAGTGTGCTGGAATCTTCAACAAAAAAGATTGATGAAATATATGAAGAAACGGTTTCTCTAACTAATAAAGATGCCGTTACATTAAATGAACTACTTGAAAAAATAAGAGAAAACGAGCGATAATTTTTTTATCATATTATATGTATATACATGCAAAATAAAAGAAACTAATTTGAAAACAATAATTCACAAAGCAAATAGTAACACAGAATATTTATTAATTGAAATTCCTGTGAAACCTTAATATAACACTACGTTGTTTAAACGCAACAACAAATGAAAAATTATGAACAAAACAATTAAACAAATAATAAAAGGAAGAGCCATTAATGTGGGCAGCATGCATGTGCAAGAATTACTACCATTTAATAACGAATTCTTAAATCCATTTTTAGTATTTCATCATGGGAAATCTATTGCCGATAAAAATATTCCAACACATTTACAAGGTGTAGGCCCACACCCACATCGTGGATTTTCACCCGTAAGCTTTATTTATAAAGGCGGAGTACATCATCAAGATAGTCGTGGTAATAATCATGTTGTAAATGAAGGAGGCACACAATGGACGAGTGCCGGAATGGGCATTATACACAGCGAAAGAATGCCCGCAAATATTTTTGAACATGGTGGAGAGCAAAATCTTTTACAAGTTTGGGTAAATACACCAGCTAAGCATAAAATGGATGAACCTAAATATTATCCTGCAACTAAAAATGAAACACCGTCAATTGTTACAGAAGATAAATTAACAACCATTCTTATTCCCGCAGGAGAGTTAAACGGAGTAAAAGGGATCATTCCAACATTTACACCCGTAAATACTTATATGGGAGAAATGAAAAAAGGAGGCTCTTTTGTTTTTTCTTTTCCAAAACATTACAACACATTATTATATGTTTTAGAAGGAGAAGTTATTGTAAACGAAAAAGAAACAGTAAGCAGTAAACAGTTAGCAACCTTTAATAATGATGGAGAAACATTTGCCATTAACGCTAATGCCCATACATTATTTTTTGTTGGAAGCGGAGAACCAATTAATGAACCCATTGCAGCACACGGTCCTTTTGTAATGAATACACAAACAGAAATAATGCAGGCGTTTAAAGATTATCAAATGGGAAAAATGGGAGTATTAATTGAAGCAACACCAACAATAGTATAAACAATTATTTATAAATTTTTAAAATTAAAAAAAATGAGCACTTATAAAATTGATGCTGCACACAGCGAAATTACTTTTAAAGCAAAACATTTAATGATTACAAATGTAACCGGAAGCTTTACACAATTTGAGGCAACTATTGAATCTGAAAAAGAAGATTTTACCGATGCTAAAATTTCTTTTGAAGCCAATACAGCAAGTGTTAACACCAATAATACACAAAGAGACGAACACTTAAAAAGTAATGATTTTTTTGCAACAGAAAAATATCCGGTATTAAAATTTGTATCAACTGAATTTAAAAAAATTGATGGTAATGATTACGCTTTAACCGGAAATTTAACTATTAAAAACACTACCCAACCCGTAACATTAAATGTAGAATTTTTAGGGTTAGCTAAAGATCCTTGGGGGCAAACAAAAGCAGGTTTTGAAGCAACAGGAAAAATTAATAGAACAGATTTTGGTTTAACATGGAATGCAGCTTTAGAAGCAGGTGGTGTATTAGTAAGCGAAGATATTAAATTAAACTTTAATGTTCAATTTGTAAAACAAGCATAATAATGCTATTGAAAGCAAAATAAATTTAACAGGTAATAATAAAGTTGCACATAATTAATGTGCAATTGAATAAGCAGATATGAATATAGAAATTATAAGCGGAAGCCCAAGACAAGGAAGCGTTACAACCAGATTAGCTTTATTTCTTCAAAAAGAAATACAAAAAAAATCAACTCACCATATTGGTTTAATTGATGTACGTGATTATGAATTGGGCTTATTACAAAACGTATATAAAAGTGTTGAAGAAGCTCCGGAAAAATTTAAACCTTTGGCAAAAAGAATGTTTGCTGCCAATGCATTTATAATTGTAACACCAGAGTATAATGGAAGTTATTCGCCGGCACTACAAAACTTATTAGATCATTTTCCTAAACAAACAAAAAAAGTATTTGCATTATCAACAGCATCAACCGGTGCATTAGGTGGTGCAAGAAGCAGCCAACAATTACTATTATTAGTACCCGCATTGTTTGGAATTGCCTCTCCTTATTTATTAATTACACCACAGGTAGATAAAAAGTTTGATGTTGAAGGAAACTTATTAGACACTAACTTTCAAACGGCAATTGATACGTTTATAAAAGAATTTTTATGGTTGGCAGAATCTGTACACCACCACCTTAAATAGATTTAATATTTCATACAAAGACGAAGCATTAACTTCGTCTTTTCTTTTTTATAATTATTATGAGTGATGCAATAAAACACGAGTGTGGCTTAGCTTTTATTCGTTTACGCAAATCTTTCTCTTATTACTTGCAGCAATACGGCACTGTAATGTATGGCTTAAACAAGTTGTACTTATTAATGGAAAAACAACACAATCGCGGGCAAGATGGAGCAGGTGTTGCAGCCGTTAAACTAAATGTTGAAACAGGTTACCCTTTTTTACACCGAATTCGTAGCAATCAACCACAATCTATTGCCGATATTTTTTTTAAGATAGGTGAAGAAGTAAAAGAATTAGAAAAATATCAATCAGACATTAAACAATTTCCTAATTTAATGAAAGGAAATTTACCAATGCTTGGAGAATTATTGTTGGGGCATTTGCGATACGGAACACAAGGAAAAAACAATGTTGAATTTTGCCATCCTTTTATAAAAAGAAGTATACAACCTTCAAAAAATTTAGCATTAGCCGGAAATTTTAATTTGGTAAATACAGATGAATTGTATGATTTGTTGAATATTAATCCCGGTGAGTTTCAGAAACAAAGTGATCTTGCCGCTATGATGGAAACCATCCATCATTTCTTATTAAAAGAAGATGATAAAAATCCCAATCATCCCGATGTTGGCGGAGCATTAAAAAAAGCAACGCAATTATTTGATGGAGGTTTTACCGTAGGCGGCTTAATTGGCAACGGTTTTAGTTTTATAATGAGAGATGCTCATGGTATTCGCCCGGCATATTATTATATAAATGATGAAGTTATTGTTGCTGCAAGTGAACGTGCAGCTATAAGAACAACATTTAATGTTGCAGAAAATGAAGTACTGGAACTATTGCCCGGTAAGGCTTTAATTGTTGACAATAAAGGAAATTATACCATACAACAAGTAATAGAACCACAAGAAAGAAGAGCCTGCTCGTTTGAAAGAATTTATTTTTCAAGAGGAAGTGATGAAAAAATTTACAGAGAAAGAATTGCATTGGGTCATCATTTAAGTAAAACTGTTTTAGAACGTATAAATTATAATTTAAAAAACACCATTTTCTCATACATACCCAATACTGCTGAAATTGCTTTTTATGGTTTAGTAAAAGGGATGGAAGAGTATTTAAATAAAATAAAAATTGATCGTATTTTAAGTTGGAATGGAAATGTAACTCCTGAAAAGTTGGAAGAAATGATTAACAGAAAAATACGTCAAGAAAAAATTGCAATTAAAGATGTAAAACTTAGAACATTTATTACAGAAGATAGCAGCCGTAATGAAATGGTGCAACACGTTTATGATATTACTTACGGCACCTTAAAAAAGAATGAAGATACTTTAATAGTTATAGATGATAGTATTGTAAGAGGCACTACTTTAAAAGAAAGTATTGTAAGAATGTTAGCACGTTTACAACCTAAAAAAATAATTGTTCTTTCTTCTGCACCACAAATTCGCTACCCTGATTGTTATGGTATTGATATGAGTAAAATGGGCGATTTTATTGCCTTTCGTGCAGCTATTACTTTATTAAAAGAAAAAGGACTTGAAAATATTTTAACCAAAACTTTAGAAAAAATAAAACAACTACAAAAAGACAATCAATTACATACACAGAATGTAGTAAAACAAATTTATAAACCATTTACTGCCGAAGAAATTTCATTAAAAATTGCAGAACTTATTACACCATCAGAAATAAATATTCCGGTTGAAGTAATATATCAAACCATTGAAGACTTACACGAAAGTTGCCCCACCAATACGGGCGATTGGTATTTTACAGGAAATTATCCAACACCCGGCGGTAACAAAGTTTGTAACAAAGCCTTCTTAAATTTTATGGAAGGAAAAAATGTAAGAGGATATTAAAAAATATAGTAATAATGAAATCAGTAATTATTATACGCCACGCTAAAAGTTCTTGGGATGTACATACTCTTTCAGATTTTGACAGACCACTAAACGAAAAGGGAACCAAAGAAGCAGTAACAATGGCACAAAAATTAATTGATAAAAAAATTGTTGTGGATGCATTTATTTCAAGCCCTGCAAAAAGAGCTATCACAACTGCAAAATATTTTGCAAACGCATATAATATTGCTGAAGAAAATATTATTCAAATAAAAGAGTTATATAATGCCTCGGTAGAAACATTATATAATGTAATTGCTAACACAAGTAACAAGTATAATAACATTGCTTTATTCTCACACAACCCGGGTATTACTTATTTTGTAAATGAATTAACTGAAACACAAATAGATGAAATGCCTACTTGCGGTGTGTTTGCAATAAAAGCAACATGTAAAAATTGGGAAGATTTTTCTTCAGCAAAAAAAACATTTTGGTTTTTCCATTCTCCAAAAAAAGCTATTTTATAAATTCTCTTTCTTCAGATGCAGGTAATTTCTTTTTATAATTTACCAAATAAACACCACCAAAAATAAAAACAGCAGCAATCAATTTTATATTTGATAATTTTTCGTTATATAAAATAACAGCAGTAATGGTTGCAAAAACAGGTTGTGTGTAAACATAAGCTCCCACTACTGATGCACCTAATTTTGCAATGCCGTAAACAATAAACAAATAAGCAATAAATGTGGCACCCAATACAACAACAATTAATGATAGCCAATGTGTCCAATCAAATAATTGCCACTTTATTAGTGTAAAATCATTCCATGCAATAGGTAAAACAATAATAGATGCAAATAAAAACACCCATCTTGTTACATGTATGGGTTTATAACTATCCATCAATGGTTTTACAATGGCTAAATATATTGCATAAGAGGTAGCATTTAGTATTACGTAAAAATCTCCTAATATACTGCTGTCTCTATTGCCATTGTTATTTTTTAATACAATTAAAATAACAGCTCCGCTAATTCCTAACAATAAACCTATTAATATATTCCACAATAATTTTTCACCTAAAAATAAAACAGCAATAATGGTTAAAACAATTGGCGTAACTAATGCAAGTAATGAAGTATGTACGGGGCTTGTTAAAGAAGCTCCTTTAATAAAAAGAACTTGATTAATAGCAACACCTGTTATACCACAAAGTATAAATAAAAAAATATGCTTCTTTTTTATAGAGGCGTTAGATGGTTTTATTAAAAACAGTAACCAAAATAAAATTAACGCACAGCTTAAACGTAAAAAGTTTAATGCCAATGGTTGCATTACAACTTGCGTTAAATGTTTTACGGCTACAATGCAACTACCAAAGAAAAAATTGGCAATTAAAGTTGCTATATGAGCTTTTACTTTATTGCTCATGTAGTAAAGGTTCTAAAAGATTTTCAATTGCTATATTGGTTTCGGATATTTTGGGTAACCGATAATTAAATTGGTTTGCTTTTGAATAAGCTTCTGAAACAGAAAAACTGTTTTGATTGACCGCGTAGCACCAATTTTGTTTCATTAATTTTTTAGCTAAATACTCTTGCTCTGTTTGCCCCGGAGTTGCAATTAAAATTGATTTTTTTTGTAATGAAATAAGTTCCATAACGGTTGTATAACCACTTCTTGCTATAACAAATTCGCTTTGCAAAATAATTTGCTTTAATTCTTTTTCTGGTAAATGATTTTTTATAATTAAATTATTGGAAGAAGATAAACACGTATTTGTTTCAGGTAAACCGCGTATTAAACAACAAGTTAAATGTTTTATGCTATTGAGTTGTTGAAGAATTTTTTGTTCAAGTAAAGTTCTTTGTGGCTCCGGACCCGATAATAAAAAACAGCAATTGTAAATAATAGTGTCTTCGTTTTTTGATTGATCAAATCTTGATAAAACACCAATATATTGTACAGGGATAGAAGGCATTACATTTGGGTGCGATAAAGTTCCTGCAATATTATTTTCTCCTTCAAAATCTGGCACCCAACATGTTGTAAATTTATTAATATATTGGTAATTAATTTTTTGAATAATATTTTTCAACCAATTATAAGGAGCATCAATTTGCAGTTGATGTGTTATAAAAACACAAGGAATTTTTTGAGTAGATAAACCAAAACGATTATCGCTTATTACAACATCAATTTTTAACTCATCAATAATATTATCTAACCATTTTTTTTCACGATTAATGGAATTAAAAATTTTAAACATTTGCCATAACAACAAAAAAAACAAAGTGTTTTTGTTTTTTGTATAACGAATATTATAACCCGATAGTTCAATAAATTTTATATTGGAAAATTCTTTCTGTAATAAACTTTTCTGCTTGTTGTTAGCGGCAACAACAACATTGCATTTGGCCTGTTGCAAACCACGAATAATGGGTATACAGCGGGTTGCATGACCCAAACCCCAGTCTAAAGGGGCTACCAATATCGTTTTAAATGCAAATTTCACCGATTAACAATAATGTGTGTAAAGATTACAAATTAAAACATTAATTTAGTTCATGTTTTTGAAATACAGGATAGATAGAATGCTTTTTATTTTGGTTTTAAGTGTATTGATTTTGGCATTTACTTCATGTGGCATTTTTTCTAAGAGTAATTATAAGAAACATTGTATGTGCCCTGTTCGCAAAGCTGTTTAAAGTTTATTATACGCATACCCCCAATTTAGTAACTTATGAAAGAAGGAAGAAGAGATCTTCTTGTATTAACCAAAAACCTCGAGGTAAATAAAGTTGCATTTGAACAAGAAGTGAAGAGCTTGAATACCTTGCTGCAAAATGTTGAAAATTTCAAAAGCTTTTGTATTGCCAGTGAAGTTATTGATGTTACCCGCAGAAAAATTTCTCAAAACGTTTATCGTTTTCAAGAGTTAATTTATTTTAAAAAAGTAAAACCGTTTGTTTTTATAAACAATAAAAACTGAAGTTAAAAACGAGTTTGTTATTTATTATAACAGGAACAGAAAAACACTAAAACATATAGCTCTAATCAATAAATAGAATGCCTACTGTTTTTCTGCCATACTCTCTTATATTTGGGATATAATTAATATTTGGATATATGGTATTTCTGAAAAAAGATTTACGTTGGGGGCAGGGTTGGTTTATTATTACTTTATTTCTGTTATTTACCCCGGGTAATGAATTACCCACAATAACTTGGTTTGAAAAATATTATTGCGATAAAATAGTACATGCCATAATTTTTGCAACACTCGCATTTTTATTTATTTATCCTCGCCGTAAAGATGAGGAAGAAATGAAAAACCTTTGGGTATTTATTGTTTTAATGGCTTGCTTAACTTATGCGGTTGTATCAGAAATGATTCAGGAATTGTTTATTCCACACAGAACAGGTGATATTTTTGATTTTTTAGCAGATTCAGTTGGGGCATTAATTATTTACTTCTGGTACAGGTATCATAATTATGAAATATTGCCTTGGAAAGTTGAAGGTGATACCATGAAACCCAATCCGGAATATCTTAAAAATAAAAAGCCTCTGTAGAAACAGAGGCCGTAACCAAAACTAACTGCTTATGAGAAAATTGACTATCTTGAATTAATATTAATATCTTTTACTCTTATTTATTGCAAACCGCTTGCCAAAAAACTCTTTTTTTGTTAAAAAAAGCTTAGAACTCATTTTATTTTAGACTCAATAAAAATTAAGAACTATTTAATTTTTGTTGTATTTGCAAAACAAAAATCTATATTAAAGACTAAAAAAAAATATAATGGTTTAAAAAGAAAATGTTAATAAACAAGAGCATAGCAAAGCCCTTAAACCGCATCCTTTTCTCAACAAGGTACAAAAAAATATTAAAAATAAAATGAATTTTAGAAAAATTTTAATGGTTGCTATTTTCCACTTATGACAACGATTTTTGTGACCAATTTATCGGTATTGGTATCATTGCTAATTAAAACTAAATAAACGCCGCTCGCAACTTTTTCGCCCTTATAATTTTTTCCATCCCAAATAGCTTGCCCACCCAAAGCTGTTGTTTGAAAAACTAATCTACCATTGGGTTCTGCAATTTTTACCAATGCATTATTTGTTACGCCTCTAATGGCAATAGTTCCGTTATAGTTAGGTGGAACAGGGTTGGGAAATACCAATATATTGCTGTTTGTAATACTGCTTTCGGTAGCGGTTCCCATATAACTGCAAATGCCTTTAAGGGTTGAAAAGAAAACTTCGCCGGTGGTTGGGTTTACCGCAATATGGTTTACATCATTATCTAATAAAGGGGAGTTGTTTGTAGTAAAATGTTCAATAGTGTTATCGCCTTCGGCAGAAATAAGCCAAACGCCATTTTTTGTACCTACCCATTTTCTGTTAGCACCATCTACTGCAATGGTTTGCACTTGTTCTCCCTGAAATAAATATTTTGTAAAAGCACCTTGCTGTACTACGGGTAAAACGGCATCGCAATTTTGGTTGAAGACATCTGCCGTACATTGTATAACAGCAATACCATTATCTGTGCCCACCCAAATAAAACTATTTTTATCTTTTGCCAAACAAAACACATTGTTACTTGGAAGATTGCCCTTCCCTATTCCTGTTTGATAAAATTTCCATTGGTCATCGTTAGTCGCATCTACATTTTTTCCGTAATTATAACAATACAAACCGTTGCCACGTGGTGATACAATCCATAATTGATTGGCATCATCAACTACTATTTGTGAAATAGCATTATCTGTTGTAGTTGTTGGTAATGAAAGAGCATTCCAAGTTCCATCGGGTTTTAATACACTTAAATTTTTGGATGCTCCGTAATTAGCAACCCATAAATTATTATTTTCATCAAACGCCAAACCGCTTACTCTGCAACTTGTAGGGTCTCCCAATGCTGTTTGTAGGCTTGAGTTGTATTGTTTATAAATTTTTGTTGAGCTATTAAAATGTACTAATCCGCCACCATAGCTACCTGCCCATAAACTATTATCGGTAGGATTAATGGTTAGTGTAATAAAATCTAATACGCTATCTAAAACAGGTTGATTGTAATATCCAATATCATTCCAGGTGCCGTTGGTGTAATTATAAATTCCATTACGGTTGTATTGATAATTCCATGCAGCATTTATGCTGCCTGCTGCTATATATAAAATATTGTTATTAAAAATCATATCTCCGGAAGCCGTACCTAATGGGCCATTAGGAATATAGGTTTGTGTTGATGAGGGCGTAAAGGAAGTAAGCCCACCATAAAAATCGGCTACCCAAACAATATTATTTGTTGTTAATGCACTTTTAGGAAATGAAATAACGCCCGGTTGTACAAATGTTTTTTCTATTGTACCATTGCTATTTAATTGAATAACTCTGCTGTTTCCGTTTGTTGTTCGTTGGCAAATCAATAATTTATTATTAGATGTTGCAACATTTACAATTGGCCAGTTAATGTCGGCATATAATACACTCCAAATATTTCCATTTAAAACAAACAAAGAGTCGTTTTTATGAGCAACTAATGTTTGATTAACGTATAAAATATTATTTACAGCCCCGATACTTAAATTATTGATGCCACTTATGTTTCGCCAATTACTATAGTTATTTAAATTGTTTGTATTTATAGCTGCACGTTTTAAACCTTCATCGGTTGCTGCGTAATAATAAGAACCATTGGTAGTAAAGCCATTTACTTTAACTGCGTTGCCGGTATTACCAATTGTCCAAGTGTCTTTAATTTCATATTTAATTAAATCTATAACTATAACACCCAAACCGCTGCATAAATAAGCGAGGCCGTTTTTACAAAAGATGTTATAAATTATTTTGTTATTAGTTGTGCTGCTTCTTTTAATATCTCCAATGTTAGTTATAATATTCCCTTTTAAAACATCTATATTACTGTTGGTGTATGCAATTACTAATTGTTGGGTGGCATCATCCCAAGCAATGCCATTAACACCTACATCATTCAAACCATTTACTTTACTGTATCTGTCAATTTCATTATTTGCATCAATACTAAATACATTATTAGTAGTGGCACAATAAATTTTATCTCCCTGTACTACTTGAATAGTTGATTGATAATTTAAATGTTCTCGCCAATTGCCAATTGGAATTTGTGCATATGATGAAAGTGTGAAGAGGATAGAAAATATGAAATAGGAAATAGTTGCCAGTATATAGTGTTTATTGTGTAATGAATTGTGAAACCGTATTTGTTTTTTGTACTTTGTGGGTTGTATTTCTTGTACTATTTTCATTTACTCAAAAATAATAAAGTAGTACTAGCTTATAGAAATAAAAAACATCTTGCTATATTACTATAACAAGATGTTGCGTAGAGGGTAGGTAATAATTTTGTAGGTTATTTTTTCCCTACAACTAAAATTTGAAATGTTCCGGGAATAACTTTTGGTCGGCCGTTTCCTGTGGTGATTTCTGTTTCTGCCGCAGGCAAATACATTAAATGTGTGCTTTCATCTACTGTAATTGTTCTTGCTGTTTTTTTAGTTGTTACTGTTTCTGTAATAGAATATTTATCGGCAGCATCTTCATGTATTACCGTTATTGTTCCATCACTTCCGTTTGAGGTGTAAATGTTTTTTAAACCACTATCAAACGCAGCACCATCGCAACCTTTTCCAATAGGTAGTTGGGTAATTATTTTCCCGTTTTCTGCATTAAGTACTACTAAAAAATTATTATCACCGCAGGCGGCAAATAATCTTTTTGTTTTTACATCAATTGCTAAGCCTGTTGGAGCTTCACCCGGCAACAAACTCCAATGATGTAATACGGTAAATGTTTTACTATCTATAACTACTATTTCATTTTTATCTTCTATGTTCACAAAAATTTTACCTGCACCATCACTAACTGCTGTTTCTGGTTTTCCACCAACAGCAACGGTATTGGTTACTTTATTGGTAGAGGGGTTAATGAAAGTTAAATCTTTGCTTTTACCATTACATGTAATTATTCGGTTACAATAAGAATCATAAAAGATTGCATCGGGATTTTGACCGGTTGTAACAGAATCTGTTACAGCAAAAGTTTTTAAATCAAACACATATACGTTATTTAATTTGCCGTTGCTGGTGTATCCTTTATTTAGTGCAGAAACAAAAGCAATACCATGTACACCTATAGTGTTATGTATAATACTTACTGAATCTCCGGTTGTTTTATTTAAAATATTTACATGTGTGCCGTGCGATACGTATAGGTTATTTTCATGTACGGCAATATAATCCCAACCACCGGGGCTTAGAATGTGAAATGTTTGTAAAATGGCAAATACAATAGCTTTCATAATGTTTAATTTATTGACGAAAGTTATTATTTAATCTTGAGTTTCTTCAATGAATTTTCCATTAACGTCAAAAATTACATCTTTTCCGTTTACTTCTGCTTCGTAGTTTATTTCTCCACCGGCTTTTAAAATTTTTGCAGCTTCAGTAATTTTCTTTCCTTTATAGTTTTTACTTACATAATCTAAAACTGCGTTAGGCAATTCAGATACTTTTATTTTCCATTCTGTTTCTTTCAATGTTCCATCGGCAGCATAAGTGGCACTCATATCTTTTCCGTTTTGTTTAAAGCCGGCTTCGTAACCACCATCTTTTTCTTTTTCCCATTTTACTTTTTCTGCTCCTTTAAAGTGTTTTTCAAATGCTGTTTTTACTGCTGCATTTGGCATAACATTTTTGTTTTCTTTTTGAGAGAAACCTACTGTAGCTATGGCTACAGCAACAAGACATAACATAATTTTTTTCATATTTTTTAATTTTAGAATGTAAACCTATTGTTCAATTCTGTTTAAAATTTGTAGTTTTTATTTTTCTTTTGCAAAAGGTTGAAAGCGTAAACTTAAATTTATTATTCTTCCATCAATGGGTGCCCATAAGGGATTAAATGTTGGATTGTTTATAGGACCGGTGTATAAACTTTCGTAATTGCTTTGTTTTATATTTAATAAGTTTTCGCAGTTTAAAACTAAACTCCATTTAGGTCCGAATTTTTTTTCTGCCATTGCAGCTATAAATAAATATCCGGGTGTTTTGGTGTTATCATCTCTATACTGATAACCATTATAAGATGCTTCTAAACCAATTCTAAAATTTCCTTCTTGTTCATATAAAGCGGTTGCTGCTACACGGTTACGTGGTGTATAAGGCATAAATTGGTTGGGTTGTAAATATTGACGATTAGCATCGGTATATGTATATCCTAAATAAAATTCCCAATCGGGTATTTTTAATTTTACATAAGTATCTGAGCCTTTGGTAAGTAGGGGGCTGTTTTGATTGTTGAAATAAACATTTCCTAAAAGATCTTGTGTAGCAATAATTGGAGAGGTAATTTGTGTAATGAAGAATGCTTGATTAATAAAGATGCTACTTTCTTCTCCAAAATCTTTTTTATAATTAAACTCTAAATTACCGGCATAAGATTTTTCGGCGGTTACGTTGCTTGCAATGGGTTGTAATTGATAAATAGTATAATCTGTTATTTGCGGTGTTAGTGGGTTGGGTGTTGTGTAACCCATGCCAAATCCTATACGTGAACCCCAGTTTTCGTTAAACCTATGAAATAATGCAATACGAGGTAAAATAAAATTTCCGTATTGGTTGTGATGGTCTGTACGCAAGCCTGTTTCTAATTTTGTGCTTTCAAGTATTTGCCAAGTATCTTGTAAAAAGACTCCTTCGGTTGTATTGGTAAAACTACCAACGGGTGCAGGTGTTGCAGCAGATGGTTTAAAATCTTCTCCTGTAACATTTATTCCGCCAACTATTGTGTGCTTGCCGGCTCTTTTAACTAATGAGGCTTCTGTGTAAAAATTGTTTTGTGATCCGCTGAATAAATAGGTGTTGGTTGTTTCATCTCTATTAAATAAACTTAAACTTGCTTTTATTGTGCCGGTTAAATTGTTGGCAAATCTGTTTTCGGCAATAAATGAAAATTGATTTCTGTTTAATTTATTTTTATCGAAGTAGGGATGGGCGGGATCTTGTTTTCCGGATACGGCAATCATATCGCCACCAATTCTGGTATCAAAACTTCCGTTCCATCCTAAAGAAATATAACTTTTTGTAGATGGATAAAAGAATAACATTGGATGTATAACTGTGCTTTTAATATTGGGTACATCGCTAAACCCATCGTTATTTACATCAACTTGTTTTTGAAAAGTTTGTCCGCCAAACAATGTGAAACCAAATTTTTTCCAACGTTGGCCGAAATAGGCATTGATATTTGTTTCTTTTAATGTGGTTTGATTAATTAAGAAAGAAGCATCCGGATCGTAAGTTGGTTTTTTTGAAACTAAATTTATTAAACCACCAATGGCACCGCCACCATATAAAGTAGAGGATGAGCCTTTAATTAATTCTATTTGCTTTAAATCTAATGGTGGAATAGTTAATATACCAAAGCCACCTGCATAACCGCCATACAAAGGCATTCCATCTCTAATAATTTGTGTGTATCTGCCATCTAAGCCTTGTATTCTTACATTGGCATTGCCGGTTGTTGCTGATGATTGTTGAATTTGTACGCCACTAACATCTCCCAAAATACTTGCAATGTTTCCGGGTTTTAGTGTACTTTCTTCATTCATTTCTTCTTGCCCTAATACTTCAACTTTTGTAGTTGCATTTTCAATTCTATCATTGTTTCTTGTTGTAGAAACTACTACTACATCTTTTAATTGTTTGGTATCTTCTTGCAATAAAATAGTATGCGTTAATGTATCAGAAAGTTTTAGCAGTTGTTCTTCATTTTTATAACCTACATAAATAAAAACAATGGTTGCTGTATCTGCTTGAATTCCTTTAATAGTAACAGCTCCTACTGCATTGGTTGATGCAATAAAATTATTATTATACTTTGTTTTAACGGTAACACCTTGCAGTGTTTCGTTTGTTTTACTGTCTTTTACAACTGCTTTTAACACATGTTGTGCTTTTGCACCAACAGAGATTAAAAAAAAGCAGGATATGATTAATTGTTTCATAACTGCAAAAATATTTTATTGATTCTGAAGAAAAATTGAAGTTTAAAATGTGACCGTAAAATAATGAAAGTTATTGTTGAATGAGTAAGATAAAGGATAACCTGCCGTATCGCAAATTTGTTTGGCAATAGATAAGCCTAAACCATTGCTTTGTGTAGATTGTTCTACTTTATAAAACCTGGTAAATACTTTAGTTGTATCTAAACTTGTTTGGGCTGTATTGGCAATTTGTAATTGTGTTGATGTAAGGTTAATAATTATTTTACCGCCTTGTGTATTATATTTTATGGCGTTAATTAATAAGTTGTTTAATAAAATTTCTACTAAATCATTATTCATGTTAATGTTAACTTCTTCTAGGTTTACACCAACTTGAATGTTTTTGTTTTGAATTAATTCGTTTAACTGAATGAGTTTAGTTTGAATAATTGCTTTTAAATTAATATTTATTTTTTGTTCGTATTGGTTGTTTTCTATTTTAGTAAGAAGCAGTAAAGATTTATTTAAGTTAGCCAACCTTTGCAAAGCATTGTTTGCAGATTGTATGGCTTCAGTTTGCTGTTGTGAAAGGTTTTCGTTTTGTATAAGAAGATCAAGTTTTGTTCTAATAATAGCAAGTGGTGTTTGCAATTCATGCGAAGCATTTTCTGTAAAATGTTTTAATGAAGTAAAATCTTGTTGTGCTTTGTTAATTACTTTTTCTAATGTTTTATTTAGCGAGGAAAACTCTTCAATATTATTAGACTGAAATGTAATTTGCTTTTGTTTACTTATTTCAAAATTATTAACGGCATGAAGTGTTGTATAAAATGGCTTCCAAAGTTTTTGCAGTACAACTCTATTTATAAAATAAGATACCAATAAAATAAGTAGTATGGTTAAAAAAGTAATAATTACAACTGATTGAATAATATCATCAGTTCCTTCTAAAGATTTACTTACCTGGGCGGTATAAAAGTTATTTTGTACTTGTATTGTAAATGTAAGTTGTCGAAAAAATTCTTTATTTTTTTCTATTGAATCAACTAACGCAATGCTTTTAAAATGTTTTTTTACAATGTTGTTTGATGTAGTAGCGGTAAAAACAATTTGTTGATCTTTAATTGCAAACACCTCAGGTAGCTTTTGATGTTCGGCAACATATTTTTCTATTTCTGCCTGTTCGGTTTCTAAACTATCATCTAACTGGTTTATTAATACATATTGTAATGAAAAATAAAAAGCAATGGCAGCTAACAGAAATACAATAATGGTAGCCGCTAAATTAATACGGTTATATTTTGCAAATAATTTCATTTGTTAATGAATATCGAATTTATAACCCATTCCATAAATAGATTTTAAATAATCGGTACAGTTGGCCTGCAATAGTTTTTTTCTAAGGTTTTTTATATGTGTGTAAATAAAATCATAGCTATCTGCCAAGTCCATATCGTCTCCCCAAAGGTGTTCTGCTATTGCATTTTTACTAATTACTTTGTTTTTATTACTAATAAAATACAATAGTAATTCATATTCTTTTTTGGTTAAATCAATAGGTGTATTGTTTATTTCAACTGTTTTTTGCGAAATGTTTATGCTTATTTCATTTAATGTAATTACATCGTTTCCATTAAAATATTTTCTACGAATAATAGCCTCAACTCTGGCACTTAATTCGGATAAATGAAATGGTTTGGTAAGATAATCATCGGCTCCTGCCTTTAAACCTTGTAGTTTATCATCTAAAGAGTTTTTTGCCGATATAATTAAAACGCCATCTGCTTTTTGTTGTTTTTTTAATTCGTGTAAAATTTCTAATCCGCTACCGCCGGGTAATGTTATATCTAATATTATGCAAGCATACTCGTATAAAGAAATTTTTTCAATAGCTAAATGAAAGTTAGTTGCGGTTTCACAAATAAAATTATCGTTGCCCAAATAATTGCAAATACTATTAAGCAATTCCGGTTCATCTTCAATAATTAAAATTTTCATGCAGTGTAAAGTTGATATAAGAATCTGAATAAAAACTGAAGTAAATAAAAAAAAGGAAGTTGGTAATCCAAACTTCCTTTATAATAACAACTCACAAAATTTTTATAATAAACCTTTGCTTAACAAATATTCTGCAATTTGTACGGCATTGGTGGCTGCTCCTTTACGTAAATTATCACTTACAACCCACATATTTAAGGTTTTAGGTTGTGTTTCATCTCTGCGTAATCTTCCTACAAAAACTTCATCTTTATCGTGTGCGTTTAATGGCATTGGATATTGTTGTGCAGCATCATCATTTTCTACAATTACACCCGGAGCAGAGGCAAGAATAGCTTTTACTTCATTTAATTCAAACTCGTTTTCAAATTCAACATTTACACTTTCACTATGTCCGCCAATTACAGGAATACGAACGGTTGTAGCTGTTACACGAATGTTTTCATCCTGCATAATTTTTTTAGTTTCATTTACCATTTTCATTTCTTCTTTGGTATATCCGTTTTCTAAAAACACATCTATTTGCGGAATTACATTCATATCAATTTGATATTTATAAGCCATCGGGTATGCTGTATCTCCACCTTTTTCTGCTTTAATTCTTTCTCCAAATAATTGGTCAACTGCTTTTTTTCCGGTACCGGTAACACTTTGGTATGTGCTAACTACTACTCTTTTTATTTTATATTTTTTGTGCAACGGTTGCAATGCTACCACCATTTGTATGGTAGAGCAATTAGGATTAGCAATAATAAAATCATCTTTAGATAATACTTCTGCATTTACTTCGGGCACTACTAATTTTTTGGTAGAATCCATTCTCCATGCAGATGAGTTATCAATAACTCTAATTCCAGCTGCTGCAAATTGTGGAGCCCATGTTAAACTTGTGCCTCCGCCTGCTGAAAATATTGCTACTGCCGGTTTTGCTGCAATAGCATCGGCCATGCCCACAACTTTATATTTCTTTCCTTTAAATTCTACTTCTTTTCCAACACTTCTTTCAGAAGCAACGGGTAATAATTCTGTTACCGGAAAATTTCTCTCGGCTAACACTTGCAACATTTTGGTGCCTACTAAACCTGTGGCACCAACTACAGCTACTTTCATTTTTTTGGTTTTTATGTATTAAAAATATTTGGGTACAAACTTTTGTTTTTCATGGCATCAGCTGTTGTGTCACTCACTTGTACATTTTGTTTTTCAATTCATCAAAAATTTATTCATAAAAAAACCTCCCCGTTTTGGGAAGGCTTTAATTATGTTATATAGGTACATAAAAATTAGGCAACTTCCCTGTTAAGGATTTGTTTCTTAATCTTTATGTTCTTAATTTTTTTCATTTGCGTTGCGAATGTATTACGAAACCCAATTGATGCCAAAATTTATTTACCAAATTTTTATTCTTTCATTTTCGGGTTTATACATTTTATTACCGGGTTGTACATTAAATGCTTTATAAAACGGAGTAAAATTTTGAAGAGGCCCTAACACTCTATACATGGGTGGAGAATGAGGATCGGTATTAATAGAAACTCTTTCTAATTCAGGTTTTAATTTTTCTCTCCATATTTGTGCAAACGAAATAAAAAATCGTTGATCTGGTGTAAACCCATCAATTTTAATAGTGTCCTTTCCTTGTTGTGTCATTTTAAAAGCATCATATGCAATAGCAATACCTCCTATGTCTGCCATGTTTTCTCCGGTGGTTAAAGCTCCATTAATATGTAAAGAATCTAAAATAACAAATGAATTATAAAGGGCTATTACTTGTTTGCTTTTGGTTACAAATTTTATGCTGTCTTCTTTTGCCCACCAATTTTTCATATTACCGTCTTTATCAAATTGGGCACCTTGGTCGTCAAAACCGTGTGTCATTTCATGACCAATTACCATTCCTATCCCTCCGTAATTAATGGCATCATCTGCTTGCGGATCAAAAAACGGGAATTGTAATATACCTGCCGGAAAAACGATTTCATTAAATGTAGGATTGTAGTAAGCATTTATGGTTGGTGGCGTCATTGCCCACTCGGTTTTATCAACAGGCTTTCCTAATTTATTTAGTTGATATTGAAATTCATTAGTTGTTGCTGAAATAATATTTTCTATATACTTATCTTTTTTAATAGATACTTTGCTGTAATCTTTCCATTTATCGGTATAACCAATTTTTTTCAAAAAAGAATGTAATTTGTCTTTTGCTTTTACTTTGGTTTCGTTGCTCATCCAATCTAAATTGGTTATTCTTGCTTCAAAAGCAGTTTGTAAATTATTAATTAACTCAAGCATTCTTTTTTTGGCATCTTCAGTAAAATATTTTTTTACATATAATTGTCCTAAAGCATCACCAATATTGTTGTTTATTACCCTATATACTCGCTCCCACCTTGGCTTTTGTTGCTGTTGGCCATTTAATGTTTTTCCGTATTGAAAATTTGCATTTACAAACTCACTGCTTAGTCCGCCGGCAAAATCTTTTGTAAAATGTATGCGGTAGTAAGCCTTCCATGTATCAATAGGAATTGTAGTTAGTAGTTCGTTTAATTTTTGATAATAGGCCGGTTGTTCAATGTTTGCAGAATCTGTTTTAGCTCCAATATTGTGTAAATAAGAACTCCAATTTATTGTTAGCATTTTTTTATCTAATGCAGTAATATAAAATTTATTGTAGTTGCTTTGAGGGTCTCTTAATTCTACATTTGTTCTGTGGCTGGCGGCCAGTTGTTTTTCTAAAGCATATACGGCTGTGCTTTTTTGGGCTGCAGTGGCAGAATCATCTCCCAATAACATAAATGTTTTTTGCATATATGTTTGATATGCTTTTTGAATATGTGTAGTAGCCGAGTCTGTTTTAAAATAATAATCTCTATCGGGTAGCCCAATACCTGTTTGTGAAAAATTAATAATATTTGTTCCGCTATTTTTTTGATCAGGTGCTATATAAAAAGAAACAATAAAAAAATGATTGATTTTGTTGAGTTCTGATTCAAGTTTCAATATACTTTGAGCATTAGTTATGGCATCTATTTTTTCTAAATAAGGCTTAATTGGTGTGTAGCCTAATTTTTCAATAGTGGTAGAATCCATTCCGCTTGCATATAAATCACCAACTAGTTGTTCTGCACTTCCTATTGGATTGGTTGTTTTTGAAACCTCATCAAAAATTATTTTAATATGATCTTTAGTTCTGTTATAAACATCTAAAAAAGCACCAATACCAGATTCTGTTGCAGGTATTTTTGCAGTATCAATCCATTTGCCATTAACGTATAAAAAAAAGTTATCACCGGGTTTTACCGATGAATCCATATAACCGGTTTCAATAAATTTTTGTGTAGTATGCGAATTGTTTTTGCAAGCATAAAACAATAAAGCAAGAGAAAGGAAGCAGGCTGTTTGTTTAATCATATTATAATTTTGAGAAAAGTAAGATAAATAGAAATATTTTTAATTTCAAAGAAATTTGTATAAAAAGAAAATAGAGTAAGTTTTATAGTGCAATTATTGTAAGCAATAGTTACTAATTTGTTTAATAGGAGAAAAGAGGAATGTGTTTATTAATGAAAGGAAATTTTATTATAATAAACGGTATTTATTTTAAAATCTGATAAACTATAAAGCTCATTAAATACGCTAAGCTTGTCATATAAATTAATTGTATTAATGGCCATTTCCATGTTTTGGTTTCTCTTTTTACAACGGCTAATGTACTCATGCATTGCATGGCTAATAAATAAAATACCATTAATGAAAAAGCAGTTGCTAATGTGTAAACCGGCGTTCCGTCTTCTTTTTTGGCGTTTTGCATTTTTTCTCTGAGTGATGCATCATCGTTTTCTTCTACACTATATAGTGTTGCCATTGTGCCTACAAAAACTTCTCTTGCCGCAAACGAGGTAATAAGTGCAATACCAATTTTCCAATCGTAACCTAATGGTTTTATAACGGGCTCTATTGTTTTTCCTAAAACACCTGCGTAAGAGTTTTGTAATTTTTCGGTTGATAATTTTTTTTCAAGTGTTGTAGTTTGTTGTGGTTGTTGTTGAATAAGTGTTGCATATTTTGCTTCTACATTTTTTATTCTATTTCCCGGACCGTAAGCACTTAAAAACCATAGCAACAAACTAATTATCATAATTATTTTTCCGGCATCTGTTACAAAAATTTTGGCTTTTTGCACCATAGTTATTCCTACATTTTTCCAACGCGGAGAACGATAAACCGGTAATTCTAGAATAAAAAAACTTTTCTCTTTTGCTTTAATTAAAAACTTTAATACATAGCTTACTATTAATGCCATTACTACACCAAATAAATATAATGCCATCATTACCAAACCTTGTAAACTTAAAAACCCAAAATAATATTTTGCGGGTACCGCCAATGCTATAAGAATAGTAAATACAGGTAATCTTGCACTACAACTCATTAATGGTGTTACTAAAATAGTAAGCAATCTTTCTTTTTTATTTTCAATATTTCTGGCACTCATTATTGCAGGTACGGCACATGCAAAACCACTAATCATAGGCATTACACTTTTTCCGTTTAGGCCTACTTTACGCATTAATTTATCGCTTAAAAAACTAATACGTGCCATGTATCCTGTATCTTCTAAAACAGTAATTAATCCAAACAAAATCATTATTTGTGGTACAAAAACCATAATACCGCTTAGCCCGGCAACCATTCCGTTGGTTAATAAATTACTCCACCATACTTCGGGTAAATTACTGTTTAAATAAATTTTAAATTGTGTAAAACACCAATCAATTCCATCCATCGGATATTTTGCCAGCCAAAAAATACTTTGAAATAAAATAAATAAAACACTTACTAAAATAAGGTAACCCCATGTTCTGTGTAATAAAATATTATCTAATTTATCAGTAAAAATTTTCTTTTCTAAAGGGCCAGGTTCTACTACATTTTTTTGCATTATTAGCCTAATATGTTGATAGCGTTTTACTACCTCTTCGGCTTGTGTTTTGGCGGGATTGAATTTATTATCAATTTCTATTTGTTCAATTTTTTCTTGTAAGTCATTACTTAACAAAAAGTTTTCATGATTCACTAAATAATGAATAGCAGCATAATCACTTAAAGAAAGTAATTGCTGAATTTTTTCAATGGCATTAGTTGCTAAATCTTTTATATTAATAAAATCTCTTACCGGAACTTTATAGTTTTGATGAATGGTTTGTGTTAATGCTTTTTTTAATTGGTTTAATCCTTTATCTTTTCTTGGATTAACAGCAATAATAGGAACGCCTAATTCTGCTTCTAATCCATTAATATCTATTTTAATATCTTTCTTTGTGGCAATATCATTCATGGTTAAGGCAATAACCACCGGAATTTTTAAATCAATTATTTGGCTGCAAAAAAGAAGATTGCGTTTTAAATTACTTGCATCGGCAACCAATAAAACTATATCGGGTTTTACCTCTTCATCAACATTCATTAATACTTTGTATGCCACCCACTCATCTGCTCTTCGTGGATATAGAGAATAAGTTCCCGGTAAATCAATTAATTCAACCTCTTCTTTTTCAATTTTTACAGATCCCGTTTTTTTATCAACGGTTACGCCGGGAAAGTTTCCAACCTTTTGATTTAAACCTGTAAGGGCATTAAATAAAGATGTTTTTCCGCTATTGGGGTTACCTACTAAAGCAATATGTATTTTATTTTTATTCACCGCAAACAAAAGTATAAGCAGCGTATAGCATAAGGTTACGAGCTTGGGAAAAGAATATTATAAATTCTGTAATTTCAAGATAAACGAATAGTTATTTTTGCTGAACGAATATTTTTATGAAACAAACATTTATTCTACTATTAGTACTGCCAACACTTGTATTTGCACAAAGCAAGAAGAAAAAATTAAAGTTAGAAAAAGAAGCCAATATGGCTATTGAAAACAAATTGCAACAACATATACGCTATTTGGCCAGCGATAGTTTAGAAGGAAGAGGAACCGGAACAAAAGGAGAAACACTTGCCAGCCAATATATTATTAATCAATATGAAGCAATGCAATTAGAACCGAAAGGCAACAATGGCTATTTGCAAAATTTTGATATTGATGAAGGGAAACATGCCAATGCTGCTACAACATATTTAATAGTAAATAACAATAAAGCAGAATTACAAAAAGATTTTTTTGCTTTAGCTTTTAGTGCCAATGCTGCCGCAAATGGCAATGCAGCCGTAGCATTAAATCAAGCAAACAACCCTTGGTTTAAAGATTTAAAAGATGTGTTAGAAGAAAATCAAAACAACCCTCATTTTGATGTTGAAGATTATATAAAAAAAGAAGCCGATAAAGTTGCAGCAAAAAAAGCAACCGCATTAATTCTTTATAACTCTTCCAACATTACCGATAATGTTCAGTTTAATAAAAACGATAAATCTGCTTTAACAAAAATTCCGGTATTGTATGTAACAAAAAATGGGATTAAAAAATTTTTTAGTGATGAAACAGCAACACAAAATATTCAACTAAATGTTGCCCTTTCGCAAAAAATACGAAAATCAAAAAACATTGTTGCATATATTAATAACAATGCTGCTACAACTGTAATTATTGGAGCACATTATGATCATTTAGGTTATGGAGAAGATCATAATGCATTAGATACGGGTCATGTAATTCACAATGGTGCAGATGATAATGCTAGCGGAACTGCCGCCGTTATTGAGTTAGCAAGAATGTTAAAACAATCATCTCCCAAAAACAACAACTACTTATTCATTAATTTTTCCGGAGAAGAGTTAGGTTTATTGGGAAGTAAATATTGGTTAGAACATCCTACCACAAATATTACAGCCAATTATATGATAAATATGGATATGGTTGGAAGATATGATACTACACACAAATTAACCATTGGCGGTTACGGAACATCACCTTATTGGAGCAATTTATTCTCAACAACTACACACAAAAACTTGTTATTACATTTTGATAGCAGCGGTAGTGGCCCAAGTGATCATGAAGCATTTTACAGAAAAGATATTCCTGTATTATTTTTCTTTACAGGAAGTCATCCCGATTATCATAAAGCAACAGATGATTGGTATAAAATTAACTATGTAGGCGAAAGAGAAATTGTACAATACATCTATCAATTAATTACTGCAACAGATACAAAAGGTAAATTAACTTTTACCAAAACGCGTGAACAACAAATGGGTAAAAGCACAAAATTTACAGTTAGTTTGGGTGTTATTCCCGATTATGGATTTACCGGAACCGGTGTTAAAATTGATGGAGTTAGCGGCGGAAAATTAGCAGAAAGAATTGGACTACAAGCCGGAGATATTTTATTGCAACTAGGCGATTATAAGTTTGTAGATGTAATGAGTTACATGGAAACTTTAAGCAAGTTTAAAAAAGGAGATAAAGCAAAACTTCATATAAAAAGAAACAACGAAGAAAAAGTATTTGATATAGAATTTTAATAAATGAAACATAAACTAGATATTGATGCTTTAAATGATGATTTCTTTGCAGATGCCCGCCTGTTGGGCATTACAGCTCCTTTAAAAAACTATCAGTTTTGCTTGCATTTAAATAAAAATTTAGGATTTAATTTTAAATTAAACAGCGATAACGAAATTCACCTTCGAAAAAAAAACCGCAATTACTATTTTAATATTTACGAATCGGTTGAACAAAATAGTTTTTTAGTACACTACTTGTACCATAATCAATTTGATGGAGAATATCTATTACCCGAATTTAAACATATAGATTTTTTATGGTTAATGAAAGGAGATATTGTTGATGAAGAAAAGTGCAACTGGATAAAAGAGGTTGTAAAAACTATTGAAGGCGTTCAACTTATTGCAGAACTAACCAATGAAAAAATAAAAAATAAAGGCAATATGATTTTTTAATAAAACATTTTATCATGTGGCAAGCGTTAAATAATCAACTATATAAAAAATTCGAGTTTAAAAATTTTTCTGAAGCTTTTGCATTTATGGTTAAAGTTGCCATTGAAGCAGAAAAAATAAACCACCATCCTTTATGGACAAACGTTTATAATAAAGTTGAAATTTGGCTAAACACTCACGATGCCGGAAATGTGATTACAGAAAAAGATTATGCCTTAGCAAAAAAAATTGATGCATTAGTTTAAAATATCTTTACAAAAAAATGCCCTCCTCAATAGCCGATATAAGAACCGATTACAAACTGCAAACTTTAAATGAAGCAGATATTGCAACAAACCCTTTTCAACAATTTACAAAATGGTGGAACCAAGCTATAGATAGTAAAGTGTTAGAAGTAAATGCGTTTACATTAGCAACCATTTCTAAAACAGGTAAACCTTCTGCACGTATTGTATTATTAAAAGGATATGATGAAAATGGTTTTGTTTTTTTCACTAATTATAATAGCCGAAAAAGCCAAGAACTAATAGAAAATCCGTATGCAGCAATGGTATTTTTTTGGAATGAATTAGAACGTCAAGTAAGAATTGAAGGATTGGTTGAAAAAATTAGCCATCAAGAAAGTGAAGAATATTTTCACTCACGCCCTATAGGCAGCCAAATTGGTGCATGGGCAAGCCCCCAAAGCACCGTTATTCCCAACAGAGAAATATTAGAACAAAACGAAATACAATACAAAAATCAATTTGGAGAAAATATTCCCAAACCACCACATTGGGGTGGATTTATTGTAAAGCCTATACTATTTGAATTTTGGCAAGGCAGAAGTAGCCGCCTGCATGATAGAATACAATATACTCCTCAACATAATAATTGGAAAATTGAGAGATTAGCTCCTTAACTGTGTAAAAGTTTTTACTAAAAAACAACAACTATTTTCTCACACTTCTTTTATCAACATACTTGCCGCTTATCTTGCAACTATGAACGATTATTTACGTGGGTTGAATGAACAGCAGTATAAAGCCGCCACACATATTAATGGGCCATTAATAATTATTGCAGGAGCAGGCAGTGGCAAAACAAAAGTACTTACTATGCGTATTGCACATTTAATTGCAAACGGTGTAGATGCTTTTAATATTTTGGCATTAACCTTTACAAACAAAGCAGCTGCCGAAATGAAAGAACGTATTGAAAAAATACTTGGCAACAATGATGTAAGAAATTTATATATAGGAACTTTTCATAGTGTGTTTGCAAGAATACTTCGTGCAGAAGCTCACCATATTGGTTACCCCAATAATTTTACTATTTATGATACAGATGATAGTAGAAGTGTTTTAAAAACAGTTATTAATGAATTGAATTTAGATGATAAGCAATATAAACCCAATATTGTTCACAACAGAATTTCACAAGCAAAAAATGCATTAGTTGGCCCGGCAGAATATGCAGCAGATTATTTTTTACAAGAAGAAGATAACAGATCTAAACGGCCGGCCATTGCTAAAATTTACGCAGCCTATGCTGCACGCTGTTTTAAAAACGGAGCAATGGATTTTGATGATTTACTTTTTAAAATGCACGAGTTGCTTACAACAAGTAATGAGTCTCTAATAAAATACCAACGTAAATTCAAATATGTTTTAATTGATGAGTATCAAGATACCAACCCTGTTCAATATCAAATTACAAAACTATTAGCAGCAGTACATGAAAATATTTGTGTGGTAGGAGATGATGCTCAAAGTATTTATTCTTTTCGCGGAGCAACTATTGAAAATATTTTACAGTTTCAAAAAGATTATGATGATGCTACTGTAGTAAAATTGGAACAAAACTATCGGAGTACACAAAATATTTTAAATGTTGCCAATCAAGTTATCAGCAACAATAAAAACCAATTACCTAAAGAGCTTTGGACAGAAAACGAAACCGGAGAAAAAATTAAATTGGTTAGAACAATGACAGATAATGATGAAGGAAAATTTGTTGCCGATTCTATTCAAGAACAAAAACTTCGCAATCATTATTTTAATAAAGATTTTGCTGTTCTCTATCGCACCAATGCACAAAGCCGTGCTTTTGAAGAGAGTTTGCGACGACAAGGAATTGCGTATAAAATATACGGTGGCCTTAGCTTCTATCAACGCAAAGAAATAAAAGACATGTTGGCTTACTTGCGTATTATTGTTAATACCAACGACGAAGAGGCATTAAAAAGAATTATAAATTATCCTGCACGCGGTATAGGGAAAACAACCATAGAAAAAATAGTTACCATTGCCAACGAGCAAAATATACCTATGTACAATGTTTTGCAAACAGCTGCACATTTTGGTTTTAAAGCAGGCACATTAGAAGCCCTGCAAAATTTTGTGCAAATGATAAAATATTTTCAAAGCTTATTAACCAAACACAATGCGTATGAAGTAGGTATTCAAGTAGGTAAGCACACTAATATTGTAAAAGAATTATTTAATGATAAAACAACCGAAGGGCTTGCACGCTACGAAAACATTCAAGAATTATTAAACTCAATTAAAGAATGGATTGAAAGTCCTGATAACGAAGAAGGAGAATTGATTGATAAAAGTTTAGGAAGTTATTTACAACAAATTACTTTATTAACCGATGCAGATGATGATAAAGAAAATATTACAGATGCTGTAAAATTAATGACCATTCACGCATCTAAAGGGTTAGAGTTTGCTTGTGTATTTGTTGCCGGTTTAGAAGAAAATATTTTTCCCAATAGCATGAGCATTAATACCAGAGAGGAGTTAGAAGAAGAAAGAAGATTATTTTATGTTGCTATAACCCGTGCTAAACAAAGGTTGTGGCTTAGTTATGCTAATTCACGGTATCGTTTTGGAAATTTAGTACAAAATGGACCAAGCCGTTTTTTAGATGAAATGCCCGAAGAATATTTAGATAAATCTTATGCAGGCAGTGCCACAAGAAACCAAAACTTTCATAACATGGGGTCTGCTTTTCAACGCATGAATAAAGGTGTTGGATATAACGATTATAATGATGTACAACATGCAGAAAAAATATACGGTGCTCCTCCGCATAAACAATCTACAGAAAAAAAACCAAGTTATATAACGCCTCCTAATCGTGTAGAAATAAAACAACATATTCCTTCTGAAAACTTTCAGGCAAGTGATACTTCTAACTTACAACAAGGACAAAAAGTTGAACATCAAAAATTCGGATATGGCATTGTAACAAAGATTGAAGGCTCTGCACATAGCCCAATTGCAACGGTTAAGTTTGATTTAAACGGAGAGAAAAAAATTATGTTGAATTATGCAAAATTGAGAATAGTGGAATAGAAAATTATTTGCGTAACAATATATGTTGAAAGAAAAATATTGTTACTAATATTTTGGTGCTAAATCATTTCTTACGGCGTATAACACCAATTCTTGTCTGGTATGCACGTGTAATTTTTTGTAGATAGTATCTCTGTAATCTTCTATTGTTCTGGTGCTTACAAACATTTTATCTGCAATATCTTTATAGGTTAATTCTGAACAAGCCCAACTTAAAAACTCTTTTTCTTTATCTGTAAGATGAATATTTTCAGGAGTTAAATCATAATTGCTGTGCATTGCTTGCACCATTTCATTTAAGTGGCTTTGCGGAAGATAAAAATTTCCTTGCATTAAAACATTTAAAGCATCTAACAAATCTTCCGGACCAAGATTTTTACTTATAAATCCTTTAGCACCATTGCGTACAATTCTTGAAATAGTTCTGCCATCATCATCGCTTGATAACGCTAGTATTTTTATTAATGGATAATTATTTTTTAAAAATTCTGCAACTGCAAATCCATCCATTTCAGGCATTCTAATATCTAACAAAACAATATCCGGATGCTGATTTTTGCTGTCTTTTAAAAAGTTTAATAACTCTTTGCCGCTTCCTGCTTCATACAATACACTGTAATTATCGTAACCTGCAATATAACTGGCCAATGCTTTTCTAAACATTGCATGATCATCTATTAAAGCTAACTTGTATGTTTTTTTTGTTGTGGTTGCCATTGGAAAAGATGGATATTAGTTAAGAGGCTAAAGGTAATTGAATTTTTACGGTTGTGCCTTCTCCTATTTTACTTTTTATATCCACCACTGCTCCTATTTGAAATGCCCGTTTATATAAACCCGATAAACCAATGCCTGCAGCTCCGCTTGTTTTTTTTCGACTTTCTTTTACATTAAAACCAATTCCATTATCAATTATTGATAATTCTAAAGTGTCTTTTGCGGGATAAAGCAGTTTTATTTTTACATAAGTTGCTTTGGCATGCGTTATTACATTTCCCATTGTTTCTTGAAACATTCTAAATAAATACACTGTATTTCTTTCATCTAAAACTGCAGCCCCTGCATTGGTATTTTTTTCTAATTCTATTGTAATATTGGCCTGCTTTTTTAATAAATAGGTTTCATATTCAATAGCTTCGCCTAAACCAATATTTGCAATGCGATCTGTTTTTAAGCTATGAGATGTTAAACGAACTTCTTGGGCTATTTTGGTAATTTCTTCAATAATTTCTTGTAAATCGGCTTTAGTTTCTCCCTCCATTTTTTTTGCCATCACCGTTAAAAGACTCTTTACCGCATATAGACCATTTTTTACATCATCATGCAATTTGTCTGAAATAGCAGATAGGGTTTCTTCCTGCATATCTAATTGTGCTTTAGTAATGCTTTGTTCAAAACCGGTTTTTAAACTTGCTACTTCTTTTTGAAATTCGGCTTGTTTTTTCGAATATCTGTATGTTGAAAAAACAAGAAACGCTACAAAAGCAAGACCTAAGAAACCGCTAAGGATAAAAATTGCGAGGACTTCTTGGTAACTGATTGACATATAAATGCGATACTAAGTAATGAATAGAAAAAAATATTTAAGATTTCGATGAAAATTACAATATTGTTTCTGATTATTTGCGGAATTATATTATAAATAAAATTTGCCAACCCGTAAATAGGAAAAGTACAAGTAAAATAAAACATAAATGCAGTACATAACCAAAATGCCGGTTGTTGCAATAAGGGTATTGGGTTTGGTTTTTCAAACAACTCATAAAAATAATAGAAGCAACTTAGTATTAAAAAAATACAGCTTAAACAATAGGTTATAGAAGAAAATCCGGAAACCCCTTGCCCCCAAAAATTATTTATTAAATAAATAATTAGCAAACTTGTAGCAACGGTTAATATTATTTTTTTTGCTTTTTTTCTGCTTAAATTTTGTTGTACTACCCATGTGTAAAACCAAAACTCTATTGCACCATAACTATTGTATAGCCATAAATTATTCTGCATATAAACATCGCTTAATACTATTCCTGCTATTTCTATAATAAATGTTGCTAAAATAAACCAAGGGAAAATTTTGGCGTAAAGAGAAGAAATGGTTTTTCTTTTTGTAAATGTGATACCAAAACAGATTATTATAGAAAACACATATAAGTTTTGGTATAACAGTTTTAAAACTTCTGGTTTCATAGATATAGTTTTTTGCAAAAAACAAAATGCTCTAATATAAAATTAGAGCATTTTTTATTTATCTATACCTTTTTTGTTTTAACTGCAATACTGCATGGGCAATCTCTTCATTTTGTTGCAAACAAAATGGCTGTAATATTTGTATTGTACATTTATATAACAATCATGCCCTTGTCTCCACGGTCAATAATAGTAATACCAATATCTCCGCCATCATCTATACCGGTTGAAGGAGAAGGAGGTACAGGGTTGGCACTTCCACAGAAAGGCGGGCAAAGTCTTCCCATATTATAGGCAACAATTTCATTACCTTTTTCTGTTTGCACATATACATCTTTATTTTTTGTAGTACCATCAATATTTTGTTTTTGTTTGGTACCAACCATAACTAAAGTTTGCAAGCCAACATATTCGGGTGTTTGTGTTGTAGTTTCATCGTAAGCAGCAAAATAAAATTTAATACCATCTGCATTGTGGCTTTTGGCTTCTGCAATAAATTCTTCAATTTCTTCAATACTCCACCAAGCACTCAAAGAATCTTCTTTACCCAATCTTTCACTATTATGTGCCCATCTTTCTTGTTTGTAATTTTTTATTACTTTATCAACATGAGCGGTATTTACGCGTTTTCCAACCTTTAAGGATTTTTTTTCAATTGTTAACATGATGGTTTAGATTTTAATGTTTAAGAAAAATTTTTATAATTTGTTTCACAGCCCAAAAGTATTTTGGGTAAAAACAACAAAACATTTGCTATTTGTTGATTATTAAGCAGTTATAGATATTAAGTATTTATAAAAGACTGATTAAACTGAAAAATTTAGGATAGAATAGATGAAAAATACCGTAATTGAAGCTAAAAAAAACCGTAATTATACGGGTATAAATGCCCCGTTGTTTTCCCTTTAATTTACCGGGTGTTTTACGGTAAAAAATTCCGTTGTTTTTTTTAAGGGTAAAATTTACAATTCTCAATTTTACACATGATATTAGTGTTCGGGTTAGCAAAGGGCCGTTTTTAAATATCCAATATCTGTTAAAGCCCACCCCTTCCAATTTCCTCAAAAGCCTTTATTTAAAAGCCTATGAGGAAATTTTTTGTGGCAGCCTCATTAGTAAAAAAACTATGCTATTTAAACGCACAATGAGTATATGCATTGTGCAAAACGCAATTTTTTTTCTGTGGCAACCTACAAATTACAAATTATTCAAAAAATACCTTTGTTACGTCCACTGGTTGCATTAAGTGTTGGTATTGTAACATCATATCATCTTCAACTCAAAGCATTTGTTTTATTGTTTGCTTTTACAGTTACTATTATATTGGTTGTTTTATTTGCTTTTTTGCTGCCCCAATACTTTCAGTATAAATACAATTGGTTAAGAGGAATAATTTTTTATTTAATTTTTATTTGTATAGGAAGTTTGTTGGTTTTTATAAAAAACGAAAACAATAAGGCAACTTCTTTAAACAACATAACCAATGCACCTAAAAATGTGTTACTTACCTTACAAGAACCTATTACGGTAAAAGAAAAATCGTTTAAAACTATTGCACAAGCAGAAGCTATTTTTATAAATAATCAATGGCAGCCTGTTAGTGGAAACGTGTTATTATATTTTAAAAAGCAAGATAGTTTACCGCAATTACAATACGGTTCGCAAATAATTGTTACTGCAACATTGCAAAATATTGGAAACTCCGGAAACCCCGGCACTTTTAATTACAGAGAATATTGTTTGTTTCAAGGCATTGTAAAGCAGGCATTTCTAAACAAGAAAGATTATATTAATCTTAACCAGCAAAAAATTTTTTTTTTAAATGAATGGATATTTTTTACGAGAGATAAAATGCTAAATAGCTTGCGTAGTAATATATCGGGCAACAACGAATTAAGTTTAGCCGAAGCATTATTAATTGGTTATAGAGATGATTTAGACAGAGATTTAGTAAAAGCATACAGCAATACAGGTGTTGTACATATAATTGCCATAAGCGGAATGCATTTAGGTATGATTTACGGTTTATTGCTTTTGTTATTTAAACCATTTGCAAAATTTAAGAGCACAAAAATTATTAAACCAATTATTATTGTATTGGTGTTGTGGAGTTTTAGTTTTATTGCAGGTGCCGCCCCTTCAATTTTACGAAGTGCAGTAATGTTTAGTTTTATTGCCGTAGGAGAAAGCTTTGGTAAGCGAAGTAATATTTATAACAATCTTGCAGCATCGGCATTTGTTATTATATTATTTAATCCGTTTAGTTTGTGGGATGTTGGCTTTCAATTAAGCTATGCGGCAGTTTTAAGTATTGTGCTTTTTTCAAAACATATAAACAACTGGTTTTACTTTAAAAACAAATTACTAAAAAATTTTTGGAGTTTAAATGCAGTTACACTTTCTGCACAGATACTTACGTTACCATTTGTGTTATATCACTTTCATCAATTTCCGGTTTTGTTTTTAGTAACCAATTTAGTAGCAGTGCCTTTATCAGGATTTATTTTATATGGAGAATTGGTTATTCTATTTTTTGCATGGTGGCAAACGGCTGCACATTTTGTAGGAGTGATAACACAAAAACTAATTATGCTTTTAAACAGTTTTATTCAGCATATAAATAATTTTCCTTTTGCAGTGTGGCCTAACTTACAAATAAATATTATGCAAGCACTATTATTGTTTTTATTACTTGCATTTATGGGGGCATGGTTATTAAATAAAAAAACACATGTTTTGATAAGCGGTTTAATTGCAGGTTCAATATTTTTTGGAATAAGATGCTTTGATTTTATTAAAAGAGAACAACAACAAAAAATTATTGTTTATAATGTACCACAGCATAAAGCTATTGATATTATTAACGGAAGAAATTATCAATTTATTGGAGATAGTATTTTGAAAGAAGATGGATTTTTAAGAAATTTTCATTTACAACCATCACGCATTAAACACCGAATTACGGCAGTAAATAATATTACACCTGCTATTGTTCAACCATCACTCATTCAAATAA
This sequence comes from Bacteroidota bacterium, assembly GCA_018267705.1. Classification (GTDB taxonomy): domain Bacteria; phylum Bacteroidota; class Bacteroidia; order Chitinophagales; family Chitinophagaceae; genus CW01. The sequence continues at coordinate 298,253 of JAFDXX010000007.1, read as the reverse complement.
ACAATAAGAGTTTTTTGTTGATAAATGATAAAACTTCATTCAACAATAGCCAACAAAAAATAACCGTAAATGCAGTTATTATTTCAGGCAACCCCCAATTATATTTGAATAATTTGATGAAATACGTTGACTGTAAAATAATTGTTGCAGATGCCACTAACCCATTGTGGAAAATAGGAAAATGGAAAAAAGATGCCGAGCAATTACATTTGCAACTTCATTCCGTACCTGATGAAGGGGCGTTTGAAATGAATTTGTAACCTCCACATTTCACATCATGCAAAAAAAAATTCAATCAGCACTTATTTCTGTTTTTTATAAAGACGGACTGGGCAGCTTAGCAAAAAAATTACAAGAATTAAATATTACTATTTATTCAACCGGCGGCACACAAAAATTTTTGGAAGATAATAATATAAAATGTGTTGCTGTTGAAAATGTAACAAGTTATCCTTCTATTTTAGGAGGAAGAGTTAAAACATTACATCCAACTGTGTTTGGCGGAATTTTAGGAAAGCGTGATGATGCACAACATGTGCAAGAAATGCAACAGTATAATATTCCTGAAATAGATTTGGTAATAGTAGATTTATATCCGTTTGAAGAAACCGTTAAATCAACTTCAGACGAAAAACAAATTATAGAAAAAATTGATATTGGTGGTCCGAGTATGATACGTGCTGCAGCTAAAAATTTTAAAGATGTAACTGTTATTGCCGCAAAAGATGATTATGTTGTTTTAGAAAATATATTGAATGAACAAAACGGAGAAATAAGTTTACAACAACGCAAAAGCTTTGCAGCAAAAGCATTTGAAATAGTAATGAATTATGATATTGCTATAAACAATTATTTTAATCCGCAGGCTGCGGCTGTTCAAACATCAAGCATAAAACAAGTATTGCGTTACGGAGAAAATCCACATCAAAAAGCAATATTTTACGGAAACTTAAAAGAATTGTTTACTCAGCTAAATGGAAAAGAATTATCATACAATAATTTAGTTGATGTTGATGCTGCTATGCAATTAATAAACGAGTTTACACATACAACTTTTGCAATAATTAAACATACTAATGTTTGCGGCGTTGCACAGCGTAATAGTGTAAAAGATGCGTGGGATGCGGCTTTGGCAGGAGATCCTGAAAGTGCATTTGGCGGTGTTTTGGTTACCAACGAAATTGTTGATAAAGCAACAGCAGAAGCCATTAATGAAATATTTTTTGAAGTATTAATTGCTCCTTCGTTTAATGAAGAGGCTCTTCAAATTTTAAAAAGTAAGAAGAATAGAATTTTGTTGCAAACAATAAATAATCAATCAACAATTGCTAATCGTCAAAGTAAATCGTTGTTAAATGGCACACTAATACAAGATACAGATAACGGAAATTTTACAGAATGGAAAGAAGTTGGCGGAAGAGAAACTACTGCAACAGAAAAAAACGATTTAACTTTTGCCAATATAGTTTGTAAACATTTAAAAAGTAATGCCATTGCATTAATAAAAAATAAACAATTAGTAGGAAAAGGTTGTGGACAAACTTCGCGTATTGATTCGTTGCGACAAGCAATTGAAAAAGCAAAACAATTTAATTTTAATTTAAACGGTGCTGTGTTGGCAAGTGATGCTTTTTTTCCGTTTAATGATTGTGTACAAATTGCACATACAGCAGGCATTGAAGCATTTATACAACCCGGAGGATCAATAAGAGATAAAGATAGTATTGAGTATTGTGTTGAAAATAAATTGGCAATGGTTATAACAGGGTTAAGACATTTTAAACATTAGTTGTATAAAAATATTGTTAGGGGTATGAGATTTTTAAAATCTTATACCTTTTTATTTAAACGGGCATATTACTTACTGTTGCTAAAAATTTTTCATACATTTTTCTCCATTCCATCCATTCGGGTTGCTCCGTTAAAAAATGATTGTGAAATAAAGTAATAAAAGTTCCATCAACATATTTTATTATTTCGTAATACTGTAACATTTCGTTGTATGCTTGTTGCGGAGAATTTTTTTGATAAAAAAATGAAGTTGCGTCCATAAAACTAAAAGGATGAATTTGCAATACTGTTGCTTCATTCCTTTCAATATCAAACCAAAAAAATGAATTACTTGTAGAGGCTCTAAATCCGTTAATGCCAGCAAATGCCATTGAATAATCATCTGTAAAACCTTGTTGTATAAGCATTCTGTATGTTTGTGGAATACTAAAACATAAATAGTGATTACGAGAAACAGTTATATTTTTTTGAATAATGGCTGACAATATATTTTTTTCCTGAATGAATAACTTCTTGTTTTTGCCTTCACTGCTTTTGTAAGATGGATGCAAACCCACCGTATATTTTTCTGATAACTGTTTGTATAATTTTTTAATTGCTTTTGATGATGCTAATACATTCACATCATACTTATTTCTATTTAATAAGATAAGTAAAAAATAAATTGGCTGTAGTTTATATTTCTTGTGTAAATCATCTAACCAATTAAACACATCATTAAACGGATCTTTTTTTCTGCCACTAAAAACATTGCCTTGTTCAACTACTTTATTAAAGTTGCCTTTAAACAATTCTTTATAAAACAAAAAAATATTTTTTATTGTTGAATGATGTAAGTATTGGAAAGCAATATCAACATCGTAAGTAAGAAGTAGTTTGAATTGTGTGTTGCGAATTGAAAGTTTTGGATATAATTCTTTTAGTTTTTTCAGCCATAAATCAACTAACGGTAAATGCAAAAAATTGTTTTGATAGGCAATACTGTTGATGTAATTGTATCTTCCATGTTCATCTTTTTCACAGGGTAAATATTCTTCATATCTACTAATTAAAAAAAACGATGCAGCCAATACATCAAACGGTATTGTGCCTTGTGTTTTAAAAAATATGGGTAATTCATTCCACTTAAAACAATTAATATTTTGTGGTTGAATGTTTGATTGAAATAATAGTGTGTGTGGTATAATCCATAACTCATCATCAACTATTTTATTAAAGGAATAATTTAATTTGAATAAGGGTGAGGTTTTATATTCATTAACATTGCTGGTTAATAAAATATTACTACCAAATAAAGTTGTAGTAATATATTGAAGCCGATTGGTAATATGTGTTGCAAAAATTATCAATCAACAAGCATTAATTTTTTTCTTGCCACATTTGGTTAAATGTTTTTTGGCTGAAGTTTAAATTGGCTCTATGTGTTGCCCATCCTTTAAAAACATTATTCAAAATAAAATTTTTCATTTTGCCGTTGCCCATGTTCATCATTTTTCTGTTAAGGCTTGCTATTTTCCATGCTTTCCATGCAATGCGTTCAGCTAAAGTGCTATCGCCTTCTGTAACAGCTTCGTGCCTGTTTTCTAAAAGTAGTTCATGTAAATTAATTCTTACAGGACAAACTTCTGTGCAGTTGCCGCAAAGTGTTGATGCATAACTTAAATGTTTGTATTCATTCATGCCACGCAAATGTGGTGTAATTACTTTGCCAATGGGTCCGCTGTATGTTGTACCATAACTGTGACCGCCAATATTTTTATAAACGGGGCAAGCATTTAAGCAAGCTCCGCAACGAATGCAGTATAAGGCTTCTCGTGCAATTGTGTTTGCTAATAAATTTGTTCTTCCGTTGTCTAATAATATTACATACATTTCTTCGGGGCCATCTGTTTCAGTAGGTTGTTTGGGCCCTAATACAATAGTGTTGTATGATGTTATTTGCTGACCTGTTCCGTAAGTTGCTAATAGTGGCCAGAATAAAGCTAAGTCGTTAATTGATGGAAGTACTTTTTCTATTCCAACAATTGCAATATGTGTTTTAGGCCATGCACAACTTAATCTTGCATTTCCTTCGTTTTCTGTAATAGCAATTCCGCCTACATCGCATAAAATAAAGTTAGCTCCTGTTACGCCTACTTCTGCTTGTATATATTTTTCTCTTAATGTTTTACGGGCAACCAATGTTAATTCTTCTGGAGTTAATCCGCCGGGTACTCCTAATTTATCTGCAAATAAACGAGCAATATCTTCTTTGCTTTTGTGCATTGCAGGCGTAACAATATGGTAAGGAGGTTCATTATCTAATTGTTGAATGTATTCGCCTAAATCTGTTTCAATACTTTCAATGCCTTGTTGTTGTAAGTAATGGTTTAAATGAATTTCTTCTGTAACCATACTTTTGCTTTTTACCAATGTTTTGCAATTTTTTTCTTTGCATATTTTCCCAACAGCTTCTAATGCTTGGTCTGCATTTTCTGCCCAAATAACTTTTGCTCCGCGTGCTGTAATTAGTTTTTCAAACTGCTCTAAATTTTTATCTAAATTTTCTATGGCACGCCATTTTGCATTTTTTGCACGTTCTCTTGCCAGCATACCATTGTTAAATTGTTGTTTTCCCAAAGGCACGGCAGCATTGTATTTAGAAATATTAAAATTTATTTTTCTACGATGATCTAAATCGGCGGCTTTGATAGTGCTTTTTGCAATAAATGATGATGCGTTACTCATAAAATTATTTTAGTATGATGTTCTATCTACTCTACATTCATTACTCACTTATTCTCTTTTATATGCTTAGCAGTTGCATCTAAAGTTTCGTAAAATGCTTCTCCGTATTTTCTTATTAAAGCTTCTTTCAAAAAAACATAAGCGGGTATTTTTAATTTTTTACCTAAGCTGCATGCTGCTTTACATAAATCTTCTCTTGGCTCGTAGTTTATAAATTCTAAATCTTTTGTTTGTTTACTTTTTGAAATTTTTATAGGAAATAAATGGCAGCTTATTGGTTTTTTCCATTTTGTTTTTCCTTCATTATAAGCTTGTTCAAATGCACATAGTATAACTCCGTTTTTATCTTTATAGCCATAAGCACAAATACCGTTGTTAATGGTTGGTGTTACCCAAGCAAATTCTTTATCGTAAATGTATTTACCTTGTTTTTCAATTTCTTTTATGCCTTCCTCTGTCATGTAAGGTTTAACAGTTTCGTAATATTTTAAAACTAAATCTAATTCTTCGGTTGTTAAAGGGGCACCTGCATCTCCATCTTCACAACAAGCTCCTTTGCATTTGTTTAAATCGCATACAAATTGTTCTTCAATTACTTCTGTGCTTATTAATGTGTTGTCTATTGAAATCATATTGCAAAGCTATTGGCAAAATTTAATTCTTCCATTTAAAAGTGTTTATTAAATGTTGCATATCTTCTTTTAAAAATTTGTTTACGGGTTTTAATGAATCTTCATTTGGAGTTGCATCAAAATATAAAGCACCGCGTAAAAAATGTTTAACAGAATCGGTTAATAAAAATTGATTGGCTGTTGCTGCATTGCCTCCAATTTTAAATGCTGTACCATGAATATTATTGATTGTTGTAAAAACACTATCATTAATAGAAGTGGCGTTACTGCTGTGTTTGTAGGTTAATTGATATGAATCGTTTAGCAAATGTTGAAAAGTATTCACAGCAAAACTATCTACATATTTTCCTGCTTTGTTTTTAGTTTTATATGTAGCTTTTCCTCCAATAATATTATAACTAATATATATTTTTCCGTTAAATTGTGGAAAGTCAATATTTATCCACCAAGGGTTTTCAGGGCTTTCTCCAAAAAAACTTGAATCTTTTATTATGTTGGCATATATAGGATATTCAAAAGTATATGGGTAACCTTCTTTATTAAATAGTTGATATTTTTTTTGTGGAAACGGAATATTAAAATATCCTTTTGGTTTAGCTGTAAAAGGGCTGTTGCATGAAAGAAAAGTGGCGGTAGATGAGAGATAGAAGAGAATATAGAGTAGAAAAGCAAGTGTATTTTTTTTTTGAAAAAATATGCTTTTAAATGGTTGACTTCTATCTTCAATATTCTGTATACTACGTTCTGCTTTTTGCTTGCTCTTCATTATCTATTCTTCTGTTTGCGGTTTAATAGTTACTTTAATTTTATTGATGCGTGTACGTTCTACATCTAATATGGTAAATTCAAAATCACCAATAGCAATAATTTCATTTACTTCCGGAATTTTTCCTGCAATTTCTAAAACCAATCCGGCTAATGAATCGCTCTCACCTTTAACGGCATCAAATGTATCTGTATTTAAGCTCATTATTTTGCACACATCGTTAATCATTGTTCTTCCTTCAAATACATAATTGTTTTCGTCAATTTTTTTATAGCCTAATTCATCTTCATCAAATTCATCTTTAATATCTCCAATTACTTCTTCTAAAATATCTTCTAATGTTATAATACCACTTGTGCCGCCAAACTCATCAACTACAAAGGCAAAGTGAATGTGTTTGCTTTGAAATTCTCTTAATAAATCTTCAATCATTTTTTGTTCGTGAACAAAGTATGGAGGGCGAATTAGTGAATGCCAATTGAATGAGTTGCCTTCATTAATAAACGGGATTAAATCTTTAGTGTGTAATAATCCTTTAATATCATCTAAATCTTCATTGTAAATAGGAATACGACTATAGTGCAATTCTTTTACTTGTGTTAATACTTCGTTGTAGGTTGAGGTATAATCTATTCCATGTACATCTAATCTTGCTTTCATTATTTGCTTGGCAGTAATATCTCCAAAAGATAAAATACCTTTTAAAATATTTTTTTCATTTTCGTTAGAGCCATTATCTGTAATATCAATAGCATGATAAAGTTCTTCATTCGTTATAGCATTTCCCGATTTTTTTGATAATTTTCTTTCAATAACATCGCTGTACTTTACTAAGTTTTTGCTCATTCCTTTAAAAAGATATTGTAAAAAATCAACCAAGGGCCCCATTTCTTTTGCAAAACGAATATTGTTTTGTGTAGCAAGTACTTTAGGCATTACTTCTGCAAATAAAACAAGTAAGGATGTTACGGCAATTACTTTAATTATAAATTCAACCCAAATAAAATTAACGGTAAAAGCAAATAGTTGATCTATTAATATATTAGAAATAATAATAATAGATATATTGATAAAACTATTGGCAATTAATAAAGAGCCCAATAAAATTTTTGGTTCTTCTAACAAACGTAAAATTCTTTTATAAGGCTGTTGCTGTTTAGTTTTTATTAAGTTAATATCTTTATAGGTAAGAGAGAAAAATGCTACTTCGGCTCCGCTTACCACAAACGATAGGAATAATAAACCTAATAATAACACAAACAAAATTGTAGTACCCTGTGGGTTAATGGTTGCTGTAATAGCATTAAGCAATACCGAGTGATAATCCAACTGGAAAAAATTTAGTTAACAATAGCAGTTTTTATGCTTATTTAATTCAAATGTATTTTAAAACTTGCAATTAAAATGGAAGAGTTTCTCCAGAATCGGTTATTGGCGGAACATCTCCGTTAAATCCTTCAATATTATCTTGTGGTCCATGCCCATCGCCTCTTTTATCTAACATAATTAAATTATCACCAACAACTTCGGTAGCAAATTTTTTATTTCCTTCTTTGTCTTCCCAACTTCTGGTACGTAAACGTCCTTCAATATATACTAAACTTCCTTTGTGTAAAAACTTTTGTGCCAATTCTGCTAAGCCACGCCATAATACAAGTGTATGCCATTCTGTTTGTGAAATTAATTTTCCGTTACGGTCTTTATAGGTTTCGGTAGTTGCCAACGGAAACTTTGCAACTGCAATATTTCCTTCTAAATATTGTACATCCGGATCTTTACCTAAATTACCAATTAGCATTACTTTATTTACTCCTCTCATAGTAGCATATTTTTTATTTATAGAATTCTTACGTTTTAAAGTTAATCTTTTTATGGAAAAAAATAAAAACTATACAATTATTATTAAAGTAGAGAATAAAGAAGGTTTATAAAAGTAAAATGGCTAACGATTTTTAGTATATCCAAAATTTTAGTAGTTGAATTTTGTGTGAATTGAAGAAAACTATACTGAAAATTCTCTCTTAAATTCTAAAACTTATGAAAATTGACAAATTTTCATCCTCTTATTTTACCGCTCATCCCATTTATAAAATTTTCTTTAAAAAAGGAAAATCTCCTGAAATGCTTAGTGGTATTGATTTTAAATATCTTGTACACTACTTTTTTCAACCAATTACTAAAATAAACTTAGTACTGTGTGTTGCATAGTACCTAAAAAACACCCATCTTTGTGTTGTCAATGTAAAAAACATTCAAAAACATTAAAATAAAAAAATCATGAAAACTCAACACACAAATCTTTTAAACAAATTAAATGTTACCGAACTTTCTGAATTAACAGAAGTAACTAAAGAAACAATTGCTACTGAAATTAAAAATCACAGTAAAGTTTTTAGTTGTGCAGATTTATGGAATATTCAACGATCTGCCAAAGCAAGAGTTTTAAGAAGACATTTAGCATAAACGCAAATGGCTGCACTTGGTAACTTGATTTATTAAACGGAAATTTTTTATAATGGATATTCAAAACACACAAAGCCAAATGCGAAAAGGAGTTCTTGAATTTTGCATTTTAAGCATTATCAAAAAAGGTGAAGTGTACCCTAGTGATATTGTAGAACAAATGAAAACGGCTAATCTGCATATTTTAGAAGGAACCCTATATCCTTTGCTTACCAGATTAAAAAATGCAGGACTACTTACTTACCGATGGGTTGAAAGCAATAGTGGCCCGCCACGAAAATATTTTGTAATGACAGATAGCGGATTAGCATTTTATGAAGAATTAGCAAGAACATGGAACGAGCTTGCCGATGCTGTTAATGCCATTACACATAATAACAATAATTCAAATACCACAGAAAACCAACCCCAACTTTAACCGAAACAAAAATAATTTTATGAAAAAAGTTATTAATATAAATTTTCAAGGAAGAGTGGTGCCAATTGAAGAAAACGCTTACGATATACTTAAAAAATATGTTGAAAGCCTTAGAAACTTTTTTGCAAATGAAGAAGGAAGAGATGAAATTATTAATGATATTGAAGGACGCATTGCAGAATTGTTTGCCGAAACTCTTAAAAAAGGAAGCACCTGTATTACTGAAAATGATGTAAATACTATTATTGCAAGCATTGGCCGTCCGGAAGATTTTGATGACGAAGAAGCTAATGTAAAATCTCAATTGGGCGGAGAGCAAAAACAAACAGAAACCAATTCTAACAGCAACACATCTCAACAAACATTTTCTGATGAAAACAACAGAAGATTATATAGAGATGAAAACAATAAAGTAGTAGCAGGTGTATGCAGTGGTATTGCCAATCATTTTTCAATAGATCCAACCATTATTCGCATTTTAGCCGTAATATTTTTTGGAGCCGTTTTTTTACCATACATTATATTATGGGTAGTAATACCAAGCTCTGCAACAAAAGTTATCGGCTCACAACGTAAACGCCTTTTTAGAGATACTGAAGACAAAGTAATTGCGGGTGTGTGTAGTGGTTTAGCTCAATATTTTCATGTAAGTGTATGGTTACCTAGATTATTATTTTTAATTCCCTTCTTTTCATTTGTATTAAATTTTGGAAGATGGCATTTTTGGAATTTTCCTGATTTTATGCGAATATCATTCAGTCCTGGTTCTGCATTTATTTATATCGTTCTTTGGTTAGTATTACCCGAAGCAAAAACTGCTGCCGATAAATTAGAAATGAAAGGAGAAAAAGTTGATTTAAATTCTATAAAAAATACAATTCAAAATGATTTAGAAGGAATTGGAGGCAGAGCAAAAAAATGGGGAGAAGATTTATCAAAACAAGCCGCAGACATAAGGAAAGATATTTCACAAAAAGCAAAGCAATATAGTGCAAATGCATCCGAACGAGGAAAACAATTTAGTGCAGATGCATCTGCAGTTGCACGAAAACATAACAGCCGTATAGGCGATTTTATAGTATTAATTTTTAAAATATTCTTTTATTTTATTTTTGGAAGCATTCTGTTTGCAATTGTATGTGCCTTATTTGCAATAGGCGTAGTAGTAACCGGATTAATTCCCGCATGGAGTTTTATAATTGCAGACGGATGGCAAACAATTTTAGCATGGGGTACATTAGTATTGTTTGTTTGGGTACCCGTAATTGGTATTGTTACTTGGATAATTAGAAAACTTGCCGGCAAAAAAAGAAACAGTAAAACATTGGGGTTTGCATTTGGAAGTTTATGGACAATTGGTTGGGTTTGTATTATTCTTTTAATAGCCTCACTTAGTAAAGATTTTAGATATAGAAATATACCATCAGAAGAAAATATTGCATTAACCACTCCTAATACAAAACAATTAGAAGTTAAAATGGATAATGTAAAATATTATGATGAAGAATGGTACCGATTACAACCCTTTGCTTCTTTAGATGAAGACACCGCTTATGTACGCAACGTTAAAATAAGAATTATAAAATCTAAAACCGATAGCTTTTCAATTAAAATTGTAAAACTAGCCAACGGAAAAAATAGAAATATTGCTAATGATAATGCTTCTAAAATTGATTTTACCATTAATCAAACAGACTCAATATTAACCTTAGGAAAAGGAATTGCTATTAACAGAAAAGATAAATTTAGAAACCAACACGTAATTATAACCATTGCTGTTCCCGTAGGCAAAAAAATAAAACTAAATGATAACTTGGGGTGGGATGATCGTGTATCTGTGAGCTTTGGAAGTAGTGATTGGAATTGGTGGAATTGGGATAATGAAGATGGTGTAATTACAAACTGGCATCATAATATTTGGTATGTAATGACGGCCGAAGGAAAATTAAAACGTATTGATAATATTTCTGATGATACAGACAATAATAATAACGATACAGAAAATGATGCGATAGAAAACTTTAAAAAATCGAGAGAAGAAATTCAAAAACAAAGAGAACAAAAATTAAAAGAGTTGAATGATATTGATAAACAATTAAATCAATCAGATAGCTCTATATATCATTATCAACCCGCCAAGCCGCAAAAACCTAAACAAACAGCAATGCTTTCAATAAAAAAAATAAGTATAGATTTTTTGTTAGCAGCACCAAACGTATTATTAACAAGGTTTATATAAATAGTTGAAGTTGGGAATATAAGTACCTTTTGTTGTTCTCAATAGAAGGTACTTCCCTTTTAAAATTGCATTATACAATACACACACTTTCTCAAATTATAAATAATGGAAAAAGTTTATTTGTTATTTGCTTACTTATTATGTACAGCCTCAACACATGCACAACAAAATAATGTAACATCCGAAAAAAAATTATACAAAGAAATTGTAATAATGGATAGCATTTTCTTTACAGCATACAACAATTGTGATATTGAAAAGCAAGCATCAATTTATGCAGATAGTATAGAGTTTTATCATGATAAAGGCGGTTTATCAACCTCTAAAAAAGACATCTTAGAAGCAACCCAAAAAAATATATGCGGAAAGATAACCCGCATACTAATTAAAGGAAGCATTGAAGTATATCCTATCAATAATTTTGGTGCTATTGAAATAGGATTGCATAAGTTTCACAATAACCAAGAGCCGGAATCCAATCAACCCGCAAATGGCAGTAAGTTTATTATTGTTTGGCATAAAACAAATGCAGGCTGGAAAATGTGGAGAGTAATAAGCTTACATTAATTATATTGATTTTGTTTTTTACGCACTCAATAAAATTTTATTGAGTGCTTTTTATTTTTAAGAAACAGCATCGCTTATTTTTGCTTCGCTCTAATACTAAATAATTATAAAAAAATTACATGCTAACTACTCCGTTTACACAAAAACATATTGACCTAAATGCTAAGATGGCTGCCTTTGCAGGCTATAATATGCCCATTAGTTATACAAGTATTAATGATGAACACAGCACAGTAAGAAATAATGCCGGCGTATTTGATGTAAGCCACATGGGCGAATTTATTTTGAAAGGAGAAAATGCATTAGATCTAATTCAGCGTGTTACAACTAACGATGCATCAAAACTTACTAACGGTAAAGCACAATACAGTTGTTTGCCAAACAATAATGGCGGAATTGTAGATGATTTATTAGTGTATTGCATTGAAGAAAATAAAGTATATATGTTGGTAGTAAATGCAAGCAATATTGAAAAAGATTGGAATTGGATTATGCAATTCAACACTAAAAATGTTGAAATGCATAACATAAGCAGTAAAACTTGTTTGCTTGCCATACAAGGCCCTAATGCCACCAAACTATTGCAACCATTAACCGAAATGGATATTATGAATTTAAAATATTACACTTTTGTAAAAGGCAATTTTGCAGGAGTTGAGAATGTTATAATTAGTGCAACAGGTTATACAGGTGCAGGGGGCGTAGAAATTTATTTTGAAGATAAAAATGATAATGCCAATAAAATTTGGGAAACCATTGCACAACTTGGTATTAAACCCATTGGCTTAGCAGCAAGAGATACTTTACGTTTGGAAATGGGTTATTGTTTATATGGAAATGATATTGACGATACCACAAACCCATTAGAAGCAGGCTTAGGATGGATTACAAAATTCTCAAAAGAATTTACTGCTAAAGCAATTATAGAAAAACAAAAAGCAGAAGGCATAAAAAGAAAATTAATTGGTTTTGAAATGATAGATCGTGGTATTCCACGCCACGATTATTTAATTAAAGATGCTACAGGAAATACAATTGGTAAAGTAACCAGTGGAACACAAGCCCCATCATTAAATAAAGCAATAGGCATGGGTTATGTTACAATTGAAAACGCTACTACCGATACTGAAATATTTATAGATATACGCAACACACCTGTAAAAGCAAAAGTGGTTAAAATACCATTTGCATAAGCTAAGCTATTCCATTATGAAAAAAAATCTATTCGTATTACTTGTATTTATTTTAATTCTTTCATCTTGTCATCATAAATCTATTCCATCATCTTCCATACCCGGTGAAGGAAAAGTATATTCTGAAATAGGCTATGCATCTTTTTACGGAGATAAATTTGATGGCGGCAAAACGGCTAATGGAGAAACCTTTCATCAAAATAAATTAACAGCAGCTCATAAAAAATTACCATTTGGTACAATAGTTAAAGTAACCAATCTTTCTAATAATAAAACAGTACTTGTGCGTGTAAATGATAGAGGACCATTTGTGCACGGCCGAATTATTGATTTAAGCAAAGCAGCTGCACAACAATTAAACATGATAAATGCAGGTGTTGTAAAAGTACAAATAGAGTATCGCAAAAAAAATTAACATACTTATCTTCGCTGCATGGCAGACAAACCTTTTCTCTACACCATTATTTCTCCACGTTTATTAGATATTTATGATGTTAGCAACAGTATTGTTGTTGTAATAGATGTGTTTAGAGCAACATCAACAATAGCAACTGCTTTATATAATGGTGCCAACAAAATTATTCCGGTAGATGCGGTTGATACCTGTATTGCCATAGGAAAATCAACTCCCAACAGCGTTACAGCCGGTGAGCGAGATGGTAAAGTAATTGAAGGTTTACAACATGGTAATTCTCCTGCAGAGTATTCAAGAAATTTTATTGAAGGAAAAACATTAGTGCTAACAACTACTAACGGAACAAAATTATTACACATGGCTTTAAATAACGGAGCAGCTACGGTTATTACCGGTTCGTTCCCTAATTTATCTGCTGTATGTAATTATCTAATTCAACAAAATAAAAATATTTTTTTAGCATGCTCTGCATGGAAAGATAGAGTGAATATAGAAGACACTTTATTTGCCGGTGCTGTTATTAAAGAAATAAAAAAACACTTCACTATACATTGCGATACTTCTATAATGGCAGAAGAAATGTACAACACGCATGAAAATGATAAGTATAATTTTATTCGTAAAACAACACATTGGCACAGGTTGGCACAATATGGGTTAGAGAAAGATTTAGAATATTGTGTAACAAAAAATGTTGCTAATGTATTACCTATTTATCAAAACGGAGCCTTAATAACACATTAAAATTTATTAACAATAATTTCTTTATAAACAGTTCAAAAATTTTCATACTCTCGCTTTCATTCCTTTACTTTTGCAAATTGCCCTTTTCGCAATAAATAACAATAAATTTTAAATCGTTTGGCATTACCATATTTAATCAAATACGTTTACAATAACGGAGTTGAAGAAGTAATAAGACGTGGCAAAAAAATTCATATAATAGGAAATGTAGAATTAATTGAACACGATATTTTAATGGGAAGTATTGTTTTTCGTGTTAAAGACGATAACTATTCAACCTACTATAAAGTTTACATTGCCAATTTTAAAGACGATAAAAAAATTTCTCTTCGCTGCACTTGCCCTTATAACCTTACTGAAATATGCAGACACAAAGCTGCCGCTATGTTTCAGTTACAAGAAATGTTAGATAAAAATTTATTGGGCGAAAAAGAAATAAGTTACAACCAAAAACATACGGTTGTAAAAATGAAACAGTTAGATTTAAAAATGCTTCGCCTGCTTTCATCAACCGAAGCATTTAATGAGGCAGAAGAATATTTACGCAGCAACAAAGCCAATATTATTGATGCAAAAGAAGAACGTGTTTTTGCAGAAGTAGATTATAAACAGAAAAAGTGGAAAGTTATTATTAGTAAAAATGAAGAAAGAAATTTTGATACGAGTTGCGATGATGAATCTGAAACAGAACATCCGTTATGTGTTCAAAAAATTATTGTTTTTTTACAACTGTTAAATAGTTATGGTGCCAATTATTTTGATTCGATAAGAAATTGGGATGCCGTAAAAAATAAATTATTAGCCATGTATGGTTATAGTTTAGAAGATGATTTAACTAACAAGTTTGAATTTACCTATCAAGAAGGAAGACCATTTTTAAGAGTGCTGGATAATTCAATTAAAAGAATAGCACCAACTACTACTTCAGCTGAGTTAAGGCCCAAACCGGCAGTAGCTGAAATGCCTGCTGTAACTGAAACACCGTCAATTGAAGTATTACTTGACGAACCTAAAAAATCGTTATTAAAATTAGGAACGGTAATTCTTTTTAATAACAATCAATATCCGTACATACAATTTGAAGCAATACAAGGAGAGGTTGATGATGCTTTTGAAAAATATATTGGTAAAGTAGAAAAATTAGATTTAAATAAATTTATTAATACAGAACCATACAGTGAAGATGATAAAATGCTGTTACAACAGTTAAGAAAATTATTACCGAATGAAATAACAAAATATTTAAATCGTAATTCTCCCTTCAGTGGTTTTTGGGAAAACATTATTCAACAACATGATGAAGAACTTCCTGAAGAAACAAGAAAATTAATCAACGAATATCTTCATCCTAAAATAAAAAAATTATTTGCAGAATTAAGTGAAAGCAATTTTGTTTTTTGCTTACCTCCTCAAAAAACATTTATAACAGCTAATTTAGAAAAAGCAGAATTTGCTACAGAGCTTGCTACACCTGAATTTTATATTAATTATGCAAATAATAAATATGAAATAGAATGTAAGGTAAAAGCATCTTTCAGCACTTTTTCAATTGCCGATAATGAGTGCGAAAGCCCATTATTATTTCAACACAATAATAAATTTTATACTTGGGAAAAAACAGAAGATGTTTTTTTAATAGAACAATTTTTACCAACCGGAAAAAAACAAGTAGATGAAGATAAGTGGGAAAATAATTTGCATAACTTCATTCTTCCGCTTACTAAAGAATACAATGTAAATTTTGGCAACCTTAAAAAAGAAGAAGTAAAAGATGTTGTGCCCGAAATGAAAATATTATTGAAAGAAAAGGGCGACTATTTAATTTTTCAACCTATATATAATTATAAAGGGTATGATGTAAAACAGTTTGATAAAGAAAAAATTGTAATTCCGGTAGCAGATAAATTATTAGTTATTCAAAGAAATATTGATGCAGAAAAAGAGTTTATTAAAAAAATAGAAAACCTTCATTCGCACTTTATTCGCCCGCTTGAAAGTGGTACACTGGCTTTAAAAGGAGCCGATGTTTTAAAAAATAATTGGTTCTTTTTATTTGTAGATGCTGCCAAAGAAATGAATATAAATGTGTATGGTTACGATGCACTAAAAAATTTCAGATTCAATACTGCAAAGCCTTCTACCAAAATATTTATAAGTAGTAATACAGATTGGTTTGATGCAAAAATTGAAATACAATTTGGAGAACAAAAAGTAACCGTTGCCGATGTAAAAAAAGCATTAAGCAACAAACAACAATTTGTACAACTGCAAGATGGAACATTAGGTATTTTACCTGAAGAGTGGATACGTAAATACTCTTTATTATTTAAAGTTGGAGAAGGAAAAGTAAATAATATGAAACTGAGTAAATTTCAGTTTAGTGTTATTGAAGATTTATATAACCAACGTGATGAAGAAGAATTATTTATTAAGTTAGAAGAAAAATACGAACGCTTAAAAGGCTTTGAAGGAATTAAAAAAATAGAACTTCCGCAACATTTACAACCTATACTTCGCCCTTATCAAGAAAGTGGTTTTCAATGGTTAAATTATTTACGCGAAGTGCAGTGGGGCGGCATTTTAGCAGATGATATGGGTTTGGGAAAAACCGTACAGGCATTGGCTTTTTTGAATTATTTAAAAGAAGAAAATAAAAACTTAAAAGCATTAGTAGTTTGCCCAACAACACTAATGTTTAACTGGCAAAACGAAGTAAAAAAATTCACCCCAAAACTAAATGTATATATACATCATGGCGGTGCAAGAGATCGTGAAAATATTCTGAAAAAAGAAAACGAAATTATCATTACAACATACGGAACTTTAAGAAGTGATATTAAAGAATTTGTTGATGTTGAATTTGATTATGTAGTGTTAGATGAAAGCCAGGCTATTAAAAACCCTAACAGTAAAGTAGCCAAAGCAGCTTGTGTATTAAATGCAAAAAACCGTTTATGCTTAAGCGGTACACCGTTGCAAAACAATACGTTTGATGTTTTTGCACAAATGAATTTCTTAAATCCCGGCATGTTAGGCAGTGTAGAATTTTTTAAGAATGAATTTGCAGTACCTATAGATAAGTTTGGAGAGAAAGAACAAAAAGAACATTTACGCAAACTATTATTCCCCTTCATTTTAAGAAGAACAAAAGAACAAGTTGCAAAAGATTTGCCCGAAAAACAAGAGATGGTTTTATTCTGCGAAATGGCTGATGAACAAAGAAAAATTTATGAAGCTTACCGAAATGATTATCGCGATAAAATAATGGGCGTTGTACAAGAACAAGGCATTCAAAAATCTCAACTAACAATTTTGCAAGGGTTAATGAAACTAAGGCAAATATGCGATAGCCCTGCAATTATGAAAGAACAGGATGGCGAAAAATATCCGAATGTTTCTGTTAAGTTAGAAGAATTAGGAAGAGAAATAACAGAAAACATAAGCAACCATAAAGCATTAGTATTCTCACAATTTTTAGGAATGTTAGCATTAATAAAAGAGAAGTTGAAAGAGTTAGGCGTTGCGTATGAATATTTTGATGGAAGCAGCACGGCACAAGAAAGAGAAAGAGCTATTACACGTTTTCAAAATGATGATACTTGCAGAGTATTTTTAATTTCATTAAAAGCAGGAGGCGTTGGTTTGAATTTAACGGCTGCAGATTATGTGTATATTGTTGACCCTTGGTGGAACCCTGCAGTAGAGCAACAAGCTATTGATAGAACACACCGTATTGGGCAAACTAAAAATATTTTTGCATATAGAATGATTTGCACAGATACCGTTGAAGATAAAATTTTAAAGCTGCAAGAACGTAAACGAGCTTTAGCCAAAGATTTAATTACAGATGATGAAGGTTTTGTAAAATCATTAAGCAAAGAAGATGTAGAGTATTTGTTTAGTTAACATCTTTACTACTCTTAATTAAATTCTGAATAACAGAACTTACAAAAGAAACAATAAAGCTGAACAACAGTGCAGTTAACCAACCATGTACTTTAAAACCGGGTACAATTTCAGAAGCTAATTTAATGATGATGATATTAATCACTAACAGAAATAATCCTAAAGTAAGTATTGAAATAGGAATGGTTAATACAATTAAAATGGGTTTTACAAAACTGTTTAATAAACCCAATACAACTGCAACAATAATTGCAGTAACAGTTCCATCAATATACACGCCGTTGTTTTTTAATAAGAAATAAGCAATTAAAACAGCAACAGAGGTTATTAATGTTTTACTTAAAAATTGTATCATACAAAATCAATTTATCTTACTTTTTTGCTGTACTTTTTTATCAATAAAAAAAGTGGTACACATTAAACAACGGTTAATTCGTAAAACTCATCTGCATTCAAATATTTTTTGGCTAATGCCTGCAATTCTTCTGCACTAACGGTTTTAATAGTATTGATGCTATCATAAAAATACGCTTCTGTTAAATTATTTAAAACATAAGTTTTCCATCGGGCAATAATTTGGAAAGGGCCATCTAAATCACCAAGTAATCCGCCAATCATATAATTTCTAACTAAGTTTAATTCTTCATCATCAATCAATTCATCTTTTAATAAATTCATTTCTTTATACACTTCATCAATAGTTGCTTTGCATACATCTCTTCCGGCTTCTGTACTAATCATCCATGCACTTTGTTGTAAATGACTTTGTAAGTATGAGTGTATGCCGTAAGTGTATCCTTTATCTTCTCTAATATTTGCCATTAATCTCGATCCAAAAAAACCACCAAAAATATTATTTAGTACTTGTGCCTTCATAAAATCCGGATGATGCCTGTTAGGAAATGGCCTGGCTATTCTTATTGAGCCTTGCACACCATTTGCATCGTTTATGATATTAAATTTTTTTTCAATAGATGATTGTATGGTATGTTCGGGTTGTTGTATTTGTTTTTTATTGAAAGGGAGTTTTCCGAAAATATTATTTAATTGTTGTTGAATATTGTTGGGCAATTTTCCGGCAACAAACAAAATACAGTTGCCTTCTTTATAAAATTTTTCATAGAAAGAAATTAGCTCTTCTCGTTCAATATTATCAAAATCAATAGTTGATGTGTATTTACCGTATGGGTGTTGAATGCCGAATAAATATTCATCAATTAAACGATTGGCGATAAAATCGCATTTTTTTAAATTAATGGCTAAGCGTTGTTTTTGGTTTTGTTTATAAATTAATAATTCTTCTTCAGGAAAAATACTTTCCATTAATAATTCTGCCATTGCGGGTAACACATTGTGCAAGTGTTTGGTTAGTGTGTGTAATGAAAGTGTTGCGGTTTCGTTATAACAATTTCTGTTTAAATAAGATCCGTATAATTCAAAATGTTCGTTAATGGCGAAAGCTGTTTTATTTTTTGTTCCGTTTTTTAATAAAAAATTAGTAGTGCCTGCTACAATATTTTTTTCTTCATAACTGTTGCCTGCAAAGAATACCAGTTCTACCATTATTACTTCCTGTGCACCGGCATTTACGGCATATACTTCAACACCGTTATCTAAAGTAAATTTTTCTGTGGGTTTTAGTTGCAAGTTTAAATTAACGGTATCAACTATGGATGGAGCTTCTTTTCTGTTCAACATTTTATTTGAAATTATTTTTAGTGGTTGCTGTAATAGTGAATGGTGTTGCTGTTTGTTGGATTAAATATTTTTTTACTGTATTCTTTTACATCTTCTAATGTTATGCTGTTGTATTTACTTAGTTCTGTGTTTATTAAGTTGGCATCGCCCAATAATTCATACAGAGCTAAACTTCCGGCTCTGCTCATAATACTCATATCTTCAAATGCAATTACGCTTTCTGTTTTATTTTTTGCTTTTGTAAGTTCTGTTTCGGTTGCGGGTGTATCAATAAATTTTTGTAATTCTTTGTTTACGGCATTTTCAGCATCTTCCATTTTAATACCTTTTACCAATTTACCTTCAATGGTTAATAAACCTTCTTCAATAGTTCCGAAATGGTAACAATCTATATTAGAAAATATTTTTTGTTCTTTTACTAAAGATTGATATAAACGCGATGAACCGCCGCCGCCTAAAATTTCTGTAATAATATCGGCAACATAATATCCCTTTTGCAACCTTGCTTCTATATGCCAGGTTTTTATTAAAGCATCTAAAGGCACATCGGCTTTTATTTCTAAAAATCTTGCTTCGGTTTGTTGGGGTTCTTTTGGTATATTACGATTATATTTAATACCTGATGGAATAGAGCCAAACCATTTTTCTGCTAAATTTTTTATATCCTCTGTTTTTACTTTTCCTGCAACAACCAATACGGCATTTATAGGAGAATAATGTTTTGTAAAGAATGCTTTTACTTCTTCAATAGTTGCGTTTTCTATGTGGCTTAATTCTTTTCCAATAGTCATCCATTTATATGGATGAACTTTATAAGCTAATGCTCTCATTTTATGCCAAACATCTCCGTAAGGTTTGTTAATGTAATGTTCTTTAAATTCTTCACATACTACTTTGCGTTGTACATCTAAACTTTTTTCGTTAAAGGCAAGGCTTAACATTCTATCGCTTTCTAACCAAAAAGCGGTTTCAATATTTTCTGCCGGAAGTGTGCAATAATAATTGGTAATATCATTTGTGGTGTATGCATTATTATCTCCGCCGGCACGTTGCAGTGGTTCATCATATTCGGGTATATTAATACTTCCGCCAAACATTAAATGTTCAAACAAATGGGCAAATCCTGTTTTGTTGGGCATTTCATCTCTTGCTCCTACATTGTACATTACATTTACAACAGCTATTGGTGTGCTATTATCTTCATGTACTAAAACACGTAATCCATTTTCCAAAACAAATCGATTGTATTCAATCATAAATAATAAAATAAAGAGTGCAAAATAGCAACAAAAGGTTTATTGTTTTGGAAGAATAAGCGAAAACATTTTATTTAAGAATATTTTGTGTTTGTAGTATTAGTGATATTGGCTTTCCGTTTCTTAATACTACCACTTTTGTTTTTTTGCCTACATTTTGTATAGTTGTTTTAAATGCTTGAATGTTTTTGCTTATTTTATTATCAATAGAAAAAATAATATCATTTTTTTTAAATCCTGCTTTATCTCCCGGAGATCCGGGTATAATATCTATAACGGTTACAACATCATTTATTAAATAAATTCCTAATCCTGTATAAGAATAATCAAAAGCATCGGCAAAATGACTGTTGGGTTTTAAATAAATTTTTTGTTCGGGATAGTTTAAAATAACATTAAATCTTCTTAGTAAATCGTTCCCAATTAAGCCACCAAGAAATGGATAATTGGTTACATTATATTCATCTGAAAAAATATAAACGGGTACTTTTTTAAATTTATATGGGCCAATAACCACTTCTTTTATAACAGTTGTGTTCATTAATTTTTTTCCACCTAAACCTTCGGCTTGTGTTGGGTATAATTTTCTTTTTTTACTTATTAATGCATTATCGGTTATAAAATCTTGAGAAAATAAAGCACAGAGTCCGGCACCGGTATCAAAAATTAATTTAGTTAAAACAGGTATTTCATCTTTTACAATAAAATTTTGCATGGGTAATGTAGAAAACTGTGGAGACATAAGGTAACCGCCTCTTGGATATTTAATAGAGCCGGGATTGTATACTTCAATTTTGTAATTATCGTAATCAATATATACAACATATTTTCTTATAAAAGAAAAACCAATAATGCCGTCAATTTTTATACCATAAACGCTGGTAAGTAATTCATAATCATTAATATGAAAATCTAAATTATCAATAGTTAATCCGGGAAGTTTTAAAGAATGTTGATAGGCAAAATCTACTTGTTTTAAACCCGCAATACCTCTTATGGTTCTGTCTGAATGTTTTGTAGGTATTTTAAATTCTGCAGTTGTTGAAGAGTCTAATGAAATACCTCCACTGCCTGTATCTAACACAAAATTTAACGAATCGGGAATAGCATCAATTTTTGCTTTTATTATAATAATACCGCCATTAAGCAATACAAAGGGAAAACTTGTTATATGCTTTGCTTGTGGTAATACAAATTCTTCTTGCGAAAAAAGAAAATGAAACGTAGTACAGAATAATAAAAGGGTTACAATTTTCTTTTTCATCTGCAGGTAATGGTTTAATATAAAACACAATAAAAACAAAGATTGGGTTTTATATAGCGTTGTTTATAAATTCAATTTACGGCAATCTTAACAGTATTGACAACAATCTTCATTTATTCGCTGTTTATGTTATATGAATGGTAAAGCATAACGCCTCTACAAAAACTTACATCCTTACCTTTGCCACTCTTTTAAATATTGAGATATATGCAGTTGAACGATTTATACCAAAAAGCCTTACAATTTGAATTTTTAAGTATTGAAGAAGGCATGTTTTTATTTAACCATGCACCTCTTTCCGAATTAATGTTTGTGGCAGATGAATTAAGAAAAAAACAAGTACCACACGGAAAAGTAACTTGGCAAATTGATAGAAACGTAAATACCACCAATGTTTGTATTGCCAACTGTAAGTTCTGTAATTTTTATAGAATACCGGGGCATGCAGAAGCATACATTACAGATATGAATACTTACCGAAAAAAAATTTCAGAAACCATTAAATACGGAGGAGACCAGTTATTACTACAAGGTGGCCATCACCCTGAATTGGGATTAGATTTTTATACCAATACTTTTAAACAAATAAAACAAGAATTTCCTACAATAAAATTACATGCATTAGGTCCGCCCGAAGTAGCCCACATTACCAAATTAGAAAAAAGCACACATAAAGAAGTATTAACTGCATTGAAAGAAGCAGGCATGGATTCTTTACCCGGTGCCGGTGCAGAAATTTTAGTAGATAGAGTTAGAAGATTAATAAGCAAAGGAAAATGTGGTGCAGATGAATGGTTGGCAATTATGCACGAAGCTCATAAATTAAATATTACTACATCTGCAACTATGATGTTTGGCCATGTTGAAACTATTGAAGAACGCTTTATACATTTAACAAAAATACGAGAAGTACAAGCTATGAAACCAGCAACAGCAAAAGGTTTCCTTGCCTTTATTCCGTGGACGTTTCAAGATGTTGATACCTTGCTTACAAAAATTAGAGGAGTACATAATTTAACAACACCCGATGAATATATAAGAATGATTGCTATAAGCAGAATAATGCTTCCTAATGTTAAAAACATTCAAGCAAGTTGGTTAACGGTAGGTAAACAAACAGCACAAATTTGTTTACAAGCCGGAGCAAATGATTTTGGAAGTATTATGATAGAAGAAAATGTTGTAAGTGCTGCCGGTGCCCCGCATAGGTTTACCTACAAATCAATACAACAAGCTATTAAAGAAGCAGGCTTTGAACCACAACTGCGTAATCAACAATATGAATGGCGAGAAATTCCTGAAACTATTCAAGAGCAAATAATTGATTATTAAATATTTTTTATGAACAACTTGGTTGTATTTGTTTATCTAAACACAAGAAAACTTTTTAATTCCCGCAGAAAATTTTCAACATTGAACAATTAATATTTATTTAATATAATTTATTTTAAAAACATCTTATATGAATTTAAAATTTGTTACCCGAATACAACATGAACTGTCTGAAATTGAATCAGCAGGATTATTCAAAAAAGAAAGAATTATTACAAGTGAACAAGGCCCGGAAATTACAGTTGGCGAAAAAAAAGTTTTAAATTTTTGTGCTAATAATTATCTCGGATTATCGTCTCATCCAAAAGTTATTGAAGCCGCACATAAAGCAATAGATACACATGGTTATGGCATGAGCAGTGTACGTTTTATTTGCGGTACACAAGATATTCATAAAGAATTAGAACAAAAAATTGCACAATTTTTAGGTACAGAAGATACCATTTTATATGCTGCAGCTTTTGATGCTAATGGTGGTGTATTTGAACCTTTATTTAATGAACAAGATGCTATAATTAGCGATGCATTAAACCATGCAAGTATTATTGATGGTGTTCGTTTATGTAAAGCTCAGCGTTATAGGTATGAGCACAACAATATGAATGACTTAGAAGAAAAATTAAAAGAAACACAAAACTTACGCAGCAGAATTATTGTAACAGATGGTAGCTTTAGTATGGATGGAACTATTGCACAATTAGATAATATTTGTGATTTAGCTGATATGTATGATGCTATTGTAATGATTGATGAATGCCATTCTTCCGGATTTTTAGGAAAGACAGGAAGAGGCACGCACGAGTATAGAAATGTAATGGGAAGAATAGATATTATTACCGGCACATTGGGCAAAGCATTAGGTGGTGCAAGTGGTGGATTTACTTCTGGGAAAAAAGAAATTATAGAATTATTACGTCAGCGTTCTCGCCCTTATCTTTTTTCAAACACAGTGGCACCAAGCATTGTAGGAGCAAGCATTGCAGTATTAGATATGCTTTCATCTACCACAGAGTTAAGAGATAAATTAGAATACAACACAAAATATTTTAGAACAAAAATGACAGAAGCAGGGTTTGATATAAAACCCGGCGATCATCCTATTGTTCCTATAATGTTATATGATGCAGTAGTAGCACAAAACTTTGCAGCTAAATTATTAAGTGAAGGGGTATATGTTATAGGTTTCTTTTATCCTGTTGTAGCAAAAGGTTTGGCACGTATTCGTGTACAATTAAGTGCAGCACATACACAACAACATTTAGATAAAGCCATTGCAGCCTTTACAAAAGTTGGTAAAGAGCTGGGCGTGTTAAAATAATATAACCACTTCATTTATTTTTTTGATAAGGTTGTTGTAATAATGACCATATATTGTTTTATACACAAAAAATAACTTCAACAAAACAACTACAGTCTTACATTTGCACAATTTGTAAAAAATGAGCAAAATACTTTCTTCCAACGAATCTATTCCTTCTTCTAAGAAAAAAATAATTGTTTTAGGTAGCGGCCCCAACAGAATTGGGCAAGGTATTGAGTTTGATTATTGTTGTGTGCATGGTTTATTAGCCATTAAAGAATGTGGATATGAAGCCATTATGGTAAACTGTAATCCCGAAACGGTTTCAACTGATTTTGATATGGCCGATAAGCTATATTTTGAACCGGTATATTGGGAGCATTTATGGGAAATTGTAGAGTTAGAAAAACCCGAAGGTGTTATTGTGCAGTTGGGCGGACAAACAGCTTTAAAATTAGCAAAACGCCTACACGAAAAAGGAATAAAAATTATTGGAACATCTTTCGACAGTATGGATATTGCCGAAGATCGTGGCCGCTTTAGTGATTTATTGAAAGAACTAAATATTCCTTATCCCGAATATGGAACAGCTTATACAGCCGATGAAGCTATTGAGGTTGCTAATAAAGTGGGTTATCCTGTTTTAGTTAGACCAAGTTATGTATTAGGTGGGCAAAGAATGCGTATTGTAATTAATGATGATGAAGTTGAAAAAGCAGTAGTTAGTTTATTAAAACATATTCCCGGAAATAAAATTTTAATTGATCATTTTTTAGACCGTTGCCAAGAAGCAGAAGTAGATGCCATTTTTGATGGAGAAAACTTTCATGTAATGGGCGTAATGGAACATATAGAACCTGCAGGCATACACAGTGGAGATAGTAATGCAGTATTACCTGCATTTAACCTAACGCCATTGGTTGTTGAAACAATGGAATTTTATAGTGAAAAAATTGCTCGTGCATTAAATATTAAAGGTTTAATTAATATACAATTTGCTATTAAAGATGGTAAAGTGTATGTAATTGAAGCAAACCCACGTGCAAGTCGTACAACACCTTTTATTGCTAAAGCATATCAAATTCCATATTTGAATATTGCAACCAAAGTAATGTTGCAAGCCAATAAGCTTACTGATTTTGTGTTAGAAAAAAAGTTAGACGGTTATGCTATAAAAGAACCGGTTTTTAGTTTTAATAAATTTCCGGGAGTGAATAAAGAATTAGGCCCTGAAATGAAAAGCACGGGAGAAGCTATTCGTTTTATTAAAGATTTACGAGATCCTTATTTTAGAAATTTATATAAAGAAAGGAGTATGCACTTAAGTAAATAATTTGCTTAAGAATAGATAATTCATCATAAAATATTAAATAAAAACGCTATTGAACATTCAATAGCGTTTTTATATTTATCTTGAATTATAAGGTTGTTTTATTTTCTTCCCATTACCTTGTTGGCTGCTTCAACAATATTTATTGAATCTAATCCGTATTTTGTTAGTAGTTGTGTGGGTGTTCCACTTTCGCCAAAAGTATCTTTTGTGCCAACATATTCAATTGGTATGGGTAAATGTTTGGCAGCAACTTGTGCAACACTATCTCCTAAACCGCCAATAATATTATGTTCTTCAACAGTAACGGCACATTTTGTTTTGGTAATTGATTGTATAATAGCTTCTTCATCAATAGGTTTTATGGTATGAATGTTTATTACTTCTACACTTACTCCTTTTTCTTCTAAAATTCTTCCTGCTTCAATAGCTTTCCATACCATGTGGCCGCAAGCAAAAATTGAAACATCTGTTCCCTCGCTTAACTGTTGTGCTTTTCCAATTACAAAATCGCTGCCATCTTCTTTTGTAAAATTTGGCCATTTGGGTCTGCCAAAGCGTAAATAAACCGGACCTTGATAAGATGCTATGGCTTTTGTTGCTGCTTTGGTTTGATTAAAATCGCAAGGCACAATAACCGTCATTCCGGGTAACATTTTCATTAAACCAATATCTTCTAAAATTTGGTGTGTTGCTCCATCTTCACCTAAAGTTAATCCTGCATGGCTTGCACAAATTTTTACATTTTTCCCGCTATAAGCTACGCTTTGCCTAATTTGATCATATACTCTTCCTGTACTAAAATTTGCAAAAGTGGTTGTATAAGGAATTTTGCCTCCAATGGTTAAACCTGCTGCAATACCAATCATATTGGCTTCTGCAATACCGCATTGCACGTAACGTTCAGGAAATTCTTTAATAAACGGGGCAATTTTCATAGAGCCTGCAAGATCAGCAGTAAGTACTACTACTTTATCGTTTGCTTTGCCAATTTCATATACACCTTCACCAAAACCTGCACGTGTTTCTTTTTCGTTGAGTACTTGAATATCTTTCAATGCCATATTGTAAAAATTTGTGTTGCAAAGTAAAGGAAATTGAAAAGAAATAAACTGCTTTAAATTTTGTTATCTATTCTAATTTGTTGATGTAGTAGCAATATCTTTTACATTACCTGTTCTTTTTAAAACCCCCCAATGTTGTAATTCTCCTTTAATTGCTCTGCGAACAGCTTTAAATAAAACGATGAGCATTAACCAACGATAAATTAAACGTTGTGGAATGAGCCAAATTAGTTTCCAAGGTTTTTCTTTTTCAAAGAAGAAAGCAAGCCCTGCAATTAATGCATCTACTATTAAAAAAATAAGATAGTAAGTTAAAATTTTTGAACGGTTTTCTGTAAGCAATCCAATTATCATTAATAAATCTCCTAAGGGGGTAAAAATAGGGATGATGTATTTGAACAATAAAATATCGGGTAAAGCAACCCAAGCTAGTGCTTTGTATCGGTTAACAAATAAGGCATCTTTATGTTTCCAAAAAGTTTGTAATACACCAAATATCCAACGAAAGCGTTGTTTATAAAATTGTTTTAAAGTTTCGGGTGCTTCGGTAAATGCAATTGCTTTTGTTTCATTGGCAATAATATATCCGGCTTTTAAAATACGAATGGTTATATCGCAATCTTCTGCCAAGGTATCACTTGTAAACCTTCCTGCATCTATAATTGCTTGTTTTTTAAATGCACCAATTGCTCCGGGTATAACGGTTATGGCATTTACATAAGCAAAAGCTTTTCTATCAAAATTTTGACTTGTTATATATTCAATACTTTGCCATTTGGTTAATACATTTAATTCATTTCCTACACGTACTAAACCGGCTATTGCACCAATGTTTTCATTGCCGGGTAAAAGAAAATTACGCATTAGCATACTAATAGCATCTGTTGCTAACTTAGTATCGGCATCAATACAAATTACATATTCTGCATTAGTGTGAGCAATGCCGTAATTTAAAGCAGAAGCTTTGCCACCATTGGGCTTAGTTAATACAGTAACTAAGTTATTGTTTTCAAAAGCTTGTTGTACAACTTTATAAGTATTATCGCTACTTCCATCATCTACAAATACAATATTAAAGTTGGCATAATTGCATTTTAATAAATTGGTTAAGGAGCTTATTGCATTTACTTCTTCGTTGTAAGCCGGTACAATTATAGAAACTAAAGGAAAGTTAGTTGGCTTGTTTGAAAGAAATAATATATTTAATTTTTTTTCTTTTCTTTTTTCTAGTATAGCTAATATGGCTAAGGTTATTAAGCGTATTGAACTAACAATTAAAAAGGTTAAAAACAGCGAGTAAAATATTTGCCCTAACCAATAGCCTGTTTCTACTATAAACACATTAAATTGAAATAATGTATAGCCGCTACTTGTTTTTACAGATGGCATTAAATCTTCGCGTTTTTTGTTTAACAAATCTGCAATGGACACAAACTTGTAGCCTTTAGCCTGAAAGTAACGAATTATTTTACCGGTGGCTTCTACGGTTGCACTGCGGTCTCCACCTGCATCGTGTAATAATATAATATGTGTTTCTTCATCTTGGCCATCATCATTTACTCTTTTATTAAAGGCACTTATTGCACGGTTAAGAATGGTATCTCCATTCATGTTTGGTTGATATTCTTTTTCCCAATCATTAGGGTCAATACTTTCTCCTACAGTAATGTATTTACGTTGTCTGCTTAGTGCAATGGGCACCATTTCTTCTCTTGCTTCGGGATCGCTATCGGCATTAAAGGGGGCTCTAAATAAATAGGTGCTATGGCCTGTAATGCATTCTATTAAAAGTCTTGTTGCATCCATTTCAAAAAAGGCACGTTGTTTTCCTACTTCTGCCATGTTGGGATGAGAGAATGTGTGGTTACCTATTTCATGACCTTCTCTATAAATTCTTTTTACTAAAGGAATATTATTTTCTGCTTGAAAGCCAACTAAAAAGAAAGCGGCTGGTACATGATATTTTGAAAGAGTATCTAAAATTTGTTTTGTATAATGTGGATCTGGACCATCATCAAAAGTTAGTACTAATTTTTTTTCGGTTGTTTTTCCCCATTTTTTTACAACATAGGTTGAAGGAAGTTTATCGTATTTTTCTTCACTAATTAACATTCCTGTAGTATCTATTTCTGGTGTAATATGTCCATCAGATGGTGTTGAAATCATTTCAATAATTTCTCCTTCACCTACATAATCTACATCTTCACTTCCATCTACATCGGTAAGATCTTTAAAGTTGAATGTTTTCAATGCTTCTCTTGTCATTGGCTTATCATAAAACGTCCATACTCTGCTATCTTCACTTCCCAAACGCCAAATAGCAGTTCCTGCTAATTGATATTCTGTTGCAAAACGAAGTGTATTAAAGTTGGTAGCGGCATCGGTAAAGTGTACTTCATGTTCATTATCATTTCCGTCATAATATTTGTAGTAAAGGTTATAGGTATCATTATCAAATTCTACAACGGCATCACTTTCTCTTGCAGTAACCAATGCTTCTTGATAGGTTACTGTTGTATTTTTTTTATGGTTAGATAAATTCCAATCGTATCCAAAAGCGGCAAGATTTAAAACAATTTTTTTTGCGGAGACATGTTTAGCCATATTATCAATGGCGGCTTCTATCCATTTTTGGCTACTAATAGGGCCGGGTTTTGATGTTTCGGTATGCTCATCATAAGCCATTAAAAAAAGATAATCATTGTATTTGTTTAATTCCGCATAATCATAATCTTCATTAAAGGGAGAAACATTTTGTGTAACTAATAATCCTTCTGCATGTAATGTATTATATAATTTTTTTTGAAATTGTGCAAGTGTTTCATTTTTTGTTTCTTCTAATTCTTCAAAATCAACATTTAATCCTGCAAAATTGTATTGCTTTAAAACTTTTACTACATCGTTAATTAAACGAGTAGATTTTTTTTCATTTGTCATTATCCTGTGTAAAGCAGTACCGTTAAAGCCTTTTGTAAATTCGTTGAAGTTAGAAAGCATAGGCATAATTTTTACGCCTGATGCATTTATGAATTTGTATGCTTTATCATTTTCATCAAACTTTGTATAAAGTGTATCTGCATACGGATTAATAAATAACCATTCCGGTAAAACTAAATTTAGTTTTGAAATATTTCTATGAAGTGAAAAAAGTGATTGAGGATCCCATGCTACATAGAATGCGGCACGTATGCCAAGGCTATCGCTAAAATAGGGTGAGTTAGATAAATCTAATTTTTCATTTTGTCCGCATCCTTGTCCTTTAGCCCATTTGTTTTGAATAAATTTTCTAATACCTCTGTATTGCTTACCAATATTACTTTCTCTATATGATGGTACACCCGATGTTAAAACTTTTTTTATGGCCCTATCTTCAACAGGTATATCTCCATAATTTTTTGTATTTGCCTGATTTTTTACTGCTATGATTAAAAATATAATAGCAATAACGGCAAATAAACTTAGTATGCGTAATGTCCATTTATAACGTTGCCAACGTGTAGGTTTGTTAGTTTGAAATATTTGTGTTGAATGAATACTCATGCAGGTATATCAATTGCAAAGATTATGCAGAATTTGAATTAAAATACTTAACTAAAATAAAATGCGTTAAAAAAAGTAATAAAAAATTAATTTTGACACTTAACCATATTTTAAAATGAGGTTTAACTTTAGTAGTTTTTTTAAACAATACATAAAAATTGTTTCTGCATTTATTGTTACTATTTGCTTAATTAGAATTTATGAGTACTTTTTTATAGCAGCTCATTTATTTGTTAATCATCCTTTTTTATTTGAGTTGAATGGTTTGTTATACGATGTTTGGTTTAGTTTAATTTTTACAACCATTGCCTTTTTACCGATTTTGCTTTTATCACTTATAAATAAAAAAACGGGCATTATTCTTTTTCATACTTTAAATATTATTGGTATTGTATTATACTTAAGTTTATTAATTGTTTTTTCAGAACGTAATGTTCCATTTGATCACGAATTTTTTACTCGAAGCACAAAAGACTCTTGGCTTACTGCCAAACAAATGATGACAAGTGGGTTTAAACTATATATTCCATTTATTCTTTATATTTCTTTTTACTTTATTTTTTATTATACCGCATTAAAAAAGAAGATTTACGGCAATGCATTAACAAAAACATTTGCTGTATTTATGTTATTATCTGTTTGTTTTGTAAAGTTTGCAAACCCTTTGGCAGATTGGTTTTCACAAACATCTGGTTATTATTTAACTTGTAATAAATTTAGTTATTGGGTAATGGATAGCTATAATTATTTTTTAACAAAAGATAAGTATAATGCCGATAAATTAACAACAAAAGAATTACAAGATGCTATTGATTTTTATCAACAAAATCATCCCTTTCAATATACAAGTAAAGAATATCCTTTGTTACATAAAGTGGAAGAAAAAGATGTATTGGGAAGTTTTTTCAATTTAAATCCTACAACCCCACCTAATATAGTATTAATTGTTTCTGAAGGTTTATCAAGAGATTTTAGTGGAGAAAATGCTTATGCCACCAGCTTTACACCATTCTTAGATTCTCTTTCAAAACATAGTTTGGTATGGGATAATTTTTTAAGTACGGCTCCCGGAACATTTGCTGCACACCCTTCTTTAACCGGCTCTTTACCTTATGGCAAAAAAGGATTTTCTATAATGAATGAAATGCCCGAACATTTATCACTCATAAAAATTCTAAGAGCCAATGGTTACACAACCAATTTTATGGTTGGCTTTAATACCGATTTTGATAATATGGGTGGATACATACGTGCACAGGGTACTGATTTTATTTTAAACCAATATCCATCAAAATATAAAGAAATGGGTATTGGCAGTGAAGGGTGGAGTATGGGCTACCCCGATGATGCATTGTTTGCCAGAAGTTTTGAAGTAATGGATTCTATACCCAAACAACCATACTTTAATATATACCATACGGCTACTACACATATGCCTTATTTATTTGAACAAAAACCTTTGTATGAAAAACTGTTTGATGAAAAATTAAAAAAATTAAACGTCACCCCGGCCATAAAAAAAACTTTAAAAGAAACAAAAACTGTTTTAGTTACGTATATGTTTAGTGATGATTGTATGAAGAAATTTTTTAAAGAATATGCTAAACGCCCCGAGTATAAAAACACTATTTTTATTATTACCGGCGATCATCACATTGGTTCATTTCCTATAACAGGGCAAATAGATGATTATCATGTACCGTTAATTATTTATTCGCCTATGTTAAAAGCACCGAAAAAATTTTTATCGGTCAATTCTCATTTAAATATTGCACCTACATTTTCATCATTAATTCTTAATAATTATAAACAACTGCCTTATCATCCGCAAGAAGTATCATGGTTGGGTGGTGTAATGGATACTGCTACTGCATTTCGCAATACACAATCTATGGCATTTATGCAATGGGGAAGAGAAATAAATGATTATATATATAAAGATTATTTTATTTCTGATGGACAGTTGTACAAAATTTTGCCCGATTTATTTCTGCAAAAAATTAAGAATGATTCTGTTAAAACATTTATTGAAAAATTACGCACCAACTTTATTACTATCAACTCTTATGCGTGCGATAATAATAAAATTTTTCCTGCATCATTAGCTACCGCCATAGGCAATAAAAAATTGTTGGTTGATTATGCAGATACGGCTACAAAAAAATATTTTACATATTCATCTGATACTATGTTAATGAGTGATTATAAAGTACCAAAAGAATATAAATATTTGTATGTTGAAGCAACAGCCGAAGTAAACCTTCCATCAAAAGAAGAAGACTTACACCCAACGTTTAGATTTGCTTTGATAGATGATGAAATAAAAACACGCAATTATTTATATTGGAGCAAAAGAGATATTGCTACATTAAGTAAAGGCGATTTTGTAATGCGTGCATGGAACCAAGTAAGCACCAATGATATGTTTACATTAGATGATTATAAAAAAATAAAAAATCTTGTATTTAGTGTAGCTTTTTATACAGATTCTGTTCCTATTAATTTACAAATGAGAAACTTTCATGTGCAAATTTTTGGCGTTAAATAACCATAAGTTTATAATGTTTGTATTGAACAACTTTTAGTTGAAATATATAGCAAAAATCAAAAGAGTAAACTGCTTTCTAATTAATATTACTAAGGTATTTGCTAAACTTATTAATGGCTTCTGCAGTTATTTGTATTTGCTCTTGAGCTTCTTTAAAATTACGTTGCTCTATT
Source organism: Bacteroidota bacterium (assembly GCA_018267705.1). Classification (GTDB taxonomy): domain Bacteria; phylum Bacteroidota; class Bacteroidia; order Chitinophagales; family Chitinophagaceae; genus CW01. The sequence goes on along the minus strand of JAFDXX010000007.1, from coordinate 264,887 downwards.
GCTTCACGCACGCCGGGCATGGTTTTTACGCCATAGCCGGTATAAAAACCTGGGGCATAAATAGAGTGTTTATACCAACTTCTTCTGGGTAAACCATTTGCTAATAATAGTTGTTGTTCTGCTTGGTATAATGCTGTATTAAAATTTTCAATATTTGAAATATTTAATTTTTTATTCCAAATTTGGTTGAGTTGATTGGTGCTTTTTTCTAATGCAGCCATTGCATTTTGTAAGGGTGAAAAATCTAAATACGGAACTTCATCTTTAATGGTGGGAGCATTAAAAACTTTCTTAGTATCACTGGCTAATTGATATGCTTTTGATTTTATTATTTCATTTTCAACTGCGGTTGATTCTCTCATTTGATTTGTTAATTCTATTAATTCATTTACATAACCATTAATGGTTTTGTATAAGCTTCTAAAATCAAAAGGTAATACATCTGCATTTGCCATTCTTAATACCGTGCGACCTCCAACTTTTGATAATGCAACTCCGTATGTTCCATCGGGGTCTTTAAATCGTATAAAATTGTCATACGAATCATAAATAGAATGATATTCTCCTCCATTGCCTTCTCCTCCAAAACCTAAATCTAAACTTGGTATGCCATTATGTTGTAAAAAAGAAGAATAATCTGAGCCAGAGCCCATTGCACCAATGCTTAATCCTTTTTTGTTTATTGCATTTTTCTTTGCTATTGTAGAGGAAGCTCTTGCTATTTCTGCAGCTTTACTTCTTTCATAAATACTTACACCTGTTTGTGGATCTTTAACATCTTTGGCAATTTCATATATTAAATTTTCTAAAGCATGCGAACCTGATGCACCAAAAAAACCTCGGCTATATTCATCGGAATTAATATAAACTACTGCTTTTTGTTGTAATTCTTTCATGTGGTCTTCTGCCCATTCTGTGCTTCCTAATAAACCGGGTTCTTCACCATCCCATGCACAATAAACTAAGGTGCGTTTAGGTCTCCATCCTGTTTTTATTAATTCTCCAATTGCTTTTGCTTCTTCTAATAAAGCAGATTGTCCGCTTATGGGATCATCAGCTCCATTAACCCAAGCATCATGATGGTTGCCTCTAATAATCCATTCATCAGGATATTGTGAACCTATCATTTTAGCAATTACATTATACGCAGGACGTATGCTCCAATCAAACTCTAATTTTAAATGAACTTTTGTTGTATTGTTTCCACCAATATGATAAGTTATGGGCAATGCACCATGCCAAGCATCGGGTGCAACAACACCTTCTAAAGCTTCTAAAAGTGGTTTTGCATCATGATAACTAATGGGTAATACAGGAATTTTTAAAATGGTTGGTGCTTCGCTTCTGTCTAAACGTTTGGCATTTTCTGTTGCACCAATTCCGGGAGTTAATGGGTCTCCGGGATAAATTACCATATCCATTACACTTCCACGTTGTACACCATATTCGTTTTTAAAAGATCCTTTAGGATATACATCTCCTTGATAATAGCCATCATCTTTAGGATCACTGTATATAATACAGCCAATAGCTCCGTGTTCGTAAGCTACTTTAGGTTTTATGCCACGCCAGCTTCTTCCGTATTTTGCAATTACAATTTTTCCTTTTACGCTTACACCTATTTTTTCTAATTCATCATAATCGCTTGGTAGGCCATAGTTCACAAAAACCAAATCTCCAGTTACATCTCCGTCTGCACTCCATGCATTATATGTTGGTAATTGTCCTTCTTGCCCACTTGTGGCATCTTCTTTTAAAGCAGGTTCTTTTAATAATGCTTTGTAAATGGTAGGAGATGTTAATTCTAATATTCTTGTTTTGGGTATTGGAAATAAAACATTGTATGTTTCAATTTTTGCATCCCATCCCCAACTTTTAAATTTGGTTAAAATTTTTTCTGCAACTTCTTTTCCGCCTGGAGAGCCTATGTGGTGTGGCTTTGCTGATAATTCTTTTATGGTTGAAAGAATATTTTTAGCATTAATATATGAATCGAATTTTTGTTCAAGTTGTGTTTGCTCTGCCGAAGATTTATCTGTAAATCCGGTAATATTTTTTTGAGCAGTTAGTTGTTGAAATGAAATAAGAGAAAAGAAAACAAGAAGTTTCTTCATAACAATTTGTTTAATGGAAAAGCAATTTATGAATTATAATTGTTTTCGCATTTTTATTATGAAGGAAGCGTTGCTGTATTTTTTAAAATGAAGAATTAAAATCTGATTACGGCAAATAAACCAAAACCATGTCCGCGACCAATATTTCTTCCCGAAATATCTTGAAAAATATTACCAAAAATTTGCAATGTTTTGTTTACTCTAAAGCCGGCACCAACAGTAAGTCTTAAATAACTAAAATCTCTATTAATACCATCGGTAATAGTACTGGTATAATTGCTTTGAGAGCTTACGGTGCTAAGATTTCCATAAATTTTCCAATCTTCATCAACTGCAACACCAAAAGTTCCATCAAAGAAAAATTGAGTTGGTCCGTAAGTAGAAAAATATTGTCTTGCACCTAATGATAAATCGTAATAACAGTTTTTAATAAAGTTTTGTGGGCTACCTGCTAAACTTGCTTTTACTTCTGCACCCACACTTTGAAAGCCAATAGAAGGAGCCGTTACACCACTTGGGTAAACAACGTTTTGATATAAAGGGATAATAATACTACCTGTAATAGAAAAGTGAGTGTTTAAGTTTCTCATTTGCGGATAGTATGAAAAGCCGGCTGTAACATCGCCCAAGCTTGAGTTTTGTGTTAGTAAATTTGTTTCAGAATATGTTTGAGATACAAAAGGTACATTGAAAACAAATTCCCAGTTTCTGTTAATACCATAAACTCCATATAAACCTAAATAATGTGATGTAAAACGCCCGTTATTGGAGTAAGAATTATATACTCTATTATTATCCCAATAGCCGGTAGCAGTATAATAATAATAACCGGGGGATAGTAACCAATGCCCTGCACCTACAGGAAAACCTGCTTTTGCATTAATAGAAAAAATACAAGATGCAATAATAATTGCTGCGGCTAATAAACTCTTTTTCATGGTACGTAATTAAACTTCTGCTTAAAAAATTTCGTGCAACCAAAGTTTCTGTAATTCTATAAACGTAGAATTCATTTCATTATTACATTGAGGGCAAACATAAATATCTCTTCTGCCAATGGTTAGTTTGTTTATAAAGTGATAAACACATTTTGGTGGGCAATTATTTCTAAGTGTTACGCCCATTAAAAATTTACATTTTATTAAAGAAGCAAATGCTATAGGGTCAAAATAACTCCATGTTTGCAGAAATTGAAAAAGGTTGTTTTTATTGTAAGGATTGCTTAAATAATTTTTAATGTTTGCTACTAATGTGCCATTGTTTTGTTCGGAACTTCGCAGTAAACTAGGCATGTCTATACCTACAGGTCGCTCAAGCGATAACCCTATTACTCTTGTATCAAAAGCGGCGGTTGCAACGGCCATTGGTGCTGCTTGACCAACACCTAACACGGCAATTTTTTGTGTATTTACTTTTAAAGAATCGTTACTTCTAAATAAAAAATCTAATCCTCGCAAGCAATCCATATAAACACCTCTTAAAATAAAACGGCGTTTATAATCGGCATTCAATACATAATAATTTTGAGGATTTAGTTTCATGATATTCGTACTCATACCTAAACCTCTTACATCAATAGAAAATGTTATTCTTTCTCTTTGTTTATCGGGGTAGGCGGTTTGGTTAAGATCGTATAAATTATAAACGGCAGGAAATTTTCCGTATTCTTTAGGCACACTTAACCAACCTTTAATAATATTGTTTTCGGTTGATTGAAATTGAACCAAATAAACATTAGCAAATTTATCTCCTAAACTATCTACTTTAGTTATTTTAAATAACGGATTGGTGTTTACTAATTCTCGTTTTGCTTCTTCCCAAAATTGAAAAAAATCGGCGGGTTTTGTACTGTCTGCAAAAGCAACTTCTTCGGGGTTATAACAAAAAAAATGGTTAAGTGTATCTTTATAATAATTTGTTTGAATATATATTTTCACTTCATAACAACCCGAATTAAGTTGTTCTTTATTAAGAGTAATATTGGTTTCAAACTTTCCATATTCATTAATTGAAAAACCACCATGGTTGTTGAAAATGGAACGGCCACTATCGTTCCTTACATCAAAATAATAATTACCGCGTTGAATATCTTTTATTTCATTTTTTAATTTAAAATTATATCCAACTTTTTCATCGTCGGTGTGAAAGAGTGCATCTTTTTTATAAGGCTTTAATTGTAGTGTTAACGGTAGTTTTGTTTGAGCAATAATAGATTGAAATGAAATAATTGCTGAGATAAATAATAATATTTTTTTTGAATGAATCAACGCATTTTGTTTGGGTAAAACTAATTGATAAATTGTTGCAGCAATTATAAACTTGTTTAAAATTTATTAATTTGTTTAAAAGGGTAGCGATATAAAAAATCTTCGTAATTTTTTTACGAAGATTTTTACTTACTAATCTGTGTACCCAATATAAAAAGCTATGCTTCTTCTTTTACTGCACCTGTTTTAATTTCGGCAACTTTTGCACGAATTTTATTTTCAATTTCGTTAGCTAATTCAGGATTATCGGTTAGTAGTTGTTTTACAGCATCTCTACCTTGGCCTAATTTATTGCCATCGTGTGAAAACCAACTTCCGCTTTTTTGCACAATGCCTAATTCAACACCCATATCAATAATTTCTCCTACTTTGCTAATACCTTCTCCAAAAACAATATCAAATTCTGCTTGGCGAAAAGGTGGAGCTACTTTATTTTTTACCACTTTTACTTTAACACGGTTACCTATGGCTTCATCTCCGTCTTTTATTTGGGCCATACGTCTAATATCTAATCTAACAGAGGCGTAAAATTTTAAGGCATTACCACCCGTTGTAGTTTCAGGGTTGCCAAACATTACACCAATTTTTTCACGCAGTTGATTAATAAAAATACATACCGTATTGGTTTTGCTAATAGTGGCTGTAAGTTTACGTAAAGCTTGGCTCATTAAACGTGCCTGTAAACCCATTTTACTGTCGCCCATTTCACCTTCTAATTCACCTTTAGGTACTAATGCAGCAACAGAATCTACCACTACTACATCTAGTGCACCTGAAAGAATTAAACGATCGGCAATTTCTAAAGCTTGCTCTCCATAATCAGGTTGAGAAATTAAAAGGCTATCAACATCTACACCTAATTTTTGGGCATAGGTACTGTCAAAAGCATGTTCAGCATCAATAATGGCACACATGCCTCCTTTTTTTTGAGCTTCTGCAATAATATGTGTAGCAATGGTGGTTTTACCACTGCTTTCAGGACCATATATTTCTATTACTCTACCTTTAGGCACGCCGCCAACGCCTAAGGCAATATCTAAACCAATAGAACCCGTGCTTACTACTTCCATTTCTTTTTCGCCTTTATCGCTCATTAGCATTACACTTCCTTTGCCAAAATCTTTATCTATTTTATCAATGGTAAGTTTAAGTGCCTTTAGTTTTTCTGCGTTACTCATAGTATAAATGTTTAATGTTTCAAAATTAATGAGAGGTTAAAAGTAGGGAAATTTATTTACACACACTAATTTTTTTAGTAAAAATTTGCTAAAATAATTTGCTATAAAACAAATGCTGCTTTTTGTGCTGTAATAACAATTTATGTTGGTAAAATAGTTTATTCAATATCTTACAACTTTTTATGATTAACTATCAACCGCAATCGGAAATATTATTGCAATTAGTTAAAACCCCTATGCCTTTTGGTAAATATAAAAATGTATTAATTTGTAATTTACCTGTTGCTTATTTAGAATGGTTTCAACGCAAAGGGTTTCCAAAAACTAAACTGGGATTGCTTTTGCAAACTATGTATGAAATAAATTTAAACGGATTAGGTTATTTATTAGAACCGCTAAAATAATCTTCATTAAAAAAAATCAACTTCATTTTTTCGTTTTAAAATTCCTGCTTATATTCAGCCAATAAATAAACAATTATATGGGTGCTGCTTATTTGTTGGTGCTCTTGTTTGCGGCCATAGCCTTTTCTGCAGGTGGAATTTTAGTTGCGAAGCTATTAGTTAAAGGGTCTAAAAATGCTCAAAAAGCAGAAGCATATGAATGTGGCATTCCCACCGAAGGAACACCGTGGAATCAGTTTAATGTAGGGTATTATTTATTTGCATTATTGTTTTTAATTTTCGATGTAGAATTAATCTTTATGTATCCTTGGGCAGTTGTGGTAAAGCAAGTTGGCATGGCAGCATTGGTAGAAATTATCATTTTTATTTTCATATTATTTATAGGGTTTTTATATGCACACAAATCAGGTGCATTAAAATGGATATAATTTATTTTTAATGAATGAAAACGAAACCATAACACAACCAGAAGTATTTCCGGGCGTAGTACACCCTACGGCAGGTGGCGGTATTTTGGTAAGCAGTATTGATGATGTGGTGAATTGGGCACGCAGCAACAGTTTATGGCCATTAGTTTTTGGAACAAGTTGTTGTGCTATTGAAATGATGAGTACCGCTTCTGCAAAATATGATTGGAGCCGTTTTGGTTTTGAAGTAGCCAGAGCCACACCACGACAAGCAGATGTAATTATTATTGCCGGAACTATTGTAAATAAGATGGCACCCGTATTAAAAAGACTATACGATCAAATGGCCGACCCTAAATGGGTAGTAGCAATGGGTGCTTGTGCTACAAGCGGTGGCCCGTTTTTTTACAATACTTATTCTGTAGTAAAAGGGGCAGACCATGTAATACCAGTGGATGTGTATATAGCAGGTTGCCCACCAAGGCCCGAAGCATTATTACATGCACTAATTACATTGCAACAAAAAATAAAAAGTGGTTTAACAAGAGAACAAATAAGAAGCGGAGCATAATAATGACAAACGAAGAATTAAAATTATTCCTATCAGAAAAATTTCCTTCATTAATTATAGAAGAAGGAAATGAATGGCTTACTTATTACACAGAAGCTAATGAGTGGAAATTTTTAGCCAACGAACTTCGCAACAACACATCATTACAATTCAATTTTTTATTTTGCCTTACTTGTATAGATTGGAAAACACATTTAACAATGGTGTATCATTTAACATCAACCTCATTAAAACATACTATTGTTATTAAATCAAAATTAAATAAAGAAAAACCCGAAATAGAAACCGTATGCGATATATGGCGTACTGCAGAATTTCATGAAAGAGAAGTGTATGATTTATTTGGAGTACAGTTTTTAAATCATCCGGATTTAAGGAGATTGTTATTAACCGATGATTGGAAAGGGCATCCGTTATTAAAAGATTATGAAGACCCAATAAATATGATTAAGTTGTAATGTATAGAACAACAAACATATTAGAAAGTAACACTCAAAGTTCCTCTTTGGGAGAAACCGGTTATATGGTTATTAATGTAGGTCCGCAACATCCGGCTACACACGGCGTATTGCATTTGGTAATTACATTAAGTGGAGAAACTATTATTAATGTAGAACCTCATTTAGGGTACATACACCGCTCAATAGAAAAAATGTGCGAAAGCCTTACCTACAGGCAGTTTATATATACTACCAGCAGAATGGATTATCTTTCTTCACACATAAACAATCATTGTTGTGCTTTAAGTGTTGAAAAGGGATTGCAAATAGAAATACCCGACAGAGCAAAATATATTAGAATAATTTTAGATGAATTAACAAGGCTTGCATCGCACCAATTATGGTGGGGTGCAATGGCTATGGATATTGGTGCCATTACTCCTTTCTTTTATGCTTTTAGAGAAAGAGAAATGATAAATGATATTATGGAAGAAACTTGTGGTGCAAGGCTTACCATGAATTATATGGTTCCGGGTGGTGTGATGTTTGACTTGCATGCTAATTTTCAAAAAAGAGTAAAAGAGTTTATTGCTTTCTTCAAAACAAAGATTGATGAGTACGATGAAATATTAACAGGCAATGTAATTTTTCAAAACAGAATGAAAGGTGTTGGCATACTATCAAAAGAAGATGCAATAAGTTATGGATGCACCGGACCAACGGCAAGAGGCAGCGGCGTTAATTGTGATGTGAGAAAATTATATCCGTATGAAATTTATAACAATATTCAGTTTGATGAAATAACAGCAACAGGTTGCGATTCATTTGCACGTTATGAAGTACGCATGAAAGAAATGATGCAATCTTTAAGTATTGTTGAGCAATTAATTGATAATATTCCTGAAGGAGATTTTCAGGCAAAAACAAAAGCAGTATTAAAATTACCTAAGGGAGAATTTTATACAAGAGTTGAAACGGCAAGGGGTGAATTTGGTGTGTATATAGTTAGCGAAGGGGCTACAACGCCTTACAGGATTAAGTTTCGTTCACCGGGCTTTTCCAACTTATCAGCGTTAAATCACATGGCAAAGGGAAGTAAGATTGGAGATTTGGTTGCCATAATGGGTTCAATAGATTTAGTAATACCCGATATTGATAGATAATAAATAATGTAAGTGATAAATGATTTTAATTCATTGTTTATCATTCATAATTTATAATGAAGCATGCTTAGTTTAGAAACCATAACAAATAATGTACACGATTGGTTAAACAGCCATGTAAGTAATACATGGGCAACCATAATTGAAATGGTTATTGTTGGTTTATTGGTTATTGGTTTGTTTGCAATATTGGGCTTAATATTAGTTTTAATGGAAAGAAAAGTTTCTGCCTTTATGCAAATACGTGTAGGCCCCAACCGTGTTGGCTTTAAAGGAAGTTTACAAACATTGGCAGATACTTTAAAATTGGTTTTAAAAGAAGGGTTAACACCTAAAGGAGCAGATAAATTTTTATTCAACTTAGCACCCTATATTGTTATGTGTGCAGCTATGTTAATTCTTGCTCCAATTGCTTTTGCCAACAATTTTCAAATTTGGGATATTAATATTGGCGTTTTATACATATCATCAATTTCTTCAATAAGTGTTATTGGTATTTTAATGGCAGGTTGGGCAAGTAACAATAAATATTCTTTATTGGGTGCTATGCGTAGCGGGGCACAAATTGTAAGCTATGAATTAAGTGCAGGGTTTTCTGTTTTATGCATTGTAATATTAACTGGTAGTTTAAAAATTAGCGATATTATAAATGCACAACAAAACGGATGGTTTATTTTTAAAGGACATATTCCTGCAATTATTTCTTTTATCATTTTTATTATAGCTGTAACCGCTGAAACAAACAGGGCTCCGTTTGATTTAGCTGAAGCAGAAAGTGAATTAACGGCAGGCTTTCATACAGAATATTCGGGAATGAAATTCGCATTATTTTTTTTGGCAGAATATGTAAACATATTTGTAGTGTGTGCCATTGGTGCTATTTTATTTTTTGGCGGATGGATGCCTTTGCATATTGGTAATTGGCATGGCTTTAATCATATAATGGATTATATACCCTCAAGCCTATGGTTTATGTTAAAAGTATTTGGATTAATATTTTTAATTATGTGGTTTAGATGGACTTTTCCAAGATTGCGTGTAGATCAATTATTAAATTTAGAATGGAAATATTTATTGCCATTAAGTTTAGTGAATTTGTTATTGATGACTATTGTAGCAATAATGGGTTGGTATTTTTAACTATGAAAAATAATTAGCGAACAGAATGTACAAGTGTGCGACGCAACAAAAGTTTAATTTGTAATTAAAAGCTGATAACAAAATATAAAAGTGTTTTTAAAAAAGTACATATCAGAAATTTGGCGTGCCGTAAAATCTTTATTAAAAGGCATGAAACTTACAGGTTATTATTTTACGCATCATAAAGAAATAATAACACAAAATTATCCTGAAGTAAAACAACCATTGCCGGAACGTTTTAGAGGAGAAGTTGTTTTAATACACGATGAAAATAATGAACATGCTTGTACGGGCTGCACTGCTTGTGAATTGGCTTGCCCTAATGGTACCATAAAAATTATTACCAAGTTTGATGTTTCTGCTGAAGGGAAAAAGAAAAAGGCGTTAGATACTTTTGTGTATCATTTAGAATTATGTACCATGTGTAATTTGTGTATAGAAGCTTGCCCAACAAGTGCTATAAAAATGGCTCAGAATTTTGAACACAGTGTTTTTAATAGAAATGATTTAACTAAAAAATTAAATAAACCCGGCTCTAAAATAAGAGAAGGTGTAGAATAATGAAAGCAGTTGATATTATATTTTATTGTATTGCAATTTTTGTTTTAACAACAGGAGTATTGGCTGTTACAACAAGAAAAATATTTCGTTCGGCAATATGGTTGCTGTTTTGTTTAATGGGTGTGGCAGCATTATATTTTTGGATGAATGCCAATTTTATTGCAGCCATTCAAATAGCAGTATATGTTGGTGGTATTGTTGTATTAATTATTTTTTCAATATTCTTAACGCAACAATCAGGTAACCAAATGCCTAAACCTAATTTTTTAAGAATTATTGTTGCAAGCATAACCTCGTTAATTGGATTGGGTTTAATGCTTCAATTATTTGCAAAACAAACATTTAAAACAACCAATAAAAACTTTGATATTGATATTGCCACATTGGGTAAACAGTTATTAAGTACCGATGCAAATGGCTATGCTTTACCTTTTGAAGTTATAAGTATATTATTGCTAGCAGCAATGGTGGGTTGCATTGTTATTGCCATGAAACCTAAAACACAATTATGACAGTTGGTTTAACACATATTATTGTTGTAAGTACTGTATTGTTTTTTATTGGCATGTATGGTTTGTTTACACGCCGCAATATGATTACTATGTTGATGAGTATTGAATTAATGCTTAACAGCGTAAATATAAATTTTGTGGCATTTAATAAATATCTCTATCCCGATAAAATGGATGGAATATTTTTCAGCATATTTATAATTGCTATTGCTGCTGCCGAAGCTGCTGTAGCTATTGCTATAATTATTAATTTATATCGTACACATAAAAGTATTGATGTAGATGATGTAACAGATTTGAAACAATAATTTTTATACCACTTTTTTATCAAGAAAAAAGTGGAGCAAAAAATCAAGACAAAAAAGCATTCAACATTTTTTGTCACAGTTCTTTAATCAGTTTTTGTGCAAAGAAAAAATGTGCTGAATATCATTTTTTCAGAATCTTTTTTGTTACTTTTTTGGACAAGTAAAAAAGTAAAGAATAAAAAATATGAATTATTCAACTGCTATATGGATTATGCTACTTCCGCTGGCAAACTTTGTTTTGCTTGGATTAGGTAAAAAGTATTTAAAAAATATTGCAGGCATATTCTCTACTATATTACTTTTTGTTGCAGCAGCCATTGCATTAAATATTGCATATCATTATTTTTTTGTTGATGGAAAACAAAACGGTGTTTACCAAACTATTAATGTTTGTCAAATGCATTGGCTAAGTTTTACCGAAACAATGAATGTTGAAATTGGTATTCAGTTAGATGCTCTTTCTGTAATGATGTTGGTAGTAGTAACTTTTATTTCTTTAATGGTACACTTGTTTAGTTTGGGTTATATGAAAGGTGAAGAAAGATATTGTAATTATTTTTCTTATTTAGGGTTGTTTACTTTTTCAATGTTAGGACTAGTAGTTGCAACAAATCTTTTGCAACTGTATATGTGTTGGGAGTTGGTGGGCATTTCATCATATTTATTAATTGGATTTTATTTTCAAAAACCATCTGCAGTGGCGGCAGCTAAAAAAGCATTTATTGTTACACGTTTTGCAGATTTGGGTTTATTGATTGGAATATTAATTTTATCATTTAACACCAATAGTTTTCATTTTCAAACAATCATTCAAACATTAACCAATACGCAATCACCTTCCTTTATTTCTATTACTGCATCTTCATTTTTAGGGATGAGCACATTAACATGGGCCTTAGTTTTAATATTTATTGGCGGTGCAGGAAAGAGTGCTATGTTACCGTTACATATTTGGTTGCCCGATGCAATGGAAGGACCAACACCAGTATCAGCTTTAATACACGCTGCAACAATGGTTGTAGCCGGAGTGTTTTTAGTAGCTAAATTATTTGCAGTATTTGCAATTGATGTTACTGCATTAAATATTGTTGCTTATGTAGGTACAGCCAGTGCTTTGTTTGCAGCCATTATTGCTTGTACACAAACAGATATTAAAAGAGTATTGGCATATTCAACCATGAGCCAGATTGGTTATATGATGTTTGCTTTAGGTGTTTCAAAATATGGTAGTGAAGAGGGCTTGGGTTATAGTGCTGCATTATTTCATTTATTTACACATGCATTTTTTAAATCGTTATTATTTTTATGTGCAGGTGCTGTAATTCATTTAGTACACAGCAATGAAATGAAAGATATGGGCGGCTTAAAAAAATTAATGCCTATAACACATATTGCATTTTTAATTGCATGCTTGGCAATTGCAGGTGTACCGCCATTTGCAGGATTTTTTAGTAAAGAAGAAATTTTATCTGCTGCGTATCAAAATAATAAAACAATTTATATAATAGCATTGCTTACTTCTGCTATTACAGCCTTTTATATGTTTCGTTTGTATTTTTCTATTTTTTGGAATAAACCATACCAACATCACCACCACCATCGCGGAGAAGGAACCATAACAATGAAGTTGCCGTTAATTATTTTAATGCTTTGTGCTGCAACAGTTGGTTTTATTCCTTTCTCAGAATTTGTGTCGAGTGATAATCATCCTTTTCATTCAGAAATACATATTGGCTTTTCTGTACTGCCTGTTGCATTAGGATTATTTGGAATTGCTATGGCTGCTTTGTTCTATTTCAAACAAAGCGATAAGCCAGATAAAATTGCTAATAGTCTTCAAGTAATTTATAAAGCTGCTTACAGAAAATTTTATGTTGATGAATTGTATTTGTTCATCACTAAAAAAATAATTTTCAATTGCATTGCAAAGCCTGCAGCATGGATTGACAAAAATATTATTGATGGTTGTATGAATGGTGTTGCTTTTGTTACTTCATTTATTTCATCATCAATAAAAAATATGCAATCGGGTAAAGTGCAACAGTATGCATTATATTTTTTTGCAGGCATTGCTGCTTTATTAGTAACAGTATTATATGTATGGAAATGATGAACAATGAATAATGATTTATAACAATTTAGATAACGTTATTGCGAGGTTCTTGCCGAGGCAATCTCAATTAAAGTAGATTGCTTCGTTGAGGCTCGAACCTCAAACTCGCAATGAACATTCAACCATAAAAAAGGAAAACAAATATTAAAATGCTTTTATCAAGCCTTATCATATTACCATTACTTGCGGTGTTAGCTGTTTTGTTTTGCAAAGAATTAAAACAGATAAGAGTCGTTGCATTTATTGGAAGCGTTTTACAATTAGGATTGGTTGCGTATTTGTTATTGGGTTACAATATTGTTGGAGCATTAAATTTTAAACACGAAGGTTTTTTGTTAGAAGAAGATTATAATTGGTTTCCATTCTTAAATATTCACTATCATGTTGGTGTTGATGGAATAAGTATGGCAATGATAATGTTGACTTCAGTTATTGTAACCGCAGGAATTTTAATTTCCTGGAAGATGAAAGAATTAAGCAAAGAATTTTTCATCTTGTTATTATTGTTAAGTGCCAGTGCTTATGGTTTCTTTATTTCATTAGATTTATTCACCATGTTTTTCTTTTTAGAATTAGCAGTTATTCCAAAATATTTATTAATTACAATTTGGGGAAGCGGTAAAAAAGAATATAGTGCCATGAAGTTAGCATTAATGTTAATGGCAGGCTCTGCATTAATATTTGTGGGCATAATGGGTTTGTATTATACAACACATAGTTTTGATTTGCAAACTATTTCACAAACAGTTATTGATCCTGAAAAACAAAAAATAATTTTCCCGTTTTTATTTATAGGCTTTGGTTTTTTTGCAGCACTTTTTCCTTTTCATACATGGGTACCCGATGGCCATTCTTCTGCACCAACAGCAGCATCTATGTTTTTAGCAGGCATTTCAATGAAGTTAGGTGGTTACGGATGTTTAAAAGTGGCAACGTATTTATTACCTGTTGCTGCTCAATATTATTCACCATACATTATTGCATTATCGGCTATTGCTATTTTATACGGAGCATTCGCTACCATGATGCAGACCGATTTAAAATACATCAATGCATACTCATCTGTAAGCCATTGTGGTTTTGTATTATTAGGTATTGGAATGCTAACACAAACAGCTATTACAGGTGCAGTAATACAAATGGTTAGTCACGGTTTAATGACAGCTTTATTCTTCGCTGCTATTGGCATGTTATATGAAAGAACACATACACGGCAAGTAAAAGAGTTGGGTGGATTATTAAAAGCAATTCCATTTATTTCAACCGTATTTATTATAGCAGGACTATGTTCTTTAGGTTTACCCGGATTAAGCGGCTTTGTTGCAGAGTTTACAGTATTTGTAGGCTCTTGGCAAAGAACAGAAACTGCTTATAGAATAGCAACAGTTTTAAGTTGTATGTCTATTGTTGTTACGGCTGTTTATATTTTACGAGCTATTGCAAGCAGCGTGTTAGGTCCGTTAAAAAATGAACATTTTTTTAATTTGAAAGATGCTGCATGGAATGAAAAGTTAGCTGCCGTTTTATTATTGGCAGGAATTATTATTATTGGTGTAATGCCGTATTTATTACAAAATTTTATTACAGATTCTACAGTTAATATTATTCATCATTTAAACGGAAGCAAATAAATAATGCCCGAAAATTTTTTCATATTATTTAAGCAAGAATTGTGGGTAATTGCCATAATATTTTTATTGTTATTAATAAAATTAAAATCAAAGCAACTTACCGTAAATACTTTATTGAACGGAATTAATATTTTATTACTGTTGAATTTTATAAATGGTTTTTTCTTTAATGAAGAAGGAAGATTATTTGGAAAAATGTTTGTTACCAATCATTTATATGTGTTTGAAAAAAACATACTCAATTTATCGGTGTTACTTATTTCGTTACAATCTACCAAATGGTTAGAAAACCACAAACATATTATAGAGTTTTATGTGTTGCTGCTTAGTTCTTTATTAGGAATGTTTTTAATGATTTCTTCTGCCAATATATTAATGTTGTATGTTGGCTTAGAACTATCTACCATTCCGTTGGCAGCCGCTGCTAACTTTGATTTAAAAAGAAAAACTTCAGGAGAAGGAGCCATGAAGTTGATTATTTCTTCTGCATTTTCATCGGCAATATTATTGTTGGGAATTTCTTTTTTATACGGCTGTACAGGAACATTAGATTTTTCTGTTATAAATAATTTACTGCAACAGCAGCCGTTACATATTGCTGCGTTTTTATTATTTTTTGTTGGTTTATTGTTTAAAGTTTCTGCTGTGCCTTTTCATTTATGGACGGCTGATGTGTACGAAGGTTCACCTGTTGCTATTACATCTTTTTTATCTGTTGCATCAAAATCTGCAGCCATATTTGTTATTTTAAATGTGTTGAATAAAATGGCTCAACCATTATTTATTACATGGCATACTGTTTTAATTTGGGTTGCATTAATAACTATTATTATAGGAAATTTATTTGCTATACGCCAACAAAATTTAAAACGATTGTTGGCTTTTTCTTCAATAGCTCAAGTAGGTTTTATACTGTTAGCGGTATCTACCAATAGTTCTGCAGGCAATGCATCAATAATTTATTTTATTTTAATATATGTTTTATCAAATTTGGCTGTGTTTGGTGTTATAACATTGGTGAGTGCCGTATTACAAAAAGAAACGATAACAGATTATCAATCTTTCTATACAAATAATAAATTTTTAAGTTGGTGTTTGTGTATTGGCTTTTTTTCTTTGGCAGGTGTTCCGCCAACAGCAGGCTTTTTTGGTAAATTGTTTTTATTAATGTCTGCAGCACAAGGTATTACTTATACTATACTTGCTATTGCAGCATTAAATATGGTAATATCAATGTATTATTATTTGAGAGTAGTAAAAACAATTTTTGCAAAAAATGAAAATAGTTGTATAGAAAAAATTTCTATACCGGCATCTAATAAAATTGCATTAATAATTTGTGTAATGGGTGTTTTATTAACGGGCATTTTAAGTGGAGCTTACAATTACATTATTTCATTACAATAATTAAATATGGCAATCAATAAAAATCATGAGTTTGAAGAGTTGAATGGAATTAAATGTGCCATTGTAGAAAAAAATGTTTTACAAGAACGAATTGATTTTTTAAAACCATTATTAGAAGGAAATGGATATACAGTTGTTGTAATACCAAGCCCGTTACCCAAAACTGCTGCTACAACAACAGATGCAACGCCTGATGAAGTTGCTGCAACATTTACTATTGGCGTTACTAACCTTATGTTTAACCCAACCAATGCAATATTTGGAAGATTGTTAAGAACGAAAGATGGGCATATTGTAACCTTATCTTATTGGCAACAGAAAGAAATGGTTAGTAATGATGGGTTGCCTTATTATGAAAATTAAATTTTTCTTGACATTGTTTTGAAACGATGAACAATTTATAAAATTGAAAACAAAAAAGAAGCTGCATCGTATTTTGATACAGCTTCTTTAAAACAAAAAACACGCTTAGTTATCGGTTAACTTTCTTTCAGTTTTCCAAACCAAACTTTTTTGCCTTGAATTCTTCTTACCAATAACATTATTCCTACCAATATAAAAAATAAAGGACCCGTAAAACCTAATAATGCAATAAACTTGGTTCCGTAGAATTTTTCCATTGGTCTTCTTAAACGTTCACTTAATAAATACATACTTGGCACCATTACTAAGGTTAAGAAGAAAGAAAATATTAATCCGAAAATAATAGTCCAACTTAATGGTCCCCAAAAAACAACACTATCTCCACCTAAGAAAATATGTGGATTTAATTCGGTAAACATTTTTACGAAATCTATATTAAAACCAATAGCTAATGGCAGTAAACCAAGTATGGTGGCTAATGCAGTTAATAATACGGGAATGATACGAATTTTACCTGCTTGTATAGCTGCTTCTCTTGTTTTCATTCCTCTACTGCGTAGCTCATCAGTAAACTCAATTAATAAAATTCCGTTTTTAATTACAATACCCGCTAAGCCTACAATACCAACGCCTACCATTATCATTGCCATGCTCATTCCTGTTAAGGCATATCCCAAAAACACACCAATTACCGAGAAGAAAATTTCTGTTAATACAATAAATGGTTTGCTTACACTATTAAATTGTAAAACAAGTATTAAGAAAATAATTAATAAAGCAGTTATTAAAGAAGTTCCCAAAAAGCTCATGGTTTCTGCTTGTTGTTCACTCTCTCCTGTTTGTTTAATTGTTACATCGGCAGGAATTTTTGTTTTGTGTTTAAACGTTTCAATAAGTTTTGCCAATTGTGCATTTGCAGGCCCGGTTAATGATGGATCTGTAATGTTTGATTGTAATTGAATAGTACGTTTTACATTTTTTCTTTTTACGCCGCCCGATGTTGTTGTGTAATCTACTGTTGCAACTGCGTTTAAAGGAATTTGTCTAATCTTTCCCATCATTGCCATATCGCGGAAAGTTAATTTTAAGTTCATTAAATCGTTAATATTATTACGTTCTAAATCGGCATAACGAACATAAATTTTATATTCATCTTCTCCATCTTTTAGTTTACTTGCTTCTTTTCCAAATACAGCAGAACGTAATTCCATACCAATTTGTGATGTGCTTAATCCTTCACGCATTGCTTTTTGTCTATCTATATTTATGGTAATTTCAGGGTTTACTAAATCAACATCTGCTTTTAAATTTTCTACACCATTAACTCTATTGGTATCTAAATGATTTAATAAAGCTTTTGATACATTGGCAATTTCATCAAAATTATCTCCTGTAATTTCAATATTTACCGGAGGATCTGTTGGTGGGCCATTGCTTTCTTTTTCAACAGAAATTTCTGCACCGGGAATTCCTGTTTTCATTTGTTCACGTATTGCGTCTAAAAAAACTTGTGTGTGTTTGCCGTGGCGTTTTTCGTATTCAACAAAACTTACTTGTATTCTTCCTAAATTACTTTGTGTACTTCTATTATTATCTCTTGGATTGTTGGCACTTACGGCTACGTTAGCAATAACGCTTTCTACAATGCCTCCTTTTTCAGGAAGTTCGTTATTTAAAACTTTATATACTTTATTTTCTAAAATTCTTGTTACAGAATCGGTAGTTTCGGTTTTAGTGCCTATGGGCATTTTTAAATATACATAAATGAAATTAGGATCTCCGCTTGGGAAAAATGGTTTAGGATTATTTCTAATACCTAAAGCAATTACCGCTACAATAAACAAACCGAATAAACTGGAAAATAACCAACCGGGTCTTCTTCCTTTTAAAACCCAATGCAATAGTTTTTCATAATTGTTCATTAAAGTAGGTAATAGTTTTTCTTGGAAGTAATGGATAACGCCTCTTAATACATAATTATTTAATATCATTAATAAAGACATAAATATTAAGAAGTTTCCAAAGCCAAACCATCCTGCTAAATCAAACAAAACTCCAAATGCAATAAATACCCAGAACCATCTTGATTTGAATACATGATTTTTAGGTTTTTCAAATGCTCTTCCTTCGGGGTGCATAAAGCTTACGGCAAATACCGGGTTAATAATAAATGCAACAATTAATGATGCTGCTAATGTTAATATTAACATGGTTGGCAAGTAAATCATAAACTTACCTATTAAACCTTTCCATAATAATAATGGGAAGAAAGGAGCTAAGGTGGTTAGTGTACCTGCTAATACGGGAACAAAAATTTCACCGGCTGCTTCTTTGGCTGCACGCTGCACTTTTACTTTTCCGTTGTTGTATATGCGGTGTGTGTTTTCAATAACTACTATGGCATCATCTACAATAATTCCTAAACCAAACAATAAAGCAAATAGTACAATAAAATTTAATGTAACGTGGCTGCCTACTACAAAATCTGCAACGGGTAAAAATAAAAAGGCAACAAATACACTTAGTGGTACACTTAGTGCAACAAAGAAGGCATTGGTAACACCCATAAAAAACATGAGTACCAGCAATACTAATATAAAACCAATAATAATGGTGTTTACTAAATCTTTAAATGATGTTGCTGTTTGTTTACTTTGATCTCCAGTAAAAACTATGTTTAATTTATCTTTTGGAGGAAGCTGACCTTTATCTTGCATTTCTGCAACAATGTTTTTAATTTTTGTTGCAGCATTAATTAAATTTTCGCCACTTCGTTTTACAATATTTAGTGTTACAACATTTTTTCCGTCTAAGCGTGCATAGCTTTCTGTTTCTTTAACGGTATCAATTATTTGTGCAACATCTTTTAAATAAATAGCAGCACCGGTTGGGTTACGAACAACAATATTGTTTAAATCATTAGCAGAAAGAAATTGACCTTTTACACGTAATGTTCTTTTCATATCTCCTACGGTAATTAAACCTCCGCTTATATCTCTGTTTTCATAACCAATAGCGTTGCTAATATCTGTAAAAGAAAGTTGTGCCGCTTGCATTTTAAAAGGATCAACATTTACTTGAATTTCTCTTTCGGGGGCACCAACAATATCTGCACGAGTAATTTCGGTTAATTCTTCAAAGCGATCTTGTAATTTATCGGCATATTTTTTCAATGTCATTCCATCATAATCTCCACTTATGTTTACGTACATAATGGGCATCTCACTAAAATCAAACTCCATTACATTGGGTTGAGATGTTAAATCGTTTGGTAAATCTGTAGCTGCTTTATCAACAGCATCTTTTACTTTTTGTTTGGCAACTTCTGTTTTAACATCGGTATCAAATTCTACAACAATCATACTATAATCTTGTTGTGATGTTGATTGAATTTTTTTAACCTTAGCTCCGCTAATTCCTTTTAATTGTTTTTCAATGGGGCGGGTAACAAGGTTTTCAATATCTTTTGCAGAGTTACCTACATAAACAGTTTGTACATAAATGGTAGGAACTACAATATCGGGAAATTGTTCTTTGGGTAATGTGTTAAATTTATATACGCCATATAATGAAATAAGTATGGCCATTATATAAATAGCAGTTTTATTATCAACAGCCCAACTGGTGGGTTTAAACTGTTTAAATTTTTTTGCTACTCCTTCTATGAATTGTTTCATAATTATTTTTTTGGTAGAAATCTTTTATACTTTATCTTGAAAATAGTTTTATATTAATTATATTTTTAATAACTATTTATCACTTGTTTTTAATGCTTGGCCATCGTATAAATTTTGATAGCCGTCGGTAATTAATTGATCTCCTGCATTTAAACCTGCTTTTACTTCAATTAAATCATTATATAATTCCCCTACGGTAATTTGTTTTTTACGTGCAACTAATTTGCTGCCTTCTTTAATTGCTATATAAACAAATTTTCCTTTTTCATCTGTACCAACAGTATTAACAGGAACAGCAATGGTGTTTTTTGCAGAATAGTCTTCTATTTTAACTTGAGCTATTTGATTGGGGCGAACTATGCCGTCATAAGGCAATCTTCCTTCTATTGTAAAACTTCTGTTTAATGCATTAATTGTTTTACTTAGAAAAGAAACAGAAATGTTGTTGTATGTTTTATTAACATCAGGTAAAACAATAATTAGTTTTGAATTTTTGTTTACTCTGTCAGAATAATTTTCAGGCACATCAACAACTGCTTTTAGTGTTTGTGTGTTTACAATTTTAATTTGGCCTTGACCATTAAAAAATTCTCCCACTTTTACATTTACTTCATCAGCAATGCCATCAACATCACTATAAACATTGGTAGCATCTACTTGTTCTTGTATTGTTTTTAAATTATCGTCAGATGCTTTTAATTGAGTGGTTAATGTTTCAACATTATTTTTTGCAGTAAGTAATTGTACTTCGGTACCAATACCTTGTTTCCATAAATTATTTTGCCTATTATAAATATCTTTTGCAAAGTTTAATTGTGTTTTAATGGTTTCAAGGCTTTGTTTTGAAGCTGCGTAAGATTTTTTAATTACTGCGTTATCTAGCTTTACTAATAATTGACCTTTCTTTACAAAATCGCCTTTCTTTACCAATAATTCTTTTACTTGACCGCCGCCTAAGCGAGGTGTAACGTAAGAAATATTATCGGCATCAATTCTTCCTTGTAAATCTATATAGTGTGTAAAGTTTTGTGTTGTTAAAGCAGTTGTGCTAACCAATTTTGCAATATCATTTTTAGCAACAGAGGTGTCTAATTTTGCAATGTCTGTTTGTAACTGTTTTATTTTATCGGCAGTTTCAATTTGTTGTTTTTGCAATTTGTCTAACTCTGCTTTTTTCCCTGCTAAAGAGTCTTGTTGTTTTGCTCCGCAAGCGGCTAAAGTTATGCTTGCTGAAATGAAAATTATTTGTGATATTTTTTGCATATAATAAATTTATTTTTTTTGTTATTGAAGTTTTCCGGTTGCTTTTAAATAATCTATTTTGGCAATAATGGCACTATACATAGCATTAATGTAATTGGTTTGTGCCATTACTAAATCTGCTTGTGCTGCATTTATTTCTGTGTTAGAACCTGTACCTGCTTCATATTTTTTCTTGGTTTGGTTATAAACACTTTCGGCTAATTGCATGTTTTTCTTTTGAAAATCCATGGTTGTTATTGCAGTGCTGAAATTTAATTGAGCTTGCTTAACATCGTTATCAATACTTAGCTTTAAATTATCAATATTATTTTGTGTTTGCAGTAATTCTAATTTAGATTGTTTCAGTCTTGCGTCTTTTGCAAAGCCACTAAAAATGGGTACCGATAAATTCAATCCTACAAATGAAGTTGTGAACCAATTTCCATCTTTAGAAAAAATATCGAAGGTTGTACGTTGTGCTTGTTTTGTATAAACACCATTGAGGGATAGGGTTGGCAAATAACTTAATTTATAACGTTTTATATTGTATTCGTTTAAACGTTTTGCAAGATTTAAATATTGATACTCAACTCTATTGGTGTATTGATATGCAGTATCGGTAAGTATATCTTGTTTTATTTGTTCATCAGTTATTTTATCTGTTAATATCAATGTGTCTTTAACAGGCATACCCATTAAGGTTTTTAAACCCAAATAACCTATTTCAATACTGTTTAAAGCTTTTTGTTTTTCAGTTTTTAAGTTGCTTAATTGCACATCGGCTTTATCTACATCTAACTTTTCGGCAAAACCATTTTTGTACATTTCGCCGGCATCGTGTTTTAGTTTTTCTAATCGTGCTATATTGGTATTTAATAAATCTATTTGAGATTTGCTAACTACTAACTGATAATAAATTTTATAAATATTTGTTTTTATAGCTTCTGTTGTTACTTCGGCATTTTTCTTTTGAAATTCAATAGAAGTTTTTCTTGCTTGTAAGCCAACAAATACTTGCCCGTCAAACAAAAGTTGCTGTAATTGTAAACCTGCACTGGCATTGTATTTTGTACCAAATTGAACAGGAATAAAAGTGCCTGCTGGTTGCCCAAAAAATTGTCCGGGAATTAATGATGTAGGAATATCAATATAATCAGTTAATCCACCATTTGCCGAAAGGGTAGGAAATGCTGCGGCGGTAATTCCCTTATTAGTTTGTTCTTGAATTTGTATGCCTAATAATGCATTTTTTACAGTTGCATTATTTTGCTTGGCATATTCAACTGCTTGTTGTACTGTAAATGTGTGGTAGCCGGTGCTTTGTGCAATTACCCATGCAGGAAAGGTAAATGCAAGTAAGAGCATCAACTGTAGTTTGTTTTTCTTCATAAGCCTATTTTTTATTACGTTCTTTTATATATTTTTCTATTAATTTGTTTCCTTTGGGTGTTGCTAACCCATATAAAAAATTATCGGTTATTTCATTTAATACTGTGGTTATTTTATTTGTATGAAAAACTTCGTTGTTAAAAACAAGGAAAACGGTTGCCATTCTGTATTTTGCTAATATATCGGTGTTAATTTCGGGTTTGTATAAACCTTCTTTTACCCCTCTGTCTAAATTATTTTTAACAAGTGCAGATAAGAATTTGTTCTTATGTTCCATTAGTTTTTTATATGCAATAGGATGATATTTTTCAAGATCATTAAACAATGAAACATTCATTGCTTTTAATATTTCTGAAATATTTTCTAAGGCTAAAAAAGTTTCATGTATTGCATTGTCTGCAACTTGCTGATACCTTCCACATTTTTCTTTGTTTTCATTAATTTCAGAATTTATTACATCATCTACTAAGGCATCTTTATCGGCATAGTGTTGGTAAATAGTTTTTTTTGAAATACCTAATTGCGTGGCAATTTCGTCCATACTTACACTACGAATCCCATATTTAAAAAACATTTCATGGGCTTTATTTAATATTCGTTTATCCATTTTTATATAAAATTGCGGGCAAAACTAAGGAAACTTATTTCGTAACACAAGTTTCCATTAATAAATAACAATATTTTTTATAAACGGTTTTAATGAAGGATAGACGAACAACCTTATACAATATTTTATTTATGGGTAAGTTTTTGTAAACTTTGCAGCATGCGTAATATATATACAAAGAGGGGAGGAAAAGAGTTGCTTAAAAACCTATTAAAACTTTTTTTGCAAGGCTTGGTTGTATTGGCTCCTATTGGTATTACACTTTGGGTTGTTTACTCTTTGTTTGAATTGGTTGATAATATTTTGCCCAACATTATTCATGCATTATTTCCTGAATTTGCTAAGCAAGATGCCCAAGGGCATATAAATCATATACCGGGTTTGGGCTTTGTTGTTGTGATTTTATTGGTTTTAATTGTAGGCTGGGTTTCTTCATTATTTATTGTAAAAAGATTGGTAGAAGTATTAGATAAGGTATTAGAAAATACACCGGGCATAAAATTTATTTACTCTTCTGTAAAAGATTTTTTAGAAGCATTTGCCGGCAATAAAAAGAAATTTGATAAACCTGTTTTGGTAAATGTAGATAGCAACAATGTGTGGAGGCTTGGTTTTATAACAAGAGCAAATGCCGAAGAGTTTGATTTAAAAGAACATATGGTTGTGTATGTTCCGTATTCGTATGCAATAAGTGGTATCACTTATTTTGTTCCTAAAGAAAAAATTAAAATTTTAAATAATATTTCTGCCGCCGATGCTATGAAGTTTGCAGTTACCGGTGGTGTTACAGATGTAGGTGATTAGTTTTATAGCATTCCTAACAATCTTTATTTGCAATTCATTTATCTTGCAGGCGTATAAAAAAAATTAATTCGTGGTTCATAATTTTAATTCCGGCCCATCTGTTTTGCCACAGCAAGTTTTGCAACAAGCATCTGAAGCTATTATTAATTTTAATAATACAGGATTATCTATTCTTGAAATAGGGCATCGCACAGATTGGTTTATTAATGTAATTGAGGAGGCCAGAAACTCTGTAAAAGAATTAATGCAATTAACAGATGAATATGAAGTATTGTTTTTACATGGCGGAGCAACTACACAGTTTATGCAGGTACCTATGAATTTGTTAGATGCTAATGAAACAGCAGCTTATTGCGATAATGGTATTTGGGGAAACAAAGCAATAAAAGAAGCAGAACTTTTTGGTAACGTAAATATTGTAGCATCATCAAAAAATAAAAATCATACTTACATTAATCATAATTTTTCTATTCCAACAAATAGTAAATATTTACATATAACTACTAATAATACGGTTGAAGGAACACAATGGCATCAATTTCCGCAAACCAATATACCTATTGTTGCAGATATGAGCAGCGATATTTTTAGTAAACAAATCAACTTTAATCAATTCTCTTTAATTTATGCAGGTGCTCAAAAAAATATGGGTGCGGCAGGTGTAAATTTGGTGGTAATAAAGAAAAATTTATTAGGAAAAATTAAAAGGGCTATTCCATCAATAATGAATTATCAAAAACATATTGATGCAAACTCTTTACTTAATACACCACCCGTATTTGCTATATATGTTGCTATGCTTACACTTCGTTGGATTAAAAAAGAAGGAGGATTAAGTGAAATGGAAAAACGAGCCGAGGCAAAATCTAATTTACTTTATTCAACTATAGATTCTTTACCCTTATTCAAATGTTTTGTTGAAAATGAAAGTCGCAGTAAAATGAACGCCGTGTTTTTTATTGAAAACGAAAATTTACAAACAGAATTTTTAAATGAATGTAAAATTAATAATATGATTGGTGTAAAAGGTTATCGCACCGTTGGTGGAATAAGAGTTAGTATGTATAATGCTTTGGCAATAGAAAGTGTACAAGCATTTTGTAATTTGGCAATAGATTTTAATAACAGAAAAGGATAATTTATCCGTAAATAATATGAGTATAATAAAACCGTTTAAAGCACTAAGACCACAAACTAACTTAGCAAAAGATGTTGCAAGCCAACCTTATGATGTATTAAATAGTACAGAAGCAAAAGAAGTAGCAATAGGAAATCCTTATTCTTTTTTACATATAACCAAAAGCGAAATTGATTTAAAAGAACCTAAAGATATTCATTCTGAAGAAATATATGAAAGAGCAAAAGAAAATCTTACAGCATTTATAAAACGAGATGTGTTATTTATAGAAGATAAAGAATGTTATTACATATATCAATTAGTAATGAATGGAAAAAGTCAAACTGGTTTAGTTTGCGTAAGCAGTATTGATGATTATGAAAATAATGTAATTAAAAAACATGAATTTACAAGACCTGAAAAAGAATTAGACAGAATTAATCATATTAAAACAACCGGAGCACAAACGGGAAATGTTTTTTTAGCATACAGAAACAATGATGCATTAGATGCATTGATTGAAAAATGGAAAGCCAATAGAAATCCTGCATATAATTTTACTGCTACCGATAATATTCAACATACTATTTGGGTAGTAAATGATACAGATACTATCAATCAAATAACTAATTTATTTAATACAGAAATTCCATTTACATACATTGCAGATGGGCACCATCGTGCAGCATCAGCAGCAAAAGTTCGAAACATTTTAGGTAGCAACGCAAACAATAATGCTAATTATTTTTTAACCACATTGTTTCCTTCCAATCAATTACATATAATGGATTATAACCGTGTTGTAAAAGATTTGAACGGTTTAAGTGTAAATGATTTTTTAAATGCATTGAAAGAAAATTTTACAATTACACTTTCCACCGAAGGAGCAGTAAAACCTAAACAATTGCATGAATTTGGTTTATACATTAATAAAACATGGTATATACTAACAGCTAAAGAAGGTACATATACTACAGATCCAATTGGTGTTTTAGATGTTACCATTTTAAGCAATAATATTTTAGACAAATTATTAGGTATTAAAGATCAGCGTACCGATAAAAGAATAGATTTTGTTGGTGGAATTAGAGGATTAAACGAATTAGAAAAACGAGTTGATAGTGGTGAAATGAATTTAGCTTTTAGTTTATATCCCGTAACTATTAATCAATTATTTGATATTGCCGATAGTGGAAATGTAATGCCACCCAAAAGCACATGGTTTGAACCCAAATTACGCGATGGTTTATTAACACATTTAATTAACGAGTAAAAAATGAAATACCTTTTTAGTATATTTTTTTTAGCAATCTCAATAGTTACATCAGCACAATCTGAGCAGGTACAAAAGTTATACGAACAAACAAAAAAATGGATGACAGACGGTGAGTATGAAAGTGCTGCATTAGGCTTTAGAGAATTACTACAAAAAGATGGCAACAACTTAGATGTATTAAAAGATTGGACTTACTTTAATTTACTTACTAAAAATTATACAAAAGCAGTTGAAGTAGGCAAAGCAATTATAGAAAGGCCGGATGCCGATGAACAAACCTATCAATTGTTGGGCATGGGTTACAAAGCAGTAAAAGATTTTGATAATTGCGAAAAAGTTTATCAACGTGGGTTTAGACGTTTTCCCAAAAGCGGAATTTTGTTTAATGAATTCGGAGAAATGTATGCAATGGAAAACAACCTTACCAACGCAATTGCACAATGGGAAAAAGGCATTGAAGCAGCTCCTAATTATAGCAGTAATTATTATAATGCAACAATGTATTATAATAAAACAAATACAAATATTATAAAAACATTATTATACGGAGAAATATTTTGTAATATAGAAAGTTATACTGTACGTACTGCCGATATAAAAGAAATTTTGTTTGATACATACCAAAATTTATTATTACAAAAAACACAATTACCCTCAAGCAATACATCTGAATTTGAAAAAGCATTTACACAAACATTCAATAACGTAATTACAACAATACAACAAGGCAATTCAATTCCCGAAATATTAACGGCAACACGTACAAAGTTTTTATTAAGCTGGTTTGCTAAAAAGCAAAATACAACCCAGCCCTTCTATCTTTTCAATTATTTACAAAACCTTTTAGAAGAAGGTTTATTTGATGCGTACAACCAATGGCTTTTTGGCCCGGTAGCAAATATGGCAGTGTATCAAATATGGCAAAACACACATGATACAGAAGCCAAAAGGTTTAAAACATATCAACACACACATTTATTTAAAATACCAT
Source organism: Bacteroidota bacterium (assembly GCA_018267705.1). Taxonomy (GTDB): domain Bacteria; phylum Bacteroidota; class Bacteroidia; order Chitinophagales; family Chitinophagaceae; genus CW01. The sequence continues at coordinate 237,205 of JAFDXX010000007.1, read as the reverse complement.
AAAACGGCGGTATAAATAATACTATAATTATAATTTGAGGTTTTTATTTTGAAATTCTTTCTGTATTTTGTTTGCTGAAAAAATAAATAAAACATGGAATCAGAAAAAGATGAACGCCTCTGGAAAATTGCACGCAAAAGAGCCGAGTTCAAAAAAAGCCTATACGGCTATATTGTTGTAAATATATTTTTATGGGGAATATGGTGGTTTAGCGAAGGTAAAGACAACGGCTATCACAGCTACCCTTGGCCAATATGGGTAATGTTAGGTTGGGGCTTAGGCTTAGCATTCCAATATTTTAAAGCGTATAATGGAGATAAAGAAGATATAGCCAATCAAGAATATGAAAAACTAAAAAGAGAAAAAGGAGAATAATTTTCTTAGCTATAGAATAATCATTAAACTTCGTTGCGTCGCACACTTCAACGTTCAAATCATTATTCAACAAATACTCTAACGAAATCTAAACATGCAAATAAAACGATTATTCGATTCTATTGAACATCAAATACAACACTTCCCCAAAACCGATATGTTTGGGCACAAGCAAAATGGCGTATGGAAAACCGTTTCAACACAAGAAACACAAACAGTTGTAAACAAATTAAGTGCAGGTTTATTAAAACTAGGTGTTTCAGGAAATAACTTTACAGCAGAAGACAGCGATAAAATTGCCATTATTAGCAACAACAGGCCCGAGTGGGTTTTTATAGATTTAGCCGTACAACAAATTGGTGCTGTTTTAGTTCCTGTATATCCTACCACCAATCCATTAGAGTTAGAATTTATATTTAACGATGCTGAAATAAAATACGTTTTTGTAAGCAGTGCAGATTTGTTAGATAAAATACATACCGTTCGTTTAAAAGTTCCCTCTATACAAAATATTTATACGTTTGAACAAATTGCAGGAGCAGAACATTGGAGCGTTGTAACCAATTTAGCAGATACACAAAGCTTACAACAAGTAGAAGAACTAAAAAAACAAATTCCCGTTAATCATACTGCAACAATTATTTACACATCAGGCACTACAGGAACGCCTAAAGGTGTAATGCTTAGCCACACCAATATATACAGTTGTTTACATTTAAGTATAGAAAGTTTTCCGTTTGAAGATGCCCCACACCATAAAGCATTAAGTTTTCTTCCACTAAATCATATATTCGAAAAAATCATCACATATATATATTTATATAGCGGTGTAAGTATTTATTATGCCGAAAGTTTAGAAACCATTGGCGATAATTTAAAAGAAGTAAAACCAAATGGTTTTAGCACCGTACCGCGTTTGTTAGAAAAAGTGTATGAAAAAATTATGGCAAAAGGTAATGAGCTTACAGGGTTTAAAAGAAAACTATTCTTTTGGGCTGTTGGCTTAGCCGAAAAATATGATAATAATATTAGTGGCGGTTTATGGTATAATATTCAATTAAAAATTGCTAACAAATTAGTATTCAGTAAATGGAGAGAAGCCTTGGGCGGAAATGTAGATTATATTATTACCGGCGGAGCAGCTTGTCAAGAAAAACTAATGCGAATTTTTAATGGAGCAGGCGTTCATGTATATGAAGGTTATGGCCCAACCGAAAATAGTCCCGTAATAAGTATTAATAGAAAAGGAAAAGGAGGAACAATGTTTGGAACCGTTGGCCCTGCAATTAATGGTATTGAATTAAAAATAGAAAGCGATGGAGAAATATGTGTGAAAGGATTAACAGTAATGCAAGGATATTATAAACGCCCCGATTTAACTGCAGAAACAGTAATTGATGGATGGCTGCATACCGGCGATATTGGCGTATTAATAAACAATAAGTTTTTAAAAATAACGGATAGAAAAAAAGAACTATTTAAAACAAGTGGAGGAAAATATGTTGCCCCTCAACCTATTGAAAACAAACTAAAAGAAAGCCCATTTATTGAACAAGTATTAGTTGTAGGCCCCGAAAGAAAATTTGTAGGAGCCTTAATTGTTCCCTCAATAAATGCAGTAAAAGAATGGATGAAACAAAACGGCATTCCATTTACAACCAAAGAAGAAGCCGTTAAAAACAATAAAGTGTTAGCATTGTTTAATAATATAGTTGAAGAATACAACAAACTTTTTAATCATGTAGAACAAATAAAAAAATTTGAATTATTACCAAATGAATGGGGAATTGATACCGGAGAAATGACACCCAAAATGAGTTTAAAAAGAAAAATAATTACCGAAAAATATAAAGAGGCTATTGAAAAAATTTATAATTAGTTCTTTACCAAATTATACATATTAATTTTTTATATGAAAAAAATACCCCCACAAAATTCACGAAGAAATTTTATTAAAAATACTTCCTTGGCATTAGCAGGTTTTTATATTGTGCCACGCCATGTTTTAGGCGGAAAAGGTTTTATTGCACCAAGTGATAAATTGTTAGTTGCAGGAATTGGTGCAGGCGGAAAAGGAGAAAGTGATTTGTGGAATTTTTATCAATCAGGCAAAGCAGAAATTGTTGCCTTGTGTGATGTTGATGAAAGACAATGTAAAAAATCGAGAGAAAGATTTCCTAAAGCAAAATTTTATAAAGATTATCGAGAAATGTTAGAGAAAGAACATGCCAATATTGATGCATGTTCTATTTCAACCCCCGATCATAATCATGCAGTAATGGCAATGGCAGCCATGCAGTTAAAAAAACATGTATATGTTCAAAAACCAATGGCACATGATATTTATGAAGCAAGAATGATGGTAAAAGCAGCTAAAGAGTATAAAGTAGTTACGCAAATGGGCAATCAAGGTGCATCGGGCGATGGAGTTAGACAATTAATAGATTGGTACCGGGCAGGTTTAATAGGAGATGTACATACTGTTTATTGTTATACCGATAGACCCGTTTGGGCACAAGGCGTTGCATGGCCAAAAGATATAAAACCTATTCCGCAAGGATTAGATTGGAATTTATGGTTAGGCACTGCTCCTTATAAAGAATATAGCGATGGAATATTACCATTTGATTGGCGTGGTTGGTGGGATTATGGAACCGGTGCATTAGGCGATATGGGTTGCCATATCATTGATCCTGCCTATCAAGTATTAAATTTAAATTATCCTATTTCTGCAGAATGTAGTGTTGCAACACGTTATACTGCTCCGTGGACAAGAGCTAGCTATCCTGAAAGCGGACCCGTTTCTTCTCATATCACTTTAACATTCATAAATGAAAAAAAGAAAGAAATAAAAATGCATTGGATGGATGGAGGTATTCAACCCGATAGGCCCGAAGAGTTAGGTGCCAACGAAACAATGGGCGATGGCGGAAACGGTGTTTTATTTATAGGCACAAAAGGAAAAATGATGTGTGGAACTTATGCAGAAAATCCGCAATTATTACCAACAAAACTTACTCAAGAAACAAAAGTTAAACAAACTATTGAACGCGTAAAAGGTAGTGCCGGCGGGCATTATGCAGCATGGGTAGAAGCTTGTATTGATGGTTTTGGAAGTAGTAAAGCTAATAAACTAAGTTCACGTTTTGATGTAGCAGGCCCGCTAACTGAAATTGTTTTAATGGGTAATTTGGCAATAAGAAGTTATGATGTAAAAAAACCTAAAGCAGGCAAACCAAATGAATTTGAGTATCCCGGCAGATATATAAAATTATTGTGGGATGGACCTAATATGCGAATTACCAATTTAGAAGAAGCTAACCAATTTGTAAAAAGAAATTACAGAGAAGGTTTTGGAAGTATTTAAATGAGAATAATAATTTTAATTACTTGCTAAGTGTTATTTGCTTTTTTAGTGAAAAAGTAAGAAGCAATATTTTTTAGTATTAGTGGAATGATAAATTGTATAAACCAATTATTTTTCTTCAACCATTCAGATGAGAAGATGTGTTCTTTAGTCCAGTTGGTAATAGAATTAATTATATAATATTCTTTGTGGTTAGAAGTAATTTGTTTAAAAAAATTAAATATTGAAAGAGCCGGCTTTAGCTCTGTTTTTAATTCTGCAACATTATTTTTTAAGGTGTTTTTTTGCACAAGTAATAATTCTTGCAGGCGTTTTTTTTCTTCTAATAAATCGGTATATGTTTTTATTTTATTATTCATAAACTTGTTTTACAATAGCATTTTTAAGTAAAGGAATAATTGTTTTTTTTCTTAATAAGAATAAAATGGCAGCAAGTAAAATAAACAATCCGCAAACAATAAAATAGCCGGTATAATTGCTATTGAATAGTGTATTTAAATAAGCTGCTAAACCAATTCCACCAAAAAAAATAATCATTAAAAATAAAAAAAGGTAGCAAACAATAACAATGCTTATACTACCTACAACAGTTGCTTTTTCAACAATATTTACTTGTGCCAGTTTATAGTAAGTTTCTCCTATTTCTACAATGTTTTCGGCAAGGTCTTCAATTATGGTTTTTTCTTCTTGCATAAAAAATATTTAATATAAACTATAAAATAAATTGCTTCTGTAATTGAAAGTTAAATACAAAACATAATTACTCATTATCATTCCGTTTTAAATTTTCTTTATTGTGTTTTTTTATTTTATAATTTTCAAAACATTTTTCAATAAAGTAACCTAGTTCTAAATCATTAACAACTTGTAAAAATTCGTAAGTTGGCCTGTAATACACCATAAAAGTATCTAACTCGGGTGAGGTGAGGTGTGTAATTTTTCTTACAAATAATTTAGAGAAACGATGGTCAATATATTTATCTTGTTCTTGTTGTATTAGGCGTTGTTGCAAACTCAACATTCGTTTGTTGTATTTAAAACGAAACATGTTTATGATTTCATTTAAATCTAAACCAACGGTTACGCCGCCTGGATTATAGTTTTTGTTTGTACTTAATTGTAACGATGGTTTTTTGAAATTAAAATACTTTGCATAGTCTTGCCTGTTTTGTAGTGAGTCTAATTTATAATTACTGTTTCTAACTTTTACTTCGGGTAAATCTGCGGCACGCAATAAAATAGAAATATTAAACTCTCCTAAATTTTTAATAGTATCAATGGCATATTTCATTGTTGTTTTGCCTAACATGGCAAACCAAATTGAATCGGTGCTTTTTACAATTAATGAATAATGCCCTAAAGAATCTGTAATGGTGCCTCTACCCGATGAACTTAATACGGCAACTGCTTCTAATGGGCGGCGTGCTGTAATATCAAACACATTACCGCTTACCATTAAGTATGGCTGCGTTTTTTCTTGCGAAAAAATACAAGAAGAAAAAAGAAGTATTGCAATGAATAGTAAGACTTTGTTCAACAAGTTTAATTAAGGGTGTAATATTAATATGTTACACTAAATTAAAACGAATACTTGCATTTAATTAACGCTTTATTGTAAAATAACTAGGTAATTACTTTAAAACTTACTGCCAATAATATGTGGTAACATGCTACGCCAAGTTGGCCAATCGTGTTTAATATCTGGCCCCCAAATATCTAAATCGTGCCAAATACCTTTATCCCATAATACTTGCGAGAAACGGCGATTAGCTTCAGGATCCTCATAATCTCCACTTCCGGAATATATATGAATATGATGACTTGCTTTTATTTTGTCTAAATACCAAGTATCTGTTAAGTTAGGAATATAATGTTGCGGGCTGTTAAAGTAAACTTGTTCATCCCAATAACCTTTGGTGTATTCGGTTAAATCATAAACGCCACTCATGCTTATGGCACCGTTAATTAAATCGGGGCGTTTTAAAAATAAATTCATAGCATGTAGTGCTCCAAAACTTGCACCGCAAGTGTATATAAAAGTATCGTTGCCTGAATTATTTCTTATGTGAGGAATTACTTCTGTAAAAACATAATGATTGAATTGATTATGCCTAATTGCTTTATGTTCGGGCAGCATTTCATTGTTAAGCCAGCTTTCATTATTAATACTATCAATGCTATACACTTTACATTTTCCTTCGTTAATAAAAGGAGCTAATGCATCTATTAACTGAAAACGTTCATACTCCATATAATCTGCTGCTGCTGTAGGAATTAGCAAAACAACAAAACCAAAATGGCCGTATGATACAATTGGCATTTCTTTATTTAAAGCAGGGCTGTGCCACGATGTAATATGTTTTTGCATTGTTTATTGTTTTAGTGAATACATGTTTTTTTTATTTCCTTCCATAAATCTTTATAACACTGTGCTGCGTAGCTGCTGTTGGCATACTCAAATAAAGGTTGTTGATGAATGCCCATTTTTTCAACATCACTTAAATAAGGAATATAATTTTTAAAGAAAAATTTATCCTTATAAAATTCATTCATGGTTTCGTGATGCAAATTTTTTCTATGATCAACCATGCTGAAAAAACATTTCAATTTAGTTTTATCTAAACCATTTTCTTTAAAATAGCTTGTTACCGTTTCAAATGAACGAATAGATAAAGTAGTAGGAATATTAGGCATTACAACATAATCTGCTGCATTAAAAATATTTTCATGCAGCAATGAAATACCCGGAGGGCAATCTATAAAAACAATATCATAATTTTTTTTAATAGAAGATAACAGCGAAATAATTTTTCTTTTATTCTGTTTTAATTCACTCAAAAAAATATCTGCATTGCGTGCCGATAAATCTGAAGGAATAACAGAAAGATTTTCATATTCCGAAGGTTGAGCTGCGGCAGATAAATCAACACTGCCTTCTAAAATTTTTTTAGCTTCGTTTTTTACGGCAGCTTCTACACCAAAATAAAATGAAGAAGAGCCTTGAGGATCTGTATCCCAAACTAAAGTTTTATAACCTTCTTGTGCAGCTAAATAGGCTAAATTAACAGCAGATGCAGTTTTACCAACACCTCCTTTGAGATTGTATATTGCAAATGTTATCATATTTTAAAAATAAGTAAAAGGGTTTAAAATAAAAAGGCTTATTGCTTTATGGCGGTTACAATTTTTTTATTTAACGGTGAAATGCCTGTATTAAAATAATGTGTTAGTACGCCTTTTTCGTTTATTAAATACTTGCAAAAGTTCCATACGGGGGGCTGATTGCACCAGCCGTTTTTGTTGGCATGGCTTAACCAGTTAAATACGTTATTTTGGGTTTCGGTTTTTATAACATTGCTTTTTTGCATTAATGTAAAACTTATAGGGTAGTTTGTTTTGCAAAAATTAGCAATTGCCTTATCGTTTTCTTTTTCTTGCTCTTTAAAGTTATTAGCCGGAAAAGCGAGAATAATTAAGTTGTTTTTGTATAGTTGATATAACTTTTCCAGCTCGTTGTATTGTGCCGTATAACCACAATTGCTTGCAGTATTTACAATTAAAACTTTTTTGTTTTTAAGGATTTCAAAATTTAAAATGGTTGTATTATTAAGTGTTGCTTGTAAGCTATAAAATGAAATTAAAGGTGAAACATTTTTATTGTTAGTTAAAACCAATGCGTGTTTAGAAAACAGTTTTGCTTTTAGCATTGCTAAAGGATAAATTAGTTTTAATATGCGTTGTCTTACCGTCATTCTGCAAATTATTTAATTATCATTTTAAACAATTTCAATTTCCCTTTAAATGGTGGGTATTTTATTTTAGGATCAAACCAAGTAGGTGTTTTTAAAACCGCTTTTTTATGAGAAAAAGTATCAAAAGAAAATTCTCCGTGGTATTGACCTATTCCGCTAAAACCTCTGCCACCAAAGGGCAATGCATGATTGGTTAAATGCCAACTTGCATTATTTATACAAACACCGCCGCTGGGTATTTCTAAATATAATTTTTCTTTTTTAGTGTTTGAAGTGAAAATATAAAATGCTAATGGGTTAGGGTTTTGTGCTATAATTTGTTTAACCTCATCAATTGTTTGAAATGAAAGAATAGGAAGTAGCGGACCAAAAATTTCATCTTTCATAATTGTATCATTCAAATTAATATGCGTAATAATTGTTGGTTGAATGTATAATTGTTCTTTATTAAAATTTCCGCCATAAATAATTTTTCCTTCTTTTAAATAATTAATTAATCTATCAAATTGTTTGGTATTAATTATTTTTCCGTAATTATCGCATAGTGAAGCATCTTCATTAAAAAATTGTTTAATATATTTTATTAACTCGGTTATTAATTCTTCTTTTTTGTTTTCGTGTACCAAAATATAATCGGGGGCAACACACATTTGCCCGCAATTTGAAAATTTGGTTAAAACAATTCTTTTGGCAGCAATATTTATGTTGGCATCTTCTTCTACAATACAAGGGCTTTTGCCTCCTAATTCTAATGTTACAGGTACTAACTTTTCGGCAGCCATTTTATAAATTACTTTTCCTATAAAAGTGCTTCCGGTATAAAAAATATGATTAAATGTAAAGGCTTGTAACATAGCAGGAACAACGGTTGCACCATCTCCTTCAACAAATAAAACATATTCTTCAGGAAAAATATTTTCAATAATTTTTTTCATTACTGCACTTGTGGCCGGAGCAAATTCACTTGGTTTTAATACTACACAATTGCCGGCTGCAATAGCTCCAATTAATGGTGTAAATAATAGTTGTAAAGGATAATTCCATGGGCCAACAATTAATACAACGCCTAAGGGTTCGTTTATTATTTTACTTGAAGAAGGAAAGTTTAGAAAATTTGTTGAAACACTTTTGGGTTGCATCCATTTTTCAAGATTGCGTAATGTGTTGTTTAATTCAGTTATTACAAATCCGTTTTCCGTAACCCAACATTCTTCTTTACTTTTTTTTAAATCGGTGTATAAAGCATTATATAATTCTTCTTCAAATTTTAGTAAAGCATTTTTTAATAATAAGAGTTGATTTTTTCTGTATTTGTAACTAAGGGTTTGCCCTGTTTGGTAAAATGTATTTAATTTTTGTAATGATTGTAAAAGGTTATTCATAATTAAAATTATACCTACAAGATAAGCAGGTAAAATGATAAACTGTACAAGCCATAAATTCTTTTACATTTGCCTTTTAAAATTTACGCATGACTATTCACAGGGAAGGCTACAGAACCATTGCTATTAGTACATTAATTTTTGGATTAATTAATGCTGCCTCATTTTCTTTTTTAAGTGCCGATTTTCATTGGATTTCATTAATTATATTTTTTGTAACGCTGTTTTTGTTGTTGTTTATTATTTCGTTTTTTAGGTTACCTGCAAGGGTGCATACTATTGGCGAGAAAAATATTCTTTGCCCTGCAGACGGGAAAGTGGTGGTTATTGAAGAAATAACTGATGTAGAATATTTTAAAGATAAACGCATACAAGTTAGTGTTTTTATGAGCCCTGCTAATGTGCATGTAAACCGCAATCCAATGGATGGTATTGTTACTTACAACCAATATCATAAAGGGAAATATTTGGTAGCGTGGCATCCTAAAAGTTCTACTGAAAATGAAAGATGGAGTGTTGCCGTAAAAAATAATTATGGCGAAATTTTATATAAACAAATTGCAGGGGCATTAGCAAAAAGAATTTGTAATTATACCAAGGTTGGACAAGAAGTAAAGCAAGCCGATGAATATGGTTTTATAAAATTTGGCAGCCGGGTAGATGTTTTATTGCCTGTTGGCACTAAAATAAATGTACAGTTAAATGAAGTAGTAAAAGGTGGCGTAACTGTTTTAGCCAGTTGGGATTAATTTTATTTACAAAACTTTTTATTCCAATTGTTGGCAAACTTATTTAGTGGGTCGTATTTTTTTATTACAGCATTAAATTCAGATAGTTTTATATACTGTTTTTGTAAATAATCATATTCTAAATCTGCTTCTTTACCCCAATGTGGGCGGCCATTATTAGCAATAGCCCATGTTTCAAATTTTTTTCGTTGGGCTTCCCAATTATTATTATTATCCATATTATACATAGGAAGCCATATAGTATTTTGCTTGTATGCGGGGCTAAGCCAAAAATCATCGGCACAACTAAAGCGTACTTCTTGCACAAAGTTGTAAGTATGCTCATCATTCAACATTAATTCTTTATATTTTTTTAAAAGAGGTTTTGCTTGTGCATAATTAAAAGCCCATTCTGTTTCTCTATGTATGGGAGGAAGCGGTGTTAAAAAACCTATATAACTTTTACAAATTCTTTCAAAATATTTACCTCCCATTTTTGTAAGAAAACGATTGAAAGAAGGAATGAATTTTTTTCTATTCCATTTACCTACCATAACCAATAAACGATACAGTGCAACCGATAGCACTTCATCTTTTATAAAACGAATAAAATTGCTATCGTTTCTTTTTTGTTCTGTTCTATTATTTTTAAATACTATTACTTTTTTTGATGGAGGCAACCACCAAAATTTAAAGTGATCATATTTTTCAACATATTGTTCTAAGTTTTCAATTAATTCATCTAAATTAACCGTATCGGTAATGGCATGCATTTGAAATGTTTTTACCACATTTAATGTAATGGTATGAATAATACCACAACAACCCATTCCGGTAATAAGTGCATAAAAGTCAGCATTGTTTTTTGTGAAAATATGATTCTCTCCGTTGCCATCTACCATTTCAAAACTTTCTACTTGCGATGCAAGACATTGAAAACCAATTCCTGTACCATGTGTGCCTGTACAAATAGCACCGGCAAGCGTTTGTGCATGAATAGAACCCAAATTACTTAATGCCAACCCTTTTAATTCTAATTGAATAATTAATTCTTTTAAAGTAATACCTGCACCCACTTTTATTTGTAATGTTTCAAAATTGAATTCTTGAATAGTATTCATGTTTTGTAATGAAACCAATGTATTGTGTGTAATAATACCTTTTGACCATGAATGTTTTGACCCAACGGGGCGAAGCGATTCAGCATTTTTTATTATGGATTTTAATTCTTCAACATTTGTAGGGCAGGCAATTTGTTTGGGTGTAAACTGCCAAGTTCTTCCATAATTAATAATGGTTGGAGGCATTGCTTATACTTTAAAATAAAAATTAATTTACAACTTGTTTTTATAATTCTGTTTAAGTTTAAGAAGTATCTGTTTTAATAAATAGAAAAATAAAGTTTTACTAAAGTAATGATATTGATTTTTTTTTCGTTATTGTTTTAAAAATTCGTATTCGTAAACTTTTGGAGCTATTTTGTTGGCAAGTATGTTTAATGCTTTTCGTAAGTTGCTGATTAACGCTGTATAGATTGTGTCTGTGCTTTTTACATTCATTTTTCCTTTTTCATTTCTGCCTTGAAAGTATTCTCTGATGTCGTATAAACTTGCGTTTGCTAAAATGGCATTAAACGAATGATAGTATTTCCATAGTTCACGACCTGCATTAAAAACGTCTGTTGCTTCGGGTGAAAATTCTAATGCTTTACTTTCCTTTGTTTTGTTTGCAAATAAGTTTGCAGCAGTTTCCGTTTTCAATTTTCCTTTGATGAAATCGGTCATAAAATTGCTTTCAAACTTTTCTTTTGCGTTTACTTCGTTTTCTGTAAACGTTTTGGCAATACCTTGTTATAGGCTTCCGCAGTCGTTGTGCAGTTCTTAATTATTAACTATTTGGGTTGATTTGTAATGTTAAACATCCAACGAATACCAAATCTATCTTTACAAGTTCCCCAATATCCCCAAAATTCGTCATGTGGTGGAATGTCTTCTTTTCTTCCTGAAGAAAGTTCCTTGAATAATCTGTCAGCTTCGTCTTTTGTGTCAGGGTTAAGGCTAATAGTAACATTGTTGCCTTCCACTAATTTGTGTCCCATACTTTCCAGCATGTCCGTTGCCATTATTTCAGTACCTCCAAGAATTGGTAAAGCTACATGCATTACTTTGTTTTTGTCTGCTTCTGAAAGTTCAGGCATTCCTTCTTGATTTGGAATGCTTCCCAATTTCATAATAGGAGCAGAGAATTCTGTTCTGAAAACTTTTTTGTAATGATTAAATGCTTCTTCTGCATTTCCCATAAAGTTTAAATAAATAGATGTGTGTGCCATTTTGATTTATTTTGGTTGATTTTTATTTTTATAACTATTGTGTTTATGAAAATTAAGCATCTGGAATTTCAGGCTCTACTAATCGTTTCAATTTGTCTAAACTTTCTTGCCAACCCAAATAACACATTTCAGCAGGTATTTTTTCAGGTATGCCTGATTGTTCAATCTTTATTTCCGTACCACATAAAACTTTTCTAAAAGAAACGGTTGTCGTCATCTCACCTGGTAGGTTTGGGTCATCAAATTTGTCGCTGAATTTTATAAATTCATTGGGGCGAATTTCCAAATAAGCCCCGCCAAAAGAATGACTATTACCTGTTGTAAAATTCATAAAACTCATTTTAAAATGTCCACCTATTTTAAAATCCATTTCATTGACATGACAAATAAAACCATAAGGTGGAAACCAAGAAGCTATAGCTAATGGTTCTGAAAATGCACGGAATACTTTTTCAGGTTCTGCTGTTAGCACTCTATGTAATGATACGCTGTTTGTTGCCATATTTTTTTTTCTAATTTAGTTATTATTCTTTCAAAAATTCGTGCTTTACCAATGGTTAAAATAAGTTGCACAAACATTGTAGAAATATCATAGTCACCTGTTTTGGCTTCAGCCCAAAGTAAAGGAGTTCGTCCAAAAATGCTGTTTTGTTTGGGAAAAACGGTAAAGTCAATATTGCCTATTATTTCGGTAGTGTCAAATAATTTAAACCAATCTGCACCAACTTTGTTTTTTAGTTCTTCTTCTCGTATGTTTTTATATTTCATTCTTATAAATAATAATCTGTTTGGGTATTATGTTACACTTTCCGGCACTCTCAAATATATGCAATCATGTAAAAGAATTGAAGTGTAGTTTTCTTTTTTGTAACTGTTTGTAGGGCGTTGTAGCATAACAATATTTAACAATTTCTATTTTATGAAAAATAAAATTTCAGCATAAAATGCTTATTTTAGCAACCATTATTTAAAACTTATTAGCATGAAAAAACTACTTGTATTAACAACTGCAGTATTATTAGTTGCAGGAGCATCATTTGCTCAAGACAAAACTTCAGGAAAAAAGAAAGAAGAAACCAAAGAATGTTGCAAAAAAGATGGTAAAGAAAAAGATTGTTGTAAAAAAGAGGCTAAAACAACAGAAAAGAAAACAGCTAAACCTAAAGCATAGTTGTTTAAAGTAAATCACTTAACAATCCCGAAGGTTATACAATCTTCGGGATTGTTTTTTATAATAGTGTTTCTAATTCTTTTAAATGTGTAATTTCATAAGTGGCTTTAATATGAGGTTTAATGTTTAAATGATTTACAAAAATGGTATCTAAACCAGCCTCTGTGCCGCCTTTAATATCGGCATCTAAATTATCGCCAATCATTATACTTTCTTTAGCATTGGCATTGCTTTTATTTAATGCATATTCAAAAATTTCTTTATTGGGTTTTAAACTGTTGCTAGCTTCAGATGTAATTATTTCTTTAAAAAAACGGGTAAGGTTGCTGTTGGCTAATTTTTTATGTTGTACACTTTCAAAACCATTGGTTACCAAATGCAGGGCATAACCTTTATTGTTTAAATAAGAAAGAATTTCTATTGTGTATGGAAAAAGATTTTTTTTGGTGGGAAGTAATTCTAAAAAATCAACCGAAAGTGTTTTGCTTAATGTTTCATTGGCAATTTTATATTCTAATAAAGTTAACCACATTCGTTTCCATCTTAATTCATCTTGTTTTATAAAACCCTTTGTGTATCTATCCCACAAGCGTTCATTGTGATAGCAGTATTTGGCAAAAAAATCATCAAACACGGGTATGCCTTTATTGGCAAGTGTATGGTTATGATATAAATCGTATAAAGATTCTTTAGCGTTTGTTTCAAAATCCCACAGCGTATGATCTAAATCAAAAAACAAATGTTTGTATTGCATTAAACAAAAATACAAATTACAAAGCGTGTTGTATAAAATTAGAAGTATAATTAGATAATTATATTTACAAGTTACTTTTAACTTCGTGTTTATTACTTATTAACTATGATTGTTGTTATTACAGGAGCATCAAAAGGATTAGGCAAAGCATTTGCAGAACAATTTGCCGCCAATAATATATTATTGTTATGTGCAAGAAACGAAACCGTATTAAACCAAACTGCTGCAAAAATAAAAAGTGAAATTTCTTCAACTACAATTTATACCAAAGCAGTTGATTTAAGTATTAAAGAAGAAGTTATTGCTTTTGGTAAATGGTGTTTACAATTTGGTGTGCCCGATATTTTAATTAATAATGCCGGAAGTTTTATACAAGGATCTGTTTATAATGAAGCCGATGATAGTTTAGAGAAAATGTTGAACATTAATTTAATGAGTGCGTATCATTTATCAAGAACTTTATTGCCTTCTATGATGAATGATTTTACAACCAAACACAAACATATTTTTAATATATGTTCTATTGCTTCTTTACAAGCATACACAAATGGCGGCAGTTATAGTATAAGCAAATTTGCATTGCTTGGCTTTAGTAAAAATTTACGAGAAGAATTAAAATTATTTAATATAAAAGTTACTGCCGTAATGCCCGGAGCTGTTTATACAGATAGTTGGACAGGTGTTGATGAAAAAAGAATTATGGAAGTTGCCGATATTGCTAAATTGGTTTATACGGCATCGCAATTATCGCCGCAAGCATGTGTAGAAGATATTGTAATTAGACCACAGTTGGGAGATTTATAGTGTTTTGCTTGAATGTATATTTATTTCGTGTACAATAATCAGTATGAAAAATAGTGTAAGCAGCATATTGTTTTTTACTGTAGCATTTTTGCTGAATATTTTTGGATTTACACAATTAACCAGCAAGCCATTAATTAATTTTAATGAATATCATTTAGTATTTAGTGATGAGTTTAATTATACAGGAATGCCCGACTCTACAAAATGGGATTATGAAATTGGATTGATAAGAAATAAAGAACCTCAATGGTATCAAAAAGAAAATGCAATGGTTGCCAATGGTGTTTTAACTATTACTACTAAAAAAGAAATCAAACAAAATACTTATTACAATCCTAATAGTAATGATTGGCGTTATAATACAAAAATTGTTAAATACACTTCAGCTTCGGTAATAAGTAAAGGAAAGTTTGAATTTAAATATGGAAGAATACAAGCACGTTTAAAAATAAATATTGCAAAAGGGCAGTGGCCTGCATTTTGGATGTTGGGTGCTAACAGAGGTGCTGTAACTTGGCCTGCTTGCGGAGAAGTAGATATTATGGAATATTACAGAGGTTTAATGCACGCTAATGTAGCATGGGAAGGAAACAACGGAAGCAGCAGTTGGAGTGCTAAAAATTTTTCAATTAATAAATATAATAACCCTGATTATTGGAATGTTTTTCATGTATGGACAATGGATTGGGATGAAAATTATATTAGAATTTATATGGATGATACATTACTAAATGAAACACAAATAACGCATATTAAAAATGCTGTTAAAGGCAATAATCCATTTCATGAAAAATTTTATATGATTATAAATACTGCATTGGGGCAGGCAAATGAAACAATTCCTGATAGTACACTTCCTTCTCAATATGTAATAGATTATATAAGAGTGTATCAAAAATAAAACGTGTACTAAGTTTAAAGTATTATTGAACTGTATTGTTTTCTTCTTTAACAAATAACCAAAATATTACAGAAATAAGTAATGCTATACATGTAATAAGAAATAGTGTAGATTGATTTTTTGATTCATTGATAATTTTTGATACACCTACCGTCATCATTGAAGGAAATACAATACAAAAATTAAACAAACCCATATATAAACCCATTTTTGAAGCATCTACTTTTTCAGACATAATTGCAAAAACAATTGATATAACAGCAGACCAACCAATTCCGCATATAAACATTCCTATATAAAAATTTAATTCTGCTGTACCTAATAAATACAAAAATCCATACCCTATTACTAACCAAGATAAAGCTATAATATATGTTTTTATTTTGCCTTTTCTTTTTGTTAATGGCTCTAAAACCAATACGGGTAAAATGGCTGCTACAAAATTAAAAATGAGTAAACCTAATGAGAGTATATTGCCGGCTGATTTTTCGGCATCGGTTATATTTCCGGTAAAAAAAGATGAAAAAGAATTAGCAATTATTTTTTTATGGGCAACAACAGGAATTATTTTTTCTTGAACATAAAAAAATATCATTACAAACATACTTTGCAAACCAAGCCATGTAAAAGAATGGGCCAAAAGAATTTTTTGAAATTCAATTTCGTTTGATTGTGATTTTCTTCCTTTAAGTATAATAAAGATTCCTAATATAATTGTAATAACTATGCAGATATAAAATAATATAGTTTGATAAGCATCCCACTTTCCTGATAACAAAACTTTATTACAAGCAATAAATATTGCGTAAAAAATAAACCCATATAAAGGCAATACAATTTTTAGTCCTTTAATAAATGATGTTTTTTGGCGAGGATAATTTGTTGTATTTACTTGTAAAACTTTGGGCTCTTTAATAAAAAAAAGCGGAACAATTGAAAATAAAAAAACAAGAACAGCAGCAACATATATTAAAAAAATATTTCCAAAAACAACCGATATAAAATAAGCTCCAATAGTAAAACTACCTGAAAGAACTTGCATCCACGAGTAGCCTTTTGTTCTTGATACTCCGGTGGGAGTTACATCTGCAATAATAGAACGGGCAGGGTTAAAGGTAACGTTGATAGACATATCTAAAAGCAATGCAACAATAACTGCTATTATAAAAACTGAATGTCCTCCAACCAAATGGCTAATAGCATCTATGTTTACTAAACCAATTAACATTAACGTACCCAATATTCCGCCTATGGCAATAAATGGTTTTCTTCTTCCGCCCCAAAACCAACTTTTATCACTTATCATTCCTACAATTGGTTGCATAATAATACCCGATATTGGGCCGGCCAACCAAACCAATGCAACATCTTCAATATGTAAATTATATTTTGTATTAAGTATCCAACTTAAAACGGCAACCTGAGTTGATAATGAAAAACCAACGGCTGTTACAGGTAAACTAAGTACCGCATAAAAACCATTTGTTAATTTTTTTTGAAACGGAAACATGTGATGAGTTAGATGTTATAATCTGTTCGTATAAACGTATTGTTATTGAATCTTCCACACCATAATTTCATATGGAGTTAATTTAAAATTACTAGTATTAATTTTTGTTGTGCCATATAGGGGAATATATTTTGCGTTTGAAGATTTTATATTTACTGTTTGATTTTCGTTTGAAAGGTTTACGGCTACTAAAACTTTCTCTTTCTCTGCTTGTCTTGTAAAACTGAATACATAATTATTATCGTTCTCTGCATTTTGATAATTACCTATTGATAAAGCACTATTGTTTTTACGAAGACTAATTATTTGTTTATAGAAATTAAATAATGAATTTTTATTGTTTTGTTGTTCTTCTAAAGAAATACCATCATTGGGTTTTATGTTTGTATGATCCCACCATGGGCCTGTATTTTTATACCAAAGTGCCATACCTTTTCCGGTTCCCGATTTATACCATTCAAATGCTTCACGTGTTGGAATATCGTTGCCGTCTGTATTTCCAAATAAACCAAAACCGCCATGCCCACACATTCCAATTTCTTGTCCGTAGTAAATAGAGGGCACTCCACCAATTAGTAATGAAAGGGCGGCAGCTACTCGTTCTTTACTTGAATCACCTTTTAAAACAGTAGCCGAACGATCCATATCGTGATTTTCAATAAAAACAATTTGTTCTTTTCCTTTTGGAGTTGATTTGAAAAGAGTATCTGCCATTTTAATAATTCCTTGTTTTTTAAAAGATAATATGGCTCCTCTTAATCCAAATGCAAATACTCTATCAATATCTGCTTTTTCAAAATAATCAAAACCAAGATCACGCCACTCGGCTTGTTCTGCCATAAACTTTATATTTCCGTTTAATGCTTTTAATTTTTTAATTAATGGCAACCAAAACTCTGTAAGTAAATTTGTAAGTGTTGGCTTTTTGTCTAAATTATCCATAGTATGGTCAAGCCTAAAACCATCTACACCATCATCAAACTTTCCATCTTTATTGGGGTCTGCAAAAAATGAAAATAATTTTATATTATAATCTAATACCTCTTTACTTTTTAAATTAACTGTGGTAACTTTTATTTTGCTTCCGTCATAACTGTTTAGTTCTGTTAAACCAAACACCATTGTTTCGGGTTTTGTATGGGCGGCATCTTGAAATAAAATATAATTACTGTAAGGAGATTTAAGATTACCTACTGCATCTTTCCACCATTTATGTTTTTCTGTAACATATTGCGTTTCCATATCAAGATATATTTTCATACCTTTTTTATGAATTTCTTTTACCAAAGCAATATAATCGTTCATGGTTCCGTATTTGGAATCAATTTTTTCAAAATTGTTGGCAAAATAGTTATGGTAGCAATCGGCTTCATATAAAGGAAGAAGTAATATGGAAGTAACTCCTAAGTTTTGTAAATAATCTAATTTTTGGCGTAAGCCGTTTAAGTCGCCATGTAAATCGCCATTGCTATCATAAAAGCTGCGTTGAAATACATGATAAATAATTTCTCCTTTTTGTTTTGTGTGGTTATTTGTTTGTGCATTTGTATTGGTAATGCCGGTTAAAAACAAAACAGTAATTAAAATAATTTTATTCATCAAAATTGAATTGATAAATTTTTTCATGAAGTAATTTCTTTAAAATTTTCTTGTAAATATTTTTTCATTTTAATATTGGTTTGCCATTGATTTGAAACCGGTTGTTGGGTATAGGGTAAACAGGGCATATAGGGGGTAGGTCCAAATTCGGTACAAATCATAAAATCTTTTTTTCCTTGCTTAATATTATGCACTAATATTTTATTCCACCATTGTTTAAATTGTGCTAAATGATTTTTCCATTCGGGTGCAAAGGGGTCATTAACTTGTGGTGCTTGCTCGTGTCCTATTCTTGCGTGAATGTATGATATATGCGGAATAATTTTTTCTAGAAAATGTTGTTGATCATTTAATAAACTTTCTGATACGGTACAGAAATGAGAAAAATCGCCCGTTAATTCAATCTCCGGAAATTTTTCAAGATAGGGAATTAAAGAAGTGGTATGAAAAGAAAATCTGCCACGATGTGTTTCATGCAAAATTTTTACTCCGGTTTTGCTGCTAATATTCATGCAAGCTTCAATAACACGGCAATTGTCATCAAATGAATAATAATCTTTTCCTGTATGAGAATTAATAAATGTTGGTTGATATGTTGTGAGTTCAAGTAATTTGTTTTTTACTTTTTTTATATAAACTTCCACCTTTTCATTTTCGGGATTTGTTAGTTGCTGAGGAATAAAAGCAAAATCAATATTCTTATTATATACATCATTTATTCTTTTAATAAAACTATCAATAAATATTTTCGATTCGGGTAAATGAATTTCAATACCTTGAAAATTATTTTCTATTACATTATTAATAAAAATATTTGCTTCTGCATGTTCTTGCCCCCAAAAAGGACAGATATATTTTATGTTTATTTTTTGATTAATATTTAATTCATTACTTGATATTGTTTTAAGCGGCATAGTAAATGAATTTAATTTGAAGCATACAAAACCGGGTTAAGCGGAGTGTTGATAATTTTACCCGGCTCAGCACCCGGACACCATGCGTTCCAATCTGCAATTTGATTTTTATTGTCAGGATTTTTTAATGTCATTTCTTTATCCATGTAAATAACTGTCATCACTTTTCGCATAGAGTTGGTAGTATTGGCTCCTGCTCTATGAAATACCCAACCTGAATGAAAACTAACCTCTCCTGCTTCGTAGGGTTCTATTATATGTTTAAAGCTTGTTACTTTAAGTTTTTGTTGTATAGCAATTTCACTTTCATCGCTAATTTCTAAATCTCTTCCTTCAACAATTTGATGGCTGCCTGCACTAAACTCAAGTGGTCCCAATTCTAAAGGTGTAGCCTGTAAAGGCATCCATGCGGTAACTGTTTTATCTGTTTGAAGTGGCCAATAGTATTGGTCGGCATGCCAAGGTGTAATACCTCCTCCTCCTTCTTTAAATAAAGCCTGATCGTGATATAATCTTGCACCTGAAGTTTGCATTAAATCGCTTGCAATTTTTGCTAAACGTTTACTAAATACTAATTCTTTTATGGCTTCATTTTCTTGCCAAAGATTAAATAATTGAAGAAAAGCTTTACCATAAGTAGATCTGTTTTCTAGTGAAGTATTTACCGTATTCATTTTTGTTACTTGCTCACTAATTACAGGATTAAAAAACTGAAGGGTTTCTTCGTTAAAAACACCTTTTAACTTAATGTAACGGTTTTTTTCATAAAAATCAATTTGTTCTTGTGTTATTAAATAAGGATGTTGAAGAAATGCAAGAACAGAGGATGGTACTGTAGTCATATAAATGTGTTTTAATAAAATAAAGCTACTATAGGCAGTTGGTTAATATTAGCACCGTAGTTTCAATTTATAATACTATATTTCCATTTATTATTTTAATAGTACTATGTTTAAATAATATAGTATAAGCTAATAAAAAATTATTCATCTTTGTTTACTTGCCATTTTGTAATAATAATTTACAAATAGAAAAATTATAGCAGAATATATGTATTCAAAAATTAAAGAAAAAAAAGAATGGTGGAAAGAAGCCATCGTTTATCAAATATATCCGAGAAGTTTTAAAGACTCTAATGGTGATGGAATTGGAGATATTAAAGGAATAATTTCTAAGTTAGATTATTTAGAAAAATTGGGAATAACTGTTATATGGTTAAATCCGATTTTTTCTTCGCCCAATGATGATATGGGGTATGATGTAAGTGATTACAAAAACATAATGCCCGAAATGGGAACAATGGAAGATTTTGAAGAATTGCTAAAAGGCTTACATGCACGCGGTATTAAACTTATTGTTGATTTGGTTTTAAACCATACAAGCGATGAACATGAATGGTTTAAACAAAGCAGAAGCAGCCGCAATAATGTTTACCGAAATTACTATCATTGGTGGCCTGCAGAAAATGGAGTTCCTCCAAAACGTTTCAGTCTTTTTCATGAAGAAGGTGCATGGACTTATGATGCATTAACTAATAGTTATTACTTACATTATTTCAGTAGAAAACAACCCGATTTAAATTGGGATAATGCTACTGTAAGAAAAGAAATGTATAGTATGATGCGGTTTTGGCTTGATAAAGGCGTGAATGGTTTTCGGTTAGATGCATTTACTTTTATATCAAAAGATACCAATTTCCCTATTATCTCTGAAAAATATGAAAGTGATTTTATAAATTATTATGCATCCGGCCCTCTTCTTCACAATTATATTCAAGAAATGAATCTTGAAGTTTTTAGCAAGTATGATATAATGACTGTTGGTGAAGCATCAGGCATAGCACCGGAGCAAGCATTACTTTTTACGGCAGCAGAACGAAAAGAATTACAAACACTTTATCATTTTGATCATGCTAATTGGGGGCGAGATAAAAATAATTTATACTATCCTGATGCAACAAATAGAAAACTATCTGATTTAAAAAAAGTTTTTACTAAATGGAATGATGTATTTAAAACCGATGGTTGGGGCACTACCTATTTTACCACACACGATCAAAGCCGAATGGTAAGCCGTTTTGGAAACGATACTGTTTATAGAAAAGAATCTTCAAAATTGCTATTTACATTTTTACTTAGTATGAGAGGCATTCCTTATATATATCAGGGAGATGAAATTGGTATGAATAATATTCGCTTTGATAATATTGAAGATTATAGAGATATTCATACTATTAATTATTATAAGCATCTTGCTGCTACAGGTCAAAATACCGAAGCATTTATTAATGCACAAAAAGAAGTTTCCAGAGAAAACAGTCGTACACCCATTCAATGGAATAATAGTTTAAATGCAGGGTTTACAAACGGAACGCCTTGGCTTAAAATAAACCCTAATTACAATGAAATAAATGTGGCATTGGCAGAAGAAAACCCTGATAGCATTCTTCATTATGTACGCAAAATGATTGCATTACGAAAAGCAACACCTACGCTTGTTTACGGAGATTATGAATTGTTGGCAGAAGAAGATGAAAAAATATTTGCATTTACTCGAAGTTTTGATAACGAAAAAATAGTAACGGTTTTAAATTTTTCCGATGAAAAAAATGAATTTATTTTTCCTTTTAATATTAATAATGTAACAGAACTGATAAATAATTATAACACCACATCTACTCTTTCAAATAATCGGCTTTGTTTGCAACCATGGCAGGCAGTAATTCTAAAATTAAATTAGCCGAATGTAAAATGAGAGCACAGTTAGAAAAATTATCATCTCGAAAAGAAAATCAATCTTTCATTTGCTATGAAATAAAAGAATCTTCATTCGAATTTTTTTGGCATTATCATCCTGAATATGAATTAACTTATATTATAAAAGGAAAAGGGAAAAGATTGGTTGGCAATGTTTACGAATCTTTTTCTCCCGGAGATTTTGTTTTATTAGGCCCCGATATTCCACACACATGGATAAGCGATAAAAAAAGAAATCAAAATTGCCAAGCTATTGTTATTCAATTCTCAACAAAATTTGCCGAATCTATATTGCAGTTTGATGAATTAAAAGCGATAAAAAAAGTTTTACAAAAAGCAGAAAAAGGCATTCAATTCACACCACCTAAAAAAGATAATTATTTATTGTTAATGCAAAAAATGATTAATGAAGCGTATGCAGAAAAGTTTTTATTATTAATTCAATTATTGCTTCATCTTTCTGCTTCAAAAAGCAAAACCATATTAACTACATCAATAAAACCATTAAAAGGTATTACAAACCAACACCGTATTAATAAAGTATTTCAGTATGTGCAACATGAATACAAAAAAAATATTTCATTAAAAAAAGCTGCAGCATTAATTCATTTATCAAAAAGTGCATTTTGTAAATATTTTAAAAGAGCCAGCGGAAAAACTTTTTCTGATTATGTAAATGAAATACGCATTGCGTATGCCTGCCAGCTATTAATTGAAACAGATTATCCTATTTCAAAAATTGCGTTTGATTCGGGTTTTGAATCGTTAAACTATTTTAACAGAGTATTTTTAAAAAAGAAAAAAGTGATACCAAGTTCGTTTCGAAAATTAATGTGATGGCATTATGCACTATGCAGCGTGAAGTGTTTGATATATTATTTTTATATTAATGCGTGCTAATTTGTATTAATATGTTTTTAAGTTAGAATGAAAAACAGAGAGCGTATAAATTATTTATTGTAAATGTATTTTATAATTATTAAAGTGACCCCGCAGGGACTCGAACCCTGGACCTACTGATTAAGAGTCAGTAGCTCTACCAACTGAGCTACGGAGTCATTCTTTCTTGTAAATAAATAAGTTGCAAATGTAATTGAAAACTATTTTTATTTAAAACCATCCTCGTTTTCTAAAAACATAAATCATCCAAACGGGTATTAGTAACATTAAACCTACTGCAATAAAAAAACCATAACGGTTGTGCAGATAGGGAATAATTTCAAAGTTCATTCCAAATATTCCGCCAATTACTGTGGCCGGTGCTAATAAGCAGGTTACAATGGTCATTACTTTCATTACTTCATTCATTCTTAAATTAACTTGGTTAATATAAAGATCTTGCATGGTAATCATCATGTCTCTATAGTTTTCAACTAAATCATTGGCTTGAATTACATGGTCGTACACATCTTTAAAATATTTGGTAATATTATCACTTAACAAATTACTTTCACTTTTAATAAATCCGTTTACTAATTCTCTTACGGGGGCTATGTTTCGTTTAAGTACAATTAATTCTTTTCGCAGTTGGTTTATTTTTGCAAGGCTTTTGGTTGTTGGGCTTCGTATAATTTCTTCTTCTAATAGTTCAATTTTATCACCCAGTTTTTCCATCACAATAAAATAATTATCTACAATACAATCAATTAAAGCGTAGCATAAATAGTCTGCACCGCTTTGTCTTAATTTGGTTGATGCTGTTTTCATTTTTTCGCGTAAGCCGTTAAATACATCTCTTAAAGCATCTTCCTGAAAACTAATAACGTAATGGCTACCTAATACAATACTTATTTGTTCTGTTTCTAATGCTATAGTTGTTTCGTTAAAATATAACATGTGTAACAAACAAAATAAATGGTTATTAATTTCATCTGTTTTGGGGCGTTGCCCTATGCTTAAAATATCTTCGGCAACTAAATAATGTATATTAAACTGCGTGCATATTTTTTCAACTTCTTGTTTATTAATTCCTTCAATGTTTATCCATTGGGTAGTGTTTGAATTTGTAAAACGCTGACAGCTTTTGGTTGAGTTAAATAAATGTTCTGTAAATACTTGGGCATTAAATTCATATACGGTAACTTTTGC
Source organism: Bacteroidota bacterium (assembly GCA_018267705.1). Classification (GTDB taxonomy): domain Bacteria; phylum Bacteroidota; class Bacteroidia; order Chitinophagales; family Chitinophagaceae; genus CW01. The sequence goes on along the minus strand of JAFDXX010000007.1, from coordinate 212,775 downwards.
TGTTGTGCTGTCTATTCTTTCAGGAATAACGGTTGGGTTAATGGCTAATATTTCTTTAGTGCGTTCGGCTGCAATGGGGTTCAATTTTTTAAAATAAGAAAGGCTTTTTTGAAACATAGTAATGAAGATAAATTTTTAAAGAAAAGTTTTAGCAGTAGTTTAAAGTTAAATATAGAAATTGGCTATTAAAGCAAACCGGCTACATAAAATTTGTTTATTTCAGCATAGGTACTTACTTTCGTACTACTGTTAAGGCAGTTTATCCAATATTAATAAACCAATAATTCCTATGGGTGCTATGAAAAACCGTGTAATACCGTTTATTCTATTTTCCATTGTATTTATTAGTGTAAAGTCGCAAAGTACTTATTTACCATTAGGCGTACACCTTTGTGGTGGAGAGTTTGGCGAGAACAAAATGCCCGGCATACGCGGGGTAGATTATATTTATCCCGATGCTAAAGAAATCGGATATTTTGCATTGAAAGGTTTTAAAGTGGTAAATGTTCCTTTCAGGTGGGAACGCATACAACATACCCCCGGCGGGCCTATAGAAAGAGATGAAATAAATGAGTTGAAAAAAATAGTTACTACTTGTTCTCAAAAAGGAATGAAGGTTATTTTAAGTATGCACAATTTTGGTAGATTTAAAATGTATGGACAAGATTACATTATTGGCAGCCCGCAAGTAACACGTCAACACTATAAAGAAATATGGAAAGAATTAGCAGCCACTTTTGCACCTTACGGAAACGTATATGCTTTTAATATAATGAGTGAACCACACGATATGATGGGTTATACATGGGCTGCATCGGCACAATGGGCTATAGATGGTATTAGAGAAGTTGAAAAAACAAAAAGTATTATTATAGCCGGAGATGATTATTCTAACCCTATAGATTGGGTAAAGTATAGCGATAATCTTAAATATTTAAAAGATCCTAGCAACAAAATTATTTATGATGCTCACTGTTATTTTGATAGTGACAGATCGGGTAGATATCACCACGATTATAGTTATGATGGAGCTTATGATAATATAGGTATTGATAGAGTTAGACCTTTTGTTGAATGGTTAAAAAGAAACAATAAAAAAGGAATAGTGGGTGAGTTTGGTGTACCTAGTTATGATAACAGGTGGCTTAAAGTATTAGATAAATTCTTGGCTTATTTAAGTGAAGAAAAAATAAGTGGTAATTATTGGGCTGCGGGATCTTGGTGGTATAATTATTCATTATCTATTCAACCCGTTTATGGAACCGATAAACCACAAATGTTTGTATTACAGAAATATATGTTTGCAAAAAATAATATATCAAACGCTGGTTCAAACAAAAATATTAACGCTTTAATTAAAGAGGGTTCAGTAAACCGTAACAACTATACAATAGCAACTTACAAATAATTGTTTATTGCTTGTAGGTAAGTTCTTCTTATTACTTCATAGCTGTATATTAATTGCCTTTAAATTTGTGCAGCACTATTATGAAGTTATATCTTTTTTTTGCTTTTTTAATCTGTACTCAATTTTTATATAGTAAACCTGTTACAGATACTTTACCTTTTGGTATAAACCTTGCCGGTGCAGAGTTTGGGCAAACCAATATGCCTGGAATTTATAATACAGATTATACTTACCCAACAGTTGCAACCATAGATTACTTTGCTTCAAAAGGTTTTAAATTATTTAGGCTTCCTTTTAGGTGGGAAAGAATACAACATGCAATGGGTGCAGAATTAGATACGGCAGAATTAAACCGACTAACTGCATTTACCGATACTTGTGCAACCAGAGGTATTCAGGTTATTTTAGATATGCATAACTATGGCAAATACAGAATTGGAAATACAGAGTATCCCATTGGCTTAGGGCAACCCGGTGATACCATAACTAAAGCATATTTTGGAAACGTATGGAGAAAACTAGCAGATGTTTTTAAAACACGAAATAATATTTATGGATATGGAATAATGAATCAACCCGATAGCATGCCTTACTATACATGGGTTTTAGCAGCACAAGAATGTATAGATTCTATAAGAACTACCGATAGAAAAACTTCTATTTTAATAGATGGACAAAAACGTTCTTTAGCAGAATGTTGGAGTATTTGCAACAGCTTGTTAGGTAAACTATATGATACTTATAACAATATTATTTTTTCTGCACACAATTTTTTTGATAAAGATGGTGTAGGTAATTACACTACTACATCTTACGATTCGTTAGAAGCCGATGTTTTAACCGGCATAAAACGTGCAAAGCCTTTTGTTGAATGGCTAAAAGTAAATAACAAAAAAGGGTTTATTAGCTCTTATGGAGTTCCTAATAATGACCCAAGATGGCTTACAGTGTTAGATACTTTTATGAATTATATAAGCACCAATTGCATTAATGGTTCTTATTGGGCTGCAGGAGAATGGTGGAATAATTATTCATTATCTGTACAGCCAGATGTAAATGGAGATAAAGTGCAAATGCAAGTACTTACCAAATATTTAACAACAAGCTGTACCAGTATAAATACTCCCGGCACTGTTTTACCGCAAGTTTATTTTTATCCAAACCCATTTACTTCATCTATAACAATTGACCAAGGTAATTGCAATACTTATACTTCTGTTTCTATTTTTGATGCAACCGGAAGAAAAGTTTATTCCAACTTAATACATAGCAATAAAAATATCATTAATATAAATAACCTTTTATCAGGTATATATATTGTTATTTTACGAACCAATGATAATCAAACGTATACACAAAAAATAATGCGTTTAAAATAAGCTTAATTATTGCTTTCAAATAAATGAATTACCTACACATATAGTATTACAAGTTAATTAACATTAATTCAAGTTTATCCACAACAATGGTTTAGTATTTCTTTTATTAAACTATTTGTTCTTACTTTAATCTCAGCAATTACTAACCTTTTATATATGGCAGCAATAACCACAGCCACTAAAACCAATTACCGTGTAATTAGTAATCATGGTTTTGCCGAAATATTACAAAATGAAATTAACGGCGAAAAATCTTTACACAGCATTACATCATTTAATGCAGGAGATATAATCTGTAATTTTTCGGGAGAAAAAATTTTATCGCAACCCACTTATTTAACGGTACAAATTGCAGAAACAAAACATATTATTTTAAATCCTGTTTTTTTACAATATATAAATCATAGTTGCACACCTAATGTTTTTTTTGATACACATTCATTTGAATTAATAGCATTAAAAACAATACAACCCGGAGATGAACTAACCTTTTTTTATCCTTCAACAGAATGGAGTATGGCACAACCTTTTGCGTGCACATGCGGTACAGCCAACTGTTTGCAAACTATTAGCGGTGCAGCACATATAAACACAGAGATTCTTGTAAAATATAAGCTTACACACTTTATACAACGTATGTTAAACCAATAGTTGTGCATTTAAAACAACACCATAATTTTTTACAAAAAATAAAAGTTTTCGTATTGGCCCCTTCTTTAATTACAGAAGATGCTAATATTAATTATTATTACGATTTTTCTCAAAGTATTGAAGAGTATACTAAAAATTTTTCAGAATTAAATGTTGAATGGGTTTGGCAACCGGTAACACTAAACAACTATGCAACCATTATTGAAAGTATTGCGGTTAATGAAAAAAAAGAAAAACTTCCTGTTATTTTAAATTTATGCGATGGTGATGAAGTAAACGGCACACCGGGAATTTCTATAATTCATTGTATAGAAAAACATCAACTATTATACACCGGTGCAGATGATTATTTCTACAATATTACTACTTCAAAACTCCCTATGAAAAAAGCGTTTGATAAACATCATGTACCTACTGCCCAATGGTTGCCCATTTCAAACAGAAAAAATATTGATAAAAATATTTTTGAAAAATTAGGAACTCCCATAATTGTAAAACCGGCAGTAAGTGGCGGAAGCATGGGCGTTGGAATAAAAAATATTGTAAATAATTATAATGAACTAGAAGAACAAATTTATAAAATGTTTGATGGTTACAGAGGCTGGCAACTAACAAGCGATGGTATTATTGCAGAACAATTTATTGATGGACCCGAATACACTGTTTTAATTGCAGGAAGCTACAATAAACCCGAAACAGCTATAATATATGCACCGGTAGAAAGAGTCTTTCATCATTCATTACCCGATAATGAAAAATTTTTATCATTTGATAGGCTTTGGGAAATTTATGAAGATGAAACACCTATGCCTAATAATGAAAATTTTTATGAATATGTTTCCCCTCCCATTTCATTACATGAAAAAATAAAACAAATTAGTTGGAATGCTTATGTGGCTGTAAAAGGAAAAGGCTATACCAGAGTAGATTTACGCATGGATAAAAAAAATGGCAACATTTATGTGTTAGAAGTAAATGCACAATGCGGTTTAAGTGATGATGAAAATTATACATCAATAGGTGCTATACTGCGTTTAAGCAACAATACATTTAAAGAATTAATCGTACACATTTTAGAAGATGCCATTAATCGTAAAAAATCTTCTGCAAAAATTGTACAAGTAAAAACAAGAAAAAGCAAAACTGCAGTAGCCGCTGCTTCATAATAAATTAATGGCAACTGTTTATGAAAGTTTGTGTACTGCTACCCGATTATTCAACCACTCAAGTAGATTATCAATATTACGACCCACCGAGAGATTTATCAACATTACTACCCAACAATGAAGTAGTAACAATTTTTCTAAATAAACTTACAACATATAAACAACTGAAAACGCTTTCTACACAAGGGTTTTCTATATTTATAAATTTATGTGAAGGGTATTTAGAATGGGAAGTGCCAAGTATTGATGTTATTTATACTTTAGAAATTTTAAACCTTCCGCATACAGGTCCATCAATTCAATTATATGATCCACCAAAAGAGTTAATGAAATATGTTGCTTATTGCAGCAATGTTTTAACACCTAATTATATTACAATTAATAATAATGTTTTAAACATTGAAGAATTGAATTTATTGCACTATCCCTTATTTATAAAACCGGCAAAGGCAGGAGATAGTTTGGGTGTTGATGAACATTCTTTAGTAAACAATGTAACTGAACTTCAACAAAAAATAAATTCACTTAGTAAAGAATACAATGAAATTTTAGTAGAAGAATATATTGCAGGAAGAGAATTTACTGTTTTAGTAATGGCTAATGATGATGGTAAAACCTGTACAGCCTTACAGCCCATAGAGTTTATTTTTCCCAAAGGAAATAAATTTAAAACCTATGCTCTTAAAACAAGTGAGTTGCATACAGATGCAAATATTCCTGTAAATGATAAACTGCTTTCTGCCCAATTACAGCAAGCAGCACAAAAAATTTTCACTGCATTCAATGGTGTAGGCTATGCCAGATTAGATTTTAGAATGAATGATAAAAATGAATTATATTTTTTAGAAATAAATTTTACATGCTCTGTTTTTTACACCAACGGGTATGAAGGCAGTGCAGATTATATTTTAAAATTTGATGGAATAGGTCCGCAAGGATTTCTAAATCATATCATTAAAGAAGGTATTGCCCGCCATCAACGTAAACAAAAAAAATACATTGTAAAAGGCAACGCCATTGCAGGTTATGGTATTTATGCAAATACAAATATCAAAGCCAAAGAAATAATTTTTAAAGGAGAAGAAAAAGCTCAACGCATTGTTACCAAACAATATGTTGATGCTAATTGGAACGAAAAACAACAAGAAGATTTTAAACGTTACGCTTATCCAATAAGCAAAAACGTGTATATTTTGTGGGATGAAAATGCGGCAGAATGGGCTCCGCAAAACCACAGTTGCAATGCCAATACCGCTTATTTGGGCTTAAACGTAATAGCTTTGCAAAACATTAACAAAGGCGAAGAACTTACTTTAGACTATGCTACCCTTTTAGATGAAACCGCACAACCCTTTGATTGTGAGTGTGGTAGCAGTAATTGCAGAGGTACTGTTAGAGGCACTGCTCATAATTCAATTGACAAAAGGTCATCTTCCGCCAATTAAATTCTACGTTAAATTTACCGCCACTTACTACTACATTAAACAGGCATTTAAATTGCACGTCTTTATTCCATCCCATTTTAAAATAATAGCAAAGTATTATAAGTAAATTTTTATGCCGCAGTTAACAATTATAAAAACCATTTTTCATAAACATAGGTTGCAACTGCTGCTTACTTATACTTTATTTTCTTTAGAAATGTTAGGCTCTTTGTTACGCCCCTTTTTTTTAGGGAAAGCGGTTGATGGTTTAATTGAAGGAAACTACAAAGGCTTAATTATCTTATCGCTAATTCAATTGTTATGGGTTATTATCGGTGTTATTAGGCATAGATATGATACCAGAACCTATTCGGCTATTTACACTTCATTGGTTACAAAATTTTTAAGTAGAAAATATGCAAGCTCTGAAGTTTCAAAATTAAGTGCACATTCAACCTTAGCAAGAGAGTTTGTAGATTTTTTAGAGTTTGATTTTGTGTATGTAATGGAAGCGGCATATAATATAATTGGCTCATTAATTCTTTTATTTTTTTACGATAGAAATGTTGTACTTATTTGTATGGCTGTATTAATTCCGGTATCATTAATAAGTTATTTCTATGGAAAAAGAATGAAACGTTTAAATAAAGCGAAGAACGATGAATTAGAAGAACAAGTAAATATTATTGGTGGTGGAAATACATTATCTATTCGCCGCCATTACGATAGATTGCGTAAATGGCAAATAAAAATATCTGATCAAGAGGCATGGAACTTTGGCGTAATGGAATTAATGGTAATTGTTGTAATTGCTGCTGCATTAATGGTAACACAAAAGAAAATTTTAGTTGATGGTGTGTATGCCGGAGAACTTATTGGAATTTATAATTATATATTAAAATTTATTTCAGGGCTTGATACTATACCTTATACCGTGCAACGCCTTACTTTTTTAAATGATATAACTAAACGAATAGAATTAGAAACAGAAGATATTGAAGAAACGAAAAGGGCAGTTGTAAATGAATGATATTGAAATTGATAAAATGACCCAACACGCACTTAAAATTTTTTTAGACTTAAAAGTTGAACAATACAATCAACCAAGTTTTATAACAAAAGATCCTATTAGTATTCCACATTTATTTACAAAAAAACAAGACATAGAAATTGCAGCATTTTATGCAAGCATATTTGCTTGGGGCAACAGAACCATTATTATTAATAAATCAAAAGAGTTAATGCAGTTGTTTGAAATGCAGCCGTATCAATTCATTACACAGCATTCCTCAAAAGACTTAAAAACTTTATTGCAATTTAAACATCGAACATTTAATGCAACAGATTTGTTATATTTTATTGAATTTTTAAAACATCACTATTCCACACACAAAACTTTAGAAACAGCATTTACAAAACATGGCAACACTGTTGAAGCAATGCTAATAGGTTTTCATAATTATTTTTTCTCATTAAATGAATTTCCTGAAAGAACAAAAAAACATATTGCTACACCACATAAAAAATCAAATGCAAAACGGTTAAATATGTTCTTACGTTGGATGGTTAGAAACGATAATAAAGGCGTAGATTTTGGTTTATGGAAAAATATTCATCCATCACAATTAATTATTCCTATTGATGTACATGTAGCAAGAGTTGCCAAACATTTTAATTTATTGCCTCGCCAACAAATAGATTGGCAAGCTGCTGTTGAACTCACTAATATTTTAAAAACCTTTGATGCTGCAGATCCTGTTAAATATGATTTTGCATTGTTTGGCTTGGGTGTAATGGAGAAATATTAAAACCTAATACATTATAATCAATACACGCAAGAGAACACTTAAAAGAAAAGTAGAAATTTTAAATTCGTTAATGAACATACTTACATAATATATCATAACAAGAATAAATAATAGTAAAATTTATTTTAAAACCTATGTTAGAAGTAGAAAAAATACAATCAATGCATTTTGATAATTTGTGTAAAGAAATAAATAATTTAATTACCAATAATTTTACTGCACTTGTTCAATTATTATATAAGATTGATGTAGATGAAAAAAAATTAAAAATTGTTTTACAAGAAAACGAAAATAAAGATGCTGCAGAATTAATTGCCCACATGATTATTGACCGACTTAAGCAAAAGCAAGCAACCAAAAAATTATTTAACAACCACAAACCGGTTAATGATAACGAAGCCTGGTAATGCTTAATCATTATAAAGTTTTCAAACAAAACTTCTTATAACGAAACAACCTTCACTATCATTGTGTTTTCTTTGAGTAAATATTTATATGAAGTATAATACAACAGAAATAAATCATTTAATTCGCCACCGCCGCTCGGTTTTCCCCAATCAATTTATTGCAGGCAAAAAAATTGATGATAATATTATTAAAGAAATTTTAATTAACGCTATGTGGGCTCCTAATCATGCACATACAGAACCGTGGTTTTTTAAAATATTCTGTAACAAGGGCCTGCAAACTTTTGCAAATTTTCAAAGTGAATTGTACAAACAAGAAAGTGGAGAATTATTTAAAGAAGCAAAATATATAAAACTACAAACACAACCTTTATTGGCATCGCATATTATTTCAATTGGAATGAAACGTAATGCAGATAAGCATATTCCTGAAATTGAAGAAGTAGAAGCGGTAGCTTGTGCTGTACAAAATATTTATTTAAGTGTTAGTGCTTATGGCTTAGGAGGTTATTGGACAACAGGCGGCATTACTTATATGAATAATGCAAAACCTTTTTTTGGTTTAAAGGATGAAGATAAGTTATTAGGATTTTTTTATATTGGTCATATAGCCATTCCATCTACCGGAGCTAAAAGAAACCCTTTAGAAGAAAAAGTTATTTGGGTAAATGAATAATATTCTTAAATAATAATGATATGCAATTACATATTTATAAAAATGCTGATGTGTTGAATAAAATTTTTGCAGATTGGTTGGTTAATTATATTAACACAACATTACAAGTACAAGATAAATTTAGTATTGTATTATCTGGGGGTAATACACCCCAAAAATTAAATGAATTATTAGCATCAGAAAACTATAAAAATAAAATTGATTGGCGTAAGCTTCATTTTTTTTGGGGAGATGAAAGATTTGTTTCTTTAAATGATGAACGGAATAATGCAAAAATGGCTTTTGATACTTTATTAAATCACATTCCTGTTGTTAAAGAAAATATTCATATCATACCAACCGAAAATATTACACCCGAAGCGTCTGCACAACAATATGAAAACGTTATACAGCAATACTTTCAACAACATTATAGCAGTTTTGATTTAGTATTATTGGGTATGGGAAATGATGGCCATACACTTTCTTTATTTCCACATCAACCTGTTATTTATGAAAATAAAAAGTGGGTTACAAGCTTTTGGTTGTTATCACAAAATATGTATCGCATTACATTAACTGCTCTTATAGTAAACAAAGCAAAGTGCATTACTTTCTTAGTAACAGGTACTGATAAAGCATCTGCATTAAAAGAAGTATTGGAAGGAGAAAAAAATATTGATTTATATCCTTCACAAATTATTCAACCTACACAAGGAGCGTTGCATTGGTTTGTAGATGAAGCTGCTGCGGGTTTGTTAAACAGCCATAAATAAAGTATGGTTATACAATTTCTTTAACTACATCTCTAACAACTTTTGGTTTACCCAAAGTGTAGTAATGTAAAACGGGTACGCCAAATTGTTTTAATTCTTTACTTTGATTAATTAACCATTGTGTTCCAACGGCTTCAACATCGGCATCGGTTTTACATTTCATTACTTCTGTAGAAAGTTCTGTAGGAATATCAACATGAAAAATTCTTGGTAATACACTTAATTGTTTTTTGCTTGTTATGGGTTTTAATCCGGGAATAATAGGAACATTAATTCCTAAATCTCTACAACTTTTTACAAAGCTGAAAAATTTATGATTATCAAAAAACATTTGTGTCATAATATAATCTGCACCTGCATCAACTTTATTTTTTAAGCGTTGTAAATCAATTTCTAAATTGGGAGCTTCAAAATGTTTTTCAGGATAACCGGCAGTGCCAATGCAAAAATTTGTTTTACCACCGTTTTGTATATCCTCATCTAAATAAATACCATGATTTAAATTCACTACTTGCTTTTGTAATTCAATAGCGTATGCATGCCCTTCTTTAGAAGGAATAAAACTTGCTTCGTTTTTTTCAGCATCTCCACGTAATACCAATACATTATCAATTCCCAAAAAATTCAAATCAATTAATGCATCTTCACATTCGCGTTTGGTAAAGCCACCACAAATAAAATGAGGTACAGTATCTACTTTATAATGATTCATTAAAGCTGCACAAATACCAACTGTGCCGGGCCGTTTACGAACTTCTACTTTATCAAAAGTGCCATCGAATTTTTTCTTAAACATACTTTCACTACGGTGGTATGTTACATTAATCCAACTGGGTTTAAATTCCATTAAAGGGTTTAAGTGATCATAAATGGAATTAATACTTTTACCTTTTAATGGAGGTAAAATTTCAAAAGAAATTAATGTATTTTTTGCTTGTGCAATATGTTCGGTTACTTTCATTGTGTAGAAATATATTATGCAAACATAAATAAGCATTGGTCATAAAATATAAAAGGTTGTCTTTTTTTTGACAACCTTTTATTCAATTTGTTTTTTGCTTTAATACTATGAATTAAAAGAAACTAGTTTGAATTTGAAGTATATACCAATTTTATTATTTCATCATCACTTAATACTACCCATATTTTATCTATGTCACCAACATCAAAAGTAGTGTGAAAACAAAAATTTTGATAATGTGTATCGCCTGATTTTATATCGTATTTGCAGGCAAATAAACCTGTTTCTGCAACGGTAGTATAGCTACGTATAAGTTCACCGTTTTTAAGCAAAATGCAAACCTTATAATCATCCCATTTATATTCTGATTGGGCTTTGTTAATAATAGCACATTTAACAGAAGTATATTTTTTTCCGGTTTGTGTTTCTGACTTTGTTAAATAGCTTGGATAAAACCCAAAAAGAAAATCTATGGTTTTACTGTTATTAGAAATGTGCTCATACCAAAACCCTTTTTGATTAGAGTTGCTTTCTTGAGCAAAATTTGCACTTGTATAAAACAATATAACAAACAATATTATTGCTAAGCGGTTAATTATTTTTTGCTTCATGTTATTTGATTTTATTTTATTTATAAAATTTTATCAATAGATAAATATAAAAATATTTATTTATAAAGTTCTTTTTCCTTTTACCGTAATATTACCACTTCCGTTATTAAATGTACCGTCAAATGTATCGCCGTTAATGGTAGCTATAGTAGTTGTTTGACCCCAGTATAAGGTATTGTTTGCATAGACTCCACTTACATCATTTGTAGTAGTAGAGCCATTTTTTCTTGATTTTCCGGCCCATCCTTTTAATATTGTAGATACAACAATATTAAATGTGCCGTCTGAATTATCAGAAGCATCATGATATGTTCCTTCAAAACATCTTGCAAGGACTGATGAAGTTTCTTTAATCACAATAAATACTGCACTAGTATGGCCGGGTATATTTGAAGCGGTAATGCTAGGGCTTGTGCCATCTCCATATACAGAAAATGTAACAGAACAAGGCTGGTTGTTATAAGTACCCGAATAAACCGCAGTATAGGTTCCTGTGGTAGGTGCAATTTGGCCAGTGAGCTGAACAGTTGTGCCATCAATAACCAGAGTGGCAATTAAGGTAGAAGATGATGAATTTTGAACATCAAATTTAATAGTACCGCTTGAACCAATTAATACACCTTTGTAAATTCCTTTGCTGCTGGCATCGTTAGCGGCAACTGCTTCCGGTGTTTGGTTACAAGTTGTACATGTGTATGAAGAGCTGTTTTCTGATTTTTTGCACGATACAATCATTCCCACCGCAACTAAAAAAATAACAATAAGCGAAAGAAGAATTTTTTTCATGATATTTTTTTTAAATAATTAATTAAGTATTTGTATAAAATTTTATTGAATTGCGATATTCGTAAAAGACCCTGAATATCGGTTAACGCTGGTTCCTGTACCTGAACCTTGCACATCAAACGTGCCTGTAAGTTTACCACTAGAATTTGAGGTAATGATTACTGAACCACTCGTTGCAATCCATGTTGTAGAACCAGAAACAACAAAAGTAAAAGCATTGCTGCTGCTTATAGAATATGTTCCTGCAGAAAGTCCTGAGAGATTTATCTCGCATATTTTCATACCAGTACCACTTCCGGAATTAGCATTGATGGTTTTGTATGTAGCATAAACGTCTGCTTTATCCATTTTAGTTTGGGTAGTAGAACCGTTTTCTGCATAAAAAAATCCGTCTGAAGCACCTGATGTTGTAGAAGTAGGACTACTGCTGTTTTTGTTGCAAGAAACCAAAATAAATGTTATTAAAATACCTGTTAATGATAAGTAAAATAGTTTTTTCATTTTGATAAATTTTTGAGTTAAATGGTGGTACAAATTTATTTTGATGAAAAAACATATTCAATAAGTAGATACTCATTTTTTTTGTGGGTATTTATACCTATTTTTTATAAAATTTATATTGAAGTAAAAAGCAACAAAATCGAGAAACGTTGGTATCAAATCAATAAACGGAGTCATCATATTGTATAAAACCAAATAGTTATTAAATTTATATGATGATATAATTTGTATATGTGATTTGATGTTTATTTTTTACCTCCTCCAAAAAAGAAGCCTAATTTTAATGCTATATAACCACCATTATCTACACTATTGTATTCTCCACTCATTCTAAAATGTCCTGTTTCAAAACCCAATCTTGGAAAGAAGCCGAAATTAGATTGACCAGGGGTGGTTACTGTTGTTGAACTACCCGAATTAACTGTAACAGATTGTTGTGTAAATATTCCAAAACCTGCACCTGCAAAAGGTCTAAAGCCATTGTTCGAAAAATAATATTCCCCCGTTGCACAATAAGAGGATAAGACAGATACGGTTACATTGTTTGAAAGATCTTTAAATCCTAACGCAGCTCCTTCGAAACGTAAACCTACTGCAAGAGCATCTGATAAGCGATAATGTGGTTCAAGTGTGAATGTAAAACCCCCTACTGCATTACTGCTACCATTGCTTGGTGTTGCATAACCAATACCTATATCAAACTTAAAGGCTTTAAATTTTTTTGAAGAAACTTCGTTGTTTGATTGTGCATGCAATAGGGTAGAGGTGCACAAAACGGTTATAAATAGTATTAAACTTTTTTTCATATAATTATTATTAAATTAAATAATAATTGCAAATTACTTTTAATCCTAAAACAAACAAATGTGAAAAAAGTAGTAATTTGTTTGTTATAGAAAGCCTGTTTTTTTTAATGCTTCAATACGGCTGTTTACTTGTAATTTTTCATAAATATTTCTAATATGTGTTCTAACGGTTTCTATGCTTATAAAAATTTTAGCAGCAATTTCTTTATAACGAAACCCTTTGCTTAATAGTTCTAAAATTTCTTGTTCTCTTTTACTTAATTCTTGAAAAGAATCGTTTGTTTTTTGTTTTATAGAAAATGCTTCAATTACTTTTCTTGCAATTTGGCTGCTAATAGGACTTCCACCATTGTTTACTTCTTGTATGGCTTCAATAATTTTTTCGGAAGGAGTTGTTTTTAAAAGATAACTTACTGCTCCGGCTTTTAATGCATCAAAAATGTGATCGTTATTATCATGTACGGTAAGTACCATCATTTGCATTTTGGGATGTACCATTTTTAAACGTTTAATACATTCAATGCCATTCATGCCCGGTAGTTGTATATCAAACAAAGCAATAGTGCATGGTGTTGCTGTTAATTCTTTTAATGCTGTTTCTGCAGTTTTAAAAGTTCTTAATTCTGCAACATTTATAGCAAGATGAATTTGCTCGGTAAGGTAATGCCTTATCTTATCATCATCTTCAATTATAGCAATAGATGGTATTTCCACAAGATAAAGTTGATATTTTTTTTGGGTAAAAAAATGTGATTATAGTGGTATGGTATAATTAAATGTTGTTCCATATCCTTTGGTACTGTTTATGGTTAATATACCTTTTATATCATCAATTCTTGATTTTATATTTTTTAATCCGTTTCCTTCAAATGAGGCAAATTCAGTAAAGCCAATACCGTCATCTTTTACTTCAAAATAAAGTTGTTGATTTTTTATATTGCAGCTAATTGAAATATGTTTTGCTTTGCTGTGTTTAACGGCGTTGTTTACAAGTTCTTTTGTAATTAAAAGTATATTTCTACTTTGTTTGTTTTTTAAAATAATATGATTTGTATTATCTGGAAATTGTATTTGGTAATCAATATCTGTGTATTCAAGTAATTTAAATAATTGTTCTCGTATATAGGCAAATAATTGTTCAAGTGGTTTATTTTCTGTTTGCAAACTCCAAACAATTTCACTCATACTGCTTATTAATTTTCTACTGGTTTGGGCAATATCATTTAACTCTGTTGATTTGTTTTTTCTTATGGCAGCATCACTCATTAAAGCAATTTGTGTAAGTCCAGATCCAATATCATCATGCATTTCGCGGCTAATACGTTGGCGTTCTTCTACTAATGCTTTTTGCTTTTCCAATTCACGTTGCTGTTCCTTTAATTTCTTTTTTACAAATGTTCTTATACTTACAATAGCGACTACGATAATTACAATAATCATCAGCATATAAAACCACCATGTTTGCCAAAAGGGTGGCGTAATGGTAATGTAAATTTTTTCTTCATTGCTCCATACATCATCGCTGTTGCTGGTTTTTAAAACAAAAACATAATTGCCCGGTGGCAGTTTACTATAACGAATGACATTGTTATCGGTAATAATAAAATTATCATCCCAATCTTGCAACTGGTATTGAAACCGGTTGGCATCCGGTTTTGTAAAATCAAGCGATGCTACTTTAAACACCAAATCATTCTCGTCGTAAGAGAGGGTTAATTTTTTTTGATGGAATAGTAAGGTGTCATTGTTATGCACCACTTCATTTATGCTTATTTCGCTGATAGCAGCAACAGGTTGTAAGGTTGTTCTTGCAATATGTTCGGGTTTAAACCAATTGAAACCTTTAATACCGCCGAAATAAAAATTGCCGCTGTTGCTTTTGTAATAAGCTCCTGTATTAAACTCATTGCTTTGTAAACCATAATCGGCATCATAATGAATAAATTGATGCGTTTGTTTATTAAACATAAAAATACCACCATTGGTGCTAAGCCATAAATTATGTTGCTTGTCTTCCAAAACACCATATATATAACTGTTGTTTAAACCGTCTTTGTTATCATACAAAATATATTGCTTTGTTCTTGTATCAAAACGAATTAAACCAACGCCCGAACCAATCCAAATAACTTGCTTATCTTCTTCATCAGGTGCAATGCAGCGTAAGTCTATATTAGGGAAAAACTGTTCTTTATAAATATATTTATTTTGTTTTTTTTGAAAATGATATAAACCATTTGTGGGTGATGTAAACCAAAATTCGTTGGGTGAAATTTCTTTTATGTCGGTAATAGGTCCCATGTTTAAATATCCTGTATCTGCATACATGATGTTTTGTTGTTTGTCTGCATTAAAGAAAACAATCCCATACATGGTAGCGGCAACAATACTTCCGTCTGTCGTTTCTATCAAGCGATAAATAAAGTAATTAGTGGTTAATAATAATTTTTCAAGTTTTTCGGGTAATTTAATCCTATTGAATTTTCCTGTAGCTTCACTAAACAAAGCCACGCCCAAACTTCCTGCAACCCAAATTCTATTTTTGCTGTCTTTAAAAATGGCAGAAACATAATTGCCGGGTACTGAATATTTATCTGAAGCATTGTAAGTATAATTTTTTACGGAATAATCTTGCGGGTTAAAAACATTTAAACCGTTTAGTGTACCTACATAAACTTTTCCTTTATCATCTTCATAAAAGCATTTGGTAAAATAGTTATTTAAAAAATGATAATCGCCTTCATTTAAAGGAAACAAATTAAACTTGGCAGGTTTTAAATCTAATTTGCAAACGCCGCCACCGTCTGTTCCTATCCATAAATTATCGTTTCTGTCTATAAACAACGTTCTTACTAAATCAATAGACAAAGATTGCAGCTTGGAATTATCATGTTTGTATTGATAATATTTTTTTTCTTTTTCCGAATAATAAAAAAGCCCGTTGCTTGGAATGGATATCCATATTCTACCATAATTATCTGGTAATATGTTGTAAATAAATTTTCTTTCGTCTTTAGCAACAGAAGCAGGAAGCGGAATTTTTTTAACAGTAACATTTTTTGTTGTTTTTACAACCATAGAATCGTTAATTACCAATGCAAATTCATCTTTGAATGAAAAAATATTGGGAATGCTTTTGTCTTCCGTAAAATGCTTGTATTGTTTTGTATCGGTATCAAAAATGTAATAGCCATCATTAAAATACAGGGCAAATACTATGGCATTCATAGTTCTGTAAGCTATATCACCCCTGATAAGATTATAATTAACTTTAAATGGAAACGGATATAAATGCGTTTGCCCACTAATAATATTGTAAGCAGAAACGCCTTTATTTATATTAAACGACCAAAGCGTTTGCAAGCTGTCTATAAAAACAAGCTTTTCTTCCAAAAATGAATTGTCTTTAAGATATTGTATTACTTCAACACTATCTTTTAAACGATTGTAACAAAAAATGCCTGTTTCGTTAATATACCAAAGATTCCTTTTGTTGTCTTCGCATATATTGCCGCGTATAAAATTGGAAAAACCATTTTGCGGATTTTTAATGACAGGTTTATATACTTTCACTTCTTTGCCATCGTAGCGATTTAATCCATCGGCAGTACCAAACCACATATAGCCAATCTTATCTTGGTAAATAGCATAAACAGAACTTTGCGACAAACCTTCATTCACACCCAATATATCAAAACGGGGAATAATGGGTTGCTGTGCATTGCCGTAAAATGCAAAAGCAAAAAAGGATAGTGTGATGATTAGTTTCATTAAGGTTTAAGTCAATATTCCATCTATTTAACTAAATTAAATGCAAAACAAATTACATAGCCTATATTTTTGTAAAAACAATTATTTTGAACCTTACCATACATACCAACAATTTAGTAAAAATTTATAAAAGCAGAACAGTTGTAAATAATGTAAGCGTTAACGTACAGCAAGGCGAAATAGTTGGCCTACTTGGCCCCAATGGTGCAGGTAAAACAACAACCTTTTATATGGTAGTTGGTTTAATAAAACCCGATGAAGGAACCGTTTTTTTAAATGAAGAAGATATAACCAAACTACCCATGTATAAACGTGCACAAATGGGCATTGGTTATTTACCGCAAGAAGCAAGTGTATTTAGAAAATTAACTGTTGAAGATAATATTATGGCCGTTTTGGAAATGACAAAACTTTCTAAAAAAGAACGATTAGAAAAATTAGAAAATTTATTAGACGAATTTAATTTGCATCATGTGCGAAAAAATAATGGAGATAGTTTAAGCGGCGGAGAAAGAAGAAGAACAGAAATTGCACGTGCCTTAGCGGTTGACCCCAAATTTATTTTATTAGATGAACCCTTTGCCGGTGTAGATCCTATTGCTGTTGAAGATATTCAAACAGTTGTTGCAAAATTAAAATATAAAAATATTGGCATTTTAATTACAGACCATAATGTAAACGAAACACTATCTATTTGCGACAGAGCCTATTTATTAATTGAAGGAAAAATTTTTAAACATGGCACAGCCGAAGAATTAGCAGCAGACGAACAAGTAAAACGGTTATATTTAGGTACCAACTTTGAATTAAAACGAAAAGATTGGATTATTGAATTGGGAATGAAAAATTCAACACAAACAATAGAATAATAAAAAAAGAAAACATTTCTTTCTTTCAATTTCATTGTGTATTTTGCTTGTGCTAACCACCCCAATGAAATTGCTAAGCCCCACCATATCAAGATTAGCACGACTGCGTTATTGGAAAATTGAACAATGGATACAAAACCCCATTGCCACACAACGAGAAGTTTTGCAAGATTTAGTTACACATGGCCAATACACAGAATTTGGCAGAAAACATTCATTGGCAGGTATTTCAAAAATTCAAGATTTTAAAAAAGTTGTTCCTATTCAAGAGTATGAACAATTAAAACCTTATGTAGAAAAATTAATGGAAGGGGAAGAAAATTTATTATGGAATACACCGGTTAATTGGTTTGCAAAAAGCAGCGGTACAACAAACGATAAAAGCAAATTCATTCCCATAACAAAAGAAAGCTTAGAAGATTGTCATTACAAAGCATCTAAAGATGTTTTAACCATGTATTACAATAATAATCCCGATAGTGATTTACTTACAGGAAAAGGGTTAGTAATAGGCGGCAGTCACCAAATATGCCCTATAAATGAAGAAGCACAATACGGAGATTTAAGTGCAGTACTTTTACAAAATACACCAATATGGGCAAATTGGATTCGCACTCCCGAACTATCAATTGCTTTATTAGACGAATGGGAAAATAAAATTGAACAATTAGCCAACTCAACCATTTATGAAAATGTAACATCCATTTCAGGTGTTCCTACATGGACATTAGTACTCATAAAACGCATATTAGAAATTACTAATAAAAAAACATTAATAGAAGTTTGGCCTAATCTTGAAATGTATTTACATGGCGGCGTTTCCTTCAAACCATATCAAAAACAATTTGAAAAATTAATTGGTAGAAATATTAATTATTTAGAAATGTATAATGCAAGCGAAGGTTTTTTTGCTGCACAAGATACTCCCGAAGCAGATGGAATGCTACTTTTTTTAGACCACGGTATTTTTTATGAATTTATGCCCATTGAAGAATATGGAAAAGAAAACCCCAAAACCGTAGGTTTAAATAAAGTTGAATTAAATAAAAATTATGCCCCCGTAATTTCAACTAATGGTGGTTTATGGAGATATATTGTTGGAGATACTATTGAATTCACTTCTCTTTATCCATTTAGAATAAAAGTAACCGGAAGATTAAAACATTTTATCAATGCCTTTGGCGAAGAATTAATGGTAGCCAATGCAGATAAAGCCATAGCCACTGCAAGCCAAAAAACCAACAGTATTGTAACAGATTACACTGCTGCACCCATTTATTTTAGTGAAAATAATAATGGTGCACACGAATGGTTAATTGAATTTGAAAAAAAGCCACACAATATTCAAGAGTTTGCTTACGAATTAGATTGTGCATTAAAAAATATTAATAGCGATTATGAAGCCAAGCGTCATAAAGACATTGCATTAAGAATGCCCGTTATACATGCCCTTCCACAATACACTTTTAAAAAATGGCTACGCAGCAAACATAAGCTAGGCGGGCAACACAAAGTACCTCGCTTAAGTAACGAAAGAAAATTTGTTGAAGAAATTATTTCTATTATAAACAATAAATAGAGAATAATTGTTGCATAAAAATACTTTTATATCATATTAACTAAACAGAGTTAATATATTTGACTTCTTTAAAAATTAATTATGAAGTTGTTAGCAAATAAAACAAGTATAGTTACAGGTGCTGCTCGCGGTATTGGTGCAGCCATTGCTTTAAAATTAGCAGAACAAGGCAGCAATATTGCCTTTACTTATGTAAGCGATAGTAGTGCAGAAAAAGCAGCAATATTAGAACAACAATTACTTGCATTAGGTGTAAAAGCAAAAGCCTATAAAACCAATGCAGCAGATTTTACCCAATGCGAAACCTTTGTAAATGATGTATTAAAAGAATTTAGTTCAATTGATGTTTGCGTAAACAATGCAGGTATTAGTAAAGACAACCTTTTGCTTCGGTTAACCGAACAACAATGGGATGAAGTAATTGATACAAACTTGAAAAGTATTTTTAATATGACTAAACAAGTTATTCGCCCAATGATGAAAGCCAAAGCAGGAAGCATTATAAATATGAGTTCTATTATAGGTATTCGTGGCAATGCAGGCCAAAGCAGTTATGCAGCAAGCAAAGCTGGTATTATTGGATTTACAAAAAGTGTAGCATTAGAATTGGGCAGCCGCAATATTCGTTGCAATGCAATTGCACCCGGTTTTGTTGAAACAGATATGACACATTATTTAAAAGAAGGATCAGCTGCAGAAGATTTTTTAAAGAAAATTCCTTTAGGAAGATTTGGAAAAGGAGAAGAAATTGCTAATACTACATTATTTCTTGCCAGCGATTTAAGCAATTACATTACCGGGCAAGTAATAAGTGTTTGCGGTGGATTAAATATATAATTAAATATTTATTTGTTATGCAGGCATACGAAAAACTTTTAGAAGCCAATAAGCTTTGGGCAGATAAAATGGTACAAGATGACCCTGAGTATTTTGAAAGGCTTGCCCATTTGCAAACACCACAATTTTTGTGGATTGGTTGTAGTGACAGCCGTGTACCTGCTGATAAAATTACAGGCACACAGCCCGGTGAAATTTTTGTACACCGCAATGTTGCCAATTTAGTAATACATACCGATGTTAATTTATTTAGCGTTTTAGATTACGCAGTAAATCAATTAAAAGTAAAGCATGTTATAGTTTGTGGGCATTATGGTTGCGGAGGAATTAAAGCCGCAATGACTGACCACGATTACAAATACATTTTAAATATGTGGTTACGCAACATAAAAGATGTGTATAGATTATATAGAGAAGAATTAGATGCTATAACAAACATAGAAGCAAGAGCAGATAGACTTTCTGAATTAAATGTAAAAGAACAAGTAATGCATCTTGCTAAAACTTCAGTTATACAACGTGCTTGGAAGTATAATAATATTCCACATTTGCATGGTTGGGTTTATGGTTTAAAAGATGGAATTATAAATCCTGTTTTTGAAATGGCAGCCGGTACACATATCGATTCTTTGTATGAATATGATGATTTATAATGAATTCTAATAGAAGACGAAGTGTTTGATAAATAAACTTTTTAAATATTTTGCTCTATTTACTGAAGAAAAGAAGCATGATATTTTTAATTGAAAAAGCCAATTATTTTTTCTTAAACTCTTTAAGAAATTTTTTACTGAAATCACTTAAAATTAATTTTCCACTTATTGCAGCACGCTGCATTAATAATTCATCCCAATTTTCTGTTCCTTTCCAAAATGCTTTTTTTATTTCGTGCATTGCATCGGCATTGTAATTACTGAGTGTTGTTGCTAATGCTTCAACAGCTCCCTCTAATTCTTCTATACTTGAAAAAATATTAACATATAACCCTTTTTGCATAGCCCATTCTGCACTTCTAAAATTTGAGGCATCAATTGCTAATTCATAAGCAGCAGCATTACCAATTTTTCTTTCAACTGCAGGACCAACAACAAAAGGGCCAATACCAACAGCTAGTTCAGATAATTTTATTTGAGCATGAACGGTTGCTAAAGTATAATCGCAACTGCAAGCTAAACCAACGCCCCCGCCAATTGCTTTACCTTGCACGCTACCAATAATAAATTGAGGGCATTGCCGTATGGCATTAATTACTTTAGCAAAACCGCTAAAAAAAATTAAACCTTGCTCTTCATTTTCTATACTCATTAATTCATCGAACGATGCTCCGGCACAAAATGTTTTATTACCTGCACTTTTTAAAATAATTACTTTACAATTATCATCGTTGCCGGCTTGCGTTATAGTATCTGCTAATTGTTGTAAAATTATTGTGGGTAATGAGTTGTGTTGCGGAGTATAAAACTCAACAGTTGCAATTTTGTTATGAATAGAATAAGTAACGTATGGTTCTTGCATATTAATTTTCTTTTTTCTTTACCATTGTTAAAATAGTTGCTATACCTGTTATTTCATTGGTTTCATCAAAAATTTCAACAAACCATTTTACAATACCTTTGGGTATATCGTTTTCATCTTTTAATTCTTGTGCAGTTTTTTCTTTGCAGGTAAAACGTACATACATTTCTGCACCGGGGTAAATTGGTTTAGTAAATCTTAATTCATCAATACCATAATTTAATAGTACCGGATTTTTGTCATAGCTATTAACAAACAAACCTGCTGCAGCACTTATAATAAAATAACCGTGTGCTACTTGATGGGTAAACATAGTTCCTTCAAAATTAGTTTCTTTAATATGTGCATAAAAATGATCGCCACTTAAATCGGCAAACTTTTCAATATCTGTTGAAGTTATATTTCTTTTTTCTGTAATAATTTGTTCACCAATTTGTAGTTCTTCAAAATATTTTTTAAAAGGATGAATATTGGTTTGAATACCTTTTGCATTTGGTTGGTAAACATTACTTATTGTGGTTAACATTGTTGGAGAACCTTGTATAGCTACACGTTGCATGTAATGCTTTACACCACGCATACCACCCATTTCTTCTCCACCACCGGCTCTGCCCGGGCCGCCATGCACCAACAATGGAAGCGGACTGCCATGGCCTGTACTTTCTTTTGCACATTCGTTATTTAATATTAATATACGTCCGTGATATGCTCCTGCACCCAAAACATATTGTTTGGCAATTTTATTATCAGCAGTTACAATACTACTTACTAATGAGCCTTTTCCTTTTTTAGATAATTCAATTGCGTCTTCTATATTTTTATACGGCATTAAAGTACTAACGGGGCCAAATGCCTCTACTTCATGTGGCTCTTTGCTGTTAAAAGGATTTTCATTTAATAATAATAATGGAGAAATAAAGGCTCCTTTATTTACATCTGCATCAATTAATTCTACGCTATCTAAACTGCCGTATATGATTTGTGATGAGGCTAATAATTTTTGTACTTGTTCTTTTACTTCTTTGCGTTGGCTTTGTCCTGCAAGGCTTCCCATTCTTACTTTATCGTTTAAAGGGTTGCCAATAGTTGTTTGTGCCAATGCTTTATGTAATGCAATTTGAATGTCTTCTATTTTATTTTCAGGAACAAAAATTCTTCTGATGGCAGTACACTTTTGTCCTGCTTTGGTAGTCATTTCTTTTCTAACTTCTTTAATAAAAATATCCCATTCGGGCATATTGGGTGTAACATCGTTTCCTAAAATAATACAGTTTAAAGAATCTGCTTCCATTGTAAATGGAACATTTTCGGCTAAAATTTGTTGTTGAGATTTTAGCATTAAACCGGTTGATGCACTTCCGGTAAAAGTAATTACATCTTGATTAGTTACATAGTTTAGCATATTGCCTGCACTGCCACAAACCAATTGTAATGCACCTTTGGGTAAAATGTTTGATGCAATAATTTCTTGCACTACTGTTTCGGTTAAAAAAGAAGTTACGGTTGCAGGTTTAACAATGCAAGGCATACCTGCCAATAAGTTTACGGCAATTTTTTCTAACATACCCCAAACAGGAAAATTGAACGCATTAATATGAATGGCAACACCTTCTTTAGGTACTAGTAAATGATGCCCCATAAAAGTATTTTGCTTACTTAAATTATGCGGTTCGCCATCTAAACAAAAAGGTTCATCTTGAAATTTTCTTCTGAGTGAAGCGTAAGAAAATAAATTACCAATACCTCCTTCAATATCTACCCAACTGTCTGCTTTGGTTGCACCAGTTTGATAAGATATATTATAAAATTTTTCTAAATGATTTCGAAGATGCAATGCCAATGCTTTTAACATTAAACCACGTTCATGAAAAGTTTTTTTTCTTAATAAGTGCCCATTATTTCTTGCATAATTTAAAACTTCTTTAAAATCTAATCCTTGTGTAGAGGCAGTTGCAATAGCTTGGCCGGTTACGGCATTGTATAGTAATTGTCCTTCTCCATCTCCAGTAATTTGTTTACCGAGAATATAATTATTCAGTTTTTGCATAACAATCATTAAAACATCAAAACTAACGATTGTTAGAATTAAAATTTATTCATTCAATAAATTAAATTGATGTGCATGGTGTAGGCAATGTTTATAGTGAAGTAAAACCCATTCGTCAAAATTTAAATATCCAAATACAGGATGTAAAGTGGTTTTGTTTTTATCATCATTAAAATAATGAAAAAAATTTTCAATGGAATGTTGTAGTTTATTGATGGCTGTTGGCATATCGGTATAGCGTAATGGCAATGGTGTAGCAGGAATAATAGATTCAGGAGCTTTGGTGTTTTCTTTAAATGGTTTATCGCTGTTTAAAAATGCTTTTAGTTTGGGTAAATGCTCTTCAGGTGTAGTCAATGGAAATTTTATTTTTTCGGTTGATATGTTAAAGAATGCAATTAAATGTTCAACCATTTGTTGTGCATTCATTAAACCCCATTTGGGTTTTGTGTTTATTGATAAAGTTTGAATGGAGGGAATAAGTTGATGTTGTATAAATTCAATTTTTTCTTGATTCATAATTTTTAATTGTGGATTAAATACAATGTACTTTGATTTTATTTTTAGCAAGATATTAAAATAGAAGAAAAAGGTAGAAAATAAAAAACCGTCTCAAATTGATGCATGAGACGGCTTCAGCAGTTAGTTTCGGAAATAAGTTATGATAATTAAGACAGTCGTTTCTCTATTTCGCTGCATAATGCCGAGAAAATTTCTTCAACAGTTCCTTCGCCCTTTACATGAACTACTTTATTGAACTTATTGTAATATGCGGCAACAGGTAAAGTTTCTCTTTTATATACTTCTTGTCTTTTTTTTTGTACTTCGGGGTTAGCATCATCACTTCTGCCACTTGTTAATGCACGGTTAATAAGTCTTTTAATTAATTCTTCTTCATTTACATCTAAAGCTAATACTACACCTATTTCACTTTTCTTCAATTTTAAAAGATTATCCAGTGCTTCACTTTGTGTTTCTGTTCTAGGAAATCCATCAAACAAAAAACCTTTTGCATTAGGTTTTGCATCTAATACAGAGCTAATCATTCCAACAACCACTTCATCGGGTACTAATTGCCCTTTATCCATTAAAGCTTTTGCTTCAAGTCCTAAAGCAGTTTGGGCAGCTATTTCACTACGCAATAAATCGCCAGTGCTTAAATGCACCAAGCCATATTTTTCAATTAAAAGTTTACTTTGCGTACCTTTTCCACTACCGGGAGGGCCAAAGAGTATAATATTGAACATGTACTTACAAACCTTACTTGAGCGACAAATATAAGGCGGTGCATTTAAAAAAAATTAACAAATTAAATTAAATCTACATTCTTACCTTTTACATATCTTTTTAATCATACATTTTGGCTTAAAATGTATTAAAACAAGGTAAATTAAAGTTATGAAACGTACTTTCATTTTTTTTGCAAGCATTATAATTTTCACAAGTTGTAATGCACAAAATAGTACAAAAAATAAAACAGTTATGAATACTAACAACAATCCTTACTATTCAAACTTAGACACTAATAAAGTTGTAGTAAAAGAGGAAGAATGGCAAAAAATTTTAAGTCCCGAAGTTTATGCAATAGCTCGACAAAAAGGAACAGAAAGCCCATGGACAAGCAAATTTGAAAAATTTAAAGAAATAGGAACGTATTATTGTGCCGTTTGCGGAAACCCTTTGTTTAAAAGCGATACAAAGTTTGAAAGCGGTTGCGGTTGGCCAAGTTTTTATCAACCCATAAGCAAAAGTTCTATTATTTATTTACCCGATAGCAGTTATGGAATGAAAAGAACCGAAGTTGAATGTGGAAGATGTAAGAGCCATTTGGGTCATGTGTTTGATGATGGTCCGCCACCAACAGGTTTACGTTATTGTATTAATGGAGTTGTTTTAGATTTTAAGAAAGCTCAAGAAGCTGAAAAGAATTACAATAAAAAGCAGTAACCCGCATTTTTAAGTACCCAACTTTCCAAAATACTATAGTACAATATTTTTATTTTCTGAATGGTAGTTTGCGTAAAACCTAAATTGATATTTTTGTTTTATGAATCATCCCAAACTTAGCCATCTTGCAGAAACATTAATAGGTAGTGAAATTGTGAAATTGGGTAATACCATTAGCGAAAGAATTCGTAACGGTGAAAAAATATACAATTATACTATTGGAGATTTTAATCCAAACATTTTCCCCATTCCTAATGAATTAGAAAATTTAATAATACATTCTTACCAGCAACACCACACTAATTATCCACCCGGAGACGGTGTTTTAGAATTAAGAAAAGCAGTAAGCAATTTTTTAAACGAGTGGGAAGGTTTAAAGTATGATGTATCTGAAATTCAAATTGCATCGGGCGGAAGACCTTTAATTTATGCTATTTTCAGAGCAATTGTAGATAAAGGTGATAAAGTAATTTATGGTGTTCCTTCATGGAATAATAATCACTATGTGCATTTAACCGATGGAGAACATTGTTTGATTGATTGTAAGCAGGAAAATAATTTTATGCCTACGGCAGAAGATATTGCACCGCATTTAAAAGGAGCAACATTGCTTTGTTTATGTACTCCGCAAAATCCAACAGGCACAACATTGAATAAAACTGAGTTAGAAAAAATTTGTAATTTGATTTTAGCGGAAAATGCAAAAAGAAAAGAAGGAGAAAAAAAATTATATGTAATGTTCGATCAAATGTATTGGACATTAACTTATGGCACAACACAACATTATAATCCAGTTTCTATTAATGCTGCCATGAAAGAATATACCATTTTTGTTGATGGTATATCAAAAGCATTTGCAGCAACAGGCGTGCGTGTTGGTTGGAGTATGGGCCCTGCTTATATTATTTCAAAAATGAAAGCAATACTCAGCCATTTGGGTGCATGGGCTCCTATGGCAGAACAAAAAGCGGTAGCAGCTTATCTTCCACAAAAAAATAATATAGAAAAATATTTTATATATTTTAAAAGCGAAATTGAAAAACGATTACAGCTTTTCTATACAGGGTTTATTGTTTTGAAAAATAGAGGATATAATGTAGATGCTGTTGCACCACAAGCTGCTATTTACTTAACTATTAAAGTAAATTTAGTTGGCAAAACCACTGCAGAAGGTAATTTATTGCAAACACAATCTGATGTTACCGATTATATTTTAAGTGAGGCCAAATTGGCAATAGTTCCGTTTACTGCGTTTGGTGCAACCAATAGTGCTTGGTATAGGTTAAGTGTAGGTACTAGTAATGAGGCAGATATTGCCATCATGTTTACACAATTAGAAATGGCTTTAGCAAAACTTAAGTAAATAATTTTTTTGAAAGAATGTATATAGAATCGAAAAAAGGAGAATTATTAATTCTCCTTTTTTATTATAGTTAATTAAATCAACATTCGTAAGGGTTCTTCTAAGAAATTTTTAAGCGTTTGTAAGAAAGCTGCTCCTGTAGCACCATCAACTACTCTATGATCACAGCTTAAGGTTACTTTCATAATATTTCCTATAACTATTTGTCCATTTTTTACAACCGGTATTTGAGATATGCCACCAACAGCTAATATGCAAGCATCGGGTGGGTTTATAATGGCAGTAAATTCATCTATACCAAACATTCCTAAATTAGAAATTGTAAATGTGCTTCCTTCCCAATCTGAAGGTTGTAATTTTTTATCTTTTGCTTTTTGTGCAAAATCTTTTACTTGTGTAGTTATTTGGCTTAAACTTAATGTGTTAGCATTGAGAACAACAGGTACTAATAAACCTTCATCAACAGCAACGGCAACTCCAATATTTATATTATGATTATATCTAATTTTATCGCCTAACCAACTGCTGTTAATTTTTGGATGTTGTGTTAAGGCTAAGGCTGTTGCTTTCAATACTAAATCGTTAAAGCTAATTTTTACTTTGGCATTTTCATTCAACTTTGTACGGGCTGCAACGGCTGCATCCATATTAATACTCATAGTTAAATAAAAATGTGGTGCAGTAAATAAACTTTCGCTTAAACGTTTAGCAATTACTTTACGCATTTGTGAAACAGGTACTTCATCGTAAGTAGCTAATGGTATATTGCTAACGGTTAATGGTGTAG
This sequence comes from Bacteroidota bacterium, assembly GCA_018267705.1. Classification (GTDB taxonomy): domain Bacteria; phylum Bacteroidota; class Bacteroidia; order Chitinophagales; family Chitinophagaceae; genus CW01. The sequence continues at coordinate 184,721 of JAFDXX010000007.1, read as the reverse complement.
CGATTTCTGCGGTATGTGGTTTATTATCTTGAGTTGGTTTATAATTATCAATATCGCTTTTTGTAATTCTACCATTATCTCCACTTCCTTTTACATATTTTAAATCAATTCCTTTTTCTTCAGCTAATTTTTTGGCTAAAGGTGAAACAAATATTCTTCCTTCATTAACTACTGTTTGCGATTGTTGGTTGGTTGTTGCAGTTGTTGTTGAAGAAGTTTCTTGTTTTGTTTCTTCTGCTTTTGGGTTTTCGGTATTTCCTCCTTTTGATTTAATTGTAGCAACAATTGTATCTACATCTAACCCTTGTTTGCCAATAATGCATAGTAAATCGTTTACTAAAATTTTCTCTCCGGCTTTTGCACCTTGGTATAATAAAATTCCATCTTTATAACTTTCTAATTCCATGGTGGCTTTATCGGTTTCAATATCTGCCAACACATCTCCTTTTTTAACAGTATCACCAATATTTTTTTGCCAGCCGGCAATAACACCTTCTGTCATAGTATCGCTTAAGCGAGGCATTAAAACCACTTCTTCCATTTTACTAACATCAATTGATGAAGCAGATTGGTTGGTTGTTGTTTTAGGTTCATCTGTTTTTGTTGCAGTTGTATTTTTTACTTCTGTTGTTGCGGGTGTTTTAGCATTAATTAACCCACTAATATCCTCACCGGCATTTCCAATTATTGCTAATAAATCGTTTACTTGAAGTTTACCGCCTTTTGCAGTACCAATATGTAGTAAAGTTCCGTTTTGGTAACTTTCTAGTTCCATAGTGGCTTTATCGGTTTCTATTTCAGCCAATAAATCACCTTTTTTAACTATATCACCCACTTTTTTGTGCCATGCAGCAATAACACCTTCTGTCATAGTATCACTTAAGCGGGGCATTAAAATTACTTCGGCCATAATTTTTTGCTCTTTAAAATTGGGCGTGAAATTAATGCAATTTGCTGTAGTAGCAAGTATTCATTTATAAAAGATTTTAATACGGAGATATTTTATTTTTATTATACTAAATAAATTAGTATTTTTATGCTATAATAATTAGTTAAAATACATTTATGAATAAAATTTTATTAAACTGTAGTAAAAATCACAAGCAATATAAAATTGTTGCAGAATGTAATTGTACAAAAACAGTATTAGCATTAGCAGGATTTTGTGCACAAGAGCAAACTGAAAATATATTATATAGGCATTTACAAAATATTTGTATACAAAGCGATGGAAGCCTTTGCTACACACATACTTTAATATGTAGCATTATGAAGCAATGGCAAACAACATTAAATATTCCGGCGGTACAAGTATTAAACTACATTAATCAGCATTATATAAAAGAGCAATTGTATGCTTTGTGTTTATACAAAACCAATGCAAACGGAGAAGAAAAATTAATTAACAGAATATTGTTATAAATAAAACATGCAACAACCCTTTGCAGATAATGAATTAGTAATACAATCTTTCACTAATCAGCAATTGAATTTGCATGATTATTTATTAATTATTTCTCCTTCTGAAGATGTGCAACAAAAAATAATAGAAATAAAAAAACAATTTGCCACCGAATTTGAGTGTCCTTCTGCTTTACATGGCAAACCACAAATAACCTTGCTTAGGTTTTTACAAGTGGAAATGATGGAAAGAAAAATTATTGCTAAAATAAAATTGTTGATTGAAGCAGCTTCTCCCTTTCAAATAGTTATAGATGGTTTTGGAAGTTTCCCATCTCACACCATTTATACAAATATTAGTACAAAAAATAATATTATTGAATTGGTAAAATCTTTAAAATCACTACAACCATTAGTAAAATTAGATAAGTGGAATAAAGGGTATTTTATAACAGAACCGTATATAACTATTGCCCGAAAATTATTACCCTTTCAATATGAAAAAGGGTGGAATAAATATATGCACGAAAATTTTAAAGCAAGTTTTATGGTTAATGAAGTGTTGTTATTAAAAAGACAAATAAATAATAAAAATTTTTTGATTGCGAAACAGTTTTTGTTATTAAACAAAGCTGTACCAATGGTTACACAAAACACTTTATTGTTTTTATAAGTTAGTGCAGCAATATAATTTGTAACAAAATTTTTTACGCATAATATACATATCATGAAAAGTATTAATGATAATCCCAATGCTAAACCTAAGCCATCTGAAATTGCCGATACTTATTTGAAAGGAAGAGGAGCACAAATCAATACCAAGAATCGTTTCTTAATCAATCAAAAAGTGAAAGAACATATTGAAGGAATTGATGATTGGACAGAAACCAACAATGCCACCATTTATTTAGAAGACAATGCTAAAACTATTGTAAATAAAGTTGAAAGTCCTGATGTTGGTATGTTTTACAGTATGAATCCGTATCAAGGTTGTGAGCATGGTTGTATATATTGTTATGCCAGAAATGCCCATGAATATTGGGGTTATAGTGCAGGATTAGATTTTGAAAGAAAAATTATTGTAAAGAAAAACGCTCCTATATTATTAAGAAAATTTTTAATGAATAAAAATTGGGAATGTACACCTATAAGCTTAAGCGGTAACACAGATTGCTATCAACCAGCAGAAAAAAAATTTAGATTAACAAGAGGTTTGTTAGAAGTATGTAATGAATTTAATCAACCTGTTGGTATGATTACTAAAAATGCGGGCATGTTAAGAGATAAAGATTTATTACAAGAAATGGCAAAGAAAAAACTCATAAGTATATTGGTAAGTATAACTTCTTTTAATGAAGATTTACGAAGAGTAATGGAACCACGTACCACCACTGCTTTACAACGATTACGCATTATTAAAGAATTAAGTGAAGCAGGTGTAAGAATGGGTGTAATGCTTGGCCCAATGATACCAGGATTGAATGAACATGAAATGCAACGTATTATGAAAGCGGCCAGTGATAATGGTGCTGTATTTTCTGCTTATACTTTTATACGATTAAATGGTGCCATAAAAATTATGTTTCACGATTGGTTGTATAAAAATTTTGCAGATAGGGCAGATAAGGTTTGGCATTTAATAGAAACTGCACATGGCGGGCAAGTAAATGATAGCAGGTTTGGTAAACGTATGCGTGGCGAAGGACCCGTTGCAGAATTGGTACGCCAACAATATATTAAATACAATAAATTGTATGGGTTAAATGCCGAACGTTGGGAATTAGATACTACCCAATTTAGAAGGCCTGGAGAAAATTTGAGATTATTTTGAATAATGAATTAATAAAGAGGATAAAATTATTAATTGCATGACGAATAACGAAAACATTACTTTACTAATACTTACACATAAAGAAAAATTGATAGAAATAACAGATCATAAAAATATTATATTGTAAAATTCTTGAACCTTTCGTAACATTTTTGAGTAAGCATTTCTCTATCATCGGGGTGGGCAATATTTATTAATGCTTTAGCACGTTGTCGTAAATTTTTCCCATATAAATAAGCAATTCCATATTCAGAAATAACATAATGTATATGGCCACGAGTGGTTACAACACCTGCACCTTGTTGTAAATACGGTACAATACGCGGTACATTTTTGGCTGTACGGCTGGTAAGTGCAATAATAGGTTTACCACCTTCACTTAATGCTGCACCACGCATAAAATCCATTTGCCCACCAATGCCGCTGTATTGGTAAGTGCCAATGCTATCGGCACAAATTTGCCCGGTAATATCTACTTCAATTGCACTGTTTATTGCAACTACTTTTGGATTGCGACGTATAACATGCGGATTGTTTACATAATCAATATCTAAAAAAGCAATGGCAGGATTATCGTTTACATAGTTATATAATTTATTAGTGCCTAATGCAAATGCGGTAACAATTTTATTAGGATGGATTTTTTTTTGTGAATTATTTATTACATCTTTTTCAAATAAAGAAATAATTCCATCGCTAAACATTTCGGTATGTAATCCTAAGTTTTTATGTTGGTGTAAAGATTTTAAAACTGCATCGGGTATAGTGCCAATACCAACTTGTATAGTGCTTCCATCCTCAATTATTGAAGCAACATTTTTTCCTACGGTTAATTCAATATTAGAAACTTTAGCACCATAATCAACCTGCGGTAATGCTTCATCACAAAAAACCATAGCAGTAAATTTATCGGTATGTATCATTCCGTCTCCTAATGTTCTGGGCATTTGCGGATTAACTTGTGCAATAACATATTTGGCGTGGTTTACAGCAGTGCGGGCAACATCAACACTTAAACCTAAAGAACAGTAGCCATGCACATCGGGTGGAGAAACTTGCACCAATGCAACATCAACAGGTAAAACTGTTTTAATCATATCAGGAATATCACTTAAAAATGCAGGAATAAAATCTGCTCTTCCTTCTTTTACGGCTTGTCTTATTGGTTCTGAAACAAATAATGAATTGATGTGAAATGAATTTTCATAGCCGGGTTGTGCAATTTCTATATGCCCTTGCAGTGTTATAGAAATTACTTCCACATTCTGTAATCTATCTTTTTGTTTTGCTAATTCGGTTAATAAATGTATGGGTGTACAGGCACTTCCATGAACAAATATTCTATAATTGCTTTGTATAATTTTTAGTGCTTCTTGTGCAGAAACGTAATTGAAAGGATGAACCATAAAAAACTAACTTGATTTTTGCAAAGTAAGTTTATGGCACATTTGTAAAATATGATTTTTATTGGTTTTTTAAATGATTTTGATGTTTGATTAATTACTTCTTTTTTGTAAATAATTTTTCACTCATTTTAGCATCGTGTCCATAAATGTCTTTTCTGAAATTTAGTAATCCGCTATTATCAACCCATGCAGTAAAGTAAACAATTGATACAGGAACGGTTTTATTAAGTGTAACCCATTTTTCGGTTGGTAAATGCATACAACTATCTATAACCTTATTTTTCCAAATTGTAGCTGTATCTTTTCTTAATAAATATTGTGCAAATTTTTTGGGCTCAGATAGTCTTATACAACCATGGCTAAAATCTCTGCTGGTTGCAGAAAATAAATCGTGATTAGGTGTATCATGAAAATAAATATCATAGCTGTTGGGAAATAAAAATTTTACTAATCCAAGAGAATTGTTGGGTCCGGGTTTTTGCCTAACAATGGGTAAGCCATTGCTTTTGCCGGTTATTTCCATATTGTTTTTTGCTAAATAGTTGGGATCTTTTTTTATACCCGGTAAAGTTTCTTTTTGTACAATACTTGGCGGCACATTCCAATATGGGCTAAAAACTATATATTTTAAATTTCCTGTAAATATTACTGTACTATTGCTTGCTTTTCCCACAATAACATTCATGTTAAATTGTAGTTTTCCGCTATCGTACACATGCATTTTATATTCGGGAATATTTACAACAATATAATTGCCATCTGCTTCAATAGGCAACCAACGCACACGTTCCATATTAATTAATATTTGTTGAATGCGTTGTTTAATTGGAATATTTATTTCATCAATCATTTTATTGCCAATGCTTCCATCTATAGCCAAGCCCATTCTTCTTTGAAATTTTTTTACGGCAACAACTAATAGTGAATCGAAAATAGTAGTGGTATCTTTTTGTTCTAAATCACCCAATAGAAACAATCTATTTTTAATGGCAATTAATGCATTGGATGCTATACCCTTTTTAAAAGGTTTTAAAATTTTAGGAATGGTATCGGTAATTGTTTTATCAATTTCAATGTATTTACTAAGGTATTGTTGTAATTGATTGTATTGAACATTTAATGATGTGTATGTTTCTTTTGCATTGTTTTTTAAAGTTGAATCTAATAATGCGGTTAAATCAACTTTCTTTCTGGGAATAAACCATCCTAATTCGGTAGTGTTAATATCACTCCCTTTATATACTTTGGCTGCGTAAGCAAAAAACTGGCCTGTTAAATTTAATTCTATTTGTTCTATTTCTTTTTTTAATATGTTTTTTTTACTTGCTTTAACTATTTTGTTATAATTTTCAATTAACGAAGCATTGTATAAACTACTATCTTGTAATGTGTTTATGGTGTTATTTAAAAGGTTTAAAAAATTGTGAGATTGTTCTGTAACGCCACTTGTATCAAACCACGCATATTCGTAATTACGTTGTTTATAAAAATCAAGATATTGTTGTTCGTAAGGTTTAAAATTTTCATGTGTGGCAATAAAATTTTCTACTTCTACACTATCTAAAAATAAATTATTGAAAGATGTTGTATTGTTTATAGTAGTATCTCTATCAACTTCTTTGCTTTTAAAATTGTTGCAAGAAAAAGTTAACGTGATTAAAAATATAATTGCGTAAAAAATTTTTCTCATTCAAAATATTTTATTGAATATGGGTTTAGCAGTTTAATAAAAGCGTTGCAGCAACCATACCTGCGGTTTCAGTTCTTAATCTGGTATTACCTAAAGTTACAGAAAGATAATTATGTTTTTGTGCTAATTGAATTTCTTCTTCCGTAAAATCTCCTTCGGGCCCAATTAGTATTTGTATATTGTTTGATAGTGGCAAATCTGTAATACTTGTTTTTTCATTTTCTATACAATGTGCAATTAATTTTTGTTGGTAAGAGGATGATTGAACAGTTGCTTGAAATGTGGTAGGGTTGTGTAAAATTGGTAACCATGTTTGTTTGCTTTGCAATATTGCAGCAATAAGAATATTATTCATTCTTTCAAAACGGAAATGTTGTTTTTCTGTTCTTTTACATAATAGCGGTATTATTTCACTTACGCCAATTTCGGTTGCTTTTTCTAACAGCCACTCAAACCTTGAATTGTTTTTAGTTAATGAAACGGCTAATGATATAACCCTTTTCTGGGTTGGGTTATATTGATTGGATAAAATATTTACAACACAATGTTTTTTATCTGCTTGTTTAATTTGTGCCGTAAATAAATTGCCTTTGCCATCGGTTAAATTTATGAACTCGCCTTCTTTAATTCTTAGTACTTGAATACAATGCTTACTTGTTTCTTCACTTAAAATAAAAGGAGAAATATTTTTTATAGTTGGCTCATAAAAATATGATTGCTGCATGATTATTCTTTTGTTGAAAAATAACTCTTTTATCGGTTCATTTAAAAATCAAATTTATTTATGCAGCGTTATAATGGCATTATTATTTGTAAAGTATTTGTTTTAATTATTTCTCTGTTTAATGCATATACTGTAGTTTCTTTGCAAAATGAAATTTACCATATTTTATTGTTACGATGCTTATTGCGGATGGTGTTATGGCTTTAGCCCTGTTATAAAAAAAATAGCAGAAACTTTTAAAAATGAAATTGATTTTGAAGTATTGAGCGGAGGAATGATTATTGCCGATAAGCCCGCTTCTATTGAAACAATTGCTCCCGTTATTAAAAATCATTATAAGCAAGTTGAAGAACTAACAGGAATAAAATTTGGAGAAGATTTTTTGTGGCATGCTTTTAATCCTGATAAAAGCGATTGGTTTTTAAGTTCAGAAAAACCTGCTATTGCTCTATGTATTTTTAAAGAAATATATCCCAATCAACAAGTTGCATTTGCGGCCGATTTGCAATATGCTTTAAATTTTGAAGGAAGAGATTTAACAGATGATGAAGCTTATCGCCACTTAGTTTTAAAGTATAATATTAATGAAGAAGATTTTTATAAAAAATTACACAGCAATACATATAAAGAAAAAGCATACTATGAATTTCAGTTGTGTAAACAATTAAAAGTTACCGGTTTCCCTTGTGTATTATTACAAGCAAGCGATTCAAAATTTTATTTATTAACTCGTGGATATACAGATTTTGAAACATTGCAAACAAGAATTAAAAATGTTTTACAAGAATTAAATAATTCGTAACTAATACTTATACTGTTATTCATTCCTTAATAAAATATATCCATGCAAAACTTTGCGTAGTTTCCCTTTATTTTGCACCCTCAATATTTTTTATGGAATACAGTAAATTAATATCAGTATCGGGTTTCTCGGGTTTGTTTGAATTATTGAATAGCAAAAACGATGGAGCAATTGTTCGTTCGTTAGATGATGATACTACCAAATTCGTAAGTAATCGTGTTCACAATTTTTCTCATTTAGAACGAATAGAAGTGTACACTATTAGAGAAAACGTAAATCTTTTAGAAGTGTTTAAAGCAATGAATGCAAGTACCGAAGCATTGCCTAACCAAAAAGATGCAAAAGCCGTAAAAAAATATTTTGAAAAAGTTTATGCCGATATGGATTTTGACAGAGTTTATGATAGTGATAGAAAGAAAATGATTAAATGGTTTACCGTACTTAAAAATAAAAATATTGAATTAAAATTAAGTGATGAAGCAACTGTTGAAGAAGCAGAAGCATAATACTAAAAATTATTTTGTAAAGCCATCTATTAAGATGGCTTTTTTATTAATCAAAACTCAATTCCTGCAAAAAAACGCAAACCTTTCAACTTTTCATTAACTTGAGCAGCAATTTTTAATTATGAAAAAGCTGTTCATTGCCATTTGCATTTTATTTTCTGTTTACAGTATTAATGCACAAACATTTTACAACCATTCAAAAGCTGCCGATAAATGGGTAAAAAAACAATTCAGAAAATTAAGTAAGAAAGAACGTATTGCACAACTAATCATTATACGTGCTCACAGCAACTTAGGACAAGATCATATTAATTCTGTTACTAATTTAATAAAACAGTATAATGTTGGCGGATTATGTTTCTTTCAAGGTGGCCCTGTAAGACAGGCAACACTTACCAATTATTACCAAAGCATAACCAAAACACCTTTATTGGTTTGTATAGATGCCGAATGGGGTTTAGGTATGCGTTTGGATAGTGTAATTAGTTTTCCGCGACAATTAATGATGGGTGCCATCAACAATGCTCAATTAATTTATGAATTTGGTAAAGCAGTTGGCGAGCAATGCAAACGAATAGGTGTACAAGTAAATTATGCTCCCGTTGTTGATATTAATAACAATCCTAATAATCCGGTAATTAACGATAGAAGTTTTGGAGAAGATAAATACAAGGTTGCCTTGTTTGGAACCGAATATATGCGTGGCATGCAAGATGTAAATATAATGGCATGTGCCAAACACTTTCCGGGGCATGGAGATGTATCGGTAGATAGCCATAAAGATTTGCCTGTTATTAATAAAACAAGAGAACAGTTAGATAATTTAGAACTCTATCCATTTAAAGAATTAATTAAAGCAGGAGTGGGCAGCATGATGATTGCACATTTATATATTCCTGCAATTGATACAACCACCAATCAAGCCACCTCATTATCTAAAAAAAATGTAACAGGTTTATTAAAAGAAGAATTAGGTTTTAAAGGAATAACTTTTACAGATGGTTTAGGCATGCAAGGAATTAGTAAATTTTATCCTTCGGGAGAAGCAAGTGTGCAAGCACTAATTGCGGGAAATGATATGCTTTGTTTACCTGAAGATGTTCAAGGCAGTATTGAAAAAGTTTTACAAGCCATAAAAGATAAAAAATTAAGTTGGGATGATATTAACGCAAGAGTAAAAAAAGTTTTATTAGCAAAATATAATTTAGGATTAAACAATTTTAAACCTATTGAAATAGAAAATATTATTTCTGATTTAAATGTTCAAACAAAAAAAATTAATGAAGCAATAGCAAAAAATGCCATTACCTTATTAAGCAACAATAACCCCACTTTAGTTCCGCTTAAAACAAATAATATAGCATATATTTCTATTGGTGCACCCAAAGAAAACGCAATAGCAGAAAAGCTTAGAAAAGAAAACAATGCCGATGTGTATTTGTTTGGAAGCAAAGCTTCTATGGGTAAAGAAGTAATGGATGATTTAAATAAAATTACTTCGGTTGATAAAGCAGATAGTGCAAGTGTGCTGCAACTCATTCTAACATTACAACAAAAAAAATATAATACAATTATAATTGGCGTTCACAACTACAGCCGAAGGCCTGCCAACAATTATGGTATAAGCAAACCAACAGTTTATTTGTTAAACGAATTAAACAAATTCAATCAATCTGTTTTTTTATTTTTTGGTAATCCTTATGCAATAAAAAATGTATGCAATGCAAATAATTTATATGCTTGTTACGAAGATGATGATATAACACAAACAACTGCAGCCGATATTTTGCAAGGAAAAATTCAACCAAAAGGGAAATTGCCTGTTACTGTTTGCAACAATTTAAAATTTGGAGACGGTATTCTATACAACAATTATTTTCCCGTAGTAAATCCGGCAATTGTTAATGTAAATGCTGAAAAATTACAAGCCATAGATTCTATTGCAAATGATGCCATTGCAAAAGGTGCATTTCCCGGATGTGTTGTGTTTGCTGCAAAAAATGGTAAAGTAATTTATAATAAAGCATTTGGTAATACATCTACCACAAGCAACCAACCTGTTTCTATAAATACTGTTTACGATTTAGCGTCTGTTACAAAAATTTCTGCTACAACAGTAAGTATTATGAAACTGTATGAAGAAGGAAAAATAAGTTTAGATAAAACCTTAGGAGATTATTTACCTTGGACAAAAGGAACCGATAAAGCACCACTTACATTAAGAAAAATTTTATTACATCAAGCAGGGTTAGTTCCATTCATTCCTTTTTATAAAGAAGTTATTGATGCCCAAACCGGAGAACCCAATTGGAATATTTTTTCAAAAACCAAAGATGAAGAACATCAGTTCAGAGTAGCAGAAAATTTATATGTAAAAAATAGCTGGGAAGACACTTTATACAAACGCATATTACAAAGTAAACTAACTGCACAAGATAAATATGTGTATAGCGATAATGATTTTATTTTCTTAGGAAAAATTGTAGAAGCCGTTAGCGGTAAAACTTTAGATGAATATGCATACGAAAACTTCTATGCTCCTTTAAATATGATAACAACAGGATTTCATCCACGAAAAAAAATGCCATTAGAAGATATTGCACCAACCGAATTAGAAAAACATTTTCGCAAACAATTAATATGGGGAGATGTGCATGACGAAGGCTCTGCAATGTTTGGCGGTGTTGCAGGGCATGCAGGCTTATTTAGTAATGCATACGATTTAGCACAACTATATCAAATGCTTTTAAATGGTGGAGAATTAAACGGTAAAAGATTTTTTAAGAAAGAAACAGTTAATGTATTCACGGCCTATAACAGCACCATTAGCCGAAGAGGTTTAGGTTTTGATAAACCAGAAAAAGATAATGCTACCAGCAAATCTCCTTATCCATCAAAACTAGCATCGCCGCAAACCTTTGGCCATACAGGGTTTACGGGTACTTGTGTTTGGGTAGATCCTACTTATGATATTGTTTATATTTTCTTATCTAACCGTGTTAATCCAACAAGAGAGAATAATAAATTAAGCAGCTTAGGGATAAGAGGAAAAATTCAAGATGTAATTTATAATGCAATAAATCGGTAATTTTTTACAAATAGCAATTAACTTTATTGCTTAAATACTGCTTATGGATTTTAACATCAATAACCTGCTTACAGTAATGTTTACCTTATTTGCAGTAATAGATATTGTTGGCTCTATTCCGTTGCTCATTTCTTTAAAAACAAAATTAGGAGGCATACGCAGTATGCAGGCCACTTTAGTTTCAGGTGCATTAATGATATTGTTTTTATACTTTGGAAAAACATTTTTAAAAATATTAGGATTAGATGTTCATTCATTTGCAGTAGGAGGTTCAATAGTAATTTTTTTATTAGGATTAGAAATGGTTTTAGGGCACGAAATTTTTAAAAGCGAAAAAGATGCTCCTTCGGGAACCGTTGTTCCCATTGCATTTCCGGTAATTGCAGGTAGCGGTACTTTAACTACCGTAATGTCGTTAAAAGCAGTGTATGATGATATGTATATTTTAATTGGTATCTTAATAAACCTTATTGTAATTTATGTTGTTTTAAAATCTTTAACTTGGGTTGAGCATGCACTTGGCAAATCAGGGCTTTCGGCAGTAAGAAAATTCTTTGGGGTAATATTATTAGCCATTGCTGTTAAAATTTTCAGCAGTAATTTGGCAGCATTCGGGAAATAATTTCAAAAATAAATTAAGCAATTAATCTAAAATAAAAATAATATAATAAAGAAGACAAAAGCATTCATCAATTATGAACAAACAAGCTTTAACTTACGATGATATTCAATTAGTACCTTCTTATTCAACCGTTACTTCAAGAAAAAATATTGATCTCTCTACTAAAGTTACTAAACGGTACAGCATACAAATTCCTTTAGTAGCGTCTTGTATGGATACGGTTTGCGAAAGCGAAATGGCAGTTGCATTAGCCGAAATTGGCGGCGTTGGTTGTATTCATAGATTTATGAGTGTACAACATCAATTACATGAAGTATCCATAGTTGCTAAAGCTGCTGCCGATTTATTTATTAAAAATAATAGTAATACAACAATTCCTGTAATGGCAGCTGTTGGTGCCAATGGAGATTACGCAGAACGTGCTGCTGAATTAGTTAAAGCAGGGGCAAATATTATTTTAATTGATGTAGCACATGGGCATCATGAAAATGTAAAAACCGCTATTAACCATTTAAAAAAACTATTGCCTGCGCATATAGATATTATTGCCGGAAATATTGCAAGTGCAGCCGCAGCCAAAGATTTAGAAGCTTGGGGTGCAGATGGTTTGCGTGTAGGAGTGGGTGGAGGATCGCTTTGTACCACAAGAATTAAAACAGGTTTTGGTGTGCCTAATGTAACTTGTTTAGAAAATATTTTAGCTATAACATCTATTCCCGTAATGGCAGATGGAGGGATAAGAGCAAGTGGAGATATTGCAAAAGCATTAGCATTAGGAGCAAGCAGTGTAATGCTAGGCTCATTAATTGCAGGAACAAAAGAAGCACCCGGACAAATTATAGAAAAACCTAATGGATTGTATAAACGTTACAGAGGAGCAGCTTCTTTAGAAACAAAAACCGTACATGGACAAGAGCAAAGAAATGTAGAAGGAGAAAGTACAGTAATACCATTTAAAGGAGGAGTGAAATTTGTAGTAGAAGGATTATTAGATGGGGTTCGATCTGCATTATCTTACGGCGGTGCAAATAATTTAAAAGCATTTAAACCCGAATATGTTATTGTAACACATGCAGGGCAAACAGAAGCTAAACCACATTTGCTTTAATACATACTTCAAATAAAATACTATCTGTTTTATATTCGGAACTATCTTATTAAACATTATTACAATATAACAACTTTGTAAAAAGTTTATAAAAACAATAATACTAACTCATTATAATAATTCATTTCTTTGCCGCTTTAAATATTATTATGTGGTATAGTTTAGGAAAAGCAATTTTAAAAAACAGAATTTTATTATTAATTATTTTGGTTGCCGTAACTGCCTTTATGGGTTATAAGGCAAGTAAAGTGCAAATGGGTTATGATTTTACAAGAGCTATTCCTACCAATAATGAAAAATATATTGATTATCAAAAATTCTTAAAAAAATTTGGCGGAGATGGCACCACATTAGTAATTGGTATTACATCTGATAGTTTTTTTACAGTAGATTTTTTTAATGCCGTTGGTAAGCTGCATAAAAATTTAAAAAAGGTACAAGATGTACAAGATGTATTAAGCATACCCGAGGCAGTTACTTTAGTTAAAGATTCTGCTTTACAACAATTTGTTCCTCAAAAAATATTTCATTACCCGTATGCATCTCAAGCAATTTTAGATAGCGATAAAAATACTTTTCAATCACTTCCCTTTTATAAAGGTATTTTATACAATGCTGCTTCAAATGCCTATTTAATAGGTGTTACTGTAAATAAAGATACCATTAACAGTAAAGCACGTACAAGATTAATTGATGATATAATGAAAGAGGTAACGGCCTTTGAAACTTCTACAAAAATACAAACACATATAAGCGGACTTCCTTATATACGAACAACAGTTGCCAATCGTATTAAAAACGAATTAAATTTATTTTTAATAGCTTCTTTTTTATTAAGTGCTATTACTTTATTTATTTTTTTTCGCTCATTTAGTGCAACTGTAATGAGTTTAATTGTTGTAGGTATTGGTGTTGTGTGGTGCTTGGGTACAATGGTTTTGCTTGATTATAAAATAACTATACTTACTGCTTTAATTCCAATTTTAATTGTAGTAATCGGAATTCCTAATTGCATTTATTTCTTAAATAAATATCATACTTCTTTTAAAGAAACCAATAATAAAGAAAATGCTATTATAAACATGATTGGTAAAATGGGTATTGTAACATTGTTTTGCAATATTGCTGCAGCTATTGGTTTTATTGTATTTGCGTTTACACACAGTAATTTATTAAAAGAGTTTGGTTTGGTTAGTGGTATAAATATTATGGCTTTGTTTTTTATATCGCTAATTTTTATTCCGGTTGTATTAAGTTATTTACCTGCACCTAAAACAAAACATACAAAATATTTAGAAAATAAAATATTAGAAAAATCTTTATTGAATATTGAAAAATGGGTATTTCATCATTCAAAATGGATTTGGGTAGGCACCATAGCTATAACTGCATTTGCAGTATCAGGAATTTTTAAATTAAAAAGTGAAGGATTTATTGTTGATGATTTACCAAAACAAGATAAAATTTATACCGATTTAAAATGGTTTGAAACAAATTTTAAAGGTGTAATGCCTTTAGAAATAATTGTTGAAGCTAAAAAGAAAGGAGCATTAAAACGTTCAACTACTCCTATGCAAAAAATGGATGAATTATCTGCATACTTAGCAACAAAACCGGAAACGGCAAAACCACTATCATTAGTTGAAGGATTAAAATTTGCACGACAAGCATTTTTTGATGGAGATAGTGCCAACTATAGCGTACCTACAGATTTTGATATGGCATTAATGGGTAGTTATCTTCAAAATAAAAATAAAAAACCATCTGAAAAAACAGCCCTAACAAAATTAATGAGCAATTTTATAGATAGCAATTATCAAACGGCAAGAATAAGCGTAAACATGAAAGATATTGGCAGCAAAAAATTGCCCATTCTCTTAAATGATATTGAACAGAAAGCAAAAGAAATTTTTGATACGGCAAACTACAAAGTAACTTTTACAGGAAGTAGTGTTACCTTTTTAGAAGGCTCCTCTTTTATAATAAACGGATTAAAAGAAAGTATAATATGGGCTTTTTCACTCATTGCATTGTGTATGTTGTTTTTATTCCGTTCGGTAAAAATTTTATTCTGCTCTTTAATTCCAAATATTATTCCATTGGTTATTACTGCCGGAGTAATGGGTTGGTGTGGTATTAGTTTAAAACCCTCAACTGTATTGGTTTTTAGCGTAACACTTGGTATTGTAATTGATGTAACAATTAGATTTCTGGTAAATTATAAACAAGAAACAGATGCTAACAAACATACTGCTCAATTCAATCTATCGCAAACAATAAAACACACTGGCATTAGTATTATTTATACATCTTTGGTTTTAATAGCAGGCTTTGCAATTTTTTGCTTTAGTAGTTTTGGCGGAACATTTGCTTTGGGCTGGCTAACTTCTTTAACCCTAATTGTAGGAACTATTACCAATTTATTGTTGTTGCCCGTTCTTATAAATTTTATTGCTGCTAAAAAAAGAAACTAACATTTATTTTAAGCATATTTTAATTTAAAAACCTTTTCATATTGCGTTTTATGCAACTTTTTTAGCTATTTTGTGTCATTTATAAATCGAGATTAACTAACCAAAAAATGCATTATGAGAAAAAAACTACTCAGTTTTTGTGCTATGCTATTTTGCCTAATAAGCAGCTATGCACAAACACAACAGTAACAGGTACAGTTACTGACGATAAGGGAGCTTCGTTAAATGGAGTTACCGTTAATGCAATTGCTACAGACAGAAAAATTGTAGCTACTGCAGTTACCAATGCTTCGGGTTCTTTTTTAATTAAAATTCCTCAAAAAATCAGAGGCCTTCAGTTTTCTTTTGTAGGATTTGAAGAACAGATAGTTTCTGTTGAGGGTAAAAACACAATTTCTGTAAAACTTTCATCTTCCTCAAAAAACTTAGATGAGGTAGTGGTTGTAGGTTACGGAATGCAAAAGAAAAAAGAAAATACCGGTAGCGTTTCTACTATTAAAGGCAGTGAAGTTGCAGACAAACCGGTTCAAAGTTTTGAACAAGCATTAGCCGGTAAAGCAACAGGTGTTCAAATTACTACTCCAGCAGGCGTATTAAATACACCGCCGGTTTTTAGAATTAGAGGTACCAATTCAATTTCATTGAGTTCTTATCCTTTAGTGGTAGTTGATGGAGTGCCTACATTTACAGGAGACTATAGTGGCACCAATGCTGCAGGAAATGCTTTGGCAAGTATTAATCCACATGATATTGAAAGTATTGATATTGCAAAAGATGCTGCTGCAACAGCTATTTATGGTAGCCGTGCTGCAAATGGCGTTGTGTTTATTACTACAAAAAAGGGTAAAGCCGGTAAAACTAAAGTAACTTATGATGCTTGGTTTGGTTGGGCTCAGGCAACAAGGTTACCATCTGTATTAAATACTGCACAATACATGTCATTTAAAACATCAGCAGTAAACAATTATTTAGCCTTAGCAACTACGGGTGCACCAACTCCAATTACTTACGCAACAACTACAGATGCAAGCGGAAAAATTGTTGATACAAGATGGTCTGATTATATATATCGTCAAGCTATGTCTAACAGCCATAACATCAATGTTTCTGGTGGAAATGATAATACTACATATTACTTATCTGTAGGCTATACAGCCCAACAAGGTATTATTAAGAAAAATGATTTTAATAGATTAAATGTTTTGTTGAATGTTGATAGCAGAATTAATAACAAGTTTACAATAGGCGGTAAGGTAAGCTACTCAAATGAACAAAATAAAGCAGCTACCTCATCAGGTTCATTAAACGGAGAAGCATTTAATACCGGAGGTTTAGGACGTTTGGCCTTTGTATTACCACCAATTATTGCTCCTTATAAAAATGATGGTTCATATAATACAAACGGTTCTGCAATTGGTAGTTCTAATATTGGAGTACTTTCAACTATTTCTTATTTTAACCCTGTTGTAGCATTAGATTTAAATCGTTCAAACAGTGAGAATAACCATATTCAATCAAGTGCTTATTTGCAATTCAAACCTATAAAATCAATAACATTAAAATCTCAATATGGTATTGATTATTTATTTGTTTCGAATGATTTATTTTGGACTCCTGTTGGTGGTGATGGATATAGCTATGGTGGTTATGCATCTGCATGGCAAACAAATTATAAAAGATGGCTATGGACTAATACCGCTACCTATGATCAAAAATTTGGAGATCACTCTGTTAATATTTTAGTTGGTAATGAACAACAAAGAAACACTACACTTGGGTTTGGAATTAATCGTCAAACTTTATCAGATCCTGCTTATAATTTAATTCAAGCTGGTTGGACAACTAATAACTCTACAGGCCAAGCGTATGGAGAAAATTATTTGTTATCAAGCTTTGGAAGAGTAAATTATAATTATAAAGGCAAATATTTCTTATCGGGCAATGTTCGTCAAGATGAATACTCTGGTTTAGGAGTGAAAAAAGGAACTTTCTGGGGTGCTTCTATAGCATGGGAAATTTCTAAAGAAAAATTTTGGCAATCAATGGGAATTGATAAAATTTTTAGTAGTGCAAGGTTAAAAGGTGGTTTAGGTAAAGTAGGTAATATTAGTGGTATTGGAGATTACTCTCCATTCTCAACATTTGCTTCAGGCTTATACGGAGGAACTTCAACATTAGGGTTTAGTTCAGTAGGAAATAATAAACTACAATGGGAAACAAGCCAACAAACTAATGTTGGTTTATCATTCGGATTGTTACATGATAAAATAACAGGAGAATTTACTTATTATAACAATAATATTGATAACTTAATTTTAAGTGTTCCTCAATCACCTTCAGCCGGTTTACCAAGTACTATTCTTCAAAATGTTGGTACAATGTATAACAGAGGTGTTGAATTACAATTAAGTTCACTTATTGTAGATAAGAAAAATTTCTCATGGAGAAGTACCTTTAATTACAGCTATAATACCAATATGGTTACAGCTTTAGCTCCTGGTTTATCAAATATTCAAACATCTACTGCTGGACTGGAAACTGCTAACCAAACCATGCCCGGTTATTCAATCGGTTATATTTGGGCTGTTAGAACTGGAGGGGTTGATCCTTCAACAGGTAAAAGAATTTTCTTAAATTCAGCAGGCACCCCTGTTTATTATTCTTATACAGTTGCTTCTCAAGTTCCGGCTTTATATAATTACTCAACCACAGCAGACGGTAAAACAAAATATATAAGCCCAACAGGCGGTACTGCTATTACGCAAGCAGCAGATGCTGTAATGTATGCCAATTCAATTCCCAAAACTGTTGGTGGTTGGCAAAATGATTTTAGGTTTAAAAACTTTGAACTTAGTGCATTACTTACATATCAAACCGGATTTTATATTTATTACGGATCTAATGCCGGTTTACATGATCAACGTTGGTGGAATAACTCTACTGATGTGTTAACTGATGCTTGGGTACAAAGTGGAGATGCAGGTAAAAAATATGCAAGACCCGTATATGGAGATAACGTATCTAACGGCTCTGCAATGCCATTGGATATAAATGTATTTAAAGGTGATTTTGTTAAATTAAAATCATTAACATTAAGTTACAGCTTGCCTAAAAGCGTGTTAGATAAAGCTAAATTAAATAGCATTAGGCTTTATGTGTCAGGCAACAACTTGGCTATTATAACAAAATATCCGGGTCCTGATCCTGAAGTTTCATCTAATGGAAATTCAACACAGGCTCAAGGTGTAGATAGAAATACAGGAGCCAATGCAAGAACATTTACAGTTGGATTAAATGTTGGATTTTAATTTTTGAATCATAAAAAAGAACAAAATGAAAAAGATTATAAAATATTCATCAGTTGCATTATTGGGAATGTTAGGATTCTCTGCATGTCAACGCGATTTGTTAAATCCTTCACCACAAACCTCAATATCTGATGCATCTGCTTTCAGTACATTAGGTAGAATTCAATCACAAGTATTATCATTATATGGTGCTTTAAAAAGCGGAGCATTTTACGGAGGCAGATATGTTATTTATGGTGATATTAAGGGAGAAGACTTTATTAATGAAACTTCAAATTTAGTTACTGGCTCCGATGTTTGGGCAGAAAACTGTACCAACAGTGCAACCGCTGTAACAGGTTTGTGGGCACAAGCATATTACACAATTAATTGTTGTAATGTATTTATTGATGGTATGAATAGTGGCGGTACTACCGTATCCGGTGCAGCATTAGCAGCAAATTATATTGCAGAAGCTAAACTAATACGGGCATTGTCTTATTATTCTTTATTACAATTCTATGCTCGCCCCTATGCCGATGGTAGCGGCTCTAAACCAGGCGTGCCTCTTCGTTTAACAGGCATTAAAGGTTCGGGTTATTCTAACTTGGCAAGAAGTACAGTAGCTCAAGTTTATACCCAGATTTTAGCTGATTTAAATGATGCTGAAACAGGATTGCCTTTAACTTACTCTTCTGCTTACAATAATACTACACGTGCTCACCGCAATACGGCTATTGCTTTGAAAACAAGAGTATATTTAAGTATGCAGAATTATGCAAGTGTAATTACTGAAGCCAATAAAATTGTAGGTCAAACAACAGCACCTTTTTCTGCTACATCAGGTGTTGCTCATGCATTGCAAGCAAATATTGGTAATGTATTTGTTGCACCTTATACAACTACAGAATCAATTTTCTCAATGCCAATGACTACTACTTCTGGTGATTACCCCGGTACTCAAAATCAAGTAGGCTATTATTTTTCACCAACTGCTACAAATGGTGGTACAGGTAATGGAGAATATTCTTTAAATGCCTCAGGTATTATTGCAGATGCGGGTTGGACATCTACCGACAAACGCAGATTATTTATCAAACAATCAGGTAGTGGTGCTACTTTAAAAAATTGGTCTATTAAATTTCCAACCGGTAACCCTTATACTGATTATATTCCTGTTATCAGATATTCAGAAGTTTTATTGAATTTAGCTGAAGCAAGAGTAAGAAGTCTTAATACTGTTGATGCACAAGCTGTGGCATTATTAAATGCTGTAAGAAACAGATCAGATGCTTCAACAACATATACTACCGGAAGTTTTGCTACTTCAACAGCTTTAGTAAATGCAATTTTAAATGAAAGAAGAATTGAATTTTTGGGTGAAGGTTTGCGTGTTAATGATTTAATGAGATTGTTACAAACAATTCCTGCTAAGGGAACTGCACCTTCTAAAGCATCTACTGATGTTGGTTATATTTGGCCAATTTCATCTAGTGAATTAGCATTAAATAGTTTAATGACTGATAATTAAAAAAATAATATTCTACCAATAGTAATAATGACTCGCAAAAGCGAGTCATTATTATTTTATGCTCAATACGCTATAAAACAATAGCTAAAATAAAGGCAGATTATAGTATAAATATTGTATTATTTCAACCAAATAAATAAGTATAGCAAAACAAGAAACGAATTATGTAATACATTTTATAGCATATATGTTATTTAATTTATGAATAATAGCAATTGGTAAAATTACATTAACGGTTTGGTTGTTAAGGTGTCTACACTTAGATTTGCCGTTTCGATAAAACTAAAACACTAAAACTTATGAGAAAAAAACTACTCAGTTTTTGTGCTGTGCTATTATGCCTAATAAGCAGCTATGCACAAACACGAACAGTAACAGGTACAGTTACTGACGACAAAGGAGCTTCGTTAAATGGAGTTACAATTAATGCAATTGCTACAAATAAAAAGGTTGTGGCTACTGCAGTTACAGATGCTTCTGGTTCATTTTCAATTAAAGTTCCTCAAAAAATTAAAGGTCTACAATTTTCTTTTGTAGGATTTGAAGAACAAATGGTTTCTGTTGAAAATAAAAGCAGTATTACTGTACATCTTTCTTCAACATCAAAAAATTTAGATGAAATTGTTGTTGTTGGATATTCAAAAACAACAAAAGAAGCATTTACCGGTTCGGCTAAAACTGTTTCTGCAGCTCAAATTACCAATAAAAGTGTATCAAACGTATCTCAGGCATTAGCCGGAGAAGTAGCTGGTGTTACAGTTGTAAATACATCTGGCCAACCTGGTTCATCTGCCACTATTCGAATTCGCGGATTAGGTTCTGTTAACGGTAACAGAGATCCTTTATATGTAGTAGATGGTGTGCCTTATTTTGGGACATTAAATTCTATTAACCCTGATGAGATTGCTAATATAGTAGTATTAAAAGATGCTGCTGCAACTGCAATTTATGGTTCAAGAGGTGCTAATGGTGTAATTGTAATTACTACGAAAACCGGCCGTGGTAAAAAATCGTTTATTACTGTAGATGCAAAATTTGGTACAAACAATGCAACTTTACCAAGGTATGATATTTTAACATCACCAGAAGAATATATTGCATTAAGCTGGGAGGCAATGTATAATCAAGGGGTTATACTTGCTAATCCTAATCCGGTAAATTATGCAAATGCTAATTTATTTTCTGCAAGCGGTATTTCTCCTAATAATAATATGTGGAATGTAGCTACCGGTGCAGATCTTATAGACCCCACCACTAAAACCGTAAAACCGGGGGTAACTAGAAAATTTGATCCTGAAAGATGGCAAGATTATGCTTTTCAACCTGCATCACGTTCTGAAGTAAATGTGCAATTAGGCGGTGGAGATGCAAAATCAAATTACTTTACTTCATTCGGTTATCTTCAAGATATTGGATATATTATTAATAGCGATTATAAAAGATTAAACGGAAGAGTTAGTATTAACCACGAAGTGAAACCATGGTTATCTACAATATTTAATGTTAATTTTTCTCAAGGAAAAACAAACAATAACGGACAAGCTTCAAACTCAAATAGTATATTTTGGTTTGTAGATAATATACCTTCTATATATCCTTTATTCTTACGTGATGCTAGCGGTAATAAAGTACCAGATCCTATTTTTGGCGGATATCAATTTGATTACGGCTCTACCGGAAGAAAATTCGGTTCTTTAACCAATGCTATAGCAGATGCTACTTATAATACTGTTACAAATACCAAAAATGAATTAACGGCTAATACTTCAGTTAATATTAAATTCTCTAATCACTTAACATTAGAAAACAGATTGGGTATTCAGTATTATGCTCAAAACTTTTGGTCAAGAAATAATAAGTTTTATGGTTCTTCAGCTTCTCAAAACGGTTATATTGGACAAACCAAGTATGAGTCTGCTAACCTAAATCTTTTAAATATGCTTCATTATACTAATAGTTTTAATGCTCATAATATAGAAGTATTAGCAGCACATGAAGCTACAGATTACAGATTTACAACTTCAAGTGCATCAGGATATAATTTAGTAGATAACTACAGTTTAGAACTTGCTAATGCAATTGTAATAAACCCAACATCAACTTCTTATACCAACACAAATAAAATTGAAAGTTATTTTGCTCAAACAAACTATAACTATCAAAACACATATTATGTATCTGGAACAATAAGAAGAGATGGCTCATCTCGTTTTACAAAAGGTAATACATGGGGTACTTTTGGTTCGGTAGGTGCAGGTGTAGTATTATCAAGATTAGATTATTTCAAAAGATGGAAATCTATACCTTACTTAAAATTAAAAGCAAGCTATGGTATACTTGGAGATCAAGACGGTTTAAGCTATTACCCTGGAATGACAAGCATTTCAATTGGTAACTTAAACAATAATCCTTCATTTGGTGTACCTGTACCAGGTAATCCGAATTTAACATGGGAAACTTCAAAAACTTTCCAAACCGGATTAGAATTTAGAGTAGGTAATTTCTTAGAAGCAAGTATTGAATATTATATTAGAAATACTGATAATTTAATTTTCCAAAGAAGAGTGGGTATTTCTAACGGATATGCATTAATTACTGTTAATGACGGACAATTGAGAAACAGCGGAATTGATTTTGAATTAACCGGTCATATTATAAGAAAAAAAGATTTTTATGTTGATTTAGGAATTAATGGTAACCATTACACTAATAAAATTACCAAAATGCCTATTGACCCTTCAACAGGAAGTCCAAAAGTAATTGATGTGCAAGGAAACTTTGCGTGGTCTCAAGGGCATTCAATTTATGATTATTATATAAGAAATTTTGCAGGTGTTGACCCAGCAGACGGAAGAAGTACATGGACTGTTTATTATGATGACTTAAACGGTAATGGTACTTATGATGTTGGTGAAGGAGTAGCAAATCTTGATCAATTCTATTCTGATAATCCAAGCAAAAAAGGTACATTATTAACCGGAGTAACTAAAACTTATTCTCAAGCTACTCAGTATTATGTAGGAAAATCTGCAATTCCAAAAGTAAGAGGTGCATTAAACTTTAAAGCAGGGTATAAATCATTCGATATATCTGTTCAATTCTTATACAGCATTGGAGGATACGCTTATGATGGTGCTTATGCAGGGTTAATGCAAAACCAAATTATTGGTAGCAATAACTGGAGTACCGATATTAGAAGAAGATGGCAAAAACCCGGAGATATTACAGATGTTCCAAGAATATCTAACAATGCAACAACAGACCAAAACGTTACATCTGCTTCATCAAGATTTATTACTTCTGCAAGCTATTTAACATTAAATAATATTAGAATTGGGTATTCATTACCACAATCTGTATTAAAACGTACAGGTTTATTTGAAGAAGTTTCATTCTTTGTTGCAGGAGATAATCTATGGTTATCTTCAGCCAGAAAAGGATTTAACCCGGCAACTGCTGAAAACGGAGAATCTGATACATACAGATACTCTCCTTTATCAACAATTACTTTCGGTACAAAAATTAAATTTTAATTTTTAAAAAACTTTTTTATGAAAATTAATAAAATACTATTGCTTTCTACACTAATAACAGCAGGACTTGTTGGTTGTAAGAAAGATTTTTTGGAAACACAACCTACTGCGTTTACAACTCCCGAACAATTAGGAGCCGCTGCTTTACAAGATCCTAAACTTTTAGGCGGTAACATTACCGGATTGTACACCACAATGTTTACACCAGGTGTGGGGGGAACAACAGGCCACGATGATTTTGGCCAAAAAGGAGTAGATATTTATTTAGATATGCTACAATCTGATATGGTATTGGCTGCACTAAACTATGGTTGGTACAGAACAGTAGCAAACTATACTTCACCTGTTGATTATACAACTAACCCTGTGTATATACCATGGCGTTATTATTACAGACAAATTTTTGGTGCTAATACCATAATTGATGTATTGGGCGGAACTGATGCTACTCCTGCATCTGCGGCTAATAAATACACAATGGCTCAAGCAAAAATTATGAGAGCTTACGGATACTTCTATCTATCTCAAATTTATGCTAAAAATTATGGAAGCGGAACCGATAAAATTTTACCGTTATATAAATCAACTTCTCAATTAAATCTTCCTAAATCTACAACTAAAGATGTGTATGATTTAATGGTTTCAGATTTAAATACGGCAATTACTTTATTAACAGGCTATACTCGTACAACTAAAGATCAAGTTGATATTAATGTTGCTAAAGGTTTCTTAGCTTATGTTTTAGCTGCAAGAGGTACATCGGCAGATTTAACTCAGGTTATTAGTTTAACGCAAGATATTATAACTGCGTATCCTAAAACTTCACCTGCATATTTAGTTTATACAGGTAGCAATATTTCAACTTCAGGGTTTAATAATGTTGCTGCTCCAAGTTGGATGTGGGGTGTACAATTAACTTTAGCACAAGGTATAAACTTAATTTCATGGTGGGGACAAGTTGATCAATTCACTTATAGTTACGCATGGGCAGGAGATCCTAAAACAATTGATAGAGGCTTGTATGATGCTATTAGACCTGATGATATAAGAAAAGGACAGTTTGCGGCACCTACTGCAACATATAAATTACAACCTATTAATAAATTTTTTGATATAAATAGAGTTTCTGGTGGTGCACGTTATGTTACATCAGGATTAATTTATATGAGAGCAGATGAGTTTTATTTACTTAATGCTGAAGCTAAAGCTCGTTTAGGGCAAACAGGACCTGCTCAAACAGCATTAACAAATTTCTTAAGCGATCGTATTACAAATACTTCTTATATTTCAGGGCTATCAGGCCAAGCTTTAATAGATGAAATATATTTTCAAACTCGTGTTGAATTATGGGGAGAAGGTAAAACCTATTTAGCTATGAAGAGATTACAAGAACCTGTAGTACGTGGGTCTAACCACTTATTCTATGCAGGTCAATCATTCCCTAGTACTGATAGTAAACTTACTATGGTAATACCTCAAGCAGAAGTATTAAACAATCCTAATTTAAATAAATAATTAGATTGATAATTTATAAATGGTACTATTAAAAAAGGAGCAACTATGTTGCTCCTTTTTTAGTTCATTATGTTTTTCTTTTTTATTTCAACACTTCCTTTAATTTATTTTGTAATTCTGTTCCTCTTAAATCTGTTGCAATAATTTTTCCTTCGGGGTTTACTAAAACATTAAAAGGTATAGCATTAATATGATACAGCTTAACTGCATTGCTTTCCCACTGTTTTAAATCGCTGATATGATTCCATGTTAAACTATCTTGGTTAATAGCATTTATCCAAGCAGCTTTATCATTATCCAATGAAACACCTAATACTGTAAAATTTTTTGTATTGTATTTTTTATATGCTGCTACTACATTAGGGTTTTCTTCTCTGCAAGGCTTACACCAACTTGCCCAAAAATCTACCAATACATATTTACCTTTTAAGTTACTTAATGCAAAATATTTTCCTGTGGTATCTGTAAAATTTAGTTCGGGTGCAGGTTTGTTAAGTAATGCATATTTGGGGTCTGATGCTATTTGGTCATCAATTCCTTTTTTTAATTGAGCTAAACCTTGATGATCTTTAAATGCTTCTGCAGATGTTGTTGCTAATTTTTGCACTTCATCAGGTTGCATAGTACGTATGGCTTTGCCAATTATAAAATAACTTAATGCGGGGCTTTTACTTTTTGTTATAGCATTGCTTACAAACTCATTAATTTTTTTTAATTCATTATTTTTTTGAAGTGTTGCTACGGTTAAAACACTATCACTTGCTTTTATTTTTTGCAATGAATCGGCATTGGTAAATGCTTTTATCAATGCATCATAACGTGTTGAATAATTTTCTAAAAATTGTTGTAGTTGCTGTGTTGCAGCAGAGCCGTTGGTAGTATAATCTTTATAATGTTCTTCATCTAAATTAACGGTAATTTTTTTTGAATCGTTAATAAATAAAACAGTTGGTCCGTTTTCAATAGCCAGTAAGTACAAACCTTCTTCTTTGGCTATTCCATTTAATTTAAAACTTCCGTTAGATTGTAATGTTGCAGAATCTATAACAGTTGGTTGGGCTGCACCAAAAACTAATTCTTCTAACAATATTTTTTTTGAACTTGGATGAAGAATGGTTCCATCAACAGAAAATGAACCATTGCCTTTTTGGCTGCAACTTGTTATTGCAGTAATTGCAATACATATAAGGGCTATTTTTTTCATATAATAAATTGGTGTGTTATTTTAATTTCTCTTCTAATAATGTAGTAACTAATTTAGGATCTGCTTTTCCTTTACTTCGTTTTTTTACTTCGCCAACAAATAAACCAATTAAACCTTTTTTACCTTTTTTATATTCTGTTACTTTATCGGGCATTGCAGCAATTACTTCATTTACCCAAACATCTATATCAGCTACATTGCTTACCTGTATTAAGTTTAAAGATTCTGCTAATGCTAATGGCTCAATGTTTTCTTTCATTAAAATAGGTAACAATTTAGTTGCGGCAACAGAAAAATTTATTTTTCCTTCATCAATAATTTGTATTAATGCAGCTAATATTTTGGGTTGAAGAAAAATGTTTTCGAAAGAGGTTCCTTCATCATTCAAATATTGTTTTATAGGGCCAATAAGCCAATTGGCAATAGCTTTATAGTTTCTGTTTATTGATGCTGTTTGTAAAAAATAATTTGCTGTTAATTTATCATCACAAAGTTGTTTAGCATCATATTCACTTAATAAATATTTTTCTTGTAAATTTTTTATTAATTGTTGTGGAAGTGCAGGTAATGATAATTGTATTTGTTGAATAAAATTTTCTGTTAAATGAAAAGGTGCTATATCAGGATCTGCAAAATAACGATAGTCGTTGGCTTCTTCTTTATCTCTTATCGCAAAAGTGGTATCGGTTGCGGCATCAAAACTTTTGGTTTGTTGTGTAATAGTTCCGCCACTTTCTACTACATTAATCATTCTTTCAATTTCAAAATCTATTGCTTTTTTTACATTGCGAATAGAGTTAAGATTTTTCACTTCAACTCTTGTTCCTAATTTTTTTTCTCCTTTTAAGCGAATAGAAATATTGGCATCGCAACGTAAGCTACCTTCTTCCATATTACCATCACATATTTCAATCCAACGTACTAATTTTCGTAATTCTGTTAAATATTGGTATGCTTCATCGCTATTATGCAGGCATGGTTCTGTTACAATTTCAATTAAGGGAGTTCCTGCTCTGTTCAAATCTACACAAGTAGCATCTTCGTAAATATCGTGTATGCTTTTTCCTGCATCTTCTTCTAAGTGAATTCTATTAAGTAAAATATTTCTCTCACCAACATTTGTTGTAATAGTTATATAACCATTTTTACATATTGGTGTTGTGTGTTGAGATATTTGATAACCTTTAGGTAAATCGGGGTAGAAATAATTTTTTCTTGCAAAATAGTTATGCAATTCAATTTCGCAATTGCAGGCAATGCCCATTTTTATGGCATACTCAACTGCTAATTTATTTGTTTTAGGTAATGTGCCAGGGTGGCCTAATGTTATGGCACTAACATGTGTATTGGGCGGTGCACCAAATGCAATACTATCGCCACAAAACAATTTGCTTTGTGTTTGTAATTGTGCATGTACTTCTAAACCAATTACTGCTTCGTATTTGTGAGTTGCATTCATTATAATAAACTTTTAACTGCTGCAATTACTTGTTGTAAATTACCTGCATCTTGACCACCGGCTGTTGCTAAATTTTTTTGTCCGCCGCCGCCGCCTTTAATAAGTGGTGTAATTTTTTCTTTAATAATTTTTGGTGCTTCTAAACCTTTGGCAACTAACTCATCACTTAAGGCAATGCTTACCGATGCTTTACCTGCAATGTTTGCAGCCAATACTACCAATGCTGCATTGGCTTTTAAATCGGCAGCTAGTTTTTTTATGTTATCTGCATTACCTATTTCTGTAACTGCACCAATAAATGTATAGCCATTAACAGTTTGAATAGTTTGAGTTAATTCATTTTTTAATATTGCTAATTGTTTAGCTTCTAAGCTTTCAATTTTCTTTTTTAATTCTTTATTATCTGCAACAATGTTTTCAATTGTTTTTAATAATTCTTTTGGATTATTGAGTAATGCTTTTGCATCACTTAATAACTGTAGTTGTTGTGAAAGGTAGTCTGCCGCTGCTTTTCCGCTTATTGCTTCTATTCTTCTTACACCTGCAGCAACAGCGGTTTCATGTTTTATTTTAAAAATTCCTAATTCGCCGGTATGCCCTACATGTGTTCCGCCACAAAGTTCAATAGAATAGTTGGGGTCAATAATTACCACACGAACGTTATTGCCGTACTTCTCTCCAAATAATGCCATAGCACCTAATTGCAAAGCTTCTTCTTTAGGCATTTCTTTTATTATAACAGGAATATTTTCTCTTATTTTTTTGTTTACTATTTCTTCTACTGCTGTTATTTCTTCATCAGTCATTTTGCTGAAGTGTGAAAAATCAAAACGCAGTTGTTCTTCATTTACTAAACTTCCTTTTTGTGCAACATGTGTTCCTAATACTTTACGCAAAGCTGCATGTAGTAAATGTGTGGCAGAATGGTTGGCTGCTGTTGCTTTTCTTTTATTTGCATCAACAGTTGCAATAACATTGTTGCTTAAATCAGTAGCAGGTAATGTTTCTGTAAAATGAATAATTAAATTATTTTCTTTCTTGGTGTCAATAATTTTTAGAGCTTCATTATTAATTAGTAATTCGCCTGTATCGCCAACTTGGCCTCCACTCTCAGCATAAAATGGAGTTTGTTCTAATACAATTTGATAGGCTTCTTTTCCTTTTGCTTTTACTTTACGATATTTTATAATATTTGTTGTTGCTGTTAATTGGTTGTATCCAACAAATTCAATTCCTTTGTCTTCATGTACATTTATCCAATCTTCTGTATCTATTGCTGTTGCTGCACGAGAACGATTTTTTTGTTGTTGCATTTCTGCATTGAAGCCTTCTTCATCAACTTGTATATTATTTTCAGAAGCAATGAGCCTAGTTAAGTCTAAAGGGAAGCCATATCTATCATAAAGAATAAAACATGTTCTGCCTGGAATTCTTTTCATTGAATAAGGTGAGTCTCCTTCTAAAATTGATAACGTTCCCAAATCTTCATGAACCTTTTCAACCTCTTTTAATTGTTCTTGATTAGTTATTTGACCTTTGCTTAAAATATAATTTAAGAGCGATAATCCTTTATCGACAGTTCTTAAAAATGCTTCTTCTTCTTCTTTTACAACTTTGGTTACAAATTCTTGTTGTTGTTTTAATTCGGGAAAAACATTTTCGAATTGTGTTGCAATGGTTGGTATTAATTGATGTAATAATGGTTGTTTATAATTTAAATAAGAAAAATAATAACGTACAGCACGACGTAAAATTCTTCTTATAACATAACCTGCACCTGTGTTTGAAGGAAGTTGCCCATCTGCAATGGTGAAACAAATTGCACGAATATGATCTGCTAAAACTCTAAATGCAATACTTTCTTTATCGTTTTTTGCCGTATAAGTTTTATTTACTATTTCACTTGTTACTTTAATAGTATTGGTAAAAATATCTGTATCGTAATTAGATGTTTTGTTTTGAATTACACGCACTAAACGCTCAAAGCCCATACCTGTATCAACATGTTTGGCAGGTAAAGGTTGTAGAGTTCCTTCTTTTAAACGATTGAATTGCATGAATACATTATTCCAAATTTCTATTACTTGTGGATGATCATTATTTACCAATGTTTTGCCATTAACTTTTTTTCTTTCTTCGTTGGTTCTGCAATCGTAATGTATTTCGGTACATGGTCCGCATGGGCCTGTATCGCCCATTTCCCAAAAATTATCTTTTTTATTTCCTAATAAAATTCTGTCTGCACTAATTACTTTTTTCCATTCATTGTATGCTTCTTCATCTTTTGGTAAACCTTCTTTTTCATCGCCTTCAAAAATGGTTACATATAATCTTTCTTTATCAAGTTTATATACTTCTGTTAGTAATTCCCAACTCCATGCAATGGCTTCTTTTTTAAAATAATCTCCAAAGCTCCAATTGCCCAGCATTTCAAACATAGTGTGGTGGTAGGTATCTACACCAACTTCTTCCAAATCATTATGTTTACCGCTAACACGTAAACATTTTTGTGTATCGGCAATACGTGTATGTGTAGGTTGTTGATTTCCTAAAAAATAATCTTTAAACTGATTCATTCCGGCATTGGTAAATAATAAAGTTGGATCGTTTTTTACAACAATGGGAGCAGAAGGAACAATGGTATGTTGTTTACTTTTAAAAAAGTTTAAGAAGGTTTGTCTTATTTCACCCGATGTCATCATACAAAATGCTTTTATTCCAATAATAATTCAGTAAAAAGTATCTTTGGTACTTTCATTTACCAAAAGCGAGCAAAGATAAGCGGGGAAAGGGAGTTGAAAATGGAAAACTATAAATAGAAAGTGAAAAAATAAATTGTACATCATACCACATATATTATATTTTAAATGGCTTTAAGAAGAGTAAAATATTATTATAATACGCATACCCTTAGGTATGAAAAAATTGAAACTAAACTGCGTATAAGATTATTGCAGGTGTTTGGTTTTATTGCTTCTTCTATTTTTACGGGATTAATTATTGTTGCTATAATTTTTCAGTATGTTGATAGTCCGAAAGAGAAATTATTAAGGCAACAAAATTTTGATTTGAAAGAGAATTATAGTGTATTGCAAGAGCGAGTTAAACAATTAAAATTGCAAATGGATGAATTAGAGAATAGAGATAATAAAGTGTATAGAGCAGTTTTTGAAGCAAGCCCTATACCCGATAGTGCCAGAATAAAAGATATGGAATCAAAAAAAGAAGTTGCCTTAGTTGAAGCAATGGGAGAAACCGAGTTGGTGAAAGCAATGGTTAAACAATTAAATAATTTGAGTTTGCGTGTTGCATATGAGAAAAATAGTTATGATGAAATTGATAATATGGTGAAGAATAAGGAAAAACTATTATTAGCTATTCCTGCAATACAACCTGTTAGCAATAAAGATTTGAATAGAATTGCAAGTGGTTTTGGCAGCCGTATAGATCCGGTATATAAAGTAAGAAAATTTCATGCAGGATTAGATTTTACAGCATCAATTGGTACACCTATTTATGCAACTGCCGATGGCACAGTAACTGCCGCCGGATTTAGCCCCGATGGCTATGGAACTAAAGTTGTTATTAATCATGGTTATGGTTATCAAACACTTTATGGGCATATGTATAAAAACAAAGCAAAAGCAGGGCAGTTTGTAAAACGCGGAGAAGTAATTGGTTATGTTGGCAGTAGCGGAAAAAGTACGGGACCACATTGCCATTATGAGGTACATAAAAACGGTATTCCTGTAGATCCGATTTATTATTTTTATAATGATTTAACGCCTACGCAATTTGATAGAATTTTAAAATTAGCGGCAACTGCTAACCAAAGTTTAGATTAAAAATAAATTATATATGGATCCGAAAATTACAGCATATTTTATATGTATTGTGCGTAGTTTATCGGTAGTTTTTTTATGTTTAATACTTGATTCTACATTCGGTATTATGTATAACTATGCGTTTATTCAGAATAAAATTTCTTTAGGGAATGTATTGTTTTATATATGGTTTTTATTAAGTACTGTTTTATGTATATGGTATATGATTAGGTTATGGGGTAAACCATTTCATTTTGAAGAAGATAAAGAGGATGTAACAATTGATAGCAAGCCTAATTAACTGGTATGATCAACTATAATTTCCCACTTACCATTAATTTTTCTGAATAATAAAGTAAAAGCCCCATTGGCATTACCAATACTTCGCGTTAAAAAATATTTTCCAATAACAAAAGCATAATTATTGGATAACTTTTTTATTGAAATAATTTCAAAATGTAATTTGCCCATTGCCAATGTATCGGAATAATTTTTTTTATAATTATTTAGTGCACTTTTATATCCGTAGATGGGCCCATTTTTACTCATAAAAACAAGGCTATCATTTTCCCAATAACCAATCATAAATTTTTCGATATTGCCTTTGTTCCATTCATCTTTTTGATTATTGAGTACGGTTGCAATTTGTTGCTCATCTGTATGTTGTGCATGAGTGCATGTAAATATGAATAAGGTTAAAAATAATATTGTTGTTTTTTTCATTGAATAAAATATTTATTTTGAATATAGAATTAATTGTAAGAGTATAGGTAATACAATATGAATGTGGTTTTTATTATTTCTTAATTGCTTTTATTTTTTAAAATGATGTTGTTATTCAATTAATTTCAAAAACTCATCTTCACTAATGATTTTAATAGTATTAATTTTTTTTGCTTTTTCTAATTTGCTGCCTGCATCTTCACCCACAACAAGATAATTTAATTTAGCACTTACGCCGCTTACAATAATGCCACCTTGTTGCTCTGCTAAAATTTCTGCTTCACTACGTTTTAGTTTATTTAAAGTTCCTGTAAATAAAAATGTTTGCCCGGTTAAGCCACCTGCAACTATAGCTTTCTTTTCGTTTTTCAATGCAAGGCCTATGCTTTCTAATTGTTGCAGCATTAAAATATTTTGTTCGTTGCTGAAAAAATGGTGAATACTTTTGGCAACCTTTACGCCAATATCTTCTAACTGCTGTAAATCTTCTTCTGATTTATTTTTAAAATCTAACAAATGTTCAACACTATTTGCTATAGTTTTAGCAGTGGTTTCTCCAACAAAACGAATTCCTAAACCATAAATTAATCGGTTTAAAGGCTGTTGTTTGCTTGCTTCAATTGCGGCTTTTAAATTATCAATAGATTTTTTCCCGAAACCTTCTAAGGTTGCTATTTTTTCAAAATTTAAATTGTAAATATTTGGTATATCTTTTAATAATCCTAATTCATAAAATTTTCTAACATTTGCTTCTCCAAAACTTTTAATATCCATCGCATCTTTACTAACAAAGTGAATTATTTTTTCAACTACTTGTGCCTCACATTCAATATTTATACAACGCCAAACTGCTTCGCCTTCTTCTTTAAATAAATTACTTTTACAAATGGGACATTCTTTCAAAAAAATTATATCTTCTTCTTTTCCTGTTCTTAATTCAGGTAACGATTTTACAATTTGAGGAATAACGTCTCCTGCACGTTCTATTAAAACGGTGTCGCCAATTTTTAAATTTTTTTCTCTAATATAATCTTCATTATGAATAGAAATACTTGATACGGTTACGCCGCCAATAGCAACAGGTTGCAGTTTTGCAACCGGTGTTACTGCACCGGTTCTGCCTACTTGATATTCTACGTTTAATAATTTTGTAGTTGCTTGTCTTGCTTTGAATTTGAATGCAATGGCCCAACGCGGATGATGACTTGTCATTCCTAATTTTTCTTGCAGTTCAATGCTGTTTACTTTTACAACCATGCCATCAATTTCGTAGGGCAGTTCATCTCTTTTTTGTTCAAAATCTAAAACATATTTTATAACGCCCTCAATTCCTTTTATAATTTTTTTTTCTTTTTCAGGTGAACGAAAGCCGCAATTCCAAAGCATTTGAAGCTGTGCTGCATGTGTGTTTTCAAGTGCAATTGGCTCGCTTTCATATTTTGTATTTTGTAATTTGTATTTATTCATGTAACTGATATGATACAAGAATGCATCTAAATTTCTTCTGGCAACTTCTTTTGGGTCTTTAATTCTTAAACTTCCGGCTGCGGTATTGCGTGGATTGGCAACAGTTGCTAAGCCTTGTTCTTCTAACCAATTATTATATTTATTAAAATTTTGTTTGGTTAGAATTACTTCTCCGCGTATTTCAATTTGTTCAATGCCATATTTGCTAAACGGTGCCGATAAAGGAATAGAACGAATTTGTTTTATGTTGGTGGTAATATCATCTCCTTCAACACCATCGCCCCTTGTTGCACCACGTACCAATAAATCATTTTCATAAATTAGGCTAATACTTGCACCATCAAATTTGGGTTCTACGCAATATTCAATTTCATTTAATTTACTTGCTTCTCTTGCTTTTCTATCAAAATCTTTTAAATCATCTGCATTGTAACTATTATCTAAACTAAGCATAGGTACTAAATGTTGTACGGTGGTAAAACCCTCATTCAGGCTACTTCCTACGCGTTGAGTAGGAGAATCTTTAGTAACTAATTCAGGTTGTTTTTTTTCAATTCTTTCTAATAATTTATATAAAGCATCATACTCATTATCGCTTATAATGGCATTGTTCAATACATAGTATTGATATTCATTAAAACGCAAAACGTTTTTTAATTCATTGATATTTTTGATTGCTTTTTCTTCTATATTATTTGTATTGAGTTGTTGCAACCAATATAAAGTTTGCTCGGCTAATTGTTTATTTTGTTCCATGTATTTTATTAAACCATTAAATGTACTTGTAAAATAAATGAATAATGCACTTTGTAAAAAGTACACATAGATTTTTTACCTTTCCAAACTTTAAAGAACTACTATGAAAATTGAACCTGATGTTATAACCAATTTTAGAAAAGAAAACGGAGGATTAATTAGTAATGTAAAAAAGCTTGTTGCATTATATCCGAGAGTGCCTATAACGGTGGATTGTGTAATTTTTGGATTTGATGAGAATGAATTGAAAGTATTATTAATACGAAGTGATATGGTAATGTATAAAGGCAAATGGAGTTTATTAGGAGATTTTGCTATTGATAATGATGAAGATTTAGACGAAGCAGCTCATCGTATTTTGCGAGAAAGAACAGGAATGCGTGATGTTTATCTTGAACAAGTAAAAACATTTGGTAAACCCGGAAGGCACCCTGGTGGACGAGTTTTAACTGTTGCTTATTGCTCTTTATTAAATATACAACACCATCAATTAAAAATTCATGCACATGAATTGCATTGGCATAATGTTTCTTCATTAAAAGAAATGGCATTTGACCATAAAGAAATTTTAGATGTTTGTTATAAATGGTTACAGAAAAGAATTCAAGAACATCCATTAGGTTTTAATTTATTGCCCGATAAATTTTCTTTACGTGAGTTGCAAAATTTATATGAAGCTATTTTAGGAGTTAGTTTAGATAAAAGAAATTTTCGTAAAAAATTTGCATCAATGAATTTATTAATTGATACCGGCGAAATGGAAAAAGATGTATCTCACCGCCCGGGTAAATTATATAAGTTCAATTTTGAAAAATATGAAAAGAGTAAAAAAAAGTGGGTTGGAATAGATTTTTAATTTGGTTTGAATGTAAAAAACAACAGCAACTAGAAAGTTGCCGTTGTGCTTTTATAAAAGCACCCCCATCAGTAAAAAATATAATTAGTTATTGTTTTTTTATAAAACAGCGATTAGAAAACCGCTGTTGTACGCATATATTATACCCTCAAACGAAATGCAGCACATGAGAAAATGAACTGCTTTTGTTTTGTAAAAGTATTTTAGGTAGTTGTATAAATAAACGTGGAAAATCCCGTTTTTTCTCTGTGTTTTACGGGTTTATGTATTGTATTATTTCTTTAAAAACAATTTTAGTTTATCGTTAATGTAATATACCATGTCTTCTTCAGTTGTGTGTTTTCTTAGCCATTTATAAGTTGGCCTATTGTTTTGCATAAAAAGCAATGTAGAATCTGTAGATAGTGAAGTGTATTTTAGAATTAATTGCGGCGTGAAACGATAATTAATATATTGTTCATTTTCAATTTGATTAAATAGGTTTATTGCTTTACGTTTATCTCTATCAGACTTGTAAAAGTGATCTAAATTTAAACCAATACCTGCACCGGAGTTGGCAATAGAAAATACAGGTTGTGTATGTTGGCTTCTTGTTCCAAAAAATGCTTTTCTTCTTTCCATACTATCTAATTGATAGGTTGAATACATATTGCTTTTTACAATAATAGAAGGGAGTGTATGACTTAAAGGGTTTAATATACAAACGAATTCTTTTTCATTAGCTATTTCAGTTGTTATATGTATTGTATCAAAAGCATAACCAACGGCTGCAATTGAAATAATATCGGCGGGTTTGGCAGTTAAACTAAAATAACCGGCTTTGTTGCTAAGTGTTGTTTTGTTGGTGCTAACGTTTGTAATAAATGCAAAAGCAATTTTTTCGTTGGTAATACTATCTTTTATAATGCCATTAATTATTTGGGCATTACTTGAAAGTGCTAATATGATAAATGTTAAAAGAAAAAATTGCTTCATATATTTTTTTGTGAAGATAGGTGCACATATGATAAAAAAACCTTGTACAAATTTGTACAAGGTTTTTTATAGAAAGAATTAACAAAATTTATTTAGGGTCTAAAGCTTTTTTAATTCTATCAGCACAATCTTGTAAATGATATTTA
This sequence comes from Bacteroidota bacterium, assembly GCA_018267705.1. GTDB lineage: Bacteria > Bacteroidota > Bacteroidia > Chitinophagales > Chitinophagaceae > CW01. The sequence continues at coordinate 147,793 of JAFDXX010000007.1, read as the reverse complement.
GTCATTTTATCTGTTGCAGTTGCGGCAGCAGCAGTGGTTTCAGATTGTAATGCTTTTAAGTATGCACGTGCTGTAGATGTTACATCTGTATTTTTTGTATTGGTAAATGCAATCGTAAAACCTGCAGGTAAACCCGAAATAACAGGTGCTTGCGGGTTTAATAAATCAATTAATTTATCAATATATGCTTTTTGTAAATTTCTTCTGTATGAGTCAATTGATTTGTTGGTACTTAATTCACTCCAAACGCCTTTTTTCACATCACTCATCATTTCTTCTAATGTATAAACATTGTTGCCAAAACGGTTTTCGCTTAAAACTAATCTGTACAATCTACCACCATCTAATAAGCTGTTGAGTGTACTTGTTTGGGCATTTTGTATAGCTTCACTGTTAATTGGATATGAAATTTTATTTAATATGTTTTTATCTAATAACCAAGTTGGTGTTTCAAATAATTGTTTGTTTAAAAACGCAACAGCTTCTTTTTGAATTGCTTTGGGAGTTGCTTCATAAACATCACCTGTTTGTTCTACACTTTTATATGTTTGTTGAATACCGCCAACATATTTGGTTACATGCCCCATATAGCGGCGGAATTGACCAACTACTTGATCATACATATTAGATAAATTTTCATATTTATCGGCTTCTTCTTTAGTCCATTCCGGTAATGCAGTTAATATTCTTTTTAAATTTTTAATACCATATTCGCTTGCTTTGGCTGCATTATCACCTAAATCTTCTGTTTGTGCACGTGGGTCAACATTCATGCCTTCTCCACCAAACCATAAACGTTGATTTTTACTTAAACTATCTACCACCCATTTATTGGTAATTTTTTTATCTACATCAACATCGTTTATTCCTGTGTAAGTATAACCCCATTGAATAGCCCATTTATCATAATCTCCTATACGAGGAAATAAACCTGCTTCGCTAATATTATCTTCTGGTTGTGCAACATAGTTAAAGCGTGCATAATCCATAATAGAAGCGGTGTGCCCATTTGCTTCAACCCATGCTTTGTTACGCAGCAACTCTACGGGTGTTTTACTGCTGCTACCCATGTTGTGGCGTAAACCTAAAGTGTGCCCTAATTCATGTGAAGAAACAAAGCGAATTAATTGCCCCATTAATTCATCATCAAATTTCATTTTTCTTGCTTTAGGGTCAACTGCTGCAGTTTGTACCATATACCAATCGTGAACTAATTTCATTACATTATGATACCATCCAATATGGCTTTCTAAAATTTCACCGCTGCGTGGGTCGTGTATTTGTGGACCATAAGCATTTTCAATATCAGATGCAAAATATCTTATAACACTAAAACGTGCATCTTCTAAACTCATGTTAGGGTCATTTTCTGGCCATTCTTTTCCTATAATAGCATTTTTAAATCCTGCTTTTTCAAAAGCTTTTTGCCAATCATTAATTCCTGCAATTAAATAGGGTCTCCATTGTTTTGGTGTTGCAGGATCTATATAATAAACAATTTGTTTTTTAGGTTCTACTAATTCACCTCTTTTATATTTTTCAATATCTTCATCTTTAGGTTCTAATCTGTAACGCACTGCAAATGTTTCGTTGCTTACTTTTTGTTGATCATCACTATAAACTGTAAAATTATCGGCAAAGTAACCAACGCGAGGATCAAATAATCTGCGGTTCATAGGAACTTTTGGTAATAATAATAATGATGTATTTAACTCTAATGTTACGGCACCTGCAGCTTGTGCAGCCGGTAATGTTGTACTACCACTATTACCACCTATACTTGGTGTAGATGTAAAAGTTTTTACGGTTCTTATTTCTGTATTAATAGGATAAGTACGAATACTTTCTATGAAAGATCTATCTGCTGCTAACATTGATAAATTGTAGTTGCGTTTTACACCAGAACTTAAGCTTACTACTTGATTATCGCCTTTAAAAAAATCTGTAACATCAATTACGGTACTTGCTGTATTGCTTACAGAATCTTTACCATAAGCCGCAACAGGAAATGCATTGGCAATTGGATTTAGGTTAGAGTTTTTTACTGCTTTAGAAATAACATTGGTACTATCTGCATAACTAATAAGTGTTACAACTCTTAAGAAAATTGTATTGCTTGGGCCTTTTTCAAATTCAATAGATTGGTTGTTTACTAATTCACCACCATAATTTCTACCACCGCCTGCAACTTTTACAAAACGGGTTACAGCTAACATTTCTCTTCCTAAAATAGAATCAGGAATTTCAAAATAATATTTGTCTTCAACTTTATGTACGGTAAATAAACCTTTTTTAGTAATTGCTTTTTCTGTAATTACTTCTTTATACGGTTTAGGATTTTGACGTTGTGATGCTCCGCCAAAATTCATACCACCGCCCATTCCGGGAGTAACACCAGTTGTAGAAGTAGATGGAACTTGTGGTCGTGGAGTGGGAGGTTGTGCAATTGTACTACCTGCTATAGTTAGCAATGCAATTGCAGAAAAAAATTTTTTCATATTCGATAATTTTTAAAAATAGATGGGCGTGAAGATAGGTATCTGTATAATTTTTAGAAGTTTTTGCGATATTCTTTTATGAACGGTTTTTAATAATTTTAAAAAATCGGTGAAGGCGATCTTTGAAACTACGAATAGTTTGAATTTGATTTTTTTATTAAATTTTAATAAACTTTCAAATCAAATTTGTTGCTTTCAATAAAATACCTAATTTGTAGCCCCTTCAAAAAAATATTTTGAATAAAAGTTTTGTTTTTTCAGAACTTTTTTCAGTAGCATTGCGAAGTGAATTTTTTAAACAAAAAATATTTTTAAAAACAAAAACCAATTGAATCATGGCTGACATTAAACCAACTGCAGCACCTGTTGCAAAAGCGACTTCAGTTCAACCAAAAAAATCAGGTAACTCTATTTCATGGCTTGCCCCATTAGTTTGTATTGTTTTAGGTTATGTAATTTGGCGTTTCGTAATAGGCTCGGCAAGTAATTTTACTAAACCAGACGCTAATGGTGGTTTTTGGCCAGACCACGAAGGTGCAAAAGGTGGATTTGCACGTATGTACTTAGGAGGTATTATTGTACCTATTCTTATCGGATGTTTTTTAACAGTAGTAGTGTTTGTAATTGAAAGATTATTAACTGTAACTAAAGCATCAGGTACAGGTAATATTGCAGAATTTGTACGTAAAGTACAATATAGCTTAGCAAATAAAGATGTTGATAAAGCTATTGCAGAATGCGATAAACAAAAAGGCTCTGTAGGTAATGTAATGAAAGCCGGTTTACGCAAATACAAAGAAATGATCTCTAATACAGAGTTAACCACCGATCAAAAAGTATTAAACATTCAAAAAGAAGTAGAAGAAGCAACAGCTTTAGAATTACCTATGCTAGAAAAGAATTTAGTATTCTTATCAACTATTGCATCAGTTGCTACTTTATTAGGATTGTTAGGAACGGTATTAGGAATGATTCGTTCATTTGCTGCATTAGGAGATAGCGGCGGTGGAGAAGCTGCTCAAAAACTATCTCAAGGTATATCTGAAGCCTTATATAATACTGCATTAGGTATTGGTACTTCTGCAATTGCCATTATCATGTATAATATTTTCACTACACGTATTGATGGAATTACTTTTGGTATTGATGAATCTGGTTTCACTTTAACTCAAAGCTTTGCAGCCAACTATAAATAATAAGTTGTGTGGAAACAAATAAGTTTTGAATCTTAATTAGTGAAATAAAAATTATACAAAATGTCAAGAGCTAAATTGCCACGAAAGAGTACGAACATTGATATGACTGCAATGTGCGATGTGGCTTTTCTTTTGTTGTCCTTCTTTATATTAACAACAAAATTTAAGCCTGCCGAAGCCATTACTGTTACAACACCAAGTTCAGTTGCTTCTAAAGTGGCTCCAGATAAGGATATTGTTTTAATTACAATAGATAAAAATGGAAAAGTATTTTTAGGCTTAGATGATGAAGATATTAAAGGAGCGATGGTTGATATTATCAACAAACAAAAAAACATATCATTAGATGCCAACGCATTTAAAAAAGCTGAGTTTTATGGAACTCCTTTCAGTCAACTTCCTCAATTCTTAAAAATACCCAAAGAAGATTTAAAAGGAGATGCATTACCGGGTATTCCTGTTGATAGCACAAAAGGGCCTAATGAATTAATTGAATGGATGGGTATTGTACACACTGCATACGAAAATTCGGGAGGTAAAAAAATAAATATTTTATTGAAAGGAGATAACGACTCCAAATATCCCTCATTTGATGCAGTAATAAAAGCCCTTAAGAAAAACGACTTCTTAAAATTTCAAATGGTAACAAATCCAGAAGCAGTGCCTATTGGCAGCGATTTGTATAAACAGCCAAGAGAAGATGAAGGTAAAAAGTAAACAGAATTAATAAATTAAAAATATTATACCATGGCAGAAATGGATACCTCGTCCGGTGGCGGTCATAAAAAAGGCCCGGGCGTAAAAAAAGGTAAAAAACTATCTACCCGTGTAGATTTAACACCAATGGTAGATTTAGGATTCCTGCTTATAACATTCTTCATTTTTACTACAACAATGAGTCAGGCTACAGCATTTAAGCTAAACCTACCCAAAGATGCAGATAAACCAGAAGATCAAAACAAAGCAAAAGAATCTGGTGTTTTAACTATTCTACTTGGAAAAGACAACCACATATTTTATTATGAAGGAATGCTTGATAATAGCAATGCCTCATCAAAATTTAAATCGGCAAACTTTGGTAATGGAGAAGATGGTATAAGAACTGTTATCATGAGAAAAAAAGCAAATACCCCTCCTGATGATTTTGTGGTAGTTATTAAGCCCAATAATGAATGCACCTATAAAAACGTAGTTGATATTTTAGATGAAATGTCTATTAACGTAGTAAAAAAATATGCGTTAGTTGATATATCCGAAGTAGAAAATCAATTAGTAAAAGTAACGGAAGGTGCAGGCAAATAATTTTTATGGAATAATTATTTTTCCTGCATCTTATTAAAAAACTATTTATGGAAACAAATAAAATTTTAACAGCAGACATTCTCGATATACTTTTCGAGGGTCGCAATAAAAATTATGGTGCTTATGAGCTACGTAAAACTTACAACAAACGTATTACATACGCTATTATAGGTACTATAGTTCTTTGCTTGCTTTTACTTGTTGGTAGTATTTTAGCCAATTCCGGAAAAAAGAAAGAAGCTAAAATTTTTGTACAAGATGTAAACTTAGAAAATGTAAAACAAGACGAGAAAAAGCCGGAACCACCACCTCCGCCACCTCCACCAAAACAAGAGCCTCCAAAAGTGGAAATTACTAAATTCACTCCTCCAAAAATTGTGAAGGATGAAGAAGTAAAAAAAGAAGATGAAATAAAAGATGTAGAAAAATTAGAAGACACTAAAATTGGTACCATTAACCAAGAAGGTGCAAAAGATTTAGGTGTGGTAGCCCCTGTAGTTGAAAGCAAAGGCTCAGGAATAGTAGAAGCCCCTAAGCAAGAAGAAGATTACGATAAAGTATTTACTGTGGTACAAATACCTGCTGAATTCCCCGGTGGTATTGCAGGATGGCAAAAATATTTACAACGTAATTTAAATAGCAATATACCTGTAGATAATGGTGCCCCTCCGGGAAAATACACAGTATATGTAACTTTTATTGTAGATAAAGAAGGAAATATAAGCGATGTACATGCAGAAAATGATCCGGGTTACGGAACAAAAGATGAAGCGGTTCGTGTAATTAAAAAAGGACCAAAATGGCAACCCGCTGTTCAAAACGGTCGTAAAGTAATTTACCGCCATAAACAAGGTATTACATTCCAAGTTTCTGATGAGGGATAAAAATATAAATGTTGTTTAAAGCCACGCCTTAAGCGTGGCTTTTTCTTTTACTTACCTATCAACTATTTTTACAAAAAATAAAACATGTTAGGAAAATTGAGTGATTGGACTGAAACCATTGTTGCATTGGCAACTCCACCGGGTATTGGAGCTATTGGTGTAATTCGCGTTAGCGGAAAAAATACATTTAATATAATTGATGAATTATTCCCCTCAAAAAATTTACAAAAGCAACCATCTCATACTTTACATGTTGGATTATTAAAATATAATAATGAAGTATTAGATGAAGTAGTGCTTTCATTATTTAAAAATCCAAAATCTTATACGGGCGAAGATGTGATTGAAATAAGCACACACGGCTCTCCCTTCATTCAAGAAAAAATAATTAATGCAATTATTAGCAAAGGAGCAAGATTAGCAAAAGCAGGAGAATTTACACAACGTGCTTTTTTAAATGGAAAATTAGATTTAACACAGGCAGAAGCCGTAGCAGATTTAATTGCCAGCAACACAGAAGCAAGTCGCAATACCGCATTAAAAAACATGCGAGGAAACTTTTCTAATCAATTAAAAAAATTAAGAAATGAGTTGATTAAATTTTCTGCATTAATTGAGTTAGAATTAGATTTTTCGCAAGAAGATGTAACATTTGCCGATAGAAAACAATTAGATGATTTAATTAATATATTAATAAAAAACGTAAATAATTTAATACAATCTTTTGCATTAGGTAATGTAATAAAAAATGGTGTGCAAGTAGCAATTATAGGCAAACCCAATGCAGGAAAATCAACCTTATTAAATGCATTATTAAATGAAGAAAGAGCTATTGTGAGTGAAATAGCCGGCACTACAAGAGATACTGTTGAAGAAGTATTAAATATTAATGGTGTTTTATTTAGATTGATAGATACGGCAGGCATACGAGAACATACTACCGATATTATTGAAAACATTGGTGTAGAAAGAAGTATTCAAAAAATGAATACTGCAGATGTGGTTATCTATTTGTTTGATATAAATACAATTACTGAAAATGAATTAATTACTGTTGAACAAAATTTTATTAAACAAAATATTCAATATTTATTAGTAGCCAATAAAATTGATGAACAAAAAAACAGTTCATCTATAAAATACAATACAACAAAAAACATTATTTGTATTGCTGCAAAATCAAACCTGTACATTGAAAGCCTAAAACAAGAACTAGTTGCCGCAACCATTCACGGAGATTTAAAAACAGAAGATACTGTTGTTACCAATGCCCGCCATTATGAAGCATTACAAAAATTATCTATATCATTACAAGATGTTTGGAATGCCTTGCAGCAAAATGTTTCAGGAGATTTATTAGCGTTAGATATTAGGCAATGCTTACACTATTTAGGGTTAATTACCGGAGAAATTACAAATGAAGATCAGTTAGATTTTATTTTCAGCAAGTTTTGTATCGGAAAGTAATAAAAGGAAAGTTTATTAACACAAAACTCAAAAATTTATAACCAATATTATAAATAAATTAATTTATTGTTTTAAATATTGTAACCCTTTATTTTACTAACTGCTGCTTATCTTCGCTGCATGGAAGAATTGTTGCAACAAATTAAAAATATTAAACAAGAGGTTACTGCTTATATAGCAAATCATGCTGATGATGCCGAAGCTTTTCGTATTAAATATTTAGGAACAAAAGGGTTAGTAAAAAATATTATGGGCGAAATGAAAAACGTTCCTAACGAAAAGAAAAAAGAATTTGGTTTATTGTTAAATGAGGTTAAACAATTTGTAGAAGATAAGTATAATTCATTAAAACAATCAACACAACAAACAGATACCAACACTTTCAATTTAATTGATTGGAGTTTACCCGGAAACCCTATTACTGTTGGCACAAGGCATCCATTAAGCATTGTTCGCAATCAAATAGTTTCTATTTTTAAACGTTTAGGTTTTGCTGTTGCAGAAGGCCCTGAAATTGAAGACGACTGGCACAACTTTGGTGCAATGAATTTGCCCGAAGATCATCCTGCCAGAGACATGCAAGATACTTTTTATATAAACAAAAATCCTGATTGGTTATTGCGTACACATACCAGCAGTGTACAAGCTCGCGTAATGGAAAATCAAAAACCACCCATTCGTGTAATTTGCCCGGGGCGTGTGTATAGAAATGAAACTATTAGTGCAAGAGCACATTGCTTTTTTCATCAAATAGAAGGGTTATATATTGATGAAAACGTAAGCTTTGCCGATTTAAAACAAACACTTTACTTTTTTGTACAAGAAATGTTTGGCAAAGAAACCAAAGTACGTTTTCGCCCATCTTATTTTCCGTTTACAGAACCCAGTGCCGAGATGGATATTAGCTGTTTAATATGTGGCGGAGATGGCTGCAATGTATGCAAACACACAGGTTGGGTAGAAATTTTAGGAAGCGGAATGGTACATCCAAAAGTGTTAGAAAACTTTAACATAGATTCTAATAAATATACAGGCTTTGCATTTGGTATGGGTGTTGAAAGAATTTGTCAATTAAAATATCGAGTAAACGATTTAAGATTGTACTCTCAAAACGATATCCGATTTCTTAAACAATTTACAGGAGCAATATAATTTTTTGTTACCAACTATTAATCTTTAGGCAACACCAGTTGTGTCACTCACTTGTACGTTCCTATCTTTATGCAGCAATAAATATATTGCCTACAATTAATGCAAACACACAAAACAAAAGGCATTGTTTTACGCACCGTAAAATATGGTGAAACTAGCATTATTACTACCGTTTACACAGAATTATTTGGCTTACAAAGTTATATTGTAAAAGGTGTAAGGCAATCATCAAAAAAAAATCAAGGTAAAGCCAATTACTTTCAACCCGCTTCTATTTTACAAATGGAAGTATATCATAACGAATTAAAACAACTGCAATTTGTAAAAGAATTTCAATGGGAAAATATATATAATACTATTTTTTTTAATGTAATAAGAAATGCAGTAGCAGTATATATAGTAGAATTATTACAACATTGTATTAAACAACCCGAAGCCAATCCCGAATTATTTTATTTAACCGAAGAAACTTTATTAGCGGTTGATACTTCTACCGAAAGTATTGTTGCCAATATTCCAATTTATTTTACACTTCAACTAAGCAGTGCTTTAGGATTTTTAATACGAGAAAACTTTTCATCAACCAATCATACACTCGATTTAAAAGAAGGAACTTTTACAAACAACATTCCAACACACACAAATTATGTAACCGGTGAAGAGGTTGCTGCAATTGCTAATTTAATCTCAATTAAAAATATCGATGACCTAAAAAATATTCAATTCAATAAAACACAACGCAGGCAAATATTACAATACTTACAAACCTTTATGACCTTACATGTTGAAGGGTTTGCTCAATTACGAAGTATTGAAGTTTTACAACAAATTATTTCTTAACCAATACTTTGGTAGGCCTAAAACCTAAAGAACAAATTTTAATTATTAGCATACTTAGCATAACACAAATAGCTAAATCTGCTGCTAGATTTATTCCCGAAAACCTTTTACTTGCATCAATAATTTTATCAGATTCAGCACTAAAAAAAATAAAAGGGTAACCAATTATGTTTTGGCTAAACGATTGAAATTTTGATGCAGCAAACGTTGTTGCCACAAACAAAAAACTACTTAACAAAGAAGTAATAGAAGCATATTTTATCATAACACATTTTTTACTGTTGTTGCTGTAGATATTGGCGTAATGTTTCCCTCTTGCGTTAAATTTTCAATTAACACAATACCCGGCTTTTTACCTTTTTCAAAGCTGCCAAGTTTATCATTTAACGATAAAGCTTTAGCACCATTAATGGTAGCCCATTGCAAAAGTTGCACTGTTGTTAGGGAAGGAAAACAATTACGGATTGATTTAATCTCATCTAAGATGCTCAATCCCCAATTACTGGCAAGGCTGTCAGTTCCAAGTATTATGTTGCAATTAAGATTTTGCAACATTTTTATAGGAGGACTTGCATTCTCGATGTAGCTATTAGCATTAACGCATAAACAGTAAAAAAATTGTTGATGATTATTTTTTAAGTATGAATTAATATAGTTAATATCTTCTTCTTTAATAAAAGTGTTATGAACTAGTATAACTTTTTCTGCACACTTAAAATGTGATAACACGGTTTGTACACTGCTTTTTCCCGATGGTTTAAAAAAAGAGTTATCAATTTTCATTATATGATACATTCTTTCAAAATCACCTTTTCCTGTTTTAAAAAATTCATCTTCAAAAACAGTTTCTTGGTTATGAATAGTTGTTGTTTTATTTTGAAAGAAAGGTTCAATTAATTTCCATAAATCTTCTGAAACAGAATAAGGTGCATGCGGGGCAATAGAATTTTGGATTTTGGATTTTGAACTTTTAATTTGATTGAAAGAGTCATAAAAAACTTTACTTCTCTCAAATCTTGTTTGTGCAATTTGCGGAAGCCACCCGCTTACTTCAATAAAATTGTAATAATATAAATTACCTTTTTGTTTTTGAGGAACGGTAAGCGTGTTATTACAAATATCTCCCACAGCAACAATACCATTATTAAGCATTTCTTTTTCGGCATTGGCAATTGCTTGTAAAATTTCTTCTTCAGGAAAATGTCGTTGCGTAACCACTTTAAAAACAAAATCTACCAATCCTGTTTTTTCAGGAATTAAACCCTTCATGTGGCTCAATTCTAAGTGGCAGTGGCAGTTAATAAAACCCGGCGTTAAAATTCCCGAAAACTTTTTAACATCATCACCTGCTTCTGTTTCATTTACAATTTCAATAACAACTCCTTTCTCATCTGTAATTAATACATGTTTATGGTTAAGCATTTCATAACCTGTAAACACAAAATCGGCTTGGTATTTTTGGTAAGGCAATTAATATTCTTTTTTCGATGCGAAGTTCTGTTTTAAACGGTTTCAAAAAAATCATTCCTCAAAATGCCTTATTTTGTTGAATTGTAGAAGGTAAAAATTATTTTAATGCAAAATTATTGCTGGTAATCAATAACTTATAAATGTTCAATAAAAAAAGAAAGTAAAATTTTTGGAAAATAAACTTTCACATTGCACCTTCGCACTCCCAAAAAATGGGCAATGTTTGGGATAGCAAACATTGAAATTGATAACCTGCCAAAATAATTTGGCAAAAAAGAAAATAAATGAGCAAACTACATTTCACAACAAAACACGCTAATGCGGCTACCGTAAAACATAACTGGTATGTTGTTGATGGTACTAATCAAACCGTAGGCCGTTTGTGTTCAAGAATTGCTGCGGTATTACGCGGTAAGAACAAGGCCTATTACACTCCTCATGTTGATTGCGGAGATTTTGTAATTGTTATTAATGCCGAAAAAGTAAAACTTACCGGCAACAAAATGGAAGAAAAAGTTTATGATAACTTTTCTGGTTACCCAGGAGGTTTAAAAGAAGAAAGTGCAAAAAATCTTCAAAAACGCCGCCCTGAAGTTTTGGTTGAAAGAGCAGTAAAAGGTATGCTACCTAAAAATCGTTTAGGACGCAAAATGTACAAAAAACTATTTGTATATGCAGGCACAGCACATCCACACGGAGCACAACAACCTAAAGAATTAAAATTTTAATTACAAATCATTCAATTTCAAATTCCAAATAAATGGAAAAACAAAAAAATGCAGTAGGACGCCGTAAAGAAGCGGTAACCCGTGTTTTCATCAGCAAAGGCGATGGAAAAATAACTGTAAACAATAAAGATTATAAAGAATACTTCCCTTTAGTATATCTTCAAAACCAAGTTGAAGCCCCATTAAAATCTGCCGAAGTAGTTGGCAAGTTTGATGTAGTTATAAATGCACAAGGCGGTGGTTTAAAAGGTCAGGCAGAAGCTACCAAATTAGCTATTGCACGTGCCTTATTAGAAGTAAATCCAGAGTTTCGCCCATCGTTAAAAGCGGCTGGTCATTTAAAACGTGATCCTCGCGGTGTTGAACGTAAGAAATTCGGTCATAAAAAAGCAAGAAGAAGCTATCAGTTCAGCAAACGTTAATCAATTATTATTACTGATGAATGTTGAATGATAAATTTTAATTCAACATTTAGCATTCAAAATTCAACATAAAAAATTATAGAAATGGAAAATAATACTTCACTTCAACAGCAGCTTTTAGAAGCAGGTGTACATTTTGGACACTTAAAGAAAAAGTGGAATCCAAAAATGCTACCTTACATTTTTGCTGAAAAGAAAGGTATTCATATTATAGACCTTAACAAAACTGTTGATGGCTTACAAGAAGCAGCAGCAGCTTTAAAACAAATAGCAAAAAGCGGTAAAAAAATAATGTTTGTTGCCACTAAAAAACAAGCAAAAGATATTGTTGCCGAATGTGCTAAAAAAGTAAACATGCCTTTTGCTACAGAACGTTGGTTAGGCGGTATGCTTACTAACTTTAACACTGTACGTAAAAGTGTTAAAAAAATGCAGAGCATTGAAAAAATGTTGAACGATGGCAGTGCAGAAAGTTTAACTAAAAAAGAACGTTTAACATTAAGCCGCGATAAAGACAAAATGGAAAAAGTATTAGGCGGTATTGCACAATTAGGTCGCTTACCGGCTGCTTTATTCTTAGTTGATATTGGCCATGAGCATATTGCATTAGCAGAAGCAAAACGTTTAGGCATCACCACTTTTGGTATGGTTGATACCAATTGCGATCCTAACAAAGTAGATTTTGCCGTACCTGCAAATGATGATGCTACAAAATCAATAGCAATTATTACCAACTATATTGTTGCTGCCATTGCAGAAGGTTTAGCAGAACGTCAAGCAAGCAAAGAAGAAGAAGAACACGATGCAGAAGCTAACGAAAACGAAGCAAAAGCTCGCCGTTTAGAAGCAGAAGCACAAGCTGAAGGTGGCCGCGGACGCCGCGGTGGTAGCCGTGGTGGAGATACTCCAGCCGGACAAGGCGGTGCACCAAAACGTCGTGTGCCTAACACCCGCAGACCCGCAGGTAGATAATTTAAACCTATATTTTATTTACGGTGGGTCAATAATCATCAATATTATACTGATTATTGGCCCATCTTTTTTATAACTATATAACACTCGTTGCGTCGCACTCTTGTACTGCATCAATCAACTTATCATTCATGAATGATCACTGACAAATTGCATTCAATAATTTTGCGGCACAATTGTAGATACATTCACTCACTAAAAAAAGGAAAATATTATGAGTACAGCAGTAGCTATTACAGCAGCAGACATTAACAAACTTCGCCAAGCAACCGGTGCAGGTATGATGGATTGCCGTAAAGCATTAACAGAAACAGGTGGAGATTTTGAAGCAGCTATTGACTGGTTGCGTAAACAAGGACAAAAAGTTGCCGCTAAACGTAGCGACCGTGAAGCAAAAGAAGGTGTGGTAATTGCAAAAACTTCTGCAGATAATAAAATTGGTTATGTTATTTGCATTAGTTGCGAAACAGATTTTGTTTCTAAAAATACAGACTTTGTAGCATTTGCTCAAAGTATTGCAGACGCCGCAGTAGCAGCCGATGCTAAAAACATTGAAGAAGTAAATAATGCAACTGTAAACGGTGTTAAAGTATCAGATGTTATTAATGATAAATTAGCAACTATTGGTGAAAAAATAGGAGTAGCCAAATACGAAAGAGTTGAAGCTCCTTACGTTGCTTCATATATTCATGGTGCATTTCGTTTAGGTGTTTTAGTTGGTTTAAATGAAGTTGCCGCAGAAGCAGGTAAAGATGTAGCAATGCAAATTGCAGCATTAAACCCTGTTGCTGTTGATGCAGATAGTGTACCTGTAGAAACAGTTGAAAGAGAAAGAGCAATTATTGTTGATACAATGAAAGCTGATCCTAAAATGGCCGGCAAACCTGATGAAATGATTGCTAAAATTGCTGAAGGAAAATTAAATGCTTTCTTTAAAGAAAACACATTATCAGCTCAGCCATTTGTAAAAGATGGTAGTATTACAGTAGCTCAATATTTAAAAAATGCAAATGCTAACTTAAAAGTTTTAGGTTTTAAAAGAGTAGCATTAGGATAATATTTTATGAATATTTTTTAAAAACGCACCGCAAAGCGGTGCGTTTTTATTTAAATGCTATTATTTGAAGAAGAAATAAAAATAACTCTACCCTTCAAATGTGCTGTAGAAATAAGGTGTTTTTGCTTCAAATTCTGCACTACAAGTATCAACCATTTTATAAACACGGGTTATACCTAATGCTTTTCGTTTTTCGTACACCTGCTCTTCATTGCATTTACCTTGTAATATTTTTGAAATTTGTAAATCGCTAAAGCCTTCTTTTTTGGCATGTTTTAAAATATCGGTTGGTAAAGTATCTAAAGTGTATTCTGCAATTTGTTTTTCTATATTACAAATATTTTGAATTTGATATAAAAACCATCTGTCTATACCGGTTGTTTGAGCAATAGTTTTTACGGTTACACCTTGCATCAGTGCATCTTTAATTCTGAAAATTCTATCCCATTTTGGTGTTTTTATGTACTCAACAATTTCGTCGCTCTTCATTAAACTTTTTCCGTAATATCCTAAACCAATGGCTTCGTTTTCTAAACTTTGACAAGCTTTTTGAATGGCTTCTGTAAAACTTCTGCCAATTGCCATTACTTCACCAACACTTTTCATTTGTAAACCTAAAGTATCGTTAGCTCCTTTAAACTTATCAAAATTCCAACGTGGTACTTTTACAATTACATAATCTAATGCGGGTTCAAAGTATGCGGATGTAGTTTTTGTAATTTGATTTTTTAATTCATCTAAAGAATAACCGATTGCTAATTTGGCAGCAATTTTTGCAATGGGATAACCGGTTGCTTTACTTGCTAATGCAGATGAACGGCTTACGCGTGGGTTAATTTCTACGGCAATTAATTCTTCTGTTTCGGGGTTTAATGCAAATTGTACATTACAACCACCGGCAAAATTTCCAAGGCTACGCATCATTAATATTGCTTGATTACGCATGTCTTGAAAGGCGGTATCACTCAACGTCATAGCAGGTGCAACAGTTATAGAATCTCCTGTGTGTACACCCATTGGATCTAAATTTTCAACAGTACAAATAATAACTACATTATCATTTTTATCTCGTAGTAATTCTAATTCATATTCTTTCCAACCTAATACTGCTTTTTCTACCAATACTTCGTGTATAGGGCTTGCTTCTAAACCGTGTTTTAATGCAGCATCTAATTCTTCTTTATTGTGTACAAATCCACCGCCGCTTCCTCCTAATGTAAATGAGGCTCTTATCACTAAAGGAAAACCAATTTCTTGTGCAAATTCTTTTCCTTCTAAAAAACTATTAGCAACATGGCTGGGTGCTACTTTAATACCAATTTTTAGCATTAGTTTCCTAAATAAATCTCTATCTTCTGCAGTATTAATTGCATCTACATCTACACCAATTAAGCGACAATTATATTTTTCCCAAATACCCAATTCTTCTGCCTCTTTACAAAGGTTGAGAGCAGTTTGTCCACCCATAGTTGGTAATACTGCATCAATTTTGTTTTCTTGTAAAATTTGTTCAATACTTTCAACCGTTAATGGTAATAAATATACTTTATCGGCCATCATTGGATCGGTCATAATAGTAGCAGGGTTGCTATTAATGAGAATTACTTTAATTCCTTCTTCTCTTAAACTTCTTGCAGCTTGAGAGCCTGAATAATCGAACTCGCAGGCTTGACCAATAATAATAGGGCCAGAACCAATTATGAGTACAGATTTTATGGAGTTGTCTTTTGGCATTGATTAAAAAATAAATTGTGCAAACCTACATGAAAATGATAAATATCAAAGCGAAACTTTTTAAGTTCTGTTTCATTATAAACAATGAAAACCAAAATGTATATACTTATTGAATTATGAATTTTGCTTTAAAAATTTGAAATGTAGTTTTGTGATGAATATTTGTTAGTATGATTACATTGAAAGAAAGCGATAAAGCCCCTTTGTTTAAAGGGAAAACACAAAATGGTAAGATTGTTTCTTTAAAAGATTTTAAAGGGAAAAAACTGGTTTTATATTTTTATCCGCAAGATTTAACGCCCACTTGCACCGTGCAAGCTTGTAACTTGCGAGATAATTATGCATTGCTTAAAAAAGAAGGTTTTGAAATAATTGGTATTAGCCCTGATGATGAAATGAAGCATAAAAAATTTTCAACAAAACATAGTTTACCCTTTACATTAATTGCAGATACAAACCATGAAATTATAGATGCTTACGGCGTTTGGGGAGAGAAGCAATTATATGGTAGAAAATATATGGGCTTGCACCGTACTACTTTTTTAATTGATGAAAAAGGAGTTATTAAAAAAATATTTTTGAAACCTAAAAGTAAACAACATGCAGAAGAAATTATTGCTGCATGGAAAAAGTAGCATATTGATGAAATAATTTTTTAGTTGTGTTCAATAGATTTCCATACGGTATTATTAATTTTTACAGGATATTTTATTTTTAACTGTTGCAGCCACTTGTTTTCTAATACTTGCTGATAATCTGCTGCTACTAGCGATTTGGCATCATTAAAATTTCTTAACTCAGCATTATTGTAAATATGTGTTATGTAAAAAAAAGTATATAATTCAGGATTGTTTGTTACATGAATAGTTGTTGTTGAGTTTTCCTTTTTATTTTCAATAGTAAAAGGTAGTTGGTTGTTTTCAAACCTGCCGCTGTCTGCATTTAATAATGAGCCATAGCTTGAAGTAATATTACGCCAGTTGGAAGGGTTGGCTTTTATTTTTGCTAATGCATCGTTAGCAGATGTTGCATTGTTTGCTGTTACAATAATTGCAGCTGTACTGGGTTGCCAAATATATTGTGCAGCGTGTTGTGTATAATATTCTTTCAATGCAATTGTATCTTTTGAGGCATTACCCCAAACATGTTTATCCATTACAGCAAATAATAAATTGGCTTCGGTAAATTCTTTTACTTGTTCTTTCATTTCTGCATTATAATCTTCTAAATGTTGTTTATAATAATTGCTAATTTTTTGTTCAATGAATTCTTTTAATAAAGTGGAATAATCTTTCTTTCTTTCACTATTTAATTTTACATACAGACAAAAATCTATAACATACCATTTTTGTTTTTGAGTAGAAAAAATAACGGTTGAATCTGTTATTGTTTTAAATGACTGAAATGTTTTGTTTAGAACAAAACTGTCAATATATCTAAACAACTCCTTTTCATTATAGGTGGCTTTTTTATAATTAGTTTGCTTCATCCATTTTGGTAATAATTTCTGTTTGGCAATAGTTAGCCTATTGCTGTTTTCTACCTTTTGTTTTAAATTATTTATTGCAATTGCTTCGTTTAATGTTTGGGGTAAAACAACAATTTCTTTTAGTTGAACAATTCTTACACCATCATCTGAAACTATTGGGGCACTTATGTTTCCAATATTTTGTAAAGCAAAAACGGCTTCTTCAAAATTAGCATCAAACTTCCCTGTACTTACTTCTAATAGTGCGTTGGTATTATCATCACTGTATTGTTTGGCAACGCTATCAAATACAACTTTTGTTTTTAGTAATTCGAAAATTTTATTCGCTTTTTGAATTATTTTGCTTTTGTCATTTTCATTGGCATTGGGTGGGAATGAAAAAAATATTTGTGCTATTTTCCTTGCAGGTCGTGCTGTTCTTTCATTTTTAATATAAAAAATATGATAACCAAATTTGCCTATGTATATGTTTGAAAATGTTTTTGGTTTTAATGCATAAACAATATTTTCAATTTCATAAGGTAAAGAAAAAGCAGTGATATAACCTAATATTCCATTTGATTTTTTTATGTTTCCATCAGTTGAATAAATTTGTGTAACTGCATCAAAATTTTTCCCTGTTTTTAATTGATTGTATGCAGTTTGAATTTGTTTAAAATCTGTTGCAGAATAATTGTTTCTATATTCAACAAAAACTTGTGCTAATAAAATTTCTTTTTTACTTCTTTCATAAGCTTGTTTTACCAATGCATTAATGTTGGCTTGTTTGTTAATTATGTTTTCTGCAATTTCATTTTTAAATTGTTGTGCATCTGCATTTACAGAGGGTTCTGTGTTTAAGCCTTCATCAATAGCTGCTTGAATTTTTAATTTGTAATTAATAAATAACTGCAAATAATTTTTTAATGTACTTGCAGAATTATTGCCTGTATTATTTTTTTTATAAGATTGTAAAAACGTTTGTTTGCTTACTGCTTTGTTACCGTATGTAAATAATGTTTGCGAGAAACTGTTAGTAATTAATAAAAAACAAACTGTAGTTATAATCAATTTCATATTACTTAACTCCGCCTGAAGCGTTTTTTAATTTTAGTTTAGCAGCAATTAAATCATCAAATTGTTCTATACTTAGTTGTTTGCCTATTATTCTTTTTTCATTATCTAACAAATACATGGTTGGTGTTTTACTAACATCATATAACTGTCTGTAATTAGGCTTGCCTGCTTGTTGTTCGGCTATTAATGCAGCATTGGATTGATAAACATGAACCCAATCGGTACTAAAATGTTTTGTATTCACAAATTCTTTTAATTCTTTCATTAAATTTTCATGAATGTTTACACTGTATAATTTTACATCTAATGCTTTCCATTTGGCTTTATAAATAGAATCTATTCTAGGTAATTCTTCTTTACAATGTCCGCAGGTAGGATCCCAAAAAACAACAAACGTAAATGCCCCTTTTAAATTATATAATGAATTTATTTTGCCTGTTGTATCGGTTAAATCTAAAGGTGCTGCAGGGTTACCAACTTGATTGGCCATCATGCTGTAAGCCCTGTCTGTAACGGTTTTTCTACCGGCAGCGGTTAAATATATTGTATCACCTTTTGCATAAAAATTTTCAAACAAAAATAAAAATACTTTGTCTTGCCCCATGTATTCTGGGTTCATGTATTTATTGGTAAATTTTGTTAGCAAGTACGGATATATTTCTTTTCCGGTTCTTGCAAATAATAACATATAATTTACTTCTTTAATAATAGAATCTGGCTCAGGAGAAACATAGTATTTATAATAATCATCTAACTTGGGTTCAAAAAAAGGAGTGTGTAATAAACTATTATCGTTAAATGCAACATCATCCCAATAATGTTCTTTTACAAAACGATAAGGGTAGGTTGAATCTGCTTTTCCATTAACTATAGGAATGGCAGGTACTTCGGGCCTACGCATTGCTGCTAATAGAGTTGCCAATAATGTACTTTTATTTTCTCTAATTATCTTGTTTCTGTATAATTGAATTTCATTATTTAAAACAGCTATTTGTTTATGGATAGAAGAAGAATCTGTCTTATGTTTTGCGAGGGCTAATTGTTGTGAAAGCTGATTTAGTTTTTGCCCTCTTTCTGTTGTAAATGCTGAGTATTGTTTAAACAAATCATTATCGGCAGAACCTGTTATTACTGCTTTTTCTTTTTGTGTTGTATCGGCTTTAATAGAAAAATGTTGGTTATTGCCAATCAATAATTCAAACTGAATGGTGTAATTAGGCGATACTACAAAATACACACCGGGAGTAAGTTTTGTTTTTCCTTTAAATGCTCCTTTACTTGTTGCATCTAATTGTGCAGAGTCTGCAATAATTTGTGTTTTCCCATAATAACTTCCTAAATAAACTTTACAATTTTTTAGTGGCGTTAACGTAATGCTTATGTTTTTGAGTAATGCAGGTGCAGGTTTTGTTTGTGCATTTAATTCAATACAAAAAAAAATTGCAACAAAAAACACAAATAAAAAGTTCTTCATAAATAATTTATTCTGGTGGTAAATGTAATTAAAACGGGAAATTGATTGTTTGTTAAATGTTTTGAAAATAAATGGTGTTTAAAATTTGTAAAAAGGAGATTTATTGAAGAAACAATATTTTGTTTAACCAATTATTATTTCTGCTTTGTTGCGTATTATTGTTAGTAGAAATAAGAAAATAAAAGCAACGGAAGTGAATTTTTCTTTATTTCTATAGCGTAAATAGTTGCCCATAAATTTTAATGGGTAAAAAATTAAAAAAATCATCCACTTCATCTTGTGTTTACCTACATCATTCATTTAAAATTTGGAACATAACTATGCATTACCATACATTTGCATCGGAAAAAGAATAATAGAAGGGAACGATTACCGTTCCCTTCTGCTTTATAAATATGTTACCAATAGAAAATCAGGTAGAAAAAATACAGCAGTTATTAAACCAAATACTGCAAACAGAAACCCAATATTTCTGTGTTAATATACGCATAAAACCCACCAATAATATTAAAGTATTTATTGATGGAGATAATGGCATTACTATTGAAAAATGTGTGCAATTTAACCGCAAACTTTATAAATTAATTGAGGAAGCTGCCCTATATACTGAAGGAGATTTTAGTTTAGAAATATCATCACCGGGTGTTGATGAACCTTTAAAAATGCAAAGACAATACAATAAAAATATTGGCAGAAATATTGAAGTTATTTTTACAGATGCAACAAAAAAAGAAGGTAAATTATTGCAAGTTGCCGAAGCAGATATAATTATAGAATTTACAGAAGGTAAAGGCAAAAAAGCAATAACACAACAATTGGTAATTCCATTTAATAATATAAAAACAACAACAGTTCAGGTAAAATTTTAAAACAGGTACGAGTAATATTGATAGCATTCAATCATCAATCGTACATCATAAATTAAAAATTGTATGGCAAGTATTAACTTAATAGATGCGTTTCAGGATTTTAAAGATGCTGAAAATTTAGACAGACCCACAATGATGAAAGTGGTAGAAGATGTGTTTAAAACCTTGTTGCGTAAAAAATATGGCAGCGATGAAAATTTTGACGTAATTGTAAATGCCGAAAAAGGTGACCTTGAAATTATTCGCCGCCGTATGATTGTTGAAGATGGAGAAGTAAACGATCCATTAGCAGAAATTGCCTACTCTGAAGCCGTAAAAATTGAACCAGATTTTGAAGTAGGAGAAGAATTATACCAAGAAGTTGATATGTTAGATTTTGGTCGCCGTGCTATTTTAGCTGCCAAACAAACTTTAGCCAGCCGTATTGGCGATTTAAAAAAGAATGTTCTATTTAAAAAATATGCCGATCGCATTGGAGATATCATTAATGCCGAAGTATACCAAGTATGGAAAAAAGAAGTATTGTTATTAGATGATGAAGGCAATGAATTAATCCTTCCAAAATCAGAACAAATACCACAAGATTATTTCAAAAAAGGCGAAACCACCAGAGCCGTAGTTGCCAGAGTAGATACTAAAAACAATACACCTGTAATCATTCTTTCCAGAACAAGCCCATTATTTTTAGCCAAACTTTTAGAAATAGAAGTACCCGAAATTTTTGACGGTTTAATTGCAATTAAAAAAATAGTTCGTGAGCCGGGCGAAAGAGCCAAAGTAGCCGTAGAAAGTTACGATGATAGAATAGATCCCGTAGGTGCTTGCGTTGGTATGAAAGGAAGCCGTATTCATGGCATTGTACGCGAATTAAAAAACGAAAACATAGATGTAATTAATTATACCACCAATGTTCAATTACTTATTCAACGTTCATTAACTCCTGCAAAAATCAGTTACATGAACTTAGATAACGAAAAGAAACAAGCAGATGTATATTTAAAACCCGATCAAGTTTCATTAGCTATAGGCAGAAGAGGCGTAAATATTAAATTGGCTTGCGAATTAACAGGCTACGAAATTGATGTATTCCGCGAAGATGAAGAACAAACTAACGAATTTGATATTGATTTAGACGAATTTAGCGACGAAATTGATACATGGATAATAGATGAATTTAAACGCGTTGGTTGCGATACCGGAAGAAGCGTATTAAAATTAACACCGGAAGAATTAGAAAGAAGAACAGATTTAGAAAAAGAAACAATTGCCGATGTTATTAAAATAATTAAAGAAGAATTTAATAAAGAAGCATAAGTTCTAAATTATAAAAGCAAAAAACAAAATATAAAATAGTTTTGTAATAAGTACAAAACCGTTTTAACTAAATAAAACTGAATGTCAGAATTAAAATTACCAAGGTTATTAGCAGCAGCTAAAGAATTTAATATTGGGCAAGATACCCTTATAGATTTTTTAGCCAAGAAAGGGTTTAAAAAAGACGACCTGAAGCCTACGGCAAAGCTTTCAGAAGAGATGTACTATTCCTTGCAAAATGAATTTAGCAGCGATAAAGCCGCTAAAAACAAAGCCGATTTAGTAGAAATTCCAAAAGGCAGCAGCAGTGATGTAAGAAAGAAAAAAGATGAAGAAGATATTTCTATAAAAAGAAAAGAAGAAGACAAAAAACCAATTGCTAAAGAAGAACCCAAAGTTGAAGAAGTTGTAGAAGAGAAAAAACCAATTACCAAAGAAGAACCAAAGGTTGAAGAAATTGTAGAAGAGAAAAAACCACAACCCAAAGAAATAATAATTGAAGATCCTAAACCCATTCCTTCAGATACTTCGGATGTTGTTAAAATAGATGCTCCTGAAATTGAAGAACCAAAAGTTTTAGGTAAAATTGATTTAAGCACTATTGATTCTTCAACACGACCTAAAAAAACTGCTAAGAAAAAAGAAGAGGCAAAAGAAACTTCTAAAACCGAAAAAGTAATTGCTAAGCAAGAACCCAAAGTTGAAGAAACAAAAAAAGTAATTGAAAAACCACAATCCTCAGCAGAACCAACTTCAATACAACCCAATCCGGAAGAACCTATTATTGAAAATATTGAAGTAGAAAAATTAACAGGTCCAAAAATTTTAGGTAAAATATCATTACCGGTTGATAACGATACCAGACCTAAACAAACTGCTAAAGACGAACACAGAGTACGCAAACGTATTCCCGTAGAAAAACGCGGAAGCCACATTCAACGTGTTGATTTTAGAAAAGATGAAAAACCAAATGCCGGCGGTACTAATACTACTCCCAATAATAGACAAGGTGGTGGCGGCAATAATCAACAACGCGGCGGTGGCAATTTTAACAGAGGTGGTGGCAATAATCAACAACGCGGCGGCGGTAATTTTAACAGAGGTGGCAACAATCAACACAGAGGTGGTGGCCATAACAAAGATTTTAGAAGAGAAGACAAAGAAATTGATGCCAAAGAAATTCAAGACAAAATAAAAGAAACACAAGCCAAACTTGCCGGTGCAAGCGGAAGAGGAAAAAGTTTAAAAGCCAAATACCGCAAGGCAAAAAGAGAAGAAGCTGCCGATGCCAATAACGAAATAGAAGCAAACAACAAACTACAAGTTACCGAGTTTGTTACCGTAAGTGAATTAGCCAACTTAATGGATGTAAGTTTTACAGACATTATCAGCAAGTGTATGAGCTTAGGAATCATGGTTTCCATTAACCAACGTTTAGATGCCGAGCTAATAGAATTAATGGCAGGCGAATTTGGTTTTGAAGTTGAATTTATAGGAATTGATGACGTTGAAGAAAGTGAAGAAGAAGAAGTTGATACAGAAGAAGATCAACAACCCCGTGCTCCAATTGTAACCATAATGGGGCACGTAGATCATGGTAAAACATCATTATTAGATTATATAAGAAGTGCCAATGTGGTAGCAGGCGAAGCAGGAGGCATCACCCAACATATTGGTGCATATGAAGTTACTTTACCTAACGGAAAACATATTACCTTTTTAGATACACCGGGCCACGAGGCATTTACAGCTATGCGTGCAAGAGGTGCAAAAATTACCGATGTTGCCGTTATTGTTGTAGCTGCCGATGATGCCGTAATGCCTCAAACAAAAGAAGCTATTAGCCACGCACAAGCAGCAGGTGTACCAATGATTTTTGCTGTAAATAAAATTGATAAAGACGGAGCCAAACCAGAAAAAATTTACGAACAACTTTCACAAATGAATATTCTGGTTGAAAGCTGGGGCGGTAAATTTCAAAGTCAAGAACTAAGTGCTAAAAAAGGATTAAATGTTGATTTACTTTTAGATAAAATTTTATTAGAAGCCGAATTATTAGATTTAAAAGCTAATCCAAATAAAGAAGCTACCGGAACTATTATTGAAGCATCTTTAGATAAAGGACGCGGTTATGTTGCAACAATTTTAGTTCAAAACGGAACATTAAGACAAGGAGATTTAATTGTAAGTGGGCAATATTTTGGAAGAGTAAAAGCAATGTTTAATGAGCGTAATCAACGCATACAAGAAGCTCCTCCATCAACACCAGCTGTTATATTAGGTTTAAATGGGGCACCACAAGCCGGAGAGAAATTTAAAGTATATGAACACGAAAATGAAGCCAAAGAAGTAGCTTCAAAACGCTCTCAAATATTACGTGAGCAAGGTTTAAGAGCCAAAAAACATATTACACTTGATGAAATTGGCCGCCGATTGGCTTTAGGAAACTTCAAAGAATTAAACATAATTATTAAAGGAGATGTGGATGGTTCTGTAGAAGCATTAAGCGATTCATTACAAAAACTATCTACTCAAGAAATAGTAGTTCAAGTAGTACATAAAGGGGTAGGTCAAATTTCTGAAAGTGATGTTTTGTTAGCAACAGCTTCAGATGCAATTTTAATTGGTTTTAACGTTCGCCCTTCAGCACAAGCCAATAAATTGGCACAAAATGAAGGAGTTGAAATTAAAATGTATTCAATTATCTATAACGCAATAGATGAAGTGAAGAGTGCAATGGAAGGCATGCTAGAACCAAAAATTCAAGAAAAAGAAACGGCTACTGTTGAAATAAGAGAAGTATTTAAGTTTGATAAAGTTACCGTTGCCGGATGTTTTGTTACAGATGGAAGAATTAAACGCGATGCCAAAATTCGTTTATTCCGAGATGGCATTTTACTATATCCACGTCAAGAAGGTGCTTTTGCAGAATTAGCAAGTTTAAAACGTTATAAAGATGATGCAAAAGAAGTAGTATCAAATATGGAGTGCGGTTTAACCGTTAAAAACTTTGCCGATATTCAACAAGGAGATACCATTGTTGCATACGAACAGGAAGAAATAAAACGTACATTATAATCTATACAAACAAAAGAGGCTGTTTTTTAAAACAGCCTCTTTTTATAAGCCCAATTTGTTTTCTAACCTTTTTAATTCAATTGTAGCAGCTTTGGCCGCAAACGATAAATTGATTAATCGGTAGGCTGCATCTTCATAACTTTTTTGTGCTTCACGCAATTCTAAAATTGTTGCCTGTGCTAATTGGTAGCGTTGTTGAGTTAGTTGTACTAATTGTAAAGAAATATTGTAAGTATTTTGTTGCATAGCCAACTGAGATAAATTATTGGTATATGCTTGATAGGTTTTGACTGCATTGTTTTGTAAACTTAATAGCAAACTTTGCTTTTGTGTTTGAGCAATTTTTGTATTTACTTGTGCTACTTGTTGTTGCTTTTTATAAACGCCTCCATTGTATATAGGTATGCCAACACTTAAACCCGCAAAGGGCCCATAAGATTGATTTAATAAAATTTGCCCTCCACCATTTACAGTTCTTCCAAAACTAACACCGGTACTAAAACGCAATGCAGGATAGCGTTGTGCTGCTACCTGCTTTTCAATTAACTCATTAATTTGTATTTGGTTATCTGCCGAAATTAAATCGGCGTTGGCGTTTATATTATTTAATATATTTTCTAATATAATATCTTTTTCAACAATTATTGTATCAGTTATTATTATAGAACTATCAGGTTTAATTGTTAATAGTGTTAATAAATCTGCTTTTGTTTGACTAACAATTAATTCTTGTGCCTTATAATCTTGCAGTCGTGCATTTAAATCTATTTGAGATTGAAATAAGTCAGCATTATTAGCCATGCCAACATTCTTTTTTATTTCAACCAATTCTAATTGTTTTTTTGATAGATTGATTGAATATTGTAATGACTTTAAATAAAATGTTTGTCTTACTACATCAAAATATTTGGTACTAACAGATGCAATGGTTGTTTGTATTTGAGAGATTAATTGTTGTTGACTTTGTTGTTCTAATTTTTCTAAACGTTTTTTATTAGCAACTACCGATAAACCATTATATAACAAAATACTTCCGCTAACATTTGTATTTAATGAGTTGCTTGACGCACCGTTGCGGTCTATATTTAAAACACCAACCGAAGAGTTTACTTTTTGATTAATATTTACAACAGATTCTTGATTGCTTACAGTGCCTGTAACAATTGGTAAACCACCGGCAACCCCATAGTTGTTATTAATTTTATTAATATCAACATTGCTTTTAGAAATCTGAATATCGTAGTTGTTTTTTAAAGCAATATTAATAGCTTCATCTAAAGTTAAGCGAGTTTGTGTATTGCCTGCTATTGAAATAAAAGTAAAAATAATTGCAAAATATTTCTTCATAAAAGTGAAGTTAATATTACTGCTTAACCCATAAAAATATTTATATAAACGGATGAATTATTTTACTAAAGTGCCCACATTCATTCCTTGTACAACTTGCAATAAATTACCGGGTCCATTCATATCAAAAACAATAATAGGTAATTTATTTTCCATGCAAAGTGTAAAGGCAGTCATATCCATCACCTTCAAATTTTTACTAATACATTCTTCAAACGTAAGATTCTCATAACGTTGGGCAGTTGCATCTTTTTCAGGATCTGCGGTATAAATTCCATCCACTCTTGTGCCTTTTAAAATAACATCGGCTTTCATTTCAATAGCTCTTAAACTTCCTGCCGTATCGGTTGTAAAATAAGGGTTACCGGTACCTGCACCAAAAATTACTACACGCCCTTTTTCTAAATGGCGTAAAGCTTTTCGGCGAATATAAGGTTCTGCAACCTGCTCCATATTTATTGCACTTTGCAAACGAGTATAAACACCAATTTTTTCTAACATAGCCTGCATGGCCATTGCATTAATTACAGTTGCCAACATACCCATATAATCTCCATGAGCTCTTTCAATACCACTATCGGCCTCATTCATTCCTCTGTAAATATTTCCTCCACCAATCACAATAGCAACTTGCACACCTAAATCTGTAACCTGTTTAATATCTATGGCATATTGCTCAATTACTTTAGGATCAAATGGATCTCCACTTTTTTGATTGCCCAATAATGCTTCTCCGGAAAGTTTAAGTAAAACACGTTTGTATTTTGGTAACATGTATAATTGAATTGTTTCGTTTGCAAATAACCTGATTTTTTTAAGACAAGCCAAACAGAAAGAAAATAATTATTATTCTTCTTATACAGTACATTTGAATTATAACATACAATTAATGCTTGCCTTACATTCAAAATTGCCCCAAGTTGGTACTACTATTTTTACAACTATGAGCTCGTTGGCAATTACACACAAAGCAATTAACCTTGGTCAGGGCTTTCCTGATTTTTTAATGAATAAAGAGTTGATTGCTTTAGTTGCAGATGCTATGCAAAAAGGGAAAAACCAATATACACATATGGCGGGCTATGGGTTACTTAGAGAAAGAATAGCAGAAAAATATAATATGTTGTATGATGGTAATATTAATTCCGAAACAGACATTACCATAACGCCCGGCGGCACTTATGCAATTTACACCGCATTAACAACCATTCTTGAAAAAGATGACGAAGTAATTGTGTTTGAACCTTGTTATGATAGTTACATTCCCAACATTGAAATAAACGGAGCAAAAGCAATTTGTATTTCATTACAATATCCTGATTATAGTATTCCATGGCAGGAAGTAAAAACAAAAATTAACAATAAAACAAAAGCTATTATTATTAACTCGCCACATAACCCAACAGGAGCTGTTTTAACAGAAGAAGATATTGTTGCGTTGAAAGAAATTGTTGCCAATACAAATATTATTATTGTTAGCGATGAAGTGTATGAACATTTAGTTTTTGATGGCATGCAACATCAATCAATTTTACGCCATACCGATTTAATGGAAAGAAGTTTTGTGTGTTTTTCTTTTGGTAAAACCTACCATTGCACAGGCTGGAAAATTGGCTACTGCATTGCATCTGCAGCTTTAATGAAAGAGTTTAGAAAAGTACACCAGTTTAATTGTTTTAGTTGCAACACACCACAACAATATGCTTTAGCAGAATACATATTGCATAAAAATGCTTACTTAGAAGTAGGAAATATTATGCAAGAAAAACGAGATTATTTACGTGAATTAATGAAACAAACTCCTTTCAATTGCATTCCATCACACGGAAGTTATTTTGAATGTTACAGCTATCATTTTACCAATGAAACAGATAAGGAATTAGCGGTAAGATTAACAAAAGAATTTGGCGTAGCCACCATACCTGTATCGGCATTCTATACCAATGCTACTGATAATAAAGTATTGCGTTTTTGTTTTGCCAAAGAAAAAGATACGTTAGAAAAAGCCGCTAAACAATTACAAAAATTAAAATAGTAAAATCTTCTACTTTCGCCACAAAAATTTTATACAATGAAACTGGTTTCTTATTTAAAAGACGAAACAGATCAATTAGCATTTTTAGTAAATAATTTTTTATATGATTGCGATTTAATACACCCCGAACTGCCCGGAAATATGAATATGTTTTTGCAGTTTTGGGAAGATATGTTTCCGCTGGCACAACAAATAAATGCTGCAATTGTTGAGGGCAGAATTGGAAAAGAAAAAGGAATCAATTTGCAAAACATACAATTGTTGGCACCTATACCTTTCCCCTCTAGTTGTAGAGATGGATATGCTTTTAGGCAACACGTAGCAGCAGCACGCAGAAACCGCAAAGTGCCTATGATTCCTGAGTTTGATCAATATCCCATTTTTTATTTCACCAACCATCATAGCATACAAGGCCCGGGAGAAATTCGTTGCATGCCCGATCATTTTAATAAATTAGATTTTGAATTAGAAGCTGCTATTGTAATTTGTAAAACAGGAAGAAATATTACTGCCGAAGAAGCAGATAATTATATTGGCGGATTAATGATTATGAATGATATGAGTGCCCGCACTTTACAAATGGAAGAAATGTTATTGAATTTAGGTCCTGCTAAAGGGAAAGATTTTAGCACCGTTATTGGCCCTTGTTTGGTTACGTTAGATGAATTGCAACCATTTGAAGTTGCTTGCAAAGAAAATCATATTGGAAAAAATTGGAATTTAAAAATGAAATGTTGGGTAAATGGCAAACAAGTAAGTGAAGGCAATGTTGCAGATATGGATTGGACATTTGCTGAAATTATAGAACGCTGCAGTTATGGTGCAACTGTTTTTCCCGGAGATGTTATTGGCAGCGGAACAGTAGGTACAGGTTGCTTTTTAGAATTAAATGGTACCGGAAAATTAAATGATGCAAATTATACAGAACAATGGCTGCAAGCTGGCGATACGGTTGAGATGGAAATAGATGGCATAGGAAAAATAACCAACACTATTGTAAAAGAAGAAAATGATTTTTCAATTCTTGCAAAAAAGAAAAAATAATATCCGCTATATCGAGCAAAATGAAATACCTCAAAACAAAAATTATTTATTAAGATTTCTCTTTGTTGTTTTACTTCTTTTTAAAATGGCTACATAAGTATCATATATGAAAACAATCAATATACAAGAACTCCCTCTTCCCAAACGCCAAGCATGGTTGCAACATGCAATTGCTCCACGCCCCATTGCATTTGCAAGTACTATTGATAAAGATGGCAATGTAAACTTAAGCCCGTTTTCATTCTTTAATTTGTTTTCAACCAATCCGCCTATTATTATTTTTTCTCCTTCACGTAGCGGAAGAACCAATTCTTTAAAACATACTTTATTAAATGTTAGAGAAGTTGCCGAAGTGGTAATAAATATTTGCGATTATAATATGGTGCAACAAGTAAGTTTAAGCAGTTGCGAGTATGCAAAAAATATTGATGAATTTATTAAAGCTGGTTTCACTAAACAACAAGCAACTATTGTAAAACCACCAATGGTTAAAGAAGCTAAAATAAAAATAGAATGTAAAGTGAATGAAATAAAAAGCTTGGGTGAACAAGGCGGAGCAGGACAATTAATTATTGCCGAAGTTTTATATATGCATGTAGATGAAAGTATTTTGAATGAAGAAGGCAGCATGATTGACCAACAAAAAATACATCATATTGCAAGATTGGGCGGAGACTATTATGCAGTAATTAATTCGAATAATTTGTTTACTGTAGCTAAACCCAATACAGAATTAGGAATTGGTATAGATGCATTACCACAAGATATTCGCAACAGTAAAATATTAACAGGCAATCATTTAGGACAATTGGCAAATGTGCAACAATTACCACAAGTAAATGTTTCGTTTGAAGATGAGCAATTAAAAAATATTATTCAATATTTTTCTATTAATCCAACCGAAATGGAAAAAGAATTACATTGCTATGCTGCTACTTTATTAGATAAAGGAAAGGTTAATGAAGCATGGCAAGTATTATTAGCAGATGAGAATGTATAACTTTATTGTATGAATCCTTTTTGGCAACACTTTACTACTACACTTAAAAACGTTTCTTTACGCTATTTTGTTTTTGCAGGAATTGTTTGGCTAATATGGTATGTGTTACTTAAAAATAAAATTTCGTTTAAAAAAATTCAACTCCGTTTCCCGGTTAAGAAAGATTATAAAAGAGAAATTTTTTATTCTGTAATTACCATGCTCATTTTTGCGTTAGTACCTGCAACAATTTTAGGAACATCAATAAGGCAGCACACATTTTTTTATACAGATATTCATCAATATGGCATGTTATGGTTTGGGTTGGCTTTTCCTGTAATGTTTATTATTCACGATGCATATTTTTATTGGATGCACCGTTTAATGCATCATCCTAAATTATTTAAGCTCTTTCATGTAGTGCATCATAAATCAACCAACCCGTCTCCTTGGGCTGCCTATTCGTTTCAACCAACAGAAGCACTTGTTGAAGCAGGTATTTTTGTAGTGTTTGTTTTTATAATGCCCATTACTTTTTGGCATTTCTTTTTCTTTTTTTTATTTATGATTATTTATAATGTGTATGGGCATTTAGGATATGAATTATACCCTAAAAATTTTAATAAACATTGGTTAGGAAAATGGATTAACACTTCAGTAAATCACAATCAACATCATCAGTTTTTTAAAGGCAATTATGGTTTATATTTTTTGTGGTGGGATAGGTGGATGGGCACACTGCGTAATGATTACGATTTACAATTTGATGAAGTAAAAAATAGAATGAAAAGAGAAATATAAACTGTTTCTGAAAATTTTATTTTCTTATCCATATTCGCCCTTTCATAAAATAAATTCATCCTTCTATTTTGCATTTAATACATTTGAAATAAGCAAATACACTGCATTATGAGAAAAATTCATCTTCTTCTGTTTACACTTTCTTCTGTTATTATTGTTAACGCACAATTAACTGTTGAAAAAATTATGCGAGATCCTAAATGGATGGGCACACAACCTTCTAACATTAGTTGGAGTTGGGATAGTAAACAAATATTTTTTAACTGGAACCCAGATGGAAATATTTCCGATTCAACTTATGCGTATGATTTAACCACTAAAGAAATCTCAAAAATTAAGTATAACAATATTGCTTTACAAAACGCTATGAGCAACGGCGTATATAACAGCAACTATACACAAATGGTGTATGTATATAAAGGAGATTTGTTTTTGTTAGATATTAAAACAAATAAAACCACTCGTATTACACAAACAGAAGATTTTGAAAACAACCCCAAATTTATTGTAAACAATGAATGGATTGCGTATAATAAAAATCAAAATTTATTTGCATGGAACATTAAAACAGGCATTACACAGCAACTTACCAATATTGCACATAATGCCGAAACGCCTACTGCATCTGCATTTGCAAACGGAGGCAATAGAGGTGGCGGTGGCAATTTTCAAGGTGGAGGAAGGCAAATTGCAGGCAATTTTGGCGGTGGCAATAACATGACAAACGGAAACCAACAAGATAAATTTTTACAACAACAATCATTAGCAACTTCTGATGTATTAAAAACGAGAAAAGAAAAAAGGGATGCAAGAGCAGCATTTTTAAAAGCAAACAAAGAAACTGATATATTAAAAACAATTAATATAGAAGAAAAACAATTACAAAGTTTACAAATAAACCCCGGCGGAACTATTATAACTTATCGTTTATATACAACTCCGGCAAATAATAAAAACACTATTGTACCCGATTATGTTACCGAAAGTGGCTATACTACCGATATTGCAGGGCGTACAAAAGTGGGTAATACATTAGGCACTTACGAATTTTATTTATACAATAAAGAAAAAGATACAGTTATAAAAATAAGTACAGATTCCTTGCCCGGTATTACAGATTTTCCCGATTATTATAAAGATTATCCTAAAAAATTCGCTAACAAAAAAGCAACTCCTCGCAGTGTAAACTTTGGTAATGTAGTTTGGAATGAGAACGGAACCATTGCCGTATTAGATGTTCGCTCACAAGACAATAAAGATAGATGGATTGTTTCGTTAAATCCTGAAACAGGTAAGCTAACATGTATAGATCGCCAACGTGATGAAGCATGGATTGGAGGCCCCGGCACTTCCGGCTTTCGTGCAAGCGAAGGTTTTATAACAAATGATATTTTTTATTTTCAGAGTGAAGTTTCCGGTTACTCACATTTATACACTTATCATTTCAATACCAATACAAAAACAGCTTTAACACAAGGTAAATACGAAATACAAGAAGTTGCCTTAAGTAAAAACAAACAACATTTTTATTTGCTTACCAACGAAGAACATCCCGGAAAACAAAATTGGTATAAAATAAAAGTTGACGGAACAAATAAAGAAAAAATTACAAGTATGACAGGAGGTTATGAAATAACATTATCTCCCGATGAAAAAAATATTGCTTATCGTTATTCATACATAACAAAACCATGGGAATTATTTGTTCAAGAAAATCTAACAAATAAAAAACCCACACAAATAACCAATAAAGCAGAAAGCAATGAATACAAAAGTTATGCATGGAGAGATACCAAAATATTTACTATAACTGCAAGAGACGGCCAACCTATTTATGCAAGATTATATGAACCCAAAGCCGAAACAAAAAATGGTGCAGCCGTAATTTTTGTGCATGGTGCAGGCTATTTACAAAATGTACATTATTGGTTTAGCAGTTATTTCCGCGAACAAATGTTTAATAATTTATTAGCAGATAAAGGTTATACAGTTATAGAAGTAGATTATAGAGCAAGCAGTGGTTATGGCAGAGATTGGCGTACAGGTATTTATAGATTTATGGGTGGAAAAGATTTAGATGATGAAGTAGATGCTGCCAATTATTTAGTAAAAGCATTAGGCATAGATAAAAATAGAATTGGTATGTATGGCGGAAGTTATGGAGGTTTTATGACCTTGATGGCCATGTTTACTGCACCCGATGTCATTAAGGCCGGTGCAGCATTACGCCCGGTTACCGATTGGGCACATTACAATCACGGTTATACCTCAAATATTTTAAACGAACCGTTTACAGATAGTATTGCTTATGCACGTTCATCACCTATTAATCATGCAGCAGGTTTAAAAAATCATTTATTAATTTGTCATGGCGTGGTTGATGTAAATGTAAACTTTCAAGATGCAGTACGTTTAAATCAACGCTTAATTGAATTAGGAAAAGATAATTGGGAAATAGCTATTTACCCTCTTGAAGATCATGGTTTTGTAGAACCTAGCAGCTGGACAGATGAATACAAACGTATTTTAAAGTTATTTGATACTTATTTGTTGAAGTAAACAATACAATATTAACTTCAATATATTTTCTATACCATAAATTTTTATAACAAAGTTTGTGGTATAGAATTTTCATTTATAATACTTACTCGCTTTTGGTTATTGATTTTTTTGAATGAAATACTGCTATTAAGCATAATTAACATCAATAAATTTTAAATCCTTATTTTTGATTTTTAGGGAAATGATGGTGTTGGCTGTGTAAGAAGAAATAGTGAAGATAGATACGTAATTTTTGAAAACGTTGATTAATATATTCGCATTGTTAAGTAGAGGTAAAAATGCACAAACGTGCAATGCAAAAGCGTAATAAACATTCCACAGCTTGCTTCATTATTTTCTAAACAAATTATTTTACTACAATTAAAATTCAAATACAATGGGCTGTGGCTCTTGTGGTACTAAACCCAATGGTTGTAAAAGCAATGGTGGATGCAATACTGGTGCATGCAACAGATTAAATGTGCATGATTGGTTAATGAATTTACCTTTTGCAGATCCGGAAAGTGATTGTAAAGTTGTTGAAATAAGTTTTAAACAAGGCAGCCGTAAAGAATTTTACAGAAATACCACTTTACAATATTTTGAAAAAGGAGAATATGTAACTGTAGAAGGCGTTAATGGTTTTGACGTAGGAGAAGTATCGGTAACAGGTGAAATAGTACGGATGCAAATGAAAAAAAAAGGTGTAGATGAGTTTAATGCCGAAATGAAAAAAATTATTCGTAGAAGTACAGATAGAGATATTGAAAGTTTTAAAATAAGTAAAGACCGTGAACCTAGCGTACAAGCACGCAGCCGTGCATTAGCCATTCAGCTTAATTTAAAAATGAAATTGAGTGAAGTAGAAATACAGGCCGATGGCAAAAAAGCTACCTTTTTTTATACCGCTGATGACCGTGTTGATTTTAGAGAATTAATTAAACATTATGCTTCAGAGTTTAAACTTAAAGTTGAAATGAAGCAAATTGGTATAAGGCAAGAAGCGGCAAAAGTAGGAGGCATTGGCAGTTGCGGAAGAGAGTTATGCTGCAGTACTTGGTTAAACGATTTTAAAAGCGTAAACACAACAGCTGCACGATATCAAAACTTATCAATCAATCAAACAAAATTAAGCGGGCAATGCGGCAGATTAAAGTGTTGCTTAAATTATGAATTAGATACTTATTTAGATGCATTACAACATTTTCCTGAAAATGCTGAAAGTATTGAAACAGCTAAAGGAAGAGCATTC
This sequence comes from Bacteroidota bacterium, assembly GCA_018267705.1. Lineage (GTDB taxonomy): Bacteria > Bacteroidota > Bacteroidia > Chitinophagales > Chitinophagaceae > CW01. The sequence continues at coordinate 112,792 of JAFDXX010000007.1, read as the reverse complement.
TTAATTAAAAAAGATATTTTTAAAAATTTAATGTGGTATATGATGGAAGGCGGAAGTAAACATTATCCGCTAACCATACAACGTGTAAAAGAAATTAAAAAATTAAATGCTCAAGGAATAAGACCCGAAGAATTAGAAGCCATTGAAATTACCAGTAATAAACCTAAAGAAGTAGAACCTCAATTTGTAGATGTAGTTGGGCAAATTAGTTTAAGAAGTTTAGAAAAAAATGATAGGAGAAGAAATGAGCAAAGAATGAGAAATAATGAACAATCCGGAAGAAACAGAGAACAAGATTTTAAAAACAAAAATCAACCACCACAAAAGTTTCAGCAAAGGCCTAATAATACCAACAGATATAAAAAAGATTAAAAACAAAACGCCTCAATAACTTTTATTGAGGCGTTTTGTTTTACAAACTATAACTTATACTTCCGTCTTTTTCATCTTTTAACTGAATACCAATAGCAGCTAAATCATTTCGTATTTTATCGCTGGTTACAAAATCTTTTTTTGCTTTTGCTTCTTTTCTTAAATTAATTAAAATTTGAATTACATCATTTGCTTTATTGTTGGTATCATTAATATTTTTTAAACCTAAAATGTTGGTAATAAATAATTTTAATTTTTGTTGCATTAAGGTAATAACGCCATTGCTTAAAACATTAGCCGGTAATTGTTTATTTTTTAATGCATTAATGGTTGGCACCAACTCAAAAATATTTGCTAATACTTTTGCTGTACTAAAATCATCATTCATAAATTCATCTAACTCATTTAATAATTGTAAAACATTTTTTTCAAGTTCAGCATCTTCAGATTTTTCATTAACAGGTTCTAATTTTTGTAAATTTTCATAAGCATCAAATAAACGTTTTAAACCTTTTTCACTTGCTTGTAATGCTTCATTGCCAAAATCTAAAGTACTTCTGTAATGTGTTTGTAAAATAAAAAACCGAATAACCATTGGGTGATAAGCTTGTGCTAACAATGGATGATTACCACTAAATAATTCACTTAATTTAATTACGTTGTTGTAACTTTTTCCCATTTTTCTTCCGTTAATGGTTATCATATTATTATGCATCCAATAACGTGCTGGGCTTTTATGATTGCAAACGGCACTTTGTGCAATTTCACATTCATGATGTGGAAATTGTAAATCCATTCCACCGCCATGTATATCAAATTCATCGCCTAAATATTTGCTACTCATTGCAGAGCATTCTATATGCCAACCCGGAAAACCTTCTCCCCATGGGCTTTTCCAACGCATAATATGTTCAGGTGGTGCATTTTTCCATAAAGCAAAATCTGCTTTGTTTCTTTTTTCTTCTTGATTATCTAACTCTCTTGTAGTTTCTAACATATCTTCTAAAACTCTTCCGCTTAAAATTCCATAAGGCAATCCTTTTTTAGAAAAATCAGTATTATATTTTTCTACATCAAAATATACCGATCCGTTTATTGCATAAGCATAACCATCTGCAATAATTTTTTCAATCATATTTATTTGTTCTACAATATGTCCGGTTGCAGTTGGTTCAATACTTGGTTCTATATTATTTAATTGCAACATAGCCCAATGGTACAAGTTGGTATATTTTTGTACCAACTCCATTGGTTCTAATTTTTCTATCGTTGCTTTTGTTGAAATTTTATCTTCTGCTTCTCTACCTTCTTCTTCAAAATGCCCTGCATCGGTAATATTTCTTACATACCGAACTTTATATTTTAAATGTGTGAGATAACGGTAAACTACATCAAACGTAACATAAGGGCGAGCATGACCTAAATGGCTTTCTCCACTAACTGTTGGGCCGCATACGTACAACCCAACATGACCTTTTGTAATGGGATTAAAACGTTCTTTTTTTCGTGTTAACGAATTATAAATTTGAAGCGACATATTTTAAAATTGTACTTGTTATATAATGAAATGAAGCAAGCGGTACACACCGCAAATGTAGAAGTTTGTTGCATTAGCAACAGCAGTAGCAATATGTAGTATAAAAAATTTTCATTGTAGTAAAACAAAGGTAATGTTTTTAATGAAAGATTTCTTTTGTAGTATTAAGGAAGTTAAGTTATTTTTTTAGTTGAACATCGCTCACTAACATAGAGTGGTCGCTATAACCTTCATCAATTAAACCAAATTGTTGTACTGTGAAATTATTGGTTGGTAAAATATAATCTATGCGTAGTGTAGATGCCAAAGAATTAAAAGTTCTGCCAATACCAAAACTTTTTTGTAAAAAAGCATCTTGCCTATTGGAGCCTTTAATTTTAAAATAAGTATAGCTGTTGGGTACATCATTAAAATCTCCGCAAATAATAGAAGGATAAGGGCTTTTGGCTGTTTCGGTTGTTACAATATCGGTTTGTGCTGCTCTTCTTTTAAAAGCTAATTTCATTTTATAGAAAATATTTTTAGAAGCTATTAATACATCTTCATCTTGTTGTTTTATTTTTTCTATATCATCATAATCTTGTTTTTTAAATTTGAAAGATTGCAGATGTGTAGTATAAAATCGAATGGTGTCTTCTCCCTTTACCACATCGGCATAAATTAAACTTTCTGCAATAAGATATTTTGTTTTATTGTTTTGAATAATAGGATGTTTGGAAAAAATAATGCATCCGGAACGATACCCATTTTTTCTTGAATAATCTTCTGAGAAAAAATAATAGGGATGTGTTTTTGTAAATAATGAAATATTATCTGCGGTTACTGGCATATTGTTAAACTCTTGCATGCAAATAATATCGGGCTGCAAGGTTAAAATTGATTGTACAATATTTTCTTTAATATGTTTTTGGGTTTCTTTGTTTTTTGATAAGCCTAAAAAACTCCGCACATTCCAATCAACTATTCGAATAACATTTGTCTTTTTTTCATTTGTAAAACTTTCTTTAATATGAAATGCAAAAACTGTTTGTATTTGTTTGTAACCAATTAATAGTGTTATTATAGGAATTAATGCCAGCTTGGGTTTAGCAATAAGCCAAAAAATAATAGAGAGTAATAATAAAAAAATTAAATGTGGTGTTATCAATCCACAAAAACCAATAAACCAAACTTTTTGAGGATTTAAAAAAGGTGTTAAGCAGGTTAATAAAAATAGCAGCACAACTAAAATGCTTATTGCCATGCATATTATTTTAACAACCTTTCTTATCATGCCTTAAAAATACAGAATACGGCAGAATATTTTTATTTGAATTGAAAATCGACAATATTGGGGTAATGGTCTGACAAGTGCAGAACGGGTGTTTTATGCTGAACAGCTTTTAATAAATTGTTGAATAATACTACATCTATACGAAGTGTAGGAGAAATGCTATCGTATGTTCTACCTATACCAAAACCGTTTTGTAAAAACGCATCTTGCAAACCATTTTTTAAGTGTTGATAAGTATAGGTTGAGGGAACGCTGTTTATATCGGCAGAAAAAACAAATGGAATTGTAGTGGCATTTAATGTTTGCTTAATGGTAATTGCTTGCTGTGTATGAAGTTTATCAAAATGCCATAATTTCTTTAAAGTGCTTTTATGAAGAATTAAAGAAGAATCTCGGCTCATTAAATTTATTTGCACAGGTTGTGTAGATGAAGTGTGTAGGCTTAATGAAAGAAGATGTGCTGTATAAAATCGTATTTTTTTTTCTTTAATTTTTACATCAACGTATGAAAGAAATTCAGAAGGTTCTGAAAACGGTAATGCAATTTTACCTGTATCAATTATCGGATACTTTGAAAAAATAACATTGCCATAAGTTTCTTCCATTTCGGTTAAATAGTAAGTAAAACTAAGAGGGAAATACGTATAAACATATCCTAGTGAATCTTTAATATAGTTAAATACATTAAAAAAACCTTTGCCGTTTTTATTACTAAAATCTTCTAAACAAATAATATCTGCATTGGTTTGTTTAATAAATGAAAGCATTGCGTGCCGTGGGTTTCCTGCTGTATCAGTACTTTTTTGTGTATTTACAAAATCAGAGGCATTCCAAGAAAGTAATCTAAAATCTCCTTTCTTTTCATTACTAAATTTATGGAACGGATGAAAAGAAAAAATGGTGCTTATGTTTTGATAACCTAATAAAGTAATGACAACAAAAACTAAACGATATTTTTTTAAAACAAGAAAATTGAGTAGTAGCAACAAAAGCATTCCTGCAAATAAAAATGGAAACCCTAATGCTAAAATACTAAATACCCAAGAATAGCTGGGTTTGATATATGGTGTTAAACAACTTAAAAAATAAATTAACGAATAAACACAGCCGCTAAATAAAATTATTTTTTTAAAAATGGTTGATTTTGTTGCCAACATAAATTGAAGTTATAACTCTTCATTACTTGCACGCGTTAAAAATTCTTTTTCTTCATCACTAAGCATGTGGTAGCCTTCTTTATTTATTTTATCTAAAATTTCATCTAATTTTTTTTGTGTAAGATTTGCTTTTTTACTGTATGGTTTTCCTTCTGATTTATAAAATAACTTTTCTTTTTCGTTTTGTTTATTGTATTTTTTTTCAGGGTTAAATAAATCATTTATCCAATTTATAAAATTGTTCATCCACTTACTCCAATCGTTTCCTTTTCGCAATTGTTTTATAAAAATAAAACCAAATGCGCCTGCCATTAAATGTGCAAGACCTTGGCTGCTACTATCTTTAGCAATGCTACCAAAATCAATAGCCGCAAATATTACTGTTAGTACCCACAACGGAATACCGCCATTTAGCATAGGAAAAATTCTATAATCAGGTGCTAATGTTGTAGCTGCAACTGCAACACACATTACGGCTGCACTTCCACCTATAAAGGGTTGTAAATTATTTTGAAATGCAGGAATGAATTGTATGCTTAACAAAAAGAAAACAGCACCAATAAATCCGCCGTATATATAAAGTGGAATGAGTTTGTTATTGCCTGTTAAATCTTGCAAAATATATCCAAAAGCCCAAAGCCATAAACAAGTTGTAATTAAACCCCAAACACTATAATGACTAAACATATAAGAAAAAATTACCCAAGGCTTATTGAATAAACTTTCGGTATTTGCCGGCAACACAAACCATTGTAATATTTGTTTTTGAAATAAAACTTCTGCATTAATATTATCGTAACTAAGCAGATAAATAACTTTCAATCCGTTTAAAATAATAAAAAGTAGTGCGTTAATGGCAATTAATAAAACAAGACTGTTATTACTATCTCCCAATAAAGGTATTTTACTTTTGCTTTGTTGTTGCACACGCATAATTTACAATTAATAAAATGTTTTTTTATTTTTTTTATTCCATGTATAAACTAAAATAATGCCAACTAAAGCTCCGCCTAAATGGGCTACGTGGGCAACACTATCTCCGGCAGAGTTTCTAATAGTTGCATACAACTCATAGCCTGCATATAATAATACAAACCATTTTGCTTTTAGCGGAATAAAGAAATAAATATATATAAGTGTATTAGGAAATAGATATCCAAATGCGGCTAAACATCCAAATACAGCACCGCTTGCACCGAGTGTGGCCTCATTCAACCTTAAATAAAAATCTGTTTTAAAAGTTTGTTGTGTTGCATAATCTGCTGCACTATATGCTTTAATTAATTGTTCTGTTTCGTAATATAAAACACCCATATGGCATAAGGCAGCACCTAAACCACAACTGATATAAAAAATTAAAAAACGTTTTGGGCCCCAAAGGTTTTCAAGTATTGAACCGAACATCCACAATGCAAACATGTTAAAGAAAATGTGCGAAAAATCTTGTGTGCTATGCATAAACATGTGGGTAATTAATTGCCATGGTTTGAATAAAGGACTTTGCCAAGTGTGTAAGGCAAATACATCCTCCATATTTATGATTGGTGTTGCTCCACCACCAATAGTGAGTTGGGCAAGAAAAACCAATCCATTAATAATTAAAAGATTTTTAATAACTAATGGTAATATCTGAAATCTTGTGGGCCTGAATTCCTGCATCATTTTTTTTAATCTTTAAGTTTTAGTTGAGCTACATTTTCAATGTGATGGGTATGCGGAAACATATCAACCGGTTGAATTTTTGTTACTGCATATTTTTCGTTTAGCAAAGCTAAGTCTCTTGCTTGAGTAGCCGGGTTGCAACTTACATAAACAATTGTTGGTGCAGCAATTTCTAACAATTTTTTAATTAATTTTTCATGCATTCCCGCACGTGGCGGATCTGTAATTACTACATCGGCTTTTCCGTGCTTTGCAAAAAAATCATCATTGCAAATATTAATTACATCTCCTGCAAAAAATTCTGCATGATTAATGTTGTTTAATAAAGCATTTTCTTTAGCATCTTTTACAGCATCTTCCACCGTTTCAACGCCAATAATTTTTTTTGTTTGTTTGCTTAAAAAAATACCAATGCTGCCTGTGCCACAGTATAAATCGTATAAGGTTTCTATTCCTTTAAGTTCAGCAAAATCTCTTGTAATTTGATATAGTTTTTCTCCTTGTTTTGTATTGGTTTGAAAGAAAGATTTTGGACTTATTTTAAAATTGAACGATTCTAATTTTTCTATAATATATCCTTTGCCGTGAAATGCAATAGGTTCTAAATCGTAAATACTGTCGTTTAGCTTTGTGTTGATGGTATATAAAAGTGTAGTAATGTTTGGAAATTGTTGCATTATAAAATTCATTAATGCATCAATCATCGCTTTATCGTAAAATGCAACAACAATATTTATCATTATTTCTCCGGTTGTTGCAATGCGAACCATTGTATTACGCAACCAACCTTCGTGTTGTTTTATATTGTAAAAAGGATAATTATTTTTTCTTGCAAAATTTTCAATAGCTTTTCTTATTAAGTTGGTTGGCTCGTGTTGTAAATGGCAGGTATCAATAGCTACTACTTTATTAAAAAATCCTCTTGCATGAAAACCGGCTGCACCATTACTTTCTGAAAAAATACCTTGCTGTTTTAGTAACTTAAATTCTTCGGTACTAATATATTTTTCGGTAGCAAAAGTGTATTCTAATTTATTGCGATAATATTTTGTTTCATTAGCACCAATAATGGGTAATATTTCTGGTAAATTAATTTTAGCAATACGCTGTAAATTATCTGTAACCTGCTTTTGTTTATAAAACAATTGTTTGTTGTAAGGAAGCATTTGCCATTGGCAGCCACCGCAAATACCAAAGTCTTTACAAAAAGGTTCAACACGTTCTTTACTATATTCAATAAATTGTATAGGGAAACCTTCAGCCCAATCTTTTTTGCTTTTGGTTAATTGAATATCTACCACATCTCCGGGAACAGTTCTTTCAACAAAAACCACTTTGCCGTTTACTCTTGTCAACGATTTACCTTCGGCTGCACAATCTTCAATTAAAACTTTATTTAAAATTTGCGGTTGTTTATGTTTTCTCACTTTGCAAAAGTATTGATGTTAGAAAATTATTTACCGTAAAAATATTTTTAACAACCAATCGTTTTATATAATTATACATTTGTAGTTTATGAAACTGATTATTTGGATAATAGTAATTTATTTGCTGTATAAATTAATTTTTGAATTTGTTATGCCGGTTAGTAAAGCTACTTCACAAATGCGTAATTCTATTAAGCAAATGCAAGAACAACAAAGGGCTAACGAATATGCACAAAATCAATATAAACAAACCTCTGAAAACCCACAACAGCAAGGTAATACAGTTAATACTAAAGCAGGAGATTATATTGATTTTGAAGAAATAAAGAGCAATTAATACCAGTGAAAACCTGTTTATAAATTTAAATCAATAACAGTTTGGGGTGCAACTAAATGAATGGTTTGTAAACCAATTTTATTGGCTGTTTTAATATTTTCAAGTGTATCATCAATAAACAAAGTTTCAGTTATAGTTAAATTTTGATCATTCAAAATAAACTCAAATGCTTCTTTATTTGGTTTTCGTAAACCTATTTGTTGTGAGTAGTAGGTTTTAATAAACAAGCCATTAAAGTTTAATGAGCCGAAAGTTTGTTTAATAATATTCATAAATGCATCGTAGTGAATTTGATTGGTGTTTGAAAAAAGAAACACATTGTATTTTTTGTTTATTTGTTCTAACCATTCAATTCTTTCTGTAGGAAAATTTAGCAACATTGCATTCCATGCGGTTTTAATTGTATTATCTGATAGGTTTGTTTGTGTTTCTTTTCTAAACCTATCATAAAAAACCTCTTCGGTTATTTTGCCCGTTTCTAAATCAATAAATAGTTTGTTAGAATGATGTTGAGTAAATAATTCTTTAAAATTTTTTACGCCGGCCTGTGTAAAAGCATCTTGCGTTAATTGATAATTAAGATTTAAGAAAACGCCTCCTAAATCGAAAATGATATTTTTTATTAGTTGCATGGCATATAAAAAAAATAAAAAAGCGAAGTCTTCAACTTCGCCGTAAATGTGGACCCACCTGGGCTTGAACCAGGGACCCCCTGATTATGAGTCAGGTGCTCTAACCAACTGAGCTATAGGTCCAATCCCTTTTTTTGGGAGCGGCAAAAGTATATAAATGTAACATATCAAGCAATTCATTTTTGAATAATTTATCTTTCTTTTTTTCATAAATAAATTCTTTGGCTAATTTTTAACCCTTTTTGTGCAAGCATTTCTGTTATTTTTGCCCGCACCAAAAGCATTATTGCTTGTTACTAAATTTTAAAAAGTGAAAAAAACATTTTTACTACTGCTTTGTATAAGTTGCTTATTTAATTCTTATGGGCAAATAAGCAAGTTGTTTTCTAAAAAGAAAAAAGACACTACAACAAAATCTACCGTTGTAAAACCAGTTGTTATTTCAAAAACGCCATCTGCACCAAAAATTGATTTAAAGAAGGCTGATGTTAGCAAACGAGCAGCCGATCATTTAATGCTTCAGTTTGGGTCAGATTCTTGGTTAAATAGACCCGATAGTGTTGCTACCAAAGGGTTTAGCAGGCATTTTAATTTTTATTTTATGTTAGATAAACCATTAAAGAACGACCATCGTTTTAGCATTGGTTTAGGTGCAGGTATAGGAACCAGTAACATTTTTTTCGATCATAGATATGTTGATGTTAAAGCCAACAGTAGTACATTACCTTTCCGTACAAGTTATTTTGGTACAGACTCTTCTGCTTTTAATAAATCTAAAATTACTACTATATATCTTGAGCTTCCTATTGAGTTTAGATATTATTCAAATCCTTCTGATCCAAACCATTCATGGAAGGCTGCTGCAGGTATTAAGTTAGGAACATTATTAAAATCTTATTTTAAAGGGAAAGATTTGCAAAATAAATCAGGGGGAAGTATTTACGGAAGCTCTTATGTTGAAAAAGAATATGGTAAACGTTTCTTTAACGGAACAAAAGTAGCTTTAACCGGAAGAGTTGGTTATGGAAACATTTCATTAAATGTTGATTATCAATTAACCGAAGTTTTGCAACCCGGTTTTGGCCCCAAAATGAATACATTATCTATTGGCCTAACAGTTAGTGGCCTTTAATTAATAAAAAAAATAATTTTAAAACCCCATCAAAAAAAGCTGGGGTTTTTTATTGGCGGAAACTCAATTTATCTTCGATAAAAATTTTATAAACATTGATAGAAAAAAATCATACACTAAACAGCCAAGAAAAATGTGTGTTAGTGGGCGTTATACAAAAAAATCAAACAGAAACTCAAGTGCTGGAATATTTAGATGAGTTAGCTTTTTTAGCTGATACGGCAGGTACTAAAACGCTTAAAATATTTACCCAAAAATTGCAACATCCTGATAGTAAAACTTTTGTAGGAAAAGGAAAACTAGAAGAAATAAAAAATTATATACAAACAAAAAATATTGGATTAGTAATTTTTGATGATGAATTAACAGGCTCTCAAATATCAAACATTGAAAAAGAATTACAAACAACAACTATTGATAGAAGTGATTTAATATTAGACATTTTTGCCCGCCGGGCAAGAACTGCACAAGCCAAAGTGCAAGTAGAGTTAGCACAATATCAATATTTATTACCTCGCTTAAAAGGTATGTGGAAGCACTTAGAAAGGCAAGGTGGAGGTATTGGTACCAGAGGGCCGGGAGAAACAGAAATTGAAACAGACCGCCGTATTGTAAAAGATAAAATTTCTTTGCTGAAAAAGAAACTTTCTGAAATTGATAAACAATCTTTTACACAAAGAAAAGATAGAGGCGAATTTATAAGGGTTTCATTGGTGGGCTATACTAATGTTGGCAAAAGCACTATTATGAACTTATTAAGCAAAAGCGATGTGTTTGCCGAAAACAAACTTTTTGCAACATTAGATACTACTACACGTAAAGTTGTTTTTGAAAACACCCCTTTTTTATTAAGTGATACCGTTGGATTTATAAGAAAACTTCCACACCATTTAGTAGAAAGTTTTAAAAGTACTTTAGATGAAGTAAGAGAAGCAGATATTTTATTGCATGTGGTAGATATTTCTCATCTGCAACACGAAGAGCAAATTGGTACCGTAAATAAAACTTTACAAGAACTAAAAGCTTTTAATAAACCCATTCTTACCATTTTTAATAAAATGGATTTATATGAAGAAAAGAATTTTGATAATTGGCTGGATGAAGAAGTAAAGCAAGACATTTTACAAGAGTTAAAAGAGAAATGGGAAAACAATACCGATAACAATTGCATTTTTGTATCAGCAGTAGAAAAAAGAAATATTGACGGACTAAGAAATTTTATTTTAATTAAAGTGCGAGAAATGTATCAAATACGTTACCCTTACAAAACAATTTATTTTTAGTATATATCCATTATATGTATAGTAACTATTGAAACCTTTGGTAACTAAAATGAGTAAACAATACAAGTGGTATAAAATAATTGAAAACGAAAATTTATTGCAATGGCAAAGTAATAATATGTGTATTGCAGAAGCTAATGGTAAAAAAATAACATTAGCTAAACACAACAACACCATTTTAGCATTTGTATATAAATGCCCACATGCAGGCGGTATTTTGGCAGATGGTTTTATAGATACTTTAGGAAATGTAGTTTGCCCCTTACATAGATATAAGTTTAGTATTCATAACGGAAGAAACGTTTCGGGAGAGGGATATTATTTAAAAACTTTTCCTATAGAAATAAGGGAAGATGGCATATATGTTGGCTTTGCCGAAGAAGGATTTTTTTCTTTCTTGCATTAAACAAAAAAAATTTTGTTCGCAAACACGCCCAACCCTATTTTTGCAGCCCCGAAAGGGAAAACGGTATTCCTCAATAGCTCAGTTGGTTAGAGCATCTGACTGTTAATCAGAGGGTCTCAGGTTCAAGTCCTGATTGAGGAGCAAAAGCCTGTAACGAATAAGTTACGGGCTTTTTTATTGAAATAGAATATAAACTTTTTTGAACTTTCTTCTATTAATCATTTAAGTTGTTTATTTCAATTTTTCTTACAATTCAATACATAAAAAAATTTGCTGGAAGAAGGGGTAGAAAAATTTTGATTATTTCAATAATTACTCTTGTAAAAACATAAAAGCCTTACCAATGTTATTTGCAACATCGGTAGCTAATAAACTTTCTACCGATTGATTTTCTAAAGCAATATCTGCAGCTAAACCGTGTAAGTAAACACCTAATAAAGCAGCACATAATGTAGTATATTTTTGTGCCAATAATGCAGTTATTATTCCACTTAATAAATCTCCTGAACCACCTTTTGCTAAACCTGCATTGCCTGTTGTGTTTAACCATCCTTTTCCATTGCAGGCAATTAATGTATGATGATTTTTTAGAATAATAACAAATGGATATTGTTTAGATAATGCTAAACAAGTATTCATTCTCTCAAAATCATTTTCATGTTTTCCGAATAATCTGTCAAACTCTTTAGGATGTGGCGTTAATATAGATTGTGCAGAAACACTTTGTAGTAACTCTTTATGTTGACTGATTATATTTAAAGCGTCAGCATCTATAAGCATTGGATTTTTATAATTTGCTATAATTTCTTTTACTAAATTGTATGAATTATTTTCCATGCCTAAACCCGAACCTATACCAATACATGTAAAATTATTATAATTTATATTTTCGTTTTCTCGTATTGCTATCATTGCTTCAGGTAAGGCAGTCTGCAATATTATTCTTTCTTCTTTGGGTATGTTTACGGTTAATAAACCAACACCACTTCTTAAACAACCATTTGCTGCAATTAAAGCTGCACCTACTTTTCCTATGCTTCCGGCAATTAATAATGCATGTCCAAAATTCCCTTTATGAGAAAATGAATTTCTTTTTTTTATAATAGCAACAATAAATTTTTTTTCAATTGTTTGAATAATTGTTTCGGTTATTGATTCAAATGATTTATGTAAACCAATATCTATTACATGTACATTACCAAAGTTGTTTGCATTTTCTGCCATAAAAAAACAAAGCTTAAAACATTGAAAGGTTAAAGTATGTGTTGCTTTTATAACTGTGTTTTTTTGAGATGCGTTATCAACACTCATTCCGCTGGGAATATCAATGGCAATAACCGGTGCATTAAATTGATTAATATGTTGCACCAATGCGGCAGAAACGTTTTGCAATGGTCTATTTAAACCAGATCCAAACAATGCATCAATAATGATGTCTTCTTTATTAATTTCAGGAAAAAATTTTTCATTTTGTATGAAATGAATATTGCGAGTTACAGTATGCAATTGTTGCAAATTAATTTGAAAATCAGGTGTGCCAAATGCTCCTAATTCAAGAATGTAAACTGTTACGGTAACTTCTCTTAGTAGCAGTATTCTGGCAATTGCCAAGCCGTCTCCGCCATTATTTCCTTTACCACAAAAAATTTTTATATTATTTTTTGTGTAATTGTTATGCAGTAGCCAATCTACACATTTTGTTGCAGCACGTTCCATTAAATTTATAGAAGAAATGGGTTCGTGATGTATAGTAAATTCATCCCAAGCATGTATTTGCTGTGCACTAAAAACTTTCATTACAAAACTTAAAAAATGAAATTACAAATTATTTGTAAGTATTTTTTCTATCTGTTCAGGAAAGTGTTGGTGTTCTAATAATTGAATCTTTTTTGCTAAAGTTTCGGGTGTATCATTTTCATCAACATTGCATGTTGTTTGAAAAATATGTTTGCCATCATCATACTTTTCGTTGACAAAATGAATAGTAATTCCACTTTCTTTTTCTTTATTCTGAATAACTGCTTCGTGTACAAAATTGCCATACATCCCTTTGCCGCCATACTTTGGTAATAATGCCGGATGTATATTAATAATTTTATTAAAAAATGAAGTAATTAATTGTTGAGGCACTTTCCATAAAAAGCCCGCTAATACAATAAATGTTATGGTAGATTTATTTAAAGCATTAATATATGCATCTCCTTTAAAAAATTGTTCCTTCTCTATAATTAATACAGGAATATTGTTTTGTTCTGCAATTTTTAAAACACCTGCTTCTTTTTTATTTGAAACAATTAAAGCAATTGTAATATGGGTATTATGTTTAAAATAATCAATAATTTTTGCAGCATTACTTCCGGCCCCCGAAGCAAAAATGGCTAATCGATGATTACTATTTACTGTTTGATTGTGTTTATTACTTTCAGTTTCCATTTTTATTTTTTCAATTTCTTCCAAATTCTGGTTAAATAATTTTTAAAGAAAAAAAACTGGCCTAAAGGAATACTTATTAGTATAACACAAATAGGCCATAATAAAGTAATAAGTGGTATATATATAATATAGTAAACCAAACTTTTATCAAGATTAAGTAAGCTTAGTAAGTAAGTGCCCAATCTGGCACAGCTACTACCTCCTAAAGCATAAGTGCAAAAAATAAGTGTGAATTGCAACCAGCTTACATTCCATTTTTCTTTTAAACGTTTAAACATGGCTCAAAAATGCAGTATTTTTTTGACTATTTTGAGTGTTATAATAATTAGTAATTACTTGTTATTTACACTAAAAGAAAATTGCAAATATTAAAAAAAAAAATCATAAATATGTTGAAATGCAAGCTGCATAAGGCAAAAAAAATTTTTAAAAACAATGTGCATTTGTCAAGTGAGTGTCATATTTTTGTCGCCACATAAGGACTTTTTTCCACACCAGAACCAACAGATTGTGAATATGACATTCCTTAGAAATACATGTAAATTTTTCCTAGCAGGAATATTTATTTTATTCGGTTTATTAGTATCCAACTCGGCTAAAGCCCAAGATGGTAAAGCTTTGTTTAATGCCAACTGTGCCTCTTGCCACAAAATGGATGCAAAACTTACAGGGCCTGCCCTATTAGGCGTTGAAGATAGATGGAAGGGCAACAGAAAAAACTTGCACGAATGGGTTTTAAATAGTGGAAACTATTTGAAAAAAGGCGATCCCTACGCTACAAACTTGTTTAATGAATATGGTAAATTGCAAATGACTGCTTTTGCCGGAACACTAGATGAAAAACAAGTTGATGCTATTTTAGACTACATTAAAAAATGGACACCACCCGCAGCCGTTGTAACAACAAATAGCGGTGCCGCAGAAGGCGAAGGAAAAGATAACTCTCTTTTATTTGGTATTATAACTTTAATATTAGCTGTGGTTGCATTTACATTAATGCAAGTAAATAGCAATCTTAAAAAACTTACCGACGATAAAGATGGTGTTGTTGCTGCCGAGCCTGTTGCTTTTTGGAGAAACAAAACTTATATTGCTTTTGTTACTATTATTCTTTTCATGGTTGGAGGTTATTATACAACCAAAGGAGCTATTGGCTTAGGTAGGCAAAAAGATTATCAACCCGAACAACCTATTTACTACTCTCATAAAGTACACGCAGGTGTAAACCAAATTAACTGCCAATATTGTCATATTGGTGTTTATCAAGGCAAACAAGCAACTATTCCTTCTGTAAACATTTGTATGAATTGCCATTTAGCAATTAATGAATATAAAGGCGAACCAATATTAAGTGATGACGGAAAAGAAATTAACGGTACAGCAGAAATTCAAAAATTATACAAAAAAGCACATTATACACCCGGACAACCTTGGGATGCATCTAAAGCAGAACCTATTGAATGGGTACGTATTCATAATTTACCCGACCATGTGTATTTCAACCACTCACAACACGTAGTTGCCGGGAAAGTTGAATGCCAAACTTGCCATGGAGAAGTTACTGCCATGGGAGAAGTTAAACAATTTGCAGATTTAAGTATGGGATGGTGTATCAATTGCCACCGTACCACTCAGGTAAACTTTAAAGACAATGGATTTTACAGTATATATGAAAAATATCATGAAGACTTAAAGAACGGAAAAATAGATAGCACGAAAGGAATTACTGTAGAAAAAATTGGCGGAACTGAGTGTCAAAAATGTCACTATTAATTTTAAGTTGAACATTGTAAAGCATTTTGTTTTACAATTAACTATCATACAATATGAGCGATAAAAAGTATTGGCAAAGTTTTGGAGAATTGAATAATTCTGAAGCGTATCAACAAACAGCTAAAGATGAGTTTAATGAAATGCTCCCATTTGAGGATAATAGCAAAGGGTTATTAGATGCTAAAACTCCACGTAGAGATTTCTTAAAATATTTAGGTTTTAGTACTGCAGCGGCAACATTAGCTGCCAGTTGTGAAACACCTGTAACAAAATCAATTCCTTTTGCCAATAAACCGGAAGATATTGTTCCCGGTATAGCAAACTATTACGCTACTACTTATGTGCAAGATGGAGATGTAGTAAGTATTTTAGCTAAAGTACGCGATGGCAGACCTATTAAAATAGAAGGAAATGATTTAAGTGCCCTTACAAAAGGTGGTACTACTGCAAGAGCACAAGCTTCAATTTTAGATTTATATAATACCGCACGTCTTCGTTTCCCAACTATTAACGGAAAAGAAGTAACTTTTGAAGCATTTGATAAAGCTGTTGGAGATGCGGTAGGAACCGGAGCGGTAGTTATTCTTACATCATCCATCGTTTCTCCTTCAACAAAAGAAACCATCAATCAATTCATAGCAAAACATCCGGGAAGTAAACATGTTGTTTACGATGGAGTAAGTTACAGCGGAATATTACAAGCCAATGCAACCACTTATGGTAAACAAGTAATTCCTTCTTATAGATTTGATAAAGCCAAAGTAATTGTAAGTTTAGGAGCCGATTTTTTAGGAACATGGATTAGCCCTGCAGAATTTGCTAAACAATATGCAGAAGGTAAAAAAATAAATGAAAAAAAGCCCGAAATGAGCAAACACATTCATTTTGAAAGTGTTGCAAGTATGACGGGTTCTAATGCCGATGAGAGAATTTTACATAAACCCTCTCAATTAGGAAGTATTGCTGCTGCATTATTAAGTGCACTAAACGGAGGCTCTGTAAACTTTTCAGATGCTGAAATTAAAAAAGGCATTGAAAAAACAGCAAAAACATTACTTGCCCATAAAGGAGAGGCTTTAGTAGTTTGTGGTAGCAATGATACTGATATTCAAATTGTAGTAAATGCCATTAATGAAGCTGTTGGAGCCAATGGTAAAACAATAGATTGGTCTTCATTATATACTAACTATCAAGGAATAGATGCAGATTTTACAAAGCTAGTTGATGAACTAAATGCAGGCTCAATATCTAACTTATTTATTTATGGTGCAAACCCTGCACATACTTGGGTTGCTTCTGATAAATTTAAAAGCGGATTAGCAAAAGTAAAAACTGCTGTAAGTTTTTCAAGTGTCAATGATGAAACCACACAGTTGTGTAAATATGTAATTCCTTCTCACCATTATTTAGAAAGTTGGGGCGATGCTGAAATTAAAACAGCTAATTTCTCATTCATGCAACCAACTATCAATCCATTATTTAAAACACGCCAATGGCAAGATAGTTTATTAAAATGGAGTGGGGCTACAACTGATTACGCCGCATTCTTAAAAAACTATTGGAGTACTAAATTGGGTGGAGAAAGCAATTGGACAAAAGCATTGCAAGATGGTGTAATTAATACTCCTGCAACAGAAACATTAGGTACAGCTTCATTTAACAGCAGTGCAATAGCCAATGCGTCAAATAGTGCAGCCAATACAAAAGGAAAAGGTAAATACGAACTTTCTTTATATCAAAAAGTATCGGTTGGTGCAACAACCGGGGCATCAAACCCATGGTTACAAGAATTACCCGATCCTGTAACAAGAGCAACTTGGGATAACTACATTATTGTTTCTCCTAAATTGGCAAAAGATTTATTAAAGATTGATTTAACCAATAATGGACAAGCAGATGCTTATGAAGTAAATCCTCCAAAAAAAGTTGTAAAACTTACTGCAGGCGGTAAATCAATTTCATTACCTGCTTTAATTATACCAGGCACTGAAGAAAATACGGTTGGTATAGCATTAGGTTACGGAAGAACAGAAAAATTAGGAAAAGCAACTGTTGATGCAGGTAAAGATGCTTTTGTTTTCACTTCATTAAAAAACAATACCGTTAGTTGGTTTACAGATGATGTACAATTAGAATTAACCAGCGATACCTATAAAGTAGCATTAACTCAAACACACAATATATACGATACTAAACAAGGGAAACGTACTGAGGTGATGAAAGAGTTAACCTTAGATGAATTTAAAGCACATCCCAACGATATAATTGAAGATAGAGAAAAAGAATTAGCACCATACGGTGGATTAGAAAAATTTGAGAAAGAAGGAACCATTTATCCCTATTACGACAAACCGGGTATTAAATGGGGAATGAGTATTGATTTAAATACTTGTACTGGTTGTTCTGCTTGCGTTATAGCCTGCCATGCAGAAAATAACGTTCCTGTTGTTGGCAAACCTGAAGTATTGCGTTTTCATGATATGCATTGGTTAAGAATAGACCGTTATTATAGCGGAGACATGAATAATCCAAATGTGGTTTTCCAACCAATGATGTGTCAGCATTGCGATAATGCACCTTGCGAAAACGTTTGTCCGGTTGCTGCAACCAATCACAGCAGCGAAGGTTTAAACCAAATGACATATAACCGTTGTATTGGTACAAGATATTGTGCTAATAACTGCCCGTACAAAGTTCGTCGTTTTAACTGGGCAGATTACACAGGTGCAGACAGCTTCCCTGATAACCAACGTGAGGTATTGAATGATGTAGTAATGAATATGAACGATGATTTAACAAGAATGGTATTAAATCCAGATGTTACAGTTCGTTCTCGTGGTGTAATTGAAAAATGTTCATTCTGCGTTCAACGTTTACAAGAAGGTAAATTAAAAGCTAAAAAAGAAAGCAGACCATTAAAGAGCGGTGAAAATAATGAGTGGGATGTTAAAACAGCTTGCCAACAAGCTTGTCCTACCAATGCAATTGTATTTGGTAATGTAAATGATGCTCATAGTGCTATAAGCATTACAAGGCAAGATAATAAATTACGCACTTTCTACTCATTAGAGCAATTGCACATATTGCCTAATGTAAACTACTTAGCCAAAGTAAGACATATAGATGAAGAGCATGAAGAAGCTAAGAAAGAAGAAAAAGAACACGCATAATTTAGTTGAGATAAAAATAAATAGTTACTTAATAAACCAGAATTAGTTAGCAATAATATTGCTGCTAAAAGCTTAAAAATATGCATTTAAAGTACGAAAGCCAGTTAAGGGAACCATTAGTGAACGGAAGAAAAACGTATCACGATGTAACAGAAGACATTGTTCGCCCTATTGAAGCAAAACCAAGCAAGCTTTGGTATATTGGTTTTTATATTGCCGTTGCTTTATTACTATTTGGTGTTTACTCAGTTTACAGAGATGTAACTTACGGTATTGGGCAGTGGAACCTAAATAAAACAGTTGGTTGGGGTTGGGATATTACCAACTTCGTTTGGTGGGTAGGTATTGGTCATGCGGGTACTTTAATTTCTGCTATCTTATTATTATTCCGCCAAGGATGGAGAACAGGTGTAAACCGTGCTGCAGAAGCAATGACTATTTTTGCGGTAATGTGTGCAGGTCAGTTCCCTATATGGCACATGGGCCGTGTATGGATGGGTTTCTTTGTATTGCCTTATCCAAATACTCGCGGACCATTATGGGTAAACTTTAACTCTCCTTTATTGTGGGATGTATTTGCAATCTCAACATATTTCACCGTATCATTATTATTTTGGTATTCAGGTTTATTACCGGATTTAGCAACAGTAAGAGATAGAGCTAAAACTAAACTACGGAAATATTTATATGGTGTTGCCTCTTTTGGATGGAACGGTTCAACCAAACATTGGCAAAGACATGAAAGTTTATCATTAGTATTAGCAGGTTTATCTGCACCCTTAGTATTATCAGTACACACTATTGTATCGTTCGACTTTGCAACCTCTGTAATTCCAGGATGGCATACAACAATCTTCCCTCCTTACTTTGTAGCAGGAGCAATTTTTTCAGGATTTGCCATGGTACAAACACTCTTAGTAATTGTAAGAAAAGTATTTGCCATGGAAGATTACATTACCATAGGACATATAGAAGCAATGAATAAAGTAATAGTACTTACCGGATCAATAGTAGGTTGTGCTTATCTTACCGAATTATTCATGGCATTTTATAGCCAAAATAAATATGAAGGTTATGCATTCTTTTACAGCCGTGCCAACTTCTTTAGCCCTTACGGATGGGCTTATTGGGGAATGATGACTTGTAATGTATTATCTCCGCAAATATTCTGGTTTAGAAAAATGAGAAGAAACCTATTTGTTACTTTCTTTATGAGCGTAATAGTAAACATAGGTATGTGGTTTGAAAGATTTGTAATTATTGTAACATCAATATACAGAGACTATTTACCGAGTAGCTGGACAGTTTATTACAGCCCAAGTATTTGGGAAATAGGATTCTACTTAGGAACATTTGGACTATTCTTTACTTGTTTCTTTTTGTTTGCAAAATACTTCCCTGTAATTGCAATTGCAGAAATTAAACACGTACTAAAAACAAGTGGAGAAAGCTTTAAAGAAACCGTTGATAATATTGAAAAACAAAGTGCAGCAGAGTTTGCACACGAATACGCTCATTAATAAACTTAATTAAGCTAAACGCTTATATATATGGCAAAAAAGAAATTTGTAGTAGGTTGTTTTGATGAAGAAACAGTATTATTTTCAGCAGTAAAAAAAATACGCACTGCCGGATATAAAATAAAAGATGTGTACACTCCATTTCCGGTTCATGGATTAGACCATGCATTAGGAATGAGAGAAACAAGCATACACACTGCCGGATTCATTTACGGAATAACCGGAACAACTACTGCCTTATCTGGTATGAGTTGGATTCTTGCAAAAGATTGGCCTTTAAACATTGGTGGTAAACCACACTTTTCATTACCTGCATGGATTCCAATTACATTTGAATTAACGGTATTATTTGCAGCAGTAGGTATGGTATATACATTCTGTTATTTATGCCAGTTAGCACCATTTGTTAAAAAACATCATTTTCATCCAAGAGCTACAGACGATTTATTTGTAATGGCAATTGAATGCACTGAAAAAACAAACACAGAAGATTTACAAGCATTTGTAAAAAATGCAGGTGCAGTTGAAGTAAATGTTCAAGTAGCTGAAGAAGGATGGTGGTTTGGTAGATACGATAAAAATGAAATGCCTTTTGAATCAAAAACAGTAGCAGCTTAAAAAAAGATATAGCGTTTAAAAAACGAAAAAGACGATGAAGAAATTATCAATCATAGCAATTTTAGCAGCAAGTACAATTATTGTAAGTTGCAGCAATATAAAACGCCATCCAAATAATGTGTATATGCCCGATATGGCATATAGCAGAGCTTATGAAACGTATGCAAGTCATAGTAATTTAAAAGATTCCGGTATTTTTTATAACAACATGCCTGTTTCTGGTACAATAGCACGTGGCGAAGAAATGCCTTTCACACTTACTAAAGATGCAACTGGCGATACTACAAATTATGTTGCCTCAAAAGCAGTAAAAAACCCTATAGATTCTTTAAATAAAAAAGATTTGGCTGAAGCAGAAAGATTGTATTTAATTTATTGTGGAATTTGCCATGGAAAAAATTTAGATGGCAACGGCCCATTATGGAAAGATGGAAGTGGCCCATTTCCGGCAGCACCTAAAAATTTTATTGCAGATCCTATTGTTAGTGTAATGCCCGATGGACAAATGTTTTATTCTGTAACTTACGGTAAAAATATGATGGGAAGTTATGCATCTCAATTAAACCGTAAACAACGTTGGATGGTTATTAAATATATAAAAGAAAAACAAGCTGAAGCAAAATCTGCAACAGCCGCAAAATAAATTTAACTGTCATGTTAAGCCAAGTCGAAACATGACTAAAAAATAAATGAGCCTTCGACAAGCTCAGGTTTTGAAAAAAAGAAAACAATGGCATCATCTATTAAAGAACAATTTGAAATTCCTTCTAAACTAAAAACATGGGCTTATGCCTTAATTGGTTTTGGTTTGCTTGCATTTATTGTAGGTTTAATTACAAAAGGAAGAGGCACAGAAGAAGAACAAGCTCAATTTATTGGTATAATAATGTACAATACCATTTTCTGGACTTTAGTATGTAATGCTGCTATGTTTTTTATATGTGTACATACACTAGCATGGAGTGGTTGGCAACAAGTATTTCGTCGCATACCCGAAGCAATATCTACTTTGGTTCCCATTTTTGGTTCAATAACCTTAGTTCTTTTATTATATATTGTTTTTACAGGAAACCATCATATCTATCATTGGTTAGATACGAAAGCAGTTGAAAGAGATGAAATTTTAAAAGGAAAATCTGGATTTTTAAATGCAAAATTCTTTGTTATTTGGACAGTACTAACACTTGGCTTGTGGAGTTTATTAGGCTATAGAATGCGTAAACTAAGCAGTGAAGCAGATGGAGCAGCAATGGATAACGCATCAGGTAAAATTTATATCTGGAAAAACACAGTAACTGCATCATTATTTGTAGTATGGTTTGGTTTAACCGTAGGATCAACAATACATTGGTTTTGGTTAATGAGTTTAGATGCACATTGGTACAGTACCATGTATAGTTGGTACAACTTTGCAAGCACATTTGTAAGTGCTATAAGCTTAATTACACTTTGGGTTATCTATTTAAAAAATAAAGGATATTTAGAATATACTAATCAAGAACATTTACACGATTTAGGTAAATACATCTTTGCATTCTCTATCTTTTGGGCTTATTTATGGTTTGCACAATACATGTTAATTTGGTATAGCAATCAACCCGAAGAAACCATCTACTTCAAACATAGAGTGCAAGGTCCGTATAAAGGTATCTTCTTCCTAAACTTAATTATCAACTTTGTTTGTCCAATATTAATTTTAATGAAACGTTCTGTAAAAAGAAACTATACATTAATGACCTTTATGGCAGTATTAATATTATTTGGGCATTGGATAGATTTTTATTTAGAAGTAATGGGAAGCATTAGTAAAGATCATGTAACATTAGGTTGGTTAGACTTTGGAATATTAAGTTTATTTGTTGGCTTAATGATATTATTTGTAGCTAAAGCATTAGCAAAAAAACCATTAGTATCAACGTATGATCCATTCTTAAAAGAAAGTATTATACATCATACATAATAGTTTTACATTGCATAAGTAAATTGAAAAAAAGAAAATAGTTATAGTACCATGACGACGACCACTTATTTAGTGATAGCAGTAGTAGCATTATTCTTCCTTGTAATTTTTCAAATTTCAAAGGCAGCAGAATATGTATCTGTTTTAAAAGGAGAAGAACAAAGCAGAAAGCAAACCAATAAAGTAAATGCATTTTTAATGCTTGGCTTTATGATTTTAGGCTTATTTGGCGTTTGGTATTGCAACCATTTGCTTTATAATAAAACATTATTACCCCTTGAATCTGCAAGTGTACAAGGTGAAAGAGTAGATAGCATGTTATGGGTAACCATTATTATTACAGGCTCTGTATTTCTTATTACTCAAATTTTATTGTTTTGGTTTGTATTTCGTTATCAAGAAAAAGAAAACAGAAAAGTATACTATTTCCCTCACAACAATAAATTAGAAGTATTGTGGACAGTTGTTCCTGCAATAACATTAACCATATTAATTATCATTGGATTACGTAACTGGTTTTATTTTACCGGAGATGCTCCTGATAATGCTATGAAAATAGAAATTACCGGAAAACAATTTGGTTGGATATTTCGCTATCCGGGCAAAGACAAAACATTCGGTAAAAAATATTATAAATTAATTGATGGAGCCGATAATTCATTAGGACTTATATGGAAAGATAATGCTGAAATGAATTTAAAAGATGACCCCGCAACACATGATGATATTATTACAGAATCAACAGTGTACGTTGTAAAAAACAAACCTGTAAAATTAATTATAGGCTCAAGAGATGTGATACATGATGTTGGTATCGCTCAATTTAGATTGAAAATGGATGCCGTTCCCGGCATTCCTACCACTATGTGGTTTACACCAAAATTTACCACAAAAGAAATGCAGGAAAAAACCGGCAATCCAAATTTTCAATACGAAATAAGTTGCGATCAAATGTGCGGAAATGGTCACTACTCAATGCGTGGCGTAATTGAAGTAGTAACACAGGAAGAATTTGATATGTGGATGATTAAACAAAAACCAAAATATTTAGCGGCTTTTCCTGATAAAGACCCCGCCAATAAAAAAGATTCAACCGTTACAGCTACAACTGTAACTCCAAAATAAAAATTTCAACTAATTAAAAATTAGTTACTAAATATATTTAAAGATTTGATATGAGTAACGAAGCTGTTTTACACACACCCTCTTCTTATGCAGTACATGATGATCATGCACATGACCACCATCATCATGAAACATTTATTACAAAATATGTTTTCAGCCAAGATCATAAAATGATTTCAAAACAATTCCTTATTACAGGAATGATTTGGGCATTAATAGGAGGTTTGCTAAGTGTATTATTTAGATTGCAATTAGGGTACCCCGATTCAAAATTTCCTTGGTTACAAGATTTATTAGGAAAATTTTGGGTTGAAGATGGTAGAATTACAGCACAAGCCTATTACGCACTTGTTACTACACATGGAACAGTATTAATATTCTTTGTATTAACGGCAGGCTTAAGTGGAACATTTGCAAACTTTTTAATTCCATTACAAATTGGTGCAAGAGATATGGCATCTCCATTTATGAATATGCTTTCTTATTGGTTTTTCTTTGCAGCAAGTTGTGTAATGTTTTCATCTTTATTTGTTGAAACAGGTCCATTTAGCGGAGGCTGGACCGCCTATCCGCCATTAAGTGCATTGGGGCAAGCATCACCGGGCTCTAAAACGGGTATGGACTTATGGTTAATATCAATGGCACTATTCGTAGTATCTACTTTATTAGGTGGTTTAAACTATGTAGCCACTGTTTTAAACATGCGTACAAAAGGGATGAGCATGACAAGATTGCCATTAACTATTTGGGCTTTATTTTTCACTGCTATATTAGGCATACTAACTTTCCCTGTATTATTTTCAGGATTTATATTATTAATTTTTGATAGAAACTTTGGAACAAGTTTTTATTTATCAGACTTATATGTAAATGGCACTGTATTACCAAATGAAGGAGGTAGTGCAATTTTATATCAACATTTATTTTGGTTCTTAGCCCACCCCGAAGTATATATTGTAATGCTTCCTGCAATGGGTATGGTAAGTGAAATATTATCTATTAATTCACGTAAACCCATCTTTGGTTATATAGCAATGGTCGGCTCTTTATTTGCCATTACGTGTTTAGCATTAATTGTATGGGCACATCACATGTTTGTTACCGGATTAAATCCATTTCTTGGTTCAATATTCGTGTTATTTACTTTATTAATTGCAGTACCGTCGGCTATTAAAGTATTTAATTGGCTAACCACACTTTGGCGAGGGAATATTCGCTTTACACCCGGAATGATGTTTGCAATTGGATTTGTAAGTTTATTTATTTCAGGTGGTTTAACAGGAATTTGGTTAGGAAACTCTGCATTAGATATTCACTTACATGATACCTATTTCAATATTGCACACTTTCACTTAGTAATGGGTGTAGCAAGCTTCTTCGGAATGTTTGCAGGAGTGTACCATTGGTATCCTAAAATGTACGGAAGACAATTAAACAACACATTAGCATATATACATTTTTGGGTTACAATGATTGGAGCCTACTTAATTTTCTGGCCAATGCACTATGAAGGTTTGGCCGGTATGCCTCGCCGTTATTACGATTACAGCATTTGGGAAAGTTTCAAACAATTTGCAGAATTAAACAGATTCATCAGTACAGTAGTTATAATTGTTTTTGCAACTCAGTTTTTATTCTTATTTAATTTCTTCTATTCAATTTTTAAAGGAAGAAAAGTAACCAATACAAATCCTTGGGGTGCCAATACATTAGAATGGACAACACCTATTAACCCAGGCCATGGAAACTGGCCAGGTGAAATTCCTGAAGTACATCGTTGGGCATACGATTACGGTAAAGATGATAGAGAATTTATCCCACAAACAGAACCGGTGGGAGCAAATGAAAGCCATCATTAAAAATTACACATTGGTGTAATAAAAGAGCTCTTTGATACACCCAATTTTTAAATAACTTATATGCTCTCGAAAAATTTCGGGAGCATTGTTTTAAAAAACAAATGCAGGATAATAAAACACCACATTCAATTACAACTAAACTGAAAGATTATAAAGAACTTACCAAGTTTACTTTAACTTTTACTGTTGTATTTTCTTGTGTAATATGTTTTTTGTTAGTACCCAATAATGGATATGATTTAAAATCTATTATTTATTTGTTTGCTGCTGGCATATTGGTTACAGGTAGTGCGAATGCTATAAATCAAGCAGTTGAAAAAGATACTGATGCGTTAATGAAACGTACTGCCAAACGCCCCGTTGCCAGCGGACGAATGAGTGCCAATGAAGCATATATTTTTGCTTTTATAAGCGGTGCAATTGGTATTGGTTTAATGGCATGGTTTAATACAAGTGCTGCACTATTATCTGCATTAAGTTTATTTTTATATGCGTTTATCTATACACCATTAAAAAAGATAAATTCAATAGCAGTTTTAGTGGGAGCATTTCCCGGAGCTTTACCTTGTTTAATAGGATGGGTTGCCGGATTTAGACATGATGAAATACAATGGACAGGGGGCCTAGTACTATTTGCTATCCAGTTCCTTTGGCAGTTTCCACATTTTTGGGCCATTGCATGGGTAGCACATGAAGATTATACCAGAGCCGGATTTAAGTTACTACCTAGCGATAAAGGACCAACAAAATTTTCAGCTATACAAGCAATTATGTATAGTGTGCTGATGATACCTGTTGGTATTTTACCAAAATATTTTAAAATAACAGGTACTATAAGTTTATGGATAGTTTTAGCTTGCAATGTTTTTATGGTTATACAAAGTATAAGATTGTATAAAGAAATGAATGTAAAAGCTGCAAGAAGATTAATGTTTAGCAGTTATTTTTATTTGTTAATAGTGTTATTAGCTTTATTAGCAGATAAAGCACATTAAAAAAGTAGAAAATAAAAAATATAAATGATGATGAC
The DNA here is from genome assembly GCA_018267705.1 of Bacteroidota bacterium. GTDB lineage: Bacteria > Bacteroidota > Bacteroidia > Chitinophagales > Chitinophagaceae > CW01. Next base: position 86,086 of record JAFDXX010000007.1, on the reverse strand, counting down.
CGCAGTGCGTTCAAACCAACCAAAAAAATTACATCCTCATAAATTTGCATTATGGGTTGCAATGGGTAGCATTTGTATGATGTTTGCCGCATTAACAAGTGCTTATGTTGTAAAACGAAATCAAGGTATTTGGGAAGATGTAAGTTTTCCTAAAATGTTTTATTACTCAACAGCTGTAATAATTATTAGTAGTATCACCATGCATCTTGCATTAACATCATTTAAAGCAAGAGAAAGAAAAAGATATAAATTATTAATAACACTTACTGCTTTATTGGGTGTTTTATTCGCCTTATTACAATGGATAGGTTTTAAAGAATTAACTAATAGCGGAATAAAATTATTAGGAGCCGGTAGCAATGCAGCCGCATCTTTTTTAGTAGTTATTATAGGGCTACACACCCTACATGTTTTAGGAGGAGTGATAGCTTTAATAGTAGCATTTTTTAGAGCATTTAGCAAAAAAATAATAAACTATGATACCGCACCAATTGAAATTGTTGCCACCTACTGGCACTTTGTAGATTTGTTATGGATATATCTGTTTATATTTTTAGCATGGATAAAATAAACTGAAAAAAAAATTACATAAAGTAGAATTTTTAAATAGTAGATAATAAATTTGTAAACGAAACTTTAGTTATAATATGTCAACACCAACAACTGCGGCAGTACCTACAAAATGGTGGAGCGGTGGAAGAAGCCCCTTCAATGTAGAGTATGGAAAATTAATGATGTGGTACTTTTTAATGAGCGATGCTTTTACATTTGGTGCATTTCTTATTGCTTATGGAACCATTCGTTTTTCTTCTACTTCGTGGCCTAATCCCAATGAGGTTTTCCAATCATATCCGGGAATGAGCGAAGGCACATCTGCCCCCTTAGTATTTGTAAGTATTATGACGTTTATCCTCATCATCAGTTCTGTTACAATGGTATTAGCTGTTAGAGCAGGACAAGAAATGAAGAAAAACAAAGTAGTATTAAATTTAATATTAACTATTATTGGCGGCTTGGCTTTTTTAAGTTGCCAAGCTTGGGAATGGACACACTTACACCATGAAGGTGCATGGTGGGGAAGTAATCCGTTTTTAAATGAAGATGGTACACAATCATCAACCAACTTTACCAACTTCTTTTTTACCATAACAGGCTTTCATGGATTTCACGTATTTAGTGGCGTAATTATTAATATTATTATGCTCATTATGACGTTGAATAATGTATTTGAAAAACGCGGTCATTATTTAATGATTGAAAAAGCCGGATTATATTGGCACTTTGTAGATTTAGTTTGGGTATTTGTATTCACTTGTTTTTATTTAATTTAATTTAATTTATACTAATTTTTTATAATTTATTATGCAACCAACCACTCACGCAGAGCAACATGGCAATAAACACGAAATAAGAAACGTAACCATTATACTTACTGTGCTTACCCTTCTTGAATTATCGCTGGGTTTTGCAATGATGAAAATGGCTGATGGCTCTACTGCTAAAATTTCAACCAAAATTGCTATCATAATTTTAATGCTTGCAAAAGCATATTATATTGTTGGTTATTTTATGCATTTAAAACATGAAATAAGAAACTTGATTATGACAATCGTGGTTCCTCTCACTTTATTTATTTGGTTTATTATAGCATTTTTAGGTGATGGTGAATCGTACAAAAATTTGCGTAATACTTATGATGCTCATAAAAAAGCAGTAAGTACACAAAAAGTAGAAGTTAAAAAAGAGGTAAAAGAAGTGCATGTAGATGATGCTAAACATTAGAATAATGTGGGTGAATAAAACAAAAATTATATTAAAAAAAGTCCCGCTTTAGCGGGCTTTTTAATTAATTGTATATCGTATGAGTAAGAAAGCAATACTGGCTTTAATAATTGCAATACTAATTCCAATAGTTGGTTATTTATCACTAAAAATTATGAGTGATAAAGCAGTAATTATGCCTCGAAAATATTTTATTGACGATGTAATTACATCACAAAAAGATGGAAGAACAAGCACCGATACTATTTGGCATAAAACCAAAAATTTTACTTTAGTTAATCAATTAGGCGATACCGTTCATTTATATGATATAAAAGGTAAAGCCATTGTATTTGATTTATTTTTTACAAGATGCGGAAGCATTTGCCCTAAGCTTACAAAAAACATGGCTAAGCTACAGCAAAGTTTTATTACAGGCGGAAATGCTATGCAAAAAATTGACACTTCTGTTGTTCAGTTTATTTCTCTTTCAATTGATCCTGAGCATGACTCTGTAAGTGTATTAAAAAATTATGCTGATAAGTTTGGCGTAAATCCTGATAATTGGTGGATGCTTACCGGAAATAGAGATAGTATTTATGATTTTATTTTTAACGAACTAAAAATTGATAAACTAACTAAAGAGCCTGTTACACCTGAATTTCCGCATACTTCAAGATTTGTTTTGTTAGACAAGGAATATATTGTAAGAGGAAGAATGGAGCAACCCTACAGCGGGTTAGATTCAACTTCACTATCTGTTCTAGCAAGAGATATTGGATTATTAATGTTAGAAAAAGATAAAACACAAAAAAGTGAGTTATTAATTCAAATTTTAAATTTAAAATGGCTTTGGGTTATAATTGCTGTAATAATTATTGCTTTTGTTGTAATGATGTTTATGCCTTTAAAAAAGAAAATTAATTAATATATGTTGCCTGCCTCACTAAAAAAAAATGATAGAAAAGCTAAGTGGATTATTGCTATATTTTCTATTGTTGTATTTATGGTTATTATTATTTTAAGCAGAGTAAAAATTCAAGTTAATTTAGGATTTAATGTGCATGTGTTTGCTGCAATAAATGCAGGTATTAACTCAGTAGTTTCAATAGTATTAGTTGCTGCATTAATTGCAGTTAAAACAAGAAAATATTTATTGCATAAAAAATTAATGACGACAGCTTTAATACTGTCGGTTATTTTTTTAATTAGTTATATAATACATCATTTATTGGCCGGCGATACAAAATTTGGCGGAAGCGGTGTAATAAAAATTGTTTATTTAATCATCTTGTTTACACATATTTTTTTGGCAGCAGTTATACTTCCATTTATTTTATTTACTGCTTATAGAGCTTTAATTGCAGAATATGATGCACATAAAAAGTTGGCAAGAATTACATGGCCTTTGTGGCTATATATTTCTGTAACCGGCCCCATTATTTATTTACTAATTAGCCCATATTATCAATAATGAAATTTAAACCTGAAATAAAAGCATTGATATTTTATAATAAATTATTGAAAAACAGCAATATGCTAATATTATAAATAACTATGATAGAAGTAAATAAAACACAAAAGCAGTTTGTTAAACAAAAATAAAATCAAAAAAAGTATTCTTCATCATCATTCTCTTATTTTTATATCTGCTATAACAGCTGTACTATAAAATACTATTGCATTTGTGAGCCAACCGCCGCCATTATTATTTTTCCAAATTGCATTTGAATTTGTCGTTTTAAGAAAGAAAAATTAATAACATAGCATGTGGAGTTACATAAAATAAAACAAACAAAGTATAAGCTTTCTTTTGTTATGAAATTTCCAACTCAATAGCAGGATCCCAATAAATTTCTTTAAAGTTTACAATTGTATCTTTTTCAACTTTTACACCATCTTTTTTTAACAGTTCTTCCATTTTTGTTGGTGTGCTGAAATGATGTTTTCCTGTGAGCATACCATTTCTGTTTACAACCCGTTGTGCCGGTACTTTTGGTTTTGCATTATGTGCAGCATTCATTGCCCAACCTACCATTCTTGCACTAAGTTTTGTTCCTAAATAGTTTGCAATTGCTCCGTATGATGTTGCTTTACCTTTTGGTATTTGCCTTACTACATCATACACATCATCAAAAAAAGAAAACTTTTTTGTAGTTTCTTTGTTTATAATATTTTTCTTTAATGCTTTTTTAGTTGGCAAAGATTTAATTATTAGATGAGGGTATTGGTATGTTTTTTAATAATTCACTTCTTTTGGGTTCGGGTACATTTTCGTATTTATAAGTACAATGTTTGCAACCCAACCCGCAACAGTAGCCTTTTTCTATATGATATTTTTCAGTAAAAACAACATAATTGTTTTCATCATAATAAAAATCAATTCCTTCAATTAATGTTTTGTTCATTCAATATTTCTTTTAAAACAATATCTTCTTCAATAGCTAACAATTTGTTTAGTTTAAATTGAAGGTAATGAATTCGGTTACTTTGTGCAATATCTAAACCTTCGTAATGTGTTTTAATGTATAACTCTTTTGCTATGTTTGGTTGTTTATAAGTATCGTTATAATCTACCAGTAATTCTAATTCAAATAAATTAATAACAGTTTTGGTAAAATTATATAAATCGGGGCTATCGGTTTTTAAATGTATTAAACCATCTTGTTTTAATATGTGTTGATATAGGCGTAGAAATTTTGGATGCGTTAATCTTTTTTTTGCTTTTGATAAACGTAGTTGCGGATCGGGAAAAGTTATCCAAATTTCACTTATTTCTTCTTTTAAAAAGTAAGTATCAATAAAATCAATTTGTGTTCTTAAGAAAGCAACATTTGTTAGGTTATCTTGTAAAGCAGTGGCTGCACCTTTCCAAATTCTATTGCCTTTTATATCTACTCCAATAAAATTTTTATTGGGAAACATTCTTGCCAAACCAATTGTATATTCTCCTTTGCCGCAAGCTAATTCTAAAACAATTGGATTATTGTTTTTAAAGTGCTGATGCCAGTTGCCGGCAATAGCTTCAGGAAATTCTAATACGTTATTGAAAGATTTTATTGCTTGAAAACGAATTAATTTTTTATGACCCATAGGCGGCAAAAATAATTTTATTTTAATCTCTTTTAAATAAGATTAAACTTTTAATTTTGAAAATAGTCAGTATTGTACACTATTATGCACATACTAAATTATATAGATCCGGGAGCTGGTAGCCTATTATTTCAGGCAATTATTTCAGGAGCAGTAACCACTTTGTTATTTTTCAAGAAAATTAAAGTTTACCTTAAAAGAAAATTAACCAGAAATGGGGAAGATGACCCAACTACGGATGAATTAATATGATTCGTCAATCCATATCTTATAAAGACGATAAAGCCTTTGTTTTTAAACAAGGTAACCTTTTTTATCGTTGTTTACTAAACGGCTATGAAAAACAATATAATTGTTTGATGAATAGTGGTTTGTATGCGGAATTGGTATCTAAAAACTTAATCATAAACCATACAGAACTTTCAGCAGAAGAAACCAAATATTTTAGTGGAGAAAATATTTATAAAGTAATTGTACCCGAACAAATAGGTTTTGTTAATTACCCTTATGAGTGGTGCTTCTCTCAATGGAAAGCGGCTTGCGTAGCTCTACTTTCAATTAATTTGATTGCAATAAAATATGGAATGATTGTACAAGACGCTACTCCATATAATTTTACTTTTATTGGTAACCAATGTATATTGTTAGATACTAGTTCGTTTGTATTTTATGATTCTAATAAACCATGGGAGGCTTATCGGCAATTTTGCGAAGAAATGTTAGCTCCTCTGTTGCTTACAAAGTATAATGGATTAGAGTGGCCAAAACTTAACAGAGCTGCAATTTCAGGATTGCCTTTAAAGTTTGCATCTAACCTTTTACCCATTAAAAGCTATTTTAATTCCTTAAGTTTTTGGCATATTCATTTACATTCTTTTTTTAAAAACGAAAAAACAAGTTCGCAAAACAATCTTAAAAAAAATCATCAAAATAAACCGCTTGCACTTTTGCAACTTTTATTATTGAATATTAAATCATTACAAATTAAAAAAAATAAAAGTGTTTGGAATGATTATTACGAAACAAATATTGAAAGCAATGAATATCTACAACATAAGCAAATTGTAGTTGAAGATTGGTTGAAAAAAATAGGCCCTGTTTCTGTAGCAGATATTGGTGCTAATACGGGTAATTTTTCTTTTATAGCAGCAAAATACAGCGGTAAAGTATATGCTTTTGATTCAGATACTAATTGCATAGAAGATTTATTTACTAAGTGTAAAGAATTACAATTACAAAATATTACTTGTGCCGTTGAAGATATGGCTAACCCTGCACCAGGTATGGGTTGGATGAATGAAGAAAAAATAGCTTTGTTAAATCGCTTAAAAGTTAATATAGTATTGGCATTGGCAGTATTGCATCATTTATGTATTACTAAATATTTGCCATTTGAATTTGTTGCAAAACTTTTTGCCCATATATCTGAAGAATATTTAATAATAGAATTTGTACCAAAAGAAGATAGTAAAGTGAAATTGCTACTTACTAATCGGGAAGATATTTTTATCGATTATACCGAAGAAAATTTTAAAAAACAATTCTCAATATATTTCGAGTTTATAGAAGAAATAAGTCTTAACACCTCAACAAGAAAATTGTTCTTATGCAGAAAAAAATAAAGAATATTCTGGCAAAACCAATATATGTTTATTTGTTAGGTGTTTTTTTTATTGTGTATCGTACTATGCAATTTCCTAAGGCATTTGATATACTTATTTTTAGTGCAGTGTTAGTAGGATATTTGATAGTAGTTTTTCTATTACTGTTTTTATTTAAGAAAGTTAAACATATACATTATTGGGTATTTTGTTTAATGTTGTTCTCTCTTTTTGCTCAGGAAATAGCGACTCTCTTCTTTTCTATTATAAAATTAATAAGGTTAGATAGGTTTCGATATGTTATTATTTTATACCCTTTAACATGTTTATTATTATTTATTATTAAAATAAAATTTTTTAAGGGAATAAAATTTGAAATAGGGCTTAATATCTTTTTAATTATTGTTATTGTAACAAATATTATTAATGGATTTATTGTTGAAAGAAAAGAATGGCAACATTTAAGTATTAATCAAAGTAAAAATATTCAGTTAGTCAAATCTGAAAAACCGGATGATATTATTTGGATTCTTTTAGATGAGTATGCTTCTACCTCTTATTTAAGCAATCAATTGCATTTTCACAACAGTTTTCCTGAAGTGCTAAAAAATAAAGGCTTTTATACTGTTGACTCAATGCCTTCTAGATTTGATCTAACATTATTTTCAATTAATTCCATCTTTAATTTGGATGACTCAATATTACATTCAACTTTTGGCTATGCTCGAAATGCTTTAATAAACAATATTTACTATAATGAGTTAAAAAAACAGAACTATAATTTTATAAATTATGAGTTCTTAGGTTTCCCTATTAAATCTGAAGTGGAGTCTAATTTTAACCCCGTTTTTCCCAAAAACTACAAAGAGCAAATATTTTTTAATTCGCTAATTTCTATTATTCAGATGAAATTATTTAATTATCAAATTAATTCATACAACACCCAAATAGTCCCAGCGGCACTTAAAAAAATAAATACCCAGCAAAATCAAAAACGTTTTTTTTGGGTTCATGCTTTAATGCCTCACCCACCTTTCTTTAAAGATTCTTTAGGAAATAATATTGAAAGAGTATATAATGATAATATCTCAAATAAAAAAAATATCGATAGCTTATATTGTAATTATTTAGCTTATGCTAATAAAGTGGTTTTAAAGTTTTTAGATTCTATTAAAGATTGGCAACACAAAACCATCATTATTTCAGGAGATCATGGTTATAGGGTTGGTTTAAAAACAAATAACCCTTATCGCTTTGCAACTTTTGCAGCAATTTATTATCCTAAAATGGATACGGTTGATTTGAAAAAAATTAAATATCTGCAACAAATTCCATTGCATTTAAAGTACTAAAAAAAATAAAAATGCCTCTAAAGTATACACCTTAAAGGCAAGCAAAACACTGAGAAAAAATCTGCTGTAGGGGTAGGAGTCGAACCTACACGAAGAAGTTAGCTGCATTGCAAAGTTTAGTGGTCAACCCTGGTCGGCCTTACCAATGGTAGAAGTCGGCTCTACAACGCGTTTATCCTGTAACCTTCACCCCCGAGACGAGAGGGCATGTCTGCCAAAAATTTCATCACCCCACAGTATTAAGAGCTATTCGCTTTTGTAACACAAGATTACAACAACTTTATTTTATTTATGAATATTTTTCAAACATTTTTTTATAAATATTGAAATTATTTACTAATAACCTATTTTTATTGAAAATTATCAAAAAATATTCTTTAAAATGACTACTTCTTTAAATATTGACAAACTTGATTTGCAAATAATACAGGCTATGATGGAAAATGCGGATATTTCTTACGCCGATTTGGGAAAAAAACTATTTGTATCTGGCGGAACCATTCATGTGCGGATGAAAAAACTGGAAGATCAAAAATTAATAAAAGGAAAAAAACTTTCGGTTGATTTTAAAGCAATGGGTTACGATGTAATTGCATTCATTGGAATTTATCTTGAAAAAAGTTCTTTGTACGATAATGTTGCGAAAGAACTGAAAAAAATTTCGGAGATTGTAAGGCTAAATTATACAACAGGTAATTACAGCATATTTGCAGAAATTATTTGTAAAGATATTCAGCAATTGAAATTAGTGTTACACGATAAATTACAAAATATTAAAGGCATTGAACGCACCGAAACTTTTATTTCATTAGAAGAAAGCCTTAACAGAAATGTTCAGGTTTTACATTAATTATAACTCGTATTTTTATTTTTATGCAAGAAAAAATTTTTAATCTTACAGATATATTAGCTGCTATAAAAAATAAATGGAAAACAATAACCATCATTGTATTGCTTGCATTAGCAACTGCAACTATAACCTTATTTATAATTCCTAAAAAATACAAAGCTCAATGTGTTTCAATTGTTCAAAATCCGTTAATGGCCGATAAAGCAAAACTATTTAACAGCAATATTCAAAACCTATATTCTATTTTAGGAAATGGAGATGATTTAGATGTAGTATATAACTTATCAAAACTTGATATAATATATTATCAATTGGTTGATGAATTTAATTTGATTAATTATTATAATATTGAAGGAAAAACTTTAGAAATAAAAAGAAGAAAAGCATTATTGGCTTTACAAGATGATTTAAAAATAACAAAAAGCGAAATCAATTTATTAAAAGTTGTTGTATATGCTACTGATGCTGCTTTTGCTGCAAAACTTGCCAACAGAACCACTGCCTTAATTCAATATTTACAAGAAGATGTTTGGAAGAAAAATTATGAATTAATACATGATCATTTAATTATTTCTATTGATAAAATGGAAAAACAGATAATAACTATTTCTGATACTCTTCGTTCAACACAAACTTCTGATGATAATAAATTATTGTTATTAAATAAGAGACAAACATTGTTAGACGAAATTCAGAAATACAGAAAAGAAGCTCTTGAATCTCAATTAATGATAGAAACAGTACCTCCTGCTTTACTTATAATTGATAAATCTATTCCATCAACCAACGTTGTAAAACCAGATAAGCTTTTAACACTGATTACTGTTTTTTTCATTGCTTTAGTTTTTGCTATATTACTTGCATTAATTATTGAAAGAAAAAAGACAAATGCTTAGTTGGTATTATAAACAACAACAGGTTATACTTTCTGCAATACTTTTATTATGTTGTAGTGTTGCAATTATTTACAATAATTATTTTCTATTATCCCTTCCGTTTCTATTTTTAATATTTCCAATTGCTACTAATTTTTTAATAACAAAAACTGAAACTGTTTTTTGGTTGATGATTTTTTTGCTTCCGCTTTCAACTGAATTGGAAGTTACTACAACCTTAAGTTTAGATTTTCCTGATGAGCCATTGCTTATATTATTAACCGGTTTTTTTATTATAAAAATAATTTATAAGCCATTTTTTTTTCCTAAATCAATTATTCAACAACCACTTTTTTTATTATTACTATTGCATGTTTTGTGGATTGCGTTTGCTTGTATTTACTCAACCAATTTAATTATTTCTTTAAAATATTTGGCTGCAAAAATTTGGTATATTATTCCGTTTACAATACTTCCTTTTATAATTCTTTCAACAGAAAAAAAAATCAAACAATTTGCATTATTGTTGTTATTTCCAATGATAGCAGTTGCTGTGCAAAGTATTGTTAGGCACAGCTTTTATGATTTTTCATTTGAAGGAATTAAGAAAACATTATCTCCATTTTTTCGTAATCATGTGAATTATTCAGGCATGTTGGTTTGTATGTTTCCAATTGCGTGGGCCATGTTTAAATTAACACCAAAGAATAACATTTATCGTAAGTTTTTATTAGTTATATTGTTTGTTTTATTCGCATCATTATTATTGTCGTATTCAAGAGGTGCATGGGCGGCTTTAGTAGTTGGTGTATTGGCAGGATGTGTAATTTATTATAAGAAAATAAAAATAGCTATTGCATTAATATTGTTTTTTTTCTGTATTTCTTTTACGTGGCTATTTTGGAATAATAATTATTTAAAATTTGCACCTGAATATAATACCACTATTTTTCATACAGATTTTAGCAAACATTTAGAAGCAACCATAACTTTAAAAGATGTTTCTAATGCTGAACGATTTTATCGTTGGGTTGCTGCGTTTAATATGATAAAAGCCAAACCTGTTATAGGTTTTGGGCCTAATTGCTTTTATGATAATTATAAAAATTATACAGAAAGTATTTTTAAAACATGGGTTAGTAACAATAAAGATCATTCATCGGTACACAACTATTTTTTATTAATAGGATTAGAACAAGGCTTAATTGGATTGTTGTTATTTGTTATTTTATTTTTTGCAACGTTAATTGAATTGCAAAATCTTTATCATTCTATTGAAGCTGTTTTTTATAAGCAAATTGCTTTAGCAACAAGTATAGTGTTAGTAATGATTGGTGTATTAATTTTTTTAAGTGATTTAATTGAAACTGATAAAATAGGTAGTTTGTTTTGGCTTTGCTTAGGTATAACCTTTATTCTAATTGAAAAATATAAATTAGAACAATACCAACAGAATGATATTGTAAAATAAAAACTACAATTTACTTTTTACATTCAAAGCATCTCGCAAACCATTTCCTAATAAATTAAAAGCCAATACTAACAACATTATGGCAATGCCCGGTGTTAATGCCAACATGGGATTGTTGGTAATAATAAAATTATAATTTTCTTTAATCATTAATCCCCAACTTGGTTGGGGCGGTTGCACGCCAATTCCTAAAAAACTAAGCCCGGCTTCAATTACAATGGCACTTGCAAAATTACTTGCTGCTATCACCATTACAGGACCAAGAATATTAGGTAAAATATGTTTAATAATTATTCTTGCATTTGAATATCCTAAAGCATGGGTTGCTTCTATAAACTCTAATGTTTTAACCTGCATTACCTGCCCGCGAACCAATCTTGCTACATTTACCCACATAGTTAAACCAACGGCAATAAACACTTGCCAAAAACCTTTACCTAAAACAAGTGTTATGGCAAAAACTAATAATAGTGTAGGGATACTCCATAAAACATTAATCAACCACATAATAGTATCATCTACCCAACTTTTAAAATAGCCGGCTAAAGCTCCTAAAAAAATACCAAGTGTAATTGAAATAATTACGGCAATTAAACCCACACTTAAACTAACTCTTGTGCCTATTATTAATCTGCTTAAAATATCTCTACCAAATTTATCGGTACCTAAATAAAACTTTTTAGTAATAACAATAGGGTTACTAACGTTTTGCAGGGCAGTAGCTTTTCTTTCAACAATATTATCATCTACATATTTATTGTAAATAATACTGCCTCCTTTAATGGTGTAATTTGTAATAGGTACATAGGTAAGTGAATCTTGTATGCCGTTAATTGATTTTTCAAGAAAGCTTTCTCTCGCCGCAGGATTATTTTTTTTTATTTGTAAAAATTGAATTGAAAAGCCCGGTTTTTTGCTGCCTATTTCGGGAATCATTCTATTGGCATTAGGTGTATTGTCTGAAGCTATGCTGTAAGCAAACAATGCAATAATTACACTAAATGTAATAATTACCATTCCGGCAACTGCCCCTTTATTTTTTAATAACCTTTTACCGAAAAAATTTTTCATTTTACCGAAATTATATATGTTTTTTACAGCGATTTTAAAACTATTGCTATCTAATTTAAACTTGAGCGTTATTTATTAGTCTCTATTAGATAATTTCAAATTAATAGTATGAAAAACTTTTTTTTACTTCCGTTTATTTTGTTGGCAGTTGTTTTTTTGGTTATTTATGCTTGGTTTCCTTGGCAAACCAAAAAAGTTAATTAAACTCATTTATTTAACTCTTCTGTCTTTCCATTTATAATTTCCAAATTTGCCTAGGCAGCCTGCTATAACCATATAGGTAATATGCAAAGGTTGCAGCATTGGAAACCACCATATAAACGATTGCCCGAAAAAATTGCCAACCGGTACAGCAAAGCTTAATTCAACAAAAGTTTTAATAATTAAAAATATTAGCCAATACAACCATAGTGTTGGTATAACTAAAGCAATAAACGGCATAATAAATAAAAATAAATTTAATAAATACACGAGTACCAATACCCAAAAAACTGTTTTGTCTTTATACTTATCTGATTTACTTGCCCACCTAATTCGTTGATTGATAAATGCTTTCCAATTGGGCATGGGGCTGGTAGATACAATAGCATCTTTTGAAAACAAAAACCCAATAGCATTCGGAAACTCTTGTTTTATTTTATTCATTAAAAGCATATCATCTCCACTTGCAATATTATCAATTCCTTTAAATCCGTTTACACTGTAAAAAACATCTTTTCTGTACGCAAGGTTTGCCCCATTACACATTGCATGAAAGCCTGCAGATACTGATGCGGCTGTTATGCCTTGTAAGCTTACAAAATCTATGTATTGAAACATTGAAAGTAAGGTTCCATCATTAGTAAAAACAACAGGAGCGGCAATAAATGCAGGTTGGGTTTGTTCTATTAGTGCTGCATAATTTTGTAACCAATTTTTTGTAACTGTGCAATCTGCATCGGTGGTTACTATCCAATTTCCGGTAGCATATTTAATTGCTTTTTCTATAGCTTTTTTCTTATAGGAATTTAATGGTTTCCCATCTAATTCATCTGCCAGTTTTAGTAAATGTAAATTTGTATGTTCTTTTTTTATTGATTGAACAACTGCAACGGTATTATCTGTAGAAAAATCATCTACCACAATTATTTCATATAAAAATAGCGGATAGTTTTGTTGTAAAATAGAATGAAGGCATTTGCCAATATTCTCTTCTTCGTTTCTTGCAGGAATAATAATTGTAAAAGTTGTTTGTGGTTTAAATGTAGCAGGAACAATAAATTGTTTTAATTGCAAAAACCATTTTCTGTATAATAAAATAATTGCCGAATAAGGAATAAAAATTAAAAACGTAAGTATTAAATAAATATTCAACAACATATTACAAAGATGCAATTTTAAACACTATATAAAGCAGCAATTTCTGTAATATACTTTTCTTTTAAAAGTTGATGTCCGGCTTCAATTTCTTTTACAATAATAAATGCTTCGTTTCCCTGTTTAAAATTTAAGCCATTTTGGGTAAGAATAATTTTATCGTATTTACCAAATAATATTTTTATAAAAGTGTGTTTATTTGAAATGATAGTTTTTAATTTACTTAAGTTGGGTTTAAACTTTCGCATAATAGTCCATCGGTCATACAATATTAATCTCGATTGTTTTTCTTTTAAATAATACTCTACAAAATTGTACACGCTTTTATTAAACAAACCAACTGTTGTTGCTATTTTCATTAGTACAAATAATCCATTAGGGTAATGCATGGTATAATAAAATAATTTATTACCAATTATTGTTTGTGTTGAAAATTTATGCCAAATATTATGGTGCAATCCATCGGGAGCAATTAACACTAAACTTTTTATTTGGTTAGGAAATTGTTGTAACATATACAAGGCAACCCTTCCGCCCATGCTATAACCTATTATATGAAATGGTTGTAATGCAAGTGGTGTAATATTTTGCAAAATTTGCAATAAATCATTTTCGGTAAAAACCAACCCGTCTTTCCAATTTGTTTGGTTATGAAATGGAAAGTCAATAGCAATAATGGTAAACTTTTTTCCCAATGCAAGTTCTAAAATTTTAAAAGTGCTACCATCTTCTCCATAACCATGAAATGCTACTAATAATTCTAATCCAGTACCAAAACTGTAATAATTAATGGTTGAATTTTTATAAATTATTAATCCCTGCTGCATAATGCTAATTTATTCATTGCCAAAAAATATTTTTTAAAATGTTTGGCAGTTTCACAAAGATACTTGAATTTTGAAAATAGTTGCATAAACAACTATAATGGCAAACAGTCACTTTAAAAGAGGAGAATTATACAGCGTAATTAATGCAATGGCAGCATCTGCCGTTGCAAGAAGAATGCAAAAAAATTTTAGAAATGCAGGCTTAGAAATTACAATTGAGCAGTGGAGTATTTTATATCATTTATGGAAAGAAGATGGATTAAGCCAACAAGATTTATGCAACCGAACCTATCGAGATAAACCCAGTATTACAAGATTGATAGATAATTTAGAAAACATTAAACTGGTAAAACGCACAGCAGATAAAGATGATAAAAGAAAGAATTTAATTTTTTTAACTGATGCAGCAAAAGAATTACAACAAATAACAATAGACTTGGCCAACCAAACCATGGATGAAGCTTTAATAGGAATTGCGAAAGATGAAATTGAAACCGTAAAAAATGTTTTACAAAAAGTGTACGATAATTTACAATAACAATTACACATTCAAATACTTTAAATAAAATTTATATGAGCACTATACCACAACAATCAAAAGCATTACAAGGCGGTGAGTGGATAATAAAAGAAAGCAATCCGTACGAAACCTTTACGCCCGAAGATTTTGATGAAGAACAAAAAATGGTAATGGAAATGTGTGAGCAATTCCTAACCAATGAAGTATTACCAAACATAGAAAGAATAGATAAACAAGAAGCAGGCCTAATGCCGGCATTATTAGAAAAAGCAGGAGAACAAGGTTTGCTTTCTACCTCTCTTCCCGAACAATATGGAGGTTTAGGAAAAGACTTTATAACAGCAACTATTGTTAATGAAGGCTTAGGCGGTGGCTACAGTTTTAGCGTAGCTATTGCAGCACATACAGGCATTGGTTCATTACCAATTTTATATTTTGGAAATGAAGAACAAAAAAATAAATATATACCCAAATTAGCAAGTGGAGAATGGAAAGGAGCTTACGGTTTAACAGAACCTAACAGCGGTAGTGATGCACTAGGAGCTAAAACAATAGCCAAATTAAGCGATGATGGAAAATATTATTTATTAAACGGTCAAAAATGTTGGATTACAAACGGAGGCTTCGCAGATGTTTATACCGTATTTGCAAAAATTGATGGAGATAAATTTACCGGCTTTATTGTTGAAAGAGGTTTTGAAGGTTTTACACAAGGCCCCGAAGAACATAAAATGGGAATTAAAGGTTCATCAACCGTACAATTATACTTTCAAGATTGCAAAGTACCTGTAGAAAACGTATTAGGAGAAATTGGTAAAGGACATATTATAGCTTTTAATATATTAAATATTGGTCGCTTAAAATTATGTGCCGCAGCATTGGGCGGAAGCAAACATGCAGCAACAACATCTGTTCAATACGCAGCAACCAGAGAACAATTTAAAATTCCTATTGCAAAATTTGGTGCTATAAAACACAAATTAGCAGAAATGGCTATACGCATTTGGGTTGCAGAAAGTGCATTATACCGTGCTGCCAATGATATTAATGATAAAGAAAAAGAGTTACTTCAAAACGGATTAACATTTGAAAAATCATTATTAGGTGCTGCAGAAGAATATGCTATTGAATGTGCTATGCTGAAAGTATTTGGTAGTGAAGTATTAGATTTTGTGGTTGATGAAGGCGTACAAGTGCATGGCGGCAACGGCTTTAGCGATGAATATGTTATAAGCAAAGCATATAGAGATAGTCGTATTAATAGAATATATGAAGGCACCAATGAAATTAACCGTTTATTAACCGTAGACATGGTTTTAAAACGTGCCATGAAAGGTAAATTAGATTTAATGACGCCTGCCATGAATGTACAAAAAGAATTAATGAGCATTCCTGATTTTGGTAATGAAGATGAAAGTGCATTTGCAAAAGAAAAAAAATATGTTGCCAACTTTAAAAAAGCAATTTTAATGGTAGCCGGTGCAGCCGTTCAAAAATTAATGATGAGTTTAGATAAAGAACAAGAAATATTAATGAACATTGCCGATATGGCCATTGATACTTACCATGCAGAGAGTGTATTATTTAGAGTAATGAAATTAACCCAACAAAAAGGCGAAGCTGCAACAGCAATATATACAGATATAATGCGTACATTTATTTACGATGCTGCCGATAGAATTAATAAAGCAGGAAAAGATGCATTAAACAGTTTTGCCGATGGCGATGAACTAAAAATGATGCATATTGGTTTAAAACGATTTACAAAAGTAGAACCATTTAATACAAAAGATGCTCGCAGAAGAATTTGTAATACTATGTTAGAAGCTAATAAATATTGCTTTTAATCATATACTATAATATTCATAAAAAGCCCTGAATTTTTTAGGGCTTTTTATTTTAAAAACAATTATAATTTAAGGGCTATTTATTGCGAAAAGTTCAAATGCATTCAACATTAATCAATATATTTGAATTACCCTTTTGAAAAACAAAATTCAAAATATCATATGAAAATATTTTGTATTTTTTGTTTATCCTTTTATTTAGTTACGGGTATTGCAAAACCCATATCTTCTTTTGAAAAAGAAAAACCGGTTATTACAGTAACAAGAAATTTTTTTCAAAACACAGATACATTAGCTAATTTATTAAACGAGTGTAAAAAAATATTTAGCACTAACTTATCGCTTTGCTTAGAAAAAGCTAAAGCCGGTACTACATTAGCTCAACAACAAAATAATAAATACATAGAAGCCCGTTTTTTAAATATTGAGGCATTGGTTTACACATACCAATCGCATTTTGATGATGCAATACATACATATAATAGCGTAATAAATATTGCAGATCAAATAAATAGCAATGAATTAAGAAATATGGTATATGGCAATCTTGGATTAATGTATTGGCGGCAAGGTAATACAGAAAAAGCCGTATTATATAGTTTAAAAAGTGCTAAACTCAATGAAATTGCCAACAACTACAACGCTCTTGCAAAAGATTATGCTAATATTAGTAATGTTTTTTATAGTGTTAAAAATGCTCTAAAAACAAAACAATATGCGGATAGTGCTTTATTATATTTTAAAAAAACAAATGATATTTCGGGTATAGCCAATATATATAATACGTACGGTGTACTTGAGTCAGATAATAAAGCATTTAAAAAAGCAAGTACTTATTATTTACTTTCACTTCAATATAAAAAACAACTAGCAGATAACTTAAGTATAGCCAATACCTACAATAACATTGGTAATAATTATTTTGATTTGAAAGAATATCCAAAAGCAAAATTGTATTTTGATTCTGCATTGGTTCTTTATAAAAAAAATAATCAACAAGAAGGCATTGCAAGAGTACTTACCAATCAAGCAAACCTGTTGGCCAAAATAAAAGATAGTGCAGCTATCAAAAAAAGTACAGAAGTAGATTCCGTTAGCTTGTATGTAGGATCTTTAGAAACAAGAACAGAAATTTTATACAATCTTGCCGTAAATGCACGGCTTAATGGAAAATATAAAAAAGCTGCAGAATATTATCAACGTTATTTTTATTTAAAAGATTCTTTATTTAATAAAGAAACGGTAAATGCCGTTTATGAAATGGAAACAAAGTTCCAGTCAGCAAAAAAGCAACAACAAATTAATTTATTAAGTAAAGATGCAACAATAAAACAATTAGAAGTTAAAAAGAAAAATCAGTTATTAGTTTTACTTGGTATTGCATTTTTATTTCTGCTTTTTGCTGCTTATTTATATTACAGATGGTTTAAAAATAAAAAAGAACAACAACTAAAAAATACAATTGCCCGGCAGCACATAATGGCTACACAAGCTTTATTTGAAGGTGAACAAAAAGAACGCATTCGTATTGGCAGAGACTTGCATGATAGTATTGGACAAATGCTATCTGTAGTAAAAATGCAAGTTTCTACTTTAAATACAACCGCAAATAATGAAAGTAAAGCATTAACAGAATCTTCTCTACAGTTAATAGATAAAACCATTGCAGAAGTAAGAAGCATTTCGCACAACCTTATACCGGAAGAGTTGAATTTCGGACTAATAAATGCTATTGAAGAATTAACCAATAATATTAATAAAATAGGTAATATACTGGTAAGCTTTAATTACGATGAACGTATTACACAATTTAAACTTGCTAAACAAACAGAATTGTCTGTTTATAGAATTGTGCAAGAAGTATTAAGCAATATGGTAAAACATGCAGAAGCATCACAGGTTAATGTAGATATTACATATAATGAAAATAAAATTATATTACATTTAAAAGATAATGGTAAAGGGTTTGATACTTCAATAATCAATCACTCAATGGGAATTGGTTGGAAAAATATTATGGCACGCGTTAGTTTATTGAATGGAAACATGCAATTACAATCTGAAAAAATAACCGGAACACAAATTGAAATAACGATACCGAATGAGCAACAATAATAATATGATTAATATATTAATTGCCGATGACCACCAATTAGTAATTGACGGAATTATAAGCACCTTGGCCTCTGAAAAGCAATATGCTATTATATCACAAGCAAACAATGGGCAGGTAGCGTTAAATGAAATTGCAGCCAACCCTAATAAATTTGATTTAATTATTACCGATATAAGTATGCCTTTAATGAGCGGCATAGATTTATGTAAAATAATTAAAGAAGAATATCCACAAATAAAAGTTCTAATTCTTTCAATGTATAATAGCCAAACCGTAGTAAAAGAAGCTATTACCGCTGAAGCAGATGGATATATTTTAAAACATGCGGGCAAAGAAGAATTATTAATGGCATTACATCGTATTATAAATAATGGAACTTATTTCTCTCAAGATATTTTACCTATTATTTATAATCAATATAAAAGAGAAAAAGAGCAAGAAAAAATTTTAGCCTTATTATCAACACGCGAAACACAAATACTTTCTTTAATAGTAAAAGAATATACGAGCGAAGAAATTGGACAGCAACTATTCATCAGCAAAAAAACAGTAGATAACCACCGCACTCATATATTAGAAAAAACAGGATGTAAAACAACCATTGGATTAGTTAAGTATGCTATTAAAAATGGAATAATGGAAGAATACTAAATTTTAAATAGGGATAAATCCCTATAAAGTTTAGTATTCAATCCTATTGTCAAGAGCAATTTTATAAACCATTTTTGTGTTATAAAAATTGAAATGACAAAATAAATATAATATATGAAAAAAATAATTCCTATTGCATTACTTTCCTTTATTTCAATAAATGTATTTGCTCAAAAATCTCCTGCTATGCAACAAGTATGGCAGGTAAAATTGAATCATGATTTTGATGAATCAGGCACAGATGATAACATTCTTTATGGAAGCAATGAAAAGAATTACAGCGTATTAAGAACATCAGACGGAAGCGTTGTCTGGAGCAGTAAGTTTAAAGATATATATGAAAAAATAAATAAGATAGATCTTCAGTTTGAAGTGTTTGGTGCAAATGTTCTTTTCTTGTTCGATAAAAAAATGGGCAAAGATCAATTAGTAGTTGCCGATTTAACTACCGGTAAAATGCTTTGGCATGCTGATAAATACCAAAATATAGAAGAATCGAATCAAGTATTTTATGTATCTGAGTTAGATGCTTTCGGTATTATAACAGATAAAACATTAAGCATGGTAAAAGCCCGAACCGGTGAAGAACTATGGACTACCGACAAATGGAACAATCCTATTGCCAATTATTTAATTGATAATACAGAAGGTACTATTACACTTATTAATATGCCTCGTTCATTTATAAGTTCTTTATTTAAAGGGTTTAAAAATCAACTAATAAAGTTTGATATTAAAACCGGCAATGTTATTTGGGAAAGCACATATAGCGGCGTTGCACAAAAAAAAGTAATTACAGGAGAAAGAGTAGTAAAACTCAAAACCGTTGGCAACAAACTTTTTCTTCAGTTTAATGGATTGCAAGTGTATGATTATACATCAGGCAACCCTTTGTGGAAAGCATATTTTGATGCTACTTTCGATAACGTGGTAGGGCATATAAAAGGCGGAGGAAGGGTACTAAAAAAAGGTGTGTACGGTTGCGTTGCCGACCCCATCATAGATGGTGATAATGTATATGTATTAGATATGAAAAACCGTAGTGAACAATACTTGAAAAAATATGAATTAAGTACAGGAAAATTAATTTGGACATCCCCCGAAATTAAAGATGCAAAAGTGCTACCCGGATTAGCTAAAATAAATGATATGATTGTGATACAAGTAGGCGGAGCCGTTGAAGTACAGGCTCAAACACAAAAAAAAGTGGGCGATTATACATTTACCAAGTGGTTGAAATATTACCAAAATGTAGGGCCTTATAATGTACAGGCATTTAAAAGTTCCGATGGTACACAAGTATGGCAATCTGATAAATTTAAAAAAGGACTTACCAATATTACTTTTGAAGATAATAATTTACTTGTATGTAGTGGTAAAGCATTGTATAGTTTAGATTATCAATCAGGCAAAGAAAATTATGAAATACAATTAGGAGATGATGATATTGCATTAGCTCAAAAAATTATCAACTCATCCAACATTGGCAGCAATATAGTTGCCAAAGGAAACATACTTGTTATTGGCGAAAAAGGAATTAGCTGCCACAACAGTTCTAATGGATCTAAAATATGGGCAATGCGTATAAAAGATGCTGAATTTAATGGCATATACGGTAAAACAGCATTTTATGAAAAAGAAAACGGAGATGTGTTTGCCATAGATGTTAATTCAGGAAGTGCTACCTATTGCGATGCCAGAAAAAACTCTAAAACAACTTACAGCTCAGATGGAAATTATTTGTATTTATTTGAAAAGAAAACAGTAACCAAATTCAAAACAAACTAAATAACAACCTAACATCTAACATTATAAATAAAGAAAACAGTAAATAGCATTTCATATTTATATAAACAATACAAAGCCACAACATATTTTGCTGTGGCTTTGTATTTAAAACATCTATTTAATTTATAAGCTGTTTTCTATACAAAAAAACCTTTTATTACTTTTGCTGCCAACGCAATAAGCAATTATGAGTTTTTTGGAACAACAAATCAATAAAAACCGGTTACCTAAACATATTGCCATTATTATGGATGGCAATGGCCGTTGGGCAGAAGGTCAAGGGCATGATAGATTATACGGTCACTTTCACGGTGTAGAGAGTGTAAGAAACATTGTAGAAGGTTGTGCCGAATTAGGCATTCAATATCTTACACTTTATGCATTTAGTACCGAAAATTGGGATAGACCCGAATCTGAAGTAACCGGATTAATGAGCTTATTGGTTGATACCATACATAAAGAAGTTCCCGTTTTAAACAAAAACAATATTCGTCTGCATGTAATTGGTAATAGAGCAATGCTTCCACCACAAGTTGATAAAGTATTGCAAGAAGCATTAGAAATGACACATACCAACACAGGTCTCAATTTAATAATGGCTTTAAGTTATAGCAGCCGTTGGGAATTAATAACAGCAGTAAAAAATATAGCTTTAGATGTTAAATCAGGAAAAATTAATCCTGCAGAAATTAATCAAAACACTTTACAACAATACCTTACAACCAGCAATTTTCCTGATCCTGAATTAATGATTAGAACCAGCGGAGAACATCGTATAAGCAACTTTTTATTATACCAATTAGCTTATGCCGAACTATATTTTACCAATACACTTTGGCCGGAATTTAGAAAAAATCACTTATACGAAGCAATTATTGACTATCAAAACCGTGAAAGACGCTTCGGGAAAACAGGAAAACAGGTGAAAGAAAGCCCCGAAAAACACTAAAATCTTCTTTCTTAAATAAATAATTGGTTTATTTAACAAACACTTTTAAATATTCCCGTTAATTTGCCCACCTTAAAAATTTGACTATTGCTGTGGCACAAAATGCCATAAGATTTAAAATAACCAGACGGATGCACAAAGTGTACAAAATTTTTGTTTTTTCTTTTATCTTAACCTTAACTGCCTTAGTAAGTTATTCTCAAGAAAAAACCGATACAAGCATTACTTCCATTGATGCAGAATTGATTAATATTTTTAATCAAAAAACACCTAAGAAGTATAAAATTAATTCTATTAAAATTATTGGTAATAAGTACTTTGATGAAAATCTTTTACTTTCTATTACCGGAATTAATGTAGGAGATGAAGTAACTATTCCCGGAACCGATGCGTTTAGTAAAAGCATTAGAAAGTTAATGAACCAAAATTACTTTAACGATGTAAAAATTTATTTTACCGGTTTGCATGGAAATAAATTAGATATTGAAATTGAAGTAACCGAAAGACCCAGACTTTCTGATTTCCATTTTATAAATGCACGAAAAAGCGAATCAGATGATTTATCCGGAAAAACCGGCTTAGTAAAAGGAAGAGTGATAACCGAAAACATGAAACGCTCTGCTGTTGAAGCCATCAAAAAATATTATTTTGATAAAGGATTTCAAAATATAAATGTAGATGTTGAAGAACTAAAAAACACAAGTTTAGATAACAATTCAATTAGTTTAAACTTTGTAATTAATAAAGGCAGCAAAGTAAAAATAAGTGATATTAGATTTGCCGGAAATACCGTAGAAGCCAGCATCTTAAAAAAACAATTCAAAGGCACAAAAGAACAATCACGTTTAACATTATTTCCTGCAGTAGATACAGGTGGTATCATAAAAGTAAAACCATACACTTTTATGGATTACTTGGCAGACAGAGGATATTTAACACCCAGTAAAACACGTAAATTGTTAGATCCTTATATAAGATTAAAACTTTTTACTTCTGCAAAATTCAATCAAAAAAAATACGAAGAAGATAAAGATAAACTCATTGAATACTACAACTCTATTGGTTATCGTGATGCCAATATTGAAAAAGATTTAGTATATCCTAATTCAAAGAAAAACTTAAACATAGATATTAAATTAAACGAAGGGCATAAATATTATTTTGGAAATATTAGTTGGAGAGGAAATACAAAATATTCCGATTCTGTGCTTTCATTAATTCTCGGTATTAAAAAAGGCGATGTTTATAATCTTGAAACATTAAACAAACGCTTAGGCAAAGGCTCTCCCGAAGGTGGAGATGTAGGTAGTTATTATATGGATGACGGATATTTGTTTTTTAGAACAGACCCAGTAGAAACTGCCGTTTATAATGATACTATTGATTATGAAATTAGAATTATAGAAGGCCCGCAAGCCACTTGGAAAAACATTCGTATTTCAGGAAATGAAAAAACAAAAGATTATGTTATTCGCCGTGAATTAAGAACATTGCCCGGAGAAAAATTTAGTCGTGAATTATTAATTCGTTCTCAACGAGAACTTTCTCAATTAAACTTTTTCAACGCAGAAAAAATTAATCCAAATGTTGTTCCCAATCCAGATGATGGAACGGTTGATGTTACTTGGCAAGTAGAAGAAAAATCGAGTGATCAGTTAGAGCTTAGTGCAGGCTGGGGCGGTACCATTGGTTTAACCGGTACAGTAGGTATTAGTTTTAATAACTTCTCATTGCGTAATTTATTTAGCAAGTCATCTTACCATCCATTTCAAATTCCAATGGGCGATGGACAAAAACTAAGTTTTCGTATACAAAGTAACGGGCGTGCATTCCGTTCATACAACTTTTCATTTACAGAACCATGGTTAGGCGGTAAAAAAAGAAATGCATTTTCAGTATCTATTTATGATACCAAGTTTGCCAATGCCTATGATCCTACAACAGGTACTTATACTTCTGATGCTGCCAATAAATCATACTTAAAAACAACCGGTTTTTCTGTTGGGCTATCAAAACAATTAAAATGGCCCGATGATTATTTTGCATTATCAACCTCATTAGGCTTTACGCAATATCATTTAGTAAATTATTATATAAGCCCCGTTACCTTGCCAGGCTTTAATAACGGATATTCAAACAACTTAAACTTTAAAGTTGCATTACAACGTACATCTATTAATCAACCATTGTTTCCAAGTAGTGGTTCTAACTTCATGTTAAGTCTTCAATTAACACCACCTTATTCTTTAATAGATAAAAATTTTATAGAACAAGCAAATCCATATAAATGGATTGAATACCATAAATGGCGTTTTAATGGAGAATGGTATATTCCTTTAACCAAACCAAGCGGAACAGAACATAACAAAATGTTAGTAATGAAGTTGGCCGCTAAATATGGATTTTTAGGAAGATATAATTTACAATTACAAGTATCTCCATTCGAGCGTTTTCAGGTGGGAGATGCAGGATTAAGCAATCAATATGCATTAATTGGTTACGATATTATTTCACACAGAGGCTATCCTGTTTACAACACACCTAATGTAACAGTAAATCCAGATCAATCTGGAACAAATCAATATTTCACTATATTTAATAAATACACGTTAGAGTTAAGATATCCGTTAAGTTTAAACCCAAGTAGCACAATATATGCCCTTACCTTTTTTGAAGCCGCCAATGGTTGGTATAATTTAAAAACCTACAACCCATTTGAGTTAAGACGTTCTGTTGGTGTAGGTATGCGTTTTTATTTACCAATGTTTGGATTACTTGGATTTGATTATGGTATTGGTTTAGACCGCTACACACCCGGAGCAAGTTTAAAAGACATGAGTAGGTTTACCTTTATGTTAGGTTACGAACCTGAATAAAATAAATTAAAAATATTTTGTATGAAAAAATTATTATTTATTGCCTCTTGCTTTTTATTATTTGCTTTTGCTGCAAATGCACAACGCTATGCAGTAATAGATACAAAATATATTTTAGATAAACTACCCGAATATAAAAATGCCGATAAACAAATTCAACAAATAAGCAGCCAATGGCAAAAAGAAATTGATGATAAACAAGCAGAGTTAGATAAAATGTATAAAAACTACGATGCTGAACAATATATGCTAAGTGATGAACTAAAAAAGAAACGAGAAACAGAATTATTTAACAAAGAAAAAGAAGTAAGAGACCTACAAAAAAAACGCTTTGGCTACGAAGGAGATTTATTTAAAGAAAGACAAAAACTAGTAAAACCAATACAGGACAAGGTTTACAATGCCATACAAAAAATTTCGGTAGCAAAAGCATACGATTTTGTATTAGATAAAAGTGAAGGAATTACCGTTATATTTGCCGACCCAAAATTGGATAAAAGCGATGATGTATTAAGAGAATTAGGCATCAAACCCTAATATTCAAAATAAAATAAAACAAATAAAATAACAAATCAAGTAAAATGAAAAAAGTTGCATTAGCATTGGCAATTATAGCTAGCAGCCTTGTATTTACAAGCAACACCAATGCACAAACAAAAATTGGGATGTTTGATCGTGAAGCAGTTTTAAGTTTAATGCCCGGCATTCAACGAGTAGATTCTTTAATGCAAAAATTTGTAAAAGATTCTTTGCAAACAGAGTATGAAATGACTTACACAGAATACAACTATAAAGACAGCTTACTGAAAGGAGATACTACTGCACCTAAAACTTTAAACGCATCTATTAAAAAAGTAAGAATAGATGAAGTAAATAAATTAAAAGCAAAATTGGTAGGTTGGCAACAATACCAACAACAAGAATACCAAAGAAAACAAGCAGAATACTTACAACCATTTATGGAAAAAATATACCATGCAATGGAAGAAGTTATTGCAGAACAGAAATACACACAAATATTTAAACCCGATGTGTTTGAATATTTTGAATTAGATAAAGCCAACGAATTTAATTTGCGTGTATTAGATAAAATGAAAATTCCTTTACCACAACAAATTGAAGATCAAATTAAAGCACTAAAAGGTGGAACAAAATCGGCAACTAATGCTAAACCACAAACCAAACCTGCAGGCAAAAATTAAATAGTAAATATATTTATTATAAGCCTTGAAGTGGTTGCTTCAAGGCTTTTTATTAACAACTAAGCAATTATACCATGAAAAAAAAATTAATATTTACCACTTGTTTTATTATAGTAATATTATTTGCAAATAATACACATGCACAACAAGTAAAAATTGGTGTGTTTGATGAGCAACAAATTTTACCACTTATGCCGGGTATTGAAAGAGTAGATTCTTTAATGAAAATATTTGCAACAGATTCTCTTGCTGCAGAGTACGATGTACTAATGGCCGATTATAAACTAAAAGATAGTTTATTAAAAAGAGATACAGCAATACCTAACAATATTACTCCGGCCCTTAAACAAAAACGTGTAGAAGAAATAAACAATTTGAAAGGAAGAGTATTAACATGGCAACAATATCAGAACGAAAAATATCAAACAAAACAAAGAGAATATCTTGCTCCTTACTTACAAAAAATTTATGATGCATTACAAGCTGTAATTAATGAACAGAAATATACTTACATTCTAAAACCCGATGCAATTTTTTGGGCTAACCAATCAGATGAATTGGCATTACGTGTTTTAGGAAAATTAAAAATTCCTTTGTCAAAAGAATTGGCAGACAGAGTTAAAGCAGTTACTACACCTCCTGCAAGTACTACACCTAAGCCACAACCAAAAACTAAGCATTAATTGAATATTTAATTTAAATTTAAACCTTAGAAATTTTTCTAAGGTTTTTTTATGAATAAACAACAAGGTGCAATAGGTATTTTTGATAGCGGTTATGGAGGCTTAACTATTTTAAAAGAAATAGTAAATAAACTACCACAGTATAATTATATATACTTAGGAGATAATGCCCGTAGCCCTTATGGTACACGCAGTTTTGAAACTGTTTATCAATACACATTACAATGTGTTGAATGGTTTTTTAAACAAAATTGCCACTTGGTAATACTTGCTTGTAACACAGCATCGGCAAAGGCACTAAAAAATATTCAGCAAAAAAATTTACCCTTTATTGATGCAGATAAAAGAGTACTGGGCGTTATAAGGCCTACCTCAGAAATTATTGGGAATTATTCCAATACAAAACATATTGGCATACTGGCAACTAACGGAACGGTACAATCAAATTCTTATGTTATTGAAATAGAAAAGTTTTATCCCGAAGTAAAAATATTTCAACAAGCTTGCCCAATGTGGGTTCCGTTAATTGAAAATAATGAACATGAAAACAAAGGAGCTGATTTTTTTGTGAAAGAATATACACAAGCTTTACTTAAACAAAATGATAAAATTGATACTGTATTATTAGCATGCACACACTACCCTTTGTTGCTAAAAAAAATAAAAGACCATTTGCCCGCCGATACAAAAATTATTAGCCAAGGAGAAATTGTAGCCAATAGTTTAGCCAATTATTTGCAACGCCATACTGAAATAGAAATGAAATGTTTAAAAGAACATAAAATTGAATTTTATACAACAGATGCAGTTGAAGATTTTAATAAACATGCAGCTACATTTTATGGGAAAAATATAAATGCACGGCATATTGATTTGTAAAATATTTTAATTCATTGTAATGGCATTCATCATTATTTTTCTTTCACCAATTTGTTGCCTCCACATAGCGTAGTACAAACCTTTTTCGGTTAATAATTCACTATGGTTACCGGTTTCAACAATTTGCCCTTTTTCTAAAACGTAAATTTTATCTGCATGCATAATTGTGCTTAATCGGTGTGCAATCATTACGGTTATTTGTTCTTTTTCTTTTGATATACTGCGAATAGTGTTGGTTATTTCTTCTTCAGTAATAGAGTCTAATGCAGAAGTTGCTTCATCAAAAATTAATAAATGTGGTTTGCGTAATAATGCACGTGCAATGCTTAAACGTTGTTTTTCTCCACCGCTTAATTTTAAACCACCTTCTCCTATTACTGTTTCAATTCCTTTTTCTGCACGTATTAATAAATTATTGCAGCTTGCTTTATGCAAAGCTTCAGTAAGTTGTTCATTAGTTGCATGTGGATTAACGAATAATAAATTTTCTTTAATTGTTCCGGCAAACAGTTGTGTATCTTGTGTTACAAAACCTATTTGTTTGCGTAATTCTTCAAAATTTAAATCTTCGCCATTAATATTATTGTATAAAATTTTCCCTTCTTGTGGTCGGTATAAGCCTACCAATAATTTTACCAATGTACTTTTACCTGCACCACTTGGGCCAACAAATGCAATGGTTTCTCCATTCTTTACATCAAAACAAATATTATCTAATGCTTTGTATTGTGCTGTTTGATGTTTGAATGAAACATTAGAGAAAGTGAGTTCTTTTACAATGTCAATATTTTTAGGAGCAAGGGGCGTAGATTCCGGCTTTTTTAGCATTAAATTATGGAAGTTATTTAATGAGGCTTCTGCTTCGCGATAGCTTAATATAATATTTCCAATTTCTTGCATTGGCCCAAATATGAAGAAACTGTAAAATTGTAATGAAATGAATTGACCCGTAGTTAATACATCTTTAAAAATTAACCACAATAATGTAAACGTAATAGTTTGGCGTAAAAAATTAACCATTGTGCCTTGTATAAAACTTAAGGCACGTATGCTTTTTACTTTGCGTAATTCTAATCCTAAAATTTTAAAAGTGTTGTTGTTTAATCTTTTTACTTCTTGTTGTGTAAGCCCTAAGCTTTTTACAATTTCAATATTGCGTAAACTTTCAGTGGTGCTTCCTGCTAATGCTGTGGTTTCTTTTACAATTGTTTTTTGAATGGTTTTAATTTTTTTACTTAATAAGTTAGTTATTAAACCAATAAGTAATGTTCCGCCTAAATAAACGGGCATAATGCTCCAGTGTAATTTAGCAGCATAAATAGAAACAAAAACAATGCTTACTAAAATTCCAAAAAACACATTAATAAAATAACCTATAAATCTTTCTGTATCTGTTCTTACTTTAGTTAGAATAGATAAAGTTTCTCCACTGCGTTGATCTTCAAATTCTTGAAAAGGTAAACTCATAGAATGTTGTAAACCATCAGTAAAAATGGTGGCACCAAATTTTTGTACAATTACATTTACTACATAATCTTGAAATGCTTTAGCAATACGGCTTACCATTGCAGTGCCTACTAAAAGCACTAAATAAAATAAAAGACCATTTACAAACTCATGTTCTGTTCTAATGTGTGCACCTGCTTTATCGGTTGTATGTGGATGTGTGGCAAATCCATCAATTAATTTACCAACCAACATAGGATCGAATAAAGAAAAAATTTGATTGACAGATGCAAGAAATAAAGCCAAAATAACTAACCAACGATAAGGCTTAATATATTTTAATAAAATTTTCATATAGTTTTATTTGCTTTTATTTATGCAGAGCAAATAAACAACAGTTTGTTTGTAAGTAGTGCTATTGATAATTTTATTTATATGATTGTAAATAAAAGTATAGAGCAGGTGTTTTCTTTTAAAAGAAATTTAGTGCTAAATGTTAGGCAGTTATTGTTTTTCTTCTTGCTTGGTTTTATTATCATTGCTCCACATACTGCATTTATTTCTCCATTCTTGTTTAAATTTTTCTTTTTCTTCAACACTCATGTGTTGCCATTTTTCTTTCATTTCAAAATTCCATTTTCTTCTGTGCCTGCCAAAGCCCCTGCTAAAACCGCCAAATAAAATTTTACTTAAAACTAATAAACCTACTGCTTGCCAAAAACTAATTAATTTAACGCCAATAACAGTAACTAAAACTTCATTCCATAAAAACATTACTACCCAACTTAGTAAAGCTGCAATTGTTATTGCACAAATTGTAATGCCTATTATTTTTTTTGCCCAAAATTTTTTGTTATTCATATAATTTATTTTAATAATTTAATAATTCGGTTTTTAAAGTTTGTAATCTTTTACGCAAATGAAGTACAGCATAACGTTTGCGGGAGAGTAAAGTGTTTATAGTTTCGCCGGTTTGTGTGGCTATGTCTTTAAAAGAAATTCCTTCTAATTCATTTTGTATAAATACGTTGCGTTGCTCTTCGGGTAATTCGTTTAAAGCGGTGTTGAGTGTTTCCCAAAATAGATTGCGTAAATATTCTGTTTCGGGGTTATTATCTTTTGCAAAAAATAAATCTGTCCAACTAAAATCCTCTTCTTCATTATTTGTAAAAATATCTTCTAATAAATCGGGTTTGTGTTTACGGCTGCGGTCAATTATTTTATTGCGTGCAACTGTAAAAAGCCAGCTAGTAAGTTGTTCTATTGGTTGTGTGTTGCCAATGAACTGATAGAATACATCTTGCAAAATATCTTCTGCATCGGCATCATTATTTACACGTTTACGAATAAAACCAAGTAATCTTTTACTGTAATGATTAACTATTTGTGTTATAGTGTTTTTTTGCCCGTTTGCCATTTGGGAATCTAAGGTAATACCTGCATTCATTAAAAAGGTAGACGGTTTGCAAGAAGAAATATTTTAAAATAAAAAAAACCATTGTATTTTTTACAATGGTTTGTTGTTTATGATGATGTTTTTAATAATCTTCTAAAGTTTCGGGTAATTGGGCTAATGCTTTTGCTAATTGTTCATCATTAGGGGCAATGCCGTGCCATTCGTGATGGCCTTCCATAAAATCTACTCCTTTGCCCATTATTGTTTTCATTAAAATACATACGGGCTTTTGCTTACCGGTTAATGTTTTTGCTTTATTTAAACCATCAACTACGGCTTGCATGTTGTTGCCATCCATTTCCATTACTTCCCAGTTAAAAGCAAGAAACTTTTCTTTTAAACTTTCTAAGCCCATTACATCGTGTGTTGGGCCATCAATTTGTTGTCCGTTATAATCTATGGTTGAAATTAAATTATCAACTTTATGATGTGCAGCAAACATAATGGCTTCCCAATTTTGTCCTTCATCTAATTCTCCGTCTCCGTGTAATGAGAAAACATATCTATCGTCTTTATTTAATTTTTTGGTTAATGCTGCACCAATGGCTACACTCATGCCTTGCCCTAAAGAACCGCTTGCCATTCTTACACCCGGTAAATGCTCGTGTGTAGTTGGGTGACCTTGTAAGCGAGAATTAATTCTTCTAAAACTAGCTAATTCTTTCACATCAAAATATCCAAATCTGGCTAAAACGGAATAAAATAATGGAGAAATATGCCCGTTTGATAAAAAGAAAACATCTTCTCCAATACCATCCATAGAGAAATTGGTGTTGTTTTTCATGATATCGAAATATAAAGCAGTTAAAAAATCGGCACAACCTAATGAGCCGCCCGGATGACCGCTTTGTACGCCATGTACCATGCGAACAATATCTCTTCTTACTTGTGTGGCAATATTTTGTAGCTCGGCAACTGTACTCATATTTTTTTTGTTTGAAAGCAGCAAATGTAAGTGCAAAATGCTGCTATATAAAATCAATCGGCGTGTTTTATAAATATTATTTTAGTGTTACATTTTACAGTTTTGTTTGATTTTTTTGAGTGGTTAAGCAAAAATGTTGCTATATTGCACATCGCCTTAACCCCATGAAGTATACTGTTTGTGTTTTGTGCTAAGTCAAAATCAATGCTATGGAATCTATAATTATAGGGGTAATACTATCTTTTATTCTTACTTTTTATGCAATACCGTCAATTATTTCAATTGCCAGTATGAAGAAATTATATGATTATCCCGATGAAAGAAAGATACATGTAAATCCTATTCCATCATTAGGCGGTGTTGGTATTTTTGGAGGCTTTCTGTTGGGGTTATTAATAGCTGCAGATGCTGGCCCTATAATACAACATTTTCAATTTCTTATAGCTGCATTTATTATTGTTTTTTTTCTGGGAGTTAAAGATGATATTCTCATCATTACTCCATTAAAAAAATTTATTGGTCAGGTTGTGGTTGGATTGCTTTTAATGTTTAAAGCGGGTATTTTAATACAAAATATGTATGGTTTTTTAAGTATTACAACTATTGATCCTACACTTAGTTTTTTTCTTACGCTATTTACCATTATTGTTATTACCAATGCCTTTAATCTAATTGATGGAATAGATGGTTTAGCGGCTATGTTAAGTATCGTTTCATTAACGGTTTTTGGTGTGTTCTTTTATTTAAATCACGATATGTTTTATGCATTGCTTGCTTTTTGTTTTGTAGCAAGTTTGTTGGCGTTTTTAATTTATAATTTTTATCCCGCAAAAATTTTTATGGGAGATACCGGCTCAACGTTAAGTGGTTTACTTAATGCCATTTTAGTTATTCGGTTTATTAATACAGCCGAAAATTCAACATTACTTCCTCATCTTTCATCTCCTGCAATGGGTTTCGGAATTTTATTAATTCCTATGTTAGACACATTACGAGTTTTTGGAATAAGAATATTGCATGGAAGAAGTCCTTTTTCTGCTGATAGAAACCATTTACACCATATTCTTTTAGATAGGGGCTTATCGCATAAAAGTATTGCATTTTCATTAAGTGCATTTGCGTTATTATTTATTCTGTTATCCTACTTTGCATTACCTTTAGGTACTACAAAAGTTATTCTCATTCAAACAGCACTATTCTTTTCCGGAATTTATATTTTGCATATTACTAAACCAAAATCTATACAGTTATATGCGGTAGGTAATGAAGAAGAAAATACAATTACCAACACTACTTCTTTTGTAAACAGAATTAGTCAAAGTTTATTTAACAAAAACGAAAAACAGGCTAAGAATAATTAATATTTTCTAAAAACTTTTTTAAATTGTTTATTTGCTTGGCTGCATTAGATTTGCTGCCGGTAAAAAATTATTATGAACGAAGAATTAGATTTAATTATTGAAGATGCCGCCGATAGCATGCAAAAAGCTATTGCACATTTAGAAAGTGAATTAGTAAAAATAAGAGCAGGAAAAGCAAGTCCAACAATGCTTGATGGCATAACCGTTGAATATTATGGAGCACCAACACCAATTAATCAGGTTGCAAATGTAAGTGTGTTAGATGCTAAAACCATAAGCATACAACCTTGGGAAAAACCAATGCTGGCTGCTATTGAAAGAGCTATTATGCAGGCAAATATTGGTGTTACACCACAAAATGATGGAGTACAAATAAGATTGTACTTACCTCCATTAACCGAAGAAAGAAGAAAAGAATTATATAAAAAAGCAAGTGCTGAAGGCGAAAACTCTAAAATAGCCATAAGAAATATTAGAAGAGATAATATTGAACAAATTAAAAAATTACAGAAAGATGGCTTAAGTGAAGATGCTGCTAAAGACGGAGAAAAATCTGTTCAGGAATTAACAGACAAACATATTAGTTTGGTTGATAAACACTTAACTGCAAAAGAAAAAGAAATGATGACGGTATAAACTTCTTTTATAAAACTACTTAACTATCCCTTTTTGTTTTTAAATAAAGAGGGATTTTTATTGGCAATATTTACAATATATACACCTAATAAAATAACAAATAAACTTACTAAAATTTGCACAGTAACTTTTTCGTTTCTTAACAAACCTAATAATACAGCAACAATAGGAATGCCATACGTAACCATTGATGCAAACAATGCTCCGGCTGTTTTTAAAAGTCTATAAAATAAAACCGTTGCAATTGCTGTACCCATAATACCTAATAAACAACTTGCACCTGTACTTAATAAAAAACCTTTATGTGTAAACTGAAATTGAAAATAACCTGTATAAAAAAGAATAATTAAAGAAGGAATAACCAACAATCCAAATGCAACAGTAGCAATATTAAGTGAGCCAATTTCTTGTAAATATTTTCCTACCATATTTACATTAATACCATACATTAAGGTTGCCAGTAATATTAATAATGAGTATGAAATATTACTGAAATCAATCTTATCTCCACCCGTAAAAAGTAATATTAAACCAATAAATCCAATAAAAACACCTATTATTTTTTTAGTATTAGCATATATATTAAAAAACAACATGCCAATAATAATAGTAAACAAAGGTGTAAGTGCATTTAAAATACCCGCAATAGAACTATCTATTTTTGTTTCAGCAAGACAAAACAAAAAAGCCGGAATAAAATTACCTACTAAACCCGAAAGTAATACAATAGCAATTTTATTTTTGGGTATTTGTTTCCATGCTTTTATAAAGAAAGGCAATAACACAAGCCCCGCACTAAAAATTCTTAATGCTGCAACCTGGTAAGGGCTAAGCACATTCATTCCTTCTTTCATTAAAATAAAAGAACTCCCCCAAATTACCGAAAGCACAATAAATAAAATCCATTTAATAAACTTCATTACAAATTTTGTATTTAAGCAAAGATGATTATTTTGCCACAGCAAAAATTTTGTTTATCAAATAAAGTATTTACTTTTAAATCTCAACAAAAAAAATATTATTATGGGAATGATGAAAGAATTTAAAGAGTTTGCCATGCGTGGCAATTTGGTAGATGTAGCGGTAGCTTTTGTAATGGGTGCTGCATTTGGAAAAATTGTTTCTTCGTTTGTTGATGGCATTGTAATGCCATTAGTAGGGATGCTTACCGGTGGTATAGATTTTAACGATAAAAAAATTATTCTTAAAGATGCCCTGCCCGAGGTAAAAGATGCAACGGGAAATATAGTAACAAAAGCCGTAGCAGAAGTTTCTGTAAAGTACGGAACGTTTATTACCAATGTAATAGATTTTATTATAGTAGCTTTTGCAGTATTTATGGTAATTAAGGGAATTAATGCCATGAAGAAAAAAGAAGCAGCAGCTGCACCCGCTGCACCACCCGAACCATCATCAACCGATAAATTATTAACAGAAATACGAGATGCATTAAAAAAATAATTCAATCTTATTCATCCCACCAAATACAGGTGGGATGTTTATTTTGGTGGATAACTAAACCTACGGCAAAGCAATATTTCTTGCTTAAATACCTTTATTTGCAGTTAAAGATTTTTGTGTGAATACAACAACTTACCAAATTAAATTAGACCAATTTGAAGGTCCTTTCGATTTATTATTATTTTTTATTGAAAGAGACGAATTAGATATTTACAATATTCCCATTACTAAAATAACTAACGATTTTCTTGATTACATACATACACAAGAAAAATTAAATATTGAGTTAAGCAGTGAATTTATTTTATTCATATCAACCCTTATGCGTATTAAAGCAAAATTATTATTGCCACGCAAAGAGTTAGATGCACAAGGAAATGAAATAGACCCACGTCAAGAATTAATTGATAAAATTTTAGAATATAAAAAATTTAAAGAAGCTGCGGCCAAAATGGCTGAGATGGAAGCAGAACGTTTATTAATGGTTAAACGCGGAAACTTGCATAAAGAATTACATGCCATTGGTGAAGAAGCTGGTGAGGGTACTGAAATACAAACTATTACTTTATTCAAATTAATGAAAGCTTTTGAAAAGGTAATGCAACGTGTACACGATCGGCAAAATAAACCCGTACATACTGTAGTTAGATACAACTACACAATGGAAGGTAGTAGAGATTTTGTAACAGAATTTGTAAAGAGAGAAAAAACTGTATCGTTTGAAAAAATTTTTGAAATATGTGAAAACCGCATTCACGCTTTATTTCTTTTCTTATCAATGTTAGAACTAACACAACAGAAATACATGAAACTGTTGATAGGCGAAGGCAGAAATAATTTTATTATTGAATGGAACGATAACAGAGAAGAAGATTTACAATTTGCCGGAAATGAAGTTGAAAGAGCTACAGAAGAAGATACTACATTTATAATTGAAGATGGTGATAGCAGTGGCGAGGTGGTTGATCCGCAATTAAATTAAATAATTTCAGGAAAGTTTTTGTGATGGGCAATATAATTTGCACTGATGTTCTGTTATTTTATAGAGATAAAACTCTTATAATATTTTAATACCCGTTTCTTTATTTATTGAAAAATCTATCCAACCACCGGGTGGGTCAAAATCGCCATTTCCTACAATGGTATTATCAATAAAATCATTAATGATTACCCCGTCTATTCCTAATTCATCATTATGCCAAATAATGTTTCCGGTTTTATTAATGCAATATATTCCGGTAGCATCTGTTACATAAAATATTTTTGTGTTATAATAAAGATGCCCAAAATAACCATTCATTGTAAGACTTAAAATATTTGTGTTTGTTGTGGTATTATATAAATAAAAATACTCCTCGTGTCCTACAGCAAGAATATTTTTTATTTTCATAACTTCTTTAAAAGAACTGGAGTGTATTTGATATTTTATTTGGTATAAACTAGTGGCTATTTTGTTGTTGTATTCAACGATAAATATTTGGTGCTTATAGTTTATTGAAGTTGCTTCTGAAATTAAAATGGGTTGTAAGTTGATATTATCAGGTATGGTATTAGTAAATTCTAAATTCATGTGAGGTACAAAAATAAAAATCCCCGCAATGTATGCGAGGATTTTTTATAGTAGAGATAATATTAATTAATATCTGTTGTAACCGCCACCGCTGTTTCCGCGGTCTCTACCACCACCGTAGCCACCGCCACCGCGGTTGCCACCACCAAAGCCGCCACGGCTACCACCGCCGCCGCCAAAACTTTTCTTAAAACCACCGCCACCGCTTCTGCGTTCGCCTTCAGGGCGTGGTTGGCTTTCATTAACTACAATTTTACGACCTTGAATATCAGTATCGTGTAAAGCAGCTATTGCAGTTTTTGCTGCTTCGTCATCTGCCATTTCAACAAAACCGAAACCTTTGCTGCGGTCGTTTTTAAATTTGTCTGTTACAATTTTTGCACTGCTTACTTCGCCGTAAGGGGCAAATAATTCTTGAAGGTCTTCACTGGTCATTTGCCAGTTTAAATTTCCAACGTAAATGTTCATTGTTTTTTGATTAAATGTTTACAAAACCCATTATAAAAACAGCAACCAAAACCCTGAGCATTTACTTTTTTAAAACCCCGAGAGAATGGAAAACCGGTTATTGGGTACAACAAAGATAGTTTTTTTGGGATATCACCCAACTATTTTTTCTGATTACGGAAATGCTATTGTTTTTTAATATTTTATGTGTGTGTTTTTAATAGTAAAAAGTAACTATTTCTATACGCTGTAAATAAAGTATTGAGACAAAAAATAGTTAGCAATTACAGCGTCTATTGTTTTAAAATGACTTCATAATTTATTGTGTAACATATTCATTGAGATAGAAACTTGAACAGATACTTCGGATAAATATTGACGAAAAAAAGTTTTTAAAGTACTAAACCTTTTGTTATTCTTATTGACATATAAACTTTGCATTCATTTTTTCATACATAAAAAAAGCAAATTGAAAAGTGATTCAATTTGCTTTAATAAAACGCTTTGTAGCAGTAGCTTACAACGAATTTTGTGAGTTATTTTTATTATAACGAGAAATGGTAATTTCTTTATTCGCCTACTACTTCAAATTCAATTTCAGTATTGTTTCCATTACCAAAATCTATAGTTGCTTTATAAGTACCTAATTCTTTTACTTCATCTACAATATGAATACGTTTGCGGTCTATTTCGTAACCTTTTTGATCACGAATGGCACGTGCAATTTGTAATGAAGTTACGCTTCCGAATATTTTGCCTGAAGTACCTGTTTTAGCTCCAATTTTTACAGGAGAAGCTTTTAATACTTCTACTACTTTATTTATTTGGGCTAACATTGCTGCTTCTTTTTTTGCTTGTACTTTTAAACGTTCTTCTAATTGTTTTACGTTTGAAGGATTAGCCTCTACAGCAAATTTTTTAGGAATTAAATAGTTACGAGCATAACCGTTTTTTACAGTTACTAATTCGTTACGTCCGCCAAGATTATCTACATCTTGAATTAAAATTACTTGCATGGTTTTGTTTTTAGTTCCCAAGACACCCAATCTGTTTTTAATGAATGATTGCGACTGTCAGTTCCTGTAAAGGAAAATTAGGGAGTGGTTACTAATATGGTTCTATTTTAATAAATCTGCAACGTAAGGTAATAAAGCCATTTGACGTGCTTTTTTTACCGCATCACTTACTTTACGTTGATATTTTAAAGAGTTTCCACTTAAACGACGAGGCAACATTTTACCTTGTTCGTTTAAAAATTTCTTTAAAAATTCTACGTCTTTATAATCAACGTATTTAATACCGTATTTTTTAAAACGGCAATATTTCTTTTTGGGTTTCTCCTGCTTAATGGCAGTAAGATATTTTATTTCGTTCTTTGCCATATTATACCTCCGCTACTTTTTGGTTTTTAAATGGAAGACCTGTTTTTTTATGAGCATTGTATTCAACAGCATATTTATCTAATTTGGTAAACATGTGTCTCATTACTTGCTCATCACGCAATAATTGAATTTTCAATTTTTCGTTAAAGTCGGCATTACTGCTGTACTCTAATACCCAATAAATACCTGTGGTTTTTTTCTCAATGGGGTAAGCTAAAGATTTTAAGCCCCAAGGGTTGCTGTGTACTACAGAACCTCCGTTTTCGGTGATGAAACCTTCGTACTTTTTTTGAGCAGATTTAAAATCTTCTTCAGAAAGTACAGGCGTAAAAATCACCATTAATTCGTAATTGTTCATTACCTGTTTGTTTTTAATTGGTTTTTCCCAATGGACAACTTTGAAATTGTATCAAAGCAGAATCTGCCAAAACAGATTTGGGGCTGCAAAAGTAGGGGTTTTGCTATTACAAAACGTATTTTTTAAAAGATTAGGAATTGATGCTACCAATATTTTTTTGGTGTAACAACTTTGATTTTGTTAAATACTTGTTGTTTGGTGCATATATAAAAAGACAAGAACCATTTTTAATAGTTTCAATAATGGCGTTGTTTTCTTCTTCAGGAACGGCGGGACAACCTTCACTTCTTCCTATGCGGCCTTGCAATTTTATAAAATCTTCACTTACATAAGTAGCACTATGCATTACAATACCTCTGTTATAGGCATTGTCATTAAATCCTTTTTCTTCTCCTTCTAATTTTAATGAATAACCATGTTTGCCAAAATAAGTTGCCGAAGTAACATAAAAGCCAAGGCTGCTTTTTAAACTCTGCGGTTTGTTTGAAAATGAAGTTGCACTTTGTGTGCCTGAATTTTTACCATGTGAAACATAGGTATTAAATAAAATGCTGTAATTTTTTAAATTAATAACAAATAATCTTTTAGCTGTAGAAGGCAGGCTGAAATCTATAATAGAAAGGATGCTGTCGTTTTTAATTTTTCCAATAGTTATTAAATTCTGATATCCTTTAAATGCTGCATTAAATGCTTGTTTAGATAAGCCTAATTCTGAAAGATTTAAACTGTCATATACTGAAACAGTATGCTTTGTTTTAGTTGTAGTTGCCGCAATAGTTTTAGTTGGATGAATATTGATAAAGGAAAGAGAAATTCCTCCTATAAACAGAAACACCATCATAACAACAAATGCACATTTCCTTTGCATAGGATATAATTTGAAGGCTGCAAAGATAGGGAGTAGCCTTCTTGTGCAGCCTTTTTGTAAAATGCTTTAACTTTTTAAAAACGTTTATTCAATACGTTTTAGCAGCACTATATAAGTAGGAAAGTGGTCACTATAACCCCCACGATAGGTATTTCCGTCCCAAGTACGCATAGGGTACCCCTTGTATTTCCCTATATTTTCTTTCATAAATTCTCGGTTATAAATAAATTGCTGATAATAAAAGAAGCCGTTTTGAGATTTGCTTAACCAAGGGTAATTAATCATTATTTGATCAAAAAGCCCCCAGGCATCTTGATAGGCCAATGTTCCAATACCTTTTTTGTATAAGTCAATCCATGGGTTAAAAATACCACCTGGTTTTACCTCTGCAATTTTGCCTTTTGCTTTTAAAACTTCGGTAATGCTTGGGCTAATAGGGTCATCGTTTAAATCACCCATAATAATTACTTTTTGTTCACCATCTGTCTTGGCAATGCTATCCATGTGTTTTTTACAAACCATTGCTGCAGCTGCTCTTGCGGGTGCACTTCTTTCCTCTCCACCTAAACGAGATGGCCAATGGTTTACGTATACATGAATGGTTTCTCCGTCTAATTTTCCTTTTACCCATAAAACATCTCTTGTGTAGTAGGCATCTTTTGAATTGCCGGGAAGTTTTACAAATAATGGTTTACTATCTTCTACTTTAAAATATTTTGGATTGTAAAGTAAGGCTACATCAACTCCACGTGCATCTTTACTATCATAATGTACAAATTTATATTTGCGTTTTATTAATAATGGGTGGTGAATTAAATCGTTTAATACTGTGTCGTTTTCAATTTCGGCAACACCAATTAAAGCCGGACCATCAGGATTGGCAGGTGCAGCATCAGTACCAATGCCCGAAAGAACAGTAGCTAATCTTTCAATTTTTGTAAAATAAATTTGTGAGTTGTAATTTTTTGCTCCCTGTGGAGTAAACTCTACATCATTAACCATAGGATTGTGTACTGTATCGTAAAAATTTTCTAAATTATAAAATGCTACAACAGCTACTTTATAATTTTGTTGTTGTGCATGTAGCCAACAACCGAGAAAAACTGCCAGTATACCTAAAATGTATTTTTTCATGCTGTAAATGTAATGGTAGTAAATAAATAATACTATTATTTTGAGCTAAGTAATTTTTTTTTACTTTTTTGTTAAAGCTAATAGATTTTAAGTTACTTTTAATTTTGCATTTTTAAAAACCACACTTATGAGATTTACCGGTTTCATGTTATTGGCTGCTTGTTTAGTTGTTCAAACTGCTAATGCTCAAAAAAAAGAAAAAAGACCATCAAAAGACACAACTGCATCAAAAGTTGACAGTACAATGGAGGAAGATGTTAAGAACGCCATATCTGGCGATATACCTGTTGTAACTTTAGATGATAACGATTTAGGTGACGGAAGTTCGCAAAATATTTCTTCAGTATTAACTGCAGGAAGAGATCCTTTTTATTCTGCTGCCGCTTTTAATTTTAGTTCTGCAAGATTTAGAATTCGCGGTTACGATGCAGATCATTTTAGCACATTTATGAATGGTATTCCCATGGAAAATCTTGATAATGGGTTTACTCCATTTGGTTTATGGGGAGGATTAAATGATGTAATGCGAAATAAAGATCTTTCCATAGGTCTACGCCCTAACACTTTTGGTTTTGGCGAGTTGGGTG
This sequence comes from Bacteroidota bacterium, assembly GCA_018267705.1. Lineage (GTDB taxonomy): Bacteria > Bacteroidota > Bacteroidia > Chitinophagales > Chitinophagaceae > CW01. Next base: position 44,687 of record JAFDXX010000007.1, on the reverse strand, counting down.
CTGCTACTAATATAGATGCTCGTGCAAGCAAACAACGAAAGCAAACCGAATTTGGTTATGCGTATTCAAATAGAAACTACACGCACAGATGGAGCTTTACCCATAGTACGGGAATAAGTAAAAAAGGTTGGGCATTTACTTTTAGTGGAAGTAGAAGATGGGCCGATGAAGGATATGTACCAGGTACTTATTATAACGGATGGAGTTATTTTGTAGGTATTGATAAAAGGATTGGGCAAAAACACTTGCTTTCTCTTGTTGCTTTTGGAGCCCCAACAGAAAATGGTAAGCAAGGTGCTGCTACAGCCGAAGCACAAAGTTTAGCAGGTTCTCCCTATTATAATCCATATTGGGGTTACCAAGTAGGTAAAAAAAGAAATGCTAATGTAGCAAGAACTAATCAGCCAATGTTTATTTTAACCCATGATTACCGTGTTAACAATAAAACATCTTTAATAAGTGCTGTTTCGTATTCATTTGGAGATAGAGGAGCATCAAGCTTAGATTGGTATAATGCACCAGATCCACGCCCGGATTATTATAGAAACTTACCAAGCTACTATCAAAGTAGCCCTACACAATTTCAAATGATAACCGATGCTTGGAAAAATAATGAAAATGTTCGTCAAATAAATTGGGCAGGATTGTATGATGCAAACCGTAATAATATTGAAACGTTTAATGGAACAACCGGTAAACGATCTCGATATCTGCTATCAGAAAATGTAACCAATTCGCAACGTTTAAATTTTAGCACTGTATTAAACACCACTGTAAAAAATCTTGCTTTTACTGCCGGCCTATCTTATCAATCAATGAAAAACAATTATTTTAAAAGAATTTTAGATATGCTTGGCGGTGATTATTTTGCTGATTTAAACCAGTTTGCTGAAAGAAGTTATCCAAATAATCCTACTGCCAATCAAAACGATTTAAACAGGCCCAACAGAATTGTACATGTTGGTGACAGGTACGGATACGATTATGATATTAATATTAATAAAGCAAGTGGGTGGGGGCAAGTAGTAGCTAGATACAGTAATATAGATTTTTTTGCTGCAATAGAATTATCAAATACTCAATTTTGGAGAACGGGAAATGTAAAAAATGGTTTATTCCCTAATAATTCTTACGGAAAATCTGCTGTTTACAATTTTAATAACTATGCCTTTAAAGGAGGTTTTACATTTAAGGTTGATGGAAGAAATTATTTCTATGTCAATCAAGCCATTATGTCAAGAGCTCCTTTATATAGCAATGTGTATGTTTCAGCAAGAACAAGAGATATTACACAGCCCAATATTAAAAGTGAGCAAATACAATCTATTGAAGGAGGTTATGTATTAAATGCACCCAAGCTAAAAATAAGATTAAGCGGCTACTATACAGAAATTAAAAACCAAATGGATGTACTTTCTTATTACGATGATCACTATCAAAACCTTGTAAACTATGCATTAAGCAATATTAGCAAATTACATTACGGAATGGAATTTGGTTTTGAAGCAAAAGTTTTACCAAATGTTACCGTTAATGGTGCAGCTTCTCTTGGCAGATACTATTATAATGGCCGCCAATACGCAGTTACTACATTAGACAATGATGCAAGTACATTAAGTGCAGATTCTGTTTACGCAACTAATTACAGAATAGGAGGCACACCGCAAGAAGCTTATAGCCTAGGAATTACTTACCGATCACCAAAATATTGGTTTGTAAGCTTAACAGGAAATTATTTTGATCAAATGTGGATTGATTTCAATCCTATAAGAAGAACTGCAAAAGCTGTTATAGATGTACCGGCTAATAGCCAAGAACGTAGCGATATTCTTAAACAACAACAATTTAATGGGCAATATACATTAGACTTTTTTGGAGGCTACTCTTGGAAGTTACCAAAACGTTACAATATCAATCATAAATCAACCTTTTTAGTATTTAGTTTTGGTGTAAGCAACATCCTAAACAATCAAAATATTATAACAGGCGGGTTTGAACAGTTACGGTTTGATTTTGCCACACACAACGTAAACAAATTTCCTTCAAAATACTATTATGCTTATGGCATTAATTATTTTGCAAGTGCAACCATTAGATTTTAATAATAAACCAATTACAAACTTTTTAATAGAACAGTATCATGAAGAAACAATCATTTTTAAAAACTCCAATTTTAGCTCTAATTGCTGCAATAACCGTATTGGCATCCTGTAATAAAAAATTTGATGAGCCACCTATTCCGGGCAACCCAAACATTACAGCCAATACAACCATTAAAGCATTAAAAGCAATGCACAGCATAGGTGGTTATGACAATATAACTACAGATATTATTATTAGCGGTATTGTTGTAGGAAACGATAAAAGTGGAAATCTATACAAACAAATTTGTATTCAAGATGCAACAGGAGGGATAACAGTTTTATTAGACGCCTCAAATGTATATGCACAGTATCCTGTGGGAAGACAGATATTCATTAAATGTAAAGGCTTATGGTTGAGTGATTACGGAAAACTAATTCAATTAGGGATGCTTGATAATAGTGTTCCGGGAAATCCTAAATCTACAGGCATTCCTGCCACATTATTTGATAATTATATTGTTAAAGGAAGTTTGGGAAATGTGGTTACACCTAAAGTAGTAACAATAGGTCAATTAAACGATACACTACAAAGCACTTTAATTCAAATTAATAATGTAGAATATATTGCTTCAGATACCAGCCGTACTTATGCTGATACTTCTGCTGCAAAAAACTCTGTTAACTTAACTTTGAGTGAATGTTCAGGAGCTAAAGTAGTTACTTATACAAGTGGCTATGCAAACTTTGCAGGATTAAAACCCCCTAAAGGAAATGGAAGTATAACTTGTATTTATTTTATATACAGAACAACTCCTGAGTTAATCATAAGAGATACTAGTGATGTGCAATTAAACGGATTACGTTGTGCTGCTACCGCTACACTGCTTACAATTTCACAATTAAGAAGTATGTACACAGGCTCTAACTTAACTTTAGGATCATATAAAATAAGGGGAGTAGTAATTTCCGATGCGGCTAATAATAATTTATCTACCGGAAATATGGTAATTCAAAATACGGGTACAACACCAAGCGGTATTGATTTGTATTTTGGCTCTGCAGCAAATACTGCAGCATTTAATATAGGAGATTCGATAGAAGTAAATATTAGCGGAGGAACATTAACAAGTTATAACGGAATGCTTGAAGTAAGCTTAGCATCCTCTGCATTACCAAGTGCTGCATTAGCAACCGGTATTACTGTTACACCTACACCAACAACTATTGCACAATTAAATTCAAATATTGCTACTATTGAAAACACTTTAATTAAAATTGTTAGTGCAGTAGCATCCGGAGGTACTACTTATTCGGGCAATCAAACGTTAACAGATGCTAGCGGAACGGTTGTATTACATACAGCTACCGCCGCAACATTTGCATCTGCTACTTTACCAACAAGTTGCTCTAATTGGGTAGGCATTCCAAGTAGATATACAACTAATCAATTTGCTATAAGAAATACAAGTGATGTAACCTCTGGTACAGGATGTAGTACAGGTGGTGGTTCTGGCGGCGGTGGCGGTAGTACAGGAACTGGTATTGCGTTAACTACCTCTCCTGTAGTACTTGATTTTAATAGCATTGGTAGTGGATTACCACAAGGCGTTTCAGTATTTACAGGAGCTACTTCAACATCTTTTGGAACAGCAGGAACATTTACTTCTGACCCAACTGCAACACTTAACCAATGGGCAAATGTATCAGCAGGGTTTAAAAACTTTGCTTCTGCAACAGGCCAAAATGCCACAACTACTACCGCAACACAATCTACTGCTGCTAACAGAGCTTTAGGTGTAAGGCAAACAAGTGCACTTGGTGATCCCGGAGCTTCGTTTGTATTCCAATTAAACAATACTACAGGTAAAACTAATTTGGGAATGAGTTTCTTGTTGCAATCTTTAGATAATAGTATAGGAAGAACAACTGTTTGGACGGTTGATTATGCAACAGGAGATACTCCATCTTCATTTACAACAATTGCAACTTCTCCTTCAAGTATTTCTACTTCTTCAACTTGGGGAAGCACACCGGTAACAGTAAGTTTTGGAAGTGCATTAAATAATATTAGCAGTAAAGTATGGATTCGTATTTCAACTCTTTCAGCAACAACAGGAGGTGGTAGCAGGCCTTCAACTGCTATAGATGATGTAAACTTTACTTTTAATTAGAAAAGAAAAATAAAATATCTCCATAAAAAAATTCCCGCAAACAGCGGGAATTTTTTTATGGAGAGTAATGTAATAATTGTTTTATGATTCTAATTTTTGTAAAAGCAAAGCATTAAAATTTTGTAAAGAAGAAAGTTTTAAATCTGCAGCAGCCCAACGCTCTTCTTTTATTTGAGAATGATATGGCACAACAACACATTTCATTCTGGCAGCTTTGGCGGCTATCATCCCATTAAATGAATCTTCAAAACATATACATTCTAACGGGTTGCTTTGTAGTTTTTCGGCACAGTTTAAATATACTTGTGGGTGTGGTTTTCCAAATTCTAAATCTTCGGCCGAAGCGGTTGCCATTATTATATCTTTTATTTGTAATATATCTACAACTAAATCTATTAATGTTTGCGGAGACGAAGTAGCTAATCCGATTTTAAATTGTTGTTCTTTAAAAAAATTAAAAATATTTTTTACACCCGGCATTATAACTGCACTTGCTTCTATTTTTTGTAAAACGTTAGCAACAATATTTTCTTCAATAGTTTGTTGCAAGTTTTCGTTTAATTTAAAATAATGTAACCACCAATGCACAAACTCTTTAGTTCTAAGTCCTGTTGTTGTTTTGTATTGCTCATCAGTAAGTTTAATGTTATAGTGCATTAAAACTTCGGCAGCTGCTTGTGCCCAAAGAGGTTCACTATCAATTAATAATCCATCAATATCAAAAATTACTGTATTCAGTTGCATAAATATAAATTGCCGCAAATGTATTGGTAAAGCATTCAAGTTTCAAAGCAGTAATAATTATTATAGTAATAATTGAATACAAACATTTTTAAACTACATTGCTTATATTGCATCTTGCTGCCAAATCAACCGTTTATGAAGCTAACCGAAAGCTTAAAACATATAAAGATTGTTCGCCATTTTATTTACAGCATTGTTGGGGCATTTACTTATCCGGGCATTGCGTTAATAAATAAAATAAAAATTGAAGGAACAGAACATCTTAAAAATCTCCCTAAAAAAAATGTATTATTTGTAAGTAATCATCAAACCTATTTTGCTGATGTTATTACATTCATTCATATTTTTTGTGCTATTAAATGGCGTAAACAAAATAAATTAGGATTACCTTATTATTTATTAAACCCATTTACAAATTTATATTTTGTAGCTGCCGAAGAAACAATGAATGGCAATTGGATAAGCAGACTATTTAAAATGGCAGGGGCGTTAACCGTTAAAAGAACTTGGCGTGCAGATGGCAAAGAAGTAAGGCGTGGCTTAGACCCCAGCGATACCAGAAAAATAAATAAAGCTTTAGAAAAAAGTTGGGTTATAACTTTTCCGCAAGGCACAACCAAACCTTTTGCTCCGGGTAGAAAAGGTACGGCATATATTATTAAAAATAACCAACCCATTGTAGTACCTGTTGTTATTAATGGCTTTTGGCGTGCATTTAATAAAAAAGGATTAAAGTTTAAAAAGAAAGGTTCTTTGTTAAGTATTAAATTTAAAGAACCAATGGTAATTGATTATGCTGCAGGCATTGATGAAATTTTAGAACAAGTAATGGATGCTATTGAACAAAGCAAAGTGTTTATGCTTAAAAGCAAACATCATTTAATAAATGCATTAGATAAATAGTAAATTGCAAAGGCTTCGGCCTTTTTTTTGTGAATAAATGCACGAGTATTAATTTGTGAATTAAAATAAATAATAAATTTTATACATAATAAACAAACAATATGCACTTTTTAGCAACACAAGATCTTATAGTTTTTCTTTTATATTTTGTAATTGTATCTGCTTACGGATATTGGATTTACAATAAAAAGAAAAAAGCCACTATTGCCGCATCACATGATTATTTTTTGGCAGAAGGATCGTTAACATGGTGGGCTATTGGTGCATCATTAATTGCTTCTAATATTTCTGCAGAGCAATTTATAGGAATGAGTGGCAGCGGCTTTAAAATGGGTTTAGCTATTGCTTCTTATGAATGGATGGCTGCATTAACACTTATAATTGTAGGTGTGTTTTTTATGCCGGTGTATTTAAAAAATAAAATTTACACCATGCCTCAGTTTTTACATCAACGTTACAACTCAACTGTAGCAATGATTATGGCTGTGTTCTGGTTATTGTTGTATGTGGTGGTTAACTTAATGTCTATTTTATATTTAGGAGCTCTTGCCATTAGTGGTATATCTGGATTAAATATTTACGTATGCATTTTTGCATTAGCCATATTTGCTGCATTTATAACATTGGGTGGAATGAAAGTAATTGGCTATACTGATGTTATTCAAGTATTCTTTTTAGTATTAGGTGGTTTGGTTGCATCGTACATTGCTTTAAATTTAGTAGCAACACAAAACGGCGAAACCGGTGTGTGGAAAGGTTTTCAATTATTATCGAACAAAGCAAATGATCACTTCCACATGATTTTTAATAAAGATAATTCTAACTATATGGATTTACCTGGATTATCGGTTTTAGTTGGTGGTATGTGGATTGCTAATTTGAATTATTGGGGTTGTAATCAATACATAACACAAAGAGCATTAGGGGCAAGTTTGCCAACTGCACGCGGAGGTTTATTGTTTGCTGCATTCTTAAAATTATTAATGCCAATAATAGTGGTATTACCTGGTATTGCTGCTTTTGTTTTATACAAGCAAGGTATGTTTCAAACAGAAATGCTTAACTCAACCGGTGTGGTTGATGTTAATAAAGCATATCCTACTTTATTAAATTTATTACCTATTGGCTTAAAAGGCTTGGCTTTTGCAGCATTAACAGCTGCCATTGTCGCATCGTTAGCCGGAAAAGCAAATAGTATTGCAACAATTTATACTTTAGATATATACAAAAAAAATATCAATAAAAATGCCGATGAAAAAAAATTAGTAAGCGTAGGTAAACAAACTATTATTGTAGCATTATTATTAGCAGTATTAATGTCGTTAATATTAGGAGAAAAATTAATGGGAGAGGGCAAACAAGGGTTTCAATATATACAAGAATATACCGGCTTTGTTAGTCCTGGAATTTTTGCAATGTTTATTTTAGGTTTCTTTTGGAAAAAAACAACATCAACCGCAGCATTGTTTGCAACTATTGGAGGATTTATTTTCTCTTTCATATTAAAAATTGCCCCTTCATTTGTTAATCTTTCCTTCCTTTCTCCTATTGGGTTTGCGGTACCTAATTCCCATGGCGTATATGAAATACCTTTCATAGATAGAATGACTATTGTTTTTGTTTTATGTATTATTGGTATGTATTTTATTAGCATAATACAAAACAAAAAAGGTATTAAGCCAAATGGATTAGAAATAGATACTTCTTTATTTAAAGTAAGCGGAAAATTTGCAATAGGTGTTTTATTTATTTGTGCTATTTTAATTTTTCTCTATACTTACTTTTATTAAAAAATTTTAGCTGTGCAAAAACGTATAAAAGTCAAATCTCCCGGGCGTATTAATTTAATAGGAGAGCATACCGATTATAACAATGGTTTTGTATTGCCGGCCGCTATTGATAAATATATTTATATTGATGCATTATTAAGAGATGATGATGTGATAGAATTATTTTCTGTTGATAATAATCAATCCTATACTACAACAACTCATGCATTAGCAAAATCTCCAATGCATTGGCCCAATTATATTTTAGGTATAGTAAGTGAATTACAAAAAGCAGGGTATAATACAAAAGGTTTTAATGCTTCCATACATGGAGATATTCCTATTGGTGCCGGTTTATCATCTTCTGCTGCATTAGAGTGTGCAACTATTTTTGCTTTAAATGAATTGAATGAATTTGATATTGATAAAATTACAATGGTAAAACTTTGCCAAAAGGCTGAGAACAATTTTGTTGGCCTGCAATGCGGTATCATGGATATGTTTGCAAGCATGATGGGTAAAGCCAATCATGTAATACGGTTAGATTGCCGCTCTCTTGAATACGAATATTTTCCTTTGCAATTGAATGATTATAAAATTGTTTTATTAGATACACAAGTGAAACATTCTTTAGCCTCTTCTGAATATAATACACGTAGAAAAGAATGTAATGAAGGTGTTGCATTAATTCAACAAAAATATAATGAAGTAAAAAGTTTAAGAGATGCTACCATTGAAATGGTAAATAGTTGTGTTAAAAATGACAATGTAAAAAACCGATGTACTTTTATTGTAGAAGAAAAAGAACGGTTATTAAATGGATGTATTGATTTACAAAATACTAATGTGCAGGCGTTTGGGAAAAAAATGTATATCACACATAGGGGCTTAAGCGAATTATATAAAGTAAGTTGTAATGAATTAGATTTTTTAGTGAATGAATGTAGTAAGGAAGAAAAAATATTAGGTGCAAGAATGATGGGTGGCGGTTTTGGTGGTTGCGTAATCAGTTTAATGCATCAAGATTTTGTTGAATCTATTACACAAAAAATTGCAGCAACATATAAAGATCAAATGCATAAAAACTTAAAAGTGTATGTTGCAACTATCGGTAATGGAACAAGTATAGTAAATGAATAACTATTCAATTTTGTTTAATGCAAGAAACCTTTAATATAAAAGAACACGCTCATAGAAGATTAAATATTTTAACCGGAGAATGGGTATTAATTTCACCACACAGAAGTAAAAGACCATGGCAAGGTAAAGTAGAATCATTACCCGCAAACAACCGCCCTGCTTATGACAGCAGTTGTTACTTATGCCCGGGAAATACACGAGCAGATGGTTCAGTAAATCCTAATTATAATAAACCATTTGCATTTACTAACGATTTTTCTGCCTTGTTGCCAAACATTCCCGAAGGGAAAACAAATAATAATAATTTATTATATGCAGAAAGTGAAAAAGGTATTTGTAGAGTAATTTGTTTTTCGCCAAAACATAATTTAACCTTACCCGATTTAAGTGTAAATGAAATTGTTGAAGTAATTAATCTTTGGCAAGATGAATTTTTAACGCTTAAAAAAAACGAATGGATTAAATACATTCAAATTTTTGAAAATAAAGGAGAAATAATGGGTTGCAGTAATCCACATCCACACGGGCAAATATGGAGCAGCAGCCACATACCTGTTGAAATAAAAAAAGAAACTCAACAACAACAATTATATTTTCAACAAAATAATAAAAGTTTATTGCAAGATTATTTGCAGTTAGAATTACAATTAAATGAAAGAGTGGTAATTAATGAAAAACATTTTGCTGCCTTAGTTCCTTATTGGGCTGTATGGCCTTATGAAACCATAATTATAAGTAAAAGACAAGTAAAAAATGTTACAGAATTTAATGAGGAAGAAAAAGAATCGTTGGCAATAACTTTAAAAAAACTTACAACTATTTATGATAAACTCTTTAATACTTCGTTTCCTTATTCTGCAGGTATGCACCAACAACCTGTAAACAATGGAGAGCATGCCGAATGGCATTGGCATATGCATTTCTATCCGCCGCTGTTACGCAGTGCAACAGTTAAAAAATTTATGGTAGGTTATGAAATGTTGGCAAGTCCACAAAGAGATATTACGCCTGAATTTGCTACAGAACAACTATTGCAGTTGATTTGATTTTTTTGTATTATCATTTATAATGCAAACCAATAACCAATTATTTGGCATAGCACACCAACAATTAGCCCTGCATATATTTCAAAATTATTATGTGTATTTAATACTAATCTGCTTGTGCACACAATTGCTGCCATAAGTGTTGCAATGCTTATATATAAACCTAAAGGTGTTTGGTAGTATAATGCGAATAATATTAATGCAGTAACGGCTCCGCCCATTGCCAATCCGTGTAAACTTATTTTAATAAAATTATTTATAATTAATCCTGCAACGGTGCTCATAAAAATTCCGAAGTAAAAAAACCTTAGTACTTCTGGTTGGTCTTTCATACTACGGCTTAAATAATACATCCACCAATAAAAAAACATGGTTATAATGTAAGGAATAATTCTGTCTTTTTGTGTTCTTAAAAAAATACTATTAATAAAATTTAATCTTTTTAATAGAAATACGGCAAAGGCAGGAAAGAAAGCTGTCATCCAAAAAGTGCCAAACAATTTCAACTTTAATTGCCATGGGGTAATGTTGGCAAACTCAAAGGGGAATTGCCAAACCAAAAAGAGAATAATGTATGTTGGAATAAATAGTGGATGAAATATATATGAAATAATTTTTGCAATAAATGTAATTGCTTTATTGGGTTGGTATGTAATTGATTCACTCATTGTATTATACAAATAAACAATTATAGTTCTTTTCTTAATCTTGCTACAGGTATATTTAATTGTTCGCGGTATTTGGCAACAGTTCTGCGAGCAATATTATAACCTTTTTCATTAAGCATATCTGTTAAGGTTTCGTCTGCTAAAGGTTTTCGTTTATCTTCTGCTTCAATTAAATCACTTAATATTTTTTTTACTTCTCGGGTACTCACTTCTTCGCCACTATCGGTACTTAAACTTTCACTAAAGAAAAATTTTAAACGATAGGTTCCAAATTCTGTTTGTACAAATTTACTGTTGGCAACACGGCTTACGGTTGAAATATCTAAATCGGTTTTTTCGGCAATGTCTTTTAAAATCATAGGCCTCATTTCTGTTTCATCGCCGGTTAAGAAAAATTGTTCTTGGTGATGCATAATGGCATTCATGGTACTTAACAAAGTATGTTGCCTTTGTTTAATCATATCAATAAACCATTTGGCGGCATCTATTTTTTGTTTAATGAAAAGTACAGCTTCTTTTTGACGTTTATCTTTTTTACTTCCTTTATCATACTCCTTCATCATATCTTTATAACCTTCGCTAATACGCAAATCGGGGGCATTGCGGTTGTTTAACGATAGTTCTAATTTTCCTGCATTATTGATAATGAAAAAATCGGGTACAATATAATTTTCAGCCTTATTTATACTGCCAACATTACCACCGGGTTTAGGATTGAGTTTTATTATTTGTTGAATAACTTCTTTTAATTGTTTATCGTTTAAGTCTAAACCACGTTGTATTTTTTCGTAATGTTTTTTGGTAAATTCATCAAAATATTTGGTTAATACTTTAATGGCTGTTTCCACACTTCCACCTTCATTTTTTTTTCTGTATAGTTGAAGTAATAAACATTCTTGCAAATCTCTGGCTGCCACACCCGGTGGATCGAATTGTTGAATTTGTTTGATTAATGTTTCTACTTCTTGTTCAGTAGTAATGATGTTTTGCCTAAAAGCTAAATCATCTACAATGCTGCTTAATTCTCTTCTTAAATAACCATCATCATCTAAACTGCCTACTAATTGTTCGGCAATTTTGTATTGCCTTTCATCTACATCTAAAGTTGCTAACTGATCATTTAATACATCAAAAAAACTACTTTCATTTTTTAATGGAATTGTTTTTTTATTGTCTATTTCAGGGTAGTTATCATCACGCGTTTTGTAATCAGCAACTTCATCATCACCTTCGTTTATATATTCACTAATATCAACACTATCGTAATCTTCTTCACTGCCATCTTGTTCATAATCATCTTCCGGTGTTTCAAATTCATCAACTGTATTTGTGTCATCTATATCATCATTATGTCCTTCTTCCGATGCTTCTAAGGCAGGGTTTTCTTCTATTTCTTCTTTTATACGTTCTTCAATATTGGCAGTTGGTATTTGCAGCAATTTCATTAACTGAATTTGCTGTGGCGATAATTTTTGTAATAATTTTTGTTGTAATGATTGACTTAAACTCATAAATATTTACCTGCTACTGAATTTATATGCAAACTAAAGCAAGAAAATGATTAAACATATTTGTTTGTTTGCAAAATTCTTGCTAATAAATAAAAATGAAATTAATTGTGTTTGGTTGAAGGAATTTTATGCCATCATCTTCTGTTATAATAAAGGAAATAGAAGGTACAAAAAGTGTAATTAATTAATTCTTTTAACAGAAGTTGTTCCTTCCAATAACAATTTTACGCTTTGTATTAAAATTTCATTTTTTCTTGCATCAAATACAAACATTCTTTCTTTAGGTAAGCGTAGCATATATTTATTTCCTTCGGCTAATTTTTTATCAAATCCGGGGTTAAGTTTATTAAACTCACTAATGTCCATTAATAAATAATTGCTAACTACTACACTTAAATATCTTCCGCTTATTTCTTTAACATCAGTATTGGCAAGGGTTGCAGCATCTAATCCTGTTTCGGTTTTTTGTACTGCTAAATATTGTTGTGTTTCTTCGGCAGTCATTGTTGTAATACCACCATCTCCTTCAAAAATATAATGTGTGCCAATAAATTTTTTTACATGGTTGCGAGTTTCTTCCGGTAATAAAAATTGAAGTTTCCAAAAATCTCTACTGCCACTTTTTGCAATAGCATTTTTAACCCTGCCTGCACCACCGTTATATGCAGCAATTACTAATAACCAATCTCCAAATTGTTGATATAATTCTTTTAAAAGTTTTGCAGCTACTTGTGTGCTTTTGTAATAATCTGTTCTTTCATCTGTATAACCTTTCACATGCAAACCAAAACGTTTTCCTTCGTAATCCATTAGTTGCCAAGGGCCCACGGCACCTGCCCAAGAAACAAGATTGCTTTGCAAACTGCTTTCAATAACGCTTAAATATTTTAATTCTTTAGGTAAATTGTATTGTTGCAAAATCATGTCATATAACTCAAAATAGGGCCTTCCCCATATCTTCATTCTGTTATATTCTTTAGTTTCTTTGTGTATATATTCTTGTACAAACGAAACAGCCATTGGGTTTAAATGTACATTGCTTATTTTACCGGTAATAATATTCTTTTCTACCAATAAATTTTTAAGTACTGCTTTATCATTTTTTAAAGTATCTGAAATAATATCGGTGCGTTGAGCCAATAAATTGTTGCACAAAGAAATTGTTGTAAAAAGAAAAAATATTTTATGGTTATGAAAACGAAACATTATTTTAACTCCATCATATTTTTTGAAAGGGCGAGTAAAGTTAATTCATTAAAATGATTTGTCATTACTTGTAAGCCAAAAGGCATACCATTGCTGTGTTTGAATAGTGGAATAGAAATTCCGGGAATACCAACAAGGTTTGCATAAACGGTATAAATATCTGCTAAAAACATTTCAACAGGGTTATTGCTTGCACTTCCAATGGGAAATGCTGTTGCAGGAACGGTTGGTGCAATAATTGCATCAACTGTTTTAAAAATTTCTTTTGTTTTTGTATATAAAATATTTCTAACTTGTTGTGCTTTGGTAAAATAAGCATCATAATATCCTGCACTTAATACAAAAGTTCCTAACATTATTCTACGTTGTACTTCTTTTCCAAAACCTTTGCTGCGAGTGTTTTTATACAAATCGGTTAAGCTATTGGTTGGGGGTGTTGAGTGGTAGCCATATTTAATTCCATCAAACCGTGAAAGGTTGCTGCTTGCTTCTGCAGTAGTTAAAACATAATAAGTGGGTACAATGTATTTTAATAAATCAAAATCAAGAGCTTCTATTTCGTGTCCAATATTTTTTAATTGCTGAATATATTGTTGGATAGAATTTTTTATTTCAATATCTAATGCAGGATGTTCCAACATTTCTTTAAAATAAGCAATCTTATATTTTTTGTTTGAAGATGTGTTGAGGTTTGAATATTCATTAATAGGTTGATGAGAAATAGTACTGTCAAATTCATCTGCTCCTGCAATAACTTCTAAAACTAATGCAGCATCTTCAATGTTGTTTGCAAAAATTCCAATTTGGTCAAATGACGATGCATAAGCAATTAAACCATAACGTGAAATTCTTCCATAGGTTGGCTTTAAACCAATTATTCCACAAAAATCTGCCGGTTGTCTAACACTTCCTCCTGTATCGCTGCCTAAACTAACCATACATAAACCTGCCTGTACTGCAACGGCACTACCACCTGAAGATCCGCCCGGAACAAGGGTTTCATTCAATGCATTTTTTACAACGCCATAAGCAGAGTTTTCATTACTGCTACCCATTGCAAACTCATCACAATTATTTCTGCCAATTATAATGGCATCTTCGTTCAATAATTTTTCAATAGCAGTTGCATTATAAACTGCTTTGTAATTTTCTAATATTTTTGAAGCAGCAGAAACTTTATGCCCTTTGTAACACAGTACATCTTTAATAGCTACTATAACTCCATGTAGTTTGCCTAAAGGTTTGCCTTGTTTTCTTTTTTCATCTAATAATATTGCTTGTTGTAAAGCATCGGTTTCAAATACTTCTAAAAAAGCATTTAAGTGTTGTTGTTGGTCAATTTTTTTTAAATATTCTTTAACTGCAACAACACATCCGTTAGGATTTTCTGTAAGAAACTGTTGATAGTTTTTTATGGAGGTGAAGGAAAACAATGTTTAATTTTTTTATATTAATTTATTCCCATTCTTGTGCAGCTTTGTTGTTTTCTTTTATTTCAACTTTGCGACAAATAATAATACTTATTTCATAAAGCAAAATAATAGGAACGCTGCATATTATTTGGCTTAACATATCGGGTGGAGTTATAAACCCTGCTACCACAATAATTGTTAAGTAAGCGTATCTGCGAAATTTTTTTAATGCTGTTGCACTTACCACACCAACTTTTGCTAAAAAGTATAAAACCAATGGTAACTGAAATGCTAATCCTGAACCGAGTGTTAGTGGCAATATGGTATTGAAATAACTGTTTATCGTCCAGATATTTTTTATTTTTTCATCTAAAGAAAAATTAGCAAAAAAGTTGATGGTATATGGAGAGATAACAAAATAGCCGAATAAAATTCCAATAAAAAAAAGTGTTGATACCCAAAATATAACGCCACGAGAGTTTTTTAATTCCTTTTGTGTTAATGCTGGTTTTGCAAACTTCCAAAATTGCCAAAAAATATAAGGAAAGGCAATAACAAAGCCGCCAATTACTATTACATTTAAATACACATCAAACTGGCCTGAAACAGTATTGCTTTGCATTTCTAATTTTATTTCCTTCATGCATAAGCTACTTCCTAATTTTAAATAATTACTTGCTCTGCATAGTAATGAGTAAGTGGGAAAGTCTCCGCGTGTTGGGCCTAATAAAATTCTTTGAACAATAAAGTTGTTAAATATGGCAACTACTATGGCTCCTATGGTTGTAGCAACTACTGATTTAAATAAATGAGAACGTAAAACATCTAAATGTTCAATAAAACTCATTTCTGCTTTTTCAGAAGGATTAGAATTATTTTTTCTATTAAACAACATTAGTGTAATACTTAAAAACCTTAAATGAAATATAAAATAAAACCTCGCACAAATTTGCGAGGTTTAGTATTTTTAAAACAAATTGAATTAAGATGTTTGTGAAGAGTCTGAATTTTTATTAGGTTGGTCTTTTACTGAGTCTTCAATTTCTTTCTTCACATTATTCTTAGCATCATTAAACTCTCTCATTCCTTTTCCTAAGCCTCGCATTAATTCAGGAATTTTTTTACCACCGAATAATAGAAGAACAACCAAAAATATCAGTATCATGTGCTCTATTGAAAGAGCCAAGAGTACCAATAAAGAATGTGATGAAAACATAATTGATTATTTTATGATAATAACAAAAAAGCGAATATTTTATTTTGCAATAAAGGTACTTGCTTTCTTTGTTACTAGAATCTTTTTTCTTTAATTCTTGCACTTTTACCACTTCTTTCACGCAAGTAAAATAGTTTAGCACGACGTACTTTACCAGCTTTGTTTAAAACAACTGAGTCAATATTAGGTGAAAAGAAAGGGAATAAACGTTCAACACCTACTCCGTCTGAAATTTTACGAACTGTAAAAGTAGCGGTTGCACCGTGGCCTTGTAATTTAATAACATCGCCGCGGAAACTTTGAATACGCTCTTTACCGCCTTCAACAATTTTATAATTTACAGTAATATTATCTCCACTTTTAAATTTTGGAAATTCTTTCTTTGCAGTCAATTGCTCGTGTACAAATTTTACGGCTGCGTTCATAACTTACATTTTTTAGGACGGCAAAAGTAGGGAAAAGTTGTTAGTTATGAATAATAAGTTGGAATATTTTTTCTAAAAGAATGAAAATACTTACTACTTACAACATACAATTTTATGCTTACTACTTTATCTTGCCACGTTTACGGCTCTTTTTTCGCGTATTACGGTTACTTTAATTTGACCGGGATAAGTCATTTCGGTTTGAATTTTTTGAGCAATTTCAAAGCTTAATTTATCGCTGTCTCCATCTGTAACTTTATCTGCTTCTACAATTACGCGTAATTCACGCCCTGCTTGTATTGCATAGGCTTTTTCTACTCCTTGGTATGCTTGAGCTAAATTTTCTAAATCTTTGATGCGTTGAATATATTGCTGCATCATTTCTCTTCTTGCTCCGGGCCTTGCTCCGCTAATAGCATCGCAGGCTTGAATAATGGGAGAAATTACATATTGCATTTCCATTTCATCGTGGTGGGCACCAATGGCATTTACAACTGCAGGATTTTCACCATATTTTTCTGCTAATTTAGCTCCTAATAAAGCATGGCTTAGTTCTGTTTCTTCATCGGGTACTTTACCAATATCGTGTAATAGGCCTGCACGTTTTGCTAGTTTAACATTTAAACCTAATTCGGCAGCCATTACTGCACAGAGATTAGAAGTTTCGCGGCTGTGCATTAAAAGGTTTTGACCGTAAGATGAACGGAAACGCATTCTTCCTACCATTCTTACTAATTCTTTATGTAAACCATGTATGCCTAATTCTATAACAGTGCGTTCGCCAATTTCCATAACTTGTTCTTCTAATTGGCGGCGTGTTTTATCTACTACTTCTTCAATTCTTGCAGGGTGAATTCTTCCATCAGCTACTAAGCGTTGTAAACTTAAACGGGCAACTTCTCTTCTTAATGGATCGAATGAGGAAAGTAAGATGGCTTCGGGTGTATCATCAACAATTAAATCTACTCCGGTAGCTGCTTCTATGGCACGAATGTTTCTTCCTTCACGCCCAATAATTTGCCCTTTTATTTCATCGGTTTCTAAATTAAAAACGGTAACGGTGTTTTCAATGGTTTGTTCGGCAGCGGTGCGTTGTATAGTTTGAATTACAATTTTTCGTGCTTCTTTGTTTGCTTTTTGTTTGGCATCTTCAATAATTTCTTGCTGTAAACTTAAAGCTTGTGTTTGGGCTTCATGTTTTAGGCTTTCTATTAGTTGTGCTTTAGCTTCTTCGGCAGTTAAATTAGAAATTTTTTCGAGCCTGCGAATATGTTCTTCCTGATGCTTTTCAAGCTCAGTGCGTTTTTGATTTACTACTTCAATTTGGCGGTTAAGGTTTTCTTTAATAACCTCATTTTCTTTTAATTGTTTATCTAGAGCAATTTCTTTTTGGTTGGCAGAAACTTCTTTTTGTTTAATGCGATTTTCGGCATCGTTAATTTTACGGTTGCGGTCTAAAACCTCTTTATCGTGTTCGGCTTTTAGTTGTACAAATTTTTCTTTGGCTTCAAGCTGTTTTTCTTTTTTAATGTTTTCGGCTCTTAACTCTGCTTCTTTTAAAATAGTTTGTGCTTGTAATTCTGCTTCTTGAACTTGTTTTTTGGTATTTTTTGCGAATAGAAATTTACCCGCTACAATACCTGCAATTAGTGATAATGCACCAATTATAATAGATAGGACTATAGGTTCCATGCGTTGACTTAAGTTTTAAATAATTCAAAATCTGTTTGTTTGGCTCACACATCATTATTATTATGAATTTAGTGAGAAAGTAGCGAAGATAATTAAAAATATAGTGTGTATGGAATGGAAAATTAAAGCATTGGAGAAACTGTTTTATCTATTTGATTTTCCATTGCTTGTAATGCTTCTTGTATTTGATGTTGTTGTACTAATTGGGCTCCGCCAGTTTTGTTTTGCTCGGTGGCAAACCATAATAATACCATTGAAACATAATCTTGCATATCCTTACCGGCAAAATTGGTTTTGAATTCAATTATTTTATCATTAATGATTTTGGTGGTTTTTCGTACCAACTCTTCATCTTCCGATGCTAATTTTAATCGGTAAGTTCTATCGGCAATTACAATATTTACGGGTATTAAATCGGCCATTTTATTGAGTATGTAAAAGAGATAAACATTTGTCTATTTCTTTGAGGTAATGATTTATTTTTTGGTTGAGTTCTTTTTTATCTGTTTCACTTAAATTTTGATTGCCTAATTGTGCAGCATGTAATTTTTGTTGTAAAGTATTTATTTGTTCGTGATAAGATTGATTTTTTTGTAACTGAATTACTGCTGCTTTTTTTAAAGATTCATTTTCTTTTTGCAATTGTTTATACTGCTGCAACAGTTGCTGCAATTTGCTTTGTAGAGATTGTATGTGATGGTTAATGTTTGCCAAAATTATTTTCTTATTTCTACATTTAATTCTTTGGTAAAACTGTCTATTAACTTATTCATCATAGCATCAATTTCTTTATCGGTTAATGTTTTTTCTTCATCTAAAAAAGTAAAATTAATTGCCATTGATTTTTTACTTGCACCTAATTTATTGCTTTCAAATACATCAAATAATCTTGTGCTTTGCAGTTTATTGAGCTTTTGTTTTTTAATTATTGATTGAACTGCATCGTAAGTTACAGCCTTATCTATTACAATAGCTAAATCTCTTTCAACAGCAGGAAATTTGGTTACTTCTTTATAAACAATTTTTTGTTTGCTTACGGTGTTTAATAGTGTTTCAAAATCAATATCAATAAAAAAAACAGGTTGTTTAATACCAAAATTGTTTAATTGGTTTTTTGAAATTTCTTTTAGCCAACCTAATTCTTTTTTACCATTGGTTATTTGTAAGGTGTTTTCTTGTTGCAAAAATTGAACTTCTGTAATACCATTAAGTTGTAACACAGCGGCAGCAATGCCTTTGGCTGTATATAAATCGTTTGTGTTTGATTTTTCTTTCCATTCATCTTCGTGGTTATTACCGGTTAGGTATAAAGCTAAATGTTCTTTTTCTGTGTATTTTCCGGCAATGGTTGTGCTATATGTTTTACCAAATTCAAAAAATTTAAGATTATTGTTTTTGCGATTAATATTGTAGGCAATGGTTTCTAAACCGGTTTCTAAAATAGATGGTCGCATTACATTTAATTCTTCACTTAAATTATTCATCATTTTTACCGTAGTGTTTAATACTTCTTCGGTATAATATTTACTATTGGTAATTGAATTGGTGAAGATTTCATTAAATCCTAAACCGGTTAAGTAATTTGCAATTTTTTCGCGAAGGGCTTCTTTAGTATTTAGTGTTTCAACTGATGGAGAAATAGTAATTGAAGTTGGAATATCAATATTATCTAATCCATCAATTCTAATAATTTCTTCTACAATATCGGCAGGTAAACTAATATCGGGTTTGCTGTAAGGAACTGTAATGGTTAGTTCATCAATACTTTCTTTTACTATTTCAAAACCTAATGCCAGCAATATTCTTTTAGCAGTATCGGGATGATAATTTTTGCCGCTTAATTTTTTTAAGTAATGGTATTTTAATGCTACTTGTGTTTTTTCTTTTGGAGATGGATATAGATCAACTACATCACTACTTATAGTTCCGCCGGTTATTTCTTTTATTAATAATGCTGCACGTTTTAATACATTAACACAATTGGCAATATCTACACCTTTTTCAAATTTTGTTGCTGCATCTGTTCTTAAACCATGTGCTACCGATGTTTTACGAATATTGGTAGCATTAAAACATGCACTTTCCAAAAAAATATTTTTTGTGGTATTGGTAACACCACTTTTCAATCCGCCAAAAACGCCGCCAATACACATAGGTTCTTCATTGCCGTTACATATCATTAAATCAAAAGCGTTTAATTTTCTTTCTTTATCATCTAAAGTTGTAAAGGTTGTGCCTTCCGGCAATTTTTTTACAATAATATGATGGTCAGCAATAGCTTCGGCATCATAAGCATGCAGGGGTTGCCCTGTTTCGTGTAAAATAAAATTAGTAATATCAACTACATTATTAATACATCTGATACCAATAGCGGTTAATTTGTTTTTTAACCATTGTGGAGATTCTTTAACGGTAATATTGCTAACAGTTACGCCACTAAAACGTGGGCAAGCATCAACTGCTTCAACACTAACTTTTATGTTTAAAGTTTGTTCATCTGCTTTAAAACTATTATCAAATGGAAGTTTAGGTTTTTCTTCTTTTTTGTTGTGATGAGAAAGATATGCACATACATCTTTGGCAACTCCTAAATGGCTCATAGCATCCATTCTATTGGGTGTTAAACCAATTTCATATATATAATCTGTATAAGGTTTAAAATAATCGGCAGCATTGGTTCCTATTACAACATTGTTGGGTAAAATAATAATACCTGCATGGTTGCTGCTTAAACCAATTTCATCTTCGGCACAAATCATTCCATAACTTTCTACACTACGAATTTTTGCAATCTTCATGGTTATGGGTTCTGCGTTTAAAGGATAAATAGTGGTGCCAATTGTTGCTACCACTACTTTTTGTCCGGTTGCTACATTAGGTGCTCCACATACAATTTGTAAAGGTTCGGTATCTCCAATATTTACTTTAGTAAGTTTTAATTTATCTGCATTAGGGTGTTGGTTACATTCTATTACTTCTCCAATAATTAAACCTTGTAAACCACCTTTAATACTTTCATATTTTTCAAGGCTTTCTACTTCTAATCCTATTGAAGTTAAAATTTTTGAAAGCCTTTCGGGTTCAATTGTTTCGGGCAAATAGCTATGTAGCCAGTTGTAACTTATCGTCATTTAAAATTTACTTATTCAGCCGCAAATATAACTGATTGAAATTTTAACTATTCATGCTATTTCAGTATCAAATATTTTCAAAACAAATAAAAAATTGCCAGCTTTAATTACGGAATAAACAGTTTAAACAATAGCTTTCTTCAAAAAATCTTTCTGCACACAAAATGTGCATTTATTTGTGAAGTAAAGCGTATAACTTTTGTATATTGTGAAGAAGCCAATAAAAAATGTTAGTATAATAAAAGATACTGTGAATAATAATGTGAAATGATGTGGAAGAAAATTGAAAGAAAAAAATTTTTATGTGCTGAATTTCTCCCTCATATTCGTTTTGCTTTCTTTAAAAATAACAATTTCTTAATCACTGTTCATTTTTATTGAAAGCCAATCACAACAATTACTAACCCGATAGTTCAATTAATTAATTAATGGAAATAACTAATATAAATAGAGATAAGAAAAGAAGAAAAAGCAGTATAGATGTAAGCACATTGGTTTACGGAAAAATTCCACCTCAGGCAAAAGAATTAGAAGAAGCGGTATTGGGTGCCGTAATGCTTGAAAAAAGTGCATTTGATAGTTTAATTGATACCAATTTAAAACCCGAATGTTTTTATGTAGAAGCACATCAAATTATATTTAAAGCCATGCAAGATATGCAGCAGCGTGGCACTCCTATTGATATTTTAACTGTTGTAGAAGAATTAAAAACGAAAGAGCAATTAGATGCAGTGGGTGGCCCTTATTATGTAACCAAACTTACCAACACCGTTGTAAGTACTGCACATATTGATGCACATGCAAGAATTATATTACAAAAATTTATTCAGCGTGAATTAATAAGAATAAGCGGAGAAATTATTGGTGATGCATATGAAGACAGTACCGATGTTTTTGATTTATTAGATGATAGTGAAACCAAAATGTTCAACATTACCAATAACTATTTAAAAAAGAATTTTGAAGATATTGGAAATGTATTAGCCAAAACCATTAACCGTATTGATGAATTAAGAACCAAAGAAGAAGATATAAGTGGCGTACCAAGCGGGTTTGCAAGTTTAGACAGAGTAACATACGGATGGCAACCAACCGATTTAATTATTTTAGCAGCAAGACCTTCAGTGGGTAAAACAGCATTTGCACTTAACCTTGCACGCAATGCAGCATTAAACCCTATTAAACCAATAGCTGTTGGCTTCTTTAGTTTAGAAATGAGTGCAAGCCAATTAGTACAACGTATTCTTAGTGCCGAAAGTGAAGTACCATTAGAAAAAATATCGAGAGGAAAATTAGAAGAACACGAATATCAACAACTACACGCAAAAGGTATTAAACGTTTAGAAATAGCTCCTCTATATATTGATGACACTGCAGCCTTAAATATTTTTGAATTTAGAGCTAAAGCAAGAAGACTGGTAAACAAACACAATGTAGGATTAATTATTATAGACTATTTACAATTAATGAGTGGCAGCGGAGATAGAAATAGCAATCGTGAACAAGAAATAAGTAATATATCCAGAAATCTTAAAGCATTAGCAAAAGAATTAAATATTCCCATTATCGCATTATCGCAATTAAGCCGTGCCGTTGAAACACGCAAAGAAAGTAATAAAATGCCTCAATTAAGTGATTTACGCGAATCGGGTGCTATTGAACAAGATGCAGATATAGTAATGTTTATATATCGCCCCGAGTATCATGAAAACATGCAGAACGAACATGGCGAAAGTACCAAAGGCGACACCTTTATTCGTATTGCCAAACATCGTAACGGTAGCTTAGATAATATTAAACTTAGAGCTCATTTACATATACAAAAATTTGAAGATGATAATGATAACAATAGCGGCTTAATGGGCGGCGGCAATTGGAAACCAATACCTACTGACCCTAATGATCAAGCCAAATTTTTTGTTCAAAAAAGTAAAATGAATGATGGCGATTTTGATGCCGGCTACAACGAATAACCCATTCAATAAAAATAGCATTATAATTATTAGTATTTAGGTAGAACAAAACTTCACCCAAAATATTTTTATACTTTTGTACCTTATTACGTATAACTTAAAATTTATTGTATGCCAGGATTTGAATTTTGGGGTGAAGAAGAAAAAAAAGAAGTAAACGATGTTTTAGAAACCGGAATATTAATGCGTTACGGTTTTGATACCCCACGCAAAGGAATTTGGAAAAGCATTGAATTAGAAAAAGAAATATGCAAAACATTTGGAAGTAAATATGCACAATTAACCAGCAGTGGCACAGCCGCTTTAACCACTGCAATGGCTGCATTAGGCATTGGTGCCGGAGACGAAGTAATTATGCCAAGCTTTACGTTTGTGGCAAGTTTTGAAGCTGTATTAAGTGTAGGAGCTATACCCATTTTGGTTGATGTAGATGAAACATTAACCTTAAACCCACAAGCCGTATTAAATGCCATTACAAGAAAAACAAAATGTGTAATGCCTGTACACATGTGTGGCAGCATGGCAGATTTAGATGCATTAAAACATATATGTAATGAACATAATTTAATTTTATTGGAAGACGCTTGCCAAAGCATTGGTGCAACTTATAAAGGAAAATGTGTAGGAACTATTGGCAATGCAGGCACTTTTAGTTTTGATTTTGTAAAAACAATTACTTGTGCAGAAGGTGGTGTGGTTATGACTAATAACGAAGATATTTATACTAAATGTGATGGTTATACAGATCATGGGCATGACCATAAAGGGACTGACAGAGGAGCTGATCTTCATCCATTTTTAGGATATAATTTTCGCATTAGTGAACTGCATGCAGCCGTTGGTTTAGCACAAATAAAAAAGTTAAACACCTTCTTATCTATTCAAAGAAAAAATCACAGCCAATTAAAAAATATATTGGCTCAAATACCTGAAGTAAGTTTTCGTTTAATTCCCGATGAAAACGGTGATAGTTGTACTTTTTTAAGCTGGTTTTTACCAACCGAAGCATTAACCAAAGCATTGGTTGCCGAAATGAAAGCACAAAATATTTTAGCAGGTAATTTTTATTGGTATGCTAATAATTGGCATTATATAAAACAATGGGTTCACTTAAAAGAAGCAACCTCTCTATACAACTTAAATTCAGAACAAAAAACTGCATTACTAAAATTGCAAACACAAGATTTTACAGCAAGTGATGCCATTATGAGCCGTTGTATTTCAACTTCTATCAGTTTATTATGGAGTGAAGAACAAATAAAAGAGAAAGGTGAAAAAATGCTGGCAGCAATTAAAAAAGTATTAAGCAAACAAAATATATCAGCTTAATTGTAATTTCTCAATCATCCGTTTAAAATATAAATCCTGCAATTTTTGTAGGATTTTTTTATTTTACTGTAACAAACTGTTTCAATAAACGTAAAACAAACAAAACAACAACAAAATAAGAGCGGCTGTTTATGACGGAAAAACAATACAACGAATGTGTAAATCTATATGCAGATAATGTATTTAGGTTTATTGTAAAAAATCTTAAGCACGAAGAAAATGCAAGAGATGTGGTGCAAACCTCATTCGAAAAACTATGGCGTAATAGAGAAAATGTAGAAAACGATAAAGCAAAATCATACCTTTTTACAATTGCTTACAATCAAATGATTGATCATATACGCAAAGAAAAAAGAGTTTCTTTTAAAAATGATTTTGATGAAGAAACAAAAATTGGCTTTCAGCAACATTCATACACAAAAAAAATATTGATGAATGCATTAAACCAATTAAACGAAACGCAAAGAAGTTTGGTAATGCTGAAAGATTATGAAGGATATAATTACGAAGAAATAGGGAAAATTACAGGTTTAAATGAAAGTCAGGTTAAAGTGTATTTGCACAGAGCCAGAATTATTTTAAGAGATTATTTAGTTAAACCTGAAAATGTTTTATAATATGAACATCAACAGAAATAATTACGAAGAATTCTTTTTATTGTATATAGACAATGAATTGAATGTAGAACAAAAAGCTGCTGTTGATTCCTTTATTGCACAAAATCCTGATTTGGCAATTGAATTAAAAGCATTACAACAAACGGTAATTCCTTTAACACATATTCAATTTAATGGTAAAGCATTGTTATTAAAAAATGAAAGCACATTTATTCATACTAACAATTACGAAGAAAAATTTTTGTTGTATATAGATAATGAATTAAACGATTTAGAAAAAACTAAAGTAGAAACTTTTGTATTGCAACATCCGCAATTGCAACAAACATTTACTTTATTACAACAAACCAAGCTTGCACCCGAAACAATTATTTACCCTAATAAAAATGAACTGTATAAAAAAGAAGAAAGAAAAATTGTTTATTTAAATTGGCAACGCATTGCTGTGGCTGCTTCTGTTTTTGGTTTAATTGTATTAGGTTATATGGTTATTCAAAAATCTACTGTTTCTAACAAAGAAAATATTGTAAGCACAAAAACAATAACCAAACCATCTATACAAACATCAACAGAAAAAGTAGATGTAAATAATACTAAATCTGCAACTACTGCAACTACAAAAGAAGTAAATAATAATGTTGCAACAACACCAATAATTAAGCAAGTAAAAAAATCAAACAACCTTCCTGTTCCATTAAATAATAAATCACAAGAAATAATAATACCCGATAACAACAATAAAATTATTGCCAAAACAGAAACTGTAGTTAAACCTAATAACGTTATTAATAAACCTACAGAAACAATTACGGTAAACAATAATAATGATATTGCTGAAAAACCATCTATAATAACAACGGCTTCTCATAACAATAATGCCATTTCTATTCAACCAACTGTTTATAAGGAATTAAATACTGATGATGATGATGAAAGCAATCCCGTATATGTAGGTAATTTAAAGTTGAATAAAACCAAAGTAAAAAATTTCCTAAGAAAAGCAACTAATTTATTCGGCAAACCCCATAATAATGATGTTGCTGAAACAGTTGTTGCTTCTTCTTCTATAAAACAGTCTAAATAAAAAATAAAACCTAAAGTATATGAAACAATTGATGATGTTGCTTGCCTTTAGTGGGCTTGCACAACTAAGTGTGGCACAAACCGATAGTACACAACAACAAAGTGATACCATTACCGTTGGCAATTTTGCGATAGTTAAAAAAAACAAACCTGAAAAAACAGATAATGAGAATAATAAAAACGAAAAAGTAAAAATCAATATTGGTTTTAAAAATAGTAATAGAGAAAAGAAGTTGAGTAATGTAAGCACCAACTGGTTCATTTTCGATTTGGGATTTGCTAACTTAATTGATAATACCAATTATACTGCTGCACAAAGTATGGGTTATTTAAAAACCGGTCGTCCGGCCGATGGTCCTGTTACTCAAAACAGTATGGCATTAAACAGCGGAAAATCATCTAACGCAAATCTTTGGTTTTTTATGCAAAAAATAAATGTAACTAAACATGTATTAAACTTAAAATACGGATTGGGTTTAGAAATGTATAATTTCAGATATGATAGAAGTTTAAGTTATCGCAACACACCTATGCCTTATGTTTTTAACGATTCAATTGGCTTTTCAAAAAATAAATTATATGTAGGTTATTTAACTGTTCCGTTTATGATTAATATTAATCCCTACCCTACAAAAAAACATGCATTTAGTATGAGCTTTGGCGTAAGTGCCGGTTATTTAGTAGGCTCTCATAACAAACAAATTAGTGCAGAACGCGGTAAACAAAAATATTATGGAGATATGATGTTGCAACCTTGGCGTTTTGCTGCAATAGGAGAAATAGGTTTGGGCCCTGTAAGATTATATGGTAGTTATAGTTTAAACGATTTGCATAAAGAAGCCACAGGATTAAAACAAACACCTTACGCAGTTGGAATAAGATTTAGCAACTGGTAAAATAACAATACCTATAATAATTATAAACGCTTCCTTAAACGGAGGCGTTTATTTTTTAAGATAAAATTTTGCAAAACTGTACAATATACATACGCTTTCTTCATAATTTACGTTCTCATATACAGTTACTATTATGAAAAAGCAAGTTATAGTTATAATAATAGCCGTATTAGCACTACTAAATACCTCATTTAAAAGCACTATTGCAAGTGCTGATGATTATTATATTGTTATTGAAAAACATAGTTATGAAATGCGGGTTTACGATGCATATGATAACTGGTTAATATCTTACCCCGTTGTATTTGGAAGTAAAGATTTAGGAGATAAAATGATGAAGGGAGATAGAAGAACACCCGAAGGAATTTATCATATTACAGCAAAACGCCCACATCCAAAATGGGATAAATTTTTAATGCTTAATTATCCTACTGCAGATGATTATATAAAATTTAATGAAAGAAAATTGAAAGGGCTTATTCCTTCCAATGCACAAATTGGTGGAGAAATTGGCATACACGGAACCTGGCCACACGAAGATTTTGCTGTTGATCAATATCAAAACTGGACAATGGGTTGTGTTAGCACCAAGAATATTTATATTGATGAAATATTTAAAAAAATTCCGGTAGGCACAAAAGTTATTATTAAAAAATAAAATGAATTTGTTGTTTTACAATTCAACTACTTTGTTTTTAATAGCATACATTACCAAACCTACTCGTGTTGTTACATTTAGTTTTTTAAACAAAGTATCTCTATAACCATCTACGGTTCTTTCACTCACAAACATTTCTTTCGCAATTTGTGCATAGCTTTTTTCGCTGCAGGCTGCTTTTAAAAACGCTAATTCTCTATCATTTAAGTTTAACATTTTGTTTACACTGCTACTTTCATCAACCAATAAATTCATTGATTGTAAAATTTTTTTCGACACTAAATCGTTATAAAAAAAACCTTTGCTTAAAACTTCATTAAAAGCCAATTTCAGTTCAGAAGATTCTGCATCTTTTAATATATAACCTTTGGCTCCGCATTTTATCATTTTAATAATGCTAACATCTGCGTCCATTGTGCTTAATGCTAAAACTTTTATTTCGGGGTAATTGTTTTTAATCCATAAAGCAGTTTCATATCCATCCATTTCTGGCATATTAATATCAAGCAATACAATATCAGGTAAATTATTTGTATCCAATTTATTTATAAAATCTTTTCCATTGGTGGCATCAAATAAAACAGTATAGTTGGCAAAAAGATTTATAAGCATACAAAGCCCTTGTCTAAACAAGGTATGATCATCAACTACTACTATTTTTTTTTCATTGTTCATACGGAATATTTATTGTTACACTTGTTCCTTTATTTATTTCACTTTTTATAGAAGCGTTTCCACCTATTAACTCAGCCCGTTTTATAATATTTTGTAATCCAAGACCTTTATTAGATAAGGTTGTATTAAATCCAATACCATTATCTGTTACTATTGTGTTTAATTCTTTTTCTGTAAAAGAAATAGCAATATTTATTTCTGATGCACGTGCATGTTTTAATATATTGTTTATTGATTCTTGAATAATCCTGAAACTTATTAATTTGTGTTTATTACCTATTTCTCTACTTGCACCAGCAATTGTTAAATTGCATTTTATTTTTTTAATTCTGTTTAAGCGTTCTACTTCGTTTTTTAAAATTTGTAGAAAATCTAATTTTTCAACCCTATCGGTACTTAAGCTTTTGGCAATATCTCTTAAATCATCTAATGCACGGGTAATATTTTCTTTGGCATCTTTTAATAATGTTGAAGAACTTTTTTGTTGCTCTTCTGCAATATTCATTTGCACTTTTGCTAAACTTAAAATTTGCCCAACATTATCATGTATTTCTTGACTAATAGCATTAAATGTTTGTTCTTGTATTTCTAATTGAGATTGAAGCAACTGTTGTTGAAACTTTTTTTTTATTTTATCATGCTCTTCTTCCATGTTTTTTTTCCTCTTTCTATAATATAACATGGCAATTAAAAACACAGTACCTAAAGTCATTAATATTAATGATACGGCTATAATTAATAGTATTAATTCTTGGTTAGCTTGTGGCATAAATAAAATGCGTAAGAGTAACTTCCATACATAATTACATTAAGTGCCGGCATTAATATACTATATAAATGCAGACCGCCTATTGTTAGGTTTTTAAAAATAATAAACTGATACAAACCTAAAATAATTAAACTGCCTAAAAAAAACAAAAGTGTTGCACTTAAAATAATAATATAGGGCATTTGTTTTTTGTACTCATCATTGGTAACAATGGAAATTCTATATAGAGAAATGATAGAAAAAACACAGCAGCTAATACTTAAAAGAACATAAGAGTAATTATTAAAACTTTTAATGCCTTGTATAAATAAATAATTAAGTATTATTACCAAATTTTGCAGAACAACAATAAATATATAAACAATTTTCGTAATATTTGTTAGCTTTAATACAATATAAAAAAAGTACATATAAAATAGGGGAGAAAGAAGCACATAAAAATTATATGTAAAAGCATTTTTTACTCCTTTAAGCTGTAATAAATAAGCACTTACTTCTATTGCACTTACAATAAATAAAAATGGAATAAAACTTAATAAGTGAAATTGTTTAAGCCCTTTATAAAAAACAATTGCCAACAAAAAACTTACTATTTGAATGTATTGATAAAATGGTAGCATAATTATTAAGGCCATAAATTTCCAACATCAAAAGAGGTATCATCATTCGGGTCATCACCGGGGCTACCAAACTCTTGCTTAAGTTGTTGAATAGGTCCGGGATCATTACTTGAGTTAGGATATACATCTAACCTATCAATTAATGAAGTATAGTTTTGAATGTTTTTTACTTTTCCGGTTGGTATACCGTTGTTTAATTCATTTTCAAAAAGTGTTCCCACAACCATAATAGTTACTTCTCCTTTAATTTTCGGGCGACTAACGTCGTTACTTTCTCCAAAAACTAAAGCTACACCTTGTTTATCTTGACTGATACCTGCGGCGTTAAATTTTTTTTCTAAGGTTAATAAAAAATCAATTAAACCTTCTTCAGAGCCGTTGTTGCGTAAGTTATAGCATACCGCTTTGGGTAAATAATCTAATAATCCCGGATTTAAGGTTTTTAACTTTTTATGGAGTATTTGCCGTTGGCTTTGTGATTGTTGGTTAGTTATTTTTTTAGGCATTAAATTTTTTTTAGAGGGTTATATTATGTTATTAATACTACAATATTCAAAAAAAAAATGGCATTGGCAAATGTGATAATCACTATTTAGGCTTTGGAAAAACACCCATAACAGGTTCAATAAAAGTTACAAATGAATTTTTATACAATCCTTTTCATTCATTCAAAAAATTGTTATTCACTACTTTTAGTTTTTACTTTTTGCATTCATTAAGGCTTACCCTACATTTGCCTCAACTTAAAAAAATATTATGGTTGATGTTATACTTGGCTTGCAGTGGGGTGATGAGGGCAAAGGAAAAATTGTAGATTTTTTTGCTCCTAAATACGATGTAGTGGCACGGTTTCAAGGTGGCCCAAATGCAGGACACACTTTGTATGTAGAGGGAAAGAAAACAGTATTGCATCAAATACCATCGGGTATTTTTCATCAACACACCATAAATATTATTGGTAATGGCGTTGTACTTGATCCTGTAACTTTTAAACGAGAGTGCGATGTTGTTTCTTCTTTTGGAATTGATGTTCGTAAAAATCTTTTCATTTCAGAAAGAACAAATATTATTATACCTACCCACCGAGCTTTAGATAAAGCCAGCGAAATGCAAAAAGGCGAAGGAAAAATTGGCTCAACTTTAAAAGGTATTGGCCCTGCATATATGGATAAAACTGGTCGCAATGCTTTACGAGCCGGCGATTTGTTGAATAAACATTTTATTACTCAATACATAAAACTTCGGTTAAAACATCAAAAACTATTAGATAATTTTCATTTTATAGAAGATATTTCTGCATGGGAAGAAGAGTTTTTTGAAGCAGTAGAATTTTTACGTTCATTCAATATTGTAAATGGAGAATATTTTATAAACAACAAAATTGCTGAAGGCAAAAAAGTATTAGCAGAAGGTGCACAAGGCAGTATGTTAGATATTGATTTTGGAACTTTCCCGTTTGTAACCTCATCAAACACAATATCTGCGGGCGTTTGCACAGGTTTAGGCGTTTCTCCCAAACAAATTAATGAAGTGTTGGGCGTAACCAAAGCTTATTGTACCAGAGTAGGCGGCGGCCCTTTTCCTACAGAATTAGAAAATGAAACCGGAGAAGAATTAAGAAAAATTGGAAATGAATTTGGTGCTACTACCGGCAGGCCACGCCGCTGCGGTTGGATTGATTTAGTAGCATTAAAATATGCTTGTATGATTAACGGCGTAACACAAGTAGTAATGACCAAAGCCGATGTGTTAGATAAATTTGAAGAACTAAATGTTTGTACCGCCTACAACATTAATGGAACCGAAACAAAACAAGTACCTTTTCAACTTAACAATGCAATGGTAAACCCAACCTATCAAAGTTTTAAAGGCTGGCACACCGATACAACTATTTTACAGCAAGCAGCAGCATTACCGCAAAATATGACCGAGTATATTAACTTTATAAATAAATACATTGGTGCACCGGTAAAATATGTTTCAAACGGGCCCGGAAGAGAACAAATTATACCACTTTAAATATTGCAGTTTTATGCAGTATTCATTATAAAAAATATTGTTTAAGAAAAGCAAAACGTATAGCAATAAAACTTTTCTTACAAACAACAAAAAATAACTGGAATTTTAATTGTAAAATTTAAAAATTTTTTTAAGAAAAAACTTGGTTATTTTTTTGGTTAATATTTATTTGCATTGAAATTTTACAATAACAAAACTTATTAGAAATATGGCAAGCTCTGATAAGGGTAAGAAAACAACACCCAAGAAAACAGCAAACAACGAAGTAGAAAAAAAAGCATCTACCAAAAGTAAAAAACAATTGGAAGATGATGACGATGATGATTTGGATGAAGAAGACGACACGCCTACAAAAAAAGGTGCAAAAGCTTCGTCTAAAAAATCGAAAAAAGCGGAAGATGATGACGATGATGATTTAGAAGAAGAGGAAGATGATTGGAATAAAGCCGATGAAGAAGACGAATGGGATCCGGACTTTGATGAATTTGATGTACCAAAATCGAAAGGGAAAAAAGCAACCGGTAGTGGTAAGAAAAAAAGTGGAGATGATGATGACGATTTTAAGTTTGATGATGACTTAAAAGAGTTTGATATGTTTGATGATAAAGATGAGTTTGAAGATGATGACGATTTTTAAAACCGCATCTTATTTGTGAATAGAATTACACAAACATTTACCCTAACAAATTTTAATGAATTTAAAATAAAAATGTTGGACTGGGCAAACCAGTTCAACATTTGCATTTTTTTAGATAATCATCAATACCAATCTGAACACCACTCTGTTGAATGTTTATTAGCTGTTAATGCTATAAAAAGTTTTACTACTACAAATACATTAAAACATTTTTTAACCAATGAAAACGATTGGTTATTTGGGCATGTAGCCTATGATTTTAAAAATGAAATTTATAACCTAACCTCTGCAAATTCAGATGGGATTGGCTTTCAGGAGATATGTTTTTTTCAACCACAAACCGTAATAGAATTAAAACAACAAGAAGTTATTATTAGTTGCATTGATGAAAATCCTCAAAATATTTTTGAAGATATATTAAAATTGATAACTCATAATTCGCAATACACAATTCTCAATTCAATTCATTTAAAACAAAAAATTTCAAAACAAACGTATATTGAAATTATTAAAAAAATTCGTGAACATATTTTGCGTGGAGATTGTTATGAGTTGAATTTTTGTATGGAATTTTTTGCAGAAAATGTTTTACTAAATACTATTAATGCTTACAATAAATTGGTAAATATTTCTCCTGTTCCGTTTGCGGCTTATTATAAATTAAATGATAAGTTTTTATTGTGTGCCAGCCCTGAAAGGTATATTCAAAAAAAAGATAATTCAATAATTTCTCAACCTATTAAAGGAACACATAAAAGAGATTTACAAAATAATTTGTATGATGAAATATTAAAACAACAATTGCAAAAAAGTGAAAAAGACAAAAGTGAAAATGTAATGGTGGTAGATTTAGTAAGAAATGATTTAAGCAAAATATGTAAACAAGGTTCTGTTGCAGTAAATGAATTGTTTGGTGTTTACACTTTTCCGCAAGTACATCAATTAATATCAACTGTAAAAGGCGAATTAAAAAATGATATAGATTTTGTTGACGTATTAAAAGCCACGTTCCCTATGGGTTCTATGACCGGTGCACCCAAATTAAAAGTAATGCAATTAACCGAGCAATATGAACAAAGTAAACGCGGTTTATACAGTGGAACTATTGGTTATATAAAACCTAATAAAGATTTTGATTTTAATGTGGTAATAAGAAGTATTCAATACAACCAATCAAAAAAATATTTATCGTTTCAAGTAGGTGGTGGCATTACGTTTAACAGCAATGCAGAAGAGGAATATGAAGAATGTTTATTAAAAGCTTCTGCAATAATGCAAGTATTACAGTAATGGTTTATTGAACATCTTCCGTATCAAATCTATCTACAGATTGAATACCATTTAATTGTTTTAGTTTATTAACTAAATCTTCTAACTCTTCTTTATCGTGTACAAATACTTTTACGGTTCCTTCAAAAATACCATCGCCACTTTCAATGGTTAATGCAGCAATATTAATTTTCATTTCACCACTAATTACATTTGTTATTTTATTAATAACTCCTACATCATCCATTCCAATAATTTTCAATCCTGTTAAGAAAGAAATTTCTTTATTCTTAGCCCATTTTGTTTTAACAATTCTGTGCCCGTAATTAGCCATTAATTGTGCTGCATTAGGGCAATTGGTTCGGTGTATTACCAATCCTTTTCCGGTTGTTACAAAACCAAAAACGGTATCGCCCGGAATGGGGTTGCAACATTTTGCTAATTGATAAACAATTTTATCGCTGCTTTCTCCAAAAATAATTAACTCACTATCTTTTTTTGCTACTTGTTTTTGTTGTGTATCAGTATTGGTTTCGGTGGTAGTAATAATTTTAGGACGTGGAGGTTCTAATCTATCTCCTAAAACCTGAAAATCTTTCAACTCTTTAAGATCAATACTTTTTATGGCAATTTTATATAATAAATCTAATTGAGAAGATAGTTTATAAAACTGCATTATTTCTTCAATATTGCCGGGAGTGTATGCTGCTCCCATGCCTTCTAATTTTCTTTGTAAAATATATTTACCGTCATCGGCTATTAATCTTTTTTCTTCGCGTAAGGCATCTTTAATTTTTGTTTTTGCTTTTGCGGTTACTACAAAATTTAACCAGTCTTCAGTTGGTTTTTGTTTGTTGCTGGTAATAATTTCAATTTGGTCTCCACTGCGTAGTTTATGGCTTATGGGTACTAATTTGTGGTTTACTTTTGCACCAATACATTTGCTGCCAATTGCAGAGTGAATAGAGAATGCAAAATCTAATGCACTGCTACCTTTTGGTAACATTTTTACATCGCCTTTTGGGGTATAAACATAAATATCTTCTGCAAGAAAAGATGTTTTAAAGTCTTGTAAAAAATCTATACTGTCTGTTTCTTGTGTAGTTAAAACTTCTCTTATTTGTCCTAGCCATTTATCAAAACGGTCTTCATCGTTATTGCCTTCTTTATATTTATAATGTGCAGCTAAACCTTTTTCTGCAATTTCATTCATTCTTTTAGAACGAATTTGTACTTCAACCCATTTACCTTGCGGGCCCATTACGGTTGTATGTAAAGCTTCATATCCATTGCTTTTTGGGTTGCTTAACCAATCTCTTAATCTTTCGGTTGATGGTAGGTATTCATCAGTTATTATTGAATACACTTTCCAGCAATCTTCTTTTTCTTTTTCGGGAGATGAGTTTAAAATAACACGTATGGCAAATAAATCATATACTTCTTCAAAGCTTACGCCTTTTGTTTTTATTTTATTCCATATAGAGTGAATGCTTTTGGGTCTTCCGTAAATTTCGAAATCAAAATTAGCAGCGGTTAATTTTTCTTTTAAGGGTTTAATAAATTCATTAATGTATCTTGTTCTTTCTCTTTTTGTTTCCGATAGTTTTTGGGCAATATCTCTGTAGGCTTCGGGCTCTAAATATTTCATTGCCAAATCTTCCATTTCTGTTTTAATAGAATATAAACCCATGCGGTGTGCAAGTGGTGCATATACCCAAACGGTTTCTGAAGAAATTTTTAATTGCTTTTCACGTTTCATGCTGTCTAAGGTTCGCATGTTGTGAAGCCGGTCTGCTAATTTTATTAAAATAACTCTTGGGTCATCGGTTAAGGTTAAAAGTATTTTTTTAAAATTTTCGGCTTGTTGTGAAGTGTTGGTATCTATTACATTAGAAATTTTTGTTAAGCCATCAACAATTTTGGCAATTTCATGTCCAAATTCTCTTTCAACATCTTCTACAGTAATATCGGTATCTTCAATAGTATCATGCAATAATGAGCAAATTGTACTTCTTACACCCAAACCAATTTCTTCAACACAAATCATGGCAACAGCAATAGGGTGTAATATGTAAGGTTCTCCGCTTTTACGCCGCATGGTTTTGTGAGCTTCGGCAGCCATTTCAAATGCAGTACGTACTAGCTTTTTGCTTTCTTTGGTTAATTTAGGACGAAGGGCTTTTAATAATGCCCTATAACGCCGCAAAATTTCTTTTTTTTCTTGTTCTGCCGTTAATGTGTATTTAGGTATTTGTACTTGTTCTGCGGTCTTTTGCTCTTGCATAGAAAACGAATTTACAAAGAAATAAAACGCAAATGTTAATGTATAAATATGAAAATAAAATGGGTTTATTTTTTTAAATTCTTCAATGTATATTCAAACCTATTATGCCTTTTGTATAATTATTCTGAAATAATTTGGAAGCATCAATAAAAACACTTTCTCTTTTAAAAGAATAGGTGTGCTTTATTGTTTGATGTAGTAAAGCAGATATAAAACTCTCTACTTATTCTTCAGTCTTATCTTTACAACTCTTATGAGTGAACAACAGAAGAAAAAAGTTTTTGATTTTTCTTTATTAAACAGGGTATTTGTTTTTGTAAGGCCGTATAAAAAATATTTTTATATCAGCATATTATTGGCTATTGTAATGGCGGTATTTGCACCCGTTAGGCCTTACTTAATACAACTAACGGTTGATGAAGCAACAGGCAAATCTATAGCTGCACCTGAGTGGCTAAAGTTGTTATTGTTTAATACCAATATTACCAATGCAACATCATTTATTATTGCCGTAACTATATTTCAAATTATTTTTTTATTTATAGAAACTACCATACGTTTTACTTTTACTTTTATTGCAGCATGGTTAGGGCAAAACGTTGTAAAAGATTTACGCGTTACTACTTACGAAAAAATTGTAAGCCTAAATCTTTCGCAATTTGATAAAACGCCCATTGGCACATTAACCACCCGCACCATTAATGATATTGAAAGTATTAATGATATTTTTAGTGATGGATTAATTCCTATTATCGCAGACTTTCTCACCATTATTTTTACGTTGGTTACCATGTTTTGGATAGATTGGAAATTGGCTTTAATTGCTTTAATTCCTTTCCCTGTTTTAATTATAGCTACTTATTATTTTAAAGAAAGTGTAAACAAAAGTTTTATTAAAGTACGTAATGCAGTTGCCAATTTAAATGCATTTGTGCAAGAACATATTACCGGAATGCAAGTTGTGCAAGCATTTGCAGTAGAAGAAAAAGAATTTAATAAATTTAAAAACATTAATAAGCAACATCGTAATGCAAACATTAAAGCCATTTTTGCATATAGTGTTTTTTTTCCTGTAGTAGAAATTGTATTGGCAGTAAGTACAGCATTAATAATATGGTGGGTTGCCAATTTGGTAATAGCCAATCCGCAACAGAAAATTAATTTCTCCGGAAAAATTGTTGCTTTTATAATGTATATGAATCAAATTTTTAGACCGCTAAGAGTTATTGCAGATAAATTTAATGTATTACAAATGGGTATGATAGCTGCTGAAAGAGTATTTAAGGTTTTAGATAATGATGATGTTTTAAAAAATGAAAATAAACAATTAAAAACCGAAAATATTAAAGGTGCCATTAGTTTTGAAAATGTTTCGTTTGCTTATAATGAGCCTAATTATATTCTAAAAAATATATCATTCAATATTAAAGCCGGTGAAACTATTGCATTGGTTGGGCATACCGGAAGCGGTAAAACTTCTATTATAAGTTTATTAAACAGATTGTACCATATTCAAAAAGGAGTAATAAAAATTGATGGAATAAATATTGAAGATTATGATATTGATGTTTTAAGAAAAAACATTGGTGTTGTATTGCAAGATGTATTCTTATTTTCCGGAAGTGTGTTAGATAATATTACATTAAGAAATAATACTATCTCCAAAAGCGAAGCAGAAGCTGCTGCCAAATTAATTGGCATGCACAATTTTATTATGCAACTACCCGGCGGGTACAACTTTAATGTAATGGAGCGTGGCAGCACTCTAAGTTTAGGGCAAAGGCAATTAATATCTTTTATAAGGGCTTTATTGTATAACCCTTCTATTTTAATTTTAGATGAAGCTACTTCATCTATAGATACCGAAAGTGAATTACTCATTCAAAATGCTATTGATACTTTAATTAAAGGAAGAACCTCTGTTGTAATTGCACACCGGCTTTCTACTATTCGCAAAGCCAATAAAATTATTGTATTAGATAAAGGAGAAATTAAAGAAATGGGCACCCACGAGCAACTATTGGCACTTGGCGGATTATATAGCAAGTTGCATGAAATGCAGTTTGAAAAAAAGAAAACAGGATTGCTACTACAGTAACTACCTTTTAGTTGGCTCTCATAATTCATAATTTTTCATTCCTCATTCACTATTTCTATACCTCATACCCCTATCTTTGCAGCCAAATTTAGAAACAGACATGGCTTTAAGAAGTGTGAAATCTTTACTGCTATTGGCTTTCAGCCTTTTATTACTTACTTTTTCTAACGTATCGTATGCCTACCAAACACCGCAATACGAGGGTGTTGAGGTAGATAATACACATGGAAAAGCAAAAGAAGGAGAATTTGAACCCGGAAAAGTAATTATGGAACATATTCTGGACAACCATGATTTTCATTTGTTCGATTACAATGGGCATCCTGTTTCAATTCCTTTACCCGTTATTGTATATAGCCCGGAACAAGGCATTGCTGTTTTTATGTCTTCAAAGTTTGAGCATGGCCATACAGCTTATAACGGTTATAAATTAGAAGAAGGAAAAATTAAAGTAGTGAATGCAGACGGCACTATAAATGAAGAAGCAAAAGTGTATGACTTTTCAATGACGCGTAACGTAATACAAATGATTGTTGCTTTAACCTTATTAGTTGTATTACTTATAAATATTGCCAAAAAATACAAACAACAAGGTGCTAAAAAAGCTCCATCCGGTTTTCAAAATGCGTTAGAGCCTGTTATTACTTTTATTAGAGATGAAGTAGGTAAAAGCTATTTAGGGTATAAGTACGAGAAATACATGCCTTATTTGCTTACTGTTTTCTTCTTCATATTAATATGTAATATATTCGGTTTAATTCCGGGTTCGGCAAATGTTACAGGCAACATTGCTTTTACCATTGTATTAGGAATTATAAGTTTTATTATAATATTAATAAGCACCAACAAACATTTTTGGGGGCATATATTTTGGCCTCCGGGTGTGCCTTTTGGTGTAAAACTTATTTTAATTCCTGTAGAATTTTTAGGTGTATTTACTAAACCATTTGCATTAATTGTGCGTTTGTTTGCTAATATGGTAGCAGGGCACATGATTATTACTTGTTTAGTAATGATGATTTTTATTTTCACCAAAGTAAGTGTGGGTGCAGGTATTGGCTTTGCTCCGGTTTCTTTGGCATTTACCATTTTTATTTATTTTATTGAAATATTGGTTGCATTTATTCAGGCTTTCATTTTTACAAGTCTTACCGCCGTATTTATCGGTCAGGCTTTTGAAGGAGAGCATCATGATGAAACACATGCACACCACTAATTTTTTTTATTAAACAAAAACTACAAGTATGTCTTTATTGAACATTTTGTTAGATGGTAGCATTTCAAACATGGGTGCTGCAATTGGTGCAGGTTTAGCTGCAATAGGTGCGGGTATTGGTATTGGCCAAATTGGTAAAGGTGCTGTTGAAAGCATTGCACGCCAACCCGAAGCAGCAAACGATATCCGTTCAAACATGATTCTTGCTGCAGCCCTTGTTGAGGGGGTAGCATTGTTTGCGGTAATTGCAGCTGTGTTAGCTATCTTCATTAAGTAATTTAATTACTTACCAACTGCATTCAACGCAAAGGGCAGCGAATGCAGTTCTTTTTAAAAACTTAGAAACTTTATAATATGCAATTATTACAACCGGGTTTAGGTCTTTTATTTTGGACCCTACTTGCTTTTATTGTGGTGTTTTTAATTCTAAAAAAATTTGCATGGAAACCCATTCTTGCTACTTTAAAAGAAAGAGAAGAAGGGATTGCAGACTCTATTGCTACTGCCGAAAAAGTAAAAGCAGAAATGGCTCAATTAAAAAATGAGAATGAAACTTTAATGCAAAAAGCTCGTGAAGAAAGAGCCACTATGATTAAAGAAGCCAAAGAAGCTTCCGATAAAATGATTGCAGAAGCAAAAGATAAAGCAAAAGCCGAGTACGACCGTATTGTAGCCGATGCACAACAAACCATTCAACAACAAAAAAATGCAGTATTAACCGAAGTAAAAAACCAAGTAGGTGCATTAGTGGTTGAAGTGAGCGAAAAAATTTTAAAGAAAGAATTAAGCAATAAAACAGAACAAGAAAAATTAATTAAAGAATTAGCCGAAGGAGTGAAACTGAATTAATGTGTAAATATGCCTTGTGCTTATTAATATAAATGATTGATTTGCACACAACACATTTCCAAAATTGAATGTATGCCTAATCCACGTTTAGCAAATAGATACGCAAAAAGTTTAATAGACTTAGCAGTTGAACAAAAACAACTAGAGCAAGTG
This sequence comes from Bacteroidota bacterium, assembly GCA_018267705.1. GTDB lineage: Bacteria > Bacteroidota > Bacteroidia > Chitinophagales > Chitinophagaceae > CW01. The sequence goes on along the minus strand of JAFDXX010000007.1, from coordinate 4,424 downwards.
TTTGCCGATATGCAATACATTAAAGCTGTTTGTAAAGCAAGCAAAGATTTTTCTTTATTATTAAACAGCCCCATTATAAAAGGAGATAAAAAAGAAAAAATTATTGAAGCAATTACCAAAGGAAAAGTAACCTCATTAACCAACGCTTTTAATACTTTATTAGTTAAAAAAGGAAGAGAAAGTGTATTACCCGAAATTGCTCAAGCTTTTATAGATCAATACAATGCTATGAACGGAATTAGTAATGTAAAACTTACTACCGCCATTGCCATTAGTAACGATATTAAAAAAGCAATAACAGATAAAATAACCAAAGAAGCAGGATTAACAAAAATTGAATTAGAAACAAAAGTAGATGAAAGCTTAATTGGCGGATTTGTTTTAGAATTTAATAACAACTTGCTTGATGCAAGTGTAGCCAGAGATTTAAGAGACATAAAAAAACAATTCGGTAAAAATGTGTATGTAAATACAATGCACTAATAAATTGAATTTAAAACAACTATAAAAAATTTATAATTTATCATTCAAAATAAATTACAATGGCAGAAATAAAACCCGATGAAATTTCAGCAATATTAAGGCAGCAATTAGGCAACTTTAATACAACCGCTGAGTTAGAAGAAGTTGGTACCGTATTACAAGTAGGCGATGGTATTGCACGTGTATATGGTTTAAACAATGTACGCAGTGGTGAGTTAGTAGAGTTTGAAAATGGTGTGCGTGCTATTGCATTAAACCTTGAAGAAGATAATGTAGGGGTGGTATTAATGGGAGAATCTTCTGAAATTAAAGAAGGAAATAAAGTAAAACGTACCGGACAAATTGCCTCTATTAAAGTAGGAGAAGGAATGGTTGGCCGTGTTATTAATACTTTAGGTGAACCTATTGATGGTAAAGGCCCTATTACCGGCGAATTATATGAAATGCCTTTAGAACGTAAAGCTCCCGGCGTTATTTACCGCGAGCCGGTGAAAGAACCATTACAAACCGGTATCAAAGCTATTGATGCAATGATTCCTGTTGGACGCGGACAACGTGAGTTAGTAATCGGAGACCGCCAAACCGGTAAAACTGCCATCTGTATTGATACCATCATCAATCAAAAAGAATTTTACGAAGCAGGACAACCTGTTTATTGTATATATGTTGCCGTAGGACAAAAAGCATCTACCGTTGCAGGAGTAATGAAAACTTTAGAAGATAATGGTGCAATGGCTTATACAACTATTGTGGCAGCTTCTGCATCAGACCCCGCACCACAACAATTCTATGCCCCTTTTGCCGGTGCTGCCATTGGCGAATTTTTCCGCGATACCGGACGCCCCGCTTTAATTATTTACGATGATTTAAGTAAACAAGCCGTTGCCTATCGTGAAGTATCTTTATTATTACGCCGCCCACCGGGCCGTGAAGCATATCCGGGTGATGTATTCTATTTACATAGCCGTTTATTAGAAAGAGCCGCTAAAGTAATTGCTAATGATGAAGTAGCTAAAAACATGAACGATTTACCTCCTTCTATTAAACATTTAGTAAAAGGCGGTGGTAGTTTAACAGCTTTACCAATTATTGAAACACAAGCCGGAGACGTATCTGCTTATATTCCTACCAATGTTATTTCTATTACAGATGGTCAAATTTTCTTAGAAGGTAACTTATTTAATGCCGGTATTCGCCCCGCTATTAACGTAGGTATTTCTGTAAGCCGTGTGGGTGGTAATGCTCAAATTAAATCAATGAAAAAAGTAGCAGGTACTTTAAAACTTGACCAAGCTTTATACCGCGAGTTAGAAGCATTCTCAAAATTTGGTGGAGATTTAGATGCGGCTACTAAAAACGTAATTGATAAAGGTGCCCGTAACGTAGAAATTTTAAAACAACCGCAATACACTCCTTTCTCTGTTGAAAAACAAGTAGCCATTATTTATTTGGGAACACAAGGTTTATTGAAAGAAGTGGCCGTTAAAAATGTAAAAGCTTTTGAAGAACATTTCTTAACAGAAATGCAAAACAAATTCCCCGATATTTTAGCCGAATTTAAAAAAGGACAATTGAATGATGCAAGCCTTGCTAAAATGGTTGATTTAGCAAAAAGCTTAGCACCGCAATACAAATAGTATTTTCATTTTTGGTTTTTAATCCCTTACCGTTGGTGAGGGATTTTTTTTGTTTTTTCTCTTTCTTGCTTTTATGCTTATGGCTTACCCCCACCGCTTTTTAATAAAAAGAAAAACAGCCCTTAAAAAATATGCAGAAACAATGAAAAATATTTTTTTATTGTAACTTTTTTTTTGTTTCTTTAATAAGTATTAAAGCCCTCTGTAAACGGTAATTACTACACACCAAAACTGCTTGCCGCCCAACAGATTGTTGTTTTAATATTATTTTATTTTTAATTTAAAAATCATGCTTATGAGAAAAGTAATTTTACTTACTGCTATTTTATTTTTGGGCTTGAGTAGTTGGGCACAAACTACTTATTATTCAAAAGGTAGTTTAGATGTTGCTACTGCTGGTAATTGGAATACAGCTACTGATGGTAGTGGTACTGATGCTTCATCTTTTGGAACTAATAATACGTTTATTATTCAAAACGGTCATTCCATGACCTTGTCGGGAAGTACTTCTTGGAGTATTGGTGGTACCAACGGTGTATTAACAATTCAAAGCGGAGGCACATGGACAAATAGTAGTTCTGGTACCGTTACTATTGGAACTTTTAATATATATGGTGGGGGAAAATATATAAATAATTCTGGTAGTACCGCCGCTAATAAAGGTTTCCCGGGAACAACTAAAAACTGGGCAAACAGCAATAATGGTGGTAATGGAAATGGTACGGTGGAAGTTCAAAATCAGGGTAGTAGTGCTATTAGTACTTCATTAACTTATGGGAATTTAATTATCAATATATCAACAGGGATGACTGGTAGTCTTGGTAATGGGGGAAATATTCAAGACATAAAAGGAGATTTAACTGTGAATAATACTATGTTATACGAATATAGACTTGTAAATGGACAAACTAGTACTCTTAATATAGGTGGAAATTTAACCATAAGTGGTGGCATTTTAAATTGTACTTCAGGTACCGGTAACCCTACTGTAAATGTTGCAGGTAATGTTGTTCTTAGTGGTGGCACTTTAAATTTAGGTGGTACCTCTTCTGGTATTGGTACTCTTAATGCTTCAGGAGATTTTACTATTTCTGGTGGAACACTTAGTTATACCGGTTCTGGTACTGCAGGCGTTGTTAACTTTAGTAAGTCGGGTACTCAAAATTTTAATTTTACATCAGGTACTATAACAGCAACAAGTAAAATTGCTTTTGGGGTTAATAGCGGCTCTACGTTAAATGTTAATAATAGTTTTCCTATAAGTTCAACACAATCTTTAGCTATAGCACCCGGTGGGGCAATTACAGGTAATTATGCCGGTATAAGCGGTACGGTTACTTTACAACAAAGTTTTGTAGGCCAGCGTGGTTGGAGAGTGTTAGCCAATCCGTTTAGTACGGCAACAACCATAGCAACAGTAGCAAGCAATAATAATATAGCCATTAGTACTACTGCCGCCGGTGGTAGCGGTTTAACCGATAGCAGAACGTATGATAATAGTGCTAGCCCTTCTGTAACTGCATGGGCAAATGTTACAGCAAGCAGTTGGGCAGCTAATACACCTTATGCATTGTTTTACAGAGGTACTAATGCAGAAGTAACGGGGGCTAATTATACTAGTGGTCCTGCCGGCCAAACATATAATGTAAGTGGCACATTAAACGGAGCAAGTGTTTCCATTACACCTCTTGTAGGAGATGGCACAAGTTATAATTTAGTAGGTAATCCTTATGCAGCACCGGTAAACAGTCAGGCATTAACAGGCGGAGCAGCAGCACCATACTATTTACATCAAATTTCTGTAACAGGAACACCACAAACCAAAGCGGGTAGTTGGGCAGCGGTACTTTCTTCAAATACAAGTACTACTATACCGGTATTGGGTGTAGTGGCTTATGTACCAAGTTCTACAACACCATTTACTGTTACTGCGGCAACCGATATTAATACGGGTGGTACAGTACAAACCGGTTTGTTTGGCGGAGCCAATACTACCATAAAAAATGTAGAATTAGTTATAAATAACAATAAAGGCGAATATCAAGATAAACTTTTTGTAAGAATAGGAACCGATAAAAACCAATTATCAAAATTCAATAATGATAATGTAAACTTCTATACCATTAACGGCAAAAACCAACATTTAGCCATTGATGCCAGAGAGCAATTGAATACTGCAATTCCATTAGGCATTAGTGCATCAGCAGGAACTTATACCATAAATGTTGCAAACAATAATATAGATAATGTAAGCATTTATTTAAAAGATAAATTCACACAAAGCCAAACAGAATTAACACCGGG
>JAFDXX010000006.1 GCA_018267705.1 Bacteroidota bacterium | reverse complement strand
CGGCTTGACATGCTGAGTACTTTCCAAGGGCTGACATGACCTGCCAGGACTGACAATAGACTCACTTCTCTCCTACCCTTGCCCAACCAGACTTAGTATGACCGTTTGTTTGAATATGGAATTTGTTGCTCCGTGTTTATCGACAATGGAATTGGGCAAGGCCATAATATTCATTGTATCTTGACCGTCATTTTCGGGCTGGCAGGCTCTGTGTACTTTGACCGCCTTGTGCGGTATGTTTCCATTTTATGCCTTGACAGTCTATTCAAATCGAGCAAAATGAATTGACCATTTCGAGTACAAGGCTTCATTGGGTAAGCAAGCCTGCATTTAAAAAATTATTTGGGTACTGTTTCCAGGTTGACTTCACGAACAGCCAGCAAATAACAAGCGGTTTTGCGCAAGCAGGGGCTGACAACCGAATTTGTCCATTGCAATTCTCCTGAACATTTGTATATTGGCCGTACGCTACGCGGAAATTACGGCCAAGCGGGCAGACGAGCAACCTATCCCCTGCCAGCGCAAAGCCTCGATCACGTTATGTGCTACTTTAGGACGACCACTCTCTATTTACCCTCATCTAAAAAAGACAATGACTAAAATTCAAACAACAAGAGGTTCAATAGATATTCAAAAGCCTGACACGACTACTTTAAAGCAGTTGCAAAACTTATTGACATTTGGAGTATTGCCATTCAAACAAACATTTAATGGTGCGGACTTTGGGATTGTAATGCAATGTGGCGACAAAGAAGTGTATTGCTTAAAACAACAACCATTAGAAGTTGAAGAAAAGCAAGCTCATATAAATTTTCAGTTGCATCACATAATGATAATGGACGCATATTGCAGATATATCAAATTAGGGTTTTCAGGTGCATATCTTGCTTCACCGTATCTCAGACAGCGAGACAACGGACTTTGGGAAACAGGTGTTTCACACTTCATATTTCCGTCTGACAACGAACAGGTATCAGCAAAATCTGTCGGCAAAGCATATGACAACAAATTTGGAAACGGTGCGACAAATATGTTTATGGCGTTTGTGGACTGTTTTAAACAAGCATTTTCAGAATCTAAATTGACAATGCCTCAATATTTTGGTATTGACATTCGTCCACGTTCTCACTTAAAAAGTTTGGCAATGTATTTTATGGTTTCGGGTTCAGACGTTTTTTGTTTGCGAACAAACTTGCGTGAACAAGAAGACCCTTCATGGACAATTTTAGTAAACGGTGGAATAAACAAAGTGTATCATTTGCCTGCGTTTCCTATGACAATAAATGAAAAAGATTTAAGTGAAGCGAAAGGACGAACATAATTTGAAAAAAGCAGCACATAACAGCAGGTTTGGCAATAGGCTGGCTGACGGAATAACAATCGGCTGTAGTTCACTATCAGCTTATGTTCCAGCAGAAGAACAAATATCAGCTTTTTGTATTTACCTTCGGCTGTAGTTTTTCAATCGGCTGCCGTTCGGGCGAGACGTTCATTGAATACCAGCCCATCGCCAAGCCTTAAACGTTATATGCGATTTTAGCAGACCGCACCATTGACAACAAAACTGACAACAAATGACAAAATGATAACAGGAAAAGACATAATAGACTTAGGGTTTAAACCAAGCAAATGGTTCAAGGACGTTATTGACTATGCTAACCAAAATCAGCTTAGAGGAGACAGTTTGAAGGACTATATTGAGTCGGTTCGACCTAAATATATTGACCCGCATTCTGATCCTGTTGACTTTTATAAAAACATTAGAGCCGAGACAGACGAAGAAGCGGACAATGTAAAAATGGTTCTTGACACAATGCAAGACCTTATGAAAACTCCGACTTTGGTTGGTGGTGCTGTTATGCCAGACGCTTGCCCGACAGGAGAAGGACAAATTCCAGTTGGTGGAGTTGTTATTGCTAAAAACGCAATACACCCTTCAATGCACAGTGCGGACATTTGTTGTTCTGTTATGATGACAAATTTTGGAATGTTATCTCCAAAGACAGTTTTAGATATGGCTCATTCGGTAACACATTTTGGTGGTGGCGGACGAGAAGAATATTCGGTTTTACCAAAAGACTTTGAAGAAAAAATCGCACAAAACAAATTTTTAAACTCTGAACGTAGTTTAAGTTTTGCAAGGTCACATTTAGCGACACAAGGAGACGGAAATCATTTTCTGTTTGTAGGTGTTTCTAAAAGGACAGGCGAAACGATGATGGTTACACATCACGGTAGTCGTGGCTTTGGTGCAAACCTTTACACACAAGGAATGAAAACGGCTGAATATTTCAGAAAAGAAATTTCGCCAAAGACAGCAGAGAAAAATGCTTGGATACCTTACGACACAGACGAAGGAAAGGCATATTGGGAAGCGTTGCAATTAGCTCGTGAATGGACAAAATTAAATCACACGACAATTCACAACGCAACAACTCAAGGACTAAAAATTGACCCATTTGACAGGTTTTGGAACGAACATAATTTTGTATTTAAAGAAAATGATTTGTTCTACCACGCCAAAGGTGCTACGCCACTTGACGACAAGTTTGTTCCTGACAGCAAAGACGGGTTGAGACTAATTCCCTTGAATATGAGTGAACCTGTCTTAATTGTAAAAGGTAACACGACAGCAAATAATTTAGGTTTTGCACCACATGGAGCAGGACGAAATATTAGCCGTGGACGACACAAGAAAAACAATGCTCACAAGACAATTGAACAAATATTTCACGAAGAAACACAAGGTTTAGACATTCGTTTTTTCTCAAACCACATTGACATTTCAGAATTACCAAGTGCTTACAAAAATGCGGACATGGTAAAACGACAAATGCAAGAGTTTGGACTTGGCGAAGTGCTGGACGAAATTATGCCTTACGGTTGCATCATGGCAGGCGACTGGGAAATTGACGCACCTTGGAAAGTTAAAGCAAGAGAGAAATACAAAGCAAGACAAGAAAACAACGCAAAGACGGACGAGTGAAAAGAAAAACCGCATATAACACGGGTTTTGCGTCAGGCGGGCTGACGTGCAAACTTGGAGCTTTGTGCTTCTAATGAACTTTAGTAATAAATTGAAGTTTTGTGCTTCGAAACCCGCCCGAACGCAAAGCCCGAAAACGTTGTATGCAAGTTTATTAGACGTTCCGGATAAAAAGAAATAACTAAATCAAAATAATATATACTTTTTACTTAATTTTAAAAATGGAGACCAGCAACCATTAAAAACGGGGCGTAACCGAAAAGCCTTATGAGTAGGGATAAAACCATAAAACATGAAAAGAATTTTGTTATCCGCTGCACTATCATTATTTGTAGTGTCAATGAGTTTCTCACAAGAAAAAACACCAGACGAACTTAAAGCAGAAAGGGAAGTATTAAAAGCCGAAAGAAAGTCAGAGGCTTACCAAGAACGACAAAAAAAGTTAGCAGAACTTAAGGACCCAGGTTCTACAAGTGTAAGCAGTATCGATGCCTTAGCTGCAAACTCTACTACAGCACTTATGGAAACAAAAAAAAATAATGAATTATTACCAGAATTGTATAAGCGTACAGTTGGGGAAACAGTTGATGGAGTTACAGATGTCACTGTAAAAAAACCAACACTTGACGAATTACTTGCAGTATCAGAAAGCATTTTGAAAACGACTAAAGCAGTTGCAGCATCAAGTTTAGAAATTGCAAAAGCACAAGGTGATATCAAAAGTGCTGGTATGTTAAAGGCAGCGAAAGCTACTAAATCAGTTAACTATTCAAAAGATGTTAATAGTCTTTTAGGTGCTGAATTATCCTACCAAAGCAAGTTAATCAGCAACCTTATTGCAACTCTCAAATCTTCTAAAAACCTATAATTAAATGCGTTACTTATTTATATTAGTATTCTGCTTTGTGAATAGCCTAATCGGCTATTCACAAACAGATTCTCTACCAGTTATTGGCGTTTCAAAATTCACATCGGAAACAGAGTCTAAATTTTCAGGAGCGGTCACAAAAAAAGTAATTGAAATACTTACTCAGTCACAAAGATTTCAAGTTGTTGATAGAGTAAGTTACGATAAAGTAAAAGAGGAATTGGAACTTCAAAAAAGTGAAGCTTTTATTGACACAAAAAAAAGAGCAGAACAAGGTGTTGCTTTGGCTGCGCAATTTTTGGTCACAGGGAATATTATTAAGATGAATGTTTATGCAATGAAGAATCCCGATGGAAGTGTAAATGGTTACAAAGCAAGTGTAAGTTTTCAAATGCAAATAAACGATGTCGCAAAAGGCAGCAGTACAAAAGCAGAAAGTTTTCAAAGTTCTGTTAGTCCTTTAATGCTTTCACCTGAAAGTGCTGTCAATGAAGCTGTAAAATCATTAGACGAAAAGTTAAGGAATTGGGTTATAAATAATTTCCCAGTTACAGTAAAAGTTTTGAAAATACTAACAGCAAAAAAAGATGAAGCTTCAATGATTTTAATAGCTGGAGGTAAAACTTATGGTCTAAAGGAAGGTGATAAATTAACTATACAAAAAATTGAAATATTAGAAGGAAATCCGTACCCAACCGAAATTGGACAAATAAAAATAATCAAACTAGCTGGGGAAAATTTTGCAGAATGTTCAGTTTTAAAAGGAGGTTCTGAAATCTTAGCCCGTTTTAATGCGGCAGAAAAAATTACTTGTACATTAATTAAATAAAGAAATGCAAACACAACATACCAAAATATTATTTTCTCTCTTTGCAATTATCTTACTTTTCAGTTGTAGCAATAAATCAATTCCATCTTCGGCTAAAGTAAATTACTTGACATCCAAAGATGGTACGATAACAATGAGGGCAATAGGCACTGGCGAAAATCAACAAGCAGCAATAGCAGATGCCGAAAAAAATGCTTTCGAAGTTTTGTTTTTTAGAGGCTTGCCTGAATCGGAACAAAAAATAGGATTGATAAGTACAAATGAGATTGAAGAAAAACAAAAAAACCAAACCTATTTTGAAAAATTTTATAAAGACCAACGTTATAAAACCTTTTTAATATCATCCATTCCAATTGCAAACGCAACCAATGTAAAAGGTGGTTTAAAAAGTATTGCAGTTGATGTTAAAATAAATGTAACTGCACTTCGTAAAGATTTGGAACAAAATAATATCATTAGAAAATTTGGATATTAAAACTAAACAAATGAAAAATAAAATCATCATCATTCTCATTCTACTAATATCGAGCATAAAAGGTCAATATGCATTTTGTCAAACACAAACAAATCAGATAAATACTGTTCAGCCAAAAATTATGGTTATTCCTTACACAAAAGAAGGAGAAGATATAAGGACAATTCTTGAACAAGATGTTAGCAGAAGAATTGCAATAACCAAAATAAAAGAAGGCTTTGATGGAAGAGGCTTTACGACTGTTGATTTTACAGCAAAACTAAAGGCAGCAAAAGACAATAATGTTTTTACAACTGAAAGTCAAACTGATATTAAAACACAAATAATCCAAATGTCGGGTGCTGATGTTTATGTACAGGCGGAAGTAAGCTCATTAAAAACTGAAACTGGAAGTTCTGTAACACTCGTATTAACTGCTTATGAGGCATCAACAGGAAACTCTTTATCAAATAAAGTTGGTGAAAGTGGAAAATTCTATACAGATGACTTTGGTAAATTAGCTTCAAAGGCTGTTGAAAGCTGTGTAGCTGATTTCTTAAATGTCATGCAAACAAAATTTACAGATATAGTTAATAATGGTAAATCAGTAATTATAGATATTAGCTTCGATGCAAACTCTACTTACAAAATGTCCTCTGAAATTGGTGTAGACAAATTACCACTTTCAGACCAAATTGAAATGTGGATGGAAAAGAATGCTTTTAAAAACAATTATCATATTCAAGGCACAACAGCTTTAAAAATGATTTTTGATGATGTAAGAATTCCATTGAAAGACCCAGCAAACGGCAATAACTATAATCCAAATAAGTTTGCCCTTGAAATGTTTAAGTTTTTCAAAGGCATTGGCTTACAACCAACAAAAGACATTAAAGGCAGTACAATCTTCATTACCATTAAATAACAAACAATGAAAAAAATAATTTTATTTATTACAATTTGTGTAGTGTGCCAAATTGTAAAAGCCCAATCTGCATCAGAAATTGGTAAAATTTCTTTGTCTGTTGTTATGCCAGAAAATGTAGATGGCTTAGATGTATCACAACTATCAAAATTGGAAACAAAAATTATACAGATAGTTACTAATTCAGGCATTGGTGCAAGTGGCAACAATAACAGTTTTGTGATTTATCCAAAATTTGCTATTTATGAAAACAATGTTGTAGAAGGTGGAATGCAGAACATAATAGTTATTAAAAGTGAATTAAGTCTTTTCATAAAACAAGTTGAAAATAATGTTCTTTTTTCCTCTATCAGTAAGACAATAAGCGGCAGCGGTAGCAGCAAATTAACTGCAATGACAAATGCAATATCAAAGATTGACATAAATGATAATGACTTTAAAACATTTGTAGAAACAGGAAAGGGCAAGATTATTAAATATTATGAGAGCAAATGTTCTGACATAATTACAAAGTCCGAGAGCCTTGTAAAAAAACAAGACTTTGAACAAGCATTAGGACTATTAATGTCAGTACCAGAAGAAGTTGCTTGCTACAATAAAGTTCAGGATAAATCTATAGAGGTTTATAAAGCTTATCAAAACCAAAAATGTAAAACACTCATACACGATGTAAACATAAGTGTAACAAATAATGACTATTCAAAAGCATTAGAAACCTTAAACCTAATTGACCCAACTTCTACTTGTTTCAAAGATGCACAAGCAATAATGAAAAAAATTGAAGGCAAAATTGATGCAGAGCAAAAAAGACAACTTGCTTTGCAAATGAAAGTTTATAATGACCAAGTTGCTTTAGAAAAGTTGCGTATTAATGCAATAAAGGACATAGCAGTGGCATATTACAAAAACAGACCTAGTGTACATTATACTTACATAATACGTTAGACAGAAAACCTGCATACAACAAAAGGTTTTACGTCAGCAGGGCTGACGGGTCAAGCCACTCAACTTTTGCATTTCAATTTGGCTTCAGTATTTAGCTTGACCGAACGCTATTCGTCAACAGAATTTATTTATAACTATCTATAATTAATCAACAACAGTTCCATGCAGGACGTCTAAAGCCGTCCTGCCAACGTAAAGCCTGGGACGTTACAGGCAAGCGTAGAACAACCGAGAAACCAAGACAATCCTGAAAATCAATCCAAAATTTGTTTTATTTTTTTGCCAACACTCATTTAGCACATTTGGTTTTTCCCGACACACAAGCCAACCCTAAAAAACCAAAAGAGCTAAATTTTTCCCCTCGCTACAAACTCACTTAAAAAGCGACTTTTCTATGGTGTCAAACTCAAAAGAAAAACCAGTGTCTTTCAACTTCTCATTACTAACTCTTGAGCCCTCCAAAAGCATAGCCGACATTTCGCCAAAGAGTAAACGAATGATAAAAGCAGGTGCATTGGGAAAAATACTTTTCTTATCGAAAGATTTTAACAAGGTTTTGGAAAAATCATTCATCATAATATGTTCACTTGAAACAGTATTGTAAATTCCGCTGATTTTAGAATTAGAAAGAATAAAATCATACAACTTGACCAAATCACGAATAGCTATCCAAGGTAAATATTGCTTTCCTGAACCTAACGAAACATTAATTCCGAGTTTGGCTAAGGGAGAAAGTTTTTGATAAATTCCGCCATTTTTTCCGATTATTACTCCTTTTCTTAAAATTACAGTTCGAATACCTAAATCGTTAAATTTCATCGTTGTATTTTCCCAAATTTGACAAACTGAAGCTAAAAAATCATTTCCACTTTTAGAAGTTTCTGTAAAAATTTCATTGGTGGTTACTGCTCCATAAAATCCAACAGCAGAAGAGGAAATGAAAGTTGTTATTTTGAAATTGTTTTCTGAAACATAATGATATAGCAAGTCAATGGACTTTATACGACTGTTGACGATTTCACTTTTTCGTTTTTCAGTCCATCTTTTTTCTCCAATGTTTGCACCGGTTAAATTGATAATGGTATCTACATTTTCAAAAGCGTTTTTATCTATGTATTGTTGCTCAATATCCCATTGGAAAAACTGAATGTTTTCCGATACCTTGAAATTTGCTTTTCGGGTTAAGACATTGATAGAATATCCTTTTTCTACGAAAAAGGAAATAAGATGTTTTCCTACAAAACCAGTTCCTCCTGCTATGAGTATTTTTTTCATAACTCAATTTTTGAGATTAATTAAGGTAAAGCTTGCTTAAACCAAACAGTATAATTTGTAGGAATATTTTCTATATCCTTCAAAACTTCCTTAATTGATAACCATTTATAATTTTTGACTTCATCAGAATTAATAATTGGTTGAGCATTTGAAAAACCAATAAAGACATGATCTAATTCATTTTCTATTAGATTGTTCTCAACATTTTCTTTGTAGATAAAGGAATATTGCCAATGTAATTCACACATCATTCCCATTTCAAATTTTAATCTCTTTTTAGCACTTTCTAAAACATCTTCATTTATCTGTGGATGAGAACAGCAAGTATTTGTCCACAAGCCTCCTCCATGATATTTTGTATCTGCTCTTTGCTGTAACAAAAGCTCTTTTTTATCATTAAAAATAAAAACAGAAAATGCTCTGTGAAGTTGTCCTTTTATGTGAGCTTCCAGTTTTTCTAACTCCCCAACAACATTATCTTTTTCATCTACTAATACAACATTATTATTCATAGTTAATTTATGGTTTTGCATAATCTAGTCTTTCAATTAATTTTGTTTCGTGGTATCCATTAAGTGAGCTTCCACAAACAGTTTCAGCTACCTCTATATTCAAATTACCATCTTCCAGAAGTGAACTTTCAGGAAAATAAACATCTTCAATATCACCTACAATAAGATAGGTTTGATTGATTGAAATAGAAATAACTTCTTGAAGTTTTAATGCTATTTGTATCATTGATTCTTCAACAAATGGAGCGAAAAAATTATTCTTATATATTGGTGTTAATCCTACCGCTTCAAATTCAGATATATCAGCATCATATCTAGCTGACGTTTGGTGTGCTCTTTTGTAAATGCTCTTAGTAACATGATTAATGGTGTAATAACCACTATTGCAAATATTTGATAGCGTATGCCTATCAACCGAATCTGGACGCACGATAAAGCCCATCAAAGGAGGTTTCGCACCGATATGAACAACTGAATTAAAAATAGCCAAATTAGTTTTTCCATAAGTGTTTTTAGTCCCAATAAGATTTAAACTTTTAAATCCACTTAGTGAATTCACAAATGCTGTTCGCAAATGTTTCTCCATATTAACTATTTGTTCTTTTTGGTAATGCATCATTATGTTCTTTCTTTTACAGCTTCTCCATAAATTTTCAACGCTCTATCTCTTGCAAAACCATGTTCAACTATCGGTTCAGGATAGTCATTTGTTTCAAATTCGGGTAGCCATTTTTTGATGTATTCTAAGTTTTTATCAAATTTCTCGGTTTGCGTGGTTGGATTAAAAACCCTGAAATAAGGTGCTGCATCACATCCGCAGCCTGCCGCCCATTGCCAATTTCCGTTGTTGGCAGACAAATCGTAATCATTTAACTTTTGAGCAAAATAAGCTTCACCCCATCGCCAATCTATCAACAAATGTTTACACAAAAAACTGGCTACAATCATGCGCACCCGATTGTGCATAAAACCAGTTTCATTCAATTGTCGCATTCCTGCATCTACAATCGGAAAGCCCGTTTTGCCTTTGCACCACATCTCAAATTCATGCTCGTTATTTCGCCATTGAATAAAATCGTACTTTGCTTTAAACGAATGTTTTACAACTTTTGGAAAGTGATATAAAATTTGCATAAAAAACTCCCGCCAAATGAGTTCATTTAACCAAGTTTGATTGTGTTGCAATGCAAAAGACACACATTGACGAACGCTGATCGTTCCAAATCGTAAAGCAATACCCAATTGCGTAGTGCGTTGCAATGCGGGGTAGTCTCTATATTTATCGTATTCATCAATAATGGAAGCATCTAATTTTGGCATTTCAAAAACTAGGTCTGTTTTTTCAAAACCTAATTTTTTTAACGTATGAATTTCACTAAATTCTTGTTTCAAAAAGTGAATAAAATTCGTTTGATGAACTTCAAAATCCTTTTCTGTCAATCGTTCTTTCCACTTTTTAGAATAGGGTGTATAAACTGTGTAAGGTGTTCCATCGTTTTTAACAACATCCGATTTGTCAAAAATCACTTGGTCTTTGAATGCTTTAAAAGAAATATTTTTGGCTTTGAAATAGGTATAAATTTCAGTATCTCTTTTTATCGCTTGTGGTTCATAATCTCGATTACAAAACACAAATTGAACAGCGTATTCTTCGGAAAGCATTTTGAAGATTTCTAAAGGTTCTCCATAAAACGAATTCAGCCTTGAATGCTGTTTTTTCAATTCTAAGTTAATTGCCGAAAGTGCCTGATGAATATAATCAACTCGTCTATCATTTTTGTCTTCTAAAGCATTTAAAATAGCTGTATCAAAAATAAAAATCGGCAGCACTGGAAACCCCGAAGCCAAAGTTTGAGATAACCCTGCATTATCTTCCAAACGCAAATCACGCCTAAACCAAAATATGGAAACTTTAGTTTTCATTCAAATACGGATTATCGGTTTTATCGTGTTTTACCCAAATTAGTTTGGAGGTATCATAACCGATTTCTTCGGCAATTTTTAAGTACTTTATTTTTATATCTTCGGGAATGGATTTTGTACGTGATAAAATCCATAAATAATCTAAATCCTTCCCAGCAATTAAAGCATATTGATATTTTTCATCTAAAGCAACTACATTGTAACCCGAATAAAAAGGACCAAAAAAACTTACTTTTAAAGCGGCAACAGTTTTATCTCCTCTAAACTTTGCTAATCCATCTGCTTTGCTCCATTTCTCTTTTACGAAATTGTAACCACTATTTAGAACAATTACGTTTCCGTTTTTATCCAATTGATATTGAGCAGAAGTATTGTCTAAATTCTTCTCAAAGCGAAAATCAAATCGGGCAATTTCATACCAAGCTCCTAAATACCGATTGACATCGAAATTATCAACAGGTTTTGCATTTTTCGGGATAGATGCACAAGAATTTAAAAGTAAAATTCCGCAAGCTATAAAAGCTGTTCCAACTATTGTTTTTGTTTTCATTGTTTTATTTTTCATGATTTTATTTTTTGAAATTGTTTAAAAAAATAGAGAACCAAAAGAAATTGGGAATATCCGTAAACGGCATCTTCAATGGGAATTGTAAACATTCTTATACCGAGAAAATCTTTTGAGTTGTAATTCACAATCGGATTTTCTATAAAACTACCAGTCAAAATTCCGTTTACGGGAAAAAAACCTAACATTAATAGCGTAAAAACCACAGATGCTTTAGTAATCCATTCTGAACGAGCTATAAATTGGAGATAGATTAAAGTTGCTACAGTTACAATTGATGTAACTAAGGTGTAAATTTTATCTGTATATAATAATGCTACAACGGATAATACAATCACACTAACAAATACCAAAATGTTGTTGAAACCAGAAAGTGCATTCCATTTGTAGTATTTATCAATGGTATAAAAAGTAAAAACACAAGAAAATGGAATGAAAATGAAAAAGAGCATTTCTTCCAAAGGAAGTCCGGCAATGTTCAAACCAATAGTATAATCTGTATTAAACCACCACACACCTTTTGCTGTAAAATAAATATCCCAGGCAATAAAGGGTATTGCCACAACAATTGCAGCCTTTAAAAAAGCAGAAAAATGTTTATTGAATTTAATTCTTCTATCAAACGAAGCAATCAAACAAATGATCACTGTAAAAAATAATATTAATACATAAGTAAATTTCATTGTTTCTGCTTATTAAAATACATTTTAAAATATTTGAATGGGACATATAGAAAGCCAAAACATTCACCGTCTTCCTTTCCAAGATGTTTGTGGTGTTGCTTATGTGCTCTTCTTAATGCTAAAAAATATGGGTTGTCTGTTCGCTTAAACATTTTTAGGCGTTGGTGAATAAAAATATCGTGTACAAAAAAGTAAGCCATTCCATAAAGCATAATTCCTAAACCAATAAAAAACAAGTAATTGAAATCTTTCAGTGACCCGAAATACATCAATGCAATGGTTGGTAGGGCGAAAATGACAAAAAAATAATCGTTTTTTTCCAACACCCCTTCATTGCTATGGTCGTGATGGTCTTTGTGTAAAACCCAAAGGAAACCGTGCATCACATATTTGTGAATAATCCATGTAGCACCTTCCATGGCTATAAAAACTCCTAACGTTATTAAAAAATTCATACCCTTTATTTCTTTTGACTAAAATACTTTTCTAAAAATTGATAGCGATAATTAAAAATATTTTCCAATTTTTTCTTTACAAAAATTATGTGTGCAATTCTTCCTAAAAATCCAAAAGGAAGTTCATAATCAACAGTATCTTTCATTAATACACCTTTATCATTTGGAACAAATTCATGAAAGTGGTTCCAATATTTATAAGGTCCTTTCTCTTGAAAATCGGTAAAGCTTTTATTTTTTTCAACTTGAGTAATTTTTGTTACCCACTTTAAAGGAATATGTAACACCGGAGAAACCTTGTACTCAATGATTATACCTTCATAAATATCTTTATTTGACAAATTATTAATTACATTAAAACCCATATTTTTGGGTGTGATTTTAGATAGATTTAGGGGTGATGAAAAAAAACTCCAAGCTGTTTCTATGTCACAGTTTAATTGTTGTTCTCTATATAATTGAAATCTCATAAATTATCATTTTAACAGTGCATCTATATTTTTACTTATAATTTCGGAACTAACAGTATTCCTGTTTTTTCTTATAAATTCTTCATCTTCTTTTACATTTGATTTGTAACCGAGGAAAGCAGGAGCATTTTTTTGAACAGAAAGCCTGATAAATCTAATTTCTATATTATTAGGTTCTTTTAAAACAGCTTCATCAATCAGTTTTTTGCCTTCTTTAAAAGTTTTGAGTTTTTCAATTGGACTAAAAACATGATTTGCCCATATCGTTTTATAACCACCTAAATAAGCGAGATTAACGACTGAATTATTTTTAATTTTTTCTAATTCTGAAATCATTTTTTTGCATAAAACCTTATCTTTTATTACTTTATCGTAATTTATTCTTGCTTCATCTATTACCGCAAGATTAGTAAAGGATAAAACAGAAAAAGCAAGTATTAAAAAACCTATTTTTTTCATTATAAAAAAGCAATTTTATATCGTAAATAACTTTTAAACGCAACGACTAACTTTTGAGCATTAGGAATGCGAACTCTTGAATTGAGTATTTCAACAGATGATTTCCTTTTAATCTTATGAAATAATGATAGATAATATTTGTAAGCCAAATAAACCCCAAACAAAGATGAATTTGGTAGCTTTTTAATACCAATCAAAGCTTCTTTAAACTCTTGCTCAATTTCTTTCTCTATTTGACATTTTATACAATCATCAAATACACACATATTAATATTGGGAAAATAAGTTCTGCCTAAAACTTGATAATCATCTTTTAAATCTCTCATAAAATTAATCTTTTGAAATGCTGAACCTAACTTCATTGCATAAGGCTTCAACTCCTCGTATTTTTCTTTATTTCCTTCTGTAAAAACCTGTAAGCACATTAATCCAACTACTTCTGCCGAACCATAGATGTATTCATTGTATAAATCAGAATTGTAATCAATTTTTTGTAAATCCATTTCCATACTATGTAAGAATTGGAAAATCAACTCTTTATCAACATTATATTTATGTGCCGTTTCCTGAAAGGATTGCAGAATTGGATTTAAAGAAATACCCTCGTTTAAAGCATTGTCGGTTTCAATTTTTAATCGTTGTAGTAATCTCTCTTTATCATAATCGTGAAAACTATCCACGATTTCATCAGCCAAACGAACATATCCATAAATAGCGTAAATTGCCGAACGAATGGACGGCTTTAATGCTAAAATCCCCAGCGAAAAACTGGTACTGTATTTTTCAGTTGTAATCTTACTAACCGAGTAAGAGAGTTCATCAAATAATTGTTTCATAATCTTAGCATTTAATTCTTTAATAATTCTTTAGCCACTATTTTCCCTGAAATAATGGATGGCGGAACTCCCGGCCCGGGAACTGTTAATTGCCCGGTATAAAATAGGTTTTTGATTTTCTTATTTTTAAGTTTTGGTTTTAAAACTGCTGTTTGGTTCAAAGTGTTGGCTAAACCATAAGCATTGCCACCATAGGCATTGTAATCTGAAATAAAATCACGAACACAATAACTTCTTTTATATATTACCTTTGAAATTAGATTTTTTACTCCTGTTAAACTTTCAATTCGTTGAAGCATTTCTAAAAGATATTTTTCACGGATAGCTTCATCATCATTTATTCCTATTGCTAAAGGCATTAATAGAAATAAATTTTCTTTTCCTTTTGGAGCAACCTTATCATCCGTTTTGGAAGGACAACAAACATAAAACAAAGGTTTTTCTGGCCATCTCTTTTCTCCATAAATACAATCAATATGTTCATCTAAATCGTTTTCAAAAAACAAAGTGTGGTGTTTTAGATTGGGTATGATTTCATTAACACCCAAATAGTAGATTAGACAAGAAGGTGCAAATGTTCTTTTTCGCCAATAATCCTCTGTGTAATTTCTATATTCTTCCTCTAATAGCGTTTCAGTATGATGATAATCGGATGAAGCAATAACCGCATCAAATTGCAACTCTTTTCCATTCACAGTTAAAGAATGAACTTTCTCATTGCGAACGTTTATTTTTTCTACATTACTATCAAAATGAAAAACAGCGCCTTGATTCTCTGCTACTTTTTTCATTGCCAAAACCAACTGATAAAAACCACCCATTGGATAATGTGTACCTAAAGCATAACCACCATAGTTCATCAAACTGTACAATGCAGGAATATTTTTTGGAGAAGCACCAAGAAAAATTACGGGAAACTCCATAAGCGTTTTCAATTTTTCATTTTTGAAATACTTAGCTACATAAGTTCTAAAGTTTGTTAGTAAATCCAATTTCAACGCACTTTTAGCAATTTTGGGAGATACAAACTCCAACCAACTATGAGAAGGCTTTGTAACAAAATCCTTCATGCCAACTTCATATTTGAACTTTGCCGCACTCATGAATTTATCCAATTTATTACCTGCTCCTTTTTCTGTTTTTTCAAATAACATTTTTAATTCTTGATAATTTTCCGGAACAGCTATTTTTTCATCCGAGAAAATCATTTCAAACTGTGGGTTCAAAGAAATCAATTCAAAAAAATCAGAAGCCTTAAAATTAAAATCCATAAAAAAATCTTCCATCACATTTGGCATCCAATACCAACTTGGACCCATATCAAATACAAAACCTTCTTCAGTACAGTACTGTCTTGCCCTTCCTCCGGGCTGATTATGTTTTTCAAAAACATGCACCTCAAAACCATCCTTTGCAGCATAAGCAGCAGCAGACAATCCCGAAAACCCAGACCCTATGATGGCTATTTTCTTCATTTAACAAATGACTTTAAAACTTCATTTAACAAATTCTCCGTTTCTATATTTTTATCATAAATAGGTTGGTGAAAATCATTCAACTTGTTGAGTAGCCTTATCAGCTCTATTTTTTCATCGTAAGACAAATTACCGGAAACAATATCCGTGGCTTGTCTTACTTTATTCATAACACTTTCTAAAGCAAGTAATCCCTTTTTTGTAATATTTAAAACCTTGCTTCTTTTATCTATTTCAGAATCAACTTGATCTACCCAACCGTTATTAATTAACCTATTAATAATCTGCATTCCTGCTGGTTTTTCATGCACATTCTTTTTGATCAAGTCCATTTTACTCATGTTCTTACTAAACTTTAAGACAATTAGATAGATTACATCTTCCTGAGTAGAAAAATCAGAACCATGAATTGCAGACTTAAAATAATTCTTTCCAAATCGGTTCATGTGAACTACTAAACTTGCGATTGCACTTTCTGTTGTTCTACCAATCATTTTCCCTTCCCATTCAGGCTCTTCACCTGTATATATATGACCATATTTGTTTACAATCCAATTCTTAAAACCATTAATTTCATTCTCATAAAGTCTTGAATTTTCATTCTCTATTTCAAACTCCTCTATTAAATCAAGGAGGTCTTTTAGTAAATTATAATTCATTTTTACCTATTTTAGAATACAAAGATACTACTATTTTTAAAATAAAGTATAATAATAGACTTTTATTTCAAAAATTAGTTTACTTTTGTGCTAATTAATTGATTGAATGGTATGAAAAATATTTTTTTTGGTTTCGTTTTCCTTGTAATTGGAAATAGCGTTTTTGCTCAAACATTGGGAACTATCAATGGTGTAGTGAAAGACAAAAACACGCAAGAGCTATTAATTGGTGTAGTATTAAGATTTGCAGGGAAAGATACTGTAAATACGCTTTCCGATGAAAATGGAAATTTTTCGGTGCAACTTCCTGTTGGAAAATACAATTTGGAATCTTCCTATATTGGTTATAACCCATTTACTCTTTACAACATAAATTTGAGTTCAGGAAATGCTCAAATTTTACAAATAGAATTAGACGAAAAAAGTCAGGAATTGCAAGAAGTGGTTATAAATGCAGGAAAGTCTGTTCGGGCAACGGATATGGTAACGCCTTTGGCGACCCAACGACTTACTGCCGAGGAAATTAAAGTAAATCCGGGAGGTAATTTTGATGTTTCAAAAGTTATTCAGGTCTTGCCGGGAGTGGCAGGTGGAACAACACCGAATAGAAATGATATTATTGTTCGGGGTGGTGGTCCCAGTGAAAACGTGTATTATTTAGATGGAATAGAAATTCCTGTTTTAAACCATTTTCAAACACAAGGGGCGAGTGGCGGAGCAACAGGAATTTTGAATGTTTCGTTTATCCAAGATGTGCAACTCACCTCATCGGCTTTTAATGCTAAGTACGACAATGCTTTAGCATCAACGATTGTCATCAAACAACGAAATGGAAATCCCGATAAATTAAGTGGAAACTTCCGTTTGTCAGGAACAGAATTTGCAGCAATGTTAGAAGGCCCTTTAGGAAAGAAAACTACTTTTATGGCTTCGGCAAGACGCTCTTATTTGCAATTTTTATTCAAGTTATTAGATTTACCGATTAGACCCGATTACTACGATTTTCAATACAAAGTAAACCACAAAATCAACAATAAAACGGAACTAACTTTTATAGGAATTGGAGCTATTGACAATTTTAAATTAGCCATTCCCAAAAAGAGTGATGCAAATACAGAATACATCAATCGGGCAAATCCTTTAATAAAACAGTGGAATTATACTGTTGGAGCTACTTTAAAAAGATTAGTAAATAACGGATATTTTACCATTGCATTAAGCAGGAATATGTTTTTTAACGGAGCCGACCGCTATGAAAACAATGCCGTAAAAAGCGGTAATAAATTATTCACTTTGGGAAGTCACGAAACGGAAAATAAACTTCGTTTTGATATGAATAAATTTAAAAATGGTTGGAAATACAGTTACGGAGTTGATGCTCAATATGTGAAATACGATGCAGCTATTTTCAATACAATCAAAGAAGAGATGAAAGATAGTTCTGGAAATGTTATCAGTCCTGCTATTACTTTTTCAAGCAATACAGCAATTGATTTTTTCAAATTTGGTGCGTATGGTCAGGTTGCTAAATACTTTTTTGATAATCAATTTTTAGTGTCGGGAGGAGTTCGTGCAGACATCAATACCTACACAAAAAACGGGTTAAACCCATTAAGGACACTATCTCCAAGAGCTTCATTTTCATTTATCATCAACAATCAATGGAATATTTCAGCATCGGTTGGAAGTTATTATAAATTACCTGTTTACACAATGCTTGGGTACAAGAACAACAACGGAATACTTTCCAACAAAGATTTAAAATATACAAATTCCATTCATTACACCATCGGAACGGAGTTTGTTCCAAAAAACGATTTACGGTTTACTTTTGAAGCATTTTATAAAGATTACAGAAACTATCCAACATCTTTAACTAATGGAATTTCTTATGCCAATATTGGCACAGATTACTCGGCAGTTGGTAGCGACAAATACGCTTACACAGGACGAGGAAGGGTTTATGGAATTGAAGCATATATCCAACAAAAATTGATTAAAAATCTATTTTATGTAGCCAGTGCCACACTTTACAAATCTGAATTTTCAGGCATAGATAATCAATTTAGACCCTCAACTTGGGATTATGGATTTATTGTATCTGCAACTTTTGGCTATAAATTCAAAAAGAATTGGGACATCGGTTTGAAATACAGAATTGCAGGAGGGCAACCTTTCACGCCTTTTGATATAAGTGCATCAACAGTAACGTATCTAACATCAGGAACAGGTGTTTACGACTATACTCAACTCAACAGTAAGCGACTTCCAATTTTCAATCAATTAGATTTAAGAGTAGATAAAAAGTTCAATTTCAAAAAAGTAAGCTTAGATGTATTTGTAGATTTTCAAAATATTTTGTTCTACAAAACACCCTATTTACCGAAGTTTACTTTTGAAAGAACCGATGACAACACAGGTTTTAACACAACAGACGGACAACCCATAAAATCAGACGGTAGCAACGGTATTCCTTTAATTTTAAATCAGCGGTCAGCAACGATTGTACCATCAATTGGATTTATATTTGAGTTTTAAAGAACGACAAAAGACCAGACATACACATTGGCAAGCTCCACATGCCAACGCTCAAAACCAATCTTGCCAAAGAGTATGTCTTAAAGTGAAAAAAATAAAACAAATTAATACGACTAAAAGAACGCCAGCCTGTAACAAGCGGTTTTGCAAGAGAGCGGGTGAAGTGCTTCGTATCAAACTTTTTGCTAAATTTGAACTTCGGTTCTTCGATTGAGCATTAGTGCTAAAAATCCGCTCCCTCGCAAAGCCACCAAACGTTACCGGTCATGCTAAAAGACGACACTACAGACACAAACTGAATGTAAAGCGACAGATAAAAATGCCCTTGCTTCGCAAAATTAAAAGAGCTGCAAAGCTAAGCTCAAGCCAAAACAATTTGCAGCACATTTAATTTTACCCAACCGCACCCAAGCCCACCCACCACCCGACTTATTGACAACTTTGTAGAGTGTTGATAAAATTTTAAAGTTTATTGCGACCAAATCAAAAAGTCTTTTTACATTTGACATTTATTGTCAAGTTAATATTTTCAAATTGAAAACGACCGGAGAAATAATCAGAGAGAAAAGAGAGAAAAAAGGGTTGCTATTGCGACATGTTTCTGCTCAACTCGACATTGACACAGCTATACTCAGTAAAATTGAACGTGGAGAGAGAAAAGCTACACGAGAACAAATTACTAAGTTGGCTGACATACTAGAACTAGACAGAGAATCCTTGCTTATTCAATATTTGAGTGAGAAAATTCTTTACGAAATTCAAGACGAAGATTTGGGGATTCAAGCACTCAAAGTTGCTGAAAAAACAATTAAATACGGAGTAACTAAAAACAAATAAAATGGCAGAATTACTATCCATAAAAGAAGCAAGCCAGTGGGCGACAGAGTATTTGGACAAAAATGTTACTACTTCTAACATTTCCTATCTTATCCAATACGGCAGGATAAAAAAAATAGGCGACAATGGTTCAACTCAAATAATCAAAGAAGAACTGATTGAATACTACAAAGACCAAAAAAAATCCAGACAAGAAGAATGGAAAGAACAGCTTGGCGAAGATTTGAATTGGGCTCTATCATTTGAACAATACAAGGAAGCTGAAACGACAAAGCATGTTCACAGACTTCATCCTTACAAAGGAAAATTCATTCCTCAGTTGGTTGAATATTTCCTTGACACCCACACCGACAAATTCAAGAAGGAAGTTTATTTCAAACCGGGTGACATTGTTTACGACCCATTTTCAGGAAGCGGAACGACAATGGTTCAAGCTTGTGAGTTAGGAATTCATGCAGTTGGCAATGATGTTTCTGCATTTAATGCAATGATTGGTAATTGTAAGGTTACAAAATATAACCTTGTTGATGTTCAAACTGAAATAGACAGAATTTCTAAAGCATTAAAATCATTTTTAGCAGACCACAAAACGCTTGAATTTGAAGACAGGCTTTTAAAAGAGTTGTATATTTTCAACAACAAGTATTTTCCAGTTCCGGAATACAAATACAAAGTAAAACGGAAGGAGATTGACGAAAAGACTTATGGCGAAGAAAAGGAAAAGGAATTTTTGCCAACCTTTCATAAACTCGTAAAGGAGTATAAAATAAAATTGCGTCAAGACAAAGAAGATTCGTTCCTTGACAAATGGTATACTCAACACATTCGTGATGAAATTCAATTTGTATTTGATGAAATCAAAAAAATTAAAAATCTTGATACCAAAAAAATCGTTAGTGTTATTCTAAGTCGAACTATTAGAAGTTGCAGAGCAACTACACATGCGGACTTAGCAACATTACTCGAACCAATTACAGCAACCTATTACTGTGGTAAGCATGGCAAAATGTGTAAGCCATTGTTTTCAATCCTTAAATGGTGGGAAACATATTCAAAAGACACTGTGAAAAGATTAACTCAGTATGACAAGCTAAGAAAAGACACATTTCATAGTTGTTTAACAGGCGACAGCAGAAACATAAACCTAATAGAAGGGCTTAATAAAATCAATCCCGATTTTGCGAAACTTATAGAGAAGCAAAAAATCAAAGGGATATTTTCATCACCACCTTATGTCGGTTTAATTGACTATCATGAGCAACATGCTTACGCTTATGATTTATTTGGATTTGAACGCAAAGACGAATTAGAAATTGGACCACTTTTCAAAGGACAAGGCAGAGAAGCAAAACAAAGCTACATTCAAGGGCTTAGCGATGTGTTGAATAATGCAAAAAATTATCTTATTGACGATTATGATATTTTTCTTGTAGCAAACGATAAATACAATATGTATCCGACTATTGCAGAAAATGCAGGAATGCAAATTGTTAATCAATATAAACGACCAGTATTAAACCGAACTGAAAAAGATAAAGGTGCCTATGCTGAGATAATTTTTCATTTAAAGAAAAAGAAATGAGTAAAGATACAATCACGAATTTTTTAAAATTAGTTGACTCTTTGAGAAGGGCACAAAGAGCAGAATTATTAGATGATGATAATGACTCTATAATTGAGGAATTATATACTGACCCATTAGAAAATGATTTCATACTGCAAACAATGTTATTCAATCACACAACATTGCTGATAGGTAGAAAAGGAACCGGTAAATCAACAATTATAAATCGTTTTCAACATGAAATCAGGAAATCTAAGGACAAATTATCTTTATATCTTGATGTAAGAACACTCTACGACCAAGCTTTTAATACACTACCAAACACAATTGAAAATCTAAACGGATTATCAAAAGAGGAAATTTATCGTTATCAATTATTCAAACACTTTTTTGGGAAGGTTATTTACGAGATACAAAACGAAGTCAATAAAAATGTTTTTACTAGCAGAATACTTAAGTTTATTGGTGTAAGCGGTCTTACTGAATCTGATTTTAAGAAAGAACTTGAAGCAATATATAATGATGTAAATACTCCGAAATATCAAGATATTACTGCATTACAAGAGATAAAACAATCTGACACATACAAAGACGAACATAAAAAAGAAGATTCAAATACTGCTGAATTAAAAGTTAATCCAAAAGTTGATTTTAGTAAGGAAGGCGTAGGATTGGAATTAGGTTCAATGAAAGTTGGAGGAACAACAACTGATGTAAAGAAGAAGGAAGACCTTACAACAAAAGAATTTTCAACCATACTTATTAGATATTACAATTTAATTGACTTTGCCAATCGACTTAGGGAATTACTTAAGAAAGTAGGAATAAATAATGTTTTTATATGTCTTGACGATGCGTCAGAATTAGATGAAGAAGCACTTGATATTTTCATTAGGAGTCTTGTTGCTCCATTGCATAATTCGGCTGATGGCTTTTTTAAATTTAAAATCTCCTTTTATCCCGGAAGGGAGCATTTGCCAGACATTGACAGAACAAAAGTTGAACACATAAATCTTGATTACTACGAACTTTATCAATCATACGGAGTTGATAAAGTTGAGGAATTAGCAATTGACTATACAAGAAGATTGATAGAGAATAGATTTAAATACTTTTTTGGTGAAGACGTTAAAATTGAAGATTACTTTGACACAAAATCAATATCTCTCAATGAATACTATAAAATAATATTTCAAGCAACATCTAATGTCGCAAGAAATATTGGTAAGCTATTTTGGTATACAGCTAAGAAAACAATTTTTCAATCTCAAAAAATTACAAAACGAACTCTACAAGATGCTGCTAAAGAGCATTATTCATTTGAAATAGAACCAATACTCTATAAGAATGAATTTATTCAATACAAAAACTACGGAGAAAAATTTGAAAGAGAACATCTTAAGCGATTGCTTGAATTAATAATTCAAAAATCCAAGGAGAATAAAAGATTGATAGGTGAATCAACGGCTGAAATTTTTAAAGATTACAACACAAATACAGCTCCATCAAACTATCTCTTTTTCCCACCAAAGCTTGAGCAACTAATTCATACATTAGAATTGAATTTTTTTATATCAAAATACACACAACAAAAAGACAAAGGTCAAGGCAGTGGAAAGCACTATATCCCTCCTAAAGAGGTTAGTGTTTTTACTATAAACTATGGTCTTTGTCAAAAGGAAAATATCAATGTTGATGAAAAAAGTGATAGGAAATTTAGAATCGAAAGAGTATTTGACTATACAGATTTACTTGTTAGTTGGGCTAATACTTCACAATCCATAAAATGTAGTAATTGCGGCACTAATTATTCAATGGATAGATTGGATTCAATAAAAGCATTTGGAATGCTTTGCGAAGTTTGTCATAATAAAACATGTGAGGTAATTACTGTTGAGATTAAATTACCGAGTAGTAATATTCAACCAATCAAGGAAAGGGAATTTTTAATTCTTAACACATTAAAAATTGAGGATTCACTTACTACTAAACAAATTGCAGCAGAACTTGATTCCTCTGTTTATTCAATAGCAGCAATTACAAGAACAGATAGATTTTTAAGAACAAATGAATACATTAGTAAAGATTCTGATGATAAATTTCATATTACAGAAAATGCTTTACAAACATTTTTTAATTAGATTATGGCACTAACACAACAACAAATACAGCAAGTTGAAACAGTTTTACGAAACAGTTTAAGACATAAATTTCAAAACTACAATCCTGAACCAGCTGTAATGCCTTTTCATACAAGGTTGCTTGGTCAGGACAGAATGGCTCTGTTTTCATTTATCCATTCATTAAACACAAATTTTGGGACAAGCATTTTTGAACCTGTAGCCAAAGCATTGGCGTTATCAACTTTTGCAAGTGCTGAATCTCAACAAACAGCAGGTAATCAAATTTCATCTGAAGCTCACAGAGTAATTCAAAATATTATGGACGGACTTGCTGTTGCAACATCTTTACCTAATAAGATTGAAGAAATAAATGCAATACGAGCCGTTTGTCAAACCGGAGAAATGAAAACAGTAAAGCCAACAAAAGTTGATGTAAAACTTGTTGGACATGATGGAACAATTTATTTATTCGACATCAAAACTGCTAAGCCAAATGCAGGTGGATTTAAAGAATTTAAAAGAACTCTTTTAGAATGGGTAGCCACA
The DNA here is from genome assembly GCA_018267705.1 of Bacteroidota bacterium. Taxonomy (GTDB): domain Bacteria; phylum Bacteroidota; class Bacteroidia; order Chitinophagales; family Chitinophagaceae; genus CW01. The sequence goes on along the minus strand of JAFDXX010000006.1, from coordinate 3,516 downwards.
ACATTAGCAGCCAATCCTACAGCAAATGTTCAGACAATTATTGCAATTCCTTACAATCCTTATGAGCCGCAACCATATAACCGTTGGACAATGCGTGGCATGCTCGACTTAGACAATGAACTAAAAGTTGCAGCCGAGTTTTGGGACTTTCTTGGCGGACAAGGTGCATATACTGACCTGCTTGACATTTTTGAGCGAATCGGTTTAGAACTAAGACCTGAAATTGACGCATATTTTGCAAGATATAACAGACAATAGCCAACGCTTTTGGTGGCACATTTGCAAAACCGCACAAGCCCAACGCTAAAGCCAAGTTTTGCAAAAGAGCCACCAAGCCAACGCACAAAGACACTGCAACATGGACAGACAACAATACGACAGAAAAGAAGCACGAACCGGTAACATGGGTTTGGCGTCATGCGGGGTGAAGTGCTTAAATTCAAGTGCAGTTTTTCAAATCAACTTTAGTGCTGGGTTGACAGTTTTGTGCCCTGAAATCCCGCCCGAACGCCAAGCCCCAAAACGTTATGTGCAATTATATGAGGACACTCTCTACGATATTGTTACTTTCTTTTTTCACTCTTTCTTCAAAGGGACAATTAAGCATTTATAGAAAGCATTCACCAAGCATTGACAGTTCAGACTTAGCAATAGCAAAACTATCAAAGCAAAAACTTTACGACAATGCTTTAGGTATTTTAAACAAAGCTATTAATGACAATCCCCAAAGCGGAATCAATTACTTCAATAGGGCTGTTATTAAGTATTACAAATTTGGAGAAAATGATGAACACGGGGTTGACACATCTATTTATAATGACTGCAAAAGAGCAATCGCAAATGGATATGACACGCCAGAACTTCACTATTTAATGTTTTCATTACTACATCCAAACTTAGCTCTGTATGACGAAGACGGAAATAGAAAAGACATCACATTTGAAGATGCCAAAGAAGAAATTGACAAAGCAATTGAGAAAAGTACGGAAAGACCGATTAAGTATAAGTTTGCAAGAATGATTTTATTATATCACCAATTTGAACTTTTTCTTATTGGCAATGAAAATAAAAGTGCTGAAAGTCGAACTGCTTTTCAAGAGGCTCAATCTTTAAAATTTGATTGCGAATTCGTTCTTTCAAGCACAAAAAGTTCGGATAAAATTGGGGTTTCAAACTATATACTTTCGCAACTATCCTACTCGATTGAAAATGACACAATAGCTGCAATTCGATTTCTCACAGACGCAATTACAGCAGATACAAGTAAAATTAAGTATGTACAAGAAAGAGCAAGAATGAAGTATGAAATAGGCAATTACCGAGGTGCAATAATTGATTACAACAAGTATTTGGCAAAAGAAAAAAGACCCGAAGATTTTATTGTATTGGGAAATTGTTATACTCTGCTCAATGAAAAAAATACAGCCATCACGACCTACACAAAAAGTATTTCATTAATTAATGAGGAGCTTCAATTAATAAACAAGAACAAAAGCAAGGCAAGCATTAAGACGTTTGACGATTATGCTGGTGACATTAGAGCAAATCATTTGAAATACAAAATTGGTCAGGCATATTTCTGTCGTGGGTTGACTTATCTCGATTTGAATAACAAAGCAAAGGCTTGTCTGGATTTAAACAAAGCCATAGATTACGGATATAAAGATGCACAAGAAGTAATTACCGAAAGCTGCCAATAATTATGACACAATCTAATACGGCAATGAGAATAACTGCACATAACATGGGGTTTTGTGCAAGTGTGGCTTGACGTTGTAAATATCAGCAGCAGGTTCGCTATTGTGCTTCGGTTCCAGGCTAGACGTTAGTAATTTGGCTTTTAGTTGTTATCTTCATCAGCAGTTTTTCAATCGGCTTTTGTTCCAGGCTTGACGTTCAATGAATTCCACACCTGCACAAAGCCCTGCTCGTTAGCGGCAAGCATAAAGACACTCCGTAATGACAGGAAACCATTACATACCGACAGAAAAAATTGCTGACTTTGTGGACAGCATTCTTGTTGTGGAGAACAATGACGTAAAAAAGACATTTTCACTCCCTCTTTTTGCAAACGGCAAACCGACCTTGCTTTTTCAAACAACAAAAGGGACAATTAAAAGTAGTTCCAACTATCTAACACTTTTTGGGCAGACAATCCTTCCTGAACAAATAACTTTTACAGAAAACTTCACACTGATTGCGTATTTCTTTAAGCCTTTTGCTTTGACAACTCTTTTTGGCTTTTCAGCACAAGACCTTACTGACAACCCAATCAACTTAAATCTACTTCAGCCAATAAACGCCAACCTTTTACAAGAAAAACTTCTTAATGCCAACACAGTTGACGAAATGGTTGCCATATTAGATAACTACATATTTACATTGACAACAAAAATTCAGACCGACAATAAGTTGATTAAATACGCAACCCGACTAATTGCCGAAAACCCCTCAAAGGGCATTCTCAAAAAAGTGCAAGACGAACTTTATGTTACAGAACGTACTTTTCAGAGAATTTTTGAAGATAAAATTGGTATTTCTCCCAATCAATACAGACGCATTGCCCAATTCAATTCTGCATTTCAACAATTAAACCAACAACAATTCAAGCTTTTTTCAGACATAGCATTTAATAATGACTATGTCGACCAAAGCCATTTTATAAGAGCATTTAAAGAGTTTACCAATATGACACCGAAGGATTACCTGAAATTGGGCAAGAACGAATGAAAACGATTTTGTCGGTTTCGTTCTATTTTAGGGCAAACAACGACAATAGTTTTGTATCGTTAATTCAATTCAGGATTAACATAAAAAAATAAAGTAATGACAAATAAAATTTATCCTTGCTTGTGGTTTGACGGACAAGCCCAAGCAGCAGCAAAGTTCTACTGCACAATTTTCAAGAACTCAAAAATCACAGCAGACAATCAAATGGTAGTAACCTTTGAATTGGACGGCAAAAAGTTTATGGGACTAAATGGCGGACCAAACTTTAAATTCAACGAAGCAGTTTCCTTTGTGGTTGACTGTGAAACCCAGGAAGAAATAGACCACTATTGGAACAGCTTAACTGCTGACGGTGGACAAGAAAGCTCCTGCGGTTGGCTGAAAGATAAATTTGGAATTTCTTGGCAAATTGTGCCAACAGTTCTTCCCAAACTTTTAAGCGACCCAACAAGAGCACAAAAAGTAATGGAAGTTTATATGGGAATGAAAAAGTTTGACATTAAGGCGCTCGAAAATGCGTAAGGACAAAAATGCCAGCCGCTAACAAGGTATTGCCAAAAGCGGGGCTGAACGGCTTCGATTGGACGTTAGTGCAAAATTCAACATTCGTTCTTCGACTGAACTTTTGTGCTAAAAACCCCGCCTTCGGCAATACCCAAAACGTTAGAGCGCAACCCTATTGTCAAAGTCCACCCGTTTTTTCGCTGCGCTCAAAACTCCTGTGTCCTTTGCCTTTTCTTTGCGCTCTAACGCAGCGATTTACCTTTAAAAAGAAGGGCTGCGCCT
>JAFDXX010000005.1 GCA_018267705.1 Bacteroidota bacterium | reverse complement strand
CTGGTAACAGCGGTTTGGCGTAATGGCGGGTGCAGTGCTTCGTATGACAGTTTTGTGGTAGGTTCAAGTGCAGTTCTTCGATTGAACTTTTGTGCTAAAAATCCGCCACTACGCCAAGCCGCAAACCGTTGCTTGCAATGCTTCGTGACACACCCTAACTACTTGAAAGATTAATTAAAACTGTTAAGTTTGCATAAATATTTTTAAATGACACAAATTGGACCTTTTAATTTCAATACCATCGTTCAAGGCGACTGTATTGAGCAGCTCAAAAAGCTTCCAGACAATTCCGTTGACTTAATTTTTGCAGACCCACCATATAACCTGCAACTCAATGGCGATTTGTATAGACCAAACCAAACAAAAGTTGATGCAGTTAATGACAAGTGGGACAAGTTTGAATCAAAAGAAGAATACGACAAGTTTTGTATTCAATGGCTTGGAGAGTGCCACAGAGTTTTAAAAAACACAGGCAGCATTTGGGTTATTGGCACTTACCACAACATTTTCAGAGTTGGTGCGATTATGCAAAACCTAAACTTTTGGTTGCTTAACGACATCATTTGGGTCAAGACAAACCCAATGCCTAACTTTAAAGGCACACGTTTTAACAATGCACACGAAACGCTAATTTGGGCAACTAAATCAAAAACTTCAAGTTACACTTTTCACTATCATTCAATGAAAGTTTTGAATGACGACTTACAAATGCGTAGTGATTGGCTAATACCAATTTGTCAAGGAGACGAAAGAATAAAAGTTAATGGCGTTAAAGCACATTCAACACAAAAACCAGCAGAACTTCTTTACAGAATTATTTTATCAACTTCAAACACAAATGATTTAGTGCTTGACCCTTTTAGTGGAAGTGGCACAACAGCAGCAGTTGCAAAACGTTTGGGCAGACGCTTTATAGCATTTGAACGAGAACCTTTTTACATTCAAGTTGCTAACGACAGACTTGCTAAAATTGCACCAATAGACAAACCACTTTTAGAATACAAGATTGAAAAGCGAAAACCAAAAGTTCCTTTTGGTAACTTAATTGAGAAGGGCTACGTTAAAATCGGAGAACATCTTTTTTCAAGAGATGCAAAATTTTCAGCACAAGTTTTAGCAGACACATCTTTACAATATTTAGATGTTGTTGGTTCTATTCATAAAGTTAGTGCGACAATTCTCAACAAAGAAAATCATAATGGTTGGTCATATTGGTATGTTAGACGTGATGGTATTTTATACAGCATTGATACATTACGACACGACTATGAAAAAAAATTTTTAAACCCACATACAAATTATCCTGAAATTAACTTTGGGAATAACGTTGTTAATGAACCAGAAGAAACTTTTTTAGCTTATGAGCATAATGCAGTATAACACGTTCAAAAAGATTTTTAATGAAATCATTTTTGAAAAATCAAAAGCCGATTTAATTGAAAAGATTGCAGACAATCCAAGTAGATATATCGGACTTTTTCGTCCAACAAAACCCAAAGCAAAAATTCTACAAAACCTTTTGCAATCTCACGAAATCCGTTTTGGAGATGCGTTTGAAAAAGCAATAGAAGAATATCTAAAACTTAAAGGTTGTGAAATCTTACCAAAGCGTTTTACAACAGCAGATAATGATGTTTTGAACATTGACCAATGCTTTAAATTCAATAACAAAATTATTTTCATTGAACAAAAGGTTAGAGACGACCACGACTCAACAAAGAAACGTGGACAAATACAAAACTTTGAAAAGAAGTTAGACATAATGCTAACAAAATTCAATGAAGCTGAATTAGTTGGCATCTTCTATTTCATAGACCCTGATTTAGTAAAAAACAAAAATTTCTATGTTGCCGAACTTTCAAAAATGACGACTGACTACAACGTAGAAACTCACATTTTTTATGGTAAACCACTCTTTGACTATTTAGGACTTGCAGACGTTTGGGAAGAAATTTTAAATTACTTGGAAGTTTGGAAAAAAGAAATTCCCGACTTGCCTGAAATAAATTTTGACTTGGATGCTTCACATACATTTGAAGAAATAAAAGACTTGAAACCTCTTGTATTTCGTAAGTTTTTTAGCAGCGACAAAATATTTGATGAAATCGTAATGACACTTTTCCCAGAGAAAAAAACATTGAAATTATTGCTTGACTATTTCAATTCAAAAGATGGAACAATTTATCAAACATTAGCAAATAGATTGACAGAAAAAATATAGCACTGCAAGCAACATAAGGTTTTGTGCAAGTTGGGCTGACGAATTAAACCTCAACATTTGTTTTTCAATTTGGCTTCAGTCCCAGCTTGACGAATAAAGCCAAGCATTAGTTCTAAACATCAACAACAATACAAAGCCAAGCAGCAGTTACGGGCAGACGGAATACTAATTCCCAACCTGCATAAAGCCCTGCTCGTTGGCGGTCATTGTTTAACAACTATCAAACATGATTCAACAATAAATATGAAATACTCTATTATTCTACTTTTCTGTTTAACACAAATCGCAAAAGTTCATGCACAGGACTCAATTACACGTGTTATTTCATCCAGCAATGGTTTTTCCATTCCTAAAGGCTATGAGGGAGAGTTAGCTTTAGTAAACAAACTATTAGCCGAACAAAAGCAAGCCAACTGCCTTTCAATATCTGTAAAAGGCACCAAGATTTTGTTTAACAGAGAAAATATGTCTCCACTAACTGTTGATGTACGACAACTAGCTCCTGCAATAAGCGAGGGCGGCAAAAATCTTAGAATAAATACATTGGAGGATAAAAAAGCGATTGATATGGGAGATGGGAAGTTCTCATCTTCTTTTATAATTAAAAAGACTGTGAACTCTTCTACGGCTTATTACACATTGGCTTCTATGTTCAATATGTTGGCAGAAGTTATCAGGTACACTACTTATACTGATGTAGAGTGGGAGGCGTATATAAAAAGGACAACTCCATCTAACGATTATGAATGGAAGCCTGCGTTGAAAGCTTTAAATGAACAGTTAATAACTTCACTTGGGACTGGGTTTGGATACTTTGCTACCATGGGAAAATACATTTATCTGGTAAATGCTGACAATACACCTCATGCAAAATTTAATATAGAAGACAGTTTGTACGCCTTTGTAGAAAAATACAACCTTTCTACAAAAGATCAGGTAGTCTTAAATACTGATTCAGCAGAATATAACTCTAAACGACAGCAGCCTATCTTTAGAGAACAATATTATTTTCCAACCTATAGTTACCTTTTTAAGAATTATCAAGGTTCAATAGAACTTTACGGAGTTAAACAAGAAGATAAAAAAGACCTTGTAAACAAGTTAAATAATTTTGTATTTGCTTATTTGGGAACCAAAGTCCCAGATGTTTTAGTAATTAAAGAAAAGGTAAAAACAGAGGCTGAAACATGGAGACAAAATGCACATACCCCATTGGAAAAAGCATTTACTGAGCTAAAGATATTTCTTTCAGACAAACCCTATGATGGTACTTATTTTAACACTCCAATTCTGAATGGCTCTAGTCTAAGTTTAGATCAATTAAACAATAAAATTACTGTCTTACTCGACCGTGTGGGTGCTATGACTATTGAGAATGTTGACATGGAAAAGCCTACCATAAAAATCATGAGTTCTTCTAAGGGATATTTTCTAAACTATAATGGAAGTTTTTATGAAAATCATACCTATTCTAGTTTCAATAATAAAGATGCAAAACTTTTTTATAAATTAATGGGAGATGTATTAGATGCTTATTTAGAGGAGAACAAAATAAAGCAGCGTATCTCATATGCGGATAAATATAAAATAATCACCAATCCTTCTTTCATTGAAAATATACCCCGGGGAAGTACAGTCAAAATTATCGGTAATACAGATAATACTAAAGAGGGCAAACCAGTTAGAAAACTGATAGGAGAGATAGTAACATCACAAGATCTTTCAATAAATAATGATCTGGATGGCTATGTAGGCAAATTTACTACTAAAGACGGGAAAACAGTGTATGGCACTGGGGTGCAAATAGAATTTATATCAAATGAAGACGGAGAAAACATAGCAGAGACAAAGGCAGCAGATAGAAGGAAAAAGATATTGGAAGAAGAGATTGAAGCGAAGTATCAAAAAAATTTAAAGCAAGGATTAAAATTTGTGCATCAATTTATTAAAGCATCTGATGAAGGAAGTTATAAGCAGTTTATTTCATTTGGAACTAAGTCTGTCGAACTATCAACTAGTGAATATGATGTTTTTATTTTAAAATTACCTGAAACACCAGTTTATATCACACAAGTAGAACTCGTAATTACCAAAAATAACAGAAATGCTTTGGTACGCTTGGTTTTTGATTTTTTGCCCGATGCAAAAAAGGTGATGAACGAGATTTATGAGTATAAAAAAGCAGGGTTCGTTAGCATGAAACATAAAGAAGTGGAAGTGACAGAAAATGGACAAAGAGTGAAAGGCTTTTTTGTAAATGATAAAAAAATTTTTATGTTTTATCCGGAACCAAAAAAATACAACCCGTATCTTCAAATTTATGAGTATAAAGACATTTCAAAATAATCGTTCAATAAAGAACACAGTCGGTATTATGTATAGACTATATAAATAAATTACAACGAACCGCCAACATATGTATTGCCAATAGTGGGGCTTGAAATTGGAGTAATCAGCAGCGGTAATTCTGCTTTACTTTGGTTCGGGGCTTGACGAATAAAGCCCAGCTTTAGTTCTTAATATTTAACTTTATCAAAAAGCCAGGCAGCGGTTCCGAGCGGACGGAATACTATTTTCCCACCATCGGCAATACCTGCTCGTTAGCAGTAAGCCTAAAAGACGACCGTGCAACCATAAACAGACGACAAAAAACTGAACATTAATACAAAGACAAACCATTTTGACAGGTGACCAACATACAGACCATATTTCAACGGGACAATTGAGCCGACACTCAAGCCGACCCGATGTTTTTTATTTTTTTCCCACCGCACATTTTTTAAAACCATTTTTGAAAGACAGCCAACGCACAGCAAGCACATTTGCATTTTTGCCAACGCACAAGCCGACTAAAAAAATGCAAAAGAGCTTGCTCTTGCCAACGCACCCAAGCCCACCCACCACCCAGACACAAAACGAGTGGATTTCAAGAGAAAAACGGGTAGACAACGATATTAAATTTTAACTTTGACAATTGGAAAATTGAAGTAATAAATGACGACAAAAACAGAAACAAAACAGTTTCAATATGAAATACAAAGCTATCAGGAGGACTGTGTCACAAACATTACCAGTCTTTTTGAAAGTCTTCGCCAAAAAGTGAATTTTGCTGAGGTGCTGACAGCACACCACAAAAAGAACAAATACAATTTTCCAGTTCAAGACACTAAAAACATTGACATAATGATGGAAACGGGAACAGGTAAAACGTTCACGTTTATCAAAACCATTTTTGAACTGAGTAAGCATTTCGGCTACAAAAAATTTATCGTTCTTATTCCGACTGTTCCAATCCGAGAAGGAACAAAAACAAACTTAGAGGACACCAAAGATTACTTTAAAAGCTTTTACGCCAACGAAAAAGAAAAGGAAATTGAAACCTTTGTTTACGAAGGTGGAAACATTTCAGCCGTAAGACAATTTATCGGCACTTCTCATTTATCGGTTTTGGTAATGACACCAAGTACATTCAGCCACAAAGACAATATCTTAAACCGACCATTAGAAAAAGACATTAACACACCTGAATTATTTGTAAATAATCAGGAACCGCCAAAATCATATTTGGAATGTTTGAAACGACTAAATCCAATCGTGATAATGGACGAGCCACACCGTTTTGAGGGTAACGCTTTTAAAACCTATTTTGAAGGTTTTGAGAATTTCTTTTTGCGTTTTGGTGCTACTTTCCCAAAAAAGAAAGACAGTTTGCCTTTATCCAATGTAGCGTATGTATTAGACAGCATTTCTTCATTCCGACATAGTTTGGTAAAGAAAATTGTTGTTTATACGCAAGATGTAGTTGAGAATACAGACACACTCATTGGCATTGAAAACAAAAAAGCCATTGTAAGCACTTTAACCAACGGAATTATTGCCAGACGAGAATTAGGGATTGGAGCAGTTTTCAACGGAAAAAACATAAAGAAAATAAACAAAGACACCATAGTTTTAGCAGACGACACCATTGAAAAAGTTGATTATTCTTTGTCGGACGAATCATTGCGGGCAATGATTAAAGAAACAATCAAAATTCATTTTGAAAAAGAAAAAGGATTGTTTGAGCAAGGGGTTAAAGCACTTACTTTGTTTTTTATTGAAAGCGACACCAGTCTGTTTCGAGGAGATAATCCAAAAGTAAAAACCATTTTTGAAGAAGAATACAAAAAGCAATATACTGAGCTGATTAGCAAACTTGACCAAACAAGTGATTACTATAAATACCTGCAAAATGATTTTGACAGCGACAACACGTTGCAGGTTCACAAAGGATATTTTTCAGGCGACAAAGGAAACGCTGACGAAAAAGTAAAAGCAGGAGTTGACGAAATTCTGAAAGACAAAAAGAAATTGCTTTCGTTTGAAAGCCCTACACGTTTCATTTTCTCCATTTGGGCATTGCAAGAAGGTTGGGACAACCCAAATGTTTTCACAATCTGTAAACTTTCCAATCAGGGAAGCGAAATATCAAAATTGCAACAAATTGGTAGAGGTTTACGCATTTGTGTAAATCAAAATTTGCAACGATACACGCTGAAAAATTTGAATGACGACCAAGAAGCATTTTGGAGAATCAACAACCTTGATGTGGTTGTTTCAAGCAAAGAACAAGGCTTTGTTGAAGCCATACAAAACGAGATTTTAAGCAACTCATTCTTGATTTCTGAAACATTTACAGAACAAGAATTGATTAAAATTCTCAAAGAAAAATCGGGTTTTGACGATGATACAATTGTTACTTTGGTTGATGATGTGCTGAAGGACAAGAAAATGATTGTTCGCAAGGCAATTGTTGACGGACAAAAGATTTACGAAAAATCGCCTGAGTTTTCTGCTATTCTAAAAGAACAAAATTTGCCCGAAGAACAAGTGAAAGCCATTGAAAGCCTGTTTGCTACCGACACAAACACTTACGTTCAGAAAGCCGAGAAGAAAAAAGAGAAAAAGAAAGTTTTCATTAAGGCAACGCACTTGCAAGAGTTTCAAAATCTTTGGAACGCTATCAATAAAAATGCTTTCTATGTTTTAGAAACTTTAACCTCAGAACAGGAAAACCAACTGATACAAAACATAAAAACACAAATTGAAGCTGTAAACATTGAAGAAATTCTATTGCAGACCATTCGTGCAGAACTAAACGTAAACAAGATTGGTGAGCAGGGTGCAATTACTGAAAAACTAACCGACACAGTTTCATACAAAAGCAAAGTTGATTATTTAGAATTGGTTCGCACATTGTCAAACAACACCAAAACCCCTATTTCATTTGTTGTAAAGATTTTCAATGCTTTGAGTGATGACTTCAAAACCAAAATGCTCTGCAACAATCCTGAACAGGCACAAAGGGAAATTTCCGAAATAATCAACAAGAACTTAATTGCAATGCTTAAAGCAAACATTAAGTATGACGGAATTAACGGAACAGGTTTGCCAAATGTATTCAAAACCGAAAAAGGAAAAACCTATTTAGATACAGGAAGCGTTGGCAAATTTCAAAAAGACATTTCAGGCGATTTCAGTTTAAAAGCCAAATGGGTATTTGAAGAAGTGATTGAATATGACAGTGATTTTGAATTGGAAATTGTGGAGCAAGACCCCGACATTGACAGCATTGAAATTTTCGGGAAACTTCCACACCTGAAAATAAAAACGCCTTTGGGAGATTACAACCCCGATTTTTGCTATGCTATTAAAAGCACCGAAGGCAACAAAATATTTCTTGTAGTGGAAGCCAAAGGCTACAAATTGTCAACCGCAATTCCAGTAGATGAAAAAGGCAAGATTGACTTTGCTAAAAAATATTTTGAGGCATTAGGCGAACACTACAAACACCAAAACATTAAAATTTCATTTAAAGAACGTATCAATAAAACGCAATTAGCGGCATTGATAAACAACGCATAAGACAATGGCAGAACAAGATTTTATAAAAGCAGGATTTACGGTTGTTGGCACAGAAAACAACGAAAACAAATTGCTGCGTTTTCTGAAAGAGAACTACCCCAATGTAATCCGAGACACCGAAATAAACCTAGAAGAACTAAAAACCGTTTTGGGTTTGCCCATTGACGAAAAAATAAACGGCTACGGTTTAAATTTTGTAGGCAGAAACTTTGCAAGGGCAAAATATGCCCAAAAAACAGAAAAGGAATTACGTCTCAATAGCACATTGAGCAAGAATATTGACACAACCGAAAATTTGGTTTTGAAAGGTGACAACTTGAATAGTTTGAAAATCCTAAAAAATCATTACAGCGGTCAAGTCAAATGTATCTACATAGACCCACCTTACAATACTGAAAAAGACGAATTTGTTTACCCTGATAGATTCGATAAAGAAGAAGCTGAGGTTTTAGGATTGGCAAATTTGAGCGAAAGCGATTTTGCAAGAATGGATTTTAGCTTTAAAACTAAAAGGAGCCATAACGGTTGGTTGGCGTTTATGTATCCTCGTCTCTTATTGGCAAGAGATTTATTGAGCAAAGAGGGTGTCATATTTATAAGCATTGATGATAACGAACAGGCAAATCTTAAACTGCTGTGTGATGAAGTATTTGGAGAGGAAAATTTTCAGACTGTATTAAATATTCAAGTAAGGTATGCAGATAAAAGTTTAAATGAAGAAAAGCCATTTAAACCTTTGCTTGAATACATCTTGGTTTATTCCAAATCCAATTTATTCATTCCAAACCGCCCAATAGAAGAATACACCACGGATAAATTCATTTTTGAAATAGAGGAAATTGGTGAAGGCTCAGAATTTAATGTTGGCAACCAATTAGTTAAAGTATTCAAGAAAGGTCAATGGAAAATTACAAAACACGAAACTGGTAATATTCTTAGGTTAAAAGAAACCTGGATAACTGGAAGTATTTATAGCACAATGAGCTATGGGAAAGTTTTTCAAAAGGTTGTTGAGCCACGTATATCTCAAGATGGATTAGGCTGTTTGTATAAGGTAATTGGTAGAGGTGAAGACGGTCTAGGCTATCGTTACTACACTGGCCCACAAAAAGCAAATGCTACAAAGGGGAAAATGTATTCAGGAATGCCTTTAGATAGAGTTGAGGAAATGAAGTCAGAGCAAGGTGCGATTCGATTAACCCCAATCCCGACTTATTACGACTATAGTGCTGATTTTGGAAATATTAGGCACGAAGGTGGCGTTGGATTTAATAGCGGTAAAAAACCTATAAGAATGATAAAGCAATTATTAGAATGGGCTGTATTAACCGAAAAAAATGCAACTATATTAGATTTCTTTGCAGGAAGTGGTTCTACGGGTCACGCTGTAATGGATTTAAATGCTGATGACGGTGGCAATCGTAAGTTTATTTTATGTCAAATAGATGAACCAATCAAAGAGGATAAAAGTGATTATAAGTTTTGCATCGAAAACAATTTACCTCCTGTAATTTCAAGCATTACCATTGAACGCTTAAAACGTGCAGGACAAAAAATAGCCAATGACATAGAAACAGAAAACAGCAAAACGGGATTGTTTGACAAGGACAAAAAACAAGTTCCTGATATTGGCTTTAAAGTATTTGACAGCGTAGAAGCTCCAAAACTGAAAGTTGACGACAAAGGACAAATTTCAATAACTGAAAATGAAACAGACGCTTTAAGTCGCATTTATAATATGATTTTCACCGTTGGTTTAGACGAGCCAACACAAGTTCCCGAAGAAGTTGTAAAAGATTGCATTTACAAAATCGGCAACCACTTTTACATAACCAACAGCGAGAAAATTACGAGTGATGATTATTCAAACGCAATTAAAAACGGCAAAGTATTTATTGACGGTTGGACAGCCAGCCTCAACGGAACTTTGCAGAACTATAAAGAAGATGTGAAGATTGTGTTTTAGCAAAATTGAAGTAAAATGATAACTAAGCTAAATAACTTCACTCT
>JAFDXX010000004.1 GCA_018267705.1 Bacteroidota bacterium | reverse complement strand
AATTACCTATTTGCACTATCCTTCGTCCACTCATTGTTTACCATTCTCCAAATATTTAACGGATTATTATTTTTTAGTTCATCAGGTAATAAATTATCATTCCAATTTTGAAAAGAAAGTGGGCGTGCAAAACGTTTAATAGCATCTGCACCTACAGAAGTAAATCTGCTATCGGTTGTTGCAGGAAACGGGCCGCCATGCTGCATTGCATAACAAACTTCAACGCCTGTTGGCACACTGTTTATAATTATTCTGCCACACAAATTTTTTACAACTTCAATTAATTGATTGTTTTTTATAATATCATTTTCAGTGGCCATTAAAGTACTTGTTAATTGCCCTTCTAAATGTTGTGCAATAGTTAGCATTTCATCTTCATTATTACATTGTACAATTAATGAATAAGGGCCAAATACTTCTTCATGCAAAATTTTATTTTCCAAAAAAGTTTTTGCATTAACAGTGGCAATAGTTGGTTGACCTTGATTTTGTGCAGGCTGGGCAACACTTTCAGCTACAGTAGTTACATTTTTTTGTTGCAACGCTTTTGTTTTCTTTTCAGCATAAGCATTGGCAATACCTTGATGCAACATGGTAGCAGGTGCAATTTTTTTTATTTCTTCCGCCAAACAATTAATAAAATTATTTAATGCGTTTGATTGTATTGCTATTATTAATCCCGGGTTGGTGCAAAATTGCCCTACACCTAATGTTATAGATGCAGCATACATTTTAGCAATGTCAACAGCGGATTGATTTAATTTTTCTTGCAATAAAAAAACAGGGTTAATACTTCCCATTTCTGCAAAAACAGGAATAGGTTCTTTGCGTTGATTAGCCCAATCGAACAATTGTTTACCACCGCCATAAGAACCTGTAAAACCAACAGCTTTTATTAATGAATGTGTAACTAAAGTTTTACCAACTTTAACTGATGCTCCATGTATATGCGTAAATGTTCCATGTGGCATATTTGTTTTAGCAGCAGCCTGAAATATAGCAGCAGCAGCTATTTCAGAAGTTTTTGCATGTGCCGGATGTGCTTTTACAATAACGGTGCAACCTGCTGCAAAAGCAGTAGCGGTATCTCCACCCGCAGTTGAATAAGCAAAAGGAAAGTTACTTGCACCAAACACAACCACAGGGCCTAAAGGCACTAACATTTTTCTTATATCGGGCTTGGGCGGGTTTCTTTCTGCAACAGCAGTATCTATTCTAATTTCTAACCAATCGCCTTTTATGCAGGCATCGGCATAACTGTTTAGTTGAAAAATAGTTCTTGCCAATTCGTTTTTTAATCTTGCCTGCGGAAGGTTGGTTTCTTGCATAGCCGTGTTAATTAATGCTTCTTCTGTTAAAGATAATTCTACAGCTATGGCCTTTATAAAAGTTGCCCTTTCTTGTAAAGATTTTTTACTATATATCTGAAATGCTTTCCAAGATTGGTTTACAGCCAATTCAATTTCTTGCAATGTATTATCAATCATTATTCATTTATTTTAATACTATCAATTATAATTCAATTGAAAGATAATCGGGTAATATTGGTTTGGAAGCAATTCCTGTTTCAATAATTTTTAAAACGCGTTCTCTTTCTTCTCCAATTAATGCTAAACGTGGAGCACGTACTTGTTCACTACCTATGCCTGTTTTTGCTTCTGCTAATTTTATATATTGAACTAATTTTGAATGTAAGTCTAATTCAAGTAAAGGCATAAACCAACGATAAATTTTTAATGCTTCATCATACCTTTTTGCTTTAACTAATTTATATATGGCAACTGTTTCTGCCGGAAATGCACATACCAAGCCTGCTACCCAGCCATGAGCACCCATTACTAATTCTTCCATTGCCAAAGTATCTACACCGCATAAAATTTTAAATCTATCACCAAAAGCATTTAGCATTTTAGTTACATTACTAATTTCTCTGGTTGATTCTTTAACTGCATTGATATTTTTATAAGGTACTAAATCGGCAAACATTTCAAGTGTTACTTCTATTTTATAATCAACCGGATTATTATAAATCATAATAGGTAAATCGGTTGAAGAAGCTATTGTTTGAAAATAAGTAACAGTTTCTCTGTGATCACTTTTATAACGCATAGGTGGCAATAACATTAAACCTGCTGCACCCCATTTTTTTGCATTGCTGGCTGCTTGTAAAGCAGCATTGGTAGAGCCTTCTGCAATATTTAAAATTACTGCAACTTTTCCTCCAGCTTTTTCAATTGCAAATTTTACTAATGTTTCTTTTTCTTTATTTGTTAAAACACTTGCTTCACCTAATGTGCCGCCTAAAATAATACCATTAACACCTGCAGCAATTTGAGCTTGCAAATTTTTGTTGAATAAAGGGAGATCTAATTCGTCCTGCTGAGTAAATTTAGTTGTGAGTGCAGGAAAAACTCCTTTCCATGTAAATGACATAAGTGTTGTGTTTATTATAAAACACAATATACTTAAAGAAAAAAATTTGTTGAAATTATTTTAAGAAAGAGAATACGCGTTCAATAATTGTTTTATTGCTTTTTCTTGAATGAATAACAGGTACATCAACCAAAAAATCAACTTGTGAAATAGGTGTCCAATCTACCAAACCTTTGCACCAAACCATATCGGTACTTTTAATGCCTCTTTGTTTTAAAGTTTCTATATTATACGGACCATTAATTATTTTATTCTTCTTTAGTAAATAAACCATTTCCATTTTAGAATATTGATTAATATAAATTTAAAAATGTAGCAACTAAAATAAGTATTATTTTAAAATATCTAATGCTTTTTTCACCACATTATCTTCAGTATTTTTTATTTCGTAATAACCTTGTGTGCCCCAAGCAAGTTCACCAACTATTGATTTCAATACATTAGATAATGCTGCTTTATTTATATTTTGAATATTTAAAGTATTTTTTAAGGTTATTTTTTCAAATAAATCTAAATCGTTACCAGTAAAATTAAAATTATTTTTAAAACTATTTATAGAAAATGTAGCTATATATGCTTTATTTTTTCTGTACCAATTCATTGCAAAACTTGCAGCAGTATTTTTGAAAATTGGGTTATAAAATACAGAAGGATAAGCAATCGTATCAACGGGAACAACAATATCGGGTGTTATACCACCGCCGCCGTATACAGTATGCCCTGCAGGTGTTTTATAAACTGATCCTTTGGGTTGTGCAGTATCTGGTTTATCCATTTCATTGTTATGAAAACGATTAACGATTTCCATAGTGTAATCGTTTTTCTTTTTGTTATATGGTTTTTGAATATTTCTTCCTAATGGCGTAAAATATTTTGCAATGGTTAACCTTATTGCTCCGCCATTGCTTAATTGAAATTGTTGTTGTACCAAGCCTTTTCCAAAGCTTCTTCTACCAATAATAGTGGCTCTATCCCAATCTTGCAAAGCACCGCTTAATACTTCACTGGCAGATGCAGAAAGTTCATCAATTAAAACAACTAATTTATTTTTTTCAAATAATCCATCACGCTTGCATCTGTATTCTGTTTTATCGTTATGTAAGCCTTCGGTGTAAACAATTAATTTATCTTCATCTAAAAATTCATCTGCAATATTTACGGCTTGTTGTAAAAGTCCGCCACCATTTCCACGCAAGTCAAGAATTAGTTTTTTCATTCCTTTTGCTTGCAGTTTTTCAAGATTTTGCATAAACTCTTCGTAAGTTCTATCGGCAAATTTTGATATGTGCAAATAGGCAATAGAGGTGTCAATCATATAAGCGGCATCAACAGTTTGTATAGGAATTCTTCCACGAGTTATGGTTACTTTTTTTGTTTCATTATTTCTTAAAACTGTTATGGTAATTTGTGAGCCGGCAGGACCTCGTAAATATTTTCTTAACTCACTAAACTTAATTTTTTTGCCTGTTAAATTAATTGTATCGGAAGCAGCAATTATTTGATCTCCTACTTGCATACCTGCTTTTTCTGATGGACCACCTGCAATAACTCGGCTTACGGTTATAGTATCATTTAAAACTTCATATTCTACGCCAATGCCTTCAAAATTGGAAGCTAAATCTTCGTTAACTATTGCTACATCTTGCGGCGGAATATAAATTGAATGAGGATCTAACTGTTCTAAAATAGCATCAATTGCTACACTATTTAAGGTATCTAAAGAAACACTATCAACATATTTGCTTTTAACCAAACTCAATACTTCTTGAACAGTATATTTTTTATTTGCTTTAAAAAAACCGTTTCCACCAGTTTCTTCTTTTAGCTTATATCCTATTAACATTCCAACAATCATTACCAATGCAAATAAAACCGGTAATACTATTTGTAATTTTTTACTTCCCATATTATTTAGCTACTTTGTACCTTAGTTGCACAAAACGCAAATATCAATTAATATAATTTAAGTTATGCTTTTTTAGTACTTGTTTTTATAAAAGGTAAATTAGCTTTATATTTTTAAACTTATTAGTGATGAAATTAATTGCCGATAGTGGTGCTACCAAATGTGAGTGGTGCCTACTTTATAACGGAAAGAAACAAAAAGTGATTACTCAAGGCATTAGCCCTTATTTTTTGACTTCTATTCAAATTATTGAAATACTTCAAAAAGAATTATTGCCAAAATTTAATAAAGATATTCTTATTAAAGAAATACATTTTTATGGTACGGGATTAAATAATACCAACAACAAAAAAATTTTAAATACTGCATTAAAAAAAATATTTACAAAAGCAACAATTAACTTAAATACAGATTTACTTGCAGCTGCAAGAGGTTTATGTGGAAAAGAAAAAGGTATTGCTTGCATTTTAGGAACAGGCTCTAACTCTTGTTTTTACAATGGAAAAAAAATTGTCAGCAATAGCCCGGGCATTGGTTATGTTTTAGGAGATGAAGGCAGCGGTGCTTATCTTGGGAAAAAAGTTGTTCAATATTATTTGTATAACACTTTTGATGATGAACTGAAAAACAGTTTTGAAAAAATGTTTAATACCAACCCTATTGAAATTTTAGAAAAGGTATATAAACAACCATTGGCTAACAGATACTTAGCATCGTTTGCTATTTTTTTAGCAGAAAACCGTGGTCATTATATGATTGAAAATATTATTGAAGACGGATTGAATGATTTTTTCTTTACCCATTTATGCAAATACCGCGAAAGTTGGTTAATGCCTATAAATTTTATTGGCAGCGTTGCATTTGGTTTTAAAGATATATTAAAAGAACTTTGTCATAGTTACGAATTTGAATTAGGAACCATACTTAAAAAACCTATGGATGGTTTAATAAAATATCATTCATAAAAAAACAATATGAAAAAATTTATACGAATTACAGAACAAGAATCTAACTACAGGCATTTAGAGAAAATGAGTGTAGAGGAAATATTGGCAAACATTAACAATGAAGACAAATTAGTTCCTGCCGCCGTTGAAAAAGCTATTCCGCAAATAGAAAAATTAGCATCAGTAATAAGCGATAGAATGTTGGCAGGCGGAAGATTATTTTATATTGGTGCCGGCACCAGCGGAAGATTAGCCATTGTAGATGCAAGCGAATGCCCTCCTACTTATGGTGTGCCATACGGTTTAGTAATTGGCATAATAGCGGGCGGAGAAAAAGCAATTACCCAAGCAGTAGAATATGCAGAAGATGATAGAAATAGAGGTTGGATAGATTTGCAAAAACATTTTGTAAGTGATAAAGACGTTGTTGTTGGTGTAGCAGCAAGTGGTACAACACCTTATGTTATAGGTGCTTTAGAAGAATGCAGAAAAAGAAATATTATAACCGGAAGTATTTCATGCAACCCCAATTCTCCGGTTAGTGAAGCAGCAGATTATCCGGTAGAAATTATTGTAGGTCCAGAATTTGTAACAGGCAGCACAAGAATGAAAAGTGGCACAGCACAAAAATTAGTACTAAATATGCTTAGCACTTCTGCAATGATACAATTAGGCCGTGTAGAAGACAATAAAATGGTAAACATGCAACTTACCAATATTAAATTAGTGGATAGAGGCGTAAAAATGGTAATGGATAAATTGCAACTAAGCAATTACGAAGCCGCAAAAGATTTGTTGGTAAAACATGGAAGTGTAAAAAAAGCGGTTGATGCCGTAAAATTAAATGGACATGCATGAGATAGAACCCTTCTATAACTGGCGTCATATATACATTTCAGAAGAAGATAAGCTTTCTCCATTTTACGGAAGAGCGTATAGTGAATTCGAATTTTCTCAAACCATTTACAATTATTATATACATCCGCAATGGGATGAGTTTGGAAGCAAAACATTATACTTAAAAGTAATTTATGCAGATTATGAATTACATTTTTGCATAATTGAAATGATTGGTGAATGGAATGATGCAATTGAAAATGATATTATGTATTTAAAACGTGAAGTAATTGATAAGTTTGAAGAAAAAGGTATTACCAAATTTATTCTTATAACAGAAAACGTTTTAAATTTTCATAGCAGTGATAAAGAATATTACGAAGAATGGTACGAAGAAACAACCGATAACAATGGTTGGATTGTAGCATTAAATATGCCCGAACAAACCCAATACGATTTTAAAAAGAAAAAACTACACTACTTAATTGAATTAATGCAACTGAGTGAATGGAGAACTTACAAACCATATCATCTTTTTAAAAAAATTGATGATGCCTTAATGAAACGGTTAAAATAATTTTTCGTAATATGAATTATTTTTTTTCTTGCATTTTTTCAACAGTAACCAAGTCTGCTATATCTATATTCATAGGTAATAAACCAACTTGTACAATAGCACGTTTACCGCGAATTTCTTTTACCTCTCCTACCTGATAATTTTTTTTCAACTTCACTAACGAGCCTATAGTGATATTGGTGTTAATTTCTTTAAATTTATTATCTACTTTTTTTGCTAATTTATTAACAACAATTTGTTCTTTCTTTTTAAATAATAAATGAT
Source organism: Bacteroidota bacterium (assembly GCA_018267705.1). GTDB lineage: Bacteria > Bacteroidota > Bacteroidia > Chitinophagales > Chitinophagaceae > CW01. The sequence goes on along the minus strand of JAFDXX010000004.1, from coordinate 570,232 downwards.
GCAAATTTTTCACAACATCATTTTTATTCTCAGCTTTTTTCCAATCTAATACAATTTGTTTCAGCTTTCGTTCCATATCTTTTAAATAAACAATACGCTCTTCAGCAATTTTATTTTGTTGCTTTAAAAGTTCAACTTGTTGTTTATGTTTTTCTTTAGTTACAATAATTTCCATTTCTTTTTTTAAACGTTCGTTTTCTTTTACCAGTTGTGTTAAATATTTTTTTTCTTTATCTAACTGTTGAAGATTTTGTTCGGTATTATTTAAAAGTTTATCTAATTTAAAATGATCATCATCTACTAATTTTCTTGCACGGTTTATTAAATGTTGCGGTAAGCCAATGCGTTGGGCAATAGAAAAAGTGTAAGAGCTACCGGGTTTACCTACAAGTAATTGATATAAGGGTTGTAATTCTTTTTCATCAAACCCCATAGCACCGTTAATTATGCCCGGTGTATGGTTTGCCATTACTTTTAAATTTAAATAATGGGTGGTTACAATGCCCATTGCATGTTTTTTATTTAACTCTTCTAAAATAACTTCTGCAAATGCACCACCTAAATTGGGGTCGCTACCGCTGCCTAATTCATCAATAAAAAATAAAGTTTTACCATTGGCAACTTCTATAAAATGTTTCATGTGCATTAAATGAGAAGAGTAGGTACTCAACTCAAATTCTATGCTTTGCGTATCGCCAATATGAATAAATAGTTGTTTAAAAATTCCCATTTGCGAATCAGGATGCACTGGCACTAATAAACCACTTTGTAACATAAGTTGGTTTAACCCAATTGTTTTCATAGCAACAGTTTTACCGCCTGCATTAGGGCCGCTGATAATTAAAATTCTTGCTTTATCATCTAACAAAATATTTAATGGAATTGTTTTTTTGTTGCTTGATTTATTGTATAAAAATAATAAAGGATGATAGGCATTTATTAGTTGAACTTTTGCAGCATCAACCACATTAGGTTTTGCCGCATTCATTTCAACTGCCAGTTTTGCTTTGGCTCTAATAAAATCAAACTCTCCAATTATATTAAAATAAATTTTTATTAATGAAGCATATATACTTAATGATACTGTGAGTTGTTTTAAAATTCTTTGTACTTCTTTTCGTTCTTCATTTTCTAAAGAAAAAACTTCGTTATTTAAGCCAATCGTTTCTTCGGGTTCTATAAAAGCGGTTCTACGGCTATCGCTTTCGCCGTGCAAAATTCCTTTCACTTGTCTTTTATGTTCGGCATGCACGGCAACTACTCTTCTTCCATTACTAAAACTTTCATCAATATCTGCCGAGTAGCCTGCTTTAGAAAGTTTAGCAATTACCTTATCAAACATTCTTCGCAATTCATTTCGTTTGCGAAATAAATTCATTCTTATTCTACTTAAATCTTCGCTGGCATTATCTTTCACCGTTCCGGTTTCATCTAACACATCATCAATTAATTCTATAATTACTTTCTCGTAATAAGTATTGCTAATAACTTTTGCTAGTGTTGTGTAGGCCAATCTTCTTTCAGCATCAAACCATCTAAAAATATTTTCAATATTGGCAGTAAGTTTTTTGATGGAAAGTATTTCTTCGCCTGATAAAGTTGCTCCGGGAATACTTAATAATTTTATTTCGCGAGAAATATTATTAGTAAAATCTATGGGGAAATATTGCGATTGAAGTAACAATAATTTGTATTCGTAAGATTGTTGTAAATCAATATCAATAAATTCTTTACGTGTATGCAAACGTAATGCTATTGCTTTTTCTTTAGCATAAACAGTAGTTGCATGTTCTGAAAGCAGTTGCTTTATTTTATTAAACTCTAATTGTGTGGCTGCCGATTCGGGATATAACTTCATGTTCCTTATAAAAGAAGCAAAGGTAATGCTGCAACTTATTACCAACGCAGTTTATGCTTCTTCCATTAAAATCATATTTTGTACAGGAGGTATTAAGACTAATCTAAACACAGAATAAGCAATATACAAAAAGTGTAACAATAGCATTGCTAATATTAAATAAGAAAATATTGTCATATAAATTTTCCAAGTAAGATAAATAGGCGGTGGTAAAATACTAGTTAACCATTGACCTTGTATAAAAGGCATTTGCAAACAATCTACCAGCAACCATATTGTAAGAACAATTGTTACTAAACTATAAATAATTAAAGTGCCGTTTTGCAATATACCTCTGCTGCGTAATACTTTGGTAATTATAAACGATACAATTAATAAGCCTGCAACAACAAATAATAAAGTTTGAAAAGATATTCCGGTGTAATACTCCCAATAATTTAAATTTTGAATACCATCTGACCAAAATGATGTTAAGAAAATAACAGTAATTAATGATATTCCCAATACAAAATTTTCAACATGCAGTAAAAACTTAGTTAGCATAAGTTTTTTAAAAGTTTAGTAGTTACTTAAAATATGGAATTTTACAGGAAATGAATTTTCAACTGTTTAATAGCGTAGATTATTTTGTAGTATAAATAACTACAATATTTTCGACAAATATACTACAAAAAGATTGATATATAAAGACAAATTTATCTTATTTAAAAATACCATTTGTACATGCTTAACATTTTATACAGCCAATAATTAATTACTTTTAGTTGCTTTAAAAAAATGAGCAATGCTAAAAATATTTATTACCGCATTATTGGCAAACACAGTATTACTAACTACTGCACAACAATATAATAAAACCGAGCGTAAAATGACGAATACAAACAAAAACCGTATAGCGTATTTTGGAGAAGGCTGCTTTTGGTGTACCGAAGCATTTTTTGAAAGGTTAGAAGGTGTAATTTCTGTAACAAGCGGATATGGCGGCGGATTTGTAGAAAATCCAACGTACGAACAAGTTTGCGATAAAACTACCGGCCATACAGAAATAACAAAAATTATTTATGCCCCAACAAAAATTACTTACGATGAACTGTTAGAAGTATTTTGGAAAACACACGACCCCACCACACCAAACCAACAAGGTGCAGATAAGGGTCCACAATACCGAAGTGTTATTTTTTATTTAACTGATGAAGAAAAACAAAAAGCAGAACATTATAAAACTGAATTAAATAAAAGTGGAGCATGGAGCAAGCCAATTGTTACAGCCATTGAGCCATTTAAAAATTTTTATCCGGCAGAAAACTATCATCAAGATTATTATAACAACAATACCGAACAAGGTTATTGCAAATATGTAATAGCACCTAAATTAGAAAAGTTTGAAAAGGTATTTAAGAATAAACTAAAAAAACACTAACACGTTTCAATTAAAAATTATTTCACTTTTACTCTTCTCAACTCCAATAAATTTAATGCATTGGGTTTAAACCCTATAATATTTTTATTTACTAAATGTATAGCTTCATCATAAAAAATAGGTATAACAGGTGCATCGTTAATTACTATTTGGTCCATTTGCCGGTATAATGCATAACGTATAGAATCATTGGTTTCTTGTAAGGCTTTTTCATACAACAAATCAAACGACGAATTTTTATATCGTGTATAATTGGGCGGTGCAGGATTTTTACTGTAAAACACACTCATATAATTTTCTGCATCGGGGTAATCTGCAATCCAACTTCCTCTAAAAAATAATGCTTGTGATTTTGCAGTTTGTTCTAACAACACACTTTTTTGTACTACTTCTACTTGAATATTTAAACCAATTTCTTCGCATTGCTTAGCAACAAAACTTGCTATATCGGCATACGAAGCAATGGTTAATAATTTAATAGGTGTATTATAATTTTTATAATTAACACTTGCCAATAATTGTTTTGCTTTATTCGGGTTGTATTCATAACCCTTAACCAATTCTGTATTTCTACTTGGCAATCCACCGGGTACAAAACCTGCTGTGGCAGCGGTTCCTATTGAATTTCGCATATACATCATTAACTGTTCTCTGTTTATGCAATAGTTAATAGCTTGCCTAACGGCTTTAAATTTTAAGGGAGATTGTTTTACCAACTCATTATTTTCATCAACTAAAATTCCTAGATATTCGGTATTTAAATAAGCATGTTTATTCAATACAATTTTATCTTTCCATTCATTTCGTAATTCTCCTTTTTTAGTTAATACTTCATCTTTAAAAGAGCCATCAATATCATTAATAAAACTTAATTTACCTTGCCTGAATTGCAAAAATTCGGTTGCTTTATTATCAAAATAAGAAACTTTAATGGCATCTAAATAAGGCAATTTATTTCCTTGTTCATCCCGTTCCCAATAATTATTGTTTTTATGTAGAATTAAAGCCTGACCTTCTTCCCAAGCCACAAATTTAAAAGGGCCCGTTCCACAAGGATGCCTACGAAAATCTTTACCATATTTTTCTACAACTTCATGAGGCACAATACTACAATATTGCATAGATAAAATTCCTAATATAGGATTAAAAGGTTGTATAAGTTTTAATTTAAAAGTGCTGTCGTTCAACGCTGTAAAGGGTTCTACGCTATCAACACGATTATTAAAAATCCATGCACCGCTGCTGGCAGTTTGTTTATCAATAATTCTTTTCAAAGAAAAAACAATATCATTAGCAATTAATTTTCTGCCTTTACCATTTACAAAAGCTGCATCATCATGAAAAAAAACATCGGTTCGCAAATGAAAAGTGTACACCAATCTATTGGCACTTATTTCCCAACTTTTTGCTAATGATGCAACAATATTTAAACTAGTATCTACTTCAACCAAAGTATTGTATAATTGATGTGCTGCCCACATTACAGCTTGACTTTTAGCAAATGCAGGGTCTAAAGTTGCCAAACCCGTAGTTTCGTTATAATAAAAAATTTGTTTATCGTTTTCTTTCTTATGTTGGCAAGCAACTAAACATAACAAAAAACAAAAAAACATATAACCCTTTATCATTCTGCAAATATTCATTTCACCGAATATCTTTACTTTTAGGCAGTAAAGAAAATTTTATTCTTTAAACAAACAATGATACTACTATGATACTGCTGTTGCGTCGCACACTTGTACATATTATAATACTATTCAGCATAATAATAACCAATACCACGCATGCACAATTAGGTATAAATAAAAGTCAATATACACATGCCGATACCTTGCGTGGAAGTTTAAATGAAAACCGAGATTGGTGGAATGTACTGCAATACGGTATAACCGTAAAACCCGATTATGAGAATAAAACTATTGAAGGAGAAGTAATAATTGTTTGCGAAGCAATAAAAAACGGAAAAACATTACAGATTGATTTACAACAACCACTTATTATAGACAGTATTATTAATAAAGGAGTATTATTTTCAAGTAAAGGAGAAACAAAACAAAAACATGAAGTTTATAAATTCACACAAATACCAACTGATAATATTGCAATTGTTGAACTAAATGAAACAAAATACAAAAACGAAAAATTTTCTTTCCATATATATTATCACGGCAAACCACGCGAAGCTATTCGCCCACCTTGGGATGGCGGTTGGATTTGGAAAAAAGATGAAAAAGGAAGACCATGGATGAGTGTTGCGGTACAAGGTTTAGGTGCAAGTGCATGGTATCCTTGCAAAGATTATCAGGGAGATGAACCCGATAATGGTGCATCATTATCTATTATTGTTCCCGATACATTAATGGCTGTTGGTAATGGAAGATTAAAATCTAAAATTCAAATTCCAAATTCTAATTTAATGTTATACACTTGGGTAGTAAAAAATCCAATTAATAATTATAACATTATTCCATACATTGGTAAATATGTAAATTTTACAGATACGCTAATGGGCTTAAAAGGTAAACTAGATTTAAGTTATTGGGTGTTAGATTATAATTTAGAAAAAGCCAAACAACAATTTAAACAAGCCAAACTTATGTTACGTGCATTTGAATATTGGTTTGGGCCTTATCCTTTTTATGAAGACAGTTATAAATTAGTTGATGCCCCACATTTGGGTATGGAACATCAAAGTGCAGTAGCTTATGGCAACAAATATCAAAACGGATATTTAGGAAGAGATTTAAGTGGAACAGGTTGGGGTTTAAAATGGGATTTTATTATTGTACACGAAAGCGGACATGAATGGTTTGCAAATAATATTACCACAAAAGATATTGCCGATATGTGGGTACATGAAGGTTTTACCAATTACAGCGAAACATTATTTACAGAATATTATTATGGCAAAGAAGCCGGAACAGATTATAATGTTGGCACAAGAAGAAGTATTAGAAATGATATACCCATTATTGGTACTTATGGTGTAAACAAAGAAGGCAGCGGAGATATGTATTACAAAGGCGGAAATATGCTTCACACTATTAGGCACTCCATTGATGATGATGAAAAATTCAGACAAATATTAATTGGTTTAAACAAAACATTTTATCATCAAACCGTTACTACACAACAAATTGAAAACTATATAAGCAAACAATCAAAATTCGATTTTTCAAAAGTATTCAATCAATATTTAAGAACCACACAAATACCAACCTTAGAATTTTATAAAGATAGTATTACACAAACAGCAACCTTGCATTATACAAATTGTGTTGAAGGTTTTGATTTACCAATTGTAATTTCTTCAACACATAAAAAAATTATTCCAACCGAAAAATGGCAAACCATAAAATTAAATACCGATGAAATGCAATGGTTTACAAAAGCAAATATTGAACGAATGTTTTATATAAAAACCAAACAGCTAGAAACTAAACCATAGTTTATTTATAAGAAAGACAGTAATAAATTTTTAAATAGTAATAATAAAATAAAACGTCATTTCGAAAATTCTTTCCTGAGAAATCTGTTTAATGTAAATTGTTATTTCTTAGTCATTACAACAGTATCGAAATAACAGATAGAAATATATATGAGCATACGCAAACAATCTATCATATCAAGCATATTGGTTTATATTGGTTTTTTTATTGGCTTAATAAACACTTATTTCTATGTAAAAAACGGTTCGTTTACACAAGAGCAATTTGGTTTAACTAAAATATTTTTTGATTTCGGGCAAAACATGTACGCTTTTGCAAGCTTAGGTGTAATACCAATTATTTATAAATTTTATCCATATTATAAAGATAATTTAGAAGATAAAAAAAATGATTTGCTTACTTGGGCAATGCTTGCATCTTTAATTGGTTTTATAATTGTATTAATTGTTGGTTGGTATTTTGAACCTATAATTGTTAGAAAATATACTAGAACCTCTCCGTTAATTGTATATTATTATCGCTGGCTTTTTCCTTTTGCAATGGGTATGTTGTTTTTTTCTGTAATTGAAGGATTTTGTTGGGCAATTCAAAAAACAATTGCTTCAAATTTTTTGAAAGAAACAGTAATGCGTTTTATTACCAGCGTTTTTATTTTATTGTTTTATTTTAAGGTTATTAATTTTAATACATTCATTCATCTTTTTGCGTTTTTATATATTATCATTTTTATTATTCTATTATTTTATCTTAAATCAATTAATCAATTACATTTTAGTTTTACTATTAGCCGTGTTACCAAAAAATTTAAAAAGAAAATGTTTGGTATGCAAACATTAATATTTAGCGGTACTGTAATTGTTTCAATAGCAGCAACTATTGATAGTTTTGTAATTGCAGGTTTTCAAAACCTTGCTGCCGTTGGTGTTTTCACATTAGCACAATATGTTGCCAACTTAATTCAAGTACCGCAAAGAAGTATTCAACCGGTTGCAACAGGTGTTTTATCAAGAGCATGGAAAGATAAAAACATGGCAGAAATTTTTCGTATATATCAACGTTCGTCTATTAATCTTTTAATTCTTTCCTTATTCATTTTTGGAAATGTTTGGTTGAATATTAAACAAGGCATGCAATTAGTAAGTGTACAATCAAATTATGAAGCAGGTTTAAACACATTGCTGGTATTGGCTTTTGCAAGAATTATTGATGCAGGAACAGGATTAAATAGTTTTGTAATTAATACTTCAACCCGTTGGCGATTCGATTTTGTAAGTGGTATAATTTTATTAGCTTTTCGTTTGCCGCTTACTTGGTTTTTAATAAAAAATTATGGCATTATTGGCTCTGCATTTGCAGATTTATTTGCAGTATCTATTTATAATTTTGTACGTTATGAGTTTTTGAGACGAACATTTAATATGCAACCTTTTAATGTAAAAACAGTATACACTTTATTACTTGCATTTAGTGCTTATTTTATTTGTTTCTTTTTATTAAATAATGTTTCAGGCTGGATTGGAATTTTTGCAAGGTCTATTTTATTTTCAGGTTTAATTATTGGCGGCACACTTTATTTAAAGCTTACACCCGATGCTTTGCAGTTATTAGACAATGTTAAGAAAAGGCTGAAAAAATAATTCTGTATAGCAATTATTATTCATTGTTATTTAATTACTCTTCCGCCACCAATAAATCTGTTTCTCCAATAAGGTTCATTCAAATCATTAATAATAACACCACTACTTGTTGATGCATTAAAAAATTTATTATTGGTTACATAAACACCAACATGCGTTATACGTCTTCCACTGCTGCCAAAAAAAACAAGATCTCCTTCTTTTAATTCATCAACATCTATTTTTTCACTTTGATCGTACTGCTGTTGTGCAGTTCTCGGTAATGAAATATTATAAACACTCTGCATCATCATTGCCGTAAAACCCGAGCAATCAATACAACTTTTTGTATTTCCACCTAAGCAATATTTTGTTCCCCACCATTCTTCCATTTTTTGCAGCAATGCTATATTGGTTAACCTTTCAACCGTTGCATCTAACATAATAGCATATTTCAGTTGCAGCCAATTGGCTTTTTCAATATTCCAATTTTTTGCATTAGGATCCGGATTTGTTTTCTTTACTTCTACTTTAGATTTTGAATTGTTGGTATTGTGTTTTGAAGTTACTGTTGTGCCGGGCGTAACTTCAATACCATCAATAAAAGTGGGTTTATTAGTTGTTTTTTTTACAGTAGGTTTAGAAGTAGCAGTTTTTGTTTTACTTGTTACAGTACGCGTAGTTTTACAACTTGCAAATGCCAGTACTGCAATAATTGTTGGTATACAAAAGTTAATTTTTTTCATTACAATTTTTTATATCATTCAATCCACATGTTCCGTTTGTGTTTGATAAAAACGGATAAAAAATAAAAATTATCAAAGGCCGCAATGTAACATTCAAATAGCACTTAAAAGAAAACCTGCACATTTTTTACACAACGTAAAAAAATATTTTCTATTGTGGATAATTGAAAGTTTTATAAACCATTTACAAAAACGATATTTGAATTTGGCAAATAAGAAATAAAAAAATTAGAACCTGAAATTATCAATGTGCAGATTTTCACACTTACACGTTCATACACAATATTCATTGCTTGATGGTGCTGCTTCTATAGACAGCCTTTACAAAAAAGCAATGAGAGATAATATGCCCGCATTAGCTATTACCGACCATGGTAATATGTTTGGTGCTTTTGAGTTTGTAGCTCAAGCATGGAAAAAAACCAAAGTAATAGGTAAAGATGAAAATGGAAAAGATATTGAAGAACCAATTGTTAAACCTATTGTTGGTTGCGAATTTTATGTGGTAAAAGATAGGCATATAAAATCTTTTACTAAAACAGAAAGAGATAACCGCTACCACCAAGTACTCTTAGCAAAAAATAAAATCGGTTATCAAAATTTAATAAAACTTACTTCATTGGGTTATATAGAAGGCTTGTACAGTAAATATCCAAGAGTTGATAAAGAGTTAATTGAAAAATATCACGAAGGATTAATTGCAACAACATGTTGTTTAGGTGCTTATGTTCCACAAACTATTTTAAATGAAAACGAAGCCGCTGCCGAAAAAGAATTTAAGTGGTGGTTAAATTTGTTTGGAGATGATTATTATGTAGAAATTCAACGCCATAATTTACAAGAACAAATTCAGGTGAATGAAGTATTGCTAAAGTTTGCAAAAAAATATAATGTACCCATCATTGCAAGTAACGATAGCCACTATACCGATAAAGAAGACTATAATGCACACGATATTTTATTATGTATCAATACAGGTGAAAAACAATCTACACCAGGATTTGACGATATTGTACATGATGATGCCCAAATAAAAAACAAACGTTTTAAATTCCCTAACAATCAATTCTATTTTAAAACAACTGAAGAAATGAAACAACTCTTCAGTGATATTCCTGAAAGCATAGATAACACTAATGCCATTGTAGATAAAGTTGAAATATTAAACTTAAAAAAAGATATTCTATTACCTAATTTCCCTATTCCACCTTCCTTTAAAATTCATACAGACGATACATTAAACCAATGGGAATATTTAAAACATCTTACATACGAAGGTGCCAAAAATCGTTACGGCGAAATTGAAAATTCAATACAAGAAAGAATAGATTTTGAATTATTCACTATTAAAACAATGGGCTTTGCCGGCTACTTTTTAATAGTAAGCGATTTTATTAAAGAAGGTAGAAATATGGGTGTATTTGTTGGTCCGGGGCGTGGTTCTGCTGCAGGTTCTGTAGTTGCTTACTGCATTGGTATTACCAACATAGACCCTATAAAATACAATTTACTTTTTGAAAGATTTTTAAACCCGGATAGAAAATCAATGCCCGATATTGATACAGATTTTGATGATGAAGGAAGACAAAAAGTTATTGATTATGTAGTGCAGAAATACGGTAAAGCACAAGTAGCACAAATTATTACTTACGGCACTATGGCTGCTAAAAGTAGTATTAAAGATGTTGCCCGCGTAATGGATTTACCATTAGCAGAAAGCAATGCATTGGCAAAATTAGTAAGCGATAAACCAGGTACAGAATTAGAAAATATTTTACATGCACCACTTACTAAAAAAGAAGGAGAAAAAAGTTTAGAAGAAAAAGGATATACCTCTGAAGATATTGAAAATGCTAAGCGTTTAAGAGAAATATATAATAGCAATGAAACCGATTTACGCTATAAAGTTTTACACGAAGCAGAACGTTTAGAAGGTAGTGTTCGCAATACAGGCATTCATGCTGCTGGAATTATTATTGCACCAAAAGATTTAACAGAGCTTATACCCATTACCACTGCAAAAGATTCTGATTTATGGGTTACACAAATAGAAGGAAGCACTATTGAAGAAGCCGGTGTAATTAAAATGGACTTTTTGGGATTAAAAACTTTATCTATTCTAAAAACAGCATTAGAACTCATCAAACAAAATCATGGAATTGATATTGATTTAGATAGCTTGCCTTTAGATGATGAAAAAACATATCAACTATACCAACGTGGTGAAACTAACGGCACATTTCAATTTGAAAGTTTAGGCATGCAAAAATATTTGCGTGAATTAAAACCCGATCAGTTCCCAGATTTAATTGCCATGAACGCATTGTATCGCCCGGGCCCTATTTCACAAATTCCAAAATTCATTGCACGCAAACATGGCAAAGAAGCAATTGTGTACGATATTCCTGAAATGGAAGAATACTTAGCCGAAACCTATGGTATTACCGTTTATCAAGAACAGGTAATGTTACTAAGCCAAAGTATTGGAGGTTTTACAAAAGGAGATGCCGATGTATTGCGTAAAGCAATGGGTAAAAAACAAAAATCAGTGTTAGATAAGATGAAAGAAAAATTCATCTCCGGTGCTACAGCAAAAGGCCATCCTGCAAACAAATTAGAAAAAGTCTGGGGCGATTGGGAATCTTTTGCACAATACGCTTTCAACAAATCGCACTCCACTTGTTATGCATTTGTAGCTTATCAAACTGCTTATTTAAAAGCACATTACCAAAGCGAGTATATGAGTGCCGTTTTAAATTATGCAGGCAGTATAGATAAGATTACTTTCTTTATGGAAGAATGTAAACGAATGGGAATAAAAGTTTTAGGACCCGATATTAATGAAAGTATCAAAGGCTTCTCTCCCAACAAAAAAGGAGAAATTCGTTTTGGATTAGGTGGTTTAAAAGGTGTAGGAGAAAATGCAATTGAAAACATTATTGATGAAAGAAAAAATAATGGAGTTTATAAAGATATTTTCAACTTTGTAAAACGCATTAACCAACGCAGCGTAAATAAAAAATCTTTAGAAAGCTTAGCATACAGCGGTGCATTTGATTGCTTTACACAATTACACCGAGCTCAATATTTTCATTTGCCACAAGGAGATAAAACAACAGGATTAGATAAAATTGCAAACTATGCTCAAACAAAAAATTCTGTTGCCAGCAGTAGCAATACTTTATTTGGAAACTTAGCCGATACAATGGAAATTCCTTTACCCAAAATTCCTAATTGTGAGCCGTGGACATTAACTGAAAAATTAGAACATGAAAAAGATGTAACAGGTATGTTTATAAGCGGACATCCGTTAGATCATTTTAAATTCGAATTAAAATATTATAATATTTTACCATTAGTTGAATTTGCAGAAATAAAAGAAAGCACCACATTAGCACAAGCTAATCTTAACAAAACCATACGCATAGCCGGTTTAACAATAGATGCACAACACAGAATAACAAAAACAGGAAGAAACTTTGGCATTTTAACCATTGAAGATTTTAGTGGAAAAACAGAAATGTCTTTATGGAGTGATGATTATATAAAGTTTACCAATTATTTAGATAAAGGAAAAAACTTATTAATAACAGGTTACTTTTTAAAATCAAGATGGAAAAAAGAAGGCGAACCTGATAAATATGAATTTAAAATTACATCAATCAATTTATTAGAAACTGTAAAACAATCTTTAACCAAAAGTGTTGAAATAAATATGCACGCTGCTTCAATTAACAGCAACTTAATTAATTTTTTCAATAAAAATATAAAAAACAATCCCGGTAATTCTTCGTTACGTTTTAATATTTTAGAACCAATAGAAAATTTAAAAATAAGTTTATTTAATAATGAAAAAGGATTTGCCATGAACGATGATATGGCTGAATATTTATTAAACAATCCCGATGTAGACATAAGTGTAAGTATAGTGCAATGATTTTCTTTTTATGATAAATGATTAAAAAACAAACTCAAAATTTCATTAGTTATAAGTTGCACGTATTTGCAATTAACTTGTAGCTTTGAAACAAATTTATTTTCAATGAAAAAAATTTCAATATTCATTTTTATTGTATTAGCAGCTTGTTCTACTTCACAAAAAAATATTCAAACAAATACATTAACAAAACCAATTTCTGTTGATGGAAAAATGTTTGCTGCCGTATTTCAACAACGTGCAGCAGAATACAAAGCTTTATGTTTTCAAGCATACAATATTGCAACACTTCGCTTAAATGAAGCCTTACAACAAACACACACAAAACCATTAGCTGTTGTAACAGATATTGATGAAACTATGTTAGATAACAGCCCCTATGCCGTGCATCAAAGTCTACAGAATAAAGATTACGATTTAGCATCCTGGATGGAATGGACAGCAAAAAGTAGTGCAGATACTTTAGCAGGAGCAAAAACATTTTTCAGCTATGCATCTACAAAAAATGTAGAAGTATTTTATATTACCAACAGAGAAGAAAAAGAAAGAGCCGCTACATTAAAAAATTTACAACTATTTGGTTTCCCTTTTGCAGATGAAGCCCACTTAATAACCAAACAAACAACATCAAGCAAAGAAACAAGAAGGCAAACAGTAAGTGCAACACACGAAATTGTTTTATTGTTAGGAGATAATCTTAGCGATTTTAGTAATTTATTTGATAAAAAAACAGAAGCAGAACGTTTACAAAACGTGCAAAACAATTCTTCATTATTCGGAAAGAAATTTATTGTATTACCCAATCCATCTTATGGAGATTGGGAAGGTGCATTATACCAATACAACTATAATTTAACCTCAGCACAAAAAGATTCTGTAATTAAAACATCACTAAAAACTTATTAATGTGTGCTGTTAGTAAAACAAGTGTTAAATATGCTTATTGGTAAACTGACTTTTAAACAGATTTACTTACTTGCAATCATAAAGGCATACAATTTGAAGTATAATATAAAAATTTATAGGTATGACAGTCAAAAACATTTTAGCAGTTATAGGTATTAGTGCTGCTACAGCAATAGGCAGCGTTTGGGGTTACGGAAAATACATTCAATACCAAACAGCAGGTATACAACAACCGGGTAAAGTACCCGTAAATTATGCCGGCTTTTTTAATAATAGCAATGCACCCGTTGGTCCGGTAGATTTTACACAAGCAGCTACTGCAGCAACACCCGCAGTAGTGCATATTAAAACAAAAACAAAAGCAAAACAGGTTAGCAATAACTTACCACGCAGAAGCAACCCTTTTGGAGATTTTTTTGGAGATGATATGTTTGGTGATTTATTTGGTAATCAACAAAGAATTATTCCTGAGCAACGTGCAAGCGGTAGCGGTGTTTTAATTAGTGAAGATGGATATATTGTAACCAATAACCACGTTGTAGAAGGTGCAGATGAAATTAATGTTACACTTCCTAACAGAAAATCTTATAAAGCAACAGTTATAGGCACAGACCCAAGTAGCGACATTGCAGTAATAAAAATTGATGGACATAATTTTCCTTATTTAGTGTATGGAAACAGTGATGATACTAAAGTGGGCCAATGGGTATTAGCCATTGGTTATCCATTAAATTTAGATGTTACAGTAAGTGCAGGTATCATTAGTGCAAAATCAAGAAGCATAGGCATTAATAGCCGAGATGGTGCCGTAAAAAATGCAGTAGAATCTTTTATTCAAACAGATGCTGCAGTAAATCCCGGTAATAGTGGTGGTGCATTAATTAATACTAATGGAGAACTAATTGGAATTAACTCTGCCATAGCATCAGGTACAGGTTATTATGCAGGTGTATCTTATGCAATACCAGTAAACATTACCAAAAAAGTAGTTGCTGATATTATTAAATACGGAACCGTACAACGTGCTTATATCGGCATTAGTTATGCCAATGGAGATTTAACAGACGAACAAAAAAAGCAAGAAGGTATTAAAGATGGAGATGGTGTTTATGTGTTAGAAGTACCAGATGGTGGAGCAGCAAAAATAGCCGGTATTAAAAAAGGAGATTTTATTACAAAAGTAAACGGCATTAAAGTAGCAACGGGTCCTGAAATGGTTGAACAAGTATCTCGCTATAAACCCGGAGATAAAATTACTATTACCTATACACGTGATGGAAAAGAAAATACAGTTGAATTAACATTAAAAAATAAAGCAGGTAATGTTGATATTGTAAAAAATAAAAATATAATAGAAAAGTTAGGAGCCGAGTTTGATAATGTTGATGGAAAAACTGCAAAAACCAATGAAATTTCAGGCGGAGTAGTAATTAAAAAAATTAACGATGGTGCATTAAAACAAAGCCGTATTCAAGAAGGATTTATTATTACTGCTGTAAATGGAACATCTATTAAGAACTTAGATGATTTTAAATCTGCTTTAGCAAACGTACAAGGAACAGTATATTTAGATGGTATTTATCCGGGATATACAGAAACATACAGATACCCTGTAAAAGTTAGTGAGGATTAAAATAAAATATTACTCAACATATTTATCAATTGCTCCTGCAAAAAGCGGGAGCAATTTTATTTTTAATTATTACATGCAGCAATAAAGCATTGTAAATATGCCAATTTTGTTCAACAAAAGCTATAACCCATCTCCCTTCCAATTAAAATTTAAACTAAATTGATGGAACATATTTTTTTGATAAAATCCGGTTGCATAACGTATATGCATTTTTTTTAATAATACGCCCACGCCAAAGGTAAAGCCGTTTAAACCATTGGCAACATTATATGCATTCAAATCATACCGACGCAAAAAATTATAACCAATGGTTGCTTCTAATTTTTCATCAATAAAAATTTGAGTAGCAAATACTAAATGCGAGAATATTTTTTGCAATGTGAATTTATTATTCAAATAACTATCATCTCCTTGCAAAGCATTAAAAGCAGTATCATTATAATAAATATTAAATGCTTGTAAATGGTGTGCTGTTAAAGAAAACTGTAATGGAGCTTTTAATAATCTTTTAGTTATACCAATTTGTAAATCAAAAGGCAATTGCTCTTTTCCTGCACCATCGTATGCTTTTAATTGTGTACCAATATTTTTAAATACCATACTTGCTTGAAAAAAATTAGAACTATCATAATAAGTTATTCCTAAATCCATTGCAATGCCATTGCTTTTATATATTCCATAATTACTTGAAGCAAATTTTAAAGTTGCACCATACCACCATCTTTCTAAATATTTTTTTGATGCAGTAAGTTGAACAACATAATCATTAGGTTTAAATTCTCCATAAATATTTCCAGATGCATCTGTTTGAGTAGTAGAACCATAATTAAAATAATTAATACCTAATGCTATATTCGTATTTGTTTTTTCTGAATAAAATGCAGTAGTAAGGCTATAATTTTTAATACCTGCAACAAAACTGTTGAATGATGTATTAACTTGTTGTTGCATTTCTGTTCTTAACAATGCAGGATTTTGAAAAATCATTCCGGCATCTTTACTTATATTAGAAATATTAATACCCCCTAATGCAGAAACCTGTGCAGTATTGGGTTGCGAAAGAAAATTAAATACAGTATTGCCTCCTAAATTTTGAGCAACAATAGTATTAGAAATTATTAAAAAAAATAAGACAATAATTTTTTTCATTCAGCAATGAAAGTAAATGTTTTTAAAATTAAAAGAATGCTTTAGTTCGGGTGTTAGTAAACCATTACAAAAAACAAAAGGTTTGTGAAAACACAAACCTATAATAGTTATTGAATGAATATTGTTTTATACCAATGCAATTTCTAATACCTGCTGCATGGTTTTTACATAATGAAATTGCATGCCTTTAATAAAATTGCTATCAATTTCTTGTACATCTTTTTCATTTTGCCAACACATAATAATTTCTTTTAAACCTGCACGTTTTGCTGCTAACACTTTTTCTTTAATACCTCCTACAGGTAATACTTGCCCGCGTAAAGTAATCTCGCCCGTCATAGCTAAGTAAGGTTTTACTTTTCTATTTGTAAAGGCAGATGTTAAAGCTGTAAGCATTGTTATTCCTGCACTCGGGCCATCTTTAGGTGTTGCACCTTCGGGTACATGTATGTGAATGGCTTTCTTTGTAAAAGTATCATTATCAATTGCATATTTTTTGGCATGTGTTTGTAAATAAGTTAATGCAGTGGTTGCACTTTCTTTCATTACATTACCAAGGTTTCCGGTTAATTTTAATTCTCCTTTTCCTTCGCTTAAAGCAGTTTCAATAAATAAAATATCTCCGCCAACATAAGTCCACGCAAGGCCTACAGCTACACCGGGCATATTAGCTGTTTTATAAATTTCATTGCTATAGCGTGGCTGGCCTAATATTTTTTGAACATCGGTATTGGTTAAAGTTGGTTTTAGTTTTCCTTTGGTGGCAACTTCTTTTGCCTGATAACGCATAATAGAAGCCAGTTGCCTGTCTAATTCTCGCACACCACTTTCTCTTGTATAATTTTCGATGGTTTTTTCAATAACCGTATCGGCTATTTTAAAATTATTTTTTAGTAACCCGTGTGCTTCTTTTTGTTTAGGAATTAAATGACGTTTGGCAATTTCAACTTTCTCCTCAATAGCATACCCGCTTAAATCAATAATTTCTAAACGGTCTCTTAATGCGGGTTGAATGTTTTGTATATTGTTTGCTGTTGCTATAAATAATACTTTACTTAAATCATATTCTAATTCTAAATAATTATCGTAAAAAGTATTGTTTTGTTCGGGGTCTAATACTTCTAATAATGCAGAGGAAGGGTCTCCACGATGATCGTTTCCTATTTTATCTACTTCATCTAAAATCATTACAGGATTAGATGATTTTACTTTACGGATATTTTGTAAAATTCTTCCGGGCATTGCACCAATGTATGTTTTACGATGCCCGCGTATTTCACTTTCATCATGCAAACCACCTAAGCTAACGCGTGTATATTTTCTGCCAACAGCATGTGCTATACTTTTGCCCAATGATGTTTTACCTATTCCCGGAGGGCCCACAAAACAAAGTATGGGGCTTTTCATATCGCCTTTTAATTTTAAAACAGCCAAATATTCTAAAATGCGAGTTTTAATTTTTTGCATTCCGTAATGGTCTGCATCTAAAATTTTTTTTGCATTTTTTAAATCGTAATTGTCTTCTGTAAATTCATTCCAAGGTAAATCCAATAATAAATCTGTATGATTATAAACAACCGAATAATCAGGTGTTGATGGATGCATTCTCTCCAGCTTGGCAATATTGGTTGTAAACATTGTTTTTGCTGCTTCGGTAAATTTTTTGGTTTCGGCTTTCTTTTTCATTTCTGCCAATTCCTTATCGTTCGAGTCTCCGCCTAATTCATCTTTAATACTTTTTAATTGTTGTTGTAAAAAGTATTCGCGTTGTTGTTTATCAAGTTCTGTACGAGTTTTGTTGGTTACTTTATCTTTTAATTCTGCAAACTGTAATTCTTTTTGTAATATTTGAACTAATTTTTCTGAACGAAATTTTACATCGTTTGTTTCTAATAACCCTTGTTTTTCATCTAACCCACTGTTTAAATTACTACTTACAAAATTTATTAAGAATGCGGGGCTTTCAATGCTTTTTAAAATAATAGATGCCTCTGCAGGAAGGTTGGGAGAAAGTTGAATAATACGTGTTGCTAAATCTTTTATTGAACTTACATAGGCATTAAAATCTTCATCATTTTCTTTTACCTCATCTTCTAAAATTTTTATGGCAGCAGTAAAATATGGGTCTTCACTCACTAATTGTGTTAATTCAAAACGTTTCTTTCCTTGAATAATAATAGTGGTGCCTCCATCGGGCATTTTTATTAGTTTTACAATTTTGGCTACTGTTCCAACATTGCATAAATCTTTTGCTTCAGGATCTTCTATATTAGTATCTTTTTGTGCTACAACACCAATTAATTTATCTCCTTTATAAGCATCGTTTACGGCTTTTATACTTTTATCTCTACCAACAGTAATAGGTATAACCACGCCCGGAAATAATACGGTATTTCTTAATGGAAGAATGGGTAATGTATTAGGAATAGTGGTTTTATCATTATCATCTTGTTCATTTAAAGGGATGATTGGTAAGAAATCTTGTTCATCTTCACTTGAAAAAAATTTATTTGTATTCATAAGTTTTGCAAAAAAAATTAATATGCCATAACAGCAGTAAATCTCTTATTTTATAAGTGGTGCAAAATAGTCAATATTAATGCCACAGGAATTTTAGTGCAAAAATTAGTACAAAATGGCATTGTATAAAACTAAAAACACACCGTTTAACAGTGTGTTTTATAAATATGAATTGAATAGGTTAGAATATTTTTAAACCAAGCCCTACCTGAATTTGTTGGCTTTTCCATTGTTCTTTATTATCAATATCATTTAAATTGCTTAAACCAATATTATAACGGCCATACACTCTTAAGCTGCCTAAATTTAATTGCAAACCTGCTACCATTGCAAAATCTCCATTTTTAAACGCATCCGAACCATTTTGCACAAAGGTTTTACTGTTACTTACTAAAATGCTGTATTGAGGACCAACATGAAGTGTTACTAATTTTCCGGTATTTATTCTTAACAAAATAGGAATAGATAAGTAATTAAAATCAGCATTTGAATTGGGTGTAAGGTTACTGTTAAAATTTGTGGTGGTGGTTTGAGATTGGCTAAACAATACTTCGGGCTGAATGCCTATTGTTTTGCTAAAATCTATTTCAGCAAAACCGCCTAATTGATAACCAAGATTAAAACCATTATTAAAAGATTGCCCATTAATTTTATTTGCATTGGCACCTACTTTAGCACCTATATGAAAGCCCTGAGAAAAACCGGTAATGCCAATGCCTAAAATAATTGAAGAAAGGATAATAATTTTTTTCATTTTTTTTAATTTGAGAATTACTTTTTCAATGATTATGCCAAAGATGGTTTCTAATTTTCTTTTGACAAAAAGATAAAATAATAAATGTTAATTTATGAAATGTTATCCCAATTCAATTAAAGTAATTTCAGGTAAAATACCCACTCTTCCCGGATAACCAATAAATCCAAAACCTCGGTTTACATATAATTTTTGTTTGCCTTCTTCATATAAACCTGCCCATTGTTTATACATCCATTGCACGGGGCTCCATTTAAAATATGGGTTTTCTATTCCAAACTGAAAACCATGTGTATGGCCTGCCAACATTAAATCAATATCAGCATATTTTGTTCTTACTTCTGCATCCCAATGGCTGGGATCGTGACTCATTAAAATTTTAAATGGATATTTTTCGGTTCCCGGATATGCTTCACTCATTTTCCCATATTTAGGAAACTTTCCTTTGGCTCCCCAATTTTCAATTCCTAATAAAGCAATTGCAGCTTTTTGTTTATTTAACACAACATGTTCATTCATTAATAAACGCCAACCCAATATGGCATGTACTTGTTTTAATTGTTCTAAATTTTTTTGTTTTGCCTGCGGCGAAGGCCAATTAATATAATCTCCATAATCATGATTACCCAATGTGCTAAACACGCCCATTGGAGCTTTTAGTTTATTAAAAACATCAATATATTCATTCATTTCTTCGTGTCGGTCATTTACCAAATCTCCCGTAAATAAAATTAAATCTGCGTTTTGTTGCATTATCAAATCAACACCATGTTGTACTGCTTCTTTATTTTGAAAACTTCCACTATGTATATCACTTATATGTACAATTTTTAAGCCCTTAAATTCAGCAGGTAAATTTTCAAAAAATAGTTTTACTTTTCTTACTTGATAGTTGTATTTATTACTAAAGCCGTATAATAATGTTCCAAATAAAGTTCCACCAATTCCTATACCCAACCAATTCATAAAAACAGAACGTGAAATATTTCCGCCTTCATCGGCAAAATGAGCTCCGGTATTTGAAAAAAGTTTACTTCCTATCCACATAAATAATCTTCTCACATCATCAATTAAAAAAAATGCTGATGCTAATAATTTGGCAAAAAACAATCCGGCAATAATTGAAAACACATAATTGCGAAAGGTTTTAGATGTTTGAAAATATTGTATATAGGGAAAAGAAATAAGTAATGCCAATGCCATAACAGATATAACCCAATAAATAATTGCAACAATAAGTTTTGTTTTTTCTGAAGTATTTTGCGATACTGATTTTACTACTTGAAACACATAAAAATCTATTATCAACATGATACCTGTTATAATTAACCAAAATCCTGAATTTCTCATTTATAAAAGCATTTATTGTGAAGGGTAACGAATGAAAGTAATATTTATTTTATTGAAAGCAGCCTTTGCAATTTTCGTAAATAAAAAAATTAAATAATTGAATTATTGCCTCAAAATGCTTTTATACCATTATTAACCTCTCATTATTAAACTGCCATAGCTTATTTTTTTTGCTTCTTACCGCCAAATGTTGAAAATTTACTTTAAAACACCCACAGCAATTAGGTAATATTGTTGTATAAAGAAAAGGCAAACCGTATTTTCGCAGCCCTTAATTACATAAGGCATGAAACTAACTTATTATGGCCATTCAACTTTTTTAGTTGAGGTAGGTGGCAAAAAAATATTATTCGATCCGTTTATTAGCTATAATGAATTGGCAAAAGATATTGACATTCATTCAATAGAGGCCGACTATATTTTCTTAAGCCATGGTCATGTTGATCATATTGCAGATTGTATAACTATTGCCAAACGCACCAACGCAAAAATTGTTTGCAGTTTTGAAATTCATGAATGGTTAAATAAACATGAGGTTCCCAACACACATCCCATGAATACAGGCGGTAAATGGCAATTTAGTTTTGGAACCGTAAAATGTGTAGTTGCCCAACACAGTAGCGGATTGCCAGATGGCAGTTATGGCGGCAGCCCAATGGGTTTTATTTTTACAACAACCGAAGGAAATTTTTATTATAGTGGAGACACAGCATTAACAATAGACATGCAACTAATTCCTATATGGGCAAAACTAAATTATTGCATATTACCCATTGGAGATAATTTTACCATGGATGTTGCAGATGCAGCTAAAGCTGCCACTTTTGTTGAATGTAATACCGTAATTGGCGTGCATTACAATACATTTGGATTTATTAAAATTAATACAGAACAGGCAATAAAATATTTTGCCGATGCAAATAAAAAATTGTTGCTCCCAAAAATTGGAGAAACAATTGATGTATAGAATTTGATTAAAATAAATTAATTATAAAAAACAATAATATATAATGGCAAGAATTATTGGTGTAGCAAATCAAAAAGGTGGGGTTGGCAAAACAACAACTGCTATAAATGTAGCTGCAAGCCTTGCTGTGCTTGAGTATAAAACATTATTGGTAGATGCTGACCCACAAGCAAACAGCACCACAGGTACAGGTTTTGATTTGCACAACATAACTAGCAGTTTATACGATTGTATGGTAAACAATGCAAAAGCTGCCGATGTAATTTTAAAAAGCGAAATGCCTCATTTAGATGTTTTGCCCAGCCATATAGATTTAGTAGGGGCAGAAATTGAAATGATTAATTACCCTAACAGAGAAAATGTAATGAAAACTTTGTTAGAACCCGTTAAAGACAAATATGATTTTATTATTATAGATTGTTCTCCATCACTTGGGTTAACCACTGTAAATTCATTAGTAGCAAGCACTAGTGTTATTGTACCTGTACAATGTGAATTTTTTGCATTAGAAGGTTTAGGAAAATTATTAAATACTGTAAAAATTGTGCAAAGCCGTTTAAATCCAGATTTACAAATTGAAGGAATATTAATGACGATGTACGATGGCCGCTTACGTTTATGCAACCAAGTAGTAAGTGAAGTAAGAAGACATTTTGATGATATTGTTTTTTCAACCATTATTCACAGAAATACAAGATTAAGCGAAGCTCCAAGCGTAGGAAAACCTGCCATTTTATACGATGCAGAAAGTAAAGGCGCCATTAACTATCTAAACCTTGCAAAAGAAATTCTGCAAAAAAATGAAATGACAAAAATGACAAACGAAGAAAGAATTATTGAATAACTATGAGTTATGAATTATGAGTTATAAAAATTTTCAACTCTTAATTTTAATGCTTAACTAAAAGAAATGACTACACCCAAACAAAATAAAGATGCAATAGGCAAAGGTTTAAGAAGCCTTCTAAAAAATATTGATGAAGATTTAAAAACAACTGCCGGAACATTAAAGAACGAAGTTGTTGAAAAAACAGTTACATCAACAAGAATTAATATTGATGATATTCAAATAAATCCCAAACAACCGCGCCGAGATTTTGATGAATATACTTTAAGTGAATTGGCAGCATCAATAAAAATGCACGATATTATTCAACCACTCACCGTATCAAAATTATCTAACGGAAAATATCAATTAATAGCAGGCGAAAGAAGATTTCGTGCATCAAAATTAGCAGGCTTAAAAGATGTACCTGTTTACATTCGCCAAGCTAACGATAAAGAACTTTTAGAACTTGCATTACTAGAAAATTTACAACGTGAAAATCTTAATGCCATTGAAATTGGTTTAAGCTACAAGCGTATGATGGAAGAATTAAATTATACACAAGAACAAGTAGCGGAAAGAATGGGAAAAGAAAGAACCACCGTTACCAATTACATACGTTTACTAAAACTTCCACCCGATATTCAATTAGCAGTTCGCAACCAAAATTTATCAATGGGGCATGCACGTGCATTGGTAAATATTGATACTGTTGATAAACAATTGTTTGTTTACAACGAAATAAAAAGCAAACAATTAAGTGTAAGGCAAACAGAAGATCTTGTAAGAAAATTATACAAATCTGGTGGAGAGAATAATACAGTTAAATCTTCACTAAAAAATCAATTACCACCTGCATATAAAAAAATAGAAGATACTTTAGCATCTCATTTTGCAACCAAAGTAAAATTGGTACATAATAAAAAAGGTTACGGCTCAATTACAGTTGAATATTTTTCTTTACAAGAATTTAATAAAATACTTGACCAAATGAATGTAACCATCAGTTAGTTATTAATGAAGTGTATTCTTACCATACTTGTTACATTATTTTTTTTTATAAATTGTAGTAAAGCACAAGATGACAAAGCTAAACTATCAGCTACATCATTATTTAACAACACAGATACTACAACTAAAAAAAAATCGGTTAATACAACCGTAAAAAAAGATAGCAGCACAACACCCATTGTTATAAAAAAATATCACGATCCGCATAAAGCAACCATGCGTTCTTTAATATTGCCGGGGCTTGGTCAGGCATATAACCGTGAGTATTGGAAAATACCTATTATATACGGAGCTCTTTCCATTCCAATTATTACATTTATTTTTAATAATAACGAATTTAAAAAAATAAACTTTGCTTACAATGCTTTATACCAAGCAAAGTACGGTGTTAATGGAAATGGAAATCCACCACCAACAGCAGCAGATAGTGCAGGTTTACAAAATATAGACCCAGAAATAAGACCCGGTATTTTACAAGGAAGAATAGATTTAGCAGCCTTACAAAATGCAAGAACCGCGTATAGACAAAATAGAGATTATTCTGTATTTTGGTTTTTAATTGCATGGGGGTTAAATGTTGCCGATGCTACTGTATTTGCACATTTAAGAAATTTCAATGTATCACCCGATTTAAGTATGAAAATTAAACCCACCTTCGACCCCATTACAAAAACAGGCGGCATTGGTTTGGTAATTAATTTCAGAAACAATACTAAAAAAATAAATGAAATTGCCAGGTAGAAAATAAACAATAGATAGTAAAAAAAAATGTAACACTTACAATATAAAACGCACCAAGTAAAATGAATATAGCATTAATTGGTTATGGAAAAATGGGTAAAGCCATTGAAGAAATTGCAATACAAAAAGAACACAACATTGTAGCAAAAATTGATTTGCATAACGCAGAAGATTTTACAAAAGAAAATTTATCAAAGGTTGATGTTGCTATAGAATTCACAGGCCCTCATAGTGCATTTAATAATGTAATGAAATGTCTTTCATTTAATGTACCTGTTGTTTGTGGTAGCACCGGTTGGTTAGATAAATGGAATGAAGTAAAAAAATATTGTACAGAAAATAATGGTGCATTAGTTTATGCAAGCAATTATAGCATTGGCGTAAATTTATTTTTTGAATTAAATACTTATTTAGCCAAATTAATGAACAAGCATAAACAGTATAATGTAACCATGAAAGAAATACATCATACTCAAAAAAAAGATGCACCCAGCGGAACGGCCATAACACTTGCAGAACAAGTGTTACAACATATTGATACAAAAGAAAAATGGGTTAACCATTTAAGTGAAAACACATCTGACTTAGAAATAATTTCAGAAAGAATAGACCCCGCACCCGGCACACATAAAATAAAATATCATTCAACGGTTGATGATATTGAAATTATACATACTGCACACAGCCGTACCGGTTTTGCCAGTGGTGCTGTATTAGCGGCCGAATTTCTAAAAAATAAAAAAGGAATTTTTGGAATGAAAGAAGTATTAGGTTTATAATTTTATAGCAACACCCGCTTTCAACAATAAAGCATTTGCTGGTTTAGATTGTGTTCCAGATGGTATTAATAATGTTTGAGTTTGCCAACCTGTATATGCTGCACCCAATTCAATAATACCTAATAATTTTATTCCGGCACCAACTTCATATAAAAAACTACTGTTAGTAACACTTCTATTATCATAGCTCTGTGTTGCTACGCCAATTGCTCCATTCAAAAATAATCCCATCAATAAATATCTTCTAATACCAACTTTTAAAGGAACAACTTTTAAATTATCGCTATTGCCACTATATTTTATATAACCTGTTGATGCATACAACAAAGTTTTTCCTAAACCTAAACCACCGCCTACTTCAAAGCCGGTTCCATTATTTACAGAATTTGCAAAATCTCCTTGTGGATTAGTATATGTAAAATTTCCAAACAATAATGCTTTAGGTAATTTTACAATTTGAGCTTTAGCACTTACAGAAAAAAATAATGTAACAATCGTAAACATTAAAAAATTAGTTACTTTGTACATATTAGTTATTTTTAGGTTTAAAGTAGGCACAATATAAACTATGTTATCCAAAAAAACACAATACGCTTTTAAAGCTCTAATGTACTTAGCCGAAAAAGATAAAGAAGGCCCCGTATTAATTGCAGAAATTTCAAAGAAGAAAAAAATTCCTTTGAAGTTCTTAGAAAATATTTTGTTGGAATTAAAAAAAGCAGATATCTTGGACAGCAAGAAAGGAAAAGGCGGTGGCTATTTTTTTAAATTGCCTCCGGCTAAAATTAAGTTAGCTAAAATTATACGATTGGTAGATGGACCAATTGCACTACTCCCCTGTGTAAGTTTAAATTTCTACGAAAAATGTAAAAGCTGCGATGAAAAATGTTGTGGCTTAAACAAAGTAATGATTGAGGTAAGAGATGCAACCTTAGCTATTTTAGAACACAAAACCGTTGCAGACATTACCGATAAAAACATGTAACCATTAACTCAAAAAATACCTGTATGAAAAAAACAACCTCTCTATTTATTATTATCGGCATCTGTATTGTGCAACAATCATTTGCACAAGTAATCGATACAACTGTAGCCAAACCTGCAAAAACTTATGCTTCGGGTAGAAATATTATTAAAATGAATTTAAGTTCATTGCTATTAAATAATTACAGTTTTACTTATGAAAGAGGGATAGGCAAAAAAACTTCTCTTTCTGTAAACTACCGTTTTATGCCCAACGGAGAGTTGCCTTATCAAAGTGAAATACAATCTATCATTAAAGATAACAGTATAGATTTCAGTACCTACAAATTAGGTGGTTATGCTATAACACCAGAATTTAGATTATACAGCCATAAAAATATGCGAGGTTTTTATTTAGCATTATATGGAAGATATTCCAATTTTGATATGACTGTTCCTATTAAATACACGTACACCACACCTACCGGAAGCTCATCAAAAAGTGCTGTATTTACAGGTAGTGTATCTGCAATGAGTGGAGGAATTATGATAGGAACACAACACAATATTTTTAAAAATTGTGTAATAGATATTTGGATTATTGGTGCACATTTTGGCAATTGCCAATCAAAAAATTTAAAAGCAACATTTACACCTGCATTATCTGGAACAGCACCAGCACCAGGTTACGATTCTGAACAAACTGCTTTACAAAAAAAGCTAAACAGCATAGATGCTTCTCCTTTTAAAGTTACCGGCACTGTAGATAACTCGGGTAATTTTGCAACGTTAGATGCATCGGGTCCTTGGTTAGGCGTTAGAGGGTTAGGAATTAATTTTGGAATTAGATTCTAACAAAAAATTATTTCTTTATATTATCTAACATATCTTTTACCATTTTATCTAAATCATAACCTGATTTCCAATTCCAATCGTTGGCTGCAACACTGTCATCAATGCTTTGCGGCCAACTATTAGCAATTTTTTGCCTATAATCAGGTTTATAATGAATACTAAACTCAGGGATATGTTTTTTTATTGAAGCAGCAATTTCTTTTGGAGAAAAACTCATTGCAGAAATATTATATGATGTTCTTATAGATATATTTTTTGCAGGAGCTTCCATTAATTCAATAGTAGCTTTAATAGCATCTGGCATATACATCATAGGCAAATAAGTATCTTCTTGTAAAAAACATTCATACTTTTTATTTTCTATTGCTTCATGAAAAATTTCAATGGCATAATCTGTTGTTCCGCCACCGGGTGCCGATTTATAACTTATTAATCCCGGATAACGTAAGCTTCTCACATCAACCCCATAACGTTGATTATAATAATTGCACCAAAACTCACCTGCATATTTGCTTATTCCATAAACAGTTATCGGTTCTATAATTGTTTGTTGCGGGCAGTTTTGTTTAGGGCTTGTAGGGCCAAACACAGCAATTGAAGAAGGCCAATATACTTTATTTAATTTTTCTTCTCTTGCAATATCTAATACATTCAATAAACCTTGCATATTCAAATGCCAAGCAAGGTTCGGATTTTTTTCGCCGGTTGCAGAAAGTATAGCTGCTAATAAATAAATCTGTGTAATATTTTGCCTAATAACTTGCACATGTAGCATTTCCTTATTCATTACATCTAAACTTACATAAGGCCCTGTTCCTTCTAATAAAGGGTTTTGCTCACGCAAATCGCTGGCAACTACATTAGCATTGCCATATATTTTTCTTAATGCCAATGTTAATTCTACACCAATTTGTCCGCTTGCACCAATTACTAAAATTTTTTCTTTAATCATAATTTATTTTATTATCAGATTTATTACTTCACATACAGTAATAACCTTTCACAAAGAAATAAAAACTTGCTGTAATTTCGCAAACATTTATAAATTGTATAACACGCATTGTAAACTATATAAATTTTATGTTACCACATTATTTGCAAGATTTATTTAAACATCAATCCTACAACCCTGATAATTTTTTTTTAATTGCAGGACCTTGTGTTGTAGAAAACGAAGCATTGGTAATGGAAGTTGCCGATAAAGTTTCTTCTATATGTAATAAATTAGAAATTCCTTACATATTTAAAGCAAGTTATAGAAAAGCCAATAGAACAAGTGCAAACTCATTTACCGGTTTAGGAGATTCTGTTGGTTTAGATTTAATAAAAAAAGTTGGAGATACTTTTAAACTTCCTACTACATCTGATGTGCATGCACATGATGAATGTGCCGAAGCTGCCAAGTATATTGACATTTTACAAATACCTGCTTTTTTATGCAGACAAACAGATTTACTAATTGCCGCAGCACAAACAACTAAAATAGTTAATGTAAAAAAAGGACAATTTTTAAGTGGCGAATCAATGCAATTTGCAGTTGATAAAATAAAAAAATCTGGTAACGAAAAAATAATGCTTACTGAAAGAGGAACAACATTTGGCTACCAAGATTTAGTAGTTGATTACAGAAATATTCCCATTATGAAAAAACATAATGTTCCTGTAATTATGGATTGCACACATGCTTTACAACAACCTAACCAAATAAGTGGTATTACCGGCGGAAACCCACAAATGATTGGCACCATTGCCAAAGCAGCAATTGCAACCGGTGCCGATGGTTTGTTTATTGAAACACATCCTAACCCTGCTACTGCTTTAAGTGATGGAGCAAATATGTTGCAATTAGATTTGTTAGAAAATTTATTAGTGCAATTAATTAAACTGAGAAAAGCAGTTATATAATATTTTATAAAAGTTCAGTTAATAAACAACTATATTAATTACCAACTCTTCTTCCCGGTAATACTGTTGTTTTTCTTGTACTATTATCAAAATCACTTTGTTTAACTTCTAATCTAACATCTGCAAGGCTACCACATGTACCGCAACTACCACGATACACCAATTTATTATATAACAAATCTGCAGTGCCATCTTTCCAATTTGTGCCCGAGCAAACATAGTTATCGGGGTAAGTACTTTGCCTGCTATTAATAAACTTAAACCAGTTGGCTGCACCGCCAAAACTCACGCGAAACCCATCATAATCAACCGAATCTACTACACAGGGTGTATGTTGCTGTATAATCACTTCGTCAACATAGTGTCCGTTAGAAAATTTTATTACACCATTAACTACCTCTGTTTTGCCTTGTGTAAGGTTACGAGTTAATACAACTTGCTGATCTATATAAAATTGTACTTTTCTTACATCAATATTAGAATTTTTTAAAATATTATACAGTTCTTTTGTAAAAGGTATATAAACATCAGGCTCTTTTACAGTTGGAAAAGTATCTCTTCTTACAGGTGTGGCTTGTTGCACTTTATGATGGCAAGAAACTATTATGCCAGCACAAATAACTATGTAACTAAAAAAAATAATTTTTTTCATGCCTAAAAATTATGCTTAAAAATAAGCGTTTTATTTTGCAAACATACACACGTGAATAAGGGATATATAAAAAAACAATTATTCACAACATTATTTTCAAAATTTTACATTACAACCTCAAAAGTTATATTAACTTTAACTCCTAAAATTCAGGCTATGTCATTATTAATAAATTATTGGTGGGTACTAATTTTAATTTTTATATTTTTTAGCGGATTAGTTACTGTTGCCCAAGGTACTATTGCCGTAATAACCATGTTTGGTAAATATCAACGTATATTAAGACCGGGACTAAATTTTAAAATTCCCATTTTAGAATCTGTTTTTAAAACTGTAAGTGTTCAAAATCGCTCCGTTGAATTAGAGTTTCAGGCAGTAACCGTAGATCAGGCAAATGTTTATTTTAAAAGCATGTTATTATATTCTGTTTTAAATGCCGACGAAGAAACTATAAAAAAAGTTGCTTTTAAATTTATTAGTGATAAAGATTTAATGCAAGCTTTAATTAGAACTGTTGAAGGCTCTATCCGTGCATTTGTTGCTACAAAAAAACAAGCAGAAATTTTATTACTAAGAAGAGAAATTGTAGAATTTGTAAAAGAACAAATAGACCATAGTTTAGAAGATTGGGGTTATCATTTACAAGACCTTCAAATAAACGATATAACTTTTGACCAACAAATAATGGATAGCATGAGCAAAGTAGTTGCCAGCAACAACTTAAAGGCTGCTGCAGAAAATGAAGGTCAGGCTTTATTAATTACCAAAACAAAAGCTGCTGAAGCAGAAGGTAATGCCATAAAAATTTCTGCTGAAGCAGAAAAAGAAGCCGCACGCTTACGCGGACAAGGCGTAGCTTTATTTAGAGAAGAAGTAGCACGTGGTATGAGCCAAGCAGCAGAACAAATGAAACAAGCCAATTTAGATACCAATGTTATTTTGTTTAGTATGTGGACTGAAGCCATTAAAAACTTTGCAGAATACGGAAAAGGTAACGTTATATTTTTAGATGGTAGCAGCGAAGGAATGGATAAAACCATGAAACAAATTATGGGAATAATGAAAATGAAAGATGAAGACAGATAAAAACAACTTCCATTGAATTCCCTAAATAAATAAGGTCATAATCTTTTTTATAACCTACCAGAAAGAAATTAATGAACCGATTCTGTTATCTCCAATTGTGCAAAATCTTTCTTAAAAAATAATTCATTTGCAATTTTATTCACAGCAACACATTTGCTTTGCATTAACTTCTACTTTAGTTATTCATAAAACAAAAAAGCATGTTCCATTTATTGCAGGCTACAACTAATGCAGTTATAGATACGCTACACAAAGCAGCAACTAGCAACATTCCTCCTGTTCCCGAAAAAATTTCAATGTGGGATTTATTAGAGAAAGGCGGTTTCATTATGTATCCGCTTTATTTTTTATTAGTAGTTGCCATTTTTGTTTTTATTGAAAGATTAATGGCAATAAGTAAAGCTGCTAAAATTGATACAAGCTTTATGAATATTATTAGAGATAATATTATAAGCGGCAATGTAAGTGCAGCAAAAAGTTTAGCAAAAAACACCAACAACCCCGTTGCCCGAATTATAGAAAAAGGCATTCAACGTATTGGCAAACCTATTGATGCTATTGAAAAAAGTATGGAAAATGTAGGTAGATTAGAAATGTATAAAATGGAACGCAATCTTAATATTCTTTCATTAATTGCAGGCATTGCACCCATGTTTGGTTTTTTAGGAACAATAGTTGGTATGGTGCAATTATTTTATGCAATAGCATCAACCGGAGAATATACTTTAAACACCATAGCAGGTGGTATTTACACCAAAATGATTACCAGTGCAACCGGTTTAATTATTGGGTTAATTGCGTATGTAGGTCATAATTTTCTTACTACACAAATAGATAAAACAGCCAATAAAATGGAAAACGCCAGTTCAGAATTTATAGATATTTTACAAGAACCAACCAAATAATTATAAGTGATAAGTTATGAATGAAAGACACCTTACTCTCATTTCATAATGTATAAACTATAACTAAACAACATGAACATTAAAAGTAAATTTAGAAAACAACCCGAAGTGCATACCGGTGCATTAAACGATATATTGTTCATTCTTTTACTTTTCTTTTTAATTGTATCAACCTTAGCAAACCCCAATGTTATTAAGGTTTCTAACCCAAAAGCTAAAAGCGATACGAAAGCAAAACAAACTGTTGTTATTACGGTTGATAAAAATCAACAAATTTATATTGGACAAAAAGCTATTCCGTTTGAAGAATTGGAAAATGACTTGAAAGAATTTTTAGCCAAAGAAACAGATAAACCATCTGTTGTAATTAATGGCGATAGCACATCACATTTAGGAACTACCATTAAAGTAATGCAGGTAATAAAAAAATTAGGTGCAACACCTGTTGTTGCGGTTGATAACAATGGAGTAAAATAACATTTTCATTCCATCACATTCCATTTTTCTAACAATCCTTACTATCATTTAATTATAAGCCTTAATATCGCTTACATTCGTGCTTCATTTTTTCTATTATGCTTATAACAAAAATTGAAGTTTATAAATACTCCATTCCAATGGTGCCCTTTACTATTGCAACCGGCACTATGTATTTTGCTCAAAATATTTTTATACAAATTCATACTAATGAAAATATTATTGGTGTTGGCGAATGCTCTGCTTTTCCTATGATTGTTGGCGAAACACAAAATACTTGTTTTGAATTAGCAAAAGATTTTTCAGAAGTATGGATTGGGAAAAACCCTTTAGATATTGAGACAAGAATGAATGAATTACACTTAATGATTGCAGGAAATTACACCATAAAAAGTGCATTCGATATAGCACTATATGATATTGCTTCTAAATATGAAAATAGACCTTTATATAATTTTTTAGGTGGTTCACAAAAAGAAATTGAAAGCGATTTAACTATTGGAATTGATACACCGGAAAACATGGCTACAACTGCTATTGAATTTGTAAAAAAAGGTGTAAACATGATTAAAGTGAAGCTGGGAAAAAATGCAATAGAAGATGTTGAAAGAATAAAAAAAATAAGAGAAGCAATAGGCAAAGAAATTATTTTAAGAATTGATGCTAACCAAGGCTGGAGCTACCAAGATGCTGTTTTTGCTTTAACAGAAATAGGAAAATACAATATTCAATTTTGTGAACAACCCATGCGTAAATACAACGATTATTTGCTACCACAGCTATGCCAACTTTCTCCCGTAAAAATTATGGCAGATGAAAGTGTATTTACCCATTATGATGCAAAAAATATAATTAGAAATAATGCTGCATCTTACATTAACATTAAGTTTGCTAAAAGCGGCGGCATACACGAAGCATTAAAAATTAATACCGTTGCCCAAGAAAATAATATCCCTTGTATGATGGGAGGTATGCTAGAAAGCAGAGTAGCCTTAACTGCCAAAGTACATTTTGCAATGGCAAAACACAACATTCAATTTTATGATTTAGACACTTGTTTACTTGGTCATAAAGTTGATCCTGTAATTGGTGGTGTAAAATATAACGGTATGAAATTATTGTTAGATGAAACACCCGGTATTGGTGCTACTGTGAATGAAGATTATTTAAATACATTAACCAAAATAACAGTACAATAAAATTACTTGGGGTTATTGTAATGCATCTAAAAGTTTTTGTGCTTCTGCTTTATAAGCAGGGTCATCTATTGTTCGTGTTGGAAGTTTAATTGTTTGCTGCAAAGTTTCAATTGCTTTTGCAGGATTATTATTATCGCGGTATGCTTTTGCAAGTATTAAACTATTCAATACAAAATAAGGTTCTATGCTTTTGCATTTTTCTAAATATTGTATAGCATTATCTAAACTTGGTTCTGCTAAACCGCCATATAAAGTTTTAGCTGCAAGTTTTTTTAACCAATTGTAATTTATCATATCATACTGCCATTTTCCTTCAATAAAATTAGCCATTGCATGATTTGGATTTAGCTTTAAAGCTATATCTGCATTAATTTTCACATCGCGTATAAAAGCAATTATTTTTTTATTTTCAGTTTCTATTTCTGCCATTTTACTATTGGCCAATGCCATTGCATAATAACTATTTGCATTGTTGCTATCTATTGCTAACATTCTTTTTGCATAAGATAAAGCTGATTCAAAAGTTAAACGTTTATCATTTTTAATGGGCAATCTTTCACCGGTTGAGCAACTTAATTCTGTTGATTTTAATAAGGCTTTCATGTTGTTAGGTTCATTTATTAAAATCTGTTTGTATTTTGCTAATGCTTCTGTTTCTTTAAATTGATATTCAAAATTAATGGCTTCTTTCATTAACTGTGCAGCATCTTGAGCCAACAAAACAAAAGGAGTAAATAATAAAATTATTAACCACTTCAATTTCATATTTCATTTCTTTTTAATGAATAATTAATGCCTACACTTCCTTTTAAATTAGGAATAGGCGGATGCAGTTTTTTTATGGAAATAAATATTTCTTCTGCTAAATTAAAATGTTGTAGAATTTTTTCTGCTATTTCCATTGCAACGGTTTCTAATAATGGTGTAGCAATTTTCATTCTTGCTTCCACTAAATTAAAAACGGTTTCGTAATTAATAGTATGCTCAATAGATTGAATAATTTTTTCTGCAGGATGATATTTTATTTCAACATTTACCTCAAAATTATTACCATTCATTTTCTCTTCTTCATACAAACCGTGATAAGCTCTAAAAATAATATTGTGTAAACAAATAGATAACATGCAATAAAGATAAGTGTAAAAAAAAAGCACCGTTTAAAACGATGCTTTAATAAATTTTATTTTTCAGTTAAATGTTTTCGTTGTGCTGTGTATAGAAAAATAAAAACTAATGGAATAACTAATCCTAATAAACCCCAACCTTTTGTCATAGCATTACCCATAAAAATAAATCCGCCAATTACAGGTACTACCTCGCCTACTAACCAATAATAAAAACCTTGCATTTTGTATTTACGCATTTGCAACGCACCCACAAAGCACAATACGCAACCAATTAAATTAAGTGCAAGAATAGGAACTTTATTTGCAGCAACCAGTTTGGCATTTTCTAAAGCTTCGGGGCTCATAAATTTTTTGGCAAAATCGGGTAGTGCATTGTATTGGGTAGGGTTGTTAAGTACTGATTCAATTTGTGCAACATTTTTATCGGCAGTAGCAAATTGCCAAAACCCGCCAAGTAAACCAATTGCACAACCAATAATAGTTAGAATAGTTAATACGTTTAAAGTTGAAGGGAGTTTTTTTTCTTCAAACTCATTTAATGCATCAGTCATATTGTTAGTTTTGTTTGTGTAAATCTAATAGGTTTATAGTAAAACTGCAATGTTTTTTTTAGAAATACATTAGTTATTGTTGAAGTTTTATATGTGCATTAAAGAATAATAAGAAGAAAAATATTAGGATAATTTATTCATTATCTTAAACATTTGCTACAGGCTTTGTTGTTTCTTTTTTAAAGAATTTGTTTTGAAAAATTAATAAGGTAATAACACCAACCGAAATAGAAGCATCGGCAATATTAAACACCGGAGCAAAGAATTCAAATTTATCTCCTCCAACAAAAGGAACCCAACTTGGATAATTAGAATTGATTAACGGGAAGTAAAGCATATCAACTACTCTTCCATGTAAAAAACTTGTATAGCCTGTACCAAAGGGAACCAATTTAGCAACGTTTTGTGTAAACGGATCACTGTAATCAAAGAATAAACCATAAAACATACTGTCTAACAAATTTCCTAATGCACCTGCATAAATTAATGCAGCACAAATAATAAATCCTTTATGATATTTTTTCTTAATAAAATCTTTTAATAAAAAACTTCCCCAAATAACAGCAACTAATCTAAAAAGTGTTAATGCAATTTTACCAAAGCCTCCACCAAATTTCCAGCCCCAGGCCATTCCTTCGTTTTCTACAAAATGCAGTCTAAACCAATTGCCTAAAACATTATGCTCTTCTCCGGCAAAGTAGTTGAGTTTTATATAAAATTTGAGACATTGGTCGGCAATAATAACGGCTGCTATCATTAAAATTACATTCCTTGCTTTCAACATATTATTTATTATAATGTGGGCAAAGATAACAGAATTGGCATATTGATAATAGTAAAGAAAAGTGAAGAGTTGCTGCTATGAAAACAGAATGTACAAGTGAGTGACACAACAAGCGATGCCATAACTACAAAAGCTTGCTTACAAATATTTACCAATTATGGGCATTTTTTTAAATTCTTTTTTTTCTACTTGAAGAATAAACCAAATAAATGCAGTAAGCAAACAAGTGGCAAACAATAAGCTAAATATTATATGATTATAAAAGTGAATGACCGTTTTATGAATTAAAAATAATAATACCACTATAATTAAATAGGCTACTAATTTTTTTGTGGCATAGGGAATGCGATAATGTTTTTGCCCCCAAATAAAACTAATTACCATCATAGAAAAATAGCATAAAAATGTAGCCCATGCACAAGCTGTATAGCTAAACTGTGGAATGAAAATATAATTAACAATAATAGTTATGGTTGCACCAATAATGGTTATGGTTGCACCTGCTGTAGTTTTATTACTTAGTTTATACCAAATACTTAGATTGTAATAAATACCTAAAAACATATTAGCTAATAATAATATAGGTACTACATGTAAACCTTCCCAATGTTTAGAGGCAATAAAATGTTTCCAAATGGGAATGTATAATGCTACTACTAAAAACATAATGCAAATAGTAATTACAAAAAATTTCATTACACGTGCATATACTTTTTGCGGGTTATTACCTTCGGCTTGTTTAAAAAAGAAAGGCTCTGCACCCATACGAAATGCCTGAACAAATAATGTTATAAGAATAGAAAGTTTATAACATGCATTGTAAATACCGCGTTGCTCATCAAAATCATAATTAGAAGGTAACCACCAGCCTAACATAAGCCTGTCAAAGGTTTCATTAATCATACCTCCTAAACCTGCAACAAGCATGGGCAAGGCATAGAGCATCATTTCTTTCCATAATGAAAAATCAAATTTCCATTTTTTTGGAAATATCCATTTACTTAAAAGCAATAATGTAAAAGCAGATTGAAGAACATTTGCCAATAAGATATAATATACCGGATTGGTATTGGGTGAATAGAAATATTGTAAAAATGAATTAGGATTTTTTTGAATGTATTGCCTACAATAACTTAAAAAGAAAATAGTTATTAATACATTAAGAATAATGCCAATAATTTTTATGAATGCAAAAAGAATGGGCCTTCCTTCATTTCTTATACGTGCAAAAGGAATGGTTGAAAGTGCATCTAAAGCAATGATAACAATGCTTAATTGAATAAGTTTAGGAAACTCTTTTAATGAAGCAATATCTGCCAATGCACTTTGATAATACCATGTTAGACCAAACAGTAAAATAGTGCTGCACAATAATGAAATAGTAATGGTGCTGTTAATGCTTTCTTCTCTTTCTTTTTTTTGAATAAAACGGAAGTATGCAGTTTCCATTCCGTAAGTGAAAATAATATTAAACATAGGAATCATGGCATATACTGCACCCATTCTTCCATAATCTTCTTTAGTTAAAACAACTGTTAAATAAGGTGTGAGCAAGTAATTAATAAACCTAGCAGCAATAGTGCTAAGGCCGTAATACATGGTTTGTCCTGCTAATTTTTTAATGCTCATTTATATAATAAAACAAAAAATAAAAATACGTTATTAATGATTGTGTGTAAAGTTAGGAGCAATATGATAACTCGGCGGAGTAAACATTGCATTATTTAAAAAAGTAGAATCGGTAAGTGTATAAAGAAATGCGGTTAGTTGTCCAATTTCGTAATTGGTTAAAGGCATTTTGTGTTGAAGTAAACTGTCGGTATTTTGCATTACTTTCATATTTTTTCTATAATGTTCAAACACATTCATTAAAGAAAAAAATCTTCCGTCGTGCCCATAAGGTGCAGTAACAGCAACATTTCTAAGTGATGGTACCCTAAACTTTAAAGAATCGTTTTTATTGTTTGTGATTGCCATTCTTCCAAAATCATTTAAACTGCTATCGGCAGTTATGCCATTATTTCTAAAACTAAAATCAGTAAAAAAAGGTTCTTTATGGCATGTAACACATTTTTGTTTAAAAATTTCATAACCTAATTTTTCTGGAAGAATAAATGTTGTTTCTCCTCTCATTACTTTATCGTACTTACTATTATTGCTAACCAACATTATAACAAACTGACTAATAGCTTTTGTAATGCGTTGCGTATTGATGGTTTCATCTCCAAAAGCAGCTTTAAACATTAACTTGTATTGTTTATTTCTGTTTAGTTTAGTAATAACATTCTGCATTGTTTCGCCCATTTCATTTTGTGCAGTAATGGGTATTATGGGCTGCATATCTAAATGATGAATACGACCATCCCACATGAAATTATTTTGCCAAGCCAAGTTTTGTAATGCAGGTGCATTACGGGTTGTAAAAGAATTATTAATACCATGGCTAAGGTTGTGTGCATACGTTGTAAAAGCCACAAACTGCTGATGACAACTTGCACAACTAATGGTTGAATCTTTACTTAATATTTCATCATAAAATAAAATTCTGCCCAATTCAAAGCCTTCTTTAGTTAATGGATTGTTTTTAAAATCATACACAGGTAATGGCCAATTTTTGGGAATAACAAATTTTAATGGAGTTGGCTTAAATAAATTATTTGTCCATGCAACACTTAAAAAAATAAGTGCAATTATAAAAAATATAGTAGCATAAATTTTCATATAAAGAATAGAAAAAGTTTGTATTTAAAAATCGTTCGGATTAACTTTTTTTCTTCCTAATTTATTAAAAGCATTTCGTTTTTTTGTGTCTATTCTTTTTTCTTTTGATGCTGCAGAAATTTTTGTTGCAATTCTACTTTTCTTTTTTATTAATGCAATATTTACCAACTCATTCATTTTCTTTATTACTAAATTTTTATTTCCTAATTGTGTTCTGCTCTCTTGCGATTTTATTAATAAAAATCCATCTAAAGTAATTCGGTTAGCCAACTTTTTGGTAATAACTATTTTTTGTTCATTATTTACAATGCTTGATGTAGCTATATTCCATCTACCTTCAACCATAGTTTCAACTTTGTTTACGTTTTGTCCACCTTTACCGCCACTACGTGCAGTTTTAAAAATTATTTCAGAGGTAATATCTATCTTCATTGCATAAAAATACTATAAAACATGCGTGTTCTTATACAACGTGTTACACATGCTTCGGTTGTTGTTGAGGATAACATAGTGGGTGCAATTAAAAACGGATTATTAATTTTTGTAGGAATTGAAGATACAGATACAACTGATGATATTATTTGGTTAAGTAATAAAATTGTAAACATTAGAATTTTTAATGATGAAAATGGTGTAATGAATAAAAGTATTTTAGATAATAATGGAGATATTTTATTAATAAGTCAATTTACTTTACATGCTGCCACTAAAAAAGGAAACAGACCTTCATACATAAAAGCAAGTAAACCCAATATCGCTATTCCTTTGTATAACCAAATTATTCAGCAATTAGAAAATGATTTAAACAAAAAAATACAAACTGGAATTTTTGGTGCAGATATGAAAGTAAGTTTGTTGAATGATGGTCCTGTAACAATTTTTATTGATAGTAAGCATAAAGAATAAAGTTGGAATTAATTTCTGCACATACAAAAATTGTAAAAAACATTGCACAGCAATTAGGTTTTAATTATTGCGGCATTGCTAAAGCTACTCCATTAAACGAAGACGCAAAAAGGCTTGAAAATTGGTTACAGAAAGGGTTTCATGGAAAAATGAAATACATGGAAAATCATTTTGATTTACGAATTAATCCGCAAAAATTAGTGCCGGGTGCAAAAAGTGTAATTACTTTAATGCAAAATTATTTTCCTACAGAGCAACAAAAAACAAATACACCGCATATTGCAAAGTATGCTTACGGAAAAGATTATCATTTTATTATTAAAGATAAATTACATGAATTTTTATTTGAGCTAAATACACAAATTGGTGAGATAACGGGAAGAGGTTTTGTAGATAGTGCACCTGTATTAGAAAGGGCATGGGCTGTAAAAAGTGGTTTAGGTTGGGTGGGAAAAAATGGAAATTTAATTACAAAACAAAGCGGTTCATTTTATTTTATTGCTACACTAATTGTAGATATTCAATTAAATTATGATGATCCTTATGCAAAAGATTATTGTGGTTCTTGTACTAAGTGTATAGACAGTTGTCCAACCAATGCCATTCTT
Source organism: Bacteroidota bacterium (assembly GCA_018267705.1). Lineage (GTDB taxonomy): Bacteria > Bacteroidota > Bacteroidia > Chitinophagales > Chitinophagaceae > CW01. Next base: position 529,831 of record JAFDXX010000004.1, on the reverse strand, counting down.
CCAAATAAAACAATTAATGGCAGTAAATGTATTTCTTATTTTACTATTGAATTGAAAGATGAATTATTGCCTAATGAAATGAAAGATAAGTTTAACAATTGGATGTTTGGATGCGATGTTTGTCAAGATGTATGCCCTTGGAACAGATTCAGCAAACCTAATACAGATACAGATTTTACACCAATACCTGAAATATTAAACTTATCTACAAAAGAATGGGAAGCAATAAGTGAAGAAAGCTTTAAAAAAATTTTTAAATATTCGCCATTAAAAAGATCAAAATATAATGGCATAATTCGTAACATAAAATTCATTCAACAATAATGATCCAGTTTTCAACCATTCTAAAAAAATTTGATAAACAAGGTGAAAAAACCGGTTGGACATATATTGAAATTTCTGAAACTATTGCTCAACAATTAAAACCCAATAATAAAAAAAGTTTTAGAGTAAAAGGGAAATTAGATGAGTTTGAATTTCAAGGTGTAGCCTTATTGCCAATGGGAGATGGAACTTTTATTATGGCAATTAATGCAAGCATGCGAAAAGGCATTAAAAAAATAAAAGGTGATAAAATAAAAGTACAATTAAAAGAAGATAAAAAAGGCTATGAGTTAAATAAAGAATTTATTGAATGCCTAAATGATGAACCAAAAGCTTATAGCTTCTTTAAAAAATTACCTCAAGGGCATCAAAATTATTTTAGCAAATGGATTGAAAGTGCTAAAACCATTGAAACAAAAAGTAAACGAATTGCCATGGCAATAAATGCTTTAGCTAAACAATGGGATTATGGTACAATGATTAGAACACATACAGCCGAGAATAAAAAATTAAAAAATTGGTAACTTATACATTTGCTTCATGACCTTAACAGAAAGAGATAAAAAAGTAATTTGGCATCCATTCACACAACAAAAAAATATGTTGCCACCCATTCCTATTACAAAAGGAATAAATAGTTTATTAATTGATGAGGATGGGAATGAATATATTGATGCAATAAGCAGTTGGTGGGTAACTTTACATGGACACTCAAATACATATATTGCTGAAAAGCTTTACCAGCAAGCATTACAGCTTGAACAAGTTATTTTTGCAGGCTTTACACACAAACCTGCTATTACATTAGCAGAAAAATTATTATCCATTCTTCCCGGTGTTTTTTCAAAAATTTTTTATAGTGATAATGGTAGTACATCTACAGAAGTGGCTTTAAAAATGGCAATTCAATATTGGTGGAATAAACAAGAAAATGGAAATAAAACAACTCAATATGCACGCAACAAAATTCTTGCATTTAACAACAGTTATCATGGAGATACATTTGGTGCTATGAGTGTTAGTGATAGAAGTGTTTTTACATTGGCTTTTCATAATTTATTATTCGAAGTAATATTTATAGATACGCCTACAGAAGAAAATATTGAAGCAATACAATTAACCATACAACAACATGCCAATGAAATTGCTGCATTTATTTATGAACCTTTAGTACAAGGTGCAGGTGGTATTAAAATGTATAATGCCCAATTATTAAATAAAATTCTTTCAACTGTAAAAGAGCACCATATTATTTGCATTGCAGATGAAGTAATGACAGGTTTTGGCAGAACAGGGAAATTATTTGCAAGCGAATACATTACAATTAAACCAGATATAATTTGCTTAAGCAAAGGTTTAACTGGCGGCACAATGGCTTTAGGTGTTACAGCTTGTACAGCAGATATATATAATGCTTATGTTACAGATGATAAATTGAAAACTTTTTTTCACGGTCATTCTTTTACAGCTAATCCATTGGCATGTACAACAGCATTGGCAAGTTTAGATTTATTACTGAATGAAGAATGTTTGAATAAAATAAAATGGATTAATGATAAAAATATTTTATTCGCAAATATACTTTTACAAAGCAAAAACAATACTATAAAAAACATAAGAACATTGGGTACAATTGTTGCCTTTGAAATAGTTAAAGGTAAAGATGAATATCTTAACAACATTTCAACTACTATTACACAAAAAGCAATGCAGATGGGTGTTTACATTCGTCCTTTAGGAAATACAGTTTATATAATGCCTCCCTATTGCATCACAGAAAATGAATTAGAAAAAGTATATGCAGTAATTCTAAAAATTATTGAATAATATGAATAAAAATATTCAACAACTATACAATATTGGCTTAAAAGAAGAACGTACCATTATTGGTTTAATGAGTGGTACTTCGTTAGATGGTTTAGATATTGCTTTATGTAAATTCAGAAATAGCGGGTCATCAACTAAAATTATATTAACACATTTTGAAACAGTACCTTACAATAATCAATTTAAACAATCAGTAAAATCTATTTTCAGTAAAAGACAAGTTGATTTAGAAAAAGTTTGTTTATTAAATGAATGGATTGCAGAACAACATGCTACAATCATTCACAATTTTCTTTCAAAAAATAATATTGCTACCAATGCTATTGATTTAATTGCCAGTCATGGACAATCAATTTATCATGCTCCAAAATTTTTACACCAACACAACATGTATGGTAATGGAACTTTACAAATTGGAGATGGTGACCATTTAGCTGTTAAAACAGGTATTATAACTATCAGTGATTTTAGGCAAAAACATATTGCAGCAGGCGGAGAAGGTGCACCATTAGCTATGTATGGTGATTATTTATTATTTAGTAAACCCGGCGAAAACCGCATTATGCTTAATATTGGCGGTATTGCTAATTTTACTTTTTTGTCTGAAGATTTAGATGCAGATAAAATTATGAGTACCGATACCGGACCGGGTAATACATTAATGGATGCTTATGTACAACAAAATTTTGAAGGGAAATTTTTTGATGAAAACTCATTAATTGCCCAACAAGGAAGCATCAACGAACCATTTTTAAATGCATTAATTGCAAATGATTTTTTTGAAAAACCACTTCCTAAAACAACAGGTCCTGAATTATTTAATTTAGAATATGTTGCAGCAGCAAAAGCAAGTGCAGGTATCACAGCAATTAGTCATGCAGATGTAATGGCTACCTTAAACATATTTACTGCAATAACAATAACCAATGCCATAAAAAAAATAATAAACAACAAACATTTTGTTTTGTATACAAGTGGCGGTGGTAAGCATAATACGTTATTAATGCAACATATTAAACAACAATTAAATAATTGCATTATAAAAGATATGAATGAATTTGGTATTAATCCTGATGCAAAAGAGGCTATACTATTTGCTACACTTGCCAATGAAGCAGTTTGTGGAGGTACAACAAACTATGGAAAAAACATACCCTCAGTTAGTATGGGCAAAATTAGTTTCCCGTTTTAATAAAATTTAAACCGAAAATACTGCAATTGATTTAGCAGCAATATATGCTGTTGTCCATGCATTTTGAAAATTAAAACCTCCGGTTATTCCATCAATATCTAAAATTTCACCTGCAAAAAATAAATGAGGTATAATTTTACTTTGCATTGTATTTACATCAACCTCATTTAATTTTATTCCCCCGCATGTTACAAATTCTTCTTTAAAAGTAGTTTTACCTTTTACACAAAACTCTTGTGCAGTAAGGGTTTTAATAAGTTTATTTTGTTGAGTAGCTGTTACATCGCTCCATCTAATATTATCGTTTATCTCACATTCATCTAAAAAATATTGCCACAATCTGTTAGGTAATTGAAAAGGGTTTTTATAACTCATTTTTTGCGAGCTCATTCTTTTTCTCAGCAACAACCATTCATTTTTTAAAGATTGATCATTATAAGTAGGAAGCCAATTTACACTTATAGAAAAATTATAATTCATTGCAGCAAGTTCTATTGCAGCAAATGCAGATAATTTTAATATTGCAGGCCCACTCATACCCCAATGTGTAATTAATAATGGACCTTCACTTATTAATTTTGTTCCGTTAATTTTTACTGTTGCAGCATCAACACTAATACCCATTAATGCTACAATTTTGTTGTTAGGTATATTAAAAGTAAATAATGATGGTAAGGGTTTGCTAATAGTATGGTTAATTGCAAGTAACCAATTAAACATTGTTGCTTTGGGGTAACCCCCTGTTGCAATGCAAACAAAATTGGCAAGTATACATTCTGTGTTTGAAAAGTTTAATTTGAATTGATTATTATTTTGCAGTACATCAATTTTTTCAACACTTCTATTTAATAAAATTTCAACTTTATATTTATTTGCTTCTTTTAATAAACACTCAATAATTGTTTCAGAAGTGTTAGTTATAGGAAACATTCTGCCATCTGATTCTGTTTTTAATTCAACGCCTCTTTCTTTAAACCAATTAATAGTATGTTTTGTATTAAACCAATGAAATGCTTTTTTTAAAAAGTTTTGCCCTCTCGGATATTTTTTGCTTAGCTCTTGTAAATCAAAGCAGGCATGGGTTACATTACATCTTCCCCCACCACTTATTCTAACTTTACTTAGTATTTTATTAGTTTTTTCTACAATAATTACACGTAAAGCAGTATTCATTTTTGCTGCGTTTACAGCACAAAAAAAACCTGCTGCTCCACCACCAATTACTACTAAAGTTTTTTGTTGATTCACATTTAAAATTAAAAAAGCCAAAATAAATATTTTGACTTTTCTTTATTGTTTAGTTGATATTTAATAATATGAAGTATTCAGGTTTGAATTTGCTTTTTCAGCAGTTTCAATAATACTGTAATCAGATAATATTAAAGCTTTATTCTTCTTTACACAAACATCGTGTTCAAAATGTACAGATACTTTTCCATCTTTTGTTCTAACTGTCCATCCATCATTATCGGTAAAAACATCTTTAGTTCCTAAATTAATCATAGGCTCTATTGCTAACACTAAATTATCTTTTAATTTAACTCCACTGCCGCGTTTACCATAATTAGGTACTTGTGGGTCTTCATGTAAATTTCGTCCTAAGCCATGGCCTACTAATTCTCTTACTACACCATATCCATATTTTTTTTCAGTATGTTCTTGAATAGCAAAAGCTATGTCTCCTACTCTGTTGTTTACAATTGCTTTCTCAATGCCTTTGTATAAACTCTCTTTAGTTATTTTAACCAATTGTTTTATTTCGTTGCTTACTTCACCCAAAATAAAAGTATATGCATGGTCTCCATGCCAGCCATTTAAAATAACACCCATATCAATTGAAACTACATCTCCTTCTTTTAGTGCAGTATTGGTAGGAAAGCCATGTACCACAACATCATTAACGCTTGCACAAATATTATGCGGGTAACCATTATAATTAAAAAATGAAGGAATAGCTTTATGGTCTTTTACAAAAGTAGCACACAAAGTATCAAGTTGCATAGTTGTAATGCCCGGTTTTAATATTTTAGCAACTTCAGTTAAAGTTTTACTTACTAAAGTTGCTGCTTCTTTCATTAAAGCAATTTCTGTTTCTGTTTTACAAATCATCATACCGTTGGGTCTTCGCATTAATTTTTAAAATATATTATTATATGCTTTTTTGTATGCTCAATTTTTCTACTAAATTAAAAAACCTGCCTTATAATTTCGGCAGGTTCTAGTTTATTCACTCATTAAAAAATTAAATAACGCTACTGGTTGGCATACTTGTTTGTCTTCCTTGCATACGGCCATTATTCATTAATCCATCGTATTGACGCATTAATAAATAGGTTTCAATTTGTTGCAATGTGTCTAATATTACACCTACCATAATTAATAAACTTGTTCCTCCAAAAAATGTGCTAAAACCTTGTGTGGAAACAAATTTAAAACTTCCGTAAGAAGTATTCATTAATCCTGGAAGAATACCAACAATTGCTAATAAAATAGCTCCGGGTAATGTAATTCTATCCATTATAGATCCAATATAATCTGCAGTTGGTTGCCCTGGTTTTACACCGGGAATAAAACCATTATTGCGTTTCAAATCTTCGCCTATTTGTTTCGGATTAAAAATTAAAGCTGTATATAAGAATGTAAATCCTATGGTCATAAATGAATAGATAAGCATGTACCATCCATTTGTTTGATCATTAAATATTTTTACAATGCCTTGTGCAGAATCAATTTTAGTAAATGATACCAAGGTTGGCAAAAACATAATTGCTTGTGCAAAAATAATTGGCATTACACCTGCACTATTTACTTTAACAGGAAGAAATTGTCTTGCACCACCAAATTGTCGGTTACCAATAATTTGTTTTGCATAGTTTACAGGTATTTTTCTTACCCCTTGTACTAAAACAATTAAACCTACAATTACACCAATTAATACAGCTATTTCAAGCAAAAATATAATTAAGCCTCCGCCACCTTTTTGTTGTTTGGTAGAAAACTCTTGAATAATACTTTGTGGTAAACGGCTTAAAATACCTACCATAATTATTATTGAAGTACCATTACCCAAACCTTTATCTTGAATTTTTTCACCCAACCACATTACAAATAAAGTTCCTGCAGTTAAAGTAATAATAGTAGTGAAAGTAAATAAAGTTGTATCTAACATTATGGCTGCTGCATAACCACCTTGAGGATTAGTTAAATAAGCAATATAGGCCGATGCCTGAAATGCAGTTACAATAACGGTTAAGTAACGTGTCCATTGGTTAATTTTTTTTCTGCCACTCTCTCCTTCTTTTTGAATTTTTTGTAATTGAGGAACTAAAATAGTCATCAATTGCATAAAGATAGATGCAGAAATATAAGGCATAATACCTAAAGCTAAAATAGATGCTTGCGTAAATGCACCACCTGCAAAACTGTTAAATAAACCAAGTAATCCTTTATCGGAAGAATTAAGTTTAGCTTGATCTAATAAGTTAGGATTAATACCGGGCAAAGTAATATGCGAGCCTAATCTGTATATTAAAATTAAAATTAATGTAACAGAAATTTTTTGACGCAACTCTTCAATTGCCCAAATATTTTTAAAAGTTTGAATTAGTTTTTTCACTGATGTTTCTTTGAAAAGTTAATGCCTATAAACCAAAAAGGTGCATCGCTGATGCACCGTGCAATTTAGCAGAATTTACTTTACAATTTCAACACTGCCGCCGGCTGCTTCAATTGCTAACTTAGCTTTCTCGCTTATTGCGTGTACTTTGAAAGCAAGTTTTGTTTTGAGTTCGCCTGTTGCTAATATTTTCACTTTGGCTGTTCGGTTAATTAACCCGTTAATATATAAGTTTTCAAGAGAAAATTCATTGAAAGAATATTTTTCTTGAAGTTGTTCTATCTGTCCTAAATTAAATACAACATATTCAACTCTTCCGGGGTTTTTAAAACCACGTTTAGGAATACGACGTTGAATAGGCATTTGACCACCTTCGTGAGCATTTTTACGTTGATAACCTGCACGGCTTTGGCTACCTTTATTACCTTTTGTAGAAGTGCCGCCTTTACCGCTTGCTTCACCACGACCTAATCTTTTTTCTTTGTGTGTAGAACCTTCTGCCGGTTTGAGAGTGTGTAGTTTCATTTTGTTTTTTTGATTTTGTACTTACGGGAAAATCGCCCCTCGCAATTATTTAAAATTTGAAATTCAAATTAGAAATTCAATTAAGCTAATTCTTCAACTTTTACTAAATGGTTTACTTTATTAACCATTCCTAAAATTTGTGGAGTAGCTTCTACTTCTTTTGAAGAGTTGGTTTTATTTAAGCCTAAAGCTTGTAACGTCAACTTTTGGCGTTGAGGTCTATCAATAGGGCTTTTTACTAAAGTTATTTTTATCTTCTTCATGTGTAATTAATTTAAAATATGAAATTTTGCGTTCATATTTTTATCCGTTAAAAACTTTGCTCAATTTTAAATGGCGTGTTTTAGCAACTTGTACCGGCTCTCTTAAAGAAGTTAAAGCTTTAATAGTTGCTTTAACCACGTTATGAGGATTAGCAGAACCAAGACTTTTAGCTAATACGTCTGTAATACCTGCACTTTCTAAAACTGCACGCATACTACCCCCTGCAATTACGCCGGCACCATGTGCAGCAGGTTTAATTAAAACCTTTGCAGCACCTGCTTTTGACCATTGTTCGTGAGGTATTGTACCATGCATAATAGGAACTTTTACTAAGTTCTTTTTAGCATCTTCAATGCCTTTTGTAATAGCTTCTTGTACTTCTTTTGCTTTACCTAAGCCTTGTCCAACAACTCCGTTTTCATTACCTACAACCACTAAGGCAGAGAATGAGAATGTACGTCCACCTTTTGTAGTTTTTACTACACGGTTTATGGCAACTACTTTTTCTTTTAACTCAACATCGCCACTTGCTTTTATTTTTTCAACTACTTTAGACATTATCTAAAAAATTAATATTTTTTAATTAGAATTTCAATCCTCCCTCTCTTGCACCTTCTGCTACTGCTTTAACACGACCGTGATATAAGTTTCCTCCACGATCAAAAACTACTGCCGATAAACCTAATTCAATTGCTTTTTGAGCAACTGCACCGCCAACTAATTTAGATTTTTCGGTTTTATTTACTTTTTGTGCAGCAATATTTTTATCTTTTGAAGATGCTGATGCTAATGTAACACCTGTTACATCATCAATTAATTGGGCATAAATTTCTGCATTGCTTCTGTAAACAGATAATCTCGGTTTTGAAGCAGTGCCGCTAATTTTTTTACGAATGCGGTATTTTATTTTTTGCCTTTGTTCAGATTTAGTATTCATTGTATGCTGTTTGTTTCTTCCGATGCTGCCGGAAGAATATTTTCAAATCTTATTATTTACCTGCAGCTTTTCCTGCTTTTCTTCTTAATACTTCTTCAGTGTATTTAACACCTTTTCCTTTGTATGGTTCAGGTTTACGTAAGCTTCTTAGCTTAGCAGCTACCTGACCTAATAATTGCTTATCTGTACCTTCTAAAGTAATTAATGGATTTTTACCTTTTTCGGTAGCAGTTGCAACTTTTAATTCTTTGGGTATTTCAAAAATTATATTGTGAGAATAACCTAAAGAAAGATCTAATATATTTCCGGTGTTTGCTGCTTTAAAACCCACCCCTACCAATTCTAATTCTTTTTTGTATCCTTCGGTTACTCCTTTAACTAAGTTTGCAATTAAAGCTCTATACAAACCATGCATTGCACGGTGGCGTATTTGATCTGTTGGACGAGTTATTAAAACGGTATTATCTTTTACTTCAATTTTAATATCGCGGTCAATTACTTGTTTTAATTCTCCTTTTGATCCTTTCACTGTAACTACATTATCGGCTCCAACTGTAACGGTAACTCCGTTTGGAACTGTAATGGGTTGTTTTCCTATACGAGACATAATTTTAATTTGATATTTCTATAATTTATGTTTTGATAATGTTTTGATGTGTTCAGCCCCGTACAGAAGGCTTAATTGTCATCGTTATTTTTTTAATATGATACCATTATCATGTATCCTATTTTATAATTAGCTAATGTAGCAAAGAACTTCTCCGCCAACATTTTGCACTTTTGCTTGCTTATCGGTTAATACGCCTTTTGATGTACTGATGATTGCAATACCTAATCCGTTAATTACTCTTTTAATTTCGGTTGGTTTTGCATAAGTACGTAAACCGGGGCGGCTAACTCTTTCTAAAGAACGAATAGCAGGTTGTTTTGTAACTGCATCGTATTTCAATGCAATTTTAATTATACCTTGTTTGCTGTCATCTTCAAATTTGTATTTTAAGATGTAGCCTTGTTCGTACAAAATTTCTGTAATTCTTTTCTTTAAATTAGAAGCAGGTATTTCTACTATTCTGTGACCCGCCATTTGTGCGTTGCGAACCCTTGTTAAAAAATCTGCAATAGGATCAGTTACCATTGTGTTATAATTAAAATCAGTTCTAAATATTGTTTCTATGCATCCCGACACGTCGGGAAGTTATAGTTTGTTAATTACCAGCTTGCTTTTTTTACACCTGGTATTTTACCATTTAATGCCATGTCGCGGAACATTATTCTGGACAAACCAAAAAATCTCATGTATCCTTTAGGTCTGCCTGTAAGTTGGCAACGGTTTTTTAAACGTACCGGAGATGCATTTTTAGGTAGTTTATCTAAAGCTGCGTAATCTCCTGCTGCTTTTAATGCTGTTCTTTTTTCAGCATATTTTTCAACCAATGCTTCACGTTTGGCCTGACGGGCAACTATTGATTTTTTTGCCATGCTATTTCTAATTAATTGTTTTTAATGTTTTTGAAAGGCATTCCTAACTCTTTCAACAATTCGTAAGCTTCATCGTTACTTTTTGCTGTTGTTACAAAAGTTATATCCATACCTGTTATCTTGCTCACTTTATCAATATCTATTTCAGGGAAGATTATTTGTTCGGTTACGCCTAAAGTGTAATTGCCTCTTCCATCAAATGCTTTATCACTAATTCCTTTAAAGTCACGTACACGTGGCAATGCTACACTTACTAATCTGTCTAAAAATTCGTACATTTTTTCTCCGCGTAAAGTAACTTTTGCACCAATAGGCATTCCTTTACGAAGTTTAAAGTTTGAGATATCTTTTTTACTTGTAGTGGGAATTACTTTTTGTCCGGTAATTTGCTCTAATTCTGCAACGGCTACATCAATTAATTTTTTATCGTTTACCGCACCGTTTACACCTCGATTGATGCAAATTTTCTCCAATTTAGGTGTTTGCATAATGCTTTTATAAGCAAATTTTTTCATTAAAGCAGGTACTACATCTTTTTTGTATTTATCTGCTAACCTTGGTGAATATTTTGCTGTACTCATAGTTTATTTATTATTGTTCCATTTCCAACGGAACAGCATGTTTTTATTTAATTACTTCTCCTGATTTTTTTGCTACACGTACTAATTTTCCGTTTTCTCTGGTACGTTTTACTTTGGTGGCTGCATTGGCTTTAGCATCCCATAACATTACGTTTGATATGTTTATTGGTGCTTCTATTTTTACAATACCACCTTTTGTGTTTTGAGCAGAAGGTTTTGTATGTTTTGTAACAATGTTTACGCCTTCTACTACAATTCTCCCTTTATCAACAATTACTTGTAGCACTTTACGTGGCTTTTTTAAGTCTTTATCGTCTCCGGTAATAACAACCACATTATCACCTTTTTTAATGTTGAATTTGGGTTTAAATCTGTTAGTCATTTTTTTAGCTTTAAAACTCTTGGCTTAGCCTTGAGCATTTCAAACAAATTATATTTTAGTTACTAGCTAATTATTTTATAGAACTTCTGGTGCTAATGAAATAATTTTCATGTGTCCTTTATCACGTAGTTCTCTTGCAACGGGCCCGAAAATACGAGTGCCTCTTGGCTCATCAGCATTGTTTAATAATACAACTGCATTATCATCAAAGCGGATGTATGAACCGTCTTTTCTACGTAATTTATTTTTGGTACGTACAATAACTGCTTTAGAAACTGTTCCTTTTTTTATGCCTCCGGCTGGTATTGCATCTTTTACGGTTACAACAATTTTGTCTCCTATTTTGGCATAATCTTGTCCGCTGTTGCCTAGTACTTTAATACAAAGTACTTCTTTGGCTCCACTATTATCAGCTACATTTAACCTACTTTCTTGCTGTATCATCTTTTTAAAATTTGAAATTTGAAATTTCAGATTTGATATTTTCATTCTTATGTAAGAAGTCAAATCGCAAACCTCAAACTGCCTGTTGTTTATAAACAGGTTAGAAATAATTTATTTCGCTTTTTCTACTACTTCTACTAATCTCCAACGTTTAGTTTTGCTTAATGGGCGAGTTTCCATAATTTTTACAACATCGCCAATGCCGCATTCACTTTTCTCGTCATGAGCATGGAATTTCGTAGTTTTCTTTACGAATTTTCCGTAGATAGGGTGTTTTACTTTTCTTTCTACAGCAACGGTAATAGTTTTGTCCATTTTGTCGCTGGTTACAACACCAATTCTTGTTTTACGCAAATTTCTTTCAACCATTTTTTTCAATTTGAAATTTGATGAGTTGATGTTATCTTATCATCAAATTTGGTTTATGCCAATGTTCTTTTTTTTAATTCCGTTTGTAAACGGGCAATATCTTTTCTTACACCGCGAATTGTCATTGGGTTTTCCAATGGAGAAATTGCGTGTGCAAATTCAAGTTTTTTTAATCTCAGTTGATCTTCTTTAATACGAGCTTTCAAATCGTTTTCGTTCATATCTTTTAAGCTTCTATTAAAGTCGAATTTTTTGTTTGCCATTTTTTTCAATTTGATAGTTTGATAATTATAATGCTTGGATTAATCCGGCATTATTGTGTTATCATATTTGCTATGCTTGCAAATCTCTTCTAACAATAAATTTTGTTTTAATTGGTAATTTTTGAGATGCTAAGTGCATTGCTTCTTTTGCTGTTTCTTCTGTAACACCATCGCATTCAAAAATGATACGACCTGGTTCTACAACGGCAGCCCAAAATTCGGGATTACCTTTACCTTTACCCATTCTCACTTCTAATGGTTTGCGGGTAATTATTTTGTCGGGAAATACGCGTATCCATACATTACCTTCACGTTTCATGGCACGTGTCATTGCCTGACGTGCAGCTTCAATTTGTCTGTTGGTTAACCAAACTGGTTCAACAGCTTTTATAGCATAAGAACCAAATGCAATTGAAGTTCCACGCTTTGCTACTTCGCGTATGCGTCCTTTCTGCTGTTTTCTATGTTTGCTTCTTTTAGGCTGTAACATTGTTCTAAGTTTGAAAATGTGCTAATTAATTTCTTCCTCCTCTTCCTCCGCCACGGTTATTGTCTCTTCCTCCGCCACGGTTATTGTCTCTTCTCTCTCCTCTGTCTCCACCTCTTTCTCTTCTATCGTTTCCACCACCATCATTTTTGCTTACAAAGTTTGGATTTAGCTCACGTTTGCCTAATACTTCACCTTTACAAATCCATACTTTGATACCAATTTTTCCGTAAACTGTTTGTGCAAATACGTTTGCATAATCAATATCCATACGGAAAGTATGTAATGGAACACGACCTTGTTTAAATTCTTCGCTACGGGCAATTTCTGCACCGCCTAAACGACCGCTTAATTTTACTTTAATACCTTCTGCACCCATACGAAGTGTAGATGCTATAGCCATTTTGGTGGCACGTTTAAAGTTGATACGGTTTTCTATTTGGCGGGCAATAGTATCGCCTACAATAGTTGCATCTAATTCAGGGCGACGAATTTCTAAGATGTTAATCTGAACATCGTCTTTACCTGTTAATTTTTTTAATTCTTCTTTTACACGGTCAACTTCACCACCACCTTTACCGATGATGATACCTGGTTTTGATGTGTGTATGGTAACGATTAGTTTTCCTAATGTACGCTCTATAACAATTTTAGAGATGCCGCCTTTGTTAATACGTGCATTAAGGTAAGTACGGATTTTGTTGTCCTCAATCAATTTGCCTGCAAAATCATTTTTGCTGCCAAACCAGTTACTGTCCCATCCGCGGATGATACCTAACCTATTACCAATTGGATTTGCTTTCTGACCCATATTATGGTTTCAATTAATTTTTAGAATCTACAATTAATGTTACGTGGTTGCTGCGTTTTTTAACTCTGTATCCGCGGCCTTGTGGTGCCGGACGCATACGTTTTAAAATTCTGCCACCATCTACAAAAACAGTTTTTACAACAAGGTTGCTATCTGCAGCACTTGCACCGTTATTTTTTTGTTCCCAATTGCTTATTGCACTTTTTAGCAATTTAGCTAAAGGTACAGCATTGTGTTGTGGGTGAAATTCAAGAATAGCCAAAGCTTTCTCTACTTCCATTCCACGAATAACATCTGCCAATAAACGCATTTTACGAGGCCCTGTTGGATAATTATTTAATTTAGCTACTGCTTCCATTTTTTATTCAATTTGAAATTTGAAATTTGAAACTTCAAATAAGATTATTGTTTGCTTCCTGAATGTCCTTTAAAGTTTCTTGTTGGTGCAAATTCACCTAATTTATGACCTACCATAAATTCTGTTACATAAACAGGTATGAATTTGTTTCCGTTGTGTACCGCAAAAGTGTGTCCTACAAAATCAGGAGTAATTGTGCTTCTTCTACTCCATGTTTTAATAACACCCTTTTTTGTTTTTCCTTCATTAATAGCAGACACTTTCCCATCTAAGTTAGCATCTACATAAGGTCCTTTTTTAATTGAACGAGCCATGTTTATTTTATATTTATGATGTAACTTTTAGAGTTTATAAAAGATACATCTTTTGTTTATTTGTTACACTACAACTTGTGGTGCAACCATTTTAACTTTTAAATTACTTAGTTAATTTTTTTCCGTCGCGGCGTTGAATAATTAATTTATCGCTACCTTTTCCTTTTGTTCTTGTTTTTTCGCCTTTGGCATATTTTCCTGTACGAGAACGTGGATGGCCTCCTGAAGCTCTACCTTCACCACCACCCATTGGGTGATCTACAGGGTTCATTGCCACACCTCGGTTGCGGGGGCGAATGCCTTTCCAACGATTTGCACCTGCTTTACCGGCTGTTTCTAAGTTATGATCGCTGTTTGATACAACACCTATTGTTGCATAGCAGTTAATTAAAATTTTTCTTAATTCACCACTTGGCATTTTTAAAACAGCATATTTTTCTTCTTTGTTGGCTAATTGAGCAGAAGCACCTGCACTTCTTACTAATTTACCACCTTGTCCCGGTTGCATTTCAATGTTGTGAATCATTGTACCTAAAGGCATGTTCTTCATTTGAAGTGCGTTACCAATTTCTGGTGCAACTTCATCTCCACTTACTACTTTAGTACCTACTTGTAAACCTTGCGGTGCTAAAATGTATCTTTTTTCGCCATCGGCATAATTTAATAATGCAATAAATGCAGAACGGTTTGGATCGTATTCTATTGAAACTACTGTAGCTTCAACATTATATTTATTTCTTTTAAAATCAATAATACGGTAGTGCTTTTTGTGCCCTCCACCAATATAACGCATTGATCTGCGACCTTGTGCATTACGGCCACCTGTTTTTTTTACCGGCTCTAATAAACTCTTTTCAGGAGTTGATGTTGTAATTTCTGCATACGCATTTCCAATTTTCCAACGTGTGCCGGCTGTAATTGGTTTGTATTTTTTTAATGCCATTTCTTTAGTTTTTTATTGCGAAATTTTCAGCTTCGCATGCTATAATTAAATATTTGCGTATAAATCTATTGTTTCACCTTCTGCTACTGTAATAAAAGCTTTTTTGTAAGAAGGTTTTGCCCCTTGAATAAACCCTGCTTTTGTATAGCGTGTTTTATTTTTTCCCGGAGCCACTGCAGTATTTACATTTGTTACTGTTACACCGTAAAACTCTTCTACTGCTTTTTTAATTTCTAATTTGTTAGCTTTTTTATTTACCTTAAAAGCATAACGATGCAATTTTTCCTGTTGGCCGTTTGCCTTTTCAGTTAAAATTGGTTTTATTAATACTTCTGTAAGTTTCATTTTATATTAGTTGAAACGTTTTAAATTTTTTGCTTATGCTGCTTCGTTTTCAGAGAAAATTTTTGCTGCATTTTCTGTTATTACCAATACATCGGCATTCATGATGTCGTAAGTATTAATGTCTGCCAATAAAGTAGTTGCAATATTTGGAATATTGCGGGTACTTAAGTAAACATTATCATTATAGCTATCAATTATTAATAATGCTTTTTTATTGGTAACATTTAATCCTTTCATTGCTATCGCAACTTCTTTGGTTTTTGGTGCGTTTAAGGCTAAATCTTCAACAACCATTATTGCTGCATCTTTTGCTTTGTAGCTAAGGGCTGATATTTTAGCTAAATCTTTTACTTTACGATTTAATTTAAACTCATAACCGTGTGGTTTAGGCCCAAAAATAGTACCACCGCCTTTGTATAAAGGGTTACGAATGTTCCCTTTACGAGAACCACCTGTGCCTTTTTGTTTGTGAAGTTTACGGCTTGCACCTTGTACTTCTGCACGGGTTTTTACTTTATGTGTACCTTGGCGTTGTGCTGCTAAATATTGTTTAACAGCTAAATAAATAACGTGGTCATTAGGTTCAATACCGAATATTTCTTCGGGTAACTCAACCGCTCTGCCTGTTTTTTCGCCTTTTATATTTAATACATCTACTTGCATTTTCTTTCAATTAAGTTATGATTACTTCTGAATTAAAACAATAGAACCGTTATGGCCAGGAACTGAACCACTAATTAGTATATAGTTTTTTTCAGGGAAAATTTTTACCACTTTCAAGCCTTTTAATTTTACTCTATCTCCACCCATTCTTCCTGCCATTCTCATACCTTTAAATACACGGCTTGCATCGGAAGAGTTACCAATTGAACCTGGTGCTCTTTGACGATCGTGTTGACCGTGAGTAGCTTCTCCAACGCCAGAAAATCCATGACGTTTTACAACGCCTTGAAAGCCTTTTCCTTTAGTTGTGCCTACTACTTCAACAGTGTCTCCTTCAGCAAAAATATCTACGGTAATAGTTTCGCCTAAAGTTTTTTCTATTGAATAATTACGAAATTCTTTTGTAAATTTTTTAGGTGCAGTGTTTGCTTTGGCAAAGTGATTTAATTCTGCTTTTACAGAATGTTTTTCTTTTTTGTCACCAAATGCTAATTGAAGTGCTGTGTAACCGTCTGTTTCTTGAGTTTTAACCTGAGTTACAACATTGGGACCAGCTTCGATAATTGTGCAAGCTGTTTGCTTGCCATCGGCTGCAAAGATGCTGGTCATCCCGATTTTTTTTCCAATAATACCTTTCATCGTTTTGCGGTTTATGCCCGCCTGAGGTATGAGGACATGAAGCAGATGAATTTGCTTCATTCAATCCTTTTGTTTCTGCCGACCTTTTCTTTTGTTTCTCAAAATATTGAGAGTAGAAGTACCGGTAGTAAACAAACCTCGAAGGGCCTGTTTATATGTTTACCATGTTTTAAATTCTTTTGAATTTTTCATGGCATTTTAATAGTTTGTATCAGAGCTACTTTTTCGTTTAAGATTGGTAGGTGATTATAAAGAACTTGTAAGCTTTATGCTTTAATTTCAACTTCAACACCAGAAGGTAAATCTAATTTACTTAGTGCATCTACCGTACGTGAAGAGGATGTGTAAATATCCAATAAGCGTTTGTGTGTGCATAATTGGAATTGTTCACGACTCTTTTTATTTACGTGTGGTGAGCGAAGTACAGTGAATATTCTTTTTCTGGTAGGAAGCGGAATGGGTCCTGTAACTACGGCACCTGTGCTGCGTACAGTTTTTACGATTTTCTCGGCAGATTTATCTACCAAGTTATGATCGTAAGACTGTAATTTTATTCTGATTCGTTGAGACATATTCGAAAACCAATTTTTACGTTGGGGTTGCAAAGGTAGGGGTATGTAAATTACTGTGCAAGAATTTTTGATATTTTTTTAAAGAATTTCATTTATTTCTTTAAACTATTTTTTCTGCAATTAAATTTTGAACGATTTGAGGCTTTCCGGAAGCTGTTGCCGGAATGGTAGAAACCTCTGAAAATGTTATAGGGAAGGCTTCTTCTGCCTTTTTGTATATTTCGGCTTTTATTTTTTCTAAAGTAAATTGGGTAAAGGTTTCAGAAGGAATGAATTCAATTTCAATATTGTTTTTTGTTTTTTGAATTACTCTAAATTGTTTTATTTCATTAAAATGTTCAAATATCCCTGTAAAAAAATGTACAATTAATGCTTTGCCTGTTGGTGTATGTATTATATCGGTATCTCTGCCTATTATTTTTTTCAGTATTGGTAAGGCTCTTCCACATTTGCATTTTTCATGTTCATCAGCTTTAATGGCTAAATCTCCCAAATAGTATCTTATCAACGGAAAACTTGGTGCATCTAACCTTGTGGTAACTACATAACCTATTTCACCTGGTTTTACTTCATTGCCATTCTTATCTAACAATTCAATATAAGTTTGCGGCGTAAGTAAATGATGGTTGCCATACTTGCAAGTTGCACTGATAACAAAACCTTCGGTTGTGCCATATAGTTCTGTAAGTATTGGGTTGCCAAATGCATTAGCAATATTGTGTTTATAATGTTCAAACAATTTATCTCCCCATGCAATAACGCCATTAAGATTTAAATGAATTTTTTCTTCTATTGCAGTTTGTGCATATACATTTAATGATGAAGCATAGCCGCCAAAATATTTGCAGTTACGTTTTTTTGCAATGTGTAAATTTTTAATTATTTGTTCTTTATTTAAATTGTAAGCATTTACATATTGTACCCGAAACAAAAAATCTTTTATTGATTTTAAAAGTCCTCTATTAAGTGTCATGCCCGTTTGTAAAAAAGGTAATCCTAGTTTATACCCACTCCACTCCCACAATGCAGTTTGTATAGCCTGATATTTTCTACTTTCATTTACCGTCATAAAAACTTCGCCTTGAATGCCAGATGATCCGCTGCTTTTTTCACTAACCATTTTATTTTTATCATATATAAGTAATTCATGCAAATTATTTTTCATTAAATTTTTATGCATAATGGGGAATTGCTTTATATCTGCATAAGGATTATTGGTTAATTGAATATTTTGTTTTTGATAAAAAGGGATAGATTGTATAGTATGATTTAATAGAGATTGTAAATTTTGTTTTTGCAATTGTTGTAATTCGTTTTCATTACTATTGTTTACAATATTTCTCCAATAACCTAAATCTTTAACAAAGGTTGTTCCTGAAAAAAAATCTGCAACAGGCAATATGAAGCCCTCTAATAAGCTATTGATTATCATTTAAAGAGTACTAATATAATCAAATTACTTCAGTAACAAATTCTTAAAACAATTAATTTAAGAAACCAATTTTTGAGTAATTAAATTCTGAATGATTTGAGGCTTACCACTTGGTGTTGGGGGAATAAAATTTACTTCGGTATATTTTATATTAAATTTTTCTTGGGCTTTTGAAAACATTTCTTGATTAATAATTTCTAATATTTCAGGATAAAAAGTTGATGACGGTATATATTCAATCTCTATTTCATCTTTTATTTTTTGAATAACTCTGAACTGTGTAATTTCTCCATAATTGCCAAATAGGCTTGCAAAAAAATGTACAATTAAAGGTTTGCCGTTTGGTGTATGTACAATATCTGTATCACGGCCTATTACTTTTTTTAATAAGGGAAAATGCCTTCCGCAAGTACACTTTTTTGTTTCTTCTTCTTTAATAGCAAGATCTCCCAAATAAAATCGTATTAAAGGGAAACTGAATGCATCTAACCGTGTAACTACAACATGCCCCAGATCGCCGGGTTGTACTTCATTCCCATCTTTATCTAATAATTCTACATAACATTGGGGCGTCATTAAATGATAATTGCCTACCTCGCAAGTAGCACTTATTACAAAGCCTTCTGTAGTTCCATACAACTCTGTAATAAGCGGATTGCCAAATGCCTGAATAATGTTTTTTTTGTAGTGATCAAATAATTTATCTCCCCATGCTAATATTCCTTTAAATTTTATATGTATATTTTCTTTTATAGCTATTTCGGCAAATAGATTTAGTGAAGATGCATATCCACCAAAAAATTCTTTCTTGTTTTTTTGTGCATCCTTTAATGTTTGTACAATATTTTCATAGCTAAGGTTATAAGCATTTACATAACTTGTTTTAAACAAAGTATCTTTTACAGATTTTATCCAGCCTCTGTTTATGGCAATACCTGTTTGTAACATAGGTCGTCCAATTTTATACCCACTCCATTCCCACAAAAATGTTTGTACGGCTTGGTAGTTTCTGTCTTCGCAAGCTGTCATGTAAACTTCTCCATGAATACCCGATGAACCACTCGTTCCTTCTTTAATCATTTTCTTTTCATCGTGTATTAACAGATTATGTATGTTTTGCTTCATTAAACTTTTATGCATGATAGGAAACTGCTTTATATCTGCATAAGGATTATTGGTTAATTGAATATTTTGTTGCTGATAGAAGGGAATAGTGGCAAGTGTATGTTGCAATAATTTCTGCAATCGTTGCTTTTGTAATTCTTTTAATGCTTCATCATTCAGGTTTGCAATAGTGTTTCTCCAATAATGCAGCTCTTTTATAAAAGTTGTGCGTAAACAAAAATCTCCTACCGGTAATATTATTTTTTCTAAAAAAAAGTTATTAAACATAATTGTAAAATACTGTATGGTTCTCAAATAAAAAACCTGCTCAAAAATATGAACAGGTTTTATAGTATACTAAATTTAGAAATATTAATCTTCTACTTTTACTTTGCCTTTGTTTTTAGCAATTACTTCTTCTGCAATGTTATTTGGTGCAGGATTGTAATGTGAAAATTCCATTGTTGAAGTAGCACGGCCAGAAGATAATGAACGTAATTGTGTTACATAACCAAACATTTCACTTAAAGGTACTTTTGCTTTAATAACTTGTAAGTTGTTCCGGCTATCCATACCTTCTAACATACCACGTCTTCTGTTTAAATCACCAGTTACATCTCCCATGTATTGATCTGGTGTTAAAACTTCAACTTTCATAATTGGTTCAAGTAAAACTGGTTTTGCTCTACGGCCAGCTTCGCGGAAGGCAGAACGGGCACATAATTCAAAACTCATTGAATCAGAATCCACATCATGGTAACTTCCATCAAATACTCTAACTTTCATGTTGTTAACAGGGTAGCCAGCTAAAACACCTGTTGACATTGCACTTTCAAAACCTTTTATAATTGCCGGAACAAATTCTTTTGGAATTGAGCCGCCAAATAAATCGTTTACAAATTGGAAATGTTTTCCTTCGTTTGCTGCTAACCATTCTGCATCGGCAGGGCCAAATTCAAATTGAATATCGGCAAATTTACCACGACCACCAGATTGTTTTTTCAATACTTCTCTGTGTTCAATTGTGGTTCCGAATGCTTCTTTATAAGCAACCTGAGGTGCACCTTGGTTTACTTCTACTTTAAATTCACGACGCATACGGTCTATAATAATTTCTAAGTGCAACTCACCCATTCCACGTAAAATGGTTTGGCCTGTATCTTCATCGGTATTTACACGTAAAGTAGGATCTTCTTCTACCAATTTAGCGATAGCCATGCCCATTTTATCAACGTCGGCCTGTGTTTTAGGTTCTACTGCAATAGCGATAACCGGTTCAGGAATAAACATATTTTCTAAAGTGATGGGATGTTTTTCATCGCACAAAGTATCACCGGTTTTTATTTCTTTAAACCCAACTGCTGCTGCAATATCGCCGGCTTCAATAAAATCAATAGGGTTTTGTTTATTAGCAAACATTTTCATAATACGGCTAATACGTTCTTTTTTGCCGCTTCTTACATTTAATACATAAGAGCCTGCATCTAAATGCCCGCTATAACAACGGAAGAATGCTAAACGACCAACGAAAGGATCGGTCATAATTTTAAAAGCCAATGCTGCAAAGGGTTCTTTTGCATCTGCTTTTCTTACTTCTTCTTCACCGGTATCTGGATTAATACCTTTTGTATCTTCTATATCAACCGGAGAAGGTAGGTAACGGCAAACGGCATCTAATGCAGTTTGTACTCCTTTATTTTTAAATGAAGAACCACACATCATTGGTACTATGCTTAAATCAATACAAGCTTTACGTATTGCTTCGTGCATTTCTTCTTCGGTAATGCTATTAGGATCTTCAAAAAATTTCTCCATTAATTTATCATCATATTCAGCAACACTTTCAACTAATTTAGCTCTCCATTCATTTGCTTCATCAACCATATCAGCAGGAACATCTATTTCATCATAAGTCATTCCTTCTGTTTCCATGTGCCAAATAATTCCTTTCATTTTAATTAAGTCAACCACACCTTTAAAATTATCTTCAGCACCAATTGGTAATTGTAATGGCACAGCATTAGCACCTAACATTTCTTTTACTTGGTTTACCACATTTAAGAAATCGGCACCGCTTCTATCCATTTTATTTACGAAACCAATACGTGGAACTTTGTAACGGTTAGCCTGACGCCAAACTGTTTCAGATTGAGGTTCTACACCATCAACTGCACTAAACAAAGCGATCAAACCATCTAATACACGCATACTTCTTTCTACCTCAACCGTAAAATCAACGTGTCCCGGAGTATCAATAATGTTAAAATAATAACTTTTTGTATCTGGAGTTTTTACCCCTTTATTAGTGGGGAAATTCCATTGGCAGCTAACAGCAGCCGAAGTAATAGTAATACCGCGTTCTTTTTCTTGTTCCATCCAATCGGTAGTAGCAGCACCATCGTGTACTTCACCAATTCTGTGAATCATACCTGTGTAACGTAAAATACGTTCGGTAGTAGTGGTTTTACCTGCATCAATATGAGCAGCAATACCAAAGTTGCGTTGAAATTTTAATTCGGCCATGACGCTTTTATTTATTGTTTTTATTTTTTGATTACCGGCTGAAAAGCAAGTGGCAGCTTATGTTGCGTCGCACTCTTGTACATTCTGTACAGTTCTCAGCTTTTTTTTAGGCGGCAAAGGTAAGGGTTTACGTTATTTTAAACTAAGTGATGAAATATTTAATTTTTATTGTGGAAAATTTAGCAAGAGGCTTAAACAAAAAGCCACTCAAAATTTGAGTGGCTTTTATATTTTTTATTTGAAATTTATACTTTAAAATGAGAGAAAGCTTTATTAGCTTCTGCCATACGGTGTGTATCTTCTTTCTTTTTAAAAGCAGCACCTTCACCTTTACTTGCTGCTACTATTTCGCCTGCTAACTTATCAGCCATTGTTTTACCGTTTCTTTCACGGCTGTAACGAATTAACCATTTCATGCTTAAAGAAATTTTTCTATCGGCACGTACTTCTGAAGGAATTTGGAAAGTAGCTCCACCAATTCTACGGCTTCTTACCTCTACACCCGGTGTTACATTTTGCAATGCTTTCTTCCACACTTCATATCCATCTTCATTGGTTATTTTACTTACTTTATCTAAAGCATCATAAAAAATAGTAATTGCTGTGCTTTTTTTACCACTCCACATTAAGTTGTTTACAAAACGGGTAACTAATTTGTCGTTGTACTTACCATCAGGAGCTAATGGTAATTTTTTGGCTTGTGCTTTACGCATGTTGTTTAATTTTTAAAAAACTGTTGTAGCTGAATTTCTTCAAGTATTAAAACTTTACTCAGTACAAGTTTGTATTAGGAAATTATTTCTTAGCTTTTTCTTTTTTAGTTCCGTATTTTGAACGGCTTTTCTTACGGTCTTTTACACCTGCTGTATCTAAACTACCACGAACAATGTGGTAACGTACACCTGGTAAATCTTTAACACGACCACCACGTATTAATACAATTGAGTGTTCTTGTAAGTTATGCCCTTCACCCGGAATATAGGCAATAACCTCAACTTTATTGGTTAAACGAACTTTTGCAACTTTACGTAAAGCTGAGTTCGGTTTTTTTGGAGTTGTTGTATATACTCTGGTACATACACCACGGCGTTGAGGACAAGCATCTAACGCTCTTGATTTACTTTTAGCCCTGATGATTTCGCGGCCTTTTCTTACTAATTGCTGAATAGTAGGCATTCTGCTTCTTTATTTTTTTGGGACGGCAAAGGTAATGGGATGAATATGAAATTCCAAAAAATTAAAATCTCAAATTTAAAATAATGTTTTCGAGACTATAATAATGGGAAGTTTTGTATTGAAAATTTTCTATTTCTACACTTTTTCAAGCCAATTATATTTATCTTCTGTTTTGCCATATTTTATATTGCTTAAATATTCTTTTACTTTGGGTGCAACCTTCCACGTATCAAATTTCATTACAAAATCTTTATAACGTAGTTCTTTAATAGGTGCAATAGCAGCTGCAGTACCCATACCAAATACTTCTTTTAATGAGCCATTTTTATATGCTTCAATTATTTCATCAATATTAATTCTTCTTTCTTCTGTTTGTAGGCCCATTTCTTTTAATAATGTTAGTACGCTATCTCTGGTAACTCCTGCCAAAATAGTTTCTTCTTCTAACGATGGGGTGATTGCTGTGTTATTAATTATAAACATAACATTCATCATACCCACTTCTTGCAACCATTTATGCTCAAAAGCATCTGTCCACAAAACTTGATCGTACCCTAATTTTTGTGCTTGTTTAGCAGCCATCATGCTTCCGCCATAATTACCTGCATTTTTAGAAAAACCAACGCCTCCGGGTGCTGCACGTGTATATTTTTCTTCTACAAAAATTTTCATTGGTTGTGCGTAATAAGGGCCTGTAGGGCTAAGCAGAATAATAAATTTATATTTTGAAGAAGGTTTTACACCAAGCATTGCATCGGTTGCAAACATAAATGGACGAATATATAAAGCATGTTCATCTAATGCCGGAACCCATTTTTTATCTAATGCAATTAATTGTTTCATTCCATCAATAAAAATTTGTTCGGGTACTTCAGGCATACACATTCTATCGGCCGATTTATTAAATCTTTTAAAGTTATCATAGGGCCTGAAAATAACCGTATCACCGTTAACTGTTTTATATGCTTTAATTCCTTCAAAAATGGCTTGTCCGTAATGCAAAGCAGCTAATGATGGTTCTAATAATAATGGTTGATATGGTTTAATTTCTACATTTACCCACTCGCCATTTTCATAATCTGCTTCAAGCATATAGTCTGAAAAATATTTTCCGAAAGGAATATTTTCTAAACTCAAATCATTTAATTTACTACGTTCAATTTTGATTACATTAAAGTCTGTTGTTGTTTCCATAACACTATATTTGATGCAAATAAACAGAAAAAATAAAAACTAACAACTGTTAATATTTGAATGGAAAACGGATTAACGCATATTACTTTGTCTAACACAGCAATTGCAGACTTGTATAGCAAACATTTAGTAATATTGGAAGATGCAAATACAAATACAAAAAAAGCAATAGAACCTGCTATAGATAACAAAACCGATGAATTACTTTTTTTAGGAAATAATAAAAAAAATATTGCAATTTGTATAAATGATGAAACCGCTACGCATTTGCGAGATGAATGGCTGCAATTACTTACCAATATTTTAGCAGCCTGCAAATTAAATATTGGAGATGTGGCTATAATTAATTTGCATAAACAATCTACCACGTTTTTACAGCTTAAACAAAAAATTAATCCCACCTATTGTTTGTTATTTGGTATAACAACAGATATATTAAATTTATCATTTGTTTTGCCCAACTATAAAATACAACAACATAATGCGTGCAGTTTTATAATAGCTCCATCATTAAGTTTAATGGAAGGAAATACACAAGAAGCTAAATTAGAAAAAAGTAAACTATGGCTTAGTTTAAAACAAATGTTTCACATTTAATCTTTATATAGATGACTTATTTTGAAACTGAAAGATTAATTGTAAGAGATTGGAAACCTACTGATACCTCAACCTTTATTGCAATGAATCAGAACAGCAAAATAATGCAATACTTCCCTTACATTTTAAACACTAAAGATTCACTTCTTTTTTTAGATAAAATAGAACAACATTTTAAGAAGTATGGTTATGGATTATTTGCTTTAGAAAGAAAAGATACAAATGAATTTATTGGTTATACAGGGTTTTGGCATCCTTCTTTCGAAGCACATTTTACACCTTGCATTGAAATTGGTTGGCGATTAAATAATACTGTTTGGAATAAAGGGTTTGCTACTGAAGCTGCAACAGCTTGTCTTGATTATGCATTCAACAAAATAAAATTAACTGAAATTTTTTCATTCACTTCTATTCACAATAAACCATCTGAAAGAGTAATGCAAAAAATTGGAATGCAATTTATAGACACATTTAATCATCCATCTATTCCAACAAATCATTTTTTACAAAAACATATTTTATACAAAATTTCTACATGAATATTACACTCATTTTTGCAACCAACAATCAACATAAGGTTGATGAAATAAGAAAAGTATTAAACAACAATTTTAATATTATTACTTTAAAAGAAGCAGGCATAAACATTGATATACCTGAACCTTATAATACTTTGCAAGAAAACGCTTCTACAAAATCCTCCTCCATACATCAACTAACACAAAAAAATTGTTTTAGTGAAGACACAGGTTTAGAAGTTGAATCATTAAATGGAGAGCCCGGTGTAAAAAGTGCACGCTATGCAGGAGAAACAAAAAATTTTCAAGCAAATATTGATAAACTATTATTGAATTTAAAAGAGAAAGAAAACAAAACAGCACAATTTAGAACTGTCATTTCTTTAATATTAAATAATAAAGAATATTTTTTTGAAGGAATTTGTAAAGGCAAAATAATTACCGAACAAAAAGGCATAAGTGGTTTTGGATATGATCCTGTTTTTATTCCGGATGGAAGTAATAAAACTTTTGCAGAAATGACAATGGATGAAAAAAATATTTTTAGCCACAGAAGAAAAGCTACCGATAAATTAATTGAATTTCTTAAAAATTACATTTAAATAATTTATAATGGAACGTATTAAAATAAACTTACCTGAAACATTTTCATTTACAACTTCAATACAAATACGAATTACCGATTTAAATTATGGCGGGCATGTTGGTAACGACTCTTTCTTATCTATCATTCACGAAGCGAGAATACAATTTTTAAATTATTACGGGTATAGTGAATTAAACGTAGAAGGTGTAGGATTAATTATGGCAGACGTTGCCATTGAATACAAAAAAGAATTAAACTACGGAGATATTGTTTCGGTTTCTGTTATAGCCAACGGTTTTGATAAATTAGGGTTTGATATTTTTTATTTACTTGAACTGAATAAAGAAGAGGGGAAAATGATAGCAGGCAAAGCAAAAACAGGTATGATGTGTTATGATTATAATTTGAAAAAAAGAGTACCAGTGCCATTAAATTTTATTCATAAATTTCAATAAAAATTAATTACAGTATAAGTTGTATATATTATTTGAATTGGTGTTATCGTATTTCTTTATCTACTCTACCAGAAATTTATTGAGTATAAAGCCACATAAAAATAGTGGTGAGTATTGATAGAAAAATTAATGCCACCAAAGCATTTTGATGGCATTAATTTTTTATTATGAATGGAAGATTATTTCTTCATATACATCACTTCTTTTACCAATTTAACTGTTCCTTCGACATTGGGAATAGCTAATGCAGCTAAGTTTGGTGCATAATGCATAGGTGCATCGGCACTGCAAATTCTTCTAATAGGAGCATCTAAATAATCAAAACCTTCTTTTTGTATACGATAAGTAATTTCAGAGCTTATGCTACTAAACGGCCATTGTTCTTCTACAATTACTAAACGGTTTGTTTTCTTTACACTTTCTAAAATTGTTTTCCAATCTAATGGTTTAATGGTTCTTAAATCTACTACTTCTGCACTTATACCTTCTTTTTCTAATTCAGTAGCAGCGTTTAATGCAACTTTCATCATTTTATTATAAGAAACAATAGTTACATCTCTTCCTGTTTTTTTTACATCGGCTTTTCCTAAGGGAATATAATATTCTTCATCGGGTACATCGCTTTTATCTCCATACATTAATTCACTTTCCATAAACATTACAGGATCTTGTTCATACCTAATGGCTTGTTTTAATAACCCTTTTGCATCGTAACCATTACTTGCAGAAACTACTTTTATACCAGGAATATTTGCATAATAACTTTCAAAAGCAGTTGAGTGTTGTGCACCTAATTGTCCCGCACTTCCATTACCTCCTCTAAATACAATGGGGCAACTTATTTGTCCACCACTCATTGCCAACATTTTACTTGCAGTATTTAAAATTTGGTCTAATGCTAATACTGCAAAATTCCAAGTCATAAATTCAACAATAGGTTTTAATCCATTTTGTGCAGCTCCTACACCAACTGCAGTAAACCCTAGTTCGGCAATGGGCGTATCTATTACACGTTTAGGACCAAATTCAGCTAACATTCCTTGGCTTACTTTGTAAGCTCCGTTATATTCTGCTACTTCTTCTCCCATTAAAAAAACCTTATCATCTCTTCTCATTTCTTCACTCATTGCTTCGCGAATGGCTTCTCTAAATGCAATTGACCTCATAGTAATTCTATTAATTTATTTGAGGGGCAAAAATATAAGATTATACTGTATAATGCTAAGACATTTTTAAAGTGGTATGTATAAATTATATTAATTACTTCTAATAATAAACCCCGCAAATGCGGGGTTTATTAACTTATTAAATTTAGATTTTGTTTAGAATATATTATAACCAAACGCTACATAATATAATCCGCCAATTTGTGCATTTCCAAAACCATTAATGTAGTATTTGTTAAACAAATTGGTTGCACCAAATTTAATTTGAGATTTAATTTCTGGGAATTTATAAGTAGCTTGAGCATCAACTGTTCCAAATGCAGGTACAGTACCTACAGCAAAACTTCCTTCATACCAAAAACTTTCTTGCCATTTATAAACTATATTAAATCCAATTCTTTTTTGATATAAAAAGCCTGTATTTCCAAATGAAATATTTACGCGAGTTTTAGGTGTATTGAAGTAAGAAACAAAGTTAGGATCACTAGGTTGACTGGTGATTTTATCTCCATAAACATTAGCACCTACCATAAAATTATTAGGTAATAAATAATCTAATGATGCTCCCCATCCACTTGTTTTAACAGTACCGCTTGCGTTTTGTGCTACGCTAAAAGCTGTATTTGATCTGTTAAGTACAGAGTTAAAGCCAACTTGTAACCCATTCACTCTTGTAATAAAATTATCATAAGTTGCCATGTATGCATACACATCAAATAAAAGTTTCTTTCCAAATAAGCCTTTATAACCAACTTCATATGAAGATGCTGTTTCAGGTTTTAAAGGATTAAATGTTATAACTGAACCTGTAGCACTATATACAGGGTTTGAGTTTAAACCATAATAGTTAATCATTTGTTGAATACCGCCTGATAATACAGTACCGCCACCTACTACTAAACCAATCCATTGGTCTTGTGTTGAAGGGAAACGATAAGCTTGTTGGTAAGATAAACGGATGTTATGATCTTGTGCTAATTTAATAACAGCAGATGCTCTTGGGGTAAAGCGTCCATCGAAATTAGTGCTTTTATCATAACGGCCAGCAACGCTTAGTTTTAGTACGTCGTTAAACATTTTTTGAGATAATTGAGCATAAGCACCTTGATCATCAATTTTAATTTTTCCGGGATTAATAGAAGTTTTATCAGCAAATAAAGTTCCTTGAGAATCTAACCAATATCTTTTCCAATTACCACCAACTAAGAATTCAGTTCCTCTAGGAAGTTTTAAAGCATTAGTTAAATTCCATTGTCCTTCTAAAACATATAAACTTGTTTTATCTAAAAATAATGCTCCACCTTGTGAAATAGGAGTTTGTACTATTTTTTGGAATAATGGGTTATTGTAAATAGCTCCAGTTGGTCTACCCGCATCAGCTATTGCTCTTGCTTGTTGATGTGCCATTGCAGAATTTAAACCGGCAGCAACATAACTACTATAAGCAGTTGCATATGTTGGATACCAGGTTGTACTTGGTTTCCATGCTTCATTAAAGTAGCGGGCTGCAATAGTTACATTATAAGAGTCACCTGCATTTTCTTTAGTCATCCAAGCTCTAACAAACCAATCTTTTCCTTTTACTTCTAATTTATATTGACCCATTTTCAGATTCTTTAAAGAGTAACGGTCACTACCGGTATAAACCGTATTACCCATACCCCAAAAACCTGATAAAGAAGCTTCAACATTTGAAGATAATTTATAATATAAGCCACCTTGTAATTTTACATTTATTGTATTAGGATCTACTAAATCTTTTTCTGCATAACCTGTACGGCTAACATTTTGACCGGCAAAGTAATTTCTAGCAGCACTTGATCCGTATAAAATAGGAGCATAACTTGCAAGAGGTGCTAATGCACCTGTAAATAAAGTTTGATATTGTGCTAAAGTAAAAACAGAAGCAGCACCGTCTAAAGTTGGTAATAAAGTTGGGCCACCAGCAGCAGCAGCAGCAGCTCTTACAGAAGCAGCTACATTTGATAAACTACTTGTTGTTTCATCTCCGTAAACATTCACCCCATCATAATTAGGATCAGAATTTCTATCTCCTGCAACAACACCACCAAAAGGTTTTCCTGTAGCCGGAGGGCTGGGTCTGTAATAATTACCTTGATTATTAGCTAACCATTCTTTTGCCTGCATGAATTCTGCACCAATTTTAAATGCAAATTTTTCAGATACTTTTTTACCCCAACGTAAAGCCCAGTCTGAGTATAAGTTTAATGGTCGTTGATAGCTATCTACATTGTTTACACCTTCTTTTATCTGAAAACTTAAACCTTGATATTTAAAAGGATTTTTACTATTTATTAATAAGGTACCGTTCATACCACCAGAGCCATATAAAGCAGAAGATGCACCTGACAATAACTCCATATTATCTACATCTAACTCAGTTAAACCAATTACACTACCCACAGAAAAATTTAAACCTGGAGCTTGGTTATCCATTCCATCTACAATTTGGTTTAAACGTAAATTACCGCTTCCGTTAAAACCACGTGTACTAATACTTTTAAAGGCAAATCCTGAGGTAGTAACATCTACTCCTTTTAGATTACCTAACATATCGTAATAATTGGTTGCAGGAGTGTTTTTTATAGCTGTTGAGCTTACTCTTTCAATAGAAACAGGAGATTCTAGAATTCTTTCTGCCACACGAGAAGCAGCAACAACAACTTCGTCTCCTAATTCATACGCAACATCTAAATTAATATTTAAGTTACTTCCTGAAAATGTTACTTCTTGGGTTTTATAACCAACTGATGAAATAACTAAAGTGAAGGGAGGTTTTTGCGAGGTGGTAAATTTAAAGTTTCCTTTATCATCGGTATATGTTCCTGTTGTACCTCCTTTAACAGTTACAGATACTGCAGCAACCGATTCTTTTGATTTACTGTTCTTTACAGAACCACTAACTACGGTTTGTGCTGAAAGGGAAAAACTACATAAAGTTAAAAACACAAATAAACATGCAAGGCTTGTAAGTTTTCTCATAATAGCAATTTTTGTTTGGAATTGTATAGCAAAATAGTGATTATTAAGTTCTTATAAAAAAAATATTTCTTCACATAAATAAAAAACTGTTTATAAAAAACGCAACCCTAATATATTTATTTTAATAATTGCAATGTTATTTTGACAAATGCAAACATTTCATTTCCCCAATCAACTTAATTTTTATAAAGGTAAAGTAAGAGATGTGTATTATTTACCTAACAATATTTTAATAATGGTTGCCAGTAATCGTATCTCTGCGTTTGATGTTATTTTGCCCAAACCCATTCCACATAAAGGACAAGTACTTAATCAGATTGCAACCTATATGCTTAATGCCACAAAAAGTATATGTCCTAATTGGTTATT
Source organism: Bacteroidota bacterium (assembly GCA_018267705.1). Classification (GTDB taxonomy): domain Bacteria; phylum Bacteroidota; class Bacteroidia; order Chitinophagales; family Chitinophagaceae; genus CW01. Next base: position 498,373 of record JAFDXX010000004.1, on the reverse strand, counting down.
ATCCACCCCAGCACCCAATGTTTCTATAGGAAAAAAATGCGAACCATTTAAAATTGAAATGGTAATTCGTGGAAATGTAACAGGACATGCATGGCGTACTTATGCAAGCGGATCAAGGGTTTTATGCGGAGAAGTTATGCCCGATGGCTTAAAAGAAAATGATTATTTTCCAACACCAATTATTACACCAAGCACCAAAGCAAGCAAAGGGCACGATGAAGATATTAGCAAAACAGAAATAATTAAACAAGGGTTAGCAACAGAAGATGAATGGAACATATTAGAAAAATATACACGACAATTATTTGAAAAAGGAAAACAAATTGCAGCCCAACAAGGTTTAATTTTAGTTGATACTAAATACGAATTTGGAAAAATTGGAAAGGAGATTTATTTAATGGATGAAATTCACACACCCGATTCATCAAGATATTTTTATGCCGATGGTTTTGAACAAAGGCAAATTAAAGGAGAAAAGCAAAAACAACTAAGTAAAGAATTTGTACGCGAATGGTTAATTGCCAACAACTTTATGGGAAAAGAAGGACAAACCATTCCAACAATGAGTGATGAATGGATTGACACCATTTCTAAAAAATACATTGAACTGTACGAAAAAATTATTGGGCAAAAATTTGTTCCAAAAGCATTAAGCAATGAAGAAACTTATACCAATATTATAAATGCTTTAAAAAGCTTATAAACTAATAACTGTTAGCATGTACATTTGCGGCAGTTTTAAAATTCAACCAATAAACAAAGTTTTAAATGAACCTACTTAATTGTACAAACATTCAACAACTTAGTTTATAAAATATAAATATATTATGAATTTGTTCGAGCATCAGCACAATGAATTTCAAGCAAGGCATATTGGCCCCAATAAAACAAGTACTACCCAAATGTTGCAAACAATTGGCGTAAACAGTTTAGATGAGTTAATTAATAAAACAATTCCGCCTGCCATTCGTTTACAACACAATTTAAAATTACCTGCAGCACAAAGCGAAGCAGAATATTTGAGTGAATTAAAAACGGTTGCACAAAAAAATAAATTATATAAAACATACATAGGTCAAGGCTATTACAACACTATTACACCAAGTGTAATTCTTAGAAATGTTTTTGAAAATCCGGGATGGTACACACAATACACACCCTACCAAGCCGAAATATCACAAGGGCGTTTAGAAAGTTTATTAAACTATCAAACAATGGTATGCGATTTAACGGGTTTACCTATAGCCAACGCTTCTTTATTAGATGAAGCTACCGCAGCCGCAGAAGCAATGGCAATGCTATTTCATAACGGAGATACAGAAAAGAAAAAAAAGTTTTTTATTGATGAAAATATTTTTCCGCAAACAAAAAATTTATTAATTACTCGTGCCACACCAATAAATATTGAATTGGTTTTTGGTGATTATAAAACCATAAAAATTGATGAAAATTATTTTGGTGCAATTATTCAATACCCTAACAACAACGGAAATATTGACGATTACAAAAATTTTATAAATAACGTTCATGCCATAAACGGTTACGTTGTAATGGCAACAGATTTGTTAGCATTAACCTTATTAACTTCTCCCGCAGAATTAGGTGCCGATGTTGCAGTTGGCGCTGCACAACGTTTCGGTGTACCATTAGGTTATGGTGGTCCACACGCTGCATTTTTTGCAACAAAAGAGGAATTTAAACGCGGTATTCCCGGCAGAATTATAGGCATTAGTATTGATGCTCAAAATAACCGTGCCTTACGCATGGCTTTACAAACACGCGAACAACATATTAAACGTGAAAAAGCAACTTCAAATATTTGTACAGCACAAGCCCTATTGGCAAATATGGCTGCTATGTATGCAGTATATCATGGTCCCGAAGGTTTAAAAAATATTGCAAAACGTATTGCAACTTTAGCCAATGTATTAAGTAAAAGTTTACAAAAATTAGGGTTTGAAAATGAAAATAAATTTTTCTTCGATACTTTAAAAATTAAAGCTTCTGTTTCAGCAATAAAACATATAGCAGAAAAACATAATATAAACTTCAGATATTTTAATAACGAATACATTGGAATTTCAATTGATGAAACTACTACACAAAAAGACGTATTAGATATTGTATATGTATTTGCCGAAAGTTTAGGAAAAAACGAAGCAGAAATAGAATTCAACAGCAATGATATTTTAACCAATATCCCATCGTTTGCAACAAGAATTTCTTCATTTTTAACGCATCCTATTTTCAACACACATCATAGTGAAAGCCAAATGATGCGTTATTTAAAACAATTAGAAAATAAAGATCTTTCACTCAACACCAGCATGATTACTTTAGGAAGTTGTACCATGAAATTAAATGCTGCAAGTGAAATGATTCCAATTAGTTGGCCTGAGTTTTCTCAATTACATCCATTCGTTCCAAAAGAGCAAGCCGAAGGCTATCAACACATTATTCTTCAATTAGAAAAATATTTATGTACCATAACCGGTTTTGATGCTTGCAGCCTGCAACCCAATAGTGGTGCACAAGGCGAGTATGCAGGTTTACTAACCATTATGGCTTATCATAAAGCCAATAATAATACACACAGAAACGTTGTATTAATTCCTATTTCGGCACATGGTACCAACCCTGCAAGTGCTGTAATGGCAGGCATGAAAGTAGTAGTGATAAAAAGCAATGAAAACGGAACTATAAATATTGAAGATTTAAAAGCAAAAGCAGAACAATATAAAGATACTTTAGGTGCATTAATGGTTACTTATCCATCTACTTACGGAGTATTTGAAGAAGGCATTGTTGAAATAATCAATACCGTACACCAATTTGGCGGGCAAGTGTATATGGATGGTGCAAATATGAATGCACAAGTTGGTTTAACATCTCCTGCAAATATTGGTGCAGATGTTTGCCATTTAAATTTACACAAAACATTTGCTATACCACATGGTGGCGGGGGGCCGGGTATGGGGCCCATTTGCGTAAAACAACATTTAGCTGCACACTTACCTGGCCATGTTGAATTAGGCGGAACCAATGCTGTAAGTGCTGCTCCTTACGGCTCTGCATCTATTTTATTAATTAGTTACGGATATATAAAAATGTTAGGTTATGATGGTGTTAAAATGGCAACCGAATACGCTATTTTAAATGCCAATTATATGAAGGCAAAATTAGAAAAATATTATACCATTTTATTTACAGGAAGTAACGGTTATGCTGCACACGAATTTATTGTTGATTTACGTCCGTTTAAAACAAGTGCAGGTATTGAAGCAGAAGATGTTGCCAAACGTTTAATAGATTATGGATTTCATGCACCAACCATGAGTTTTCCGGTAGCGGGAACAATTATGATTGAACCAACTGAAAGTGAAGACAAAGCCGAGTTAGATAGATTTTGTGATGCACTAATTTCCATTTATAAAGAAATAAAAACTATTGAAGAAGGCAAAGCAGATAAAGTTGATAATGCTTTAAAACATGCACCACATACACAAAAAGTTATTTGTGCTGATGAATGGAACCACAAATACTCACGCATAGAAGCTGCCTTCCCTTTAAGTTATGTTGAGCAAAATAAATTTTGGCCAAGCGTTGCAAGAGTAAACAATACTTATGGTGATAGAAATTTAATTTGTGCTTGCGAACCAATGGAAAGTTATATAGAAGATGTGAAGTAATTAAATAAATTGAGTTTATAAAGTAAAATAAGAAATAGTATTTCTTTTAGTTGAAAAAACAAACAAAACAGCGTTTCAAAAAATATCATATAATGTTTTATATAAAATTTTTTCGTTATAAATGTCTTTAAATTCAACCTAACATTTTTCTTCCCAAACCTTAATTAATTCAATTAACATATTAACTGAAAGTACCATATCTTTTACACCAATCCATTCCTGTTTACTGTGTATAGCTTGCATACCCGTAAATAAGTTGGGGCAAGGTAACCCCATAAAACTTAATCGGCTGCCGTCTGTTCCGCCGCGTATTGGTTCATTTACCGGTATTAAACCAATTCTTTTATAAGCTTCTTCAGCATAAGCCACCACTTGCGGATGATTGATTAATACTTCTTTCATGTTTCTGTATTGTTCTTTTACTTCAAACACAAAAGAACACCCAGAATAATTTTTCATAATATCTTCAACAATTTGTTTCAATACATTTTCATGATACATTAATTGTTTCGTATCAAAATCTCTTATAATAAATTCAATTGTTGCTTTTTCTGCAATACCTTCTATATGTACAGGATGTATAAAGCCTTCCCTTTTTTCTGTAGCTTCAGGCGATAACATTTTAGGTAAAGCTGTTAAAATTTCTCCTGCAATTTTTAATGCATTTACTAATTTATTTTTTGCATAGCCGGGATGTGCTATTACCCCATTAATAGTTATTGTAACTGCATCTGCACTAAAGGTTTCATCTTCTAAAGTGCCGGCTTCTCCACCATCTAAAGTATAAGCATAATCTGCTCCTAATATTTTTAGATTCATTTTTTCTGTTCCTCTTCCTACTTCTTCATCGGGTGTAAACACAATTTTTATTGTACCATGTTTTATTTCTTTGTGTTGCATTAAATAATTTGCCATATCCATAATAATAGCAACACCTGCTTTATCATCTGCACCCAATAATGTAGTTCCGCTTGCTGTAATAATATCGTTTCCGATGTGTTGTTTTAAATATGAATGTTTTTCTATTGAAATTATTTGTGTTTTATCATCAGGTAAAACAATATCATTACCTGTATAATTCTTATGCAGTATAGGGTTTACATTAGTACCACTACAATCGGGTGCAGTATCTATATGACTGCAAAAACAAATAACAGGTATATTTTTATCAGTGTTTGAAGGAATGGTTGCATACACATAACCATATTCATCTACATAAGCATCTTCAATACCCATTTGCTGTAATTCATTGGCAAGAATAGAAGATAATTTTTTTTGCTTTTCAGTAGAAGGAAATGTATTGCTATGCGAATTACTTTGTGTGTCTATTTGCACATAACGCGTAAATTTTTCTACAACAGTGTGTTGATAATTCATATTTCAAAGAAACAAAAAAATAGTTTTACTATTTCTCACCACATGCTTGCAAATTCAAAAACAGTTTCTTATTTTGGAATTGAACCAAACTGCTCAATATGAAAAAAATTTTAATTGGTGGTATTGTTGGAGGATTATTAATTTTTATCTGGCAAACACTTTCATGGACAGTATTACAACTACACCAACCTGTACAACAATATCATCCCAAGCAGGATAGTATTATGTCCTTCTTAAATGCAACTATTAATCAAGAAGGTGGTTACTTAATGCCAACCTTACCACAAGGAAGTTCAATGGATGATATGAATAAATTTAGCGAAAAAGTATTACATAAACCTTGGGCTCAAATTCAATACCACAAAGATTATAAAGTTGATATGCATACCATGTATATGAATATGTTGCGTGGTTTTTTAGCTAATATTATAATTGTTTGTTTATTGGTTTGGATTCTAAATAAAATGGGCAAGCAAAGTTTTCTTACTACTTTTTTTGTTACACTTTTTATTGGAGTAATTACATTTACCAATGAACCTTACACCACACATATTTGGTATGAACTGTTTGATATAAAAGCTCATTTAACCGATGCTTTAGCAAGTTGGGGTTTATGCGGATTATGGCTTGGTTGGTGGCTTAATAGAAAATAAATTAATACATTAAGCATACAAACTTTATTGTAAATAAAAACAATCTTGTACACAAATTAAAAGCGTATCAAAGTTTTTCGATACGCTTTCTCAGTTTATATAAATTATATTATTTCAATTAAGGCATAATAATTAAACTACCGCCTTCAATAGCAACCATTTCAATATCAAAAATTAAATCTTTGCCTGCTAAATGATGGTTAGCATCTAACACAACTACATCTTCTTTCACTTCAATAATAGTTACGGGAATTATTCCACCTTGTCCATTATTCATACTTAATTGCATTCCAACCTCAGGAGTCATATCTGCCGGAAATCTTTCTTTCGGAAAATCAAAAATCATTTCTTCATTTGCTTCACCATAAGCTTCTGCAGCAGGTATTTGAATGGTTTTTTTTTCACCAATACTCATGCCTACTACACCTTTGTCAAAACCGGCAATCATCATTCCTGCACCAACTTCAAATTCAAGTGGCTCACGCCCTGCAGAAGAATCGAATGTAGTGCCATCTGTTAATTTTCCATGATAATGTACTTTTACTTTATCACCTTTTTTTGCTTGTTGCATTTGTAATTCTATTTATTAAAATAATGCCGCAAAATACCTTTATTCTGATTATATCATCAATTAATTTTTATATTGCCACACAAACACACTATATGAAAAATTTAATCGGGTTGTTTTTATTGCTTATTTGCTTTTCATTTCATACATTTTCTCAAACAAATAATGCAACTATTCTTCCTGCAGCATATAGAACAGAAGTCTATATGCCCTTGCTAAAAGGCAAGCGGGTAGCCATTTTTGCCAATCATACCGCAACTATTGGCAAAACTCATTTGGTAGATACGCTACAAAAAATGGGCGTAAAAATTGTAATTGCTTTTGGACCCGAACATGGTTTTAGAGGCACAGCAGATGCCGGTGAAAAAGTAGATAGCTACATTGATAGTGCTACCCAAATTCCTGTAGTTTCTTTATATGGAAAAAAAAGAAGACCAAGTGCAGAAGATTTAAAAAATGTAGATATTATGTTATATGACATACAAGATGTGGGTACAAGATTCTACACTTTTATATCCTCAATGCAAGAATATATGGAAGCTGCATTAGAAAATAGTAAACCACTTATAATACTTGATAGGCCTAATCCAAATGGTTTTTATGTTGATGGCCCTGTTTTAGATACAGCCTACAAAAGTTTTGTTGGCATGCAACCTGTACCTATTGTATATGGTATGACTATTGGAGAATATGCAAGAATGATTGGCGGAGAACAATGGTTAAGTACAAAAACAGCAAATGAAAAATATCAATACTATCTACATGCAAAAAATTCTAAGGATACTGCCTTTCATTTTTTAGTTATAAAATGTGCCAACTATAATCACAAAAGCAAATATATTTTACCCATCAAACCATCGCCCAATTTGCCCGATATGGCAAGCATCTATTGGTATGGAAGTAATTGTTTATATGAAGGAACCGTTTTAAGTGAAGGACGTGGAACTCCGCACCCATTCTGCATTTTTGGGCATCCTGATTTACCTAAAAACTTATTTTCTTTTACACCTGTTTCTATGGATGGAGCAAAAGATCCTAAACAAAAAAATAAGCTTTGTTATGGTTGGAACCTTTCAGGTACTAATGAAAAAGTATTAAAAGAAATTGACAATAAAATTCAATTAAAATATTTGTTAGAAGCTTACAAACTATTTCCAAACAAAGACAGCTTTTTTCTTATTCCTAAAACAAATAAAAAACCAACTGCATACAGTTTTAATAAATTGGCAGGAAGCGATGAGTTAATGAATGCAATTAAAGAAGGGAAAACCGAGAAACAAATTCGTGCAATGTGGAAACCTAAATTAGATGCATTTAAAATTATCAGAAAAAAATATTTGTTATATGATGATTTTTAATAAAATAAAGAATGGATTATAAAAGTTTGAGAATTGTTTTTATGGGTACACCTGAATTTGCTGTAGCAAGTTTAGATGCCTTAGTAAATGCAGGTTGTAATATTGTTGGCGTAGTTACCGCACCTGATAAACCTGCAGGGCGTGGCATGAAGTTGAATGAAAGTGCCGTAAAAAAATATGCCGTTGAAAAAAAATTACATGTATTACAACCTGAAAAATTAAAGGATAATTATTTTTTGAATGAATTAAAAGCACTGAAAGCAGATATACAAATTGTTGTTGCTTTTAGAATGTTGCCCGAAGTTGTTTGGAATATGCCACCAATGGGAACAATAAATTTACATGGCTCATTATTACCACAATATAGAGGAGCTGCACCTATTAATTGGGCTGTAATTAATGGAGAAAAAAAAACAGGTGTTACTACTTTTAAATTACAACATGCTATTGATACCGGAAATATTTTATTACAAAAAAGTTTTGACATTGGCGAAGATGAAACAGCCGGAGAAATACATGATAGAATGAAAATAATTGGTGCCGAAGCTTTGGTTAATACATTGAAAGGCATAGCAACAAACAGTTTGAGAGAAGTACCGCAAAATGAACACGAGATACAAAATTCAAAACTTATACCCTTACAACATGCTCCTAAAATTTTTACAGAAACTTGTAAAATAAATTGGAATCAACCTGCTGATAAAATTCATAATTTAATAAGAGGGCTCTCTCCTTTTCCCGCTGCCTTTACTTTTTTGAATGATAAAATATTAAAAATTTATAAAAGCAAAAAAGATATTGTTGTACATAATTTTGAAACAGGAAAAGTTTTTACAGATAACAAAACTTACTTAAAATTCAGTTGCAGCAATGGTTTTATTTATTTGCACGAATTGCAATTAGAAGGTAAAAAGAAAATGTTGGTTGAAGATTTTTTAAGAGGTTATAAGATTTTATAACAACAATTAGTATAACTATGCAACGCAATAAACAACTATTGTTGGTTATAATTAATAATTTATTATAACATCAAATCTATCTGCCACACCTAAAGCTGAAGCTGCAGCATTACTTAAACGAATGAGTAACCCATTATCATCTTTAATATCAGGCAAAGGCCCCAACACTTTTGCATAAATAACTTTATTGTTGCTTGCTATACGAACTATAATACCTGCATCTACCTTATTCATTAACACATAATATTTTTTATCTGCCCAACCACTTGCACTTTTAAAAGTTGCTGCAGTGCCCATTGTTTCATGTCCGCTTTTTTTATATTCATTTTTAAAATATCCTTCTGCCGGTATGCTACTTTCGGTTGGTTGTTCTGCAACTGCGGGTTTACTTTTTTCTTCACTATTTTTTTCAGTTGTTTTAATGGTTTCAGCAACCGGTGTTGTAATGGTAGCTTTTGGTTGTGTAGTATCATTATCGGGTTTACCCGGAGTGCCAATTACTTCAGGTGGTAATACATGTGCATTAGATGTTGCAGGTTTTATACCTACAATTAAATTCTGCCCGGCTCTTATATTATCATTTTTTAAATTATTCCATTTTTTTATTTGCGAAACATATACATGATATTTTTTTGCAATAGCATATAAAGTTTCTTTGGGTTGCACAGTATAAGTAACTGCATTATCTGAAGTTGGTACAAGTTCTTGCTTTTGTACAGTTTGTTCTGTTGTTTGTTTTGTTATTGTACTATTGGCAGTAGTTTCATTTACAGGTATTTTTATTTTTTCGCCCAGCTTTAAAATACTTTTACTATTCATTGCATTTAAACGCATAATATTTCCTACAGTAGTATTATATTTTTTTGCAAGCATTGATAATGTTTCACCTTTTTGTATGGTATGCACCATATAATCATTTGTTTGTGCTTTTACTGAAAAACACAATCCGCTTGCAATTACAAAAACAAAAAAGTATTTTTTAAAATTCATAGTCGTACAATTCGTTTGCGTAAAATTACTGTTTTAAAATTCTCCATTCATTAGGATAATAATTATTAATTCGATTGGGCAAAACTTTTATCCAGCCTAAGGGTAATCCACAATAAGCTACCAACTGCCATCCTTTTTCTGCATGTAAATCTATTTCTTGTCGGCGTAAATATTGTAATGCTTGTTCTTTATTTAGTTCAATAGTAGAAATATTTTCTGAAGAAAAAACGCTAACTGCTAATTCATGTGAGGGAATAAAATCTCTTCCTTTTATGGTGCCAAATTCTACACCTGCCTTTTTAATAAATAAATATTTTGCCAAAGTTTGTAATTCATTCAACCAAATATTTTCTACTGCTTTTATATTTTCATTTTGTTTAAAGAAAGAATATTTTGAAGGAAGTTGAATGAACGATTGCATTATTTGTATTTCATTTTTTGAAGGAGAAATAAATGATTGTGTTTTAATTTTAGTGTGCTCAAATGCACCGTTATTTTTTTTGAATGCTGCAATAAAAAAACCTTCTCCTTTAACTTGATACGGCCAAAAACGATAACCGTAAGCATTATGTTTAACTGATTGTGTTTCAGTAATATTCCATTGAGGTTGTAATTCTACTTGAATGGTTGATGCATTAAATGTGTTGCAAACCCAATCTAAAATAGTTTCATTTTCTTCAATGCTGTATGAGCAAGTTGAATAAATTAAAATACCATCTTGCTTTAAACAGTTCATAACATCGGCTATAATTCTTTGTTGACGCTGATTACAAAGCATTACATTATTCTCACTCCATTCATTTATTGCTTCTTCATCTTTTCTAAATAAACCACTTCCACTGCAAGGAGCATCAACCACAATAACATCAAAATAATTTTCTAGTTGTTTAAATTGTTTAGGATCATTATTGGTTACAACAACATTGGGCAAGCCCCATTTAGTAATATTTTCAGTTAAAATATTTGCTCGTTGTTTAATCACTTCATTGCTTACAACCAAACCGTTATTAAAATAAGTTGATAGCAATGTACTTTTGCCACCCGGTGCTGCACAAACATCTAATACTTTTTTGTTATTTGTTGTTGCAACTGTTTGCTGCAAAATTTGCCATAAAAACATACTGCTTGCTTCTTGCACATAATATGCACCTGCATGAAAAAAAGGATCGAATGTAAACGAGGGGCGTTCACTTAAATAATACCCATTTTTACACCACCCAACTTGTTGAGGGTTATCAAATGATAATTTTTCTATTGCTGTTTTAAATGGATTTATTCTAACAGATGTTATTGTTTCGCGAGTGTTGTGCAATGCTTCAAAAGCATTGCTATTAAAGCCTTTTGCAGCGTGTAATGATTGTATAAGTTGATGCGGTATTTTCAAAAACAAATTATTTAATATCTGATATTGAAATGTTGTTTTGCTTTAAAATCTTTTCTAAACAAAACAATTCCTATAAAAAATAAATCAATGGTTGCCGTAACATTTTTGTGTTGTTGAACATATCGCCAAGCATTTTCCATTTCTTTACTCCAATGAATATCATCTAAAATTATAATACTATGCTCATGACTTTTTAGTAGTAATTGTTCGAAATAATTAATGGTTGGTTGGTATTGATGGTTACCATCAATAAAAGCAAAATCAACAGTATTAATATTTGTAAGTACTGTGGGTAATGTAGCATCAAAATTTCCTAATACTTGTTCAATATTTTTTAGTTGAAGCATTGCAAAATTATCTTCTGCAATTTTTGCAATTGCTTGTGAGCCTTCCATTGTAATAACTTTACTATTTTCATTTGCACTTGCTAAGTATGAGGTTGTAATACCTAATGAAGTGCCTAACTCAATAATTGTTTTGCTTTGATAATAATGTACTATTCTAAATAATAGTTTACTATATTTTTGAGGTTTTAAAGATGATTTTGCAATAGCAGCAACCACTCTTTCATTGGTTTTATTTTTTTTTGAGCCGGCTCCAAAATCTTCAATTAAAATTGTTCTATTATCTTTTAATAATTGTTTACGAATATTTTCAATTTGTGCAAAAGCATAAAATACTCTGTCATCATTTAATACGTTTACAATAAAATCAAACACAAACGGAGAGTGCATTCCATGACCTTTGCTATTTGAAGCAGTAAAATAATATTTCAGGAATTTACAAACAGATTTTATTGGGCTATACATTATTGTAATGTTAATATAATGCTTTTAACAAGCAAAGTAAATCATAAACTTTTATATGATAGAATCAGAGTAATGCATTTACAAATTGTGTAATATACTGAGCAGTTATTTTCTTTTCCAAAGTTGAAAAGTGTAAGCATATGCATGTTTAATATCAACCGTATGTTCCTCATTAAAATCTAACTGCCATTTTTTTGTATCAATTTCAGGAAAATAAGTATCGCCTTCTACATTTGTGTGTACACGTGTTATATACAAAACATCTGCATCATTAATAGTTTGTTTATATAATTCTCCGCCACCAATAACAAATAATTCATTATAGTTATTGGATTGAACAACAAATTTTGCATCGGCAAAAGAGTGTACAACTACCGCATTAGATGCTTTAAAGTTTTTGTTTCGTGTAATTATAATATTTAATCTTCCGGATAATGCTTTGTTGTTGAGTGCTTCAAAAGTTTTTCTTCCCATTACAACAGGCATGGCCCATGTTTTATTTTTAAAAAATGCTAAATCGTTAGGCAAATTCCACAACAATTTATTATTTTTTCCAATTACATTATTGTCTGAAACGGCTGCTATCAATGAAATGATCATACAAATTTAAACTGCCACTAAGGCTTTTATTGATGGATGACTTTGATAATTTTCTAAATAAAAATCTTCGTATTTAAAAGAAAAAATATCTTTTATTGCAGGGTTTAGTTTCATAGTTGGTAGTGCATAAGGCATTCTGGTTAATTGCAATTCGGCTTGTTTAATATGATTGTTATATAAATGTACATCTCCAAAACTATGTATAAAATCTCCGGGTTGTAAATTACAAACCTGTGCTACCATTAAAGTAAGTAATGCATACGATGCAATATTAAAAGGAACTCCCAAAAATACATCGGCACTGCGTTGGTATAATTGACAACTTAATTTTTCATCGGCTACATAAAATTGAAATAATGTATGGCAAGGTTGTAAGGCCATTTTAGGTAAATCGGCAACATTCCATGCACTAACAATTAATCTTCTGCTATCGGGGTTGCTTTTTATTTCATTAATAACATTAGTTATTTGGTCAATCTCTATTTTATCTGCCCCTTCCCAACTACGCCATTGTTTGCCATAAACCGGACCAAGGTTTCCATTTTCATCGGCCCATTCATTCCAAATACTTACTCCTTTTTCTTTTAAATAACTAATATTAGTATCTCCATTTAAAAACCAAAGCAGCTCATGAATAATGCTTTTTAAATGTAATTTTTTTGTTGTAACCAACGGAAAACCTTCTGCCAAATTAAACCGCATTTGATATCCAAAACAACTAATTGTACCGGTTCCTGTTCTATCGGTTTTTGTTGTACCGCTATCTAAAATATATTGAAGTAGTTGTAAGTATTGTTGCATTATTGCAAGATAATTTAAACAGCACTACTATTAAAAACAGCTAAAAAATATGTGGGCAAATTGTGTAAGATTTAGCTGTTTTTTAAGCATAAATTAATTGTATTGCATTTTATTACAAATACAGTTGTAGGATAGCATAATTTTATTCTGTAGTACAAACCTTAAATTTTTACTACAAATATTACTACAAAACTTAACTAACCATTTTAATAGTTTACAACTTACACGCAAAAAGTATTGGAAATCAACAAAATACAAAAACACACCTCCCTGTTTAAATTTTACATTTAAAATTAATGCTTTACCAATAAAATAAATTGCACCCGCGTATCAATATAAAAAAATTATCTTCAATCATTCTGAGATTTCAATATTCTATTAATGAAGCCATATAAAACCTATTATGCAATTTTAGCACTCATTCTAGTAATACTCATTTTATTGTCGGGCGTTATCTCTTTTTTATCTGTAAATGAAACAGCAGCCATACAAAAAGGATTAGGAGTTTCCGCTAATCGCTACTCTAGCTTATTAATGCATTGCATAACTGTTATTTCGTTAATTGCATTATTTATACTTCACAGAAAAAGTAAACACAGAGCTAAATTAATAACCGTTGCCGAACAATTACACAACATTATTAACCATAGCGGAGATGCTATTATTTCTACAAATTTTGATTTAACTATTATCAGCTGGAATAAAGGTGCAGAACAATTGTTTAGATATCCCGATACAAAAGCAATTGGGAAAAATTTAGCAACACTAATAAACTCAGAAATTACCGGAGTGCTAAGGCACGAAATATGGACAGAGTTAAAAAAAAATAATTATTGGAAACACGTTTCTACATTTAGTACACCCAACAATAAAAATATTACTGCATTATTTTCTATTTCAACAATAAGAGATATTAACAAAAAAAATAAAATAATTGGTTTTACTTGTATTTGTACAGACATGACCTTCCAAAAAAATGCGGAAGAAAAAATAAGTCAATTAGCAACAATGGTAGAAGCCTCTAATGATGCTATTGTAACTTTTAATGATAAATTAGAAATACTTAGTTGGAATAAAGGAGCAGAACGTTTGTATGGTTATAAAAGCTCTGAAAGTATAGGAAAATTAATGCCTGAGCTACTTTCACATCAAGATTCAACCCTATTTTTAAAAGCCACCATAAAAAATTTAACATCAAAAGGCTATTGGAAAAGTGAAGATATACACTATAATAAAAATGGAGAAAAAATAAATGTATTAATATCTTTCTCATCATTCAATAAAACAAACAACAATATATACTTAGGCATTATTACAGATATAACAGAACAAAAAGAAGTTGAACAAAAATTACTTCAGTTTAATAAAACATTAGAAGAAAAAGTATTAGAAAAAACCGCTGAAATGCGTGAAATATTTGATAGAGTAGATTGGGGTTTTAGTGCCTTTAATATTAATGGCGATTTTATTTTCGTTAATCCGAAAGCAGAAGAATTAATGCAAGTACAAGCAAAAGAATTAATCGGGAAACATATATGGAAAGCTTTTCCCAATGCAGGAGAAGATTTTCGCACTACTTATTCAACTGCTATTAAAACACAAAAAACACAATATCTTGAAACCTATGCAAGCAGCCTCAGTAAATGGTTAGCCTGTTTCTTTTTTGCCTCAACAAATGGTGTATCCATATACTTTAGAGATATTACCGAAAGAAAAAAATTACAACAAGAAAGAATAGACATAAATACCCAACTGCGTACACTTGCCGCCCACCAAGAAAAAATACGCGAAGAAGAAAGAAAAAAAATGGCAGGAGAATTACATGATGAATTAGGGCAATTAATTACCTCTATAAAAATAGATGCTGAATGGTTAAATAAAAGAATTAATGAAAACGATATTGAATTAAAGAAAAAAACACAAGATATTATTGAAATTTCTTCTGAAACTGCAATAAAAATAAGAGATTTAGCGAAAGCTTTACGACCAAGAATTTTAGACGACCTAGGTTTAATTCCCGCACTTGAATGGTTATTTTTAGATTTCAAAAAACGCTCTCAAATTAACATAGAATTTCATCACAGTATAGACGATATTCATGTAAACGAAGAAACCAGTACACATGTTTTTAGAATAGTGCAAGAATCTTTAACCAATATAGCTAAACACGCCAATGCCGATAAAGTTACGTGCGATATAACAACGCATAAAAACAACCTTTATTTATTTTTAAACGATAACGGAAAAGGTTTTGATATAAAAGCTAAAACAAACACGTTTGGATTACTAGGTATGAAAGAAAGAGTGAAACTAATAAACGGCACAATTAATATTAACAGTGTTATAAACGCCGGCACAGAAATTACTTTAGAAATACCTCTATAAAAATTAATACAATGAAAATTATAATTGCCGATGACCACTTTATTGTACGCAAAGGGCTAATAAATATTATAAAAGAAACTTACAGCTTTGCAAAAATTACCGAAGC
This sequence comes from Bacteroidota bacterium, assembly GCA_018267705.1. Taxonomy (GTDB): domain Bacteria; phylum Bacteroidota; class Bacteroidia; order Chitinophagales; family Chitinophagaceae; genus CW01. Next base: position 482,694 of record JAFDXX010000004.1, on the reverse strand, counting down.
ACCCGATGCTACAGAATTAGTAAAACATTTAATGAAAAGCAGTTTTGATATTGTAATAACAGATCTTTCAATGCCCGGACAATCAGGTATAGAAATAGTTAAACAAATAAAAGAAATTGCACCACAAACTCCACTGCTGGTTTTAAGTACCTACCCACCCGAACAATTTGCCGTAAGAGCCATTAAATCGGGAGCAAGTGGTTATTTGAACAAAGAAAGTTCCTTTTCAGAATTAGTAAATGCAATAGACACTTTACTAAATAGCAAAAAATATATAACACCCGAAGTAGCAACATTATTAGCAGATGCTTATTCAGGTGATATAAAAGGTAAAGAACATGAATCATTATCAGACAGAGAGTTTGAAGTATTAAAACTAATATCACAAGGCAAAACCGTAACAGAAGTTGCAGAATATTTATCACTTAGTACTAATACAATAAGTACCTATCGTGCAAGAATTTTAGAAAAATTAAATCTTCATTCAACAACCGATATTATTAAATACGCTCTCGAAAAAGGAATTGCATAAAATTATTTGTAAAGCATATTACTACATAGTTAAGTAGCAATTTTTACAAAACACACCTTAAAGCCTATTACCTATATGTAATAGGCTTTTTAATAGTATTATACGACTTATTATTACAGTTATATTTTAAAAAATAAATAACTATTCTAATTTTTTTTGAAGAAAAATTACTACACACATGTAGTATAGCCGCTACAAACTGTCCACCAAACGTTTCATTATTTTCATAGTTTGCTCTATAGTTATATAAAAATATTATAATAATATTTACACTATCAATTTATCAATGTTACAACAGTGATTAATTGTAAAAATCCAATTCCTTATCCGGTTCAAAATCCGGGAGCTTTTAAAAAACATTATCTTATGAACTACCAAAACACACCAGCAGCTTGCATAAGCCTTTTAAGGCAGCAAGCTGCTTTTGCTTTTACGGCCTCGTTTTTTCCGTGTTTTTTATTAGCCATCCCCACATTTTCAACAGATAAGTTTTTTTTAACCGAAACAGTTTTTCTGGCTTGCTAAAACAATAAAACTGTTTCGGTATTTCTAACCCAAAAAATTGGGAACAGAAGAGGTGTATTAAAACATATTATTATTTTTTATAATATATAAATTAGTTCCTATGCTAAAAAAATCCATTATCCTAATTACAGCATGCCTTATTACATGCTTTACAATTGCACAAAAAAGTGCATTGCCTATATATGGTATTACCTTGTGTGGGGCCGAATTTGGAGAAACCAATTTACCCGGCATATTAGGCACACATTACACCTACCCTACTACATCTGAAGTTGCCTACTTTGCTGCTAAAGGTGCTAAAACTATTCAACTTCCTTTTAAATGGGAAAGATTACAAAGACAATTAGGCGGAGCATTAGATGCAAGAGAATTATCACTTATAACAAAGTTTGTTGATGATTGTGAAAAATACAATGTAATGGTAACATTGGTAATGCAAAATTTTGCTCGTTATAGTATAAATGGAATGGAGTATGTTATAGGAAGTCCACAAGTTACTCTTACTCATTACAAAGATGTTTGGAAAAAAATAGCTTTAGCAATGAGAAACAAGAAAAATATTTTTGCTTACAGCATAATGAGCGAGCCACATGATATGGGTGGATACAAATGGTTTAATGCAGCACAGTTTGCAATTAACGGTATTAGAGAAGCAGATAACAAAACAACCATTTTAGTTGATGGAGACAATTACTCCGGGCCAGAAACTTGGGCATTATATAATGATGATTTAAAATATTTAAAAGACCCTGCCAACAATATGATGTTTAATGCTCATTGCTATTTTGACGAAGACAGATCTGGGCATTATGTAAAAAGTTACGACCACAGTGGAGCCAATGAGCACACAGGCGTACAAAGAATAAAGCCATTTATAAATTGGTGCAAAGCCAATAATAAAATACCATTTGTGGGTGAATTTGGTGTACCTAAAAATGATAAAAGATGGCTAACAGTTTTAGAAAATTTTTTAGAATTTCTTTATGCAAATAATGTAGGCGGTTGCTACTGGGCTGCAGGCCCTTGGTGGAAAAATTATCATTTATCAATTGAGCCATTAAACAAAACAGACCAACCTCAAATGTTTGTTTATGCCAAATATTTAGCAACCAACAATAATACAGCAGCTTTAAATAATGCCAAAACAAGTGTTGCAACAGCAGAATAAAACTTAATCCAATATTACGTATCGTCATTAATTAAAGTTTATTTTTATGAAAAACTATTTTGTGATTTCACTTTATACATTACTATTATTTCTTACATCATGTTCAAAAAAAATTGAAGTGTTATCAGAAAATGACATGCTAAAAAAAACAAATGCAACCGAAATATTTGTAACACCAACTATTGAAAGTTTAGGGTCTCCTTTTAAAAGCAGTAATGTTATGCTAAACATTAATCCTGCTAATCCAAACTTTGCAGCATTAGTTACTTTCCATCCTAATACAACATCCGGCTACGAACTAATTATGATTGATAACGGCGTAAGTACCAATTCAACTCCAGTACAAGCATTTAGATTTATTAGTGTAAACTTAGATAATGGTAATTATAAATTTATCTCTATACAAAATCCAACAAACCATTCTATTGTAACAAACTCTGTTGGAAGAATTGTTAGATATGTTTTCGGGAACGATAAAAATTTATATGTAGTTACAGAAGGAAGTTACGAAGGTGGCGGCCATGTAATTCAATACAATCCTAATACACAACAAGCATTTGATTTAGGAAAACCATTCTACCTAAATGGAAAATATTTAGACATTTATTCTATTAATGTAGGAAGTGATGGAATGCTGTATGGCGGATCATTTGGTGGTGAAGGTGAAGTAATGACGTTTAGATATGATTATAAAAATTTTGATGTTGATACTAAAACTTTAAACAATACATCTCGCTATGTAAGTTATATAAGTGGAGATGAAAATTACACTTATGCAACCTGCGGAGAAAACAGTTGGTATTTATATGCTATTCCAAAAAATAATTCTGCAATTAAAACTTTATTATCTGCCAATAATCCCGATAGTAGAATTGAATTAGTAACCAATGTTGATGCTCCCTATGCAACCATGCAATCTATGCACTACCAATTATCTAACGGCGTAGCAACTGCTTTAGGGCAAAATAATACACCACAAACAGATCAAATTTTATACACACCTTATACTTTAGAAAAAATTAATCAACTGCAAATAAAATATGATAATTCAAGCAATCAACTAACTTATACTTTATCAGGTTCTACATTATTAACTATTACCTTAAATGGTGTTGCTACAAATATAGCTGCAACAGGTGCAAGTACTTGGTTAAATAACACATTATACACTTGCTCAAATAATCTTATGCAAATGGCAAAGTATAATGATGCCATTAAATGGAATATTTTAGGAAGTATAGGTTATGGTGTAAAAAGTATTGCAACATCAAACAATAATACAATTTTAGTTGGCGGATATCCTAAAGGAAATTTATTTGAATATCAACCATATAACTCTTGGAATTTAAATGCAGATGCAGTTGCAAATGGCACATTAAATACCAATTCAAGTAATCCTTCATTATTAGCAAGACAGCAAAATGCAGATGCAGCAGGTGTTTACGGCCCAATGTATATTTCTTCTATTGCACAAACAAAAGATAAAATTATTGTTACAGGTGGAGATAATGATAGAATAACAGCATCATCTGGCCGTGCATTAAGTATAGGAACTTATAATAACGGCAACATCAAAAACTTCTCTCCGCAAATATTTTCAAACTATCAATTTGCAGGTATGTGTTTAAATAAAGATAGCAATGCCGTATATATTGCAGCATCTGCAAATAGTGGCAATGCAGCAATTTTTGAATACAACCCACATAGTAATTCATTAACAAAAACTATTCACCTTTCTTTTACAAACCCCGGCAATATTGTATTATACAATAAAGATACTTTAGCCGGTTTTTATAATGATGCTGTTTATTTGCTTGATGCTAAAACAGGGAAAATTATTTGGGAAAGAATATTAGGCGGCGGACAAAGAATTTTTGGAATTACTATTACACCAAACAAACAAATTTGTATTATACACATGTATTTGCAAGCCATACATTTTAAAGTTGTAAGTTTTAAATACACAAAAAATAATGTAACTACTACCAGTTTAGGAGAAATTACAGATTCATTTGCAGATGAAAACACCAAACCAACTTGGCTTACTTGTAGTACATTAACCGCAAACGAATACAAAATTTATATTACCGGTTTAAAAGAATTATACAGATTAAATATAACAGCCGCTAACTAAGCATTGGGAATTAAACAGAAATTGGTTATTTTCACTTTACCAATTTCTGCTATGCTAAAACAACTAAGCCAATATTCTAACACAATAGTATTTCAGCTAAATAATAAGCTGATAATTACAAATGTATGGCCTGAAGTTAATTGTTTCTCAAAAACGTTTACAACGGGTTTATACAATAAAAAATTCACTTCACTAATAAATAAAAAACAATTACCGTTATTTAATTCTTTTATTCAATCAAAATTATTATCACAAAAAACTAATGAATTCTTATTAAAAATTTCTTCAAACCAATATGAATGGTTTAGTGTAAAATACATTAATCAAAATCATAATACAATCATATCTGTAAATAATATTCATCATCTTAAACAAAACATACAACAAGATGAAGAAGCAGTTAAAATAAAATTATATAAAGAATTTTTAGACAATATTCCCGTACCATTCGGCATTAGTTCATTAGACTACAATTTAATATTCCTCAATAAAAAGTTTACTGAAACATACGGTTATACTATAAATGAAATTAAAGATTACAACAAATGGTTTTCAAAATTTAAATTTGAAGGAGTTGATGGTGAAGCCAAACACGATGAAGAGTTTTATGCATTATTGGCAAAAAGCAGAAAAAGCCCTAATACAACCTTACCCTTTTTACACAGACAATGGTATGCAAAATCAGGCGAGTTAAAAGATGTAAGAATTGCTTTTAAAATATTAGGCAACCAAATGTTTGGTGTTATTGAAGATATAACCGAACAATTAAAAGCCGAGGCAAAACTTAAAGAAAGTGAACGCTTATTTAAAGCACTCGCAAACAATATTGCATTACCCGTTGTTTGCTACGATTCAGATACAATGGATATGGTTTTTGTAAACAAACCATTTACCAAAACAATTGGCTACAACATAGATGAAATAAGACCTTTAAAAAAGTGGTGCAAAATTTTTTATTACCCCAACAAAGAAGAACAACAAAAACAAACTTTAATTTGGCTACAAGCAGTTGATGATAAAAGAAACAGAAAAACAAGAGAAGCAATTTTACTTGAAAAAATAATTAATTGTAAAGATGGTTCTCAAAAACTTTTTGAAGTATCAATCACAGTTGGTAATAATTTAGTATATGGTGTATTTAAAGATATTACACAACAAAAACAAGCCCAAAATCTTTTAAAAGAAAGTGAACAACGTTTTAGAATATTAGCAGAAAATATGCCTATAGCTATTGGCAGTCACGATCTTGAAGGAAATATTATTTTCTTTAATAAACACTTTACTAAACAAACCGGCTATAACTTAAAAGATATTCGTACATTAAATGATTGGTACAATTTAACACAACCCGACCCATCAATTAAAAATAGATTTTATACCCATTGGATAGATACAATTAAAAAATATAAAGATGGTAAATTAAAAAAACAACCACATATAGAATCATCTGCATTATGCAAAAACAAAAAATTTAAAACATTTAATTACATATTCAACATTGTACAAAACACCGTTTATGTTATATTGGTAGATATTACCAAACAAAAAGAAGCAACAAAACAACTTTCACAATCGCACCAACAACTAAGAGTACTAACCAACCATCTTCAAAAAGCAAGAGAAGAAGAAAGAAAATTTATTGCTCAAGAAATACATGATGAATTTGGGCAATTAATTACCGGTTTAAAATTTGACATAAATATTATAAAAAGAAAAATAGAAAAAGTAATGCCCGAAATGGCGGATACCTTAAATGAAACCATGCAACTTACCGATAGAATTGTAAAAACAGTACGCAGAATTTCAACAGAATTACGCCCAAGCATTATAGACGATATTGGTTTAACAGCAGCTATAGAATGGGAATGCAAAGAATTTACAAAAAGAACAAAAATAATTTGTACTTTTTCTAACCAATGCAACGAACCTTCATTAGATACCGAAAAAAAATCAAGCTTGTTTAGAATTTTTCAAGAAAGTTTAACCAACATTATAAGGCACGCAAATGCAACTAATGTAAAAGTTTTAATAAAAAAGAAAAAACAAAAAGTAATTTTACAAATTGAAGACAACGGAAAAGGTTTTACAATAAACTCACAAATAAAAACACTGGGAATTATAGGCATGCGAGAAAGAGCTTTAGCTATAGGAGGTAATTACTTAATAAAAAGTGAACCCGGCAAAGGCACACAAACTTATGTTGAAATACCTGTTTAATTTTATATTATGAATATACTTGTTGGAGATGATCATAGCATTTTACGAAAAGGCATTATAAGTATTTTAATAGAAGCTTTTCCGAATGCCAACATTGAAGAAGCCAATGATGGTATTGAAATAATAAAAAAAGCCGTTCAGAAAAAATGGGATATTATTATATCAGATATTTCAATGCCCAACAAATCTGGCTTAGAAATTTTAAAAGAATTAAAACAAATAACTCCTAAAACACCCGTACTAATTTTAAGTGTACACGCACCCGAACAATATGCCATACGAGCTTTAAAAGCAGGTGCAGCAGGCTATTTAACCAAAGAAAGTGCTCCTGATGAATTGGTAAAAGTGGTTACACATATCCTATCAGGTCATAAATATATAACTCCCGAAATAGCAGAAATATTAATTGATTATCATGCAGAGGAAGGTGAACAAGCATTACACCAAACACTTTCCAACCGAGAATTTGAAATTTTAAAACTTATTGCATCTGGAAAAACAATTTCAGAAGTTGCCGATATTCTTACACTAAGCATCAATACTATAAGCACTTATCGTTTTCGCATTTTAGAAAAAATGAAAATGAAAACCAATGCCGAGTTAACACGCTATGCAGTTACGCATAATCTTGTTTAAAACAAACTAAAAATGTAGCTGTAATTACTACATTAAATTTAAAATTTATCTACAAACTTTTGTGGTAACTTGTTATTTGTATTTTAAAAGCAACAGGATATTTTTGTCATACATAATAACTATAGAGCATCAGAGTAATTTTCTGGAGTTCAATGTTAAATTTTAAAATCCAATATCCTCGTAAACCTACGAGGTCCCATATCCATAAAACCGCAAAGTAGCGGCATTATTGTAGTAACCACTACAGTTTTGAAAATAAAAACCTTCTTGCAAAAGAAGGTTTTTTATCAAAAAATTTAACTCTAAAATTGCTCTGCATGGATATACTTTTAATAGATAGTTCTGCTATTGTACTAAAAAAAATGCAAGAACTTCTTTTAGAACTTGGTTGTACCCATACCATACATTGTGTAAGCAATATTAATGAGCCATTTATAACCATCCACTCAATACAACCCACTATAATTGTAATTGATATTAGTATGCCTGATAAAATTGGTATAGATATTTTACAAAAAATTAAAAAAAATGCTCCTACCTCTAAACTTGTGGTAGTTACCAATTTTGTAACTGAACAACGCAAATTAATATGTATGGAAAATGGAGTAGATTATTATTTTGACAAATCTACAGAGTTTGAAAAAGTAGCTTTAGTTATTGAAGCAGAATGTAAAAATACTACTTGCAAAAATTAGTGCTTTCTTCTATGTAATTCTTTTTTAATTAAACTTAATTCTCGGCTGGTTTGCCCGCTAATACTGCTGTTTTCCTGAGCTCTACGCATTAAATAAGGAATAACATCTTTTATAGGACCAAAAGGTAAATATTTACTTACACTAAAACCTTCTTTAGCTAAATTAAAAGTAATATTATCACTCATACCGTATAATTGAGAAAAATGAACATGCGGATGATTATGTGAAATATTTTTTTGTTCCATTAACTGTGTAGCTAATAAATTACTTTCTTCATTGTGCGATGCAACAATTACTGCAATTGAATTAATATTATCAATAGCAAAAGTTACGGCAGCATTAAAATCTCTGTCAGAGCTTTCTTTATTAGGTTGTATGGGTGATGGGTAACCGTGTTGAGCAGCTCTTGCTCTTTCTTTTTCCATATAAGCACCGCGTACTAATTTCATTCCTAAAATAAAACCTTGCTCATTTGCAATGCGGTGAGATAATTTAAAAAAATCTAACCTATCGTGCCTGTATAATTGAATGGTATTATATATAACGGCTTTTTGTTTATTAAACACTTGCATTAATTCCATAGCTAACCTATCAACCGGATCTTGAATCCAACTTTCTTCTGCATCTATTAATACACCTACATTTTTTTGAGATGCTACTTCACAAATTCTATATAATCTATCTTTCACTCTTTCCCATTCATTCATTTCAGTTTCATGATCGTGAATACCACTTCGTAAACGTGGAGCTTCATTTAATTTTTGCAATAAACCAAATCTTGCTAAACCGGTTACTTTAATACTTATAAACGGAATATTTTTTTGTGTGGCTGCATAGTTTACAACATCAATAAATATTTGGGTTGCTTTTTCAAAGTTTTCTTCGCCTTCTTTTCCTTCAACACCATAATCTAAAATAACTTGCACACCATATTTATCAAGTGTAGTAGTTACATCATGTGTGTTTTCTAAAGATTCTCCTCCAACAAATTGTTTAAAAATAGTGCTACGAATAATTTTATTTATAAACGGAAGTTTACCTTTTACAAGCAATGGCGTTAACCTTACACCTATGGGAACAAACATAGGATAACCCATTGTTGAAAATAAAAATTTTGCTTGTTTTAATTCTTTATCTGATTTATATGCAAAAGCATTGGCTGTGTTGTTGAATGATATTTCCATACTAACATTTGTTCGTAATGCAAATATCGGTTGCCTTGTGCTAATTAAAAAAGGTTATTCTTTTTTTGTGAAAAACTATACGTTATTTTTAAATTAATATTCAGATAAATATTTTTTACAATTTGATGTTGGCAGTAAACATATAATTGATGCCTGCCATAGGAAAATAGTTGTTTTCGGTAGTTACAACACTTGCCGAAATATAGCTATACGTATATCCATTGGGTTGATACATTTTATTGAATAAATTATTTACTTGTGCAGATAAATTTATTTCTTTTACCAACTTTGGCTGAATACTGTAAGACAATTTTATATTTTGAGTATAAAACGCATTTAAACTTCTTGTATCAAGTTGTGCATTATCCATATATTGTTTGCTTACATATTTTCCTATTAAAGAAATTGCTATGTTTTTTATAGGAAGTAGGTTTACACTAAGTCCGCTGATTGTTTTTGGAGAAAAAGAAATATCGGTATTTGTATGCTGTACTGCATCTTGTAATCCATTATCATAATTATCAATATATTCTGTATAAGATTTTATTTTGTTTTGGCTTAAAGTAAGGTTGGCATTGGCGTTTAGCCATTTAGCAAAAATATAATTTCCTTGTAATTCTACTCCTAAGCGATAGCTGTTCGGTACATTTATTCTTGTATAAGAACCAACATCATTTATTTTTCCGGTTAAAACCAATTGGTTTTTATACAGCATATAATAAACATTAGCACTAAAGCTATAAGTTGTATTTTTCTTTTCAACACCTAACTCAAAATCATGCAAATATTCTGCTTGTGGTTGGTTTGAAAGGCTTGCCTGAAAATCATCTCTATTAGGTTCTTTTCCTGCTAATGCATAACTAAAATAGGTTTGTAAGCCATTATTAGTATAGGTAATACCCACTTTAGGATTTATAAAATTAAAGTTGCGTATAATATTTAGTGTGCTATTACCTTCAAAACCATTCATATTGTAATATACATGTCTATATTGAAGGTCGGAATAGGTTTGCCAATGTGTAGTTAAGTTATGCTGCCATTTTGCATAAATATTTTGATCTTCTTTTAAAGCAGGATAATTATAATATTGATAACTATTATTATTAATTCCGCCATTTTTTGCCCAAATAATATTACCGTAATGTTGACCATCGTACTTATTCCAACCGCCGCCAAAAGTTAATTCATCATTTATATTTTTGTATTGCAATGAAAAAATCTCTCCATAAAAATAATTACTCAACCAACGGTCTCTAATTAAATCGGTTGTTGTAAGGGTCGTACTTGCTATTACAACATTTGGCAACCCATATTTTGAATATTTTTGAGCAGCTTTATATTCTTCATAATAACCTCTTCCATAAGTTAAAAAAGCAGCCGTATTAAAATTCCATTTTTTATTTAGAGCAACATTATAAAAAAGTTGATAATGATCTTGCTGATAATTATCTGTTTGATTATCGTAAGGTGTACCTGGTTTTTCAGTACCTGCAGGGTTATAAGTTCTATCGGTTAGCAACAAATAATCAGGTACACCATACCATGCCTGATAAGTTTTTTCTTTACCGGTAAAAACATTAAATCTTATAGATGAATTTTTATTAATATATGCAGCACTTAAAGCCACCGAACGCAAATCACTCGATGCTCTGTCTATATAACCTGCACTGGCAATTTTGCTAACACGTGCATCAACGGTAAAGTGTCCGTTCATTAAACCTGTACCTGCTTTTACGGTATTCTTCCAAGTATTAAAAGAGCCGAAACTGTTGTTTAATTCGGCATAAGGTTTCTCATAAAATTCATTAGTACTTAAATTAATGCTTGCACCAAATGCTCCGGCTCCGTTTGAGGAAGTACCAACTCCTCTTTGAATTTGTATTGAACTTAATGAAGAAGCAAAATCTGGTAAATCAACAAAATAAGTTGCTTGGCTTTCAGCATCATTATACGGAATACCATTAAGTGTTACATTTATTCTGCTTGCATCAATTCCGCGAATGTGCATGTACGTATAACCAACTCCATTACCTGCATCTGAACTAACATAAACAGAAGGAGTTTGATTAAGAATATAAGGCAAATCTTGCCCAATATTATTTCTTTCAATTTCTGCCTTACTAAAATTTGTTTTAGCAAAAGGAGCTTTATTAGTAGCACGCAAAGCTTTTACTTCTAAGGGTTGCAAAAACAAAGCAATACTTTTTAATTGAATAATAATAGAAGAAATCATTGTATTCATATCAATCGTTTGAAGATTATCTTCAAAACCAATACAACTTGTTTTAATTACATACACACCATGCAGTGGCTTATTAATAATTAAATTACCGTTCTCATCTGCAATAAACGATTGATTATTAAAATGTACCGTTGCCAATGAAACTGCATTTTTTGAGTTAGCATCAATTACTTTTAAAGTAATTGTTTTTTTTGTTGATTGACTAAATAGCATTACTGAAATAAATGCCAACACAAGTGTTCCCAAAAACTTTTTCATTTTCTTTGTTTAAAAAGTTAACCAATGGGAACAGGGAAACGCTTTGGAGAAAGAAATACAAACACTGTACACCTTCCCTTCGCAGGAATTACCCTGTTCAGGTTCTACGGGTATTTTCTCAGCCTTCATACGAAAGCACCCCGAGGAATTAATTTTCGCCACAAATGTAACAGCTCTTTTTATTTAACTGTAACATTTTTTTAGTTGCTTCGTTTCATATAAAAAAAGCATTATGAAAAAATTGATTTTACTAATAAATATTACTTTACTATCAACCTTTCTTTTTGCACAAAACACTAAAAATGTTGTGTACGATGCCAATGCTCAACCAAGAAAAGTAGAAAATTTTAATAGTATTGAAGTATCAAGTGCCGTATTACTATACATATCTCAAGGTAAAGAAACAGCTGTTGCCGTTAGTGTAGATGGAAATGAAAACATTGATAAAATAAAAACCGTAGTCAAAAACGGAGTTTTAAAAATATATGTAGATAATGGCATGTGGAATAAATGGAGTTGGGGAGATAAAAAAATTAAAGCTTATGTAACTGTTTCAGATATTAATAAAATTGAAGCAAGCGGTGCAAGCAGAGTAATTATTGCAGATAAAATAAAAGCCAGCGATTTAAAATTACAATTAAGTGGTGCAAGTTCTTTAAAAGGACAAATAGAAGCCAATACTTTATCTCTTAATCTAAGTGGCGCAAGCAGTACAACATTAAACGGAACAACTACTACATTAAATATTGATGCAAGTGGTGCAAGTAGTATAAAAGCTTATGATTTAATGGCAAACACTTGCAATGCAGAAGCAAGCGGTGCATCAAGTATTCGCGTAAATGTAACTAAAGAGTTCACAAAAATTCAAGCAAGTGGTGCAAGCAGCATACGCTACAAAGGTGATGCGGTAGTTAAAAATTTTGAAGCCAATGGTGCATCATCAATAAAAAAAGATTCAAAATAATTAAAATAATTTTGGGAGATAACCTTCTGCAAGCTACATTTGCCGCCCATTACATCGCGAGGTAGAGCAGCGGTAGCTCGTCGGGCTCATAACCCGAAGGTCAGAAGTTCGATCCTTCTCCTCGCAACTAAATTAAAAGCTGATTCATAAAATGAGTTAGCTTTTTTTATTATGTAGATTTGTATTAAATGAAATCAGGTTTTGTAAACATATTTGGTAAACCCAATGCAGGCAAAAGCACTTTATTAAATGCTTTACTTGGCGAGAAATTGGCTATTGTTTCGCACAAAGTGCAAACTACAAGACATAGAATAAAAGCGTTTTTAAATAAACCTAACGAGTATCAAATTGTTTTTTCAGATACACCCGGCATTATTGAAGCCAAATATAAGCTTCACGAAAAAATGATGAATGCAGTAAAAAATGCTTTAGAAGATGCCGATATTGCTTTATTAATTGTTGATGTGAATGACGATTTGAATGAATGTGATACAATATTTCAATCACTCAAATTAAAAGTACCCACAATTTTAGTATTAAATAAAATTGACCAAGCACAAAACGGTAAAATTGCTTTAGCCGAAAGTTTATTTGCAAATAAACCATATTATAAAAAAATAATAAAAGTATCTGCACTACATAAACATCATTTACAAAAATTATTAAATGCAATTATTGAACTATTGCCCGAAGGATTACCATTTTATAATGAAGATGATTTAAGTGATTTACCTACCAAATTTTTTGTAAGCGAATTAATTAGAGAGAAAGTATATGAGCTGTTTGAAGATGAAATTCCTTACCACGTTGCTGTAATGGTGAATGAGTTTAAAGAAAAAGAAACATTGGTTAAAATTCAAGCAGATATTGTGGTACAACGCGAAACACAAAAAGCAATTATAATTGGAGAAAAAGGAAAAATGATTAAACAAATTGGCACATTGGCAAGAAAAGACATTGAACAATTTATTAATAGAAAAATATTTTTAGAACTATTTGTAAAAGTAAAACCAAAGTGGCGTGAAAACGAATTGCAACTAAAAGAATATGGTTATTAATTATTTTTAATGTTGAATATAAATTATAATCAATCAATATGCATCCATTCAACATGCAAAGCTTATCATTCAAAATATAAATTATGGGATATACAATAGCAATAGTAGGGCGACCAAATGTTGGCAAAAGCACTTTCTTTAACCGCATGTTAGAGCAACGTAAAGCCATTGTAGATGATATTAGCGGTGTTACCAGAGATAGACAATACGGTGTTGCAGATTGGAACGGAAAAACATTTAATATTATTGATACCGGTGGCTTTGTACCACAAAGCGATGATATTTTTGAAACAGAAATTCGTAAACAAGTAAAAATTGCTATTGATGAAGCAAATGCTTTAGTTTTTATGGTTGATGTTGCAACAGGCATTACAGATTTAGATGAAAGCATGGCCGATTTATTAAGAAGAAGCTCTAAACCCGTTTACTTAGTTGTAAATAAAGTAGATAACAGCGAAAGACAATTAGAAGCAACCGAATTTTATGCTTTAGGTTTTGAAACTATATATCCTGTTAGCAGTATTAGCGGAAGCGGTACCGGAGAACTATTAGATGCCATTACCGAAAATATTACCGATGAAGATTTAGCAATTATTGAAGAAGAAAATAAACTTCCAAAATTTGCTATTATTGGCCAACCCAATGTTGGAAAATCATCTTTACTAAACGCACTAATTGGTAAAGAGCGAACTATTGTAAGCGATATTGCCGGTACTACAAGAGATACGATTCATACACACTATAATCTTTTTCAAAAAGAATTTGTTTTAATTGATACCGCAGGTTTAAGAAAAAAAGAAAAAGAAAAAGATGATTTAGAATTCTACTCAGTTATACGTGCTATAAGAGCAATGGACGAAGCAGATATTTGCTTATTGGTTTTAGATGCTGCCAAAGGTATTACGGCACAAGATGTTAGCATTTTTAGCCTTGCAGCCCGAAAAGGAAAAGGCATTGTAGTATTGGTAAATAAATGGGATGTAATGGAAAAAACCACAAATACTGCCAGAGATTATGAAACAGCATTAAAAAAGAAAATTGCTCCTTTTACCGATGTTCCTGTTTTATTTATTTCTGCTAAAGAAAAAACAAGAATTTTTAAAGTAATTGAAACTGCTTTAGAAGTATATGAAAACAAAAGTAAAAAAGTAAGTACTTCTAAATTAAATGAAGTAATGCTAAAAGCGGTAGAATCTTACCACGCACCGGTTGTAAGAGGGCATACCGTAAAAATAAAATTCATTACACAGTTGCCAACACCTGTTCCTTCATTTGCGTTTTTTACCAATTTTCCGGATGATATAAAAACGCCATATAAAAATTACCTTGAAAACCAGTTAAGAACACAGTTTAATTTTACAGGAATACCAATAAGAATTTTCTTTCGGAAAAAATAATTGACAAAAAAATAGTTAAAATTTGGCTAAATAAATCATCCGCCTATCTTTGCACACAATTTAAAAAACAAAAAACAAGTACAATGAAAAAAGTATTAGCATTATTGGCTATCGCTGGTTTTGTAGCTTGCAACAGCGGCGAACAAAAACCTGCTACAACAGATTCTCCTAAAGCAACTGTAGATTCTCCTAAAGCTAAAGTTGATTCTCCTGCAACAGCTGTAGATTCTCCTAAAGCTAAAGTTGATTCTCCTGCAACTAAAAAGTAATTGCTAAGTACTTGTTACTTAATATATTACTTCTTATAAGAAGATTCCCGTTATCAAACCGATAACGGGTTTTTTATGCTCATTCATTTTTATGAATGATGCATGTTTTTTTATTTAAACAAATTTTCTACTTCTTCTAAACTTTTATCTAAAGAAAAGAAACTTACTAGTTTTTCTATCACTGCTTCAACCATTGCATCAGGGCAGCTTGCACCGCTTGTGATTAATATTTTTACAGGTTCTTTTTGAGGAATAAAATTATTTACCGTGGTTATTTCTTTTGTTCGCCAATTACAATTTATAATTTCAGATTTACTTAAAATTTTATCTGCATTGTTTATAAAATAAGTGGGCAGTTTTGCTTCGCAAAGTTCTACTAAATGAGAAGTATTGCTGCTGTTATAACCACCTACAACAATTGCTATGTCTGCATCGGTTTGCAGCATACCTATTACAGCAGTTTGGTTATCGTTAGTTGCATAACATAAAGTATCTTTTGTATCGGCAAAATGTTCGTGTATATTTTCGTTGGTTAATTCATAATTCTTTTTTACAACTTTTTTTAAATAGTCGGCAATAGCTTGTGTATCGGTTGCCAGTTGTGTTGTTTGGTTTACAACGCCAAAACGGTGTAAATCTTTTGTTATATCAAAACCTTCAGAATATCTTCCTTTAAATTCTACATAAAATTCATCTACACTTTTTTCTCCTGTTATATATTTTCCTAATTCAACTGCTTCTTTCATATCATTAATTACAACAGTTGGTGTATGTTGAGATACTCTAGAAAAAGTAGCTCTTGTTTCTTCATGCTTTGGTTTGCCATGCACTACAACACTATAACCTTTGGCTGCAATTTGTTGGCTTCTATTCCAAACTTTTTCTACAAAAGGGCAAGTAGTATTATATTTTTCTACTTGAATACCTTTAGCAACAAGCATTTGCTCAATTTCTACTGTGGTGCCAAATGCAGGAATAACAACTACATCATTTTTAGTAATTGTTTCAAAAGGAATGATTTGTTTGCCGTAGGTATCTTGCAAAAATTGAACGCCGCGTTCTAACAAATCTTTATTTACTTGTGGGTTATGAATCATTTCACTCAACAAAAAAATACGTTTGCCTTTATTTTCTTCAATAGTATTAAAAGCAATTTCTATTGCATTTTCTACACCGTAACAAAAACCAAAATGCCTTGCCAAATAAATTTGTAAACTGCCAAAATCTAAAAGTGTTGGTGTAAAGTCTTTTTTTAATTTATCTTCTTGTTTGCGTTTATTTTTTATTGAACTGATTAATGAACTGTTGTAAATATTGGGAACATTAAATTGTTTCATTTCAAAAACTAATTAAAAAGGGTATTACTAAAACAAGTTGCAAATGTATGAAGTTATTATTTCAACTTGTTGTTTGGTTTAGGCAAACTCAATTAACGCAACTATTTGTTGTAAAAATTTTTTATCTACTTCATCAAATGTATTTAACTCATTGCTATCTATATCTAATACTGCAATTACATTATTTTTTTTAATAATAGGTATAACTATTTCACTTTTAGATAAACTGCTACAGGCAATATGTCCCGGAAATTTTTCAACATCCTCAACAATAATCGTTTCGGTATTTGCCCAACTTGTTCCGCAAACACCTCTCCCTTTTTTTATCCTTGTGCAAGCAACCGGGCCTTGAAACGGACCAAGTACTAATTCATCTTGCCTATTATCAATAGATTTTTTTACCAAATAAAAACCAATCCAAAACCAATTAAATTGTTCTTTTAAAGCTGCACAAACATTAGCTAAATTGGCAATTAAATCACACTCACCACTTAACAACCCTTTTATTTGAGGAACTAAATTTTGATATTGTTCTTCTTTTGTACCAACAAAAATTTTCAAATCTTCTGCCATAATAATTCTCTTAAAATTCTTTCTCTTCCACGTAAAAATAAATAAAGCACGTTACCTATTGATAAAAATGAAATCTGCCAACCATCTTATCTTTTCATTTTGTAAAATATTTACTGAAGTAAAAACTTCATACAATGCAATAATAATATAAATAGCTGTACACAATAAACCTACCATAAATCAAACAGTAACAATCATCTATTTGTGTTTATATTTCATTCTTTACAAATCTCTTTCTACGCCAACATTTTCTGCCCATAATAAATTGTAGCACTATCATTATACTCAATAGTCTTTTACTAAAAATATTGCATAAACAACACAGTAAAATTGCTATATTTGAAGTTTAATGCTTTTTTGTTGCACATTTTGCAGTACAGCAGATAGAAATTTTAAAATATGAATGAAGATAATACACAGTTTATGCAGGAAGCCATTCGTCTTTCTGTAGAAAATGTTACACAAGGAAAAGGTGGACCATTTGGTGCCGTTGTGGTTAAAAACGGAAAAATAATTGCACGCGGTGCAAATAGCGTTACAACATTAAATGATCCTACGGCACATGCCGAAGTTGTTGCAATACGCGAAGCATGCAAAATATTAGGTAGTTTTCAATTAAACGGTTGTGAAATTTATACAAGTTGTGAGCCATGCCCCATGTGTTTAGGTGCAATTTATTGGGCAAGACCTGATAAATTATTTTATGCTAACACTAAACAAGATGCTGCTGCTATTGACTTTGACGATAATTTTATTTATGAAGAAATTGCTAAACCTATTAATGAAAGAAAACTATTTACACAACAATTAATGCGTAACGAAGCATTAGAAGCTTTTAAAAAATGGGGCGAAAGCAATATTAAAATTGAGTATTAATGATTGAGTTTATTTTAAATAACCAAGCCATAAAAACAGAGCAACCGCCAGGAAGTACCGTTCTTGATTTTGTTCGTTACCATAAAAAATTAACCGGAACAAAAATTGGTTGCAGAGAAGGTGACTGTGGTGCATGTACAATTTTAGTGGGTGCTTTTGAAAACAATACACTTGTTTACCGAAATGTAACAAGTTGCTTAATGCCATTAATTAATGCACAAGGCAAACATATTGTAACCATTGAAGGAATTAACCAAACAGAATTAACACCTGTACAACAAGCAATGGTTGATAGCAGCGGAACACAATGTGGCTTTTGTACCATTGGTTTTGTAATGAGTTTAACCGGTTTTGTAATGAACCAAACACAAACAAGCTTTACCGATGCCATTAAAAATATTGATGGAAATATTTGTAGATGCACCGGCTATAAATCTATAGAAAAAGCGGCCAAAATATTAAGCACACAAATTGAAAACAAACCCACACATAACACTTTAAATTGGTTAACTAAAAATAAATATTTACCCGATTATTTTTTAGGTATTGAAGAAAGATTAAGAAAAATTTCTATACAACAATATCCTGAAAATAAAAGTGCCATTAAATTAGGCGGAGCAACAGATTTAAATGTTCAAAAACATCAATTAATAAAAAAATCTGCTGTACAAAATTTATACGATAATGCTTCTTTAAAAACCATTGAAACAATAAATAATGAAATTATTTTAGGAGCATCTGTTACCGTTGCACAATTTGCCGAATCAAGTATTATACAACCAATTTTTCCCAATTTAAACAAACATATAAAATTAGTATCATCAACACCAATACGCAATATGGCTACATTAGCCGGCAATTTTGTAAATGCATCTCCAATTGGAGACATGACTGCTTTTTTTATTGCATTAGATGCTTCTATTATTTTTAACACCAATAGAAAAATTAAATTAAAAGATTTTTATAAAGGATATAAACTATTAGATAAAGCAGAAGATGAAATAATTGAAAAAATAGTTTTCTCCATTCCTTCTTCAACTTCATTCTTCAATTTCGAAAAAGTTTGCAAACGAACACATTTAGATATAGCAAGTGTAAATACTGCCTGCTTAATAAATATTGACGACAACAATATTATTCAACAAATTCATTTAAGTGCAGGTGGAGTTGCACCCTATCCAAAATACTTAAGCAATACATGTAGTTTTTTATTAAACAAACCAATAAATAAAACTGTTTTACAAGAAGCCATAACTATTATGCAGCAAGAAATTGCACCAATTTCAGATGCAAGAGGAACAACAGAATATAAAAAACTTTTACTAAGGCAATTGTTTTTAGCACATTTTGCGGAATTGAACGTAGAAATTAATTTTATTATTAATTAAATAATTAAAGTGTGAATACGCCATCACAACATAATAATTTTATAGGACCAGAATATCCTAATCATGTTAAAGGGCGATCAATTTATGTTGATGACATACCTGTAATGGAAGGCACTGTATATATAAAAATATTTGATGCTACTATTGCACATGCAAAAATTGCAAGCATAGATTACAGTGAAGCCGAACAAATAGAAGGTGTTATAAAAATATTTTCGGCAAAAGATATTCCCGGAGAAAATCAAATTGGCGGAATTGTACCCGATGAACCTTTATTAGCCGATGACGAAGTACATTATTGCGGGCAACCCATTTTATTAATAGCCGCCGAAAATGAAGATGCTGCTGAAGATGCATTACATAAAATAAAAATAGAATACGAACCGTTAGAAATTATAACCAATCCACGCGTTGCTTTTGCAAAAGGAAAATTATTATCTCCTACAAGAAAATTTGTTATCGGCAATAGTGCAGAAGTTTTTAAAAATTGTAAATATGTTTTTGAAGGCACAACAGAAACAAATGGGCAAGAACATTTGTATTTAGAAACACAAGGAGCTTATGCTTATCCAACAGAATTTAATAGTATAAAAATATTTTCTTCTACACAAGGTCCAACAGCTGTACAAAGAACAGCAGCAAGAGTGTTGGGCATAAACATGAACAATGTTGAAGTTGATGTAACCCGCTTGGGTGGAGGGTTTGGTGGAAAAGAAGATCAAGCAAGTACTTATGGCACTATGGCTGCATTAGTTGCTTTTATTTTAAAACGCCCTGCCAAATGTGTACTGCATAGAATGGAAGATATGCGAATGACAGGTAAAAGAAACCCTTATAGCAGTGATTTTAAAATTGGGTTAGATGATAATTTAAAAATACTTGCGTACGAAGTTACATTTTATCAAAACGGAGGAGCTGCTGCCGATTTATCTCCTGCAATTTTAGAACGCACTTTATTTCACTGTACCAATAGTTATTTTATTCCTAATGTTACAGCAACAGCAAATAGTTGTAAAACCAACCTCCCTCCCAATACAGCTTTCAGAGGTTTTGGAGGCCCACAAGGAATGTTTGTAATAGAAGCTGCTATTGATTTTGCCGCTAAAAAAATTGGTGTAGAACCTTACACTATTCAACAAAAAAATTTATTACAAAATAAAAATGAACTTCCATACGGACAAATAATAGAAAATTGCGAAGCTGAAAAATGCTACAATAATGTAATGCAAAAAGCAAATATTTCACAATTAAAAAATGAAATAGAAAATTTTAATATTAAAAATAAATTTAAAAAGAAAGGTTTTGCATTCATGCCTATTTGTTTTGGCATTTCATTTACACATACAACACTCAATCAAGCAAGAGCATTAGTACATGTATATACCGACGGAAGTGTAGGTGTTAGTACCGGTGGTGTTGAAATGGGACAAGGGTTGAATCCAAAAATGATTCAAGTAGCTGCCAAAGCATTAGGTATTTCAACATCAAAAATAAAATTAGAAACTACCAATACAACTCGCGTAGCCAATACATCTCCAAGTGCAGCAAGTTCTACTACCGATTTAAATGGTCATGCTGTACAACATGCTTGTCAACAAATTAATACTTCCTTTCATTCATTTATAAAAAAAGATTTACAGTTAAACGAAGAAGATATAATTGAATTTAAAAATGAAATATTAACTGTAAACAATCAATCAAAAAATATTAGTTGGAATGAATTAATTGCAAAAGCATATTTAGCACGTACAAACCTTAGTGCAAAAGGCTTTTATGCAACACCAACAATTAATTTTGATAAAACAAAAGAAAAAGGTCATCCATTTTCTTACCATGTATATGGAACAGCTTTAACTGTAGCAACTATTGATTGCTTAAGAGGAACTTATGAAATAGATTTTGTAAAAGTTTGTCATGATGTTGGTACAAGTATGAATGAAAAAATTGATATCGGTCAATTAGAAGGCGGCTTAGTACAAGGTATTGGTTGGATGACAATGGAAGAAATAGTGTATAATGAACAAGGAAAATTATTAAGCAATGCTTTAAGTACTTATAAAATTCCTGATATATATAGTGTTCCTAAAAAAATAGATTTTGAATTTTTAGATACACAAAATGATAATTTGGCAATACTTAAAAGTAAAGCAGTTGGAGAGCCTCCGTTAATGTATGGCATAGGAACTTATTTTGCCATACGCAATGCGGTATTAGCCTTCAACTCAAAATCAGCCATAACATATAATGCACCTATTACACCTGAAAAAGTGTTGATGGGTTTGTATAATAAATAATGCAAGAAAGAAAAATATATAGCAATAAAGTTTGGGTAAATAATAAACTGCAACCGGCAACTATTTGTTTTGCCAAAGGGAAAATTAATGCTATACATTTTGAAAAATTAATGAATGTTGAAGATTTTAGTAGCAACATTATAATACCCGGTGTTATTGATGTGCATGTGCATATTAATGAGCCCGGCAGAACAGATTGGGAAGGTTTTGAAACAGCTACACAAGCTGCTGCTGCCGGAGGTTCTACCACCATTATTGATATGCCTTTAAACTCTAGCCCTGTAACAACTACAGTAGATGCATTCAATGAAAAATTAAATGCATCAAAAAATAAATTAAATGTAAATGTTGGTTTTTATGGAGGGTTGATACCTGGTAATGCACAACATATAGAACCACTTATTAAAGCAGGAGTTGTAGGTATAAAATGTTTTTTAAC
Organism: Bacteroidota bacterium; assembly: GCA_018267705.1. Lineage (GTDB taxonomy): Bacteria > Bacteroidota > Bacteroidia > Chitinophagales > Chitinophagaceae > CW01. The sequence continues at coordinate 460,508 of JAFDXX010000004.1, read as the reverse complement.
ACATTCAGGTATTAACGAATTTCCTAATGTTACAAAAAAAGATTTAGATGAAGCAATGCCCATTCTTGCTAAATACAATATCCCACTATTAGCTCATTGTGAATTATCTGATAAAGAAAAACATTCTCTTTTAAATGAGCATCCAACAAGCTATCAAGAATATTTAAAAAGCAGGCCCAAACAATGGGAGAATGATGCAGTTGATTTAATGATTACCAAATGCAGGCAACACAAGTGCCCCGTACATATTGTACATGTATCATCTTCAGAATGTATAGATAAAATTTATAACGCTAAAAAAGAAGGTTTACCAATTACAGCCGAAACCTGCACACAATATTTATATTTTAATGCCGAGCAAATACCTGATGCAAAAACAATTTATAAATGTGCTCCTCCAATTAGAGAAAAAGAAAATAACATTCAACTAAAACAAGCATTAAAAAACGGAGTGTTAGATTTTATAACAACAGATCACTCACCTGCACCCGCAAATATGAAAGAAATTGATACAGGTAATTTACAAAAAGCATGGGGCGGCATTGCAGGTATTCAGTTTTTATTAAATGCAAGTTGGAGTGCATTAAAAAATATAATGACGATAGAAGAATTTATTCCTTTCATTACATCAAAACCTGCACAGTTTATCAAAGCAAAACATAAAGGAGAAATTAAAGTTGGGTATGATGCTGATATAGTTGTTTGGAATAATGAAGAACAACATACGGTATTAGAAAATGAAATTTTATTCAAACATAAAATAAGTCCTTATATTGGAGAAACCCTTACCGGTTCGGTAATTGAAACAATAATAAATGGACAAACAGTTTATCAAACAAAACAAATAAATAAAAAAAATATTGGACAATGGCTCAAACCACAGTAAAAGAAATTATTAAACAATCTCCCGCATTTACCAATCTTACAGATTTAGCTGCAGAAAGGCTTGGCGGAAAAGTATTGTATGCAACGGATGATTTTTTTGCCGAAAAAGAAAATTTAATTAAACCCACAAGAGGTGTATTTATTACAGATAAATATACAGACAGAGGTAAATGGATGGATGGATGGGAAAGCAGAAGAAAAAGAACACCCGGGCATGATTGGGCTATCATTCAATTAGCAACAAGTGGTATTATAAAAGGTTTTGATATTGATACCAACTTCTTTTTAGGTAATCATCCCCCACATGCAAGTATAGAAGCTGTAAACCTTACAGGAAAAGAACTTCCCACAAATTGGGAAGAAATTGAATGGAAAGAAATTCTTCCTAAATCGCATTTAGATGCAGGTTCTCAAAACTTTTTTGAATGTAGTGATACTAATATTTATACACATATAAGACTACACATATATCCCGATGGCGGCGTTGCAAGATTGAGAGTGTATGGTAATGTTTTTAAACAATGGGAAACCATTTCAACAAATGATACATTAGATTTAGCAGCAGCCATTAATGGCGGAAAAGCTATTGCCTGTAACGATATGTTTTTCAGTTCAATGAACAATTTATTAATGCCAAATCGTGGGGTAAATATGGGCGATGGTTGGGAAACAAAACGCAACAGAACACCCAATAATAGAGATTGGGTTATCATTAAATTAGCACATAAAGGCATTGCACAAAAAATTATTGTAGATACCAATCATTTTAAAGGAAACTATCCTGATAGTTGTAGTCTTGAATATTGCGTTTCAAATAATGATGATGCAGTTATTAATAATACTATTAAATGGGAAAGTTTATTACCGCAACAAAAATTAAAAGCAAGTGCCGAACATTGTTTTGAAAAAGAAATTAATAACCATACTGCCATAACACATATCAGATTAAATATTTTTCCTGATGGTGGTATTAGCAGATTAAGAATTTTTGGAAAAATTATTTAACCGTGGCAATAAGTATTTTACTATATATAATTTTATTTGGCATTTTAATAATGCTAACCGTTCTTACACATAAACTTTCTACTTTTTTAAAAGATTGTAAGCATGATGAAGCTAAAAAGCAAAACACAATTACCATACAAAATTTTGCATACACCGGCATTTTATTAATTATTATTTGTCTCTGTGCCAATACTTATTTATTAGTAAAAGGTACACCAAGAGAAAGCCATTTTATGGAATGGCTGAATATTGTAATTCGTGTAATGCATATTACTTTTGGTATAGCATGGATTGGTGCAAGTTTTTATTTTGTATTCTTAGAAAACGCACTAAACAGAACAGAAGATGTAAGAGATGAATTAGCCGGAAACCTATGGGCAGTGCATGGTGGCGGCTTTTATTATTTAGAGAAATACAAAATTGCACCTAAACAAATTCCGAAAAATTTACATTGGTTTAAATACGAAGCTTATTTTACTTGGGTTAGTGGAATATGTTTATTATTTGTAGTATATTATTTTAATGCCAATGCTTTTTTAATTGATAAAAATATTTTAAACATAACACCCTTACAAGGAGTTGGCATTGGTGTAAGCTCTTTTATTGTTGCATGGATAATATATGATTTATTATGCAAGTCAAAACTCATTAATTATAAAATAATTTTTTCATTAATTGGTTTTATTATTTTAGTTGGTTTTGCTTATTTCTATTGCCATGTTTTTAGTGCAAGAGCTGCTTATATACATTTTGGAGCAATGATTGGAAGTTTAATGGTGGCCAATGTTTTCTTTGTTATTATACCATCACAAAAGGCAATGGTAAATGCAGCAAAATTGGGCAAACCTTTAGATGGTAGTTTAGGTAAAAAAGCATTAGCAAGAAGTTTACATAATAATTATTTTACATTGCCTGTATTATTTGTAATGGTTAGCAATCACTTCCCATCAACATTTGGTTTCAAATATCCTTGGTTAATTTTAGCCATCATTTCTTTAGGTGCAGCAGGCGTAAAACATTATCTTAACTTAAAAGAAAAACATCAATTAAATGTTTGGATATTACCTGCTTCAGTAATCATTCTTTTAGCAGCATGTTTTATTTCAGCCCCACCAACAAACCCTAACGAGTGTAAAGCTACCGTAAGCATAATGGAAATAAACAGTATTATTCAAACACGTTGTGTACAATGCCATTCCTCTAAACCAACAGATGACGTTTATAAAGTTGCTCCCAACGGCGTAATGTTTGATACACCTGATGATATTGCCAAGAAAAAAGATTTAATAATGCAACGAGTAGTATTAACTAAAACAATGCCTCAAAACAATAAAACCAACATGACCGAAGCAGAAAGAAACACTATTCGCTGTTGGATTGAACAAGGTGCTAAATTAAAATAATATGAATTTAACTGAATTTAATAGTTTAAATAAAGAACAAGTTGCACAACATTTATTTGCATGTTGTGGCAGCAAATATTGGGTTAGTGAAATGTTGAATCATTTTCCTTTTACCAATGAACAAAAATTAGTTGAAGCAGCAACAAGTGTTTGGTATAATCAATGCACCGAAACCGATTGGAGAGAATCATTTACACATCATCCCAAAATTGGAGATGTAAATAGTTTAAAAGAAAAATATGCAGGAAAAGAACAAGAAGGTATTGTTGCTGCAACAGATACTGTTATTAATGCCTTAGCAAAAGCAAATACAGATTATGAAAATAAATTTGGTTTCATTTTTATTGTTTGTGCTACCGGAAAATCTGCACAAGAAATGTTATACTTATTAAACGATAGATTAAACAATTCTATTGAAGAAGAATTAAATATTGCAATGGGCGAGCAACAAAAAATAACGATTATTCGTTTACAAAAATTACTACCAAATTCTAATTTTAGCTGCCTAAAAATTAGTCAAATTACAACACATATTTTAGATACATCTGTTGGGACTCCTGCAAAAAATGTTTGTATTCAATTACAATCTTTTCAAAACAACCAATGGCAAACAATTGCACAAGGCAGAACAAATAATGATGGAAGAATTGCCGATTTATTACCACCAAATAAAAACCTGCAGCCATCTACTTATAAAATGATTTTTTATTGCGGAGAATATTATCAACAACAAAACATAAAAACATTTTATCCAATGATAGAAATTTTGTTCAACACATTTAATGAAGAACATTATCATGTTCCATTATTGCTCAATCCCTTTGGATACAGTACTTACAGAGGAAGTTAGCTTTTAAAATTTTAAATTCATTTACAATCTTAAAATTATCTTCTCTCCTTTAAAATTTATAACACAAAATTTAAAATAATTAAAAGATGACAATACCACAATCAAAAAAAGAACAACTATTTGGCAATTTAAGCAAAGCCAATACTGCATTTCAACAAATTTATCCGGGTGATAGAAGCGATAGACAACCGGTACATACATTATATGGTGGTGCTAATTTATTTAAAAGCGATGCTGCATTAAGTTTAGGACAAAGAGCCTTAGAAATTTTAGAAACTTATGCTCCCAATTACGAAGTTTTTGGAAAAGTATTTGGACTAACAAACACAAACGATTTCAGTAAAAAAGTTTACAACAAAGTAGTTGCCAAATTAAAAACAGAAGCCATTGAAGATTTTAGAATAGACTTTGAAGATGGATATGGAAACAGAAGTAATGAAGAAGAAGATGCAACTGCCGAAACCGCTGCAAAAGAAGTTGCAAAAGGAATGAAAGAAAATACATTATCTCCTTTTATTGGCATTCGTATAAAACCTTTTACAGAAGAAATGAAAGAAAGAGGTTTACGCACACTTGATATTTTTCTTTCAACATTAGTAAAAGAAACGAATGGCAAACTACCTAATAATTTTATAGTAATGTTACCCAAAGTTACTATTCCCGAGCAACCGGAAACTTTGGCTAATTTCTTTGATATTTTAGAAGATGAATTAAAACTTCCGAAAGGAATTTTAAAAATGGAAATGATGGTTGAAACTACGCAAGCCATTATGAGTATAGATGGAACAAATCCTTTATATAAATTTATTAAAGCAAGTAAAGGCCGTTGCATTGCAATGCACTTTGGTACTTATGATTATACGGCAAGTTGTAGCATTACTGCAAAATATCAAGAAATGGATCATCCCGTTTGCGATTTTGCACACCACATGACTAAAGTTGCTCTTGCACATACAGGTATTTGGTTAAGTGATGGTGCAACCAATACAATGCCCATTGGCCCACATAGAGGTGAATTAACCGAAGCTCAAAAACAAGAAAATATGCAAGTAGTGCATCGTGCATGGAAAAAAGGTTACGACCATATCAGACATAGTTTATGGAACGGATTTTATCAAGGATGGGATTTAAACCCTGCACAATTTGCAATGCGTTATGCTGCTGTATTTGCTTTCTTTTTAGAAAGTTACGACGATGCCGTTGAACGTTTAAAAACATTTGTAGAAAAAGCTGCACGTGCCACTTTAATTGGTGATGTATTTGATGACGCAGCAACAGGTCAAGGTTTATTAAATTATTTTTTACGAGCATTAAACAGCGGAGCCATTACAGAAGAAGAAGTTTTAGCAACAGGTTTAACCTTAGATGAAATAAGAGGAAGAAGTTTTAAAAAGATTTTAGAAAACAGAAAAATGAAGTAATGAGTGTTTGGAATTTTATAGAAAACAAGTTGCAGCATAATCATAACGTTATGCTGCTTTTTGTTGCAGAAAGCATTGGTTCATCTCCCGGGAAAGCAGGATTTTTATTAGCTGTAGCAAATGATGATAGTTTTAACGGAACCATTGGCGGTGGAATAATGGAATATAAATTAGTAGAAAAAGCTAAAAGTTTATTACAACAAAACCATCAAACAATTTTTCTGCAAGAACAATATCATGATAAAACACATGCAAAAAATCAAAGTGGAATGATTTGCAGCGGAAGTCAAAAAATTATTTTCATTCCATTATCTGAAAAAAATTTAACCACCATTCATTCCATCAACAATCAAACAAAAAAATCTTTTAGCATAACACCCAATAGTTTTAAAACAAATGATTTTGAATTAACAGAATGGAAATATGTTGATGAAAACAATTGGCAATACACACAAAATATTATTCAGCAAAACGTAATTCATATTATTGGTGGCGGACATTGTGGTTTAGCACTTTCTGCATTAATGAATTTTCTTGGTTTTTATATTCATATTTATGATGATAGAGAAAATTTAAATACAATGGAAGAAAATTATTATGCACACAAAAAACATTTAGTTCATTACGAAAACATCAACAACTATTTAAAAACTTCAGACAAAGATTATGTAGTGTTAATGACAATTGGTTACAGAACCGATAAAATTATATTAAGCCAAATTATTACAAACACTTACCATTATTTAGGTTTATTAGGAAGCCCTAAGAAAATTGATACATTATTTACTGAATTGAAACAAGAAGGCATAAGTATTCACATATTAAATAAAGTACATACACCTATTGGCATTAATATTAATAGCCAAACAACTCAAGAAATTGCAGTAAGTATTGCAGCCGAAATTATAAAAGTAAAAAATGCTTAATCAAAAAATTATCTTCTTCTATAATAATGCCTTCCATAATATCTAGGATAATAAGCAGGGGCCGGTTTTATATAAATAATATTAGGTGCATAATAAGGATAGTAATAAGGTGCTTGTACAACTACTTGTGGGGCAGGTGCTACTATTTGTGGTTGAACAACAGCAGGTTGTTCTATACTATCTACTACAGTGGGTTGTTGCGGTGTTACCACTTGGGGTTGCAAAACAACCGGTGGCGGAGCTACAATTATTCTGGGTGCAACCATATAGTTTCCGTAAGGATAATAATAACCGGGAAAACCAAAATTTAATCCAATTCCAAACCGTATTTGTGCTTTTGTTTGGAAAGAAATTAATGTTACAACCATTGCTATACCACCAATAACAAAATTTTTTTTCATACTTGAGTTTTAATGATTAATGAATCATTATGCGAAAGGTTACATGAAATTATAAGCAGTTATTTTTGCAGCCAAAAAGCAATTGTTAAAAAATGTAAACAATCGGTAAATACATATTTATCTAATCCAAAAATTTAAAATCATCTCAATATTGCATTGCCATTATCTTTGCCGCCCATAACAATAAGTCATGAAGTTTTATAATTTTATTATTAAGTATCGTTTACAGCTAAGTTTATTATTAGTTGTTTTAGGTGTTGTTTTAAATGTAACGGGTACAGGTTTTTGGCCTACGTTTCCATTATATTTTGTTAGTGTAATTGGCATCTTTACGCATTATTTTATAGGGCCATTGCGTTTAATACAAAAACCAATGGAAGAAGGTAAAGTGGAAGAAGTAGAGAAAATTTTAAATACAATAAAATTCCCTAACCTTTTATATAAACCCATTCGCTCTACCTATTACACTATTAAAGGTAATATGGCAATGATGAAACAAGATTTTGATACTGCTGAAAAACATTTAAAAAAGAGTAGTGAATTGGGTGCTCCAATGCCAGAAGCCGAAGGTGCTAACAAATTACAATTGGGAATGATGGCTATGCAAAAAGGAGATTTTAAACAAGCAGAAAGTTATGTACGTGCTGCTATTCGTGCAGGCATTCCCGACAAAGAAAGTGAAGCGGTGGCATATTTAAGTATGTGTCAAATTTTTATGAACAAACGAGAATTTAGAGCTGCAAAAGATTTTTTTAGGAAAGCCAAAGCTTGTAAACCAAAAACCCAACAAGTGGTTGAACAGATTAAAGATTTAGAAAAATATATTTCAAGAGTTCCGGGATAAATTTTCTATACTAATGAATACTTATAATGTTTTAAAATAAAAGCCCTGCAAATTGTGCAGGGCTTTTATTTTATATCAGGTAAAAAATTATTTCCAATCATCGGTTTTTAAACCTTGGTTTACTTTTGCATCGGTAACATTGATGGTAAATTTTTGCCCACCTTGATCTAAAACTATTTTAGTAGGAATTTGTATACCATTATACATTTTGTATTCAGGATAAGATGTTTGAATTAAAAATTTTTGTCCTTGCATTGCTTTTTGTTGTGTTGTTTTAAGTTTTAAACTTGTAGCAACATCATAATAATTGGTAACTATTCTTCCTTTAGATGATTTTATTTCAATGGCATAAGCATCTTTGCCATCAACAGATTCTACACCTTTTAAAGTATAAGTATAATTGTGTGTTGAATAATAAGTTTCTTCAATTAAAGCTGCTTCTTCATCTAATTCTTCTTTGTCATCTTCTTCTACCGGAACAACTTGCCCTTGTTGCGATGCACTATATACCCCTGCTTTAGCCATTTGTTTTTGAAACACCATTCCTTGCATGCTAATTGTTTGCATAAAGTTATTGGGTAAAACATATTTTTGAGTAAAGCTTAAATTCATTCCTTGCACAGCTAAAGAGCCGGTTAATTCTACATCTTTAATATCTTTTAATTGATCTCCACCTCTTGCTGCAATAGCTTTGTTTATAATACTTTCAGCCGTTACCGATGCATCTATTTTCTTTTCGGTTGGTGCTTTTACAGGATTACCTTCTACATCATAATATTTTATTTCACCATATTTGGCTAACCCTTTTGCAATTTCTTTTGCATTACCTACAATTACAATGGTTAAATTATTTACAGGAATATATTTATCTGCAATGGCTTTAACTTTTGCAGCATCTACCATTGATAAATTTTTTAAATAATTTTCATAATAGTTTGATGGCAAATGATAACGTGCTACATCTAATGCAAAGCCAGCAATAGTAATGGGCTTTTCTAAACTTCTTGCAAAGTTTCCACTTATTTCATTTTTAATTAAATCAACTTCATCTTTTGATGCTGTTTCATTTCTCATTTTATTAAACTCAACTAAAAACTGACCAATGGCACTATCTGTTTTTTCATTTCTTACCGAAGCATTTGCAGTAAAATTTCCAATTAATTTATCGCTAGAAATAGAAGCATAGGCTCCGTAAGTAAATCCATATTTTTCACGAAGGTTTTTGTATAAACGAGCTGATGCTCCACCACCAAGTATATTAGATGTAACATTGGCGGGTATTACATCTTGTGTGCCTGGTTTTAATTGAATAGGGCTTACTATATTAATAACGCTTTGTACAGATGCCGGCCTATCAACCAATGCAATAAAAGTTTTGGTTGCGGGTGCTGGTGTTTTATATACAGGTTTGGGTACTATACCTTTTTTCCATGCACCAAAATTTGTTGTAGCTAATTTTTTTGCTTCTTCTACCGTAATATCTCCAACAAAAATTAAATATGCAATATTGGGTTTCCAATAAGTATTAAAATATTTTTTAATATCGTTTACGGTAACATTTTTAACAGTAGCTTCTGTTTCAATTTCTCCGTAAGGATGGTTGCCGCCATACATTAATTTATTTGTAACATTACCGGCAATGCTATTGGGATCATCTTTTGCTTGTGCTAAACCCGATAAGGTTTGCGTACGAATTTTTTCTAGTTCATTATCAAGCAAAGCCGGCCTTAAAGCTATATCTGCCATTAAAGCAACTACTTTATTAAAATTATTAGTAAGTGATGATCCGCTAACACTTGTTGCCGAAGTAGAAATATTGGCACCCAAAAAATCTATAGCTTCATCTAATTCTGCTTTTTTCATTGTAGTGGTTCCGCGGCGTAATAACTGACCAGCCATATCTGTTAAACCTGCTTTATTTCCTTCTAATATTGCATCTCTGTCAATGGTTAAAATAGCTGAAACTCTTGGTAGTTTTGTGTTTCGTACTACAAATACTTTTAATCCGTTGGCTAATCTAAATGTATCGGGTTTGCCAATTTTAATATTGGGTGCAGGATCGGGTTGTGGTGCTTTTGTTCTATCTACCTGTGCTATTAATGTAATAGGTAATATAAATAATGTATAGAAGAATATTTTTTTCATTTTATAATTTTTTAATATATCTAAATATTGTTTGTTCCAAGAGTTAATTTATTTTCCGGTTGTAATATATTTCTCTTTGGTGCCTTTAGGTACATAATACAATACCACACGATTATCTTTATTTAAATATTTCTTAGCAACATTTAGTACATCTTCTCTTGTTACTTTATCAAACTTTAAGATTTCTGTGTTAATTAAATTAGCATCTCCAAAATATACTTCGTAATTGGCTAATGTTTGTGCAATGCCCTCCATAGTGCTGTTGCGGGTAACAAATGATGTAGTGATTTGATTTTTTACTTTTTGAAATTCTTTTTCGCCTACCAAATTTGTTTTTATATCGTTTATAACCGAATCAATATTTGTTTCTAATACATTAGGTTGAATACCTGCATTAGCAATACCATAAGTAATAAATAAACCTGCATCTTCTAAGGCATAGTTAAAGGCACCTGATTGTACTGCTAACTGTTTCTCATCAACAATTTTTTTATTAAAGCGTGAAGAATTTCCTCCCGATAGAATAGTGCTTAATACATTAAAAGCATAATACTCATTACTACCTTGCTTGGGTGCACGATAGGCTTGAATGACAGCGGGTAATTGTATATTGTCTTCAATCACATCTCTTATCTCATGCCCTAATGGTGGTTCTACTGCTGTTGGGCGAGGAATGGGTTTAGTACCCATTGGTATAGAAGCAAAATAAGATTCAATTTGTTTTTTTGTTTCGGCTATATCAATATCTCCGGCTACTGTTAATACACAATTATTGGGTACGTAAAACGTATGATAAAAATCTGTAAAGTCACTCAACTTGGCATTACTTAAATGTTGCATACTTCCAATAGGATCCCAATGATAAGGTGTAACTGTAAATGCTCTTTTAAAAATTTCACTAATCATTGTTCCATAAGGTTGATTATCATAACGCAATCTTCTTTCTTCTTTTACAACTTCTTTTTGTGTGTTTACGCCAACGTCTTCAATTTTTGCATGTAACATTCTTTCACTTTCTAACCATAAACCAATTTTATATTGATTGCTTGGAAAAAGTTCATAATAATAAGTTCTATCTTGCGTAGTGTTGGCATTATTATAACCACCTGCATTTGATGTATATTTATCAAACTCACCGCGTTTTATATTATCACTTCCTTCAAACATTAAATGTTCAAAAAAATGTGCAAAACCAGTGTGGGCTGTGTCCTCATTTTTAGAACCTACATGATACAATGCCGATACTACAACTACGGGTGCAGTATTATCTTGATGAAGAATTACTTTTAGCCCATTTGATAATGTAAATTTTTCAAATTTAATTTTGGGTGCTTGTGCCAAAAGGTTGCCAACGCTTAACATAAAAGCCAATGACAGTGAAGGTTTTATCCATTTACGCATAATAATTATTTAGAATTTGTTACATGCAATATAAAGAAAAAAGTTGCAGAGGAGAATGAATTATTATGAAAAGCTTTCAGCTATTAAAGAGGCATTAATGTTGTTGGTGTTATGCCATTGAATGGCTACATCTTTCTTAAACCAAGTCATTTGTCTTTTAGCGTAATGACGTGTATTTATTTTAATTTGATTAATGGCTTGTGGTAAACTACAACTCCCCTCTAAATAATTAAACAGTTCTTTATATCCAACGGTTTGCAATGCATTTAAATTTTTGTATTGAATTAAAGATTTTACTTCATTTAATAATCCATCATTCATCATACAATCAACTCTATTATTAATGTTGTTGTATAATTGTTCTTTAGGTAATTCTAATCCAATTTTTATAATATTAAAGGGGCGTATTATTTTTTTATTTTGTTTGAAAAGAGTGATTGATTTTCCGGTTGCCATAATTATTTCTAATGCACGCATTAAACGTTGCGGATTTTTTTGCTCGGCTGTTTTCCAAAAAGAAATATCTTTTGTTTGCACTTCATGTTGTAACCAACTTAACCCTTTTTGATTGTATTGTTGAATAATGTTGTTTCTTATAAATGCAGGAATATCAGGCATTTCATCCATTCCTTCACAAAAAGATTTTATATATAACCCTGTACCGCCAACCATAACGGCAATATTATTTTCTTTAAAAATTTCTTCAACACAATGCAAAGCATATTTTTCATATACTACTGCATTTATTTCTTGTTGAATAGAGTGAGAATTAATAAAATAATGATAAACTGTTTGTAATTCTTGATGGCTTGGTTTAGCTACACCAATATTTAATTCTTTATAACATTGCCTTGAATCTGCAGAAATAATTTTTGTATTCAGTATTTGTGCAAGTTGTATTGCAAAATTTGTTTTGCCAACAGCTGTTGGGCCAACAATAATAATAACAGTATTTTGAGTGTTATGTGCTATGAGTTATGAGTTATGAGTTATGAAAATTTCATTTGCACACTTTTAATTTAGATATCTGCATGTTAGAATTCTTCGTCACTTCCTCCTTCTTCGGTTTCAAAATTTTCTTCATTTGTTTCACCTTCTTCGCCAAAGCCATCTGCTGCTTCTTTCAAATCATATTTTTCTTCTATATCTGTAAATTTATCGCCTAATATACTTTTGGTACCATATTGTTGCGGAGCAATTCCTTCAACTCTTGTAACAGCAGGATAATTTATTTTCGGATTTTCTTCTTTATTTATATTGATTAATTCTATTAAAAAAGTCCAACTTTTTGTAAAATCATACACATAAATAAATTTTTGATTGGTGTCTCTGATCTCACTGCCAATAGTAGTTTCCGCCATTAACAATGGCGGTGCAACATAGTTTTTATCGTAAACGGCAACACTTATTTCTCTACCACGTTGCCAAAAATCGTTACTCCGAAAAAATGTTGCCTGATGTTTATTATCAAACTCATACGATTTTAAAATAATAGTATGTAAATCAGCAAATGTTTGTGTATGTTTAAGTACTACATCTCTATAAATTGCTTCATCTTCTTCAAAATAAATTCTAAATTTTAGTATAGCCATTATATGTAATATTTACGATATATGATGTGGGTTTGAACGAAAATACAATTTATTTAATGGGTTGCAAGTTTAACGCCATTGCTTTTTCTAACATAAAATTATAAGCAGCGTTATAATTGTTTGCAATAAGCCCGTCTAATATAGCTTCTCTAATGGAATCTTTAATTATACCTACTCTTTTTTCGGGTTTTAAACCAAAGGTTTGCATAATTATTTCGCCGGTAATGGGTGGTTGCCAATTGCGAATATTATCTTTTTCTTCTACTTCTTTCATTCGCAATTGCACCAATTCAAAGTTTTGTAAATAGCGTTTAACTTTGGTTTTATTTTTACTTGTTATATCTGCTTTGCATAGCATCATTAATGCATCAACATCTTCACCTGCATCAAAAATTAATCTTCGTATTGCACTATCGGTAATATTTTCTTTGGTTAAACTTATAGGCCTTAAATGCAGCAATACTAGTTTTTGTACCAACTTCATTTTTTCATTCAAAGGCAATTTAAGTTTTGCAAATATTTTTGGAACCATTTTAGCACCCACAACTTCATGACCGTGAAAAGTAAACCCATGTCCTTCTTCAAATCTTTTGGTAGCTGGCTTTCCAATATCATGCAATAATGCAGCCCAACGCAACCATAAATCATTTGTGTTGTTTGAAATATTATCTAACACTTGTAATGTGTGATAAAAATTATCTTTATGTCCTTTTCCATCAACGTACTCTGCACCATGTAATGCCATCATTTGCGGAAAAATAATTTCCAACAATCCGCTTTTGCTTAATAAATCCCAACCTATTGATGGTTTTGCAGTAAGCATAATTTTATTTAATTCATCGGCTATTCTTTCTTGCGAAATAATTTTTATACGTTCTTTATTTTGAATAATTGCATGAAATGTTTTATCGGTAATAGTAAAATTTAATTGTGTTGCAAAACGAATAGCACGCATCATTCTAAGTGGATCATCGCTAAATGTTTCAAAAGGTTCTAAAGGTGTTTGAATAATTTTTTGTTGAATATCATTCAGTCCGTTAAAAGGATCTATTAATGTTCCAAAGTTTTGTTTGTTTAATGTTATGGCTAAAGCATTAATAGTAAAATCTCTTCTGTTTTGATCATCTTCTAAACTACCTGATTCTACTATAGGTTTGCGGCTATTACGATTGTAACTTTCTTTTCTGGCTCCCACAAATTCAATTTCCCAATCATCAATTTTTATTTGTGCAGTTCCAAAATTTTTAAAAAAAGCCACATAAGGTTTAGGTTTAAATTTTTCGGCTACTGCATTGGCAAATGCAATACCATCGCCTATACAAACTATATCTGCATCTTTGGTAGCACGGCAAATAATTTTATCTCGAACAAAACCACCCACTAAATAAGCGGGTATGTTTAAAGTATCTGCTACATTACCAATAATTTTAAAAATATTTTCTTCTTTTTCTGAAAAAGAAATTTGCATGCAACAAAAATAAGGGTGAGTATTGAGTGGTAAATAATAATTAAAAGAAAAACAATAATTAGGCAAGAAATTATTGTACTTGTTCCATCATTTTTTGATTGGAAGTAAAATACATATAAGGTTTTAGCGGTAATATTTTTGGTTTGTTTTGCTTAAGGTCTATCCAATTCATTTTATCACAAACTTCTTCCCATAAATTTTCGTAGAAAATAATTGATTTTGAGTTTTTAAGTTTATGAAAAATAGATTCTTTATTATAGGTTATTGTTTCAATTTCAGTATAAAAAGGAATGTAGCTGTTGAGTTGTTTAACTATATTGGTTGTTTGTACGTATTGCTTGTGCAATTTTTTTCTTGCTTGCACCATATTATAAAAACTTAAAACACTTGTGTGGCTATACTGCTCAAAACTATTGCATAAAATATTACTACAATAAACCGATAAAGGTGCCGGTACATTAGGTACTAAAACTGCATTGGCACAGTTAAACACATTATCATGAATTGAAAATTTTCCGGGCGGACAATCTATAATACAAACATCATAATCATCTTTTACTTTATCTAGCACATATTTTATGGCAACATTGTTTAAAAAATGAACACGTGTTAAATGTGCAGCACTATTTATAAATTGCTCAGAAAATTTTGAATCATTACTTATGATATCTATATGGTAAGTATCGGTGGGTTCAATAACATTATAAACCGACACATAATCTCCAAACAGTTTTAAAAAGTTGTTATCGTTTTTGTTGGGTTTATTGAAGAAATAACTTGTTCCACCTTGCGGATCTAAATCCCAAATCAATATGCTTAATCCTCTTTTTGCCAACAAGCAAGCAAGATTTACAGCAGTTGTGGTTTTACCAACTCCACCCTTAATATTATATATGGCAGTTATTCTCAAGAAGTCAAATATACCCAAAAATGTGGATAACTATATTTTATTTTATTAAAAACCCACATTTGGCGTGAATTTCAATAAGAATTAGTTGTGGAAAACTGGGTTTTAAGAATTTACTGTAGCTAACAATTGTTCTGTTTTTATACTCAAAGCACATTTAAAATGCCCTTGAGGGCAAGATTTATATCCATGCAAGCCACAAGGGCGGCACAATAAATTTTCGGTAGTTTCAATAATAAAGCTTTTAGTACTTAAAGGGCCAAAACCAAATGCGGGAATAGTTGAACAATATACAGCAGTTACCGGAGCATTAACAGAAGAAGCAAAATGCATAGGTGCAGAATCATTTACAAAATTCATAACAGCAGTTTGCATTAATGCAGCCGATTGAAGATAAGTAAGTTTACCACTTAGGTTTATAATATTTGAATGAGTAGAAGAAGTAATAATTTGTTTACATAAATCATTATCGTTTGGTGCTCCTAATAAATAAATTGTAAACCAATTAGGTATCTGATTAATAAACTCAATCCATTTTTCTTTTGGAAATTGTTTAGTAAACCAAACCGAGGCAGGAGCCACACATACATATAATTTATTTTTATAAATTGAAACTGCTGCTTCATCTTCTACCGAAGGATATAATTTGGGTTTTGCTGCTACATTATCTGTAAACGATTGAATAAGAGTATGATTTCTTTCAATTTCATGTAAAGAATGAGAACCATCACTCACCACATGTTTTATTTTTTTTGTAAATAAAAAACTGAAAGGATTTTTATCAAACCCTATTGTTTCTTTAGCATTTGAGAATGCAGTAATAAAGCCTGTTGCAGCGTAACGTTGTACATTAATAACTTTATCGTATTTAGTATTACGAATTTGTTTAAGCAGTTGCAGTAAATGTTTGTATTTATTTTGTTTTTTATTCCAACTTAAAACTTTATGCAATACAGGATGGTTGGCAAACAATGCTTCATTCCCTTTTCTAACCAAAAAATCTATTTGTGCAGTTGGATAAAATGAGTATATTTTTTCTATTAATCCTGTTGCAAGAACAGCATCTCCAATAAAGGCAGTTTGAATAATTAATATTTTTTGCACACGCAAATATAATTACTGCTATTGCACTACAGTTATTCAAACTCTAATTCATTATTAAAATATTCCCAATCGAATTTTAAATATTTAGTACGCAGTTTCTTTAAAAAAACATCTGGTTTGCCATATACAATTTCATCGTTTTGTTTCGATGCAATTGCATGTTTATCTAGCCCAAGTTTTACAACCAAATGCAAAAAAGGTTGCACTTTTTCGGTGGGAATTTCTAAAACTACTTTCGTCATAGTTAAAGATTTTTATATTAAGTTAAACAAGAAATATTTACGAATGAAATAATATCTAATAAATTATTAATTTATTAATATGCACCTTAATAACCTTAGGTTTATTAACAATATTCGCAGGTTTTAGTATGGCTTGTACACATTATCTTAAATAAATTGGTTCTCCATTTTCCCATTTTATAATGGAAGAAGCTTGAGCAGCAATGGTTTCATCTTGCCTGTATTGTACAATATAATCTACACCTTGTTTTATGTGTGCGTGAATTTCACGATATGTTTTGGCAGATGGCATTCCACTAATATTTGCCGATGTACTTACAATTGGTTTTTGAAATCGTTTTATTAAATGCCTACAAAATTCATCATTACAAATTCTTATTGCAACAGAGCCATTAGCAGCTAAAATATTATCAGCAAAACCAATAGCATTTTCATAAATAACTGTTGTAGGTTTTTGTACAGTTTCTAAAAAATCAAATACAGCTAAATCTATGTTTGTTGCATACTGCAAAATATCTCTTTCTGTTGCTACCAACACAACAAAACTTTTTTCGGCCGGCCTGTTTTTTAATGCAATAATTTTTTCAACAGCAGCTTCATTAGTAGCATCACAACCAATACCCCAAATAGTATCTGTTGGATATAAAATAATTCCTCCGTTTTTTAATACGTTCAAACAATTTTCAATATCATTTGCAAAGTCAATCATCATTTAAAATATCTTCTTTCAAAAAAAATAATTCGTAGGTATATTGCAATAATAAATGTTTACAATGAAAAGTTATTTAAAAAAAGTTGAAATACGTTGGAGTGATTTAGACCCGAACTTTCATTTACGCCACAGTGTTTATTACGATTGGGGTGCTTTTATTAGAATGAGTGTTTTTAATGAAATAAAAATTACGCCTGCAATTATGCTTCAACACAATATTGGTGTAATAATTTTTAGAGAAGAATGTGTATTTAAAAAAGAAATTATTTGGGGAGATGATATTACCGTTAATTTAAAATTATTGCAAAGCGAAAAAAACTTCAGGAAATGGACAATACAACATGAAGTTTTTAAAAATGAAACAACTTTATGTGCCATTATTACACTTGATGGTGCATGGATAGATATTGAAAAAAGAAAACTTACTATACCACCCGATTTTTTTGTTGAAGAGCTTAATAAAATTCCTAAAGCAGATAATTTTATTTGGGTTGAAAAAACAAAGAATAGTGAATAGCTAATACGCTATTCTCAATAATAAATTACACATTACGCTTAACTCCTATCTTTACAAAACTAACACTTGTTCGTATGCAAACGGAAATGAATAAAACATCAGATTGGATGGAATTATTATGGAATGAAGTTCAACAAAAATTAGAAAAAATAAAATTAGGAGGCGGTAAAAAATCAATTGATAAACAACACGAAAGAAATAAACTTACCGCAAGAGAAAGAATAGATTTATTAATTGATAAAAATTCTTCATTTATAGAACTTGGTGCATTTGCAGGTTATGAAATGTATCAAGCACAAGGCGGTTGCCCTGCAGCCGGAACCGTTGCCGGTATTGGATATATAAGTGGTAAGCAATGTGTAATAGTTGCTAACGATCAAACCGTAAAAGCCGGTGCATGGTTTCCAATAACAGGCAAAAAAAATCTGCGTATGCAGGAAATTGCCATTGAAAATAATTTACCTATTATTTATTTGGTTGATAGTGCAGGTGTTTACTTACCCATGCAGGATGAAATTTTTCCGGATAAAGAACATTTCGGAAGAATATTCAGAAACAATGCAAAAATGAGTGCAATGGGTATTACCCAAATTGCCGCTGTAATGGGAGCTTGCGTTGCGGGTGGTGCATATTTACCCATTATGAGCGATGAAACTTTAATGGTAGAAGGTAATGGCTCTATTTTTTTGGCAGGCAGTTATTTGGTTAAAGCTGCCATTGGAGAAAATATTGATAACGAAACATTAGGCGGTGCAGCCACACATACCGAAATAAGTGGTATTGCCGATTATAAATTTAAAACAGAGCAGGAGTGTTTAGAACATATTAAAAAAATTATTAGTAAGTTAGGAACTAAACCCCAAGCAGGTTTTAACAGAACTAATCCTATTCTTCCAATTAAAAATGCTTTAACCATTAATACTATTATTGGTGCAAACAATGCAAAACCTTATAATGTTGTTGATATAATTGAATGTATTGTTGATGCAAGTGAAGCTGATAACAAATCTTCATCATTTGATGAGTTTAAAAAAGATTACGGTAAAACCATTGTTTGCGGTTATGCCAGAATAGATGGTTGGGCGGTGGGTATTGTTGCTAATCAACGGTTGATTGTAAAAAATAAAAAGGGCGAAATGCAAATGGGTGGTGTAATCTATAACGACAGTGCCGATAAAGCTGCCCGTTTTATTATGAATTGCAATCAAAAGAAAATTCCATTAGTGTTTTTGCAAGATGTTACCGGTTTTATGGTAGGCAGCAGAAGTGAACATAATGGTATTATAAAAGATGGTGCAAAAATGGTAAATGCAGTAGCTAATTCTATTGTTCCTAAAATAACCATTATTACAGGAAACTCTTATGGGGCAGGCAATTACGCTATGTGTGGTAAAGCTTATGACCCTCGTTTTATTTATGCATGGCCAACCGCAAAGATTGCAGTAATGGGTGGCGAACAAGCAGCAAAAACTTTATTACAAATTCAATTATCAGGTAAAGAAACCAGTGAAGCAGAACAACAACAATTATTGAATGAAATAAAATCAACCTACGATAAACAAACCACACCTTATTATGCTGCTGCAAGGTTATGGGTGGATGAAATTATTCATCCTACACAAACAAGAGTAGTCATTTCAGAAGGTATTAAAGCAGCGAATAATAATGCAGTGATAGAAGAATTTAAAACGGGCGTTTTTCAGGTGTAGCAATATAAATGGTTGCCCCTTTAAATATTAAAGTATTTTATAAATTATAAAAAAGCTATTGTTACATTAAATCAAGAAAATACTTTTTAAAAGAGAATGCTATTAAAAAATATTAAGAACTTATTCTTCTGTTTGGTACTATTTATCTTTCATTCCAAATCTTCCAATTCTCTTCTGCCTGTAGCACTAACATGTCATAACCATTTTTTACAGTACAGTTTTTTTCTTTGCCTAAACGCAAAAATTTTGTCTCTGTGGGATTATACACCAAATCGTACAAATAATGTTTTGCTGTAAGTAATTGATATGGTATTGCAGGGCATTCCTCAACATTAGGGTAAGTACCTAAAGGAGAAGTATTAATGATAATGCTGTATTCATTCATTACAACTTCATTCAACTCATTATAAGTAAAATTGTTTACCTGTTTTGTTCTTGAAACAAACTTGTATGGAATGTTTAATTTCTGTAAAACATATTCTACCGCTGCTGCTGCACCGCCTGTTCCTAATATTAATGCTTTGGTATGATGTGGTTGTAATTGCTGAACAAAAGATTTTTCAAAACCAATTACATCGGTATTATAGCCGTATAATTTTCCGTCTTTTATCTTAACACAATTGCAGGCATTAATCTGTTTTACAACCTCATTGCTTTCATGTAAAAAAGCAATCACTTCTTTTTTATACGGAATGGTTACGGCAAAACCTTTTAATTCTTTTCTTGATAAAATTTCTTTTAGTAAACGAATATTTTCAATAGAAAAATTTTCAAAAATTGCATTAGAAATTTTTTCTTGTACAAACTTTTCATCAAAATATTTTTTTGAAAATGAATGTGATAAAGGGTAACCTATTAAGCCGTATATTTTCATTATAACAATAAATTAAAAATTTATAAGTGTTTAAAAGTTTCTGCTCATCATTTACAACTTATAATTCTTTCTTATTTATTAAGGTATAATTCAAAAGTATCTCCACGCAAACCAATACGCATTGCTTCTAAAGCAAGTACTTCGGCAGGTGCAATATTTCCTAAATTAACATTACATCCAATTAATTCTAAGAAATATAATTGTTGTGCTTTTTGCGGAGCTTCCCAAATAATTTTTTCTTCAGGAATTTGTGTTAAAATTTCTTGTACTAACCCTTGTCTAACCTCTCCACTATCTCTATAAATACCTACGTTACCCGCTTCTCTTGCTTCTGCAATTACATAAGAAGAGCCGGCTTCTAATTCTGCACGCATTAATTCAATCCATTTATAAGGCGGCATAATATTTTTTGCATCTTTACTTCCTACTTCACTTAAAACAGTTCCGTATTGAGTAAGTTTTTCTATGTATCCACATTTTTCTGCATGAGGAATAACAACGGAGCCATCACTTACTTCCATATAATCAATTCCGTAATCTTTACAAACATTAATATAATCGTTAAATTGATTACGAATTAAAAATGCTTCAAATAGTGTTCCTCCAAAATAAATATGTATTCCATAAGAACGATATACTTCTATTTTTTCTCTTAAATGAGGAGTAACAGCCGATGTTCCGAAACCTAATTTTACAATATCTACATGCGGTTTGCTTATGCTTATAAAATTATGTACTTCTTGAATGCTTAACCCTTTATCCATAACCATTGTAATTCCAGAAGTGCGGGGTTGAGCTGTACGTTGAGGTATTTGCGTTAAATTAAAATTCATTATAAAAAAGCGTTTTGTAATGTTACAAAAATAAGGTAAAACGCTTTTAAGGTTTTATTAGAATAACAAAGCAAGCAGCTTTTAATATTTATTATTTTTTCTTTTTTTATAGCGTGCAATAATATCTACAACTTGGTTGTTTTGTAAAATAGCAGGATTTAATGCAACAAATTTTTTAAGTAGCTTGGCGTTTACGGCCATTGCGTTTTCTAATTGTAATAATGCTTCTTTTGTTTTGCCTGTTGCAAACAAAATAGCACTGTAATAAAATATAAAAATAGCTTTACCATCGGTTGTGTTAATGGCAGCTTTACATTGTGTAATAGCTTCATCAAAATATTTTGCACTAATTAAGCATCTTATTAAAGCTTCCCAACCAATTGCATTACGTGGTTTACTTCTTACTACATTACTAAAATAATTAATGGCTTCTTTTGTATCGCCTAATTGCATTTTACATTCACCCATTGCCAAATTATATTCAGGTACATTTCTATGAATACGTAATGCGTTTTCTAAATGTTTTAAAGCACTGCTCCATTGCTGTTCTAACATATAGGTATTGGCAATTTTAAAATAAAGTTTACTTTCATCTGGGTTTAAATGCACTGCTTTTTTATAATTGAATCTTGCTTGTGCATAGTTTCCTAATCTATGATATGAATGGCCAATAGCTTCATAAATAACATCTTCGGGGCGAGATAGTTCTATCACTTTTTCTAATACTTCAATTGCATCTTTATATTTTCTTAAACGTAAATAAGCATCACCCATATTGCGATAGGCATAATCAAACTTTTCATCAATCACTACTACATATTCATAAGCATCTAATGCCTTTTCGTACAATTTTAGTCCTTGAAAAGCAGCACCTAAATTAAACCATGCTATTTCATTGTAAGGGAATTCATCAATAATTTTTTGATGTAGTTTTATACTTTCTTCGTATCTACCGGTAAAATCTGTCCAAAAACAAATTTTATATAAGGCTTCATCGTTATTGGGGTCTTCTTCTAAAATTATTTTTAAGCAATCAAAAACTTTATCAAATTGTTCATAGTCATCATATACATCGGCTAATTCAAACAACAAATCCAATCTATCTTCTCCATCAAATAATTGTAATGCATCTTGTAACAAGATTACGGCTTTGTCTTGCATATCTAAAGCTAAATATGCATCTGTTTTTAAAATATATAAATCAATATCAGAAGCATCGTATAATGCTGCGTTTTCTAAAGTTTCTAATGCTTGTGTATATTTTCTGGTTGCGAGTAAAATATCGGCTTTTCTAATCATTAAAGATGCAGAATAAGGAAAAAGCTCTAACCCTAATTCGGTGGCTGTTAATGCTTCGGTTAAATCATCTTTATCATCATAATATGTGATAATTTGCTCAAAAGCATCTTCTTCAATAAAAGTATGGCTTCTACCCTGCTTAAGATTTTGATACTGTTGCAGTAATTCTTTTAGGTTTTCTCTGTCTTCGCGGTATGAATGTTCTCTCATTGGCGGATACGGTTTACCTAAAGTAATAGAAATATTTCTGTTTACCAAACTTATTTCATCTTTTTAAAAAGGTTATTCACCTGAAATAATAACAAAAAATTAGGTTTTAAGTAAAAGTTTATTATTTTTGTGGTAATGAAAAGCAGAAGTTATATTAAGAATTTAACACTAGTCTTAGTTTTAGTTATGACAACTAAGGTGTTGTTTGCTGCTTTTTCATTTATTGGAATTACTGATGAAAATAATAGGAATAATAAATACTCTTTAAAAAATTTAAGCAGTTATTCTAATAAAGCATTTTCTCTTTCGCATTTACGTACTACTTTACAATATCGTGGTTCTTTGGTAATTAATCAAAAAACAAGTAATAACGGAACTGAATTAAATTCTGTTTTAGAATACGATAGAGGTAATACAGCTTATGTGTTGCCTTATAAATTAAAAGTAAAGGTTCCTAAATTTAAAACTCCTTCTCCCGATAATCGTTAATCAATTTTCGTTTAGTAACCTATATCCTGTTGTTGGAATTTCCATTTTAGAGGCAGATACCGGACTTAGATTTATTTTAACGGCTGTATATTTTACTTTAATACCTTTTTGTTGCTGAACTTCATACTCTAACACAAACCCGGGAATTTTTCTAAACAAAAATTCAAAATTTTTTACCGATGGGGTAATGGCTGTTGCATAATATAAAATATATGTATCGCCATTTTTAAGCAGAACATTCATTCTTTTACAATCATATCCTGCAATTTTTTTTATTTCATTTGTTTGAGTAAAAACAGCACTATCATACACGCTATTTAACTGATTCCATTTTGTGTTTGATAAATAAGTTATTAATTTATTATCGCCAATTTGGCGAAGAATAGTAATAGTTCCTGTATCCTTACCAACAAAAGTAGATTGCGAATAATTATTAGTTACTAAATCTGTACGGCTCAAATTCCCTTTAATATATAAGGTTTTAACGCTATTGCTTAATGCATTAGCAAGTTCTTTATCAGTTGTTGTATCTGCCAAAATTTGATAGGTAATAGTACATTCTGCAACAGTGCGTTGTTGTGCAATTGTTGCAGTTGAACAAATAATAAAAATTATTGATATTAAAAATATTTTCATTCTAGTAAATATTATAATGCACACAATACAACATTAATAAAAAAGCCCCGTATTTACGAGGCTTTGATTATTATTTTTTATTTGAAGTTTTATTTTTCATTTCCTGTATTTTCTTTTGGCTTTCCATCATTTGCTCATAACGTTCTTGCCATTTGCTTTTTTGTTTAGTTTTTGGATTTTTTCTTTTTTCTTGTATTGCTGCCAACACTTTTGCATGATCTATAAAATATTTTTGCATTACAAACTGAATAAGTAATGTAAGAATATTACTTACTGTATAATACCAGGTAAGTGCCGCAGGAAGGCGGTTAAACACAAACAACATCATAAACGGAAATATATATGGCATATATTTCATAGCAGGATTATCTTGTGTTGGTGTTGATGATAAATTGTAAATAGAAATTAAAAACTGTCCGGCTACAGCTGTTAAAGTAAATAAGCTAAGATGATCTCCTAAGCCCGGAATACTAAACGGTAAATGGGCAATGCTATCATATACTGATAAATCATGGCTCCATAAAAATGCCTGGCCACGCAAGGCAATATTTGAATTAAAGAAACTATACAATGCAACAAATATGGGCAATTGCACCAATGCCGGAATGCAACCTTTTAAAGGATTTGCACCTGCTTCATTGGTTAGTTTCATTTGTGCCATTGCATAACCTTGTTTATCATCTCCGTATTTAGCTTTTAATTCATCTAACTCAGGTTTTAATACTTTCATTTTGGCACTGCTTAAATAACTGCCATAGGTTAATGGAGAAGTTATTAAGCGAATAAAAACAGTTAGTAATAAAATTACCCAACCAAAATTTGTTACAAACTTTGAAAAGAATGTAAACACAGGCATGATAATATATTTATTTACCGGCCTTACAAATGAATACATATCTCTACCTAAGTTTACAATACCATCCATTTCGGGAGCAGCATTTTTAAGAATATGATAATCGTTGGGACCAAAATATAATTGAAATGGGATAGAAAGTTGGTTTTGTGCAGGCAGTTTAGATTGTAAAATAATATCGGTAGTGCCTAATTCAACTGCTGTATCAACAGTATTTCTTTGCCATTTTATTTCGCCTGAAGTGAAGTTGTTTTTAGCAATTAATGCTTCATTAAAAAATTGTTGCACTGCCGAAACCCATTGTATAGGTTTTGTAAACGTGTGTTCTTTTTTGTTGGATATATAATCAAATTTATCTCCTTCGCTAAAACCCACATTACTCATTAATTTTTCGTAAGAAGCAGATTTTTCGTGTTGCAGTAAGGTTACCTTGTACTGTACATTTAATGTGTTGTTGGTTAGCAGCTTATCTGCATTGTTCATGTTTATATTCCAATCAATTAAATAATTGTCTGGTTTTATTGTATAAACATGCTCCACACCTTGTCCCGATGAATCTTTTAACGAATATTTTACTACCTGACTTCCATCTGCATTTTTAGTAACTCCATTGTATATAAAAAACAATTCATTACTTTTTGCAGAACTTGCATTGCTAGTATTTATTGAATAAGCCAATACATCATCATTGCTTCCTAATTTCACTAAACTACTATCGTATGAATGATATTTTTTTAGCCAAACAGATTTTATTTTACCTCCTTTATTGGTAAATAATATTTTTAATACATCGTTTTCAACAGTATCTAATTTTTCTACCCCAACGCCAGCAGTATTAAAATTACCTGCTGCTGAAATTTTATTGGCAGAATCTCTTTTTAATGAATCAACTTTTGCAGCTGCAGTATCGATAGGTTTTATTTTAGCTGCATTTAATTTAGCAATAGAATCTTCTTTATGTTTTTGAAATTCCATTGCTGCCTGTTGTTGTTTATTTGTGTACCAAAAAAACACAAAAAACAAAATGGCCAATAATATCATTCCCACTATTGTATTCTTATCTAACTTACTATTCATAGTTTAAAAATAAAGAGCGGCAAAGGTAGGGGAACTAAGCCTTATACAGGCTTTCATTTTTTGAAGAATATTGCCGCCTAATTGTATAAATAGTTATCCGTCTTTTATAGTACAATATGCTTATACAGCTTATTAACCCGTTGATTTATTTGTAGTTTGATTTCCATATTTTTATCGTTTCTTTACGCCGTATTTCCAACCTCAACAGTTTTCCCGCTTCAACAAAAATTTTAATACTAAAATTAAATGTATGCAACAAAGCATTAAACGGGAAACTTTTACCCCAACCAAAACGCAAAAATTTTTATGGTGGCTAGCCACCGCAGAAGAAAAATTATTACTACAAAGCATAACCGGAAAAAGCAAATACGCTGTTATTGGTATGTGTGTATTCAGTACTTGGCTATTTGCAACAGCCGCATGGATATATTTTTTCAGCATCATTACATCATCGTATATTATTGCAATAGCCTTAGGTTTATTTATGGGTTTTATTATTTTAACTATTGATAGAGCTTTAATTAAAGGCATTACTTCTTTACATAATAAAAAAATTTTACCGCTTATTATCAGAGGAATATTAGCAGTAGCAATAGGTACATTTATGGCACAACCTGCACTATTATATTTGTTTGATAAAGAAGTGAAAATGCAAGTATCACTAGATAATGAGCAAAGAAAAAAAGATAAAGCCACTCAACAAGAAGCAGCAATACACATAACAAAAAATCAATGGATGCAACAAAAGAAAGTACTAGAAAAAACACTAGAAAATAAATACTTAGAAGTAGCTGCTGCAAGAAATAGTTTTATTGCAGAAACAGACGGAACCGGTGGCAGTAAAAAAATTGGCTTAAAAAATATTGCTTTTGTAAAACAAAAAACTTACGAACATTTACAAAACGAGTATGATATTTTAAACAAACAATTACAACCACAAATACATTTTGCAGATAGTACTTTAACAGTTATACAAACAAATATTCAAAAAGAACAAAAACAATTTGAAGCATTATTAAACAATGGGTTTTTAACTAGAATAGAAGCGTTAAATAATCTTATAAAAACTAATGCAGCATTGCAATTTAGGTACTATTTAATTATTTTTATTTTAGTATTAATTGAATTAATGCCCGTGCTATCCAAAACATTTTTACCTGCAACTTCTTATGAAGAGAAATTATTATTGCACGAAAACAATGAACGGATTTTACAAAAACAAGTATATGAAAATGAATTAAAACTGAAACAACAATTCAACCAAAATACATTCAACAATAATCTATTCATAAGCAACCGTTTTTTTGATTACGCCAAACAAAAAAGCCATGAGGAAATACAGAATATTACTCATGGCCTTACTGAAAATTATACAACACAAACTATTTGGGATGAAGTAAATAATCGCTTATCACTTCAACAACAAACATAATTTATTGAGCTCCCGGCTGGCAATTTGCCCGTAAATAATTAGTATATAAGGTTGATAAGTGTTGAAATGTTCCGGCACCTTCACTAATACTATGTGTACGGTTAGGATAACTCATTAACTGAAATTGTTTGCCATATTTTACCAATTCATTAATGAGCATTTCAGTGTTTTGATAATGCACATTGTCATCTCCTGTGCCATGTATAACCAATAAATTTCCTTTTAAATTTTTTGCATACGTTAAAGGAGAACCTTTAATAAAATCATCTTTATTTTCTTGTGGTAAACCCATATATCTTTCTTGATAAATATTATCGTAACATAATTGATTAGAAACAGGTGCAATAGCAATACCTGTTTTATAAATATCAGGATATTGAAACATTAAATGCAATGTAGTAGAACCGCCACCACTCCAACCCCAAACGACTACACGATTAGCATCAACATAACTTCTGCTTATAATTTGTTTAGCTGCTAATGCTTGGTCTTTTACATTCATTCTACCTAATTGTTTGTATATAGCTTTCCGCCATGCAGCACCTTTGGGTGCAGGTGTTCCTCTTCCATCTAAACTAATTTGTATATATCCATCGGCCGCCATATTTCCTTGATATAAAAAATTGTATTGACTGCCATAATCATCTTTAACAGTTTGCGAGGCAGGTTCAGTATAAACATAAAACACAATAGGATATTTTTTAGTTGAATCGAAATTATCCGGTTTAATCATCCATCCATCCATTGTTACATTTTCTTCGGTTGTTAGTTGAAAAAATTCGATGTTTGATTTTGCACCTTTCATCTTCTCTATATTTTTTTCAACTTTATTACCATCAATACTTTCATGATTGGGTAATGCAACCCATTCTTTTGTTGGTGGTATAATATGATTTGAAAAAACATGTGAAGCATATAAGCCTGTTGGAGAAACTTTATAATCATTTACACCATTTTCATTTTCAGGTGTAACCCTCTCTCCATCTGTACTTCCATCTAATTTAGCTCGGTATAAATATTGTTGCGTTGCATTGTTGGGAGAAGCATAATAATAAACATAACCATGCATTTCATCAACTGAAACAAAGTTTATCATATCATGATTTCCATTGATAATTTTTCTTTCATGTGTTCCATCTTTTGCCAAAGCATACACTTTTCTCCATCCATCTTTTTCACTAACCCATAAAAATTCTTTTCCGTTATTAATCCAATCCCATCCACTTGGGTCATCATTATTCCAATAACTTTTTACTTCAATCCAATTATCTACTTTTTCTGAATGAATAATTTTATTAGAATTGGCTGCAGCATTTACTAAATAAATTTTGCTTTCATTTTGTTTGCGGTTCAATTGTTCTAAAATTACTTCGTTGCTATTATTTGCCCACTCCATTCTGGGAATATAATGTTGTTGTGCATCTCCGGGAATTGAAAGCCATTTTGTTTGTGTAGTTGCAATATTTACAATGCCAATTTTTACGGGCGATGGGCTTTCTCCAACTTTTGGATATTCAACAGGAATTACGCGAGAGTAAACAGAATCTGTTGTATTTAACATATAATAATTTCTTATTTTGGTTGCATCTACTTGCCAATATGCAATACTTTTACTATCGGGGCTCCAACGAAAACCATCTCTGCAACCAAACTCTTCTTCATATACCCAATCAAATGTTCCGTTAATTAATCGGTCTGTTCCATCTTTTGTAAGTTGTGTTATTTTATTTGTTGCTATATCTTCAACATAAATATTGTGTTTAGAAACATAAGCAACTTTATTACCATCAGGAGAAATTTTTGCAAACATTAAAGAAGATTCCGGTAAACCTTTACCTAATTGTTTTAACGAATTATCAGAAAGATTTAATAACCAATAATCTCCTCGTGTATCATAACGCCACACTTTTTTTGTATTGGTATATATTAAAATTTTTTTATTATCGTTATTAAATGTAAAACTTCTTACCGCTAAAGCTTGTTTGCCTGTTGGTGTTAGTTGTGCTTTGGTAACAATTACTTTTTTCTCAAACGAGGGTAGTTGGTTTAAAATAATTTCATTATTGGCAAGAGAATAAAACCCTTTTCCGTCTTTAGTCCAATAAGTGCTTTTAATTACTTGTGCATTTAATTGAGCTGTTATAAACAGCACGAATGCAATCAGAATTTTTTTCATCAGTTAAAATATTTCTGATGAAAATAGAGAATTGCCTAATGCAAAAGATATTTTTTATTTAAACAGTTTCTTTTTTTAGTAATGAACTTATTAAACTGTTTTTAGTTTCATTATATTTTTTAGCAGCTGCAATAAAACTTACAAAAAGTGGTGCAGGGCTTTCGACCGTACTTTTTAATTCCGGGTGGTATTGTACACCAATAAAAAAAGGATGCGTTGGTATTTCTACAATTTCAACCAAACCCGTATCAGGGTTAATTCCGCTGGCTTTTAACCCTTTAGCTTCAAACTGCTCTAAATAATCGTTATTAAATTCGTAACGGTGGCGGTGGCGTTCATAAATATGCAGCCTATTGTATATTTTTTCTGCCAATGAGCCTTTGGCTATTTCACAAGGATAAGTGCCTAAACGCATAGTGCCACCCATCATTTTAATTTTCTTTTGTTCCTCCATCATATTAATTACGGGGTTGGCTGTATCGGGTTCCATTTCGGTTGAGTGTGCATCTTTAATTCCCAAAACATTTCTGGCATATTCTATCACTGCCATTTGCATACCCAAACAAATTCCAAAAAATGGAACATCTTGCTCACGTGCATATTTTACGGCAATAATTTTCCCTTCAATACCTCGTAAACCAAAACCCGGTGCAACCAATAAACCATCTAATCCTTGTAATTTTTCTGCTACATTTTGTTCGGTAATAAATTCGCTATGCACATTTACTACATTTACTTTTACTTCGTTTATAGCACCTGCATGTATAAAACTTTCTAAGATAGATTTATAAGCATCTTGCAGTTCAATATATTTTCCAATTAAACCAATGGTTACTTTACTTTTTGGATATTTTAATTTATCTAAAAAGCCTTTCCATTTTTCTAAATCCGGTTCAGGATAAATGCTGATGCCTAATTTACGCATACAAATAACATCTAATTTTTCACGAAGCATTAATAATGGTACTTCATAAATAGTGCTGGCATCCATTGCTTCTATAACAGCATCGGGTTTTACATTACAGAATAAACCAATTTTTCTGCGTATATCATTATTTAAAGGCTCTTCAGTACGGCATACAATAATATCTGGATGCACACCTGTTTCACTTAACATTTTTACACTATGTTGTGTAGGTTTTGTTTTTAATTCTTTAGCTGCTTTTAAATAAGGTATTAAAGTAAGATGCACCACTACAATATCATCTTCCGGCAACTCCCATTGTATTTGGCGTACTGCTTCAATAAACGGAAGACTTTCAATATCACCAACTGTTCCGCCTATTTCGGTAATTACAATATCAAATTTTCCTTCTTTTCCCAACAATAACATTCGGCGTTTTATTTCATCTGTTATATGCGGAACAACTTGTACCGTTTTTCCTAAAAACTCTCCTGCACGTTCTTTATTAATAACAGTTTGATAAATTCTGCCTGTAGTAACATTGTTTGCCTGAGAAGTTTGCGTGTTTAAAAATCTTTCATAATGCCCTAAATCTAAATCAGTTTCAGCACCATCTTCGGTTACATAACACTCTCCATGTTCATAAGGGTTTAACGTGCCCGGATCTACATTAATATAAGGATCAAATTTTTGAATGGTTACTTTAAAACCTCTTGCTTGCAAAAGTTTTGCAAGACTTGCCGCAATAATGCCTTTTCCTAAACTGCTGGTTACACCGCCGGTAACAAAAATATATTTAGCCATAAAAACGTTTTTGTTTTATGAAATAGTTTATAAAAAATTAATGTACTAAGCTTTTGTGCTGTTATTGAACTTTCGTTGCGTCGCACACTTGTACGCTTTTCCACTATGCAACAAAATCATACAAGCAAGACCAATAAGAGAAATAAAAATGTAAGAATAACTCTTGGAGGTCGTGCAAACCTATGGTAAAAATTTAATCTAAAAAAGTTGTTACCTTACAAGTGTTAATTTACCGTGTACAATTTCAATTAAAAAATTTCTGTAATGAAAAAAGCTATCTTATTATCTGCCACCGCTTTTATTGTTGCCGCTTTGTTAAGTTATACTTTAAAAACGCCGCCACCGCAACCACTTTCAGTTGCCTGTGCCATTAGTTGTTTTAATGCCGAAACAAGAGAATTAATACAGACCGATGCAGCCAAACCCGGTTTTGCCGCTTTTCATGAAAATCCGAAATATTTTAAATATGAAAATGCGAAAGGTGCAACCATCAGTTTTACTTCCCCCGACGGGAAAAATGCTCAAGGTTATTTTATCAAATCAAAAAAGAAAAGTAAAAAATGGCTATTGGTAATACAAGAATTTTGGGGGCTGAATGATTATATTAAAAAAGAAAGTGATGTGTTTTATGACGAGTTGGGCGATGTAAATGTGTTAGCATTAGATATGTACGATGGTAAAGCTACAGCCAATAGAGATAGTGCTGCCCTATTAATGCGTAACAGTAAACCCGAAAGATTAGAAAATATTATTAAAGCCGCAATTGAATATGCGGGTAGCAATGCAAAAATTTATACCGTAGGTTGGTGCTTTGGCGGAGGTTGGAGTTTGCAAGCAACTATTTTGGCGGGCAAGCAAGCAAGCGGTTGTGTAATGTATTATGGAAGACCCGAAACAAATATGGAAAAATTAAAAAGTATTCATTGTGATGTAATTGGTTTTTTTGGAAATAAAGATCAAGGTATTAAACCCGAAATGGTTAATACATTTGAAAAAAACATGAAAGAAGCAGGCAAAAATATTTCTGTTTACCGTTATGATGCCGGACACGGTTTTGCCAACCCAAGCAACCCAATATATAATAAAGAAGCAACAGAAGATGCACATGCAAAAGCTATTGCATTTTTAAAAGCACATTAAAATACTTCACCTAAATTAAAAAACGGACCCACCAAACCATCTTTACTATAACCCCAATCAAAAGCAATATTTGTTTTAGAAAATTTATTTAACTTAAAACGCAACCCAACACCACATGCAGGAGATATGGTTTGAAACTTATTGGTAATAGGCTCTGTATAGCTTTGAGCATTGGCAAATACAACACCACCTATTAAACCATTTTGTAATATTTTAAATCTTAATTCAGATTCAAAATATAAAAGGTTTTGCCCACGATATCTTCCTTGAATATATCCCCTTCCCATATTCAAATAAGTATCACATGCAGTATTAGCCAAATTAAGGTAAGGAGCTTTTCCGCTAACAGTAAACCAATCATATGTCCAAAAAGCAAGAATGGTATTAGTATTAGAAAGTTGAAAATATTTTCTTGCATCAATTAACAAAGAGCTCCAATTATTATTACTTCCTAAAAAAATGGCGTTTTCTCTTAAACTAATATTTATATAAGCACCACTATTGGGGTTTATTGAATTTCTTCTTTTATCATATAAAAAATTAAACGTAACACCCGATGCAATAGATGTTTTTGATAATCCATATTTTTCAAAATCGGTTATAACTCCTGTTGGTGGATTAGTTTCTTCAACATTCCAATAATAATCTAAATTATACCCAAGCCCTACATATACATCAGGTTTAATAGTTTTAAAAAATGTTTGATACATTCTTATATATGTATAATTAATATTATATCCATTGGCAAGAGAAGTATAACCTCCTAAACCATAAGTTGGTTGCGGATATTTTTCGAAATGCCAATCTGTTAAAATATTTACTTTATTTCCTTTTGTCCAAAAATTGCCTTGAATAGGCATAAAGAATTGATTTTTTTGTGTGTAGTTTATACTTGTTAATACACTAGAAATATTTGCAGTACTATCGTTACTGGTATAAAAAGCAGCATTGGCTACAATTGAAAATGCAATACCGGTTTGTAAGGTATATTGTGCAGCAGGTAATACAGAAGCATGTAGTTTACCTGTTTTTACATTACCGGTATCTTTTCGCGGAGGTGCGTTTTTTATAAAAATTTTTCTAAAAACATCAACAAAATCTATATTGTTATTTTTAATATGAACAGAATCTTGAGAATAGATTGTTGTGAAAAAGAAAAAACTAAAACAAAAAAATATAATGTATTTATTAGTCAAAATAATATGCATTTAAAATTTGAAATTAGGAAAGTATATTGTTTATATCGCAGCATTGCATTTATTTAATTCAATAAATTTTTAAACGCATCTTCAATAGATTCAAAAGAAAATTTAAACCCATTTTGTTGAATTTTTTCTGAACTAACATTTGCACTTTTTAATATTTCTATACTCATTTCTCCCAAAACAAATTTTAATATAAACGTAGGAATATGAACAGCTATATAAAATTTATTGCGTTTCATTTTAGCAAGCGTTAGCATTAATTGCTTATTGGTAACGGGTTGTGGAGCAACAGCATTAAACACTCCTTGCAATAAATTGTTTTCAATGGCAAATAAATACATATTACATAAATCTTCACTATGTATCCAACTGACTATTTGATTGCCACTGCCAAAAATTGTTGAAATGCCTAATTTTAAAGGGTTTAAAAACTCTGTTAGAGCTCCACCATTTTTGCTTAATACAATTCCTGATCTAAACTTTACCAGCCTTATTCCTAGTGTTTCAACGGGGTTAATACTTTCTTCCCAAAGTCTGCATGTTTCTCCCAAAAAATCATGATTGGCAATATCTGTTTCAACAAATTGTTTTTCATTTGGTTTATTTTCTCCATACCAACCAATTGCACTTGCACTAATTACTGCTTTTACTTTATTAGGTAATGTTGTTAATGCTTTCACCAATAAAGCACTACTATGTACACGGCTTTCCACAATTTCTTTCTTTCTTTTTTCTGTCCATTTTTTTGTTGCTACATTTTCACCGGCTAAATGAATAATATAATCTGCTTCTTCGATAGCTTCTTCATTAATTAAATCGGCACTTACATCCCATGCTGCATAAGATAATTTTTCATTATTGCTTGTATATTTTTCAGGATGCCGAGTAAGAATGATTACTTGATATCCTTTATTCAATAAAAATGGAGTTAATGATTTTCCTATAGTTCCCGTACCGCCTGTAATTAAAATTGTTTGCATAATTTGTATAAACAAAGTTTAATAAAAATTATAATAATGTTGTGGATTCATAAGATGGCTATTAAAGAAATAAAAATCCCGCCAATCAAAATCAGCGGGACTACATCTAAAAACACCCTTCGTTAAAAATTAATCAGGCTTCTTCCCTTCTAAGAAACTGTTTAAGGTTGAAATCTGCGTATTATTATTTTCGTCTTTATCTACTGTGTATTTACTATAAAAATTTTCTACAGAAGTTAATGTGTTGCCAAACAATTCCATATTACGGCGTATATATGCAGGTACACTATCAAACTCTGCATTTGAATCTGAGCTATTTAAGTTGAAAGAAAGGTTGCGTAATTTTTGTAACCGTTCTGCAGCTTTACGGCGTTGTTCTTCCAAACCTTCATCTGTAATTGCATCTTGCATAGTTGTTACAGCAGTTTGCGGTTGTTCAACTTTTTCTTTTACTTCAAATTGTAGGTTTTCTTCTGTTTCAGCTTCCCAAACAAAAGTTGGTTTTGCTGCTTCAGCAACCGGTGTTGTTGCAGGTGTTTCTTCTTCTTTAGATTCTTCTGCATTGAGTGCATAAATGTTTGAAGGCTTATTTAAGAAGTTATTTGTTTGTGCAATAACTGTTGGTGTTTCTGTTACAGTAAAATTAGTTAACGGATTGATTTCTTCTTTTTCTTTTACTTCTTCTACTTTTTCTTCTACAATAGGTGCAGCCGTTTTTTCTTCTTCAAAATGACTTAATTCGAAGTGAACAATTTCGGTTTCTTTAGCATCTAACATTGCTTCACGTTCTTCAACATCAAGTGGAGAGGGATAAAATGTTTCATTTGTTTCAAACAATGAAATACTTTCTTCTTCCATTAATGCAGTAGAGAGTTGCGGAGCAAAGGGATCGTCATCATTAAAATTAATTGTTTGTTGTTGAAGAAGAGGTTGAGCATCTAACTTGTTTTCTTCACCATCAATACCCAAAGTCACTATAATTTTTTCGGGTTTTGGTTCTGGTTTTACAATAGGTATTGGTTTTGCAAACGGGTCTTTATGTTCAAATCCGGTGGCTATTAATGTAATACCAACTTTGTTACCTAAAGTATTATCGTATCCCATACCCACAATAACATCTGTATCTTCTCCGGCTTGTAGGCGTAAATAGCTGTTAATTAATTCTAATTCATCCATAGTGCATTCGTGTTCTCCTTCTGCACTATTTATATTTATTAAAATCCATTTAGCTCCTTTAATATCGCTATCATTTAATAACGGAGAGTTTAATGCTTCTTCAATAGCACGTTGTGCTCTGTTTTCTCCTTCTGTTTCTGCTTTGCCTAAAATAGCTACACCACCATTTTTCATAACGGTGCATACATCGGCAAAATCAACAATTATATGTCCTTTACTATTAATAATATCTGTAATACATTTGGCTGCAGTTGCTAATACATTATCGGCTTTTCCAAATGCTTCTTTCATTTTTAAATTACCATATTGCATACGCAACTTATCATTACTAATAACCAATAAGGTATCTACATAAGGTTTTAAGGCTTTAATACCTGCTTCGGCTTGTTGCATACGGCGTGGTCCTTCAAAACCAAATGGAGTGGTTACTATACCTACGGTAAGTATGCCCATTTCTTTACACAATTGTGCTACAATAGGTGCACCACCTGTACCTGTACCACCACCCATGCCTGCAGTAATAAAAGCCATTTTGGTGTTCACTTCTAAAATGCTTTTAATTTCTTGCAAAGATTCTTCGGTGGCTGCTTTACCAACTTCGGGGTTGGCACCGGCACCTAAACCTTGTGTAAGATGTGGCCCTAATTGAATTTTGTTGGGAATAATACTTTGTTCGATGGCTTTTGCATCTGTATTGCAAACAATAAAATCAACACCTTCTACATGTTGATTACTCATGTAATTTACGGCGTTGCTGCCGCCTCCTCCTACACCAATAACTTTGATGATAGAAGATTTTTGCTTCGGCAAATCGAAGTGAATCATAGTTGTACGGTTTAACGGTTAGTAAGTAGATGTATCCTTTGGTTTTAAATAGGGTTGGATTTATATAAGTTTATAATTATAAATAATAAGTTGTTTAGAGCTTATTACTTTATTACTTGGTCTTCTTCTTCTTTAAATAAGTCTATTAAATTATCTTTAAACTTATCCCAGAATTTCATTTTGTTGGCACGTACTTTAACATCAACACTTGTTGCAGCCACTTTTGTTTCTTCTGTTTTTTCTTCAACAGTTTTTTCTACGGTTAATGTTTTAGGAACAACAACTTGTTTAAACGTTTCAGTAAATTGTTTGTTTTTATGTTCGTAATCATTGTAACCTTTTAATATTAAACCTAAGCAAGTGGCATACATTGGTTTTTTTAATTCTTCAATATGGTTAGGCGCTAAATGCTCGTTAGGAAAACCAATACGTGCATTTAAGCCTGTTACGTA
The DNA here is from genome assembly GCA_018267705.1 of Bacteroidota bacterium. GTDB lineage: Bacteria > Bacteroidota > Bacteroidia > Chitinophagales > Chitinophagaceae > CW01. The sequence continues at coordinate 423,611 of JAFDXX010000004.1, read as the reverse complement.
TTCTGTTAATTGAATTAAATGTTTTAATTGAGAACCTCCACCGGTAAGAATAATTCCACCATTTAATGCACGGCTGTCTAAACCCACTTGTTTTAAATGATATGCAACAAAATCTAAAATTTCGTTCATACGTGCTTGAATAATTTGTGCTAAATTTTTAACACTAATTTCTTTTGCAGGCATTCCTTTTAATCCGGGAATTGTTATAAATGCATTTGCTTTTGCTTCATTTGCTAATGCACTACCGAATTGAATTTTCATTGCCTCTGCTTGTTGCTTTAATACTCCTAAACCCATCCTTATATCATTCGTAATATTTTCACCACCAAAAGGTATTACTGCTGTTTGTTTTAAAACTCCTTCGTAGAAAACGGCCAAATCGCTTGTGCCGCCGCCAATATCTAAAATAGCAACACCGGCTTCCATATCAATTTCACTCATTACTGCCGATGCAGATGCTAAGGGTTGCAACACTAAATCTTTTGTTTTTAACCCGCTTCTATCAACAGCACGGTTAATATTTTTTATTGCATTTCTATCACCTGTTATTATATGAAAATTGGCTCCCACTTTTACGCCATTATAACCAACGGGATCTTTAATGCCGGGAATATTATCTACATAAAATTCTTGCGGAATAACATCTATAATTTGATCTCCTGCAGGAATAAAAGTTTTCTTTTGATTTTCTACTAACTGATCAATTTCCCAACGTTGAATTTCATTTTCAGGATCTTGCCTTACAATATCTCCGCGTGTTTGCAAACTTTTAATATGATGACCTGCAATACCAACGTATACTTCATTTATTTCTAAGTCGGGATTACTATCATAACAGTTTTGTAATGCCTGATGAATAGCTTTAATGGTTTGGTCTATATTCAATACTTGCCCATGCTTTACACCTGTACTGTTGGCTTTACCAAAGCCAAGAATTTCTAATTTACCATGCTCATTTTTTCTTCCGGCAATGGCAGCAATTTTGGTTGTACCAATATCTAATCCAACAATTATAGGTGCCTCATTCTGACTCATAAATTTAATTCTTAATTTCTTTTATTTAATACTGCTTTAGGCTGCGATTCAATTAAAGCAGATTTGCCTTTTATGGGTTTAAGGAGTTTTCTGCTATTTGATAACGCAACTTTTGATTGTTTATTTTGTTCTGTGTTATTTTTTATTTTATTAACTGCCTGAATTGGTTTTGTTGGCAATTGTAAACTGTCTTGCTTATTCAACTTATTATTGCTTATTATATTAGGTTGAATAGCTGCTGCTGAAGAATCGGCTACTATATTTTCTTTACCACGTTTTACTGCAACTATTTGATTATTATACTGCACATTTATTTTGCTGTAAGTGTTTATACCATTTTGCAACCATGCTTGTTTGTAAAAAGTATATAATCTATTAAACTTATCTTCAATGTTATCTGCATTTCCTAATACAATTACTTGATTCCCTATTAATGGAATTAATTCAAAAGTTGCTTGTGGAGTAATATTTATTTGTGATACTTGTGCCATCCAAAAACTATCGGCATAAATATATTTTCCAATTTCAGTAAGTTCATTTAACAATACACTATCAGGGTTTGATAATATGGTTTTATTCGTTGGAAAGCCTGTAAACACTGGTACTTTAGCAGATAATTTTTCACTTAATGGCAACCGCAATCCTGTACTATCTACATAAAATGATTCTCCATCTTCTGTAAACACTCTTGCAATAGGTTCTCTTTCTTCAATATTTACATGTAATATTTTTTTATTATCAAAGAAAAGATTAGCCTGTTTTATCCAAATATTTTTTTGTAAGGCTGCTTCTAAAACTTTCAAATCAACAGCAGCCATTTTACGTTCTTTAATATTGCCAGATGCATTAATTAAATCAATCACATCATTTTCATTAATAAACATTTCTTTTTCAGTACCGGTAATATCTATTTTTATATCTGCACACAATTGTTGTTCTTTCTTTTGCATAGCTGCACCAAACAATACAACCGTTGCTACCGCCAGCATACACCAAAGTATTGTTTTACCAATTTTTTTATAATTGGGTTTTGTTTGGTTTGCTTGATTCATAGTTTCCTCAACAATTGGTTTAGTATGTATTTTATTATCAGCCATTTATTTTGTGTACTAAGCTTATGATTATTAATTACGCTTTTGTTGCGTCGCACACTTTTACATTTTGTTATTTACTCAACAATATTTTTTACTTTGTTTACTAATACATCAATATCTCCTGCACCGGCCATAACAATTAATTCCGGTTTTGTTTCTTCAATAAACGCCAACATGTTTTCTTTACTCAATACTTGCTTATTGTTTAATTTCATTTTATTTAAAACCAATTCACTTGCAACACCCATAATAGGCAACTCTCTTGCAGGATAAATTGGTAAGAGAATTACTTCATCTGCATTATCCAACACTTTTGCAAAATCATCTGCAAAATCTTTTGTTCTGCTATATAAATGCGGTTGAAAAATAAGTGTCAATTTTTTATTGGAATAAATGCTTCGAATGCCTGATATCAACGCTTTCAACTCATCCGGATGATGAGCATAATCATCTATCAAAATATTGTTATCATTTTTTACAACATATTCAAACCTTCTTTTAACTCCTTTAAATGATGCTACTGCAGCTTTAATTTTATCATCATTAATTTTCAAATATTTCGCAACGCCAATTGCAGCTAATACATTTTCAATATTATGTAAACCACCCATGTGTAACACAACATTATTCAATGTCCAAAAATCATTCACAACATTAAAATGATAAGACGCATTATCTACTTTTAAATCTGTTGCATAAATATTAGCCAATGCATTATTTAAGTTATAAGTACAACGATCAGGTACCGAAAACTCAGCACCTCTTTTCAAACCATATTTTGAAATTAAACATCCATTATTTTTTACTTTTTGTGAGAATTGAATAAATGCATTTTCTACTTCTCTTGCCGTTCCGTATATATCTAAATGATCTGCATCCATTGCAGTAATGATGGCAATATTGGGTGATAGTTTTAAAAAGCTTCTATCATATTCATCTGCTTCAACAACCACAACATTATTATCGTTACTCCAAAAATTAGTATTGTAATTTGCAGCAATACCGCCTAAAAAGGCATTACAACCGTAACCACTATCGCGTAAAATATGAGCTACCATGCTTGTTACCGTTGTTTTACCATGTGTACCTGCCACACAAATATTGAAGGATGCTTCCGTAATCCATTGCAATACATCACTTCGTTTTACAACTTCATATTTATTTGCTTTATAATAGTTTAATTCTTTATGTTCTGCAGGAATTGCAGGTGTATACACTACAACATTGGCATCTTTATCAATTAAATCAATATTATCTTCATAGTGTATAGTAATGCCTTCTTGTTGCAATTGCTTAGTTAATGTAGTTTCAGTTTTATCGTATCCGCTTACTACAATATTTTTAGAATGAAAATATCTTGCCAATGCACTCATGCCAATGCCACCAATGCCAATGAAATAAATATTTTGTATGGTTGATAATTTACTCAAGCAATTTGTTTTAATATCTCAGTTGCAATTACAACATCAGCATTTGTGATAGCCAATTTTGCAATATTATTTTTCAATTGTTGTTGTAGCATTTCGCTATGCATTAAATCAATTACCACATCAATTAAAGTATGTACAGCTTCTCCATCTTTTACAATTAATGCTGCTTGCTTATTTACTAAATGCATGGCATTAGCCGTTTGATGATCTTCTGCTGCATGAGGGTATGGCACAAATACAACAGGTTTTTTTACTACACATAATTCTGTTACAGCCATGGCTCCTGCTCTGCTTATAACAACATCTGCAGCCGCATAAGCAATTTCCATTCTTTCAATAAATTCATTAATCCAAATATTAGTTCTGTTAATAGCTAATGTTTTATATTTATTGGCATTGGTTTTTCCTGTTTGCCAAATAAGTTGAATATTATTTTTTTCAATAATATCTAAATGAGATGCGATTGCATCATTAATACTTTTAGCACCAAGGCTTCCGCCTACTACTAATATTGTTTTGTATGCAGGATTTAATCTTAAAATTTCCATTGCTTCATTTCTTGTGATAAAAGATTGTGCAATGGTTTGACGAACAGGATTGCCTGTTATCATAATTTTATCTGCTTTGAAAAAAGCTTCCATTCCTTCATCTGCCACAAAAATTTTAGTAGCTCTTTTTCCTAATAAAATATTACTCTTTCCAGCAAAAGAGTTGCTTTCATGAATAAAAGTTTTAATGCTTTTTGCTTGTGCAAAACGCAATACCGGGAAGCTTGAATAACCGCCAACACCTACAACAGCATCAGGTTTAAATTTTTTAAAAATGGACCTTACTTGTATAAAACTTTCCAATAATTTTATTGGCAATCCTATGTTTTTGAACAAAGAGCTTCTATTAAAACCTGCAATAGTTAATCCAACAATTTTATAACCAGCTTTAGGTACTTTTTCCATTTCCATTTTACCTGATGCACCAACAAATAAAATTTCTATTAAAGCATCTTGCTGTTTTAATGCATTTGCAATAGCAATTGCGGGGAAGATATGTCCACCTGTGCCACCACCGGCTATAATAATACGAGGTTTTCTTTCCTTTTGTGAGGAAGTATTATTTATAATAATATTTTTATTAAAATCACTCATTACTTAATTCTATTAAAATGTTGTAGTATGCTCTAAGAAATACCTTTGAAGCATTACAATAATAGTGTTACATAGCCGCATTTAAGTTTGGTATATTATTATTTTCTGTTTTATCTTCTTCAATTATTTCAGGAATTTTTCCTTCTGTTATTTCTACATTTCTTGCAACACTTAAAATAATTCCTATTGATGCACATGTAAATAAAAACGAACTTCCGCCCATGCTTACCAATGGTAATGTAACACCTGTTACAGGTACTATGTTTACATTAACCGCCATGTTTGCAATTGCTTGAATAACTAGTGTAAAGCTTAACCCAAGTGCCAAAAAAGCACCAAAAGCATAAGGGCATCTTCTAAAAATATTAATACATCTAAATAAGAATAACAAGTATATAAAAATAATAAACGCCCCTCCTAATAAGCCATACTCTTCTACAATTATTGAATAAATAAAATCGTTATAGGCTTGTGGTAGAAAGTTTTTTTGTCTGCTGTTACCCGGGCCTAAACCCATTAATACTCCGCCATTAGCAATTGCAATTTTTGCTTGTTGTACTTGAAATGGAACTTCTTTATCTTTTGCATATACAAAATCTTGCACACGTTTAACCCATGTACCAAACCTTCCGAAAGAAATTGTTTTCTCGGTTGAAACGCTTGCAGCATCTACTTTATCATTTTTCTTATTATAAGTTAAAACAGCAACAGAAACTATAATTGCAATTGGAATTAATGCAACACCTATTAAAAGAAAAATATGTTTTAAACTAACTCTACCAATAAACATAAGTACTAATGATGTTGCACCCGTTAGTAATGCATTAGATAAGTTGGCAGGCATTATTAATGCACAAATAATTAAAACAGGTACTACTGCAGGAATAAAACCTTTTTTAAAATCTTTAATAAATTCTTGCTTTTTACTTAACACTTTTGAGAGATACATAAACAAAGCCAACTTGGCAAAGTCGCTTGTTTGAAAAGTCATATTAATAATAGGTAACTTAATCCATCTGCTTCCATCATTAATTTTAGCACCAAAAAATAAAGTATATATTAATAAAGGAATTGATATGAAAAATAATATGGTTGCAACTTTTGAATAAATAGTATAATTAATTCTGTGTAGAAAATAAATTATCATTATTCCCACTCCCATAAATACTAATTGCTTAAACAAATAAATTTCATTATTCCCTTTATTCATTTTATAAGCTAAAGATCCTGTGGCACTATAAACAACTAATACAGAAATTAATGCTAACAAAATAACAATACCCCAAATATATTTATCGCCAGCAGTACGTTTTAACAAACTGGCTCTTACTTCTTTTACAGAGGGAATTTCACTAAACAAGGTATCTAACTTGCCTGTATTTAAAGAAGTATTTTGGTTAGTAGTATTGTTCTTAAAATTATCCATTCACTTAAATTATTCTTTACATTAAAGGATGCATTTATAATTCTTTTACTGCTTCTTTAAATTGTTTACCTCTATCTTCATAGTTTTTAAATAAATCAAAACTTGCACAAGCAGGGCTTAATAAAACAGTATCGCCTTTTTCAGAAAGTTTAAAAGCTGTTTTAACACATTCATTTGCAGAGTTTGTTTCTATAATTGTTGGAACTATATTTTTAAAAGCAGCAATAATTTTTTTATTATCAACACCCAAACAAACAATGGCTTTTACTTTGCTTTTAACTAAATCTTCAATTAAAGCATAATCATTACCCTTATCTGTTCCACCAAGAATTAATACAGTTGCTTTATTCATGCTTTCTAAAGCAAACCAAGTGCTGTTTACATTGGTTGCTTTACTATCATTAATAAATTCAACACCACGAACAGTTGCAACAAATTCCATTCTGTGTTCAAGACTTTGAAAGTCTTTAACAGCATCACGAATTTTTTCTTTTCTAATGCCAACTGTTGTTGCTGCAATACAAGCTGCCATTGTGTTGTAATTGTTGTGCTTACCTTTTAAGGCAAAATCATAAATGCTCATGCTTACTCTTTCTTCTTGTATGCGAAGCATCATTTGATCGCCTTTAATGTAGCCGCCTTTTTTAATTTCATGTTTCATAGAGAATGGTAATGGGTTAGTATGAATGGTTAGTTGTTCTAATTTTTTTGTTATCACTTCATCATCATCACAATAAATAAAATAATCTTCCGATGTTTGGTTTTGAATAATTTTAAACTTGCTGTTTATATAATTTTCAAATTTGTAATCATATCTATCTAAATGATCTTCCGTAATATTCAATAACACTGCAACATCCGGCTTAAAAGTTTTTATATCATCTAATTGAAAAGAACTTATTTCTGCTACATACAATGCTTTAGGATTTTCTGCTATTTGTTTTGCAATGCTATAACCAATATTTCCTACCAAAGCACAATCCAATTCTGCCGTTTTACAGATATGATAAGTTAGAGCTGTTGTTGTACTTTTTCCGTTACTACCTGTAATACCAATTATTCTGCTGTTACCTTTAAATCTGTATGCCAATTCAAATTCGCTTATTATTTCAATTCCTTTTTTACGAATTGCTTTTACCATTTCGTTTTTTTCAGAAATACCCGGACTCTTCATTACTTCAATAGCATTCAAAATTTTTTCTTCCGTATGCTTACCTTCTTCAAATTCAATTCCGTAATTAATTAATTCTTGTTTATATTTTTCTTTAATACTTCCACCATCACTCACAAAAACATCGTATCCCTTCTGTTTACCCAATAAAGCACAGCCTACGCCACTTTCGCCTGCACCAAGTATTACTAATCTGTGTTTCATTTTTATGTTACCAACTTTTATTTCTTTATTCAACTTCGTTGTGTCACTCACTTGTACGCTTTGTTATCTAATCTTCAATGTCATTATACTTGCCACAACAAGCAATACAGTAATAATCCAAAACCTTAATGAAATTTTATTTTCATGAAATCCTTTCTTTTGATAATGATGATGTAAGGGGCTCATTAAAAAAACTCTTCTTCCCTCACCATATTTTTTCTTTGTATATTTAAAATAACTTACTTGAATCATTACACTTAAAGTCTCTACAAAAAACACTGCACAAAAAATAGGTATCAACCATTCTTTTCTCACAATAATAGCAAGCGACGCAATAATGCCACCCAATGCTAAGCTTCCGGTATCTCCCATAAAAACCTGTGCAGGATAAGCGTTGTACCATAAAAAGCCAACACAAGCTCCTACAAATGCTGCCACAAAAATGGATAACTCACCCAAGTTGGGTATATACATTATATTCAAATATTCTGCAAACAAATAGTTACCGCTTACATAAACAAACACGCCCAAAGCCACGCCAATTATGGCACTTACACCGGCAGCCAATCCGTCTAATCCATCAGTAAGGTTTGCACCGTTACTTACTGCAGTTATAATTAGTGTAACAATAATGATGTAAACTATCCATGTATATTTTTCTGCACCATTACCCATCCAACTAATAAGTTTACTATAATTAAACTCATGATTTTTTACAAACGGAATAGTTGTAATAGGTGTTTTAACTTTTACAAAAGTTCTTTCATCACCATTTATTTCGCGAATAATAATATTAGAATCTTTTGCAAGCCTTTCGCCTTTTTGCAAAAATTGCCGAGGTTGATTGTTGTATATTTCTCTTTCAACAGTTACTGCATTACTAAAATAAAGTGTAACACCAATAATAATTCCTAAACCAACTTGGCCAATTATTTTACTTAAGCCTGCTAATCCATCACTATCTTTCTTTTTATACGTTTCACCTTTTGCTTTAGCAGCTTTTCTTGCTTTTATTTTAAAATAATCATCTAAAAAACCTATAAAACCTAACCACACAGTGCATAATATCATTAAGCGTACATAAACCTTATCTAAATTGGCAAATAATAAAGTTGGTATTAAAATACTTAATAATATAATTAAACCACCCATTGTTGGGGTGCCTTTTTTCTGCATTTGTCCTTCTAATCCTAAATCTCTTACGCTTTCACCTATTTGTTTTTTTTGCAAATACACAATTATGCGTTTACCAAAAACAGTTGCTATAACTAATGATAACAACACAGCCATTGCAATACGAAATGTTAAGTATTGAAATAAACCAACACCACTAATGTGATAGTTTTTTTGTAGCCATGTAAATAAATAGTATAGCATATAATTAAGAATTAAAAATGAATAACTATATTCTTCATTATTATTATTTGTTTAATAATTCAAACATTTGTTTTAATTTTTCTTTATCATCAAAAGGATGTTTTATACCATTCACATCTTGATATTTTTCGTGCCCTTTGCCAGCTATTAAAATAATATCTTCAGCATTTGCCAAACTCACAGCTGTTTTAATTGCCTCTTTTCTATCACTAATTGAAATGTATTTTTTCTTTGCAGCAGTTGTTAAACCATGTTCCATATCTGCTATAATTTCTAGTGGATTTTCTGTACGTGGATTATCGCTTGTTAAAATAACTTTATCACTTAAATCGCAAGCTGTTTGTGCCATTATGGGGCGTTTGGTTTTGTCTCTATCTCCGCCACAACCAACAACTGTAATAATTTTTTCGTGCCCTTTTCTTAACTTTTTAATTGTCATTAACACATTTTCCAATGCATCGGGTGTATGTGCATAATCAATAATTCCAATTATTAATTGTTTGCTAATTATATAATCAAACCTTCCTTCTGCTCCGGTTAATAAACTTAATGCAGTTAAAACATCATCGGGTTTTTGATGCAAACAAACTGCAGCTCCATACACAGCTAATAAATTATATGCATTAAATTCTCCAATTAATCTAAAGTGAACTTCTTTATCGTTCACCAACATTTGTAAACCTGTTAAAGCATTATCTAAAATTTTACCTTTAAATTCTGCTAGTGTTTTTAAACTGTAATAATATTTTTTAGCTTTTGTGTTTTGCAGCATCACTTCACCTCTCTTATCATCTTTATTAGAAATAGCAAATGCAGAAGCAGATAAGCTATCAAAAAAAGATTTTTTCACTTTTATATATTCATCAAAAGTTTTATGATAATCTAAATGATCATGTGTTATATTGCTGAATACACCGCCCGTAAATTGCAAGCCTGTAACTCTGTGTTGATGTATGGCATGGCTGCTAACTTCCATAAACACATGTGTGCAACCCTTATCTAACATTGTTTTTAGCAGAGCGTTTAAACTAATAGCATCGGGTGTTGTGTGTGTTGCAGGAATTATTTTATTTACAATTTGATTTTGTACCGTACTAATTAAACCACATTTAAAATTTAGTTGTGTAAATAGTTTAAATAAAACAGTAGCAATTGTTGTTTTGCCATTGGTACCTGTAACGCCCACTAATTTTAATTTGGCAGAAGGTTCATCATAAAAATTATGAGCCATATAGGCAACAGCTTCGTGAGAATTATTTACCAATAAATATGTAACGTTATTATTTAATTCTTTCGGTAATTCTTCACAAACAATTACACTTGCACCTTGTTCTATTGCATTAGATATAAAACCATGTCCATCACTTTTTTCTCCTTTAATTGCTACAAATACACACCCTGCAGAAACTTTACGAGAATCTATTTGAATACCATTTACAGTTAATGCAGTATTACCATGCACTTCTTTTAAATGAACTTTGTATAATATATCTTGTAGTTTACGCATTCGTTTTATAATTAATTCAGGTAAATATTAATTACTTGACCTTTTGCCACCGGAGATCCTGCAGCAATTGATTGTTCTAATACTTTACCTTTTCCTTTAATATTTAATTTTAATCCTAAATCATTCTCACAAATATTAACTACATCTTTTAAGCCCAAGCCTTTTAATAAGGGCATTTTATTGGTTTCAATATTTTTGTTATTTAGCACAACATGCCCTGAGCTTGCTGTTACATTTGCCCAATCGTTTACAAGTGTTGATGAATCTTTATACTTTATGCTTAATAATTGCATTACTTGTTTAATATCAGTTTTATAACCTGCATATTTATAAAAACTGCTATCATGTTTTGAATTATTAGGTTTTGAATTATTTTCAATTACTTTAGTTGCATATAATCTATCGGCAATCTCTTTAAACACAGGCCCTGCAACACTTGCACCAAAATGATTAGCAACATGTGGCTTGTTTACAATTACAACAGAAATAGTGTATTGTGGATTTTCAGCGGGGAAGTATCCTACAAAAGAACTCTGAAATATTTGGTCAGCATAGCCTCTGCTTCCATTTGCCATTAATGCTGTTCCTGTTTTACCTGCTACTTTATATGGAGAACCTGTAAATAATTTTTTTGCAGTTCCTTCTGTGCAAACACCTTCTAAACATTGTTGAATTAGTTTTAATGTTTCATCACTACATATTTTTTTATCAACTGTTTTTGGTTGATTATTTTTAATAATTGTTCCCTGATCACTTATTGCATTTACCAAATAAGGATGCATCATAGTACCATTGTTGGCAACAGCATTATATAATGTAATTGTTTGCAGAGGAGTTACTTGTAAATTGTAACCAAAAGCCATCCACGGTAAAGTTGTAGGCCCCCAAAGTTTATTACCCGGACGAATGATAACGGGCTTTCTTTCTCCTGTTAAATCAATACCTGTTAAGGTATCCATTCTGAATTTTTTAATATGATTTAAGAACTGATAGGGATTATTGCTATAGCCCGCTATTGCTAATTTTGCCATCCCAACATTAGAGCTTAATTCAAATGCCTGTTTTACTGTTAAATTGGTTTTACCCTTCATATCATCATCATCGTAAACAGTTTGTCCGGCAACTTGCCAAACTCCATTTTGTACATTTACTATTTGATTAAGTGATACTTTTTTATCTTCTAACAAACTCATTAATGTAACTAACTTAAATGTTGAGCCGGGTTCTGTTGCATTAATAGCATAATTATAATCTTCATGATAGGCCCCATCGTTTCCCCTTCCTAAATTGGCAATTGCTTTTACTTTGCCTGTTTTTGTTTCCATAACAATTACACAACCATGTTGTGCTTCGTTACTTACCAACATTTTCATTAAAGCATTTTCAGTTACTTCTTGAATAAATACATCTAATGTGGTAATAATATCTTTTCCGTTTTCTGCTTCTGTTTCTAAGGCGTCATCAACCGGAACACTTACGCCTCCTGCAATGTAGCGAACCAATCTGTTGCCGCTTCTTCCTTTCAATACACTATCGTAAGCCATTTCTAATCCTACTTTAAAAGAATCTCTTGCTAAACCAATGGTTCTAAATGCTAAGCTTTGATAAGGGTTTAAACGAATATCTTTTTGTTCAAACTTAAAACCGCTTTTATATTTTCCTTGCCTTACTAAGGGGAATTTGTTTATTTCTTGATATTCAACATAATTTATTTTTTTTCTTAATAAGAAATTTCTGTCTTTTGAATTATAGCCTTCTTGCAATATTTTTTTATAACTGCTCGGACTGTTGTCTTTAAATAAATTTGATAAACACCAACTTAACGAATCAATATTTTCTTTAAATCGTTTTCCGTTTTTTTCTCGCAAACCATCGGCTGCAAAATCTATTGATACATCAAACTGCGGAATGCTTGTACTTAACATTTCTCCATCTTCACTAAAAATAGTTCCTCTTTCTGCATCAATTTCTTGTAAGCGAACATGCAAACTATCACTCATACTACGCCAATGATTGCCTTGTACTTGTTGTATATAAGTTGCTTTAGCAATAATAAAAACGCCAACTCCTACTACTAAAATGTAGCTTAAATACACTCTCCATAATATGTCGCGTTTTATATCCATTATTTTTTTTCTAATTGCAATCTTTGTGGCATTTCTTTTGAAACTTTTAAACCCATTGGTTCTACTGATTTTATAACTTGTGCTTCTTCACTTTTAAACATTACTTCGCTTTTTAATGTTTTGTATTGATATTGAAGTTGCTTTAACTCATTATTAGTTTTATTAATATTTCTTAATGTTTTATCTGCCACATGACCATTGGCTATGTACAACACACCTAAGAAGCATAAGAATAAAAAGAAATTCATATTGCCTGTGATCCATTGATAATTAAAAATTTTTTTCAATGGCTTTTTATTTGTGTTTGTATTTGTTGTTGGTACGGGCATTAATATTTTGGTTATCAACTTTTTGTTTTCATGGTATTGTAGTAGTTGCGTGTTCTAAGCAATCTTTGTAAGCACGTTTATCTTTTTTCTTGATTCATCAAGCACCGGTCGTTAGTCTATCATATATTTATTACCTTACTCAATTCATTATTATACTTTCTCTACCACTCTTAATTTTGCACTTCTGCTTCTTGTATTACGTTTTACTTCTTCTGTATTTGCCGTTATTGGTTTCTTAGAAATTAGGTTAAATATTTTTTCTTTTACTTCAGTTACAAATGGATTTTCGGGTAACTCATCAAAACTTCCACGTTTAAAAAAATTTTTCACCAATCTATCTTCTATAGAATGAAAAGTAATAATAGCAGCTCTTCCTTCTTTTTTTAATACAATAGGTAATTGTTGCAACATTTCTTTTAATGCTTCCGTTTCTTGATTTACTTCCATTCTTAATGCCTGAAATACTTGTGCGAGGTATTTATTGGGATTGCCTTTTACCACCGGTGCTATTAGAGATTTAAATTGTTGTATTGTTTGTAATGAAACTTGTTTACGCTGCTGCACAATATGTTTGGCTAATGTTTTAGCATTACTAACTTCTCCATATTGTTCAAACATTTTATGCAATTTCTGTTCTGTATAAGTGGTAATAATACTTGCTGCAGTTGTTTCTTGTTGCACACTCATTCGCATATCAAAAGGGCCATCAAACCTTGTAGAAAAACCACGAGAACCTTCATCAAACTGATGTGAGCTTACGCCTAAATCTGCCAACACACCATCTACTTCTGTAACACCATTTACACGAAGAAATCTTTGCAAGTGCCGAAAGTTGTGAGGGATAAAAACAAATCTTTCATCATTAAGTACATTTCTTTGTGCATCGGCATCTTGATCAAATGCAAATAATTTTCCATTTAATCCCAACTTTTGCAAAATACCCTTACTATGCCCGCCGCCGCCAAAAGTGCAATCAACATAAATACCGTTGGGTTTAATATTTAATGCATCAATAGATTCATTAAATAAAACAGGAATATGATAATTCAATGATGAATATTGTGTGTTGAATGTTGAATTAGTTTCTTTTTTTACTTTTCTTTCATTCATCATTTAAAATTTATCATTCAGCATTTTTATCTCCCATCATTACCTCTTTAGCCAAATTGCTAAATGCATCGGGTGAAAAATCTTCAAAGAGCTGTTTATACTTACTTGCATCCCAAATTTCAAAACGGTCTAATGCGGCAGCCAACACAATATCTTTTGTTAAACCCGCATATTCTTTTAAAGTGCCGGGCAACAACATTCTGCCTGCGTTATCTAATTCAACTTCTGTTGCACCACCCAAAAACTGGCGACGAAATTGCCTTACCTTCGGGTCAAAATCATTTAACTGGCTAATCTTAGAAATAATGAGTTCCCAACTTTTTAATGGATATAGTGTGAGACATTTTTCAAAGCCACGGCTTATAATAAAGCGACTCTCCCCTTCCGGCAATTGTTTTTTCAATCCGCCCGGAATAAGGAAACGGCCTTTGGCATCAACCGTTGCTTCATATTCTCCGTGAAATCCATTCATTTGTTAGTAATTATTTATTAGTTTACCATTTATTGACACAAAATAACACTTTTTCCCACTTTAAAAGCAAATTTTGAGGGTTTGTATTTATCCACCTATTATTAAACATCTAAAATTCAATATGGTATTAGGTTTGCCGATTTTACGAGTAATTTTTATGTGATTGAAGTGTGAATTACTGTGGAAAACCTTTAAAAACCTTGCAGCACAACGATTTAGCCAAATTAATTAGAAAGAAATGAATGTAAAACAGATACAAATTACAGATTACCTATACCAACTTTCCGAAGAAAAAATTGCTAAATATCCTTTACAACCACGAGACAGCAGCAAATTATTGGTGTATGAAAATGGGAAGATTACCGAAACTATTTTTAAATCTATTACAGATTATTTGCCTAAAAATTCCTTCTTAATTTTTAATAATACCAAAGTAGTTGAAGCAAGAATTTTATTTAACAAAAATACAGGTAGTAATATCGAAATTTTTTGTTTAGAACCAAGTGAAATTTATTGTGATATAACGACTGCTATGTTGCAAACAAATAAAATACAATGGAAATGTTTAGTAGGTGGTGCAAAAAAATGGAAAGAAAAAATATTAATAAAAAATATAAATTATAATAATACAATTTTAGAACTATCTGCCGAAATTATTGAAAAGAAAAATGATTATTTTTTAATTGAATTTAATTGGAATAATAATATATCATTTGCAGAAGTATTGCATGCAGCCGGTATTATACCGCTTCCACCTTATTTAAACAGAAAAACAGAAGCAATTGATGCAACAACCTATCAAACCATTTATGCAAAACACGATGGTTCGGTTGCAGCACCTACTGCAGGTTTGCATTTTACTGAAGATGTTTTCAAATTTCTTCAACAAAAAAATATTTCAATTAATAACATAACACTTCATGTTGGTGCAGGAACATTTATGCCTGTAAAAGCAACAACATTAGAAGGACATGAAATGCATAGTGAGTTTATTGATGTAAATATTCATTTTATTGAACAATTATTGAATGCAATAAAGCAAAAACAAAAAATTGTTTGTGTAGGCACAACCAGTGTTAGAACTATAGAAACCTTGTATTGGATAGGCGTTAAAATTAATAGTGGAAAATGGGCAATGAGTAATGGAGAAGTAGCTGTTACACAATGGGATGTTTATGCAATAAATGCCTCTTTAACTGCTGAAGCCGCATTGCAAATATTAATTGATTGGATGCAACAAAACAATATGCAACAATTAATTACTAAAACGCAAATCATTATCACCTCATATTATCAACCAAAAATTGTTGATGGTATTATTACCAATTTTCATCAACCGCAATCAACTTTATTATTATTAATTAGTGCTTTTGTTGGTAATGATTGGAAGAAGATTTATAGTTATGCTTTAGAAAATAATTTCCGCTTTTTAAGTTACGGAGATAGTAGTTTGTTATGGAGAGAATAGTTTAAAAATATTTTTTATACATTATAAGTTTTAAGCATTCGCTTTTTTTGCTAATGGTATTTCAACAATAAAAGTGGTGCCTTTACCCAATACACTTTCTACTTTTATTTTGCCACCATGTGCATCAATAACAGATTTTACATAACTCATACCCAAACCAAAACCTTTTACATTGTGTACATTACCTGTATGTGCTCTATAAAATTTTTCAAATACCCTTTTCATGGTTTCTTTACTCATACCAATTCCATTGTCTTCAATAGTGCATATTAAATTATTATTAACAGAGTATATACTAACTATAATATGCGGAGGTACATCTTCTTTAGCATATTTAAGTGCATTGTCTATTAAATTAGAAATTAAATTGGTAAAATGTATTTCATCGCCTTTTATTTCATCAAACTCTGAATTGAAATTTAAATCAACAATAGCCTTTTTTTCTTTCAACTGTAAATCAAAATTCTCTAATACTTCGCTAATAACGGTGTGTACCGAGAGTATTTGTAGGTTTAATTGCAAGTTTTGTTTATCTAATAGAGCAGCTTGTAAAATAGTTTCTACATGCTTATTCATTCTTTTATTTTCTTCTTTAATAATCCCGCTGAAATAATTTAGTTTGGTTTTATCGTTTTGTACTTTTTCGTTTTTAATAGCATCAATAGCTAATGAAATAGTTGCTAAAGGAGTTTTAAACTCATGCGTCATATTATTAATAAAATCACTTTTTATTTCGCTTAGCTTTTTTTGGTTTAATAATGTTCTTACTGTAACATAAAAAGCAGCAATAATAATTAGCATAAAAATAGCAGCACCCACTAATACCCATTGTAATGAATGCCAAACTTGTTTATCAAAATTGGGAACTACAATAATTAAATGCTCTGTTGGGCCAATACCTTCTAAAGCTGTTCCACTTTCCGGAATAAGAGGGGTATATCTGGTTTTGCTGTAAGTAGTGTCCCAAAAGGCTTTTGCAAAATCTGTTGTTTGCATTTCAACTTCATCATTATTATCTGTAATGGCAAATTCAAATTGCAATTTTTTTAACCCTTCATTATCAAATGCATCTCTTATTTTTTTATAAATATCATTTTTTGAAAATCGATCTTGTATAGCCTGAGGTTTTAACAATCGTAAAAAATCGTTTCCCAATTTCAGCATGGGCCTTTTAGGAAATCGTAAAGTAGGACCTGTATATTCTGTTTTTTGAAGTTCAGAAGCAATATTAATTCCTACCTGATCTGTTTTTGCTAATACTTGTTCTTTTCTTAGTGCCAATAAATTATGCAGCCAAGAATATTGCATAGCTATTAACCCAAGCAATGAGAGTGATACCAGTAAAACAATGATAGGAAAGATTTTCTTCATCTATACAAATATAGATGCCTAAGTTTTTCTTTAAAACAAAACCTTTATTTTTTAACGCAGCGTTACAAGTTATTTTTCGCTCTTATTTAAAAAAAGGTATATTGAAGTATGGAATTACTTAAGCCGGGATTGTTATTAATATCAGATCCGTTTTTAAAAGATAAAAATTTTATTCGCACCGTAATTTTAATATGCGATCACCAAACTGATGGCAGTGTAGGCTTTGTTATTAATAAAACTTATGATTATAACATTGGCTATTTAGTAAGTGGTTTAGAAGATTGTAATTTTCCAGTATATGTGGGCGGGCCGGTGCAAGTAGATACGATTCATTTTTTACACCAACGCCCAGATTTAATTGAAGGTGGTTATGCGGTTAGCAATAATATTTACTGGGGTGGAAATTTTGAACAAGTAAAAATTTTATTGCAAGAAAAAAAACTTACACAAAAAGATATTAAATTTTTTATTGGCTATAGTGGTTGGGATGCAGAACAATTAGCAGAAGAAATAAAAGAAAAAAGTTGGATTACAAGAACTGCCAACAAACAATTAGTGTTTAATAAAAATACAGATATCTTATGGAAGCAAGCCCTACAAGGACTTGGTGGAGAATACGAATTAATGGCTAATTATCCTTTAGACCCTCAGTATAATTAAAACTTCATTTCTTTTACATTATCACTTACAATTAATCTTCCTAAAGTTTTTTGTTTTACCTCATCAATAGTTACACCCGGTGCAGTTTCTAATAAAACAAAACCATTATTGGTAACATCTAATACTGCTAAATCTGTAACAATTTTTTTAATACATTTTACACCCGTTAAAGGCAAAGTACACTGTGGTAATAATTTACTTTCACCTTTAGGGTTAGTATGCATCATGGCAACAATAATATTTTTTGCACTGGCAACTAAATCCATTGCACCGCCCATTCCTTTAACCATTTTACCCGGAATTTTCCAATTAGCAATATCACCTGTATCACTTACTTCCATTGCACCTAATACAGTTAAATCAATTTTTCCGGCACGTATCATTCCAAAACTTTCTGCACTATCAAACAAAGCAGCACCTTTAATTAATGTAACAGTTTCTTTTCCTGCATTAATTAAATCGGCATCAATTTCTTCTTCAGTTGGATAGGGCCCCATACCTAAAATTCCATTTTCACTTTGAAAAATAACTGTCATATTATCCGGAACAAAATTGGATACCAAAGTAGGAATACCAATTCCTAAATTAACATACATACCATCTTTTAATTCTTGTGCAATTCGTTTTGCAATTCCATATTTATCAAGAGGCATAGAGTTCTAAATTTTAAATAAAATATTATGATACCAACTTCATCACATTAATTACGCTTCGTTGTGTCACTCACTTGTACGCTTTGTTCTTTATTCAACAACAATCATTATCAATTTTTCTTATCTATTATTAATTTTTACTGTTCTCTTTTCAATTCTTTTCTCATAATTTTTTCCTTCAAAAATTCTATGTACATAAATTCCTGCAACATCAATAATATCACCATCTAATTCTCCGGACTCAACTAAATGTTCAACTTCTGCAATAGTTATGTTTGCGGCTTTTGCCATGCTTGTAGAAAAATTTCTTGTTGCTTTTCTAAAAACTAAGTTGCCAAACTTATCTCCTTTCCATGCTTTTACTATTGCAAAATCGGCATGCAGTGCATATTCCATTAAATACATTTTATTATTAAATGCTCTTACTTCTTTTCCTATTGCTATTTCGGTTCCATAGCCTGCAGGTGTATAAAATGCAGGAATGCCCATTGCAGCCATTTGTATTCTTGTTGCCAAAGTGCCTTGTGGTATTAAATCAACTTCTATTTCTCCGTGTAATAATTGTCTTTCAAATTCTGCATTTTCTCCTACATAACTACTCATCATTTTTTTTATTTGTTTTGTTTGTAGTAACAAGCCTAACCCAAAATCATCTACTCCTGCATTATTTGAAATACATGTAAGATTATTAATACCTTTTTTAACCAAGGCCGTAATACAATTTTCAGGAATAGCATTTAAGCCAAACCCGCCAACCATTAAAGTTGCACCGCTTTGTATATCTGCAATAGCTTCATCGGCGTTGAAGTATATTTTATTCATTATATTAAATTAATTTTA
This sequence comes from Bacteroidota bacterium, assembly GCA_018267705.1. GTDB lineage: Bacteria > Bacteroidota > Bacteroidia > Chitinophagales > Chitinophagaceae > CW01. The sequence continues at coordinate 404,196 of JAFDXX010000004.1, read as the reverse complement.
TCTATTTTTTGCTTGTTTTTCTTTTATTCTATTTGCATAAGCATATAAAGAATCAAACAACAGTTTCATTTTATCGGGTTTTGTTTCAAAATATTGATACGATTTAAAAAACTCTTCTTTTGAAACATGATGCTTTTCAAGTACTTCTCTATAAAATTGAAGGTTTAATTTTTTAGTTTTTTGTACTGTATCTTTTACAATAATCATATTATTTAATTCTTCTGCACTTAACAAATCAAACATTATCACTTTCATTGTATCAATAGGTAAACTTTTTTGCGAATTGTTTTTACAAGAAGTAATTAAAAAAGAAATGGCAATTGTTAATACTGTAATTATTATTTTATTCATTATTTTAATTGGTCTCTATAAATTGCTGCACTTGCAGCATCTAATTTACTTAAAACTTCTAATGCACGTGCTTTTACATCACTATTAGCATTTTTAAAAATGCCAATAAATTCTTGTGTTTTAGTTTGTGTTAAAAATTGAACAATCATTGTATTAGAAACTTCCTTATTAAATGCTTGCAATTGAATTAGCGATTGCAAGATATTATTTTGTGCTTCTTTTTCGTTTTCATACATTCTATCTAACCCGGCACGATAGTAAGAATAAATTACATCATGAATAATATTGTTTCTTGTGTTTGTTAAATTTTCAATTAACCAATATCTGTTAAATAAACCATCAAAAGAACGCCAACCGTTTATACCACTTCCTTCAGGTGCATTGTTTACAATATTTTGTGCTTTTCTATAATATGGTTCTCCTGCTTTGGGAGAGAAAGAATCAAAATCTAATGCAATAATTAAATATGCATAATATGCCAAGCATGCCGATAAATTAGATTTTATAGCATCTATTCCCTGCACTCTATTATCATCAAAATCAATAGGTTGGTATTCTATATACTTAAATAAAACATCAGGATCTTGAAAGTTTACAATAGCTGATTGATAAGAAGCATTATAAACCGGTCTTGCGGCTTGTACAATTAAGGTTGCTTTAAAGGTGTTGATATCTGTACCATTATCTAGGTTTAAAACAAAGCTGCAATTAATTCTTTCATTTTGTTTAAAGGCTTGATTAGTCCATTTTCTACTATTTAAAAAATCGGTTAATTGGTTTTGAAGTGTAACAAATATTTTCTTATCAACAGTAGTATTTATTCTGCTTGCATTAATGCTAACCTTTGCTTGCAATTCTTGCGATGAGCTTTGCTTAGTTAATAATACTAAACATATTATTGCTATACTTTTTTTTAGCATTTTTAAATTATATTAAATAAAATAATCTATTTAAAACTGTTTTTATTAAATGAATTGATGAATATACTGCAAGTAACAAAAAAAACGACAGTATTGCTACTGTCGTTTTAAAGTTATTTTGTTAATGATTATTAACGGAATAAATCGTTATCGTTGTTTTTACGATAATAAACTTTATTTTCCATAAACTCTTGTGTTGCTAAAATTGCAGGGTTGGGCATTTTTTCGTAAGCACGAGAAATTTCAATTTGTTCTTTGTTTTCATGAATTTCTTCTAAGCTGTCTGTATGGCTTGCAAACTCTTCTAATTTATTGTGCAATTCTTCTTTTATTGAAATATTTATTTGGTTTGCACGTTTGCCAATAATTGCAATTGATTCATACAGGTTTCCTGTATGTGCTTTAATATCTACCAAATTTTTTGTTTCAACAACATTGGGAATATTGGCACTAATTTGCCTTCTTAATTTACTCATTTTTTAATTTTTTTCAAGTATTCTAATGATTGGTTTTTTATTTTGGCTACATCTTGCAAATGTTTACTGTCTGAAAATCTTTCATTAAAGTCAGTACAATCTGCAACAATTTTTTCAAAACGTTCTTGTTGTTTTTCTTCAAAACTTAATTCTGCATATTTATAATATGCTTCTATAGATTTCCATTTATATTCATCGCCTTTTCTAGAATCCGGAAAGTTTTCATTTACGGTAGAATAAGCAATGGATGCTGCTTTAAAATAACCCATATCAAAATATAATTGGGCACTTTTTGCATCTTTCTCTTCTAATTTTTCACGGCATTGATCTATAATAGTATTTGCTTCTTTTATTCTTGGTGAATTGGGATGCGTATTTATAAAAGCCTGCATCATATTCATTGCCTTTGTTGTATTTGTTTGATCTAGGCTTACGGCCGGCGATTGTTTGAAATAAGTATAAGCCCTCATAAAATCGCATTCTTCAGCCTTTTTACTTCCTGGAAATGTTTCGGTAAATGTTTTAAAATAATTTTCAGCATTAGCATAATCCCTCTGATAATAATAACAGTAGGCTACTTTATAAAACATGTCCTCATATCTTTCTGTTCCTTTTATATATGGAAATAAATCTTCATACAATTGTTGGGCAAAACTATATTTTTTTTCAGTATAAAATTGTTCTGCCATTTTATATTTATACTCGTAATCTTTACTGCGAATTATTTTTGAAAAGCTTTTGCTTTTGGCAATTTTAACGGTTTTGTGCGAACACGCAGTAAGTATGCAACAACAAACAATAAATGAAATTATTTTATTCATAAAAGCGGACAAAGGTAAAGATTTTCGGCAATTTATAAAGAGATAAATTCTAAGCAGTTTTAACTACGTTAATATTTATACAAAAAAGCCTCACTTTAAAAAGTAAGGCTTTTAAGAAGTAAATATTATTAAAATTATTTTCCTTTTAAGTTAGGATGTGGTGCAGGAACTGTATTTGGGCCTTCTTCAGTTGTTCCTTGCAAATCAATAGTATGTTGATCACCGCTACCGCCATCATAGCTAAAAATAAATCTGTTTTCAGCAATACCTTGTTTTTCAACTAAATATTTAATAACAGCATTTACTCTTTCCCAAGCTAATTGTTGTGCAGCCTTACTTGCTGCAGGGTGACCAATTACTTTTACTTTACAATCTGGGCTAGCTTTAATTTTATCTGCTGCTGCATTTAATAATTTTTTAGATGCTGCACTTAAAACTGCACCTGATTTAAATTCTACACTTGGTAAATCAGAAATATTGCAAACTACTTTATCTTTTTTAGGCTCCCAATTTGCCATCATATCTTTTATTTCTTTGCAACAAGCAGGTTCTGGGCATTTACCCACTCCATCTGCATTTACAGGAAAGCAACTTTGCGGAGTTAATAATTCTTTATCTCTGTAATCAGGAACTCCGTCTCCATCTGTATCTTTTGCACGGCCATGACTATCAACAGCAGCTCCTGCCGGTGTATTAGGTTCTAAGTCAAACTGGTCTGTAACACCATCTCCATCAGCATCTGGTAATACTACTTTAGGCATTTTCATGTGCTTAGGAGCATTTAATTCATTATACACAAAGTTATTGGGGTTAATCCACCACAAAGGTTGAACTTTATTCTTTTTTGTTTGGGCGAATGAGGCAACGCTTAAAAAGCTAACGAAGCCAAGTAACAACAAGTATTTTTTATTAAGCATATTTTAAAATTTAATAGTTAATGTAAACAAATGAGTCTAAAAATATTACAACACTATATTTACGTGTAAGGTAGAAAGACTATATATATCTTTAGAATTTCCTGGAACCGGGTTGCCATCCAAATTATCATTATAGAATATAGGAACAACAAATTTTTGTTCTGCACCTAAATTAATTTTATTGCTTAATTTAAATGAAACGCCTGCTCCAACATTGTATGCATGGAATAATGCCCAACCTTTACGACCATTAACAGTATTACCACCCAAAGTACCAATTAGATTATTTTGAGGATAATATGAGATGTTGTAACCACCTGTTGAATTTCTTACTGAAACTTGTGATGCAACTAAACTGTAACCGCCTAATACATACCAATCAACTTTAGGATTAGCTCTATAATAACTCAATGTGTTAAGTGATGCAATAAAATCTACACCTAACATATGTGTCATATTTTTTGCAGCTATTGTAGTAGCAGATGCAGGAATAGAAACAATAACACCCGTATATGAAGGACGGATAGATAATGTATGCCCTAAAGCTTTTCTTAGAGAAATTGTTCCGGTAATGCCACCATTGTAGCCGTTAGTCAATATTGATCTGTCTCCAGCAATTAAACCATTACCAAAACTTAAACCCAATTCCCAACTGCTGCGAGGTTTAGGAGGGTAAGGAAATGAATTATTCAAAAATTCATTGTATTGGGGCATTTTTTTAGTAGGAACAACTGAACTATCCTTCCAATTCCATCCCCAATCTGTAGTAGTTTGAGCAAAACTGATTGATTGAAAAACAACCAATGCTAATGCTGCTAACATAATTTTTTGCATTTTGCTTGCCATAGCTTGTATTTAAGGTTAATAGATTGCTTTTTTATACGAAAATCTGTGCCAAAAGTATTAACAAAACTTCGAATCAACAACAAAATATTTATTTTTTTTATTTAAATAGGTGTTTATAACTGACACAGCCTTGAAGCAAAACGTTGCTTTTAATATTTTATTGTGTACCATTAGTATTATTATATATTGCACAAGTTTATGAATACAGCTCGCAATATTATTACCAAACAGCTAAATGAGTTTGAACAACATTTTAGTGAAGCTGTTAAAAGTCGAGTGTCTTTGCTTGACAGAATAATGAAATACATTGTTAAACGAAAAGGCAAACAATTAAGACCAATGTTTGTTTTGTTAAGTGCCAAGCTTGGCGGAGATATTAATGAACAAACATACCGTGCCGCATCTTTGGTAGAACTTTTACATACAGCCACCTTAGTACACGATGATGTTGTAGATGATACTGACGAAAGAAGAGGTTTTTTTTCTTTAAATGCTTTATGGAAAAATAAAATCGCTGTATTAGTTGGTGATTATTTGCTAAGCAAAGGATTGCTCTTAGCTATTAATAACAAAGACTTTAAAGTACTGCAAATATTATCAAACACAGTAAGGCAAATGAGCGAAGGCGAGTTATTACAACTAGAAAAATCTAGAAAATTAAATTTAGATGAAACTATATATTATGAAATAATAAAGGGTAAAACAGCTTCATTATTAGCATCATGCTGTGCAGCCGGTGCCAGTACAACCTTTAATGAAGAGGCAACCATTGAAAAAATGAGATTGTTTGGAGAAAAAACAGGAATGGCTTTTCAGATAAAAGACGATTTGTTTGATTATGGCACTACTAATGTTGGCAAACCAACCGGAAATGATATCAAAGAAAAAAAATTAACACTTCCATTAATTTATACTTTAAATAATTGTGATACTATCGTCAAGAAAAATATTATTTACATTATAAAAAACAATAATACTAAAAAAGAAAAAGTGGCTTATGTAATTGAACAAGTAAAAAAGGCCGGAGGAATAGATTATGCCACTAAAAAAATGTTTGAGTTTAGAGATGAAGCCCTGCAAATATTACATGAGTTTCCACCATCTGAAGTTAGAGATGCTTTAGAAGAATTAGTGAGATATACTACTGATCGAAATTATTAAATCACACGCTCTGGTCTACAGCGTTTTAACTATCTTCAACACATCATTCAGTTTTAAACTTATTTAATCTTTCATGCAAAAAAGATGGAACATACTACATGCAAATAATGAAGTAATAAAAAAACTACATGTTACTTTAAAAATTAACGAAACCATTTGTAAAATATTAATTCAACGAGGTATTGATGATTTTGAAAAAGCAAAAAATTATTTCAGACCTCAAATAACTCACTTACATAATCCATGGTTAATGAAAGACATGGATAAGGCAGTTGAAAGAATATCAAAAGCAATTACCACCAATGAAAAAATTTTAGTTTTTGGAGATTATGATGTAGATGGAACAACAAGTGTAGCCTGCATGTATCAATTCATTTTAAAAATTTATACTAATGTAGATTTTTATATTCCACACCGCTATAAAGAAGGTTATGGTATAAGCAAACAAGGAATTGAGTTTGCAAAACAAAATAATTTTTCACTCATTATTTCTTTAGATTGTGGCATTAAGAGTATTGAATTAATTAAATACGCAAAAGAGTTATCTATTGATTTTATTGTGTGCGATCATCACTTGCCCGATAATGAATTACCATGTGCAGTTGCTATTTTAAATCCTAAACAAAAAGAATGTAATTATCCATACAAAGAATTATGCGGCAGTGGCGTTGGATTTAAATTAATGCAAGCTTTAGCAGAGTATTATAAACTAAATCCCGATAGTTATTTACAATATTTAGATTTAGTAGCAACTGCAATTGCCGCAGATATTGTACCCATTACCGGAGAAAATAGAGTAATGGCTTTTTATGGTTTGCAAAAAGTAAATGAAAAACCCAATGTAGGTATTAAAGCATTAATGCAATTGGCTGGTTTACAAAAACAAATAAGTATTGGAAGTTTAGTTTTTGTAATTGCACCCAGAGTAAACGCCGCCGGCCGCATGGATGATGCCAAAAAAGTAGTTCAATTATTTGTTGAAGAAGATTTTAATAAAGCAATGCATTATGCAGAAATGTTGCATAATGATAATACAGATAGAAAAGAAGCCGATACAAATATTACAGAAGAAGCATTGACCATTATTGAGAATGATGAAACATTAATTTCTAAAAAAACAACTGTTGTGTATCAAGAGCATTGGCACAAAGGCGTTGTAGGTATTGTTGCCTCTCGTTTAATAGAAAAATATTATCGCCCCACTGTTGTATTAACCAAAAGTGGAGATGTTATTGCAGGAAGTGCAAGAAGTGTTGCAGGTTTTAATTTATATGAAGCCATACATGCATGCAAAGAACATTTATTAGGTTATGGCGGCCATTTTGCAGCCGCAGGATTAACAATGCTTCCTGAAAATTTACCTGCATTTACAGATGCATTTGAAGTTGCAGTAAATAAAACCATAGAACCACATTTATTAATTCCTGAAATAATTATAGATGCTGAAATATTTTTTACAGAACTTAATTTACCTTTTTACAATATTCTTATTCAAATGGAGCCGTTTGGCCCTGAAAATATGAGGCCTGTTTTTATTGCAAAAAAAGTTTATAATACAGGTTTCAGTAAAATAGTTAAAGACCAACATATTCGTTTCTCCTTAATTCAACATAATAAAACATTAAATGGTATTGGTTTTAATATGGCAAATAAGTTTGATATATTATTAATGAATAAACCAATTGATGTTGTATTTACTTTAGATTTAAATGAATGGAATGGTGAGAAAAATATACAACTAAAAGTTGTTGATTTTAAACTGAGTGAGTAAACTATTTTACTAAAACAAAAGGGCAACACCAAAATTGTTACCCTTTCATTTTATAGTTTTTATTACTTTAATGTTTACTTGCTATTTCATCAAATCAACACTTCTATTTATAAAATTTGTAAGCTCTGCTCCTTTCAATAATCCTTGAGAAAGTAATGCTAAATCAGCTAAGTTTCTTATTTGCTTTTCTTTCTTTTCAATATCTGCTTCTTTTAATAAAGATTGATAAATATTGTGGTTGCCGTTTACTGTTAATGTTACTTCATCAGGCATGTTTGCATAAAAAGCCATCATACCACCACCGGCAGCACCCATATCTTTCATTCTACGCATAAACTCCGGTCTTGTTGCTACAACCGGTGCGGCTTCTTTACTTAAACCTTTTACTTCAACAGTAATGTGCAAATCTGTAGCAGGAAATTCAAATAATTTTTTCAATTCTTCGCTTTCGTTTTTGCTTAAAACACTTTCGCTACTTTCTTGTTTATCAATTAAATTATCAACTATATCAGCATCAACACGAACAAAAGAAGTATTCTCCCATTTCATTTCCATGTTGTTAATGAAAGCTGCATCTACTAATGTTTCCATCTTCACAACAATATATTCTTTTGCTTGTGCAGCTTGTATGTAAGCATCTTGTTGTACAGGATTGGTTGTATAAATAATTATTTGCTTTCCTTCTTTATTTTTCTGTAAATTTTCTGTAGCTGTTTTATATTCTTCTAACGTATAAAATTTAGCAACAAATTTTTCTTCTGTTGTTCCATCTTCTTTAGTAACAGTAATGGTTTCTTTTTTTGAGGCATCTTCCATTACTAAAAACTTATTCGCTTTTTCTAAAAATTTATCATCTGTCATCATTCCATATTTCACAAATAAGCCAAGGCTTTCCCATTTGTTTTCAAATTCCGTTCTTTCATTGCGAAAAATTTCTTCCAATTTATCTGCAACTTTTTTAGTAATGTGATTATTAATTTTTTTCACATTAGGGTCACCTTGTAAATAACTTCTGCTCACATTTAACGGAATATCAGGACTATCAATTACTCCATGCAACAACATTAAAAATTCAGGAACAATATCTTTCACTTCATCTGTAACAAATACTTGATTAGAGTATAACTGAATTTTATCTTTTTGAATTTCGTAACTCTGTTTTATTTTAGGGAAATATAAAATGCCCGTTAAGTTAAAAGGATAATCAACATTTAAATGAATCCAAAACAATGGCGTTTCACTAAAAGGATATAATTCTTTATAGAATTTTTCGTAATCATCTTTCGTTAATTCGCTTGGTTTTTTAACCCAAATAGGGTTGGTATTATTGATAGATTTATTTTCTTCTTCTTTCTTTTCTTCTGCAACATCTGTAAAAAAAATTGGGATAGGTAAAAATTTACAGAATTTTTCTAATACTGCTTTTACTCTGCTTGCTTCTAAAAATTCTTTACTCTCTTCATTAATATGTAAAATAATTTTTGTACCGCGTTGTTTCTTTTCAACTTCATACAATTCAAATTCAGGGCTTCCATCGCAACTCCAATAAACTGTTGCTGCATCTGCATTATAGCTTTGTGTTATTACTTCTACTTTTTCTGCTACCATAAATGCACTGTAAAAACCCAAACCAAAATGGCCAATAATATTGGCATCTTTATACTTATTTAAAAACTCTTCGGCACCACTAAAAGCCACCTGATTCAAATATTTATCAACTTCTTCTTTCGTCATTCCAACACCTCTATCTTCAATAGTTAATGTTTTTTCTTTCGCATCAACTGTTACATCAATTCTCAATTCACCCAACTCACCTTTGGCTTCACCAATAGATGATAATGTTTTTAATTTTTGTGTAGCGTCGGTAGCATTACTTACTAATTCACGTAAAAAAATATCATGCTCGCTGTATAAAAATTTTTTAATAATGGGAAAGATGTTTTCTGTACTAACTCTAATTTGACCTTTTTGCATAATTTTTATTTTGTTACAAACTTTTTATTAATAATTAAACTGCCGTTGCGTCGCACACTTGTGCTGCAACAAGCATGGCGGCAAATTTCAAATAAAGTACCAAATATTAAATGCTGACAGGTTGGCAAATAAAAAAGGTTCGTGTCTTCACGAACCTAAGCATCATTATTCTTAAATTATTTTACGGCGTAATTCGTATTTACACAAGCCTCAACTTACTTTATTCTCCCACCAAAAACACTGCATTACAAAACAATAATTTTCCATTCTCCCAAAACAAACGGAACAAAGGGTTATCTGCCAAATACACTATTTGTCCATTTCCCATTTCTTCCACACCAAAAATCAATGTATCTTTTAATTTATTCTTGGCTTTATAACCGGCAAAGCCTGTTATATAATTATTCTTTTTTAATACCCCTACATTCCATCCCGATTTTAAAAATTCATACGTGTTATCATCTTGTTTTAAAGTATAATAAAAATCAGGATAGCCATAAGCCAACGGATGTGTGTTATCTATATCAACCTTGTAAATAGCACCCGGAGTGCTGTTGGGTAAAAACTCTCTATCTCTGTCAGCATATTTTTTCAAATCTGTGTATTCATCTTTTTTATCATTCTCATCTTTAGATTCTTTTATTTTCAAGCCTAAATCTTTTTTTGCCATCATATCCATTGCATTTTGAATAGCAATAATTTTTCCACCCATACCCACAAACTCTTTCAGTTTATCAATAATGTTTTTATCATTTAATGTTCTGTAATTACCATCAGGCAAAATCAATACATTATATTTATTAATATTTAATCTTGCTAAATCGGTTGCATTAAGTAAGGTGATAGGGTAGTTTAAAGTTTCGTCAAAAAAATTCCAAACTTCGCCTGCATCATTTGCTGAAACTTGCTCTCCTGTAAGCATTGCAACTTTTGGTGCGGTAATATTTACAACATCTTTACTACCAAAATCTGCACCTTTTTCTACAAAACCTGATAACACAACATCGGGTTGTACTTGAAATTTTTGTGCTGCACTATTTAATATAGAAAATAAATTTATATGTGTGTTACTTGTTTTAATAATAATTAGTGTACCTCTGTCATATTCTTTTCCGTTGCTTACAAATGGTTTAGTTGCTTGTCTTACTTTAACATCATTCTTAAGTAAGAAAGCTAATAGTTTAACACTGTTTAAAGAAGTATAAGGAAATAAATAACCATAAGCCGGCAATATTTTTTTTATGGCAAATGTTTGAGAAGGGAATGGTTTTATTTCTAATTTTTCTTTTACGGCAATGCCTTCAACACCATAATTATAAGGCAATGCCCATGCAGTAATATCGTAAGTGGCACTATCAGTTAATTTACTTTTCTGTTCAAACAAAACCTTTACTAGTGTGCTTTTGGGTTGATACATTGAAACAGCCAAATTGTATTTTTTTAAGCTAACTTCTTCTTCTTTTAAAGTAAAATATCTATACCCTTTTATTTTATTGGCAGTTATTGTTCCATATTCAATATTATTTTTTTCTAATATATTCTTTACTGCATTTATTTTACTTTCGTCATCATCTGTTACTACATAAGTTTTATATTCGGCATTTTTCGCATTGCGACTATCATCAAAATATTTTTTAAATTCTTCTAATAATTTTTCTGCATTTTTTGAAGTAGTTTCAATAGTTGCCAGTCCTGTTGTATAGTGGTGCATTATCCTATCAACTAATGTTAATGTATCACCAATACTTGTTATAACACCCAGCCCGCCTGCACTGTGCCCGCCTTGCTCATACGTCATACCTATAGCACCGTTATATAAAGGATAAGTATCTCCATAAGATGGATAAAACAAATCGAAGTTTTCTTTGGTAAAATATAACCATGCATTTTCATCAAAATACTTCGCATTATTTTTTCCTATTTGTATTTGAAAATCTTTTTGCCATTGTGTAATCACTTCATGAAAAGGTTCTGCAGCCGGAGCAAAATAGTAGGGATTGTTATAACCTTGCTCATGAAAATCTACATGTATTTGCGGCAGCCATTCATTATATTTTTTCATTCTTTGTTGAGATTCAATTTGTGTTTGCCATGCCCAATCTCTATTTAAATCAAAATTGTAATGGTTGGTTCTTCCACCGGGCCAAGGCTCTCGGTGTTCTCTGCTTTGTGGATCTATATTATATTCTTTTCCTTTTACACTATTAAACCAATTTACGTACCGATCTCTTCCATCAGGGTTAACGCATGGATCAATTATTACAACTGTATTTTGTAACCATTCTTTTGTTTTAGTATTTGCAGGATTTACTAAAGCATATAGGGTTTGCATAGCTGCTTCGCTGCTGCTTGGTTCATTTCCATGCACATTATAACTTAACCAAACTATTGCAGGATTATTTGTTGAAAGGCTTTTTCCTTTTGTTAAACTCAAATTATTTTTTCTTATTTCATCTAAGTTTTTCAAATTATTAGCAGAAGCAACATAAGCCAATATTAATTCCCTTCCTTCATTGGTTGTTCCGTACTGTTCTACTTTAACCATATCCGGTTTAGCAGCAGCAAGGGTTTTAAAATATTCAACTATTTTATAATGTAGGGTATAATTCGTTCCTATTTTATAACCTAAAAATTGTTCGGGGCTTTGTATGGTTTGTGCATTTAATTGAAAAATAATACAACTAAAACATAAAGCAATAAGAATTTTTCTCATAATTATTTTATATAGAATGTGAATATAGTGAATGAAAAAAAGCAGCCAAAATTATATGGCTGCTTCAACACAACTATTTTAGAGAAAAAATAAAAGCGTATTAAACCACTTCGTTAGTTAAATAAATTTTTGTCATTTGATGATAATGGTTTTGTAACTCATGCACCGCATGAATATCGGGATTATGTCTTCTATCTTCTCTATACCAAATTTCTATGTTTGTAAAGTTATTTTCAGAAGGTATAATCATTCTGAAAGAACCTTTTTTGTATTTAATAGATCCGTCATCTAATTTTTCTTTGCTGAAATTAAGTTTCATCATTTCTGCATCATTTAACGGAATGGGATAAAGATGTTGTGGCTCAAACCAAAATGCTTGCACTTCGGTTTCTACTTCAACTTGTTTTTCATCTCCATTTAAATTAATTACTTCGCCCTGCCACATTTTTCCTTCATATTCACACATTAAAAAATCTCCGATTTGAATGTTACTGAATTTTATCATATGTCAATATTTTTAGAGTGATAAGATACGAAGAAAATTAACAACTAAAAATGAATAATGAAAATTTATACTACTGTTTATTATAATTATTGTTATTTTTTATTCTGCCCAACTCATTGTATATCCTTTATTTTCAATTGCCAAAGCTTGTTTAGTAAGCATTAATGGATGAAAAGTATCTACCATTACTGCTAACTCTTTGGTTTCTTTTGCACCAATACTTCTTTCAACTGCACCGGGATGTGGCCCATGCGGAATACCCGCAGGATGCAGTGTTAGCATACCTCTGGTTACATTTTTTCTGCTCATAAAATCACCATCTACATAGTACAATAATTCATCACTATCAATATTTGAATGATTGTAAGGGGCAGGTATTGCTTGTGGATGATAATCGTATAATCTTGGTACAAAAGAGCATACCACAAAATTATGTGCTTCAAAAGTTAAATGCACCGGTGGCGGTTGATGAACTCTTCCGGTAATGGGTTCAAAATCGTGAATACTAAATGCAAACGGATAACAACAGCCATCCCAACCCACAACATCAAACGGATGTGTGCTGTAATGCAAACCATATAATACGTTTCGTTTTTTTGTTTTAATTACAAAATCTCCTTTTGCATCCTGTGTTTGCAAATTGTTTGGCGTGCGAATATCTCTTTCACAATAAGGAGAGTGTTCTAACAATTGGCCGTATTTACTTGTATATTTTTTTGGATAACGATAAGGTGAAAAACTTTCAACAATTAATAAACGGTTGTTTTTATTATTGAACTGAATTTGATAAATAGTTCCTCTTGGAATAATTAAATAATCTCCATAAGCAAAAGAAAGTTCCCCGTATTGCGTTAATAATTTTCCGCTTCCTTCATGAATAAAAATTAACTCATCAGCATCGGCATTTTTATAAAAATAATTTTGCAAACTTTCTTGTGGTGCAGCTAATGCAATTTGGCAATCGTTATTTACCAAAATAGGTTGTCTGCTTTCTAAATAATCTTCTTTCGAAACGATATTAAACCCTTCAAAACTGCGGTGTTTCAGCATTTTTTCTTCTGCAATTTCCGGTGCAACATTTATTGGTTCATCGGTATGAATAATTTGCGTTGGCGGATGAATATGATATAGTAAAGAATAATCATTACTAAAACCTTCTGTTGAAAATAATTGTTCTGAATATAATTTACCGTTGGGTTGATAAAATTGTGTGTGGCGTTTATGTGGAATGTTTCCCACAGAAATATAATGAGGCATAAATTGTTGAATTTATTTTGTACAATTTGAAAATAAAATATTGTTGGGGCTTACCAGCTATAAGTTTGTTTATTATATACGTTCACAAACACTCAATTCTAATGATGCTAAAAGAAAAACATATTTCCATTTTCTTTTATCTATCCAATAAGTAAAATTTCTTTTATAAGGCATTGCAATATTATTAGCGTAAAGTTAATAAAATATGGCTTTATAAAAACTTACAAGTCTTATTCATTTTTTATTTCTGTTTATATTTGGCTTATGCAACATATTTTATTAATTGGTGCAGGAAAATCTGCCACAGTACTCATTAATTATCTTAAAAATTTAGTGCAAGAAAAAAAATGGCAATTAACTGTTGCAGATAATAGTTTAGCATTAGCTGAAAAAAAAATTGATAACCATGCGTACAGCAAAGCTGTTCAACTAGATATTAATAATGCAACTGAAAGAAAAAATTTAATTGAACAAGCTACTTTAGTTATTTCTATGCTGCCCGCTCATTTACATTATTTAGTAGCGGTAGATTGTGTGGCATTAAATAAAAATTTATTAACTGCATCTTATGTAAGTGATGAAATAAAAAACTTAGAACAAGAAATAAAAAATAAAGGCTTATTGTTTTTATGTGAAATGGGTTTAGACCCAGGTATTGACCACATGAGTGCTATGCAAATGATTGATACTATTAAAGCAAAAGGTGGCATTATTACATCATTCAAATCTCATTGCGGCGGTTTGGTTGCACCCGAAAGTGATAATAACCCTTGGCATTATAAAATAAGTTGGAATGCCCAAAACGTAGTATTGGCAGGCAAAGCAGGTGCCTTGTATAAAAAAAATAATAACATTGAAAAAACAGAATACATTAATTTATTTAATGCAAATAATATTATTACCATTAACCAAAATAATGTGTATGCATATTACGCCAACAGAAATTCATTAAACTATATTTCTTTATACGGATTAGAAACTTGTACTGACTTTATTAGAACCACATTAAGGCATCCTGATTTTTGTTTGGGCTGGAAAAATATTATTGATTTAAAATTAACCGATGAAGAAAAAGTATACGAAACAAACGGCATGAGTATTCAACAATTCTTCATGCAACATTTTGAAAAGCATGGCTTTAGTGATTGGCTAAATAAAATGCTTTCACAAAAATTAAATGCTGCCAAAGAAATGATGGAGACACTAATGCAATTAATGAAAACAGAAGAAGAAGCACATGAACAAGGAGAAGCAACCGAAGAAGAAATTATGCTGGTAAATGAAAATGGCGAATTAAATACTATTGAAGTTGAAGATATTAAAACACAAGCTGCCGAAACAATTGCCGTACAAATGCACGATGCTAATTTAAGTATGAAGCAATTACTGTTTTTAGGAATGAACGATAATGAAACTTTAATTAATAAAGGGCTTTGCAGTGCTGCCGATGTATTACAATTTATAATGGAAACAAAACTTGTTTTAGCTGATGATGATAAAGATATGATTATAATGCTGCATGAAATTGACTACACACTTAACAATAATACCTATACAGAAAGAAGTTTATTGAAAGTTATAGGAGAAAATGCTGCTTATACTGCCATGGCTAAAACTGTTGGTTTGCCTTTGGCCATTGCAGCCAAATTAATTTTAGAAGGAAAGATTACTGATACAGGTTTGCATATACCCACTACTGCAAATTTTTATGAACCTGTGTTAAAAGAATTGGAAGAAAATGGAATTGTGTTTGAAGAGTTGCAATAAATTATAAAGACTCAAAGAAACTTAACATTATTATTTTTTTAGTCATAGCTATATTTTCACAAACATAGTTGCATAAAGAAAAGAAAGTACAAGTGTGCGACGCAACTATAGCTTAATAGTGCTAATACAGCTTAGTACATAATAAAAAAACATGATTCGTGAAGACACGAATTACAAGCATCAATTACACCATATTCAACACAGGATAAGTACCATTCAATACACTTTGCACATCTGCGGGCTGTAAGCCAAACCAATTCTGCAATACAGAAGCATAGATAGAACGAAAATCATTTTGCATAGGTACATTATCATTAACAGTTGCATTGGTTGGCATGGTTGGGTTATTGCCAATAATGCCACTCTTAACTTTATTGCCAAAATAAAAAACCGGAGCAGCAGCACCATGGTCTGTTCCTCCGCTGGCATTGCTTTTTATTCTTCTTCCAAATTCTGAGAAAGTCATGCCCATTACTCTATCACCTACTTGCAAATAATTTAAATCATCCATAAAAATATTTACTGCTTCACTTACGCGTTTTAATAAATTGGCATGTGTACCAATTGTTTTATCTGTATCATCGGTTTGTTTGGCATGTGTATCAAAACTTCCGGTATTAACCATATACACTTTTGTTTTTAAGCCACCAGCAATTAAACGTGCAACAATTTTTAATTGATCGGCTAAAGGGTTCTTTCCTTGTGCAGGATATGTAGAGCTTTGCTTAGTAACTTTTAAAGCAGCTTTTTTAATTACATTAGCATATTGGTCGGTCTTCAAACTCATTTCTTCTAAATAATCTAATTGTTCACCCCAACGTGTGTTACTATCAACATTTACTTTTCCTTCAATTAAATTATAAAAACTAGATGGATTACTTATTGCCAAACCCATTGTAAACGCAGGGCCTTGAAAGGTTGTTGAAATAACGGAACCTACTTGTATTGCAAGTGGGTCGGGCATTTGCGTGTTTGGATAATTATTAGGAAAGTTGGGAAATTGTTGATTTAAAAATCTTCCTGCCCAGCCTGTATTTACAACTTTATCGCTATCGCTTGCCGTCATCCAAATATCGGTTGCTCTAAAATGTGAGAAGTTGGGTTTAGGATAACTTACTGCTTGTACAATTCCTAATTTTCCATCGTTAAATAATTTTTGCATATCTGCTAATGCAGGGTGCAAAGCAGTTGCATCATATCCATTCAATCGTAAAACTTTATTTTCCGGCAAAGCAATATTTGTTCTTGCGGTATGATATAAGTTGTATTGATCAAAAGGAATTACTGTGTTCAATCCATCATTACCGCCTGCCAATTGAATTAATACCAATACTTTATCATCGTGCATATAATTGCTTAAAGCACTCATTAAAGGTGTGCCTGCCAAGGCTTTTAGTGAAATGCCGTTTAAGAAAGTAGGCAATGCTACACTTAATGCTGTATTTTTTAAAAAATCTCTACGTTTCATAAAATATTTTTATATCAACACAATTGATATTGTGGTAAGTTCATTAAATACTTGTATAATTTTTTTAATTTGTTTGTTACATCTTTTTTATTGGCTGCATCATCTGGTTTTGTAGTTAATTTATTCCATGCATCTGTCCAATAATGGTCGCTCATCATTCCTTGTAAGCCTGATAACAAAATACCTTCTTTCATATATTGTTTTTCTTTATCGGGTAAATCCATCATATATAGTAAACTAATACTTTCATTAATTAAATCTTCGGGATTTGATGGATTACTTAATGCTTGTGCAAACGCAACTGCATCAATTATTATTTTTTTATTGGCAGGTCTAGCAAAACCGTTATTAATCATTCTATCTGTAAATACATTTCGTTTGGGCAATGTATCGGAATTAATCCAAATTTTATCGTATTGCGGTTCTTGATAATAGGCAGGCCAACCGGCTACATTGGGCGGATCTCCTATGTTTTGTTGCATTAATGCAGTTTGTTGTTGAAGTGTTAAGCAAAAAGCATATAGATCAACATAATCATCGTTATTAGGAAATTGTACATTGTATTCTCTACAAAGCCCAACAGAAAAATCAATCGGATTTTTAATAATGCATCCTTTATTATTATCATCAAAAAAATGACGGCTGCTTAGCAGTTGTGTTAATACGGGTTTTATTTCGTAATTATTTTTTCGGAATGTTTTGGCTAAAGGTTCTATAATATTTTTTTCTGCATTTTCATCAATTAAATGGTATACAAAAAAGCGATACAATTTTCTGCAAATAAATTTTGAGACTTCTTCTTGTGCAAAAATCATATTTAATAAATCGTCTAACTCATGTTCTCCATCTTTTCCTTTTCTTCCTTTAATAATTGTATTGTTATAGAATGATGAAAATTGTTTATCTGTTTCATCGTGCCTTGATGCATCAAAAATTCCTTTTATGTTTGAAAGTGATTTTGCATCTATTCTAAATCCTGTTAAAACTTTTGCTGCAGCTTTTACATCTGCTTCGGTGTAATGAGAGCCGGACCCTTTACCTACTGTAAATAATTCTTGCAATTCTCTTCCATAATTTTCGTCGGGTGCTTTTCTTACATTATTGTTTCCGTTTAAATAACGAAGCATGCAAGGATCGTAAGTAATGGCTTTTACCATTTCTTTAAAATTACCTAACGCATATTGTCTTAATAAAACATTGTGTTTGTAACTTGATGTTGCATTATCTACTACATTGGTTTCGGTTGAAAAATGATTGTGCCAAAACAAAACCATTTTTTCTTTGATTGTTCTATTTTGATTAATCATTAAAGCCAGCCACCAACTTTTAAAAGAATTTCTTCTTCTGCCAATTTCCATTCCTGTTTGCTTGTTGGCAGTAATCCAGGTTTGTCCAATTTGAATTTCAGGGTCTGAATATTTATCGTCATTATAATTGTTAAGTGGTGGTTGCGGAATTTCTTCTTCGGTATTTAATAATGCTTCAATTGTTTTGTGTAGTGATTGCGAAGCAAAAAAATCTACATCTTCTTTCTTTGCACCAAACATAGTTCTTTTAAGCAAATGTTTTGTTTGTACTTTATTCCATTTGCCTCTATATTTTTTTATACTTCCGTTTGCAGTAGGTGTTGCCATAAATACGATACATGAAATGAAAAATATATACTTTGATGAGTTATTATACTTAAAGTTTAATGGCCTTTAATTATTTGTTGAAATGAAGATAAATAAAAAGGCTGCCTTAAAGGTAGCCTTCCATTTTTTTAAAATTGAGAATAGTTATTGACCAACTTTTTTACTGTTTTTATTTAATTGTTGATTTAAGGCTTTATCATCTTTTTTAGTTAAATGGCCTTTATCTTCTTTACGCATATCTTTTTTTTCTTGATTAATTGTTTTCAAATTTTTACGATCTTTTTGTGCTTGTGCTTTTGTTAAATCACCTTCTTTTCGTTCTTCAGTAATTCTTTTTTCTTGGTTGTCAATTCTTTTATCAACCTGATTTACTCTTGGATGATTTTTAATATTAGTACGTTGATGGCCGGGGCCTTGTGCCACTGCAGCTAATGATATTGTTGTGGCAAGAGCAGTAATAACTAAAGTTTTCATGATTTTTATTTTTTTGTTTTAAGAAATGATTTTATTATCAGATATTAAAACAAAAACAAGGTTTAACCATTAAGCATTTTTTAACAAAGAAGTATTATAACTCTCTTATCCAAATATTTCTAAAACTAATAGGTTGGCTATTATCGCCATGTGCTTGTAATTTTATTGGGCATGCACCATGTACTTTGTACGATGGTGTACCAATCCATTTTGTTTCACCTAATAATGTTACATTGTTTTGAATTAAAATTCCATTATGATAAACTGTAACTTTTGCAGGAGTTTTTAAAGTTCCGTTTGCATTAAATGTTGGTGCAACCCAAGCTACATCATAGGTTTGCCATTCTCCCGGTTTTTTACAAGCATTTGCCAACGGAATAAATTGCTTGTATATACTGCCACATTGCCCATTTACATAAGTTTTGTTATTATAGTTATCTAATATTTGCAACTCATATCCTTCATCTCCACCACCTGTTGATGCTAAGAATAAACCACTATTGCCTCTTGCCTGACCTTCTCCTTTAATATTAACAGGTATTCTATATTCTAAATGCAATTGATAATTAGTAAAACTTTTTTTTGTTTGAATATTTCCTGCTTTTTATTTACAGTAAATATTCCATCTGCAACTAACCATGTTGCTTTTTGCGAAGGATTGTTAGTAAGCACCCACTCGTTTAAATTTTTTCCATTAAACAAATAAATTGCATCGGCAGGGCAGTAATATTAAATGTGCCCGGCGTTACAATTTTAGGAACCGGCTCATATATTTCTGTTTTAGCAGCTTCTTTTGATAGAGAGTCCCAATTTTGTGCATTAGCAAAAAACACGGTGCTGCATAAAATACTGAATAAAAATATTTGTTTCATAAAAGAGGTTAATTTAAAAATATGTTTAATTGTTTTTCTTTTGCAAAACCCATTCATAATCTAATTGTCGTTTATCTAAATTAGCAGCAACAATTTTTATATGTATTTTATCACCCATTTTAAATTTTCTTCCACTTCTTCTTCCTACTAAACTAAAATCACTTTCATTTAATCTAAAATCATCATAATCACTTAAACCAACAATACTTATCAACCCTTCGCATTTGTGTTCAACTGTTTCGGCAAATACGCCAAAATTTGCAACACCACTAACAACAGCCTCAAATACTTCACCAATATGACTTTGCATAAATTCAACCTGCTTGTACTTATTACCTGCACGTTCACATTCCATGGCTGCACGTTCTCTTTCACTACAGTGTTTGCATTGCTCTTCCATTTTTTTATCGAGCATTGGTTTTTCTTTCAATACGCTTTCTAAAACACGATGCACTAATACATCGGGATAGCGGCGAATAGGCGAAGTGAAATGACAATAAAATTCAAAGCCCAAACCGTAATGTCCAATATTTTTTGATGTGTATGCGGCTTTTGCCATTGTTCTTATACCTAATTGTTCTAATACATGTTGCTCGGGTTTTCCTTTAACCGCTTCAAGCATTTCATTAAAACTTTCTGCAATTTTATCGGGAGAAGATGTATTGAAATGATAACCGAATTTTCTTGCATACTCTACAAATGGTTGTAATTTTTCTTCATCAGGTTGATCATGAATTCTGTATGGGAAGGGAATTTCTTTATTATTGATTTTAATTTTTGAAATATGTTCTGCAACAGTTTTATTTGCCAACAACATAAACTCTTCAATTAGTTGATGTGCTTCTTTACTTTCTTTTACAACAATGCCAATTGGTTTCCCGTTTTTATCTAATTTAAATCTTACTTCTTGCGATGAAAAATTAATGGCTCCTTCTTTAAAACGCTGCTTGCGTAGGCGTTGGGCAATATCATTCAACAATAAAATTTCATCTTTATAAATACCTTCTTTGCTTTCAATTATTTCTTGAACATCTTCATAAGTATAACGATGATTGGAATGAATGGCTGTTCTTCCTAACCAATAATTTTTTACTTCTCCTTTTGTATTCATTTGAAAAACAGCAGAGAAAGTAAATTTATCTTCATGAGGCCGTAGTGAGCATAATTCATTTGAAATTTTTTCTGGCAACATAGGGTTCACTCTATCGGGCAAATACACTGATGTTGCACGTTTATATGCTTCTGCATCTAATGCTGTATTGGGTTGTACATAATAACTTACATCGGCAATATGTACACCAATTTCATATATATTATTTTTTATTTTTTTAAAGGAAATAGCATCATCGAAATCTTTTGCATCAACAGGGTCAATAGTAAAGGTTAATGTGTTTCTAAAATCTTTTCTTTGAGCAATTTCTGTTTCATTTAATTGTTCTGTAAGTGCGGCAGTTTCATTTAATACTTCTTTTTCAAACAATAAAGGAAATCCGTTTTCTACCAATATTTCATTCATGGCAGCATCATTATCATCTTCTGCCTTCATTATTTTAATTACTTCGCCAATTGGTTTTTTATCTCCTTTTTCCCAACGTACCATTTTAGCCAAAACCTTTTCTTTATTTTTTGCTCCGTTTAATTTGTTTAAAGGAATAAACAAGTCGGGCATTGGTTTATCTGAATCAGGAATGAAAAATGCAAAGTTGGTTGAGAGTTGAATATGCCCAACAAATTCTGTTTGCCGGCGTTGTATTACTTCAACAATTCTTCCTTCTTTTTTCTTTGTAGTAAAACTTTCTTTAATTACTTTGGCAATAACCGTATCACCATTTAATGCTGTATTAAAATCTCCGGGACGTATTAATAAATCGCCTGTTCCGGTTTCAGGAATTACAAAACCTAAACCGCTGCGAGTTACTTCCAGCCTACCTTTTATCGTTCCGCTAATTGCTTTGTTTGGATGTGTATTTTTTGTTGTGCTATGTTTATTTTTTTTCTTTTTCATTAATTAGGATTGAAAGAAAAGTTTTTAATGAATGATATTACTTCTGCATTAAACAACTCTCCTTCATTAAATAAAAATTTATGTTTTACAGGCAACACATATAATGGAATATCATTTAATTCACTATCAAACTTATGTAGCCTTACTGCATCTTTTTCTGTTGTTAATATGAATTTGTTGTAAGCATCTATTTCATTAAAGCGTTGTTTAATTTCATTTAAATCGTCTATACTAAATATATGATGATCGCTATAATCTTTTTGATAATAGGTGCGTGCATTTTTTACTAAATATTCTTTTAAAGGTTTGGGGTTAGCAATTCCGCATACTAATAGAATTTCATCTTCAGGTGTAATATTTTTTGTTTTTCCTGATATAATGTGATAAGGCACATTATATTCAATAGTAGTGAAAAATATTTTTTGCGATGCAGTTGCATGAAGGCTTTCAATTATTTTTTGTTTTTTATCAACCGATAAATCGGGAGGGCATTTTGTTACAACAATAATATTAGCTCTTTTTGCAGAACGCCATTCATCTCTTAAATCTCCGGTTGGTAAAAAGAAATCATATAAATATAAATTACTATATTCTGTAAGTAAAATATTAAAGCCGGCTTGCACTTCTCTGTGTTGAAAAGCGTCATCTAAAATAATTGCTTGCAAATCTTTACAATCTTCTATTAAATATGGAATAGCAATAATGCGTTCTTCGCCAACAGCAACAGGTACTTGCGGAAATTTTAAATGAAACTGCATGGGTTCATCACCTATTTCTAAAGCTGTTGTTCCTTGTTTTGCTAAAGTATAACCTTTTGTTTTTCTTTTATAACCTCTGCTTAAAGTTGCAATTTTAAAATTTGGTTGCAAAACTTCAATTAAATATTCAACCATTGGAGATTTACCTGTACCACCAACTGCAATATTTCCAACACATATTAGTGGGAAATTAAATGCAGCACTATGCAAATATTTTTTATCATATAGCCAATTGCGAATTATAATTACTAAACCATATACCAATGCAAAAGGCAGTAACAATACTCTAAACGATTTTAAAAAGAAAACATTAAAATTCATAAATTCTTTGAGGCGTAATACAATAATTTAAAGGTACATCAAATTGGTTGGCATCATCAATTTTTTCAACAGCATCAAAATAAGAGAAACCTATTTTTATAACATGTTGATTACATTGTGCAAGAAATTTATCGTAAAAACCTTTACCATAACCCACACGATAGCCATTTAGATCAAAACACAGTAAGGGAACAAAAACCAAATCTATTTCTTTTTCATTTATAATTATTTTTTCTTTTGGCTCCATTATTCCGTATTTATTGGCAACATAAACAGTTTCACTATTTACCAATACGGCTTGCATGGTATTATTATAAAAATTTATTATAGGATATGCCGTTTGTAAATTATAAACCGTATAATGTAAATATCTACTGAACAAAAAAGTATTAGGCTCGCTGCTGTTATTCATTGGCCAATAAGAAAATAAGGTTTTAATGTTTGAGTAGTTTAGTTGTTGAAATTGCAACAACATTAAATCATCTAACTTTAATTTTTGATTGGGTTGAATTGCATCTCGTTGGGTGCGATAAATATTTCTTAATTCTTGTTTAAGCATTTATCCGATAACTTTTAACAAAGATGGTTTTATTTTTTCAGCTTGTAAAGCAATAAATTTTTTAGTTATTTTTTCTACGAAAGGAATAGAAGCAATTTTTTGAAATCCGCTCCAGCCAACAATTTCATCTTCATAATGTAAATATTGATCATTAAATACCCAACCTAATACATCTATATTTTTTTGTTTACAAACTTCTGCAGTTAATAAAGAATGATTTATACTTCCTAAATAATTTCTACTAACTAAAATAACTTTTGCATTTAATTTCAATATTAAATCAGTAACAAACTCTGTTTCATTTAATGGTACTAATAAACCACCGGCTCCTTCAATTATTAATTTTGAATTGTGAGTTTGATATTTTGAACAAGCATCTGTAATTTTTTGCAAATTGATAATTACCTTTTCTGTTCTTGCAGCAATATGTGGAGATGCGGGCATTTTTAATTGATATACTTCAGGGTATATAATTGTTTTAGTATTACTAATTAAATTTTTAATTTGCAAAGCATCTGTTCCGTTACTAAAACCTGCTTGTATAGGTTTCCAATAATTTGCTTGTAATGCTTCTGTAATAATTGCACTAACAATTGTTTTACCAACATCGGTACCTATGCCTGTAATAAAAATAGGTGTCATACAAATTTATGTAGCAGCAAAAAAACTAAATAAAGTAGTGCCGTAATTTCTTACAAAACTAAACCCTTTAAAATTTTCGTAGCTATTGCGGGGTGTATGTTCTAACACAAATAAACCGTTAGGTGCAATTAATTTTTTTTCAACAATTATTTTAGGTAATTCATCAATAGTACCTAAAGCATAAGGGGGGCCGGCAAAAATAAAATTGTATTGCTGGTTGCATCCGTTTAAAAAATTAAACACATCCATTTTTAACACATTTGCATTAGAAATTTTTAGTAATTCAATATTTTTTTTTATAAATGCATACATGGCATTATCTTTTTCTATAATAGTTAGATCTATTGCTCCGCGAGATGCTAATTCATAACTTATGCTTCCCGTTCCTCCAAATAAATCTAAAGTTGTAATGCCCGTAAAGCTTATTCTGTTTTGCAAAATATTAAATAATCCTTCTTTTGCTATATCGGTTGTAGGCCTGGTGTGTGGCATATTTGCAGGAGGATTTATTCTTCTTCCACCTAATATGCCCGAAATAATTCTCATGCCAAATTAAAATAAGGTGATAAATAATGTGGCGGATAATTTTCTTGTAATTCTTTCATCAATTTTTCAGGTGCCACAATTTCAAATTGAATGTTGGTGAATATTTTTTTGATATAATCGTAATACTGAGATCGTGTATCTATTTGCCCGCCTAATTCAACTTTTACTTCTGCGGGTTGTATATGAAATTGTTGTAGTAAACTTAACACATAATATAACATATCATCTTGTGTTAAACAAGAATATGATTGTATAAACTGTAACTTACCATCTTTTAATAACAACAATAAAATACATTTATTATAAAACTGAATTTTTAAAGAAATGCCGCTGTGCAAATTATAACCACCTAAATTGTTTTCTAATAATTGTGTATATAAATGTTTGGGTTGCACCATCATGAAATTGGTACGAACCATTTCGTATAAAACACGTTTTATGCGATAAATATTTACAATTGGTGGATTAATATCTAACACATCATGCTGTATGGCTTCGTTAATAGTATCTCCATGTAGCATATTTAAATAACTCTCCTCAGCATCTTCAGAAAACTTTTCAGAAGGTACTAAAACATTTTCGGGGAGGTTATAAAAAATTTTGGTGTTGTTATAACTTCTATCTAAAATTTTAGATTGTGTTCTTACTGAATAAAAAATATTGTACCAATTATCTGTAGCCTTATCAAATTCAAATAACTCAAAAGCACTGGCATCTTGCCTACCTGCAAGCCTTACCAACATGGCAACATAGGTATTTCCTATGTTAACAATTAACTCATCGCTATTAAAGGGCGATTGAGATTCTAAATCTAAATAGCTGCTAATACTTTTTTGCACCATATATCAAATATAGTATTTGCAATAATAACATTTTCTCGGTTAAATTTTTAACCCTATTTATTATGTAACTGTTTCGTTATTTACATTGGTTTTAATTCTATAAATAACAAATAAAACCAACCAATTGCTGCCAAGCTTAGTTTTGCCAAATGCCTGCGGTAACAGATTTTAAAGTTAGTATTAATTATAAACAAATTTTAAGCATTGCCATGCCTATTGCATTTGCTATTATGGTACCGCAAATTAATTATATTACTAACAATATTTTTTTTGGAAGATTAAATGAAGAAGCTTTAGCCGTAGCCGGTATTACAGGTGTTTACTATTTAATTTTTGCAGTAATTGGCAATGGTTTAAACAATGGCTTACAATCGCTTATTGCAAGAAGGGCGGGCGAAAACAGAATTGAAGATATAGGTAACTTATTTGCACAAGGTGTACGTATTGCCATGCTGTTAAGCATTGTGGGAATTGCCATTACTTGGTTGATTGCTCCAATTATTTTACGTTACTCAATACATAACGAGGTTACCGTAAATATGGCAATTAGTTTTCTTCGTATACGCATAGTTGGATTAGTGTTTTTGTATTTATATCAAATGCGTAATGCAGTATTGGTAGGCACTAATCAATCTAAATATTTAATTATAGGTACGGCAACAGAAGCTATTGTAAATATTATTTTAGATTACGGATTTATTTATGGTAAATTAGGTTTACCACATTTAGGTTTTAATGGTGCTGCTTATGCATCTGTTATTGCAGAAGGCTGCGGTTTGTTCAGCATTTTTTTAGTTATTCATTTTAAAGGCATTGATAAAAAATTAATGCTGTTTAAAAATTTTAATTTAGATAAACAGTCTTTTAAATTAATTCTGGTACAATCATCACCATTAATTGCACAATATGGTATTAGCATTGTTACATGGGAGTTTTTTTATATTTTAATTGAACATCACGGCAGTAGAGCTTTAGCTATATCTAATACCATGCGAAATGTTTTTGGTTTTTTTGGTTGCTTTACTTGGGCATTTGCTGCAACCGCCAATACAATGGTTAGCAATATTATTGGACAGGGCCTGAGTGATAAAGTAGTTGAATTAATTCATAAAATAATTAGATTATCCTTAATGTTTTCTATTACGGTAGGTATTATTATTAATATTTTTCCGGCAGTAGTTTTATCTATTTACGGACAAGATGTAAGTTTTATTACAGAAGCTATCCCAATATTAAGAGTAGTTTCTGTAGCCATGATTATTATGTCGGCAGGTACTGTTTGGTTAAATGCAGTTACCGGCACAGGTAACACCAAAGTGAATTTATTAATTGAATTATTTGCCATTTTCTTTTACATTATATATGTATATATAGTTTTAGAATGGAAAAACATGAGCATTATTTATGGTTGGGGAAGTGAATGGTTGTACTGGATTTGCACTTTTATTCCATCTTACTTATACATTAAAAGCAATAAATGGAGAGGAAAGAAAATATAGAAATTTTATTGTACCATGCTTGCCAATTACTGCCTGTATATTTGCCAAAAATAATAACCACATAATAAAAAAATTATAATGGAAGGAAGAAAAGCAGCCGATAGTTTTACCATAATGAATGAAATGGTACTGCCCAATGATACCAATGGCTTTGGAAATTTAATGGGAGGAAGATTAATGTATTGGATGGATATTGCTGCCAGCATGGCTGCCATGAAACACTGCAATGCACCTTGTATGACGGCTAGTGTAGATAATTTAAGTTTTAAAAACCCCATTAAATTAGGAAACATAGTACACATTGAAGCAAAAGTTACTAGAGCTTTCAATTCATCAATGGAAATTTATTTAAAAGTATGGGGAGAAGATACGCTACACCAATATGAATATGAAAGCAACGAAGCCTATTTTACTTTTGTTGCTTTAGACCCCAACCGAAAACCACGTCCCGTTCCTGCACTAATACCTGAAACCAAAGCAGAAATAGATATGTATGATGGTGCTTTACGAAGAAGACAACTGCGTTTAATATTGGCTGGAAAATTAAAACCCGATGATGCTAACGAACTAAAAGCATTATTTACCAAATAAACAAAAGCCCGTACATATTGAAAGTACGGGCTTTTTATTCTATATCACAAAATATTGTGGTTATAAGTACATAATTTTTACAACTGTTTTACTAACTCGGTAAATAGCGTTGTTAATTTTGGTTCTGCCTCTTTAGCAGCCGCCAATACTTCTTCGTGTGTAATTACATTATTATCTTCTCTAATACCCAAATCTGTAACCACACTTACTGCAAACACTTTTAATCCGCAATGCGATGCTGCAATGGTTTCTTGCACAGTACTCATTCCTACAACATCACTTCCTACGGTTTTTATTAAACGGTATTCGGCATGTGTTTCAAAAGTTGGGCCTGTTACAGCAGTATAAACACCTTCATGCACCTGAATATTTTTAGCAGCCGCTATAGCTTTTGCTTTTTTTAGTAATTCATAATTATACGGTTCACTCATATCAGGAAAACGTGTGCCTAACGATTCTTCATTTTTACCAATTAAAGGATTAGTAGTAAAGAAACTAATATGATCATTAATCAACATTAAATCTCCTACTTTATAATTGGGGTTTACTGCACCTGCTGCATTGGATAGTAATAAATATTCTAATCCTAACATTTTCATTACACGAACCGGATAAACTACTTGTTGTGCAGAATAACCTTCATAAAAATGAAAACGACCACTCATTACAACAACTTTTACACCACCTAATTCTCCAAAAATTAATTTTCCTCCATGCCCTTTTACAGTGCTTACCGGAAAATGAGGAATTTCTGTGTAAGGAATACTCACATCTGCTTTAATTACTTCTGCAAGGTTGCCTAAGCCGCTACCTAAAACAATTCCGGCTTTTGCTGTAATATTTACTTTACTTTTTATATAGGCTACCGTTTCGTTTAATTGTGTTAATAATTCACTCATACGTTTAATGTTAAACAACAAATATAATATGCACAC
The DNA here is from genome assembly GCA_018267705.1 of Bacteroidota bacterium. Classification (GTDB taxonomy): domain Bacteria; phylum Bacteroidota; class Bacteroidia; order Chitinophagales; family Chitinophagaceae; genus CW01. The sequence continues at coordinate 375,571 of JAFDXX010000004.1, read as the reverse complement.
GCTGCCAACGAACTTTTGTGAATAATTCGTTTCCCTATTTTAAGGGATTGAATAGCCCATTGCTTATTACGAAGTTTGTTTTGCAATTGAAATAAATGTATTGCAACAGTTCTTTCAAATACTAAAAATACTGTTCCCCTAATTCAAGGGATTGTATAAGGAATGAAAGGATTGCAATTTTACATTGTAATTAAAAACAAAGAAAACCGTTTTTAAAAGCCAATATCCAAAACCATCCAATATCTAAAAGAAAAGATTTTTATAGAATTCAATATCCAATGAAGAACCTGATTAAGAATCAATATCCAATACATTCAATCCAATATCTTATTAAAGACGGTTTTAAACCAAAATCCAACATTCCGTGTAAAACTAAACCCATCTGTGTAAACTAAGTTTAGAATCCAATGTTGAAGAACCATGAAGGGGCATTACACAGGCCCCTTCTTTTTTTGTGTGTTGATAAAACAAAGGTTATTTTTAAAATAAAAAAATGATAACAGTAGGTTTAATAGAAGACGATCCTAAACTAAGATTAAACTTTGAAACCTTTTTTAAATTAGATAAAGAGGTAGATGTAGTTTTTTCTTACTCAAGCATTGAACAGTTTCTTGCAAACAAAAACAGTATAACTTATGAGCCTTTTATTGTGTTTTTAGATATTGGTTTACCCGGCATTTCAGGTTTAGAAGGTGTAAGCATCATCAATAAACAATATAAAGAAACACACTTGGTTATACTTAGTGGAAATAATGATGAAGAAGTGATTTGGCAAGCAATATCAAAAGGAGCCAATGGCTATTTACTAAAACCGGTATCGCTGCAAGAAATAAAAAAACAAATTGAAATTGTAAAAAATGGCGGTGCTTTAATTTCTCCGGAAATAGCACAAATAATTATTGGCAGAGTAAACAACTTAGGGCAAAAAAAACAACAACCCGTAAGTGATAAATTAACGGCAAGAGAAAATGATGTAATAGAACAATTAGTAAATGGATTTACTTATAAAGAAATTGCCAATGTGTTAGGCATATCGGCAACAACCGTAAACGACCATTTAAAAAACATATATAATAAACTGGGCGTAAACTCAAAAGCAGAACTGATAAGCAAAATATTATCGGCAAGGGCATAACTTAATTTATGAATTGGTCAATAAAAAATACAAATAACAACGCTTTTTTAAACAAACTAAATTTTGTATTAACATACATTGACAAAGCTATTATTGTAATAGACAACAACAATAATATTGAATATGCTAACGATGTATTCTGCCAACTTTTTGATATTACCGAAACTTCAGCACAACTAATAGGAAAATCCGATTGCGAATTATTAGAAAAAATTAGCCCCCAAATAGAACAACCCAAGAATATTTTAGAAATTGCAAACAACATAAAAGCCAACCACAAACAACTTCATAAAGAAGAAATAATACTTAAAAACGGAACTATTATTGCCGTTGATTATTTACCAATGAATGATGATACCACTAACCCCTCTCGTTTATGGTTATTTAAAAACATTTCTAAATACAGAAGCTTACAAAAGAAAAGTCAACAACAGCAAGCCTTTTACGAAAAAATATTAAACAACATACCCGCCAATATTACCATTTTTGATACCAATCAAAAATATCTCTTTGCCAATAAAAAAGCCATTGATAAAGAAGATATGCGAAACTGGCTAATTGGAAAAGATGATTTTGATTACAGCTTAGCCAAAAATGAAGGCTTTGAAAAAGCCATTGCACGCAGAAATTATTTCGAACAATCACTGCAAACCAACCAAACAATTCAGTTTGAAGAAAAATATGTGAATAATCAAGGAAGAGAAATTTACAATCTTCAACATTTTTACCCTTATTTTAATGCCGAAAAAAACGTAGAGTTTGTTGTAGGCTATGGTGTAGATATTTCTAAAATAAGACAAAATGAAAAATTATTAGTGCGAAGCGTAGAAACATATCAAAAACTACTGAACGATTTGGATGAAGTTGTTTTTATTATAGATGAAAACAATGTATTGCAATACGTAAATCCTTTATGGGAAAAAGTTTGGAAAAAATCTTATTACGAAAGTGTAGGCACTTCTTTACAAAATTTTTTAAGTGAAGAAAACAATCAACACATAACTGCCGATGTTGCAGCACTTATAAATAACAACACCGATAAAATAAAACGCACTATAAAAGTTGTTTTTGATAATGGTGAAGAAAAACATTATCAATATTATTTAAGAAGATTTTACAGTTTATATAAAGAAGAATTAAGAGTTTCCGGCTTTATGGTTGATATAACAGATCAAGTAAAAGCACAGGAAGAATTAATGAAAATTATAGAAAAAGAAAGACAGTTAAGTGATATGAAAACTGTGTTTGTAAACATGGTTTCACATGAACTAAGAACACCTTTATCTATTATACAAAGCAGTGCAGAAATTTTAGAACTATTACAACAAGATAAAACTACTTCGCAAGAAGAATTGCAATCGTACACACAACGTATTGCCGATGAAGTAAAGCGTTTAAAAGATTTAATGGACGAGTTACTTTTAATAAGCAGAATAGAAGCTAATAAAGTAAACTTTAACCCAAGTGAAATTGATGTTATTAATTTTGTACAAGAATTAATAACCCAACAATACCACCCTTGGAAAGATGGTCGTAGCCTGCATTTAGAAACAAGAGGCACAAACCGTTTAGTAAAAGCAGATAAGTTTATGCTAAGGCATTTACTAACCAATATTATTGATAACGCTTTTAAATATTCACCCAACACTCCCGAACCAAACATTCGTGTTTTCTTTGGCAACGACAGTTGGAATATTGTGTGTAGAGATTTTGGTATTGGTGTACCCGAAAAAGATATAATTGATTTAGGAACATCATTTAAACGCGGTGCAAACGTTGGAGATATACAAGGTACAGGCTTAGGCCTAGTAGTTGTAAGATATTTTGTTGAAAAACATAACGGAAAAATTGAATATCAAAGTACCGAAGGGCAAGGTACCGTAGTAAGATTACATTTTCCGTATTAAAAATGCATAGTTTATAATTGGCACTTCACCCACATTGCACTTAATAAATGCTTACCATATTAGTAATAGAAGATGAAGAATTTCTGCGTAACAACATTGTAAAAATGTTGCAGCTAAAAGGTTATACTTGTTATGCTGCAATAAACGGAATTGATGGTGTAACAAAAGCCAAACAAATTTTACCTAATATTATTGTTTGCGATGTAATGATGCCCGGCATTGATGGTTTTGAAGTATTAACCCAATTAAAAGCAGATATTACAACTCAAAATATTCCTTTTATATTTCTTACCGCACGTGCCGATGCTATTGATAAAAATAGAGGTAATACATTAGGAGCAAGTTTATATCTAACAAAACCTTTTTCAATTGTTGATTTATTAAAAGCTGTGCAATCTTTTCAATAAACAGCAAATTATCCTCATTCACTTACTTAACACTTTCATTTGCAGCTTTACTGTTATTTTGCAGCATTATTTGCATCAATGTATTCAACCATATTTAATAAAAAAATAATTTGCTTATTTATTACTGTTGTATCGGTTAGTTTTTTATTTGCACAAAAAACTTTAAAAACAGCAGATGGTTCTTCACCAGGAGTTACATACGATAGCCAGGGCAGACCCATTAAAAAACAAGCAAGCAACGATTCTTTACAACATAGAGATAGATATGCCGACTCTATTACTATTTTTTATCGTTATTACGATTCTACCAGAAACAGAACTTTAGATTCTTCAATAAATGATTTTAATACTCGTTTTCCGCAACCATATTGGGTAAATAATTTAGGAAATTTAGGAACAGCAACACATTCTATGATTTTTACACCTATTCTGCAATCCGGTTGGGATGCGGGTTTCCATCAATATGATGCTATTAATTTTACAGTTGCAGGTGCAAAATTATTTCAAACCACACGACCATATACCGAGCTTGCTTATATGTTGGGCAGCAAAGCAGAGCAGTTAATAAATTTCACGCATACACAAAATCGTAATCCGCGTTTCAATTTTGGTATTGAATATAGATTTGCAAATTCTCCGGGTTTGTATCGCTTACAAAATGCAAGTTTTAATAATGTTCGTTTTACGGCACACTATCAAACAGCCAATAAAAGATATGCAAATTTTTTCATATTTGTAAGCAATAAAAATGCCTCTTCAGAAAACGGAGGTTTACAAGATATTCATCAACTAAACAACTTAACCTTAGGCGATCCTTTTGTAGCATTAACAAGATTAGGAGTTGCAGGCACACAATCTCGCAGTCCATTTAATACTACCGTAAACACAGGAAACATTTATCAAACATCAACTATTTTATATCGCCACCAATATGATTTCGGGCAAAAAGATTCAATTGTTACAGACTCATCGGTTATCAAATTATTTTATGCTCGTTTAAGATTACAACATACTTTATCCATTACAACAAATACATATAATTACAGAGATATTAATGCAGATTCTACAGCTTATCAAACCTATTTTAATTATCACATTACTCCTTATGCATCTGGTTATTTAGATACAGTTAGTTTTAAAGAAAAATGGAATGTTATTAATAACGAATTCAGTATTATCTCTTTTCCCGAAAAAAATAATCAAAATCAATTTTTAAAAATCGGAGCTGCTTTACAAAATTTAAAAGGCGTATTTAATGATAGTATCACACATCATTTTTATAATGTATATGCCTTAGCAGAATACAGAAACCGAACACGCAATCAAGTTTGGGAAATTGAAGCCACAGGCAATTTATATTTAAACGGAATGAATGCCGGAGATTATAATGCATATATTAGTTTAAAAAGAAAACTAAGCAAAATGGTAGGTAATTTACAAATTGGTTTTCAAAATGTAAACAGAACCGTTTCCTTTATATTCAATCCATTAACTGCTTTTCCTATAAGTAATAAACAAAATTTTAATAAAGAAAATACAGCAAGATTATTTGCAGTTTACGAAAATCCAAAACTATCTTTTAAGCTAAGTGGAGAATATTTTTTAATAAATAATTATGCTTATATGGATAGTTTTTTTACAGCAAGACAAGAAGCAGGATTATTTAATGTATTGCATATTGCTGCAGAAAAAAAATTTAGATTAAATAAATATTTTAATTGGTATAGTGAAGTTCATTTACAACAAACCACCGGCGGAATTGTACATGTACCAACACTTCTAACTCGCAACAGAGTTGCTTTTGAAGGAAATTTTTATAAAAATTTATTTTTATCAACCGGTATAGAAATAAGATATTACACTAATTATCAAGCAGATAATTATTCTCCTTTTACAGGTCAGTTTTTTTATCAATCCGGTTATACAACATCTAATAGACCCGATGTGAATTTATTTTTCAATTTTAGAATAAAAGGCTTTAAAGCATTTGTACGTGCCGAAAATTTGAATACGTTAGTACCCACAAAAGGAGTAGAATTAACTAAATATAATATTACACCGCAACTATATCCACAACCAACTTTTTGGTTTAGGTTTGGTGTATGGTGGAGTTTTGTAAACTAATATTTACAGAAATTATTTGATGGTAATATTATGTGTATTGAGAATTACTTTTCTACCTAAATTATTTTTCAAAATAGGCCAAACTGCCGCCAACCCATTCTTTATCTTTATTATAACGCACACCAATCATTTTCCCTTTACTTAAGCGTGCTAAATTATTGGTGGCAATGGGTCTTGCTTCGCCTTCTTTCCAAAAATAAAATATGCGTATTTCTGCTTTTGCAGGAATATCGGGTGTTATAACAACATCGGCATACTTTACTTTTTTTTGCAATATCCAATTATGCGGATCTTTTATTTTTTCAATATCGGCGGGTGTTACATCTATTACCACACCTTGCCCGGCAAAAGAAAATAAAGGTTTTAAAACATAATTATATAAATCAGCAGGTATTGTTTTTAATTCATCTAAAAAAGTTGTTTCAGGTATGTATTTATGTTTTATAAATGGAATGGTGTATTTGCTTATTTTATAAAACCAATTAGGATGCGGTACCCATTCAACATTTAATTCTTCTAATAAAATTTTCCCTTTTTCTTGTATGGTTGCATTTTGTTGTTGAAGGTCATCAAAAATAATTCTGTTATAAATTCTTTCAACTTTTATTTTTCTGCCTTCATGCATATAAAATAAATCTTTCCCTTCTTTAATTAATTCTGTTAAACAAACAACGGGAATGCCCACATAATCTGTTGTGCAATAAAAATCTATTCTTGTTTTTTGTTGATGTGGTAATATTTCTAAAAGAATTACATTTTCTGCATTGTGTTTTCCTATAATAATTTCTTTTAATAATTGAGTATACGTGGTTGCATTAAAATTATTTAAGTAAGCAGAATAATTTTCGGGTATATTAAAATGTTTTCGGGTTACTTCATCATGCCAAATTTGATAAGCAAATAATGTAGGGAAGCCTTGCATTTCAATAAGTTGTGGTTCTAATTCGCCATTTTCGTTTTCGCAAATACCAAAATCAAAAGCAATAAAATGTGAGAATGATGTTTCATTAGGTACCACAACATTTTCAGGTACGGCATTTTTTACTAACGCATTAAAATTGGGTTGCGTAATAACATCTACAATACTTTCACAAGCATCAATTATTTTATTGGTAAAAATTTTATCAATAAAAACGGGTGTTTCGGCAACACGAAATTCAATGGCATTAGTATGCTTGCTGTTTAATTCTTTTAAATAAGCTTGATATTTTTCTTCTGTAAAATTTTTATTAAACCAATTGCGTATTTCAGAAACCATATTCTGTTTTTTCTTTTAAAAGTAAAGAATAGTTTTTAACTAAAAGTTTATTAAACAAATAATAAAAACAAAAAAGCCCTGCAATTATTGCAGAGCTTTTATTAATAATAAAATATTGCGTTACATTTTTTTCGCATCTTCTAAAAATTTTGCCAAACCTATATCTGTTAGCGGATGTTTTAATAAACCTAAAATAGAATCTAACGGACAAGTACAAACATCTGCTCCGGCTTCTGCACATTGAATAATATGATTTGCATTGCGAATAGATGCTGCCAATACTTCTGTTTTAAAACCTTGTATAGAATATATATTGGCAATTTGTGCAACTAATTGTACACCATCCCAACAAGTATCATCAATTCTTCCAATAAATGGCGAAACATAAGCTGCTCCTGCTTTTGCGGCTAATATTGCCTGGCCTGCATTAAATACCAAAGTAACATTAGTTCTAATTCCATTATCTGTAAACCATTTAACCGCTTTCACACCATCTTTAATCATTGGTACTTTTACCACAATGTTTGGATGTATGGCAGCTAATTTTTTCCCTTCTTCAATAATTTCATTAAAAGTGGTAGAAAAAACTTCAGCACTTACATCTCCATTTACTATTTCACAAATTGTTTTATAATGATTATCAATAGCTTCTTTTCCTTTAATTCCTTCTTTAGCCATTAGTGATGGATTGGTTGTAATACCATCTAAAATTCCTAAATCATTGGCTTCTTTTATTTGAGCAAGATTTGCTGTATCAAGAAAAAATTTCATAACGTAATATTTAAATAAAAAATGGCAGGTATCTCACATCGCACCGCTACAACCGCCTATCCTTGCTGTATTCCTACCCTGGGGAGGTTCAGCAGGAGCTGGTCGCGTAAGACCTGCCGGCTGCAAATGTAAGGTAATGCATTTTATTTTTTATAGTCTTTTATAAAAAGAAGGTTAGAATAAAATACAAAATACGCTTCTCTTCATTCAATATTTATTTCAATTTTATTAAACAAACCTTTTAGCCGAAAATTGCAATTGATTTTTTAATAAAACCAAAAAATGCAAACACATCCTTTACATATTTATACCGATGGCTCATCTCGCGGAAACCCCGGACCCGGTGGGTTTGGCATTGTTTTAATTTGGGGAGATAAACAAAAAGAAATATCACAAGGCTACCGATTAACTACCAATAACAGAATGGAATTGTTGGCGGTTATTACGGCATTACAATCACTTACTAAAAAAAATATTCCGCTTACCATATTTACAGATAGCCAATATGTTGTAAACAGTATTGAAAAAAAATGGTTAGATGGTTGGATTAAAACCAATTTTAAAGGCGGTAAAAAAAATAAAGATTTATGGTTAAAATATTATCAACTATCAAAACACTTTCAAATAAAATTAAAATGGGTAAAAGGTCATGCAGATAATCCATTAAATAATCGTTGTGATGAATTAGCAACACAAGCTGCCGACGGAAAGAATTTATTAATTGATGAAGGTTATGAAAATGCAGAATAAAAATTGTTTATGCAGTTGGAGTGGTGGTAAAGACAGTTGCTTTGCATTAATACAAGCCATTCATCAAAATTATATTCCTAAAGTTTTATTGAATGTATTAAATGAAGAAGGTAAAATTTCACGCTCACATGGCATACCCTCTAAAATATTACAAGCACAAGCCAAAGCAGCAAATATTCCCATTCATTTAATTAGCAGTAGCTGGAACGATTATGAAAAAAAATTTACACAAGCATTAACTTCTTTGCAAAAACAATATGATTTAACTACTGCTGTTTTTGGTGATATTGATTTACAAGAACATAGAAATTGGGAAGAAACAGTTTGTACCAATGCCAATCTTACCTCAATATTACCTCTATGGAAATTAGATAGAAGAAATTTAGTAATGCAAATGCTAAATGCAGGAATAAAAACCATGATTGTAAGTTGTAATGAGATAATGGGAGAAAAGTTCTTAGGAAAAATGTTAACTACCCAATTAATTACAGAATTAGAAAATTTAGGAATTGATGCCTGCGGTGAAAATGGGGAATATCATACATTGGTATTAAATTGCTCCTTATTCAGTAAACCAATAGCTGTAGATGTTACAGATAAAATATTGCACAATAATTACTGGTTTACAGCCTTAAAACTGAAAGAATAAAGATTTTATTTGGAACATTTTTATACTGCCCTTATTTTCGCAGCCCAAAACAAAAAACGGTTTGGGTGAAGATGGGTTATGGTGTAACGGTAGCACTACAGATTTTGATTCTGTCTGTCTAGGTTCGAATCCTAGTAACCCAACAAAAATCCCGCTCTACATATACGAGCGGGATTTTTGTTTCTATAAAGAGTTTAATCTAAATTAAAACTTTCGTGTAAGCGAGGTACTATTACATCTTTAAATTTCTTCTTTAATAATCTTCGTTGAAATTCTAATTGTACTTCTTCTTCTCCATGCACAATAAAAATTGTTTTTACTAAATCAGGGTTTTGGCAAGCCAAAAACTGACATAAATCGTTATAATCTCCATGTGCACTCATACTTCTCATGCTGCCAACTTCTGCCACTACTTTATAATATTCTCCAAAAATTCTTACTTCTTTGGCACCATTTGTTAATCTTCCTCCTAAAGATAAAGGTTCGCAATAACCCACCATTAATATGGTGTTGTGTTTATCGCCAATATTATTTGCAATATGATGTTTAATTCTTCCGGCATCGGCCATACCGCTTGCAGAAATAATTATCATGGGTTGATGGTTATCGTTAATGGCTTTACTTTCATCAACAGATTTTGTAAAACTTAATCCCGGAAAATCAAAAGGATCATCATCAGTTTTTAATAATTGCTTTACTTGTTTATTAAAATTTTCGGGATGGCTTTTTACAACTTCGGTAGCTTCTGAACTTAATGGGCTATCTACAAACACAGGTATTTTTGGTAATCTGTTTTGAAGAGATAAACTATTTAAAAAATATAATAGCTCTTGTGTTCTTCCTACGCTAAATGAAGGGATAATTAATTTTCCTTTTTTTTCAACGCAAGTTTTATTTATCCATTGCTCTAAAATATTTACAGCATTGCCGGCATCTTCATGCAATTTATCTCCGTAAGTACTTTCTATTAAAATATAATCTGCTTGTGGAAATACATCGGGAGAGCGAAGAATAACATCATTATACCTGCCAACATCTCCACTAAAAGTTAGTGCAGTTGTTTTGTTGTTTTCTTTTAAACGCAAATGCACGGCAGCACTGCCTATAATATGCCCTGCATCGGTAAACATTACTTCGGCTTCATCATTTATAGTGTGCCATTCATTATAATTTACAACTTCAATTAATGGTGTTACATTTTTTGCATCATCAATTGTATATAAAGGTTGTATAGGTGGTAGGTTTTGTTTTGCTCGGCGTTTATTTACAAATTTTATATCATCTCTTTGTATGGTAGCAGAATCTTCTAATAATATTTCGGTTAAATCTTTAGTGGCTGAAGTGCAGAATATTTTCCCTTTAAATCCTTCATTTACTAATCTTGGTATTAAGCCAGAATGATCTATATGTGCGTGAGATAATACCAAAAAATTTACATCACTCGCTTCAAATCCAAATTGTAGATTTAAGTTATCGGTATCTTTTCCCAAACCTTGAAACATACCGCAATCCAATAAAATTTGTGTACCACTTTTTAATGTAATTAAATGTTTAGAGCCTGTTACGGTTCTGGCTGCACCATGAAAAGCAATCTTCATAAATATATTTTTTTATTTTTTCATTTTAAAACTCCAAGTTATTTTAAACATAGCAACGTTCTCATTCATTTCATTTTTTCCAATTGCAATACATTCAATAGTTTGCCCGTTTCCTGTTTCAATGGCAAGATCAACTGCATTTTTTATTTTAATACCATCTGCACAAGTAAAAACAATTTTGCCAATTGCTTTTTTATAAAATTCTGCTTCTAATTTTACTACCAACATACTTACGGTTGGTTTGCGTTTATATATTTGACCAAAAGCCAATAAACCTGTACTCATTTCTCCCGCCATACTTAATACAGCAAAATATAAAGAAGCAAAAGGATTTTTATTTAGCCATTTATATTTTACTGAAATACTTGCTGTGGCTTCGCTTATTTCAACAACTTTTAGACCTGCCATAAAAGCCATTGGCAGCTTAAACAATAAAAACAGTTTGTATTTTAAGGGGTTAGTTATTTGTTGAACAAATAAAGAGAAATGATTTTTCAAACGGTTTTTTTAATTAAAGTTAGACTAATGCAATTGAATTTATTAAGTTTTAACCATTAATAAAATAATTTTCAAATAATTCTATTGAATGAATAACTTCAACCCCAAAATTTTTATTATGATGAAAAAAATATTGGCATTTGCTTTTGCATGTTATTCTTTAAACATGGCAAATGCACAAAACAAAGATTCGCTTCCAAAATCTAAGTACGATCCTCATGTACTTTTTTCTCCTTTATTTTATAAAACATTCGGTAATGAATACCGTGGTGCAAATGGAGAACCGGGACCTGCTTACTGGCAAAACAAAGCAGATTATTCTATTACTGCAAGTTTAAACGAAGAAACACACGAAATTAAAGGCAGTGTAACTATTACCTATAAAAACAACAGTCCATTTACCCTACCCTATATATGGTTACAAATGGATGAAAATTTATATGATTTAAATTCTCGCGGTCAAGCTAAAATGCCTGCAACAGGAAGAAGCCGTTACGGCGATTCAAAAAGCACTTTTGAAGGCGGCTATAAACTTCAATCTGTAAAAATTATATCTGCCAATGGAAGTAAAGACGCCAATTATTTGGTAAATGATACCCGCATGCAAATTAAACCAACAACGGCTATTGCAGCAAAAGGTGGTGTTTTAAAAGTTAAGATAGATTACTCTTACATAGTTCCTGCAGAAGGAAGTGATAGAACAGGCATTTTAAAAACCAAAAACGGAGAAATATTTGCCATTGCACAATGGTACCCTCGTTTATGTGTATTTGATGATTTACAAGGATGGAACACTTTACCTTATTTAGGTGCAAGTGAATTTTATTTAGAATATGGAGATTTTGATGTAAGTATTACTGTACCTGCATCTCATATTGTTGTTGCTTCCGGCGAATTGCAAAATCCGCAAGAAGTTTTAACTGCAACACAATTAAAAAGATACAACGAAGCAAAAACAAGCGATAAAACTGTAATGATAAGAACTGAGGAAGAAGTTACAGACCCGGCCTCTCGCCCTAAAACAGCAACCTGCACTTGGAAATATAAAATTAACAATGCAAGAGATTTTTCATGGGCATCATCAAAAAGTTTTATTTGGGATGCAGCAAGAATGAATCTACCAAGTGGAAAGAAAGCTTTAGCAATGAGTGTTTACCCTGTTGAAAGTGCCGGTAACAATGCATGGGGAAGAGCTACAGAATACACCAAAGGAAGTATTGAAAACTATAGTAAACGTTGGTTAGAATTTCCTTACCCATGTGCTTCAAATGTTGCCAGCAATATTGGTGGAATGGAATACCCGGGAATCGTTTTTTGCAACTCAAGAAGTAAAGGAGGCGGTTTATTTGGCGTAACAGACCACGAGTTTGGACACACTTGGTTTCCTATGATTGTAGGTAGCAATGAAAGAAGATATGGTTGGATGGATGAAGGGTTTAATACTTTTATTAATTCAATTGCTTCTCACGATTTTAATAATGGAGAATACAAAGAAAGAAAAACAGATTACCATGCAATGTCAAAATTCTTAATCAGTCCAAGTTCTGAAGGAATTATGAATACTCCCGATGCAATGTTAGAAAGAAATATAGGAATTAATTTATATATGAAACCCGGTTATGGTTTAACTTTATTACGCACACAAATTTTAGACAGTGTAAGATTTGATTACGCCTTTAGAAAATATGTACACGATTGGAAATACAAACATCCAAGCCCATGGGATTTTTTCCGTAGTATAGAAAATAGTGTGGGCGAAGATTTGAATTGGTTTTGGCAAGCATTCTTTATTGAAAATTATAGATTAGACCAAGCAATTAGCAAAGTTGAATATGTAAATAACGATGCTAAAAACGGTGCATTAATTACTATTGAAAATTTAGATCAAATGGCAATGCCTGTAGTTGTAGAATATACCACTGCAAGCGGTAAAACAGAAAGAAAAAAATTACCTGTTGAAATTTGGCAAAACACTTCTACCTGGAAATTCAGAGTAAATACAACAGAAGAATTAACTAAAGTTGTAATAGATCCTGACCATGTTTTCCCCGACTATAATGACGCTAATAATACTTGGAAAGCCAATTAAGATTTAGTAATTACAAAATAAAAACCGTTTCATAAAATAAAGTGGAACGGTTTTTATTTTCTTAACAATGAGCTAAACATATAACACACATTATTTTATTACATTTACACCTTAAACCTCATCAGAATGAAATCAATAAAAAAAGTTTTAATCATCTCTACATTTTTATACATTCCATATGTATCAATGGCTTGGGGCTTATTGGGGCATCGTGTAGTAGCAGAAATTGCAAGTACTTATTTATCGCCAAAAGCTAAAGCAGCAATAAAAAATATTTTAGGAAACGAATCTATGGCAATGAGTGCCAACTGGGCCGATTTTATAAAATCAGATCCTACATATAACTACTTAAGTTCATGGCATTATGTAGATTTTAAAGCGGGAATGAGTTGCGAGGATGTAAAAAAATATTTAGCTATTGATACCGCCGATGATGCTTATACCAAAATAAATTTTTTAACTGCCGAATTAAAAAAGAAAAATTTAGACGAGGATAAAAAAATAATGTACTTGCGTTTATTAATACATATTGTGGGAGATATACACCAACCTATGCATACAGCACACGATGACGACCAAGGCGGCAATAAAGTATATGTATTATGGTTTGGACAAAAAACAAACTTACACAGTGTATGGGATAGTAAATTAATTGATGAACAAGGATTAAGTTATACCGAATATGCCAACGCCATTAATTATACAACACCTGCACAAAGAGAAGCCTGGCAAAAAGAAAGCGTACAACAATGGATTTGTGATTCACATGATCTTGCCGAAAGTCTATATGCAGAAATTAAACAACCTGAACAAAAATTAAGTTATCGCTACAACTTTGATCATGTTGCACAATTAAACCAACAATTATTAAAAGGTGGTGTACATTTAGCAGGTTTATTAAATAGCATTTTTAGTAATTAATATTACCAAATTAATAGTTGAATAAATTACGTCTTTTAAAAAGGATAGATATTGTAATCTAATAATATTTATCCTTTTTTAGTACAATTTAACCAACACATGCAATAAGATAACTTTAAAATGATAATCGAGAAAACAAATTCAGAAAGACATTAATTGAAACATACAATTTTCATATTACATAATGAAGAGATATACACCCTAAAAACTAAAATTCAATTAAACACCAAATTCTTTCTCACTTTTTGCAATTACTAAAGTAGCTACTCCGTTACCAATTAAATTAGTTATAGATCTTGCTTCACTCATAAATTTATCTATCCCCAATAAAAAAGCTAAACCCTCTATAGGTATAGTATGTAAAGCCGTTAAGGTTGATGCTAACACAACAAAACCACTGCCGGTAACGCCTGCTGCACCTTTGCTGGTAAGCATTAATATTAATAAAATAATTAATAATTCACTAACACTCAAATGCACATTATACAACTGTGCAATAAAAATAACAGCCATTGAAAGATAAATAGAAGTGCCATCTAAATTAAAAGAATACCCTGTAGGAATAACCAACCCTACCACACTTTTGCTACAACCCATTTTCTCTAATTTTTGCATCATGGCAGGCAATGCCGTTTCAGAAGAAGAAGTGCCCAACACTAATAATAACTCTTCCGAAATAGTATTTAAATAAGAAAAAATATTCAGTTTATAATATCTCATTATTAAACCCAACACAATAAATATAAATATTGCCATAGTTAAGTAAATGCAACCCATAAGCTTTGCCAACGGAACTAAAGTTTTTAACCCAAATTTTCCAATAGTATAAGCCATTCCGCCAAAAGCACCTAAAGGTGCCAAATACATTACATATTTTAATAATAAAAAAACATACTTAGAAATTATTTGAAGTTTATTAATAATAAGCAACCTACGTTTACTATAACTTAATGCAATACCTGCAACAATAGCAATTATTAAAACTTGTAAAGTAGTATTAGCTTTAAAAAATTGTATCCAACTAAAATGCGAGGCCGTTGCTGCAGTATATTTTGAAGCATCTTGAACAACCAACCCTGCTTTATTAATTTTTCCGGGTTCAAACATCAAAGCAATAATAATTCCTATGGCTAATGCAGCCGTAGTAACTATTTCAAAATATAATAAAGATTTTATACCTATTCTACCGGCTTTTTTTAAATTACCAACACTACCAATGCCTAATACAATAGTTAAAAAAATGATAGGGGCTATAAAAAGTTTAATCAGCTCAATAAATTCTTTCCCTAACCACTCCATTTTTATAGCAGTTGCAGGATAATAATTACCTAAATAAATACCTGCAATAATTGCCATTAGCACATAAAATGTAAGGTGGCTAACTATTTGCTGCCACCAGTTTTTTTTTGTATGACTTATTTTTTGTTGCAAAAATTTTTTTGTGTGCTTAAAAATAGGTTTTCTCTTTTAAAGAAATATGCTCATACAAATTAAACCAATAAATGTTTTTTGTTAGGTGAATGATTGTTACATTCGTTCGGGTACTGTTTAATAATGAACAGAACGCTGAAGTGAGTGACACAACAAAACTTGAGCAAAGCAATACAGTTGATAAAAATAAAATATAATATTTAAAAAATTAAACTGCATATTATATGGCTGCCAAAACAGATTTATTTCAAAGCCCCGATTATTATTGTTTAGACGATTTATTAAGTGAAGAACATAAACTTATTCGCGAATCTGTTCGCAATTATGTAAAGAAAGAAATTTCTCCTATTATAGAAGATTATGCCCAACGTGCAACCTTTCCACAACAAATTGTAAAACAAATGGGCGAACTGGGATGTTTTGGCCCAACAATACCTGAAACATATGGTGGCGGAGGGTTAGATTATATTAGCTATGGATTAATGATGCAAGAATTAGAACGTGGCGATAGCGGCGTACGCAGCACAGCAAGTGTGCAAGGTAGTTTAGTTATGTTTCCTATTTATGCTTACGGAAATGAAGAACAACGAAAAAAATATTTACCCAAATTAGCAAGTGGAGAATGGTTGGGTTGTTTTGGTTTAACAGAACCCAATCATGGTAGTGACCCCAGCTCTATGCTAACCACACTAAAAACAGTTGATGATTATTTTATATTAAACGGAAGTAAAATGTGGATTAGCAATGCACCTTATGCACAAGTAGCCGTAGTATGGGCTAAAGATGAAAACAATGATATAAGAGGTGTTATTGTTGAAAGAGGAATGGAAGGTTTTACCACGCCAACCACACATGGCAAATGGAGTTTGCGTGCAAGTGCAACAGGTGAATTGGTTTTTGATAATGTAAAAATTCCTAAAGAAAATATTTTACCAAATACAAAAGGCTTAAAGGGCCCGTTAGGTTGTTTAACCAAAGCACGTTACGGTATTGCATGGGGCACTATTGGTGCAGCCATGGATTGTTATGATACTGCATTACATTATGCAAAAGAAAGAATTCAGTTTGGAAAACCTATTGCAGCTTTTCAATTACAACAAAAAAAGTTAGCAGAAATGGTTACTGAAATTACCAAAGCACAATTATTAGTTTGGCGTTTAGGAGTTTTAATGAATGAAGGAAAAGCTACACCACAACAAGTAAGTATGGCAAAAAGAAACAGTTGTGAAATAGCAACCAATATTGCAAGAGATGCCCGACAAATACTTGGTGGAATGGGTATTACAGGCGAATACAGTATTATGAGGCACATGATGAATTTAGAAAGTGTTATTACTTACGAAGGCACACACGATATTCATTTACTCATTACCGGAATGGATATAACAGGAATGAATGCGTTTAAGTAAATATCTTTAACGTATAAAGAAGAATGATTAATACAAATTCAAATAATAACAATTTCAAATACACACACTCATCTGCACATTCACACATTTTTCTTATAGGAATGATGGGTAGCGGAAAAAGCTACTGGGCACAACAATTAGCTACTACTTATAATATGAATTGGATAGATTTAGATAGTGAAGTAGAAAAAGAAAACATGATGAGTATTAAAGAAATTTTTGAAACAGAAGGTGAAGAAAGTTTCAGAATAAAAGAAAAAAATGCATTACATAAATTGGCTCATCATAAAAATTTAATTATTGCTACCGGTGGTGGCACACCTTGCTTTTATAACAATATGCAATGGATGAATGAACATGGCACAACCATTTGGATTGATGAACCTGTAAGCATTTTAGTAAAAAGATTATTCAAAGAAAAATCACACCGCCCATTAATAAAAAATTTAACCAATAATGAATTAGAAGCATTTCTTGAACAAAAATTAAAAGAGAGAAAGCCATTTTATAACCAGGCAAAATTTATTATTAACAGTCAAAATTTTTCAATTGGCGATGCTAAAATATTTTTACAATAATTTTAAACTGAAGAATTAATATTATGCATAAAGGATATTTACGTATAACAGCATTATTAGGTGCATTAAGTGTAACATTGGGTGCATTTGCAGCACATTACTTAAAAAGTATTTTGATAGAAAAAGATGTTCAAATTTTTGAAACAGGCGTACGCTATCAAATGTACCACTCACTGGCATTGGGTTTGGTAGCAATTTTATATAAAGAGTTTCCTAATAAATTTATGAAATGGGCAGGCTTATTTTTTATTTTAGGCATTACATTATTTAGTGGTTCATTATATTTATTTACCTATAAAAATGCAAATCATTTACAAGGGTTACAATGGGTTGGACCCATTACACCATTGGGTGGTATTTTATTTATTGCAGGTTGGCTTTGCTTTGCATTGGGTATAAAACATAAGTATGAGAAGTAGTTATTAAAACATTCATTGTAAACAACAAATCATCATTACATTTCTTGGTATTAATGTTAAAAGTTATCCACTATTAGTGCAGTTAGCTAATTAACCTCATTAAGTAATCCACATAGCAGTTACAAAAGCCTTATCTGTTGTAGTTTTCACATAATTTTTTGTGATACTATGGCTAATAAATTAAAAAAGAAAATACCACCTACACCAAGTGCTGAAGAATTAAATCCGGATAAAGAAGTAGAGGTTACGGTAACAGAAGTAGTGAAAGACGAACGCACTACTAAAATTTTAGGAGCAATAAGTTTATTATTTGCTTTGTTTTTATTTATTGCATTTACATCGTATTTATTTACTTGGCAAGATGATCAAGATAAAGTACATCAATTCGGCATAAAAATTTTTACAGTAGATGATGTTAAAGTAAATAACCTTTTAGGTGTATTGGGTGCCTACATTGCACATCTTTTTATATACAAAGGTTTTGGAATAGCATCCTTTTTATTCTGCACTTTCTTTTTTGTATTAGGTGTTAACTTAATGGTAGGGAAAAAGATATTTTCACTTGCACGCAATCTTCGCTATGTTTTAATTGGTTTATTAGTAATAAGTGTTACAGGTGCATTTGCCGGTAGTGCATCTTCATTCAGTTGGGGCGGAGCTTCCGGAGAATTAATAAATGCATGGTTAATAAAATGGATAGGTTCTTTTGGTACCGGAGCCGTTTTATATATTAGTATATTTTCATATATAATATGGAGATTTAATCCAACATTTAAATGGCCTGAAAGAAAAATAAAACCTGCTGTTGCAAAAAGTGAATTATCAGAAAATGAACTATCAAATGAAAATATTGAAGAAGAAGAAGCAAATAACGAAGCCAAATTATTTATTGATAATAATATTGAAAGCCCTACTAGCACCAACAAACTAAAAAACGATGGCAAAGCAATTACAGTGCTTATGCCCGATGCCGATACACACGATACATTGCCACAATTTGATATGAAAGAAATTGAAGAGAGCAATACGCAAGTTTCTGAAGAAATCAACGAAGCAATGCCTCTAACATTAAATGAAAAATTAGGAGCACAAATTGCAGCCGGAGAATTAAATCTTGAATTAGAAAATTCAACAACCAATAACCAACAAACAACTGAAGAAACACAAAATGATGATGATACAACTTTAGAAATTAAACAATCAGTTGAAGATACAGTTGCCGCAAAAGAAGATAACATTGAAATAATGAATGAAGACATCACTGAAAATATTGAAACAGATAATACCGGTTTAGAAATAAGAAGCGATGAATTAGCAACCATAAATTACGACCCCACTTTAGATTTACGCAACTACAAGTATCCTGAATTAAACTTGTTAGAAACACATGGCAGTGAAAAAATTATTCACGATCCTACAGAATTAGAAACCAATAAAAATCAAATTATTGCCACATTAAAAAATTACGATATATCAATACAACGCATTGCAGCCACAGTTGGGCCAACAGTAACTTTATACGAAATAGTTCCTGCACCGGGTGTTCGTATTTCTCGCATAAAAAATTTAGAAGATGATATTGCATTAAGTCTTGCTGCATTAGGTATTCGCATTATTGCACCCATTCCCGGAAAAGGTACAGTTGGTATTGAAGTTCCCAATGTTCGCAAAACTGTTGTTAGCATGAAAACTTTATTAGGAAGCGATAAATTTCAAAACAACAATTATTCATTACCCATTGCACTCGGCAAAAAAATTGATAACGAAAATTTTATTGTTGATTTAGCAGCTATGCCTCATTTACTAATGGCAGGTGCAACAGGGCAGGGTAAATCGGTTGGTGTAAATGCAGTATTAGTTTCTCTTCTTTATAAAAAACATCCTTCACAATTAAAATTTGTTTTGGTTGATCCTAAAAAAGTTGAATTAAGTTTATACAGAATTATTGAAAAACATTTCTTGGCAAAACTTCCCGGAGAAGAAGAAAGTATTATTACCGATACAAAAAAAGTTGTTCATACATTAAATGCATTGTGTATTGAAATGGACAACCGCTACGATTTATTAAAAGAAGCAGGTTGCCGTAACATTCGCGAGTACAACGAAAAATTTGTAAACAGAAAACTAAATCCACAAAAAGGACATCAATATTTACCATTTATAGTTTTAGTGATTGATGAGTTTGCCGATTTAATTATGACAGCAGGAAAAGAAATTGAAATGCCTATTGCACGTTTAGCACAATTAGCAAGAGCAATTGGTATTCATTTAATTATTGCAACACAACGACCAAGTGTAAATATTATTACCGGAACCATTAAAGCAAATTTCCCTGCACGTATTGCATTTAAAGTATCAAGTAAAATTGACAGTAGAACGATTTTAGATACCGGCGGTGCAGAACAATTAATTGGTAAAGGAGATATGTTAATTAGCTATAACGGAGAAGTAACCCGCTTACAATGTGCATTTGTAGATACTCCCGAAGTTGAACGAGTGGCAGAATTTATTGGAGAACAAAAAGGATACCCTGATGCATTTTTATTACCGGAATATGTTGATGAAAAAGAAATGGAAGGAAAAGATTTTGATGCAAGCGATAAAGATCCTTTGTTTGAAGATGCAGCCAAACTTATTGTTCAAAACCAAATCGGTTCAACATCATTAATACAACGCCGCATGAAATTAGGTTATAACCGTGCCGGAAGATTAATGGATCAATTAGAAAATGCAGGCATAGTGGGGCCTAACGTTGGCAGCAAAGCAAGAGAAGTGCGGTTTAAAACAGAATTAGAACTGAATGAATATTTAGAAAGCATTGGTTAAATTTTTTTTAAACTCAACCAAACTTGCTCTAACATTTATTCTATAAAAACCTATAGCGTATATTTGCGGTTTAAACATTGTAAATGAAGAAACTGTACGCATTATTATTTACTGTTGTTATATTAACACCAACCATATCTTTTGGGCAAAACGATCCCAATGCAAAAAAAGTATTAGATGGATTAAGTGATAAAATAAAATCATCAAAAGGTATATCGGTTTTGTTTTCATTAAAATCAATTACCAATAAAGGCAAAACCAACGGAGTAAAAACAGGCACACTTTCAGTAAAAAATTCAAAATATTATTTAAAGCAAGGAAAGAATGAAATTATATGCGATGGAATAAAAGTATATAATTACGATGGTAACAAAACAGTTACCGTATCATCGGTGGAAGAAAGTGAACAAACATTAAGTCCGCAAAAATTACTATCGGGTTCTTACGGAAAAGATTTTACATACAAACTCACTTCTTCAAATGGAAAATATAATCAAATAGAATTAATGCCGGTAGATAAAAGAAAAGCATTTCAAAAAGTGATACTATATATTGATAAAGCAAAAAATTTTATTACCAAAGCAGATATAATTGATAAAAACAACAACACCACCGAAGCTGTTTTTAGCAATGTAAATACCAATGCAACCTTATCCGATAAGTTATTTGTATTTAATAAAAGTAAATATCCTGCAGATGTAGATATATTGGATTAAATTATTTTTTAATAAGAATAGTAAAGGGCAATCTTAAAACAGGTTGCCTTTTTTATTCACTGCTTCTTTCTTATTTTTAAAGTATGAAAAAAATATTATTATTTCTTTTACTAATTACAGCACTTACAACACAAGCTCAATACAATATTCGTTTAGTTGTTACAACAGTTGCTTCAAAAACAAATGATGATATATATGTAGCCGGAAGTTTTAATAATTGGAATCCGAAAGATGAAAACTATAAATTAAAACCATTCGGTGGAAGCAGAAAAGGTATTGTTATTAAAGATGTAACTGCAGGAAATTATGCTTTCAAATTTACACGTGGCAGTTTTCAGCAAGTAGAATGTATGGCAGATGGAAGAGATATTTCAGATAGAATAATAGAAGTAAATAATGATGTTATATTAGAATGTACCATTGCCGGCTGGAAAGACGATTATCCAGAAAAACCAAAACCCTATACAGCAAGCCCACAAGTTAGAATTATAGATACTGCTTTTAAAATTCCGCAATTAAACAGAACAAGAAGAATATGGATTTACTTGCCAAAAAGCTATACATCATCAGATAAAACTTATCCTGTTATGTATATGCATGATGGACAAAATTTATTTAATGAACAAACATCTTTTTCCGGAGAATGGGGTGTTGATGAATGTTTAGATACTTTACAAAAACAAATTAATAAAGAATGTATTGTTGTTGGTATAGATAATGGTGGAATAAAACGCATGAACGAATACAACCCTTATGAGTTTGATAAATTTGGTAAAGGTGAAGGGAAGTTATATGTTGATTTTTTAGCAACTGTTTTAAAGCCTTATATTGATGCAAAATACCGAACAAAAAAAGGTGTTGAATATACTTTTGTTGCGGGTAGCAGCATGGGTGGTTTAATAAGTTTACAAGCTGTATTACAATACCCGCAAGTATTTGGTGGTGCAGGAGTTTTTTCCCCCGCTTTTTGGACTGCCCCACAGCTATTTACAGATGCAGAAAAAATAAACTTAGGAACCGCTAAACCGAAATTATATTTTTATGCCGGCGGAAAAGAAAATGCAACAATGGTTAGTAATATGCAAAAAATGATTGATATATTAAAAAAACAACCTAATTATATTATCAGAAGTTCTGTAAGTCCACTTAACCAACACAACGAAAAAGCATGGAGAGAAGAATTCCCCGCATTTTATAAATGGATTATGCAATAAGAATTTAAAAATTCATAAATCCTCATCAAGAAAAGAGTTACACAAAAAAAATTAGGCAATTAACCAACAGTAAGATAATAGAACTAAAAAAATAAATACATCTGTCCACAAAGCAAATCTTTCATTAATGCTCACAGGTTTTTTTACAATATGTAGTAACCCTGCAAAAGCATAATACAAGCCGCTTGCAACAGCACTTACTATTCTCCATTCCGGTTTAAACAATGAAATAATACCAACAAGTCCAAAACAAATATTTGCAAATCCTAATTCACGAACTATCGGAAAACTTTCAGCATTATGAATATGAAAAATTTCTTTGGCAGTAAATTGTGGTTTTATTGCTTGCTGCATTCCTGCAACAAACAAACGAAGTCCAACTGCCGAGAAGATAAACCACTTCCCCAATAATTCAAATGTTAATGGAATATTTTTAGAGAAATGTTCTGCCAGAAATCCAACTACAGGAATAACAAAAGTCATTAAAGAAACACTTATAAAATATTTTTTATTCATCTTGAAAAACGTTTAGCGATTTATTTCTACTAAAAGCACCCAACCATCTAATACAGCTTTTATAATAGAAAAAATAATTGCCGGCAATACCCAATATAGAGCATTAGTACAATTGGATATTAAAGCAAAACCTGCTATAATAAAGGGAAGTGTTGCTAAATGATCTATAATGAAATAAAAAGCATAAGAAAGTTTATACCGTTTTTGCTTGTGCTTATAAATTCTTAAATCAAGTTTTAAAATAGCAGCCCAAACAATTATTCCAAAAATTAAAATTTCAGTACCAACTGCCTTTGTTGTTTGTTGAGGAACTAAAAATAAGATTGAAATAATGAGAACATTTAATAAAAGTAATAACGATAATAAAGCTCTATCTGGCAATCCTTTTATAGAAAGAATTTTTGTTAAGCTAATTGAAATGCCAACAAATATTAATCCTGTAAGTGCTGCCGATGCACCTGTAACTGCTACAAAAAAATCATTCCATTCTGCCATTTTGAATTATTGTTTAGAGTGATTGATAGGAAGAAACACAACTCTCAAATATACATAGCCTTATATATAATGAAAGAAGCTCTATTATTCGGAACGCAGTAAGAAATCTGTTTAATGTTTTATTGTTGTATTAAGAATGCGAGGCATTTTTCTATTACATGAATAGATGTTTCACTGCATTCAACATACAAATTATTGTTACATTATTTCATTCAACACCAATGCTTTTATTTTATCTAATGGTATTCTTTCTTGTTTCATTGAATCTCTATAACGAATGGTAACGGTATTATCTTCTTTTGTTTGATGATCTATAGTTACGCAAAAGGGTGTACCTATTGCATCCATTCTTCTATAGCGTTTACCAATTGCATCTTTTTCTTCATAAAAACATTTAAAAGAATTTTTACATTCATTCATTAATGTTCTTGCTATTTCAGGTAAACCATCTTTTTTAGTTAATGGCAAAACAGCCAATTTTATAGGAGCTAATTTTGAAGGCAAATGAAGTACGGTTCTACTATCGGTAGTGCCGTCTTCTTTATGAATGGTTTCTTCTTCATAAGCATTTGAAAGAATTAATAAAAACATTCTATCTAATCCGATAGAAGTTTCAATAACGTATGGAACGTAGTTGCCATAAGGTTTTCCTGTTTCAGGATTAACATCTGCATCAAAATATTGTTGTTTCTTTTTGCTGTATAATTGATGTTGTGTTAAATCAAAATCGCTTCTTGAATGTATGCCTTCTACTTCTTTAAAACCAATAGGAAATTCAAATTCAATATCGCATGCTTCTTTTGCATAGTGTGCTAATTTTACATGATTGTGATAACGATATTTATTTTCATTAATACCTAAACTTAAATGCCATTTTAATCTTTCTTCTTTCCAGAATTTATACCACTCTCCTTCTGTGCCGGGGCGAACAAAGAATTGCATTTCCATTTGTTCAAACTCTCGCATTCTAAAAATAAATTGCCTGGCAACAATTTCATTTCTAAAAGCTTTTCCGGTTTGTGCAATACCAAACGGTATTTTCATTCTGGCCGTTTTTTGCACATTTAGAAAATTTACAAAAATACCTTGTGCAGTTTCGGGGCGTAGATAAACAATATTATCATCCGGATTATCACTTGCAACAGCACCAAATTCTGTTTTAAACATTAAATTAAATTGACGAATATCTGTCCAATTACAAGTACCGCTTATGCTGCATGTAATTTTATTTTCATCAATCATTTTTTTTAATCCAACAAAATCTTCGGCAGCTAAAAATTTATCCATTAATGCTAATAGACTATCTGCTTTATCTGCTTCTCCTTTTGTTTGTAACTCATCTGCAAATGCTTCAATTAAATGATCAACACGATAACGTTTTTTACTGTCTTTATTATCAATCATCGGGTCGCTGAAATTATCAACATGCCCACTTGCTTTCCAAGTTGTAGGATGCATAAAAATAGCAGCATCAATGCCTACAATATTTTCGTGCATTTGTGTCATACTCTTCCACCAATAATCACGAATATTTTTTTTCAATTCACTTCCGTAGGGGCCATAATCGTACACCGCACTTAACCCATCATATATTTCACTCGAAGGAAATACAAAACCATATTCTTTTGCATGGGCAATAATTGCCTGAAAAATATTATCTTGTTGTATGCTCATAAGGTTGCAAATATAAAGTTCAATATTCTAAAGGAATTACAATTTATGATTGCCTTTGTGGCGTTGTGCATCTCTAATTGTTTTCTTCTCAAAATTTTTTTTCAATGCAGTTGTTAAATCAACTCCTGTTTGGTTGGCCAAGCATAGTAAAACCCAAAGCACATCGGCCATTTCATCACTTAACTCTTTGCCTTTATCACTTTCTTTAAAAGATTGTTCTCCATATTTTCTAACTATTAAACGAGATAGTTCTCCTACTTCTTCCATTAAAATACCAAGGTTGGTAAGTTCATTAAAATATCTTACACCAATTGTTTTAATCCATTCATCTACTTGTTGTTGTGCTGCTTCAATGGTCATAATAATAATATTACAATTTTATTTAAATTGAATTTTAGAGAAATTATGGGTTGTGTGATAGCTGAGGCTTTCTTCTTTTTCTTATAGTTTTATGAGTATAGTTGTTTGATAATACTGTAATATTCCCATCTACTTCAAGTATTACTAAATCTGTGTCTTCAATACCATCAACACCATGTTCACGTACAGCCATTTCTACTTCTTCTTTGGTTAGCATAGATTTTTTTAAAGCTTGTTCATCTATTTTTCCACCAATAACCAAAACTATTTTTTCGCCTTGTATAACTTTACTGAACTTATCGGAACGTTTTAATAGCAGCTTAAAAATATAGTTACAAATAAACAAACCTAATGCTGCTGCAATGCCTCCCATTAAACTATTATCAGCACCAACCATTGCATTTTGTACACTGTTGCTTATTAATAAAATAAATACTAAATCAATTACAGATAGTTGTGCTAATTCTTTTTTTCCAAACAAACGTATAGCAATAATTATAAACAGATAAACTGTGGTAGATTTTGCTGCAATTATTAAATAGTTTATTATATTCATTACAATTAATTTTTGCAATTAGAAGGTATTACGGCATCTATACTTGCTTTAATATCTAAATAAGCATTTCGTTTTTGTTCTCCACCCAACAATGTTTTTACAAAAAATATAGAAGCATATCCTCTGCATTTATCAATCATTGGCCATGTGCCAAACAAACCCGGACAAGCTACAACTGTAGAATTTCCGGCAGCATCTTTTTCCATAATCCATTCACCTAAGCCATAAGTATAACCTTTGCCTGCTGTGGGTGTATATTTAACCATATCTAAAGTTATTTGTTCTTTTTCCATTTCATTAATAGCTGCTTCACTTAAAATTCTTTTTCCGTTAAACATCCCTTTATTTAAAATCATTATTAAAAAATTCATGTATTCTTCTGCATTACTTTTTGCACCACCACTTGGATTGGGAGCAAGGTTAAAATTTTCATTCTGAAAACTTGTGCCTCTCATTCCTAATGGTCTGAATAATCTTTCTAACATTAATTGATTGAAATTTTTCTTAGTAATTATTTCGCAAATTCTTCCTGCAATATTTAACCCAACGCCTCCGTAAGCAAAACCAGTTCCTGCATTAAAAACAATATCTTTCTTGCTCATAAAATCATTCACTTCTTCTTCAAGTGTGTTATACTTTTTTCTGGAAAAAATACCTATTAAATTAGTTTTTTCTTGCATAATACCTGTTTGATGGCTAAGGCAATGCCTAATAGTTATATAACCTTTACCATATTTTGCAAAATCAGGAATGTATTTGGCAACCTTATCGTCTAATGAAATTTTGCCTTCATCAACTAAAGTCATTACAACTGCAGCGGTAAGCCATTTACTACAACTTGCAATAGGTGCAATGGTTTTTTTATCCATATCACCCCAATGTTTATCGTAAATTAATTTTCCATCTTTATAAATTAAAGCCACCATATTATTGCCTAATTCTTTTCTGTATTTCTCTATTTTTTTATCAACTTCACTAAAATCATATTGAGCAAATACATACTGAAATAATAGCAGAAAAACGAATACAGAACTGACTTTGATGCAGTTAAATTTAAATTTTAAAGACATATTTTCTTGTTTTACAATAAGGAGTATAATTTGTGAATATAGGAAAGAGTTGAAAAATTTTGAGAAGTTTAATGTTTAAAATTCAGTAATGTTTTTGGAAATCAGAAAAAAGTGAAACTATAATAAACAAAATCTATAACTCATAATTCTTAACTCAATAATTTATAACTTATAATTCATAATATGAACTTGAACAATTACACCATAAAAGCACAAGAAATTATTCAAGCTGCACAACAAGAAGCATTTAATAATGGCAACCCCAATATTGAAACCAACCATTTATTAAAAGTGTTGTTAAAAGATGAAGAAAGCCCCGTTGAATATTTATTAAAAAAGAATAATATAAATATTGCATTTGTTGAAAGCAAAATAAATGATAGTATTAAAAAACTTCCTAAAGCAAGCGGAGTTGAACCTGCACAAACTATTAGCAGAGATTTGAATACTGCATTATTAAAAACAAATTCATCATTAAAACAATTTAACGATGAGTTTATTAGTGTAGAACATTTGTTATTAGGATTATTGTCTGTGAATGATGATACTTCTAAAATCTTAAAAGATGCAGGCTTAACCGAAAAAGGTTTAATTGCTGCCATTAAAGATTTACGTAAGGGAGATTCCATAAAATCTCAAACACAAAATCAACAATACAATTCATTACAGAAATATGCAAAAAATTTGAATGAAATGGCACGTAACGGAAAGTTAGATCCCGTTATTGGAAGAGATGAAGAAATACGCAGAACCTTACATATACTTTCTCGCCGTTCAAAAAATAATCCTATACTAGTTGGTGAGCCCGGTGTTGGTAAAACCGCAATAGCAGAGGGTTTGGCAATGCGTGTAGTAAATGGAGATGTTCCTGAAAACTTAAAAAATAAAATTATTTATGCATTAGATATGGGGCAATTAATTGCCGGTGCAAAATATAAAGGCGAGTTTGAAGAACGTTTAAAAGCAGTAGTAAAAGAAGTTGCAGAAAGTGATGGAGAAATAATTTTATTTATTGATGAAATACATACACTAATAGGTGCAGGTGGTGGTGAAGGTGCAATGGATGCTGCAAATATTTTAAAACCTGCATTAGCACGTGGTGAATTAAGAGCCATTGGTGCAACTACATTAAATGAATATCAAAAATATTTTGAAAAAGATAAAGCACTAGAACGTCGTTTTCAAAAAGTAATGATAGATGAACCAAGTGTAGAAGATGCCATTTCTATTTTGCGTGGATTAAAAGACAGGTACGAAACACATCACCATGTGCGTATTAAAGATGAAGCTATTATTGCTGCAGTTGAATTATCACATCGTTATATTACCGATAGGTTTTTACCCGATAAAGCTATTGATTTAATTGATGAAAGTGCCGCCAAACTTAGGTTAGAAATGAATTCTATGCCAGAAGAATTAGATAGTTTAGAACGTCAAATTCGTCAATTAGAAATAGAAAGAGAAGCCATTAAACGCGAAAACGATGAAACTAAACTAAAAGAATTAAGCACTGAAATTGCCAATTTAATTGTTGAAAGAGATACGTTTAAAGCAAAATGGAAAGAAGAAAAAGAACTGGTTGAAAAAATTCAAACAGCAAAAGCAAATATTGAAAATTTAAAATTAGAAGCAGAACAAGCAGAACGTAATGGAGATTTTGGAAAAGTTGCCGAAATACGTTACGGAAGAATTAAAGAACAAGAAAAAATTATTGACGAACAAAGCAAACAACTTGCATCTTTAAGCGATAAACGTTTAATGAAAGAAGAAGTTGATGCAGAAGATATTGCAGAAAATATTGCTAAAGCAACCGGCATTCCCGTAACAAAAATGTTACAAAGCGATAAAGAAAAATTATTGAACCTAGAAGAACATTTACATGAAAGAGTAGTTGGACAAGAGGAAGCCATTACAGCAGTTGCCGATGCCATACGCAGAAGTAGAGCAGGTTTGCAAGATCCTAAAAAACCAATTGGCAGTTTTATATTTTTAGGAACAACAGGCGTTGGTAAAACCGAATTAGCAAAAGCGTTAGCAGAATATTTGTTTGATGACGAAAGCATGATGACGAGAATTGATATGAGTGAATATCAAGAAAAACATACCGTATCTCGTTTAGTAGGTGCCCCTCCCGGATATGTGGGTTACGATGAGGGTGGACAACTTACAGAAGCAGTAAGAAGAAAACCATATAGCGTTGTTTTGTTAGATGAAATTGAAAAAGCACACCCCGACGTTTGGAATGTTTTATTACAAGTTTTAGACGATGGAAGATTAACCGATAACAAAGGAAGAGTAGTGAATTTTAAGAACACCATTATTATAATGACAAGTAATATTGGCAGCCATTTAATTCAAGAAGCTTTTGAAAAAGTAAACGAAAAAAATATAGAAGAAATAGCAGCTTCGGCAAAAACAGAAGTAATGAATTTGTTACGGCAAACTATTCGTCCGGAATTTTTAAACAGAGTAGATGAAATAATTATGTTTCAACCACTCTTAAAAAATGAAATAAAAGGTATTATAAAAATTCAATTAAATAACTTAGAACAATTGGTTGCCCAAAGCGGAATACAACTAAAATTTAGCGATTATTTGCTTGATTTCTTAGCAGAAAACGGATATGACCCTACTTTTGGAGCAAGGCCACTAAAAAGGCTTATTCAAAAAGAAATTGTAAACCAATTAAGTAAAAAAATATTGGCTGGCGATATTGATAAAAACAAACCTGTATTGGTTGATGTATTTGACAATCTTGTTGTTTTTAGAAATGAATAAGGGTAAAATGTAAAATTTTAGTCACAGTTTTTGTTAAACATAGTTATAGAATGAGTAATACCATTATGTTTGCACAATAAGATATAATTGTTATTTAAAATTAAATTATGGCATTTGGTAAAGAAGTGGTTGAAATTATAGAACCCAAAGATGTATTTGTAGGCAACAAAAAAGCCCAAGTTACCTTAATGGAATTTGGTGAGTATGAAAATGAAGAATGTGCAAAAGCCAATGAAGTAGTAAAGCAATTATTAAAAGAATATGATGGCAAAATTCGCTTTAATTTTAGACACTTTCCTTTAACTAAAATACACCAACGCAGCCAAAAAGCAAGTGAAGCAGCCATTTCTGCCTCGCAAGATGGTAAGTTTTGGGAAATGCACAACGCCCTTTTTGCTAATCGTTTTAATTTGGGTACTACCAGTTTAAAACTACATGCAAGAGATGCAGGCGTAAACAGAAAGCAATTATTAGAAGAATTGGTAAACTCAACCTACGGATGGCATGTACATGATGATATTCAATACGGAAAAAAAATGGGTGTAACTGAAATCCCTGTATTTTTTGTAAACGGAGAGAAAATAACGGGCAAACCAACCTTCGAAAACTTAAGCAAAGCCATAGATGCAGCCTTAAAAAAAGTAAAATCTAAAAAATAATAATAACAGAAAAGCCATCTTTATAAAGAGATGGCTTTTTTCTTCTTACTAACCTAACCGTATTTTACTTTTACCCTTTTAATTCAATTTCTTTTTTAAATTACTTACCTGTTCTTGTAAGTTATTTACCATACCTGCTAAAGAATTTACATCCCACCGTTGAATGGCATTTGCTTTTTGCAAAATATAAATAGCTTTCCAAACTTCTAAAACATCTTCTGCATTTACATTGTATGGCTCATATTGTGGGTTATCACTTATTAAAGTTAGTTTACTTTTTGTACGGTTATTTTTCATTATTCTTTTATATACAATACCATCACTTTTACTTAATACAACATAAGTATTGCTATTTTTTAAATCTTCTAAATCTTCAATTTTTTCTCCTACAATTACACTTCCGCTTGGTGTGGGCAGCATACTATCGCCAATTATTTCAAAAGCTCTGTATTGGCCCGGAGCTAACATAGGTAATGTAAAAGTGTTTAATTCATCTAAAAAATCATTATCGGCATAACCGGCTAAATAACCTGCAGCAGCTTTTACGGGCACGAATTGAATTTCTGCAGAACCCAATGTTGCCATCTTTAATTTACGGCGTTGTTCAATATAACTATTGCCTTTGGCAGCACCTAAATCTTTTAAAACCAATTCATCTAAACTTAATTTAAAAATGCTGCAAACGGTTTCCATTGCTTCTAAACGTGGTTCGGCCCTTTCTTCTTCATAGGCACCAATTAAAGAGCGTTTAATGTTTAGTTTGTTGGCAAACTCTTCCTGAGTCCATCCACGCAACTTGCGTAAGTAGCGGAAATTTTTACCTGCATAATTCATAACTAATAAATTTAGGTGCAAAATACTAATTATTTTAGTTTTACAAAATTTTTCTTTTCGTATAGTAGATAGGCATGAAAAAAAATCAATAATACAATTCAATGCAACGTGTTATTTTCACACATTAAATAACTTAATTATGAGAAAACTATTTTTTGCAATTGCGGCATTATTTGTATTTGCATCTTGCAATAATGCAAACCAACAAGTTGCAGCAGGTGTAGATTCATCTATATTAAGTCATCATCCCGAATGGATTATTCAAGGAAATATTTATGAAGTGAATGTTCGCCAATATACATCTGAAGGAACATTTAAAGCATTTAGCAAACATTTACAAAGACTTAAACAAATGGGTGTGCAAACATTATGGTTTATGCCCATTAACCCTATTGGACAAACAGATAGAAAAGGTAGTTTGGGAAGTTATTATGCAGTGAGTAATTATAAAGCCATTAACACAGAATTTGGCACTATAGAAGATTGGAAAAACTTGGTAAAAGAAGCTCATAACATGGGTTTTAAAATAATTATAGATTGGGTGCCCAACCACACATCGGCCGATCATTATTGGTTAAAAAAACATCCTGACTTTTACATGAAAGACAGCACAGGAAACCCTATTTCTCCATACGATTGGAGCGATACCAGAAAATTAAATTACAATAACCCCGAATTGGTTGATACAATGGTTGCACAAATGAAATGGTGGATTGATTCTACAAACATAGACGGGTTTAGATGTGATGTTGCCGGAGATGTTCCCGATAACTTTTGGAAGAAATGTATTCTTACACTAAAAAACACAAAAAATATTTTTATGTTGGCCGAAGGAGATAAACCAGAATTGCAAAAAGATGGTTTTGATGCTACTTATGGTTGGAATGAATTTAGTATGATGAAAAAAATTGCAAAAGGAGAAAGAAAAGCTATAGATATTGATAGCTCTATAAACAGAATAGATAATACATTTCCTGCAAACACATTAAGATTATTATTTACAAGCAACCACGATGAAAACAGTTGGAATAAAGCCGATTACGAAACAATGCCCGGAAAAATTCATGCACCCTTTGCCATATTATCGCAAACACTTAAACGCAGCATACCATTAATTTACAGCGGACAAGAAGAACCATTTTTAAGAGCCGTAAGATTTTTTGATAAAGACACTATTACATTTAAAAAATTATTAAGAGAAAAATTCTATACCACACTTTTACAATTACACAATACCAATGCAGCATTAGCAGCAGATGCCGTTTTCAAAAAAATAAAAGCAGGTAATGAAGAAGCAATATATGCATATACAAAAGAAAAAAACGGAAAGAAAATTTTAGTGATTGTAAATTTGAGTAACCAAGAACAAACAATTAGTCTATCAGATACAAGTTTATACGGAGAGCCTATTAATGTATTTACAAATAGTAAACAACACCTCACTTCAAAACCATATAAAATAGATGCTTGGGGTTACGCCATATATGTGTATTAATAAATCATCTTTAAACAAAAAATATAATACCCACCTTTTATTTTTGTTGAATGAATAAGCAACAATTGATTTCTGCAATAAAAGAAAAACAATCCTATTTGTGTGTAGGGTTAGATACAGATGTAACAAAAATTCCTAATCATTTACAATCCAATCCTAATGCAGTTTTATTGTTTAATAAAGCAATAATAGATGCTACCAAAAATTATTGTGTTGCTTATAAAATAAACACTGCATTTTATGAAGCAATGGGTGTAAAAGGCTGGCAAATAATTGAAGAAACCTGTAATTATATTCCAACAACACATTTTAAAATTGCCGATGCCAAACGCGGAGATATTGGTAACACATCTGCTCAATATGCCAAAACATTTTTTGAAACTTTTGCTTTTGATGCGGTTACTGTTGCACCTTATATGGGTGAAGATAGTGTTCGTCCGTTTTTAGAGTATCAAAATAAATTCACCATTGTATTAGGTTTAACAAGCAATGCAGGTGCCAACGATTTTCAAAAATTGATAGTTACCGCTAACAATCGGCAAAAAACATTATATCAAATTGTATTAGAAAAAATTGCCAATTGGGGTAATGAAAATAATTTAATGTTTGTAATAGGGGCTACACAGGCAAGGGATTTACAAGATATTCGTTCAATAATTCCCAATAATTTTTTGCTTATTCCGGGTGTGGGTGCACAAGGCGGAAGTTTAGCAGAAGTAAGCATGAATGGTTTGAATAAAAGTTGTGGTTTATTAATTAATGCAAGTAGAAATATTATTTACGCTTCAACCAATAATAACTTTGCAGAAGCTGCATTGCAAGTTGCCAATAATTACAATATTGAAATGAGAGAACATTTAAAAACTATTGGGTACTAATTGCTTTTATATAAAATATTACAAATGGTTTTAATTTTTTGTTTTTAAAATATTCGTTTAAGTGAAAGATAATTTTCTTTATTATCACCATCTTATCAAACTATTGCAAATAAAAAAAGATAAAAATAAAACCCGTATAAATTATACGGGTTTTATTCTGCAAAACATTATACTATTAATTAGCTTTTCTTTTTACTATTCTTTAATTCTGTAATTTGTTTTTTGGCTTCGTCTAAATCTTTCTTCAACTCAATAATATATAAAGTATTCTCTTCAATTTTCTTTAATAACAAAGCATTCATTTTTCCTAAATCAATTCCATCTTTTACAACATCATCTGCCGATGGGACATCAGGTAAATGGTTATGTGTTTTAATGTATTGTTCTAATTCGGTTAGCGGAGTTAATTTATAATGTGGTTTAAAAACATTATCGTACCATTCATCAGAATTTTTAACAGCTACTTTTACTTTTTCTGTTAAAATACCTTGTTCAACAAATAATTTATATCCATCTACCTGATCATTTACATCACCTATTCTAACTCTTCCTTCATAAGAATTTATACTAAAATATTCTTGCTCAACACCGCTGCCCGGTGCTTTAAAACATACTTTAAAAGTTTGTGGTGTATTTAGTGTTTTATCTCCCGAAACCCTTGCTCCTAAAGTCCAATAACTAACATTGGCAGGTGCACTATTATCTCCGTTCGAGAACATAATGCTTGGTTCATTTTGTCCGTTGGGAGACCATTCATTACTTAATTGCAATAAGAAATTCTTTTTACGAGTATCGCCTGCATTACGTTTTATTTCTAATGCACTTTGTGGTGCATTGGTACCAATGCCTGCATTTCCTTTTAAAGGAAAATGATTTTCACTATCGGGATATAATGTATCAATATATTGATATACTATATTTTTTGTAGCAGGGTTAGTAACGGGATAGGTTGCAGGGGTTTTACCTGCCGACGTACCTGGTTTTTTAGCTGTACGTGTGGCACCATTATAAGTTGGTTTTCCGCTGTAAGTTGGTTTTTGTGTTTGTGCCATAACGTTTACAGCCACAACCAAAAAAACAGGCATTAACAACTTTTTCATAAACATTAGTTTAAAGAATAATTATTCGTTCAAAATTAGCATTTACTGCAGAACAAAAAATTATTCCTTTTTATTTTATTAAATTATAATTTTTTAACGGTGTTGATGGTGATGGGCTTGCAAGCTTTCTAATCTTTCATGCTCTTTATCATAAGCTTTTATTATAGCTTTCACTAATTTATGCCTTACTACATCTTCTTCATCTAATTGAATATGTGCAATACCATCAATATCTTTTAATATTCTAATGCCTTTATCTAATCCACTTTGTTGGTTGCGTGGTAAATCTATTTGTGTTGGATCTCCGGTAATTATAGCTTTTGCATTAGCACCAATACGGGTTAAAAACATTTTTAATTGAAGGTCGTTAGTGTTTTGTGCTTCATCTAAAATAATAAATGCATTATCTAAAGTTCTACCACGCATGTAAGCCAATGGTGCAATTTCAATGGTTCGTGTAGTCATGTAATAACCTAACTTATCGGCAGGTATCATGTCATCTAATGCATCATATAAAGGTCTTAAATACGGATCAATTTTTTCTTTTAAATCTCCGGGTAAAAAACCTAAACTTTCTCCGGCTTCAACTGCAGGGCGTGTAAGAATAATTTTTTTTACCACTTTATTTTTTAATGCACGTACTGCTAATGCAACGGCAGTGTATGTTTTACCGGTACCTGCAGGGCCTATTGCAAAAACAATATCGTTTTTATCGGCAGCGGCCACCATCTTTTTTTGGTTGGCAGTTCTGGCTCTTACGGTTTTACCATTGGGGCCAAAAACAAGAATATCATTAGGGTTGCGTTCAACAAAATTGTCAACCGTTGTTGCATCATCTCCGCCTAAAATTTGTTCAAAATAGTTTTCACTTAAATTTCCGTTTCGTTCTAAATATTGAACAATAAGTTCAATTTTTTCTTTCGCTACTTCAATTTGCTCGGGGGCTCCGCTCATTTTTATTTGCGTACCTCGAGATAAAATTTTTAACAGAGGAAATTTCTTTTTAAGCAAATCAAGCTTACCGTTGTTTACGCCAAAAAATTCAATTGGATTTACTGAATCTAGGCTGATGATTGTGTCTGTCAATTGCAAAATCTTTTAATGATAGAATTGGATATTTGGCTTACTAACCTTCCAACTCAA
Source organism: Bacteroidota bacterium (assembly GCA_018267705.1). Classification (GTDB taxonomy): domain Bacteria; phylum Bacteroidota; class Bacteroidia; order Chitinophagales; family Chitinophagaceae; genus CW01. Next base: position 339,313 of record JAFDXX010000004.1, on the reverse strand, counting down.
ATTTAATTTTTATTAACTAATAAAACCTAATATTGTTTATACACAGATGTGGAAAGATGATAACTAAAAAACTGTTTTAATTGTGTAGTAATTTAATCTTTAAAAACGTTTGCTTTATTCTTTTTCATTTCTTCTGCAATGTATTGTTGTGATGGATTGCCATTTTCTAAATGCTCAATAATATTTTCAAAACTTTTTTTATCTCTGTTTTGGCTTAGTTTAAATATGTGTTGAATATGCGTTACTTCTATTTCAAAAGCAACTATAGCTTTCATATTATTGTTCATGTATTCAGCACTTATATTTTTAACAGCAGCCGGAGAGTGTGGATTTCCCTCAAAATGATCAGTAAGTTTTACTAAAAAATTATATAACGCTTTTTCATCTAAAAATTTGATAGTGCCACTTGCATGTACTGCTTGATAATTCCAAGAACCGCCTTGCTGTTTATGCTCGTACCAACTTGCACTTATATAAGTATTTGGGCTTTGAAAAATAGCTAAAACATTACTATTGTTTTCAAATGCAACAGTATGTTCTTGCTTACGCATAATATGTGCATATATAAAAATCTTTTCATCTTTTTCTTCAATTAAAACAGGAACATGTGTTGCAACTGGATGATTGTTTTTATCAACTCCGCATAAAACAATAAAAGGATTCGCTTTTATAAAAGATAGTACTTCTTGTTGTGTTGCTGCTTTAAAATGAGGAAGATTATACATGATGAGTATGGGTTAAAATTATTACTTCATACTACTAACTTCATACATCATAGCAATTATTATTAGTATGTAATTAAACAAACTTATTAAAATTAAAATACAACGCTAAAAGTTTAATACTTCTAAAAAAAACTATACATTATTACATCATCTTTTAACTTGATGCAGAAAATTTATCTCACACTACTTCTAAAATTTTTGTTTTAGGGATGTTGGCATTTCTCATAGCAATATTTCTTACGGCTAATGCTGCAAAATTTCTGAAAGCTTGTTTAGAAATATCTTCATCTCCAACCATTGCAGGTTTTCCGTAATCTCCTCCTTCTCTAATGGATTGTACTAAAGGTATTTGTCCTAAGAAATTTAATTCATACTCTTCTGCCAACTTTTTTCCACCTTCTTTTCCAAATAAATAATATTTATTATTGGGCAATTCTGCGGGAGTAAAATATGCCATGTTTTCAACTAAACCAATAACGGGAACATTAACCTGAGCTTGACCAAACATTGCTATTGCTTTTTTAGCATCGGCTAACGCAACGTTTTGAGGAGTGGTTACAATAACTGCACCTGTAACGGGAACTGTTTGTACTAAAGTTAAATGAATATCGCCGGTACCAGGAGGCATATCTATCACTAAATAATCTAATTCGCCCCAATCAACTTCGGTAACAAATTGTCTAATTGCGCTACTTGCCATTGGACCACGCCATACAATAGCATTTTTTTCATCAACCAATAAACCAATACTCATCAATTTAATACCGTATTTTTCTAAAGGCACAATTACACCTTTACCATTTACCTCACGCATTAAAGGCCTTTCACCTCGCACACCAAACATAATAGGTACACTTGGTCCATATATATCTGCATCCATTAAACCCACTTTGGCCCCACCTTCTGCCAATGCTAATGCAAGGTTAGCAGCAACTGTACTTTTACCTACACCACCTTTTCCACTAACAACTGCAATAATATTTTTTACACCGGTTAATATTTGTTGGGTATCTTTTCTGTTGGTTGATGTATTAGCAGTAAATTTAATATCTACTTCAGCATTTTTGTTTACCAATAATTTAATTGCATTTTCACTTGCCGTACGCATCATATCTTTCATAGGGCAAGCAGGTGTGGTAAGAATAATAGTAAATGATACCTTATTATCATTAATTACAATATCTTTTACCATATTAAGTGTAACCAAATCTTTACCTAAATCGGGTTCTTGCACATTGCTTAAGGCTTTTAAAATATCTGATTCTGTCATTAGTAAGTTTTTGTTAAAATAAAAATGAAATTGCAAATTTAGCTAACCGCTTCCTTACTTTGTTACGATATTAGATTTTGACAAATCTTTTATTGAAGTTTTTATTATAACTAAATGTTTAAATTACTTTTGTATAGATGAAATTATTTTTACGATACTTTAGTTTGCTTACTTTCTTTTTTATTGCACAAACATCTTCTGTTAAGGCACAACGACTTAAACAAGATTCTATTGTACAATTATATGGTGTGGTAATGACTGCAGATAGTTTGCGTGCCATTCCTGCTGCAAGTGTAATTGTTGTTAATAAAGGAAGAGGTACTATTACCAATGGAGATGGTGTTTTTTCCATTGTTGTAATGAAAGGAGATAAAATTACTTTTTCATCGGTTGGATTTAAAGACAAAACGGTTGATATACCCACAAACTGGAATACGAATGAAATGAGCGTAATTCAATTATTAGTTGCAGATACCAATTATTTGCCTGCCACCATTTTAAAACCAAGGCCCACCAGAGAACAGTTTGAAAGAGATTTTGTAAACAATAGGTTTGACGACGACTCATACGAAATAGCCCGACAAAATATTGACGAACAAAAACGCAGAGCTTTAATTGCTGCATTACCTGCCGATGGCAGAGAAGCTGTAAATTTTCAGTTACGCCAACAAGCCAATAAATACTATTACAACGGGCAATTACCACCAATGAACATTCTTAACCCACTTGCATGGGCAGATTTTATTAAAGCATGGAAACGAGGTGATTTTAAAAACAAAAATTAGTTTACTGCATTTTTAAATGCTGCACTAATGGCAGAGAAATTTGTTTCGTAGTTTTATCTTGTTGAATAAAATGAAACATCTCTCCACAAATTCTTTACTACGTTAAAATAACAGTAGAAAAGTTTTGTTTCACAATCCGATTGTTATTATACCATCTTACTCTATTTTCGATTAGCGTTTTTCAATTTGTAATTCACTTTTAAAAATATACAATATGATTCAAACAGTTGCTGTTATTGGTGCAGGAACAATGGGTAATGGTATTGCTCATGTATTTGCACAACATGGTTTTAAAGTTTTATTGGTTGATGTTAGTGCTGCACAATTAGAAAAAGCCGTTGCAACTATTAATAAAAACTTCGACAGACAAGTTGAAAAAAATATTGTTACCGCAGAACAAAAAACTATTGCATTAAATAATCTTTCAACACATACCGATATTGCTGTTGCTATACCTCAAGCCGATTTAATTGTAGAAGCAGCCACAGAAAATGTTGATTTAAAATTGAAGATTTTTAAACAGTTAGATGAAGTTGCCAAACCCGAAGCAATTTTAGCAAGCAATACTTCATCTATTTCTATTACTAAAATCGCATCTGTTACCAAAAGACCACAACAAGTAATCGGCATGCACTTTATGAATCCCGTACCTGTAATGAAATTAGTTGAAATTATAAACGGCTATGCCACCGGCAATACAGTTACCGAAACAATAGTTGCATTAAGCAAACAATTAAACAAAGTGCCTTGTGTAGTAAATGATTATCCGGGGTTTATTGCCAACAAAATTTTAATGCCTATGATTAATGAAGCTATCTATAGTTTATACGAAGGCATTGCAAATGTTGAATCTATTGATACGATTATGAAATTAGGAATGGCTCATCCAATGGGACCCTTACAATTAGCCGATTTTATTGGCTTAGATGTTTGCTTAAGTATTTTAAATGTATTGTATAATGGTTTTGGAAATACTAAATACGCTCCTTGTCCATTATTAGTAAATATGGTTACGGCAGGAAAGTTAGGTGTAAAAAGTGGTGAAGGATTTTACGTTTACACAGCAAGTTCTAAAGAGTTAATTGTTAGCAACCGTTTTAAATAAATAATACATGTTTTTCTATCTATCAAAAATTTTATTATTTGTTTTAATACCATTTTGGTGGGTTGTTATTTTATTAATTTGGAGTTGGATAACAAAAAATATAAAAACAAAAAAACGTTTGCACATTGCCATTGTTTTCATATTAATTGTGTTTACAAATCCGTTTTTATTTAATAAATTGGTAAATGCATGGCAGCCAACTAAAATTAATTTGAAGGGAGAAAAATATTCTGCAGCTATTTTATTAAGTGGTATTGGCGGATATGATGAACAAAATAATTTTTACATAGGTGCTAGTGGAGACAGGTTTATACAAACTGCACAATTATATCACCAAGGTATTGTACAAAAAATTGTAGTAACAGGTGGCAGCGGATCTTTATTAAACAATATTGATGAAGCACAAGGTATAAAACAAGAATTGTTAAAAACAGGTATTCCGGATAGTGTTATTTTACTTGAAAGGAAAGCCCGCAACACTTATGAGAATGCAATTTACAGCAAGCAAATTTTAGATTCCGTTCATTTACAAGCACCTTATGTTTTAGTTACCTCTGCTATGCATATGCCTAGAGCAAAGAAAAGTTTTGATAAAGCAAAAATTCCCGTAATAATTTACCCCAGTGATTTTGTGGTATATAATAAAAATTTTACAATTAAAAGTTTGATACCCGAAGCATCTATTTTTTTTGAATGGGGAAGTTTTCTTAAAGAAATAGTTGGCTATGGTGTTTATAAAATAACTGGAAAACTATAGTTCTATTTTTTTAACAGAAACAGAATGCAAATTTTTCAACCTATATAACATTTCATCTATTCTTTGTTTAGGAACGCCTAATTGCATTAAACAAAACAATTGAATTTCTTGTTTACTTACCGAGCAATTAAGTTGTTTTACTAATTGCATTATTTCATTCATTAAAGTATAATCAAATTGTAATTCATATATTACTTCAATGGGTTTTTGTATAATAGGTATAACTTGCAAAGCCAATGTTGTTGCAGACTTATATGCATTTATCAATCCCGGAACACCCAATAAAGTTCCTCCAAAATATCTAACTACAATTACTGCAAGATTAGTTAATTGTTTACTGTCTATTTGATTTAGAATAGGTTTGCCTGCACTGCCTGCCGGTTCTCCATCATCGCTCACTCTAAAATCGTTACCATGTAAACCTAACCTATATGCAAAACAAAAATGTGCAGCTTTTGCATGTTCTTTTTTTAATTCATTCAATTGTTTTTTAAAATCTTCTTTATTATTTATAGGGAAACTGTATGCAATAAACTTGCTGCCTCTATCTTTAAATTCGGCAATAGCTGTTTGTGCAATGGTTTGATAAAAAAAATTGTGATTGTTTTGCATTATTGTTTTACAAAATAAGAAACAATATCTGTAACTATTTTTTCTTGATGTGAGAGTTTGAAGTTAGTTAATTCTGGGGCAGATAAACCATCTTCAACAAAAAGAGAATTATTCGTAATTACTCTTGCTTCATTCCATAAACCTTCTTTAATAAATGATTGTAATAATTTTGCTCCACCTTCAATTATAATACTTTGAATATTTAATTCGTAACAAGTATTTACAATTTCATTCAAATCATCAACCTTATTTATTTTTTGAAATAAAAGGTTGTTTTTTTCTTCTTGCTTATGCTGATTGAATACAACTGTTTTTTGTTGTTGATTGAATAAATGTAAATGATCTGGAAGTTTTAAATCCTTATCTATCAACAATCTCACAGGGTTTTTCCCGCTCCAAAATCTATTATTCAATTGCGGATTATCTTTTAATGCAGTATTAAATCCAACCATTATGGCTTGTTCTTCAGCTCTCCATTTATGCACCAATTGATTCGTAAATTCATTGGTAATAAATAATCTTTCATTGCCATGCAATGCTATTTTTTTATTTGCTGTTTGTGCCCATTTTAAAATAATATAGGGTTTCTTTTCTTTATGAAAAACAAAGAATCTTTTATTTATAGCTTTACACTCTTCTTCCAAAATATTTATCATTACATCAACACCATTATCTCTTAATTTTTGAATGCCTGCACCATTTACTTTTTCAAAACTATCTGTACACCCAATGACCACTTTTTTTATTTTATGTTGAAGAATAAGATTAGTGCATGGTGGTGTTTTACCAAAATGATTACAAGGCTCTAAAGAAACATACAAAACCGATTTTTCAATTAAGTGAATATTATTATTTGTAACACTATTAATACAATTTACCTCTGCATGATTGCTACCATATTGTTCATGATACCCTTCACCAATTATTTTATTATTATATACCAAAACAGCACCTACCATTGGATTTGGAGCTACCCAACCTTTACCCAATACAGCTAACTGCAAACAACGTTGCATAAAAAAAACATCTTGTGTATATTGGCTGTTCAACATAATGAATTAAACAAAAATAACAGAACAATATTATTATTGCAGCATGTTAGTAGAAAAAGCATACCAAAATTTAATTACTCAACTGCAAAATGTTTACGAAAACAATGAAGCTTTTTCAATTGCTAATTGGGCTATTGAACATATTAGTCAATTAAATAAAATTGACAGATTAATTAATAAACAAGCTACACTTAACGAAATTCAAATAAAAAAATTAACCAGTATAACCAACCAATTGTTGCAGCATAAACCTATTCAATATATTTTAAATGAATGTTGGTTTGCGGGAATGAAACTATATGTTGATGAAAATGTTTTAATACCCAGACCAGAAACAGAAGAGTTAGCTAATTGGATTATTGAAGAATATAAAACAAATACAACACCTTTAATTGTTATAGATATTGGTACAGGTAGCGGTTGCATACCAATTAGTATAAAAAAAAGTTTGCCAATATTAAATATCCATGCAATAGATGTAAGTAACGAAGCATTAGTGGTTGCAAAAAAAAATGCAAGCATACAAAACACAAATATTCATTTTAAGCAAAATAATTTTTTAGATGAAACCAATTGGAATGAATTCCCAAAGTTTGATATTATTGTAAGCAATCCTCCTTACATTGCTATTGAAGAAAAAAATAATATCCCAAAAAATGTAATGGAATATGAGCCTCATGTTGCTTTATTTGCACCGAGTACGAACGCTTTAATTTTTTACGAAAAAATTGTAGCATTTGCCACTACTCACTTAAACAATAACGGAAAAATTTTTGTAGAAATTAATGAAGCATTAGGTAAAGAAGTTGTAACCATGTTTCAACAACATTCATTTAACTGCGAACTAAAAAAAGATTTACAAGGGAAAGATAGAATGATTAAAGCAGTAAAACATTAATCATTCAAAACTTTATATATAGCCCAATTTTTTGTTTCAAACATTAACTTAGTACTTAGCTGTCTTCGGTTTTCCATTAATGTTCTATTATATTCATTCAATACTGTAAAAGATTTCAGCAGGTTATTATCTTTTGCTACACATAAAAATCTTGCACCTGCTTTTGGATTTTCGGCAATAGTAATAAAGTTATTATTTACAGGCATAATAACGGGTTTTAACGATCGTAAGTGTGCCATTACTTTATAAGCAGCCGCATCATCCATCAAAATTTTATGTGTATCATCGGTTATATCAGATATGTAAGCAGCAAGTATATATTCTTCACTATTCGCTCTTTCTTCTTTCCATTGTTTTACGTTTTTTAACGTTGAAAAGAAAGAAACTTCTTCTCTATCTACCGTTTTCTTAAAATAATAAATACCCGTAAAAATATTTAACAAGGTAACCGCCATTATTATAGGATATAATATTTTAGATTTATATTTTTTACCGGCATAATAACACAAACTCACTAATGCAAGTGCTAAAAAAATAAGATAATATTCAATTGTAATATATTTCTGTACATCAATCAAAACAACGGCCATTAATATAAATGGAGCCAATACTGTAAATAATTCGTATAAATTTCCTTTATACAAAAAGAAAACTAAAATTAATAATGGCGTTAGTAACAAAACATACACCTGATAAATCATTTGGTGTTGTTCAATAACTGTATGATCAATATACTTTGTTGCAATTAATGACCCTATTGATTCACTTCCGGTAACATGCCAATTAGCATATTGGCTGGTTAAAAAATAAGTTGCATCACCGGCATGGTAATAGTTTAATGTTCTAAATAAAAACAGTGCACCAAAAGGCAATAAAAAAATAACAATATAAATAGCTACCGTTCTGTTTACTAATTTTCTTCTTTGAGAGCGGTTGTTTAATGTTTCAAAATATTGAATAATAGGTGGTTGCTCTCTATTAATTTTCAATCCATCTAACGATACTAAAAATATAAAAGGGAAGAAAGCAAATAGTAACCAAATAAAATTAAAATCGCAAAATACCAAGCAGGTTAAATAAATACTTGCCATTGACAAATAAAAAGTTGTTTGTGTTTGATAGTATCTGAATAAACTTCTAAACACCAAATAAAAAAACAACATAATTGCTGCTACGCCTCTGCCTGATGCAGCTGCGTATAATATACCCGGATGAAACATAAACAGTAATAACAACATAGGTAAAAAAACACGACGTGGTAAACTAGATTTTGAAAAATCATTCATCAACATATAAAACAATAAACTTGTAAATACTATTGATGCTAATACCGGTGCAAAGGGATAACCAAATGGAGTAAATACTACCGATGATAAAAACACTATACTTGGGAAGGTTGTACCAATAGTTAAGAGTGTATTTTCATCTGCTTCAAAAAGTAATTTTATTTTTTCTGCATGAAATAATGCCTCTGAATGTTCGTAACCTGTACGGTGTATTAACCATGCTAACAGTATATAATATACCAGCATGAATAAGCCTAAAAATATTGATATGTATTTTTTTAAAAAACTCATAACTATGCTGCGGGTGCCGTATTAACTACACTTGCAGAAGACATTTTAGATAATCCGTGATTTGTTTTTTCCCAATAAAACGGTTTTACAATTAATTGCCATAATCCTTTATACGCTGCTATTGAGTGCATTAACCAATATACCGGATTCATTATGGCAAATAAAATTAATTCGTAATAACGCCTTTTAAATACAGCTAACATATTTACATATACCATTAATACGTTACCCGCAATAAAGTTGAAAATTGAAATATATAATACCCAATCGGGAAATAACTTTCGTACAAAACCAAAATCAAAAATTACATATAAAATAAAAAACAATAACAATACAGGATATAATAAGAATGTAAATGCAGTACCTCCAATAAAGAAGTTGAATCCAAAAAAGCCACCCCATCCTATTCTTTGAATAAGTTTTATAGGATTACGCATGTGTACTAAATACGTTTGCATGTAACCTTTAATCCATCTGCTTCTTTGACGTATCCAATTAAAAGGTTCGTTGTTGGCTTCTTCTAATGTTGTACTGTTTACAACACCTACTTTATATTGCTTATCATACACACGCACACCAAGGTCTGCATCTTCAGTTACATTAAAAGGATCCCAAGCACCCAATTCAATTAAACGGTGTAATTTAAAATGATTAGATGTACCGCCTAAAGGAATAGGAACATCTAAAGTTTCTAAACCTGTAAGCATATAATCAAACCAATAAGAATATTCTAAAGTGAACATTCTTGTAAGGAAGTTTTCATTTTTATTGAAGTAGTTTAATGCACCTTGTACTACCACAAACTCTTCAGGAAGTTTACGGAATAACATTACTACTTTTTTTAATTGATCAGAATCTGGTACATCTTCCGCATCATAAATAGTTAGTAATTCTCCTCTTGAAAAATGTAACCCGTAATTGCAAGCTTTGGGTTTTGTTTTAGGCATGTGAAAAGGCACTACAATAACTTCAAAGTTTGCCGGAAAGTCAAGGCTTCGTACAGCATTCAATGTTTTATCATCATCTTCTTCAATTAATAATTTTACGTCTAATTTTTCTCGTGGATAATCTAAACTTCTTAAGTTCCAAATTAGTTTACGTATCAGTTTATCTTCTTTATACACCGGTAATAAAATGGTGTAAACAGGTAGTGTATCAATTTCTACTCTTTTAATATCATCTTTTGTTACTGCTTCATGCAACTCACTCATTGAGCCTTTTAAAGCCAAATAAAGTTTAAATGTAATTGAGAATAAAAAGAGAAAACTGGATAGCAGGTTTAACGTAATAAATGTGGGTACAAAAAATAAAAACAGTAGTACAAACAATACACCTATAAAAGAAAAAATGAAAATAAGCTGTGCATCTGTAAACGTTACCAGTCCTGAACTTGCCGGGTCTTTACGCATTAAACTAAATACTGCTTCTTTTACATGAAACTCGCCACGTATTTTATGCGAAAGCCAAGTAATATCAAGGTCTGATGCGGCTACTAATTTTATATTTGTTTTAAAATGAACAACTAAACTTTTTTCTAATTTTTCATCAAACGGGTCTGCGGCGGCTACAATTAAACTTCCATCAATATCTTTTTTTAATGGTAAATAAAGAAAAGAATTTAAGTGTTGTATATCACATTGGTTAATATAAGTTTCATCTAATTCTTCTGCTCTTACATCTACTACTGTTTTGCCGTGTTTTTCTAAAAATGCTATATAATCTTTTCTAACTAAGAAACCAAAGATTAATGCGGTTTTAATAGGTGCATAGTTATAGGTATTAGAAATATCTAATATTTCTTCTAAATGCTCTTGTTGAAAAGAGCCTTCAGCTACCATATAATGCAATGCACAACGGCTCATTTGAATATTGTATTAAATAATTTTGCTATTAAACAATTTCCTGAGATTTTTTAACCTTACCGCGTACATAGTAGAAACCTAAAATTAATAGTATAATTAAAATTCCTAATATCCAAAGTTTGTAAGTGTTCCAAAAATCTAACCAGGCATTTCTTTCTCCTTTATATAATACAGAACTAGAATCTTCGGGCATTTTAAAGAAGTATTTGCTGTATCCGCCACTGTTGGCAAAACAAACATTGCTTTCAATTTCTGTTATTTGTGTACTGAAGTTTTTAATTACACTTTCAAAAGCTTCTTTTTGTAAACTATCTCCCAATGCGGTTACTAATAAAACGGTGCTTCCTCTTTCTTTAAAAATTTGAGCTAACCCACTATTTGAAAAATCGTTTAAATTATAAGTAAGTAACCCTTTGCTGTCTTTATAAATTTGAAAATCTTTATCAAACTTAATTGGCAATTGAGAAAAATTAGATACAAATTTATCTCCGCGACTTAATAGGGCAATAAGGTTATAGCCTTTTAATTCATCAATATTTGCTTTTTCTGAAGAAACCAATTGAGGTACAATTAGTTTATTAAAATCTGTTTTTATTGGTGCGTTTAACTGATAGATAATTTCTCCTACAGAAGACACAACATTTGAATTAAATAAACGTGGAGATATTACAACTTTTGTGGGTGTACGTCTAAACTCTGCAGGGAAGTTAAAAAAGCTGATAAACTTGTTTTCTCTTTCTCCCGAAAAAGTGAGGGTTGATGTTTTAGTATTTACAAATGCAAAAAAGTTACTAAACCCATCTTTACAAATGTTGGTACCGGGGTGAAATCTAAATTCAACTAACAGTGTATTAAACTTACTTAACAAGTATGGTTTCAAATCTATATCATCAATAAAATTAGGCCTGTCGGCTAATGAAGCATTATAAATTAAATTTTCATTTAAGTATATATTTAAAAAACCTCTATCATCGGGTTTTAAAACAGAGAAATAACTTTCTAAATGAAAAGTAAGTTTACTTGGAATGGCATTAAATTCAGTTAAAGAGAAAGTATATTTTTGTTGCAATGCTCCAATACCTTCCATTAGTGCAGCGTTGGCACCAATATCATCTAATGTCATAATTAATGGAGAAGGGTTATCTATCGAAACATTACTTGTTACGGCTTCTTGTAAAATCATTTTTTCTGTAAAGGCACTGCTTAATCTTTTATTACTTGCCAATACATTAATAGCTTTTGTATAGCCTGCTGCATCGGCACCGGTAATAACTAATACGGTTTTTGATTCGGTACCAATATTAATTCTTGCCAATGCAATTAAACCCTGACCTTGAGATAAAGAAGGTATTGCTTGTTTAACAGAGTATGGAAGTTTATCGGGTAAGCCACAAACAATACCGGCCGGTAAAGTATCTTGTGGTTGATAGGTGCCGGTATATACATTTTTTAAACCACCTTGTTTAAGTAAAGTATAAACTAAACCGCCGGCAGTTAAATCGTTTAAATCTCCGGCTGCGGGTGTATATACAGATTTATATTCTTGTATCCATTCTTTTAAACTACGTTTGTATATAGAGTTTGTTTGGTAAGTAGCTGCTAAGTATGAAGTATTTTTTACTGCTATCCAACATGCAGGGTTATCTACATCTTTACAATATTCATCACCCACACTCATTTTAGCCCCAACTTTTACTTTTATAAATCGTGCATCGGGTTGCAAAAATTTTCTGCTGAGAGGTACTACAATGGTAAACATCGTATCTACCGCAGATGTAACGATGGGCTGCGTCCAAACTGCTTGATCTTTTAAATATACAATTAAAAAAGAATTTCGTGGATTTAATACCTGCGAAGCTCTAATTTGTAAAACCAATTTGCTGTTATTTACATCATCATCTGGTTTTATTTTTAAGAAGTAGCTTAATGAACCTTGAATACCGGTTATGGTGGCATCATCATAACCCATAGCATCAAACGTGCGTTCACTCTGTGCATTTACAAAGCTGCAAACGCTTAACATAAAAGCTAATACAATAAAAAATTTAGTTCTCATAAATATTCAATTTAATGGGTACTATTAAATTCTATGCGGTAGTAATTACCTGTTGTTGTGTTACTGTTATAGGTAAAAATTCCTCCCATAGTTTCGGTTAGTTTTTTGGCTACTGCAAGCCCCATATCATCATCATTAGCAACAGCATTGCTAAGTGGTTTGTAGGGTTGTAGTTTGTTAAATAATTCGTCCATTTTTTCTTTACCAATCAATTTTCCAACATTAATTACTTCAATAATGCACTTATCATTTGTATGATTGGTATGTATGGTAATTATTGATCCGCTTTGTGCGTGGCGTGTAGCATTGTTTAATAACTTAAACAATACTTGTGTAAAAAATAATTTATCTAAATAAACCATTATTGCCATTGGTGCTAAATGTAATTGCAAATTAATTTGTTTCATTTGTGCAGCATCGGCAGCAATATCCATTACTGCTTTTTCTACAACGGGGCCAACATCAAAACGTTCGTAATTAAAATCTACTTTAGCTTCGTCTCTATCGGCACTATTTGCTAATTTTTCAGAAAGGTATCTTAATTTTTCATTTCCGGTTTGTATATAGTTTAATATTTCTTTTTGTTCTGCTGTTATGTTTTCAGAATTATTATGCAATAAACCGAGAGACATTTCAATAGAGCCGGTAAAATTTTTAAAATCGTTCAGCAAAATATTCATGGTATTGTGCCTATAATCGTTTAAAGTTTTAAGTTTTCGGTTGGCATCTTCAATAACATATTTTTGATCGCTGATTTTTTCGTTTTGAAGTAGTAGTTTATTATTGGCTTCATCTATTAATATATTTCGGGCAATATCTCTTTTTAAAACTACATATCGGTTATAAGCAACCAAACATGAAAATGCCGATAAAATAAAATATACTGCTCCGCCATGATTAACTAACAACTCGTATTTATCTATTCTATCTTTTCCTGCAAATAATAAAATAATAATAAAGTAAGAAAGTAAGCATAGAAAAATAGGATACCGAACAGGCCAAAACAATGTAACATTAATTAATAACATAAATACCGAAAACACTAAAAAATATGGCATTATACTACTTAATGATACCACGCCGCAAACAAATGAATGTACAATTACATGAAGCGTAATAAATACAACTACAGTTTTTGTAGAAGACCAACCAATTCTTTTACTAAAAATATAAATTGCATAAGTAACTATTGTAACAAGCAATCTGGCTACAAATAGTTTTGTCCAATTATCTTGTAAAAACAAATAATCTAATAACCAAAACAATGGTAAAGAAAAGAGAATAGTCCACGTAACAACATTTGCGTAGTAGGCTCCTTTTTTATTTAGGTCTTCTGCAAATGTTTCCTTATCTATATTTACATAAGAAAACTTGTTGTTAATTAGCATAATTTAGGTACGGTATGGCTAAGTTCAATATTACGTGAAAATAACTATGTACATGATTTATACAATAATAAAACGAATAGTCTTAATAACTTCTATTTGTATGTTTTCACTATCCACATATAGTGCAAAACTAAAAAAGGAAAAAAATATTGAAACAATTAGAAGAAGTTTGGGTGCAGGTATAAACCTATCTTGGTTTGAACATACTTGGGCAACCCCTGAGCAATTATTAAATACAAACCTAACCGAAAAATTACAAAAAATTGCTAAAGCACATTACGCTACAGTTCGTTTGCCTATTGCGTTTGATATGTTTATGCAACCACAATCATCAAACCTTACAACAGAAATTTTACAAAAACTACAAAGCATTTTTATCACTTGTCAAAATCTTAAATTAAATTTAATTATAACCTATCATTATGGTAAGTTAAACCCCGATAACGCTTATACAGAATTTGACAGAGTAGCATGGATTTGGAAACAAGTACAAAATCAATTCAGAAATCAAGGTTACGATAAATTGTTTTTTGAAATTTATAATGAACCTACTTTAGAACCTTATAAATGGAAAGATATTGCAACCAAACTTGTACAATACATACGTTACGAAGATCAGAACAGAATTTATATTGTAGGAGGAACTAACTATAATAATATTGATGAATTGAAAGAATTATATCGCCTACCCGATGATAAAATTTTATACACTTTTCATTTCTACGAGCCGTACATATTCACACATCAAGGAGCAGATTGGAGTGCAGATAAAACTTTTATTCAAAAACTTCCTTATCCATACAATGCCAATAAAATGCCTGCCATGCCCAATAAAGCAAAAGGCACAGTAGTAGAAGATAATTATAAAAAATACTATCACGAAGCAACAATTGAATATATAAATGAAAAAATAAGTGCAACAAAACAATGGTGCAATAACAATAATATGCCTTTAATATGTACTGAAACAGGTGTTATAAATACCGTAAAACAAAAGTATCGCAATAATTATTTACAAGATGTAACAACCGTAATGCACCAAAATGATATACCCACAATGATTTGGGATTATGATGAAACTTTTTCTGTAAGCAAAAGCAACGGCAAACCCATTAGAGTTATAAAAAAATGGATTAGAAAAAATTAACAATACCTAACTTCAATGCTACACAATATAAATATTAATTATGCACCAAATTCTTTCAGTAAATAATTTAAGCAAACAATACGGAAAAATACATGCATTAAACAATGTATCATTTAATGTGCCCCAAGGTTGTGTTTATGGAATATTAGGACCCAATGGAAGCGGCAAAACCACCACACTCGGAATTATTTTAGATATTTTAAAAGCCAATACCGGAAATTTTTTATGGTTTGAAAATAACCCGCAAAATTATAAAACAAAAATTGGCTCTTTACTTGAAACACCTAATTTCTACCATTATCTTTCTGCTGTAAATAATTTAAAAATTACACAAGCCATAAGTGGCAGAGGAAATGAAAACGATATAGATGAAGTTTTAGAAACAGTCAATCTTTCACAACGCAAAAACAGCAAATTCAGCACTTATAGTTTAGGTATGAAACAACGTTTAGCTATTGCAGCAGCATTACTTGGCAACCCCGATGTATTGGTGTTAGATGAGCCCACCAATGGTTTAGACCCTGTTGGTATTGCCGAAATAAGAGAACTAATTAAAAAGTTGGCACAACAAGGTAAAACTATAATTATGGCAAGCCATTTATTAGACGAAGTAGAAAAAGTTTGTACACATGTAGCCATATTAAAAAAAGGAAATTTATTGGTTAATGGAAATGTAAATGAAGTACTTGCCAATGAAGATATTGTTGAAGTAAGTGCAACAAACAAAAAAACATTAATACAAATTTTAAATACCATGAGCGGCTTTACAAAATTGATTGAAGAGCAACACACCATTCAATTATTTTACCCGCAAGGCACCGCACAATTAGATGCTATTAATAAATATTGTTTTAACAATGGCGTAACCTTAAACTTACTTACACAAAAAAAGAAAAGCTTAGAAACTAAATTTTTTGAACTAACCAACAACTAACCTTAAAAAATATTTATGCTTCAATTAATAAAAATAGAATGGCTTAAAATAAAACGCTATCCGGCATTTTGGTGGATGTTTAGTATTGTAGCATTAACCTATCCCGGTGTTAATTTAATTATAGGAACCATTTACAATCATACACTGGTAAGAACTGCTGATAAAAAAGAAGCCCTCTCACAAATAGCAAAAATGTTGTTTGGCAACCCTTTTGAGTTTCCGGAGGCATGGCATACAACAGCCTATTTTTCTTCCTTTTTTATATCTATTCCTGCCATTCTGGTTATTATGCTTATCAGCAACGAATACACATATAAAACGCATAGACAAAATATTATAGATGGCTGGAGCAGACAACAATTTATAACCGCAAAAATGATGGATATAGTTATCATATCACTCATTACAACTATTATTTACACATTCGTTTCTGTGAGTTTGGGAGTTTATTTTGATGATGGACATTTAGCCAGATGGGCAGAACAACTGCAATATATTCCACTATTTTTTATACAAAGCTTTGCCCAATTAAGTATCGCATTTTTATTAGGTTATTTAATCAAAAAAGCATTTATAGCATTGGGTGTATTTTTATTTTACAGTTTAATTGTAGAAAATATTTTAGTTTCTTATTTAAAATGGAAATTGCAAACACATGCTTATAAATTTCTTCCTTTTGAAATGAGCGATGAACTAATTCCCGTGCCCGCTTTTGCCGGAGGTTTTGGAAAAGATATGAGAGATGCTTATGAAGCTGCAATAACCGCCATACCCATACAATTAGTATGCACATTAATATTTACAGGTTTAATTTGGTTGTTATGCTATAAGCTACAAGAAAAAAAAGATTTATAATAATAGAACATATTTTTACACCAATAACACAGCTACCAACTATCCTATAGTTTGGCACAATTCAACCAACACACCATTTGTATTTTTAGGATGCAGAAAACAAACCAATTTATTATCGGCACCGCGTTTCGGCATATCATTCAGCAAAACAAAACCTTCCTCTTTTAAGCGTTTCATTTCTGCTTCAATATTATTTGTTTCAAAAGCTATATGGTGCAATCCCTCTCCTTTCTTCTCAATAAATTTTGCAATAACACCCTCTTTATCAATACTTTCTAATAATTCAATTTTTGTTTCTCCCTGCATAAAAAAAGCAGTATTCACTTTTTCACTTTCAACCGTTTCTTTTTTATAACAAATAGTATTTAACAGTTTTTCATATACAGAAATAGATTGAGAAAAATCTTTAACAGCAATACCAATATGTTCAACTTTAAGCATGAGATGTATTTTTTAATTTCGATAATAGGAAAAAGCCTGTTTCAATAACTTTCAAATACAAATTTATGAAGCTCTTTCCCGTATTTTTGCTTTTCATAAAAACGCTTTTAAACAGACTACATTATGTTGAAGTTACCAATCTATTTAGATAACAATGCCACTACTCCAATGGATCCCCGAGTATTGGAAGCAATGATACCTTATTTTACCGAACATTTTGGCAATGCAGCCAGCCGCAACCATCCCTTTGGTTGGGAAGCAGAAGAAGCTGTTGATTATGCACGTGAACAAGTAGCCAAATTAATAAGTGCAGATCCTAAAGAAATTATTTTTACTTCAGGTGCAACCGAAGGAGATAATCTTGCCATTAAAGGTGTATTTGAAATGTACGCTTCAAAAGGCAATCATATTATTACAGCAGTTACAGAACACAAAGCCGTTTTAGATACTTGCAAACATATTGAAAAAGCCGGCGGAGAAGTAACTTACTTAAGCGTAAAAGAAGATGGTTTAATTGATTTAAAAGAACTAGAAGCAGCCATTAAACCTACTACTATTTTAATAGCCATTATGTATGCCAATAACGAAATTGGTGTAATACAACCTGTTAAAGAAATTTCAGCCATTGCAAAAAAACACGGCGTTCTTTTCTTTACAGATGCTACACAAGCAGTAGGAAAAATTCCGGTTGATGTAATTAAAGACGGAATAGATTTACTTACTTTCTCAGGTCATAAAATGTACGGCCCAAAAGGAATTGGTGCATTATATGTTCGCCGTAAAAACCCTCGTGTAAAAGTTACTGCACAAATGGATGGCGGTGGCCACGAACGTGGTATGCGTAGTGGAACTCTAAACGTTCCGGGCATTGTTGGCTTTGGCAAAGCTTGCGAACTATGCCGTTTAGAAATGGAAGAAGATACCAAACGTATTAGCCAGCTTCGCAATAAATTAGAAAATGCATTATTACAATTAGAAGAAGCTTATGTAAACGGAAATACAGAACATCGTTTACCACATGTAGCCAATATTTCTTTTAAATACGTTGAAGGAGAAGGCTTAATGATGGGCTTTAATAAAAACATTGCATTAAGCTCAGGCTCTGCCTGCACTTCTGCATCATTAGAACCAAGTTATGTATTAAAAGCATTAGGGCTAGGTGATGATTTAGCACACAGCAGTTTGCGTTTTGGATTAAGTCGTTTTACAACCGAAGAACAAATTGATTACACTATTAAAGCCATTAGCGAAACCGTTTTAAAATTAAGAGAAATGAGTCCGCTTTGGGAAATGTACAAAGAAGGAATTGATTTAAACAGTATTGAGTGGGCACACCATTAATATATATCTTGAATGTTGAGTTATAAATTTTTGAATTGAAACTTCAATTATTCTCTTCATTCAAAATTCAAAACATAAAATATAAAATTATGGCATATTCAGAAAAAGTTATAGATCACTACAGCAACCCTAAAAACGTTGGTACGCTTGATAAAGCAAGCAAAACAGTTGGCACAGGTTTAGTAGGTGCCCCCGAGTGCGGAGATGTAATGCGTTTACAAATTGAAGTAGATGAAGCAACCGGCATTATTAAAGATGCTAAGTTTAAAACATTTGGTTGCGGTTCTGCCATTGCATCATCCTCTTTAGCAACAGAATGGTTAAAAGGAAAATCTGTTGATGAAGCAGTAAAGATTGATAACATGGATATTGTAGAAGAATTAAATCTTCCTCCTGTAAAAATTCACTGTTCAGTTTTAGCAGAAGATGCAATTAAAGCAGCTATTAACGATTATAGAAAGAAAAACGGTTTAGAAGAATTAGTATTTGAAGAAAAAGGAGTACATTAAAATTATTTTAAATATTAAATTTTGAATGCTTACTTGCATTTGAAATTTAAATTTCTACATTTAATAATAATGACAGCAACAGATAACGGAATATTAGTAAGTGATAAAGCAAAAAACAAAGTTTTAAAACTTATGGAAGAAGCAGGCATTGCCAATAATGCTGATTATTTTTTACGTGTTGGAGTTGTTGGCGGAGGCTGTAGCGGCTTAAGTTATAAATTAGATTTTGATAACGAAACAAAACCAATGGATCAGGTTTTTGAACACAATGGTTTAAAAGTAGTTACAGATTTAAAAAGTTTTTTATACTTAGTAAATACCGAATTAGATTTTAGTGACGGATTAAATGGAAAAGGATTTTATTTCAGCAACCCCAATGCCAGCCGAAGTTGTGGATGCGGTGAAAGTTTTGCCGTTTAGTTTTTACATTTCATTATAGTATAACAAAGCCTCGCAAATGCGAGGCTTTGTTCATTCATTATATTCTTCATTATAAATCAATACACCTGATATCGTTGTATTGATTTATATATGGTTGGAGAAAAATTAATAGTTTCACTACTAATTAAACCAACACCTTGTGCATAATAATCGTACTGAGAATAAGCAGGCGTTGCTTGATAAGCTCCACTTACAAAATAATAATAATCTAATCTTACTTTAATTACATTATTATATGTTGTACCATTAACTGTTAAAGATGTACCGGTATTTATGATAGTGTATTTGTATTTTATTTTTGATGCTGCCCCTAAAAAAGTAGTAACAGCTTCTGGAGTTTCCCAAGTTGTACCTATTGGAACATTATCTTTTAAAAATATATATTCAATTGCCGCAGTGGCACTGGCATCTAAAAACCTGTAAGCATAATAATTACCAGATCCATCATTTCTATAACCAGCAGAATCATTATCAGAATCTACAAATTTTACATAAGAACTACTGCCAATTAAATAAGTTGTATTTGTTGCTGTAACTCTTACAGTATCTAAGCTTGAAGAGTTTATATATGTCCAATTGCTATTAGCGGTTGTAGGAAAATAATTAGATGTTAAACCACTGGCACTTGTTATAGGAACACTAAACATACAAGTAGTAGAATCAAAATTTACAGTAAATGTTGTAAGCATAGGTAATATAGGTTTTCCATGTGCTTTTATTTTAATGGTTTGTATGCCCGATGTTAATACATAAGAAGAATCGTTAAACCAAAAACCATTTACTGTATCGGTATTTATTTTGTATTTGCCAATAGAAGTAATATTTAATTTTATGATTGCATAGTTGCTATCGGTCATAATACTATCTACTGTATATGTTCCGTTTACGGCAATATCTTGACAGTTCCCTAATGAATCTTTTAAACTACCTGTTGCGTAACCGCCTAAACCGTTACCGCTTTCATAACTATATTCTTTTGAACAAGCAAAGAATAGTACTGCTACAATAACCGAAAGTATAATGATTATTTTTTTGTGCATTGAATATAAACTTAAAACTAAATTACAGTAATAAAGAATAAAATTAGGTTAATAATATTGCCTTGTTTTCAGGAATTTTATTTTCACATAATATTTTAACACTGTTTAAAGTAGTGAAAGCTATTTGCTCAATGGCTTCTTTAGTAAAGAATGCCTGATGTGCTGTAACCAATACATTCGGGAAACTCATGAGTCTTTGTATTAAATCATCTTCAATAATATTTTCAGACAAATCTTTAAAAAACAATTTTTCTTCTTGCTCATATACATCAATTCCTAAATAACCAAGCTTTACATTTTTTAAGGCATCTACAACTGCTTTAGTATCTATTAATGCACCTCTACTTGTATTAATAAGCATTACGCCGGTTTTCATTAATTGAATAGTTTGTTGATTGATGATGTGTTTTGTTTGTTCATTCAAAGGGCAGTGTAACGAAATAATATCAGATTGTTGCAATACATTTATCAATGGCAAATATTCTACACCTAATGTTTCTATTTCTTTATTGGCAATAATATCAAAAGCTATTACTCTGCAACCCATGCCTAACATTATTTTACAGAATGCTTTACCAATATTTCCGGTACCAATAACACCAATAGTTTTTTTGTATATATTAAAACCCAATAAACCGTTTAAAGAAAAATTTTGCTCTCTAACTCTGTTATATGCTTTATGCGTTTTTCTATTAAGGGTAAGTATCATTGCCAATGCATGTTCTGCAACTGCTTCGGGAGAGTAGGCAGGAACTCTACACACTTTAATACCGTATTTTTTTGCTGCTTCTAAATCAACATTATTAAAACCTGCACAACGTAAAGCAATTATTGAAACATTTTTAGCAGCTAATGTTTCTATTACCGTTGCATTTACTTTATCGTTTACAAAAACACATACGGCATTGGTTTGTTCAATTACATTAACGGTTTGTTCATTTAACTGAACTTCTAAAAACTGTAAATCAAAACCGAATGTTTTATTACATTCATTAAAGAATTTTTTATCGTATGGTTGGGCTGAGAAGAAAGTAATTTTCATAGAATGAAATTAAAAGAAAAGCTAACTCAAAAAAAAATGAATTGGTTTTTAGCCGTTATTAATGTTTATAAAATTCGCCAACATTTGCAGAAGAGATTACCACATTGCTTTCGTAATTCGCAATAACGAATAAGAAAATAATAACCAGATTTCTCATTGTCATTTTCTCGCTTCCCTCGCATTATTTCAAACGAAGTGAAAAATCTTCTCAAACAATTAATCTTAGTTTAGGAATACTCTTATAAAAGTAAATATAAATACCCTATTCAAAGGGCTGATTTTGTTATATACAGAGAATAAAATAAAACATCCCAAGAAGTTTATATTCTCGGGATGATAAAAAATTCAGATAAATTTCTTACTTCAACTCTCCTACCATATTAGCAGGTACAACCCATTCATTAAATTGTTGTTCAGTCATGTGTTCAAAATCTAATCCTTTCAATTTATATTCTAAAGCAGCTTGTTTTAAAGTAATACCACGTTTGTGTGCATCTTGTGCAATAGCTGCTGCGTTGTAATAGCCAATTTTTGTATTTAATGAAGTAACTAACATTAAACTATTATCAACATGTTTCTTAATATTGGCTTCAATAGGTTCAATGCCCACAGCACATTTATCGTTAAAAGAAATACATCCTTCACCAATTAATCTTGCACTGTGTAAAAAGTTATAAATCATAACAGGTTTAAAAACATTCAATTCAAAATGCCCTGTTGCACCACCAATATTAATAGCAACATCATTACCTAAAACTTGTGCAGCAATCATTGTTAAAGCTTCGCATTGTGTAGGATTTACTTTGCCCGGCATAATAGAACTTCCGGGTTCATTATCTGGAATAAACAGTTCGCCAATGCCGCTACGTGGACCTGAAGAAAGCATACGAATATCGTTAGCAATTTTCATTAAACTAACTGCAACAGTTTTTAATGCTCCGTGTGCTTCAACAATAGCATCGTGTGCTGCTAATGCTTCAAATTTATTTTCGGCAGTAATAAAAGGCAAGCCTGTTAATTGTGCAATATTTTTTGCAACGTTTTCGCTGTAACCCTTTGGTGTATTAATTCCTGTGCCAACAGCAGTTCCGCCTAAAGCCAACTCACTTAAATGTGTCAAAGTGTTTTTTATAGCCTTCAATCCGTGATTTAATTGAGAAACATAACCACTAAATTCTTGCCCAACAGTTAATGGTGTTGCATCCATAAAATGTGTTCTTCCTATTTTAACCACATGCATAAATGCTTTACTTTTTTCGGCAAGTGTGTTGCGTAGTTTTTCAATTCCGGGAATAGTTGTTTCAACCAACATTTTATATGCAGCAATATGCATAGCTGTAGGAAAAGTATCGTTGCTTGATTGTGATTTATTTACATCATCATTAGGATGTAAAAATTTTTCTTTATCTGTTAATGCACCACCTTTAATAACATGAGCACGGTAAGCAACTACTTCATTTACATTCATATTACTTTGTGTGCCACTTCCTGTTTGCCAAACCACCAACGGAAATTGATCGTCTAATTTTCCTGTTAAAATTTCATCGCACACTTCTGCAATAGCATTTTTCTTTTCTTCACTTAAAACACCTGCTTCAAAATTGGTAATGGCTGCTGCTTTTTTTAAATAAGCAAATGCCTCAATAATTGGCTTAGGCATTTTATTAATATCCGGTGCAATTTTAAAATTTTCTACACTGCGTTCAGTTTGTGCACCCCAATAAACATGGGCAGGAACTTTTACTTCGCCCATAGTATCTTTTTCTATTCTATATTCCATATTACTTATTTTTTGCTGCAAAGGTAAAGCCTGCTTATTATAAATTATGCTTTCATTAATCTTTTATAAACCGTATTTATTTGTTATTAATTCTTTAGTATTGAGGTATGAAAAAGTTATTCTTTATTTCACTCACATTATTATTTCTTTCAACACAAGCTCAAGAAAATTTTCCTTTACCTACCAATGCACAAAAACAATGGCAGGATATGGAATTTTATTTGTTTGTACATTTTGGCCCCAACACATTTACAGGAGAAGAATGGGGCAGCGGAAAAGAAAAAGCAGAACTGTTTAATCCAACACAATTAGATTGTAACCAATGGTGCAAAATTGCTAAAGCAGCCGGTGCAAAAGGCATTATACTAACAGCTAAACATCACGATGGTTTTTGTTTGTGGCCAAGCAAATTTTCTAACCATACTGTTAAACAAAGTATTTGGGAAAATGGCAATGGAGATGTATTAAAAAAATTAAGTATAGCTTGTAAAACGTATGGTTTAAAAATGGGTGTGTACTTATCTCCTTGGGATAGAAATCATCCTGATTACGGAACAGCAAAATACAATGACGTTTTTATTAATATGATGAAAGAAGTTGTAAGCAACTACGGACCATTTTTTGAATTTTGGTGGGATGGTGCTAATGGAGAAGGTCCAAATGGTAAAAAACAAATATATGATTGGAAACGTTTTGAACAAACCATGAGAAACATTGCACCCAACACTATTTTATTTAGCGATATTGGACCCGATGCACGTTGGGTTGGTAATGAAAATGGAATTGCGGGCACAACCAACTGGAATAATTTAGATACTGCAACTTTTACAAGAGGCTTGGGAGCTCCTTCTACAAAAAGTTTAAATGAAGGAAATGAAAACGGGAAAGCATGGATACCTGCCGAATGTGATGTAAGTATAAGACCTGGTTGGTTTTATCATAGCACAGAAAATAATAAAGTAAAAACACCGCAACAACTATTCAATTTGTATTTAAAAACAGTAGGCAGAGGTGCAAACTTTTTATTAAATGTTCCGCCCAATACAAAAGGATTATTTAATGCAGAAGATTCTGCATCATTAATTGATTTTAAAAAATTGTTAGATGATAATTTTAAAAATAACCTTTTAAAGAATGCTATGTTACAAACTGTAGTACAAAAAAATAAAAGATTAGAAATAGAAAGAAGAGAAATAAGTTATCAACTACTTTTAAAAAATACAGAAAAAATAAATTGTATTGTTTTAAAAGAAAACATGAAAAGCGGGCAACTTATAAAACAAGCTACCGTAAGTATTGGCAATAATGGTGAAGTAGTAAAACAAATTTTTATAACAACGGTTGGTAGAAAAAGAATATTAACTTTTCCTGCAGTTAATGCAAATGAAGTAGTAATTGTAATTACACATGCCAAGGCAAAACCTGCATTGCAAAATATTGAAGGTTATTTAATTGATGAAAGTTTAATTGAAAAGCAATGAGGTTGAATATTCAACCTCATTGCTTCGTTTTTATTTTTGCAAATTCCAAATTGTTTTATACTCGTTGGTTTCTTTTTCTTTGGCTATTAATTTTTGCAATACTGTTTTAAAAGAGTTGCTTAAACCATTAACCTGTAAAATATTATTAAGCATTTCATTGGTAACTATTCCTTTTTTAATTTCAATACTTTCTCCATTTATTTCTGCAGTAAAAAATTTAGTTGTTTGTCCATTTCCTGTGTTTCCACCGTTAGGGCTTCCTAATAATTCAATATTTAAAATTGGCGTCATATATGGTTTTCTATCATTCCAAGAAAGTTGTACATCTAACGATATTTTTAATAAAGCGTTTGCTTGTAATGGTTCAAACAAAGTAGCTTCTCCAAATGCCATAAGTGCCAAAGGGCTTGCAGCAGGCAATTCATTTAATTCTTTATATGCTTTTACAAAATTGTATTCTGTATTTTCATCGGCATTAGTGTATTTACCAATTTTTTGATAAGAAGTGTTTGCAGCAATTGTTTCGGGGGCAATAATATTTACATGCATTTCATCTTTTAAAATTGAGGTGATATTGTTGTACAATTCGGTTACTGTTTGTTCTAATTTGGCATCGGGTATTTGAGGGAATTTAACTTCTTTAGTTGTTATTTCTGTTCTTCCTAAAATTTTATTTTCTTTTCTATCATAATAATATGTTGTGCCTTTTAATACAACAGAAGTGGGAGCAACAATAGTTGCGTTTTCAATTGGTTGAGAAAAGAAAGCATTACCTTTTGTTATAGATGCATTACCTTCTTCTATTTCAATTCCATGAGTGTTTTCTACAGCATTTACCACATTAACAGGAAAGTAACTACTGGTACCTGCATAATATTTTATGGGTTCTTTAAAATTATTGTTTTCATCTTTTGTTTCTTTTACTTCTGTTTCTGAAACTAAAATGTATGGGTTATTATATTTAAAGTTTTTTTGGTTTTTATCAACATGTAAATGTTTAAATATAAAACCAGGTATAGTTACATTTTTAGATGCTTTATAACTACCTGCTTCTATTTGTGCTCTTAACCCAACAGTTTGCATTACTACTTCTACTTTAATTAAAGCGTTAGGTGTAAAACCATCTATTTGTATAGTAAAATCTTTACTCATATCTATAGTGGCCTTACTTGTTTGATTATTAATAGAAATAATTTTTAATTTGTTTTGTTTAGGCACCAAAGTAAACTTAGCTGTTTTGCCTGCTTTTGTTTGTAACTCTATAATTTTATTATTGTTGTTACCATCTAATACTGTTGTATAAACTCCAGATGATTGATAATCGGTAGTTTTATTATTTATCTTAACTGTTCCATCTAATTTGTAAAAAAACAATTTATCTTTTGGTAGCAACATAACACCAACTAAATCTCCGCCTTCTTTCCATCCATTATAAAAATCTGTTTGCATAGTTCCCACACTTTTAGGATACAGATTAGAGCTTACATATATTGCCGGCTCAAACGATTCAAAATTATCTGTGTTTTTTGTACTGCCTGCTCCTGCTACTTTTGCTGCCCCTTTTGCAACTTTTGCAACTACTTTTTGAAAAAATGTTCCGCCTTTCTTTTTATTACCATCATCTGTATTACTTTCTTTTTTTGTTGTATCTTTTTGAGAAGTATCGTTATCTTTTTTCTTCCAAAATTGTGCGTTGGTTTGGCTACAACAAACAACAACAATTAATATTAATATAATTTTTTTCATACAATTATTTTTTAATTAGAAGTGAATATTTTACCTAACGATCCATCTCCTGAAAATTTAAAAGTTACGGGTGTTGCCGAAGAGCCAACTGTATAAACACTGCAACTTGTATAATCAGTAAATGCACCTCTTGGAAATGTATAAAAACCTGTAGAAACTAATATTTTATTAGTACCATCGGCCCAACAAATTTGTGTATCATCTGTAGCACCTGTTGGTATTGTATAAGTTGCTACTAATGATGATGTTTCTGCCACAACATCATAAACATAAATTTCTAAAGAAGATGCTGATACGCTTTTTAAATACGCTACTTTTTTACCATCATCATTATAACTAAATTTATTTATACCGGCAGGTAAACTGCGTGGTGAAGATGGAACGCCGGAAATTAATGTACCTGCATATACTGTATTTGCCGAGCCACTGTATTGAGTTGATAAAAATCTATCGCCTGCTCTATTAATTCCCCAAATAAGATGCGTGAATGTGCCGGGTATAGTACCAAGTGTGGTTTGTGTGCTTCCATCTAAACTTAAACTTTGTAAAGTGTTTGTATATGTTCCCGGAGAACTCCATTGGTTTTGATAGAACGTAAGTTTTCCATCGGTAGTTAATTTTGTAACGCCATATTCATAATTAGGTGTAGCCATATTTTTAATTAATACAAGGCCTGTACCATCGCTATTTACAACGTATTGTTTAATTGAAGGGCTTGTGCCACTAATGTGATGACGAAAATAAATTTTACCAGCATCGGCAGTAGTAGTAACCCAATTACTTATATAAGAATTAGGATTAGTAGTATCTAAACCAACAACTAATTTTCTGTTATTGCCCGACAAATCTGTTGAATAAATTTTGGCACTATCAATATAAAAAATAAGATTACCAGAAGTAGTTGATGTAGTACCTATGGAAGAATCATTTTTTTTACAAGCAACTACACTTGTAACACACATTAAAATGTAAATTATTTTTTTCATACAGTTAAGGTTTTATTGATGAAATATTTATTGATGCAAATTGTTTGTAAAAAATATTTTTTACAATACCGTTGATATGGTATTTAATTTTTTTCTAATGCTTTTTTTATTTTTCTTATAATAATTTTTACCGTTAGTTCAGACATTTTAATTGCATGGGCAATTTGCTGAGATGTATAGCCTGCTTGCATTAGCTTATATACTTCTTGGTGCTTTTTAGTTAAAATATTGTTTGGTTGAAACTGCATTGCATAATTTTTTACAATGCTAAAAAGTTGTGTGTACTACTACAATACCGTTAATAGGGTATAAAATTTATTGTAGCACTTTATTGGCGTAAGCCCATTTTATTAAAGAGAGTAAATTGTTGGTATTGGTTTTTCTTAAAATATTTTTTCGGTGTGTTTCAACTGTTCTTACAGAAATATTTAGTTCGGTAGCAATTTGTTTATTAGAAAAATCTTTCTCTAACAAAGCAATTATTTGTATTTCTCTGTTA
This sequence comes from Bacteroidota bacterium, assembly GCA_018267705.1. GTDB lineage: Bacteria > Bacteroidota > Bacteroidia > Chitinophagales > Chitinophagaceae > CW01. Next base: position 310,984 of record JAFDXX010000004.1, on the reverse strand, counting down.
GATAAATTAGCCGATACTTGTTGCTGTTTAATTTTTGTTTGCTGTTCTAAAGCATTTAAAATATCGGTTTGAAAATAAATGCCTCCTTTATAAACTTTTTCAATAGCTGTTATTAATTCATTGGCACCTGTTTGTTTTAAAAGGTATCCTGTAATATCTGCATCATTAACCATAGCATTAATTGTAGAGCCATCAGCATTCATACTTAATGCAATAATTTTTATTTCGGGAAATAATTGTTTTACTTTTTTAGCTAATTCTAACCCATTCATTTCAGGCATGCTAATGTCTGTAATTAAAATATCAATTACTGTTTCATTTATTTTTTGCAAAATTTCTTTGCCGCTGTTGGCAGTTGCAACAAGTTGAATAGTTGATGATTGATTTAATAAAGATTTTAAACCATCAATTATAATTTGATGATCATCTACTAATGCAATTTTTATCATAATTATAATGGTACATGAATAGATAAAACTGTTCCGTTATATAAAGCTGTATCCCACTCTACATTTCCTTTTAAAAATTCAATTCTGCTTTTTATATTTTGCAAACCAATGCCGTTGTTTTTAATTTTTGTTTTGTCAAACCCAACGCCATTGTCTTCAATCATTACATCAATACCATCTGCATCATTATAAAGTGTTATAAAAAGTTCGGTAGCATTTGCATGTTTAACAACATTATTAACGGCTTCTTGAATAACACGATACAATACAGACTCAACATGTGGCGGAATTGATTTATGCAAGCCTTCTGCTTCTATATTAATATTTAAACCTTGTTTATTTATTTGAGTTAAAAAATCTTTTACAGCATTTACCAAACCTTTTTGTAATAACACATTGGGCATCATATTATGACTTACAACTCTTATTTCTTTACAACTTTCATCTATTAAGGTTAAAGCATTTTTAAAGATGATATTTTTTTGTTCATCATTCTCTTTACTGTTTAATGCAGATTGCATATTCATCCAAGCTGCCGTCATACTTTGCCCAATACCATCATGCAATTCAGCAGCAATTCTTTTACGTTCTTTTTCTTCTGCTTCTAATACTGCCATCATAGACTTTTCTTGTTGTATATGTAGTTGTTGCTGCATTTTATTTTCTTGCTGTTGCTTCTTTTGTTTGTAAAATAAATATCCGGCTAACATTAATAATAAAAGAAGTAATGATATTGCAATTAATAAATTATTCTTTTTACTTAATGCTAATTCATTCAATTTTTTCTCGTTAGAAAGATTATTAATTTCTTGTTCTTTTTTTAAAGTTTGCAGTTTTTGTGTGGTGATATCTTTATTTTTTTTGATAAGAAGTAAACTATCATCTGCAATTTTTAATTGAGCCTCGGCAATTTCAAAATTTTGTTGTGCTAAGCTTAATTGCTGATTTTTTAGTTGAACGGTTTGATTATTTAATTGTAGTTTTTTTATTGAATCTTCTTTCAGTAATAAATTTATTTTTAGTTGTTTGGCTTCTGTTTCGTATTTAGTGCTTAACTCTAACAATGTTTTATTTTTTTCAATTGCGTTTAATGAATCGGTAAGTTTATCTCCAATTATTCTGTAATAAAGTGCAGAGTCTATATTATTTATTTTATGATAAGCTTTGCTAAGATTTAAGGCTGCATTGGCTTGCAGATATAAATGTTGTGTTTTTTGTACTTGTTTAAAAGAAAGTTTATTGTAAATAATTGCACTATCAAACATTTTTAATTTATCATAAACATTTGCAATATTGTTATAAAATGAAGTCAAGTGTATATTGCTATTGTATGCAACAATAATTTTTTCAAGGTTTTTATAAACACTTTTTGCCTCTTCAATTTTATTTTGAGCATAATAATTACTTGCAATATTTAAAGTTGCGTTTATAATACCACTTGTATCTTTCATTTCGGTTTTATATTGCAGAGATTGATACAGATATTTATTAGCAGAATCGTATTGTTTTAAATGCACATAACTGCTTCCTAATAAATTGTATCCTGTGCTTATTCCTCTTTTATCTTTTAATTGTTCAAATAATTTATTGGCATTTTGCTGAAAAAAAATTGCAGAGTTATCATTTTTTAAATATGCATAACAAATAGCAATATTGGCAAGTGTATTTGCTTTTGCTTGTAAATTATCGTTTAATGTTTCTATTAAGGTTAATGAATATTGAATACATTCTTCATACCTGCCTGTATGCATTAATAAATTACCAATATTGGTTTTTATTTTTTCGGCCAAACTTTTTTCATTGTGTTTTATTGCCAATTCTAATCCATCATTATAAAACTTTTTTGCTTCGGTAATTTTATCATTATACTGATTAAATAATCCGAGTAAATTATGTGCATCAATAAATTCTTTTACAGTTTCAGAATATTTAGAAGCTGATTTGTATACTTCTGTTGCTACCAATTCTCCCTGTATTCTATTGGTGGTATATAATTGTTTTGCTTTTAAAAGATTTGTTTTTATTTTATCAATAGCATCTTTTTTTTGCAACTCTGTTTCTTGCGATTGTGCTGCTACAAAAAAATGCAACAACACCAATAAACAACAAATAAGTTTCTTTAGAAAAATCATTCTCACAGTTTTAAATGTTTTAAAAAATAAAACGCTATAATTTTTTCTAAAGAAAAGAAAATATTGAAGGCAAATAAATACTCACTATGTAGTATTTACTTTATATGGAAGGAAAATTTATTGTACAATTTTATTTTTAAGCAAAGCTCTTACATCGTGTTTGTTTTCTTCTGTCATAGCATCTTTAGGCACTAAGAAAAAAGATTTAGAATCAAAGTATAAATGAAAAAAATGTGGAGATTCAAAATATTTACTAAACGTTTTCCATTCCCAATTTACATAACCTCTTTCGTTTTCAAGTGTAACATTGTGTTCAGAAAAATGAATAATAAATTTTTCTTTAAACGTTGTTGATTTATTGTAAATAATATAAGGCAAAATATACCAAACACTAACCATCATCATTACCCAAACAAAAGTTCCTAAAAAAAAAGGCTCGGGGCGTATTTTTTTAAAATAAAATAATGCTGCCGATGCTATGGCAAATACATTTACTAAAATAATCATCACTTTAATTTCTTGTTTTGAAATAAAATGATAACGTAATGCTTGTAATACTTTTTTCTTGTTGTATGCGAAACTAAACTGCATGTGGTTGTGTATAATACAACAAATATAAATGAATGAAAAAAGATTTACTTATCCTTCTTTAACTTCTACAGGGTCAATTTCTTCTATCTCAGTCATACCAATGGTTTTGGCTATTTTAAATACGCCGTTTTCTTTTCTAAATTCTGTAATTGATTTAGCTTCTTTTGGTTTATCTGTTTCATAATCTATGGTTTTATAAATGCAATACACATAAGCAATATTACCTTGTATAACCGCTTTCCATTTACCGGTTTTTGGTAAATAAATTTCTACAGCTTCCTCAATACCAACTTGCCCACCAACAATTCTTTCATAATCAAAACCATAAGGTATTTCATCGTCAGGATATTTTTTAAAATATTCATCGCAAGTTTTAAAAAATTCTTTTTCATTTTTTATAAATGTTTCTCCCAACCAAGGAACATTGTTTTTTATATATGCAAAATATTTATTAACTGTATTCCAGTCAATATAATAAGGAGGCTCAAACTTTGCGTTCTTTCCTTTATACAAATTAAAGTTGGGCATTTTATTGCTTTTGCTATTATACCATGCATAAAATGCTTTTGCTTTTTTAATTAATAATGCTTCTTGCGTTTGCGAAAAAGCAGGAAAAATAATTAATACTAAAAAAATTGTGCAGCATATTTTTTTCATAAAAAATATTTTAGGGTTTGGGCTACTAAAATAAAACAAAACTGCCCCGAAAAATCGGGGCAGTGGTTTCTAATTTTTACCTATGAAGTTTTTAGAACTGAGTTTAGTCTTTGATAGACTGAAATATTTTTTACAAAGATGGTTTTATTCAATAATAATTGTTTCAACCATGTTAATATGTTAGTATCTTTTATTTCGAAAATTTTTTTTTGAAAAACCTTAAACTTAATACCGTTTTATTTACTTTTATTTTGGAAAAAAGGGGAAGATTAAACTTCCCCCTAACTCTAAATACTTTACTTAATCTTTATGAAAAAGTGAAAGTACTTGGACTTCCTCGGGTAGATTTTTTTTCCTCCCCTTACAATGTAAGGGCAAAATATCTCCCGATACCCAGGTTTGCATTTTGAACCTGCCATGATTGAATACCTCCTTTATGGTTTTTGGTTTAAAATGTTGTTGTAATTAACAATTACAACTGTCTACATTAAAGGTTACCTGAGCAAGAGGTGACCTTTATTTTTTAAATCTGTTTAAATCAAAGAACTTATTTGTTATCCAAAAAAGAGCCACTTCATAGGAGTGGCTCTTTTTTATTGATTTGTTATTTTCACTTCTCCCTTCTAACTTCTTACTTCTGTTTTTCTTTCTTAGCTGCAACCCATGCTGTTGCCACAGTTCAAGCATTTGTAGCAAGTACCGCTGCGTATAGTAATGTGTCCGCAAGTGTTACAAGCAGGTGCATCACTCTGCATATTTTTTGCCGCTGCATTAACCATATCTAACCCTGCTTCTTCTTTTACTGCAACAGTGCGTTGTAGTTTTTGTGGCTGAACAGAAGAAGGCGTTGCATTGGCAGAAGGTGCTGTTACGTGTACGCTGCTTAATTCGGGCGATGTGTTTAAATAACTTAAATCACCTTCATCTCCTGTGTTGCCTATTTCGGGTTTATCTAATACATGTACTAAATCTGTTCTTCCTAAATATTCATACGCTAATGCACGGAATACAAAATCTACTAATGATGTGGTTGTTTTAATGTTTGGATGATCTACCATTCCCGATGGTTCAAAACGTGTAAACACAAACTTTTCTACAAATTCTTCTAATGGTACACCATATTGTAAGCCAACAGAAATTGCAATGGCAAAGCAGTTCATTAAACTGCGAACAGTTGAACCTTCTTTAGCTAAATCTATAAATATTTCTCCTAATGTTCCATCACTGTATTCTCCTGTTCTTAAGAAAATTGCCTGACCATTAATTTTTGCTTTTTGAGTAAAGCCACTGCGTTTTGCTGGTAAAGATTTTCTTTCAACTATTCTTGATAAAGCTCTTTTTAATTTAGTGTCTGAAGAAGCAGTCATACGTTTTGTAACTTCTTCTAATAAATCTTCAACAGATAGTTTACCTAAATCAACAATGTTGCTATCAACAGTAGATAGTCCATTGTCTACAGCGGTTTTACTGCTATCTGCTTTTTTCTTTTTATCAGATTTGTTGCTTAATGGTTGTGAAAGTTTTGAGCCATCTCTATACAATGCACAAGCTTTTAAGCCTAATTGCCAACTTAATAAATAGCTGTCTTCTATTTCTTCAATTGTTGCTTCGTGCGGAAGGTTAATTGTTTTAGAAATAGCACCGCTTAAAAATGGCTGACAAGCACTCATCATTTTTATATGCCCATGTGCATGAATATATCTTTCACCTTTTTTACCGCATTTATTAGCACAATCAAATATTTGTAAATGTTCTTCTTTTAAATAAGGTGCACCTTCTACCGTCATTGTTCCGCATACATAATCGTTGGCTGCATCAATTTCTTCATCAGTAAATCCTAATGCTTCTAACAAATTAAAATTCCAATCGTTGTATTGTGTTTCAGTAAAACCTAAACGTTGCAAACATGCTTCGCCTAAAATAAATTTGTTGAAAACAAAACCAATTTCAAAAGCAGATTTTGCTGCACCATTTAGTTTTGAAATTTCTTCACTTGTAAATCCTTTTTCATTTAATGATGTTGGATTAATGAAAGGAGCTCCTTCAAAACTTGCAGCACCTACTGCATATTTTTCAATTGCATCAATTTCATTTTGTTTGTATCCTAATGTTTTTAATGCATTAGGTACAGCACCATTTATTATTTTAAAATAACCACCACCAGAAAGTTTTTTAAATTTCACTAAAGCAAAGTCAGGCTCCACTCCTGTTGTATCGCAATCCATTACTAAACCAATTGTTCCGGTTGGTGCAATTACGGTTGTTTGTGCATTTCTGTAACCATATTGTTCTCCTAACTGTACAGCATCATCCCAAGCTTTGGTTGCCGATTTTAATAAATAATCTGGGCAATATTTTGCTTTAATACCTTGTGGTTTTATTTGTATGCCAACATAAGCACCTTCGGCATCGTAAGCGGCTGCACGGTGGTTACGCATTACACGTAACATATCTTCTTTGTTTTCATTGTACTTAGAAAATGTACCTAAAAAGGAAGCCATTTCTGCAGATGTTTTGTATGAAATACCCGTCATTATTGCACTTACCGCACCTGCAATACCTCTTGCTTCTTCACTATCGTAAGCAATACCGCTAATCATTAAAATGGTTCCTAAGTTGGCAAAGCCTAAACCTAATGTTCTGTAATCATAAGAAAGTTGTGCTACTTCTTTTGAAGGGAATTGAGCCATTAATACAGAAATTTCTAATACAACTGTCCATAAACGGCTTATGTATTCTAATCCTTCAACATCTAATAAATTAGTTTCTTCATTAAAGAATTTTCTTAAGTTGATAGAAGCTAAATTACAAGCGGTATTGTCTAAAAACATGTATTCGCTACATGGGTTAGAAGCATTAATACGGCCACCTTTAGGGCAAGTATGCCATTCGTTAATTGTAGTATCGTATTGTGTTCCGGGGTCTGCACAACGCCAAGCTGCATAAGAAATTTGTTTCCAAACCTCGCGTGCCGGAATTTTTTTCATTGTTCTTCCGTCTGTTCTTGCTTTCAATTCCCAATCTTCATTGTTTTCTAATTTTTCAAAAAATGAATTAGGAATACGAACAGAGTTGTTAGAGTTTTGCCCGCTTACGGTTAAATAAGCTTCGCCTTCGTAATGGTTATCATAACCTGCATCAATTAATGCTCCTACTTTTTTTTCTTCTTCAACTTTCCAGTTAATAAAATCCATTATTTCAGGATGGTCTAAATCTAAACAAACCATTTTTGCTGCACGGCGTGTTGTTCCACCACTTTTTATAGCACCTGCAGCTCTATCGCCTATTTTTAAAAAACTCATTAATCCGCTAGAAGTACCGCCACCGCTCAATTTTTCGCCTGCACCGCGTATTTGAGAAAAATTGGTTCCTACACCGCTTCCGTATTTAAAAATTCTTGCTTCGCGTACCCATAAATCCATAATACCGCCTTCATTAACTAAATCATCATTCACACTTAAAATAAAACAGGCGTGTGGTTGCGGACGTTCATAAGCATTTTTAGATTTTTTCAATTCACCATCAGCAGCATCAACATAATAATGCCCTTGTGGTTTTCCTGTAATGCCATAGCTTTCGTATAACCCTGTATTAAACCATTGTGGAGAATTGGGAACACATGATTGGTTCAATATGCTAAACACTAACTCATCATAAAATATTTCTGCATCTTTTGCAGAAGCAAAATAATTATAACGCTCTCCCCAAACTTTCCAACAGTTTGCCATACGATGTGCAACTTGTTTGGCTGAGGTTTCTCTTCCTGCACTTCCGTCTTTTTGCGGAACACCTGCTTTACGAAAATATTTTTGAGCTAAAATATCGGTAGCTATTTGGCTCCAATGTTTGGGCACTTCAACATTATTCATTTCAAACACAACTTCTCCGGTTGGGTTTTTAATAATGCTGGTTCTGTAATCGTATTCGAATAAATCGAAAACACTAACATTGTTTTTTGTAAAGCGGCGAGAGAATTGCAAGCCTTTTGTGGTTTTTGAGTTAGCCATGGTTAGTAATAAAATTTATGACGAGTGTGTGATTTAAAATGCCCGTTCATTTTTTTAAGAGCGGTAGACGAAAATATTTTTTGCTAACTACAATTCCCAATGTTTAAAATCCACAGGTTGTGGAAAAGGGGTGTTTATTATTTTGCACCTCAAAGCCTGTTTGCATTTGCTGAAATGTTCACAATTTTTAAAAGAATTGTTGAAAATTATTTGTTGATTTTTTGGAAGTTTTTACAGAAAAAATCCCTTGTAGAAATATTTATTTTTTATAATAAATGGAAACTGTTGCTGCCACTGTTAAATAATAAATTTACCTTATTTAAGTTTAATTGAAATTTTGCTTTTTTTAAAAAAAAGTGCATGGAATTTGCTATCTTGCAGTAAGCCAATTTTTAAAGAATTTATTGCACATTTGCATTACAGTATTTTAATTTATTGCATGAAGCATACCATTTATAACCAGTTTATACAAAACAAGCAAACAAACAAAAAATCTTTTGCAGTATTAATTGACCCCGATAAGGTTGATAATGCTTCTATTGAGCAATTGGTAGGTTTAGCAACAGAAACCAATGTTGATTATTTTTTTGTTGGCGGAAGTTTAGTTATTACAACACATTTAGATGATTGTATAAGGCAAATAAAAACTTCTTGCAATATTCCTGTTGTTTTATTTCCGGGTTCTCCATCGCAAGTAAGCCGCTATGCCGATGCATTATTATATCTTTCATTAATATCCGGCCGTAATCCCGAATTGTTAATTGGCCAGCATGTAGTAAGCGTTTCTCATGTAAAAAAAAGTGGATTAGAAATTATTCCTACCGGTTATATGGTAATTGATGGTGGGGCTCCCACAACAGTTTCATATATTTCAAATGCAACACCCATTCCTGCAGATAAAGCAGATATTGCTATGTGTACTGCCATGGCAGGAGAAATGTTAGGAATGAAATTAATTTATATGGATGCAGGCAGTGGAGCCAAGAAACCAATTACCGAAAGAATGATAGAAAAAGTTGCCCAAAATATTGAAATACCATTAATTATTGGCGGAGGCATTACCAATGCCGAAAAAGCTTATTTAAATTGTAAAGCCGGTGCCGATGTAATTGTAGTAGGCAATGCAATTGAAAAAGATCCTATGTTAATTAAAGAAATAAGCTCGGCAGTACACAGCATTTCTGTAAAAGTTTAGTTTCTTATATACTCAAAATATGAGTTCAACCAGCGGCATGTTGATATAAAATTGAGAACGCATTTCCTATCAACACACTTTTCTTTTGAAACATGCAAGCTTATTCGAATATTATACTATAAAAAATCAAAAAGCATATAAGCTGGTTTTTAATTGAAAACATAGTTAAAAAAGAATTCTTATTTTTCTTCATCCTATATTTTTCAAATACACTATTAATTATTGTTAGTCATAAACTTTATTATTGAAATTGCAAAAAGCAACTTCTAACCTTATTTTAAACCCAATTATAGACGAGTTTCAAAACCAATAAATTTCAAAATTTTTTTCTATTTTCATTCCTACAATTCCCCTACTTTTGCAGCCCATTTGCGGGTGTGGCGAAACTGGCAGACGCACTAGACTTAGGATCTAGCGGAGCAATCCATGTAGGTTCGATTCCTATCACCCGCACTTACCGTAGGTAGATTGGTTAGTTGATATTCGTTTATAAATTTTATCATCTTTCTTTTTCTTATCTACATTTTTTACTTACAAACAGTTCTACTTTACAATGGCAACAGTAACAAGAGAAAACATCGGTTTATTAAACGACAAATTAACCGTTACCCTTAGCAAAGAAGATTATTACCAAAATTTTGAAGAAAGTCTGAAAAAATATGCAAAAACTGCAAATATTCCTGGCTTTAGAAAGGGAATGGTTCCAGCAGGCTTGGTAAAAAAAATGCACGGACAAAGCGTATTTACCGATGAAGTTTTACGCAACGTAGAAAAAAATTTAAACGATTATTTAGGCAAAGAGCAGTTAGATATTTTTGCCCAACCACTACCATTAGATGTTGATGCCAGAGCATTAGACATGAACAACCCTAAGGACTATGCTTTTGCTTTTGAAATTGGACTAAAGCCAACTTTTGATATTGATACAAAAAAAATAAAAGTTACGCGTTATAAAATTAATGTTACCGACGAAATGGTTGCTGAAGAAATTGAACGTTTACAAACACGCCATGGTAAAATGACAGAACCGGAAACCGTAACAGGAGATGATAATGTTTTAAATATAAAATTTATTGAAACTGATAAAACAGGCAATGAAATTGAAGGGGGAATTACAAAAGACAACTCATTATTAGTTAAATATTTTGCTGAAAAATTCAGAAAGAATTTAATAGGCAAAAAGAAAGACGATGTAGTTGAATTACAATTGAAAAAGGCTTTTGATGATAAAGAATTAGATTTTGTATTGAACGATTTAGGTTTGAAAAAAGATGACGAAGAAGCAATAAAAAAATATTTCAAACTACTTATTACAAAAGTTGGCCATGTAGAAAAAGCCGAATTAAATGAAGCATTATTTTTAGCAGTTTACCCTGCAAAACAAATTGCCGATGCCGATGCTTTTAAAGCTGCAGTAAAAGAAGAAATTGAAACTTATTATGCTGCTCAAAGCAGAAACCAAGTGCATGATCAAATTTATCACTACTTATTAGATCATGTAAAAATGGATTTTCCTGAAGGGTTTTTAAAACGTTGGTTACAAAATGGCGGAGAAAAACCAAAAACTGCAGAAGAAGCAGAACAAGAATTTCCAAGTTTTTCAGATCAATTAAGATGGACTTTAATTACCAATAAAATTATAACCGACAATAAAATTGAAGTTGGCAACGATGATATTAAAAATTTTGCCAAACAACAATTGTTTCAATACATGGGTGGGCAATTAGGTGCATTAGGTGATAACCAACAGTGGGTTGAAGATTATGCGAACAGAATGATGCAGGATAGAAAATTTGTAGAAGACAGCTACCACCGCATTAGCACAGAAAAAATGTTTGGTGCTTTAGAAACACAAGTAAAAGAAAAAGAAGAAGCAATAAGTGCCGAAGATTTTGCAAGTAAATTGCACCATCATCATCACTAAAACATTTTTAATATAACGTTAGAAGCCTTGCAGTATAAAAGTTGCAAGGTTTTTTATTTTAACAATCGTATACAAAACGGGTATTTATACAACTTACCCTCGCTGGCTCGTATGGTTGCAACAATTACAAGTATTAAAGAATAAAAACCAACCACCCACAAAAACAAAATTCCAATGATTGAAATAAAACAAATTACACAAACAATAACAACAGTAATTTGAAAGTTAAGTGATTCTTTTGCGTGTGCTGCCACAAATTCAGACTCATTCTTTTTTAATATATAAATAATTAACGGGGCTATAAAAGATGAAATTAAAGTAACAATGTGTGCAAGTAGTCCTAAATTTTTTTCATCTTGTGTAACAGGGTAAACAGGTGTTTCATCGCTGCCTAATAAAGATTTTTCTGCCATAGTTTTTGTTTTATTCCGAAAAATAATTCAAAGCATTGATATTTCATAATGCTATTATTTTTTTTCAAAAACAGTTTTATGCATTCTTTGCAAAAAAATCAACATTTCAGTCATATCTTTTATACTATCTACCACTAATAAAAAATTTTTAGCAACTTGTTTTAAACGTGCTTTATTGGTTCCTGTTTGCAAATAGTCTAATATGTTTTTAAATATGTTGCTTTCAAAATATGGGCTATCATTCTTATTTACAAAATAGCAACGCATAGTATTTTCTTTTAAACTCATTTTTTCAAAACCTAAATCAACAGCCAGCCAGCGGCAGCGTACGGTGGTAAATAAATCTTCTACTTCATTAGGTATTGGGCCAAACCTATCAATCATTGCATTGTGAAAAGTTTGTAAGTCATTTTCTTTTTCGCAATTATCTAATTTTGTGTAAAGGCTTAAACGCTCGGTAATACTTTCTACATAACTATCAGGAATTAATATTTCTAAATCAGTATCAATTGTACAATCGCTCACAAAATCATCTTGCTTACTAATTTCTTCTTTAAATAATTCTTTAAAAGAAGTTCGTTTTAGTTCTCTAATAGCTTCTTCTAAAATTTTCTGATACATTTCAAAACCAATTTCTGCCATAAAACCACTTTGCTCTCCGCCCAACATGTTGCCTGCACCGCGTATATCTAAATCTCGCATGGCTATTTGAAAGCCGCTGCCTAAATCTGTAAATTGTTCTAATGTTTGTAAGCGTTTACGACTATCGGTTGGCAAAGTACTCATGGGTGCCAACAAATAACAGAATGCTTTTTTATTGCTGCGTCCAACACGCCCACGCAATTGATGTAAATCACTTAACCCAAAATGGTGTGCATTATTAATAATAATTGTATTTACGTTAGCTATATCTACACCACTTTCAACAATATTAGTACAAACTAATATATCATATTTTCTATCAATAAATTCTAATATGCGTTCTTCTAACTTATCTCCTTCCATTTGTCCGTGTGCATATGATACAATTAAATCAGGACAAAGGCTTTGTATTAGTGCTGCCATTTCTGCCAACCCTTGTACCCGATTATGAATAAAGAAAACTTGCCCTCCGCGTTCTGTTTCAAAATAAATAACATCGCGTATAAAATCATCATTAAACACATGTATTTCTGTTTGAATAGGTTGCCTGTTTGGTGGAGGTGTGTTGATGATACTCAAATCTCTTGCACCCATTAAACTGAATTGTAATGTACGTGGGATAGGTGTAGCAGTAAGTGTTAGGCTATCTACATTAGTTCGTAATAATTTTAATTTTTCTTTGTGGGCAACTCCAAATTTTTGTTCTTCATCAATAATCATTAAACCTAAATTTTTGAATTGAACATCTTTACTTAATAGTGCATGGGTACCAACAATAATATCAACCTTGCCTTCACTTAGTTGTTGTAATGTTTCTTTTTTTTCTTTTGTTGTTTTGAAACGATTAATGAAATCTACTTTAACCGGAAAATCTTTTAATCTTTCTTTAAATGTTTTATAATGTTGAAATGCCAATATAGTTGTAGGAACTAATATAGCAGCTTGCTTTCCATCGCAACAGGTTTTAAATGCTGCACGTATGGCTACTTCTGTTTTACCAAAACCTACATCGCCGCAAACCAATCTATCCATTGGGCTTGGGCTTTCCATATCTTTCTTTACATCGGCAACTGCTTTGGCTTGGTCGGGCGTATCTTCATAAATAAAACTTGCTTCTAATTCTGTTTGCATATAATTATCGGGAGTATGTGCAAACCCTTGCTGTGCTTTGCGTTGAGCGTATAGTTTAATTAAATCAAAAGCAATTTCTTTTACTTTGGTTTTTGTTTTTTCTTTTAGTTTATTCCAAACATCACTTCCTAATTTATTAATTTTTGGTTCTGTTCCTTCTTTACCTGTGTATTTAGAAATTTTATGAAGTGAATTAATATTTACATATAAAATATCGCTGTCTTTATAAATAATTCTAACGGCTTCTTGTATTTTTCCATTTACTTCTATTTTTTGCAAACCACTATATCTTCCTACGCCATGATCAATATGTGTTACAAAGTCTCCTGGTTGTAAATCGAGAAGTGTTTTTAAGGTGAGTGCTTTATTTTTATTATAGGCTTGCTTTACTTTATACTTGTGATAGCGTTGAAATATTTGATGATCTGTGTAACAAATAATTTTCAAATCATCATCAATAAAACCTTCGTGAATACTTGTTGCAATAGGTGTGAATTGTATTTCTGTATTAAGATCTTTAAATATGGAATGTAACCGTTCTAATTGTTTTGCTTGCTCTGCAAAAATGTAAATTTTGTATCCTAAGCTTTCATGTTGTTTTAAATCTTGAATTAATAATTCAAACTTTCTGTTAAACGAGGGTTGTTGTTTGGTAGAAAACGAAACAACCGCGTTATTGTTATCTGTTAATATTGGTTTACGCCCAAACTCAATAAGATAATTTTTTTGTATTTGTCTTTCAATAGTTGTAGCCGGAACAAAATCTTTTAATGAAATTTCTTTTAAAATTTTGGTGTCATCTTCGTCTTCTGTTTCCTCAATTTTTATTCCTTCGTTTTTATTTTTTAATTGAAGAAAAATTCCTAAATCTTCTTCTTGTGTTTCAATTTTTTCTTTAATTACATCCCAATCTTTTAACCATACAATTGTACTTTCAGGAAGAAACTCTAACAGTGTTATTTTTTCTGCATTATCATTTCCAATTGTTGGAAGTGTTTCAACATTAGGTATAATAGATACTTGCAAAATTTTACGTTCACTTAATTGTGTTTCAGGATCAAAAATTCTAATACTATCCACTTCATTTCCAAAAAGTTCAACTCTATAAGGTTTTTCATTACCAAAAGAGTATATATCTAAAATACCACCACGTAAAGCAAACTGCCCGGGTTCGTACACAAAATCTGTTCTAACAAAACCATACATTACAAACAATTCCATTAAACTATCAAGATTAATAGTATCGTTAGTTTTTATGTTAATGATATTGTTGTTAAGTGTTTTAGGCAATACTACTTTTTCAAATAATGCTTCAGGATAAGTAACAATAATTTTCTTATTACCACCTGCAGAAAGTTTAGTAAGCATCTCAATTCTTAGCATTACATGCGATGAATTAAGTAAGCGGAAATTTTTTCTGTTTTTGAATGATGAAGGAAAATAAAAAAGGTCTAACGCTGAAGTAAGATTTTCTAACGTGTTATGAAAATAAGCTGCTTCTTCAGCATCATTCAAAACAATTAAATGATTTAAGCTTTGTGTTTTTTCATGCAAAAAAATACTGCTTACAATAAATTCTAAACTGCTGCCTTGTAAGTTTTTAAGATATATTTTTTGGTCTGATGAATTGTTATTGGCAAATAGAAGCCTACTCGCAAATTGAAAAATGCGGGGGTTGTTTTTATATTGCTCCAATAATTCACCCAAATTCATAAAAGAGGGTGCAAATATAAAGACGATAAAACGTTTATTTTAAAAAACTGCTTCGTTAGAAAGTTTTATTTCGACTTTAGTAGGTTTATTTTTTTCAACCGTAACTAAAAAAATATTATTTTTTTCATCATATAAATTTGCATAATACATACCCTTAACTTTTACAAATAGAGAATATTTTCCTTCGGGTAGGGAAACTGAAAAATGCCCTAAACTATCTGACTGAACAGTGGTTATTAATCTAGTTTTAAGGTTTGAATAAAAAGGAGATTGATTTACTTGTGTAACCTCTTTAATATTGGTTGAATCATAAATAAAAACAGTTGTTATTACAGGTTGAGGTTTAGATGGCGGGGCATCAACCATTGGCATTTGATTTCCAACTACTTTAACCACATATCCTTCAATTCCCTGAAAAGATTTCGCATTGGAAGATTTGTTTCTTCTTGTTGAAGAACAAGACAAAAAAAGAACAACTGAAACTAAAATGTAAATATTTTTTTTCATACTGCAATTTTAATAATGAAAGTATTTATTTTAGTGGATTATTTATATTTTTTATAACCAACATCTATGCTTAAAAAGATAATCTTAACTGCTTTAACTTTTTTTTCAATACTTGCATTGCATGCACAAAATGCTAAACAATTAGCAACACTTCAAAATCTTGCCAAACAACATCGTATTGTTGAAGATGCAGAATTTGCCAAAGCTGTAGAGGTAGCCAAACAAAAAGGTTGGCCAATTACTCAAAAATTTGCAAATGGTAATATTGCAGTACTTCAACGTATTGATGCTTTAGGTAATCCAGAATATTTAACAACTTATAATAACACTATTGCTGCAGCTACCACAAGAGCCAATCAACTATGGCCCGGCGGAAGTTCAGGATTAAATCTAAATGGTTCTTCATCTGCCGTAACAGGTAAACTAGGTGTGTGGGATGGAGGTTTGATATTAAGAACACATGTTGAATTTGCAGGAGGAAGAATTATGCAAAAAGATTCTTCGAGAACTGATATTACTCTAAGTAATCATGCTACACACACTTCAGGAACAATGATTGCTGCAGGTGTAAACCCTATTGCAAAAGGAATGGCTTATGGCTTACAAAAATTAATTGCATATTACGGATTATCGAACGATGTATCAACCATTTCAATTGAAGCACCCAATATGCTTATTTCAAATCACTCGTACGGGCAATCAGAAGGTTGGGTTTATACCGGAAATTCTCCCGCATACAGTTGGTATGGAGATACAACTATTAGTTACGAATCGTACATATTTGGGTATTATGGTTCAAGAGCTCAATTATATGATTCAATTTTATACAATGCCCCTAATTACATGATGGTTATGTCTGCAGGAAATGCAAATGGAAATAGTAGCGGTAACCAAGGACCTGCAGTAGGAGCTACATATGCTTATAATGGTTCTGCTGTAAGAACAAGAACAGCAGGATTTAGTTCTAACCCAACTTATGGTTCTGTAGGGGGTGGGCAAGTTGCTAAAAACATGATTACAGTTGGTGCTGTTTCGGGTATTCCTTCAGGATACAATTCTCCTTCAGATGTTAAAATAGCTGATTTTAGTTGTTGGGGCCCTACAGATGATGGAAGAATTAAACCGGATATTGTTGCAGATGGCGTAAATGTAGTTTCAACTATATCTACCTCTAATACAGCGTACGAGGCAGAAAGCGGCACATCAATGTCATCACCCAATGCAGCAGGCTCTCTATTATTAGTACAAGAATATTATAACCAAAAACATCCGGGTTTGTTTATGAAAGGAGCTACTTTAAAAGCATTAGCTATTCATACCGCAGATGAAGCAGGCACCACAAATGGGCCTGATTATAAATTTGGGTACGGATTATTAAATGTATTAAAAGCTACATCTGTTATTACTTCTTCATACAACCAAAAAACAGATACAATTATTGAAAAAACTTTAACTAGCGGTACACCATACACCATATCTGTAGTTGCATCGGGTAGTGGTCCATTAAAAGCAACTATTGTATGGAGTGACCCTACCGGAACTGTAGATAATACTAATGTACTCAACAATCCTACTCCTAAATTGGTACATGATCTTGATTTGAGAATTGCACAAGGCAGTTCAACTTATTACCCTTGGATTTTAAACCCTAACAATCCTACTGCAGCAGCCACAAAAGGAGATGATAATTTAAATACGGTTGAACAAGTATTAGTTGATAGTACAATTCCGGGAAAAACATACACCATTACTGTTTCTAATAAAGGAGCTCTTGTAAGAGGCACACAACCTTTTTCTCTAATTATTAGTGGAATTGGCGGAACTGCTTATGCAACCTCAAGTGCAACAAGTAGTGCAGGTACAAGAATTGATAGCGTTAATTTTGCAGGCATTGCAAATAAAACAACAACCGGCTGTACTACTTATAGAGATTATACAAATATTGCAGGATCAGTTCAAGCAAATCAAACTATTCCACTTACAATTCAATTAAGCAGTTGCGATGGAAGTACTGCCAGCAAAATTGTAAAAGTTTATATTGATTATAATAATAATGGATCTTTTACAGATGCCGGAGATTTAGTAGCAACCAGCGGAACATTAGGTGGAGGTTCTCAAACTTATACAACCTCTATTAGTACACCGGCTGGTTTAACTATTGGAAATACCTTGTTAATGAGAATTGTAACAGTTGAAACAACAGATGCTTCTACAATCAATCCAACAGGAACTTATACTAATGGCGAAACTGAAGATTACAGACTTTTAGTTTCAAATCCATCTAATGATTTAACAGTAAATTCAATAATAGCTCCAACCAATGGAAGCACATTTAATGCAAATCAATACTTAGCAGTATCTATTAGAAATGTAGGATCAGTTGATAAAACCAATATTCCACTTACTGCTATTATTAAAAATGGAAGTACAACAGTAGCCACTTTAACCGGAAACTTTCCGGGTACAGTTACTGCAGGAAATTCTATTAACTACACATTTCAAACTCCATTTACACTTTCTGCCGCAACAACTTATACAATAACAGTTATACAATCTATCAGTGGAGATCAAAACCATACTAATGATACACTCACCCAAACTATTACTACCGGAGCAAAAGGAGCAGCACCTAATGCTATTGCAGAAATTTGTACATCTCCTTCTGTTTTCTATAAAGTAAATAACCCTGTTACATCAAGAAATTATTTTTGGTATGATGCCGCAAATGCAAATACACCTATTGCTACAGGTACTACAGGTGCTGTAAATACTACAGCAAATCCAATTTATGTTTCATCAGGTGCAAGGGTAACGGTGGGACCTGCTAATAATACAGTATTCGGCACCGGTGGATATAACTCTTTTGTAGGTAATTACATATATGTAACAGCAGGTGTTCCCGTAATTTTAGAAACAGCAAAAATTTATGCAACCACCGCTGGAAAATTAGGTATTGGAATTCATCCTGCTACTAAAAACTCTTCCGGTGGTTACTCGTATTACATAAGCCCTTCTGATACTGTTACTTTAGATGTATATCCTAATTTAGATGCTAGTAGTAATGATACTGGAGCTTACCATTATTTGAATTTACATTTTGATAATTCCTACTCAGGCACTACCGGTTATCTTGTTTATTTTAATTGTTTAAATGGTACAAGCATATACAGGAATAATGCAGTTCCCGCTCCTACACCTTATCCAATTGGGCCGGCAAATATTTTTCAAGTTGCAAACACTTTAGTAACCAATCCAGATAATTATTATTATTTTCTTTATAATATGAAATTAGTAACATATGATTCGTTAAGTGATAGAATTGCAGTTACCCCAACTACAGCACCTACGCCTGTTATAACACAAACTGGTAATGTATTAAGCAGTAATATTACTTCAGGAACATTACAATGGTTTAATGCAAGTGGATCTATTAGCGGAGCCACCAGTGCCTCTTATACTGCAACAGCATCAGGCTCATATTATGTAGTAGTTACAGATGCATTAGGTTGCCAAAAAACATCAAACACAATTACAGTAACTATTACAGCAGTTATAAATGCAAACAATAGTGAAATAGGTTTAACTGTTTCACCCAACCCTGCATCATCACAAATAAATGTAAATTTTACTACCAACACAAAAGCCGATGTAAATGTGCAATTACTAAATGCAGTAGGCACAAGTTCTATCAGTAATACTTATAGCAATTTTGTTGGTAAGTTTAATCAACAATACAACGTAAGTAATTTGGCTGCAGGCATATATGTTTTAAAAGTGCAGCAAGGCAATAAAGTGTACAGACAAAAAGTTTTAATAACCAAATAAATATTCAGTAACACCTTCTTTTTATTATAAAAGCACAGTTTAAACTGTGCTTTTATTTCTTTATTAAAAGTGAAACTGTATATTAGCTAAAAAGATAATTATGCTTGAATGGACAACAGGGAAAGTAATTGATATACAAGATGAAACTCCATCTACAAAAAAATTTTTTATTCAAATTCAAAACACGAATGATTTTGTTTTTGAACCAGGGCAATTTGTAACGCTTGATTTACCTATACATGAGCAAAAAAATAAAAGATGGAGAAGCTACTCAATTGCATCGGCTCCTAATGGAACAAACGTTATTGAATTAATTATTGTTTTGTTAGAAGGCGGAGCAGGTACAACTTATTTATTTAACCACGTTTCTGTTGGCAGCGAATTAACCTTACGTGGCCCGCAAGGAAAGTTTACATTACCTAAAATTATTGATAAAGATTTATTTTTAATATGTACCGGTACAGGCATTGCACCTTTTAGAGCAATGGCAAAACATTTACAAAATTTTAATATTGAACATAAAAATGTTCATATAATTTTTGGCTGCAGAAAATTTGCAGATGCTTTATATTTTAATGAATTGAATGCATTACAAAATACACATGCCCATTTCTTTTATCATCCAACTTTTTCAAGAGAAGAAGTTGTTCACGAAGGGCAATATAAAGGCTATGTACATCAAGTATATGAAAAATTATTAAGCAATGACAAAAGGCCTGCGAAGTTTTATTTATGCGGATGGAAAAATATGATTGATGAAGCCAAACAACGCATCATTGCTTTAGGTTACGATAAAAAAGATATTCATTTAGAACTATACGGTTAGTGTTTTTCAATTTTTATTTTTTCATAATATTTACAAACCTCTTTTAATCCGCAAATATTGCATTTCGGATTTCGGGCAATACAAACGTATCTACCATGTAATATAAGCCAGTGGTGAGCTTTATGAATTAATTGTTCTGGAATATTTTTTACTAATTGCAATTCTGTTGCTAAAGGTGTTTTTGCATTTGTAGTTAAACCTATCCTATTACTAACTCTAAACACATGTGTATCTACAGCCATATTAGGTTGCTTATCAATTACACTTGTTACAACATTGGCTGTTTTTCTTCCAACACCGGGTAGTTGTATTAATGCATCAACCGTCATAGGCACTTCAGCATTAAATTTTTCTAACAACATATTAGCCATTCCTATTAAATGTTTTGTTTTATTGTTAGGATAAGAAATACTTTTTATTAATTGAAACAAATCATCAAAATCTGCTTTAGCCAATTTTTGCGGAGTTGGATATCTTCTAAAAACAGCAGGAGTAGTTTGGTTTACACGAACATCGGTACACTGAGCCGATAAAATAACGGCAACTAATAATTCAAACGGATTATCGTACAACAATTCTGTTTCTGCATTAGGTGAATGCTTCTGAAAATAATCTATTACAAATACGTAGCGTTCTTTTTTGGTCATTCTATAAATAATTTCGAAATAAAAATAACATACACCATGCAAATAATGTTCTCCGCAGAAAACATAGTTTCATTCTTAAAAATAATTATCCTAAATATTTAATTACAACTATTGTTACGCATTTTTTTTATTTTTTTCGAAATGATGTTTATATTGTAACACTAAACCCCTAACATGCCTTTAAGAATTATTGACTACGGCACTGAAGAATACCAACAAATGGTTGATTTAAGATTGCAAATTCTTCGTACACCTTTAGGCCTTTCTTTTACTAATGAAGAATTGGAAAAAGAAAAAAATGATATTTTATTAGGATATTTTGATGAAGATGTTTTAGAAGGATGCTGCCTACTTACCCAAACTGCAGAAGGAACTGTTAGGCTAAGGCAAATGGCAGTTATTTTTGGTTTACAAGGAAAAGGTATTGGAAGAAGTTTAATGGCTTTTGCAGAAAACGTAGCAAGAGATGCAGGATATAAAAAAATTACTATGCATGCCAGAAAATCTGCCGTTGGTTTTTACGAAAAATTAGATTACAAAATTGCAAGCAACGAGTTTGAAGAAGTAACCATTCCGCATTATGTAATGGAAAAAGATTTGTAACTATTTTCCTTTAAAACTTGCTTTTCGTTTTTCTAAAAATGCTGTAGTTCCTTCTTTCATATCTTCAGTTCCAAAGCATTTACCAAATTCATTTACTTCTACTGCAAATCCATTTTCATTTTCATTAAACACTGCGTTAGCACTGGTAATACAGCCTGCAACTGCTAATGGAGCTTTAGTGTTTATTACAGTAAGAATTTCTTTTGCTTTATTTATTAATTCTTCTTGAGCAACAACATAATTTACTAAACCATAATTAAATGCAGTAGTTGCATCAATCATTGCAGCACTCATTAATAACTCCATTGCTCTACCTTTACCAATTAATTGCACTAAACGTTGTGTGCCGCCATAACCAGGTATTAAACCTAAATTAACCTCAGGCTGGCCAAATTTAGCATTAATACTTGCTATTCTAAAATGGCAACTCATAGCCAACTCACAACCGCCGCCTAATGCAAAACCATTTACACAAGCAACAATTGGTTTCGGCGAATTTTCAATTCTAAAAAAAGTATCTTGACCTGCTTTTGCTAAAGCCTTTCCTTGCTCAACAGATAAATTACCAAATTCACTAATATCTGCACCGGCAACAAACGCCTTTAAACCCGAACCCGTAATAATTACCGATTGAATTTGATTGTTTGTATAAACCTCATCTAATGCTTTATTCAAATCTGCAAAAACATCTTTATTTAAAGCATTTAGTTTATCGGGTCTATTAATAGTGATGATAAAAACGCCGTTAACTAATTCAACTAACAAAGTACTGTGCATGGCTACAATATTTTAGTAAATATAAAGCCAATGACTATAACAAAATAGTCATAAATAAATTAAAAAAAAATGTTTAAAGAATTACAAATGCATAATAAAGTGTGTCCAAAAAGCAACAACTAATACATAAACAATAATTTCAAAAATAATAACCGTTCTAGTTTTGGAATGTTTAGCAGGCTTTGCAATAACCTGTGTAGGTTGATTTTGATTCTTCATGGATTGATTGGTTTTACACCGTAAAAATAGTATTATTTCTTAAAATACAAAGAAAAAATTAAACTTTTTTACTTTTTAGAATAGCGAGATGCCCAATCAATGGATTGAATTTTTATTGAAAGTGCTATTGAAATAACAGCCACCAACATTCCACCTGCAACATCTCTGGGAAAGTGTTGGGCTAAATAAATTCTTGAATAGCCAACTAATAATGCAAAAATTAAACCTATTACAACAACCCATTTTTTATTAAAAAATAAACAAGTCAATAAATAAAAACAAAATGCAGTTGTGCTATGTCCCGATGGAAAACTATCAATACTATGTAATGCTACTCCTTTAACAACATGAATTAAACTTAAATCGGTAATAGCTTTTGTGGGTCTAGGCTCTCCTTGCATTAACCAATTTTTAAATATATGTGTAAATACCGTTGAAAAAAGTATAGCAGCTATAACTAATATTAAATATTCTCTTTTATAAAAATAAACTATCAATAAAACGGGTATCCAAAAAACACCATCGCCCAAATAAGTATAATAATGAAAAAAATAGTCGGCTACAATTCCTAAATTGGTATTTAATAAAAGGAAAAAATTATTCGTACCAATAAAATAATTCAGTATAAAAATACTTACTCCTAAACCTAGTGTAAGAAATGTTGCTGTTTTAAACTGTTTGATGTTGAGTTTGTGCATACAATAAATCAAATGTAAGAAAGCAAAGGCTTTTTAAGTAGTAATTATTTTTTTATAGTAAAATAATTACTTGGTCAAAACTATACACATGCAAAAAATAATTTTATCTGTTTGTGCAATGGGATTATTCTTATCCATTCAATCATGCAAACAAAATAATAACACAACCGATGATGGACTTGCATCATTTAATAAAGACAGTATGCTGGTGCATATAAAAATGTTAGCATCAGATTCTTTTCAAGGTCGTAGGCCTTTTTCTTTGGGCGAAAAAAGAACAATTGATTACCTACAAAATCAATTCAAACAAATGGATATAGAAGCAGGTAATGGTGCCAGCTATATTTAAGATGTGCCATTAGTAGAAATTACACCAAAAGCAGATGCAGTAATGAAAGTACAATCTGCCAAAGGAAATTTTGAATTAAAAAACTTAACTGACTTTGTTGTAACAACTCAAAATACAGACTCATTAATTTCTTTACAAAATGACGAAGTAATATTTGCGGGTTATGGCGTTGTAGCACCCGAATATAATTGGAATGATTATGCTAACATTAATGTAAAAGGAAAAATTGTTTTAGTATTAGTGAATGATCCCGGCTTTGGTGTAGATACCAGTATTTTTAAGGGTAATACAATGACGTATTACGGAAGATGGACATATAAATATGAAGAAGCAGCAAGGCAAGGTGCAAAAGCATGTTTCATTATTCACAACACAGAAGCTGCATCTTATCCGTTTAATGTTATTCAAAATTCATGGGGTAGTTCTAATTTATATTTAGCATCAAAAGATGCTTCTACCAAACCTCTGGCATTGCAAGGATGGGTTTCTGCAGATGCTGCTAAAAAAATATTTGCTGCTGCAGGAAAAGATACTTCATTAATTGTGAGTGCTAATAAAAACACTTTTAAGGCGGTTGATTTAGGAGAAAAATTTTCTTTAAATGTAAAAGTGAAATCAGTATTCAATACTTCACACAATGTAATTGGAAAAATTACCGGAAGTAAAAGACCCGATGAATATATTATTTACACAGCACATTGGGATCACTTTGGCATTGGTAAAAAAGATGAAAAAGGCGATTCAATTTATAATGGTGCATTAGATAATGCCAGTGGATCAGCAGGATTATTAGAAATAGCAAGAGCCTTTAGCCTTTAAAAGTTTAAAAGAAAAACCTGAACGAACCATTGTATTTTTATTTGTAACAGCAGAAGAACAAGGTTTATTAGGCTCTGCTTATTATGCACAACATCCTATATATCCTTTAGCAAAAACCGTTGCTAATATTAATATGGATGGAATTAATCCGGGAGAAAAAACAAATGATATAACAATTATAGGACAAGGGCAAAATGATTTAGAAGGTTATTTAATTGAAGCTGCAAAAAAACAAAACAGATATGTATCAGCCGAAGCACACCCCGAAGCAGGATATTATTACCGATCAGATCATTTTTGTTTTGCAAAAGTTGGTGTGCCCGCATTAGATTGTGAAAGTGGTATTGATGTTGTTGGAAAAGGAAAAGAATATGGTAAAAAATTAGATGATGATTATACTAACAATCGTTATCATCGCCCGGCAGATGAATTTAATCCTACATGGACTTTTGATGGTGGTATTCAAGATTTACAATTATTATTTATGGTAGGAAAGAAAATTGCAAATGAAACATCATGGCCTCAATGGAAAAGTGGTTCAGAATTTAAAGCAATAAGAGAAAAAACAAAATAAAGAAATAAGCCCTGCTATATAATAGCAGGGCATTTCACTAAAAACAACTGTACAAAAAATTATTCAACTCCTGCCAATTCAAGGCTCCGTTTTTTAAGTTTAACAATATCAACATTTTCAATAATTGGTTCGGAGAATAATATTAACGATGTATTATTTTCTTTCCACCAATCATTATTAAACAATTCTTTTGCATGCAACACACCAACTAAATATTTTCTTTCTTCACCTGCATGCCACTCTTCTATCCATTCAAATTTTTCTTTCGGAATAAATTTCCAATCATCAAAACTCACATACACTTTCACATAAAAATCTCTCGATAATTCATGTGGTTTATGATGATATAATTTTTTATACTCATATCTATAGCCATAACGCAATGCAGCAATATCACTCAATACAGCCGATGCCGTAGGAAAACTTCCGGCACCTTTTCCATAAAAAAATTGTTTATCGGCAAAACCGCTTTCAATTACAACACCGTTATATTCATTTTTTACAAATGCTAAATGATCATCATGTTTTACAAATTGCGGCAATACAAATGCAGCAACTTTCCCATCTTTTAATTTTTGTGCTTGTGCAACTAATTTTATTTCAAAATGTTTTTCTTTAGCAACCATTGCATCGGTTAATTGAATATTCTGAATGCCGTTAAACAAAATATTATCAGGATGCTCAACAATACCATACGCATGGTTTAATAATATACTCCATTTATTAACTGCATCAAATCCTTCCACATCTAACTTCGGATTACTTTCCGCAAAACCCAATTGCTGTGCTAACAATAACGCATCATTAAACGCTAAATTTTCTTCAATAATTTTTGTAAGAATAAAATTAGTAGAACCATTTACAATAGCTTTTATTGAATGAAGCAAATCATTATCGTAATACTCTTCTAAATTTCTAATTACAGGAATGGAAGCACAAGCTGCACTTTCACATAAAAACGGTTGCTCAGTTTCTAATTGCAATTGTAAAATTTCAGGCAAATGTTCTGCTATCATTTTTTTACTTGCACTTACAACTGCTTTTTTATTTTTCAATGCTGTTGAAACAATTTCAAATGCAGCATTAGCATCATCAATTACTTCAACAATTACATTTATATTTTCATCATATAACAAATCATTTTTATCTGTTGTAAATAAAGATGCGGGTGCATTACGCTGTTTGTTAGCATGTTTTATACAAACTTTTTTTATGGTTGCTTTTAACGATGGTGTTTGTTGCAATACTTTATATAACCCTTCTCCTACTACACCAAATCCAAATAATCCAATATTTAATTGTTTATGTGTTTCCATTTTAATTTTTTATTATTTATTTTTTTGTACTAAATTTTAGTAATTCTATTTTTCTTTTGTTGTGTCACTCACTTATACTTTCTGTTTTTTAATCATCATAATAAGTAAACAAGAAAACTATAATTGAAGAAATGATTCACTTTATGCTACGTAACATTTTTTATTCCACTTTTATTGTTGCATAATCATGATATAAATTTTCTGTTTTCCAAATAATTGATTGTACATATTCAAATGCATTTTCTAAATCATTAATCAAATCATCTGCTTCTTCAATACCAATACTTAATCTTATTAAACTGTCTGAAACACCTGCTGCTATTCGTTTTTCGGCAGGAATGCTTTTATGCGTCATATTTGCAGGATGGCTAATTAAACTTTTTACACCACCTAAACTTTCTGCCAGTTTAAAAATTTTTGTATTAGAAACAAATTGTTCTGCCAACTTTAAACAATCATTTTTTAAAGAGAAAGAAACAACGCCTCCAAAATTTTTTTGTTGTTGTTTTGCAATGTTGTGATTAGGATGCGATTTTAAACCCGGATAAAAAACTTTATCAACCAATGGATGATTTTCTAAATACTCTGCAACAATTTGTGCATTAATACAATGTTGTTTTACTCTTAAAAATAAAGTTTCAATTCCTCTAATTACCAACCAACTATCTAATGGTGCCAATACTGCACCGCATGCATTTTGAAAAAATTTAATTCTTGCTCCAATGCTTTCATCTTTCGTAACAACAATACCTGCAATTACATCACTATGTCCACCCAAATATTTTGTTGCACTGTGTACTACAATATCAGCTCCCAATGTAATAGGCTGTTGTAAGGCGGGTGAAGCAAAAGTGTTATCCACGCAAAGTAAGCAGCCATTAGCTCTTGCAATTTTTGCTATAGCACTAATGTCTGCAATTTTTAAAGTAGGATTAGTTGGTGTTTCAATCCAAATCAATTTTGTTTTTTCTGAAATAGCATTAAAAATATTTTCAGGTTTACTGGCATCAACAAATTTTATAACAATTCCATATTGCTCATACACTTGTGTAAACAACCGATAAGCACCGCCGTAAATATCATCAACAGCAATAATTTCATCCCCATATTTTAAAAGTTTAACAACAGCATCAATAGCTGCTAATCCGCTTGCAAAAGCTGCACCTATTTTTCCGTTTTCTAATTCTGCAATAATTTTTTCTAAAGTAGCTCTGGTAGGATTATTTGTTCTTGAATAATCGTAGCCTTTATTTACTCCGGGTGCCTCTTGCACAAATGTTGATGTTTGATAAATAGGAACAGATAATGCACCTGTTAATTCATCAACCGGAATGCTTTGCAATAATTGTGTGGCGTTGCTCATTGTTTACCTCCTTCTCCCTAAGGGAGTTTTTTGTTTTAATAATTTTAAAATGCTTTAACAGAAACAACGAGTGCTTACCGAGGCTTTCCCACTCCCTTCTGAGTTAGGGGTAATAAAAAAGCTCATCCGGTAAGTCAGATGAGCTTGAAGTATTTGAAGCGAAATTGTATCACAAAAAAATCAAACCGTACTCTGACTTATCTCTTCACGCTTTTACGTGATGGAGTTTGCACCTTCTGATGAATGAGTAATTCATCAGGGTTGCAAAGGCTTCAACGGGCCAATCCCTCTGCCTTTCTTGATAAGTTGTTTTGTAAAGAACTAATGCAAATGTATAAATGTAAACTTTAAACTTCCAAATAAAAATTAAAATAATTTTTTAAATCGCATACAACCCTTTGCTGTTAATGGTTTTAGAGAATGTATTATATTAAATTTTTTCTAAACCATTCTGTTTGGCTTCTGGCTGCATTATCAATTAAAACTTGTTTTGCCAATTTAGTTTGTGCATTTTTTATGGAAGAAGAAATCATTTCATGCTCAATCACTTCCTCTTTATTCATTCCCAATTTTTCTAATAAATCAATAATTTTTTCGCTGCCAAAATGTTTAAGAAAAGCTTCATCTAAAGAACACATTACAACAACCTCATTTAAACCAAGTTTAGTAAACAGTTCTTCTTCTTTTGCATACAACGGATAATGTTCTACAAAAAAATATTTCACATTATTATTTTTAATTACTTGCCTATACATAACAACTTTTTCAGTGTAGCAATGTTGTTCTAAAAAATTATTTAAAGCATTATATGTTTCTTCAAACCAAGTAATAAAAACTGTATTGGGATTAGTTTGCAGCATTTTTTCACATGCTTCCCATTTTGTTGCTTCGGTTAAATAAACCTTATTTATAATTTTTATGGAAGTATTTTTCTTAAAGAAATTAAACATGACAGAATTTTATACAAATGTTACATTAATTCTTAAAAATTAAAATGCAATTGTTTTACATTGCATAAATATATGGTAAAGATTAAAAAAGAAAATTTATTGCACACTACTACTTCCGAAATAAACACAACCGAACAAATTGAAGTACTGGGTGCAAGAGAACATAATTTAAAAAATATTGATATTTCAATTCCAAAAAATAAGTTGGTTGTTTTTACAGGTGTAAGCGGCAGTGGAAAAAGCTCATTGGCATTTGATACTATTTATAACGAAGGGCAACGCCGTTATATGGAAAGCTTTGGTGCGTATGCACGTCAATTTATTGGAGATATGGAAAGACCTGATGTTGATAAAATAACAGGATTATCTCCTGTAATTTCTATTGAACAAAAAACTACAAATAAAAATCCACGATCAACTGTTGGTACCGTTACAGAAGTGTACGATTTTATGCGTTTACTATTTGCAAGAATTGGTGAAGCATATAGTTATAACACCGGAAAAAAAATGGTTAAGTTTAGCGAAGAAGAAATTGTAGAAAATATTTTTAAAAAATTTAAAGGAGAAAAAATTTCTTTATTAGCTCCTATTGTTCGCGGAAGAAAAGGACATTACAGAGAACTGTTTGAAGAAATTAGAAAAAAAGGATTTTTAAAAGTAAGAGTAGATGGTGAAGTAAAAGATATTGCTGCAAAAATGCAGGTTGATAGATATAAAATTCATGATATAGAAATTGTTGTGGATAGATTGAGTGTTGCAGAAGATATGAAAACTCGCTTAAGTCAAAGCGTACAACAGAGTTTAAAATTAGGAAAAGATTTAATGTTTGTTTTACTGAATAATGACGGTTCAATAATTCAATATTCCAAACAATTAATGTGTATTGATACAGGCATTAGTTACGAAGAACCAAGCCCCAATGCATTTTCATTCAACTCACCGTACGGAGCTTGCCCAACTTGCAAAGGTTTAGGAAATGTTTACACTATTGATATGAATTTGGTTTTACCCGATAAATCTATCAGTATAAAAGAAGGAGGCATTCATGCATTGGGTAGCGAAAGAGAAGCCAGCGTATATAAACAAGTAGCAGTATTTGCAAAAAAACATAAAATAAATTTAGATACACCTATTGAGAATTTATCGCAACAACAATTAGACTTAATATTATATGGAGATAAAAATATTACCTCTACATTAGATGTGGTAATGGATGATGAAAATATTCCAGCAGAATACACAGGTAGTTATGAAGGAATTATTCCCATGTTAAAACGTTGGTTTATTTCTCCCAACAGCAATGAAGGTTTAAGAACTTGGGTAGAAAAATATATGAGTTTAGAAACTTGCCATACCTGCAATGGAGATAGATTAAGAAAAGAAAGTTTATGGTTTAAAATTGATGAAAAAAATATTGCTGAATTAAGTAATATGAATTTAGATAAATTAATGTTGTGGTTTAATGGCATTGAAAAAAAATTAAACAATAAACAAAATACAATTGCAAAAGATATTATTAAAGAAATTAGAGAGCGTTTACAATTTTTATTAGATGTTGGTTTAACTTATCTTTCCTTAAACAGACCTTCTAAAACCCTTAGTGGTGGAGAGTCTCAGCGTATTCGCTTAGCAACACAAATTGGTTCTCAACTACAAGGCATTACTTATATTTTAGATGAACCAAGTATTGGTTTGCATCAAAGAGATAATCATAGATTAATTGAGGCATTAAAAAACTTAAGAGATATTGGCAATAGTGTTTTAGTAGTTGAACACGATAAAGATATTATGCTGGCAAGTGATCATTTGGTTGATATTGGTCCTAAAGCAGGAAAATACGGCGGACAAATTGTTGCAGCAGGAACACCCAAAGAAATATTAAAAATAAACTCTGAAACAGCAAACTATTTAAGTGGAAAATCTAAATTAGAAATTCCAAAAGAAAGAAGAAATGGTAACAAAAAGTTTATTGAATTAAAAGGCGTTACAGGAAATAATTTAAAAAATGTTGATGTAAAATTTCCTTTAGCAAAATTAATTGTTGTTACAGGTGTAAGTGGCAGTGGTAAATCAACTTTAATTAATGAAACACTATATCCTATCCTCTCACAGCATACCTACGGAAGTAAAGCACAGCCAATGGAATATAAGTTGGTAAATGGTTTAGAGCATATTGATAAAGTAATTGAAATTGATCAATCACCTATTGGCAGAACACCCAGAAGTAATCCGGCAACCTATTGCGGATTTTTTACAGAAATAAGAACATTATTTGCAAGCGTACCCGAAGCAAAAATTCGTGGTTATAATGCAGGAAGATTTTCTTTCAACGTAAAAACAGGCAGATGCGAAATGTGTGAAGGCGGCGGCATGCGTGTTATTGAAATGAATTTTTTACCAGATGTATATGTGCATTGTGAAAAATGCAATGGCAAACGCTACAATAGAGAAACTTTAGAAATAAGATATAAAGGAAAAAGCATTAGTGATGTTTTAGAAATGACAGTTGATGAAGCTTGTGATTTCTTTAACACAATTCCTTGGCTATACCGAAAAATTAAAGTGTTGCAAGAAGTTGGTTTAGGTTATATCACATTAGGGCAATCGGCTGTAACACTTAGTGGCGGCGAGGCCCAACGCGTTAAACTTTCTACCGAATTAGGAAAAAAAGATACCGGAAAAACATTTTATATTTTAGACGAACCTACAACAGGCTTGCACTTTCAAGATATAAAATTATTAATGAGTGTAGTAAATAAATTGGTTGATAGAGGTAATACCGTTTTAATAATTGAACACAATTTAGATGTAATTAAAATGGCAGATCATATTATTGATTTAGGCCCCGAAGGTGGTGATGGTGGCGGAAAAATTTTGTTTGAAGGCACTCCTGAAGCAATGATAAAAAACAATGAAAGCCATACTGCCCAGTTTTTAAAAATAGAAATGAAAAATCAATATTAATTTTTTTTATACTTTTGAAGTGGAAATGAATATCCATTCAACTATAAAAAGAACAATATTTTATACATTTTTAGCAACTGTATACTTAGCTTTTTTTATAGTACAATGTATATACAATTTTGATACATCAAATGCTGTTGTAAAGAAACATCATACACAATTACATACAATAAGTAGCAGCTTACAACATTCATTCTCGGTAGTAAAACAACATCATCCTCCTAAAAAAAGTATTCGTTTAAATAAACGTTTTCAGCCGGAAACGCTTCCTGCAAATATTACAACCGTTTCGGTTCCCGAAACAATTTTTATTGAAAACTACTTTTCTTCTTATAAAGAAAAAGTTTATACTACAATATTTTACAGCACAGCATTAAGAGGGCCACCTGCTCTTATTTAAATTCTCCAGCAAAAAAAATTTCTTAAACCTTAGAATTTAATATGACTACTTTCTTACACAGAAAGTGTATTTTGTTTTGTGCAATATTTTTAATATTAAATAATTTACAGGCTCAAAAACACTACTACACTTTAAATGAGTTGGTAAATGCTTCTCAAGCATATTTACCATTATTAAAACAACAACAATCACTTATAAATAGTGCAACAGCAAATGTTACAGATGTTAAACATTCGTTTTTGCCCCAACTAAAAATTAGCGATGAAATAAATATTGGCACAGATAACTCAACTGCGGGTGCCTATTTGCCCTTAACCACTATTCCATCTGCATCGGGTGGTATTAGAGCCAACAATAACTATCAACCTGTAACAGGCAATATTGGTATTTTGTACGGCGAGTATGAGTTAGCTAATTTCGGTTTAACCAATGCAAAAATTAAAGCAGCAGAAAGTTTGGTTAATTTTCAAAAATCAAATTATGAAAAACAACTATACGAGATAAAGTTACAAGTATGCCAATTGTATTTTAATTTATTACAAAACAAATACAAGCTTCTAATTGATAAGCAAAATATTGACCGATACAATACCATTTTTATAGTTATTCAATCTTTAACCGCCAGTGGTATTAAAGCAGGTGCAGATTCTTCTTTAGCAAAAGCAGAACTATCATCTACCAAAATAAATTACAATCAAACTTTAGGAAAAATAGAAATATTAAAACAACAGTTAGCGTATTTAACAGGTATTTCATCAACACAAATAAATATTGATACCCTTCGAAATACTTCACTAAATAATTTGTTTCTACCTAATTTGTTATTTGATAGTGTTTCAAACCCGTTAATTGATTTTTATTCAAAGAAGAAAGATATTTTTCTTTCAAACGAAACATTAATTAAAAAAAGCTTTTTGCCTAAAGTAACATTAGGTGCCGCAACTTGGGCAAGAGGTTCAAGCATTTTTTATAACGATAATTATAAATCTTTAGAAAATGGTTTAGGATATCAAAAATTAAATTATTTAGTGGGCATTGGTATTACGTACAATTTATTTAATGGTATTCATAAAAAAGATAAATTAAATATTAATCGTTATGAAATACAAGCAAGTGATTTTGAGTTGCAACAACAAAAATTGGCATTGCAATCATCATCCTTACAAGCAGATGAAACACTTAAAACAACTTTACAAAATTTATCAGAATTACCTATTCAGTTAAATGCTGCACAAAATGTGTATTTACAAAAGCAAGCACAGTATAAAGCCGGGTTAATAACGTTGATAGATTTAACTAATGCGGCATTTGTTTTATATCGGTCGCAAACAGATTATGTTGAAACTTTAAGTAATTGGTATGCAGCTAAATTAAACAAAGCAGCAGCAACAGGAAATCTTGATTTATTTATACAAAATATAAAATAATTTTTTATGGTAAGAACAGCTTTAAAAAGACCAATAACAATTTTGGTTTTATTTATTGGCCTTCTGTTGTTCTCAATATTGGCAATAAAAACAATTCCCATTGATATATTTCCGCGTTTAAACTTACCAACCATTTATGTAATTGAATCGTATGGCGGTATGTCGCCACAACAAATGGAAGGTTTTTTTGCTACAAGAATGCAAGATCAGTTTTTATATATTAATGGAATAAAAAATATTGAAAGCAAAAATATACAAGGCTTAACATTAATTAAATTATCGTTTTATGAAAATGCAAATATGGCCGAAGCCTCTGCACAAGTGGCTTTGCAAGTAAATAGAGCCATGAAATTTTTTCCTCCGGGGGCATTACCGCCGCAAGTAATTCGGTTTGATGCATCATCACTTCCTGTAGGAGAATTGGTATTAAGCAGTAAAACAAAATCACTAAAAGAAATTTATGATTTGGCTGCAACTCGCATTAGGCCAATGTTTGCTTCAATACAAGGTTTATCGGCTCCGCCACCGTTTGGTGCAAACTCAAGGTCGGTAGTTATTAATGCAGACCCTGCTAAACTAAGAGCCTACAATATATCTCCCGATGAAATTGTAAGTGCAGTTGCACAAAATAATATTATGAGCCCTTCAGGAAATTTAAGAGTAGATAGTATTATGTATGTAACAAATCTTAATTCATTAGAAGATAAGGTTGAAGATTTTGAAAACATCTCTATCAAAACAAAAGATAATGCTACTGTATTTATTCGTGATGTTGCTAAAGTTGCCGATGCATCTGATATAACCGTAGATTATGCTTTAGTAAACGGGAAACGTTCAATTTATATTCCTGTAGTTAAAACAGCAGATGCTTCTACATGGGAAGTAGTACAAAGCCTTAAAGGCAAAATACCCGAGATGCAAAATTTATTACCCAATGATGTAAATGTGAGTTATGAATTTGATCAATCTGTTTTTGTAATGAATGCTGCAAAAAGTTTAATGACAGAAGGTATTTTAGGTGCTGTACTAACAGGCTTAGTTGTACTACTATTTTTAAAAGATTGGCGAAGCAGTTTAATAGTTATTATTACTATTCCTGTTGCTGTTTTAAATGCTGTTTTATTTTTAAAAATGCTTGGGCAAACCATTAATATTATGACATTAAGCGGTTTAGCATTAGCCATTGGAATATTGGTTGACCAAGCAACCGTAACAATAGAAAACATACATCAGCACTTAGAAATGGGCAAAACAAAAAAGCAAGCAATATTAGATGCTTGCACAGAAATATCATTTCCACTACTGTTAATTTTGTTATGTATTCTTGCCGTGTTTGCTCCATCGTTTGTAATGAATGGTGTACCTAAAGCAATGTTTCTCCCTCTTTCATTATCTATTGCTTTTGCAATGATTATTTCTTTTATAGCAGCACAAACTTTAGTACCTATTTTATCGGTTTGGTTATTAAAAGAAAACATGTTTCATTATAAACACAACTTATTTCATGCACATGCCGGCATGGCACTAGATAATAAAGAAATAACAGAAGTAAATGTGCATACTAAGCAAGATGAAAAGCATCAAGAAGAAAATAATTTATTTCAAAAACTAAAAGTAGGTTTAGAAAGAAAATTAAATAAATGGATGCCCAAAAGAAAATGGATTGTAAGTATTTATTTAATTGTTATTCTAGCATTTGCAGGAATATGCTTTGTAACAATAGGAAAAGATTTATTGCCTAAAAACAATGTTGGTCAAATTCAAATAAGAATAAAAGAACCTGATGGAACAAGGTTAGAAGTAACAGAAAATACAGCAAAAAATATCTTGAAAATTATTGATTCTACTGTACATAAAAACATTGAAATTTCTTCAGGTTATGTTGGAATTGTACCCAGCAGTTATGGCAGCAGTAATTTATATGTATTTAATAGCGGTACTAACGAAGCTGTTTTGCAAATAAAATTAAATGAAGATTATAAAGCAAATATGGATGAGTTGAAAGATATATTAAGAAAAAATATACTATCAAAATATCCTCAGTTAAGATTATCGTTTGAGCCTATTGAATTAACCGAAAAAATAATGGCTCAAGGTGCAGCAACACCTATTGAAGTAAGAATTGCAGGAAAAAATTATAACGATATAAAATCTGTTGCTACTAAACTTGTTAATCAATTACAACAGAAAGATTATTTACGCGATGTACAAATAGCACAACCGCAAGCATTTCCTGTAATTAATATTACTATTGATAGATACCGCTTAGCACAAATGAACTTAAAATTGAATGATGTAGCAAGAAGTATTACAGATGCTACTTCATCCAGCAGATTTACAGAAAAAAATCAATGGCTTGATAAACGTGTTGCTTATACTTATCAAGTGCAAGTACAAGTTCCGGAATATATTATGAATTCAATGCAACAATTACAATCTATTCCATTAGTGAAAGGACAAGCAAGGCCAATTCTTTCAGATATAGCAACTATTACAACAGACACATTACCCGGAGAATACGACAGAAGCGGGCCAAGAAGATTTGTAACCGTAAGTGCAAATATTTATAAAAAAGATTTGGGTGCTGCCACACAAGCTGTTCAAAAAACAATTGATGGATTAGGCAAACCACCAATAGGAACTATAATAGAAATAAAAGGAATGTCATCATTATTAACCGAAACATTAGGTTCATTACAAAGTGGTTTAATAGCAGCAATAATTGTTATATTACTATTACTGGCAGCTAACTATCAATCTTTCGGGTTATCTGTCTCAGTTTTATCAACAGTTCCTGCAGTGCTGTTAGGTTCAATGTTATTATTATTGGCAACACATTCCACATTAAACCTTCAATCATACATGGGCATCATTATGTCGGTTGGTATTTCTGTTGCCAATGCAATTTTAATTGTAACCAATGCCGAATCATTAAGATTAGAATATAGAGATCCATTTAAAGCAGCAAGTGTAGCAGCAGGTATAAGGCTAAGGCCTATATTAATGACAAGTCTTGCAATGATTGCAGGCATGATACCAATGGCAAGTGGTATAGGAGAATCGGGAGATCAATCTGCACCTTTAGGGCGTGCAGTAATTGGCGGATTAATTGCATCAACCTTTGCTGCCTTATTTATTGTGCCATTAGTATATGGTTGGATACAACAAAAAAAATCTTTCCATTCAATTTCATTATTACCTGAAGATGATATTAACAAATAAATTAATTTATAAACTATAATATATTTAAGATGACAACATATAGAAATATTGCTATTACAAAAATTTTATTTCTTGCGTTTATATTACTATCGTGTTCTAATAAACATACAGATGAACAGAAAGCAGCACAAACGCCAACAGCCCCTCATTACAGTTTTGCAACTGTTACCAAAGAAAACTTAGCAGCAACCATTAAACTGCCCGCTCAATTAGCGGCCTATAGAGAAATAAGTATTTTTCCGAAAGTGAACGGTTATGTAAAAAAAGTATATGTAGATATTGGTTCTTCCGTAAAAACAGGTGAATTGTTAATGACATTAGAAGCACCAGAATTAGAACAAGCAAGTGTACAAGCAAAAGAAAAATACACAAAAGCAAAAGTTGATTTTATTGTTGTAAAAGAAAATTACAATCGCTTATTGCAAGCCTCTAAAACAGCAGGTGCCATTTCTCCGTTAGATTTATCAATTGCAAAATCTAAAGTTGAAGAAGATAGTATTTTATGCCAACAAGAAAAAGCCAATTGGCAAATGCAACAAACAATGATTTCTTATTTAAACATAACTGCACCTTTTAACGGCGTTATTACCGAACGCAACACACATGAAGGTGCTTTAGCAAGTGCAACTTTAAAAGATAAACCAATGTTAGAATTGAAGCAGATAAACCATTTAAGATTATTAATTGATTTACCCGAAAATTTTTCTACACTTAAAGAAAAAGATTCTGTAACTTTTTACATTACTGCTTTAAACAACAGAAAAATAAGTGCAGTAATAAGCAGAAAATCGGATAATGTAAATACACAATACCGTTTTGAAAGAGTAGAAGCAGATGTACAAAATGACGGTACGCTTACACCGGGTATGTATGCAGATGTAATTGTAAAATCAAGTGGCAATGATGCTTCATTAGTGGTTCCGACTTCGGCAGTTGTAACTTCTACTCAACGCAAATATGTTTTAGTTGTACGAAATAATAAAACAGTAAAAGTTGATGTTACCACAACAAATGAAACAAACGGAAAAGTTGCTATTACAGGTTTACTAAAAGAAGGAGAACAGGTAATTATTAATGCAAATGATGAAATAAAAGAAGGTGCTGTTGTTATTTAAAACTCTCATATCAAAACATTCTGCAAGTGTAAAATTTGCAGAATGTTTTTTAAAATAAATACGAATATTTTTTAATTACTTACACTTTTTCAGCCAGTAATTGTTGTACTAATTTTTCTAGTTCTTTTACACGTTTTTCTAAATCGGGTAAATTTCTTGTTGCTACCTGGCTTCTTAATGAAGCTGTATAATCGTAAGCCGGAGAGCCGGTTACTGCTGTATTAGTTTCTTTAATAGATTTTGTAACGCCGCTTTGAGCATTTATTTTACTGCCATCTGCAATTGTTATATGCCCAACAATTCCTGCCTGTCCGCCAACCATAACATTTCTCCCTAATTTAGTACTGCCGCTAATACCGCTTTGGGCTGCAATGACTGTATTATTGCCTATTTCAACATTATGAGCAACCTGAATCAGATTATCCAATTTTGCTCCTGCTTTAATAATAGTTGAGCCAATAGTAGCTCTGTCAATTGTTGTATTTGCTCCTATTTCAACATTATCTTCAACTATAACATTACCAATTTGCGGTACTTTTTTAAATGTACCATCTGCCAATGGTGCAAAACCAAAACCATCACTACCAATTACTGTTCCTGCATGTATGGTTACATTGTTGCCAATAATACATTCATTATAAATTTTTACACCGGCATGAATAATAGCATTGTTACCAATTTTTACATTGTTGCCAATAAAAGCCCCTGCAAATATTTTTACATTATTACCAATGCTTACTTCTTCACTAACATATACAAATGCTGCAATAAAAACTTGCTCGCCTAATTGAGCTGTTTTAGCAATAAACGATGGTTCTTGAATACCGGATAATTGTTGTGTAACTATTTCCTGATACTTGCTTAACAAACCTGCAAATGCTACATAAGCATCGGGAACACGTAATAAAGTTGCGTTCACTTTTTGCTTCAATTCAAGACTATCATTAATAATAATAATAGATGCTTTGGTTGTGTAAAGATGTTCTTCATATTTAGGATTTGCCAAAAAAGCCAATTGACCTTTTTGGGCTTCTTCAATTTTACCGAAAGAAGCTACAGCAGCAGTTTCATCTCCTTCAATTTTTGCATTAATCAGCAAAGCAATTTGTTGTGCAGTAAATGTCATATTCTGTTTACTTGAAGTTTAAGCAATTAGCAAACATATTCCTAATATTTAAACTTTGCAAATTTGCAAAATAACAGCAGTAAGAAACAACAGAAATATCACCAACATAAAATTGCTTTTTCTAATTGAATCAATTTTTTCTTCTTTGAAATAATAAAAAGAAAATACTAAAGTTGTTGTTGCCGCAAGTAGTATAAATATGGATGCAATTTTCTCGTATGCAATAAATTTTTGAAATCGAAAACTATAAAATTTAATTTGTTTATTTTTAATATAACTAAATACAAGAAAAGTATAACCAATAACTAAAAGGCCTTTAATAAATAAATTGCGAGATACCATTTTAAAAAATTTTAACCGACAGGTTGATGAAATATTTTACCTATTTTCTCTGCTTAATATTGTACTTTTAATTAGTTTATACTTGGTGGATTCCAATCCTTATACAAATTTATCGTTATTATCTTTGGCAATTTATAATATAGCTTACAGTTATTATCTTTTTTATAAAAACGATTTTTTAATCCCTAAAAAATCACTTTATAACTCTTGCAGTTATTTTTTATGTTCTTGTCTTCGCTTTTTTAAAAAGTTCATATTTGGATATAGCTAAGTTAGTTTACTACATCTCCCTAATTGTACTCGTTTTCTTTATAAAAGAGGTCAGATTTCTTAACCCTTTGTTTATCATAACGAACAAATGTAGAATTTTTTAACAGGCGAAGAAATAGTTTGATGAATAAGTGCATCATCAATTGCAGAAATACTTTTTACGGTGCCATCTTTAAACAAAATATTTATTTTTTCATCTTCTGTTTTGTATAAAGTATTTACGGCTTCTCCGCTAAAAGCAAAATAGCTTGCTTCTTCTTCAGTTATGTTTAATTGTGTTGCAGTTTCTTTTATTTTTTGTTGAAGAAAAGCAGCATCAAATTCGTCTGATTGAATTTTAACTTTCAACAATTTTCTGTTTAGTAGTCTGTTGCACAATTCGTTCAAAACCTTATCTGAATGATGGCTCCATTTTTTTACAGCAAAAGAAAAATCTATATCATCTAACGCACAAAAACGTTGCAATACTTCTTTAGTTATGGTTCCTTTAAAATCGTGTAAAAAATAATCAACGGTAGTACCTGTTTGCAAATTGTTATCTCCCTTCTCAATTAAGTATCTAACCCTTTTCAAAATATTCACTAACATTTTTTCTGCAGCCAATACTGTTTTGTGCAAGTAAACCTGCCAATACATTTGCCTGCGAGCCACTAAAAATTTTTCAATACTGTAAATACCCTTTTCTTCTACCATTAATTCACCGTTATGTACTACCAACATTTTTAAAATTCTGTCGTAACCAATAACACCTTCGCTAACGCCTGTAAAAAAACTATCTCTAGTTAAATAATCCATGCGGTCAACATCTAATTGTCCACTCACTAATTGATGCAAGAATTTTTTAGGATGCTTATCAGTGAAGATGTCTATGGCCATTGTTAATGCACCATTCAAATCTTCATTCATGGCATACATAATTTGCAAGCTCAATTCTTCGTGATGAACGCCTTTTAATAACTGATTTTCTAAGGCGTGAGAAAATGGGCCATGACCAACATCGTGCAATAAAATAGCAGCTTTGGCAGCAATATTTTCTTCTTCTGTAATGTTTACACCTTTTGCTTTTAATTCATTCAACGCATTGCACATTAAATGATAAGCCCCCAATGAATGATGCAACCTTGTATGTACAGCTCCGGGATACACCAAATAAGCCAATGCCATTTGATGTATTCTTCTTAAACGCTGATAATAAGGATGGGCAATTATTTGAAATAATAACGGATGATTAATGGTGATGAAACCATAAACGGGATCGTTAATAATTTTTCTTTTTTCATTCATATAATCAAAAATACTATTTTGAATTGCAGATTTTCATAAAATAAAAAACCCCGTATAATACGGGGCATTATTTTTTTTTAATGAAGCCATTAATATTCGTCTTCATTAAACATAAAATCTTCCTGACTTGGATAATCGGGCCAAATATCTTCAATACTTTCATATACCTCTGCACCGTCATCTTCTAACTCTTGCAAATTTTCAACAACCTCAATAGGTGCACCGCTTCTAATGCTGTAATCAATCAATTCATCTTTAGTTGCCGGCCAGGGAGCTTCTTCTAAATAACTTGCCAATTCTAAACTCCAAAACATAATTTCAAATTTTTGCAAATGTAGCCGTATAATTTAAACTACCAAATTGCAGTTTTTACTTCATAAAATATTTTATACGCTATAATTGCCATACAAACCTGCTTTTGTATGTTTACAAAGAATTAAACAGTATGCTAAAAGCGGTTAATATTTATAAAAGTTACGGAGAAGTAAATGTTTTAAAAGGTGTTGATGTTGCCATCAATAAAGGAGAGATTGTTTCTATTGTGGGCTCATCGGGTGCAGGCAAAAGTACTTTGTTGCATATTTTAGGAACATTAGACAAAGCAGATAAAGGTGAAATATTTTTAAACAATCAACCCATTCATTTATTAAAAGGAAAAACATTAGCAGCTTTTAGAAATAAACATATTGGCTTTGTTTTCCAATTTCATCATTTATTACCGGAGTTTACAGCTATAGAAAATGTTTGTATTCCCGGATGGATTGCTAACAAAAAAAAACAGGTGGTAAAACAAGAAGCTAAAAAATTATTAGAATTATTAGGTTTAAAAAACAGATTAGAAAATAAACCACAACAATTAAGTGGCGGAGAACAACAACGCGTTGCAGTGGCAAGAGCCTTAATAAATAAACCCTCGTTAGTGTTTGCAGATGAACCTACAGGAAACTTAGACAGCAAGCATGCTAGAGAATTGCATCAATTATTTGTGCAGTTAAAAAACGAATTACAACAAACATTTTTAATTGTAACACATAATGAAGAATTAGCAGCTTTAAGCAGTAGAATTTTACATATGAAAGACGGATTAATGGTTGAATAATTACGCATGAATAAAAGCAAATTAGATATTATAGATAAAATTTTAAATGCCTGCTACCAACACAATCCCGATGCATTGTTTATTATGAGTTTAATGCATCAATACGAAGAAAGAGGTAGCTTAAGTAAAAAGCAATTACAAGGTTTGCATCAAAAAGCATTAAAAGTAAAAGACATACCCACCAATTGGTTAGCCACTTTAGAAGCAACCATTTTAAAAATGCCCACTAGAGATAAAACTCCTGCCAACACAAGTAAACCTTTATTTCAAAAAAATGAAAATATAGAAAATACAATTGCTGCCATTTTAATAAAATATCCGCAACACAAACAAGTATTATTGCTTCAAACAAAAATTAATAAAAAACAACAATTAACCGCCAATGAATTAAACGATTTAAAACGTTTTGAAAAATTACTTTTAAAATAATACTAACATATTTCCCCCCTTTATAAAACTTATTAAAATTTGTTAGTCATTTTGTAATACTTTCAATTTTAAACTAACAGTTGTTATTCTTCAAACAAAAAAAATCATGAACACCATTTTAGAATTACATAACCTAAAAAAATATTATGCCACACAAAAGGCAGTAGATGATATTAGTTTTAGTATAAATAAAGGAAGCATTTTTGG
Organism: Bacteroidota bacterium; assembly: GCA_018267705.1. Lineage (GTDB taxonomy): Bacteria > Bacteroidota > Bacteroidia > Chitinophagales > Chitinophagaceae > CW01. The sequence continues at coordinate 268,772 of JAFDXX010000004.1, read as the reverse complement.
TTTACTTGGCCCAAACGGTGCAGGCAAAACCACATTACTACGAATGATTACCGGAATATTTTTTTCCGATAACGGTGAAATAATTTTTGACGGAAAAAAGTTTGATCCATTAAACGATATTTCTAAAATTGGTTACATGCCGGAAGAGCGTGGCTTATATAAAAAAATGAAAATTGGAGAGCAGGCAATGTATTTAGCTCAACTAAAAGGATTAAGCAAAACCGAAGCAGCAGAAAAAATAAAATTTTGGTTTCAACGCCTTGAAATGCAAAGTTGGTGGAATAAAAAAGTAGAAGATTTAAGCAAAGGAATGAGTCAAAAATTACAATTTGTTACCACCGTTTTACACGAACCTAAGCTAATAATTTTAGATGAACCTTTTAGTGGACTAGACCCTATAAATGCCAATTTAATTAAAGATGAAATTTACGGTTTGGCACAAAGAGGAAGCACAATAATATTTAGTACACACAGAATGGAACAAGTAGAAGAAATATGTGATCATATTGTTTTAGTAAATCTTGGAAAGAAAATTTTAGACGGATCTGTACACGATGTAAAACAACAATTTAAAGAAAACAAATTTGGTATTAAATTATACGAAGTTCCTGCAACCCTTAACAGCTCTACATTTGAAGTAATTGAACAAAAAGCCAATGCATTAACCGTAAAAATAAATAACGGATATAAAAGCAATGATGTGTTGCAATATTTAATTCAACAAAATTTAACAATAGAATCGTTTAACGAAATATTACCCTCATTAAACGATATTTTTATTCAATTAGTTGAAGGCACTAAAGCCACTACAAGAGCATTCCAAAAAATATAAACAAATTTTACCACCTTATCTTGTTATATGAACAAAATATTATTAATAATACAAAGAGAATATTTATCACGAGTAAAAAATAAAGCATTTATTCTTACAACACTTTTAACACCATTGCTTTTTGTAGTTATGATTGCCGGAGCAACTTATTTTTCTATACAAGGAAAAACAGCACACAAAATAGCAGTAATTGATGAGAATGGATTTTTTAAAAATAACTTAAAAAATTCAAACGATTTAATTTTCGAATTTCCTGAAGGTGTTGATACCACTAACTATATAACCAAAGGCTATAGCGATATTTTATTAATACCAAAATTTAATGGCACCGAAAAAACTACTTACATCCTTCGTTCTAAAAAAAGCATTGGGTTAATTGCACAAGAAAAAATTGAAGAAAGAATTAATACCGCTATTGAAGATAAAAATTTACAAGACAATGGCATTACAAAAACCATGCTAGATTCTATTCATAGCCAATCTCAGTTTGCAAAATTAAAAACAGAACAACAAGCCGGAGCAAGTGTTAAAGAAAGCAATGAAGGTTTGGCTTACGGCATTGGTTACGGTTGTGGTATTTTAATTTATATAACAATGCTAGTGTACGGAATGATGGTTTTACGCGGCGTAATGGAAGAAAAAACAAACCGTATTGCAGAAGTAATTGTTAGCAGCGTTAGACCCTTTCAACTAATGGCAGGAAAAATAATTGGTATTGGTGCAGTTGGAATTACACAATTTTTATTATGGGTAGTTTTAATATTTACTTTATTATCTGTTGCACAAACTTTTATACCACACGAAACATTAGAACAAGTTAAAACATTACAACAAAATGGCGGCGTAATGCCCGGTGCAAGTGCAATGCAAGCAAGTGATGCTGCTCAAAATTTATACAACGTAAAACATACTTTAGGCACTGCCAATTGGGGTTTAATAATAAGTTGTTTTATTTTTTATTTTATTGGCGGTTATTTATTTTATGCTGCTTTATTTGCTGCAGTAGGTAGTGTGGTTGAAGATTTACAAACATCGCAAAGCCTTACTTTGCCCATTACAATGCCTATTATATTTTCATTTTTTATCATGACGAGCGTTATACAATCGCCCGATAGTTCGTTAGCAGTTTGGGCAGGCATTGTGCCATTCAGCTCTCCAATTGTTATGATGGCCCGTATTGCATTTGGTGTACCATCAACCGTACCATATTGGCAACTAGGCGTAAGTATAATTGTTTTAATACTTGGTTTTTTATTTACCACATGGCTTGCCGGAAAAATATACCGAACAGGTATTTTAATGTATGGAAAAAAAATAACATGGAAAGAAATGATGAAGTGGGCATTTACCAAAACAGCTTAATAAAAAAATCCCGCACTTATTTGTGCGGGATTTTTTTTACTGTTGCTTTTACTCCATCAAAATAAAATATTACAATAACTTGCGTGTATGAAAAAGCTTGTTGTATTTATAATAGTAATTTTTAGTTTTCTAATTTCAAACACTAAACTCTTTGCACAAACAGATTCATCGCATATTAGAATAAGTTTATTAACCTGCTCTCCCGGTGCAGATTTGTACGCAGTATTTGGTCATACTGCATTAAGAATAACAGATAGCACTAACCATTCCGACATAGTTTATAATTACGGTACTTTTAATTTTGAAGAACCCAATTTTTATTTAAAGTTTACTACCGGAAAATTAGATTATGCTTTAGCTTATGATGGCTTACCCCAATTTTTATATAATTATACTTTAGAAAAAAGAAATATATACGAGCAAGAATTAAACCTTACTGCTATACAAAAACAAAATATAATTTCTTTTCTGCAACAAAATTTAATAGGCAATAACAAATATTATAAATACGATTTTTTCTATGACAACTGTACCACACGCATAAGAGATATTTTAACAAAGCAAGCAGGTTTAACTATTACAAAACCATTAGTGCCCGCACAAACAACATTTAGAAACATGATTCATATTTATTTAGACAGTATGAATATGTGTTGGAGTAAATTAGGGATTGATATTTTATTGGGCAGCCCTACCGATAAAAAACTAACTATTTATGAAAGTGTTTTTTTACCCGATTATTTATTAAAAGCTGTTGATAGCTCTACAAACACTCCTACTATACTAATAAGCAATAAAAAAGTTTTATTAAATGTTGCAGAACCTATTACTGAAACAAGCAACCAACATTATCCGTTTTATTTAATAGGTGGCATATCATTAATCCTATTACTTATTTCTTTTTCAAAAAATAAAATATTAAAAAAAATTACAATTATTTCCAACTCCATTTTATTATACATTACAGGTTTATTAGGGTTGGTAATTTTATTTATGATGTTTTGTACAGACCATAAAGCTTGTGCAGCCAACTATAATTTATTATGGGCATTACCAACCAATATTATTGCAGCATTTGCTTTATTTAAAAAACCTAATTGGTTAATAAAATATTTTTATGTGGTTGCATTTATTAGTGCTATTACAATAGTTACATGGAGCATGCTTCCGCAACAATTAAACATTGCATTGCTGCCTATTGTAATTTTGTTGTTAAATATGAGTGCAAGAATGATTCATAACAGCAAATGATAAAACATTTCACATACTACCAATCAACTATTTTTTACCGAGTTGAAGGCAAAGGAAAAGTTGTTGTTTTATTACATGGCTTTGGAGAAGACAGCAATATTTTCAATCACCAAATAAATTTTCTTAAACACTATTGCCAACTTATTGTTCCTGATTTGCCGGGAAGCGGAAACTCTGAAATGCTAAATGAAGAAAACGGCGATATTACAATTAATGATTATGCAAAATGTATTTATGCTTTGCTTATACAAGAAAACATTCAATCATGTATAATGCTTGGGCACAGTATGGGCGGTTATATAACTTTATCTTTTGGAGAAATGTATCCACAACACTTAAACGGTTTTGGTTTAATACATTCAACAGCATTTCCCGATAGTGAAGAAAAAAAACAAAATCGTTTACGTGGCATTGAAATGATGGAAGAGTATGGTGGTTATGCTTTTTTAAAAACCACCATTCCTAATTTATTCTCTACAAATTTCAAAAAAAATTATCCTGAAAAACTTACGCTACTTATAGAAGAAGGAAGAAAATTTTCAACCAAAGCATTACAACAATATTATAAAGCAATGATGAATAGAACAGATAAAACTTCTGTTTTAAAAAACACTTCATTACCTGTTTTATTTATTATTGGTACCGAAGATGTTGCTGCCCCTATGAATGATGTATTACAACAAGCTAAACTACCATTAAGTTCGTATATTCATATACTTGAAAATATTGGGCATATGAGTATGTGGGAAGCAACAGAAAATCTTAACCAATTTTTAATACATTTCATACAAGCGATTTAAAAAAAAATAAATCACTTTGAGTGAAGTATACAATGTTTAAATCTGTTTTAATATTAGTATGGTTACTACCAATTATGTTATTGGTAAATTATTCTTATACACAAACCCAAGCATGCCCCGTAAATATTAATTTTTCAGAAGGTGCATTAAACCATTGGTATGCATATACAGGCACTTTTCAAACAAACTCTGCAAGAGTTGCTTATGCTCAACAAAATTATGACAGCTCTGCTTCTTTCCCATTAGGTACACTTAATGCTGTTAGTTTACCTGAGTATACATCATCGGGCGGGCAAGGTGTACGTGTATTAACAACCAGTAGCCTCGATCCATTTGGGTATTTTCAAACCATACCTACCATTAATAATTACAATTACAAGTATTCGGTTTTATTAGGTTCAACATCTACAAACTCTTTGCCGGGCGGTTTTTTTAGAGGTATTAGATATGAAATAAATGTTCCTGCAGGTAGTGGCCCTTACACTATGACTTACGCTTATGCAATGGTTTTAGAAAATGGTAATCACGAATCTTCACAACAACCTTTAGCATCGGCTACTTTATATACAGATGCAGGTATTATACAATGTGCATCTACTAAATATTTTCTTCCAACTAATAATGGAACCTTAGATCAGGCTACTGCAATTCAAAATGGTTTTACATTAAGTAATATGCCTTCTCCTAATACAGGTGGCAGTAATGCCTATAGAGTTTGGACAAAAAATTGGACTGAAGTTACTTTTGATTTAACTGCATACAGAGGGCAAAAAGTTAAGTTGGTTTTTACTGCCGAAAACTGTGTACCCAAAGGGCATTTTGCTTATGCCTATTTTGCGGTTAGAAATGAGTGTAGTGGTTTAACTATTAGCGGTTTACCTAATGTTTGTGAAAATGGTATATCAACATTTTCAATCCCGTCATTAGCCGGTGCAGTTTATTCATGGACGGTTCCTACAGGATGGGCAATAGTTTCAGGAAATGGCACCAATATTATTTCTGTAAAAGCAGGAAATCAATCAGGCAATATAACAGCAAGAGCTACTAATTCATGTGCAGATTTATCTTCAACTTTATATGTAACTACCAGCTCTCCAACAATAGCCGGTACATTAAGTGGGAACAATATAGTTTGTGAAGGAATTAATAATTCTACTATTACTTTAACCGGTAATGACGGGAATATATTGAAGTGGGTTAGCTCAACCGATACCGGAAAAAGCTGGAGTGATATTAATAATACTTTTAATACATTAACTGTACAAAATTTAAACAGTACCACATTATATAAAGCCATTGTACAAAAAGGAACACAATGCAGTATAGATTCTACCAATAGTGTATTAATAACAGTGAATACAAAAACAATTGGCGGAGAAATTTATCCATCATTACTTCCTATATGTGTAGGGCAAAATCAAAACACAACATTACAATTACAAAATGCACGGGGAGATGTTTTAAATTGGCAATATTCATACGATAGTATTGTGTGGAATAATGTTACACCCCCCAACACCAGTAATAGTTACGATGTAGTAGGCATTTCTTCAACCATAAAATACAGAGCAATTGTTCAAAACGGTGTTTGTCCTTCAGATACCAGCAAAGTTTCTTCCATTAATTTTTATAATACTCCATTTCCTGTTGCAAGCATTTTTCCGGATAGTTCAACCATTTGCTTTGGCACCGCTGCTACATTAAATGCAAATGTTACTATTGGTTCTAATTATACATGGAATAACAATACAGTATATGATGTAGGTAATGGAGCAATAAATCAACTGCCTGCAACCATTAACGCAAAAGTTGCACCATCAAAAACTACAAGTTATGTGTTATCAATAAAAAATAATAATTGCCCTAATATTTGGACGGATACATTCTATGTAAAAGTAATACCACCTATTATAGTAAGTGCAGGTAATGATACAGCAATTGTGCTAAACCAACCTTTGCAATTAAACGCTATTGTTACTGATTCTTCTGTAACACAATTTAATTGGTCTCCATCAACAGGATTAAATAATCCAAATATTTCAAATCCTATTGCATTAATAAATACAGCATTTGATTCTGTTATTAAGTATACAGTTAAAGCAACATTAAATCCTTTTGGTTGTTATGGCACAGCCTCGGTTTTAGTTAGAATTTTTAAAACCGGTCCTGAAATATTTGTACCATCAGCATTTACACCTAACAACGATGGTTTGAATGATGTATTAAAACCAATAACTGTTGGCATTGTTACATTAAATTATTTTAAAATATATAATAGGTGGGGAAATTTATTATACAGTACTTCTGAGATTGGCAAAGGATGGGATGGATATGTAAACGGAACAGCCCAACCCAGTGGCACGTATGTGTATATAACTGAAGGTATAGATTATAATGGGAAGAAAGTTTTTAGAAAAGGAACTACTGTTTTAATACGTTAAAATACATTTCAATTCTATAACAATATATCTTACTAAATACACAAATAGCAAGTTAATTGAAGTATTAGTTAGTTATCTTCACCACCTGAAATTATTAAATTGAATTACAGGGATATTTCATGAAAAAATTTTTGTTACTCATAACGCTTTTACTTTTTATTCGAATTGGGTTTGCTGCACATTTAAAAGGTGGTTGGATTTCATACCAATATATTAGTACAGATAATGTTAATAAAACAAACAAATATTCTATAACAATAAATCAATATTTACTTTGTACTTCTAGTGGTGCACAAATAGATGCTTCGGTTGCTTTAGGTGTGTTTGATGCAGTAACCAATAATTTACTAAATACAATAACGGTTAACAAAACAGCAACCGATATTTTAAATAAAACAAGTTTTAATCCATGCTTATCTCCCGTACCAACTGTTTGCTATAGAATTGATAAATATACCACAACCGTTGATTTACCTTTTAATACAAACGGATATACATTAGCAGTACAAAGATGTTGTAGAATAGCCGGTATAATTAATGTTTCAAATTCAGATCAAGTTGGTATTACTTATACTAACACAATACCCGGAACAATAAATGGTAGCGATTATTCAAAAAACAGTAGTCCGGTTTTTGCTCAAAAAGATACTGCCGTAGTTTGCTATAAAACCAACTTTACGTTTGATTTTAGTGCTACTGATGCCGATGGAGACTCTTTAAGCTACACATTTTGTAATGGTTTAATTGGTGGAAGTAGTCTAACCCCAACACCTAATCCTCCTTCTGCCCCACCATTTTCATCTGTACCTTATAATAGTGGTTATACAGGCGGTACGCCTTTAGGTGCAGCAGTAACCATTAATCCTATTACAGGTATTATATCTGGTGTAGCTCCTTCTGCAATAGGCGATTATGTTATAGCTGTTTGTGCAAATGAATACAGAGGCGGTGTTTTAATTGGCACTACAAAAAAAGAAATTCATATTACTGTTGCTAACTGTTCAGTTTCTGCAGCTTCATTAAAACCATCTTATATTACTTGTAATGGTTTTACTATGAGTTTTCAAAATGAAAGTACTTCATCAAATATTATTTCTTATGCGTGGGATTTTGGAGAAACCAGTTACACTACTGATACTTCTACTAATTCAACACCCACATATACTTATCACGATACAGGTGTTTATGTAATGAAATTAAAAGTTACCGCTACTGGTGGTTGTCAAGATTCTACAACTGCAACAGTACGTGTATTTCCGGGTTTTACGCCAGACTTTAGTATTACAGGAAATTGTTATTTAAATCCATATTTATTTAAAGATTTAACCTACACAAAATATGGTGTAGTAAATAATTGGAGTTGGAGTTTTGGAGATCCTACCTCAGGAACATTAGATACTACTTCTATACAAAACCCATCGCATTTATATGCAACATCAGGAAATAAAACCATTACATTAACGGTTGCCAACAGTAAAGGTTGTGTAGATGTAATAACTAAACCATTAAGTGTAAACGATAAACCCAGTCTCAGTTTGCCGTTTCATGATACATTAATTTGCAGCATAGATACTTTACCATTAATTGCCAATACAAATGGTGGCATTATAACGTGGACGCCTGCTACAAGAATTATTAATCCAATTTCTGCAACGCCTTTAGTATATCCTACAGATACAACAGTGTATCATGTTACCGTAAACAATAACGGATGTATTAATGAAGATTCTATTAAAGTAAACGTACTACAGTTTATTACCGTAGATGCAGGAAGAGATACCGGAATTTGCAAAACAGATACCATTAGATTAAATCCAACAAGCCATGCTCTCAGTTACAAATGGATTGCCTCAACAGGTGTGTTTGTTGATAGTGTAAAACAACCGTTAATACAACCACTTGTAACAACAAAGTATTATGTAACTGCCAACTTAGGCAAATGTCAAGATAAAGATTCTGTATTGGTAAAAGTAGCACCTTACCCTTCTGTTATGGCAACAAAAGATACTACATTATGTTTTGGAAGTAGAGTACAATTAAACGCAACTATTATAGGTTCATCATTTAATTGGAAACCTTCCGGTACTTTACTCAATGCCAATTCATTAAACCCAATTGCTGGACCCAACAAAACAACACAATATATTATAACAGTTACTGATACTATCGGTTGCCCAAAATCTGTTAGCGATACGGTAACTGTAAAAATAATTCCACTTATTACAGTTAATGCAGGAAACGATACAAGCATTGTTATTAATCAGCCGTTACAATTACATGCTACTGTTACAGATACAACAGGTATGTCATTTATATGGTCTCCCTCAACAGGGCTAGATAATCCAAATATATCTCACCCAATTGCTATATTAAACACTACAACAGATTCTATTCGTTACATAGTAAAAGTAACATTAGATTCTGCGGGATGTTATGGTATGGATGATATTTGGGTGAAAGTTTTCAAAACAGATCCCGATATTTTTGTTCCATCGGCATTCACTCCCAATAACGATGGCTTGAATGATATTTTAAAACCTATACCTGTTGGCATTGTTACATTAAATTATTTTAAAATATATAATAGATGGGGACAATTATTATATATTACTTCTGAAATTGGACAAGGATGGGATGGAAATGTAGGCGGAATAGTACAACCCAGCGGTACTTATATTTACATAACACAAGGAATTGATTACACAGGCAAAACAATTTTTAGAAAAGGAACCATTGTATTAATTAGATAAAGAAAATTTTGATTTAATTACGTTTCTTGCATTCACAAATAATCAATTAAACCTTCAAATAATTTATTAAAATGATAATACTTATTACAGGTGCAACAGCAGGTTTTGGAAAAGCAACTGCCGAAAAATTTGCAGCCAATAATTGGGATTGTATTATTACAGGAAGAAGAAAAGAAAAACTATTTCAATTAGCCGAAAAATTAATTGCAACCTACAAAGTAAAAGTTTTACCACTTGTTTTTGATGTAAGAAATAAAGAAGAAGTTTTTAGCACATTACAAAACTTACCCAATGAATGGAAACAAATTGACGTATTGTATAATAATGCCGGCGGTGCATGGGGAAGAGATAGTTTTGAAAATGGTTTAATAGAAGATTATGAAACAATACTTAATACAAATGTAAATGGATTATTATATGTTTCTAAAGCCATATTACCTTATATGATTGCCAATAAAAAAGGGCATATTATTAATATGGGTTCAGTAGCTGCAAAAAATATGTATCAATACGGCAATGTATATTGTGCCGCCAAAGCCGCTGTTGATGCACTATCACATAGTATGAGAATTGATTTGCTTCCGCACAAAATAAAAGTAACGGCAATACATCCGGGTGCGGCCAATACTGAATTTGCTTTGGTACGTTTTAAAGGAGATGAAACAAAAGCCGCAGCAACTTATAAAGGCTTTGAACCCTTGCACTCAAATGATATTGCAGATATTATTTATTACTGTGCTACTTTACCATATAATGTTTGTATAAACGATTTAGTAGTTACTTGCACAGCACAAGCAGATGGTATTTATTTTAACAAAGAAGCATAATACATTTTTATTTTTGATAAGATATTGCAGAATGAAGATATTTCTTTCTCTATCTCTCAAGAAAAAACATTTTTTCAACAACAAATATTTTTACGGAGCTAATGAAATTCTAAATTGTAAACCTGCTCTTGTAACTATTGTAGGTGCAGAAGTTGAAATGTATGGTGTTACTCTCTGCTGATAAAAATAAAATTTAATATTTAATCTGTTATTTAATACATAATCTATAGAGGGCTGTATAGTAATTACTTTTTGCCCTCCTGTACCGTATGCATTACTTTGATCTAACCTGCTGTTGCTGGTAGCATCATCTCTAAAACCTAAATCTAATTTTATACTTAAATCATTTTGCAATTTTTTGTTTTTCATTCCCGGTAACCTAAAAGGTAAATTCAATCCGCGTTTACGCCAACTAAACCCTGTAACCCACTCTGTGCTTAATGTTTGGCTTAATTGATAATCAATTAAACTTAAACTTAATTGCCTGCTTTTTCTATATTCAAATTTTAAATTTAATTGTTTAGTAGTAGTAACATCAATACCAATTAAAGGTGCAAATGCCTCACTAACAGTAATATTAGGAACTAAATAAAAAGGAATATAATTTCCGCTAACGGTATCAATAAAACCCGGTGCTCCAAATTTAAAAGGATCACTATACAACAATGCACTGGTATAACTATTCATGCTTAATGTGCCTGAGTAGGCATGTGTAAGTGTTATGGCAGAAAATATTTTTTGCAATGCAGGAATTTTTGTTAATCCTGTATAAGTTACTCTCCAATTGGGTTTGGGAAGAATGCCACTAAACGGATTTGATTTTATATTTCCGTTACTTTGTCCAAGTAAAGAAATATCTTTTGCACTTTTACCGGTATATGCTGCCAAGAATGAAGGTATTAAAACATCTTGTGCGTATCTACCATAACCTTTTGCAAAACCATCGGCCGTAGTACCACCACTATAATACGGATTTAATGCAGCAACACGTTGTGAAACAATAATACGGTTAGCTTCAAAATTTTTAAACGTTTGAGATACTTCATTGGGATCACTACTTTTAAATAAAGTACCAAATGAAATATACGATACACTAAAACCACCATTTACATAAGGACTTAAATGTTGTTGTGCAATGCCTGTATTGGTTGTGTCTTTAAACAATTCACTATATTCTTTACTAAAACTTTTTTCCCAACTTAAATCAATTCTAAATTCTTTTATCGGTTCTATTTGTGCTGTTATTCTTAATTTTTGTTCAAAATTTTGTCTGTAGTAGGCATTAAATGTACTATCTCTTGATATTAAATTTTTTCTTGATTTATCATTTAACCAACCTGTATCGGGTTGTTGCCCAAAAACATAACCTAAACCAGGTTGCATAGTTCTCCAATTTTGCCCCAAAAATTGTGTGCTATCTAAATAGCCCGGCACACGGCTATGGTAATTTTCACTATAATCAACCGTAACATGTTTTACCATTGTAATTAAAGTGCCTGCGGTTTTTGCAACTTCACTCATTTCATAAGGCATATTTTGCTGTTGCAATTTTTTAGCAAGTCTATCATCTCGTTTTAATTGCCGCCACTTTGCTAATGCTTGTCTTTTTGCTTTTCCTTTTAGTAAATTGCCTTTATCATCTCTAATTACTTCGTTTCTTGGTTTAATGGTTATACCCGTTGGTTGAACAATTGGTTTGTTATTATTTTTTATATTAGTATTTTTTGTATTATTTTGGAAAGAAGCATTATTAACTGAACGAAGCCATTTACTTTTCATATACAATCTTGAAAAATCAAATTGTCCGTTAATACTATTTTCTTGTGTGTTTTCTAAAGTATTACCTAATGTTCTTGCCAATAAACTTGCACCAATCCAATTATAAGAAGTGCCGTAAGTATAACGTGCAGTTATCCAATCTGTTAAAGGAAATTTATTTAATGGGAAGGTGTAGCTTGCTGTTGCACGTTGTGTGTATAAAGTGTTTCTTCCTCCTTTCCAAAAATTATTTCTTACAGTATCTTTTTTTACTTGCGTATTTAATAAACCATAAGGCTCATCTACTCTTGCATTATCTATTGCAGAAAAATCTATGTTTATAGAGCGAGATAAATCCCATCTAAGATTGTAAAATCTATCAAATGTAAAATATTTATCATACGTTGTATCTACTCTTTGTACTTTGGTTACTGTTAAATCTGTATTTACAATACGTGGAATAAATTGAGCAAACTGCCTGTTTATATCACTTCTGAAACTTAATAGAGAAGGCATTAAATTAAAATTAAAATCGCGTACCAAACTTAACCACTGACTTCTTCCTTTAATTACTTTTTTTAACGGCTCTGTAAATTTTGATTGTTTATTAAATGTATAACCTAAGCCTAACCGCCATTTATTAACATTATTACTTAATACAGTTGGATTGCTTTGTAAGATTTGTGTTACAGAATAACTTACATCAAAGTTGCTAATGCTCCATATATGTATTTTACCTTTGGGCATTACGCGTACATTGGTAAAATTAATGGTAGCTATTGTTGTTTGATCAATAGCTGCATTTTTAATAGAATCTCTTTCGGCTAAAGACTTTGCTAAATTTAATTTTGTTTTATATAAAATGTCATTATCAAACGGATCGTATTGTGGTGTATGCACTATACGATTATAACTGGCATATACGGGTATAGAAAGTCTGGCTGCCTTAGGTAATAATCTTCCGGCATCAATACTTGCAGCAGCATCAAATTGCATCATATTATCTCTCGCTCTATCGTTAATATGAGATTCTAAACTTCCCCAACCTTGTGTATAGGTATTTGCCGAAACGCTTATTCTACCTAAGTCTGCCAATTGTACTTCAACTTTACCGGTTGCAGCATAAGCTCCTTGTTCATTAATTTCACTTAATCTTAATTCATCTATCCATACTTCTGCATTCAGTGGTGTTGTAATACTATTTTTTGCATTTTGTACTGCAACTAAAATTCCTGTTACAGCACCAAGGTTAGGATTGCCTAATACACTTATGGTTTTTCCATTAATTATTTGTCGGAAAATATTAGTTACCGATGCCCCTGTTGTTGCATTACGTTGAGTTTTTACGGTTATTAAATCTTGTAAATTAAAATCAAGATTATTCAGAGTTGGCCAAACAGTTTCTGCTTGCGAGGTAGAATAATAACCGGGTAAGGTTACTTTTAAAGGATATTTTATTTCGTAATAATTGTTTAAAAAATCTTGTCCTATGCGTACAACAATATTTAAGTCATTATCATTTAAAGCAACTTGTCCAACAATACTTTCTGCGTGTACAAACATTGATAACCTGCCGTAATTACGCATATCACAATTGGGTAATGTTTTAAAAACGCCCCTTGAATTTCCGGTTAATAAATTTTTTACTTGTATGCTTAATGATTGTTCATTTTGCAAAAGATTTACACCATTATTACTTAAAGTTTGTACACGTTCTATACCCGGAGGGATAACGTAATTAACCGGTGTACGACTACTGTTTTCTTCTAAATTTACAGCTAATGTATTTGAAGTTGTAACAGAAGTATTAATGGGTGTATAGGAACCTGTAGTATCTACTTCATAAGTAAATTGCCTCCATGTATTTCTTACTAAGTTTAAAGATGCAAAACGCATGATAACAGAATCTTGAAAACCAGTCATATACATTCTAATAAAACGAATAGATTTAAAATCGGGGATCTGACCTACTTTTTGAGCATAGTCTTTAATAGGTATTCTAAATAAATACCAGTTTTCATTTGCTTTTGTTCCGTTGGCATAAGTAACAGGCACTACACGTTTATCGGTAATATATTTTGTATTGCCCACATCCATTCCGGGTTTTAAATTAACTTGATATTCGTAATACTCTTCTGTTTCATTTAAAGTATTATCGTGGTTTAAATCTTCATTATCGGGATATAAAGTTGCTGCCGATGCAAATTGCGAATTGGTGGAGGATACTGGAGAGTTGCCTTGCGGATTGTTATAATTTTTATATCTACCTAATATACCTGTGCCTGTTGCATCAAACTGTGCATCTCTGTACCATACATAATCATCATTAGATGGATCATTGATTGCTTTTTGATATAATGCAGATGCAGTGCCAAACGTTGCTGCCAATTGATTTAAATATCCTGCACGTTTTCTTCTTTCTCCATTATTATCTAAGCCATCAAAACCAACATCTTGGTAAGGTCTATCGTTAGCATCATTACTAAATGCATTGGTAACTTGTATCGGGTTTACGGGAACGGTTCCCCAAGTACTGGTGCTATCAACTGCTGCCGGAGATGTAGGTGTGGTTAATCCGTTTTCGTAAAATCGTTTTCCATCTTTTAAAATATCTTCACTAACACTTCCTAAATCAAAATATAGTTGCCCGCCTGTACTGTTTGGTGTTTTTATAAAAGGATCTTGTACCCAAAATTCTATAAATTCAAAATTGTTGGTTTCAAAATCGGTTTGGTCAAGGCTTCGCATAAGCCCACCCCATTTGGCACTTGGGTTTTTAAATTTTCCGTTGGCATCTATTTGTGCAGAACTTGTTTCATAATTATACGGACCCATTTCTTTTGGATAGAAAGCTAAATCGAAAGTGGTGGTTTGTGTATTTACAATATTGGTTGTTTGTTGGGGAAACAATTCATTGGTATAAACCAACCGAACACGAGGATCACTCAACTCATTTAAATTACCTCTTAAAGGGTTATTGGAACTGTTTTTATCTTGCAAATTAGGTTCAATATTATACCATGCTAATTTGGCTCTGTTCTTTCCGTAATCAACAGAATCAGATAAAGTTGCTTCAGGAAATTTTCCGTTATTAGCGGGTGTTGAAGCTAAAGCCCATGCTACCAAAGGAAAACGTAAATCTATATTACTGCGTGCTCCTTCAAAATCATCTAAATAAATTAAACCACTATCTCCCTTACCAATTTGCGGTGGATGCCCCGGTTTAAAATAAGCTCCTTCTCCGTAAGCAGTAATGCTACTCATTGCTTTGGTATTGAAAAAAGGAAGTTTATTTAATGCTCTTGTTAAACCCGGCCAGTTTGCTTTATAGCTAAAATCAACACCATACATACTGTTTCTAATGGGGTCTTCTCCATAATTTGTTTTAGTAAAAAAGGGTCTTTCATTTAAACGTTCGTAAGTGGCACCAAGCGATAATTTTTTACTTGCCAAATAATCTAACCGTACACCCATAAACCCACGTTGTTGAATACCAAATGCTGCATTGTTTTCGTAAGAAACATTAATGGGAACTCCTGAATTTAAAATTGCTTGATTAATAATTTTTAATGAGCCAATATTATAATCAATTACATAATCTATGTTTTCAATTAAAGTTTGTCCGGCTGCATTAACTTTTACAGACCCTTGCGGAATATTAGCTGCATTTAAATAAATTTCACTAGTGCCGCTACCTTTAGCTTGCCCTTGCATTACAAACCTGTCTAAATTGGCAAAGGTTTGTGCAATAGCTTTAATAGAATCATATAATTGTTGAAACAAATATTTATTTTTAAATGCTAATGCGGGTGCAGAGTTGAAAGCTAATCTTTCTAAATCGCTGCCAAAAGGTTCTAATACAGGAAAAATAATTTTTCCTTGTTGAGAAAGAACCGTGAACCCTTCTACAAAATCAAACACACCATCGGGTTGTGGATCGTTTTGGCTGTTTAATCTGTCTAATTGTAAAATAGATAATAATGCTTTTCCATCAACAGCTGCATCGGCTTCGGGCAAATATCTTTTTAAGCCCGCACTAGGTTGATTGTACAAAACATTCATTTGAAAACCATCTTTTGAAATGCCTGCCATATCAATAGAATACACATTCTTCATCATTAATTTCCATATAGGTAATGCAGTGCGTGCAGAAGTTGCTTTTAATAATTTTAAGAATAAAACTTTTTGAACACCTTGTGTTGAATCTAAAGCAACATCTTGTGAAAATTCTCCTACCTGATATACGCGTCCATTATAAGTGTATTGATAAGCTACCGCCAAAACATCATCGGGTTGCAGTTGTGCACTTAATGATAAAAACCCAATTTGTGGATTAAAATAATATTCTGTTGGTGCAAGTTTACGGGCAAATACTTTTTCAAAATCGTTAATAGGTTGTAAACCTTGTGCTTGTAAATTACTTATAACCAATGCCGGACTTCTATTGGCAGGGTTTGTTGTTAATTTTCCATATAAATCATTTGCTTGATTTTGTGGCAATGCAGATGATGTTAATGAATGAATATTGGTGTTATAAGGTTGATTTTCTCCTAAATCCATAAAACCTACTACATCTCTTGCATTAGTGGTTGCTCCTGTACGGTTGGTTACCCAAACTTCAATACGTTGTATTTGTACTTGGCTGTTTACAATAGGTAAATTAGACATTGCCGTATTATAATTATTTCTCATATATTGGGCTAATAAGAAATGTCTATTCTCTTCATAATCATCTAACTTTTTTTGATAAGTGCTTAATGCTGCACCGCCTTTTAAAGTTTGTGTTTGCCTTTGAGAGCGTTGGTTGGCAATGGCTGCTGTAATAAATAATTTACCAAATTGCAATTGTGTTTTTATCCCAAATAAATTTTGTACGCTTCCAATTAAAGTACTTTTTGTTTGAAATGAAATATTACCAGCTTCTACGCTTTTTAAAATTTCATCATCCATCCCTTTATAATCTAACTTTAATTGATTCAGATAATCGAATGTGGCTTGTGTATTATAACTAATAGGAAGTTTTAATTTATCTCCAATATTTGCATTTACGTTTAAGTTAGCGTTCATATTAAAATCAAAACCACCTGTTTTTCTTGCACGCTCGGGTAAAGTTGGATTTAAAGTGTTTTGTCCATCGTAACCTAATAAAACATCTACACTACCTTGTGGTTTTACATCAACTTTTAAACCGTTGGCACCCACACCAAAAATTCTATCAAACAATTTATCATAAACGGTGGGTTTGGGGCGTTGTACTTTTTTGTTTAAAAGTGTTAATGCATTGGCACGTTGTTTAAAATACTCGGCTTCATATTGTTTATTTCTTAATAAATAAAATTGTTCAAAGGTTAATGAAGTTGGTTTTCGATAAATGGTTTTACCCACTTTTTCTTCAATATAATATTCATTGGTTTTAGGATCGTAAATAATATTTTGCTGAATAATTCCGGTATCGGATAAATCAAAAGGATTATTGTTTTTCCATGTAAACCTATCTCCTCTTCTATCGTGAATAGGAAACCGTAAAGAATCTTTGGGAGTTGGGCCAATAGAATCTTTGCTCTGTGCCTGCACAAACAATGGCACACAGTTTATTGTAATTAAAAAAACAATTGTAAGAAATAAAAGTAAACGCTTCAAAGCAGTTTCACAGCTTGGTTAAGTAGAATTGGTTTATACTTTATAGATTTTTTAATGCGAGTTTAATAATATTTTCTAAAGATAGGGAAGGATTGCTTATAATTACTTTTTTTACAGCTTGTTCTGCTACATTTTTTGCAATACCTAAAGCCATTAAAGCATCAACTGCATCTGTATTGGTAGAACTTGCTACAGAACCATCAGACACAATATTTATTGTATGTTTTTGTAATTTATCTTTTAACTCTACAATAATTCTTTCGGCCGTTTTTTTACCAATACCTTTTATGAGAGAAAGTTGATTTACATTTCCGGCAACAATAGCATTAGCTATTTCATTAATTTTCATTCCCGATAACATCATACGTGCAGTAGCAGCACCAACACCCGAAACAGAAATTAACTGTAAAAACATTTCTTTTTCTGCTTCTTCGGCAAAACCAAATAATACTTGTGCATTTTCTGTAATATGCAAATAAGTGTGCAATAAACCCGTTTCTTTTTCTGCAATAGCTGAATAAGTAGTTAAACTAATTTGTACACCATAACCCACACCGTTTACATCTATTACAACATAAGCGGGTGTTTTTACAGCAAACCTTCCTTTCAAAAATGCTATCATATTGTTTCAAAAATAACTTTTTAGCCATTACAAGCATTCATTATGCAATAAAAAATAATTACGATATTTGTTTTCTTTTTTTAGAATAAGATTTTACAATGAATAAAATTACAGCAGCAATTACCGCCGTTGGCGGCTATGTTCCCGAAACAAAACTTACCAATGCCGATTTAGAAAAAATGGTTGAAACCAATGATGAATGGATAAGAACAAGAACGGGAATTAGTGAAAGAAGAATTTTAAAAGAACCCGGAAAAGCCAGTAGTGATTTAGGAACAGGTGCCGTAATGGATATAATTCAGAAAAAAAACCTTGACCCCAAAGAAATAGACTGCATTATTTGTGCAACCGTAACACCCGATATGCTATTTCCTGCAACAGCAAATATTATAAGTTATAATGTTGGTGCAAACAATGCATTTGGATTTGACTTAAATGCAGCATGTAGCGGTTTCTTATTTGCTTTAACAACCGGTGCCTCTTTTATTGAAAGTGGCAGATATAAAAAAGTAATAGTGGTTGGTGCCGATAAAATGAGCAGCATTGTAGATTATACTGATAGAACTACTTGTGTTTTATTTGGAGATGCCTCAGGTGCCGTTTTGTTAGAACCAAGTACAGATGAAAACGGAATATTAGACAGTTTATTAAAAAGCGATGGTGTAGGAAAAAATTATTTATATCAAAAAGCAGGAGGTTCTTTAAACCCTGCAAGTATTGAAACAGTTACCAGAAAAGAACATTTTATTTTTCAAGATGGGCAGCCTGTATTTAAATATGCCGTTAAAGGTATGGCAGATGTAAGTGCTGAATTATTAGAAAGAAATAATTTAACCGGAAATGATATTGCATGGCTAGTACCACACCAAGCCAATTTAAGAATTATTGATGCCACAGCCAACAGAATGGGATTAACCAAAGAAAAGGTAATGATAAACATTCAGAAATACGGAAATACAACAGCAGCAACTATCCCGTTATGTTTATGGGAGTGGGAAAAACAATTACACAAAGGCGATAAAATTGTATTAGCAGCTTTTGGTGGTGGTTTTACTTGGGGTGCTACTTTGATTAAGTGGGCTTACGATTCAAAATAAATTTTACTACTTCACATAAAAGCCAATCTCATATTTTGATTGGCTTTTAAATTTTCTTTAGTACCAAAACAAATAATATCAGCAGTTACAAAATGTATAATGTATGTTACATTTAATTGCATTATAAACAAAACAACTCTTTCATATTGATTGATTACTTTTGGTTAGCAACAACTACTTCTGTTGTAACAAAAAATTATGAGTAATTCATCATTCACTTTAAAAGGCATCACATCAACAGCAATACATACTGCAAGTAATCATAATGCAGAACATGCACACTTAACGCCTATTTATGCAACTTCAACATTTACATTTAATTCAACCGAAGATGGTGCAGCAAGATTTGCCGGAGAGGACAAAAGTAAAATTTACACCCGTTTAGGCAACCCCACTTTTGTTGCTGCAGAAAAAACCATTGCTGCTTTAGAAAGTTTTGGTTTGAAAAACAAAAATAATGAACCATTAAAACTTAAAGCCTTGTTGCATTCAAGCGGGCAAGCAGCTTTAGCTACTTTATTTTTAAGTAACTTAAAAACAGGCGATACAATTTTATCACATTACGCATTATACGGTGGCACTTATGAAGTAATGCATAAAGTTTTAACAGATACCGGAATAAAAACAATAATTGCAGACATAAGAAATACAGATGTATTAGAAAAAACACTGAAAGAAAATTCTTCTATTAAATTAATACATATTGAAACACCTTCTAACCCAACCATTAATTGTATTGATATTGAAAGCATCACACAAATAGCAAAAAAATATCATATTAAAGTTTCAGTTGATAATACATTTGCAACTCCTTATTTACAACAACCATTTAAATACGATGTAGATTTTGTAATTCATTCTACCACAAAATTTTTAAACGGTCACGGCACTTCAATAGGTGGTGTTTTAATAGGAAAAGATGATGAATACATGAATACAAAAGTTTGGAAATGGCATGTACTTTTAGGCAGCAATACCAGCCCTTTTGATGCATTTTTATTAGGCAATGGTTTAAAAACATTAGAGCTTAGAATGGATAGGCATTGCAGCAATGCAATGAAAGTTGCAACCTATTTACAAAATCATTCGGCAGTTGCTTTAGTAAATTATGTTGGCTTACCAACACATCCCGATCATGCTATTGCAAAAAAGCAAATGAAACAATTTGGATCATTAATAAGTTTTGAATTAAAAAATGGTTATACAGCAGCAACAAAATTTATGAATGCATTAAAAATGTGCACACAAGCAATTTCATTAGGCACTACCGATACATTAATATCTCACCCTGCAAGCACCAGCCACCTAGGTGTAAGCCAAGAAGAAAGATTAAAATTTGGTATTACCAACGGTTTAATAAGATTAAGTGTTGGAATAGAAAATAGCGAAGATATTTTAAACGATTTTGAACAATCTTTACAAAAAATATAACGCAAAATAATAAATATAAATCATGAAAAAAATTGCACTTATTGTTTGTATACTTACAAGCATTGTATCATTTGCACAAAAGAAAAATAAACATCCTCAACCCAAAGATCCTTTTACAGGATTAGATACCACTTTTGAAAAATTGCTAAAAGATTTTCATGCTGCGGGCTTTGCAGTAGCTGTGGTTAAAAAAAATAAAATTATTTATGCAAAAGGTTTTGGCTATAGAGATATAGAAAAAAAATTACCCGTTACACCCAATACCTTATTTGCCATAGGCAGTTGTACCAAAGCATTTACAGCATCTCAAATAGGTTTATTAGTTCAGAATAATAAAATTGCTTACGATAACCCTGCAAAAAATTATTTACCTGAACTAAATTTTTATAATAATGATATGAATAGATTAATTACCGTAAGAGATTTGATGTGCCATAGAACAGGATTACCAAGGCACGACTTTTCATGGTATTTATTCCCCTCATCATCAAGAGATAGTTTAATAAAAAGAATTCAATATCAAGAGCCAACTGCAGGCATTAGAGAAAAATGGCAATACAATAATTTTATGTTTTTGGTACAAGGTGTTATTACCGAAAAACTCACAGGTAAATCTTGGGAATCAAACATTAAAGAAAACATATTTAATAAATTAAATATGAATCGTTCTAATTTTTCTGTAACCCTAATGGCAAAAGATTCTAATGCTGCTGTTGGTTATACCGTAAAAAAAGATTCAATCATAAAAAAATTAGATTATTATACTATTGATGCCATGGGCCCTGCAGGAAGTATTAACAGTAGTGTTAATGAAATGGCTAATTGGGTTATTACTTGGATTAATGGCGGAAAATTTAATGGTACTGAAATTTTACCGGCAGCATATATTACAGAAGCACAAAGTAGCCAAATGGTTATTGGTGCTGCTTTGCCCACCAAAGATCATCCCGATGTTCAATTTTCTACTTATGGTTTTGGGTGGATGCTAACATCATATCGCGGGCATTACAGAGTAGAGCATGGCGGCAACATTGATGGCTTTAGTGCAAGTACCTCATTTTTTCCGAGTGATAGTATTGGTATTATAGTTTTAACCAATCAAAATGGCTCTGTTGTTACTTCCGCCGTAAGAAATATTATTTCTGATAGATTATTAAATCTTTCTCCTTTTGCTTGGAGCGATTCATTAAAAGCAATTATTGATAAAGCTAAAGTAACAGCAAAAAGTGCCGAGCAATTATTAAAAACAAGCAGTAATCAAAAATTAAATACACATCCTTCACATCCTTTAAAAGATTACGAAGGTTTATACAATAACCTTGGCTACGGAACAATTGATGTATTTGAAAAAAACGATTCTTTGTTTATGAAAATGGGACCAAAAGATACTGCATGGTTAAAACATTATCATTACGATATTTTTCAACCCTTTGCAATAGATAAACAAGATGGAATTGATACAACTGAAGCATCTTCCTTACGCATTTCATTTACCATGAATGATGCAGGAAATATTGATGCACTACATACACAATTGGAAGCAGGCTTAGAACCTTTAAAATTTACACGCAAACCCAAACCAAAATCTATTAGCATTGACGAATTAAAAAAATATGTTGGCGAGTATGAAATAACGCCAGCAGTTACTGCAAAAGTGTATATTAAAGATGATAAATTATTTGTATTTGTTCCCGGACAGCCAGAATACGAATTAGTAAATACAGATACCAACCTTTTTGCCTTAAAAATATTAAACGGTTATTTTGTTGAATTTAATATTGAAAAAGATATTGTTACCTCATTAACATTTAAACAACCCAACGGAAATTTTAAAGCAAAAAAGAAATAAATGATAACCATACGAAGACCAGAAAAAAAAGATTGTAAAAGATTATTAGAATTAGTTAATGAATTGGCAGTTTATGAAAAAGCACCGCAAGAAGTTACTGTAACATTACAACACTTTGAAGAAAGTGGTTTTGGTGAAAACCCTGTGTGGTGGGGCTTTGTAGCAGAAGATGATAATTTAATTCTCGGTTTTGCATTATACTACATTCGGTACAGTACATGGAAAGGACAATGTTTATATTTAGAAGATTTTTTAGTAACCGAAAAAGCAAGAGGCAAAGGAATAGGAAAACTTTTGTTTGATAGAGTTATTGAAGAATGTAAAGAAAAAAAATTTACAAGAATGTGTTGGCAAGTATTAGAATGGAATGAGCCTGCCATAAATTTTTATAAAAAATACAACTCAAGTTTTGATACAGAATGGGTAAACGGAGCTTTGGATTTTTAAATTATTTTTTTATGTTTTATTTTATAAGTTGAAACACTTTTTTATAATCAACATTATCAAAATATACTTCATCTTGTTTTTGATTATTGCAAGAATTTACCAATAATGGTGTTGCTCGCATTTTCTTTACATCAACCATCATATAATAATATTCAATAGGTTCCTTTATTATTTTGTTATACCATTTATCATGAAATATTGCAATTCCTTTGTCTTTATTTAAATATTTAATTGTCAGTTCTCTACGTCCGTATAGTTGAGATGTTAAAATAAATTTATAAGTACGCGAATTTATTTTCTGAAATTCATTTATATACGTTGCTTCTGGACCTTCTCCAGTCCAATTTATAAAAACAGAATCTGTTAATCTAATTTTATAATGAGTGTAATAATCTGCAGGAGAGTAAACATAAATATTTCCTTTATAAGTTTCCAACATTGTCCATTCAAGTGGGAAGTCTTTATAGTATTGTTTTTTGGGGAATAATTTTTGGGAATACAAATAACTGAGCGAACCTTTATAAGTATCTGTATCAAACCTGTTAAAAGTAAAGTCAGACACTAATGAATAAAATATAGACGCTTTGTTTGTGTCAATAAAAACTTTATGATAATACAATTCATTACTATCTCTTACAAAAAATAAAGTATCGTTTAGTTTTAACTGAGCAAAACTTATTTTACTTATAAATGCAAATACTATTAAAAGTATAAACCTACACATATTTAAAAATACATAACAATTAACTCACGCCATCAACAACCGTTTCTTTATTTATTTTTTGTACTAACCCTTGCAATACTTTACCGGGACCAACTTCTGTAAAATGTTTTGCACCATCTGCAAGCATAGCTTCAACAGATTGTGTCCAACGAACAGCACCAGTTAATTGTGCAATTAAATTTTCTTTAATTATAGTTGCATCTGTTACAGCTTTTGCAACAACGTTTTGATATACTGCACAAGATGGATTATTAAATGTTGTTGATTGAATTGCAGCAGCCAATTCTTCTTTTGCAGAAGCCATTAATGGCGAGTGAAAAGCACCACCTACAGGTAATACCAATGCACGTTTTGCACCGGCAGCTTTCATTCTTTCACAAGCAATTTCAATTCCTTTTAATGAGCCGCTTATAACCAATTGCCCTGGGCAATTATAGTTAGCAGCAACTACAACTTCATTAGTTTCTGCTTGTATTGTTGCACAAATTTCTTCAACCTTATCATCTGCCAAAGCCAATACTGCCGCCATTGTTGATGGATTTTGCTCGCATGCTTTTTGCATAGCAGCAGCACGAATACTTACTAATTTTAAAGCATCTTCAAAACTTAAAACATTATTGGCAACCAATGCAGAAAACTCTCCGAGAGAGTGTCCAGCAACCATATCGGGTTTAGCATTATTTAAGGTTTTAAATGCAATTACAGAATGTAGAAAAACAGCAGGTTGTGTTACTTTGGTTTGTTTTAATTCTTCATCTGTTCCTGCAAACATTATATCACTTATTTTAAAGCCGAGAACATTATTGGCTTGTTCAAATAATTCTTTAGCTGTTGAATTATTCTCATATAAATTTTTTCCCATACCACTAAACTGAGAACCTTGTCCGGGAAATACAAATGCATGTTTCATTATAATAAAATTTTAAAACGAAGATAAAAGTTGAATTGAATAATTATTTCTAATCTAAATCATTGCTGATTAATTTTAAAAATTCATTGCGTGTAGGATATTTTTCAAACTCACCTGAAAAAGCAGAAGTTGTAGTAACAGAATTTTGTTTTTGTACTCCACGCATCATCATACACAAATGCTTTGCTTCAATTACAACAGCTACACCTAAAGGGTTTAATGAAGTTTGAATAGCCTCTAATATTTGTGTAGTAAGTCTTTCTTGTACTTGTAATCTTCTGGAAAAAACATCTACCACTCTTGCAATTTTACTTAAGCCCGTTATCCATCCATTAGGAATATATGCTATATGTGCTTTCCCAATAAACGGTAGCATGTGATGCTCGCACATAGAATAAATTTCAATATCTTTTACAATAATCATTTCACTCACTTCTTCATGAAATTTTGCAGATTCAATAATTTTTTTAGCATCTAAATGATAGCCTTGTGTTAAATATTGCATTGCTTTTGCTATACGTTCGGGTGTTTTTAATAGCCCTTCACGCTCGGCATCTTCTCCTAATAAATTCAATACTTCTTTATAATTTTTTTTCAAGCCTTCTGTAATTGCCTCGTCGTATTTTTCAATTTTACTGTAAGCCATATTTTAATTTTTTATCGTATCGGATATTCAACAAAATTTCTTTCGGTTTCGTATAATATTATTGTAAGTTCTAATCCTTC
The DNA here is from genome assembly GCA_018267705.1 of Bacteroidota bacterium. Classification (GTDB taxonomy): domain Bacteria; phylum Bacteroidota; class Bacteroidia; order Chitinophagales; family Chitinophagaceae; genus CW01. The sequence continues at coordinate 243,305 of JAFDXX010000004.1, read as the reverse complement.
TTCCAATTTAGGTGCCAATAAGTTATAAATAGTTATTGCAATATTTTCTGCAGTTGGGTTTAAATTTTTGAATTCTTCTGTATCTAAATTCAAATTTTTATGATCAAACCTTGTATGTATTTCTTGCTTTATTAAATTACTTAGTTGTTTAGTATCAATTACATAACCCGTTTGCGGATTAGGTAATCCTACTACTTTTACTACCAATTCATAATTATGGCCGTGATAGTTTTCATTATTACATAAACCAAATACTGCATCGTTTTTTTCTTTGCTCCATGCAGCATTAAATAACCTATGGGCAGCGTTAAAGTGTTCTTTTCGGTAAACTGCAACTTTATTCATTATACAATTTATGTAGTGCGAATGTAGCAAAGGCATTAAAATAAACAGTTTTATAAACAATTTATTCGTAATTCGAAAATGCAACTCCGCCATTCTGTCTGCCAAAATAAATTGCATAATATTTGAAAACAGTAAAACCTTATCTTCAACGCATAAATTTTTAGAATGAATATTGGAAAAGAATTTGAAAAATATGCTGTTAAACACAAAGGCATTAGCAGCAACACATTACATAGTTATCAAACCCATTTTAATCCAACTGGTTTAACACCTTACATTATTGAAGAAAGGCCGTTAAACATTGCACAAATGGATGTGTTTAGCCGTTTAATGATGGATAGGATTATTTTTTTAGGGCAAGCAATTGATGATTATGTTGCGAATATTATTACTGCCCAATTATTATTTTTAGAAAGTGCTGATAGAGGTCGCGATATTCAAATGTACATTAACAGTCCGGGTGGCAGTGTATATGCAGGTTTGGGAGTTTATGATACCATGCAATTTATTGGACCCGATGTAAGCACTATTTGCACAGGCATTGCCGCAAGTATGGGGCAATTATTATTATGTGCAGGTGTAAAAGGAAAAAGAACAGCCTTACAACATAGTCGTGTTATGATGCATCAACCCAGCGGTGCCATTGGTGGGCAAGCAACAGATATTCAAATTACTGCAAGAGAAATTAAAAAATTAAAACAAGAATTGTATGCTATTACCGCACACCATACCGGTAAAGATGTTGAAACTATTGCAGCAGACAGCGACCGCGATTTTTGGATGACAGCTTTAGACGCAAAAGCTTACGGTTTGGTTGATGAAGTTTTATTAACCAATCCGAAAAAAGAAAACAAATAATTGATATTCACAACTAATAATTCTCTTATATAATGATACAAGCAAAATATATCAACCCATTTTTAATGGAAGATGATGATGATGAAAAGCCAAAAGATGACAAACAACCCGAGCAAATGGGCGGTGCCATGTTAAAAAAAATGGAGAAATTGTTTTTTGAAAAACGTGCCGTTTATTTATGGGGCGTTGTAGAAGATAAAAGTGCTAAAGAGTTGGTAAGTAAATTATTATTGTTAGATGCTGATAAACCAGGCGAAGAAATTAAACTATACATCAACAGTCCCGGTGGTGTAGTTACCAGCGGAATGGTTATTTATGATACTATTAAAATGATTAGCTCACCAGTTAGTACCATTTGCATGGGGTTAGCTGCCAGTATGGGTTCTATTTTATTAAGTGTTGGAAAAAAAGGAAGACGTTTTATTTACCCGCACGGAGAAGTAATGATACATCAACCAAGTTTAGGCGGATACATGCAAGCAGTTTCGGCAGATCTTGAAATTCAAGCCATACAAATAGAAAAAACCAAATTAATTGGTGCTAAAATATTAGCAGAAAATTGCGGAAAAACAGTAGATCAAGTATTAAAAGATTTTGACCGCGACTATTGGATGGACGCCAACGAAGCCGTTAATTATGGTATTGTGGATGCAGTTTTAAACAAACTATAACCCCAAAAAGTTCTCCAAAAACTTCACAAAAAATAAAAATTGTAAATTTGCATAGCAACAATAGTAGCTATGCAAATTATTGTTGTTATTAATAACATTGTTATAACTACAAGTTAGCAACATTAAAATAAAAAGAAATGCCTAAGCAAAGTCATTTACATTGCTCATTCTGCGGCAGAAATAGAGATGAAGTACGTATTTTAATAGCCGGACAAGAAGGGCATATTTGCGAAAATTGTGTAGAGCATGCTCAAGAAATTATTGCACAAGAACTCAATATTAAAATAGACAGTAGACCCAATAATTTTAAACTTACCGTTCGCAAACCACAAGAAATTAAGAAGTTTTTAGATGATTATATTATTGGCCAAGATGAAGCTAAAAAAATACTGGCAGTAGCCGTTTACAATCATTTTAAACGCGTTGCTCAAAAAATACAGAAAGATGATATTGAAATAGAAAAAAGCAATATTGTAATGGTTGGCGAAACAGGAACAGGCAAAACTTTATTAGCAAAAACTATTGCTAAAATGTTGAATGTACCTTTTGCCATTGTTGATGCAACTGTTTTTACAGAAGCAGGATATGTTGGAGAAGATGTAGAAAGTATGCTTACACGTTTATTACAAAATTGTAATTATGATGTAGCAGCAGCAGAACGCGGAATTGTATATGTAGATGAAATTGATAAAATTGCACGTAAAGGAGATAACCCTTCAATAACAAGAGATGTAAGTGGAGAAGGTGTACAACAAGGGCTATTAAAAATGTTGGAAGGAACAGAAGTATTAGTTCCTCCGCAAGGCGGAAGAAAACACCCAGAACAAAAAATGATTAAAGTTGATACCAAAAACATACTTTTCATTTGTGGCGGTGCTTTTGATGGAATTGATAAAATAATTGCAAGAAGAATAAATACAAATACTATTGGATTTAATGTAAATAAAGACCAACAAGAATTACAACGTAAAAATTTACTTCGTTTTGTAAATGCACAAGATTTAAAAAATTTTGGTTTAATCCCTGAATTATTAGGAAGATTACCGGTTGTAACTCACTTAGATCCCTTAGATGCAGAAACTTTACGTAGTATTTTAACCGAACCAAAAAATTCTTTAATAAAACAATATACCCGCTTATTTGAATTAGAAGGTATTACCTTAACCATTGAACCCGAAGTCTTAAACTTTATGGTAAACAAAGCAATGGAATATAAATTAGGAGCAAGAGGTTTAAGAACTATTTGCGAAAATATTTTAACCGATGCTATGTTTGAAATGCCCGGTACTACACAAACAGAACTTATCGTAACATTAGATTATGCGGAAAGAATGTTTAGCAACAGCAAAATGAACTTATTAAAAGTAGCATAGTTTTTTCGGGTATAATAGTAAAAAAATATTAAAGCAAATTGAACACTTTTCAGTTTGCTTTTTTTGTGTATGAAAAAAATATATTAGCGTTGTAAAGTATTAATACTTTAAAAACATTTGTTCATCACTATTTATCTGAACCATAAAGTTTAAATTTTTCTCTCATTGAATATTTATATCTATTAATAAGTAGCAATTTTTTTAGTAATAATATTTACGTGATTGTTTGTATAGATATTTAAATAAAATTCATTTTCAATTACCAATATTTTTACATGATTACTTAAAAAAATAATGAACTAACTTAACTGAAATAAATCTGAGGCAATACCATCGGCTAAAAACTTTCCTTTATTAGTTAAGCAAATATTATTTTCGGTAATAAGTAAATGGTTACTTACACTCCATTTTTTGGCTACTTCTATAATTTTATTTTTATAATTTTCATTTATCATCTCCCATCTTTCATCTGTAAAACAAATGCCTTCATTGGTTCGCAAAGCAATCATTAAAAATTCATTTAATTGTTGTGTAGCAGTTAATGTTTCTTCTTCAAACAAAACAATATTTTGTTCTATATTTTTTATATATAATGCGTTGTTAGCAATATTCCATTTGCGTTGTTTACCGTTGTAAGAATGTGCAGAGGGCCCTATACCTAAATAATTTTTCCCTTGCCAGTAACCACTGTTGTGTTGGCTTTTAAAATTAGGTTTGGCAAAATTTGAAATTTCATAATGTTGGTAATTGTTTTGAAAAGCCCATTGCATAAGCATTTCAAAATGTTCAGCTTGCTTGTTGGTGTTAGTATTTTGTTTTTTTCCTTGCAAAATCATTTTATTTAATGCAGTGCCTTCTTCAACCGTTAGTGCATAACAAGAAATATGCGGAATATTTAATGCAGCAACAGTTTGTAAATTTTCAAGCCATTGTTGATTGGTTAACAAGGGTGTGCCGTAAATTAAATCAACCGAAATATTATTAAAATATTGTAAGGCCAATTGTAAGTTATTTGTTGCTTGTGTTGCATTGTGTGCTCTATTCATCCAAACCAATTCTTCTTCATTAAAAGATTGTATTCCTATACTTAATCTGTTTATTCCGCAACATTTCCAGCTATTTAATTTTTGTTCTGTAATATCATCCGGGTTAGCTTCTAATGTTACTTCTGCATCAATATTAATTGTAAAGTATTTTCTTAATGCATTCATTATGCACTGTATATCTTCTGTGTTGCATAAACTTGGAGTTCCGCCGCCGAAATAAATGGTATCAACAGTTTCAGATAATTCATTTTTTCGTAAACTAATTTCTTTATTAATAGCTTCCAACATTTGGGGCATTAAATGATGTGTTGTTGAAAAATGAAAATTGCAATAATGACACGCTTTTTTGCAAAACGGAATATGAATATAAATACCGGCCATAAATAATTGTTTACAAAAATAACATTAGAATCTATCACCATTTTATACAAACTATTCTATAGTATATATTTTTATTTTGTATAACTCCTCATTCAATTATACAATATTCAAGCCCTTCATCAAATAATTATAGTCAATTCTACATTCTCTTTTATCTTTAGCACTTGTAATTGTACAATGACATTTAAAGATACTTTTTCATTAGCATTTCGTACTGTACGCAGCAATAAATTGCGTACAGGTATAACCGTTACTATTATTGCTTTTGGTATTATGGCATTAATAGGAATTATTACTGCTATTACTGCAATGGAGCAAAGCCTCCGCGAAAGTTTTTCATCAATGGGAGCCAATGCTTTTAGTATTCGATATAAAGAATCGAATATTCGTTTTGGAGGCGGGCCACCACGAAAAGAAGTTGAAAAAAAACAAAAAGGGCAAAAAGAAAAAGTTGCTAATCTTAATAAAATTATTACAAAAGAAGAAGCAGAACAGTTTAAAGTGAATTTTAAATTCCCTTCTGCACAAGTTAGTATTTATCGTAGAGGTCCGGGAAATGCAGAATGTAGTTTCGATAATAAAAAAACCAATCCGGTTGTTACAGTTTGGGGTGGAGATGAAAATTATCTTATTGTAAACGGTTATACTTTGCAAGAAGGTAGAAATTTAAATACGTTAGATGTACACAGTGGAAGAAACGTTTGTATTATAGGAAACAATGTAGCCACCAGATTGTTTGGAGAACATGCAGAAAAAGCCATTGATAATATTATGCGTGTAAATGGTGTTCCGTATAGAGTAATTGGTTTATTAAAAAGTAAAGGCTCTAGCGGAATGATGCGACAAGATGACATTGTAATAACCTCTTATAATAGCATAGAACACTTACAAAATATATCTAATACATTTTTTATTGGAATAATGTCCGGCAGTGTTAATCAGATAGATGTTGCTGTTGGTGAAGCTACTGCCACCTTTAGAAGTATTAGAAAACTAACACCTACAGATACTGATAATTTTGTTATTGAAAAAAGTGATAAGGCTGCCGAACAATTACTTTCTGTTTTAAGTGGTGTTACAGGTTCTGCAGGAGCTATAGGGCTAATTACTTTAATTGGTGCAGCTATTGGATTAATGAATATTATGTTAGTTGCCGTAAACGAACGTACCCGTGAAGTAGGTTTAATAAAAGCTATTGGCGGCAAAAAGAAAAATATTAGCCAACAGTTTTTATTGGAAAGTTTAATTATTAGTTTATTAGGTGCATTGTTTGGAATTATTTTAGGTATCATTATAGGAAATGTAGCTGCAGGATTTTTATTTCATAGCCCATTTGCGGTGCCTTGGTTATGGGTTGTATTAGGTATTATTATTTCAACAGGTGTTGGATTATTGGCAGGTTTATATCCTGCAATGAAAGCTTCCAAACTTAGTCCTATTGTGGCTTTACGGTATGAATAAACTTAATGCTAAGTGAATATTCAACATAATAATAATGCCTGCATTTTGCAGGCATTATTATTTGGATAGATTGATAATATTATATAAAAATTATTGTCCCATTCCCATCATCATTACATTTCTTGGATCTGAACTTGGTGTTATTTTATACTCTTTAGGGGGTTCTTCTCCTAATAAATTTCTTACAAAATAATCCCATCTTCTACGCATCATGTAATTGCTGTATGCACCATAACCATGTGCACTGTTGGGAAATATTACCAAATCATAATCTTTATTGGCTTTCTCTAATGCTTCAACAACCAACAATGTATTATATGGCGGAACATTATCATCTAACAAGCCATGTGCTAACATTAATTTTCCTTTTAAATTCTTAGCATAAATTTGATTGGCTTGCATTTCATAATTATCTCCTTGTAATAAACCAATATATCTTTCACCCCAATCATCTTCATAATTTCTATTATCATGATTTCCTGATTCTGAAATTCCAACTTTAAAAAAGTCGGGATATTTAAACATAGCACATGCCGTTGCAAAGCCACCTCCTGAGTGTCCCCAAATTCCTATTTTGTTGGTATCAATATAATTAAAGCGTTGTGCCAATTGACGAATGGCTGTAACCTGATCTGGCAAAGTGTTTTCACTCATGTTAGGATAATACATATCATGAAAACTTTTTGAGCGAAGCGGATTGCCTGTTCCTTCTAATGCCATCACTATAAATCCTAATTCTGCTAATGCTTGGTTATCTCGTATGGCTGCACCAAATGCCCATGCACCACTAATGCTGCCGCCTTGCGGACCAGGATAGATATAATCTATAATAGGATATTTTTTATTAGGATTAAAGTTACTTGGTAAAAACAGTATGCCATAAATATCTGTTACGCCATCGTGTGCCTTTACACTAAAAGGTGTTGGCGGTTTCCATCCTGTTGCTTTTAAACGGCTTATATCTCGCCTTTCTAATTCAACCATTAATTTGCCTTGTAAATTACGAATAGCAACTGTTTGCGGAACATCGGGTTTACTCCATGTATCTAAAATAAAATTTCCTGAAGGAGAAAATTGTATGGAATGAATACCATCACCGGGTGTTAAAAGTTTCATATTCTTACCATCAAACCCAATACTGTATAGTTGTGTGAAATATGGATTTTCGGTTTGCAAACCATTAGCATAAAAATATAATATACGATTTTTTTCATCAATCTTTAGCAGCTGTGTTACTACAAAATTTCCTTTAGTAATTTGATTTTTTAATTTACCTGATGTAGCGTTATATAAATATAAATGCCCCCAATTATCACTTTCAGAATACCAAATTATTTCATTGGTTTTTGGCAGGAAACGCCAGTTAATTCTTCCTTGTCCGCTTTCAAATTGTGTAGCAACTGTTTCTTCTAATACTTCTTTAACTTCACCTGTTTGTGCGTTGGCTATTCTTAATTTTTCATTTTTATGATCTCGCGATGTTGAAACAAAAGCAAGTTGTGTTCCATCTTCACTCCAATCAATATCATCAAAAGTTCCGCTGCTTGATATATCATCACCTAATGTAGCTCTATGTGGATCGGGTGGAATGTTTAAACGTATTACCTTTTTTTGTTCTACATCAATAATTACTCTATGAATCATGGCAATTTCTTTATCGCCCGGTAACGGATATTTCCATGAATATAATTTAGGATGCCCTACATTGGTTGATACTAAATACATGTCTCCAACATTGCGTTGATCTTGTTGAAAGGTTGCTATTTTTTTTGAATCGGGGCTCCATTTTAATATTGCAGCATCAGAGTGTTTCCATCCTGCATTATCGGTTGCATAACCAAAATCTTTAATACCATCGGTTGTTAGTTGTGTTTCGGTTCCTGTCTTAATATCTTTCACCCACAAATTATAATTACGTATAAAAGCTGCTTTGGTTCCATCGGGTGATGCTACTTCATTTCCGGCTCTTCTTCTTCCAGCAAAACTATTCGCTCCTTCGTTGTTATTTCCTGTTCCTTCGGTTTTGGTAATTGTATAGGTTTGAAGGTCTGCACTATAAAAGTGTCCGCTTACACGAAAGTGAATAGTTTTAAGATCTTTATCAAAGTTGAAAGATTGAAAAGGTAAAGTTGTTGCCGTGTATGATTTTCCGGTTTCTTTAGATAATGCAGCGGCTAACTTTTCATGATTAAAAGCCAGGCTGCGTGTGCCTTTTACGGCATCTACACAATAAAATTCTGTTCCGTTTGGTGTTAAGGTTCGGTAAGTAAGTTTATCTCCTTCAAGCCAATTAATACCCGAAACACTTCTATCAATAAACTTATCAATATTATAGCTTAACATGCTTTCGGCTTGCTGATAATCTTTTACGGTTAATGCTTGTTGAGCATGCACTATAAATGCCGAAAACAATAAAGGAAAAACAATGTGCTTTTTTTGCATATATTTTTATTTATGTTTTAAAATTTAATTGTTTATATTTTTTTATTCTCCGGGATGATATTTTTTTTCTATATGTTTTAAAACATCTTCTTTATAAAATAATACTTCTTTAAACATTCCATTGCTATACATAGTAGCTTGATCTGTAAAATGTTTTGAATGTATATTTCCACTTTCACCACCAGCTAGCAATGATTTTGCTTTTATTTTTTTACCAAATTCTACTGCACAAATAAAACTATTTCCATTTATGCCATACATTTTTTTTGTATTAGAAAACGTACGACTAGTATAAGATGGAATTTGCCCCCATGCAGATGAAGTAAATCCAACGGGAATACTTACTGCATTATCATCAAACTTACTATCAATTTCGTTATTTATTCTTTGAAATCGGTTAATTGCTCCCCACGCTGTATTCCATGTGCTGTAATTTTTATTTAATGTTTTAATGGCTGCATAAAAAGTAGTTAATAATGTGTTTGCATTATTAGTATTCGTTATAAATGCATTGGTACGTTCTACAATATCTCCCCCGCTATTGATACTATTTATTAAAGGCATTAAATGCATACCCCAAAATACAGCCATAGTAGTTGCAACAGATTCTTTACCTGAATGAAAATTCCACTGTTGCATAACAGTAATGGGTTCTTTTAAAATTTGATGCAAACTATCTGTTGCCAATAAATTATTATAAGCTGAAACTAAAGCGGGTACTGTGTTTTCAAAGAATGCTAAATTGGTATTATATCCTGCTTTAATTACCTTATCAATAGTATAATTATTTTCAGTTGCTAAAACTTTAACTGCATTTATGCCGCGAAAATTTTCTCCATCGGGTGCCATATAAGTTGGATAATTTTCTTTTTTGGGACTATTATTTCCAGCAACAGTAAAAGGAGTAGAATTACAATTTTGCAACCATCCATTGGGTGGATTTATAGAATGAATAATTTCATTCATATTATGCAAGCCTTGCCATTCGGTTGCGGCAATTGTTCCATCAACAGGTTTATTCCAATTATAATTTTTATTTCTTACAGGAACATAATTTCCATGCCAATAAGCAATATTTCCTTCTGCATCTGCATAAACAGTATTGTTTGAAGTATTGCCACGCATATCTAACACTTTTTTAAATTCATTGAACGATGTTGCTTTTGTTCTTAACCAACTTTGCTCTAAACTAATAATAGAACGATTGAATGATTTTACACTTAACCATTGATTATTTTTATAAGCCATTACAGGGCCATGATGTGTAAATAACGCTTTAATATTTTTTGTTTGAATAGAATTATTTTGTTTGAATGAAAGGTTGATATTTTTTGTTATTACATTTTTTAATTGATGTTCATATTCATAAACTAATTGATTATTTTGATTAACTATTTTTTCAATGTAAGCATCTGAAACATCTACCTGGCTTGATGTGTGCATCCATCCACAATGTTCATTAAATCCTTGATATACAAAAAATTGACCCCATGTTACGGCTCCATAAGCATTTAAACCTTCTTCACTTACAACATGTACTTCCGGTCTAAAATAAAATGTTACATGTGGATTGATGTATAAAATTGCATTATGATTTTGTGTAATATTTGGAGCAAATGCAAAACCATTGGAGCCGGTTAGTTTTTCATCTTCATTCATATATTCATCCTCATTTTGAAGATTTTTGCTTGAAGCAATTGCATTGCTCAAATAAAATTTCTTTTTTCCTTGTAATAATTTAGCAGTTAAATCATTTCCATACAAATTCTTTAAATCTCTTGCCGTTAACCCTGCTGTGCTTATTGCACCAATGCTTCCGTCTGTCCATAATAAAGCATACCAAGGTTGAAAGTGTTGCAACAACAAAGGTTTTATTTGCGGATGTTTATATAAATAATAATTAATGCCATCTGCAAAAGCATTGCATAATTTCTTTAACCATTGCGGAGCACTGTTATAATCTTTTATTGCATCGGCACTATCAATTACTAAACGTATCAATAAATCATTGTACAAATCTTTTTCGCCATTTATTTCTGCCAACCTTCCCAACTTTTCAATGTAATTCATCTCCACTCTTTTAAAATCATCTTCACATTGTGCATACAATAAACCGAATACTGCATCTGCATCCGTTTTTCCGTAAATATGTGGGATGCCCCAGTTATCACGAATAATGGTTACTTGTTTGGCTTGCTTTTCATATCTGTTAATTTCTTCTTTATTGAATTGTGCATTTACGTTGAATGCCAAAAGCAGAAGAATGAATGCAAGAAAAATTTTTCTCATATGTATTTGTTTTGAAAAACCACCGACAGCTCTTTGAGAGACTGTAAGGGTTGATAATCTCCATGTTTTGGTTCGGTGCCGACACGAACCAAAGCTTCTTGCTCTGTGAATGATGGACTATTGATTATTGGCTATTCCTCACTGTCATCAATATTTTGTTCTTCGTTCATAGTAAACTATACAATTTTAAAATTATCAGCATCATTTAAAAAAGGAAATTGATTTCTTATATTAATTAGTTCTTCTTTGTTTAACGTAATGGTATATATATCTTCTTCATGTGCTTTAGTGTAGAGTATTTCTCCTAACGGATTTATTACCATACTGTCTCCACTATGATAAATATTATTGGCATCATTTCCTATTCTGTTTACACCAATAACATAACACTGATTTTCTATGGCTCTTGCAGTTAATAATGTTTTCCATGCAGTATTCCTTCTTTCAGGCCAATTGGCAACATATAATAAAACATCATACTCGGTTTCGTTGGTATCATTTTTCTGTTGTCTTGCCCAAACAGGAAAACGTAAATCGTAACATATTTGCAGGTTTATTTTCCAGCCTTTTGCTTGTGCAATTAATCTTTTATTTCCGGCGGTATAATGTTTGTTTTCATGTGCATAAGCAAAGCAATGGCGTTTATTGTAATAACCATATTGCCCATTGGGTAACATCCATATTAAGCGATTATAGAAAGCATTATTTTCTTTTATCATTAAACTTCCGGTAATTATAATTTTTTTTGTAGTTGCCATTTTACGCATCCATTCAACACCAATACCATCCATAGTTTCAGCAAATAATTTGGGTTGCATACTAAAACCTGTACTGAACATTTCCGGCAAAACAATTACTTCTGTTTTTTCTTTTATAGAATTAATTTTTTTTTCAAGCATTAAAAGATTTGCTTGTTTATCTTCCCAAAAAAGATTGGTTTGAATTAACGTGAAAGTAAGCAGTGACATATGGGTTGATTATGCAATAAAAATAATCAATAATTATTTGAAGCGATAAGTAAATTGAATACTACCATATTGATGAGGTTCAAATTGCTCAACACATTCTTGTGTTTGAAAATTTTGTTGCAGTTTAAGTAATACTTTATTTTTTGAAAAAGCAAAGCCTGTTATTTGCTGATACATAACAGCCGTTGGCTGAGCAATAAAACCTGTATTATTTTTTGTAACCAAACTGCCTTGTACTGTTGCATTATATGCCTGAAAAATTATTTTTGGCTGAAAATAAAAGTAGTATTCTGCTTTGTTTAAACCCGTATTGCTAAGTAAAGAACTTTTTAAAATATTGTTCATAAAACCTGCTGCCAACAATACTCCTGTTTGTATGTTAGTATAAACGTTGCCAATATTTGCAGTTATATTGGGTAATATTTTTATTGAAAATTTTGTGGGAGTATTAAGAAGTATAGGCATGTAAGTAACGCCTGCATTAATACAAACATTTTGTTTAAGTTGATATTTCCAGCCGCTTACCGCATACAAACCGGTTACATTATGAATAAATTTTTGAATATCTTCTCCAAAAGATGCTTTTCCAATTGTGCCTAAAGAAAAATTCCATTTTATAATTTTATTTTCTTTATTTAAAATGATTTTACCATATTCTGCAAATAAATATCCACAAAAAGGTCTATCCATTAATTGTGTGGAAGTAAGGTTTAAAAAAAAGGGCGTATAAATTTTTTGAGCTATTGTAAAATGTTGTTCGTAATTTTTGTTATGTGTATGTATGCGATTGGCATATGTAAATAAAAGTCCATTGGTATAATATTTATCGCTACGGTTCAATAAATAAGAATCGTTATCTGTTTGCAAAGTAAACGCCTGACTATATTGAGCTGATGAAATAAAAAAAGAAAAAACGAATAATATGGCAATCAAAAATTTCATTTTATAAGCATTATTTATTTCTCAACTGTTTTAAGGTATTGATGATTAGGTTATGCTCAAAACCTTTTTGTAACAAATAATTGGTTGTTTTAGCTATTCTATTTAAATATTGCTCTGCTTTTAAACTATTCCATTTTTTAAAGGCAAGGTTATACAAAACTTTTAAGTATTCATCTTCTTCAATTTCTCTTAGTGCTTTTTTTATATTGTAAGCACTTACTCTTTTTTGTTTTAATTCATGTTCAATTTTTATTTTACCCCATTGTTTTAGCCTAAATTTTCCGCCGGCAAATTGTTTAGCGAAACGTTCTTCATTCAAATAATCATCTTCAATTAAATTACTTAGCAATTGTTCTACTTCCGTTTTAAACAATCCCAAACTATACAGTTTTTCTTTCGCCTCAAAATGGCTTCTTTCTTGGTAAGCACAATAGTGGCGGGCTTTTTGTAATGCTTGCTCTACTGTAAGTTTTTGTTTTTGCATAGTTTCAAAGCTACATAGTAAAAAGTTTCAATTCACATACCATTCACACTTTGATTTATTCTAAAATATATGTGTGGAATATTCAAATTTTAGATTAGGTTTGCCCATACCGTTTATTGCGGGAAATATCATTTAATCGAAATTAATTGTTTATGAAGTTTATTGTATCGTCTTCATCATTATTAAAACACTTGCAACAAATTAGTGGCGTTATTAATGCGAACACTGTATTACCCATTTTAGAAGATTTTTTATTTGAAATAAACGATAAAAAACTAAGTGTTACTGCTACAGACCTTGAAACCGTAATGCGTGTACAAATGGATATTGAAAGTAAAGCCAGCGGTAAAGTTTGTATTCCTGCAAAAATTTTAATTGATTCTTTAAAAAATATTGCAGACCAACCGTTAACTTTTAATATTGATAAAAATTTTGCAATAGAAATTACCAGCGATAACGGTAAGTATAAAGTGATGGGAGAAAATCCTGATAATTTTCCAAAAGAACCTGCCAGTGATGATACAACAGCGTTTACTATGACGAGTACTGCCTTAGTTACCGCAATTAATAAAAGTTTATTTGCTGTTAGTAACGATGATTTACGTCCTGCAATGACAGGTGTATTTTTTGAATTAGCAAAAGATGGTGTTCAGTTTGTAGCTACCGATGCACATCGTTTAGTACGCTATAAAAGAACAGATGCCAAAGCCACTAAAACAGATTCATTTATTGTACCTAAAAAACCATTAGGATTAATAAAGAATGCATTACCTGATAATGATGATGCAATTAATATTTCATACAACAGTAATCACTTATTTGTAAGTCATGGAGAGGTGCAAATGATTTGCCGTTTAATAGATGCACGCTTTCCTGATTATAAAGTAGTTATTCCTTCAGACAATCCCTATAAATTAATTGTAAATAAAAACGATTTTCAAAATGCATTACGCCGTGTAAATGTGTTTAGTAATAAAAGCACCAACCAAGTAGCATTAAGTATTACGGGCAGTGAATTGCAAATGGCAGCACAAGATGTTGATTTTAGTTCTGAAGGAAATGAACGTATGAATTGCCAATACGATGGAACTGATATGCAAATTGCATTTAATGCAAAATTTTTAATTGAAATGTTAAACGCCGCCGACACTGATGAGGTAAAAATAGAATTATCTACTTCTACCAAAGCAGGTATTATAAAACCAACCGAGCAAGCAGATGGCGAAGAATTACTAATGTTGGTAATGCCCTTAATGTTAAACAACTAATACTTATTAACCATCCCATAAAAAAATCCTTTTGCTTTTTGCTGAAGGATTTTTTATTTTCATTACTCAAATCACTTTATGCTACAAAACATTATTACTTATTTTGAAACACTTGAGCATCATCCCATTCAACGTTTGGCTTTTTTAGTTGGCGGGCTTTTATTTTTTTGGATAATTGAAGGTAGTATTCCTTTAATTCAAATGAATTATAAAAAAAATAAATTGCAACATGCAGGTGTAAATTTTGCTTTCACAATTATTCATTTAATTATTCATACTTTTTTAGCTGTGTTAATTGTAAAATTGAGCGATTGGTGTAAAACAAAAGAATTTGGATTGGTGTATTGGTTTAAAGCCAATATTATTTCAACCATTATTATTTCATTTTTAGCATTAGATTTTTTTGGTGGATGGTTGGTGCATATAACAGAACATAAAATAAAATTCTTATGGAGATTTCATGTAGTGCATCATGCAGATAATAATGTAGATGTTACAACAGGTTTACGTCATCATCCGGTTGAAAGTGTGTTGCGTGGGCTGTTCTTTTTTATAGGTATTTTTATTTCAGGCTCTCCCATGTATGCAGTGATGATTTTTCAAACCATACTTGTAATTGCCACCGCTTTTACACATGCTAATATAAGTTTACCAAAATGGTTAGATCAAGGGTTAAGTTATATATTAGTTTCTCCTAATATGCACAAAGTACACCACCATTGGAAACAACCATATACTGATAGTAATTATGGTGCTGTTTTAAGCATTTGGGATAGATTATTAGGAACATTTTTAAAACTAAATGCTGCTGATATTAAATACGGATTAGATAGATATTATCCGAATAATAAAGATGAAGATTTTGCAGAATTAATGAAAAGACCTTTTGGTAAAATGGAATAATATTTAAGAAATTATTTATACTCATTCCACGTTTTATAAATAGCAGGTTGATCTTTATAATTTTCAGGAATATCTCTTAATGGTTCTACTTCTTTAAAAGTTTCAAACATTTGTTTAGGTAGTTGCTGATATAATGCAGTACCTTCTGTTTTCCAAGCAATCATTTCATTGCTTACTTCTTTAACTTTTTTTGCAGGATTCCCAACTATTAAACTTCTTGCCGCAAATTTTTCATCGGCTTTAATAAAACTTAATGCTCCTACAATACACTCTTCTTCTAAAACAACATTGTCCATTATTACGGCATTCATTCCTATTAAGCAATTTTTACCAATAGTAGCTCCATGTATTACCGCACCATGTCCAATATGAGCTGCCTCTTTTAATAATACTGTTACGCCCGGAAACATGTGTATGGTACAGTTTTCTTGCACATTGCAACCATCTTCTATAATAATTTTTCCCCAATCTCCCCTTATTGCTGCATGCGGACCAACATAAACATTTTTACCAATAATTACATTGCCTGTAACACTTGCTAAAGGATGTATAAAAGAAGTTTTGTGTATTACAGGAATGTATTGGTTGAATTGATATATCATGATTAAAGCATATAACTACTACAAGTTATTGTGGTAAAATTTTTATTGATGTTTATTTTTTTAAGATACACTATGGAGCTATTTCTAATGCTTCAAATTCAAAATTAATATTCTTAATTATAATGTTATGTATGAAATAAATGTACTGAATTATTTATTTTCTCTAAGCACACTTTAATTCTTATACACTTTCATTCACTACTTTTCTATCTGTTTTATAACAAGTGCCTTTAAACAAAGCAACAACATGATTATATTGATTGGTTATTGTTATATGATATAAGCCTGTATTTTTTCCGTTATGAATTTCTTTGGCTTCTGCAAATAATATATCGCCGGTATGGGTTGGTTTTATAAAGTTTATACTGGTATCTAAAGAAACTGATAGCACATTTCTATTATTGCATGCAAATGCAAATGCACTATCAGCTAAGCTAAATGCAATACCTCCGTGTGCAATACCATGCCCATTAAGCATTTCGTTTCGTACCATCATAGAAATTTTACTGTATCCTTCTGCTATTTTTATTATTGAAATGCCTAACCATTGAGAAAATTTATCGTTGTGTAACATTTGTTCAACAATATGATTGGCAAACTCATCCTTTGTGCTCATAATAATTATTTTAATAATATGATATTGGTTTATTCTCCCGTAAAACGTGGTATTCTTTTTTCTAAAAATGCTACTACTCCTTCTTTGTAATCTTTTGTAGCTGCCGCTTTTTGTTGATATTCATCTTCAACTAATAATTGTTGATTCATGTTATTTATAACAGAGCAATTGAGTAAATGTTTAATGTATCCTAATGTTTTAGTAGGCATATTGGCAAGTGTAGTTGCTATTTTAATGCTTTCAGATATAAAATTTTCTTCATTTAAAACTTTATATAACATGCCCATTTGTAAGGCTTCTATTGCAGTAACTTTATCACCCAGCATCATTAATGCACTTGCTTTTTGAAAACCAATTAATCTTGGTAAAGTAAATGTGCCACCGCTATCGGGTATTAAACCAATTTTACTAAATGCTTGAATAAAACTTGCTTGTTCATGTGCTATAACTACATCGCAAGCCAAAGCAATATTTGCACCCGCACCTGCTGCTACACCGTTTACTGCACAAACAATGGGTTTATAAATATTCCTAATGCGATTGATGATTGGATTATAATGTTCACTTAAAATTGTATTCATGCTAGGGCCATTAGGGTCTGTTACTTCAGTTAAATCTTGTCCTGCACAAAACCCTTTGCCGGCACCGGTTATATAAATACATCTTACTTCTGTATTTGCTGCTGCTTCATCTAATTTTTCTTGAAATAATAAAGCCATTTCTCTATTAAAAGAATTTAATTTATCGGAGCGGTTAAGTGTTATAAAGGCAATTTTTTCTTTTATTTCAAATAGAATAGGTAACATAATTTAATGGCATTTAAAATATTCAAAAGGCTCGTGACAATGGTAACATTTGTACAATGCTTTGCAGGCAGTACTTCCAAATCTTGAAATAAGTTGTGTATTATATGAGTTACATTTAGGGCATTGCACCACTTCTTCTTCTTGAAATGCATTAGGTGTACAAACAATTTGTTTTGGGTTGGGTGGAGCAATTCCGTAGGATTTTAATTTTTTCTTTCCTTCTTCACTCATCCAATCTGTTGTCCATGCAGGAGATAATATATTTTTTATTGATATGTTTTTATAGCCGTGTTCTAACATTGCTGCTTTTATATTCATACTTATCATATCCATAGCAGGGCAGCCCATATAAGTTGGCGTTATGATAATTTCAATTTGTTGGTTTGTAATAACAACATCTCTAACAATTCCTAAATCTAAAATAGTTAATACCGGAATTTCAGGATCTGATACGCCAGCTAATATTTCCCATGTTTTTTTGATTAATATGTTTTCAGTTTCTACCATTGTGCATTAGGATAAGATCTTTGTAGATATTGCATTTCGGCTAAAATGTAACCTAAATGTTCTGTATGTGTACCTGTTTTTCCACCGGTTTGACTAAATGTTTTATTTGGAAATAATAATGTAGCTTCTTCAAAAATATTATTCACTTTTTCATTCCATTGTTGTTGAATTAGTTTTAAATCAATATTCATTTCTACTTCATAGGCGGTTGGAATAAACATTTCATTAGTATAATTTTTTAATTCATCAATTGCATTTAACATACGTCCGTGGCTTTCGGTTGTACCATCACCTAAACGTATTACCCATTCACTACTCCAACGAGCATGATACATAATTTCTTTAATAGCTTTTTCGGCAATGGCTGCTATATGTGTATTGCTATGTTGTTGTAATTGTTGAAATAAGTATAATTGATAAATTGAAAAATAAAATTGTTTTACAATAGTTTGTGCCCAATCTGTATTAGGTAATTCAACCAACAATAAATTTTTAAATTCTCTTTCATTTCTTAAATAAGCAAGGCTGTCTTCGGTTGCATTGTTGCCAATTAGTTCGGCTGCATATTGATATAAACTTCTTGATTGCCCTAATAAATCTAATGCGATATTGGTGAGGGCAATATCTTGCTCTAAAATTGGTCCGTGCCCACACCATTCACTATTGCGTTGCGAAAGAATTAAAGTTGTATCGGCTAAATAAAGTGTATAGTTAATTAAATATTGCATTACATGTGGTTTACTTCTTCGGGTAATTGATAAAATGTTGGGTGGCGATAAATTTTATTTTTTGCAGGCTCATATAACTCTCCTGCTTCATCGGGATTAGAGGCTGTAATGTATTTACTTTCTACTACCCAAATACTTATGCCTTCCATTCTTCTGGTATAAACATCTCTTGCATTTTCAATTGCCATTGGTGCATCGGCTGCATGTAGGCTACCAACATGTTTATGATCTAACCCTTGTTTGCTTCTTATAAAAATTTCCCATAAAGGCCATTGGTGTTCTGTTGTGTTTGATGAAGAAGAGCCTCCTTCTATTTCTCCATAGTCTCCGTAAAAATATTTATTTATATAATTTTTCATATTATTATTTTTTATTATGCTACTTTTGTGGCTGTACGATTTTTTCTTTTTTCGGCATACATTAAAGCTGCTTCTCTTACCCAATTCCCATTTTCGTGTGCTTTTTTTCGTGCTTCCAATCTTTGTTTATTGCATGGGCCATTTCCTTTTACTACATTCCAAAACTCATCCCAATTTATTTCGCCAAAATCGTAATGTTTTCTTTCTTCATTCCATTTTAAATTAGGGTCGGGCAAAGTCATTCCTAATATTTTTACCTGTTCTGCAATCATATCTATAAAGTTCTGCCGAAGTTCATCGTTGCTTTTTCTTTTAATTTTCCATTTCATACTTAAATCACTATTAGTGCTTTCACTGTCTTTAGGTCCAAACATCATTAAACTTGGCCACCACCATCTGTTAATAGCATCTTGGCACATAGCTTTTTGCTCATTGGTTCCTTTTGATAATACTAATAAAACTTCAAAGCCTTGCCGTTGATGAAAACTTTCTTCTTTACAAATTCTAACCATAGCTCTTGCATATGGGCCATAACTTGTTCTACAAAGCATTACCTGATTTAATATGGCTGCTCCATCTACTAACCAACCAATGGCTCCCATATCGGCCCATGTAAGTGTTGGATAGTTAAATATGGAAGAATATTTTGCTTTACCAGTAAGTAATTGTTCAATCATTTCATCTCTACTTATACCCAATGTTTCGGCAGCTGAATATAAGTACAAACCGTGCCCTGCTTCATCTTGTACTTTTGCTAATAAAATTGCTTTACGTTTTAATGAGGGTGCTCTACTAATCCAATTACCTTCGGGCAGCATGCCAACAACCTCGCTGTGTGCATGTTGACTTATTTGTCGAATATTAGTTTTTCTATATGCATCCGGCATCCAATCTTTTGGTTCTATTTTTATTTCGTTATCAATTTTTTGTTGAAATATTTGCTCAAAGTCTTGTACTTCCATTTAAAACTATTTTGATGCTAAATTAAATGTTTTAGCAATAAAGCTAACAACTGTTAGGAAAAAGAAAAGCCCCAATAAATGGGGCTCCACTTAATAAAAATGAAATATTTATCGTGCATAAACTCCGTTAGGAGATACAACGGCAGCGGGGCCTCCACTAATACCTTTAGGTGGTAATATTAATTTTACTTCTTTACCATCAACTTTTAGTTTAACTGTTCCTGCTTTCATTTCTACACCTTGTTGATAGAAAGGTGGCATTGCAGCTGGTTTTCTATCTATTAAATAAGGGTTTCCTAAATCAATCATTTCAACTTCAAAAACATGCCCGCTTGCAACTATTTTAGCTGTGGCGGTTTTATTATCTTGTTTAATATTAAAAGTTGCATCTAATACCGGAGCTTTTTCAAATGGTGTGCCTGCAAAAATTTTAGGGCCAAAATATGCACCTACTGTTTTATTGGTGCTAACAAAACCCATTACAACAGGTTGTTGTTTTGCATTAGGTTGGTATAATAGCATACCGCTTGCTGCATTACCAACAGGTGTGTTTACCATACGTGCTACATGTACAATAACATTAGGTGTTTTAAAACTTGTATCGGTAATAGCAGCAACATCTACTCCTGATTCCCAACTCATCCATTCAGAAACATTAGGGTCTGCAGTGGTGGTGGCGGTGCTTTTTGTAGAATCAGATTGAGCATTTTCTGCTTTTTCTTGTGTAGGATTATTTTCACATGCAATTAAAATGAATAGTGTTGCTAAGGGTAAGATTATTTTTTTCATAAATAAATTTTTGAAGAACAAAATAGCATTTCAATTAAATGCTACATATACTCTATATTGAGTATTTTATACTCGTTTAAGAGTATTGACAGAAGTTTTTAAAAAAATATTTTTGTAAAAACCTCGCTATGAAATTTTATACATTTCTTATTTTAACATTCTTATGTTTAGCATCTTTTGCTCAGACAAATAAAACAACTACCTCTACAAAAACTACATGGCAAGAGGTTTATAGCAGTGCACAAGAAGCTTTTAAAAATTACGAGTTTGATAAATCTGTTGCTCTTTATAAAAAAGCGATTGAATTAAAACCCGATGAAAGAGAATTATACAACAGATTATTATTAGTATACAGATATAAACTTAGAAATGCACAAGAAACAGAAGCAATAAATTATATTGAAACAGAAATACAATCTTTCGGAAAGTTAATTGCCAAGTATTCTAAAGCAGCATTGCTTTATAGCACACGTTCTTCTTTATATGCAATGATTTCACAATATCAATTAGCAATCAATGATCTTACCAAAGCAATTAGTTTAGACCCAAAAGATTCTGTATTCTTTTATAAAAGAGGTACTCTATATCAAAATAAATTAATTAATAAAACAGATTCTGCTTATGCAGATTTATCTAAGGCTATTGCATTGAATTTTAAGGCTGTCGATATTTTTACAAGCAGGGCAAAAATATATGATGAAAGAAAAGATTATACCAACGCAATAAATGATTATACAGAAGCATTAAAAATTTCTATTGCAGATAAGAATGATTATGGCCAAATACAAATTTTAGTAATGCGTGCCGCAAGTTATGAAGCTGCAGGTAAATACGATTTTGCTATTGCCGATTATTCAAAAGCCATTCAAATAAATACAGAATGGGCAAAGGCTGCAGGCTGCTATACAAAACGAACAATTCTTTTAGAAAAAACGGGTGGTTTTGAAACAGCATCTATTGCACCGGATTATTCTGTAAAAACAATTTCAGGTGTTTCACAAGCATATAAAACATTGTTAGATGATGGATATAATTACACTTATGGATACGGAAGTAAAAAAGAAGTAAATCTAAAAAAAGCAATTGCTTGTTCATCTGAAGCAATTCGATTATACCCTAATGTACCAGATGCTTATTTAAATAGGGCAAGAGCATATAAAAAAGATGGAGCTCTTATAACTGCTAAAAGAGATATGGAAAAAGTAAAATTGTTAGACGACTCTTATACCGGTTTGGTTGATAGAACAATTGCCGAATGGGAAGGGAAACCGTATACTACTCAATCCAATAATAACGGCCAATCTCCATCAACATCTAAACCAACTACTCCTATAACTCCTAAAGTAACCACACGTGTAGTTTGCCCTGCTTGTGCCGGCACCGGTACTGTTTTAAAAAGGGTTTATGCTGCTTATAATTCTTCATCCTATAAAACTATACCTGTTGATTGTTCATCATGCGGAGGGAAAGGATATCAAGAGTTTTAATACAAATAATGATAAGTTGTTTATCATGCTACATTAAATACAAAATATTAATATTAAAAAATAATCGTTTTTGAGTATTTCTTATAGGCAACTGTATAAATATTTTTACAAAAAAAATAAAATGAAAAAAAGTAAAATATTTATTATTCTAACAATATTAAGTTTAACCACTTTCGCACAAAAAAATGAAAAGGCAAAAAATGGAATTAATTTAGAGTTACTTAGTTTTAAACAAAGCAGCACAAATTTTGAGAGTTATATTAATACTGTTTCAGACAGTTTAGGAGTACCGGGAATGCTTACTGCATCGCCTATACAATATGGTATTGGTGTAAGTTTTTTGCTTAATGGCCTTGAATTTGGTGCAGATTATTCAAAATCTTTTTCTACTGCAAAATCTAATGGAACAAGTTCGGGAAGGGTGGGATTAACCACATTTAATGTTAGATTAGGTCCTAATTTCTCCTTATCTAAAAACTTATTGTTTGGTTGTTTATTAATGCTTAGCTCTAACGAAATTAAATTAGATGTTGCTTCCCTTACACCTGCTATACCTTTAAGATTTAAAGTTTCAGATAATGAAAATATGTTTAGAAGTTATTTTTTAAGAGGAAGGTTTCAAATTATATTTAATATTCCCACAAAAGGAGATTTTTTTTCAGCTGTAAAACTTATTCCTTTTTATGATGTTGCTATTACAAAGCATCGGTTTTATGATGCATCTGATAATGTATTAAAAAATTATAATGGAGAAAAAACTTCAAACAACAATGCATTGGGCGTAAAGCTTGCCTTTACACTTGCTTCGAAGAAATAATTATTTTATATCATAATCAACCACAATTGTATTTGTAAGCGGATGAGATTGACATGTAAGAATAAAACCTTGTTTTATTTCATCTTCTTCTAAACCATAACAAACATTCATACTTACATTACCTTCTAATAGTTTTGCTTTACAAGTGCAGCACATACCGCCTTTGCAAGCATAAGGTAAATCGGCACCTTGTTGTAAAGCTGCATCTAAAATAGTTGTAGTATTAAAAGGCATTTTAAAATCAAAACTTCTTCCATCAACCTTAATAGTAATATTTGATGCAGCAGTGTTGCTGTTTATAGGAATATGTTTTACAGGCGTGGTTGTAGTAGATGTATTAAATAACTCAAAATGAATTTTATTTTTTTTAACGCCTTTCTTTTCTAAAAATTCTTTTACAGAAAAAATCATTGCTTCGGGGCCACAAATAAAAAATTCATGGGCATTAATTGCAATTAATTTTTTAAAAAGTATTTTGCATTTCTGCGTATTAATTCTTCCAAAATTTAATTCGCTTTCGGTTCTTTCTTTACTTAAAATATAAACAACATTAAATCTGTTTATGTATTTATTTTTTAATGCTTCAATAGCTTCTTTAAAAATTATGGAAGCAACATTTTTATTTCCATATACTAAAGTAAAATTGCTTTCAGGCTCTGTTTGCAAAGTTGTTTTAATAATAGAAAGAATAGGTGTAATGCCACTGCCTGCTGCAAATGCTACATAATTTTTTTTGTTGTTTGATTGAAGTGGTGTGAAGAATTTTCCTACGGCGGGCATTACTTCTAATGTATCTCCTGCTTTTAATTGTGTGTTGGCATAGGTTGAAAATAAACCACCATCTACTTTTTTAACGGCAATACGAAAATCGTTTTCTAAAGGAGATGAACATAAAGAATAAGAACGTCTTACTTCTTCATTATTAATAAAAATTCTTACTGCAATATTTTGACCTTGTGTATAATTGAATTTTTCTTTTAACTGTGTAGGAATATTAAATGCAATAGAAACACAATCGGCCATTTCGTTTTTTATTTCTTTAATAATTAATTTTTCAAAATGTAAAGACATAAAAGTGGTAATAATTATTTTTTTAATCCGCTTACTAAAATGCTTACCATGTTTTCTTCTAATTCTTTTCCGTTAATTTTTGCTTTGCTTCTGTGCCAGCTTTCAATACCACTAACTGCATGCAACATAATTAATACGGCTGTAGATGCATCAATTTTTTTTATTTCTTTCTTTTTTATGCCATCATCTATAATGGCTGCAATGCGTTTGCGGTAAGCTCTGCGTTGTGCTTGCAGGTTAGCTAAATAAGGTTCTTCTAAGTGTTTCCATTCTCTATCGCTTACATAAACTTCATCAAAATGTTTTACCATTCCGGTTATATGAAAGCGTAATAGTTTTTCTATTTTTTCTAAAGATGATTTTTTTTCTGTTTCAATTTCTGCAATCATTTGCATGTAACGGTTGGCTACATCAAAACAAATAATATTTAATAATTCATTTTTATTTTTAATATGATTGTAAAGGCTTGCAGCTTCTACACCAACAATATCTGCCAACTCTCGCATGCTTGCAGCTTTAAAACCTTTTTCTTTAAAAAGTGTAGCTGCTTTTTGTATTATTATTTCGCGGCGGCTGGTGGTATCGTTTGTTTTAATTCTTCCCATGCTTCAAAAATATGCTAACAATTGTTAGTAACAAGTGTTTATTTTGTAAAATATAAAAGCCCCGAAATTGTTCAGGGCTTTTAGAAATATTTTTTAATTATTATTTGGGTGTAGCTAAAGTAATGGGTAGTGTTGCTTTAACATCGTCCCAAAGCATAATAAGATTTGCTCCGGTTTTTGTTTCGTTAAAATAAATAGTAAAATTTTCTACAGTATCCGGGTTTTTTTCAACTTTTGCATCGGTACGTGTTACATCTTTTTTTATATCGTAAGAATAATTGCCCCAAGAATAATTATCGTTGCTTACAATAATTGTCCATTTATCTGTATTAGGTATGCAGTATAAAGTGTATCTGCCTTTAGTAATTAATTTATTTCCAATTTTTACGTTTTTAAAAAATTCTATTTCTGTTGCTTCATTGGCACCTAAACGCCACATTTCATTATACTTTATAATGCCATCAAAAATTAAACGATTATTTTTTTGAGGGCGACTGTATATAATTCTTGCAATAGGTGCATCTTTTACTTTTCCATTTAATTTTAAAATAGGATAGTTAGCCGGCCAATAACTTATATCCATTGGGCTTTTATCTAATTCAGTTGGTTTTTGTTGAGCATTAACTAAACAAACTGTTACCAAAGAAAAAGCAAGCAATAATAATTTTTTCATACTGTTATTTTTTGCAAAGATAATTAGGCTTTTAAAAGCTCTTGCATTTTTTGATTAACGAAATATTTTATTTCAGGGAAAAAACATTTGTAACAGTTTTGCAAAGCAGTGTAATTGTTTTCGAAGGCCGTAAAAGCCTCCTTCCAAGATGATAAATATTTTGCTCTGCGTACCAAACCTTCAAAACTTTTTTCTATACCCCAGTTAAATTGATAATTGTATAACCAATTTTGTTTTTGCATATATGGGAATATATTTTGAAATTTTTCGGGCAATACAGAAATGTTTTTTTGTAATATATTATAAGTATTAGTGGTGAATTTTTTTAAAGCATCGTCATTTATAAATTCATTTTTATCTGTTGCAAGAAAATGATCGTAAACAACATCTACAAAAGCTCCGGCATATAAACCAACAAAAGGTTTAAAAAAAACTTTTGCTTCGGCGGTTGATGAATGTGTATCGGTAAACTCATCAATTGCTCGGTGTAAAACAATTCCTTGTTGTATAGCTAATGAATAATCAAGTTTCTTTTTGCCTTTAATAAAATCGCTACACATATTGCCTAATAACAAGTGTTTATTATTAAAAGATAGATATGCATGTGCTAAATAATTCATGCCGTTAAGATATAAAAACTAATAATTGTACTTGTTTTATTCACCGACAAGCCGCCACTCATACTTGTTAAAGAAACTTAACATTATTCTCATCACAATTTTGTAATTAGTTAAGATTTTTTATCAAACGCTTTACAGTAAAGCATTTCATGCAATTTGTACTACTTGTTTAATACTGTATTAAAACCGTTCGTCATAAAACAAATAATAAGGCTGTAACTAATCACAATGTGTTTCGTTAGGAGTGTATGTGATTTTACTTTTGACTTGTCAATTCAAAAAAAGACAACAAAAACAAACCATAATATTTATTTAAACTTAAAAAACAAAAAAAATGAAAAAGTTAATCTTCGCAATTCTTATTGCAGTAGCAGTTACCGGAAGTGCTTTTGCAAAACCGGCAGAAATTATTTCAGAAATAGTTTCTAACAGGGTACTAAACAGTTTTCAATCAGATTTTTCAACTGCACAAAATGTAACTTGGAAAGTTGATAAAAATTTTGTTAAAGCATCTTTTGTTTTAGATAATCAAAAAACAGAAGCCTTTTACACAGTTGATGGAGATTTATTGGCTACAAGTAAAGCTATTGCTTTTAATAAATTGCCGGAAAGTGCTATTAGAACAATTACTACAAAATACCCTTTTCCTCCGTATATATTAGATGAATGTATTGAATTAGTGCGTGCAGATGGTAGTACTAATTATTATATTAGTTTGAAAAATAATAGTACAGAAAACATAGTATTAGAAATAACAGAAAGCGGTAACGTATCTGAATTTATAAAGTAATTTAAACTTTGGTTCTCATATTTTGCATTCAGTTGGTTTACTGAAAAGCCTTGCTATAGCAAGGCTTTTTTTGTTATATAATTTTGGATGGTAATAAATTCTCCTTCATTTTTTAAATCGGATATTAAACGGATTAATTTATTTAGTAATATTTGTTTGCTTCCTTTTTTTGTATAAGCAGGTAATTTATATTGCTCTATATCTGTAAACTCCCAAGGATGAAAATACAAGCACACATAACTATCTTTTTTTAAAGTTTGCAAAACCAATTGTTTAAAAAACAGGTAAGGAAAATTTTTAAATGATAACCAAAATAATGGAATACGCTGCGGACTAACCGATGCAGGTAAACGAAGCATTTCTTCATCTTTATAAAAAGTTCTTGGTAAATGCAAATTATTGTATCTGCCGGGCAACCATGTTGGATTAATTGAAGAATCGTATTTGTATCCTGCTTTTTTTACTTCGCTCATATCTACTTTTCTCATTCTTGGCATACGCAAGCCTGTAACGGGTTTTCCGGTTATTTCTTCTAATTTTAATTTAGATTGCAATAAATGATCGTTACTAAAATTGGAATGATAAAAAGTATGCGAAGCTATTTCATGCACATTAGATAATTCTTTAATTTGTTGTGGAAAATGAGTGGCATAGGTTGCAGTGGTAAATAAAGTACAAGGTGTATTTTCTGAATTAATTATCGGCAAAATTTTTTGCATCCCATCGTTACCAACTTTTAATTGCTCAGATAAATTAATAGCCTGATTGTATTCTAAAGGCATATCAAATTCTTCCACATCAAAACTTAATAATATAAAACGTTCTTTTGCCATTAAGTTACTGCAGGTATAAGTTTATTTTTATTAATTGATAAGAATTGTTGCTTCCACATTTGAATTATTATAATTAGCCATACTATAAAGCAGGGTAATGCTTTTAACGAATACGGCCTAACAATATTATCTCTTACATACGGTGTAAAAATATCTGAATATGAAAAACTGGTTAGCAATAAAGCAAAAATAAAAATAGTATTAACCCATTTTTTATTTTCTTGCAATACATACCAAATACAAACTGCCGGAAATGCAATAATATAGGTTGGAGACTCTGCACTGGTTGTAAAAATTACCGTCATAATTAATACAAGGCAAAGCATATACAGCCTAAAACGCAAGTCTGCAAAGTGTTTCCATTGAATGTATTGTGAAAAAAAGAGTAATACGGCAGGCACAGTTATTAAATAATTTTTAAAATGTTTTATTCCCAATAACCTTCGTATAATGCCCATTACAGAAATATCCTGATAATCGTTTCCAATATCTAATCTTACATTTTTTGCTGCTTTAAAAAGTAGTTCGTTGTACCAATCAATATAAGATTGAACAATGAAATGAGGAGAAGATATTGCCATAGGTAATATAAACAAAACAATACTCCACACTATACCCCAAATAATAAATTTTATTTTGTTATTACTGAAAAAGAAGAAACTTAAACCAACAATGCCATATAATTTTATAAATGTTGCTAAAGCAATAAATAATAAAGCCCAAATTTCTTTTTCTTTATTAATAAATGTAAATGCAAGAATTAAACAAGCACAAATTAGTGCATTACTTTGTTGCCATTCAGATGTAACCATTAACTCATGTGCTGAAAAAATTAAAATAGCATTTTGAAATTTTTGCTGAATAGGAAGTTGCCTTATTGCTATATATAAAATTGCTGCATTAAATAGTACCCATAAAATACATCCTACATAATTACCTAATAATGCAAAAGGTGCAAATAGTATACTAAATGTTGGCCCGTAATGGTTTACATCTAAATACTCTGTGGGGTATTCTGCAAATAAATTTGTTTGCTTAAGTGTGTGTTCAAAAACGCCTTTAAAAATTAAAAAATTATTTGGTGGATAATGGTGCCACAACTCTTGCACTATGGCAATAAAAGCCAGCCCAAACCATAATGCAATTGCAATTTTTTTATTGTAAAAGAAATTAGTAAAACTTAATCTGTTTTCTGTACGCAAGTGGTTCATTAATTTATTTAAGATTAGTTTCTTTTATAATGTAATGTGGCCTTTGTTTGCTTTGCATAAATAATTTTCCTAAATACATTCCAATAATTCCTAAAATCATTA
Source organism: Bacteroidota bacterium (assembly GCA_018267705.1). Classification (GTDB taxonomy): domain Bacteria; phylum Bacteroidota; class Bacteroidia; order Chitinophagales; family Chitinophagaceae; genus CW01. Next base: position 214,296 of record JAFDXX010000004.1, on the reverse strand, counting down.
ATTGCAAGCCGCCAAAAAATACAATGGTAACAATTAAAGATGCCCATCCTGAAATTGGATGCCCAAAATAAACACTATATAAAACATACGGCACATATAGCAATGATAGTAATGCAAATAAAAACCCTAAATAAATAGCAATGCCTAAAGGTTTTATACTAAATGAAGTAATACCTCTTAATGCAAACTGCAACATTTTTTTAAAAGTGTATTTGCTTTTCCCTTTTAATCTTTGTGCAGGTTCATATTCAATGCCAATTTGTGAAAACCCCATCCATTTAATTAAACCACGCCAAAACAAATCATCTTCCTGAAAATTTTTGGCAACACTAATAACGCTTTTATCCATTAATCTAAAATCTGCTGTTCCGCTTTCTAATTCAATATCGCTTAACTTATTCATTACATTATAAAACATTTCAGAAGTGCGGCGTTTTAGTATGGGCATTTCCATGTGGTCTTTACGAATGGTGTAAACAATATCATAACCTTCTTCCCATTTTTTTAATAATAAAGGAATTAATGTTGGAGGGTGTTGCATATCTCCATCCATACTAATTACACATTCTCCGGTAACCATATCAAAACCTGCTTTAATAGCATTTTGATGTCCGAAATTTTTCGAGAAAGAAATAAAAAAAATATTGCTTTGTTGTTGTGTAAGTTCTTTTATCTCGTTAAGAGAATTGTCTTCACTTCCGTCATCAACAAAAATTATCTCATAATTATAAGGCAAAGGCATTAATACTTTATGCAATGCGTTGGTAATGGTTACAATATTCCCTTCTTCATTATATATAGGTATTAATATGCTTATCTTTTTTTGCATGCAGTAAATGCAAAGTAATAAAATCAATTAAAATCAACACAACAATTTTATAGTTCAAGTGTTTATTAATATTGCGTTAATAAAAAGTGTAACAAGCTAAAAAAAATTACTTTTGCTGCTTCTATTAAAATTTATATAAAATGAATAAAGGTCCGGTTTCAAAATTTATTGAACATCATTACAGGCATTTTAATGCAGCCGCATTAATGGATGCAGCTAAAGGTTATGAAGCCCATTTAAATGAAGGCGGTAAAATGATGGTAACATTAGCAGGTGCTATGAGTACAGCAGAATTAGGAATTTCTTTGGCAGAAATGATTAGGCAAGATAAAGTACAAATTATTAGTTGCACAGGTGCTAATTTAGAAGAAGATGTAATGAACCTTGTTGCACATTCGCATTATAAAAGAGTTCCTAATTACAGAGATTTAACACCGCAAGAAGAGTGGGATTTATTAGAAAACCATTACAACCGTGTAACAGATACTTGTATTCCTGAAGAAGAAGCTTTTCGCCGTTTACAAAAACATTTGCATAAACAATGGAAAGATGCTGAAGCAAAAGGTGAAAGATTTTTTCCGCATGAATTTTTATATAAAACAGTTTTAAGTGGAGATTTAAAACAGTATTATGAAATTGATCCAAAAGATAGTTGGATAATTGCCGCAGCAGAAAAAAATATTCCAATCATAGTTCCGGGTTGGGAAGATAGTACCACCGGAAATATTTTTGCATCTTATGTTATTAAGAATGAATTGAAAGCAAGCACTGTAAAAAGTGGAATTGAATACATGGTTTTTTTAACTGAATGGTACAGAGCAAACAGTGGCGGAAAAGGTGTTGGATTTTTTCAAATAGGAGGAGGAATTGCAGGAGATTTTCCTATTTGTGTAGTACCAATGATGTATCAAGATTTAGAATGGCACGATGTTCCGTTTTGGAGTTATTTCTGCCAAATAAGCGATAGCACTACATCTTACGGTTCCTATAGTGGTGCTGTACCTAACGAAAAAATTACTTGGGGCAAGTTAGATATTAATACTCCGAAATTTATTGTAGAAAGTGATGCTACCATTGTTGCACCTTTAATGTTTGCATGGATATTAGGTTGGTAAAAAAATATTTTTATAACAATAGCATCATCAAATAAAAAAATCCTCATTTATATTAAGTGAGGATTTTTATTTTTATAAATTATAAATTTTTATAACATCTTTTTTAATACATCCACCAATTCTGTTTTGGTAATTGGTACACCCATTATTTTATTGTAAGCTTTAGCATCTACCATATATACATCACGTAAAATTTTTACTAATTGCCCGTTATTAATTTCAGGTACTAAAACGGTTTCAAAATTTTTAATAATGCTTCCTAAATTTTTAGGAAATGGTCTTACATATCGCAAATGTGCGTGGCTAACACTGTAACCTTGTTCTTGTAATTCTGCTACTGCACTTTTAATTGAGCCGTAAGTGCTGCCCCAACCAATTACTAAAACTTTTCCTTTTTCGGGACCGCTATCTAATTTTTGTTCAGGAATATATTCGGCAATTTTATCAACTTTTTCTTGCCTTATATTAACCATTAATTGATGGTTTTCGGGTTCATAATTTACATTGCCTGTATTGTTTTGTTTTTCTAATCCGCCAATTCTATGTTCTAATCCGGGAGTGCCGGGTACTGCCCAAGGACGTACTAATTTTTCATCACGCAAATAAGGCATAAACTTTTCTTCATTATCGTTTAATGATGTTTTAAATTTTACTTCTATATTTTGTAAATCATCTGCTTTAGGAAATTTCCAAGGTTCTGCACCGTTGGCAATATATCCATCACTTAATAAAATAACGGGCGTCATGTGTTGCACAGCAATTCTTACAGCTTCGTAAGCAACTTCAAAACAATCACTTGGTGTTGCAGAAGCAATTATAGGCATGGGGCATTCTCCATTTCTACCATAATATGCTTGCATTAAATCGCTTTGTTCTGTTTTGGTTGGTAAACCTGTGCTGGGGCCACCACGCTGAATATTTATAATAACCAACGGAATTTCTAACATTACAGCTAAACCCATTGCTTCACTTTTTAATGCCATACCAGGACCACTGGTCGTTGTTACACCTAAAGAACCTCCGTAGCTTGCACCAATTGCAGAAGCAATACCTGCTATTTCATCTTCTGCTTGATAAGTACGAATACCGAAAGATTTGTATTTGCTTAACTCATGTAAAATATCTGATGCGGGTGTAATAGGATAAGTTCCTAAAAACATTGGTAATCCACTTTTATCTGAAGCAGCAATTAATCCATAAGCCAATGCTTGATTACCCATTATACTACGATAAACACCTGCAGGAAGTTTTGCTTTTTCAACCTTATAACGTGTAGTAAAAGTTTCGGTAGTATCTCCGTAATTATAACCTGCTTGCAATACTTTTATATTGCTTTGCAGAATAACTTCTTTCTTTCCGAATTTTTCTTTTAAGAAATTAATAGTTGTATCAAGTGTGCGGTTGTACATCCAATAAATAAAACCAAGTACAAACATATTTTTTGCACGGTCTCTTTCTTTCACACCTAATTCGGTAAAATCTTTTAACGCTTCACGCGTAAGTTTAGTAACATCAATTTTAATTACTTCAAAACCTTCTAAACTTCCATCTTCTAAAGGGTTTACACCATCGGTGTAATTTGCTAAGCGAAGATTTTTTGTATCAAATCCATCAATGTTAGCAATAATTTTTCCGCTGCGTTTTAAGTTTTTTAAATTAACTTTTAATGCAGCTGCATTCATTGCTACCAATACATCGCACATATCTCCGGGAGTAAAAACTCTATCACTTGAAAATCTAAGTTGAAATCCGCTTACACCCGGCAATGTTCCAATAGGGGCACGTATTTCAGCGGGGAAATCAGGAAAAGTAGCAAGGTCAATTCCTAACAAAGCTGTGTTATTGGTAAACTGTTGGCCTGTAAGTTGCATGCCATCTCCACTATCTCCTGCAAATTTTATTACAACATCTTGTAAAACTTGTTCTTTAGTACTCATTATTTAAAATTGAATTATGCTAAGATAAGGATATGCTTTATTTAATGATGTATATTTTAACAGAATGAAAATGAAATAAACAAATTAATGATGCTTAAATTGCATTAGTTAAATTATTTTTATTTACATGAGAAGAAAATGCTTTAAAAAAGTTTTTGCTTATTGCTGTTTAATGTTAATGGTTACGCAATTAACAGCTTGTAATGAACAACATTCAAAAACAAAAGTTGAACCTGATTCTGTTGCAACCACTCAAGTTACTAAACCAACTTTGCCCGATAGTGTTACCAAGTTTATACATAAACCACCTATTTATGATAGTACAAAAAAATATGTGTATTTAACTTTTGATGATGGCCCGCAAAACGGTACTACCACTGTGTTAGATATATGCAGAAAAGAAGGAATTAAAGGAACTTTTTTTATGGTTGGCTTACATACCGATAGAGCCAACAAAGGACATGAATTAGTAAATGAAATTAAAAACAGCTATCCGCAAATATTATTAGCTAACCACAGTTACACACATGCAAGTGATAGATATAAATATTTCTACCAACACCCTCAAATGGCTTTTAATGATTTTTTACAAGCCCAACAAACACTTGCTGCACCTTATAAAATAATTCGTTTACCAGGCAATAGTGCATGGGTAAGAAATAATGAAATAAAAGCAAGTGGTTTAGTAAAACCTGTATGTAAATTATTAGATAGTGCAGGTTACAATGTAATTGGTTGGGATGTTGAATGGAGTTTTGATCATAAAACTGCAAACCCTATTCAAAGCCCCAATAAAATGTTAGAATATGTTGAATATGCTTTTGATAAAAATAATTTGCATACGAAAAGTCATCTGGTAATATTAACACACGATAGAATGTTTCGCTTACCTGAATATGCTAATGAATTACAAACTTTTATTTCATTACTAAAACAAAAAGGATATGTATTTGAAACAATTGACAACTACCCTAATTTAAAACCTTTTTAGAATACAATTTTAACTTTAATAATCTTTCATTCTTAATTATCTTTACAGTTGTAAAAAATATAACTATGGCTTTATTTCAATCAAGTAACCCTACTTTATCAGAAAAAATTTTTAACAATACTGCAACCCGCAATGCACAATTGCAAGGTGTAATGAGTGTAAGAGGAGCTATTAACAAATTCGGTTTTTTAATGTTAATGGTAATTGGTGGTGCAGCATATACTTGGCATTTGTTTGAAACGCAAAACCCAAGTTTAATGTACACGCTATTATTGGTTGGCGTTTTTGGTGGATTAATTTGTGCTTTAGCAATAACTTTTAAACCCAATTGGGCAGGCTATTTGGCACCCGCTTACGGCATTTTAGAAGGTTTTGTATTAGGTGCATTATCAGTAGTAATTAATGAAACTGTTGGAAAAAAATATCCCGGTATTGTAATGCAAGCAGTTGGTTTAACTTTTGGTGTTGCAATAGCCATGTTTTTATTATACAACTTTAGAATTATTAAAGCAACCGAAAAATTCAAAAGTGTAATAGTTGCTGCAACTTTAGGTATTGCCATTTTTTATGGCATCACAATGCTATTACGTTTATTTGGTGTGCAGTTAGAATTTATGAGCATTACCAATGGTGGTTTATTGGGAATTGGTATTAGCTTATTTGTTGTTGCCATAGCTGCATTAAATTTAATTTTAGATTTTGATATGATAGAAAAAGGTGCAGAAATGGGAGCTCCTAAATATATGGAGTGGTACGGTGCCTTTGGTTTATTGGTAACTATTGTTTGGCTATATATTGAAATTTTAAAATTACTAAGTCGTTTTGCAAGCAATAGAAATTAATGAATAGAAAATATTTTTAAACCGCCATTCAAATAACTTGTTTGGCGGTTTTTATTTTCAGCATACAAACAAAGAAAAAAACTATCTTGTGCAGTAAGTAAATACATTATGCAATTTCAACAACATCGTTCCAATTTGTCTAATCAAGAGTTAATGAATATTTACAAATACCTCTTGCTACCCAGAATGATTGAAGAGAAAATGTTAGTGCTTTTAAGACAAGGGAAAATTAGTAAATGGTTTAGCGGAATAGGGCAAGAAGCCATTGCCGTTGGCTCTACACTTGCATTACATTCTGATGAATGGATAATGCCCTTACATAGAAATTTAGGTGTATTTACTTCTCGCAATATGCCATTAAGTAAATTATTTATGCAATGGCAAGGCAATAAAGAAGGTTATTCAAAAGGCAGAGAAAGAAGTTTTCATTTTGGAAGTAAAGAATATTTTATCTGCGGAATGATTTCGCATTTAGGTCCACAAATGGCAGTAGCAGACGGTGTTGCATTGGCCTATAAACTAAACAACGCAAACAAAGTATCGGTTGCATATACAGGTGATGGTGGAACAAGTGAAGGAGATTTTCACGAAGCATTAAATGTAGCAGCAGTATGGAATTTGCCCGTAATTTTTATTATTGAAAATAATGGTTATGGATTATCAACTCCCGTAAACGAACAATACCGTTGTAAAAATTTAATTGACAAAGCAATAGGATATGGTATAGAAGGAATTGCGATAGATGGCAATAATATTTTAGCTGTATATGATACCATTAAAGGTGTGAGAGAATATTGTATTCAACACCAAAAACCCTATTTAATTGAATGCAAAACTTTTAGAATGCGTGGCCACGAAGAAGCCAGCGGAACAAAATATGTACCTAAAGAATTATTTGAAGAATGGGAACAAAAAGATCCTATTAAAAATTACGAAGCATGGTTAATAAATGAAAATATTATTTCAACCAATGAAATAGAAAATATTAAAAATAATTTCAAACAATATATTGAATCAGAACTATTAACTGCTAACGAAACAAAAAAGTTTGAAGTAAATACTACCGAAGAATTGAATGAGGTGTATGCAAGTAAAATAACAAACAATAAAGAACAAATAACAGATAATAAAAAAGTTCCATCATCACAAATACGTTTTATAGATGCCATTAAACAAGCCCTTCATCAATCATTACAAAAACATAACAACCTAATTATAATGGGGCAAGATATTGCAGAATACGGAGGTGCATTTAAAATTACCGAAGGTTTTGTAAATGAATTTGGTAAACACAGAATTAGAAATACACCAATTTGTGAAAGTGCAATTGTAGGAACTGCTTTAGGTTTATGTTTAGAAGGATATAAAAGTATTGTTGAAATGCAATTTGCAGATTTTGTAAGCGTAGGCTTTAATCAAATTGTAAATAATCTTGCAAAAATTCATTATCGTTGGGGTGTTGCTGCTAATGTAGTTATTCGTATGCCAACAGGTGCAGGCGTTGGTGCAGGCCCTTTTCATAGCCAAAGTAATGAAGCATGGTTTATGCATGTTCCGGGTTTAAAAATTGTTTATCCTTCAACACCTGAAGATGCAAAAGGTTTACTTATTGCTGCTGTTAATGATGGCAACCCTGTTTTATATTTTGAACATAAATTATTATACAGAAGTATTAGCGGTTTAGTACCTAATGAATATTATGAAATTGAAATTGGTAAAGCAACAACCGTAAATAAAGGAACCGATATAACAATTATAACTTATGGTGCAGGTGTACATTGGGCTTTAGAGTATGCAACACAAAATAAAAATATTAGTATAGAAATTATAGATTTAAGAACCTTACTTCCTTTAGATTATGATGCTATTAAAAATGCCGTTGCTAAAACAGGTAAAGTATTGATATTGCATGAAGATACTTTAACATTAGGCATTGGTGCAGAAATTAGTGCTTGGATAAATGAACATTGTTTTGAAATGCTTGATGCTCCGGTATTGCGTTGTGCAAGTTTAGATACACCTATTCCTTTTAATACAGAATTAGAAAAAAATTTCTTAGCAAAAGCAAGGCTGCACGAGCATATAAAGAAACTTTTGAATTATTAAATTTTGAAACCTTACATTTGCCGCAATTTTATAAACGATTGTTTGCGTAGATTAATTATTTAAAGCAAACATTATGGCAAAGAAAACCGTACCTGCACCTGAAAAAAAAGTAAAAGCAACCACTACTAAGAAAAAAGTAGCAGTAGCTTCTTCTGTAGAAAAAGTAATAGTGCATCCTTCAGAAAAAATTAGAAATGCTTGTGTAAAAGCATTTGAAACCTTCCAAAAAATTAATGAACCTGCTTATAACGAACTTCAATCTAAACTTGCGTATGTAATAGGAAGTTATGATTTTGATAAAAATCCAATTGGCTTGTATGAATTTGGAGCAATTGCTCTTCCTATACTTAAAAAAATTAAAGAAGAAGACACAAAAAAAGTAACTAAGCAATTAATTACAGAATTAGAAAAAGCTTTAAAACCCTAATTGCAATTATACATTAGGGTTTTCAAATTCTTTTAAATTTATTTTGCGTTGGTGAAAGCCAACCTTGTTACCATCTTTTAATTTACCTTGTAAATAATTTTTCTCAGTTGCTTTATTAGCCGTACCTGTAGATAAATTATTATTATGCTCTTGTCGTGATGCACCCCATTCGTTCATTTTTCGTGCTAACTCAGGATTGGTTTTAAAAGATTGATATTGTGGCTCAAAACTTTCAATGAAATTTCTTGGATATGGCATTATTCTGCATATTGGTTCACCTTTTGCAAAGTTTATCCAAGTATCTGTTCGTGTAAATTTCCAATTCATAGTAAAAGTAAATGGAAGCCAATCTGTTTCAACAACTGCTTCTAATGGTTGAATAGCATCTTTTAGCATATTAGGAATTCCTTTTACAATTAAATTGTTTCCTTCATTGGTTACGAATAAAAAACCAGGATTGAATGTAATAACACCATAACCAAAGTGTGCCATAACTTGTTCATTGAAAGGATCATTTACATCTTCAAATACAATTTCAATATCGGATGCTAAATTACCGCCATTCCATTTGGCCTTAAAGTTTGTTTGACAATAAATATCCCAACCGGTTTGGTTGGCAATAACCAAAGGTAAACATGCATAGGCAAAATTTTCAAAGGTTAAATCCATCCATGTTCTTTTGGGTCTTCCACAAGCTATTGAAGCAAATTTTTTTAATGGATATGCGTGCAAAAAATTTTTCATGTGGTTATTGGTTTTAATAATCAATCTCTAACTTCAGTTTTTCTTTGAGCTCTTTTATTAGAGGGTATTGCTCTGCAATGCGTTCAAAACGTTGTTTGCTGTTAAGCATTACATGTTGAGGTATCATTATTTGATCACCTTCTTCTACAGCAATAGAAAAATTAATAGCTCGGTTATTAAATGTTTGTTGAATATGATCGGCAAGCATCATTTTTTCTTGCTCAATAAATTTTTGTTGCGTTATGGCATTCACTGAAATAGTAAATTTCAGTTCATCAATTATATTAATTTTTGCAATGCGGAAGGTACTTACTGTACTTGGCTTTCCGCCTTGTGTTTCTAATTTAATAATATATTCATTCCAACATTGCAACAGTTTTTCTTCAGATAAAACTAAGGCTTCTTTTACTTCTTCTACTATATAATTTCTTCCGGCTCTTTCGCGAAGAATATTTAATAAATCTTTTTTATTGCCGTTGCTTGCAATGGGTTGTTTAGTGTGTAATATAGGCTCTGTTACAATATTTTTAATTTCAATATTGTTGTTTGGTGCTAATGGTTTCTTTTCTTCTTCTTTTGGTTTTTCAATTGATAACTTGGCTTCTGATTGTTGTTTGGCAAAGTATGGTTGTATTGGTTTAAACTTTATGATTGCCGGAGCATCAACTCGTTTTTTTTTAATTATACTTCCATCATTTACCGACAAATCAATTGCTTGTTGTAAAAAATTTAGTTTAATTAAAGTGAGCTCTACATGTAACTTTTTGTTACGTGCCATTTTAAAATTAATTTCTGCTTCATTTAAAATATTTAAAGCAGATATAATATAAGAGCTATTCGTAGTTTTGGCTAGAGTAGTAAATCTTTCGTGCATACCTTCGGCAACATCTAATAAAACCGCTGCTTTTATATCTTTACTTACTAATACATTTCTTAAAAATTCAGCAAATCCGTTTAGTACTAAATCTCCTTCAAAGCCTTTATTATTAATTTCATCATACAACAACATAACGTTAACTAAATCTTGTTGCTGCAAATAAGATAACAGTTTAAAATAATAATCTTCATCTAAAATATTTAAATGTTCTAATGTGTTTTTATAGGTTACAATACCATTACTAAAACTTACAATCTTATCTAAAATACTCAATGCATCTCGCATACACCCTTCACTTTTTTGAGCAATAATGTGTAGCGATTGTTTATCGGCTTTTATTTCTTCTTTATCAACTATTTCTTGTAAATGTTCAACTGTATCATTGGTTGTAATTCTTTTAAAATCAAAAATTTGACAACGAGATAAAATAGTAGGAAGTATTTTATGTTTTTCGGTGGTGGCCAATATAAAAATAGCGTATGATGGTGGCTCTTCTAACGTTTTTAAAAATGCATTAAAAGCACTGGCACTTAGCATATGTACCTCATCTACAATATATACTTTGTATTTACCTGCTTGTGGTGCAAAGCGAACTTGTTCTACCAAGCTTCGTATATCATCAACACTATTATTACTTGCAGCATCTAATTCATGTATGTTTAAAGAAGCTCCATCATTAAAGCTTTTGCAACTATTGCATTTGTTACAAGCTTCTCCATCGGGTTGTAAATTTTCACAATTAATTGTTTTGGCTAAAATTCTTGCACACGTGGTTTTGCCCACACCACGTGGGCCACAAAATAAAAATGCATGTGCTAACTGATTATGCTGAATAGCATTTTTAAGTGTAGTGGTAATATGACTTTGACCAACAACCGTATTAAAATTTTGAGGCCTGTACTTACGTGCCGAAACAATAAATTTATCCATATAAGTTGCAATATAATAAATGCTTTTTCTGCAAGTGTATTTGATAATAGTTTCTTATTGAATAGTTTTTCACAATATAAAATAGGTGAAATAAATATTGCAGATTAAACTTTTTTCTTCATAAATAATCATATCAGCAAAATCATTAGTATGAAACTGCAAAGAATGTTTATGTGTTTTTCGGCCGGAGCCGTTTTATTTGTTTTTTCTGCTTTTATACAGCTAAATAAAAATACTTCTAAGAATGAAAAATATGCCTTGCATTTCCCCTATAAAAAAATGGGATTAACCGATAGGCAAGCAGCAGCACACTTAATAAGCCGTTTTACATTTGGATCAACGCCAACAGAAGTTGATGATGTAGTAAATACCGGTATTGAAAATTGGTTTCAACAACAATTAGACGGAAAATTAGCAGATGATGATGTAACACAAAGGCTATCAACTTACGATGCTTTAAATCTTAATAACGAAAAAATAATTGCTACTTACCCCCGCCAATCAGAAATAATAAGACTTGCCATTAAAGAAGGAGTTATTAATAAAGATTCTGTGAACAAAGCCAATAAAGCAGAATACAGGCAACAGGTTAAAGCATTTATGGATAAATATGGTTATAAAGATCCGAAAGAATTACAACGCCAACTTATTAATCAAAAAATTATCAGAGCAGCATACAGTAACAATCAATTACATGAAGTATTAACCGATTTTTGGTTTAACCATTTCAATGTATCATTAACCAAAGAACAATGTGCTCCTTTTATTCTTACTTATGAAAGAGATGCTATACGCCCCAATATATTAAGCAATTTTGAAACACTATTAGAAGCAACGGCAAAACATCCTGCCATGTTAGAATATTTAGATAATGCTACTAGTGTAAGTAATGATAATGAAATAGCAAAAAGACAACGTAACAGTGCTGCCGGCATACGTGCAGAACAACAAATGGAAGAAATATTAAATAATCCCAATTCCAATCCAATAAAAAAACAAATTGCTGCAAACAAAAAAAATCAAGGTTTAAATGAAAACTATGCACGTGAAATTATGGAGTTACATACATTAGGTGTTGATGGCGGCTACACACAAAAAGATGTTACAGAAGTTGCAAGAGCTTTAACCGGCTGGACTTTAAACCCCAATTTAACTTTTGCCAAACAAGCAACACAAAAATTAATGAGTTTTATTACTTGGGATAAAATGGCAAAACAAGGTTTTGTAAAAGAAGGTGATTTCTTTTTTGCAGCGAATAAACACGATCAAAATGAAAAAACAATTTTAGGAAAAAAATTTTCAGCAGGTGGTGGTTATTATGAAGGAATGGAAGTTATTAAAATGTTAGCCATGCATCCATCAACTGCAAAATTTATATGTAAAAAATTAGCTGTTCGCTTTGTAAGTGATAACCCATCGCAAGCATTACTTGATAATTTATCAAAAGTGTATTTACAAACCAAAGGCGATATAAAAGCAATCATTGTTGCCATAGTAAATAGTGATGAATTTTGGAGCAAAGATGCACTACGTGAAAAAATAAAATCTCCTTTTGAATTAACTATCAGTTCAATTCGTGCAACTAATGCAGATTTACAACAACCATTTCAAATATTTAATTGGTGCGTAAAAATGGGGCAAAAATTTTATTACTACCAAGCTCCTACAGGCTTTCCCGATAAAGCATCTTATTGGATTAATACCGGTGCTTTATTAAGCAGAATGAATTTTGGTTTAGCCTTTGCCACACAAAAAATACCCGGAATTAAAATAAACCTCGCAGCATTAAATAATAATCACGAACCCGAAAGTATAGATGCAGCTTTAGTAACCTATAGCAAAATATTATTACCCGAAAGAAATCAAGATGAAAATATAAAAAGACTTTCTCAATTAATTAAAGAAGAAGATGTAGAGAAAAAAATTAACGATGCAGCCAATGCTAATACTATTGTAAATACAGATACTAATACAGAAAATGAAACAACAATGATGATGAATAATAAGAAAGAAGAAAAAGAAGAAAGAGCAGCTTTAAATAAAAAAAGTGCAAAACCAATTCCAACAGCTTACGTTCAAGGAAATAACAGTACAATAGCTCAAGTAGTAGGAATTATAATAGGTTCTCCAGAATTTCAAAGAAGATAAATAACAAGTAAAAAAATTAAATAATTAAAATATTTATTATATGGTAAACAGAAGAATTTTTATGCGTAATGGTGCAATGGCACTATTTGCAGCAGGTTTAGGTGGTGTACCAAGTTTTGTGGCTCGTGCTGCAGATAACAAAAAAATAATTCCGCCGTATAAGAAAAACAAAACAATGGTTTGTATTTTCCAACGCGGTGCAATGGATGGATTAATGGCAGTTAGTCCTTATGCAGACCCTAATTTAAAAATATTACGTCCATCATTATACATGAGCCCTTCTGCTAATGAAGGCAGAATGTTTGATTTAGATGGAAAATTTGGATTGCATCCCGGTTTAGCTGCATTTGAACCTTTATACAGACAAGGAAGATTAGCCATTGTACACGGTGTTGGTAGCCCCAATAATACACGCAGCCATTTTGATGCACAAGATTATATGGAAGCCGGAACACCTTTTAATAAAGGCACTTCAAGTGGTTGGTTAAACCGTGCAGTTGGTTTATTAGGGCATGAAGGAACACCTTTTAGAGCAGTAAGTTTAACTAGTGCATTACCTAGAAGTTTCTATGGAGATAATGAAGCATTGGCTATAAATAATTTACAAGATTTTGCTATTCAAATGCGAGGAAATCCAATGGCAGCAAACATTGCAAGTAAATCATTTGAACAATTATATGATGATACTTCTTCGCAATTATTAAATAAAACAGGTAAAGAAAGTTTTGATGCAATGAAAATGTTGAATAGTAACGATATTAAAAATTATCAACCTGCTAATGGTGCAGTTTATCCAAATTCTGCATTAGGAAATTCATTAAAACAAATTGCTACATTAATAAAAATGAATATTGGATTAGAAGTTGCATTTGCAGAAGTTGGAGGTTGGGATACTCATTTTAACCAAGGTACAGCCAACGGTTCATTAGCAAGAAATTTAAAAGATTTTAGTGATAGCATTGCTGCATTTTGGAAAGATATGGATGCACATCAAGATGATGTTACTTTAATGACAATGACTGAATTTGGAAGAACTGCACATCAAAACGGAACAGGTGGTACAGACCACGGACGTGCAAGTTGTTTATTTGTTTTAGGAAACGATGTTGCCGGCGGAAAAGTATATAATAATATTAAAAGCCTTGCTATACAAGACTTAGAAGATGGAAGAGATTTACCTGTAACAACAGATTTTAGAAGTGTGTTTAGTGCAGTAGCAGATAATCATTTAAAAATTAACGACGATAAAAAACTATTCCCTGATTGGAATGGAACAAGTATCAATATTATGAAAAGTTAATGATTGGCAATTTTAATGAACACAATTATTAATAATGCATACTGCCATTATAAAAAGAAAGCCAGTTACATTAACTTCTTAATTAATAAAATAATTTTATTAAACCAATGTAGATTTAAAATAGCAATTCTTCAATCTTTTTAAAACCTTCTTCCGCAGATAAATGCTCCCACAAAATTTCATAAACAATGGTAGCAATTGGTATTGATGCTTTTACGGTAGTATTAGTTTTATGAATGCATTTACTTGCATTATAACCTTCGGCAACCATATTTAATTCTAACTGTGCAGCTTTTACGCTATAGCCTTTACCAATCATATTTCCAAAGGTTCTGTTACGGCTATATAAAGAATAACAGGTTACCAATAAATCTCCAAGATACACAGATGCTGCATAATTTATAATACGTTGTTCTTCTTCAGTTTCTTTACTCCAAACTATTTTTTTTAAAAAGCCAACCATTTCATCGGCTGCATTTGCAATGTAAACACTTAAAAAATTATCGCCATATTCTAAGCCATGTGCAATACCTGCACCTAACGCATAAATATTTTTTAGAATAGCTGCATATTGCACACCCAATACATCGTGATTGGTAATAATGTTTAAATAATCTGTTTTAAAATGTTGTGCCAATTGTTTAGCAATATCTTCATCTATTCCCGAAAAAGTTAAGTACGATAATTTTTCGGCGGCTACTTCTTCTGCATGGCATGGGCCAAGAATAGTAAAATAATTTTCTAATAATACATTAAATTTTTCTTTCAAATAATCATTTACCAATAAGTTTTTTGCAGGAAGAATACCTTTTACGGCACTCATTATTTTTTTATTTTGCAATGCATTTTCATTTATCTGATTAAATGCATCTTCAACATAAGCAGATGGAACTGCAATAACCAACACATTGCAAGCTTCTATTACTTTATTTAAGTTTTTTTCTAAAATTAATTGCGAAGTATTAAAGTAAGCGGTATGCAAATAATGTGGATTGTGCCTACGTTGCTGAATAGTTTTTATGGCTGCTTCATTACGCACCCACCAATATATAGTATTACCGTTATCTGTTAATATTTTAGCTAATGCGGTTGCCCAGCTTCCGCTTCCGATAATTCCAAATTGCATGGCAAGATTTTAATTAAAACAAACTTACGAAAGCTATTGGTTTAATTGCAGAAATAAAAAAGAGAAGCTTTCGCTTCTCTTTTAAAATTATTGTTTTTTATCGGTGCTTGAATTTTTATCATCGTACACTTTATCTTTTGTTGTTACTGTAACTTTTGATCCATCATTTAAAATTTTACTTACAGCTGCATAAGGTCCGGTTATTACTTCATCTCCTTCTTTTAATCCTTGTGTTATTTCTATATAATTTATATCTTGAATAGAGGTAGTAACTTTTACTTTTTTAATAGTGTTTGTTGCTTTATTTAAAACAAATACTACTTCTTCTGTTCCATTTGTTTTTCCGTCTTTATCTTTTACTTCGCGTGTTGTTACTGCATTTAAAGGAATACTTAAAACATCTTTTTCTGTTTTTGTTTGAATATCTGCACTGGCACTCATTTTAGGGCGAAATGGAAATGGTTTTCCGGGTACAATTAAATCTTTATAACTATCTACCAGTAAGCGAATATGAACAGTATAATTGGTAACATCAGTTCCGGTATTGGTAGTTGTTAGCGAGGCTGTTGGGTTGGCAATTTTATAAACAAGCCCTTTAAATTTTCTGTTATTGTATGCATCTATTTCAACTAATGCAGTATCTCCAATTCTTACTTTAGGAATATCGTTTTCACCAACATCAACTTGTACTACCATGCTATTCATATCGGCAATACGCATCATTTCTGTACCCACATTAAAACTATTACCGGCTACACGTTCTCCTTTTTTTACACTTAACAAACTTATAATGCCATCCATTGGTGCAGTAATCACTGTTCTTGATAAATCTTTATCAGACTTTGCTAATTGTGCCTGCATATTTTTTACATTGGCTTTTGAAGCTCTAATACCTTGTATGGCTGCATTGTAATTAGATTGTGCAGTTAACAAAGCTTGTTGTGCTGTTTCAAATTCAGATGCACTAATTACTTTGCTTTCTAATAATTTTTTTTGACGGTTAAAATTTAATTGAGCCTGATCTAATATTGCTTTTAACCCTGTTAATGAAGCTTCAGAATTTGATACTTGTGCTTGTGCTTGTGTTACAGATGCTTCTACTTGTTCTTTTTGTGTTTCATAAATATCGGCATATATTCTTGCTAATATTTGTCCGCGTTTTACACTATCTCCTTCATTTACATTAAGCTGTGTAATTTCTCCACTAATATCGGGGCTAACTTTTACTTCAATTTCAGGATATACTTTTCCGCTGGCATTTACTGTTTCTATTATAGTTCGTTTGGTAGCTTTTTCGGTAATTACTTTTGTGCCTTCATCTTTTCCTAAAACGCCAACAGATTTTAATACAACCATCCCACCAATTAAAACCACTATTCCAACAATAATCCAAATTAATGTTTTGTTCATAAAAAAAATTTATTCAACTATTAAAAATAATTAATATATTATAATTTAATTCCTTGCCCTCTATAAAATTCTAATAACTTAATTTTAAATACATAATCGTATTGGTTTGCCAACTGCTGTAATTTAGCAGTAGTTAAACTGTTTTGTGTTACAATTAAATCATACGTACTTAATAATCCGTTTTCATATCTTTTTTGTGCAAAATCATAGGCTTTTTGTGCACTTTCAACCGCTCTTATACTTGCATTGTATTTTTGTAATGAAGTAACTACATTGGTATATGATGTATAAATATTATTTTTTAGCGTTAAATTATCTTGTTGATTTTGGAATTGGATATTTTTTAAAGTAAGTTTTGATTGTTCATAAGCTATTCTTCTTTGACCATTACTAAAAATAGGAATAGATAAACTTACACCTACGCTTTGACTAAAGTTGTTATTTAATTGATTAAAATATCCAGATTTTCCATAGCTGTAAACTGTATATGGGTTTAATGGAAAAACATTGTAATCTGTACTTCCAACTTTTACAGTACCAATTGGCGGTAAAATTTGTGTAGATCCTACGGGTTCTAAAGCTTTATTGTTGAATGCACTTGCAAAAGCATAATTGGCAGATAAAGTGGGATATAAAGCAGATTTATTTGCAGCCAATGTTTTTTCGGCGGCTTTAATTCGTAAGCTATCTCCTTTTTGCAATGGTTGGGTATTTAATGCTAATTGATACACAACATCGGGTTGAAGGTTTAGTAAAGATTCTAAAGGAATTTTATCTAAAGGCGGAGTTACAACTTCAAAAGGTGTTGCTGCATCTAAACTTAATGCTCCCTTTAATGATAAAATATTTAATTCATAATTAGATTGTGCAGTAATTAAGTTGCTACTGTCTGTTGCTAATTGAGCTTCTAATTGCACCTGATTTAATTCCGGTAATGCTCCTGCATTTACTTTCTTTTTTGTAATATCTAATTGCGAGTTGGTTTGTTTCACTTGCACATTTGCAATATCTATTTGTTGTTTGGCTGCTAAAACATTTAAATAATAATTAGCAACAGTTAATGAAACATCATTAGCTGTTTTTTCAATATCTGCTAAGGCTGCTTGTGCACTTAGTTGTGCAGCGGCAATACTATTTTTTAATCTACCCCAATTGTATAACGGCATACTTCCTTGTAAAGAATAACTTTGGCTTATTAATTCTGAAGTAGTGTATTGGTTGGTTGTAGGATCTATAGAACGGCCTAATTGCAAATTTCCATTAGTGCCAAATGCAGTTGTTGGATATTGAAATAATTTATTTTGTTTTAGTTGCAATGCAGTTATTCTTGCTTGAATATCTGCTTGTTTGATAGATATATTATTTTTAACCGCATATTCAACACACTTACGCAAATCCCATTTGTCAGATATTTCTTGTGCATTTGATTGTATGCAAAAAATACAAGTAAGGGTAATAGTAATAAGTTTTCTCATATTCAAACAAAAATAAAGGAAAGATGTGCACTATATAAAATTTTAGATGAATGGAAAAATTGAATGCTGCATGGTAAGTTTATGCTCCGGAAATTAAGCCAATATGGTTACCAAAGGGGTCTGCAACAATGGCTACTTCTATTGTTCCACCTACATTTTGAATGGGTGAAACAACTACCGCCCCAATATTTTTTGCGTGCGTAACTGCTTTGCCAATATCATCTACACTCCAATATGCTACATGATGATTTCCTTTTGCAACATAATTTATATCGGGGTCTAATCCTAATTCACAACCATTAATATCAAAACCAACATAAAATACTTCATCAAAATAAGGTTGTATTCCTGTTAGTTGCGTGTACCACTCTTTTGCTTTAGCAATATCATTTACATGATAAATAACTGTACGTAATTTATTAAGCATGATTTTTATTTTTCTTGTGCAATAAAAAATAGATAATTATAAATAAAACCAACACACTTACACCAATAGCAGCCGCATAATTATTTTGTTTATAATTTATAATAATACTACCGCCTACAAAAACATAAGAAGCAATAAAAACAAGCGGAGCCAATGGAAACAATTTCATTTTGTATATACTTGTATTATCTAAATGTTTTGTTTTTCTTCTAAACCAAAAAATAGTTGCCCCACTTAGTATCATTCCAAAACAATCTAAAAAAATTGAAAAGGTTAATATTTTTTCAAATTGTTGAGAGAAGAAAAGTATTATTATACACATAATAGTAAATACCGTTAATGAGAATGATAATACACCTGTTTTTTTATGTTGGTTAGCAAATAATTTAGGCAAACTTCCATCTTCTCCCATAGCAAACATTACTCTCGGATTACTCATTAATAAACCATTTACATAAGCCAATACTCCCAAAAATAAAAATGCCGAAAACACAGTGGCACCTGTTTGTCCAAACATTTTATCAACTACTACATAAGCAATTTCTTTTTCGTTTTTCATTTGATTAAAGCCTACCATATTGTAATAACTTAAATTAACCAATAAGTATAAAACAATAATAGTTGCAATACCAAAGAATATACCTTTAGGAATATTTTTTGCCGGTGTTTTTACTTCATTTCCAAAATTGATGGTTTGTTGATAGCCTCCATAAGTAAATGAAACTGCAATTAAACTAATACCTAAACTTTTTATCCAGTCTATTGCCGAGGTTGATGTATTGCTAACTTGAGTAACAGTTTCATGTGCATATTTATCAGGAAAAAATAATGCAAATATTAGCACCACAATCATGGTAATTTTTATAATCATTAATATATTTTGAACAAGTGAACTCATCTTCAAACCCATTAAATTAATAATATAAAAAATAATTATGGCAGCACAACTTAATAAAGCTTTATGTGTATCGTTCCACTCACCGGGAATAGTTTTTAAAACATAACCACTACCTACTAATGCCACACCACTAAGGCTTGCAGCATTACTAACTAATATTAAACAATTAACGGCAAATGCAATACTTGGGTGATAGGCTTTAGCAAACACTTTATAATATCCACCTGTTGCCGGATAACGGCTACCAATTTCTGCATAAGTTAATGCTCCGCATAATGCAACAATGCCACCAATAATCCATGCACTAAAATAAACCGACGGGTTAATAGCATCTTTTGCAGAAGTAGGTGCTGTTCTAAAAATACCCATTCCTATTACCAGCCCCACCACAATCATGGTAAAAGAAAAAAGATTTAGCTTTTGATTGCTTTGCATAAGTGATTTAATTGAGATGAAAAATAACCAATGTTAAACAACTGTGCGAAAGAAAATTTTTATACAAAAAAATGCCTATTACATTTGCAGCGGATTTGGTTCCTGATATTTCGGGATTAAAAGGGAATCACGTTACAATCGTGAGCTATCCCCGTAGCTGTAAAGTTGAAAATTATGAATCGATAATCATGAATATTATTTCTGATTATCGAAAACAACTACACTAATGAAACCTACGCCACTGCTTTATTTGCGGGAAGGCATTCATTAGTTCAACAAGCCAGAAGACCTGCCAAACTTCCAACAATTATCAACGAGCTTTCGGGTGAAAGGCCGGAGATGAAAGAGCATCTTTCTGCAGAAGTTGTTTTATCATTTCTACTGTTTTCATTATCTGAAGGTTCATTCTTTAACAAAAAAAAACAAAAAGAATGAGCAAGAAATTTTTAGCCATCCTTACAAGCAGTGCAACATTAACTGTTGCTGCACAAAACAAAGACACACTAACAGGAAAAACTTTAGACCCTGTTGTAGTAACTGCCAATAAGATTGAACAAAAACAATCTCAAACAGGAAAAGTAATTACCGTAATTACTAAAGAGCAAATTGAACACAGCTCAAGTAAAACAGTTACACAGTTATTAAATGAACAAGCCGGTATTACCATTAATGGTGCATTAAATAATGCAGGCAGCGTACAAACTGTTTTTATGCGTGGGGCTAACGCCGGAAGAACATTAATATTAATTGATGGTATTCCGGTAAACGATCCATCACAAATTAATAATGATTACGATTTGAATTTGTTTTCTATTAACGATATAGAAAAAATTGAAATATGTAAAGGAGCTCAAAGCACTTTATACGGAAGTGATGCCATTGCGGGTGTTATAAATATTATAACTGTAAAACCTAATATTAATAAGGCTTTGGGTGGCAAAGCAACGTTAACGGCAGGTAACTTAAATACATATAAAGGTAGTGTGCAGTTATTTGGAAAAGTAGATAAACTTACTTATTCAGTACGTTATTCTAAATTAAAAACAAATGGTTTTTCAAGTGCTTATGACAGTACCGGCACAAAAAATTTTGATAAGGATGGTTATGATGGTAATATGGCTAATGCTGCTATTCAATATCAGGCAAATAATCAACTATCATTCAAAGCATTTACAATGTTCAGCCAATATAAAGCCGATATTGATGCAGGGCCATTTGCAGATAAAACATTTTATTTTATTAACAACAGAAGCAGCAACAGTGGTGCAGGCTTTACTTTTAAAAATGATGCCGTAAGTGTAACAGGTAATTATCAATACACAAAATCTAAACGTGTATATGATGATAATTATAGTGCAGGAAATTCATTGTTTTCTTTAAATGATTATAATGCTATTAGCCAATTTGCAGAATTATATACGCATATTAATTTAGGCAGTGGTTTTAATTTATTAAGTGGTGCAGATTATAGATATGGTTCTTACAATAACTATTATAATTCTGTAAGCATTTCCGGCCTATATAGTAGCACTTTTAGAGATACATCTGTAAGTCAAACTTCTATGTATGCTTCTTTATATTTTGCCAATGCAAATAAAAAATTTAATGTTGAATTAGGCGGAAGATTAAATACACACAGCAGATACGGCAGCAACTACACATACACTTTCAATCCATCCTATAATATTAATGAACAATGGAGAGTTTTTGGAAGTATAGCAAGCGGATTTAAAGCTCCAAGTCTTTATCAACTAAGTATTAATTCATTATTGCTTCCTGAAAAATCAGTAAATTATGAAGCAGGTATTCAGTTGAAAAATAAAAACATAAGCACTAGAATAGTATTTTTTAACAGAGCTATTGATAACGGAATTGATTACAACTACATCACTTTTAAATACTTTAACTATATTAAACAAATTGTTAATGGAATAGAATATGAAGTAAGTTACAAACCGTTTAATAAAGTAAACATTATTGCCAACTATACATTTATTGCAGCCAACGAAACCACACAAAACAGAATTACTAATCATGATACCGTTACTTATAATTATTTATTACGCAGGCCTAAAAACAGTGTAAACATAACTATTGCAGTTGAGCCAATTAAGCAATTATATATTTCAGTAAATGGAAAGTTTGTTAGCAGCAGGTATGATGTTGGCGGATATGGGGTAGCCGATGTTTTATTAAATGATTATTTTATTGTAGGAGCCAATGCAGAATATACTTTCAATAATAGTTTTAAAGTATTTGTCGATGCACAAAATATAACCAACAAAAAGTTTTTTGATGTGCGAGGATATAACTCAATTCCATTTTTATTTAATGCAGGTATAACAGTTAATTGGTAATAAAAAATAACTTTTAAACATACATGCATGGCACAACATGAAAATAAAAAATGCCCACAATGCAATAACATTTTTGAGTGTAAAGTAGGCAATGTGTTAGAATGTCAATGCTATCAAATACAATTAAGCTATGAAGAAAAAATATATTTTGAAAGCATATACACAGATTGTTTGTGCATTCATTGTATGCACAAACTAAAACAACAATACCAACTATTAAAGAAAAAAATAAGTTTAGAATGAAAAACCAAAATCCCCGAAATAATATTCGGGGATTTTTATTTAGCTATTTAATTTTAAAACGTAACCCTAAATAAATAATTCTTCCATTAACCGGCCCCCAAGTTATAGAACCATCAAAATATTGACTAAAGGGTTGTGCCGCTGCTATAATTAAATTTTTCTGCATATAGTTGGTTAAGTTTTCTGCACCAACATATATATCCCATTTATTATTAATTTGTTTGGTTATTTGAGTACTCATTTGAAAATAAGAAGGAGAATAATTTTCAAACTGATATACAATCGGATTACCGCTTGTATTAGGCAATCTTTTTTTACTAAACCATTGCACCGTATAATCAAACTTCCAATGATTATTGGTTTCGTATGCAAAATTCACAAAAGCTCTATCTTTTGCTACCAAAGGTTTTTCAAGCATTGTGCCATTATAATTTGTTTGTACATCTAACCAACGATATGCTAAACGAACATCAAATTTTTTTGCTATTTCATAATTTATTTCTGCTTGAATACTGTTTGAAAAAGATTTTCCATTTAAATTATAAAAAAGAATTTTTTGCGGGCTTGCATCAACATCAACCACTACTTGATTATCAAAATTAGTTCTATAAACATCTACACTAAAAGAACCGGAATGATTATTTAATTTGAAATTATGAATAAAATTCATTCCAAAATTCCAAGCTTTTTCAGGGCTTAATCCATAACCGTAATTTGATGTTGAATTAAGAATACTATATGTTCTTGAACTAACAAATACACCTGCATTTTCTGCAAAAATATCTGCTACTCTAAAACCCGAACCAACCGAAAAACGAAGATTTGTTTTAGGACTAAAATCATATTTTAAATGTAAACGCGGAGTTGTTATCCATCCGTATTGGTTATGATAATCTTCTCTTATACCTGCAATAGCAGAAAACTTTTCACCAGTATAAGTATATTCAAAAAATGCACCCGATACTGTTTCAATTCTATTATAATTAATTGCATTAAAAGTTTCGTTATAATTATCGTTTGCAAAACTTAAACCTGTACGAAATTTATGCATAGTTGTTCCTATAATTGATTGATAAATTAAATTGGTATAAATAGAATTTTGTTTTCCATCATATTTAGTTAATCCATAATATGAATTGTTGTTATAATTGTTTGCAGAAAATATAAAACCTATGCTTTTATATTTTTGTTGTGGAAACACATACCCTAGTTTTCCTGTAACACCATATTGCTGCACATCAATACCTACACCGTAATTATTAGTAGTTAATTTATCGGTTGATGGATTAAAATTTATTTGCCCTGCTTGCCTTTTATCATTTAATGCTTTAATAGAAAATTGTGCAATAATTCCGTTGGCATCTGCATATTTCCAACGGTTTATCACATTAAATTGTCTTCCTAAAGAGATATCTAAAAACCCATCATGGTTATCATCCACTTTTGTATTCACTCCATTGGCGTGTGTAAGTAATGCTGTACTCCATTTATCGTTTAATACCGAAGAAAGATTAACGGTTGCCTCCATTCTTCCTAATGTATTAATGTAAGTATTTACAAAAAGTTTATCTGATTTATCCGGTTTCTTTTCTTCAATATTTATTTGCCCTGCAATACTTTCATAACCATTTACTACTGAGCCAACACCTTTTGTTATTTGTATGCCTTCAATCCATGGGCCGGGAATAAATGTAAGTCCGTAACTTCCTGCAAGCCCTTTTATTTCAGGAGTATTTTCTGTAAGTAGTTGTGTATAGTTTCCCGATAAACCTAATAACTGAATTTGTTTTATACCAATTACTGCATCGGTATAACTTACATCTATCGAAGGGCTTGTTTCAAAACTTTCTGAAAGATTGCAACATGCAGCTTTTGCTAATTCTTTCGATCCAATATTTAATGTATTAAATGTACTAAAAGAAGAAACATAAGTTGATTGATTTTTTGCTGTAACTACCACTTCACGCAAATGCCCTGTTGATGCATTTTTTAAAACAACTTTTATTTCGTTGGGAGAAACAATGTGAATAGTATCGGAATTGAAACCTACATAACTTATAGCAAGTTTTGCAGGAACTGTTGTTGTTATCTGAAAAACACCGGAGCTATCGGTTGTTGTTATATGATGATTATTTAAATTATGAATAGTTGCTTTTACAAGTGGAAATAATTTTCCTTTTTTATCTTCTTCTAAAACAACTCCGGTAATGGTGTGCACAATTTTTATATTACTTGCTATTGTATCGGAAGTTTGTTGTTGTTGTGCTTGCGTAAATCTATCATAATGGCAACATTCCGGCAAACTGTTATACACGTTGTCTTTTGCCTGAAAGTCTTCTGTATCATGACCAACATCTGCTAATTTTTTTTCAATTTTTTGTTTATTAAACTTTGTGCTGTCATAAGTTACGGTAAGCATTCCTGTTTCAATATTCCACACTGCTTTATTTATGCCATAATGTTGTAAAGTTTTTTCAATTCTATCTTTACATTGTTCGCAGGTACCATATACTTTAAATGTTTCTGTTTTAGTATTTTTCTTTTGAGCGGATGCAGTAATATTTATTACAATACATAAAACCGCTACAATAAATTTTCTGTTCATTGTAAAAAGTTTTAAGGTATTAAGCTTTTGCCTAATACCTATTAATTATGTATGTACAAATTATTACTGGGTAACTGCTTTACGATCGTAATGGCAACATTTTGGCAAGTTATTATATGCAGCATCTGTAGCTCTGTATTTTTCAGTATCATGCCCTACAGCAGCCATTTTCTTTTGAAGATTATCAATTACTGCATCTTTTGTATTATCGTAAGTTACGGTAAGTATTTTAGTATCTACATTCCAAACAGCAGTTTGCACTCCGTCAATAGTACGTGCAGCTTTTTCTATACGGCTTTTGCACATACCACATTCTCCATATACTTTAAAAGTATCTGTAGTTGAGTAATTATAAACAGCAACCGTTTTATTTGTTTTGTTTGATGCATTTACAACTTGAAAAATGGTAATAGCAAATAATGTAGTTAAAAATATTTTTAGTGTTTTCATTGTTATATTTTTTTTGAATAATTTTTTGTTGAATAAAGAAAATTTAAGCCTATAAATGTTGTACAATCAGTGTTCTTTTATTCAATAAATCAAATTCTATAAATGCAATACAAAACATTAAGAGAAGCATTATATTTCTCGGGAGGGTTTTTGTAAAAAAATTTTTGAGTACAATTAGCTGCACTACCTAAAACTGCATAATTATTAATATAAATAATTGCAGGAGAAATTGAAGCATTAAATTGATAATTAAGTACACTGTTTTCTTTTTGGTCTGTTTTTAATTGCAGTGTTACCGTTTTATTTCCGCAACAATCTTTTGATAGTTTTCCCGAGCAATTGGTTGTTTCTTTATTTACTTGTACCGAAACCGATTTTAATTTTCCGCAGCAATAAAAATAGTTAAGACTTACTCCTAACGAAGCAATGCTATAACTAATTAATAAGGCAAAAATTAAAAATTTTTTCACGTAGCAAAGATAATATATTCTTTAAAATAAGTTGTTAATACTATTAATTGGCTTTACTTATTGCAAACAAACCTTTGTAAAGCAAATATGGATCGGCAATAAGTTGATTGCGAATATGTGGGGTAAAAAATTCCATGTCTCCGCCCGTAAGTATTATTTGCATATCGTCAAACTTTTCTTTGTATAAATCAATAATCCCATCAATTTCTTTTGCCATACCCAAAATAACACCACTTTGCAAGTTGGTAGCTGTATTATAACCAACCAACGGAAAATTAAGTGTAGGTTTTACTAAAGGCAATAAAGCAGTTTGTTCGTTCATGGCTTTAAACCGCATATACATACCGGGAGAAATACTTCCACCTAAAAATTGGTGCAGTTTATTAATATAGTTAAATGTAATGCAAGTGCCTAACGCAATAGCCAATATGTGTTTTTGTGGAAATAAATCTACTGCAGCGGCACAAATAGCTAACCTGTCTGCACCAATAGTTTCCGGTTTGCCAACTGGCGTTGTAAAATTTATTTTACTTGTTGGCCCTAATTTATGAAATGTTGTACTTTTTTCAAGTACAATTTCTATTTCGGGGTTATGGTTAATTACAGAAGAAAGAATTGATTTTTGTGGTTGATATTGATGCAAAACATCTTCAATGCTAAGTACACTATCATCATTCAAAACCAATAATTCTTTAAATTCATTATTGATAAATACAGCACATTTTAAGCGTGTGTTACCAAAATCAAAACAGAGGGT
This sequence comes from Bacteroidota bacterium, assembly GCA_018267705.1. Lineage (GTDB taxonomy): Bacteria > Bacteroidota > Bacteroidia > Chitinophagales > Chitinophagaceae > CW01. Next base: position 187,397 of record JAFDXX010000004.1, on the reverse strand, counting down.
GGTTTGCATAAATTGGGTTTTATCGTTGCCGAAATTAAAGCCTTTTAATTCTGTAAAGTGCTTAAATCTATTATTTTATTTTTTATTATTTTAAGGATATTGATGTCTTGTTTTTGCAAAAGCAATTATTTATACGTTAATTGTTTTTGAATCAAACACATGCAGGTTAAGGGTTTCAACAAAAAAACCACAACACTTAAAAGAAATTAGGAGATGAGGTTAATTATTAAATAAATATTTGAATATTTATTTAATAGCAAATTACACTTTAAATACAGCAACTATACGCTTAAATAAATTTTTAATTTTTGCCGATGTATGAAACACAGGTTCGGGTAATATGCCATTATAAGGTTGCCCCATTTTCAAATAATATTTAGTAAAAGTTCCGGCAGTTATTCCCCATTTTAAAATATATGTATAATAAGCTTTATGTTTTTTAAATCTACCTGTTGATTTTGAGCCAAAATGGTACACACGGCTTTTGCCTACTCCTTTAAAAATACGAATACCCGCTTGCCACAATTTCATTGCAACATCGGGATCTGAATAATGTGCAGGTGAAAATTCTATACTGTAACCACCAATTAAATCCCAAACACTAACATGCATTACACTAGGGCTCCAACTACCGGCCTGCCAATCGTTTTTTTCAAATAATGCAAATTCTTTTAATAATTTTTCTTTCTGAAAAGATTGAATATCGGTTCCATAATCTTTATAAATTATGCAAGGGTTCCCAGCATAAGGTTCTATACCTGTTCCATTTAAAAAAAATAAATTGTGGCCTATTTCTTTAATCGTATCCATCAAATATTTATCCCAATTTGGTAACACATACATATCATCATTCAGATAAACCATATAGGGTGTTTTAACTAGTTGCCTTGTTGCATTCAATCCATAACACAAACCAATATTTTTTTCACTATACGTATAATCTATATCAGATTGTTGCTTAACCCAATCTATTGTTCCATCTGTTCCTTCATTAATATGAACTATTATTTGATGTTTATAAAACGAGTGTTCTCTAATGCTTTCTACAGCATTTATTAAATAAGGCAAGTTATTCCAAGACGGGATGAGAATAGAAAACTGAAAATCGTTTTCTTTAACTCTATTTATAAATTGTATATTTTCAATCATACCTCAAAAATGAGATAAATTTTTCAGATTGATGCCAATTGCAGTTTAGCCTTTATCTTAGCTTTTTATATTGTTTAAAACTAATATTATGCGATGCAGGTTTTGCAGTAAAACAATTGATACTACACTAATAGACTTAGGGCATACTGCTGTATCAAACGCTTTTTTAAATGCAAATGATTTAAATAAAGCCGAAACAACTTATCCTTTAAAAGTATTAGTTTGCGATAATTGTTTTTTAGTACAGGTAGATGAATTTCAAAAAAATAATGAAATTTTTACTGAAGATTATGTTTACTTTTCTTCTGTAAGTGAAGGTTGGTTAAAACATTCAAAAGCTTATGTAGAAAAAGTTACAAACCGCTTTGCCTTAAACAAAAATTCATTAGTTACAGAAATTGCCAGCAACGATGGATATTTATTACAATATTTTAAAGAAAAAAATATTCCTTGTTTAGGCATAGAGCCAACCAACAGCACCGCACAACTTTCTATTGCAAAAGGTATTGAAAATATAATTGAATTTTTCGGAGAAGACTTAGCAATACGTTTAAAAAAAGAGGGCAAACAAAGCGATTTAATTATAGGCAATAATGTATTAGCACATGTTCCGGAACTAAACAATTTTGTTCGAGGCTTAAAAATTTTATTAAAGCCTTCAGGAGTTATGACTTTTGAGTTCCCGCATTTAATAAAACTCATCGAGAAAAAAGAGTTTGATACAATTTATCATGAACACTTTTCCTATTTCTCTTTCTACTTTATATGTAACTTATTTAAATTTCACGGCTTTGAAGTGTTTGATGTTGAACAATTAGAAACGCATGGCGGCTCTTTACGTGTTTATGTTAAACATAAAGAAAATGAGCAACAACCTATAACAGAAAACGTTACAATTTTATTAAACAGCGAATTACAAAAAGGCATAAACAAAATTAATTTTTATACCGGCTTCCAAGAAAAAGCAATTGATATAAAAAATAAATTTCTTTTATATATTCTTTCTGAAAAACAAAAAGGAAAACAAATAATTGCTTTTGGTGCTGCCGCAAAAGGAAATACTTTTTTAAATTATTGCGGTTTAAAAAACGATACTATTAAATGCGTGGTTGATGACACACCCTATAAACAAAATAAATTCTTACCACAAAGCCATATTCCGGTAGTATCACGTGAGTATTTTAACAATCATAAACCCGACATTATTATTATTCTTCCTTGGAATTTTAAAAATGAAATTATTAATAAACTAAGCTTTACAAAAGAGTGGGGCTGCCAATTAGTTACTTATATTCCCGAATTAGAAATTAATTAAATACTCACGTCATAACTATCTTCGTACAATGAAAATATCTGGTTTTAGTTATGTTAGAAACGGATTTGATTATGGCGTTCCTTTTTTAGAAGCCATTCAATCTATCCTGCCAATATGTGATGAATTTATTGTGGTAGTTGGAAATTCTAACGACGGAACCCGTGAAGCAATTGAACAACTTAACGCATCTAAAATAAAAATTATTGATACTGTTTGGGATATGAATTTACGAGAAGGTGGAAAAATTTTTTCTCAGCAAACCAATATTGGTTTAGATGCTTTAAGTGGAGATTGGTGTTTTCATATTCAAGCAGATGAAGTAATTCATGAAAATGATTTACTCAAAATTTTAAACGCAATAAAAGAAAACAATCACAACAAAAAAGTAGAAGGTTTTATTTTACCGTTCTACCATTTTTGGGGAAGTTACAATTATATAAGAAACTCACGCCGCATTCATAAACATGAAGTAAGAATTTTTAGAAATAATATAGGTGCTAGATCTTACAGAGATTCTCAAGGTTTTAGAAAATTCAAATCAATAGAAAATTATAACAACAATACCGAGCAAGGAAAAAAACTTACCGTAAAAAAAATTGATGCCCCCATTTTCCATTACAATGGCATAAGACCTCCTACCAATTTTAGAAAAAAAGCAGAATTAATGGGATCTTTTTATAAATCGGAAAAAGATGTTGTAAAAGAATTAGATGAAAGAAAATACGATTGGGACAATGTGGATAGAGTAATTGAATTTAAAGGCACACACCCTGCATTAATGCAATCAAAAATTGCAGCACAAAATTGGAATTATATTTACAACCCCAAAAAAGCTGTTTGGAAAACAAAAGATAAACTAATTCAACCAATTGAAGATTTATTAGGTTTTAAATTCGGAGAATACAAAAATTATAAACTTATAAAATAAAACATTGTGCTCTCTGCAGTTATTATAACATATAATGAAGAAAAAAACATTGAACGATGTTTAGAAAGTTTACAAACCGTTGCTGATGAAATTGTGGTAATAGATTCTTTATCTACAGATAAAACCAAACAAATTTGCCAAAGTTTTAATGTACAATTCATTGAACAAAAATTTTTAGGATATATAGAACAAAAAAACTTTGCCATTGCTCAAACAAAATATGATTTCATTTTAAGTCTTGATGCAGATGAAGCATTAAGCAATACATTAAAAGAATCTATTCTTCAACAAAAACAAAATGGTTTTGAATATAATGCATACAGCATGAACCGCTGTACTAATTTCTGCGGTAAATGGATTAAACATGGCACTTGGTACCCCGATAAAAAAATACGCTTAATTAATAAACAGAAAGGAAAATGGGGCGGAGTAAACCCACACGATAAGCTTGAAATGCAATCTGGTAGCAGCGTTCAGCACCTGAAAGGAGATTTATTGCATTACAGTTATTATGCGTTAGAAGAAGTAATTACGCAAAACAATAAATTCACAACCATTCAGGCACAAGCTATGTTGCAGCAAGGTAAAAAAGCATCTTGGGTTAAATTATTTATCAACCCTTTAGTGGCTTTTATAAACGGTTATATTTTTAAATTAGGATTTTTAGATGGTGCAGATGGTTTTTTTATAGCATCATCTGTAGCATATCAAACAATGGTTAAGTATGCAAAGTTGATGAAGCTGCAACAGCAGAAGTATAAATAGTTTTGTTTAAATGATAAACCATTGCAATTACAAAACTAAAAATAGTAATACCATATTGCCCTTCTAAACTATCATCTGTTATTAATGGGATTATTAATACAAAAGCCGTTACAAAACAGAAAATGTTTTTCCTAAAAAAATAATGATACAACAAACATAACCCAACGGTAAAAGCAATTACCCCTACCATACCGCTTCCGGCAAAATAAACTATCCATTCACTATGTGGAATAAACCGCTCATTCGGCAATGTTTTAGGGTAATGCACATCATACCATTTAATTGCTTCATTTCTAATATCTCCAAAACCAACGCCCTGTATGGGTTTCATCAATCCAACATCAAAGCCTGCTTTTATAGATAACCACCTTCCACCATCTGCCGATCCCTGCAAATAATTGTTATTGGTAAATTGTTTTACATCCCAAACAACATATTGCATTCTGTTTTTTAAAGTTGGCAATACATAAAATGCAAGCGTTATAATTGCAATTGTTATAATGAAAAAAAACGCAGCATATTTTCTTGTTTTTTGTTTCCATAAAAAATAAAAAAAGAAAATTATTAGTGCTACATATAAACACAATAAACCTGTGCGTGCAGCCATAAAATGCAAGAATGCAAACAATAATAGAACACTTATATAGCCTGGTATTTTTTCTTTACTATTCGATGATTGAAGATTCAACTGCCAGCACATTAAAATTATAGTTAATACAATTAGCCAGCTAAAACGTATATGATCATCATCTAACCAAACCGGAATTACTTTGGCTACTAAATAAGATTGCTCTATCAATTGCTTGTTATTAATATATTGCCATACGCTCCAACCACTGGCCAACAATGTCAAAACAGTTAAAGTCCAAATAATAATTTTAATTTGTTTAAATGAAAGTTGAAGAGATACTATTGCAACGCCAACTGTAATAAGTAACAATTTATTTGAAAACAATTGCCACCATTCCTTTACATCACTACTCCAAAAACCCGAAACAGCAACCGGTATAATAATGAATATTGAGGCTGTAATAAATTGTTTAATTATTTTTTTATCAAGATTTTTTTTCAGTAACAACAATATCATTAATACAGATATAAATGATAATGCAGCCCTACTTATAAAAAAAGAAAGCAATAATAAAATAACAGTCCAACAGTAGTTTTTAAAAACTAATTTCATTTAGTTATGCTAATTTCAACAAAAATTTAAAAGAAGTAATACACGCAAATTCATAAAAAATAATTTTCGTAATACATCTATTTTACAAAATTTGTATAATATGTGGTACCAATTATTAAATAATATTCAGCAAGGCAATATTAAAGCATTATCCAGAATTATTTCATTGGTTGAAAATGAGTTTGAAGGTTATACCGAATTATTAAAACTATTACCCACCACTAATACAAAAATTATTGGCATTACAGGCCCGCCCGGTGCAGGTAAAAGCACATTGGTAGATGCTTTAATTGGAGAAATAGTTAAACAAAATAAAACCGTTGCTGTGCTTTGTGTAGATCCTTCATCGCCTTTTAATTTAGGGGCTTTATTGGGAGATAGAATTAGAATGAATGAATGGTATAATCATCCTCATGTTTTTATAAGATCATTAGCCACACGAGGAAGTTTAGGCGGATTACATCCAAAAATTATAGAAATTTCTGATATACTAAAAGCAGCAACTTTTAACCATATTATTATAGAAACGGTTGGTGTAGGACAAAGTGAAATTGAAATTGCAGGACTTGCAGACACAACGGTAGTAACGGTTGTACCTGAAGCAGGCGATGAAATTCAAACCATGAAAGCAGGGTTAATGGAAATTGCAGATGTATTTGTAGTTAATAAAAGTGACAGGCCCGATGCAGATTTATTTATTAAAAATTTAAGACAAATGCTAGCACCCTCTTTTCATTATAAACAACATGAAATTGCTATTGTAAAAGCCATTGCCACCGAAAAAAAAGGAATAAATGAGTTGTATGAAAAAATTATTGCTCACCAACAACTAAACAACCCTAACAATAAAAAAAATTACTTACTGGCAGAGAAAGCATTTCACCTTATTCAACAAAAAAGAATGAAAGATGTAAGCAAAACAATTTTGCAACAACAAATTCAATTAATAGAAAATTTTAATTTGTATAAGTTTATAGAACAATATTAAAATTAATAACCAACTACTTTTCTCTACCAATATTCTATTCACTATTTTTTAAAAACTTTGCTCGTATTGCGTTTGCATTTGTTTCACTCAGTGCAGTAGTTTGTTTTAATACTTTAATAAAATGTTCTACTTCATTTTTTTGTGCAGGGCATCCAACATTTTTACCTTCAGTATCTAAGCTTGCACCAGTGGGTCTTATTTGAGAATCGGCAAGCAATTTTCCATTTTTATCTAAAATAAACCATGCAGGAATACCTTGTTTATCTGCATGGTATTTTTTCAATATATCTTCCCCACCTGCATTATTTAATTTTTCTTTCTCTCCTCTTTCATAAACAGTAATATGGGCAATTACAAAATTTTTTTCAAAATAATTTTTGCACGAAACATCATTCATACTACTATCCATTTTATGACACCACCCGCACCAAGATGCATGAAAAATGATAAATACTTTTTTATTTTGTTTACCTGCTTCTTTACAAGATTTATCAATAATATTTTGTGCAGTTGGTATATTAGTTTGTGCAATTAAACTTATTTGCAAAAAGCAAAAAATAATCAATAGAATTTTTTTCATACAACATGTTTTATTAAAAATAATAAAATAAAAATAACTTAGCAGAATGTTTACGCACGAATATTTTATGAGGCATGCTTTGCATGAAGCAGAAGAAGCTTATGAAAAAAATGAAGTACCTGTGGGTGCTATTGTAGTGATAGAAAATAAAATAATTGCCAAAGCACATAACCAAGTTGAATTATTGAATGATGCAACCGCACATGCCGAAATGTTAGCATTAACTGCAGCATTTAATTTTTTAGGAACAAAATATTTACCCGAAGCAACTTTATATGTAACAGTTGAACCTTGCTTAATGTGTTGCGGTGCATTGTATTGGGGCAAAGTGGGTAATATTGTTTATGGTGCAAGTGATGAAAAAAATGGTTTTCAAAAATTTACATCAACAAACCCCTTTCATCAAAAAGCAATCATAATAAAAGGTGTATTACAAGAAGAATGTGCGTTTTTAATGAAATCTTTTTTTAAAAATAAACGATAGAAAAAGAAAGAAATTTTTCCATTTATAATAAATGCACCTTCATAATTACATGCATGAAAGTTCTTATATTTACCTACTAAAATTTTTTGATTATGGCATTTATATTACCAGCATTACCGTATGCATACGACGCATTAGAACCTTTTATTGACACTACAACTATGCAAATACATCATGGCAAACACCACCAAGCATATGTAGATAATTTAAACAAAGCTATTGCCGGCACAGCCAACGAGGGCAAATCTTTAGAAGAATTAGTAAAAGCAGCAGGCAGCATATCTCCCGCAGTTCGCAACAATGGCGGCGGGCATTGGAATCATACATTTTTTTGGGAAAGTTTAACTAACAAAAAATTAGATAAATTACCCGGACATATTGCAGGCGGCATTAACCTTATTTTTGGTTCGTTTGATGCATTTAAAGAAAAATTTGCTAATGCTGCAATGACAAGATTTGGTAGTGGTTGGGCTTGGCTTATTGTTACAAGCGATGGCAAATTAGAAGTTACCTCAACACCCAATCAAGATAATCCTTTAATGGATGTTGCAGAACATAAAGGCACTCCATTATTAGGTGTAGATGTTTGGGAACATGCTTATTATTTAAAATATCAAAATAAACGTGCCGATTATTTAGCAGCATTTTGGAATATTATTAATTGGGAAAAAGTTGACCAACGCTATGCCGAAGCTAAATAATTTATAACCGTAGTTCTATAATTGTTCAAACCATTAGGGCATTATGATAAAATTCACCATATATCGCAATGCCCTTTATTATTAATCTTCTTTATTAAATTAAATAGCCATGAGTAAATTAATTATAAACAGTTTAGATTACGACCGAATTAAAAAATGCATCAGTGATGCTAAACAATTTAAATCCATCAATAAAGCAGAAGCAGAAAAATTAATGGCCGAATTAAACTCTGCCAAAATTGTTGCTCCTAAAGCTATTCCTGCTAATGTAGTTACCATGAATTCAATTGTAAAATTGATTTTCTTAAATAACAACAAACAAATACAATTCCAAATAGTGTACCCCGAACAAGCAGATATTAAAAAGAATAAAATATCTATTTTCTCTCCTATTGCCACTGCTTTAATTGGTTATAAAGTTGGAGACGAAATAGAATGGATTGTACCTGCAGGGCTTACAAAAATTAAAATAAATGAAATAATATATCAACCCGAAGCAGCCGGAGATTATAATTTATAATCAATACAAAAAACTAAATAAATGAAATTAACAACAACATGTATTTTAAGTGCAGCAATTATTTTTTCTGCATGTTCATCAAACACTAAACGAATTACAATTTTAGGAAAAGGAAAAGTAAACGTTGATACAAAAACTAAAACAATCACTATTCAAAATGGTGCAGGTACTATAGAACAAACAACCGATTTTAATGCCAATGGACCATTGAGTATAAAACTTAATGTTGATGGAAAAGAATCAACAATTAATATTTCAGAAAATGGCTTATATATTTTAAACGCAAAAAACGACACTGTTGTTGGCAGTTATCAAAAATATGCAGAAGCAAAATCTAATTATGATGTAATTAAACAAGACATGCTTAAACATGCCATTGATTCTTTAAACTTATTAATTCAAAATAAAAATGTAAGTGTTGCCAATCGCAATTTTTATATTGAACCATTTAATGCAGTTAAAGTAACCAATAATATTGATGCAACTGTTGTTACACCTTATCACAGAATGACATCAATAGAGCAGGTTGGAGATAAGGAACCTGAAGTTTATAGATTTTGGAGCATAAAAGAAATTAGAGATGAAATGATACCAAAGTTGGCTAAAGATACTGTAAGCATAAAAAAATAAACAAGTAGCACATAAAAAAGGGATTGAAAATTTCAATCCCTTTTTAGCAACTTAACACGTAACAATTATTTCAAATATTTTAAAATATCTTCACTATCAGGAGTTATTTTACTTGGAAAATAAGCTAATAATTTTCCGTTTTCATCTAATAAAAATTTATTAAAATTCCATTTTATTTCTGCATCTAAAACACCATTTTCACTTTTATTACATAACCACTTGTATATAGCATTAATATTATCGCCTTTAACATCAACCTTTTCAGTTAAAGGAAACGTAACTCCATAATTCTTTTTACAAAAACTCACAATTTCTTCAGCAGTGCCCGGCTCTTGTCCACCAAATTGATTGCAAGGGAAACCAACAATTACCAATTTATTTTTATATTGCTCATATACTTTTTCTAATGCTTCATACTGAGGTGTATAACCACATTTAGAAGCCGTATTTACTACTAATATTTTTTTGCCTTTAAATTTTGAGAAATCAATTTCACTTCCATCAATTGCTTTTATTTTAAAAGAATGAATAGTATTACTTGAAGGAAATGTAAACGCTGTAATAATAGTTGTAACAATAATAATTACAGCAAAAAAAATAATGTGTTTCATAATTAAATGTTTTAAGCTTAATGCAAGTTACAGAGTTAGTTAAAAAAAGGGAGAAAAACTTTAAATAGTATAAGCGGCAGTAGCAATACTAACTTTTGCATTGCTTTTTTGAAGAATAGAATTTGCACAAGCTTCTAAAGTAGCACCGGTAGTTATTACATCATCAACCAACAAAATATGTTTGTTTTGAATACTTGTTATATCTTTTATGGCAAATACATTTTCCATATTTTGCCAGCGGTGTATGCGGTTTTGCTTGGTTTGTGTTTCAGTAAAAACAACTCTTTCAACGGCATTATATACAACAGAAATTTTTAATACTTCAGCAATCCCTTCGCAAAGTAAGGCCGCCTGATTATACCCTCTCTTACTTTCTTTTTTGGGGTTAAGTGGCAGTGGAATTAATGCATCAATACAATTAAATCTACCCGATTGTTGTATTTGCAAACCCATTAATTTTCCTAAAAAATAGCCTACTTCTTTATTGCCTTTATATTTTAACTGAATAAGCAAATGTTGCAATAAAGAGTTTTTTGTAAAATAGAATGCACTTGCTGCAGATGTAATATTGCATCTGCCATAAAATGTTTTTTCTACAGGATTGTTGGATGAAAAGAAATAATTGGTAGCCGGTAATTCATGTAAACATTTTGCACAAAGTAAATCATCATTATTCAAAACATCTGTACCACAACCTTCGCAATGATGCGGGAAAATTAAATGTGTAAAATCTTTTATATATGATTGAATAGAATGCAACACACCTAAAAGTACAAAAAATCAGGAAGAAGTAAAAGTAGATGGGTACTTTTGTTTTCTTAAAATAGGTATTGATACACTTCATGCACTTGGCTTAGTGCGATTACTTCAATTTTTAAATTCTTTATATCTATTCCTTTTTTATTATAACGAGAAACAATAATTTTTTCAAATCCTAATTTTTCTGCTTCGGCAATACGTTGTTCAATTCTATTTACTGCACGTATTTCTCCATTTAAACCAACTTCACCTGCAAAACAAATTTGTTGTGGGAGTGGCACATCTTCATAACTGCTAAGCAATGCACAAATAATAGCTAAATCTGTGCTTGGATCTTCTACTTTTAAACCTCCTGCAATATTTACAAATACATCTTTTACGCCAAAATGAAATCCGCCGCGTTTTTCTAATACAGCTAATAATAATTGTAATCTTCTTAAATCAAATCCGCTAACGGTGCGTTGTGGTGTTCCGTAAACACTTTGTGTTACTAATGCTTGTACTTCAATTAATAAAGGCCTCATACCTTCTAATGTAGCTGCAATAGCACTTCCGCTTAATTGCTCTTCACGTTGTGTAATTAAAATTTCGCTTGGGTTTGTTACGGCTTTCATTCCGTTACTCGTCATTTCATAAATACCTAATTCGGCTGTACTGCCAAACCGGTTTTTTAATGTTCGCAGAATTCTGTAGGCATAATGCCTATCACCTTCAAATTGTAAAACAGTATCAACCATGTGTTCTAACACTTTGGGGCCGGCAATAGTTCCATCTTTAGTTATATGACCAATTAAAAAAACAGGAGTGTTAGTTTCTTTTGCAAAACGATGAAATTCTGCAGCACATTCTTTTATTTGCGAAACACTTCCGGCACTTGATTCTATTAAGTTTGATTGTAAGGTTTGAATAGAATCTACAATAACAATTTGTGGTTTTAATTTTTTTATTTCTTTAAAAATTGTTGCTGTTGATGTTTCGGTAAGTAAGTAAAAATTTTCATTATTAACTCCTATTCTATCTGCACGCATTTTAATTTGTTGTTCACTTTCTTCTCCACTTATATATAAAACAATTAATTGGTTTAATAATAAGCCTGCTTGTAAAAACAAAGTGCTTTTACCAATGCCCGGTTCTCCGGCAACTAATACAATGCTTCCGGCAACAATACCTCCGCCTAATACTCTGTTTAATTCTGCATCGGTTGTAACAATTCTTTTTTCTTCAATAGAACTTACTTCGTTTAATGAAATAGTTTTGGTTGTTTTTTTATCTTCTGAAAAAAATTTCCATTCGTTTTCATTTTTATTTCCTTTATCAATTACTTCTTCAATAAATGTGTTCCATTGATTACAACTGGGGCATTTGCCTAACCATTTTGTACTTTCATAACCACAATTGTTACAGAAAAAAGCAGTTTTAATTTTACTCATTGTATAAATATAGAAGAAGAAATGTTGTAACTATTGAAATGCAAAAGGGCCAACTTTTAAGCTGACCCCTTTACTTACTAACCCATTAAATTCCACCACTAAATTACAATTTTAGAGCAGACAGCAAAATATATTTTACATAAATTACACGAAAAACTAAACCTAATTAGTGAGAATTGATAATTGTAAATGTTTGTAATTAATTGATTATCAGTATTTTACAAATCAAGTTGCGACAAAATGGCAGAATTATGTTGGTTTACTGCTTAATGTAAATCCTATTGTAGTGCCTACGTTTAGTTTACTACGAACATGAATAGTTTGTTGATGAGCTTCAACAATATGCTTACAAATTGCCAAACCTAAGCCTGTTCCTCCCATATTTCGGCTTCGGCCTATATCGGTTCTGTAAAAACGTTCAAAAATGCGAGGTAAATGTTCTTCTGCAATTCCAACTCCATCATCACTTATTTCTATTAGTACATGTTGTTCGTCTGTTTTATAAATACTTGCCACAATAACACCTCCGTGTTTACCGTAACGTGTTGCGTTGATTATGAGGTTGTTAAGTACTTGCCTTATTTTTTCTTTGTCGGCAAAAACATTAATGGGCGGAGATTCGCAACCTTTTTTTATAGTGCATTTAATTTCTTGCTTTGAAGTTTTAATTGAAAGTGTTTCATAAACTTCACGAATTAAATCTTGAATTATAAAATTTTCTTTATGTAGGGGTTGTTCTTCACTTTCAAGTTGAGATATTTTATCTAAATCTTTTAAGAGGTTAGTTAATCTATCAACATTACGTGCAGTATTTTCTAAATATTTTTTGGCAGTTGTTTGATCTTCTATTGCACCATCTAACAATATATCAGTATAACCTTGTATGGCAAATATGGGTGTTTTAAATTCGTGTGCTAAGTTTTGTAGAAATTCTTTTCTATAAGCTTCGTTATTTTTTAATATTTCAATTTCAACGCTTTTTTGTTCCGCCCATTTTTCTACATCTTCTCTTACTTCATCAATACTTTTTTGCGGTAAAATATATTTATAATAGGTTTCTTGTTTTTTACTGGCTTTTGTTTGGTAAATAAATTTGTATATAAGTTTTATTTTTCGGTAAATGAATTGTTCTAATACAAATTGAATTAAAAAATAGCTGCCAATAAAAATTACAATAAATGTAATTAGTGCAAACAACCACGATTCTATTATATAAAAACCAATAGCTATAGGAAGGGATAATGAAAATGCCGTAAACAACGAAAGTTGTTTTGGCGAAAAATTTTTAGTATTCAACATTTCAAAAGGTTACAAAATGTAATTTAAGTAAAAGTATTATTACAAACTAAATTTATAGCCAACACTTTTAACTGTTGTTATGCAATTCAAATTCATTTTTTGACGTATTTTACGAATATGCACATCAATAGTTCTATCTCCAACTATAATATCTGCACCCCAAATCTGCATTAAAATTTCATTTCGCAAAAAAACTCTTCCGGGTTTTGAAGCAAGCAAATACAATAGTTCAAATTCTTTTTTGGCAAGAATAATTTCTTTATCATCTATCGTAACTAAAAATTTTATGGGGTCAATATTTATATTGGCAACATGTAATACTTTACTCGATTCTTCTGCTTTATTAATTCTTCTAAATAAAGCATTTACTCTAGATACCAACACTTTTGGATTTATGGGTTTGTTTAAATAATCATCTGCACCTATTTCAAGCCCTTTAATTTGCGATATTTCATCACTTAATGCTGTTAAAAAAATAATTATTGTATGCTGAAATAATGTTTGCGAACGTAAGATATGGCAAACTTCTATGCCTGTTTTATAAGGCATCATAATATCTAAAATAATTAAATCGGGATGAATTTGTTTAGCTTTTTCAATAGCATCATTACCATTTTTAGCCGTATATACATCATACCCTTGTTTTGAAAGATTATATGCAATTATTTCAAGAATATCAGGTTCATCATCTGCAATTAAAATTTTTTTTGGCTTTGTTTGCATGGTAACAATATGTTTACACAAAATTAACAGCACATTATTACTAACAAAGATTCTATTATTATGGAATTGTTAAGTTGATAACATTTTCTCATTGTTATTGGCAGTATTTTTGTTTGATAATGCTACGCATGAAGAAATTATATCTGTTTATTTTACTTTTAGTAATTGCATTTCCCAATTTTGCCCAACCGGTATTTTCGCAAGATGATATCCCACCAATGCGAAGGCTGCATCATGATAATATTGATAGAAGCCAAGCCCAATTAATTAAAGTTTATGGTGGAGATGGTAAAATTTTTAAAGCCACCTCTGATGATGACGTTAATCTTCAACTAACACATATTATTATTTCTAAAATTGATAATCTGCAACAACAAGTTGAAAAAGACAGCAGCTTTTCAGAAAACGATAAATATATATGGTTAAGAAGTATTAATGATATGCTTACCAGTTATATTAGTGCCTGCAAATACAAGTACACAACCGGCATTACAGTAGCAGATTATATTAATGCATACATACAAGCTATGCAATTACAAAGAAACAATTTGCCCATTACTTCCGTTATTCAACAAAATGAATTAGAAATAGGAAATATTTTATTACAAAATTTTGCATTTCAGCAAAACATAGGCCTAACCGATTGTAAGAATATTTTAATATTTAAACTTTGTCAACGCAACCCCGATAAAATTTTAACTATTCTAGGCACACATACCGATGTTCCTTTTGCAGATAGTTTATTAACTATTGAAGCTTTTAAAAACCCTGAACGTTTTTATAATTATGCTGCAGTAAATAATGCATTAGGTTATAAAATAAGATCTGTGCAAAGCCCACTTGTAAAAACAATTTCACAGTTGGCAACCATTCCTTCAGGAAGATTTTATTTCCCCTTTTTAGACGAATTATATCACAACCAAATAACCATAGATTCTATCACCAGTGCAATGTCTGATGATGAAAAATATTATAAATTATTAGTAGCAACCGAAATAAAATATGCAGCAAGAATAAGGCAAGCAGACACTCCAATGATTATGAATGTACTTACCGAAAAGCTAAAAACAAAAGGTATAGAAACATATATAAATGAAATAAATGCTTTACACGAAGAAAAAAGTGATGCCGTAAGATTTAAAAAAATTGATAACCTAACGCCTGCCGAATTATACTTTTTATGTGTGTTAGGAGAAGAAGAAATATATACTAGCAGCTATTTAGGAGTATATAAAAGAATTTTTGAAAGAATGAAACCTGCAAGAGCCGATAGTTTATTAAACGCCGTACAGTTTGATTACTATAAAAAATTTATACGCATGGCTGCCGCATACAACACATTAGATGATTTTTTTAAACGAATGGATAAGTTGGGTGCCGAAAAATTAATGCAAAGTTTTGTAGACGGATTAGAAAAAACATCAACTCTTGAAGATGCGGTAGATGTAGCAGACTCTTATGCCAGCATTAGCGATTCTAGCGTTAAAAAAATTATGATAAAAGAAGTTTGGCACAATCTTCAACAAAATATAAAAACAAAAAATAAAAGAGGAATTATCATATACAACTTGCTTAATAGCATTTTTAATACAACCGATGGTATTGCAACAAATACTTTGCAACTACCAACACCTATTAATATAATGCCATTAAAACTATTGCTTGATTCTACCAAGAAAAAAATTGAAATACTACAATTCTTTTACGGAGATAAAGATGGAGGCAATGTATTCAACGCATTTATTAATAATTTTTCTAATGCTAACTGGAGGAAGGTTGATAAACCTGAATGGGTAGAAGTATCTTCTACCAAAGGTATACCTATAACTATTTATGCCAACAAACCCTTAGATGAATTAAAAGATTTAGATACTAAAGCCCAAAAAGATTTACAAGAATATTTAGACTCATTAAACATACATCCTACCATTGTAATACACCGTGGACATAGTTATTATGTAAAACAAACTATAGCACAATTACCTTCTTCTGCTAAAGTAGTATTGTTGGGCAGTTGTGGTGGTTATCATAGTTTAAACGATGTATTGGCAACTTGTCCGGGTGCTCACATTATAGCTTCTAAACAAGTAGGAACAGGTGCAGTAAATATTAGATTAATTAATATTATAACCGAAACTTTACGTCAAGGAAAAGATCTTAACTGGCCTGTTATGTGGAAGAATATAGAAACAGGTTTAAAAGCCGATGTAAAAGAAAGGTTTGATGATTATGTACCACCTCATAAAAATTTAGGGGCAGTTTTTATTATGGCATATAATCAAGAAATGTTATTAAACAAATAATATTACCATAATGCAACTATTCTAAATTAGGGCTCAACCATCTTTCCATTATTGTTTTATCTAACCCTTTTCGGTTTACATAATCATCAAATTGATCTTGTTGAATTTTTCCTACACCATAATATTGACTTTGCGGATGGCTAAAATACCAACCACAAACAGATGATGCAGGATACATTGCAAAATTTTCTGTAAGTTCTATACCAACTGTATTGGTTGCATTTAATAGGCTGAACAATTTATGCTTTTCTGTATGATCGGGGCATGCAGGATAACCCGGTGCCGGACGAATACCTTGATATTTTTCGTGTATTAAATCTTCATTAGTTAAGTTTTCATCTTTCACATATCCCCAATATTCTGTTCTCACTTTATGATGCAAATATTCTGCAAAAGCCTCTGCCAGCCTATCTGTTAATGCTTGTAAACTTATTTTATTATAATCATCATGTGCTGCTTCAAAAGCTTTAATATGTTTTTCAATTCCATGAATACTTACAGCAAATGCACCGATATAATCATTTTTATTTTCGGTTTTAGGTGCAATAAAATCTGCTAATGATAAATTAGGTTGATCGGCTGCTTTTTTTATTTGTTGGCGAAGAAATTCTAATTGTACTTGTTTATTTTCAACATTTAATATTACGGTATCTTCATTACTTGCAGCTTTCCAAAAACCAATAGTTCCTTTTGCGGTAAGCCATTTTTCGGTAATTACTTTATCTAATAAAATATTTACATCGTTAAATAATTTGGTGGCTTCTTTTCCTACTACTTCATCGGTTAGTATTGCAGGAAAATTTCCGTGCATTTCCCAAGCAATAAAATATGGTTTCCAATCTATATATTTTTTTATTTCATTCAAATCAACATTATCAAAAACTTTGGTTCCGGTAAAAGTGGGTTGAACGGGATTATAGTTTTCCCAATTTATTTTTACTTTATTATTTTTTGCATTTTGATAGCTGATGTATTGTTTAATTGTTTTTTTACTATCAAAATTTTTTTTCAGTTTAAGGTATTCTTCTTTTGTTTCGGCAAGCAATACTTTTTTAGTTTCTGCATTTAATAAAGAACCTACAACCGTAACACTTCGGCTGGCATCTAATACATGTACCACGCCTGTTTCATATTCGGGAGCAATTTTTACTGCCGTATGTATGCGTGATGTAGTAGCACCGCCAATTAGCAAAGGTTGTTTCATATTGCGGCGTTTCATTTCTTTTGCTACATGCACCATTTCATCAAGCGATGGAGTGATAAGCCCACTAACACCAATTATATCTACATTTTTTTTATCGGCTTCGTCTAAAATTTTATCGGTTGGCACCATTACACCCATATCAATTACTTTATAACCATTGCAGCCTAATACTACGCCTACAATATTTTTACCAATATCATGTACATCTCCTTTTACGGTTGCCATTAAAATGGTTGGTGCATTCGTACTTTCTTTTTTTTCTGCTTCAATAAATGGTTGTAAGTAGGCAACACTTTTTTTCATTACGCGTGCACTTTTAACCACTTGTGGTAAAAACATTTTTCCCGATCCAAATAAATCGCCAACTATATTCATTCCATCCATTAAAGGGCCTTCAATAACATCTAATGGTTTAGGATATTTTTTTCTGGCTTCTTCTGTGTCTGCATCAATATAATCTGTAATTCCGTTTACTAACGAGTGAGCTAACCGTTTTTCTACCGATTCATTTCTCCATGCTTCATCTTTTACTTCTACTTTTCCTTTTGCTTTAACTGTTTCGGCAAATGCAATAAGTTTTTCTGTTGCTTCATTGTTTGCATTATTTCTGTTTAAAATAACATCTTCACATAAATTTCTAAGTGTAGGTTCTATTTCATCATAAACAACTAATTGTCCTGCATTTACAATACCCATATCCATACCGGCTTTTATGGCATAATAAAGAAACACGGCATGCATGGCTTCGCGTACATGATCGTTTCCTCTAAAGGAAAAAGAAAGATTGCTTACGCCGCCACTTATTTTTACTAATGGAAATTTTTGTTTGATAATGCGTGTTGCTTCAATAAAATCTACTGCATAATTATTATGTTCTTCTAATCCGGTTGCAATAGCAAAAATGTTTATATCGAAGATGATATCTTGAGGATCGAATCCAACTTTTTGGGTTAGAATTTTATATGCTTTTTCTGAAATTTCTACCTTACGTTGTAATGTATCTGCTTGTCCTTGTTCATCAAAAGCCATTACAATTACGGCTGCACCAAAATCTTTGCATATATACGCTTGTTCTATAAATTTTGCTTCTCCTTCTTTCATAGAGATGGAGTTTACAATACATTTTCCTTGTGCACATTTTAATCCTGCCTGAATGATTTCAAATTTTGAACTATCAATCATTATAGGAATTTTAGCAATATCGGGTTCGCTTTGTAAAAGGTTTACAAAAGTGGTCATTGCCTGAACGCCATCTAATAAAGCATCATCCATATTAATATCTAATACTTGTGCTCCATTTTCTACTTGTTGGCGTGCAACAGATAATGCTTCTTCGTATTGATTGTTTAAGATTAAACGTGCAAATTTTTTACTTCCGGTAACATTGGTTCTTTCACCAACATTTACAAAGTTTGTTTCGGGGCGAATGATTAATGGTTCTAATCCTGATAATCTTAAGTATGGTTTAATAGTACTCATATTTTTCATTAAATAACTTCTTCTAATATGGGCAATTTTCTTGGTTGTATATTCTTTACATGTTCTGCAATATGTTTAATATGATCGGGTGTGGTACCACAGCAACCACCAACAATATTTACCCATCCGTTGTTTGCCCAATCTTCTATAAAGCAGGCTGTTTGTTCGGGTGCTTCATCATACTCACCCATGGCATTGGGTAAGCCTGCATTGGGATAAGATGAAACATAACATTCTGCAATGCTGCTTAATTCTTCAATATGTCCACGCATTTCGTGGGCACCTAATGCACAGTTTAAACCAATGCTTAATGGTTTTGCATGTTTAACAGATATATAAAATGCTTCTAATGTTTGACCGCTTAATGTTCTTCCAGAAGCATCGGTAATAGTTCCTGAAATCATAATGGGTAGTTCAACATTATTTTGTCTGAAGAATTGTTTAGCTGCGTAAATAGCTGCTTTTGCATTTAATGTATCAAAAATGGTTTCAATAAGTAAAATGTCTGCACCACCATCAATTAATCCTTTTATTTGTTCGGTATATGCTGTTACCACATCATCAAAAGTTACGGCTCTAAAGCCGGGATTGTTTACATCGGGTGAAAGAGATAGGGTTTTGTTTAAGGGGCCAATAGCCCCTGCAACATATTTTGGAGTTGTATTACCTGTTTCTGCATTGTAGTGTGCAATTGCTTTTTTAGCACATTTGGCAGAGGCAACGTTTAATTCATATGCTAAACTTTGCATATCGTAATCTGCTTGTGCAATGCTTGTGCTGCTGAATGTATTGGTTTCTATAATATCTGCTCCTGCTTCAAGATATTGTTTATGAATGCCGGTAATTATTTGGGGTTGTGTAATGCTTAGTAAATCATTATTACCCTTAACATCGGTATGCCAGTTTTTAAAACGTTCTCCACGGTAATCGGTTTCTTGTAATTTGTGGCGTTGTATCATGGTGCCCATGGCTCCATCAATAATTAAAATTTTTTTTTGCAGTTCTTTTTTAATATCTGACATTATATTTATTTTAATATAAAAATATTGTTGAGTATTGTATTGAACGTTGAAGTGTGCGACGCAACAACAGCTTTATAGTAGCAATATTGATGGTAACACATAATTACTTTGCTAATGAAACGAGAAACAATCTGAAAGAAATGAATTTCGTTTATTAGTTCAGTTTTTAGAGCAGGCTGAACAATAAACAAATCGGCCTGCATGTGCAAATGTATAAAGCTATTGGCTTATAACCAAAGGTTATTAACTATAAGAGGCATTAACGGTAATTTCTATTGTATCTGCAACGTCTGATCCATCAACATCATAATCTTGCACATGTATATTAAATACGCTTTTTATTGTAATGTTATTTGAGTTTATGGTAATAGTGCCGTTTGTTGTAATATTTTTTGTAACACCTTTAATGGTTAAACTACCGGTAACGGAAGTGTTATAAGTGCCATTGGTGTTGAATTTTATTGAAGATAAATTTGTAATATTTCCTTTAAATAAGGCCTTAGGGAATTGGGTGCTGTTTAAATATTTTTCTTTATTAAAATGATCTTGCATCATTTCATTTTCAAAACGAAATCCTTTTATAAGTGCTGCAAAATTTATTTCGCCTGTGTTTGTATTGAATGAACTTACAATTTGTGTATTAATTGCTTCAATGTCTTCTGCGGGTGTATGCGAGAAAAATTTTATGGCTGCTGTTTTACTTTTATAAATTTTTACAGTATCTATTATTTCCTTTTTTGTTGTAACAATAGGTTGTTTTTTTTTAATGGAAGAATCTGCTGAAACAGTTGCGGTATCTGGCATTTCTTTTTTTGTTATAACAGTAGATGGAGGTGTTGAAGAAATAATAACAGCCTCATTTAATTGTACTTCGTTTAAAATAAATCCTGTTAAAATTCCTTTTACGGTAACAGTGCTTCCTTTAATTATTGTTGTATTATTTTTTATTAGCCTTACTGAAATTGTGTTTACAGAATCGTTTGTTGCAATAAATATTGTTGTGCTTATTGAATCGGTTACGGTATTACTTACAATGCCGGATATTTGAATGGTTTTGTTTACATATTTTTTATTGGCACTATCTTCATTGGTAACAAATTCTTTTACCAAATCTGCTGCATTTATTGTTATGCCTTTTTCGTTTTCAACACTCCTTCTATTATGTACCGGATTATAAAAAACAAAATACCATACACCAATAATGCTAAGCACAATTATAATTAATAAGGAAATAATGATCTTCTTCTTCATCTATCTAGTTTAAAAAATAAAAATAGTACGCGTAGTGTATAAAATTTGTTATTGTTTGTGTTGAAGAGTATTTATTTTACATATTGTTGAACGGGAAGACGATTGGTGAGACTTTTGGCCAACGTCATTTCATCGGCATATTCTAATTCTCCTCCAAATGCAATGCCTCTTGCAATAGTTGTAATGCGGCAAGGAAGATGGTTTATTTTTTTCTGGATATAATAAATGGTTGTATCGCCTTGTATGTTTGGGTTTAAGGCAAAAATTAATTCTTCAGTTTGTTCTTTTTCAATTCTTCCAACTAATGTTTCAATATTTAATTGCTCGGGACCAATGCCATCTAATGGAGAAATAATTCCATTTAATACATGATAGGTTCCGCTATAGTGTTGTGTGCTTTCAATAGCAATAACATCTCTAATATTTTCAACTACACAAATTATATTTTGTTTGCGTAAACTATTGCTGCAAATACTGCAAATATCTCCATCGCTAATATTATGGCAGCGTTGGCAAAACTGAATTTCTTTACGCATTTTGGCAATGGTATCACTAAAAAACTGCACATCGCCGGCATCTTGTTTTAAAAGATGTAACACCAAACGAAGTGCAGTTTTTTTGCCTATGCCCGGCAATTTTGAAAATTGATTAACTGCGTTTTCTAATAAAGTTGATGGTAGCTGCATAAAATATTCAGCAGCAAAAATGCAACTATTTTAATACCGCAGCAAGCTTTGCATCTAAATCTTCGCCACGCAAATTTTTTGCAATAATTTTTCCTTCCGGATCTAATAGAAGATTTGCAGGTATAGCTTGTATTCCATACATTTTTGCAACTTCATTATCCCAAAATTTTAAATCAGAAACATGTGTCCATGTTAAATGATCATCGTGTATTGCTTTTATCCATTTATCTTTTGCATTAGGTTGATCTAACGAAACGCTTAAAATATGAAAGCCTTTGTCTTTATATTTATTGTAGGCTTTTACAACATTTGGGTTTTCTCTTCTACAAGGCCCGCACCAACTTGCCCAAAAATCTACCAATACATATTTCCCTTTGAATGATGATAATGAAACCGGATTACCTAATGTATCATTCTGCGTAAAGTTCATTGCATATTTTCCTATCCCTGTTTTTTTAGAAACTTCCATTTTATTTTTTAATGCAGCACCTGCTGTTGATTCTTGAACACTTGCAGGAAGTGTATTAAAAATAGGCTCAGCTTTTTCAGGATTTTCATAACCTGCATAACGTTGTAAAGCATATAATGCTAATGGAGATTGCGGGTTATTTTTTGCATAGTTGCCATACACTTCATCATTTAATTTAGCATCTAATTCATCTAATTGTTCTTCTATTTTTTTAGCTTCATCTTTCTTTTGTTCTTTTAATAAAGCCCCATATTGCATACTTAGTGCCTGCATTTTATCGTTATATGGTTTTGCCAATGCAGTTAATTTTACAAATTCATCATTAGCTTTTGAGCCTTTTACTTTTACGTTTGAAAATGAATCAACACTTTCAACAGATGCTTTGCCTTTTTCTAAAAAAAGAAATGCAATATCTTTTTTAGTAGTTTTATTATTTAAAACAGAAACACCATTTTTCATTTCGTATTTTCTGGCTCTTAAAGTTACTTGTGTAGGCTCTGTAACATTAAGGTTAAAACTATATTTATTGTTTTTTACTTCGGCACTATCGGTTACTCTTTTACCATCGGCAGCATAATAAGCAAAAACCCAATTAACGGTATCTTTTACTTTTTTAAGAGAGCCATTTACAATAGTTTGGCTATGTACTTTTGGTAGAATAAAAATGATTAATGCTGATAGTACCGCAATGTTTTTTTTCATAACTAAATTTAATTTTCAGTGCCGTAAAGTAAAGAAATATGATGAATGAAAAGAATTAAAAACTATTTTTTTGATTAGTGGTTACAATTAACTCAAATACTTTCCTACAATAGGTACTCGCCTACCTACACCAAATGCTTTGGGAGATACCCGAATAATGGGACAGAATTGATTACGTTTATATTCATTGGCATTTACCATTTTTAAAATTTTATCAACTAAAGAGGCATCAAAACCTTTGGCTTTGATTTCATCGGGGCCTTTTCTTAATTCAATGTATTGGTATAAAATTTTATCCAACACATTATAATCAGGCAAGCTATCGCTGTCTTTTTGATTAGGCCTTAATTCTGCACTGGGTGCTTTCTCAATAATATTTGTTGGAATGATTTCTTTATTTCTATTGATATATTTTGCCAATGCATACACTTGTAATTTATAACAATCTCCTAAAACACCTAATCCTCCTGCCATATCTCCATATAAAGTTCCGTAGCCTGTTGAGAGTTCACTTTTATTTGATGTGTTTAATAATATATAACCAAACTTATTGGCAATAGCCATTAATAAATTACCTCTTATTCTGCTTTGCATATTTTCTTCCGCAAGGCCAAAAGGTAAATCTTTAAAACTGGGTTTTAGTGTTGAAAGAAAGCTTTCGTAAATGTTATTGATTTTTATAATATCGTAAGGGTTTTCAAGATTTTTACTTAGTTGAACGGCATCATTAACACTATGATTTGTTGAATAAGGTGATGGCATTAAAACAGCTCTTATATTTTCTTTTCCTAAAGCATCGCAGGCTAATGCTAATGTAACGGCACTATCTATTCCGCCACTACTTCCTATAATGGCTTTGGTAAAGTTCATTTTTATAAAGTAATCTTTAATGCCCAATACAAGTGCCTTGTATATTTGATTGATGTTTAAATTTTCGTTTAATGATGAAGGAATATATTCTGTATCAAAAATTTTATGAGCAGGTTCCGTTATAACTCCGGTAATACTTCCATCGTTATTCAATACAACACTTTCAACAGCTTCTTTAAACATAGGAAACTCTTTACAAAGATTTCCATATTTATCATACACTAAACTTGCACCATCAAAAACAATTTCAGTTTGACTGCCAACGGCATTGCAATAAAACATAGGTAATTTATACTTTGCAACATTTTCTCTTACTGCATTTTTTCTATCTTCTGCATGTGTGTAATCAAATGGGCTTGCCGATAAATTAATCATAATATCGGGTGCTTGTTTCATTAATTCATTCATGGGGCAAATGCGATACAAAGAATTGTTGCCTAAATTCCAAATGTCTTCACAAATAGTTATAGCTAATTTTTTTCCTTTAAATTCAATTACATTCCAATTATAAGCAGGTTCAAAATATCGGTATTCATCAAACACATCATAAGTAGGTAAACAAGTTTTATGTATTGTAGATTTTATTTCTTTTTCATACAAAAAGAAAGCAGCATTAAATAAGTTTTTTCCTTTTGCAGTTGTATTTTTTGCAGGAGATCCAACCAACACACCAATTGTATCGGCATGTTGTTTAATTATATCAATACTTTGATAGCATTTATTAATAAAATCATCAAACTCTACAAAATCTCTGGCAGGATATCCGCAAACACTCATTTCGCTAAACACAATTAAATCTCCGCCTTGTTGTTTAGCCATTTGTATGGCTTCAATAATTTTTTGGGTGTTGGCTTCAAAATTGCCAATATGGTAATTCTGTTGTGCTAAAAAAATTTTCATGCAGCAAATTTCATGAATTATATGTTATGAATTTAACAGAACTTATTATGGGAAATTCAGGTAATTGAATTTAATTCGTGCAATTAGTTTTTAATAATACTATGCAAAAGTTTTTTTTTATAATTGGAATAATAATGTTGGCGAGTTGCAAAAATCAAAAAAATATTCCTGATGTGTCTAAAATAAAAACACCGGTAAGTGTTGAAAGGTTTGAACAAGATTTCTTTAAAATAGACACCAACAATATTTCAATAGCATTAGATAGTTTACAAGAAAAATATCCTAAATTTTTAAACGATTATTTGTATAATGTTTTAGGCTCGGCACCGCAGCCGGATAGTGTACTACACTATGTGAAAATATTTTTAACCGGCTATCAACCAGTTTATAAAACTTCACAAAAACAATTCCCTTCTTTTAATAAATATCAAAAACAAATTGAACAGAGTTTTCAGTTTATACATTATTATTTCCCACAATATTCATTACCTAAAAATATCATCACATTTATTGGCCCACTAGATGGCACAGCCAATGCTTTAACCTCATCGGGCATGGCAATTGGTTTACAATCTTATTTAGGAAAAAATTTTGAAGGTTATCATTCAGAATATATTAGTCAAGTTTATCCTGCATACAAATCAAGAAATTTTGAACCCGAATATTTAACAGTGAATTGTGTAAAAAATATTATTGAAGATATCTATCCAGATAAAACTGTTGGTAGGCCTTTAATTGAAAGAATGATTGAAGCGGGCAAAAGAATGTATGTGTTAGATGCTTGTATGCCTTACACTGCAGACACTTTAAAAACAGGTTATACCGCTAAACAATTAAAAGCATGCATTAATAATGAAAAAAATATATGGGCTTTTTTTGTAGAGAATAATTTATTGTATGAAAGTGAACCAAGCTTAATTAGTATTTATGTTACCGAGGGACCGGGTACACCCGAATTAAGCAATGAAGCCCCGGGATTTATTGGATTGTTTACCGGTTGGCAAATTGTAAAAAAATGGATGGAAAAAAATAATAAAACAACTTTGCCTAATTTATTAAACACACCTGCACAACAAATATTTAATGAAGCAAAGTATAAACCATAATTAATTCAATTTTATAGGAACTATTAATTGAAACGAAGGAATTTTTACAGTAAAATTTTGTTTATTGTTTAAGTTTTGCATGGTATAATAACCGTGCATTTTACCTAATTCAGTTTTTAAATTACAACCACTTACATATTGAAATTGCTCTCCGGGTTTTAATACAGGCTGCACACCTATTACTCCTTCTCCATCAACCTCTCTATGCTCACTATTACTATCAAAAATATACCAGTGTCTTTGTAATAATTGTATAGAAAAAGCATTATGGTTTTCAATAGTAATACGATAAGCAAACATAAATTCATAATTAACAGGATTACTATAATCTGATTGATAAAATGCTTCAACACTAATTTCAACGCCTTCCGAAATTTTAGAAATCATGTTTATAAATGCTTTTGGTAAAGATATGTATTTGAAATGATGCCTATTCTGTTTTCATTTCATAAAATTAAAATAAACCTTGCTTTCGCATCCGTATTTTTGCAGCATAAAATTTTTAAAAAAGTATGACAAAAATTGCTGTAGCCAAAGGAGATGGTATTGGACCGGAAATTATGCAAGCTGTATTAAATATTTTTAATGCAGCTAAAGTTCCACTTGCATATGAATTTGTTGATATGGGCAAATGGGTTTTTGATAATGGCCATAGTAACGGAATGACTCCACAAGCACAAGCAGCTATTGAAAAATACGGTATTTTATTTAAAGGCCCAATGGAAACACCCAAAGGAAAAGGTGTAAAAAGTATTAATGTTACCGCACGCAAAACTTGGAATACTTATGCTAACAAAAGAACTTTTCAAACACTACATGGTGTAGATACGGTTTTCAGCAAAGCAGGCATCCCTATTGATGTAACAATTGTTAGAGAAAACATTGAAGATACTTATGGCGGAATAGAACACATGCTTAGTCAAGATGTTGCTTTAAGCAGAAGAATGATTACACGCCCCGGAAGCCAACAAGTTATTAAGTACGCTTTTGAAATGGCAAAAAATAAAGGAGCCAAACGCATTACCTGCGGGCATAAAGCCAATATAATGAAATTAACCGACGGACTATTTTTAGAAGTATTTTATGAAGTAGCAAAAGAATATCCCGAACTAAAAGCCGATGATGTTATTGTTGATGATTTATGCATGAAATTAGTTACACGCCCCGATTTGTTTGATGTAGTAGTGCTAACTAATTTACAAGGAGATATTGTGAGTGATTTATGTGCAGGATTGGTTGGTGGCTTAGGCTTTGCACCTAGTGCCAATATAGGAGATCATATTTCTATTTTTGAAGCTGTACATGGCACCGCACCCGATATTGCCGGAAAAGGAATTGCCAACCCTACCGCATTATTATTAAGCGGTATTGGCATGTTGCAACATTTAGGCTTAATGGAAAGCAGTTCTATAATTGAAAATGCTTTGCTTTATACTTTAGAAAACGGAGCACATACCGGAGATTTTGGAGATAAAACAACTCCTTCATTAAATACAGAACAATTTACACAAACCATTATAAATAATTTCGGGAAGAAGCCACAACACAATCCACGTGCTAATTTGCAAGATATTGCCTCTGCCTGCACTGTATTGAGTTTAGAGCAAAATGCAATGATGGAAACCACCGATGAAAATATTGAAAAAATTGTTGGTGTTGATATGTTTATTGAAAGTAATGTGCAACCTGAAGATTTAGCAAAAAAGTGTTTACGCCATGCAGGAGTAAAATTTAAATTAATAAACATCAGCAATCGTGGTACACAAGTTTGGCCAACCGGAAGTAGATATACCAATTTGGTAAACGTTTACAATGCACGTTTTGAAAGTATTGACGGAGAACCTTTAAACCAACAAGATATTATTGGTTTGTATGTAAGCATGAGTGGAGATTTTAAAATATGCAGCGTAGAAGCTTTACACATGTGGGGCGGAAAAAAAGCATACTCATTAGCACAAGGGCAATAATACCGTTTTATTTACTCAATTATTTTTATATATCGGCATTTTAATATCGTGATAAAATAAAAATTGCCAGTTCTCTAATTGTCCCTGTTGCCACCATTGTTGCCTTAGTTGCATACATTTTTTTCCGTCATAATCATATTTGGCAATAAACCTACTTTTCATTTGTTGTAATTGCGGAGCATCATCTCCGCCAAAGAAAATAATTTCATTTGCTTCTTTTATCCAAAATACTTGATGGTATGGGCTGTGTGCAGCAGTAATTTGATATTGAATGTACTCATCAATTAAACCGCTATTTTCTGTAAGCCAATGCACTTGCTTATTATTTTGAAGTACAGCAATTTCTTCTGACATATATGAAGGAAAACTAATATCTGTTGCGTATTGAAATTCTTTTTGCTGCACATAATACATTGCATTTTTAAATGCTAATTCGTAATTGCCCAATTTATCTTTTTTACTAATACCTCCTGCATGGTCTTTATGCAAATGGCTCATTAAAACTTTAGTAACTTGTTCGGGTTTAATACCATTGGCTTTTAAATTTTGATGAATTTGTAATTCATTATTTATTGAAAACCCTAAACCTGTATCAATTAGTAAAATATCTTTTTGTGTTATTACAACAAAAGGTTGCACTTCAACCAACAAACTACCAATTGGGCGTTGTTGTAACACATCATTTTCAATATTAAACGGAACAAATATTTTTGTTTTATCAATAGTAAAAGACCCTTCTGAAAGTGGAATAATTTGCATTTTAAAAAATAACTTAGAAAAATGGATGCAAGGTATTTCATTAATAATTATAAGGTTTCATATTTTTCATTTATACCCTATTATTATCTTCTGCTTGCAATTAACAAATTCAAATCGGTAAATTTTAAATCGAACTTTTGTGAGAGATAAAAATCGGTTAACGCTCCTCTAAACATATAAATACCTTCACGTATATGTACGTTGTGCCAAACAATTTCTTCAATGCCTCCGTTATCGCTAACATCTAATAATAAAGGCATCAATACATTGCTGATAGCTTGGCTTGCAGTACGTGCAAAACCACTGGGAATATTGGGTACACAATAATGTATTACATTGTGTTTTACAAACGTTGGATTTTCGTGGCTGGTTAATTCGCTTGTTTCAAAACAACCGCCTCTATCAATAGCCACATCAATTATTATACTGCCCGGCCTCATAGCTGCAACCATTTCTTCGCTAACAACAACAGGAGCTCTTCCTAATTCATTACTTAATGCACCAATAGCTACCTCACAACTTCTTAATTGTTTAGCAAGAATTTTTGGTTCTAATACACTTGTCCAAACTCTTTGTCCTAAATTGTTTTGTAGTTGTTTTAATCTATATACATTATTATCAAATACTTTTACGCTGGCACCTAACGCAATTGCATTTCGGCAAGCTACTTCTCCAACAATACCAGCACCAACTATTACTACTTTGGTTGGTGGAATACCACTTATACTTCCTAATAAAACACCTTTTCCTTTATTAAAACTACTTAAGTATTGTCCTGCAATAAGCATTAATGCACTACCTGCAATCTCGCTCATGCTGCGTACAATGGGGTAAGAACCGCTATCATCTTTTAAGTTTTCGAAACTTAAAGCAGTAATTCTTTTCTCCATCATTTTTTCTATTATTTCTTTTTTTAATGCAGAATAATGAAGTGGAGAAATAATTACCTGATTGGTTTGTAATAATGTTAAATCTTCATCAACAACCGGAGCACTTTTGGCTAAAATAGGAGCTTTAAAAACATCTTCACGGCTATAAGAAATTTTAGCACCTGCTTCGCTATATTCTTTATCGGTATAATGACTTCCCTCTCCGGCTTTAGTTTCAACTATTACATTATGACCATTTGCAATTAATACACCAACTGCATCGGGAGATAGTGCTACTCTATTTTCTTGAAATGCAGTTTCTTTAGGAATACCAATATGCAATTTTGCACCTGTGGGTTTTACATCTAATTTTTCTTCTAATGTTTCAAGATTTATTGATGGAGAAATTATTGGTTTTTTTGCAGCCATGTAATTAGTAGTTTAATGTGAATATGTTTAATTTCTCTATGTTTCGAAGTTAGTTATTTATATGCATTATTCGTTAATAATAAGCTTTCTTGTATGTTCATCAATAAGTTCTATTGTAATTTTTAAAACATCATCAGGTAATAATTGTATTGCTTTTTCGGGCCATTCAACCAAACACAAATTACCACTGTTTAAAACATCTTCTACACCGGCATTAATGGCTTCTTCTTCATTTTTTAATCTGTACCAATCCATATGATAAATAGTTCCGGCAACTTTACTTTCATATTCGTTAATAATAGCAAACGTAGGGCTGCTAACCATTTCAGCAACTTTTAACACCTCACATAAAGCATGAATAAATGTTGTTTTTCCGCTACCCATTGCAGCATAAAACGTCCATACTTTTTTAGTACAATAAGTTTTCCAAACAGTTTCTGCAACGGTTTTAATTTCTTTCAATGTAAAAACAAATTCCATTATTTAGTTTATTTTTTGAAACGTAGTTGAAAAGATAATCTTACTATCATCAACTTATCCTTACTATTTAAAATATCTTTGCAAATATCTAATTATCCTGCTATTTCATTAAAACAAAGAAAGTATGACGGATACAAAAGTGAATTTAAAAGTTGAAGGAATGCACTGCACTAATTGTGCATTAAGCATAACAAAGTATTTGCAAAAAGAAGGTTTACCCAACGCCAAAGTAAATTATATTGATGGTGAAGTAAGTTTTGAATTAATTAAAAATAAAACTCGCGAACAAATTGAAAAAGGTATTGAAAACTTAGGCTATACCGTTAAACACAATCATGCAGGGCATCATCACGGTCATGATCATTCTGAAAGTGGAAAATTCAAATTTAAAAACCATTGGCAACGTTTTATAGTTTGTGCCATATTTACTGCACCGCTGCTGTTGCACATGTTGGGTTTGCATAATCATTTTTTAATGAACCCTTTGGTGCAACTTATTTTAGCCACTCCTGTTTATTTAATTGGTATAGATTTTTTTGGTAGAAGTGCTTTTCGCAGTGCATTAAAAGGGGTACCTAATATGAATGTATTAATTGCATTAGGAGCTACGGCTGCATACGGCTACAGTTTATATGGTTTTATGTTTAATAAAGGAACGGATTTTTTATTTTTTGAAACTGCAGCTACCACTATTACATTAGTTTTTTTTGGTAATTATTTAGAAGATAAATCTATTGATACAACACAAGCTGCATTAAAAAAATTAGCGGTTAGTCAAAAAACAATGGCTAATATGATTGCATTTGATGACGAACACAAAGAACAAATTTTTCAGGTTGAAAGCAAAGATTTACATGTTGGAGATTTGATACTTATTAAAAGTGGCGAACATGTACCCATGGATTGTAAAATTTTATGGGGCGAAATAAGTGTAAACGAAGCCATTGTAACCGGCGAAAGTATTCCGGTAGAAAAGAAAATAAAAGACACATTAATAGGCGGAAGTATTGTTGAAAACGGAACAGTAAAAGCACAAGTAACTGCCGTTGGAGAAAACACTGTACTTGCACACATATTACAAATGGTTAAAGATGCTCAAACTGAAAAACCACCTGTACAATTAATGGCAGATAGAATTAGTGCCATATTTGTACCCACTGTTTTAAGTATTGCATTAGCAACTGTTTTAATAAATTATTTTATTGTTCATCAAACATTTTCTGAAAGTTTATTACGCAGTATTGCCGTATTGGTAATTGCATGCCCCTGTGCAATGGGCTTAGCCACACCTGCCGCCGTTGCTGTGGGTTTAGGAAGAGCAGCAAAAAACGGAATACTTTTTAAAAACGCTAAAAGTTTAGATATTTTTAAAAACATTAAACAAGTGGTGTTTGATAAAACAGGAACCTTAACAACCGGGCAATTCCAAATAGCTAAATATGAAATTTTAAACACAAACAACGAGTTTCAAAATCAAATTCAAGATGATGATTTTAAAAGAATAGTTTATTCATTAGAAAAATATTCTAACCATCCAATTGCACAAGCCATTACTACTAATTGGAAAACAAAAAATGAAATTCGGTGGACTACTATTGAAGAAGTAAAAGGCTTAGGAATGAAAGCCACAGATAAAGAAGGAAACGAATACATTGCAGGATCTTTTAAAGCTGCACAACAATTAACTACAAATTACAACCACAATATTTATATTATAAAAAATAATAAATTAATTGGTTGGATTGATGTTGCAGATGAAATTAGACCCGAAGCCAAGCAAGTTATTCAACAATTACATCAACAAAATATTACAACCATTTTATTAAGCGGAGATAAAAAAGAAAAATGCGAAGCAGTTGCTAAACTTTTAAATATTGATACCGTTTATTCTGAACAAACACCCGAAGAAAAACTATTAAAAATTGCAGCATTAAATAACACAATACCAACAGCAATGGTTGGAGATGGCATTAATGATGCACCCGCATTGGCAAAAGCAACAGTAGGTATTTCAATAAGCAATGCAAGCCAGGTTGCCATACAAAGTGCACAAGTAGTTTTAATGAATAATGGCTTGCAACATTTACCATTAGCATTAGCTTTAGGTAAACACACATACATAACCATTAAAGGAAATTTATTTTGGGCATTAGCCTATAATATACTTGCCATACCGGTTGCAGCTTGTGGTTTATTAGGTGTATATGGCCCAACTTACGGAGCATTAATTATGGGCATGAGTGATGTTGTATTAGCCATTAACAGTGTTTGGTTAAATTGGAAAAAAATATTATAACCTCAACAAACGTTATCATTTAAATTTATTGCTCACATTAAGCTAATTTATCAATGCTCATTGCCCAAAACATACTAAAACAATATTGGGGTTATGATGCTTTTCGTGGTGAACAAGAAAAAATAATTAATACCGTTATTGCCAAAAAAAATGTGTTGGCTTTATTACCAACAGGTGGCGGAAAATCTATTTGTTTTCAAGTACCTACATTAATGCAAAACGGTTTATGTATAGTTATTTCTCCGCTTATTGCCTTAATGAAAGATCAGGTAGAAAATTTAAAAAAAAGAAATATTACTGCCGCTGCAATATATAGTGGAATGAGTTTTTATGAAGTAAAAGAAACATTACAAAAAGCCGCCAACGAAAATTATAAATTCTTATACTTATCTCCCGAACGGTTAGAAACAAAACTGTTTAAAGAATATTTACCCATATTAAATATTGCTTTAGTTGCTATTGATGAAGCACATTGCATAAGCCAATGGGGTTACGATTTCAGGCCACCTTATTTACGTATTGCTAATTTATTAAATGAACTTAAAAATGTTCCAACTATTGCATTAACGGCAAGTGCTACTCCACTTGTTCAAAAAGATATTATTGAAAAATTACAATTGAAAAATATTCAGGTTTTTCAACAATCATTCGAAAAGCCTAACCTCTCTTATTCTGTTTTTAATGTTGATAGTAACATAAACAAAATTATAACTGTACTTAACAATGTACAAGGTAGTAGCATTGTATATTGCAAAAACAGAAAACTCACAAAGCAAATTGCAGAGTTGTTACAATTGCAAAATATATCAGCAGATTATTATCATGCAGGTTTAACGCAAGAAGAAAGAAATCAAAAACAATTAAATTGGATAAATAATCAAACCAGAGTAATGGTTTGCACCAATGCATTTGGAATGGGTATTGATAAACCCGATGTAAAAACAGTATTGCATTGCGGTGTACCCGATTGTTTAGAAAATTATTATCAAGAAGCAGGGCGTGCAGGAAGAGACGGCAAAAAAGCATACGCAGTTTTATTATGTAGAAAAGAAGATATAGATGAATTGAAAGCTTTACCCAATAAGCGTTTCCCTGTTATGTTTGATATTAAAAAAGTGTATCAATGCTTAGCAGATTATTTACAAATTCCGGTAGGAATTGGTGAAGGGAATTATTACAATTTTGATCTATTACAGTTTAGCAAAAATTTTAATTTAGACTCTATACTAATTATTAATGTATTAAAAGTATTAGAACAAGAAGGGCATTTATTATTTACTGAAAACATTTTTCTTCCTTCAAAAATTAAATTTATTTGCGATAAATTTTTACTAGAAGATTTTGAAAACAACCATCCGAAATTAGAACCCGTAATGAAATGCTTATTAAGAACCTATGCAGGCATTTATGACAATAGTGTTTCTGTAAGCGAAAAAACCATTGCAAAACTTTGTAAAATTTCTTACGAAAAAGTTATTGAGGATTTAAATACACTACACGCATTTGGCATTATTGAATACAAACCACAAAAAGAAACACCACAAATTTATTTTGTACTAAACCGAGCACCTGCACAAAGCTTATATATTAATCATGCTGCTTATGCACAACGTAAGCAATTATATATTGAACGTATTAATGCCATGCTTAATTATTTACAAACACAAACAAAATGTAGAAGTCAATATTTATCTGCTTATTTTGGAGATACCAAAGTAACACCTTGCGGTATTTGCGATAATTGTTTGAACAATAAAAGAACTGAAATTACAAAAGATGATTTTGAAAAAATACAACAAGCAGTTTTTAATTTTATAGAAACAACTAACAATGCAAATATTGATAGTTTATTATTTCAACTTAAGCAATTTAATAAAGAAAAAATTTGGCAAGTTTTGCAACATCTGCAAAGTGAAAAATTAGTTTCTATAAAAGAGGGTATAATTGAAAAAATATAATATTTATAATTTTACAAAACTTATTTCTTCCACTTTTTTAATTGTTGCAATAAAGCTCTTAAATCTTTAGATGGCTCTGCAAGTAAATTAAATACTTCACCTTTCAAATTAAAATTCAACTTCCAAGAGTGTAACGCAAGCCTTGCCAATATTGGCTTCTCCTCCTCTTCTATTTTTGATAATTTAAAATTCTTTTTTATGGAAGAAAGTAAAACAGGTTGTCCATCTCCATACAATTCATCGCACACAATGCTGTGGCCAATATGTTTTGTATGTATCCGAATTTGATGTGTACGCCCTGTATGAATTTGAAATTCAACCCATGCATAATTTTTAAACTGTTCAATTATTTTATAATCTGTTGAAGAAGGTTTGCCTTTTACATGCGTAACCATTGTTCCGTTTTTTATCGGGTTTTCCATAATTGCTGCATTAATATTTCCGGCTTCGTTTAACATAATACCATGCACTAAACCCAAATAATATTTTTCAACTGCACGGCTTTCAAATAATTGCGAAAGTTCTTTATGTGTTGCTTCATCTTTTGCAAAAATGATAATTCCACTTGTGCCTTTATCTAACCTATGCACTGTATATATATTTCCGTAGCGTTGTATTAAAATATCTTTTAAAGAAATTTCGCTTTGTGTTCTATCGGGTACACTTAACAAACCCGATGGTTTATTAATAGCAATAAAAAAATTGTTTTCAAAAATTATATCAAGCTTCATATTATTTTTTCTTGGCAAAACTTTGATTCATATATTTTAATAACCGAATTTCTTTTTCATTTAAAAATCGCCAATGTCCGCGATCAACATTTTTCTTTGTAAGATTAGCAAATAAAACACGGTCAAGGTTTTTTACATCATATCCTAAATGTTCAAACAATCTTCTCACAATTCTGTTTCTTCCGCTGTGTATTTCAATACCTACAACGCTTTTATTTTTTGCATCTACATATGCAACGCTATCGGCTTTTATAAAGCCGTCTTCTAAATTTATTCCATTTGTTATAGCATCAAAATCTTGTTTTATTAAAGGCTTATCTAATTTTACTTCATAAATTTTTTTTATTTGAAAAGATGGATGTGTTAATTTTTGTGCAAGTTCTCCATCATTTGTCATTAATAAAACCCCTGTTGTATTTCTATCTAAACGCCCAACAGGATATACTCTTTCAGGTGTTGCACCTTTAATTAAATCAAGTACTGTTTTTCTTCCTTCCGGATCTTTGGCAGTAGTAATAAAGTCTTTGGGTTTATTTACTAAAATATAAACAAGGTTGCGTTGAATAAATATTCTTTTGCCTTTGTATTTTACATCTTCATTGCCTCTTACTTTAAAACCAGGTTCATAAATAATATCTCCATTTACAGTAACTAAGCCTTGTTTAATAAATATTGCAGCTTCTCTTCTTCCACAAATACCGCTGTGAGAAATGAATTTATTTAAGGGCATTACTTCATTCTCTATTTTGTGATTTGAAGTTTCTGAACTTAAATTTTTACTTTTTTCTTCACTAGAAAATTTTTGCGAAACTTTTGAATTATTTTTTTGAAAAGTATTTCTTGAAGATGGATTATTAGTTCTTGTATCTTGTGTTTTATACCTTGAATCTTTTTTATTCAACCCATTTCTATTATCAGCCATTTGTTTTCTGCCATCTGAATCAATGCCTCTTTGTTGCTCCCATTTTTTTCTTCTTGCTTCTTCACCGGCAGCCCTTGCTTCGGCTTTGGCTTTTCTTTTATCTTGCCTTATTGCTTCTTTTTTTTTAGCCCCTTTCATTTCGGGCTTTATAAATTTTTCAAAACCTTTGTTTGCCATAATATAATTTTTTAGCCGTTTTGCAACGGGATGATGGTAAGCAGCAAAAGTAACTCATAAAAAATAAACCCTTCCTATAAAAAGAAGAGTTTATATAATTTATGTAAAAATGATAAATGAAATTTTATTTAGATATTGGTGTTTGTTTTTTTAAATATCCTCCTCGAAATTTGTTTTTTAAACTATCAAGTTTTGTTTGTTGGTCTGTAGTAAGAACAGATTTCAACCATTCTTTTTGTTGCGTAGCTAATGTTTTTAATTCTTCTTTCTTTTGTTCGGGCAATAAAGCATTGTTTTCATGTAATGCTTTTAATTTATTTTTAAATGCTGTTTGGTTAGCTTTAATTTTTGCAACTTGTTCATTACTTAAATTCAATCTTATTTTCATTCTTTCCAAATTAGCTGCAGTTTTTACTTGCCTATTTTCTTGCATACGTTTTTTTGCATCTTCAAGTTTGCTTTTTTGTTCTATTGTTAATACAGCCTGCATTTTTTCTTTTCTATCTTTTTTTAGTACAGCTATTTTGTTTTTGTATTCACCCAAACTCATCTTATCATTTTTTTGCAATGTTGCCAATTGTTTATGATAATTTTCATTAATATTTTTTTGTTGTAGTACTTGCTCTTTACTTAACTGTAAATTTTTTTGTGTGAAATTTTTAACCCTATTCCTCTGAGCAAATGCTTTGTGTTTCCCTTGCCGCCATTGTATAGGTGGATGGTGAAGACTACTATCTCTTTTAAAAGAAGGGCGAATTTTATTAGGTGTTTGCGGAGTAGATTGTGCATTTACTAAACTTGCCCACAACACACTGCTGCTTAAAAGCATGATTATTACCTTTTTCATTTTAGAACATTTTAGTAATGACTTTTCTCTTATTTGTAAGTTTAAAATGTTTTTTATGAAAAGTGAATAATAGCAATCGTTTTAGGCAGATGCGAAATTTGTATCGGTGAAATTAATCTTTGTCTTTATTAGCTAATTGGCCACAAGCTGCATCAATATCTTTTCCGCGGCTGCGGCGTAAGTGTGCATTTACTTTATGTTTAGCAAGATGTATTACAAATTGATCGGTTACATCTTGTTCAGGTTTTATAAATTGTGCATTTGCAATTGGGTTGTATTCAATAATATTTACCAAATGTGCGGGTACTTGTCTAAAAATTTTAATTAGCTCATCTGCATCTTTTATTGAATCATTAAAATCTTTAAAAAGAATATATTCAAATGTTATTTCATTGCCTGTTTGTTTGTAGAAATAATTTAATGCTTCAATTAGTGCTTTAATATTATTGGTTTCGTTAATAGGCATAATTTCATTTCGCTTAACATCATTAGCAGCATGAAGGCTAACTGCCAATTTAAAACGAACTTTATCATCTCCTAATTTTTTTATTTGTTTTGCAACACCTGCGGTAGAAACCGTAATACGTTTGGGGCTCATAAACAAACCATCTTGTGAAGTAATTTTTTCAATAGCTTTTAACACATTGTTATAATTAAGCAAGGGCTCGCCCATGCCCATAAAAACAATATTGCTTAATTTTTTATCATATATTTTTTCACTTTGCTGGTTTAATAAAACTACTTCATCATAAATTTCATCAAAATTCAAATTACGTTTTCTTTCCATATAACCTGTAGCACAAAATTTACAACTTAAACTACAACCTACTTGGCTACTTACGCAGGCTGTTTTTCTTTCTTCTGCCGGAATTAAAACACCTTCTACTTTATGGCCGTCAAATGTTATAAAACGACTTTTAATAGTACCATCTGCACTGTATTGTGTAGCATCAACTTGTAAAGCAGGAAAAGAAAACTCTGTTGCCAGTTTACTGCGTAATTCTAAGCTAATATTGCTCATATCATCAAAACTAAGAGCGTGCTTTTTCCAAAGCCATTCCCATACTTGTTTGGCTCTGAATTTTTTTTCGTTGATAGATAAAAAATATTCTTCTAATTGATCGTAATTAAAATTTCTAATATTTGCTTGCATGCAGCAAAGATAACTTATACCTAAAGAACAGAAAATTAGTAACCGAAACATTATCTTGCAACACTTGTAAAAGTTTATTCAAAATGAAAACAGTTTATATAATTGATGCAGTTAGAACACCCATTGGCCGTTATGGCGGAAAATTAAGTACTGTAAGGCCTGACGATTTATTGGCATTAGTAATTACTGCATTAATAAAAAGAAACCCATCAATAGATATTAATAGTATTGAAGATGTAATTGCAGGTGCCGCCAATCAAGCCGGAGAAGATAATAGAAATGTTGCACGAATGGCAGCTTTATTAGCAGGCTTACCTGTTAGCGTTGCCGGCAATACCGTAAATCGTTTATGTGCAAGTGGCTTACAAAGTATTATGGATGCTGCACGTGCTATTATGTGCAATGAAGGAATGTTATATATAGCAGGTGGCGTTGAAAGTATGACGAGAGCTCCTTTTGTTACTGCAAAAAGTGATAACACATGGAGCAGAAAAATAGAAACTTTTGATTCTACAATTGGATGGCGATTTATTAATAAAAAATTAGTGGATAGTTATTACCCATATTCAATGGGCGAAACAGCCGAAAACGTTGCTAAACAATGGAAGATTAGTAGAGAAGCACAAGACGAATTTGCCTTTAACTCTCAACAAAAATACTTTAATGCCTTACAAGAAGGAAAATGGGAAGATGAAATAATTAATGTAGCTATTACAGAAAACAAACAAGCAACTATTTTTAGTTGCGATGAACATCCGCGACAAACAAGCATAGAAAAATTAGCTGCATTAAAACCTGCCTTTACAAAAGATGGAACAGTTACCGCAGGAAACTCAAGCGGAATTAATGATGGTGCCAGTGCATTATTATTAGCCAGTGAAGAAGCCGTTGCACTTTTTAATTTAAAACCAATAGCCAAAATTGTAAGTATGGCTGTTGCAGGAGTTGACCCGAGTATTATGGGTATTGGCCCCGTGCCTGCTACAAAAAAAGCTTTACTACGTGCAAATTTAGAAATAAAAGATTTGGATTTAATTGAATTGAATGAAGCATTTGCATCGCAAAGTTTAGCTTGTATAAACGATTTAAAATTTAATAAAGAAATTATAAATGTAAATGGCGGAAGTATTGCAATTGGACATCCTTTGGGTTGCAGCGGTGCAAGAATTTCAACCACTTTATTACATGAAATGAAAAGAAGAAAAAGTAAATATGGTTTAGCAACTATGTGTGTAGGCGTAGGGCAGGGTGCTGCAATTATTTATAAAAAATTATAATTTATTAACCTCTTAATTAACTTAAATTATTTATTTTAAATTAATTTTCACTTCTGATAAACTATTCTATTAAACACAAAAATTATTTTATATGAAAAAAATATTTGCTACCATTCTTGCATTATTTTTTGTTTCTGTTTTATTTGCACAAGCAGATTCTTCACGTAAACAAACAGATTCTATTTATAAACAATACGTAGGCAAATATCATTTCCCCGATGGAAGTGTAGTAACAGAAGTAACTGTTTTGTTTGATGGTGGTGTTTTAATTATGCAATCTTCTGCCGGAAATTCGGGTTTAGAAAAAACAAGTAATGCCGATATGTTTGTTATTGTTTCTTTTGAAGGAACGGCAGTTTTTAAACGCGATGATGCAAAAAAAGTTATTGGCGTTGTTATAGATGCCATGGGTTATCATTTAGAAGGATCAAAAGATAGTCCAGCTATGTTGAATGAGAAAAATAAAAATTTAGTGAAAAGTTTGTAACAACAAATCATTATGCAATAAAGTTTGTTGTTCTCCACTTTGTAAGTTTTTTAATACACAATTATTTTCAGCTAACTCTTTACTGCCAATAATTACAGCATAAGGAATTTGTTTTTTATCAGCATACTTAAACTGTTTATCAAACTTAGTTTGTTCAGGATAAATTTCGCAAGCAATATTTTTATTACGCAATTGTTGCATTAAAGTAAAAGCAAGTTTGCTTTCTTCTTCCCCAAGATTAAAAAATAGAATTTTTGCTCCGCCTGCAATAGCTTCAGGAAAAAGTTTTAATTCTTCCATTACATCATAAATTCTATCTACACCAAAAGAAATACCAACACCGGGAATATTAGGTACACCAAATAATCCTGTAAGATCATTATAACGGCCGCCACCGCCAATGCTGCCCATTTGTACATTTTTTGCTTTTATTTCGAAAATAATTCCGGTGTAATAATTTAAACCACGGGCTAATGTAAAATCAATTGATAAAGATGAATGGATATTGGATAATGGATAATTTAAAACATACTCAATTTCATTAATACCTTGTTTACCAATTTCAACACTGTGAAATAATTTTTTGATGGCATTTAATTTTTCATTGTTGGTGCCATTAATGTTTAAATATTGTTCAATGCTTGCAATTTGATTTTCTTGCAACCCTTTTTGTTGTAATTCTTCTTTTACTTTTTCAATACCAATTTTATCTAATTTATCAATAGCAACAGTAATATCAATCATTTTATCATTTCCTCCGCATAATTCGGCTAATGCAGCTAAAATTTTTCGGTTGTTAATTTTTATTTCAACATCAATTCCTAACTTATTAAAAACAGTTGCATAAATATTTACTAATTCAACTTCATTTAATAAACTATTGCTGCCAACAACATCTGCATCGCATTGGTAAAACTCGCGGTAGCGGCCGCGTTGAGGCCTATCTGCACGCCACACAGGTTGTATTTGATAGCGTTTAAAAGGGAAAGTAAGTTGGCCATAATTCATAGCAACATATCGTGCAAACGGAATAGTTAAATCGTAACGGAGAGCACGTTCTGTAATGCCAGTTGTATTTTTTCCTGCTAATATTTTTTCAAAATCATTTTTTATTTGTTCGTGTTTAGAAATATTATCTAAACCGTTATTCAAAATTTTAAAAATTAATTTATCACCTTCTTCACCATATTTACCCATTAAGGTTTCTAAATTTTCCATGGCAGGCGTTTCTAAAGGTGCAAAGCCATACAATTCAAAAACATTTTTTATGGTATTGAAAATATAGTTGCGTTTGCGAACAACATCTGCCGAAAAATCTCTTGTACCTTGTGGTAGGCTTGCTTTTGTTTTTGCCATAACTCTCTTTAATACTTGCCGCAATATTATTTACAAATTTTCACATCTGCATTTTTTCACCATTTACGTTTAATAATTGCTTTGCAAGCTTCGTTGAGCATATTATAAACTATATGGTAACCTTCCTCTGTTCCGTACCAAGGGTCGGGTACATTTTTATTTTGATTAGGAAAGGAAGCATTTAAAATTAAATCAACTTTTTTTTCATTAAAATAATTTTTTGCAATGGTTTTTACATCGGCATAATTTTCCTCATCCATTACATAAATAAAATCAAACCTTTCAAAATCTTCTTTTACAAATTGTCTTCCTTTATGTTGGCTAATATTAATGCCGTGCAGTTTTGCTACTTTTTGAGATAAACGGTGTGGAAATTCTCCAACATGATAGTTTGCAGTACCGGCACTATCAACCATCCAATTTAATCCTTCTTCTTCTACTTTATGTCTTAAAATACCTTCTGCTAAAGGGCTTCTGCAAATATTTCCCAAACAAACCATTAAAATTTTCATGCAACAAAAATAATAGTTGCCTTAGTAGTGTGGATTTTTTGATGGAATGCATCTTATATAAAAAAATTTTAGTAGTTATAATCTTCAAATTTTTATTATAAAACACAAAAAACAGCAACCCGTAATTTTTATTCTTATCAATTAAAAAATATTTATAAATTGCCCAACTGTCAAACTATTTGTAGAATGGAATCAGATTTTAGGAATAAGCAAAGAAAGAGTTATGCCATAATGCGGTCTATTTATGATTTAGGCATGGGTTTATTAATATTAAGTATGGGCTTATTTTTATTATTAGGAGATAAATTAAAAATTGATGCCATATACAGAATATTAATATCAATAGACCCTTTGTTACGATATATTTTTGGCGGAATGTGTTTGCTATATGGTAGTTACAGATTATATAGAGGAATAAAGAAAGATTATTAGTTATGAAAAAAACACTTGTTGCAATAGTATTAAGTATTGGTGTAATATTTTTTTCGTGCACTAATAACCAATCCAATACAAATACCGATACCCCTAAAAAAGGC
Organism: Bacteroidota bacterium; assembly: GCA_018267705.1. Classification (GTDB taxonomy): domain Bacteria; phylum Bacteroidota; class Bacteroidia; order Chitinophagales; family Chitinophagaceae; genus CW01. The sequence continues at coordinate 144,584 of JAFDXX010000004.1, read as the reverse complement.
ACTATCTATATTAGTGTAGATGAGAGTTTTAAACCGGTAATTCAAGAGCAAATTAAAGTGTATGAAGCATCTTATCCCGGTACTAAAATAATTGCAGCATATAAACCCGAAGTAGATTGTTTTAAAGATTTATTGAAAGATAGCACCCGAATGATAATTACCGCAAGAGGTTTACAAGAAAATGAATCAAAATCTTTTCAAAGTGCATTATCTTTCAAGCCTCAATATGATATATTGGCTTATGATGCAGTTGCAGTAATAGTAAACATTCATTCAAAAGACAGCGTATTTACTATTAAAGATTTAAAAGATATTTTAAGCGGAAAAAAAACAACACAAGTTGTTATGGATGGAAACAATGCAACCAGCACTGTAAGATACATACAAGATTCTTTGATAAACGGAATGATGTTTGGCAAAAACGTACAAGCAGCCACCAATAGCGAAGCAGTTATAGAAGCTATTGCAAAAACAGAAAATGCAATTGGTTTTGTAGGCTTAAGTTGGGTAGGCAACCCATACGATACAAAACAAATTGAAAACTTAAAAACAATTCGGTTGGCTTTGGTAGAATGTGTAAAATGCGAAGAGAAAGGCTATTTTGCAAAACCATCTCAAGCATCTATTGCTTATGCACAATATCCATTGGCACGCCCCTTGTATTATATATTAAAAGAAAACTATTTAGGGCTAGGCTCTGGTTTTGTAAATTATTTAAGTTATGAAAGAGGGCAATTAGTTTTTAGACGTTCTTTTTTAGTTCCAGCAAAAATGAATTTTAATGTGCGTAATAGCATTTTAAAAGAATAGAAATAAAGTTTTTTATAAATAAAGTAAGCAAGATGAAAAAAATTACTCTTTTGTTAGTAGGTGCAGTAGTTGCAGTTAGTGTTTCATTGGGACAATCGTTACACGATGGTATTAAAATGCTCAACTCGCAGTTTAAAGTAAACTCTACACGTGAGGTATTTAAAAAATTGTACGATGCCAATCCCAAAGATCCCCAAACCATTTATTGGTACGGACAGTCATTAATTGCAGGTTTTGAAGTTAAACCATCAGAAATTGCAGCAGCAAAAGAAGTATATCAAAAAGCGTTAACTGATGGTGTAAATGACCCATGGATTTGGGTTGGCTTAGGGCATATTGAATTATTACAAGATGGTGATTTAAATAGTGCTAAACAAAAATTTGAACAAGCCATAACTGCTACTACAGAAACCAGAGGCAGAAATAAAGGCAAACCCAATGCAAATATTTTAGATGCCATTGGCCGTGCTAATGCAGATGGTAGCTCAAAACAAGGTGATCCTAATTACGGTATTGAAAAATTAAAACAAGCTGCTGCTATTGATTTAACCAATCCCGATATTGATATTAACTTAGGAATTTGTTACCTAAAATTAGGTGGAGAATATGGTGGAGAAGCTGTAAAAGCCTTTCAAGACGCAATAGCCAGAGATCCTAAAAACGCTTTGGCAATGTACCGTATCGGAAAAATTTACGTATCACAAAACAACCCCGACGTATTCAATAAATATTTTAATGACGCTATTGCAGCCGATCCTGCATTTCCAGATACTTATTTATCATTATTTGAATACTATAAATTAAAAGATGTAAGCATTGCAAAAGAAAACTTAGATAAATTTATTGCCAATGCAGATAAAGATCCACATAATGATATGTTGTTAGCAGATTACTTATATCGTGCTCGCAGATATAATGAATCAATAGCTAAAACCAAAGAAATTGAAGCAGCAACAATTAACAACCCTATTCCAAGATTAAATATGTTATACGCTTTAAACTATGAAAAATTAGGCGACTCTATTCAAGCAAAAAACTATTTAGAAAAATTCTTTGCAAATACTCCACCAAAACATGTAAAGCCAAATGATTATGAATTTGCCGTACTTGTTTTTTCAAAATTTCCAGGTAACGAACAAGTTACCGTAGGTTATTTAGAAAAAGCAATTGAAGCCGATACCGTAAAAGCCAATAGAATAAATTATGCAGAACACGCTGCAAGAATTTTAGGAAGAGCAAAACTATATGCATACCAATTAAAATGGTATCAAAAAATTGCAGAATGGAAAGGCACTTTAAACGAATTCGATTATCTTAATTTAACTTATACAGCATATAATGCAGCAGACTATGTACAAACAATGAGTTATGCCGATAAATATATTACTGCATACCCCGATAAATCTAACGGCTATCTTTTCAAAGTAAAAGCGGCCAAAGCTTTAGATACTACAACCAGCCCCGGTATTGCCATTGCTGCTCTAGAACAACAAAATGAATTTTTTATGAAAGAAGTAGACAAAAACAGAAAAGCTATCTTCTTTAATTTATATTACGAATTGGTTTATTTTGGAGATAAAGCAAAAGACTTTGCCAAAGCAATAGAAGTATGCGATAAAATGATTGCATTATATCCTACCCCGGGAGAAGAAAACGATTTTGCAGTAAAACAAAAAGAAGCATTAACCAAAGCATTAAATGCTCCTCAAAAGCCCAATAAACCTGGTAGTACACAACCCACCAAACCTGGTAAATAAAAAATAACTTTAAAGAAAAGCTCTCTCTTTGTAGAGAGTTTTTCTTTTATATCTCTTGCAGTCTTATTTTTGCTACTTATTGAGTTAAGTTATGAGTAGTATCCTCTCAGTTTTATTACAAGCAACAAATACAGCCGATAATTATTTCCCAATTGGTATTCAATTAATTTTTGCAACAGGCTTTGTAGCTACAATGATTGCTGTTTCTGCACTATTAGGCCCTAAAAGAAAAACAAAAGAAAAACTAGAAAACTTTACCAGCGGAATAGAATCTCATGGAGATGCCCGCCAACCGGTAGCCATCAAATATTTTTTAGTAGCCATCTTATTTGTATTGTTTGATGTAGAAGTAATTTTCTTTTACCCCTACGCCATAAATTTTAGAGAATTAGGTTGGGAAGGTTTTATAGCAGTATTAATGTTTGTAGCATTCTTTTTAATAGGCTTTATTTACATTATAAAAAAAGGTGCTTTAAACTGGGAAGATTAAATTTATTATAAAAAGATACATTTTGAATATTGAATTATTTTCTTAATTCAACATTTAAAATTCAAAACTCAACATAAAAATATGCGTCCGGTACGTTTTAATATAAATCCTAAAGAAGCCCAAGCCAATACATCAATTGGCATGGCAAATACACCCGCAGGTTATAGCGGAGAAGGTTTTTTTGCAACACAATTAAGCAGTGTAGTTGGCTTAGCCCGAAAAAATTCTTTATGGCCAATGCCTTTTGCAACAAGTTGTTGCGGTATTGAATTTATGGCCACAATGGCAAGCCATTATGATTTAGCAAGGTTTGGAGCAGAACGTGTTGGATTCTCACCACGCCAATGCGATTTACTAATGGTAATGGGAACCATTGCAAAAAAAATGGGCCCGGTTTTAAAACAAGTGTATTTACAAATGGCCGAACCACGTTGGGTTTTAAGCGTTGGTGCCTGTGCAAGCAGCGGCGGAATTTTTGATACATACAGTGTACTACAAGGCATAGATCAAATAATTCCGGTTGATGTATATGTACCCGGCTGTGCACCAAGGCCAGAAGCTATTTTAGATGGTTTTATGAAAATTCAAGAATTAGTAGGAAAAGAAAGTATAAGAAGAAGAAACAGCGATCACTACAAAAATTTATTAGCAAGTTACGGTATTGAATAAGTCATTAAATACAAAACGGCATTAAAGAAACAATAATAAAATATTCAAAATAAAAATCATTTAAGGGGCTCGGCAAATATGAGTTTAACAAACGATAAAATAAAAGAAAAGTTAGTAGAAAAATTTGGAGAATCCGTAGCAAGATTTGAAGAAAATTATGGGCTATTAACTTTTGAAGCACCTAAAGAACTAAACTTAAAAATTTTACAATTTCTGTACGATGATGCAGAATTAAAATTTAAGTTTATGACGGATTTATGTGCCGTACATTATCCCGATAATATTAACAATGAATTAGCCGTTGTTTATCATTTACATAACCTAGAAGATAACATACGCTTGCGTTTCAAAGTATATACCTCTGTACAACAACCAGATGTATATACTGCCACACAACTATTTAGTGCAGCCAATTGGATGGAAAGAGAAACTTATGATTTTTATGGAGTAAACTTCGTAGGGCATCCTAACTTAAAAAGAATATTAAACGTAGATGAAATGGACTACTTTCCATTAAGAAAAGAATACCCGTTAGAAGATCAAACACGCATAGATAAAGACGATGAAATGTTTGGAAGAGGGGGAACAATTGTTTAATAAAAAAATAATAAAATGAATATTAAAAAAATAAAATTCGGTCCATCAATATGGAAACTACCGGTTAAATTGTTTTTTCTATATTATTTTTTATTCTCATATATATCAGGCTATACAAATAAAATGGCACTTCTCAATGCTTTATCTCTAAGTGCAGTTTTATTATTTTTTCATTTTATTGGCGAGAATTTTTTTGGAAATAAAGAACGCTTTTATTATTGGCGTAAAAAAAACACAAACCAAGAAGTATAATTTAAAAATAAAAGTTGGCAACATCACTATACAATGTCAGAACATCAACACCATATTAAATTACCCGAAGGCTCAATAGAAAAACAAACCACCACTTTAAATTTAGGCCCAACACACCCTGCAACACACGGTGTATTTCAAAATATTTTAGAGTTAGATGGAGAACGTATTGTTAGTGCAGAACAAACAGTTGGTTACATACATCGTGCATTTGAAAAATTGGCAGAACGCAGACCATTATATCAAATAACACCCATTACAGATAGATTAAACTATTGCAGCAGCCCAATTAACAATATGGGTTGGCACATGACCTGTGAAAAACTACTAAATATACAAACACCCAAACGTGTAGATTATTTACGTATTATCATAATGGAGTTGGCAAGAATAAGCGACCATTTAATATGCAACTCAATTGTTGGTGTAGATAGTGGAGCATATACAGGATTTTTATACGTAATGCAATACAGAGAATTAATATATGAAATTTATGAAGAAGTATGCGGTGCCCGTCTTACTACTAATATTGGGCGTATTGGCGGTTTTGAAAGGAATTTCTCAAATACAGCATTTGAAAAACTCGAAAAATTTATAGCAGAATTTCCAAAAGTTTGGAAAGAATTTGAAAACCTATTTACACGCAATCGAATTTTTGTAGACAGATTACAAAACACCGGAGGCATAAGTGCCGAAAGAGCTTTAAACTACGGCTTTACAGGCCCTAACTTAAGAGCAGCAGGTGTAGATTACGATGTAAGAATACACACACCTTACAGCAGTTATCAAGACTTTAATTTTATTGTACCCATTGGAAAAACCGGAGATAATTACGATAGATTTTTGGTAAGATGCCAAGAAGTTTGGGAAAGCCTAAGTTTAATAAAACAAGCGTACAATAAAGTACAAGAATTCAAAGGCACCGAGGCAGAAGTATATCATGCAAACGCTCCTGAATATTATCTCCCTCTAAAAAAAGATGTATATACTAAAATGGAGCAACTAATATGGCATTTTAAAATTGTAATGGGCGAAACAGAAATTCCTAAAGGAGAAGTTTATTTTAGTGTAGAAGGTGCCAATGGCGAATTAGGCTATTACTTAATAAGCGATGGCGGAAGAACACCCTACAGATTACATTTCCGCAGGCCAAGTTTCATATACTATCAAGCATACAGCGAACTAACAAAAGGATCAATGCTAAGTGATGCAATTATTACCATGAGCAGCTTAAACTTGATAGCCGGAGAATTAGATGCATAAAACAATGTTGAATAATAAATTATAAATGTTGAATGAAATTTAACGAACAACAGCTCACAGAGTTTAACAGATTGGTAGCACGTTATCCTGAAGGAAAACAAAAAAGTGCACTCCTTCCTGTTTTACATTTAGCACAAAATAGCTTTGGCGGATGGCTAAGCACCGAAACAATGAACTATGTTGCAGAACTTTTAAACATTACACCTATCGAAGTGTACGAAGTAGCAACATTCTACAGCATGTACAATTTAAAACCCGTTGGCAAACATGTGTTTGAAGTTTGTCAAACAGGCCCCTGTATGATTAACGGAAGTGATAACATCATCAATTATATAAAAGAAAAATTAGGAATAGAAGTAGGCGAAACAACACCGGATGGAATGTTTACTTTAAAAACAGTTGAATGTTTGGGAGCTTGCGGCTACGCCCCTATGATGCAAATGGGAAAGTTTTATAAAGAACATTTAACCAAAGAAAAAGTAGATACAATTATTGAAGAGTGCAAACAAAATGCAGCATTAAACAATTAAGTAAATAAATAAAAATCTCTATAGAGATTAAGGGCATGAGTAAAAAATTATTATTAGAAAAAGCACATGTTGAAGGCATAAAACACTACGATGTATATCGCAGAGAAGGCGGCTACAAAAGCGTAGAAAAAGCCTTAAAAACATTAAGCCCCGATACAGTTGTAGAAGAAGTTAAAAAAAGCGGCTTACGTGGTCGTGGTGGTGCAGGCTTCCCAACCGGAATGAAATGGAGTTTCATTGCAAAACCCGAAGGTGTACCACGCCACTTAGTTTGCAATGCAGATGAAAGTGAACCCGGAACTTTTAAAGATCGATATTTGATGGAATTTCTTCCACATTTATTAATTGAAGGTTTAATTGTTTCATCATTCGCCTTAGGCAGCAATGACACTTACATATACATACGCGGAGAATATGCTTGGATTGTAGATATATTAGAACAAGCCATTGAAGAAGCAAAAACAAACGGCTGGTTAGGCAAAAATATTTTAGGTACCGGTTTTAACTGCAACATTCATGTACAACGCGGTGCAGGTGCATATATCTGTGGAGAAGAAACTGCATTAATAGAAAGTTTAGAAGGCAAACGCGGTAATCCAAGAATTAAACCACCATTCCCTGCTATAAAAGGTTTATGGGAAAGGCCAACAGTAGTAAACAATGTAGAAACCTTAGCAGCTATTGTTCCCATTATTAATATGGGCGGAGAAGAATATGCAAAAATTGGTGTGGGCAGAAGTACAGGAACTAAATTAATTTCGGCCTGTGGCAATATAAATAAACCAGGCGTTTATGAAATTGATATGACCATTTCGGTAGAAGAATTTATTTATAGTGATGAATATTGCGGAGGTATTGCTAACGGAAAAAGATTAAAAGCCTGCATACCGGGTGGTTCATCTGTTCCTATTCTTCCGGCAAACTTATTATTAAAAACAGCCAAAGGTGAAACACGCTATATGAACTACGAAAGTTTAAGTGATGGAGGTTTTGCAACAGGTAGTATGATGGGTAGCGGCGGATTTATTGTATTAGATGAAGACCAATGCATAGTAAAACATACTTATACATTAGCAAGATTTTATCATCACGAAAGTTGTGGCCAATGCTCACCTTGCCGTGAAGGAACCATTTGGTTAGATAAATTATTATACAAGTTAGAACACGGACAAGGCAAATTAAGTGATATAGATTTATTGTGGGATGTACAAAGAAAAATAGAAGGAAATACCATATGCCCATTAGGAGATGCAGCAGCATGGCCTGTTGCCGCAGCCATAAGGCATTTTAGAGATGAGTTTGAATGGCATGTAAATAACCCGAAAGAATCACAAATTAAAAATTTTGGATTAGCACATTATGCCAATCCAATACAACCCATAACTGCATAACAAAACTATAGCTCTTTGATTTCAGGTAAAACCATATACATAGCACACAATTGGATAAACACTACCGTTAATATTCAATCAAAAATATTAGCTATTGATTTTTCTGAAAATAACGAAGTTGTTTTTCTAAGTGCAAAAAAAACAGGCCACCACAACAATACTATAAAACAAAATTTAACAGTATACGAATGGCCCGGCAAAAGGCCCACTGGTTTAAAAGATTTTATATTTCTTTTTAAACTAATGAAAAAGAAAAAGCCCGATATTATTATTTCAAGTTTTGCGGCAAATAATATAATGCTATTGGTTTCATGGCTATTCAATGTAAAATATCGTTGTTGCTTTTATCAAACAATAGTAGATGCCTATATTGAAGATCATCACGGCAAATTAGGTTGGATACAAAAACTTAAAATAATAAGAAAAAAAATAATATTTGGCATAGCAACACACATTCTTACACCATCGCAGTATGGAAAAAAAGATTTGATAAAATATTTTGAGGTAAATGAAAAAAAAGTATATGTGTTTCCTAATTCGGTTCCATCTGCAAAGCAAACCAATACAAGCAATAATCAAACTATAGCTTTTATTGGAAGGTTAAATAGAACAAAAGGTGCAGATATTTTGGTAAAAGCTTTTATTAAAATTGCTAATGATTTTCCTGAAGTGGTTTTATTAATTGCCGGAGATGGAGATCAATACAAAGAATTAAAAAATGAAATTAATAATGCAACATTGCAAAACAGAATAATTTTAGAAGGAAATATTTCATATAATAAAGTGTATGAAATTTTGCAGCATATTAATTATTTAGTAGTACCAAGCAGAGCAGATAATTTTCCTACCACAATTTTAGAAGCATTTTCGGTAGGAACACCAGTTGTTGGCAGTAATAGCGGAGGTATTCCTGAAATGATTATTGATGGACACAACGGATTATTGTTTGAAAAAGAAAATGTAGATGACTTAGCCAACAAACTAAAACAAATGTTTAGCAATAAACCCGAAAGAGATAAAATGGCTGTAAATGCAAAACAAATATTTGAAGAAAAATACAGAACAGAAACAGTAAAAAACAGAATAGAAATATTATTAGAAAATAATTAATTTATTAAATATATATCCTTGGCAATATGGCAGAAGGAACACCATTACTTAAAGTAACAATTGATAACATAACAGTAGAAGTACCGGCAGGTACAACTATTTTAAATGCAGCACGCAAAATAGGTGGAGATGTTGCTCCACCCGCAATGTGCTACTACAGTAAATTAGAAGGCAGTGGCGGTAAATGCCGTACCTGTTTAGTAGAAGTAAGCAAAGGCTCAGAAAAAGACCCACGCCCAATGCCCAAATTAGTTGCCAGTTGCAGAACAACCGTAATGGATGGCATGGAAGTAAAAAACATTACTTCATCTAAAGTTATAGATGCACGACAAGGTGTAGTAGAATTTTTATTAATTAACCACCCTTTAGATTGCCCCATTTGCGACCAAGCAGGCGAATGTGATTTACAAGATTTAAGTTACGAGCATGGCAAAGAAGCATCTCGCTATGAATTTGAAAAAAGAACTTTTCATAAAATAAACCTAGGTGATAAAATTCAACTGCACATGACACGTTGCATACTTTGCTACCGCTGCGTATTTGCTGCAGAACAATTAACTCAACAAAGAGAACATGGTGTATTAGACAGAGGAGAGCATGCAGAAATTGCTACTTATATAGAAAAAAATTTACAACATGATTTTATTGGAAACGTAATTGATGTTTGCCCCGTAGGTGCATTAACCGATAAAACATTCCGTTTCAAAAACCGTGTATGGTTTACAAAACCTGTAGATGCACACAGAAATTGCACTAAATGTTGTGGAGAAGTACGCCTATGGATGCGTGGAGATGAAGTATTCAGAGTTACTGCACGCAGAGATGAATGGGGCGAAGTAAAAGAAGCAAGCAACGGAAAAACAGGTTGGATTTGTAACGAATGCAGATTTGATAAAAAACACGTGAGTGATTGGGTAATTGAAAAACCAACACATATCAATAGACATTCTGTTATTTCACAAGGGCATTATGAAAAATTACAAAAGCCACAAGAGTTTTTACCCGATTTAATGCATCGTGAACCAAGATTAATTATGGATATTCATAACGTAAGTGAAGTAAACAGAACAAATATTGATTTAAGTGAAATAAAAGGACCGGCACATTCAACAGACTTTAATAAATAATTTATAGAGATGACACTACTTTCTATTGATTGGTTTTTATTAATTGAAAAATTAATTTTAATTGCAGTAATCATATTTGCAAGTTTAGGTATTGCATTATATACCACTTTTGCCGAACGAAAAGTAGCTGCAATACTACAAGACAGACCAGGCCCCAACAGAGCTGGTCCATTTGGTTTATTTCAACCATTTGCCGATGGTTTGAAATTAATAATGAAAGAAGAAATTATTCCTAACAGCTCAAATAAATTCTTATTTGTTTTAGGCCCCACTTTAGCAATGATTGCCGCTTTAATGACTTGTGCCGTAATACCTTGGGGAGATAAAATAGTTGCCTTTGGCAGAACCATTGCCTTACAAATTGCCGATATAAATATTGGAATTTTATATGTATTTGGCGTAGTGAGTTTAGGCGTTTACGGAATAATGATTGGCGGCTGGGCAAGCAATAATAAATTTTCTTTATTAGCCGCATTGCGTGGTGCATCTCAAGCAATTAGTTACGAGTTAGCAATGGGCATTAGTTTAATTGCATTATTAATGATTACCGGCACTTTGCAATTAGGCGAAATTGTAAAACAACAAATGCAACCCAATCATTTTTGGAATGTAGTATACCAACCATTAGGCTTTTTATTATTCTTAATTTGTGCTTTTGCTGAATGTAACAGAACACCATTTGATTTACCCGAAGCAGAAAACGAATTAAACTTTGGTTACCACCAAGAATATTCAAGTATGAAATTGGGTTTTTATTTATTTGCCGAATACATTAATATGTTTATCAGCAGCGTAATAATGGCAACCTTATTTTTTGGCGGTTACGATATCCCGTTTTTTGATGAAGCAAAACATGCCGATTGGGGTAACTGGTTAGCATTAGCAGGTGTTATATGTTTAATGATAAAAGTGGTACTATTTATTTTCTTTTTTATGTGGGTAAGATGGACAATTCCAAGATTCAGATACGACCAATTAATGAAATTGGGTTGGAAAACAATGTTACCATTAGCATTATTAAATATGTTGATTACAGGAGCTGTAATTTTATGGTTGAAAAAATAAAATAAATGAATAGTTCAATAAAAAGAACAACTTTAATTATTAGCTTATTTTGGATTTTTTATTCAGCAATGATGTTGTTTTACTTTAAAAAGGAACATATAATATTCGATTGTATTTACGGCTTACTTACAGCAACCACCTTTATACAATGTGGTAAATACATTGCTTACTATAAACAAAAGAAAAATTAATTTATGAGTATATTTATTCTTACAAATAAAAAACTAAAAGGCAAGTGGAGAGCCGCTTTGGTTAGTTTGTATGCTTTAAATATTTTGACGCTTTTGGGTTTAATATATGTAAATAAAATTGAGCTTATAGATACAAACTATAGAATATATTTATTTACAATTTGGCTTTTCATTGCGGTAAATATTACTGTAGTAGAATGGCAGTTTAGAAAAAACCTGAAACAAAATGAATTAAAGTATAATTGATGAAGATGAAGAATGTATGGATTTTTATTTAAGTAGATTAAAGAACAAAACGTGCAAGTGAGTGACACAACAAAAGCAAAATAGAATTGTTTAGTTAAGTACAAAAAATATATTTGCAAACATTTTACAATGCAAACATTAACAAATAGAGCAAAATTAGTTGAGCGTAAACCTTTAAGTTTTATTGAGAAGGCTTACTTGTGGAATATATTAAAAGGTTTAATTATAACTTTTAGTCATATATTTAAAAAGAAACCCACTATACAATACCCTGAAGTTAAAAGACCTTTTAGCCCCGTATTTCGTGGATTACATGTATTGAACAGAGATGAGGAAGGACGTGAAAGATGCACCGCATGTGGGTTGTGTGCAGTAGCTTGTCCTGCAGAAGCTATCACAATGGAAGCAGCCGAAAGATTACCGGGCGAAGAACATTTATACAGAGAAGAAAAATATGCAGCACGTTATGAAATTAATATGTTGCGTTGCATATTTTGTGGCTTATGTGAAGAGGCTTGTCCAAAAGATGCAGTTTATTTAAGTGAAACATTTGCTGGTGCAAATTTTAATAGAGAAAGTTTTGTGTTTGGAAAAGAAAATTTATTAATTCCCAACCCAAAAACAGATCCGGAAGGTTATGCAAAAGCAAAAGGGATAAATTAATTTAATGTGCAAATTGTTTTATGGCTATAACAGAAATTATATTTTGGTTTTTAAGTGCACTGGCAGTTATTAGTGCCATAATGGTTGTAGTAAGCAAAAGCCCTGTACATAGCGTATTATGGTTGGTTACAGTGTTCTTTGCTATATCGGGTCATTATATATTATTAAATGCACAGTTCATTGCTATTGTAAACATAATAGTTTACGCAGGTGCCATAATGGTACTGTTTTTATTTGTATTAATGTTAATGAACTTAAATAAAGAAACAGAACCTCAAAAAAATTTATGGATGAAATTAACGGGAGTAATATCGGGAGGTTGTTTATTAATTATTTTAATTTCATTAATACGCCAAGCAACAGAAATTAAAGGTAAAATAGCAATAACCAAAACCGGTGATATTGGTTTAATAAAAGTATTAGGAAAAGAATTGTTTAGCAATTATGTAGTACCATTTGAAATAAGCAGTGTATTATTTTTAAGTGCTATGATTGGTGCTGTTGTTATTGGAAAAAAAGATTAACAATCAATAGTCTATGGCAACACAAGCCCATAAACTTTGATGATTATAAAATAAACACCATAGTATATTAACCTATGGACTATTAACAGAAGTATGCCTATTCAATATTATATCGTTTTAGCATTAGTGCTTTTTTGTATTGGTATAATTGGTGTGCTAATACGCCGCAATGCCATTATTATTTTTATGTGTATTGAACTAATGTTAAATGCCGCCAATTTATTACTGGTTGCATTTTCTAAAATGCACAATGCCGCTGCCACAGCTACTAATAGTAATGTTGGAATTGAAGGGCAACTATTTGTTTTTTTTATAATGGTGGTAGCTGCCGCAGAAGTAAGCATTGGCTTAGCCATTATTGTAATGATGTTCAGAAATGTGCATTCGATAGATGTGAATTTTTTAAACAGACTTAAAAATTAATTATGAATATTAAGTTATGAATGTTAAGTGTAGTAAACCTTTCATTCATAATTCATAATTCTTCTAATATGAATCAGTTAGTGTATTTAATTCCTTTATTACCCTTAATCGGTTTTCTGGTTAACGGGCTGTTGCGTAAAAGTTTATCAAAATCTGTAATTGCAGTTATAGGCAGTGGCGTAATATTAGCATCATTTATTATTAGTCTTCTATTATTTTTTCAGGTAAAAAATAGCGGAGAACAAATAATAAACTATTTCAATTTAATAAGTATAGATAAATTAGTTATTCCTTTTGCTTTTCAAATAGATCAATTATCTTCTTTATTTCTACTAATAATTACCGGAATTGGTTTTTTAATTCATGTGTACTCTGCTGCATATATGCACGAAGAAACAAATGAACATTATGGAAGATACTTTGCATACTTAAATCTGTTTGTATTTTCAATGCTATTATTGGTAATGGGTGCCAATTATGTAATTATGTTTTTTGGATGGGAAGGCGTTGGTTTATGCTCTTATTTATTAATTGGATTTTGGTTTAAGAATAATAATTACAATTATGCAGCCAAGAAAGCATTTATAATGAATCGTATTGGCGACTTAGGATTTTTATTAGCCGTATTTTGGATAATTGCAAAAATTGGAACAGTAAATTATACCGATGTTTTTGCTGCAGCTTCTAGTTTTTCTTCAACAGATATTACAGGCATTACCATTTTATTATTTGTTGGTGCAATGGGTAAAAGTGCACAAATACCATTATACACTTGGTTACCCGATGCAATGGCAGGCCCAACACCCGTATCAGCATTAATACATGCTGCAACAATGGTTACAGCAGGTATTTATATGATTGCAAGAAGTAATATATTATATTCTTTAAGTGAAATTACACAACACTTAGTTGCAATAGTTGGTCTTGCAACCGCTTTATTTGCTGCAACAATTGCCATTAAACAAAATGATATTAAAAAAGTATTAGCATACTCAACAGTTAGCCAATTAGGATATATGTTTTTAGGTTTAGGTGTTGGAGCATATACAGGTGCTGTATTTCATGTAATGACACATGCATTTTTTAAAGCGTTATTATTCTTAGGTGCTGGATCTGTTATTCATGCAATGCATCATGAACAAGACATGAGAAAAATGGGTGGATTAAAAAAATATTTACCCATTACACATATTACATTCTTAGTAGGTTGTATTGCTATATCAGGTATTCCGCCATTTAGTGGTTTCTTTTCTAAAGATGAAATATTAGCAGCAGCTTACGAAAAAAATTCAATTTATTGGGGTATTGGTGTTGCTACTGCTGCACTAACTGCATTCTACATGTTTAGATTATATGCAACAACTTTTTTAGGAAATTTCAGAGGTACAAATAATCAAGCACAACACTTACATGAAAGCCCTACTGCTATGACTATTCCTTTAATTGTTTTAGCAGCATTAAGTATTATTGGCGGATTTTTTAATGTTCCTGAAGTTTTAGGTGGGCATAGTTCATTACATCAATTTTTATCGCCTGCATTAACATCAGAAATTGTACACAAATCTGCTCATTCAACCGAATATATGTTAATGGGCATTTCTGTTGCCATTGCAGTAATAGCAATTATTATAGCAATAAATAAATTTAGTAAAAAACCTGAATTGCAAGAAACACATGGCTTTGCTAAAGTATTAGAAAATAAATGGTATGTTGATGAATTGTATGACAATATTATTGTAAAGCCACTCAACAATTTAGGTGGCTTCTTTAAAAATATTATTGAAAGAAAAGGTATAGATGGAATGGTTAATGGTGTAGGAAAATTGGTTAACTATTCTGCAAGACAATTACGTTTATTGCAAAATGGTTTAGTAGGCGGTTACATTTTATTTATGGTTTTAGCAATAATTGTACTGATATATGTTTGGATTAACGACAATCATATTCTCAGTTTTTTTTATAAATATTTCTAATTGAATTGTAAAAAATATCTATGGTTCCTGTTTGGCTTATATTAATACCCTTATTAACCGGTTTAGTTTCTTTCGGTTTACAAAATGCAAAAGTTGTTAAAGCTTGGGCTTTGTTTTCTACAATAATTTCAACAACATTAATTATTGCAGGCATTTATTTTCTTCCTCCAAGTAATTTACAATTTAATGCAGTATGGTTAACCATGTTAAGCAGTAATTTTTCTTTTAAGATAGATGGAATGAGCAAAATGCTTTGTTTATTAACTGCTATTTCTTTCTTAATAATATTTATTGCAATTAATAAAAACGAATATAAAAACAGTAAAAGTTTTTATGCATTAATGTTATTAATGCAAGCAGGGTTTATGGGCGTATTTACAACAACCGATGCTTTATTATTTTATTTCTTTTGGGAATTAGCATTAATACCGGCTTATTTTTTATGCTCCATGTGGGGTGGCGAAAAGAGAATACAAGTTACATTTAAATTTTTTGTATATACGTTTACCGGCTCTTTAATTATGCTTTGCGGAATTATTTATTTGTACTTTCAAACACCCAATCAAACTTTCTCTTTAGAATCATTTTATAATCTTCATTTATCTCATCAACAACAATCCATATTATTTTGGTTATTCTTTATAGCATTTGCTATTAAAATGCCTATGTTCCCTTTTCATACATGGCAGCCAGATACTTACGAACAATCATCAACAGGCGTAACAATGGCATTAAGTGGTGTAATGGCTAAAATGGGAATTTTTGCGGTAATACGTTGGGTAATTCCAATTTTTCCAGAAGCAGTTAATCATTTCAATAATATAATAATCATATTATCTACAATTGGAATTGTTTATGCATCATTAATTGCCATAAAGCAAGATGATCTTAAACGAATGATAGCTTATTCTTCTATTGCACATATTGGTTTAATGTGTGCTGCTATTTTTTCTCAAAATAATATGGCCATGCAAGGCGTATTAATTCAAATGTTTAATCATGGTATTGTTGTAATTGGTTTATGGGTTGTTGCAGATGCAGTTGAACAACAATTAGGCACTCGTAAATTAAGTGAGTTAGGTGGTTTAGCACAAAAAGCTCCGGCTCTTGCAATATTTATTGTTGTATTAGCATTTGCTAATGTGGCATTGCCTTTAGCCAGCTCATTTATAGGAGAGTTTTTAATGCTGAACGGATTATTTCAACATAATATTTTAATAGCAGCAATTGCTGGTACTACCATCATTTTAAGTGCCGTATATACTTTAAATATGGTACAAAAAATATTTTATGGAAACACTGTTGCACTAACAGAAAAAGCAGTGGATATTAGCAGTAATATAAAAACAGCTTTAATTATTTTAGTAACAATAATTATTGTGTTAGGTATATATCCGCAACCAATGCTTAATTTGGTAAAATAATAAAGTTGATAAAAACAGAAATATAAAATAAAAAATTGCCCGAAAGGGCCGAATTGGGTGTTTATGAATGCAATAATTTTTTCTGCTTTAATTGGAGTTGTAATGATGCTGGGAGGTATTGTTATAAAGAACAATGCAAGTATTCAATCACTTGCCATTATATTATTATTTATTTTATTAGGAAGCCATTTGGCCGAGTATTACAACCTATTCAACATACATATAGAAACCCATGGAATGCTTGCCAAAAACAGGTTTGGAATGTTTTTTAATACCATTATCATTTCTCTTACTTTATTATATGTTTTATTAAGCGGAGATGAAATTGCAAAAGCAGGAACCTATGGTGCAGAATATTTTGCACTCTTATTTTTCTCATTATGTGGTGCAACTATTCTTTCTTCATACAACAATTTACTAATGTTGTTTTTAGGTGTTGAAATAATGACAATACCATTATTTGTTCTTACAGCCTCTGAAAAAAAGAATTTAAAAAGCAATGAAGCCGGATTAAAATATTTTTTAATGGGCTCATTCTCAACCGGCATTTTATTAATGGGTATTGCATTGTATTATGGCGGAACAGGTTTGTTTGCTATTGAAGCTGGTATAGGTAAAAATGCAAATGAAATACAACAAACGCTTCGCATATTATTGCCTTTAGGTTTATTGTTTATTTTTATTTCTCTTGCATTTAAAGTTTCAGCAGCACCTTTTCATTTTTGGACACCCGATGTGTACGATGGAGCCCCTTCAGTTTTTACTTCTTTCATGGCAACTATAGTAAAAACAGCAGGGTTTATTGCATTTATAAGGTTGTTTGAATTGAGATCTGTTGATATGAGCTACTCATGGAAAATATTATTACCATTAATTATAATACTTACTTTATTAGCAGGAAATATTACAGCCGTATTTCAACAAAGCGTAAAACGTATGTTGGCATACTCAAGCATTGCACACGCAGGCTTTATGCTGTTTGCATTATACAATCCTAACGACTTCGGCAAACAAGGAATACTGTTATACACTGTTGCATACAGTTTGGCAACTATTGGCACTTTTGCCGTATTAACAAAAATGAAAGATTACACTTACGAAGGTTATAACGGATTAGCAAAATCAAAACCTGTATTAGCTGCAACCAATACAATATTTCTATTATCATTAGCCGGAATTCCTTTAACTGCAGGCTTCTTTGCTAAATATTATATGTTAGCAAGTGCATTAAAAGAAAGTACCCGTAACCTATGGTTAGTAATAGTTGCCGTATTATTTGCTGCAGTAAGTGTTTATTATTATTTCAGAGTTATACAAGCAATGTATTTTAAAGAAGGCAATGCAGAAACAACAGAAATAAAACCTTTCTTTAAAGTGCTTCTTATAATTATTGCTGCTTTAATTATTGTAATTGGTTTAATGCCTTCTTTATTGTTAGATTTATTTTACGCATAAATTGTTGTATTAAATAATTTATCTTCACTATCATATTCTTTTTGCAACAATGCAAAGTTTCTTACTTCAATAAATAATTGAATGTTTAGGATTTGTTGCACAATAAATTCTTCTGTGAATTTTATAAAAAAGATAACCTAATATATTATGAACAATAATTTATCATCGTATTTTTTATTAAATCCTAACATTACTTTTTTAAACTTCGGATCGTTTGGTGCAGCAGTAAAACCTGTATTTGAAAAATATCAACAATACCAATTAGAGTTAGAACAAGAGCCTGTACAATTTATAACTGTAAAAGGTTTAGAGTATTTAAAACAATCGCGTGAAGCATTGGCACAATACATTAATTGCAATGCTGATGATGTAGTGTATATAACCAACCCTTCTTACGCTACAAATATTATTGCCAAAGGGTTTCCTTTACAAGAAGGAGATGAAATTCTTACAACAAATTTAGAATATGGTGCATGCGATAAAACATGGAATTATTATTGTGAAAAAGTAGGAGCAAAATATGTTCGCCAGCATATACAATTACCACTTACCACAAAAGAAGATTTTGTAAATCAATTTTTTAAAGGTTTAACCTCTAAAACAAAAATGGTTTTTATAAGCCATATTACCAGCAGCACAGGATTACGTTTTCCGGTTGAAGAAATTTGTGCTAAAGCCAAAGAATATGGTTTAATCACGTTTGTTGATGGTGCTCATGCACCGGGACAGATACCATTAAACTTACAAACATTACAAGCAGATATTTATATTGGTGCTTGCCATAAATGGATGATGACTGCTAAAGGAAATTCATTTTTATATATTAAAAAAGAATTGCAATTGTTATTCCCTCCTTTAATTATAAGTTGGGGCTACAAAGCTACATTTCCTTCACACTCCATTTTTTTAGATTGGCATCAAACACAAGGCACAAGAGATTTTTCGGCATTTCTTACCACACCAACAGCCATCGAATTTATGCAACAACATAATTGGAGTAATGTATCTGCACAATGCCGAGAATTGGTTTTACAAAACGCTGCAACAATATGTAATTTGTTGAATACACAACCACTCTGCCCTATTACAA
Source organism: Bacteroidota bacterium (assembly GCA_018267705.1). Classification (GTDB taxonomy): domain Bacteria; phylum Bacteroidota; class Bacteroidia; order Chitinophagales; family Chitinophagaceae; genus CW01. The sequence continues at coordinate 125,534 of JAFDXX010000004.1, read as the reverse complement.
ATGATTTTTTAGTACAACTATATAGCACTAATATTAAAACAAAAGAACCCGAGAAATTAAAAGCGTTGCTGTACAATAAATACAAAATTGAAATACCGGTTATGAGACACGATGATAAAGTATTTATTCGCTTTTCTATACAAGCATTCAATTCACAAAAAGATTTAGACAAATTATTAGATGCATTGAAGCATATAATAACTACAACCAATTTAATTGAAATATAAATATTAAAATAATTATTATGTTTCATTCAACAACTATCCAATTCTTAAAAGATTTAAAGAAGAATAATAACAAAGAATGGTTTGAAAAGAATAGAAAAAATTATGATGCTGCTAAAATAGATTTCCTAAATTTTGTTACAAGCATTATAAATGAATTGCAAAAAAAAGACACCACACTTACCGGGCTTGATGCCAAACAATGCATATTTAGAATTAATAGAGATGTACGTTTCAGCAAAAACAAATCTCCTTACAAAACCAATATGGGTGCAAGTTTTAACCAAGGCGGAAAAAAAGCAATGACTGCAGGGTATTATTTTCACTTAGAACCTGAGGCATGTTTTATTGCAGGAGGATTATGGATGCCAATGCCTCCTGAATTAAAAAAAATACGACAAGAAATAGACTATAATTTTAATGAATTTAAAAATATAGTGAACAACAAAAACTTCAAACTACTTTTTAAAGATTTAAGAAGAGATAAAGAATATATTTTATCTCGTCCGCCAAAAGGTTATGAAGAAAACAATCTTGCAATTGAATATTTAAAATTGAAAAGCTTTATTATTTCAATAAAAATTGAAGATGAAGATTTAACTAATAAAAATTTAATTAAAAAAGTTATTTCTGCATTTGAAACGATGCAACCATTAATTTATTTTTTAAACAAAGCAATTGAAGAATAGTTGTTTAATCTTTTTCAATTTGCCTTTTTCTTCTTTCCGTTTTTTTAAATTGCTTGTATTTGCTATGTTGTATAGCATTAAACTTGTCTAAAAAAACCTCTTTTTCATTTCTTCCTTCAACAAAAGATGGGTTGCGTATTTTACCAAATATAAAATTCATCCCAAATCTTATATTAGTATTTTTTACATGCGTTGCATCAAATAATGGTGTTATATTATCACTTACAACATAAAATTGCATATTACCGGGATTAACAGCCAAGCCCAATCCAACATTATTATTTGAATAATTATTAATGTTATAACTTATTGAGCTGCTAAGTACTTTTCCTATCCGTGTATTAATAGAAAATGCAGTACTTGTTTGCCAATTATTATCTATTTGTTTCGAAAATACAAGTATTCCAACATTTATATTTCTTGAAAATTGATACGTTATTCCTCCATACAATTTAGTAGAGATAATACTTGTATAAGTATTGCGTGTTTTATTTAAATCTAATAAATGATGTGCACTATCAGATAGACTATCAATTGATTTTTGCAACGATCCATTATTATTAAAAATTGTTTTAATGTCAAAGCCATTAAAGTTAAATATATTACCTCCGGGTTTTGTATTATAATTCACTACGCGTTCATTCCATTGAATAGTGCTTCCAACATCTAAAGCACTTGCAGAAATACTTATGCGTTTGGTTATTTTATATTGAAACCCAACATCAAAACCAAAGCCTTGATTAGCTCCCATTATGTTTTGATTGGGTTTAAAAATATTAGAAATATTTCCTGTATCTAAAGAAGCTGCATTAACACTTATATTAGAGTTTGCGGTAATTGCATAGCTTTTATCATTGGTAAATAAAGAAAATTCTGCTCGGTTGGTTTGTATATTAGCAATACCCGAAAACATCTTTACTCTTCCACCGTAACTTAATTTTTTATTTCTCGTTTCATGTGTAAACCCTACACTATATTCAATATATGCTGTTGATTCCTGTTTTAAATTAAAATTTGAAGTTGTACCCAAAAATGCATCATTCCCTTTCAACAAAAGTGTCATGAAATCTTTTGGATAATTTATATAATTATCATTCTTGCCAATTATGTTGAATGAAAAATAATTTTTTTTAACTCTGAAACCGAATGATAAAATATTTATTCTTATTGATGTTGTAAAATAATTATTTGAAGAAAGTTTGCTAAGCATATTATCAACTGTAAATATTAATGAGTCATCGTTTCTTCTTTTAATTAAATCAGCATAAGCAAACCCTGAATTACTAAAACCAAAATAATTTGATGATATTAACGGCAAGCTTAAATGGCCTTTTTGCATAGGCATAATGCCAGGGTTTTCTTGCATTGCCTGAGGAATAGTATGCATATTATATAACGTTAAATTTTTTTGGCAATTTGTTGAAATATTTGCCAGTATTAACATTAAAAGAATAACATATTTGTACAATTGTTTCACCATTGGTTACTACAATTTTAATTTTGCTTTAATGCCCATTATAAAATTCAAATTATTATCGGCATAAATTTTTACATTTTGTTGTCCATTTGCTACACTTGCAATATTCAATTGCATAACAACTTTTTTTACTTTGTATAAATTAGGAACGGTAGTCCCACCAATTAAAAATTCTGAGGTAGTTGTTGTAGGCGTAATTACCTTACTTGTAGTTGCATCTATTGTTCCGCTATTAATAATGGGATTACTTGCTCCATCTAATGTGTAGACGATATTATAAAATTCATCTGTAAAAATTAATTTACTTGCAAGGCTCACAGGAAAGCCATTATTGATTAAGGTTCTTATTGTAAATGATTCAACATTATTTACAGAGCCAAAACTAAAATTAAAAGTATCTTTTATATTAAACCCTTGTATTTTACCATCTAAAGGAATAGTAACAATTCCCGATACAGATGCACTACTTGTATCTGCTATAAAATTTTTATACAATGGTAATATTACACCTGAAGGGTTAGTTTGTGTATTAGCTTTAGGAACAATATTATAAGGCATATTATTTAAGAACCCATTTAAACTTAAGTTGCTACCCGATGCAATTGGATTAGTTTGATTAAGCGTTAACGATGCTGTTGATGTTTGACCTTGCAATGCAGCATTTACAATAAAATTTGTAGGATTAATATTAGAAGTATTCAAATAGAAATTTCCTTGTTGCGGATTAAACCCTTTTATAGAAATAAACGATGTACTGAAGGGAATACCAAACGTATTATTAAAATTTAATTGAATATTTGCATTATTTAAAATAATGCCTTCTGTTTTTTTGATGCTCTTAAAAATAGGAATATTAATACTATCAAACCCTTTATTCATCATTGTTTGCTGATGTACATCTCCAAATAAAATTTTATACGTAGCATTATTCACTGCACCCGAATAAACAATATTTCCTGTTGAATTATTATTTTCTTTAGTTATGGTTGTTGTATAAATAATTTCAATTTTATTTTCAGTAGTTCCGTTTTTAGTTAAATCAATTTTAGCATTCGATAAATCAATATTTAATTGAGTTGTTGCATTTGCATTCAAATTAATTGTATTGCTAATACTTATTCCCGATTTTTTTATTGCAGGAATAGCAATTACCACAGTTGCTTTATGTGAGAAAGTATTTTGTATTTGTAAGTTTAATATTCCGCTTTTTAAAATAACAGAATCTAAATCCATAACAGCACCATTAGTTGTTTGTGCAGATAGATTTATTATTTGAGAAGATGTAGTTTGATACGACGAGCCAATGGATATTGTGTTAAACGCTGCTAAATCGGTTACATTTAAATTATAAATTGTATTTACCGGAATTGAGTTTAATTGAGTAATAAAATCAGTTGATTTTACTGTTGCAAAATTACCTGTATAAACAATGCTTTGTGAATTATCTGCTTCTACTTTTAAATAACAATTTGCAGGTAAATTAATATCGTTTAAGTTTATTGTTGAGTTTATTAATGGAACAGCAAACGTTGCATCCCATTGATTTGCAGCTAACTTATCAAAATTAAAATCGCTTTTATTGCAAGAAGAAATAAATATTAAAAGTACATATAATGCAAAAGTATTTTTTGCCGTTGCAAATATGTTTTTACAGAATAAAGACATACCTAGTGTTTTTCTAAGAATAAATTGAATTTCTCTTACGAATATAAATGCTTTATTCAAAATAGTTTGTAATGTTTCATCTACAAACTTGTTATACTATTTGCAAAATAAAAACCCCTTATACAAGGGGCTTTATAAACTGTAGTATTAATAATATTTTATTCATATTCTTCCCAATCGCAACCAATAGGTGCTCCGGGTGCGATATCTTTATGCTGTGGTACAATTATATCTTTCGGTTTATCAATTCTTTCAATAGCATAGCTATAATGTGCTTTTAAAGTTGAATTCATTTTCATTTGTTCTGTACAATATTTCTTTATTTGTTGTAATCTATCAAAGCAAATAGATTTTACTGCATAGTTAGCTCTATCATTCATGCTTAAGCTTATTAACCAACTTAATACCATTTGTTGCGTTTGCAATTGCACTTCTTTTTTTAAACCCGTTTGTAGCGTTGTTTTCCATGTTTTATTAATAATAGCATCTAATACATCATCCCAACCTAAAGTATTGGCTTCTGCTTTAAACTGTACCAATCTGTTTGCTCTATCAGCATTAAATAAAAATTCTAATTCATAATTTGCCAATGCTTCTGCAGCAGCCAATGCATCAAAATTTAAACCTGTTCTTTTTTGAAACAACTCTCCTACATTATAATACATTGGTGGGCGTGGCGGAATTAATTCAATTATTTTATTAGGGATAGTTAATATATTTTCATTTAAACAATTAAGTGCTGCTTGCAAAGCTTTATTTTGTATGGTGTTAGAAAGAATAGTTGGTTTAATTTGATTCATATCTCCTTTTACAGCATAACTATAATTCATTCCGCCAATTAATTTACAAACAGCTTCTAACTGATAACGATGATAATTATAAATAGGTACTAATACATCTTCTAATTTTGATAAAGGTGTATTAGTTGAAATATTATTTTCAGAAAATTGCTGCAATGCTTTTTCTCTAACAGCTAATACATTTTTCAACTCATCACTTGCATCTTTTCCGTTATCCCAAAGATGTGCATAAGGATGTAATCCATTTGCAGCACGTGCATCAACATCTGCAATAAACAATAATCCATTTTTAGAATTTTCTTCTAATAATTTATTTAATAATATATTTTCATCGGGTGCTGTAGAAAAATCTGAGTAGCCATACATAATAGCACGTTTATCCCATTCGCCAATTTCATGAGTATAAATTTTAGAAAAATCCATTTCACCTTTTGCATTTATAAAAATATTAGGACTCGGATAATCCATAACCGAAGCTCTGTTATTATAACTTGCTGCATAGTTGTGTTGCAAGCCTAATGTATGGCCAACTTCATGTGCAGCCAATTGCCTCAAACGCTGTATGGCGGCTTGTTTCATAGTTTCGGGTGCGGGTTTTCCTGTTTCAAACGGAGATAATAATCCTGTAAAAATTAAATAATCTTGCCTTACGCGTAAAGAACCTAAAGTAACTTGTCCTTTAATAATTTCACCAGTTCTTGGGTCTGTTATACTTGCACCATAACTCCATCCTCTTGAAGAACGATGTACCCAATTAATTATGTTATATCTAATATCCATGGGGTCAGCATCATCAGGTAAAATTTTTACAATAAATGCATTTTTATATCCTGCTGCTTCAAATGCCTGATTCCACCAACGAGCACCATCTAATAATGCAGAACGTATGGGTTCGGGTGTTCCATTATCTAAATAATATATAATTGGTTTTACAGGTTCACTTAGGGCATCGTTGGGGTTTTTCTTTTGTAACCGATGTCTTGCAATAAACATTTGTTGAATTTGTTCACTAAACGGTGAGCTATAATCGTAATAAGAAATACCAAAATATCCGCTTCTAACATCATACTTACGTGGTTTATAATTATTATCGGGCAATTGCACAAATGAATGATGCATTCTTACAGTTATGGCTTCTGCACTTGGTGTTACGCTTGTTATATAACGCCCTGCATCACTTCCACCCGTAAAAGTTATGGTTGCTTCAAACTCACTGTTTAAAGGGAAATTTTTTGTGTTGGGAAGATAAATTGCAGAACGACTTTCATTAAATTGATAAATACCTTGTTTCATATTTCGTATTCTATCTGCCACACCATGAGCATCTCTTAAAAAGAAATTAGTAGCATCAACCAATACTTTATCTCCCTCATCTTCATCTATTACAAAACTTGCAATGATGGATTGAGCGAATGATTCTTTAACTGCTTTTTGTTCATTCAAATCATTACTGCTTGCACGATACGCATAGTTGGGTTGTACAAGCAATAATTTTTTTCCTACCTTATTAAAATAAACAATTCTTGTGTTTCCTATTTGTCCACGGTCTAATCCAATATCATTAGAACCCAATCCTGCCGGTAATGAATTCACATATAGAAATTCTTTATCTAACTTATCAACCTGTAACCAAATTTTTCCGTTAGTTGCATCCCACCAAAAAGTAAAATAACCATCGTACTTTTTATAATTTTTGGTTTTATCAACAATTTTAGAATTGCCTTGTGCTAATGCAATGTTTACTAAAAAAGCAAAGCACAAAAAAAATAAAATACGTTTCATTTTGTTTTGGTTTTATATTAAAAATATTATTGAAATAAATATTTATTAATTTAATTAGAAGGGCGATTGGATTAAGATATACATTAAATTTTATAAACAACAACCACTAATAAAAATATAAAAATAAAATGAGTATTTTTACTACTTGAATAATTTTGAATGACGAAAAAAACATTAGTTTTAGGTGCTTCAGAAAATCCGACGAGATATAGTTATATAGCCGTTGAACGATTAGTTGCCAAAAATTATCCTGTAATAGCTCTTGGAAGAAAAGCCGGAAAAATTGGTAATACTTCTATTATTACCCATCAAATTCAAATAGCAGATTTAGACACCATCACTATTTATTTAAGTGCAGAAAATCAACAACAATATTATAATTACATTCTTTCGTTAAACCCTAAAAGAATTATTTTTAATCCTGGTGCAGAAAACAATGAATTAGAGATTATTGCAAAATCTAAAGGAATTGAAGTTTTAAATGGCTGCACCTTAGTGTTATTAAGTATTGGAAGATATTAAATACACTAAAACATTTTGAATAAATCCTACAACTATTACAGATTTTATTGTAGGCCGCCAAATAAAATTCCTCCAATATTTTTTACAACTTTGTGAATATTCTGTACAACCCTTTAAAAACCACATATTTTGCTTTGATATTTCAGTTATTTTCGTTCACCTTTGCCAAAATCAAATTAAAAATCATAGGAACTTTATACAATGGCACTATTTAATTTTTTAACACAAGAAATAGCAATGGATTTAGGCACTGCTAATACCTTAATTATTCACAACGATGAAATTGTGGTAAATGAGCCTAGCATTGTAGCCTTAAACCGCAACAACCCAAAAGAAGTACTTGCCGTTGGTAAGAAAGCTTTATTAATGCACGAAAAAACACATGAAAGCATTAGAACTGTAAGACCTTTAAAAGATGGTGTAATTGCCGATTTTAATGCAGCCGAATTAATGATTCGTGAATTAATTAAATTAGTATATCCAAAAAAACCATTATTTCCACCAAGTTGGAGAATGATTATTTGCATTCCTTCTTCTATTACTGAAGTAGAAAAACGTGCCGTAAGAGATAGTGCAGAACAAGCAGGTGCCAAAGAAGTATATATGATTCACGAACCAATGGCAGCTGCATTGGGTATTGGAATTGATGTTGAAGAACCTGTAGGAAATATGATTATTGATATTGGTGGCGGAACAACAGGTATTACCGTTATTGCTTTAGCAGGAATTGTTTGCGACCAAAGCATAAGAATTGCCGGAGATGAATTTACTGCCGATATTATGGAAGCCTTACGCCGATATCATAGTTTATTAATTGGAGAACGTACTGCCGAACAAATTAAAATTAATATTGGTGCTGCCATAAAAGATTTAGATAATCCACCAGATGATTTACCCGTAAACGGTAGAGATTTAGTAACCGGCATTCCCAAACAAATCATGGTAAGCTATCAAGAAATTGCAGAAGCCTTAGATAAAAGTATTTTTAAAATTGAAGAAGCCATTTTAAAAGCATTAGAAACCACGCCTCCGGAACTTGCTGCAGATATATACAGAAGAGGTTTGTATTTAACAGGCGGTGGTGCATTATTAAGAGGTTTAGATAAAAGATTAAGTGCAAAAATTAAACTACCTGTTCACATTGCAGATGACCCATTAAAAAGTGTAGTTCGCGGTACAGGTTTAGCACTAAAAAACTATCAACGCTTCCCATTCATAATGAAATAAATTAAATAAAGATTCTAACTACAAAAAATAAGCAACAAGATTTTTATTAAAATTGTTTCTTGTTTCTTGTAACTTGTATTTGTGAAGAACATTTTTCTTTTTATACGGCGTTTTTTTATATTTATTTGCTTTATAATAATGCAAATAATTTGTATTGTTATGCTAACAAAAAGTAGCAAAACACACGAAGCTTTTTTTACAAACACCACTACAGAAATTGTTGGCAAGGTTGATAAACAATATGCAGGTATTCATTCTTACTTTCATTTAAAAGAAATTAACCAACAATTAAGTGAAGAAAATACCAGATTAAGTAATGAATTGAAAGAAAACTTTGCCTATCCGGATAGTTTAAAAAAAATTATAATAGACACTACCACAACCGATAGTTTGCATAGGCACAGAAAATTTATTTATTTACCTGCAATGGTAGTAGGCAATACTGTAACACTTCAAAACAATTATTTAATTTTAGAAAGAGGAAGTAAACAAGGCGTAAAAAAAGGAATGGCTGTAGTTAGTCCACAAGGTATTGTAGGTGTTGTTTTAGATTTAAGTGAAAATTATTGCAGAGTAATGAGTTTGTTGCATAGAAACAGTAAAGTAAGTGCCATGCTTAAACGCGATAATAATTTTGGAAGCATAGAATGGGATGGAAAAGATCCTTCTTATTTAACACTAAAAAATATTTCAAAAGCAGCAAAAGTTATGAAAGGAGATACGGTTGTAACCAGCACCTATTCTGCTAATTTCCCTCCTAATGTTATGATTGGAACAGTTGAAACAATTTCAAGCGAGCCCTCAAGTAATTTTTATACTTTAAAAATAAAAACAGCTACAAATTTTTATACCATACAATATGTAAACATTATTGCCAATGTAAGATTTATCGAGCAAAATTTATTAGAAAATACTAAACCAAAAGTTAATGAGTAGCATTGTAAAAAACATATTACGGTTTATATTTTTCTTACTCGTACAAATTTATGTATTAGATAAAGTACCACCACTACATCAGTTTATTGTACCATACTTATATTTCTTATTCATACTATGGCTACCATTTAATATCAATCGCTTTGTATTATTACTTATTGCTTTTATATATGGATTAGCATTAGATTATTTTTCAGGAACCTATGGATTACATGCAACCTGTTGCACATTAATAGCCTATATAAGACCCTTTTTACTAAACCTTTTAATACCTCAAGAAACTACAGAACGAAGCTATATTGAGCCTTCAATTAAAAGCATGGGTTGGGCCCCGTACAGTTTATACGTGGTGTTACTTACATTTATACATCATTTTTATTTAGTATTAATTGAATGGTTGCAGTTTGGTAATTTTATTTTCTTTATTGGAAAAGTTGCAGCTACAACAGGAATTAGTTTATTACTCATTTTTATTACAGAAATGCTTTTTTTTCGCAAAGCAAAATACCGTACCAATGCTGCTTAATTTATAGTTTCAACAATCATTCACAATGCTGAATAAATTTTAGCAAATAAAAATGCAGCATATCAAATCAATACTTCAATTTTGTAACAATTAATTTATTGCAATTACTTCATTTCAATTCCGTATCAATTAAAATATGCCTGCATTCAACCAAAGTCGTAGTAGAATTATTCAAATAATATTTCTTGCCGTATTCATTATAATTACTGCACAGTTAGTGCATTTGCAGGTGTTTTCATCAAAATATAAAATGGCCGCAGAAAGCAATGCTATCTTTAGAAAAGTTATTTACCCTGATAGAGGCATTATTTTCGATAGAAAAAGAAAAGCACTTCTTCAAAATAATATTACGTTTGATTTAGTAGTTACTCCATCTGAAACAAAAGGCACAGATACTGCCACTTTATGCAATTTATTAGGTATAGATACCACCGAGTACAGAAAACGAATGAAAGAAATTATATTTAAAAATACTGCTGTTCGTCCAAGTACTTTTGAAGCATTACTATCAGATGAAATGTATGCCAAGCTAAATGAAAACATGTATAAATTTCCAGGGTTTATTTTAAATGAAAGAAAAGCAAGAACATACCCTTACAATATTGGTGCAAACATTCTTGGATATATTGGTGAAGTAGATACAACATTTTTACGCAAACATAAAGATGAAGGTTATGAAATGAATGACTACACCGGAATGTCTGGACTTGAACGCACTTATGAAAAAGTTTTAATGGGAGAACGTGGCGTAAAAAGATATATAAAAGACAACAAAAGCCGCATTCAAGGATCTTACGAAAATGGCATGTACGATACCAGTGCCGTTGCAGGAAGAAACCTTTACACAAGCATTGATGTTGATTTGCAAGCATTAGGAGAACGTTTAATGAAAAACAAAGTAGGAGCCATTGTTGCCATCAATCCTAAAACAGGTGGCATTCTTTGTATGATTAGTGCCCCAACTTATAACCCCAACTATTTAACAGGCAGCGAAAGAAGAAAACATTTTGCAGAATTGTTATTAGACCCCCGCCTTCCGTTTAATAACAGACCCTTAGGAAACATGTATTCTCCCGGCTCAACATTTAAAACAGTTTCAGGTATTATTGGTTTAACCGAAGGTGTTATAGACGAAAAAACCACTATCACATGTCCGGGATATTTTACCGGTTGCGGTAATGGAAAACCTAAATGTTTAGATAAAGGAACTTTTAATTTTACAAACGCTGTTGCACATAGTGATAATACATATTTCTCAACCGTATTTAAAAGATTATTAGAACAACCAAGATACGGCGGTGCAGATAGTGCCTTAACTGTTTTTAATACCTATGCCTCCTCATTTGGATTAGGTTCAAAATTAGGTGTTGATTTGCCTTCAGAAAAAAAAGGAAATCTTCCAACATCCGCTTATTACAGAAAAAAAAATGGAGGAAAATTTTATGCTTGTAACCTTATCTCCAATGCAATTGGGCAAGGCGAAGTACAAACTACTTTAATACAATTGGCAAACGTAATGACTATTATTGCCAATAAAGGATGGTATTACACACCACATGTTGTAGATTCTATTGAAGGTGGAGATGAATACAATATGCTTAAAGCATATAAAATAAAACACCATACAGATAATAGAATACCAGATTCTGTTTATACCGCCGTGCAAGATGGAATGCAAGCTGTTGTTGATTACGGAACAGCAGCAGGAAGATCAAAAATTGCCGGCATAGTGATGTGCGGCAAAACAGGAACTGTTGAAAATTACGATCATGGTATTAAACAACAAGATCACTCTTTCTTTGGTGCATTTGCACCAAGAGATAACCCTAAAATTGCTATTGCCGTAATGTGCGAAAATGCAGGACAAGGAGCATGGTTTGCAGCACCTATTGCAAGTTTAATGGTTGAAAAATATTTAAGAGATTCTATTACAGGCCCCGAAAGAAATGCTCAATTAATACAACTTGAAAATACCAATCTAATACCACAAAGAATGCGTTTAGAAATGGCAAAAAGAGATTCTCTAAAACAAATAAGAGAATCTAAAAAGTTGCAAGAAAAAATGAATAAAGAAAATATTGATTCTATTGACGAGGAAGAAATATCTCCTGAAATTAAAAATATACCTAATAAAGAAAAAAATAACCCTACAAAAGATTCTTCTCCAAAAAAGAAAACAAATACTATTGTTGCAGCATTTTTAAATAATGAAAAAAAGAAAAAGCACTATATAGCATGAGCAATAAAAACAATGTATCACACGGAGTAGATTGGTTGCTTATACTATTGTATGCAATGTTATTGTGTACAGGTTTACTATGTGTTTTTATGGTTGAATACAAACCCGATACAGATTGGATAGCCTCTTTTCTTGGCGGAAAAACTAATTACAGCAAACAATTAATTTTTATAGGCATTTGCACTATTGTTGCCACATTTATTTTATTGGCAGATAGTAAATTATTTACGGCATTTGCTAATTTAATGTATGCTTTTGGTATTGTATTAATGTTAGCAACATTTGTTATAGGAAGAAACGTTAATGGATCAAAAAGCTGGATACCGTTAGGCGGAGGTTTTAATATACAACCTGCAGAGCTTTGCAAAATATTTACAGCACTTGCATTAGCAAAATTTCTTTCAAGGCAAGAAACAGATTTCACCAAATTCAAATCTCAATTAATTGCTTTTGGAATTGTTTTATTTCCTGCATTACTATCTCGTTTACAACACGAAACAGGATTGGCATTAGTTTATTTAAGTTTTTTTATAGCAATGTACCGAGAAGGTTTACCCGGTATTTATTTAATTATAGGATTTGCATTTGGCGTTTTAGTTGTAGCAACATTATTGGTTGATCCTAATATTTTAGCCATTACTTTAACACTAATAGCAGCATTAGCCATTTATTTATTAAGAAGACAAATTAAAAGAAATAAAGCAGGACTATACGTTATTGTTGCTGTTTGGGCTGTATGTGTTGGTATACAAAGATTTGCCGTTCCATATATTTTTAATAATGTTTTTGAATGTTACCAAAGCCAACGTATTTACATGTCGTTTGGAAAAGATTATGATTGCAGTCAAAACCATGCTGTAAAAAAAGATAAAGGAAACAATAAAGTTTATAAGCCAGACGATTATAACGTACGCCAAAGTAAAATTGCTATTGGATCAGGTGGTATTTTAGGAAATGGTTTTTTGAAAGGAACACAAACCCGAGGAAAGTTTGTACCTGCACAATCAACCGATTTTATTTTTACTTCATTGGGCGATGCTTTTGGCTTAGTGGGCTGTTTGTTTCTTCTTCTTCTGTATTTGTTTATGTTATTTAGAATTATTCGTGTTGCAGAAAGGCAACGAAGTAGGTTTAGCAGAGTATATGCATATAGTGTAGTTAGTATTTTATTTTACCATATTGCCGTAAATATTTTAATGACTATTGGTTTATTTCCAAGTATAGGAATTGCGTTGCCACTCATTAGTTATGGAGGTTCGTCTTTATTAACTTTTACAACATTAATTTTTATTTTAATACGTTTAGATGCAGACAGGCAAATGGTTTTAAGATAATTTTTAATTGAAATGAAATAACTATTATTAATAAAAAAGCAGTAGAAATAAACTACTGCTTTTTATTATTTTGTTGCACAACAACTAAGTATCTAAAAAATATAAATCAGATTGCTCAGTTTATTGGTAATAACAATTTATTTTCCTCCTACTGTCTTCAACATTTCTTTTACTGCTGCTTCTAATTGATCATCTTTTCCAAACAATACATTATTGTAAGGGTCAGTCACATCAATATCCGGATTGATTTGCAAATTTTCTGTTGGTCTTTTTTCTGCACCAATAGTTGCAATCATTGGAATACCAAATACAATTGTTGGATCAATTTGTGTTTCCCACCAAACTGCAGTTCCCGTACCCGGAACAGGTTTGCCAATCAATTTTCCTACACCGTTTGCTCTATATGCATAAGGGAAAATAAATGCATCGCTATAATTACTTTCACTCATTAAAACTACAGAAGGTTTAGTCCATTTATTAAGAGGCTCTCCACCTCCGCTTTTAAAACCATAAGGAGCAAAAGTTAAATATTGTTTCCCTTTTAAAAAGGTAACCAAATCATCATGCAACCAACCGCCGCCATTAAATCTTGTATCAACAATTAATGCTTCTTTATTTAAATTTTCACCAAGTACGCGTTCAAACACATCTCTATAAGCACCATCGTTCATGCCTTGTACATGCACATAACCCACTTTGCCACCGCTAAGTTTATCAACCATATCAGCCATTGTTTTTGTCCAACGTTTGTAGAGTAAAAAGTTTTCTTCTCCGCCTGAAATTGGTTTAATTACTTCTTCCCATTTTTCTGTGCCATTATTTAAACTTAGCAAAACATTTTTACCAATTTTTCTGTTTAAGAATTTATTCCAATCAACCGCATCTGTAATTTCTTCTCCATCAATTTTTTCAATTATAGTTCCGGCTTTTATTTTGCTTTTTGCTTTATCAACAGGGCCATTCGCAATTACTTCTGTTATTTTCAAACCTTTGCCGCCAATAGTTTCATCGTAAAATAAACCAAGTGAAGCAGTAATATCGCCATTAGGATTTTGTGGAGAATATCTTCCACCTGTATGCGATGCATTTAGTTCGCCTAATATTTCACTTAACAATTCTTGAAAATCGTAATTATTATTTATATGTGGTAGAAATTTTTGATATGTTTTTTTATACATATCCCAATCAACGCTATGTAATTTTGTATCGTAAAATTTCTTTTTTACTTGTCTCCAAACATGTTCAAAAATGTAAGCACGTTCGCCGGCTGTATTTAAAACCATTTCTCCATTAATCATTACCGGAGAAACTCTGCCTGCATCTACTTCTATTTTTGTTAAACGGCCATCGGCAATTACAAATAAATTTTTTCCATCTTTACTTAATTCCATGCCGCCACCGCCGGCATTAAGTTTGGCAACAATTTTAATTTCTTTTGTTCTGGTATCTAATTGCCATAAATCAAAACCTTGTTCAAATTTTGCAAGATAAAAAAGTTTACTGCCATCTAACGATAAAGCATATCCGGATAAATTAAGAGATCCGTTTGTTAAGCGAATTCTTCTTTCTTCTAAATTATTAAAATCTAAAACAATTTCTTCTTTCTTTTTAGATGTATCTTTTTTTTCTTTGTCTTCTTTTTCTTTTAATAGCTCGGCATCATATTTATTTAGTTTGAATCTGTCGTATAAATCTTTATCAAAAAATTCTATCATAATATCGCTTTCACTTGTGCCTTGAACAGCTAATGGTTTTTTCCCATATTTTTCACTGGTATATAAAATGGCTTTACCACCAAATGCCCATTGTTGCTCGTCTCCACCAAAACCGCTGTTGATAATATCTGTGCCTTTTGTATCACTTCCATCGGCCTTAAATACTAAAATACTTTGTTGAGAAAAGTTGCCTTTAGCACTTTTAATAGCTAACCATTTTCCATCGGGGCTCCATTCAAAACTTTGATCTCCATCACTATAAGAAAAATTTTGCCCTGCAGGAAGAATGGTTCTTGATGTTTTCTTTTCTATATTAAATATTTTTACAATATTTCTTTCTTCCAAATAAGCAATTTCTTTTCCATCGGGAGAAACAATAGGTTGAAATTCTTCTTTCTCTGTTGCAATTACGGGTTCTTCTTTTATAATGGTTGATGTGTAGAAATAGGGTTCTTCTTTTCGGTTAATGGTTGCTTTTAAAATATCCCAACTGCCATTGCGTTCTGCAGCATAGTATAAAGTTTTTCCATCGGGTGCAAATGTAACCATGCGTTCTTGCTGCGGTGTATTGGTAATGCGTTTGGTAATGCCTCCATCTACACTGGTAACAAAAACTTCACCTCTAAAAATAAATGCTATTTCTTTTCCGTTGGGCGAAACACTCATTTCTGTAGCACCTCCATATATAGGCACAATTTTTTCTGTATTTAATTTAGAATCTGTATTAATTACAATGCTTACTTTTTCTGGTTTACCATCTTCTTTTAAAGTATAAATTTCTCCATCCCAACTAAAACATAATGTATTATCATTTGCTCTTGATAAATGACGAACAGGATTGTTTTTAAAATTTGTTAGTTGTTGTTCTGCCATTTTATTCAATACCGGTATTTTATAAATATTTTGTGTGCCGTTTTTTTCGCTTAAATAATAAATGAATTGATTATCTGCAGAAAAAACGGGTTCTCTATCTTCACCTTCAAAACCACTTATTTTTCTATATTCTTTTGTTTTAAAATCATATATCCAAATATCTCTTGTTACGCTTGATGTGTGGTGTTTACGCCATGCATCTTCATAGCCTTTTCTATCTTGAAAAACTATTGCATCTCCTTTGCTATTGTAATGAACATTTTCTGTTCCGGCAGTTAATAATAAAATACTTCTACAACCACTAACCGGTACTTGATATAGTTTTTGAAATAATCCTTTATTAGGAAAACGAACAGAAGTATTCAAATCGTTTCGTCCGCTTCCAAAAATTACTTGTTTATTATCAATGCTAAAATCCCAAGGAAAATCGTTGGCAGAATTAAAGGTTAAACGGGTAGCTTCTCCACCTTCACTTGGCATAATATATACATCAAAATTTCCGTAACGATCGCTAGCAAAAGCAATATGTTTACCATCATGACTCCAAACGGGCATTTGGTTTTGCGACTCGTTTAAGGTTAAAGCAACTGCATTCCCTCCGTCTGAAGATACTTTATACAAATTGCCTTTGTAACCAAATACAATCCATTTTCCATCGGGACTAATTGCCGGATAACGTAACCACAGTGGATTGTTTTGTGCAAACACATTTATGACAAATGTGCTGAAAAATAAAACCAATAACTGTTTAAGCATAATTCAAAGTTTAGTGTTGAAAGATTTTAAAGATAACCAACCCTTTATTGTTTCGCAATATTTTTTTTAAGAGCGGTAGATGAGAAGTATAGCGTGCAATCATATTAAACATAATTCAATAAAATCACAATTATTTAAGTAAGTTTTTTATATTGCCACACCAAATTATTTTTTATGAGTGAACATAATTACGAAGAAGGTGGAGTAATAAAAAATTACACCTTAACTTCTTTTTTAGCTTTTGCAGTTATTTTTTGTTTATTGGTTTTGTTTGCAACTTGTCATGGCCCTTACAAAAAAGTTGGAGATGCCGGTAAAGACAGATTAGCCATGCAGCAACCACTTCCAAATAATTTTAATTAATATACATACATCATTAATTAAAAATTTGTGTAATCTATTGAATTGTTTATTACACAAACTGCTGCATTATTGCGTATTTTTGGCTAATGGCTAATTCTAACCTACATATTAATTCTGAAGAGTTTAACAATGCCGATAAAGATTTTGAAAACTCAATAAGGCCATCGGTTATTGATGATTTTTCGGGTCAGCCACAATTAATAGAAAACTTAACCATATTTATTAAAGCTGCCAAAATTCGTGGAGAAGCATTGGATCATATTTTGTTTCATGGCCCACCGGGTTTAGGTAAAACAACTTTAAGCAGAATTGTTGCGAATGAGTTAGGCGTTAATATTAAAGAAACAAGCGGTCCTGTTATTGAAAAACCCGGAGATCTTGCGGGTTTACTTACAAGTTTAGAACCCAATGATGTTTTATTTATTGATGAAATACACCGTTTAAGTACAGTTGTAGAAGAATATTTGTATGCCGCAATGGAAGATTTTAGAATTGATATTATGATTGATAGCGGCCCCAATGCAAGAAGTATTCAATTAAATCTCAATCCTTTTACATTAGTAGGTGCTACTACAAGAAGTGGTTTATTAACTGCACCATTACTTTCAAGATTCGGAATAAAATCAAGATTAGAATATTACAATTCAATTGTATTACAAAAAATAATACTTCGTAGTGCAAGTATATTAAATGCAGCTATAACATCTGAAGCAGCTAATGAAATTGCAAGAAGAAGCCGAGGCACACCACGTATTGCCAACGGTTTATTAAGACGTGTAAGAGATTTTGCACAAGTATTAAATGATGGAGAAATAGATGCAGGTATTACACAACATGCACTAAAAGCATTAAATGTAGATGAGTACGGTTTAGATGATATGGATAACAGAATTCTTGTAACCATTATAGAAAAATTTAAAGGGGGCCCCGTTGGTATTAATAATATTGCTACTGCCGTTGGAGAAGAAGCCGGAACCATTGAAGAAGTGTACGAACCTTTTTTAATACAAGAAGGCTTTATACAACGTACATCCCGAGGTAGAGAAGTTACACTAAAAGCTTATGAGCATTTAGGTAAAAAACCTTTCAATAATAATTCACAAAATAATTTATTTAGTTAAGTAATTCATAAGCTGCACAACAACAAATTCATTTTCAATATCTTCGCAGCAGATGAATAAGTACGCACACGATGTAATAGTACCTAATACCGAAAGCAACCTAAATAAAAAAACACAGGTTGCAGAAATGTTTAACACCATTGCAGGTAAATACGATTTTTTAAACCGATTTTTAAGTGCAGGTATTGATATTTGGTGGAGAAAGAAAGCTATTAATGAGTTAAAAAAAATAAACCCAAAAATTGTATTAGATGTTGCAACCGGAACCGGAGATGTAGCTTTAATGACCTATAAAAAACTGCATCCTGAAAAAATTTATGGAATAGATATTAGCAACGGGATGCTTGAATTAGGTAGAAAAAAAATTAAACAAAAAGGGCTGGAAAATAAAATAGAATTAAAACAAGGAGATAGCGAAAATATTATTTTTGATACTAATTTTTTTGACGGCATAACAGTAGCATTTGGTGTAAGAAATTTTGAAAATTTAGAAAAGGGCTTGCTAGAAATGTATCGTGTATTAAAACCCGGAGGAAAATTGGTAGTATTAGAATTTTCAAAACCCAAACAAAAAAGTTTTAAGTTTTTATACCAATTTTATTTAAGCAAATTAGCACCCGGATTAGTGCAAGCTTTTGCAAGCAATAAAAAAGCATATCAATATTTAAATAACAGCGTTTTTGCCTTCCCCGAAGGGCAAAAATTTTTAAACATAATGCATGGCATAGGATTTACACAAACTTATTTACAACCTCTTAGCTTAGGAATATGCACTATATACTGCGGAACAAAAGTGTAAGTCTGTTATGTTTATTGTTTTGTTGCATTGCAAATTTTGCCAATGCACAAAAAGAAATTTATAGACCTGACCATGATGATAAACCTTATTATTTTGGTGCTACATTAGGTTATGCCAATTCATTTTTAAATGTAAGCAAAACAACAAAATTTATTACTGATGATAGTGTGTTAGTTGCAGAATCTGGAAGTAGCGGTGGTATATTTTTAGGGCTTTCTGCTACAGGTAGATTAACAGACAGATTTCAAATAAGATTTGCTCCAACATTTATTATAGGACAATCATTATTTTTTAATTACATATTAAAAAATCCGTTACCGGGAGAGCCTGTTTATCAGAAAAGAACTTTGCCGGCAAACATTGTGAGTTTCCCTATTCATTTAAAGTTTAATTCAGACCGTATTGATAATTTTAGAGTATATATGTTAGGTGGCATTCGCTACAATTTATATTTAACAAGTAATGCTAATTCAACCAACACCACTAACGATATAAAATTTAAAGGCAGTGATTTTGGTATTGAAGGAGGAATAGGTTTTAATATTTTTCTCCCTTATTTTACTTTATCGCCTGAAATAAAATTTAGTAATGGTTTAGATAATATTCACATCTATAACCCATCACTCAAATATTCAAGTGTGCTGGGCAATATTAATAGTAGAATGATTTTGTTTACTCTACATTTTGAATATTAAAAATCAAACTCCCTTCTTCCCAAATTAATTCTTAAAGAAGCATTGAAGATGTTAGAATCAAAACTGGTTGCAACATCTGCACGTTTATATTTTCTAATAATCGCATTTAAATCTAAGAAAACATTAGGTGAAACTTCATAAGTTATTGTACCACTTAGAAATAAATTTTTCGCCAATATACCACTACCAATTTTATAACCGTAATCTCTTAATCTATCAGTATAAAAACGAAATGGATTAGCACCAAAATTAGCTCCTGCAGAATCTAAACCTTGTTCGTTATATATAACTTTTGCTTCAAATGAAAGTTTATTAGCCGGTTGATATTTTAGTATACCAATAAACTCTCTCAAATTAGCACCCATTGGATGGGCTAAAGGTTGATTATAGTGTGTAAACGAGCCTACCGTATCGTAATGCTGATAAACAAATGGTCTTATAAAATTTGCCTCAACTTGTAAGTCTAAATTTTTAATGCCAAATAAATCAATTCTTTTTACACCCAATTGTAATGCTTGTTTATTTGAATAATATCCACGACTATAATGCAAAACCTCGCTCATTACAAATTCATTTATAATAATTTGAGAATAAAATTGAGTATTTTTAAAAGCATTGGTTTTAATATTAGCACCTAATGTTACTTTATCGGGACTACCCTCTTGTTGCTCCATTGCTCTATAAAAAATTAATGGATTTAAATATCCTAATTCAAAGCCACCACTTCTACCAAACATTATATCTTCAAATATTCCAATTGAAAACGACTTGGTGTTATATTCTAACATGTGAAAAGCCATATATTTTTTAGGACGCAAAAAGTCGGGGCCTCTTTGAAAAGTAGAAGTTAATTCACTAAATAAATTATAATAGTTCAACTTCCAAAATCTGAAATTAGCTTTTAAAAACAGCATGCTATTACTAAAATCACTAAGTATTAAACTTCTGTATCCGTTTCCAATAAAAACTTTATCGTAAGCAAATTGTAAATCAATTCCTTTAGAAGCATTAATCATTAAGCCTCCTCTTGCATCAAAATAATCATACCCATCTGATGAAAAATTTTTATAATAACCTGCTCCTGGTACTGCACTATATTTTTGTTCAAATTGCTGAACATATAAAGGATCTCTTTCTTGATGCGTAGTTAAATAAGTATAATAACCAACTCCTTTTGTAAAAGTTCCTCTAATACCAATACCGCGTTGATTATTAAATAAATCGTTTGTAACATTATTATCTTTTCCTAAAGAAATGTTTACCAACGGATATACATACGCTGAAAAATCACCTTGCTTTAAACCTATATATGGAGGATGGCTCCAAATTGATTTTTTGAATAATGAACTGAAACGTAAGGATGAATCTGCAAAACCATTTCTCCACTCAAAATTATCTTTCAAAACAATGTCTAAATTGTATTTATCTACTTTACTTAATTCAATTTTACCCTCATTGGATAATTGTTGAATGTACTGTAAACGCTCGGTTACAGCCTTTCTATCATACGGTTTTACTGCAGAAAAATTTAATATAGAATCTTTACGAAGTTTTATTTCCAATCTGTTTAAAACATCATACTGCCTGCTGCCAAGCATTATAAAGTCTGATTGTGCCCACGCACTTTTTATACCCATTACTAAAAGAAATACTATTGCTAAACGTAAACATTTCATAATCTTGCTTATTATAGTTTTTTCAAAAATACAATAAGATGCCTGTTTACCTAATAAAAGATGCCTGTATTATAAATGAAGGCAAAAAAACATATGCAGATGTTTTAATAAAAAATGAAAAAATAGAAAAAATTGCACCGTTAATTCAACCAAAAGAAAATGCAATTGAAATTATTGCTAATAATAAATTTTTATTACCCGGTGTAATTGATGATCAGGTACATTTTCGTGAGCCGGGTTTAACACATAAAGCAACTATTTATACCGAAGCAAAAGCAGCAGTAGCAGGTGGCACAACAAGTTTTATGGAAATGCCCAATACAATACCGGCAGCACTTACACAAGAATTATTAGAAAAAAAATACAGTATTGCTCAACAAAATTCAATAGCCAATTACTCTTTTTATATTGGAGCAAGTAACAATAATTACGATGAAGTAATGCAAACAAATGAAAAGAAAAATGATGTATGCGGCGTGAAAATTTTTATGGGCTCTTCAACAGGAAATTTATTGGTTGATAACCCATTAAGTTTAGATAAAATTTTTGCAGGAAGTGAATTATTAATTGCTACCCACTGTGAAGAAGAAAGTTTAATTAAAAAAAACTTAGAAAAAATAAAGCAAAAAAAATCTGTTTTAACGGCAGCAGATCATCCAATTATTAGAAATGAAGAAGTATGTTTTGAATCTTCTTTTAAAGCTATTCAATTTGCAAAAAAATATAATACACGTTTACATATTTTGCATATCTCAACCGAAAAAGAATTACAATTATTTGGCAATATGTTTCCTTTAAAAGATAAAAGAATAACTGCCGAAGTGTGTGTGCATCATTTACATTTTACTGCTGATGATTATGCCGAAAAAGGTAATTTTATTAAATGCAACCCTGCTATAAAATCTGCCAACAATAAAACAGCTTTATGGAATGCTTTGTTAGATGACAGATTAGATGTAATTGCTACAGACCACGCCCCACATACATTTGCCGAGAAAAACGAATCGTACGAAAAAGCACATGCAGGCTTACCTTTAGTGCAACATTCTTTACAATTAATGCTATATTATGTGCAAGAAGGAAAAATTTCTATAGAAAAAGTTGTAGAAAAAATGAGCCACGCCGTTGCCGATTGTTTTCAAATTAAAGAACGAGGTTATATAAAAGAAGGTTACTATGCCGATTTAGTTTTGGTTGATATGCACACTTCTTATACCGTAAGTAAAAAAAATATTTTATACAAGTGCGAATGGAGCCCTTTAGAAAATTTTACTTTTCCGGCAAGTATTACACACACATTTGTAAATGGAAATTTAATTTATGAAAATGGCACCTTTAATGAATCTTATAAAGGAATGCGTTTGAAGTTTGATAGATAAATTACCAAAACATATACAACCTTAATGCAAATAGATAAAACTACTTTACAAGACCTTTCTATATTTCATCACGATGAAGAACAATCTGTTTTTCATCATTTAAACTGTACACAAACCAATGGCGGCAGAGAGTACTTAAAATATATTTTAGGTAAGCCGTTTAAAAAGCTTGATGAAATAAACGATACTCAATTGCTTATTAAACAATTAATTAATGTATCAAACAATTGGCCTACAACTATTACCAACGGAACCATTATGGTAATAGAGCGTTATTTTGATACACAAATTTCACTTTATCCATCTCAGCCAACATTAATAAGCAGTTATTATTATAGGCTTGTTAATTCAGGAGATTATTCTATTACAAAATATTCGGTTGAACATATTTGCTCTTTTTTTAAAGGGTTTTATGAAATACTTACATTAATAAATACTACCGAAAGCCAACAACTACAAACATGGCTGCAACGTATTAATATTTTACTGCAACATTCTTTTGTTAAAAAAATATTACAACATGCTAACATAAAAAAATTATCACCAACAGAAGTATTGTATTTCGGGAATTATTTACGTTTTCATTTTCAAAATGAAATAAACGAATTAATAGATATTTATTACAAATTAGATGCATATTTAAGTTTGGCAAAATCTTCTATTACTTACAATTTTTCTTTTCCAGAAATTACCAACAGCAACCAACCATATATTAACGCAAAAGCCTTATACCACTTGCAATTAACAATACCCGTTGCTTATGATGTTTCATTAAATCAAAATGAAAATTTTTTATTTCTTACCGGGGCAAACATGGCAGGAAAAAGTACTTTTATTAAAGCAATAGGTATTGCAGTTTATTTAGCTCATATAGGAATGAGTGTACCTGCACAACAAATGCAATTAAGTTTGTTTGATGGCTTATTAAGTAATATTCATGTTTTTGATAATATTTTAAAAGGAGAAAGCTATTTTTTTAACGAAGTACAACGCATTAAAAAAACCGTTAATAAAATTAATGACGGGAAAAAATGGTTAATACTTATTGATGAACTTTTTAAAGGAACGAACGTACAAGATGCTATGAAGTGCAGCACAACTGTAATTGAAGGTTTACGAAAAATGAAAAACGCATTATTTATTCTATCTACACATTTATATGAAATTGGAGATGATTTAAAACAATACAACAATATTCAGTTTAGATATTTTGAGACTAACATTAAAAACGATGAATTGGAATTTAGTTATCAATTAAAAGAAGGAATAAGTAATGACAGATTAGGATATTTAATTTTAAAGAAAGAAGGTGTTGTTGATATGTTAGAAAAATTATAATTGTTGATGCTCATGTATAAATGCCAACAATTCATCTTTCCCGTTTTTTTTCTCGGCACTAGTTATAAAAACTTGCGGTAAAAATTCCCACTCTTCACGCATTGCATCTAAAAAATTCTTTACATGGCGTTGAACAGCTCCGGGTTTTTCTTTATCAGCTTTTGTAAATGCTAAAGCAAAAGGAACATTCCATTTTCCTAATTGATTTACAAATTCTAAATCAATTTTCTGAGGTTCGTGTCTACTATCAATTAACACAAAAACATTTATTAAATTTTCTCTTTTACGCAAATAGTTTTCAATCATTTGTTCCCATCTTCTTCTGCTGCTTTGCGAAACTTTTGCATAACCATAACCCGGCAAATCAACTATATAAAAATTATCGTTTACAATAAAGTGATTAATAAGCTGTGTTTTACCCGGCTGTGCCGATGTTTTGGCTAAATTTTTTTGATTCACCAACATATTAATGAGTGATGATTTGCCAACATTGCTTCTGCCAATAAAAGCATACTCAGGTTTATCGGGTTTGGGGCATTTATCAAATGATGGTGATGATATTAAATATTTAGCAGATTTTATTTGCATGTAATTATAGTGGTTGTGAAAAATTTTATGTTCTCAAAATTTTTTCCATTTTCTTTCCTTTAGCCAACTCATCTACCAGTTTATCTAAGTAGCGTATTTTTTTGATAAGTTCATCTTCAATTTCTTCTATACGATAACCGCAAATTATACCGGTTATTTTTACCGCATTCGGATTTATTTTGGGTGCTTCAGCAAAAAAAGTTTGGAAATTGTTTTTCTTATCAATTTGTTGCTGCAGTGTATTTTTATTATAACCGGTTAGCCAAAATATAATAGTATCCACTTCTTCTTTTGTACGCCCTTTTGTTTCGGCTTTTTTAATGTATAAAGGATAAACACTTGAGAATAAAAGTGCATAAACTCTTTCCTTATTCATATCAATAATTATTTTCTTTTAGGCATTACCAAACTATCGGCAGGGTATTTTGCTTTTAAAGAATCTCTTATGCTTGTGCACCAATTAATTAAAGTTTGTTTTTCTGCATTGTTTAATATAGCGTCTCTATGTATTAAAGTATAAGAAGTTAAAGGCATTTCTCCTTCTTTCAATTCATCAATACATTCTTTCATTTTTTTATATTGTTTGGCAATACTATATGTTGAAAATTCATCAACATTAAAATGGCGTTTACCATCTATCACATGTTTGTTTAACCACCAAGCAACCGGCTGAATATTATTGTACCAAGGGTAGTTTGTATTGTTGCTATGACAATCGTTACAAGCTTTTGTGAAAATAGTTTTTACACTATCCGGCACATTGTATAATTTACTTATATGATTGGGTTGCTCGCCGGCTGCAATATTTTTTTTAGGACGAAAAAATTGAATAATTACAAATGCAACAATAAATACAATTAGAATTTTTTTAATCATAATATATGTTTAAGGGTTTATCAAAATATTGCCTGTCATTTCTTTAGGTATAGGTATATGCATAGCATGTAAAATACTTGGAGCAATATCTCCTAATTTTCCTGTATTTACTGTTCCATGCCAATGATTATCTATTACAAATAACGGAACTAAGTTTAATGAATGTTGTGTATTAGGGCTGCCATCTTCATTTATCATATAATCTGCATTGCCATGATCCGCAGTTAAGAAAATAATATAGTCTTGTTTTAAAGCTGCTGTTATTATTTTTTCTACACATTTATCAACCGTTTCAACAGCTTTTACTACTGCACTAAAAACGCCTGTATGGCCTACCATATCTGTATTTGCAAAGTTTAAACAAATAAAATCTGCATTTCCTTTTTCAATTTCGGGTAATAATTTATCAGTAATCTCTAAAGCACTCATTTCGGGTTGTAAATCATAAGTAGCTACTTTAGGAGAGGGTACTAATAATCTTGTTTCACCGTTAAATTCTTTTTCTCTTCCTCCACTAAAAAAGAAAGTTACATGCGGATATTTTTCTGTTTCGGCAATGCGTATTTGTTTTTTCCCTGCATTGGCAATTACTTCTCCTAATGTATTGTTTAAATTATCATTTTCAAAAACTACTTGTACATTTTTAAATGTTTTATCATACTCCGTCATGGTAGTATAATATAAATTCATTTTGTACATGTTTTGTTCTGGATGATCTTCTTGTGTTAAAACATGTGTTATTTCTCTGCAACGGTCTGTTCTAAAATTAAAACATATAACGGCATCGTTTTCTTTAATTAACGATGCTTGATTGGAGATTGATGCATTAATAATTGGTTTAATAAATTCATCGGTAACACCATTTGTATATGATGTTTCAACAGATTTAATTAAATCAGTGCTCTGCTCTCCTATACCGTGTACCAATGCATCGTAAGCCAGTTTAATTCTTTCCCAACGGTTATCTCTATCCATTGCATAATATCTTCCGGTTATGGTTGCAATAGTTCCTGTTTTTTGTTTTAAATACTCTTGCAAATCTTTTATAAAATTCAAACCGCTTTTAGGGTCACAATCTCTGCCATCGGTAAATGCATGAATAAACACATTGCTTAAACCCTGCGTTGTACATACATTAATAATTTCTTTTAAGTGATTAATGTGAGAGTGAACACCGCCATTACTTACTAACCCCATTAAATGCAATGGTTTATTATTCTTTTTTGCATATTGAATGGTGTTTAATAAATGTTCGTTTTTTGCAAAACTTCCATCTTTAATGGCAACATTTATTCGTTGCAGTTCTTGATATACAACTCTTCCTGCACCTAAATTTAAATGGCCTACTTCACTATTGCCCATTTGACCATCAGGCAAACCTACTGCTTCTCCACAAGCCACTAACGTAGTATGCGGATATTTGTTATATAATGAAGAAACAAATGGTGTGCTTGAATTTTGAATGGCATCGGCAGATTTTTTATTGCCCAAACCCCATCCATCCATAATTATTAAAAATGCTTTTTTGCTCATGCCGTAAAACTACAGTATTTGTTATTTCATTCAATCATACTATTTTTAACAATATTCAATTTGGCATACTTTTAGCCCTTGTTAAATAAAATGAAAAAAATGAGAAAGATTATTTCACTTTTAGCAATTGGTTTTACGCTTTTAACCTTTAAAGCTAATGCCCAAAGTGATACGAATGATATTATTAATGCTTTTAAACAAGCCAATGTAACCACCATTTCTAATTACTTTGAAAATTTAATAGATTTAACCTTACCCGGTAAAACTGAAATTAAAGATATAAGCAAAAGCCAAGCAGGTATTGCTTTGAAAAATTTTTATGAAGAAAACGGCATAAAAGGTTTTGAATTAGCCTCACAAAGAGAAGCGGGCCATATTATGTATATGGCAGGGAAATTAACCGGTCAAACAAAAACGTATAACATAACACTATTATTAAAAAATAAGGATAGTAAACACGTAATTACTTCTATAAGAATTAATTAGTTGATTGTTTTTTAAGTAAAAGAAAGAGCTTCTCTAAAACGAAGCTCTTTTTTATTTTTACATTCAATTTTATAAAATGAAAGATTTTGATAGCAAATTAGCAACATTAATAACGAATGCGTTAAAAGAAGATATTGGTAATGGAGACCACAGCACCTTAAGTTGTATTGATGCAAACAAAAAAGGGAAAGCCGCTTTAAAAATAAAACAACCTTGCATTTTAGCAGGTGTTACAGTTGCAGAAAAAATATTTAATCACGTTGAACCCTCTGCAATATTTACCACATTTAAAAAAGATGGAGATGAAGTACAATATGGCGATATTGCTTTTGAAGTGGAAGCAAACATTCACACCATATTGCAATGTGAAAGATTGGTATTAAACTGTATGCAACGCATGAGTGGTATTGCCACACTTACACATCAATACATAGAAAAAATAAAAGGTTATACAACAAAATTGCTCGATACCAGAAAAACAACACCCAACTTTCGGTTACTTGAAAAAGAAGCCGTAAAAATTGGTGGAGGCATTAATCACAGATTTGGATTGTATGATATGATTATGTTAAAAGATAACCATATTGATTATTGCGGTGGTATTGAAAACGCCATTAATAAAGCTTATAATTATATTACAACAAAAAATATTTCTTTAAAAATTGAAGTAGAAGCCAGAAACATAAATGATGTACAAACAATTTGTAAAACAGCCACAGGAAAGGTTTTTAGAATAATGCTGGATAATTTTACACCGCAACAAATTACCGAAGCACTACAAATAATTAATAAAAAATTTGAAACCGAAGCAAGTGGAGGTATTAATATAGAAAACATAAAAGAATATGCAGCAACAGGTGTTGATTATATTAGCGTTGGGGGTTTAATACATCAGGCACAAAGTGTAGATTTAAGTTTGAAAGCAACGTTATAAATTAAATGAACATAAAAGGAAATATAAATTCTTTATTTCATGAATAAAAAAAATAAAGCAGATAAAAATGGTTTCGTTTTCAGCACCAACCCACAATTTAATTTTGAAGAAGAAGTGGCAGAAGAACAAAACACATTAACACCCGAACAACAAAAATTAAAACTACGTATAGATACCAAACAACGTGCTGGTAAGGTTGTTACATTGGTAGAAAATTTTGTTGGATTAAAAGCAGATGCAGAAATATTAGGAAAAGAATTAAAAAATTATTGCGGTACAGGAGGTAGTGTTAAAAACTTTGAAATACTGATACAAGGAGACCAAAGAGATAAAGTTTTGCAATTTCTTTTGAAAAAAGGATACAAGCAAACCAAAAAAATATAAATGGATATTGAACAAATAATACAATATACACTTAGTAAAAAGGATGTGGAAGAAACACTTCCCTTTGGGCCCAATACATTAGTTTTTAAAGTAAAAGGAAAAATATTTTTATTGCTAAGTTTAGATGAAAAACCTTTACGGTTAAATGTAAAATGCAATCCAGAGTATGCTATTGAATTAAGAGAAAGATACGCTTCTGTAATTCCGGGATACCACATGAATAAAAAGCATTGGAATACCATAATTATAAACGGAGAATTATCGGCTAAACTTATTTTAAGCTTTATTAATGATTCTTACAACTTAGTTAATAACCCTAAAAAGAAAGTTTAACAAGTTTTATTTCAAAATAACCGCATTAAAACTTCAAACAAAAACAATAACTATTAGTTTTGACACATGTGGATGATTTGTAAAAAAGAATGGAATCTTTTCTTCAGTAACCTTACCGGTTATATATCGCTAATTATTTTTTTCTTATTAAGCGGATTATTCTTTTTTGTATTCCCTTCAACATCATTATTTAGTTTTGGATACGCCACACTCGATTCGTTTTTCTCAACCATACCATGGATTTTATTATTCTTTATTCCAACCATAACCATGCGTAGCCTTGCAGACGAATACAAGGCAGGCACTTTTGAATTATTAAAAACATGGCCATTAACAAATGCACAAATTATTTTAGGAAAATTTTTTGGCACTTGTTTAATTATAATTACGGCAATTATTCCAACCATTATTTATGCTATTTGTTTACAAACATTAAGCAATGTTGGTGGTATTGATGTAGGCAGCACCATTGGCAGTTATATTGGCTTATTACTACTCTGTGCAGTATTTGCAGCTATTGGTATTTGCAGTAGTAGTTTTACCAACAATACAGTTGTTGCATTTATTGCAGGTGCTTTTGTTTGCTTTATTTTTTATGAAGGATTTGATGCATTAAGTAAGCTACCCATATTTAAAGGTGGTGCAGATTATTATGTAGAAATGATAGGTATTAATTTTCATTTTAAAAGTATCAGCAGAGGCGTTATAGATTCAAGAGATATTGTTTATTTCATTGTTGTAATTGCTTTGTTTTTATTTGTTACACAGAAAAATTTATTGAAGCGTTAAACATCATGTTGTTCATTCACAAAATATTAAAAAGTAAACTATGGTTATTGTGGTTACTAATAATAGCTACAATTATTATATCCATCAGCTCACTCCAATTTGGAAAGATTGATTTAACACAAGAAAAAAGATATACACTTAGTAATGCTACTAAAGAAATGTTAGGCAATTTGAATGAAGATATTGAAGTTGAAGTTTTTTTAGACGGTGAATTAAGCAGCGGTTTTAAGAAACTAAAAATTGCCACCAAAGAATTATTAGATGAATACAGAGATTACAGCAAAGGAAAACTACATTTTGTAATACATAAGCCAGGAGCTGGTTTAAGCGATTCTGCCAAATTAAATTTATACGATAGTTTAATAAGATTAGGTATTAAACCATTCAACAACCAAATAAAAGAAAAAGACGAAGAAACACAAACCGAAAGATTAATTTTTCCGGCAGCATTAGTAAAAACAAATACCAAAATGTATGCAGTTGATTTAATGAGCGGCAAAAGTGGAATGGACGAAGAAAGTACTTTAAATTATTCTGAAGCATTATTAGAATTTAAGTTTGATGATGCAATTGATAAAATAACCAAAACAGAATTTCCTATTGTAGCCTATGCCACCGGAAACGGAGAACCTTTTAACCCAACCGTAAAAAGTTTATTTAATGTAATGCGAAACAATTATAGGTTTGGCATAATGGATTTAAACACAGGAGTTTTAAACGCAGATACTATTAACGCTTTATTAATTGTAAAACCTTCTACTGCATTTTCTGAACAAGAAAAAATAAAAATTGATCAATACATAATGCATGGCGGAAAAGTAATTTGGTTAATAGATAAATTAGAAGCATCGTTTGATAGTTTATTACGTAAAAAAAGTGACTTTGTTGCTTTTGATAAAGGCTTAAACTTAGATGATATTTTATTTAAATACGGTGTACGCATTAACCCGGATTTATTGCAAGATTTAAATTGTGCAAGGCAACCATTAGTTGTGGGCAATATGGGTGGTAAGCCACAAATAGAGCGAGTTCCATTTCCTTATTATCCTTTATTAACTTCTCCATCCAACCATCCTATTTCAAGAAATTTAGATTTTGTTTTAAGTATTTTCCCTTCTTCAATTGATACCGTAAATGCAACAGGAATTACTAAAACAATTTTATTAGCCACCGATACCAGCAGCAGAACATTGGGCACACCTGCAATAGTAAGTTTACAAAGTATTGCAAGTGATGATGATTTAAAAACTTTCAATAAAAGTCATGTGCCTGTTGCAGTTTTATTAGAAGGAAAATTTAATTCATTATATGCCAATCGTTTTACCAACGAAATAAAAGATTCAATCCAAAAATTTACAGACGCTCCATTTCTTACAACATCAAAACCAACACAACAAATAATTATAAGTGATGGAGATATAGTAACCAATGTTGTTACAGAAAGCAAAGGCACCTTACCTATGGGTACACAACAATTTGAAGAATACACTTTTGCCAATAAAGATTTTATTATAAACTGCATGGATTATTTAGTTGGCAATAAAGGCATTATGCAAACAAGAAATAAAGAAATTACACTTCGTTTACTAAATAAAAATAAACTACAAGAAGATAAAACATTGTGGCAAATTATTAATATTGGCTTACCTATACTTTTAATTTTTATTTTGGGTATTACATTGCAATGGAAACGCAACAAAAAGTTTGCAGCATAAGCCGTTATATTTGTTTAGTAATTTATTTAAAATGTCTCCCAACCAAATTGTATATACCGTATTTGCAATTGTATTAATTGTTGCTTTAATTTTTGATTTAGGCTTATTAAGCAAGAAAAATAAATTAGTAACCATTAAAGCTGCATTATGGCAAACATTACTTTGGGTTGTATTAGCATTAGGTTTTTTTATTTTTTTATTGTATGAAGAAAATAAAGAAGTAGCCTTACAATACCTTAGTGCATATTTAATGGAATGGAGTTTAAGCATTGATAATATTTTTGTTTTTGTACTCATCTTCACATCATTTAAAGTAAAAGAACAATACTACTCAAGAGTGTTACTGGCAGGGGTTTTAATGGCAATTATATTTCGAGTAATTTTTATAACTGTTGGCGTAGAGTTAGTTGAACGGTTTAGTTGGATATTGTATTTATTCGGTATCTTTCTTTTATACACGGGTTACAAAATGTTTATTGAAAAAGAAGAGAAAAAATTTAATCCGCACGAAAACAAAGTGTATAAATTTTTAAATCGTTTTTTACCACTTACACCCGATGATGGCAACGGAAAGTATGTGATAAGAAAAAACGGAAAGCCACAATACACCATTTTATTTGTAGTAGTAATCATGTTGGCAACAATAGATTTAGTTTTTGCGTTAGACTCTATTCCTGCCGTAATGGGCATTTCACAAAACAGATTGGTAATATATACTTCCAATATTTTTGCAGTATTAGGATTAAGAAGTTTATTCTTTTTATTGCGTGGTGCAGTAAACAAATTTCAATATTTACAACAAGGCATTGCCATTGTATTAATTATTATAGGGCTGAAAATGTTAGGCGAACATTGGATTAACGAATGGCTTGACAAAAATATTCAAGTAATGGCATCATTAATGGTTATTCTTTTATGTATTGGCGGCTCTATGTTTTTTTCTGTTATAAAAAAGAAATAAAACTTGGCATACACCATTCACCATATTGCAAAAATATTAAACACCAAAAATGCAATTGGTAATAATACATTAATTGAACATTTATTAATTGACAGCCGAAAAATTATAAACCCGGCTACTTCATTATTTTTTGCATTACAAAGCAATAGAAGAGACGGACATTTTTTTATAAAAGAGTTATATGAAAAAGGTGTTTTAAATTTTATTGTAAAAAAAGGTTTTAATACCGCAGCATACAATAACGCCAATTTTATTTTTGTTGATGATGTATTAAATGCATTGCAAACTATCGCTGCTTATCATCGCTCTCAATTTTCAATTTCAATTATAGGCATTACGGGCAGCAACGGAAAAACAATTACAAAAGAATGGCTAAATCAATTACTATTAACCGAATATAATATTGTTAGAAGTCCACGCAGTTACAACTCTCAAATAGGTGTTCCGCTTAGTGTTTGGCAATTAAATAAAGAATGTACATTAGGTATTTTTGAAGCCGGTATTTCTACCACAAATGAAATGAATAATCTTGAAAAAATTATTCAACCAACCATTGGTTTACTTACCAATATTGGCGAAGCACACAGCGAAGGTTTTACAAACATTGAAGAAAAAATTCAAGAAAAAATTAAATTATTTAAACACTGTAAACAAGTTGTTTTTTGTGAAGAAAGTATAAACAAATTCATCAAAAACATTACAGCAGAATGTTTTTCGTGGAGTAGAGAGAATAAAAATGCAACTGTTTTTATTCAACATGAAATAAAACAAGAAAAACAAACCATTCTTTCATTCAATTATAAAAAACAAACATATCAAACTATTATTCCGTTTACAGATGCGGCTTCTGTTGAAAATAGTATTCATTGCATATGCACTTTATTATTATTAAATTATTCTGTTGAAGAAATAAACAAACGCATGCTACAATTACAGCCTGTTGAAATGCGTATGCAATTAAAAAAAGCGGTAAATAATTCTTACGTTTTAAATGATAGTTACAGTAATGATATTTCTTCTTTACATATTGCATTAGATTATTTGCAACAACAAGCAGGCAACAACCAAAAAATTGTAATACTTTCTGATATACTGCAATCATCTACCAATTATAAAAAATTATATACCGAAGTTGCAGCAACACTTGCACAACATAACGTAAACATTTTTATTGGCATTGGAGAAAACATTGCAAAACATCAACTACTCTTTGCAAACATTCAGCAATCTTTCTTTTTTTATTCAACCAATAATTTCTTAGAAAATTTTACACATAGTTTTTTTAAAGACAGTTTTATTTTATTAAAAGGAGCAAGGATTTTTGGATTTGAAAAAATTAATAAGTGGTTAGAACAAAAAACACATCAAACAGTTTTAGAAATAAATCTTTCTGCATTAGCACATAATTTAAAAATTTATCAACAACAATTATTGCCTACAACAAAAATTATGGCAATGGTTAAAGCATTTAGCTATGGCAGCGGAAGTGCAGAAATAGCAAGGCTTCTAGCGTTTCATAAAATTGATTATTTAGCTGTTGCATATACCGATGAGGGTATAGATTTAAGAAATGCGGGAATTGATTTACCTATTATGGTAATGAATGTTGATGAAGAAAGTTTTGATGCTTTAATTGAATATAATTTAGAACCTGAAATTTATTCGTTCAATATTTATCATGCATTTTGTGCTTATTTAAATCAGCAAGGCATTACAAAATTTCCGGTGCACATAAAAGTAAATACGGGAATGAACCGTTTAGGTTTTGAACCAGAAAATGCAACAATATTATTTTCTGAAATAAAAAACAATCAAACAGTTTTTGTAAAAAGCATTTTCAGTCATTTAACAGCAAGTGAAAGTGCAGAGCATAATGAGTTTACAAAACATCAATCAATTTTATTTGAATCATTCTGTTTAAAAGCAAAAGAAATTTTAAATTATAATTTTTTAAAACATATTTCTAATACAGCAGCAGTATTAAAACACAAAGCATTACAATATGATATGGTGCGTTTAGGAATTGGATTATATGGTGTTGATAGTAATCATTCTTTAAACCTTCAGCCCGTTGCTACATTAAAAACAACTATTGCACAAATACGAAAAGTAAAAGCAGGCAGCAGCATTGGTTATAACAGAAGCGGAATTGTAAAAAGAGATAGTTTAATTGCAACTATAAGAATTGGTTATGCAGATGGGTTTAACAGGAAAATGAGTAATGGCAACGGTTTTGTAATGATAAAAAATAAATTAGCCCCTGTTATTGGCAATGTGTGTATGGATATGACAATGATTGATATAACAGAAATTGATAATGTTTTAGAAGGAGAAACTGTAGAAATTTTTGGAACCAATTTATCTGTTGAAAAAATAGCTCAATGGTGCAATACTATTTCTTATGAAGTAATGACTTCAATAAGCCAAAGAGTAAAAAGAATTTATATTGAAGAATAAAGAGAGAAATATATTTACAACTGCAATAGTTACAATTTTTTAATCATAATATTTCTAAACCACACATCATTTCCATGATCTTGCAATGCAATTCTTCCTTTTGTAAAAGTGCCAAAGTTGGGCATTTTTTTAAATTTACTTCCGGCAATTAATTGTTTCCAAGCATCATTCCATAAAGTGGTTTTAACAACTGTTGTTCCGTTTAATTTTAGTTCTAAGTTTCCTTTATTACAAATAATTTCTGCCTCGTTCCACTCACCAACAGGTTTTACGGTTTCTTTACTGCAAGCAATTAAATCATATAAATCGCCGGCACGGTGTTTATGAATTTTTCCATCGGCATGTCCATCATTATCTAATATTTGCATTTCCATTCCTGTTCTCCAACTTTCATCATACATTGGTACTTCTTCATGCACATTAAAAATAATACCACTATTACCGTTTTTAGAAATTTTCCATTCTAATTTTAAATCATAATTTTCAAACTCTTCGTTGGTAACTAAATCTCCGCCTCCATCTGTTTGATACGATTTTTTTGAAGCAGCATCTAAATGAATGCAATCATCTTCTACTTTCCAAGCTTTGCCCGGCTCTGCTTTTCCGTAACTATGCCAGCCTTCTAAAGTTTTTCCATCAAACAATTTTATCCATTTGTTTTTACTGCTTTTATTTTTAGGTAATGCTATAAAAGCAGTAGTTGCAGCAAATACTACTGCAACTACTATAAAAGTTAATTTTTTCACTTTATTTATTTCTTTAATAAAAGAATGTATTTAACCATTTGTTCTGCATCGGCTTGTGAAACTGCAGCATGAGGTGTCATTGCAACAGTACCCCAAACACCTGAACCACCTTTAATAATTTTTTCTGCTAAATGAGCAATATCTTTATCTGTGTATTTATTAGCAACATCTTTGTAAGGAGGGCCTATTAATTTTTCTTCTACTTTATGGCAAGTTAAACAATCGTTTTTAGCAACTAATTCTAAACCTTTTTGATAATCCGGATTTTCAGAAGGATCTGCAGCAGTAGCAGCCGGTGCAGCATTATCTGCAGCAGGTTTTGCTGCATCATCTTTTTTAGCTTCTGTTGAATTATTGCCGCATGCATACATTGCAAAAGCAGCAAATACAATAAAAATCTTTTTCATTTGATATTATGTTGTTTATGGTTATTAAAGATACGAAGGTACTGATTATTGCAATCCTAATATTTGTTTATTAAAATTTTCATTAGGGTTAGTTGTTGCAAAATCATCAAAGGCTTTTTCAGTAACTTTTATTATATGGTTTTGAATAAAGGCAGCCCCTTCTTTTGCACCATCTTCACTATTTTTTATGCAACATTCCCACTCTAATACTGCCCAACCCTTATACCCATATTGTGCCAACTTACTAAAAACACTTTTGAAATTTACTTGCCCATCTCCTAACGATCTAAACCTACCCGCTCTGTTTAACCAATTTTGATAACCGCCATAAACGCCTTGCTTACCCGTTGAATTAAACTCTGCATCTTTTACATGAAACATTCTTATTCGTTCATGATAAAAATCTATATACTGCAAATAATCTAAACATTGTAAAACAAAATGAGAGGGATCGTACAACAAACATGCACGTGCATGATTATTTACTTTTTCTAAAAACATTTCGTAACTAATTCCATCATGCAAATCTTCTCCTGCATGAATTTCATAACATAAATCAACACCACATTCATCAAACACATTTAAAATAGGCAACCACCTATTAGCTAATTCTGTAAAACCTGTTTCAACCAAACCGGCAGGCCGCTGTGGCCACGGGTAAACCGTATGCCATAACAATGCACCGCTAAATGTTGCATGTGCATTTAATGCTAAATTTTTTGAGGCTTGTGCTGCATACTTTAATTGTTGTACAGCCCATTGTGTTCTTGCATTATAATTTCCACGAATATTTTCAGGAGCAAAACCATCAAACAAAGTATGGTAAGCAGGATTAACAGCAACCAACTGGCCTTGTAAATGTGTTGATAATTCTGTTATTTGCAAACCATAACTATTTACCAATCCTTTCAACTCATCGCAATAAATTTTACTCTCGGCAGCTTTTTGCAAATCAATACATCTGCTATCCCAAGTAGGAATTTGAATTCCTTTAAAACCCAAGTCAGATGCCCATTTGCAAATACTTATTAAAGAATTAAATGGAGCTGTATTGCCCATAAACTGAGCTAAAAAAACAGCGGGACCTTTTATTGTTGTCATAATTTTTTATGTTATCGGCTTTTATAATTCTATTCAACTTTAGTTGTGTCACTCACTTGTACATTCTGTTCTCTATTCAATATAATATTTTTATATTCTAAACTCAATCCACTTTTCGTTTGATTTTGAAGACGCCACTACATTTTCTATAAATGCCATTCCTCTTATACCATCCTCAATTCCCGGAAAATCTAACCATTCATTTTTTACAATTTCATTATTTGCTTTTGCTCTAATAGTTAATGCAAAATTTTTATACAAGTTGGCAAACGCTTCTAAATAACCTTCGGGGTGCCCCGCAGGAACTCTGGTATTATGTGCAACAATGTTTGAAACATAACCTGTACCTGCACGTAATATTTCTTTGGGTTTATCTAACCATTTTAATTGCAAAGTATTGTTATCACATTGTTGCCATTCAAGTCCGCCTTTTTCTCCGTATATTTTTAATTTAATATTATTTTCTTCGCCTGCTGCAATTTGTGTGGCAGATAAAACACCACTTGCACCATTATTAAATTTTAATAATACATCTCCATCATCATCTAACAATCTTCCTTCAACATACGTGTTTAAGTTAGCACAAATTTTTACTACTTGTAAACCACTAACATATTCTACCAAATTAAAAGCATGCGTACCAATATCTCCCATACAACCTGCAATACCACTGCGTTTGGGGTCTGTACGCCAAGTGGCTTGCTTATTATTTTCTCCTTCTAAAAAAGTACTTAACCAACCTTGTGGATACTCAATATAAATTTTTCTTATTTTTCCTAATACGCCTTTTGCAATTAATTGTTTGGCTTCTTTAATCATTGGATAACCGGTGTATGTATGTGTTAAACAAAAGGTTCTGCCGGTTTTTTCAACAACACTTTTTAATTCTTTTGCTTCGTTTAAATTCAAAGTCATTGGTTTATCTAATACAACATCAAATCCATTTTCCATAGCCATTTTTGCCGGATGAAAATGTACATGGTTAGGTGTAACAATGCTTACAAAATTCATTCTAACATTTTCAGGTAATGCTTTTTCTTTTTCAATCATTTCTTCATAAGTAGCATATATTCTATTAGGTAAAAGAAATAATTCTTCTCCGCTTTGTTTAGATTTTTGGGCATTACTGCTAAATGCACCGCATACTAATTCAATTTGTCCATCCATTAAAGCAGCTAATCTGTGCACAGCACCAATAAAGGCACCAATACCGCCGCCAATCATTCCCATTCTTAGTTTTGTTTGCATACTATTTTTTTGTGGCTTTAAATTTCGGAATTATTAAACGATACTGTTAAGATTTTTTTGAAAAAATGCACAGCCTAATTGCTGCATTAAAATAAAAATTTACATTTAGTGCTTATATACATCATTTTGCTTATGAAATTATCTATCAGATTTCAACTTTCGTTTATGATGTTCCTTAATTTTTTTATTTGGGGAGCATGGTTTGTAACGCTTGGCACTTTTTTACAAAATAATTTAAATGCCACCGGAGCAGAAAGCGGCTCTGTTTTTTCAACACAATCGTGGGGGGCTATTATTGCACCTTTTATTATTGGATTAATTGCCGATAGGTATTTTAATGCAGAAAAAATTTTAGCCGTATTACATATTGCCGGTGCAGTATTAATGTATCAAATGTATCATGCAGTTAATATTGCTGTATTTTATCCGTATGTGTTAGCTTATATGATTTTATTTATGCCAACATTGGCATTGGTAAATTCAATTTCATTCAATCAAATTACAGATCCGGAAAAAGAGTTTTCAAATATTAGAGTTTGGGGAACCATTGGCTGGATTGCGGCAGGCTTATTAATTAGTTATGTTTTTTTGTGGGACTCTTCAGATAACATAAAAGCAGGAGCATTAAAAAATACATTTTTATTAGCTTCTGTTGCATCGCTTATTTTAGGTGTATTTAGTTTTACATTACCTAAAACACCACCCAAAATTTCTAAAAATAAAAAAGTAAGCTTAGCAGATATTTTAGGTTTAGATGCTTTAAAATTATTGAAGGATAAAAACTTTTTCATCTTCTTTATTGCCTCTATTCTTATTTGTATTCCATTGGCTTTTTATTATCAAAACGCTAATCAGTTTCTTGCAAACATTGGCGTAAATAACCCTACAGGAAAAATGACAATTGGGCAAGCCTCTGAAGTTTTATTTTTATTAGCATTACCTATTTTCTTTAAAAAATTCGGATTTAAAAAAACCATTTTAGTAGGTATGTTGGCTTGGGCATTGCGTTATACTTTATTTGCGTATGGCAATGCCGGCGATTTAAGTTTTATGCTAATAATGGGCATTGCATTACACGGCGTTTGTTATGATTTCTTTTTTGTATCGGGACAAATTTATGTTGATGCAAAAGCAGGTATTGAATATAAAAGTGCAGCACAAGGCTTAATTACATTGGCTACTTATGGCGTAGGAATGTTAATTGGATTTAAAGTAGCAGGATTAATAACAGATAATTATGCCATTGCAAAAGATACATTTAATTGGAAAATGATTTGGATAATTCCGGCAGGTATTGCATTTGTAGTGTTTTTATTATTTGCATTATTTTTTAATAATAACAAAAAAACAGTTTAAAAAAATATTATGCAATCAAGAAGAGAAGTCATTAAAAAAATTGCTATGGGTGCTGTAGGAATAAATTCCATATCATCTTTTGCATTAACAGAAGAAACAACTTCGTTAACAAAAGAAAAAACATTAAAAGGTAATATTAACCATTCAGTTTGCAGGTGGACGTATGAAAGTATGTCTATAGAAGATTTATGTATTGCAGCAAAAAAAATAGGTTTACAAGCAATTGATTTAGTAGGCCCTAAAGATTGGGATATTTTAAAAAAACATGGCTTGTATTCTTCTATGTGCAACGGTGCTGAAATTAACTTAATCGATGGTTGGGCAGATAAAAAAAATCATGCACAATTAATAAAAAATTATACAGAGCATATTGAATTGGTTGCCAAAGCAGGTTATAAAAATTTAATATGCTTTAGCGGAAGCAGAAGAGGAATGGATAATGAAACAGGTTGGAATAATTGTGTAGAAGGCTTAAAACATATTATGCCTTTGGCAGAAAAAAAAGGCGTAACGATAGTGATGGAATTATTAAACAGCAAAGTCAATCATAAAGATTATATGTGCGATAAAACTATTTGGGGCGTTGAGTTATGCAACCGTTTAGCATCACCAAATTTTAAATTATTATACGATATCTATCACATGCAAATAGATGAAGGAGATGTTATTGCAACCATTCAAAAATATCACGAATACATTGCACACTATCATACAGCAGGTGTACCAGGCAGGCATGAAATTGAAGATGCTCAAGAATTAAATTATCCTGCTATTATGAAAGCTATTGTAGCAACAGGTTTTAAAGGATATGTAGCCCAAGAGTTTATTCCAACAAGAGAAAACAAATTAGCTTCATTAAATATTGCTGTAAAAATTTGTGATGTATAAATACTGAAAATATCTATTTAAAAATATTTCTAACAATAAATAATAATTATTTATGGCCGAAAATACTTACGATGCAATTGTTATTGGTTCAGGTATCAGCGGTGGTTGGGCTGCTAAAGAACTTACTGAAAAAGGATTAAAAGTATTAATGTTAGAACGTGGTAGAAATATAGAACACATTAAAGGTTATGTTAATGCAAAAAAAGATCCGTGGGAATTTCCACATCGTGGCGGGCGTACTCAAAAAATAATTCACGATTATCCGGTTCTTAAAAGAGATTACCCTTTAAATGAAACTAATTTAGATTTTTGGGCAAGCGATAAAGATTCTCCTTATACCGAAATAAAACGTTTCGATTGGTTCAGAGGCTATCAAGTTGGCGGACGCTCTTTAATGTGGGGCAGGCAAAGCTATCGTTGGAGCGATTTAGATTTTGAAGCCAATGCAAAAGATGGTATTGCAATTGATTGGCCTGTTCGATATGCAGATATTGCTCCATGGTACTCTTATGTAGAAAAATTTGCAGGCATTAGTGGCAGCAAAGAAAAACTTCCTCAATTACCCGATGGAGAATTTATGCCGGCAATGGATATGACCTGTGTAGAAAAAGATGTTGCAGAACGTATTAAAAAATATTATAATAATAAAAGGGCCATGATTATTGG
Organism: Bacteroidota bacterium; assembly: GCA_018267705.1. Lineage (GTDB taxonomy): Bacteria > Bacteroidota > Bacteroidia > Chitinophagales > Chitinophagaceae > CW01. Next base: position 83,930 of record JAFDXX010000004.1, on the reverse strand, counting down.
TCGCGTTGCCAATATTACCGTTCCGCACGAAGGCAGAACTAATTGTCAATTCAGAAATAAATGTTGGCTAGGTTGTCCATTTGGTGGTTACTTCAGCACACAATCTGCTACACTACCTGCTGCACAAAAAACAGGAAACCTAACATTAAGACCTTTTAGTATTGTAACAAAAATTTTATATAATAAAGATAAAAAGAGAGCAACAGGTGTTGAGGTATTAGATGCAGAAACAAACAAAACTTATACATACAACAGCAAAATTATTTTTTTAAACGCATCCACATTAAACAGTGCATGGATTTTAATGAATAGTGCTACAGACATTTGGCCAAACGGTTTGGGAAGCAGTAGCGAACAGTTAGGAAAAAATTTAATGGATCACCATCTCGGTGTTGGTGCAAGCGGAACAGTTGAAGGTTATGAAGATAAATATTATTACGGCAGAAGACCCAATGGCGTTTACATTCCCCGATATAGAAATTTATTTGATGATAAAAGAGATTATTTACGTGGATTCGGTTATCAAGGCGGTAGCGGCAGACAAGGTTGGAGTAGAGAAATTGCTGAATTAAATATTGGTGCAGATTTAAAAGAAGCTTTGGTTGAACCGGGCAGTTGGACAATGGGCATTGGTGGATTTGGAGAAATGTTACCCGATGCAAATAATAAAGTTTGGATTGATAAAACTAAAAAAGATAAATGGGGTTTAAACATATTAGCAATTGATTGCGAACTGAAAGACAATGAATTAAAAATGCGAAAAGACATGATAAGCGATGCCATTGAAATGTTAGAAGCAGCCGGTGTAAAAAATGTAACAGGAACTGATGGAGACGGAACACCCGGCAGAGGTATCCACGAAATGGGCACAGCACGCATGGGTAAAGATGCAAAAACATCCGTTCTAAATAAATGGAATCAAGTTTGGGATGCACCAAATGTTTTTGTAACAGACGGTTCATTCATGACAAGTTCTTCATGCGTAAATCCATCATTAAGCTATATGGCATTTACAGCAAGAGCTGCCGATTATGCAATAACCGAATTAAAAAAACGAAACCTTTAAATAATTATACTTGATGAATAATAAATTATATGCAACTATAATTATAACCTCATAATTTATAAAATATGGAAAGAAGAGAACTCCTAAAAATGATTGCCCTAGCAACCGGTAGTATAATGATTGGTAGCGAATTTTTATTAAGTGGATGTACAAACAATAATCCTTCAAGTATTTTATTTAGCAATGATGATATTTTATTTTTAGATGAAGTGGGTGAAACCATTATACCTGCCACATCTACACCGGGTGCAAAAGCTGCCGAAATAGGTAAGTTTATGAAAGTAATGGTAACAGATTGCTATACAGAAACAGATCAAAAAGCTTTTATTGAAGGCATTGCAAAATTAGAAGAAGCGTGTAATAAAATGCACAAAGTTGGTTTTATGAAAGCAACACCCGAACAAAGAAAAACTTTATTAATTGCATTAGATAAAGAAGCAAAAAAATATCAAAAAGAAAAAAACGATAAAGAAAAAGATGAAAGAGCAAAAGCCAATAAAGAACACAATAAAACTTTTGTATTTGCTCCCAATCATTATTTCACAATGATGAAACAATTAACATTATATGGCTTTTTTACTTCAAAGCCCGGAGCAACACAAGCCATTCGTTATATGGCAGTGCCAGGTAAATGGGAAGCCTGCATCCCCTATAAAAAAGGAGATAAAGTTTGGGCAACATAACACATTAAAATAATAATTCATGCTTCTATTAATTATCAAATAATTTATTATGCAACACTCAAGAAGAAATTTTATAAAACTTAGTGGTTTATCTGCTTTAGCCTTATCATCTCCTATAAAAAAAATATCCTTACTAAATAATAATTTTTCTACAAAACCTATAAATGCATTTGGCATTCAATTATGGACAGTGAAAGAAGATATGGCAACCAACGCAAAAGATACATTAAAACAATTAGCCAATTATGGTTACAAACAAATAGAAAGTTTTGAAGGAAAAGAAGGAATTTTTTGGGGAATGAAAAACACCGAGTTTAAAAAATATGTAGATGATATAGGAACAAAAATTGTTGCAACACATTGCGATATTTCGAAAGATTTTGAAAAGAAAGCAGCCGAAGCTGCAGCCATTGATATGAAATATTTAATATGCCCTTGGGTTGGTTCGCAAAAACATATTGATGATTTTAAAAAAATTGCAGACAAATTTAATAAGTGTGGTGAGATATGTAAAAAAAATGGAATACGTTTTGCCTATCACAATCACGATTATTCATTTAAACCTGTTGATGAACAATTACCACAAGAAGTTTTAATGAATAATACCGATGCAAGTTTAGTAGATTTTGAAATGGATATTTATTGGGTAGTAGTTGCAGGGCAAAATCCGGAAGAGTGGTTGAAAAAATATAAAAACCGTTTTAGAAGTTGCCATATAAAAGACAGAATAAAAAACACAACCGGCGAAACATCATGCATTTTAGGCACTGGCAATATCAACTTTCGTGAAATATTAAAAACAGCCAAAACCAATGGCATGCAATATTATATTGTAGAGCAAGAAGCATTTGCAAATACTACACCATTAAAAAGTGCAGAAGCCAATGCGGTGTATATGAAAGCATTAAGCATATAAAATAATAGGTGAGTTGTTGAAATATTACAACAAAGTTTTACAAACTATATTTGCAAAAAATTTGATTGTTATGTTACAAGTGCAAGTGTTAAGAAACAATGTGCAGGCTGCAAAAGAAAAATTAGCAAAAAGAAATTTTACACAAATAAATTTAATTGATGAAGTAATTGCATTAGATGATGAAAGAAAAAAAATTCAATCATCGTTCGATTCTATTCAATCAAAAATAAATACTGCTTCAAAAGAAATTGGCGGCTTAATGAAGCAAGGAAAAAAAGAAGAAGCAGAACAATTAAAACAAGAAGTTACCCACGCAAAAACAGAAGTAGCTGCATTAAATGAACAATTAATTGCAACAGAAAAAAGTTTGCAAGAAAAATTAGTATTACTACCGAATCTTCCGGCAGAAATTGTTCCGAATGGTAAATCAGCAGAAGATAATATTACTGTAAAAGAAGCAGGTACAAAACCAACACTTCATGCCCATGCAAAACCGCATTGGGATTTAATTACGCAATACAATTTAGTAGATTTTGAAACAGGCTCAAAGCTTACAGGGCGTGGCTTTCCACTGTATAAAGGCAAAGGTGCCAAATTGCAAAGAGCTTTAATTCAGTTGTTTTTAGATTATAATATTGAAGCAGGTTATACAGAATATTTACCACCATTTATGGTAAATAAAGACAGTGCTTTTGCTACCGGACAATTACCCGATAAAGAAGGACAGATGTATCATATAACTGCCGATGAATTTTATTTAATTCCAACAGCAGAAGTTCCGGTAACAAATATTTATAGAGATATTATTTTGAAAGAAACAGATTTACCGGTTAAAATGACAGCTTACTCACCTTGCTTTAGAAGAGAAGCAGGAAGTTTTGGTGCAGACGTTCGCGGATTAAACAGAGTGCACCAATTTGAAAAAATAGAAATTATTCAACTAACACAACCAGAAAAAAGTTATGCTGCTTTAGATGAAATGGTTGCACATGTAGAAACGCTATTAAATACATTAGAATTGCCTTATCGCATTTTACGTTTATGTGGCGGAGATATGGGTTTTACTTCTGCCTTAACTTACGATTTTGAAGTATATAGTGCAGCACAACAAAAATGGTTAGAAGTAAGTAGTGTAAGTAATTTTGAAAGCTATCAGGCAAACCGTTTAAAAGCACGTTATAAAACTGCAGAAGGTAAAACGCAATTGGTACACACACTTAACGGAAGTTCATTGGCATTGCCACGCATTTATGCTGCATTAATAGAAAATAACCAAACAGAAAATAGTATTAATATACCTAAAGCATTACAACCTTATTTTGGAGGTAGTGTAATTAGTTAGTATGAACAAATTCATACTAATTAATTTAAAATTTATTTTTTTCTACTCGCAATTTCTTCAATGGCTTTTACCAATTTATCTAAATCTTTTAATGTAGTATAAACATGTGGCGTAACACGCACACAACTAATGTTTTCCCATACAATACCTACGGTATGAATTTTATAATCATTCATTAAAGCTGCATCTAACTCTTGCGGTTTCATTCCATCAATACTTACACCGCAAATAGCACAAGAATATGCTTCTTTTAAAGAAGTGTGTAATTTAACTTTTGAAATATTTTTTACTTTTTCTGCCCAATAATTTTTTAAATATCTAATACGCTCTTCTTTTCTTTTACTGCCAATTCCGTTTTGAAAATTTACTGCTTCACCAATTGCTTGTTCAATAGCAAAACTGCGTGTACCAAGGGTTTCAAACTTTCTTATATTACTGCTTTGCGGTTCTCCATTGCAAGTTAATGGCCAAATTTTTTCAATCTTATCTTTCTTAATCCACATTAATCCGCTGCCAATAGGTGCACTTAAAAATTTGTGTAATGATGTTCCCCAATAATCACAATGCAAATCGGGTATTTTATATTCTAACAATCCAAAACTATGTGCAGCATCGCAAACAATTTCAATTCCGTATTTGTGTGCCATGTCTGCAATTTTTTTTACCGGCATAATTTGCCCAACCCAATTTATCATATGGGTTACATGAATAATTTTTGTTTTTGATGTTATGTTTTTTTCAAATTCTTTTACAATTGTTTCATCATTTTCTATCGGAAAATCAAAACTAATTTGCTTATATACAATTCCTTCTCGCAAAGCTCTTTGTTTGTAAGCTTGAATCATATTGGGATAATCTTGTTTAGTGCCAATAACCTCATCTCCTGCTTTTAAATTCAACCCATAAATAATAGTATTTAATGCCTCGGTTGAGTTTCGGTTAATAGCAATTTCTTCGGCATCGCAACCTGCTAAATCTGCTAACTTTTGTCTTAAAGGTTCTCTACCTTGGTCTAATATTCTCCACATGTAATACGATGGGCCTTCATTACACAACTTATTATATCTATCTAACGCTTCTTGTACCAAGCGTGGTGCAGGGCTTACTCCTCCGTTATTTAAAATAATAATGTTTGGATTAACGGTGTACGATTGTTGGATAATGCTCCAATAATCTTCATCGGTTGCTAATGCTGATGCAGATAAATGTTTTTTATTTTGAATTGCATTTTCAAAACTTTCTGCATGTAATTGGTTAAATAAACTATTAGTAGAAAATGCACCTGCTAATACACCTACTTGCTGTATAAATTTTCTTCGGTTACTCATAATGAAGCCTTATAAGCAAGAAAGATAGCAATTTTATTTTTGCAGGTTTTATCTTTACACAGAAATTTTTTTGCAATGAGGCAGTTTTGTTATTCTATTATTTTATTCTGTTACTTTTTATTTTTTACTTTTTATGCTGTAGTTGCACAGTGTTCTATTTGCACAAAAACAGCAGAGCAATTGGGCGAAGGTCCTGCATCGGCTTTAAATTCAGCTATTGTATATTTAATGGCGGCACCTATACTTATTGCTTTATTTATTGGCTATAAGTGGTGGAAAAATGAGAAGCATTTAAATAATTAGTAAGTTGTTAGTTTAGCTTTGCTTGTTGTTTTAGTAAATCTTTTTCTCGTTTTAGTTTAAGCTCCCAATCCCAAGCGGTTTGCATCATTTCTTTTAACCCGTATTTTATTTTCCAACCTAATTGTTCTACTGCCAAATTATTATTGGCATAAATAGCTACAACATCTCCGGGGCGGCGAGGCCCTATTTCATAATTTAATTTAAGATTACTTATTGCTTCAAACATTTTAATAGCTTCTAATACTGTAACACCATCTCCTGTTCCTAAATTAAAAATATCTGCGTTAGAATGATTTTTATTATTTATTAAATATTGTAATGCTAAAGTATGTGCGTGTGCAATATCACAAACATGAATATAATCTCTAATGCAACTGCCATCTCTTGTTGCATAATCATTTCCGTGCACATACATTTTTTCAATTTTTCCAATAGCAGTTTGTGTAATTGCAGGAATTAAATTCATTGGTTTACCTAAAGGAAGTTCTCCTATTTCACAAGAAGGATGTGCTCCTACAGGGTTAAAGTATCTCAATAAAATTGAATTTGTTTTTTCAATGAAAGAAAAATCTGTAATAAGGGTTTCACCCATTTGTTTGGTTGCACCATAAGGGCTTTCGGCTTTTTTAGTAGGCGATTTTTCTGTTACCGGAATTTTATCGGGATTACCATAAACAGTACAGGATGATGAAAAAACAAAATAAGGAACAGCAAACTCTTTAACACACTTTAATAAATTAATTAATCCAAACATATTATTTTCATAATACATTAAAGGTTGCTCAACACTTTCGCCAACTGCTTTATATGCTGCAAAATGAATAATGCCTTTAATATCTTTATTTTCTTGAAAAATAGCATGTGTTTCTTCAAAATTTTTTAAATCAACTTTATAGTTTTTTACTTTTTTACCGGTTATTTTTTCAATGCCTAATAAGGTTGTTTGTGATGAGCGAGAGTTATCATCAACAGAAATGACTTCAAATCCGTTTTCAATTAAATCTACAATGGTATGTGAGCCAATAAAGCCGCAACCTCCGGTTACTAAAATTTTTTTCATGCTGTGAAATTACGGCAGCAAAATAAGTTATTGTTATAAAATTTGATGTATAATTTTTATTCTTACCTTATACAAACATTTTTATAATATAATAAAAAATAGCCGAGAGAATGGCGGTAACAGGCATAGTTAAAACCCATGCCCATAAAAGGTTTACGGTTACACCCCAACGCACTGCACTTAAGCGTTTAGTAGCACCTACACCTATAATACTGCCGGTAATAGTGTGTGTTGTTGAAACAGGAATACCTAAATGTTCGGTTAAATAAAGTGTTATGGCTCCGGATGTGTCTGCACAAACTCCTTCTAAAGGGGTAATTTTTGTAATTTTTGTACCCATTGTTTTTACAATTTTCCAACCACCACTTAAAGTACCAAGCCCAATTGCAATAAAACTACATAATGGAACCCAACTATAATGTTCTACAAAATCATTAAAACTCATTTTATGACCTAAAGAAGCTTCGTAATATATTATTGCGGCACCAATTATACCCATTACTTTTTGAGCGTCATTACCACCATGCCCTAAACTAAAAGCTGCCGATGCTACTAATTGAAATTTTTTAAATTTTGCTTCTGCTTTATATGGATTACTTTTTTTAAAAATATGTACCACTAAAATGGTAATAATAAATGCAATGAGCATTCCTATTAAAGGGGCTAAAAAAATAAAGAAGAATATGGGAATTACTTTAGCATAATTTACAACATCTACTCCACCTTTAGATAATCCATGTGCATATGCAATAGCGGCACCCATAAAACCACCTAATAAAGTATGAGAAGAACTGGAAGGAATACCAAACCACCATGTAATAAGATTCCATGTAATGGCAGCAAGCAAGCCTGCTAATATTACTTCTAATGTTATAAAATGTTCGTTTACAGATTTAGCAATAGTATTTCCAATTTTAAATTCTCCTATTAAATATTTTGATATAAAAAATGCTGCAAAATTGAATAGTGCAGCCCAAAGTACAGCTTGAAAAGGTGTTAATACTTTTGTAGAAACTATATTGGTAATAGAATTAGCTGCATCATGAAAACCATTAATATAATCGAAAATAAAAGCAAGTATTATGATAACAATAAGAAGTGTAAACATATTTTTAAGTTATAAATTACGAATTATGATTTTTAATAAATGAATATTTTTTCATTTATCATACATCATTCATAACTCAACATTTTCTAAGCATATTTAATTATGATAGATTCAATGGCATTTGCTGCATCTTCGCATTTATCGGTAGCGGCTTCTAATGCTTGATAAATCTCTCTTTTTTTAATTACTTCTTTTGCATCATTTTCTTGTTGAAACAGCATTTCAATACTCATATCAAATACATCGTCAGCTTGGTTTTCTATACTATTTACTTTCACTAAGGCTTCTGTCATTTTCCGTAAATCTTTCATATCACGTAATCCATAAACAGCCATTTTAATTTCGGTGCAACCTTGGCAAATTAAATCTGCCATTTTTTGAATGCCTATATCGTTAGGGTTTACTTTATAGAAATTAATTTTTTTAGAAGAAGCAAAAATATAATCGCAAATATCGTCTAATGAAGTAGCTAAATGATGGATATCTTCTCGATCAAAAGGTGTAATAAAATTTCTGCCTAACTCAGTAAAAATTTTGTGTGTTTGGTCATCATTACGATGTTCTAAATCTTCAATTTGTTTAATAATAGGAGCTCTTTTATCATAATCCGGTTCAGCAACTACTTTCTTTAACACCACTCCCATTTCTTCTACTGTTTCGGCAACTTGTTCAAATAATTCATAGAATACTTTGTTTTTAGGCATAAATATTCTACCAATAGTGTTAATCCCCATAATAAGAATTTAAAACAAAAGTAATGGTATCATTTGTATATAAAGAATACAACTAAGAATTAATGATTTGATAACATTGAAAAAACAATAGCTTGCTATTTAATACACAGATAATATTGCCTTAATAATTTGGTAACATAGCCGGGCAACCTTTGCAGCAAATTAAAAGAAACGCTATGTTAAAAAAACTATTCTTGGCTTTACAACTGCTTGTAACAACTTCTGTTTTATATGCACAAGAAACAACTGCAACCATAACCGGACATGTATTAGACAGCAAAAAAGGTTTAATTATTGGTGCTATTATTACAGTAAAACATCAACCAACCGGTTTTACTACAAGCACACAAACTAATAACAAAGGTATTTTTGTAATTCCAAATTTAAAGCCCGGCGGGCCTTATACTATTAAAATTTCAAACTTAGGTTTTAAAGAAGAAGAGTTTAATGATGTTACTTTAAATTTAGGAACTAACCCAGACTTAGATGTTATATTAACAAATGCATCTACCGAATTAAAAGAAGTAGTGGTAACTGCTGCAGGCAAAAAAACATTAACAGGTTTAGTTGTTGGCGGAAAACAAATGCAAACATTACCAACATTGGGTAGAAGCTTATCAGATTTTACACGTTTAACACCACAATCAAACAATAATTCTTTTGCAGGAAGCAATTTTCGTTATAACAATTTAACTATTGATGGAGCGGTAAATAATGATGCAATTGGTTTTAGTAACTCGTTTGGTGGTATAAGTGGTGGCGGACAAAGTGGTGCAGCCGGTGCAGGCACACGTACTAATCCGTATAGTTTAGATGTAATTCAAGAAGTGCAAGTACAATTAGCCCCTTACGATGTTAAATTAGGAAACTTTACAGGCGGATCTGTAAATGCCGTAACTAAAAGTGGTACAAATAATTTTCATGGTTCCATTTATGGTTATGGAAGAAACCAAACATTCATGGGAAAAAGTGTTGATGGTCAAAAAAAATCTATCGGTTCAGATTTTTATGATTATCAATATGGAGCTACAGTAAGCGGACCAATTGTAAAAAATAAAGCTTTCTTTATTGTAAATTTTGAACAAACAAGAAGACAAGAACCAACTTCATATAATGCCGGAGACCCCGGTGCAGCAATAACTTTATCTGATGCACAATTAATTAAAAATAAATTACAATCAGTTTACGGTTATGATGCCGGAAGCTATGACATTTACAAAATTTTTACTAATAGTAATAAATTATTTGCACGTTTAGATTTTAATATTAATAACAAAAGCACGTTAATGTTACGTGCCATTTATACCAATGGTTGGGGTAATAATTTAGAACGCTCAACAACCAACTTTCAATTCTCTTCAACAGATTTTACACAATACACAAAGAACTTAAATTTAGTTGCAGAACTAAAAACAAAACTATCCAATACACTCAATAATCAACTTAATGTAAGCTATATTAATGTGCATGAATACAGAGATTTTCCAGGCGTACTCTCTCCATTTATGGATATTGGCGGTGGTAGCATTTGGGCAGGTACTTGGAGAGAAGCTTCAATATATAATATGAAGCAATCTACTTTTGAAATTAGTGATAATGTTACTTTAACAAAAGGCATTCATAAATTCACCTTTGGTACACATAATGAATTTTATAATTTAACTTACGGATTTATTAATTCATGGAACGGGCGTTGGGAGTATGCAAATGTTGCCAATTTTTTAGCTGATAAACCAAGCCGTATTCGTGGTGCATTTTCTACAGATCCTAAACTATCAAACGATAGAAATTCAATTTATAACAACCCGCCTGCACCTTTTAGTGTTGCGTTGTTAAGCGTATATGGACAAGATGAAATTTCTATCAACAATAAATTGAAGTTAACTCCGGGTTTAAGAATAGATTATTCTTATGTAGGATCTCAACCCGGTGTTGATGCTTCATTAAATTCAATTGTAGATTATAATTCAGTTAACCCAACTTACACACATACACCATTTAACCAATTAAGCAATACATGGTTTGGTAAAGCAATTTTATCTCCACGCTTAGGTTTTCATTATAATGTAAAAGAAGACGGATCAATAATATTACGTGGTGGAACAGGAGTATTTGTAGGAAGAATGCCCTTTGCATGGTTAGGTTATAATTATACATTAACAGGTAATACGTATGGAAATATTGATTATAAACCTACAAGCGGAAGTGTAGTGCCATTAGCAATAAATCCTTTATACTTAAAAGACACAGTAACAAAATATGGAGGAACAGCTGCCAGCAATACAAGAGAGGTTGATGTAATTGATAATAACTTTAAAATGCCAAGAGTGTGGCGTAGCAATATTGCCATAGATTATAAGTTTGGAAAAGGTTATAAATTAACTGTTGATTTTTTATATACAAAAACAATGTATGATGTTAAATTTCAACAAATAAATATTAAAGATCAGGTTGAATACTTTACATCGGGTCCAACAAAATCACCTGTTTATGTAGGCGGTAAAATGTATGCTAATTATTCTAATATATACCTCTTAACTAATACAACACAAGGTTACCGTTATAACATTACAGCACAATTAAGTAAAACAACTCAAAACCTAATATTAGGAAGCCGTTTAGTTAATTTGAATTGGAGTGCTGCTTATACTTATGGAATGAGTAAAGATGTGAGTAATGGTATTCGTAATTCATGGCAATCTAATTATGAAGTAAACCCTGCTATTTCTGCTGAAAATGCAACACTGGCTTATTCAAATTTTGATTTACGTCATCGCATTGTTGCTACATTGGGTACAAACTTAATTTGGAATTCAATGAATACAACTTCCTTAACTTTTTTCTATAGTGGACAATCGGGCAGCCCATACAGTGTAGTATATAACGCAAGTGGTGCTCCTTTTGGAAATTCAGCAAATGCAAACTTGGTTTATATTCCTAAAGATCAAAACGATATTCGTTTGGTTGATAATGGTTCTTATACCGCAACACAACAATGGACAGATTTAAACAACTTTATTAATGGAGATAAATATTTAAAAACAAGAAGAGGACAATATGCCGAGCGTAATGCTTTACGAACACCATGGAACCATGAATTAGATTTGAAATTAATGCACGAATTCAAATTAAGTAAATCTAATAAATCAAAATCATTACAATTAAGTTTAGATGTTTTTAATGTATTGAATTTATTAAACAACGATTGGGGACATATTACATTTGTTACCAATACCAATAACTATACAGTAAATTTATTAAACTTTAAAACCGATGCAAACAATATTGCTCCAAGCAAACCAAGCAGCGGTTATTTACCAACATTTACATTTAATAAACCAACCGGTTTAAATAATCAATATTATACTGTTGATCCTATTAATTCACGTTGGCAAGGGCAATTGGGAGTAAAATATAATTTTTAATAGCAATAGTTTTTAGTATGGCAATCGGCACAAAACTCTCGGTAATCGGGAGTTTTGTTGTTTTAATAAGTACTATCCGGTACAATAATTACACTTTCTTTTCCGGTAAATTTTTTGCCCACATTAAACATTTTAACATCTTTAAAATCTTGTGTACTTTCAAAACCCATAGCCGTAACTTTTTGCCTGCCGGGTTGGCTTAATGTTATTAATTTATCTGTATAATATTTACCTGTGTTTTGATCCCAGTATAATTCATTCGTCCATAGTGTATCTTTTTTCACAGTAAAAGCAATTACACTATCCTTAAGTAGTACTTTATTTTCTCCTTCTAAATAACGGCCATATTTAGCAAATAACTGGCTTTCAACATTTCCTGTACTATCATAAAAATTTACATGTAATGTTTTAGGAAAAACTACCCGAGGTGTATCAAACAAATAACGCAGCATATAAGGTGCAGTTAATTCTGCTTTTATTTTTCCTGCATTACTTAAATAATTTTCAATTTTATATCCTTCTTCAACTCCTATTTTTTTAGCATCAATAGATTTTGTAAAATCAATATCGCTTTGTTTGTTTTCACAAGCAATAAAAAAAAACATCACTAATAAAAAAAATAATTTATTATAAGTAGAATAACTTTTCAAGTTTGTTTATATTTCTATTATTATGCTTAAATTGAATATGCAAATATCTTTAAATCAATGTAATAAAATACAAAGTTGATTTTTTGAAAACATATTAACTTTGCATTAGATAAATTAAATACCACAGCATGATAAAAAAATCAATTCAGTTATGTGCAATTGCCGCAGTAGTTATTTTTATAAGTTCTTGTTCACAACGAATAGTAGGTACATGGACGGTGCAACGTTATGAAACACTAACACCGGGGCAGCCGGGTGTTGCATTAAGCAATATTGGTACAGTAGAATTTAAACCCAATGGAACAGGTGAAAAAAATTTAAGCTACACAGTTCTTGGCATTACAAGAAATGATCAATCTCCTTTTAAATGGAATTGGAGTGCAGATAAATATGTTTCTATTAATAGTGAGGGTTCTGATTTTTCTAAAACGTGGATTATTATTCAGAATAAAAAGAAATTTCAAAAATGGAAATCAACCGATGGTACCAATAATGTGCAAGTAATAGAATTAAAAAAATAAATAATAATTAAGCATGAATAATGTAATTTATTCTTAATTATTATTTGCCATTTTCTCGGTGTTTTCTGCCACTTGTAAGGCTTCAATAAATTCGTCAATTTCTCCGTTGATTACTGCATCTAAATTGTAAGATGTTAAACCAATGCGATGGTCGGTAACCCTTCCTTGTGGCCAATTGTAGGTTCTAATTTTAGCACTTCTATCACCTGTGCTAACTAATGTTTTTCGTTGGCGTGCAATTTCTTCTTCTTGTTTGCGTACTTGTTCTTCATACAGTTTTGTACGCAACATAGTCATTGCTTTTTCACGGTTACCCAACTGTGTTCTTTCGGTTTGGCAAACAACTACTGTACCCGTTGGAATATGTGTTAAGAAAACTTTTGTTTCTACTTTATTTACATTTTGGCCACCTGCACCACCGCTTCGGGCAGTTTCCATTTTTACATCACTTTCTTTTAACTCAAAATCTACTTCTTCTGCTTCAGGAATAACGGCAACTGTTGCAGCACTGGTATGCACACGCCCTTGTGTTTCTGTATTAGGTACACGTTGCACACGATGTACTCCACTTTCAAATTTTAAAGTTCCGTAAACATCTTCTCCGGTTACCTCAACAACTACTTCTTTATAACCACCTACTGTTCCTTCGCTTTCGCTTACTATTGCTGTTTTCCATCCTTTTTTAGTACAATAGCGTAAATACATTCCTAACAAATCTCCAGCAAATAAACTTGCTTCATCTCCTCCTGTTCCGGCACGTATTTCAAGAATGGCATTTTTATCGTCTTGCGGGTCTTTAGGTATTAATAATTTTGTTAATGTTTTTTCTAACCCTTCTTTTTTCACTTCAAGTTCGGGCAATTCCATTTTTGCCAATTCTTTCATATCCTCATCATTACTACTTAAGCTTTCTTTGGCAAAATCATAATCAGCTTTAACTCTTTTATATTCTTCAAAAGGTTGCACAATTTTTTCTAAAGAGCGATACTCTTTACTAAGCTTACCAAATTCTTTTTGGTTATTAATAATTTCAGGATTGGTTAAGGCTACACCAATTTGTTCAAATCTTGCTTTTATAGCTTCCAGCTTATCAATCATAACGCATTATTCAAGTTGGCAAAAGTAATTGATAGAAGTTATAAAAATGCACACAAACAATAACACTAAAAATAAAACCATGTTAGCAGAGGTTTTATATAAACTAAAAAAAGAAAATTTATACCGTTTTTTTGAAATTTTCTGTCTAACTATTCACTAAAAATTGTATTAAACATGCGTAAACAAAAACAACTTCGTGTTTATCATTTTTATTTGAGAACAAAAAATAACTGAGAAAAATAAAAATATTGTAGAGAAATACAAGCACACTTTCATAATACCCAATACCAAATTAGAAATAATGCTTACTTTCAAATTTCAACGCCATTACATAATTCGTTTCATCAGTTCATAATACTAAATATTATAATTATACAATGAAAAAGATTATTCTTTATACAATCTTCTGCCTTGTATCTTCTACTTTATTTTCTCAACAAGCAGATATTTTAATTAAAAACGGAAAAATTTTAAATGGAACCGGTAATAGTTGGTTTTATGGAGATATAGCTATTAAAGAAGGAAAAATTATGGCTATAGGACATTTAAATAATTATACTTCTGCCAAAACTATTGATGCCACCGGCTTAATAGTTGCTCCGGGCTTTATTGATGTGCATACACATATTGAAGGCGATGAAAAGAAAAATCCTACTGCAGATAATTTTATTTACGATGGCGTTACAACTGTTATTGCGGGCAACTGCGGATCATCGGAAGTTAATTTAAAAAAATATTTTTCTTTTATTGACAGTCTGCATCTTTCTATAAACGTTGCTTCTTTAATTGGGCATAACGATATTAGAAGAGCCGTAATGGGCAGGGCTATGAGAGACCCGAATGAAGATGAAATGAAAAAAATGGAATCGCTTGTAGAACAAGCTATGAAAGATGGTGCAGTAGGTTTTAGTACCGGATTAATTTATATACCCGGCACATACAGTAAAACAGAAGAAGTAATTAACTTGGCTAAAGTTGCTGCAAAATATCATGGCGTTTACGCAAGCCACATGCGAGATGAAGGGGATAGTGTAACACAAGCTATTGATGAAGCAATAAATATTGGAAGACAAGCACATATGCCCGTAGAAATTTCTCACTTTAAATTAAGCGGTCAGCAAAATTGGGGAAGAAGCAGAGAAACTATTCCTATGATTAAAAAAGCAAGAGAAGAAGGTATTGATGTTACCATAGATCAATATCCTTACACAGCAAGTTCTACCTCTTTAAGTACGCTTTTACCCGATTGGATTTTAGCAGATTCACAAGATTCTATTGTAGCACGTTTAAACAGAAAAGAAGTTCAAAAAGAAGTAACTACTTATCTATTAACAAAATTGAAAAAAAGAAAACTAAAACATTTTAGTTATCCGGTGGTTGCTTATTTTAAATACGATACAACATTAAATGGAAAAAGCATTGAAGAAGTTAATATAATTAAAGGAAGAAAACACACAGCTAAAGAAGAAATTATTACCATAATGGAAATGATGAAACAAGGCGGTGCCAGCATGGTTTTTCATGGCATGAGTGAAGAAGATATAAAAAACATTATGCAGTATCCTTATAATATGTTTGCTTGCGATGCAAGCATTAGAATTTATAAAGAAGGCAATCCGCATCCACGCGGATACGGTACCAATGCACGTGTATTAAGCAAATATGTTAGAGATGAAAAAGTAATTTCATTAGAAGAAGCCATTAGAAGAATGACCAGTTTACCCGCACAAAAATTTCAATTAAAAGACAGAGGTTTATTACGAGAAGGCTTTGCTGCCGATATTGTTATTTTTAATGCCGATGAAGTAAAAGACAATGCCACTTATCAAAATCCACATCAATACTCAACAGGTTTTAAATATGTAATTGTAAACGGAAAAATTACGGTTAATGAAGGCATACACAACGGAACAAGAAATGGCAAAGCATTACGATTAACAGATTATCAATAAATAAAAAAATCACATCATTCAACATTATAGAATCAATTAATCATCATGAAAAAAACAATTCTAACTTCTTACTTTTTGCTTTTAATTTCTTTTCTAATTGCACAAAACAACCGAGCATTTGTAAAAGACAGTTTAGATAATTATGTAAACAATGCTTTACAACAATGGCAAATACCCGGAGCTGCTGTTTGTATTATTAAAGATGGGAAAATAGTAATGATGAAAGGTTATGGTGTAAAAGAATTAGGTGGCAACGATAAAGTAGATGAAAACACTTTGTTTATGATTGGCTCTAACACCAAAGCCTTTACAGCAACACTTTTGGCAACATTGGCTTCAGAAAAAAAATTATCGTTAGATGATAAAGCCATTAAATGGTTACCCGAATTTAAAATGAAAGATGAATGGGTTACCAAAGAAGTTACAGTGAGAGATTTGTTATGCCATCGTTTAGGAATGATGACCTTTCAGGGAGATTTTATGTTTTTTGATACTAAACTTTCTTCAGCAGATATTCTACAAAAATTTTCACGTTTAACACCTGTATATAGTTTTCGTTCAACATGGGGTTACACCAACACAGCATTTCTTGCAGGTGGTTTAATTGCAGGCAATGCAGCACATACAACCTGGCAAGATTTAATAAGAACAAAAATTTTTCAACCATTAGGCATGAACAGAAGTTTAGCATTATCTGCCGAAATAATGCACGCAACCAATAAAGCTACAGCACATACTCTGCAAGGCACTACACTTATAAAAACACCTTACGGACAACTAGATAATATTGCACCTGCAGGTTCAATAAGTTCTTCTGTAAATGATTTAAGTAAATGGGTAACTATGTTGTTAGACAGTGGAAAATTTCAAGACAAACAAATAATTCCTTTTAGTGCCATTCAACAAACAAGATTTCCGCATTCTATTATGGGCAACGGAAATGTTTTATTTAATTCGGGGCATTTTATGTTGTACGGATTAGGATGGATGTTGCAAGAATATGGCGGTAAAAAAATTGTATCGCATACAGGTGGTGTAAATGGTTTTGTTACCAGTGTTACTTTAATTCCTGAAGATAAATTAGGCATTATTGTTTTAACCAATACCGATGCAAATAGTTTTTACGAAGCATTAAAATGGGAAATTATGGATGCATATTTTAATTATCCATATCGTAATTACAGTAAAATTTATTTTACTGCATTTGAAAATGAATTAAAAACAGAACAAAATTTAATTCAGAAAAAAAGAGACACTGTTGCCATGCATTTACCTATTGCATTGGCTTTAGATAAATTTACTGGCGAGTACGAAAACGATCCTTATGGCACATTAAAAATTGTAAAAGAAGAAGATCATTTAAAAGTTTCATTTCAACATCATGTAATGACGGGCAAGTTAAAACCCTTATCAGGCAACCGTTTCCTTTGCACATATAGTAATCCTATTTGGGGTGTTATGGAAATTCCTTTTACTATAGAAAACAATCAAGTAAAATCTGTAACCATTAAAGTAGCAGGTTTTGTAGATTATATGCCTTATGAATTTAAAAAGAAATAAGCAAAAAATATTTTATGCGTTTAGCATAACAGAATAAAAATTAATAGTATGAAAAAAATAGTTTTAACCTCCATCTTCTATTTTCTTGCTTCTTTTTTAATTGCTCAAAATTTTCAAAGCATACACAATAAAGCCATTTTGGTAGATACTCATAATGATATTCTTGAGCAATGTATTGGAAAACATTTAAGCATTGATGATAACTTAAAAGGAAAAACACAAACCGATTTGGTGCGATTAAAACAAGGTGGTGTTGATGTTCAATTATTTTCTGTTTGGTGCGATGGACACGAAAAAAAACCTTACCAATTAGCCAATATTGAAATGGATACATTAGATGCAGTTATTAGCAGAAATCCAAACAGCATTATAAAAGTTGCTAATTATAAAGCACTACTAAAAGCAGTAAAGCAACATAAAATTGCTGCTTTATTTGGTGTAGAAGGCGGCCACATGATAGAAGACGATTTAACAAAATTAGAAACACTATACCAACGCGGAGCAAGGTATCTTACACTTACATGGAACAACTCTACAAGCTGGGCTACCAGTGCATTTGAAGAAACACACGATAGTGTTTTAAAAGCAAGAAATCAACCCAAAGGATTAAATAATTTTGGGAAACAAGTTGTAAAAAAAATGAATGAATTAGGAATGTTAGTAGATATTTCTCATGTGGGCGAGCAAACTTTTTGGGATGTTATTCATACAACAACAAAACCTGTAATAGCATCGCACAGCAGTGTGTATGCTATTTGCCCTGTATCAAGAAATTTAAAAGATGATCAAATAAAAGCCGTTGCCAAAAACGGTGGCGTTATTCAAGTAAATTTTTATTCCGGTTTTTTAGACAGCAGTTTTGAAAAACGAAGTGCCTTGTTTGAAGCAAAACATAAAGCAGAAAAAGATTCGCTAAAAAAAATAAATCCGGAGCCTTATTTCTTTCAAGAATTTTTATTTAAAAAATATCCCGACGAAGTGAAAGGCCTTCGCCCGCCTTTATCATTACTCATTGAACATATAGATTATATAGTAAAATTAGTTGGTGTAGATTATGTTGGCTTAGGTTCAGATTTTGATGGCATCAGCTCATCTCCACAACAATTAGATGACGTTACTTCTTACCCATTAATTACCAAAGCCTTATTAGATAAAGGTTACAGCAAAAAAGATGTTAATAAAATTTTAGGAGGAAATTTTTTAAGGGTACTAAAAGCAAACGAGCAATAATTTTAAAGTGTAATAAGTATTTTTGAAAAATTTTTCACAAGCTTTAAAGCTGTATTAAAACATCATGCAAAAAATATTTTCAGCCAACAAAATTTTTACAGGAAACAATTGGTTATACAATCATTCTATTATTACAGAAAATGAAATAATTATTGATATTGTACCTAACAGCTCAATTAACAAACCTACACATCAAAAAACTTATACATCAATTATTCCTGCATTTATTGATATACAGATATATGGCGGACACGGAAAATTATTTTCTGTTTATCAAAACACAGATGCGTTGTTTGAATTAAATAAATATTGCAGCAATGGCGGAGCATTACATTTTTGCCCAACAGTTGCCACAAACAGTATAGATGTTTTTTTAAAATGTATTGATGCAGTAAAAGAATATTGGAATAAAGGCGGGAAAGGCTGTATAGGATTGCATTTGGAAGGGCCATGGATAAATAAAATTAAACGCGGTGCACATATTGAAAGTTTTATTCATTCTCCAACAATTGAAGAAGTAAAAACATTATTAGCGTACGGAAAAGATGTAATAAAAATTATAACCTTAGCTCCTGAAGTGTGTAGTAATGAAGTGATAAAACTTATTCAATCATACAATATTGTTATTTCTGCAGGGCATAGTAATGCAACATATACTGAAGCTACAAATGCTTTTAATAATGGAATTCCAACTGCTACACATTTATTCAATGCCATGAGTGCATTACAACACAGAGAGCCGGGTTTTGTTGGTGCAGTATTTAATCATTCAACTGTAAAAGCAAGTATTATTCCCGATGGGTATCATGTTGATTATGCAGCTATAACTATTGCAAAAAAAATAATGCAAGAAAGATTATTTGTAATTACCGATGCCGTAACTGATACAGTTAAAGGGCCTTACCCACATGAATTAAGTGGAGACAAATACGTAAGTAGCGGTATATTAAGTGGTAGTGCTTTAACAATGATTAAAGCTGTAAAAAATTTAGTAGCACATTGTAATATTGAATTAGACGAAGCATTGCGTATGTGTAGCCTGTATCCCGCACAGGTTGTGGGTTTAAGTAATGAGTTAGGGAAAATTGAAAAAGGTTTTAAAGCTTGTTTGATTGAAGTGAATGATGAATTAACAAGTGCTAATATTGTATGTTAAATACTTCTTCAAACAGAAAATATTTATTATGCTAATAGCTTTTGAATAGCTGCCTGTACTTTTTCAAAACCAAATGAAGCAATCGTTTCATTCATCATTTGTTGAATTTTATCGTTACACAAATTACCAATTGTTCCTTCGTGTGTATGATTAATTTGCGTTGAATAATTAAACTTTCCTGCTTCAATTTCTAAACCTACTTTTTTATAGGCATCTCTAAAAGGCATTCCTTGTAAAACTAGTTTGTTTACTTCTTCTACACTAAACGCATATTTGTATTTTTCATCTGCCATAATATTTTCTTTTACAGAAATATTAGCCAACATTAAAGTTGCCATTTCAATACAACTATTTAATGTTTCAAATGCAGGAAATAAATGTTCTTTCAGTAATTGTAAATCTCTGTGATAACCACTTGGTAAATTAGTAGTCATAATAGTTATTTCATTGGGTAATGCTTTTATTCTATTACAAGAACTTCTTATTAATTCAAAAACATCCGGATTTTTTTTGTGAGGCATAATGCTGCTGCCTGTTGTAAGTTCTGGAGGAAAAGAAACAAAATCAAAATTTTGATTTAAGTATAAGCACATATCCATGCTCATTTTAGCTAATGTATCTGCAACATTAGCCAATGCTTGTGTCACAACTCTTTCGGCTTTGCCACGCCCCATTTGTGCATATACAACATTATAATTCAAATTTGTAAAACCCAATAACTCTGTAGTTAATGTTCTGTTTATGGGAAAGGAAGAACCATAACCTGCTGCACTGCCTAAAGGATTTTTATTGACAATTTTATATGCAGCTTGCACAGTGGTAACATCATCTACCAAACTTTCTGCATAAGCACCAAACCACAAACCAAATGATGAAGGCATTGCTAATTGTAAATGTGTATAGCCCGGCAATAAATCATTTTTATATTTTTCACTTTGGTTAATTAGTAATTGAAAAAAGGGTTGAATATTAGTTACTAATTTTTCTAACTCACTTCTTAAAAACAATTTAATATCAACCAAAACTTGATCATTACGACTTCTTGCAGAATGAATTTTTTTTCCTGTATCTCCTAATTTTTCAGTTAATAAAAATTCTATTTGTGAATGAATGTCTTCAATATTATTTTGAATTTTAAATTCTGAATTTTGAATTGAAGTGTAAATGTTTTTTAATTCCTTTTTTAATTGTTCAACTTCATTATTCGTTAATAATCCAATAGTAGCAAGCATTTTAGCATGTGCCATATTTCCCAACACATCATAAGAAGCAAGCAGTAAATCCATTTCACGGTCTTTACCAACAGTAAAATTTTCTACTGCTTTATTTACATCAATATCTTTTTGCCAAAGTTTCATAATAATACTATTGTTTGTTATGTTGGGTGAAACGAAATATTAGATTTATAAAATTTCACTACATTCAAAATAATGTTATGCAATATTCTTCAACAATTGAATATACAAATCAATTCCTTGTTTTATTTCATCAACAAAAATAAACTCATCTGCGGTATGGCTTCTTGCACTATCACCCGGACCTATTTTTAAAGTTGGGAAATTCATTAATGCTTTATCACTTGTGGTTGGCGAGCCGTAATAACTTCTTCCTAATTTAATACCTGATTGAATAATAGGATGATTTTTTGAAATAGAAGTTGAACGCATTCTAAAACTTCTGGGTTTTATTTCTGAATTTATATTTGATTCAATAATGTTTAACGTTTCTTCAAACGTATATAATTCGTTTACTCTTATATCAACCACAAAACTGCATTGTGCAGGTACTACATTGTGTTGTTTGTTTTCTGTATAAATACTTGTAACTGTCATTTTCATTGGCCCTAATAAATCACTCACTTTATCAAATTGATAATTCATAAACCAATTAATATCTTTTACTGCTTTATATAAAGCATTTTCTCCTTCTTCTCTTGCAGCATGACCCGGTTTGCCATGTGCAGTACAATCTAATACCAGTAGGCCTTTTTCTGCTATTGCCATATTCATTTGCGTGGGTTCTCCCACAATTCCAAATTCAATTTTTGGCAATTGCGGTAATAAAATTTCAATACCATTTTTGCCGCTTATTTCTTCTTCAGCAGTTGCTGCAATTATAAAATTATATTTTAAATTTTCTTTATTATAGAAATGAAGAAATACATTGATTAATGCAACCAAACATCCACCAGCATCATTACTGCCTAAGCCAAATAATTTTCCATCTTGCTCAATAGGCTCAAAAGGATTTATTGTGTATGCTTTATTTGGTTTAACTGTATCGTGATGTGAGTTTAATAAAATGGTTGGTTTGCTTTCATCAAAATATTTATTTTTTGCCCAAATATTGTTTAAGTATTGATGTGTTACTACACCTTTTGATGAAAGAAAGTTTTCAATTACTTCTGCAGTTTTTTCTTCTTCTTTACTTAATGAAGGCGTTGCAATCAATTTCTTTAATAAATTAACAGCATCGGTATATAATATGTTTAATTCTTGTTCCGTCATTGTATAATACTTGTTCCACTTTTTTCTTCAATTAAGTTTTTCAGTTCTTCTGCTTTACCAATAATAACTTTATTAACGCCATTTTGTAAAGCTTCAAATGCATTATCTAATTTAGGAATCATTCCTTCAAATATTTTTTTCTCTTCTTTTAATTGAGCATAAAGCTCCGGATGAATAGATTTAATTACACTTGATTCATTTGTTACGTCTAACAGTACTCCCGGTTTTTCAAAAGAATAAATTAATGTTACATTATATAATGTACTCATTGCTTTTGCAACTTCTTGTGCAATAGTATCGGCATTAGTGTTTAGCAATTGTCCTTTATCATTAATGGTTATAGGCGCTAATACAATAGAAGTTTTTTGTTGTAATAAATTTTGTATGAATGAAATATTTACTTCATCAACATCTCCAACAAAGCCATAATCAATACCATTTTTTAATGGGCGTTTGTGTGCTTTAATAGCGTTTCCATCTGCACCACTTATTCCAATAGCATTACAGTTATTAGCCTGCAACAGTGCAACAATATTTTTGTTAATATAACCGGCATACACCATCGTTACAATTTTCAATGTTTCACTATCGGTTATTCTTCTGCCATCAATCAATTGTTGTTCAATATTCAATTCTTTAGAAAGTTTTGTTGCTAACTTTCCTCCACCGTGTACCAATAATGCTCTTCCCATAAATGGGTGTTGCGAATTTTCTCCAAATAATTCTGAAAATTGTTTTATAAATGCTGCAAGTTTTATTGAGTCATCAATAATATTTCCACCAATTTTTATAATATATAATTGCTCCATAGTTATAACGTAAACGTATTACTTATTACTATTTAATATTTCACTTAACACCGCTTGTGCAGCCCACACACGATTGCTTGCTTGCTGAGTAACTAAACTGTTAGGGCTATCTAATATTTCATCACTTAACTCTATATTTCTTCTTACCGGCAGGCAGTGCATTACTTTAGCATTATTTGTTATTTGTAATTTTTCATTTGTAAGCATCCAACTCGGATCATTTTCATAAACCTTTCCATAATCATTAAATGTGCTCCAATTTTTCACATATACATAATCTGCATTTTTTAAAGCTTCTTCTTGAGTATGTGTAATTGTTGCACCTTGTGTAAAACGTTTATCTAATTCATAATCATGCGGGTGTGTTATTACAAAATCGGCTTCTCCCCATGCATTTATCCATTGAGCAAAACTATTGGCAACACACTGTGGTAAAGGTTTTACATGCGGTGCCCATGTGAGAACAATTTTAGGTTTTGAGTTTTGAATTTTGAGTTTTGAATTTTCTTGAATGGTTATTATATCGGTTAAGCTTTGTAACGGATGCAATGTTGCACTTTCTAAACTTACTACCGGCACTCCTGCATATTTTATGAATTGATGAATATATAATTCACTATAATCATCTTCTTTATTTTTTAAAGAAGGGAAAGTTCTTATTGCTAAAATATCAAAATATTTTCCCAGTATGGGTGCTGCATCTTTTATATGTTCTACCGTATTGCCACTCATAATAGCACCTTCTTCAAACTCTAAAGCCCATCCTTCTTTATCTACATTAAAAACAATGGCTTCCATTCCTAAATTACTTGCTGCTACTTGTGTACTTAAACGTGTACGTAAACTTGGATTTAAAAACAATAAACCAATTCTTCTTCCTGCTCCCAAATGCTTATCTACAAAGG
This sequence comes from Bacteroidota bacterium, assembly GCA_018267705.1. Classification (GTDB taxonomy): domain Bacteria; phylum Bacteroidota; class Bacteroidia; order Chitinophagales; family Chitinophagaceae; genus CW01. The sequence continues at coordinate 59,577 of JAFDXX010000004.1, read as the reverse complement.
GGTTTGCCTTGTATGCTAATGCTTTTGCAACTATACTGTTAATGTTGCTTACATCGTTTACAGAAATAAATTGTTTCATTTGCTATTGCTTAAAAAAATTATTAGTTATATTTTGAATACTCGAATTGCCTTGCCATTGATAAATAGAAATAGCTGTTTATTTTTCCGTTCAATGTATGAATGAGTTCTAATATTTTAGATTTCTGTTTTTGTTTTTCTTCTGTTGTTGCTTCTTTGTTTAATTCAATTCTATCTTCACAATCTTGTTGTAAGGCTTGTAGGAATAATTGCTTTTGTTTATCGAATTTTAATGCTGCATTTTCTGTTTGTTGTAAACCGTAAAGTGTTACGGCATATTCTGCATATGCAAGAATGCGTTGATCCATGTGCAAATAAAAAGTACCTGCCCCGTTAATTTCTGTGTGGATATTATTAATAGCTTCGTAAATATCAACTATGTTTTTTCTTTCATGAATGTATTTATCAATACCATTGCGGATGCTTAAAAAATAAGCATACAAATTATAAAAAGCATCCTGCCCTGCTTCACTTGAAAAACCCAGAAATATAGTATCTGTTTGAGGAATTTTTCGTTGATTAAAAACTAAATCCGGATCTAAAGGATATTCAGAAGCAAATAAGCCGGAGTAATTTTCTTCCAAATAATTTAATTCTTTTTTAGTGAGAACAGTTGTATCTCCATACATATTAACAAATACAACCGAATCTTTTTGAAACAGAAAATTATATATACTGTCTCTTTTGTATTCTTCTGTTGTTAATAAATGCGTGTTTGTATTTTGTGGTTTAGTTTTTTTTTCAGCTTGGCTACAACTGAAAAAAATAAATGTGGCAAGAATGAATAATAGTTTTTTCATATAAAGGCTTATATTGTTACAACTTCGGTTTTTAATTCTGCAATAGCTTCTTGCAATACTTCTAAAAATTCATCTACTTGCTTTCTGCTAATGGCTAATGATGGCAATAAACGAATGATATTTGGTTTTGCTTCTCCGGTAAACACATTAAAATTTTGCAATAGTTTTTTCTTTAAATCTTTTATTTCTTCAGGAACATCAAAACCAATCATTAATCCTTTACCACGAACATTTTTTATTGCAGCAATATTTTTTAATTTATTCATTAAATACATACCACGCTGTTTGGCCATTTCAATTAAATTTTCTTGCTCAATAATATCTAAAACAGCTAATGCTGCTGCACAAGCCAAATGGTTTCCGCCAAATGTTGTACCCAACATACCATGTTTAGGTTTAATATGTGGAGCAATTAAAATACCGCCAATAGGAAAGCCGTTGCCCATGCCTTTTGCCATTGTATAAATATCGGCATTTACTTCAGCATAATCGTGAGAGAAAAACTTTCCGCTTCTACCGTAACCGCATTGTACGCTATCGGCAATATAAACAGCACCGTTATCATTACATAAATTTCTTATTAGTTTTAAGAATGCTGTATTGGCAATATTAATACCGCCAACACCTTGTATGCCTTCAATAATTACTGCAGCTATTTCATTGCCGTTTTTATTGAAACAATCTAACAATGCTTTCTCATCATTGAAAGGAAGGAAAATAATATTATCAGTTTCATTAACAGGGGCAACAATATTTTTATTATCAGTTGCAGCAACAGCTAAAGATGTTCTTCCATGAAAAGATTTATTAAAAGCAATTATTTTTTTTCTTCCTGTATAAAATGAAGCAAGCTTTAATGCATTCTCATTTGCTTCTGCTCCACTATTGCATAAAAACAATTGATAATCTTCTTTGCCGCTAATTTTTCCTAACTTTTCTGCTAATTGTTGTTGAATAGGTATTACAACTGAGTTTGAATAGAATGCAATTTTTTCTAACTGTTCTTCAATTCGTTTAACCCAATGCGGATGCGTATGTCCAATACTAATTACAGCATGCCCGCCATACATATCTAAATATTGCACACCGTTTTCATCCCACACATAAGAGCCAAGAGCTTTTGTAATAGTAATGTTGTTAAGCGGATAAACATCGAAAAGAGTCATAAGTATAATTTATAAATTTTACGTTTTAGGCAACAGGTTTAATTTCTTATTTTATTAGTTAATGAAATGAACAGTATTTTAATTTCATTAATATTATTAATAGTTTGAGATATTGTTATTGATAAGTAGTTCATGTATATTGAATAGTTCATTTCACTTGTAAAACTTAAAGTGTTATTTACAGATATTAAAGCATAAAATTTTCTAACTTAATTTGTTATACTATTTAAAATCCTGCTGCTTTTAACTTTAATCCTTCATCTTCATTTAAACCAAACATTAAATTCATATTCTGCAAAGCTTGTCCTGATGCACCTTTTAGCAGATTATCAGTTGTTGAATGAATTGCAATTTTATTACCTTGTTTTTCAATATGAATTAAACATTTATTGGTATTTACTACTTGTTTTAAATCTATCATAACATTGCTTACATGTGTAAACTTTGCATCTTTATAAAAATTATTATACAACTCTTTTATTTCTTCTAACGATAAAAGAGTATCTATTACAGATGAAACATAAATGCCTCTTGTAAAATCTCCTCGCCAAGGAACGAAGTGAACAAATGCTTTATCGTTTTTTTGCAATTGATTAATGCTTTGTGTTATTTCTTTTATATGCTGATGATTTAATGTTTTGTAGGCAGAAATATTATTGGCCCTCCAACTAAAATGCGAGGTAGCATTTAAACTTTGTCCTGCACCGGTGCTTCCTGTAATGCCTGTTGTATATATATCTCCAAGAATTCCTGCTTTTGCTAATGGCAATAAACCTAGTTGAATACATGTTGCAAAACAACCGGGATTGGCGATATTATTAGCTGATTGAATTTCTTTTTTATTTAATTCGGGTAAACCATAAACAAATTTCTTATTTCCAATTTCTGATTTATCGGATAACCGGAAGTCTTGCGACAAATCGATAATTTTTATTTTATCATCAATTTTATTTTCTTCTAAAAATTTACGAGCATCACCATGCCCTACACATAAAAATAAAACATCAATATTATTACTTACTTCACTTGAAAATTTTAAATATGTTTCTCCAATTAAATCTTTATGTACTTCATAAACAAATTTGTTTGCATTGCTATTACTGTTTATGAATATAATTTGTACATACGGATGATTAATTAATAAACGAATTAATTCTCCGCCGGTATAACCTGCTCCACCAATAATACCTACTCTCACCAAATTACTCTCTTCAGGAGAGGATTTTTTTAACGCTTTGTTTTGAACTTCTTTCATAAAAAAAATTTGAAGAATCTATAAAAATTTCCCCTTTTATGAGAAGCGAATTAACCTTCTTTTACTTTAGTATAAATTACAGTTTGGTTGCCGAATATTTTACTAAACCCTCGTACATCATCTCCCGTAAATCCGGTATTCATTTCACCATATTTTCCAAATTTGCTGCTCATTAAATCATATTTACTTTCAATACCAATTATTTGAAAATGATATGGTTTTAACAGTACAAATGCATTGCCAATAACTTGTTGTTGAGAGTTTTCTAAATAAGCTTCAATATCTCTCATAACAGGATCTAAGATTTGTCCTTCATGCAACCAGTTGCCATAAAATTGGGCTAATGTATCTTTCCAATTTAATTGCCATTTTGTTAATATATGTTTTTCTAGTGCATGATGTGCTTTTAAAATAACCATTGGAGCTGCAGCTTCAAAACCTACTCTACCTTTAATACCAATAATTGTATCTCCAACATGAATATCTCTTCCTATGCCGTAAGGGCCTGCCAATGTTTGTAAATACTGAATAGCTTCTGTTGGGTGATTAAATTTTTTATCATCTACTTCAAACAATTCTCCTTTAATAAAATGTAATTTCACTTCTCTGCTTCCAAACTCTGTAACTTGTGTTGGCCAAGCTTCTTCGGGTAATAAACCTTTACTGTTTAATGTTTCTTTACCACCAACACTTGTTCCCCATAAACCTTTATTTATTGAATAAACTGCTTTATCAAAATTCATTTCAACACCTTTGTTTTTTAAATAAGCAATTTCTTCTTCTCGGCTTAATTTTAAATCACGTATTGGTGTAATAATTTCAATGCCGGGAATCATGATATGAAAAATCATATCAAAACGTACTTGATCATTTCCTGCACCTGTGCTTCCGTGTGCAACTGCATCAGCATTTAATTTTTTTGCATGTTCGGCAATATGCAATGCTTGCGATAATCTTTCGGCACTTACACTTAAAGGATAGGTATTGTTTTTTAAAACATTTCCAAAAATTAAGTACTTAATAATTTTATCGTAATACCCTTTAACTGCATTTACAGTTGTATGAGATTTTACGCCTAATTTATAAGCATGTGATTCTATTTTTTGCAATTCATCATTATTAAAACCACCGGTATTTACAATAATGCTATGTACTTCATAACCTTTATCTTCAAAATGTTTTACGCAAAATGTGGTATCTAAACCGCCGCTAAAACCTAATACAACTTTCTTGCTCATTGTTTGTTGTTTTATTAAATATTTTTTAATGAAAGAAGATGGAAAACAAAACGCTTCATTTACCCGAACCATTTTTATTTTTTCGGAATAATTGTTTTATGCGTAATAATCGTTCATATAATTTCGATTTTTTTTCAAAGTTTTCTGTTGTTTCTTTTGGGGTGTAATGGTCTGCCGGATCAAAAAGCATTGCGGTACACATGCAATTTTTTCTTTCTTTGCTCATTAAAATATCGTAATTAATACAGCTTTTGCAGCCTGCCCAAAAGTCTTCATCATCGGTTAATTCACTATATGTAACAGGTTCGTAACCTAATTCACTATTAATTTTCATTACTGCCAAACCTGTTGTTAAACCAAAAATTTTTGCAGTTGGATATTTTTCTCTTGATAAATCAAATATCCTTTTTTTTATTTGTTTAGCTACACCGCTTTTTCTGTATTCGGGTGATACTATTAATCCACTATTGGCCACAAATTTTCCGTGGCTCCATTCTTCTATATAACAAAATCCAACCCACTCTGCATTATTGGTTAATGCAATAACAGCTTTCCCTTCTAACATTTTTTTTGCAACATAATCGGGTGAGCGTTTGGCAATACCGGTACCTCGTGCTTTGGCACTAGATTCCATTTCATCAGTTATTTGCTGAGCGTAATGTGTATCGGCAATATTGGCTACACGTATAATAATTTTTTGTTGATTGTTCACTGCTATTGCAACTTTGGAAAATTTTAAAATCTGTTGATGATACTCTATCTAAATAAATTGATGAAGCGACGCTATTGGCTTACAAAAGCGTATTAGATTCGTGGTCGTCGCAATAAAAAAAGAAAATGATTGTTACCCACTGTGCATAAAACACTTGCTTGTAGCGTATGCAAATTGATGATAGTATGGGTGTTATATTTTTTCAACTTCAGTTTTAAATAAAGGTGAATACATTTTTTTTGAGGGCGTAAAATTATATAGTTTATGGTTATGTACTTATTTTTTTTGTAAAAGTTTTAGTAAAGTGTAATAATTAAAAAGCCGCCTTGCATTACAAAACGGCTTAAATTTTAAATATAAGTAGGGTAAATTTTTTTAACCTCCTCTTCTTCCGCCACCGCCCATACCGCCGCTAAAGTTTCCACCGCCCATCATGCCGCCGCCAAAAAAGCCCGGCATACGTCTTTGCCCTTGACCTTGTGCAAAATTTCTTAAATTAAACGTAAAGGTTAACATTACATAACGTGTTAATACATTTGAACGTGTATCTGTTACATAGTTTGATGTAACAGTACGTGAAACGCTTTGATTTTGGTTTAATAAATCAAAACAGCTAAGGCGTAATTCTCCTGCTTTATTTTTTAAGAATTGTTTAGCAATAGATGGAGAAAGTAAAGGTACACTTGCATTATATCCGTTTGCTCCATTATCATAATATGTGTAATCTAAATTAAATGCTACTATCCATCCGCTTTTGGTATAATAAGTTGCATCGGTAGAAAGACCGTAAGAAAAATAATTAAGATTGGCATTAGTGTTTGCATCATTTCTGGCAATGGTATAATTTATTTTTCCGCTAAAATTCATATCAAAATTATCTTTCAAATTAGTAGTCCATTTAATTGTTTCACCTAAATTGGTGTTACGTGTGTAGTTATGTGTAAAATCATTAATAGCTGCATGTGCAGAATCTGCCAACAAATTTTGGGCTTGCGTATAACCAATGTTAGTTGCAAAATTTAAGTTTGATTTTGGTTTTCTAAGCGGAATACCATAAAGAAAGAAACCATTTACATTATATGTGCCATTTAAGTTGGTATAAGTAGTTTCTTTACCACCATTGCTTTTTAAAATTACTTGGTTTTGAATGTCATTAGTAGTCATTGATGCATTGAGCGATGCCATAATTACGCGTTGTGTGAGCGGATCGAATGAATTAAACAATGCCCGTATTGAATGCGTAAACTGTGGCTTTAAATTAGGGTTTCCAAATTGAAAGTTTATAGAATCTGAAGTTGTAGTAATTGGCTGTAATTGTGCTACACTGGGCTGCCCGGTGCTTCCATTATAAAATAATCTAAGTGCTTTTGTTCTACTAAAATTATAAGTAAAATTAGCACTTGGTGTAAAGTTTAAATAGTTATTGGCAACTGTAACATTTTTAGTAATGTTATTGCTCTTATAATCTGTAAATCTAAATCCGGAACCTATACTAAAATTATATTTTTGCTGTTGTAATCTATAGCTTAATGTAAAGCTATTGGTAGTAGAATTAAAATTATAAGAGTTGCTGTATAAGCTATCAAATCTGGTATAACCATGTGTTGAATTATCAAACCTATAAGTATTATTTACAGATTTATTTTCATTATATGAAAAATTATATTTGAATTCTAAAATTTGATTTTTAGCAATTGGTTCTGTATAAGAAAGTGTTGGACTAATTGTATAAGAACGTGAAGTATCGGTATAATATTGGTTAATAGTATCTGTTTTTACATACGGTTTATAAAAAGAATTTATAGAATAGTTATTGCCATAACCTTGATTTAAACTATTCGAAAAATTTAAATCGAGAGAGAGGGTTCTGTACCTTTTAGCAAATTTGTGTCTTAATTGAAGATTAGCTCCACTTATATTATACCCGCTATTTACGCTTGAACTATTTCTGGTAGAAGTATATATTGGAACACCAAAACCATTGCTTACTGTACTTGTTGAAGAGCTTCCACTTGGTGTGCTATTTTGAATGGTAATATTGGGGCGAAATACTAATGAGTTATTTCCTGCACTATCTAACTTAGATTCAATATTAAAATTAATTCTGTGATTATTTACAGCAGATAAAGAGTATGAACCGCTATTGCTAATATTTGAGGAATCGGTATTAGGAAAAAATGTTTGTTGTAAACTGGTTGTTGATGTATTGGTTCTTTGATTATTATAAAAATAGCTACCGCTTACCTCTGTACTCTTTCCCCAATTATCTCTATAGTTTAAACCGCCTGCCCATGTTGTTGTAATACCCGGATTGTTTGAACCGCCACCGCCTCCGCCGCCAAATCCACCACGACCGCCACCAATATTTTGCGAATTAAAGTTTTGTACGTTTATATTATTGCCTTCTCCTATTATTGAAATTTGTTGGTTACCATTAAATCTGTGAAGATTCATGTTACCATTGTATGTTTCTGCAGAGCCTGCTCCTACAACAGCTTTACCAAAATAACCCGTGCTTTTATCTTTTTTAGTTGTAATGTTTAATGTTTTTACTCTGTTGCCATCATCAAATCCTGTGAATTTAGATTGATCACTTAAATCATCAAATACTTGAATTTTATCAATCATATCCGGAGGTAAATTTCTTGTTGCGGTACGAGGATCATCTCCAAAAAATCTTTTTCCGTTTACCAATACACGAGATACGGTTTCACCTTGTGCTTTTATGGTTCCGTTTTTATCTACGTCCATTCCGGGTAATTTATTAATTAAATCTTCTGCTACAGCATTGGGTTTTGTTTTAAAACTGCTAGCATTAAATTCAATTGTATCCCCTTTCATTCTTACCGGAGATTCTTTTACAACAACAGTAGGTAAATCATCTGCATGCGTTTTCATATACACATTACCCAAATTAATATTGGTGTTGCCTGCAGAAAAAGTTACTGTTTTAAAATAAGGAGCATAGCCTTGAAACGATACACGCACTAAATAAGTTTTAAGAACTATTCCTCGCATTTCAAAACTGCCATCTTCTTTTGCTAATGTATATTGTTCTAAAGTTGAATCTTTAGGATCTAATATTACAATTGAAGCATCTTTTAATGATTGCTTGCTAGTTGTATCTACCAACTTGCCTTTAAGAGTGCCGCTGTTTTGTGCAAACAAAGCCTTTACAGAAATTAATAATACAATAAGCAATAAACTTTTTTTCATGCGGAATAGTTTTTATATCGGGTTCAAAAATAAAAATGAGATTTATAAAATGTTTTTATTTATATGGGCGGCAAGCTACATTGATATATTATTGTAATAAATGAAAATCGGTAATACATGTACTGCAATAGGTAAGGTTTTAAAGAACAACTATTAGCCGATACATTCATTATTTTCCCCGACAAGAATATCTATAAAAAAAATATTTATATAGAAAGAATATTTAACATTTTGTTAAAACAAATTATCTTGAAAATAATCATTTAAAATTTTAGGAAAAGCAAGTTGCTTTAACTCAACAACTTTTTTCCATTGATACTTTTGTAAAACAACTGGTATTTTTTGAATACTGATTTTTATTATTTGTGCTTTTATTTGTTGATGTGTTAATTGCTGTGTTATAATAGGAGATATTTGTTCTATAACAGCTTTGTTAATACTTAATTGTTCTTTTAACCATTGGTGTATGGTTTCTTTATTCCACTGTTGTTGTTCAGCACACTCAAGTAAATATATTTCGTACAAGTATTGCCAAATATCTTTACCCATTCGTTTTTGAACCAGTATTGTATTTTTACATTCAAATAAAAAATAATATAAATACCGATGTTTTTTAGTGATTATTTTTTGTTTAATAGGTAATTTATTTACGCAGCCGCTATTATATGCTAAGCAATTTTTTTGTAATACACAATGGCTACATAATGGTTTTATTGGTTTACATACGGTTGCTCCAAAATCCATAATGGCTTGGTTGTATTTTCCTGCATTTTGTTTATCTAAAACTTCATTGGCAAGTGCAATAAATTTTTTTTTGCCCGGTGTAGTATCTATAGCAATATCAATTTCAAAATATCTTGCTAATACTCTAAACACATTCCCATCTATTACTGCGTAAGGCAAATTATATGCGAAAGAAGCAATAGCTGCTGCAGTATATGGACCAACACCTTTTAATGCAACTATTTCATTATATGTTTCAGGAAATTTTCCGTTATAATTTTTTACTATCAATCTTGCAGTAAACAATAAATTTTTACAGCGATTGTAGTAACCCAACCCTTCCCATAATTTAAAAACATCTTCATCTTTTGCATTGGCTAAATAAAAAACCGTAGGATATTTTTCAATAAATTTTTCATAATAATTCCAACCTTGCTCTACACGTGTTTGCTGTAAAATAATTTCACTTAACCAAATTTTATAGGGATCTTTTTCTTCTTTCCATGGCATTACTCTTTTATTCTGTGTTTCATGCCACAGCATCAGCTTAGCGGTAAACTTATTATTCATCATTAACAAAGATGGTATCTAAACTAATAATGATTTAAAAAATAATGTGTGAATATTTTTTGTTTATTTTTACGTTTTCTCAAATTTCAATAAACTTTCTGCCATGCGAAAAATAGATCTTGTAAACATTATTTCAGACAAAACCGGTATTCCTAAAATAGATGTACTGGTTACCATTGAATCTTTGGTTACAGAAATTAAAGAGAACATGCTTAAAGGCGAGAATATTTATATACGTGGTTTTGGGAGCTTTATAAATAAAAAGAAAGCCGCTAAAATTGGCAGAAACATTCGTACAAATACTGCTATACAAATACCTGCACATTATGTTCCGGCCTTTAAACCCTCTCCTGAATTTACTGCCGAAATAAAGCAAACAGTAAAACCAAAAGAAGAGTAACTTTGCCAAAATTTTTTTAGTGAAGAAACAACAACTCCTTATTACGGGCATTGGTTTTATTTTAGTTATCGTTTTATTCTTTTTTACTAAAACAGTTCCTGCGGCTTCTGCGGCAAAAAAAGTAATTAATCCAGCTACTGATAATGCCACCATTCAGTTTAGCGATATTCTTGCCGAGGCAAAGAAGAAAATAACCATTCAACAAAATGATAGGCTTGCCGGCTTAGAAAATGCAGTTACAAGAGGTAATGTAAAAGAAGATAAAATTCATATTTATCACCAATTAGCAAGATTTTGGGGAGATAGTGCCAGAATGTTTATTCCCTATATTTATTACACTGCCGAAGCTGCTAAGTTGGAAAATTCGGAAAAATCCCTCACATTTGCCGCCCAACAAATGGTAAACAGGTTGTTGGTTGTAAGTGATGCTACCATGCAAAACTGGTTAGCAACCCATGCAAAAGTTCTTTTAGATAAAGCTATAGAAATCAATCCCAATAATGATTCTAGCAAAATAAGTTTAGGAGCATGTTACATGTTTGGCAATATTTCAACAAACCCAATGCAAGGCATTTTAACGGTTAGAGAAATTGCACAAAAAACACCCAATAACTTATATGCACAGTTAGTTTTGGGTTTAGGTGGAAAGAAAAGTGGGCAATATGATAAAGCTGCTGAACATTTTTTAATAATTATTAAACAGCAACCCGAAAATATAGATGCCATTTTAAATGCAGCCGAATGTTATGAATTAATGAATAACAAACCCGAAGCTATAAAATGGTACACCACCGCTAAAAAATTGATTACTAATAATGCCGATGCCATTAAAGAAATTGATAAGCGTATTAACGAATTAAAATAATTTTTTAACTATTTAAATTAGACAGAGATGCCTTGTGGTAAGAAAAGAAAACGTCATAAAATTGCGACACACAAACGCAAAAAACGTTTAAGAAAAAACCGTCATAAGAAAAAGAAATAAATTCTAATGACATTAAAATAATAAAGTTTCGTTGCTTATACCGTAACGAAACTTTATTTATTAACGCTTAAAATGTTTGCCACTTATCTTATTCTTGCAACTTTACCTTCCTACTTTCTTTTTTGGCAAATATTCTGAGGTGTATTGAAAAAATCTGTTAGTATATAACAGATGTGATTGTGTATTTAAAAGTTGCAAAATTTTGAACAAAGAATTAATAATTAACGCAGCCCCTTCTGGTGTAGAAATTGCCTTGCTGGAAGATAAAAAATTAGTAGAGCTGCACAATGAAAAAGCCGACGCCAATTTTGCCGTGGGCGATTTATATTTAGGAAAAGTAAAAAAACTAATCCCTGGTCTAAATGCTGCTTTTGTAGATGTTGGTTTTGAAAAAGATGCTTTTTTGCATTATACCGATTTATCTCCTTTTGCAAAATCAATTTTAAAATTTACACAAACTGCCATGCAAGAGGGCGATGCCTTTGATTTTGGAAAGTTTGAAATTGAACCCGAAATAATTAAAACAGGAAAAATTAATGAAGTACTTAACAGCAAACCCAATGTTTTAGTACAAATTTTAAAAGAACCCATTGCTGCCAAAGGCCCTCGTTTAAGTTGTGAATTAAGTTTACCCGGAAGATTTGTAGTACTTACTCCATTTAATGAAATAGTTGCTGTATCTAAAAAAATACACTCTTCAGACGAAAGAAAAAGATTACAAAAAATTGTAGAGGCCATTCGCCCTAAAGGCTTTGGCGTAATTGTACGCACTGCTGCTGAAGGTAAAAGTACTTCTGAACTGCATCAAGATTTATTAGAACTTCAAGCAACATGGAAAAACATTCAGCATAATTTAAAAGATGCTGTAGCTCCGGCAAAAATATTAAGTGAGCAAGATAAAACTACCAGCATTTTACGTGATTTATTAAATGCAGATTTTAACAATATAATAGTTAACGATAAAAATATATATAACGATACTAGAAACTATCTACAACGTATTGCTCCCGATAAAGAAGATATTGTTTCTTATTATAACAATGGCTCTCCGGTTTTTGACCATTATGGAATTACCAAACAAGTAAAAAGTTCTTTTGGAAAAACAGTAAACTTAGCAAGTGGTGCTTATTTAATTATTGAACATACCGAAGCCTTACATGTTATAGATGTAAACAGTGGTTACAAAAGTGTTAGCAACAATCAAGAAGAAAATGCTTTACAAACCAATTTAGAGGCGGCTGCAGAAATTGCAAGGCAATTACGTTTAAGAGATATTGGTGGTATTATTGTTATTGATTTTATTGACATGAAACTTCCGGACAACAAAAGAAAGTTACAGGAAGCCATGGAAGAATTAATGAATGCCGATAGAGCCAAACATGCAGTATTACCTATTTCAAAATTTGGGTTAATGCAAATTACAAGGCAACGCATGAGGCCCGAAGTAAATATTAATACATCAGAACTTTGCCCAAGTTGCGGTGGCACAGGAAAAGTAACTTCAACTTTATTATTAGAAGATGAAATTGAAAAGCGTTTACATTATTTATCAACTCATTCTTATTCAAACTTATTATTAATAGTTCATCCAATAGTTTATTCTCATTTAACAAAAGGTATTTTCAATTCTATTTATAAAAAATGGAAACGTAAATACAAAGTGAAATTGATATTAGAAAAAAACAATAACTATCAATTAATAGAATACCGCTTTTTTAACGAGCATGATGATGAGATAAAATTTTAGTTTATTCAACAATACACTATTGCTCTTCTTTATCTTCTGTTTCTTCTAACTTACCGGCATTACTACGTTTTAATTTTATTACCGGATTATTTTGTGTGCCTGTAACTGAAAACGGAATACCAAAAATTCCCAATGGTGGTAAACCTACTCTTCCTTTTAAATTGAGTTTACCATCAAAACTTACTTGCCCTTCAAACCTTGGTCTGAAGCCAAATACACGCATTTTTACTTTTTCTATTGTAATAATATTATTGGCAATAGTTGTATTAATATCAACTTTTGATAAATCAGGATTATTAAGACTGTCTTTATTAGTTGCTTTACTTACTGCCGTAAAAAGTTTAAAGCCTTTTACTTTTATTTTTTGTAATGATAATGTTCCGCCACCTTGTATAGACGGATACACCGGAAACATATTTGCATCTAATCTTCCCTTTAAATGATAATTAATAGAAACAATGCCTTTACAGTAGGCAGCAGCAGATGCCATATCATGAAAAATTTTAATTTCTTTATAAGCACGTGCTATATCAAAATCAGTTGCTTTAATATTATAATCAAACAATGCTTTTGTGGGTGTTATACTTTTATACACAGCATTCATATTAGCTTTTGTTCCAATAACATCAAATCCTGTTTCATTTAATTTAAGTATTCCTGAATCAATTATTAGTTGACCTTTAAAGTTGTTAAGGCTAATATCATTATACTTTATTTTGTTAACATTTGCATTGACAGTGACTGATAGATTTGTTGGAATCATTACTACGCCTGCCTTAGTGTTTGTATTTTTAGAAGAGTCATTTGCATAAGCCATAAATTCATTTACATTAACTGTATTAGAAGTTAATGCAATTTCTCCATGCAATGTTTCTTTATCGTTCATTGTATAATTAATAATATTATTAAGGTATCCATTAATTAATAAATCTGAATTACCATAATTGGTGGCAATATTTTGCAACCATATTTTATCTTGTTCAAATCGAAGTATTCCGTTTTTTATTAAAAATGGTTTAGGAAAATAATCTGTTGTTACGGCAAAATTTTTCAATGATAACGTTCCTGCATTGTATAGCTTATCGAATTTTTTTGCAATTGCATTAGCTTGCGTGCCCTGTAACGAAAGATTTGTTTTAATGAGCCCTTTTACATCAATTCCTTTTTTAGAAAACACTTTATAAATTTTACCAACATCTATAACGCCGCTACTTTTTATATTGTAATTTATATTTGTAAAATTTTGCATGTTAGCTTGCAATAAAAACGGTTGCCCTTCAAACATAAAACTGATGGGCTTTATATCTATTGATAAGTCTTTTAACGAACCTCGCTTACTTACAATTGTTGCCGCTACATTAATTTTATCAATAGGGCTTGGATAATATTTTGTTTGAACTTTTCCATCGTTCAAATTCAAATTAATAGCAGCAACCGGAAATATTTTTTTTGCTGTATTAAAATTGCCTTTCATAATTAAATGGGCAATTAATTTTCCTTTTAAATCAATTTCAGATAAAGGATAAAACTCTTTAACACTTGCTAAGTTTATGTTTGATTGAATATTAGCATCAATTGGTATATTTTTATTTCCGCCTGCTTTTATATACCCTTTTATAAAATTATCTGCTGCTGTTGCATTAATATTTTCAATAAGAAAAACAGTATGACTATAATTATTATCAACACAAGATGCATTGATATTAAAATTAATATTTTCAACAGGCTTAGCAACCGATTTGTATTTTACATAACCATTAGTAAATGAAGATTGTAAATTAAAAGAAGGAATACTTGCAATAACCGTATCTACTTTTCTTATACCGTTGCGTACAACTTTTGTATAATAATTTCCGTTTGCATTAAACTTACATTTATAATTTCCTTTTACATCAAGTTCTTTAATACCTATGGCTTCAAATAATTTTTCTGCATCTAACTCTGCATCTGCAAAGGCTTTTACGTTAATATGATTTATACCAACTGTATGCAATGCAGCATTTAAATAACTTTTATCAACTGTAAAATGTAAAGTATCTAAATCAATTTTTAAACTATCGGTATTAAGTTGAGGAAGTTTTGCAGAAAATTTAAATAATAGATTTTTTAATGATGCGGGTGCTTTTTCATAATCTAAATAACCATCAAAAACATTGAATGAAAATTGCAAATTGGGTTTTATATTTTTTGAAGCAATATATTGCCCCATTAATGAAGCATTAATTTCTGTTTTACCATTTGCATCCATTTTTTCAAACCATGGCATATAAGCCGGTGGAACAGCACTTAACACATCATACAAATTTGTATTAACAGAGCTAAGTTTAAAATTCATATCATAACCATTTTTCATAAACTCAAACTTCCCGTTAAAGCTAAATGGCAATTTGTTTAATACTAATTCGTTTTTTTCAAAAATGAATGATAATGAATTGGTATTTATTTTGGTAACTAAATTAGCCTGTAATTTTTTTGAACCTATATAATGTTCTCCATTATAACTTAAATTAAAAGAATCGGTTTTTATTGAAGAAGCTAAATCAAAAATGGCCTTACTTAAATTTCCTTTTCCTAAATAATTAATATTTTTTGCATCAATTAAAATAGGAATAGATCTATCATTATAAATAAGGTTGCTTTTATCAATTTCAATACGTTCAATTTTTAATGATGCACTGCTTGAATCGTTTCCTTGTTTTACTCTTGCAGTAGTATCGGCATTATATATATTATAGTTTGGTATTCCGTCTGCACTTACTTGTACATTAATATTACTATTGGTTAAATAAATTTCATCAATAGTTATTTGTGAAGAAAAAACACTGGCAAGATTAATACCCAATGCAATTTCTTTTGCATTAATTAATGTATCATTTGCAAATGGCTTAGACCCTTTTAGTGAACAATCATATAAGGTTAATGTTAGAGAAGGGAAATGATTAAAGAAAGATAATCTTGCTTTAGAAAAATTCAATTCTGTTGTTATGGCATTGTTTGCCCACATTTTAATTTTTTTAGAAACAAAATCGGGAAACAAAAAAGGTAACAAAAACATTAATAATAAAATGCTGCCTATAGTTAGGCCGGAAATTTTAAAAAACTTCTTGGCCAATTTTGGAATAGTAAATCTTTTCATCCAATCAATTATTTTGTTAACGTGTACGTATTTTATTCAAACCACCACCATCTTCTTTTATGTGTTTTATAATTATCAGAAACATATTTTTGAATATGTTCAATAGCATCATCAATATCATCAGTATATAAAACCAATTTTAAATCTTCGGGAGAAATGGTTCCCGCTTTACTCATTTCTTGAATAGCTTGCCACATTTCTGCATAAAAACTTTTACCGTATAGCACAATAGGAAAACTTTTTATGGTTTTAGTTTGTACCAACGTTAAGGTTTCAAAAAATTCATCCATTGTTCCAAAACCACCGGGCATAATAACAAATGCATAAGAATATTTTATCATAATTGTTTTTCTAACAAAAAAATGATTAAACGTTATGCTGGTATGTACATAAGGATTCGGTTTTTGCTCAAAAGGTAATTTTATATTACACCCTACCGATCTTCCTCCGTTTTCAAAAGCCCCTCTGTTAGCGGCTTCCATAATGCCCGGGCCACCGCCACTCATTGTTGTGAAACCAATATTAGCAATGCGTTTGCCAAATTCTCGTGCTGCAATGTAGTGCTCATTATTTTCATCAAATCTTGCACTGCCAAACACTGTAATACACGGGCCCGCAAAATGTAATTTCCTAAAGCCTTTAATAAATTCTGCAGCTACTCTTAAAACAAATCTAAACTCAAACATTCTTGGCTTAGGGCCATCTAAATAAATATGTTCTTTTGCAATACCTACTTTATCTATTTTTCCCATTTAATTATTTATTTAAAGCAAAGTACCGTATAAACAAATTGTTTTCCAACTTCAAGCAATTAATTAACTTATACTTTTGCAGCAAATAATTATTTTATTCATGAAACTGAGATTAAGCATGTTGCTTGTTTTAACCGCAACACTTTCTACTACTTTAATTGCACAAGTAAATAACAAGAAAAAACATCGCAAAGGAGAATTTTATTTTTCGTGGGGTTATAATAAAGAATGGTACACCAATAGTACGGTTCGGGTAATGCAACCGTCATTAAGTAACGATTATAAGTTAAAAAGCATTACGGCACACGATCATATTGGTTGGGATGAAGGGCTTTTTAGTATTCCTATTTCTATACCGCAATACAATTATCGTTTAGGTTTTTTAATTAACAGAAAAAAGAATTTATTTTTTGAAATTAATTTTGATCATACTAAATATATCATCTCTAATCAAAACGCACATTTGGTTGGTACTTTAGGTGGTAGACAAGTGGATACAACTATTGCTTTTAACCAAGCCAACGGGTTTCTTTATTACTTAAATAACGGAGCTAATTTTTTATTATTTAATTTAGTGAAGCGTTATCAATTACACGAATCGGCTAATAAAAATTTTAAAATAGATGGTTTTGTAAAAGGAGGAATTGGCCCTGTAATTCCACATGTTGAAAATATGTTTTTTAATAAACCCAACGATCCTCACTTTCAAATTGGTGGATGGAATATTGGTGCAGAAGCTGCTATAAGAAGCACTTTTTTTAAATCTGTTTATTTAGAACTTGCTAATAAATTAGATTACGCAAGCTATACCGGTTTAGGTGTTTATCAAGGAAAAGCAAGGCAAATGTTTGGCACATATGAAATAATTTTAAGTTTAGGTGTAACAATTCCAACAGGAAAAAAAATAGAGTAGTTATTATTTTAATATAATTTAAATATTTAAATTAATTTATGCGTATCATTTCATACAATACCAACGGCATTCGTGCAGCTATGAAAAAAGGTTTTATAAATTGGTTACAAACAAATCCTGCAGATATTATTTGCATACAAGAAACCAAAGCCAATAAAGATGATGTTGAATATCATTTAATTGAACAACTAGGTTATAATAGTTATTGGTTCTCTGCACAAAAAAAAGGCTATAGCGGCGTTGCCGTATTTACTAAAATACAACCCGACAATATTGAGTTTGGCAATAAAATAGAACAAAGCGATTTTGAGGGAAGAGTTATTAGGCTTGACTTTGGCAATCGTACTTTAATTAACGCATACTTTCCTAGTGGCACAAGTGGAGATGAAAGGCAAACATATAAATACCAATGGCTAGATGAGTTTTTAAATTATTTAAACAAATTAAAAAAAACAAGGCCGCAATTAATTATAACCGGTGATTATAATATTGCACATACCCCTATTGATATACACGATCCAAAAGGAAATAAAAACTCATCGGGTTTTTTGCCAGAAGAAAGAGCATGGATGGATAAATTTTTAAGCAATGGTTTTGTTGATACATTTCGATATATGCACCCCGAAGCAACAGGAGCATATAGTTGGTGGAGCCAGCGTTTTCCCAGTGTACGCTTACAAAATAAAGGATGGAGGATAGATTACATAAGTGTTACAGAAAATTTGAAAAATAAAATTGTAGATGCAAAAATTTATCCTGATGTAAAGCACAGTGATCATTGCCCTATTTATCTTGAACTAAAAAATTAACTATGTTTATTTATAACGTAACAACACATGTACATCATGCAATTCACAAACAATGGTTACAGTGGATGCAAGAAAAACATATACCCAATGTTATGGCAACCGAATGTTTTTCTAAACATCAATTTGTACGTGTTTTAGAAACCGATGAATCAGAAGGTGTAACTTATGCCATACAATATTTTGCAGAAAGCAAAGCACTATATAACCGTTATGTAGAAAAATTTTCAGCAACTTTAAAAAAAGAAACCACCGATAAATGGGGCAACCAAATTGTTGCTTTTCGCTCTTTAATGCAGGTTGTGAATTGAATGTGGATAGATTTAGAACATTATTTTCTTAATCAATCAACTTCCCTATATTTCTTTCAAACCCTTATAAACAAAGGATTTCAGCATTAAAAACGCTAAAACTATTGCTACCACTGCATTACAGGCAATCTAAACTTTTATGTTACCACATCTCTCACAAATAAATTCTTTTAAAACCCTTTATTTATAATGGTTTCAACAATTAGCAATAAATAAAATTTTAGTAAATAAATTTTGCTGAAAACCAAAAGCAACTACATTTGTTACAGTTAAATAACTCATTAAAAAAACATCTATGAACAAAGCAGAATTGATTGCAAAACTTGCCGATGATGCAGGCATTACAAAAACACAAGCTAACGCTACTTTAGATTCATTTATTGAAGCTGTTACTAAAACTTTAAAAGGTGGTGGTAAAGTAACTTTAGTTGGTTTTGGCACTTTCTCTGTTTCTAAACGTGCTGCTCGTACAGGCCGTAACCCACAAACAGGTGCTGCAATAAAAATTAAAGCAAAGAAAGTTGCCCGCTTTAAAGCAGGTAAAGAATTAAGTGCAAAACTATAATTCAATGCAAGCAAAAAATTAAAGTCCTGCCATTAGGCAGGATTTTTTTATTTTTGCCAAATAAATTTATTAAATTAAAAAAAACAACAATGGGTAGAGGCGACAAAAAAACTGCAAAAGGAAAGCGTTTTAAAGGATCTTTTGGTAAAAGCAGGCCACATGCAACAAAAAAACCTGCCGCTAAAAAAACAGCTTAATACTATTTTGACAGTATAAGAAATTAAAGCTCAACCAATTTATGGATGAGCTTTTTGTTTTATGTTTTGCAATAAGTTTTAGTACAAATTAATAATATGTTATTACACATTCATCCAGATAACCCCAATATACGCCACATTAAAACTGTGGTAGAATGTTTATTAGACGGAGGTGTTATAATTTATCCAACCGATACTATTTATGGTTTGGGGTGTGATATTTTTCAGCATAAAGCCACAGAAAAAATTGCACGTATAAAAAATATTGAACCTACTAAAGCTCAACTAAGTTTTATTTGTTATGACCTAAGTAATTTAAGCAATTACACTAAAAGCATTTCTACTTCTTTATACCGCATATTAAAAAGTTATTTACCGGGGCCTTATACTTTTATTTTACCCGCAAGCAAAGAAGTACCTAAAATTTTAAAGAGTAAAAAAAATACAATTGGTTTAAGAATACCTGATAATAATATTGCAAGAACTATTGTACACGAATTACAACATCCGCTTTTATCGGCATCATTACCAGGAGAAATGATAGAAGAATATACTGACCCCGAATTAATATATGAAAATTTTAAAGGTATAGTTGATATAGTAATTGATGGTGGCATTGGCGGAATGACGCCCTCTACAGTTATTGATTGTACTAATGAGCCTTATGAAATAATTAGGCAAGGAGCCGGCGAGTGGAGTGAATAACCATAATCGAATTAACTTATATCATCATTTTAAATAAAATTAAAAACATCATCTCGTTGTTTTTGAAGCGAATGATAAATGTATAATTGAAATTTCTAAAAATTAATTTCTAGGGCAACGATAAGATTGCAGGTTAAAAGAAATACCGAATTGCATACTTGCGAAAGAATCTTTATGAGAACCGCCAACACCTCTTTGTCTTCCTTTAACGCCAATAGGTGTACTGGTTGTTTCATAACTTCTATCTTGCAATAAAAACCAAGTTGACGGATTACCATTTGCATCAACCGGAGAAAATGCATCGGGGGCATATACGCCGCCAACATCATCTAAATAATCTGTATTAGTAAACCGATAAGATACTTCTGCAAAAATATTTATCTTTTCATTTAATGCTTTTTTAAATCCAACGGTAAAAGGAATACACATAGCAACACTACTATATGGTTTTAAGTTTGGATACAATGGGCTTCCTTGCCCTTCTGTTCCTAATGGACGTAAATAAATTTTTTGCCCACTTAAATAAGTGTACGGATCAAAATTAAAAGCACCAATTCCTACACCAACATAAGGTGTAAAACTAAATTCGGGAAAGCCCGGAACAAATCTGAAAAAATTAAATATACCGCTTGCACTAATTTCCCAAACATTGGTATTAAAACTTAAATTTCTAATTCTTTGTACAGGGTTTTCACTATATGCATCGGAATAACCCAGCATACTGTAATTTCCATTAATTCTTATAGAAATATAATTATTAAGTTGCCTATTATAAAAAATTCCGGCAGCAAATTTTGGTTTATTTAAAGCTCCTGTATTATTTAAATCACCAAAATAATGTGCAGCACCAATACTAATACCAAATTCTCCTGCATGTTCGTATGTATCGTATACTTGAGCTTTTAAAGAAGTAGTAGCGATTATGAATAATATTACAAAAACTATTTTTCGCATTTAGTTATACCAATAAGATTGTAAATATAAAAGATAGGTTTATACTATTTAAAAACAATTACGTTAAATTTTTAAATAATTAAATTTGTTTTAAAGGTTTGCCCAATTAAATCCATCTCTTGCAATTAATGCTTCAGCATCTTCGGGTCCCCAACTATCGGGTGCATAGTTAGGAAAATCAACAGGTGGTCTTGTTTCCCATGCTTCAATAATTGGCATAATAATTTTCCATGCTGCTTCTACCTGATCATCTCTCATAAATAAAGTAG
This sequence comes from Bacteroidota bacterium, assembly GCA_018267705.1. Classification (GTDB taxonomy): domain Bacteria; phylum Bacteroidota; class Bacteroidia; order Chitinophagales; family Chitinophagaceae; genus CW01. The sequence goes on along the minus strand of JAFDXX010000004.1, from coordinate 38,079 downwards.
CATTGCCTTCCATTGTATCTAATAATAATGTTTCATAAGCTTCTGGTTCGTGTGTATTTCCATTATCATCATTGTAATTAAATACCATATTTACGGGCATTAAAAAAATTCCTTGTCCGGGTTTTTTTGCTTGAAAACGTATGCGAATATCCATATCAGGTTGAATGCTAATAGTTAATCGATTATGCCTCCATGTTTCTGAAGCTTCTGGTGGAAAAGCAAAATCGGGAGCTTGTTTAAATTGAATGGTTATGCGTGTTGTTTTTTCATGTAAATGTTTTCCTGTTCTAACATAAAAAGGAACGCCTTGCCAACGCCAGTTGTCTACAAAAAATTTAGCTGCTGCAAATGTTTCGGTATTTGATTGAGGGCTTACATTATCTTCTTCTCTATATGCTTTTGTTTTTTCTCCTTTCATCCAACCTGCCGCATATTGTCCGCGTACGGCATGTGCATGCACTTCTTCTTTGGTATATTTTCTAATAGCATTTAAAACATCTACCTTTTTATTTCGTATTTCATTAGCATCAAAATTTACGGGAGCTTCCATTGCAATCATACAAATTAATTGTAATATATGATTTTGAACCATGTCTCGTAATGCTCCGCTTTTTTCATAATAACCTCCACGTTCTTCTACACCAACTATTTCGGCATTGGTTATTTGTACATGATCTATATAATTTCTATTCCATATTGGTTCAAATAAGGCATTGGCAAAACGTAATGCTAAAATATTTTGAACAGTGCTTTTTCCGAGATAGTGATCTATTCTATAAATCTGTTCTTCTTTAAATGTGTTTTTTAATAATATATTTAATTCATGTGCACTTTGTAAGTTATGGCCAAAAGGTTTTTCAATAACAATACGTGTGCATGTAGTATTGCTACATAATTTTAGTTTGCCTAAATTTTGTACAATATCGGGTACTAATTGTGGTGCAACTGCTAAATAAAACAATATATTTATTTCGGCATTCCATTCATTTTGTTTTGTTTCTACAAATGCCGATAATTGTTGATAGGCTGTTGCATCTTCTCCATCCATTGCAATGTATTGTATTTTTTCGCTAAAGCTTTTCCATTCTTCATTAACACTATCTTGCCTTCTGCTAAACTGCTTTATGCCATTGTATAATTTTTCTCTATATACTTCATTGCTATATTTTGTTCTTCCTAAACCAACTGCTACAAATTGTTGCGGCAAATATTTATCTATATATAAATTATATAATGCCGGCGTAAGTTTTCTGTTGTTTAAATCTCCGCTTCCGCCAAAAATAAATAGAATGGTGGGGGCAATGTTGTTTTGTATTTCCATAAATAAATTATTAAAGATTAATCATTCCACTTTGTGTGAAATATTCCTTCTTTATCAATCCGTTGATAGGTATGTGCACCAAAATAATCTCTTTGAGCTTGAATTAAATTGGTTGGCATTTTTGCTGTTGAGTAAGCATTTAAATACCCTAATGCACTCATTAAACCTGTTATTGCAATATTGTTTTCAGCAGCAGCTATAATTGTTTTTTGTAAACTGCTTATTTTAGATTGAATTAATGTAGCAATGTTTTTATCTAATAAAATATTAGATAAATTATTATTGTTTTGATATGCTGTATAGAATTTTTCTAATAATGATGAACGAATAATACAACCACCTCTCCAAATTTTTACAACATCATGCAACGGAATTTCTAAGTTATATTCTTCAGATGCTTTATGCAACATAGCTAACCCTTGAGCGTAGCATAAAATAGTTGCAACAAATAATGCATCATAACATTGATGAATAAAATTTTGTTGATTATTTGTGTTTATGGTTGTTGATGTGTTATATAGTTTTGATGCTGTTACACGTTCGGTTTTATAGGCAGAAATATTTCTTAAGCTTACGGCAATATCTATAGTTGGAATACCGATGCCAAGGTTCATCGCTTCTTGTGAAGTCCATTTTCCTGTGCCCTTTGAGCCAGCTTCATCTAAAATCATATCTATTAAATCGTACTCTGTAAGTTCATCTTTTTGTTTAAATATATTAGCAGTTATTTCAATTAAAAAACTTTGTAATTCTTTTTCGTTCCATGTTTTAAAAACTTCGTGTAGTTCTTTGTTGGATAATTGTATTCCATTTTTTAATAGTGCATACACTTCACTAATTAATTGCATAATTGCATATTCAATTCCGTTATGTACCATTTTTACATAATGCCCTGCAGCATCTTTACCCATATATGCAACACATGGTTCATTATTCACTTTTGCTGCAATAGCTTCTAAAATAGGTTGTAAATGTTTCCATGCTTCTATATCTCCACCGGGCATAATGCTGGGTCCGTATCTTGCTCCTTTTTCTCCTCCGCTAACACCCATTCCTACAAAATGAATTTTCTTTTCTTGTAAATATTTTATACGGCGTAAGGTATCTTCAAAAAAAGAGTTACCTCCGTCTATAATTACATCTCCTTCATTTATTAATGGTAATAAATTTTCAATAACATCATCAACAGCTTTTCCTGCAGGCACCAACATCATTATACGGCGTGGAGTTTTTAATTGTTGCACCATTTCATTTAATGTAACTACGCCTTTTACGTTTTTATTGTTGTTTGATTCTTGTTCTAACGAGGCTGCTTTGGTTGCATCTTTATCAAAACCAATAACAGAGAATTCGTGATCGGCCATATTCAATAATAAGTTTCGCCCCATGGTTCCCAACCCTATCATTCCAAAATCAAATTTGCTGTTCATTCTATTAATATTTAATTATTGAAGATACTGCTTAGGTTTTAAAATTGTTTATTGCAAACCCAAGTATTACTTATTTCGATAAATAATATTTGTGTAATAAAACTACATTTATAAAAACAAAAATTATGAGCCAATTAGTAAATGAGTTTAACAATTACCGCACCAAAATGAACGATGTTATTTTAAGTAAGAATAATTTGGTGATGAAACGTTTGTGGAATTTAGATACCAATACTTATGAAGAGGGTGTATTAGATAAAAAAACAAAAGAAATGCTGGGATTGGTAGCCAGCATGGTATTACGTTGCGATGATTGTATTAAATATCATTTAGGAAAAGCCCATGAATTAAATGTTACAACAGATGAACTATACGAAATTTTTGCCGTTGCCAATATTGTTGGTGGCACTATTGTAATACCACATACCAGAAGAGCTGCAGAATATTGGGAAGAATTAAGCAAAGAAGAATAAGTAATATTCAATTGAATAAAGAACATTACTATTTTTAATTCTACATTACCTTTATCTTTGAATGAATCATTTAAGTTTATGAGTACACAAACAAATGCCGCTGTTTTAACAGCTAAAGATTTTGCAACAGACCAAGAAGTGCGTTGGTGCCCCGGTTGTGGAGATTATTCTATTCTTGCACAAGTACAAAAAGTAATGCCCGGTATTGGCGTACCTAAAGAAAATATTGTTATTATTTCGGGTATTGGTTGCTCATCGCGTTTTCCGTATTACATGAACACTTATGGTATGCACAGCATTCATGGACGTGCTACAGCTATTGCAAGTGGTTTAAAAGCTGCAAGGCCTGAATTAAGTGTTTGGATTATTAGTGGTGATGGAGATAGTATGAGCATTGGTGGTAATCATACTATTCATTTGCTTCGCAGAAATTTTGATGTAAATATGTTGGTGTTTAATAATCAAATTTATGGTTTAACCAAAGGGCAATATTCACCTACATCTGAAGAACATAAAATAACAAAATCAACTCCGTTTGGAAGTATCGATCATCCATTTAACCCATTGGCATTAGCAATGGGTGCAGATGCAAGTTTTATTGCACGCAGTATGGATAGAGATCCTAAACATTTACAAACCATTCTTACAAGAGCACACCAACACAAAGGATCATCTTTTGTTGAAATATATCAAAACTGTAATATTTTTAACGATGGTGCTTTTGAAATTTTTACAGAAAAAGGAACTAAACAAGATACAGGTTTATATCTTGAACAAGGACAACCATTAGTATTTGGTGCCAATAAAAACAAAGGAATAAAATTAGACGGATTAAACCCAATAGTAGTTGAATTAAACAATGGCATTAGTGCCGATGATTTATGGATACATGATGAAAAAGATTTTTATAAAGCACAAATACTTATAAGAATGTTTGATAACCCTAATAAAAGTGAAGGTTTTTATCCAAGGCCATTTGGTGTTTTCTATCAAACAGAACGTGCCTGCTACGAAGATGTTATGGCAATGCAAATTGAAGAAATTATTACTACTAAAGGCAAAGGCGATTTAAATAAACTATTACGCGGAAAAGAAGTTTGGGAAATAGTTTAATACACAATATAAAAAAGATTCAAGAGGTTTTAACCGTTAAATAATACAACAACAGTTGTTAATTAAAACTTCTTGAATCTTTTACTTTTTGTAAAGATTACAGCAAAATTGCTTCAGAAGAAATAGCTGTATTTAATAATTTACTTATAGGGCAATTAGCTTCTGCATCTTTTACTGCCGTATTAAATTGATCTTTATTAATATCTTGAATTTTTCCTTCAACAATTAAATGAGATTTTGTAATTACGCCATCTTTAAATTCTAATTCGCATTTAACATGCAATGCTTCAGGTGTAAAACCTGCTGCACCTAATACAAAACTTAATTTCATAGCAAAACAACCTGCATGGGCTGCAGCTACCAACTCTTCGGGGTTAGTACCTATACCATTTTCAAAACGAGAAACAAAAGAATATTGAGTATTATTTAATACTCCGCTTTGCGTGTTTACTACTCCTTTACCTTCTTTGCCGGAGCCATTCCATACGGCAGTTGCTGTTCGTATCATACTTAAAATTTTAGTGGTGATATAAAAATTAAAAATAACAAACTCAATAAAACTAAACTTACTTTACACGGAATTTATTTTCATATTTAATGATACAAAAAATATTGTTTTATAATTAACCCCATCTCACATAATTATCTTTACTTTAATTTAAAGACTATATACAATGAGCATTTGGCACGAATTTATTAACGGATTACAAGAAACAACTTGGTATGAATTTATTGCCGTGTTTGCAGGAATAGGAAGTGTTTGGTTAAGCAAAAAAGAAAATATTTGGGTGTATCCAATTGGGTTAATTAATACAATCATCTATATAATAATAAGCTTCAAATATCATTTGCTGGGAGAAGCAAGTGTAAATTTTTATTACACCATTATGAGTATTTATGGATGGTGGTTATGGGCAAGAAAAGACAGAATAAACCATACAACTATTTTGCATATTACTTATAGCAACAAAAAAGAATGGATATATCAGTTACTATTTTTTGCATCATTTTATATTACAATTTATTTTGCTTTAACTGCTGCTAAAAAAAGTTTTGCAGAAGGTGCAATACCTTGGGCAGATGCATTTGCAAGTTCTACGGCATATACTGGCATGTGGTTAATGGCTAAGAAAAAAGTAGAAAGTTGGTACTGGTGGATAGCTACCAATATAGCATCTGTACCATTATATTTTGTAAAAACATTAGTATTTACAAGTGTTCAGTATGTAGTTATTTTAATTATTGCCATATTTGGTTTATTATCTTGGATGAAAAAAGCAAACGAACAATTAAATAAGCAATAACATGTCTTACTGCAATTATATTAAAACAATAACCGATAAAAACAATCTTCATAAAATATATCATGACAACTACTATGGCTTTCCAATTGAAGATGATAACGAATTATTTGGCAGATTAATTTTAGAAATAAATCAAGCAGGTTTAAGTTGGACAACTATTCTTAATAAACAAGAAAATTTTCGTAAAGCATATCACCAATTCAATATAAAAAAAATTGCATCCTATAAAGAAAAAGATATCACCCGTTTATTAAATGATACCGGAATTATTCGTAACAAATTAAAAATTAATGCAGCCATAGAAAATGCAAAAACTGTTTTATTGCTTCAAAAAAAATTCGGTTCATTTAAAAAATGGTTACAACATCATCATCCTAAAACAAAAGAAGAATGGGTAAAATTATTTAAGCAACATTTTAAATTTACCGGCGGAGAAATTGTAAACGAATTTTTAATGAGTACCGGTTTTTTACCCGGAGCACATACCGAAGATTGTATTATATATAAAAAAATAATATTGAAACACAACCCCGAATGGACCAAAAAGAAATAAAAAAAGTTGTTGTTATTGGCCCCGAAAGCACAGGCAAAAGCACCTTATGTACTTTACTGGCACAATACTATAAAACACAATGCTGTCCTGAATTTGCAAGAGAGTATTTATTACAATACGGAACCAACTATTCTTTCGATGATTTATTAATTATAGCAAAAGGGCAATTAGATTTAGAAGAAAAATATAGTGAATCCGTAAGTAATCAATCACAAATGATGGATGACAAAATAAATACTTCACATTCTACTCTGCACATGCCCATTCTTTTTATAGACACCGATATGTATGTAATGAAAGTTTGGTGCGAGTATGTTTTTGGCAAATGTCACCAATTTATTTTAGATGAAATTGTAAAAAGAAAATACGATTTGTATTTGTTATGCAATATTGATTTGCCTTGGGTTAAAGATGAGTTAAGAGAATACCCCAATGAGCAACCACGAAAAGAATTGCACAAAATTTATAAAGACCTGCTCATTAATCAAACTACACCTTGGGTTGAAATAAGTGGTAATTATGAAGAGAGATTACAAAAAGCAATTGAAGCAATAAATAATATTATTTTATAATATTTAAAACATCTTCATCATCTTCAATATTATGCATTTCACGCAGTATTTGCGGGTATCTCCAAGCAACTCTGGCACTGGCAGGTACAACAGAAAACTTTTTAGGATTCGGCAAACATGCTATAATTTTTGCAGCTTCTTCTCTACTTAAATCTTTAGCATGTTTATGAAAATATTGTTGAGCAGCAGCTTCAATACCAAAAATTCCTGGGCCCATTTCAATCGTATTCAAATACACTTCTAAAATTCTTTTTTTACCCCAAAGCAATTCTATTAAACCAGTAAAATAAAATTCAGGTAGCTTACGAATGTATTTGGTAACACCACTTCCTTGCCATAAAAAAACATTCTTAGCCGTTTGCTGAGAAATTGTACTTGCTGCACCACCTAAAGGGATTTTTGTTTTTCTATTTTTCTTTTTCTTCGGTGGGTTCAAACTTTTTTTTATAGCATCCCAATCAAATCCGTTATGATCCGGAAAGCTTTGATCTTCGCTTGCAATAGCCGCCAGCTTTACATTGTACGATATTTCATTCCAACCAACATAATTTCTTTTCAAGCCATACGAAAAAGAATTAGCAATTTGTGTAATAGTTATTGGCGGCATTAACCAACAACAAATTATGGTATATACTAATGAAGTTGCAAAACAAATTATAAAAGCCCGTTTACTAAACTTCCACAATTTTTTTACAAAATTATTTTTATTATTTTCTTTCATTCTTTATGTTACAAGCATTTGTGTTTTATGGCATCGCCTGTTGCCACGCTCGGTTCAAAGTTCCTGTTTCATGGCATCATACACCCATTTTAATATTTTTTAATATATATTTCTTTCCCAAAATTATTTTTGATGGATGATTCCATTGTAAAATTTTTCCAAATAAAAAAACACCGGCTGCAATACTAACATTGGTAATATTTTGTGTTGCAAAAAAACTTTCATTTTGAATGAAGCAATTAGCAGCATTTAAAACAATAAATCCGGCACCTGCCACCTGAAAAATTGCACCACTTGTTACAACACCTAACTGTTGATTTTTTAAAGGCAACGCATAAATTTGATGAATATTATATTTCAGCAAACCTAATGCAACAGTATCTCTAACAGGCAAACCCCAAGCATTGCTTACTATCCTTGCAATTTTTTGATTTATAAAAATTGAATCATTTTGTATTGCTTTTATTTCTCCTTCAATCCACTGCAAATTATCTAATTGAAAGGTTATGTATTTATTAGGAAAAAATGTTTCAACGGTTATCCCTTTCTTTTGTAAAACCATCCATTCAGTTGTTTGCGAAAATGCAGAGAAAGAAAATAAAAGACAGAAGATTATAAACAGTTGTTTCATTAACGAAAATTAATACCAAATTTTCAGTAAGCAGAAATTTTAAAGTTAAAATTAACTAATGCAGTTTATTGCCAAATTCTAAAACACCATAAATCAATGCAATACCAAAACCTATTAAAACCATACCCAGCAACTGATCTATACGATGCATATTTTTAGGTGTAAGTTTAGAACGAATTTTTCCTGCCAATAAAACTTTGGCAATATCTGTTAATAAAACAACAGCCAAACAAGTACCAAATACCAAAATGCGATATTGAATAGGGTGTGCAGTTTCTGCAGCATCTGCTAATATTGCGGCACTCCATGCAAACCAAAATAGTAATGCACCGGGGTTTAAAATATTCATTAAATAACCTGAAAAAAATATTCCTAAAAGTTGGTGGTTTTTAAATGATGTAGGTTTTAAATGATCATCTCCAACCGAAGTTGGTTTTTTGAAAAATAAAGAATATACACCAAGTATTATTAAAAAAATACTACCACCAATGGCAATTATTTTTTCATGTTTTAAAAGTGTTGCAAACAATGTTGCAAATGAGTTGCATATTAAAACCATGGTAATATCACTAGCAGAAATACCTGCAACAAAAATATATCCTGCTTTATGCCCCTTATTAATACTTTGTTTTATTATAGAAAAAATAATTGGACCAACAGATACTGAAAGCAATAAACCAAGTGCCAATCCTTTTATTAAAGCTGCAAGCATGCAATTATTTTTAATATATTTTTATGCCAATTCTTTTTTTAAAAAATGCTGCCACTCTTGTAGCATTTTGCCTTTTAACACACGCGGAAATTTATGCTGACCACCCACTTTACCTTTTAGTTTCATAAAATCCATAAACTGTTGTGCTGTTAATACTTCTACAAAAATTTCTTTTAATGCACTTTTTCTTTCAACTGCATAGTCATCATTCAATTCATTTAATTTTTCATCAATTATTTTTTTTAATGCATTTGCATCAACATTATTGTTACATGCTATATACCATTGATGTGCAAAGAAATTATTGTATGGAATTCCGGCAACAGTAAATTCTGGTATAGAAATATTTAATTCTTCACTTGCCAATTGTATGGCTTTGTTCATATTATCTACACTTAAATGCTCGCCTACTAAACTTAAAAAATGTTTGGTTCTTCCGGTTATAATTATTTCACCGCGTTCTTTATTTATAAATTTTACAGTATCACCAATTAAATAACGCCATGCTCCGGCAGTAGTGCTAATTAGTAAAGCATAATCTTTATTTTCTTCTACTTCATGCACCATTAAAGCGTTTGCATTGGGTAATAAATTACCATCGTTATCAAAATTATTATCATCAAACGGAACAAATTCCATAAAAATATGTTCGTTCAAAACCAATTTCATTCCTTTTGCATATTGCTTATCTTGATAGGCAATAAAACCTTCGCTTGCTAAATAGGTTTCAATATAAGTAATGGGTTTGCCTAATAATTTTTGAAATCCTTTTTTGTAGGGCTCAAAACTTACGCCGCCGTGTACAAAAAAATCTAAGTTGGGCCACATTTCATGAATGTTATTGAGTTTATATTTTTCAATAATCATTTCCATACACATTTGTACCCATGCAGGTACACCTACTACAAAACCAATATCCCATTGTGGGGCTTTCGCAACAATATCTTTTAATTTTTTATTCCAATCTTTTTCTTTAGCAATTTTTTTTCCGGGTTTATAAAACGGTTGAAACCATATTGGGGCTTTTTTAGCAGTAATACCACTTAAATCTCCGGCAAAATATCCGGTACCTTTTTGTAATTGAGTACTACCGCCCAATGCAAGCCAGCCCTTACTTACAGAGGTTAAAGGAACATTCTCGTAACTGCGTAATGATAGTAATTGTTTTATCATTACAATTTTATTTCCTTTTAATAAATCGTTGGTAATAGGAATGTATTTGCTTGCTGCTTCTGATGTGCCGGATGATAAGGCATAGTATTTTATTTTACCGGGCCAACAAACATCGGGTATGCCCTCTAATGTACGTTGCCACCATTGATTATAAATACTATCATAATTATATGTTGGCACTAATTCTTGAAATTTTTTCCCAATATGTTTGCTTAATAAAATTTCATCAAACCGATATTGCTGACCAAATTCTGTAAACTGTGCTTTGCGTAATAATTTTTTTAAAACTTTTAGTTGCTGCCTTCGAGTATTATTTTCAGGCAAGCCTAATGCTTTAGTAATTGTTTTAGGTAATTTTATTTCAATTAGGGCCATTAAAGTTGAATTGGTGTATACTATATACTACGAAGCTAATAATAATACTGCAAAAATAGTGTATGCCAATAACTTATTTATCAAGCTGTTTGTAATTAAAAATTATGAGTTTAATATCTGTTAAATAATCATAATCTTTTGCATATTGTTTATCGGCTTGAACTAAAACTTCTTTATTTAATGCATTTTTTGTTGAAGAGCATTGTATAACAGAAGGTTTAATAAAAGGAAGATGGTTATTGTAAAAATGATAACCAACAAAAGTTTTGTAACCTATAAAAATTTGCCAACAGTTTTTAATTGCTTTAAAACCGTTTTTAATAAATAAAAGTTGTAAAGGGAAGGTTAGTAACAGCATAAAAGATGCAACAATATCTACCCATCGTTTTAATCTTTTATAATAGGACATTGAAAGGTTGAATGCACCATTAACACTATAAGAAATACCTGTTTTGTTTTTATTGTAACTATTTATAATTGTATTAGTTGAGCTATTGTAAAATGAAAAACAACATTGCTTGGCATATTGTTTCATTATAAGAATAATTTCATGAACAGATAATTCGGGATTAGAGAAAATTATTTCATTTATGTTGAAGCGGGTTATGTTTTCTTTCAACTCTTTAGTATAATTTTTAATAGCAATTGTTGTAATTATTTTTTCTTGTAAATTAAACTTTGTTAAAAGAGCAATAATGTTTTCTGCCATTTGTTCAGTACCAATAATAACCGATTTTAATAAAGAGAAATTCTGATAATTCCCTATTTTAAAGTGTAGTAAAACCCATCTACTTACCGTTATTAAAATAGTTGCTACAATACTTCCTACCAACACAACACCTCTTGAAAAGCGAATGTTTTCGGGTAATAAAGAATAAAAAGCTAATAAAACAACAGTTGCCGAAACAGAAGCCAGTAAAGCTTTTGAGGGTTTATATACATTATCGTAAATACCCGACACTACTGCAGCTAATACAAATGCAATAGTATAAAGCGGTATGGCATAGGTTATAAAATAAGTATTAAACTCTACTCCGTTTTTTATATAATTTACCCAAATTTGTTTTACTCTAAAAAGAGAAGCATAAACAATTACAACATCTAACAAAGGCAAGAAAAATTTTCTTACTCCTTGTTTTATAAATGCTGCGATAGCGGTTATATTAATAAGCCATTGAATAATTGTTGCATATTGTATTGCTTTGGTTTTTGCATAATGTTTTTCAACAAAAACCTTCATTGCACCATAAAATATTTTAGTGTACTTAATATTGGGTTTATGAATACTTTCTCCTTTAAAATGTATAATAGATAAGTTACCCAAATAATAATTGCAATAATTTAATTGTTTTATACGATAGCATAAATCAATATCCTCTCCATACATAAAAAATTGTTCATCAAAACCATTACACATAGTAAACACATATTTAGGCATTAACATAAATGCACCACACAAAGCATCTACTTCATGTATTTCATTTTTATTAAAATTACCTAACCCGTATTTATTAATTTTTTTTGAAGAAGAAAATAAAGAGGCCAAACCTGTTAGTTTATAAAACGAAGAAATAACTGAAGGGAAAGATCTTTTACTCTCGGGCAAAAATTTTCCGCTGCCATCAATCATTTGCACACCAACAGCACCAATATTTTTTTGAGATTTAATAAATGCAATACTTTCTTTTACTACTATTTCATCAATTAAAGTATCAGGATTTAAAAATAAAATAAATTCTCCCAAAGCTATTGCTGCACCTGCATTACAGGCTTTTGAAAACCCGGCATTGGTTGTATTTTCTATTAATTTTACAAACGGAAAATATGTTTTTAAATAAGCACAACTATTATCGGTAGAGGCGTTATCAACCACAATAATTTCTGCTTTTATGCCTAATAAAGCATTTTGCACTGAGGCTAAACATTGCCCCAGAAAATATTTTACATTGTAATTAACTATAATAACAGAAACTAACAATTTTAATTTATTCAGCACGAAGTAATGCGTTTACCAACAAGCTGCCAAATACAAGTATTAGCAGCTGCAAGCGTATATTTGCCGTATGCTATTACAACAAACTCTTATAAAAGCAACAGAAGCAGGTGCTGCAATAATGAAAGAATATTTTGACAGGCATTTTACTGTTTCTAACAAAGAAGGAATTAATAATTTAGTTACAGAAGTAGATCATAAAAGTGAAGAAGCTATTCTAAGTGTAATTAAAAAAGAATTTCCTAATCATTATATTTTAAGTGAAGAAGCCGGAGAAATAATTCAGGAAAGTGAATACAAATGGATTATTGATCCTATTGACGGTACCGTAAATTATGCCAACGGTATTCCTATTTGTTGCGTAAGCATTGGTATAGAAAAAAATGGTAAAATGCAAATGGGTGCTGTATATAATCCATTTATTAATGAATTTTATTTTGCCGAACGCAATCAAGGTGCAACATTAAATAACAAAAAAATTTCTGTAAGCAATAAAACAGAAGTAATAAAAAGTTGTTTGGTTACAGGTTTCCCCTACACATATTTAGATACACCTAACGGCCCATTACAAGTATTTGAAAAATTTATTAGAAAAGGAATTCCGGTAAGAAGATTAGGCAGTGCAGCCATTGATTTATGTTGGGTTGCAGCCGGAAGATTTGATGGCTTTTACGAACATAAATTAAGTGCTTGGGATAGTGCTGCAGGTTTTATAATTGTAGAAGAAGCTGGCGGAAAAGTTACAGACCTTGCCGGTAATTATTATAATCCATATCAACCAGGGTTAATTGCCACTAACGGAAAAATTCATGATGCAGTTGTAAAAATTGTAAACGGAGGAGAGGTATAAAAAAGTACAAAATATATTTTATACCAATTTAACATCATCATCTTTTTCAAAATTCTAAAACTACTATTCATTACATCTAACATTCAGCTTAATGTCTAACAGAACAGAAATATCAACACTGGGAGAGTTTGGTTTAATTGAACATCTTACCAAAAACTTTGAAATACAAAATGCATCAACCATTGTAAGCGTTGGAGATGATGCAGCCGTTATAGATCATTTTGGCAAACAAACCGTTATTACCACCGATTTATTAATTGAAGGCATCCACTTCGATTTAATGTACACCCCTTTAAAACATTTAGGTTATAAAAGTGTAATTGCAAATATTAGTGATGTGTATGCAATGAATGCAACACCCACACAAATAACCATTAGCATTGGCATTAGCAATCGTTTTAGCATTGAAGCTTTAGATGAATTTTACGAAGGTGTTTATGCGGCCTGCGAAAAATATGGTGTTGATTTAGTTGGCGGAGATACCTCTTCTTCAAATAAAGGATTTATTATATCTGTTACAGCTATTGGAGAAGTGCAACCCGATAAATTTATAAAAAGAAACACTGCACAAAAAGGAGATTTGATTTGTGTAAGTGGAGATTTAGGCGGAGCTTTTTTAGGTTTAACTTTAATGGAAAGAGAAAAGAAAATTTATTTAGAAAATCCACAAATACAACCCGACCTTGAAGGCGAAGATTATATTGTAAGAAAATTATTAAAACCCGAAGCACGAAAAGATATAATTAATTTTTTTACTGAAAATGATATTACACCCACATCAATGATGGATGTAAGCGATGGATTAAGTAGCGAAGTTTTACATATATGCAAACAAAGTAATTTAGGTTGTGTTGTGTATGAAGAAAAAATTCCTATACACGATGCCGCCAAAAACGCCGCATTTAAATTTGGATTAGACCCTACCGTTTGTGCATTAAACGGTGGAGAAGACTATGAACTTATCTTCACCTTAAAGCAAGAAGATTACGATAAAATTGTTTTGAATGAAGAAATAAGTGTAATTGGCTATACTACCGATATAGAGCAAGGTTGCAAACTACAAACCAAAGGTGGCAGCACACATAATATTACTGCACAAGGCTGGAATGCTTTTACAAAATAATACATAGTTTGCAATGCAAAAATGCAGTAATATATTTTTTTATATAATCGCAATTTTATTTTTTACTTCTTGCTCATTAACAAGAACCGCACACTATCAATTCAATCAAAAATATGCTGCACAAAAATTAAAAGAAGATGTTGTATTACTTAAAAAAATTTTAGAAGCTAATCATCCCTCCCTTTATTGGTACACTACTAAAGATTCTTTAGATACAAGATTTAATACTATCATCAACAGCATTACAGACTCATTAACTGAAACTGAATTTCGCAATAAAGTTGCTTATGCTATAAGTGCTATTCATTGCGGTCATACTTCAGTTCGTTTTTCAAAACAATATAATAAACATATCTCCAACCATATTTATCCTACATTCCCTTTAAGCATAAAAGTTTGGCAAGACAGTATGGTAGTTTTAAGAAATTTAGTAAAGAAAAATACTGTATTAAAGCCCGGCACAATTATCACTTCTATAAACGGAAAAACTATTGAAACTATTACTGCAGCTATGTTTCCATATATTAGCACAGATGGCTATGCAACCAATTACAAGTACCAGGTTATTAGTGGCAACTTTGGCGGATGGTATAAAAATATATTTGGATTAGAAAAAGAATACATCATTAATTATATAGATTCATTAGGCAATAAAAAGCAAACTATTATTTCAAATTTTACATTAAAAAAAGATACAGTTACAAAAAAAGACACTACCATTTCTTTAAATCCAGAAAATGAAAAGAAAATTAAAATTTCTTCATTACAACAAAAAAGATCATTAAGTATTGATACTTCTTTTAGCACAGCTTATATGCGTTTAACAACTTTTGGAAAAGCAAAACTTAAAAAATTTTTTAGGCAATCTTTCAGGATCATACATAAAAAGAATTTAAAAAATCTAATAATTGATTTAAGAGAAAATGGCGGAGGTAACGTAGATAATTTTGTAAAACTTACACAGTATACAAAAGATACTGCTTTTAATATTGCTGATACTGTTGAAGCTATTACAAGAAAATTAGCATATAAAAAATATATTCACCCGGGTATTATACAATGGTTGAATTTAAATTTTTTTACTGCTAAAAAAGTAGATGGCAATTATCATCAACAACGTACCGAAGAACATTATTTTAAACTAAAAACAAAACATCATTTTAACGGGCATATTTATATCATAACAGGTGGTTATACTTATAGTGCCGCAACTATGTTTGCAGGCATAATGAAGGGGCAACACAATGTTACATTAGTAGGCGAAGAAACAGGTGGAGGTTATTACGGTAATACGGCAATGCAAATTCCTGATATTATTTTACCTACCTCTCATTTACGTGTTAGACTGCCTTTATTTAAAGTGATATTAAATACCAATAGAATTAAAAACGGAAGTGGTGTTTTACCTGATATTTATATTTCGCCTTCATCAACAGCTATTAAAAAAAATATTGATATTAAATTAGATACAATTAAAAATTTAATTCGTACAAAGCTATAAATACAATAGCCTTCAAATAATTATTTGAAGGCTATTCAATATTTCAAAATACTTAAATATTATTTAAGCTTCTTTTACATTTTCTACTAAAACTGTAGCTTTATTATTCAACACTTCTACAAAGCCGCCACTAATAGTGTAATTTTCTGTGTTTGATTTGCTTATTAATATTTTTACACTTCCTTTACCTAATGCACTTATTAAAGGTGCGTGATTATTTAATACTTCAAACAAACCATCTGTTCCCGGTAATTGTACACCATATACATCGCCACTATACAGTTTTTTTTCGGGTGTTAATATTTCTAATGTCATTGTTAGAATTTAGTAATTAATTCATCATTTTCTTACCTTTCTCAATAGCATCTTCTAAAGTACCAACAAGGTTAAATGCTGCTTCAGGATATTCATCAACTTCACCATCCATAATAGCATTAAAGCCTCTAATAGTATCTTCAATACTTACAAACACTCCTTTTAATCCGGTAAATTGCTCTGCCACGTGAAATGGTTGAGATAAGAAACGTTGTACTTTTCTTGCACGTGAAACGGTCATTTTATCTTCATCACTCAATTCATCCATCCCTAAAATGGCAATAATATCTTGTAACTCTTTATAACGTTGTAAAATCAACTTCACTCTGTTAGCACAGTTATAATGAGCATCTCCTACAACAGCCGGAGTTAATATACGAGAAGTAGAATCTAACGGATCAACGGCAGGATAGATACCCAAATCAGCAATTTTACGGCTTAATACTGTAGTAGCATCTAAGTGAGCAAAAGTAGTTGCAGGAGCAGGGTCAGTTAAATCATCTGCAGGTACATAAACCGCTTGTACAGAAGTAATTGAACCGTTTTTAGTAGAAGTAATACGCTCTTGCATCAATCCCATTTCGGTTGCTAATGTTGGCTGATAACCCACCGCACTTGGCATACGTCCTAATAAAGCTGATACCTCAGAACCTGCTTGAGTAAAACGGAAGATATTATCTACGAAGAATAAAATGTCTTTTCCCTTTCCTGTACCATCACCATCTCTAAAATATTCTGCAATAGTTAAACCAGATAAAGCCACGCGAGCACGTGCACCCGGAGGTTCATTCATTTGACCAAATACGAAAGTAGCTTTAGATTCTTTTAAACCTTCCATATCTACTTTACTTAAATCCCATCCGCCTTCTTCCATGCTGTGTTTAAATGCATCACCATATTTCATAATGCCTGCTTCAATCATTTCACGAAGTAAGTCATTCCCTTCACGTGTTCTTTCTCCTACACCGGCAAACACTGATAAACCACCATGGCCTTTGGCAATATTGTTAATTAATTCTTGAATTAATACGGTTTTACCTACACCCGCACCGCCAAACAAACCAATTTTACCCCCTTTTGCATAAGGCTCAATAAGGTCAATTACTTTAATACCTGTAAACAATACTTCGGTTGAAGTACTTAGACTTTCAAATGAGGGAGGTGTTGCATGAATAGGGCGGCCATTTGCTTTGCTTACTTGTGGTAAACCATCAATAGCATCACCAGTTACATTAAACAAACGCCCATTAATTCCTTCGCCCGTTGGCATGGCAATTGCCTTTTGGGTATCAACTACTTCCATTCCACGCACTAAACCTTCGGTTCCATCCATTGCAATGGTACGAACACTATCTTCACCCAAATGTTGCTGAACTTCTAATACCAAAGTATCTCCGTTTTCTTTCTTTAATTCTAAGGCATTATAAATATCGGGCAATGTATTATCATTAGGAAAATGTACGTCTACTACCGCACCAATAATTTGTTTAATCTTACCTTTTGAGGCCATATATTTTAGGTTTTGAATTTACAGGTATGCTTAAATTGGCGGCAAAGGTAGGGGTATAAAGGATTTTAAAAAAACTGATTTTTCTGAACTCCAACTTTTAAGCCATATTTAAACCTACCTATAATATCTCTTTTCAATAAATGTTTCTGGCTAAAATAACCATAAAAAATAAAGTTTAGTTTGCTATTACAAAAAATTAAACTTCCTAAAACAAGAATTGTCTATACTTGTGTTCCCTTAATTATTTAATTTCCCTGCATGATAATTGACGATAAAGAACTATTACAAGAATTTCACCAACCCGCTACAAAAGAAAAAGCATTTACTTCTATAGTAAAAAAATACCAGGAAAAACTATACTGGCATATAAGAAGAATGGTGGTTGTGCATGATGATGCAGATGATGTATTGCAAAACGTTTTTATTAAAATGTGGAAAGGATTGGAAAGTTTTAGAGAAGATAGTCAACTATACACTTGGATGTACCGAATTGCTACTAATGAATGTTTAACATTTATAGAGCAACAAAAGAAAAAAACAATTGTAACTTTAAATGATGGCGAAAGTGCATTAAGTAATAGAATAAAGGCAGAAGACAATTTTGACAGCAATAAATTAGAATGGAAATTACAATTAGCCATTCAGCAACTGCCAGAAAAACAACGAGTAGTCTTTAATTTACGTTATTATGATGAAATGCCTTACGAAGCAATGAGCAAAATACTTGAAACCAGCGAGGGGGCATTAAAGGCAAGTTACCACCACGCCGCTAAAAAAATTGAAGATTTTATAAAAAATAATTAAAAAATAATTAAAATAATTAAACCAAACAGTAAAAAAGCTGTCTATATAAAAGTTTAGATGGAAAATAGAGTTAACATATTAAATGAATTAAACGAATTTGCACCGATTTTAGCTGCACTTTCAAACAAAGTGCCTTACAAATTACCTGAAAACTACTTTGATACTTTTTTAAAAGAATCTGTAAGTAGAGCTAAAACGCATGCATTTTTAGCTACAATAAACAGCAATGTTTTTACTGTATCTGCTAATTATTTTGATGGCTTAGCAGAAAAAATAATTAATAAAATTCGTAAGCAAGAAACTATTTCCGAATTAAATAAAACAGCTCCACTCTTAACCACTCTTTCAAAAGAAAACACCTATCATGTTCCGAAATATTATTTTGACTCTTTACAAAGTTTAGAAGGTGTAAAAATTGAACGAAAAGCAAAAATTATTTCAATAAATATTGTTCGCAAATGGTTTAATTACACAGCTGCAGCGGTTATGGCCGGTGTTTTAGTTACCGGAGCCTTTATGTATTCTGCAGGGCATAAAAAAAGTAGTTTTGATTTAAATAATGAAGTAAACAAACTAAGTGATGAAGAACTACAAAATTATTTAAACACGCACCCAACCCATTCCGATGTAGCTAATGACGAAAGAACCAACACAAGCATATTTAATACCGACAGTATATATATAAGCAGTGAAATGCAATTACTAAGCGATGAAGAATTACAAGAATATATCAATAATAGTGGAGATGTTTCTCAAAAAAACACTATCACAGCCAAATCAAATAGTTAATTAATTATTATTTTAATGAAAAAGATTTTATTCATATTTTTTCTTATAAATTGTATTGTTACATTCTCTCAACAACCTGGGGCACAACCACCCGCACAAAATCAAAATAATGGTGCAAGGCTACAAGGATTAAAAATAGCATACATTACCAAACAGCTAGACCTTACAACCAGCGAGGCTCAAAAATTTTGGCCGGTTTATTACGAATACATTAATGAACTAAAACAAACAAGGCAAGCTAATAATAAAAACGAAATAACTTTTGATGAAGCAATTTTAAACGTTAAGAAAAAATATTTTGCTGAATTTAAAAAAGTTCTCGGTTCTGATGTGCGTGCCAATAAAGTATTTATAATTGAAAAAGATTTTGCCGCAGAAGTAAAAAAAGAATTAGAAAAACGCCAGCAAGAAAGAAAACAAATGCACAAATAATAAAGTTTTCAAAATCCCGATATACATTTCAACAAACAGTAATGCAAAGTAATTGAATACTTTTGCAATATGGAAGAAACTAAACTTCCCCAATATTTTCAATTAAATGTATTAGCTTCAAATAAGCATAACAGAAAAAATTATACTATTTTTTCTTCAGGTAATTATTGTATTGCCTCAATCTTCGTATATAATTTTTTAAAAAGAAACTTTAAATATTTTTATAATGAACAAATTAGAAAACAAAGTAGCCTATATAACCGGCGGCAGTAAAGGCATTGGTTTAGGCATTGCAAAAAGTTTGGTAGCCGAAGGAATGAAAGTAGCTATTACGGGAAGAGATTTAGCAACCATAACAAAAGCTGCAAAAAGCATCAATGCAAACAAAACAAATGTGTTAGCTATTCAGTCTAATGTAAGTTGTTTTGAAGATGAAACAAAAGCTATACAACAAACAATAAAACATTTTGGACAATTAGATGTTGTTATAGCTAACGCCGGTATTGGTATTTTAAATTCAATTGAAAACTTAACACCACAAGAATGGAAAACAACTATTGATACCAATCTTACCGGTGTATTTAATACAGTAAAAGCCAGTATTGATGCAATAAAAAAAACACAAGGGTATATTATAACTATTGCAAGCTTAGCAGGTACAAATTTTTTTGAAAAAGGCAGTGCTTATAATGCAAGTAAATACGGTTTGGTTGGTTTTACACAAGCTATTATGTTAGATTTACGCAAATATGGTATTAAAGTAACTACAATTATGCCCGGCTCTGTTACATCGTACTTCAATAACCATATCCCCAACGAAGAAGATGCATGGAAAATTCAGCCTGAAGATTTAGGCGAAATAGTTATTTCACTTTTAAAAATGCATCCGAGAACACTACCCAGTAAAATAGAAGTAAGACCAACTACTCCAAAAAAATAAACCACAATGTTTGCAAAATAATATTACTGCTATATTACTTTTTATGCAAAAACAAACATTTCTAAAATCGGTTAACAACGCATTAAACGGGATATTTTTCTTCTTTAAAAAAGAAAGAAATTCTAAAATTCAACTAAGTATTGCATTGTTTATATTTTTAATGTGTTATTATTTTAATATCAATAAAACCGAATGGTTAATTGTATGTTTATGTATAACAATAGTTATTGGTTTAGAAATGATAAATAGTGCAATAGAAAAACTATGCGATGCCATACACCCCGAAACACATCCACTTATTAAGCAAGCAAAAGATATAGCTGCCGGAGCCGTACTTTGGGCATGTATTATAAGTGGGATAATTGGTGCAATTATTTTCTTTCCCAAATTATGAAACCAGTTTAACTCATTTCACAGTTCAAATGCTTTTTAAAAATCAAATCCTAAAGCAAAATAAAATTGAGGAGAACCTTTAAATATTCCTTTCATTGGCCATGCTAAGTCTGCACGCATAAAATATCCTAATAAAGTACTTCTTACACCAAAACCATAACCACCGGCAAAAGGCCCTAAACCACCGGCATCAATACGTACTACAACCGGATTATTGGGTAAAGAATATACTTCGCTGGGGCGATGTATTCCATTATATTTTCCATTCCATGCGGTGCCTAAATCTATAAATTGCACTACTTGAAAATTTCTTATAAATGCATTATTAATAGGCTTGTTTAATAAAGTGGTAAATACCGGAAAGCGTAATTCACTATTAATTACAAATGCATTATTTCCGTTAGCAACATTTTGCGAATAACCTCGCATATTAATTGCTAATGATTGAAAGGCGTATGTTTGATCGGGTGCGGGTGGATTGTTATTATTAAAACGTGGACCAATCCAACCATCTACACCACCTAAGTAATAAATTATTTTTTGTGTACCCCAGCTAAAATCTGCGGCGGCTCTGGTTGCCCAAATAAAATTGCGATAAATTTTTAAATAATTTCTTGCATCAAATCCTAAATTATAAGTATTGTTATTTCCTGCACCTGTTGGGCGGCTAAAATCTAAATACACTTTCCAGCGTAATCCATTCCATATATTTTGTGTAGGGTTTAATGTATTATCATATACATATTCTAATCTACCTACCATATAACTGTTGTTTAATATACTTGAATCGGTTAATGATGATAGATCTACAGATTTTATAACGCCTCTATCTGTTCTATATCCAACAATTAAACTTAACCGTTTAGTTTCATCAAACGGATAAGAAACAGTTCCTTGATATAAATTAGTGTACAACATATTATCATAACCACCTGTATTAAAAAAATTAGATACATTACTTCTATAATATGTTAATTGCCAATCAAACCTTCTTCTTAAATTTTTAAATGAAAAGAAAACATCTTTATCTTTTATATCGGTACCAAATCTATACCCTCCTACAAATTTTATATCTTCAAATAAATCTGCTACACCCGCTCTAAAACTCCAATTTAAATCACTTCCATTTAATTGAATTGGGCCTTGGCCTCCACCATATTGTTGATAGCGATTTACTAAAACATTGTTGGTTAATCCACTTAAAATATAATCGGCACTATACTTCATTCTGTAATTAAACAGTTTTGAATTTTGAAGCCATGTTTTTTTATTGGATGTATTGTTTGCTTGATTGTTTGTTGAAGTAGTTGTATTGTAAACTGTGTCGGGCTTTTCGTTATCAAATTCTGTTTGAAAAATTTTTTTATTTTTTTTGGTTGAAGAAGTATCTGTTGGTTGTGTTGATGTTTGATAGTTGGTTGCTTTTCCTTCTGCAATTTTTTTATCGTTAATTAACATTTTCATATATGCAGTAGGCCTTGCATTTACATTACGTTTTGCTAATGCTTCTTCATTTACTTTTAATTTATATAAATATTTATAATCTCCTTCGCGGCGTGTTTCGCTCACTTGTCCATTATTCCCTGCAATTCTTGTTTCTAATATTGAACTTTGATAATTGGTAATAGGAAATGTATAAGTAGAATCTTTATACACTTGAAAATAACTAATACTATCTGCTTCTTGTTTACGCCATGCAGTTAAGGTAGAATCTAATTCTTTAGGAGATGGATTGCGTAACAACTCTTCTCCTATATAATATAATGTGTCTAAACCTGTTCGTTGTGTTGAGAAAAAACCTGCCCAGCGATTACCAATACCATTTTCATCTGAAATATAGGTAAAGTGATTGGTATTGTATTGCATAGGATAAGATGCATTACCAAATTTAAGATTGGTAAGCTGTGTAATTTGTTTAGTTTTTGTATTATTTAATAAATCTATAAAATAAATATTAAATCTGTTTTTGCTTGGTAAAGTAGTATCACTTGAAGGGGCGTTGGGGCTTGGCCGATTTGAAGAAAAGATGATTCCGGTTCTATTTGGAAATGATACAAAAGTTGGGTTTAAATCTGCATACACATCATTGGTAAGTTGTGTTGTTTTTTGTTCTTCAATTTTATAAATAAATAAATCGGGATGCCCATTTTTTACGGCACTTAAAACCAATGTATTGGCATCTAACATAAATGATGCATCTAAAATTTGTTCAAATCCATCTATTTCTTGTTTAAAGCGTTTATACTGTGCAATTACATCGTATATAAACATTTTTGTTTTGCCTCCTTCCCAATAAATTACTAAAAGTCTTGTTCCTTTTACATCCCAAGCCAGTATGGGGTAATTGGGGTTAATATCTCCCTGATTGGTTTTTACACCTTTATTTAATAATATTTTTGTGTTCCAAAAATTTTCAACGTATTTAACTTTATACACTCCTTTTTTAAATTCAACAACTGCATAATTATTGTTGCGTGGGTTTGGATTTGCTTGAAAACGGAAATAATCATTTTTGCTTACATCTTCACTTACACTTAAAACGCCTTTGGGTGCATTACGGCGTTGGCGAATATCTGCATAGTATGTTGTTTGTTCATACTGCATAAATTCTTCTAATACTTCTTTAAATTTTTTCTTGGTAATTTTTAAAGATGCATTATTTAAATTTTTATAAATACGTGCTAAGTATAAAAAATAAGTAACATTTTCTTTTTTATATTTCTCGGCTATATAATGCCAAAACGCATGGCCGGCTAAGGTTGGTTTTACAAATGCAAACTGATAGAATGAATTATAATCTCCGCTAAGCATCGCACTTTTTAATTCATCATCTTTAGTGGTGCTCCAATTTTCTGCAGCATATTCTATATAGCCATCGGTTAGCCATTTGGGTAAATCAAGTAATGCTGCATTGCTGGCTACTTCGCCAATATCATCTCCAAATAATAAATTTTCAACTAATACACGTGCAATACCTTCGCGTATTTGGCGGCGTAGGTTGTTGTGGTTTCCATCAAAATAAATTATCAATTTGTTGTTTACTAATTTGGTTAAACCGCCTGCATTTTGCCAATCTATTCCTAAACCTATATTGCTTTGTTTGTATTCATCATAACTATTATAAACAATAATATTGGTACGGCGTTGTAAAGAATATTCAATAAATTTTTCTAACTGCGGCAATTCTTCTTCTGCCACTTGTGATGCAAATTTTCCTAACTCGGTTCCGTTTTGAGAAGTATAGGTATTAAAATTGGGAGATTGATAAAACTTCCATTTAAATTTTTTAAACTGTATTCTGTTTTTTCCGTATTCAACAGTATTTACCTGTGCATGCAAAGCAAAAGGCAATACTAATACAAGTACAAAAAATATTTTATAAATGAATCGTTTCATTTGCATATCCTTGCTGTTTAAAATAACAACTTTTTTAAATAAAAATTGAAGATACAAGTAAGCTGCATGTTGTTCATATTATTCTTGTTAAAAATAGGTAATTAGTTTTGTAAAAGAAACATTGTATTATGATAAAGGTTGCTCTATTTACGTTTAATCCTGTTCAAGAAAACACTTATGTATTATATAATGAAAAAGGAAATGCGTTTATAATAGACCCCGGTTGCTATTTTACTGCTGAGGAAGAAAAGTTAAAAAACTTTTTTATTGAAAGAAATTTAAAGCCTACAATGCTGCTCAATACGCATTGCCACTTAGATCATGTATTTGGAAATAATTGGGTTTATAAGCAATATGGATTAGAACTACATATTCATCAAAACGAAGAAAAAATGTTAGCATTGGCACCCGAAAGCGGAATTCAATGGGGTATGCCTTTTACCAATTATTCGGCACCACTGCATTTTTTAAAAGAAGGTGATAGTGTTTTTTTAGATGATGATGAACTAAAAATTTTATTAACGCCAGGCCATAGCCCGGGAAGTATTTGCTTTTATAATGCTCAACAAAATTTTATTATTGGCGGAGATGTTTTGTTTTACGAAAGTATTGGCAGAACAGATTTACCTTTTGGCGATTATGATACTTTAATAAAAAGTATTAAAGAAAAATTATTTGTTTTACCTGATGAAACAAAAGTTTACAATGGGCACGGTAAAAGCACAACTATTGGATATGAAAAAAGAAATAATCCGTTTTTAAATGGTTAATTTCTCAATTAATTTATACTCTTGCTTTCCAAGCAATTTCGGTAACATTTAATTGATGGGCAATATATCTTGCCAATACAAATAAATAATCGCTTAAGCGGTTTAAATATTTAATAATTAAAGGTTCTATTTCCATTGTATGCTCTTGCATATTTACACAAATACGTTCTGCTCTTCGGCAAACACAACGTGCTACATGTGTGGTTGATACCGCAACATGCCCACCGGGCAAAATAAAGTTTTTCATTGTGGGCAATACTTCATTCATTGCATCTATTTGATGTTCTAAAAAACTAATATCTGTTTCATTTAAATCGGGAGTTTTAAGTTTAATTTCTTTATCGGGGTCGCAGGCTAAAGAAGAACCAATGGTAAATAATCTGTCTTGAATTTCTTTAAGTGTTTCTTTACTTTGTTTATCTGAAATAGTATCGCTTACTACACCTATAAAAGAATTTAATTCATCTACTGTTCCGTATGCTTCAATACGTATATTGCTTTTAGAAACTCTGGTTCCGCCAATTAAACCGGTTTTACCTGCATCGCCTGTTTTGGTATAAATTTTAAACGACATATTTTTTAAGTGAGAAGTTTAAAAATAGAAATTGGAGATTGTAAGATAGTTTTTATTCAACTAATATTTTACAATTTTTAATAACTAAACCGAATAAAAAAAGAAAGCACAAACGTACAACGCAGTTATATTTTGCTGTATAAAAAACAGGTTGCTATATTAAATAGTTACTAATTCTTTTGTTTTATCTGTTTCTATTAAACCGTCTCGTAAACGCACTACACGTTTGGCATAAGCTGCAATATCTTCTTCATGTGTAACCAATACTACGGTATTACCTGCTTCTTGAATTTTGCTGAATATTTCCATTACTTCAACAGATGTTTTAGTATCTAAATTTCCGGTTGGTTCATCGGCCAATAATAGTGATGGATTGTTTACAATGGCTCTTGCTATGGCTACGCGTTGAATTTGTCCACCGCTTAATTCATTGCTTTTATGATGGCTTCTATCTGCTAAACCTACTTTTTTAAGAGCTTCCATAGCACGTTCTATTCTTTCTTTTTTGCTGATGCCTGCATATATTAAAGGTAGTGCTACATTTTCGGCTGCACTTAATCTGGGTAATAAATTAAATTGTTGAAATACAAAACCAATTTCGTTATTACGAACATCGGCCAATGCATCGTCTGACATTTTGCTTACATCTTGCCCGTTTAAAATATATTGACCACCTGTGGGAGAATCTAAACAGCCCAAAATATTCATTAAGGTACTTTTTCCGCTACCGCTCGGGCCCATTAATGCAACATATTCATTTCTATAAATATCTAATGAAATACCTTTTAAAACGGGTATAGGTTGCTTACCCATTATATAGGCTTTTTGAATATCTTTTAAACTTATAACTGACTCCATATTTTATTATTGGATTGAATGCTTATTTATTTTCTATAATTATTTCTTAATTACTTTAGGTACTTTAAAAAACACACCATCAGTATCGGGTGCATTTAATAAAGCTTCTTCGCGGGTAATGCTTCCTTTAATTTCATCTTCACGCAATACATTAACTGCATCTCCCATGTGTAGCAAAGGTTGTACACCCGTAGTATCTACTTCATTTAATTGTTCAACAAAAGCAATCATTTTTTCTAAATCGGCTTTAATAGCTTGTGTTTGTTCTTCATTAAAATTTAATCGGCTTAAATGAGCCAAATTATTAACCATATCATTTGTAATCTGCATAAAACAAAAATAATTGAATTGGCAGCAATTGCAAGATTGTATTTTATGAGTGGCTTATTTCCTGCCTTTGAGCTTTTCTCCAATTTACAGATTGCCCTACCACTGAATATTTAATAATACCCGCCAACATACACATATTCATAAACACAAAATAAAAAGGTATGGTTAGCAGTTTTAAATTAATCCGCAACAGTTGTAATAAAAAACCTAAGGCTGCCATGCAATAAAAAACAATTTGTATATATAAAAAATAATAAAATAAAGATGATTGTGTTTGATGGAAAATAAAATAATTAAATATTAATAATGCAGGTAAAGCAATTGGGCCAATAATCCACCTTATTACTCTTCTTGTTTGATATTGAAAATTTAATGCACTATTTTTATATGGGAAGAATCCCAATATTTTCATAGCTTGTGCAGCACCTGCACCAATACGTACTTTACGGTTGGCCTCTTGTAAAAGGCTGGTAGATGGCGGCTCGGTTGCAATAGCTTTTTCTTCATAAACAATTCTATAACCTTGTTGAAGTATTGATGCAGATAACATAAAGTCATCTATTAATAAATTTTCTTGTAAAGGTTTATACAATTCTTTTCTAAACGCAAACAACTCTCCTGCCCCCGCAATAACACTGTGAATGCTGCTTTCTGTTTTTTTCATAAATGATTCGTATTGCCAATACAAACTTTCAGAAATACCTACTGCACCTTTTGCCATAATTCTTTTCTCACCCGATACACCACCAATATTTTTATTATTAAAATGCGGAAGCATGTATAACAATGCATCTTTATTAATTAATGTATTAGCATCGGTAATAATAATAATTGAATGTGTTGCATTTTGTACTGCTCTGTTAATTGCAACTGCTTTGCCTTGCCTTATGGGTTGATGCAGTAATTTTATTTGAGGATAATTATTTATAATATTTATTGAGTTATCTGTTGAACCATCTGTTATAAATATTATTTCAATTTGTAATTGATTACTGTTAAGCAATAAAAGGTTTTTAATTTTTTGTTCTATTACTAATACTTCGTTATATGCAGGTATAATTATTGAAACTTTATTACAGTTAATATTTGTATGAATTATTGTCTGTTGTTTTCTAAACAACCCTATAATATACATAACCAGTGCATACCCAATATATGAATGAAAAAGTAACGCCAGTAATACCCAAAAAATAAACTGCATTAATTATTTTTTTGATGTTTTTTAATAGCAGCTTGTGCAAAAGCCATTAACTCCTTAGCGTTCATAAAACCTACAGTATATAAAACTACTTCTCCATTTGCATTGGTAAAAATTAATGTTGGATATGCAGACACTTGAAAATCTGCCGATAGTTTAGTACCTATTCCTTTTTCGGCATCAATAGATACATTAATAAAATTATTATTAAAAAATGTTGCTACTTCTTTATTAGTAAATGTTTGATTTTTAAGCATTTTACATGGCCCGCACCATTCGGCATATATATCTAAAAAAATAAGTTTATTGCTTTGCTTGGCTTTTGCAAGTGCAGTATTCCAATCTTGCTCTATAAATTGAATAGATTGTTTTTGTGTTTTTTGTTTGATGAATAAAAAAAAACTAAATGAGCTAATCGCAAGAATTGCTATGAGTAAAAAAATAAATTTTTGTTTCAATTTCATAATACACTTGTTAATTGCAAATGTAGTGTTTGAGTGGTTTGAAACAGTGAATACTTCACTTATACCGGAAACAAAGATTAATTGTAATAATGATGATTATTCTTAAACTCCTACACTTCCTTTTTTATTTTATTTTCGTTGTGCTTCTTTTTCATCTAATAAATTTTGCACGTTGTTATTGATAGTTAATGAAAACAAAACTAGCAACCATTACAATACTTGGAAAAAATACAGAGCTTCAAATTTGCATACATTGTGCCTGATGTAAACTCGTATTAATAGCTGCTTTTTTGTTTGCTATCAAATTCATGTTTAATCTTATTATCAATTCTTAAAAATGAATGTCTTAATATTTTCAATTTATAAAATTCTGTAAATTTCTTGTTGTATATCTCTTGTAATTCAACTAAAGTAAGGTTTTGCAGAAACCCACTTTCTAAATTAGTTTCCCAAAAAATTTCACCTTGTCCATCAGTAAAATTTCCCGACATAGTGCCTAACCATTTTTCTCCTAAATATGAACTTAAAATATCGTTACTGTTTTCCTTGTTCTCGGGTATAAAAAATATAGCTTGATCTTTATCAGGTCTAAAAATTATTAATCTGTTACAATTATTACATTGAAATATTTCAGTAAAGTATTTTGCTGCTTTACCGGTTATTTCTCTAAAATTTTTGTTTTCAGCTTCTTCAAAAAAATCCATATAATCTTGATTAGAAATTACATGAGCTTTGTTTTTTATGAAGTCGCTTTGATCAAATATAATTTGTCCGCAAGTGCATAATATTTTTCCCATTTTTAATTGATGGTTCGTTTAAATAAAGTAGCAGCTAACAATTTCTACTTGGCAGTTGGGGGAGATTTATATTGCCCAAGTTGAACTGAAACTGATATTTCAAATTTAGAAATTATTTCAATTGAAGATGTTTGATACTATTGCACCAATACCTTATTGTTAATATTCGTTTTTTATAGATACGAAATTTTTATTTTAAAAAATCAGTCATGTAATTAAATAAAGTTTGCGTTTGCATCATTAAACTAACATGCCCTTGTGAAGGCACCATTGCTATATGCGATTTTGGCATAGGTTGCAGATCGGAAACACCTCCGCCCAACAATTTATATGTTTTCATCAACTCAATTTTATCTAGTCCATCATTGTCACCGGATATAATTAATACGGGTGCTTTTATTTTTGCAATATTGGAATCACCCATGTTAAATGATTCTTTTGCAAACTCAAACATCTGTTTTAAAAATTTTCTCCATTTTGTTTTATCAGGAGCCACAGCATCATAAGCAGTTTGCAGTGGTGTGTTATCAAAAAATTCCGGTTTGAAATTATCAAATGCATTATTCACAACCGGTAACCAACCATCAGATTTATAGGTAGAAGATATAATGATTAATTTTCTTAATCGGTTGGGATAATCTACAGCAAATTGGTAAGCTACAGAGCCGCCCATGCTATATCCCGCAACATCGGCACTGTCTATTTTCAGGTAATCCATTAGTTTTTCAACATCACTTGCTAAAGTGGTAATGGATAATTTTCTTTCTGAAAATGGTGAATGCCCGTGCCCCTGCATTTCAAGTGCAATTACTTTTCTGGTTTTCGCTAATTCAGGTATTAATTCTCTCCAATTTAAATCAATGGTATAAAAAGCTCCATGTAGTAAAATGATAGGTTTGCCTTCGCCATATACTTCATAATATACTTTAATACCATTAACGGGGGCGTACCCATTTTTTACTGGTTTCATTTGTTGTGCGTTTGAAGAAAATGCAACAAACATAATTACCACAAATAATATTGATTTAAAAAATTGAATTTTACTCTTTTTCATTTTTCAATTTTTAAAATGTGGTAATAAATTATCCAGTTCATTTAGTGTCATGGTGAAGCCTTCTTTGAATCCCATTTCAATCATTTTTTCCATGCGTTCAAGTGAATCGTTATAAATAGTAATACTCACTGTTGTAATTCCATTTTTCTCTGTAAAAGTTAAATCCCAATCAGAACCTGGTAGTTGAGGATTTTCGTCTTTGTCTGCAAAAGCATTCAAATACTTTAAATTGGTCTTGGGAGTAATGGAAGTATATTGATGCATTGCCCAAATCTCATTTCCTTCGGGACTTATCATAGCATAAAATCTTCTTCCGCCCACTTTAAAGTCCATCGCTTTTGTTTTTGATGCAAAAGGTTTTGGTGCCCACCATTGGTCAAGTAGTTCTTGTTTAGTAAAAGCATCCCATACTAATGATTGGTTGGCAGCAAATTCTCTTGTTATGAATACCGTTTTTGTTGCTTTGTCAACTGTAAAATCAAATTGTAAATTTTTCATTTTTTATTTTTTTTAATTGTTGATAATAAATTATCTAATTGGTTAAATTTAGTTTCCCAAATTTTTCGGTATTGCTCTAACCATTTGTCTATTTCTTTCATTTTTTCAATTTCAAGCGAGTAATAAATTTCCCGGCCTTGGTATTCTTGTTTCACAAGTTCACACTCTGTCAGAATACGCAAGTGTTTAGACACTGCTTGTCTTGTTGTGTGGAAGTTTTCTGCAATGGCATTGGGTGTCATTGCATGCAATGCTATTAAAGCAATAATTGCACGTCTTGTCGGGTCTGCAATTGCCTGAAAAATATCTCTACGCATTTGTTAATTTATTTTAAGCAACTAATCGGTTGCAAATATATGTGCAACTTTTTGGTTTCGCAAATTTTTTTTTATTTTTTTAAATAATTGAACAATCCTCTGGAATGGGCGGGTGCAGGATTATCGCGACGGCTGCCGCTCAGTATGACGATGGGCAGAGGAGGATGGCAACCATTCTCTTGATTTTAGCTGGGCTAAATACACCTGCATAGCAGATGCCTATACCCCTCGTGTAAGTAGGAAGTAGCTGTCCCAAAAAAACTGAAATTTACCTACCGAAGAATACCCATCCAATCAAGGACACTTGAATAACCGAAGGAATTAAACCCGGCTTGTTTTATATCCCTTTTTGCAAAACTATTCCTCTTAAAAATGGGTGTGGCTGTTGACCTGTTCCAATTTTATGGACCGGAAAATTGCTTGCCGATATTGAACAGCAATCGCAGCTGAAACGGATTTGACAGCTACACTTTTTTGGGGAAGGGTTCTTGCGAAGTGGTTGCCTGTGTTAGTTACTGCCCTATTGTTCAATCAAAGTTCTGAATTCGCTAATAAATTTTGCCAGGTCGTTTTCCATTTGTCTATCCGTTATTATTCCACCTTCATTTATCTTCCCTTTAATGCCCTGGATTAATAGTGTCGTTTCTTGTGTATATTTTGCAAAAACAGTTTTCATAATTAATTGCAATTCTGCGTGTCCCTTTTCCCCGCTTGCTGAAGCGGTAATCATTCCTGTTGGTTTGTCTGAGAATACTGTCGTTGCAATACACCATTCAATTGCATTTTTAAGTCCGCTGGGAATGCTAAAAACATATTCGGGTGTACAAATTAATACCCCATCTGCTGTCTCTATGCTTCGTCTAAATTCTAAAACCTTTTTCGGTGTGTCGGTAATTGATAGTTCCGGGTCAAAATGGGGAAGTTCTTTTAAGCTATTAAAGACTGTCAGGCTAAACCAATCTTTTGTCAGCTGTTCAATGTTTTCAATTAGTTTTTCGTTTGACGAATTTTTGCTTGCACTTCCGTTTATTACAAATATCTTTTTCATTGCGTTACTATATTTCAGTCTTTAGTCATTAACCGAATTTATAAGCGAGCTACCAATAGTTTGGGTATTTCCGAAGCCGGAGTCTTGAACATTAAAGTTCAACTGAAGCACGAATACCAAACCTTACACAAAATTTTCATTTGAAGCTGTTCTGTCTCTGGTTTTGCCAATACCCTGGTTCGCTTTTCATCGCTATTGCTTATGGTTGGTTTATTTTAAATGGCATTCCCTTTCCTTTTTCTAAATGTGATTTCAGGCTGCTGCAAAATTGTCGCCAGCCGGTTGCGCAAACCTCATAACATTCAATGGCAGGATTTAGCCCAAAATGTGTTACTTGTATCCTCGTATTTGCCTCTTCTGATTTTAGTAGCCAGACAATTCTTGTATGAAGCCACTCTCTTTTATTTTTTATCTCAGGAATATCCATCAAGGTATCAGTTACAAACCAAACAATTTTTTCGCCCGGAACTATCTCTTCCATTCGCATCGTTTTAAAAACTGCAGGTCCAAAGCGAACAGTAAACACGTCATCCGTTTTTCCGGATTCTCCTTCAAACATTTCTGTCCACCAAAGTGGAATCTCCCGGGTAATACTTGTGAAAACTTTGTCAGGTGAAGCGTTTACAGCTATTTCGTATTGAAAGTTGTCTTTGTCTAAATAGGTTTTCAGCGAATGGCTGAGGATTTGATTCCAGCCATTTTCAAAATTATGAATAGCAAAGTCAGTATTATCACGAGGGAAACTTTCCATTCCGGTATGGGTCACCCTTAACAGGGTTTTGTTTCCTTGCTCAAACAGTTCAAAAGTAACAAATGAAACACCGGAATATCCGTCATACCTCCAACTGTAAGAAAGTTTTTTATACGGAACAACCTCTGTGATTTCGCAGAAGTGTAAGTAGGCATTACCCTTTTCATTTTCTGCTGTGAATTGAAATTGAAAGCCCACCTCTGGTTTAAATTCTTTCAGGTCAAAATACCAGTTCCTCATTTCGTCTCTGTCTGTCAGCGCTTTCCAAACCCGCTTAACTGACCTATCAAATAGTCTTTCTAAGACAACGGAATTATTTTTCATCATTTGATTTCTTTTTAGTTGTATTTTTTTTGCTGTTTTTATTCAAATGCAATTCAAGTGCATCTAATTTGTTAGTCCAAAAGCGTCTGTATTGGTCTGCCCATTCTGAAACGCTGGCAAGGGATTCCAATTTGGCTTCGCAATAGCGTTCTCTGCCCTCTGTCTTGATGATAACGAGTCCACACTCTGACAAAATTTTTATGTGCTTAGAAATTGCCGGCCGGCTGATTGAAAAGTTTTCTGCTACTGCATTCAGATTCATAGATTGTACAGCAAGAAGATTGATAATTTCACGTCTTGTCGGGTCTGCTATGGCTTGAAATACGTCTCGTCTCATTTATTTTTCATTTATGTAACTGTTCGGTTACAAATATATGTGTAACGTTTCGGTTACGCAAATTTTTTTTTGAACAGGACTGAGAAGAGGAAGAATGCACACCCATGGATGGTGCTTCTGCCCCGCTTTGCGGTTATGTTGTTGGGAAGCCCAAAACTGTCAATATGCAGTAAACCCGGATAAAAACACAAACCACCCTTGCAAAAACTTTTGCAAGGGTGGTTTCCACGGCTGAAATAGACCCTGTTTAGCGGAAGCCCTTGTTAGCGGCAGTTTTACTCATTGTCTGGCCGCAGTCCTGTTGATAATCCGTGTCCATTTTCCCACTCTCTAATTGATTTCATCTTTTTCTTTTCTACAAATTCTCCTGTCCAAGGATTGAAAATGTAAACCATATACTTGTACTTTACACCTTGCCGTTCTTTACTTACTTGATAAGTTTCTTGTCCAATAAAATCTGTAATGTAGTATCTAAACTGTCCGTTGTAATACTGTTGCTTTTTGAAGCTCTCCCAAAAAAGAAACTCGTCAATTTTACTTGAGTCTGTCAAAACCAATCCGTTTTGCTTTGCAATTTCTATTGCTTTGGCTTTATCCAATATAAAGTTTTTGTTTTCTGGTTTTACAAATTCAAAGCCATAATTATTCCAAGTGTCATCGCTACTTGCTACATAATTTCCTTTGTCGTCAAGGCAAACACCCAACTCAATAAAATCTTTGTCTGTCGGATTTAGCCTTACCTCATAGCGAAGAAGAAATGAGTTAGGTTTTGATTTCATTGGCTCTGTCCAAGAACCTAAATAATCTTCTGTCCACAATGAATCTTTACCGATTTTGATTTTGTGTTTGTTGTATGCGTTGCAGTTAAATTCAAAAACGATATGTTTATCCATAAACTCTTTTCCATAAGCAGAGATAATCAAACTGTCTGCAATGGATTTTATTTTCTCCAAGGTCTGATGATACGGATACAGTTTGGGGTTGACAACACAAGTATGCTTATCGTGATTCCAAGTGTAAAGCAAATCTCCTTTTCTGTTGTATTCTTTCCAAGTTCCTAAATGTTGTCCACTTTTAAGCTTCCAACCTTCCGTATTTAATTTTGTTGTGTCGTCAATATAAGAAACACTATACCAAACCGAATCGTTTTTTTTAAATGTTTCCTCATAAACTCTGTAAACTGAATTTCGTATTATTTCAATTTTACTACTGTCTGTTTCAATTATTTCACGAAATGGCTTTTGTCCAAACGTAGAAGTGAAAGAAAGGATAAGTGCTATTGAAATTAGGTTCTTCATTTTGTTATTGTCGTTTGTTTCTTGCAGAAATGTTCGGGTTAGTAGTGTCGCCAAAAATTGCCGCTAACGGTTCGGGTATTGCCGAAGGCGGGGGGTTAGCACTAAAGTTCAATCGAAGAACAAAATTTGAACCTTGCACAAATGTCCAATCGAAGCCGTTCAGCCCCGCTTTTGGCAATACCTTGTTAGCGGTTCGCCCAAATTCATTTTGTTGTTTGTAATTCATTTAGCTTGTTCGTCAATTTTTCTTTTTCGTTGCTTTCATTTGTCCTGAAACGCAAAATAGGGAAATTATATTTGCTCAAAATTTGGTCTTTTATTTTATCTCTGTCGGCTTGTTTTGTTCCTTGTTTATGAAATTCAAAACCGTCAACTTCTATTCCAAGAACAGGGGTTTTGCCAAGTTTGTTATAAATCAAAAAGTCTAAATGTGTCAATGGATTTGATGCGTATTTTGTTTCTTGTTCGTCTAACTTGGAAAAATCTTTAAGAAGCTGTCTGATTGGGAAATGTAAAAGAACGTCATATTTCAAAAATTTTTCGTCTGATAAAACTTGTTTGATTAGCCCAAACATTAAATTTTCGCTGTCAAAGGTTGATACTTTCCCTGACTTGCTAATGATTTTTGCCCGTTCTTCTTCATAGCCTTTATACAACAAATCAAAAATTGAGTTTAACTCACTTTGAACAATAGAAAAGTTGTTGTACTCAATATACTTTATCAAGTCGGAAATGTTGTTGTCGTTTTCACTTTCATTTCCATTGACAACCAATATTAGTTGTTTAACTGCTCTGGAAACAGCTACATTTAAGCGATTAGGATTGTCTGTAAAATCAGAAATTTCGTTGTCAACGGTTGAAAGTATGATAACGTCATTTTCCCTGCCTTGAAACTTGTCAACGGTGTCCGCTTTTATCGAAGTTCCTTGAAATGTTTTTTGTAATGCGTTTGTTTGATTGCGATATGGAGTAACAATGCCTAAATCTACGTTTTCAAGTTTTTCATTTGGTATAATTTCCTGCTTTATAATGTCTATTTGTCGTTGGTTCATTCGCTCTCTTGCGTGGTTCCCTTGTGATGTTTTGTAAACAACAAGAGGTTGGCGTTTGTCCGTATATGCCGTATGAACAATAAGTTGATTGTCGTAAAATTTTTTATTGCAAAATTCTATGATTTTTGGGTGGCAACGATAATGTTCTTTCAAAAGTGTTTTTGGAACAGTTGGAAGTAATTCCAAAATAGAAGACAGCAAACTGTGATTTGAATAGGAGTAAGGTTTTTTCAGGTTATAAGAATTAAAAACCATATCCGTTTTTATTTGCATATCGGTGTCAACTACATTAGGTAATTGTTTAATGTCGCCAACAATTACCGCTCGTTTGGCACAAGACAAAGCAAGTGCACCCGTTGCCAAATCAACTTGCGAAGCTTCGTCAATAATTACATAGTCATAGAAAAGTTTGTCGGACAAACTCTGCCTTAATGAATAGGTCGTACTCATAATGACAGGATAATC
This sequence comes from Bacteroidota bacterium, assembly GCA_018267705.1. Lineage (GTDB taxonomy): Bacteria > Bacteroidota > Bacteroidia > Chitinophagales > Chitinophagaceae > CW01. Next base: position 1,520 of record JAFDXX010000004.1, on the reverse strand, counting down.
TTTGATAAATTCGTTCGATTTTTGGCGAAGCTCTGAAATGGTATATGGTTCTCGTTTTTGCTGATTGTATCGTTTACACAATTCTGCTTTGAGCAATTGCATTGACATTTCCGTATATTCTTTCATTTTGTTGTCAAATGCAAAGTTTTCCAAAGAATGTTCTAAAAATTCTATTCTGTTTTCAAGCTCATAAATTTTGGTTGGATAATACTTTGACTGACAAATGAAAATCATTTTATCAAGTGAATTTGCGTAAAATGTTTTATCTTTAATTCCGTATTTCAGTCGAAAAATAAATTTTCTGATAAAGTTTATTTTCGTTCGTTTTTCTCCAAGTATTTCAAGAGAAATCCATAGTTCAAGTAATTTTTTGGCTGTGATACTTTTTTTAAATGCTACACTTTTTTCTGTTTTGTTTTTATTTGTTTCTTTAAAATGTTCATATTCTGTTTTCAGATTGTCAATTTGCAGTTTCAATGTTGCCAACTCATTTTTCTTGTCAAGGTTTTCAGAAAGTTGGTTAACAAGCGTTGCGGATTTTTCTTTTATATCTGCCTTTTGAGTATCGGTTAAATTGAATTTAGATAAGTCGGGAATTTCTTTTTGAGAGCCGATGAATTCTTTTTTGTTTTGCGAATTTCCAAGTAGTGCAGCTATAAATTCAATACCGTTCTTTTCGAGTTTTTCATAAACATTTTTTGTGGCAGAATTATTACTTGAAACAACAGCAACACTTTGTCCATTTAAAACAGCGTTAGCAATAATATTCAGAATGGTTTGTGTTTTGCCTGTTCCAGGAGGACCTTCAATTACACTTAAATTATTAGCAAATGCTGTGTTAACCGCATTTTGCTGACTTAAATTAAAGCCAAACGGAAAAAAATCAGGACTTGCAGAATTATTATTGCTTGGAGGTAAAGAGCCATTTAAAAAACTTGCCAGAATACAGTTTTCGAGAATTTCAGAAATGCTATCGTAACTTTTTGATAGTATGTTGTCGCCTTCTTCTGTTTTTAGTCCAACTGTGTCGGCAATTTCTTTTAAGTAATTGAATACGCTAAATGCTTTGTCGCCACTTACTGCTGTCCTTACAATTCTTGCTCTGTTTTTACTATAAGAAAATTCTTTGTTATTGTTTTTGAAGACAACAACACATCTGTCACCTTTATATGAATATTTTTCAACTCTATCGGTTTCGTCTTTTTCGTCAATGTATATCAGTTCTCTTTTAAGCGACATTTTCCGATGTTATTTTTTGCTGATTTCTTTTTTGTGTGTCGTGTCGTCTATGGGTGACCGCTAACGGTTTGGGTATTGCCGAAGGCGGGCGTTTGAAAAACGTCAGCCGACAACCGAAGCTGAACAAAGATATAAAAGTTGATGATAAATGCTAATGCCGAGCAAAGAATGTCAAGCCCGAACAACAGATGATAGATAGGTGAAGCTGATGTTGTGTTATCTGTCCCCCCGACTGCCGCCAAACCGTTTGTTGTGTGCAGTTTTTATATCAATAGATATTT
>JAFDXX010000003.1 GCA_018267705.1 Bacteroidota bacterium | reverse complement strand
TATTTGCCTACAATTTTGTAGTTCTTCATCAAAATCGCAGTCTTCCCAAAGTTCTAAAAAAAGATGGGCTAAATTTGTCAAGTTGTCTTTTGAAATTGGTTCTGTTGTCAATTTGTGAGGTTTTTTATGCTTGCCACCAACGTCCGGCATATTTGCGAAGGCACGGCATTTGAAAACCGTCAGCCGAATATATGCACAAATGTTGGTAGTAGTACAAATGCTCAACTACTTCCTTCAGCCGTGCTTTTGCAAATATGTTTGTTAGCAGCCGTTTATTTCAGTCCTAATTTTTCAATTTTGTTTCCAATTGTCATTTGTCTCATTTCTGTTTCCAATGCTGAAAAATCTGCTTTTTGAACAGATTTGATAAAATTTCCGTTGCTTAGTAAATGTATTTCATCGCAAGTGTCGCTTAATGTTGAGAAAATGTGTGATGAAATTATAACTGTCTTGTCAAGTGTTTTTAGTTTATGAATAATTTCCGTGATGATGATGTTGCTTTGTATGTCCACTCCGTTAAATGGTTCGTCAAGTATAAAATATTCATTGTCTTGCAAAAGAATTGCTGTCAGTGCTAATTTCTTTTTCATTCCTGTTGAATAGGTAGAAGCATATTGATTTAAAGGCAAGTCAAAAATGTTTCTTTCTTGAATGTCTGCTATTTTTATGCTCCTTGCGTTGCATAACAACTGAATATATTCTTTGCCTGTAATTTTTTGGAAAAAGAAAGGTTCTGTCAGCAACAAACCAAGATGATTTTTAATTGGGTTCGGGTTTGAACTAATTTCGCCTGCGTAATCTTCTAAGTCTGCGATGCACCTAAATAAAGTTGTTTTTCCTGCACCATTTTCGCCAACAATACCATATACTTTTCCTTTGTCAAACTGTATGTTGATGTTTTTCAGAACTTCCTTTGTCCCGTATTTCTTTGATAAATTTCGGACTGCAATCATTTCAACAAACTATTAAGACGGTTTTCAGATTTTTTGAAAAGGTAAGGAATTAGAAAAACAAGTATAGGCGGAAACCAAATACAAAGAGCCAAAAGAATACCTTGTGTAATGTTCATTTCGTCAGGATATGCGGAATATTTGCTAACGATTACGCTGATTAGAAACGCCCAACCAACTAAAAAGAAAAGAGAAAGTATGCCGATATTTTGAGGATAGAAAATTGAAATAACTATTGCGATTGGCAATGCAAGCGAAGTTGAAAAAAGTATTGCCGTTTTGATTTTACTAAACAAAAATTCTTTGGCGTTCACGTTGTAAGCCCAAACGTAATATTCGTTTTCCGGTTTTGTGTAATAACTTAATGTGGTAGCAAACACAAGTAACATTGCAAAGACTCCAAGATTGAAGTTGTTTACTGAAACGGCAATAGCTGTTAATGTGTATGCCGCAAAAAACAAGTAAAACGTATTTCTAAAACCTGTCGTAAATTCAAATGGTCTTTTTGAAAAAGGTGCCCATAAGGTAAAATTTATGGTTGTCCGAAAATTTACAAGGGCTAAAATTGTCGCCAAAATAAACAACAGAAGTGCAGAAAGAAAGAGTTGTTTGTAAAGCAAAAAAATTAGAAATGGTAATGAGCAAATTAGGTTTTCCGTTACTCTTATTTTTTTCAGTTTTGTGTCGCCAAAACAAATTTTCAAAAATTCGGTTCTTCGAGTTTCTGAAAGTTTTCCGATGAGTGTCAGAGCCGAAAGCAGAAAAATATATTCTGCAAATTCTGACTTGCGAAATAAGTAAATTGAAAGTCCAACAAACCCAACTGTCAAAATGAGATACGCAAACAATGGTTCAAATCCTGTGTCTTTAAACCTGCGGTTTGTTATTCTATATTGAAGTTCAAAATATTCTTTCATTTTACTGTCTGCGGTGTCGTTCTATAATGGATGCTAACGTTAAAGCATTGGCGATGTGGCGGTATTCTGTGTTCCGTCTGCCCGGTGCCGCTGCTGATTAAAGATACAAAAGCTCATTGTTTATTCTGCTGCTCGGCGTTATTCGTCTGCCGAAACCGAAGCTGAGTAATGAACAAAAAGATGAGAATATATTCGTCGCCCCGACATATTGCCAATGCATTTGTTGTAGGCAGCCCTTGTGTCACGCCAATATGTTTCATAATAAAAATAGCTTCTTTTCAAAATAGGGCTTTATTTCCTTTTGATATAGTGAACCATTAATGAAGGTTGGATTAAAAAATGTCTTTCCCCAACTATCGTAATTATCATATATGTCCGTCAGACTTATTCCGTCAAGAGTGCAATCTTTATAAAGTTCAAGTAATGATAATTTCTGATATTCATATTCGCCTGTTCTTGCGAAGTCATACCCAACTGAAAATCTCATTTCAATTTCTTCTTCTTGAAGAAGAGAAAGAATATCCTCTGTGACCTTAAAATTATTATTGTTTAACAAGCATTCCCAGCCAGTTTTATTAATATCTTCTGTTTCTCTCCAATCGCTATACCGATGATGTATCCACCCTGTTAACTCTTTTCGTCTGAATTTATCTCTATGCTCATATAAAACATCAGGAGAAATATTGCCGTTCCTTGCTATAAGCCAAAAGTCTATCTTCTCTTTCCATTTATTAATAATTAAAGGTGTCCAAAAAATCCCTTCATTGATTGATAAACATGGATAACCTTTCCAACATTCATCCCAGTAATGATTAAATGATGGTTTCCATGTCCATCTGTCAATAAATTCTTCTATTAATTTTATGTCCCAGGGAAGCCCTGAATTGGCACTGAGTTCTTCCCAATTCCAGAGGTCTTCATACCTATGAAGAATATCAGACCCCCAATCGACATTGGGGTTCGTAGAAAGGCTGTTAAAATTAACATACGACTTATATTTGTCTATCATTGTTGCAGTCCAATGAAGGCTTCGATTTGCACATAATTCTTCCCAATCCCAATATTCAATAACACTGTCAATAATTTCTTCTGTCCATTGTATGGATTTAGAAGAACTGATACAGCCTACCAAATAAGAAAAAGGGTTTTGAGGATACTCAGAAACATGTAGAATCGAATAACTAGAACCATTTCTGTTTTTTCCAGATTTCTCCCATCCGCTTTTGTCAACCGAGAATATTAAGTAATCCTTGTAGCGGTCTAATAATTCCGGTGTCCAATGCAAGTATTCATAAGATGAAATATAAGACCAATTAAGACTGTCTTTTAATTTTTCGATTAATTCAAAGTTCCATGCAACTTTTGGATTTCGATGTAAGTAATGAAAGCTTAACAGGTCTGCGTATTTTAAGATAAATTCATTATTCCAATCAATTTCATAGCTCATTGCTATTCTAGGAATAGTATATTCCGTCATAGTTGGAAAAGCTCTATACTCACGAATAAATTCTTCCAAATCCTGCACATGAATTTCAAGATTACCAATTGCTACACTTTGCAAATTATAAAGTCCCATGTATTTGTCTTGTGATTTAATCCTGAACTTTCTTTGTAGTTCATTAACGAAATCAGTTAAATTTACCTTACCCTTTAAATGGTAGTCTCGAAGACATGGTTCGTTCAAGGGCAAAAGAATAAATTCTTTGTCTTTTAATTCTTCAGTCTTTTTTGAGGTATCGTCTGTTACCAGAAGATACTTTAAATACAACCTTTTTTTATCGTCCGAAATAGAAGTGTCAGTAACAATCTTTTGAATAATGCTATCCTTTGACGCAAGTATGAAATTTTTAAGGTTCATGGGATGTACTAAATTTCATTTATCAAACTGCTTTTCTCCTTTGATTATTGCTCCCTTGAAATTGTCAAAAATATAGATTTTGTCAAAGGGTGTTAAATGCATAGGTAAGCTGTCTAATTGTATATTAAAACTTGATGCTGAAGTTGCACCGTCAATTACAATTAGTAACCAACATTTACTTAAACCTTTTGAAGATTTATATGTATCAATTTTATCCTCTTTTTTTGAAATAGTTTTTGCGATTGCTTCAGGAGTTAATTCTGCCAACCAATAGTCCTCGCCTAAAGTCAATTCAATAATTGAATGTGGAGTTCGGATAACATCAGCAATAAAATCAGGTTTTTTAATTTCCGTTACTTCTTGTTTTGCAATAATGTAATCACAAATGGTCTGTATAACTTCGGTTTCTTTAAGTGGTAATTGTCCTTTTAGTTTCAAAGGTATAACGATTATATTGAAGAGTCCTGTAATCTCACTATGCTCGTTAATCAACTTCTCTTGGCATTTACCAATTATTTTTTTCATGGTCCTGATTTCAGCTACTACATCGTCGTCATAAATACCAGTATGTTCAATGCCGATTAATTCGTTTTGGATTTTTATAATAAAATCTGGCTGTTCTCCACACTCAACAATTTTTATGTCGTTTTCTTGTGTTGAGTAATAAATGAACTTGCCCAAGTCGATTAACTCGTTTACCTTCTTCTTGCTTTCTTTTGTGTTTTGAGATTTTAATTCCTCATAGAATGGGTTAATTATCTTTTTAATTTCCAACTTTTCATCTTGTTGCTGTTGAATATTTGCAATCATTTCTTCTGAAAGTTGAATTTCAGAAGGATGAACACCAGTCATTTTTGCAATCAGGTTAATTATTCCTTCTATCGGGTTGTCATTAGAAACTTTTCCAACAAATCTTCTCGTCATCATATCGCAGTCGTTTTTGAAATTGTGGAGTGTCGAATGGGTTGCCTACAACGTCCGGCAGCTTGGCGATGTGGCGGCAATTTAGCACAAAAGTTTAATAGAATTACTATCGCTCAACCTTGCACTTCAGCCCAATAGTAGCACTTCACCCGCCATATTGCCAAACTGCTTGTTGGCGGTATGTGGCTTTTATTACAACTGTTCAAGTAGTTTAATTTCTGATATTATCTCGTCAATTACTTCTTTGTTTTGGATTTCTTTCTTGTCACCAACTTTCGCTGAAAACAAATAGAACACTTTTCCGCCAAAAACTTCCGTAAATTTTTGATGTGTCTTTTCCTGCAATGCGTATTCTTTAAAAATTTCAGGTATTTGAATTCCTGTGTTAATAGGTTTTATTTGAAGCCCAATGTATTTATCTTTTACCTGAATAAAAAAATCAACATTGAATAATCTGTCCCACTCATCAGGTGCTGCTTGTATTTGAACACCTAATATTTTTTGTAGTTGCCCGTAAACGGTTTGTATCTCGGTCATATAACCGTCAAAAGTTCGGTCAATTACTAACTGTAGCATATAGTCAATACAGTCTTGCTCGGTTACATCTTCAACTTCTGAAGCTATGACCTCCGTAATCTTCACATAAAGTTTTCTGCCTAAATCTTCAATGTGTTCTTTTGTCTTTACGTTAGCAAAATAATAATCCCTCCATTCGTCAAGTGATTTAGGTGAACATTTTCTAATTGATTCTGATGTTGGTCCAACATTTCTTTTGAAGTTAAGTTGAAAACGGTTCATCGCACTGTTTAAAATCCATTCTTTAGCCATTCTGTTGCAATAAGTTTAAAAATTTGTCTTTGTATTTAAAATCAATGTCGTTATCCACATTCGCCAAACCGTTTTTAATTAAATGAGCATTGATAAATGTTTTGTTTTCAAGGTAGAGATAACAAAGTAAGTTGTTTTCGCTGTCATGCTTTATGTTGTCGTATTTAAGAAACACTCGCTTTCCTTTTGTTTTTTCAATCAGAAAAGAAGTCGCTTTACCGTTAATTATCGGGTCTTCTTTCACTCCAAGAAGTTTTATAGTTAAGTCGTTGCTTAAACGAATTTTTTCGGGGCTAATAACTTCCTTTACTGTAAACAATTCTTCTCGTTTGGTTGAACTGTCTTTGTCAATCTTTGAGCCGAATTGAAGTTTTTTTACATCAATTTTTTTGTCAAGTGTGTGTGGGTCTTTGAAAATGTAAGGCTGTTTTTGAATTTCCTTTTCAAAGTCAGTAGAAATTGTTTTTTGTTGTAAAAACTCATAGGTCGTTCCGTTCAAGTCTTTTTGATGAACTTCCAATTTTTCTTTAATGATTGGAATAAATTCAGGATTGATTTCAAATCCAACGGAATTTCTGTCTGTGTTCTTTGCTGCTAATGCTGTCGTTCCGCTTCCTGCGAATGGGTCAAGAACAGTCTCGCCAACAAACGAAAACATTTTGATTAGTCGTCTTGGTAATTCTTCTGGGAACATTGCTATATGTCCGCTTTGTCTTGCTCCTGCAAAATTCCAATGACCTGCAAAAAATGTGTTCCATTCTTCGGCAGTAATTTTAGATAGTTCTTTTTGTTCTTTGGTAGGTTTAGGGCTGTCGCCTAATTTTTTGAAAACAAGAATAAACTCGTAATCTAATTTTAAAATTCCATTTCTCGGATATGGATAAGAACCCATTTGAACGCCTCCACCTGTAGTATTAGAAGTAGTTACTTTCTGCCAAATGATTGCTCCCATATAGTCAAAACCAATGTTCTCGCAGAACTTAATGATTTCCTCACGAATGGGAATGACTTTGTAACGTCCGTAATAAACCGCACGAGCAAATTGGTCGCCAATATTCACACATAACCTGCAACCGTTGTGAAGAGTGCGGTAGCACTCTTTCCAAACCAAATTCAGGTTGTTGATGTAATTTTCGTAACTGTCGTGAAATCCAATTTGGTTGTCAGTTCCATAGTCCTTAAGTTGCCAATAGGGTGGCGAAGTAATAGCCAAATGCACCGAATTGTCAGGTAATTCAGTCATTTGTCTGCTGTCTCCGTTTACTATTTTATGATGCGTATTCAATACTAAATCTTTTGGCACGAAGTTAATCAAAATGTCGAGTTAAATTGCAAAATGGTATCAAGTTTTGCTTGTCAGTTGATGTTTATGAGGACGCTCGCTGCCATTACCGCCAACGTTTTGCGGCTTTGCGAAGGAGCGGATTAGAAAGACTAAACTTTCAATTTTGAACTAACTTAAGCAAAACCATTTTTTCTATTTGCTAATTTACATTTTAAAAGCAAATAAAAAATGGTTTTGCGGATTAAATGCACAAACCTTGAATTAACCACTTAACCCGCTCTTTTGCAAAACCGATGTTGGCGGTAGTTTTTTTATCTTATTTTGTGTAGGATTTCTTTCAGTTTGGGTTCAATATTTAGTTCATCAAATAGTTTTTCCGATAAATTTAATGAGTTCTCAAAAGCCAAAACGATGTTTTTGGGATTTAAATCTGATGTTACTTTTTTATACTCTGAATACCAAATCGTATCAATGTCCTTTTCGAGACTTTTAGTCGGACTTTCCCAATGTTGCGTTTTGCTTGTTCTTGCTCTTATAAGCCAAAGCAAGTATTTCTGCACATTTGATAAACTGTGATGAGCGTGAGCAAATTCTTCTCGTTTAATCAAGTTGCTTGTTGTCAGTACAACATTCAGTAATGATTGGCTTAACCACAAAATATTTTCATTTGTTATTCTTTCGGGCGATTTCGTTTTGATTTGATTAAGCGTTTTCGTTAAAAGTCCATCTTTGTCGGTTAGGTTCATTTGGTCAAAATCGCTAAATTCAACAATTCCGTCCCAAGATTTGATAATTTCAATTTCCTCCGTTTTTAAAAAATGGAATTCTCCTCTGACCATATTCTCGAAAATAGCAACTTCACTTCCATATTCGTTTGTAAAATATAAAGCCAAAGGATGAATTTGATTTACCCATTTTTCTGTCGAGAAATTTTCTTTATTTTTCAAGAAGATGTAAAATTCGATGTCAGAATATTTGTCTCCTTCGTTTTTGGTAAATGAACCATACATAAAAACGGCGGAAACATTTTCGTCTTGTTGCGCTATATATTTTGTTTTGTCAATCATTTGTAACTGTGTCATTTTTCTAATTTTTAAATGTTGATAATAGAAATTTTCACTACTTTTTGAAAGCAATGAAAAAGTTTTACGTTGTTTATTTTGGACAGTTACTTATAGCTTCATCGGATTATACTTTTTTATTTTCAACATTCTGTTTGGTAAAATTACCGCCAACGGTTTACGGCTTTGCGAAGGAGCGGAATAGAAAGACGGAACTTTCAACTTTGCACCAACGTAGCAAAACCATTTTTTCTTTTTGCTAAATTACAAAAAAGAGCAAAAGAAAAATGGTTTTTTCGGATTAAAACGTACAAACCTTTCAATTTAGACTTAAACCCGCTCTTTTGCAAAACCGATGTTAGCAGTTCGGTTTTTATTCTTCATAGTCATCATCAATTTCAAAGTCCAATTCATCTTCTTTTATTGCGTTCAGATTGATAAGTTGATTTTTAATAGTTGCAATTTCTTTATAAAGATGAACCAATCTTTGTAAGTTTTGGTCGTCTGATTTTTCAAAATGTACAATGTTAAATTCATAAACATCTCCATTATCGAATGCGTCAAGAATATTACTATACTCTCCTTTATCAGCAAGATTCAAAAGACTTGTAAAAGTTTCTTGTTCTGCCTTGTCTAAATTATTAATACTCTTAATTAAAAAATCTCTGTAATTTGCCATATTATTTATAATGTTTTACCAAAGTATATTGTAAATTTCTTCTTCCAATCCTTGCTTTTTTAGGTCATATACTTTTTTTACAATATCATAATTTGCCCAAATTCGGCAACTATAAATTCCTCCAATAGATTGATTCTCAATTTTTGTGGTTTCGTTATTTTGGTATTGAATTTCAATGTACTCTTTGGTTTTTGCTTCTTCAAACCAATTTTTGTTTCGTGGTTTTAATTTCACAACAGTCTCTATTACTTTTAATTGAATTGTAAGTGTGTTATTGCTAAAATTACAATTTAAAAATTCACAAAAGCAAATTGTGTCTTTACGAAGAATAATTTTGTTGTGATACAAATTATCAAATAGTTGTTTGCAACTTTCTTTTGTCATTGAAAAATTAAGTTTTCGATTTCGTTTTCAAAAATTTTTAAAACATTTTCTTTTTCTATTATTTCGATTTCAATATCGTTATTGTCTTTGTCAAAAGTTCCGCCAATTAGTTTGTAACCATTTTGTTCTTTTTCAATCCTAAATGCAAAGTAGTCATTTTCAGATATTTCAAACGAATCAAAAAAACTCATTGTGATTTTAGAAATGTCATTTTTTTCTTCCAAGAGCAACATTGTGTTTAAAGTTTCCAATTTGAGTTTTGTTGAAAACGATTTGTCTATTTTACGGTAATTAGAATTTTCGTTTTCTAATATGTAATCTCTGACTTTATTAAATGTATTTTCCATATCTAATTAGTTTTTGCCAATTCGTTCCATCTTTTTGTTATATCCACAAACACTTCTCTGTCAGCAATAGAAAACAATATCATTTCAGTAAAGTATAAGTTTTGTTCTTTTTCATTGTCGCCTTGCCATAACTTCTGATTTATTTGTTTGACAAGTTTGTTTAGTTCTGAATACGCTATTTTTTTGTCTATGAAAAGGTGCTTGTCTGAATTTTTAATAAAAAGCTTGTTGTCTAAAAGGGATATATTGTTTGGCTGATAGATTGAAATGTTTTTTAATCTTATTAAAACATTAAGGTCAAATGCTGACATTTTGGAATTTCTACCTTCGGGAATAGGGAAGTATTGTTGTCCCGCATTTTCCGAAAGAATAATCCAATTTAATGAATAAGCAACTCGTGAGTCATATATTATGTTTTTGTGAGGAAACAAATATGCACCAACTTTTGAAGAACTTGCAATTCGCTTAAAATCGGGGTTGTCTTGTTTTAGAAAATTTTCAATAAGTTTTATTGTGTCGCTATCGTTAGCTGTTAAAATTCCTCCCCAATCTTTAATAATCCACAAACAAAGTTTGTCAAATAAAGTCTTGTTGTTTTCCCGTGTTTCATTTAGTTTTTGTCCAACAATTTTTTTAAGTTGAAGTTCTTTTTCGTATGGTCGTTTTAATCTGTTTATCTCTTCAACTTGTTCTTTCGTCAATGTTTCAAGTTCGACAAGTCTATCAATTTTTGCGTTCCAATTATATAAATTCGGCAAGTCCGATTTGTACTTACTTAAATAATTTACGATTTTATCAATGTCAAACTTTGTTGTCATTTCCGGTGTGCGTTAAAACTGACTGCTAACGGGCAGGGGCTTGGCGTAGTGGCGGCTTTACAGCACTACTGTTGATACGAAGCACCAAAGTTCAAATTTAACAAATAGTTTCATACGAAGCACTTCACCCGCCATTACGCCAAACCCTTGTTATCGGTAGTGGTTCTGTCAGTCGTGTAGTTTTTCGTGTCTTGTCGTGGTGCGTTGGCTTGGTAGCTCTTTTTCATTTTTGTTTGGCTTTGTGCGATTGGAAAAATGAAAATGTGCTACCAAAAGCGTGGGCTTATACACTCGGTAAATTAAGTTTGTCAAATAACACTCTGTTTCTTTCTCGTGAGTCATTAAGTATTTTGTCAAAGCTCATAATTTCAACATACATATTATAGTTGTCATTGAAAAAGAAAAAACCGTCTCCGTTTGGTAATGGTCTGTAACCTCCGTCTTTTGCGTATGCTTTTAGTTTCTTTGTCAAGTCGCAAACTATATAAGCATAAATAGGTGTGTTTTCTCTAAAATCAAACTCTCGTGCATTCTTATCTTTGGCTTCTCCGTCAATTATTTCCCTTGCATAACGGTTAATTTGTGCTATTGGATTTTCCTCATCTGTATAATCATCTCTCATTGGGCGTTTAAATTCAACCAATACAATTGATTGATAAGGCTTGTTGTCATTTGAAAAAGCGAAAGGTCTGTTGAAAACGATTAAATCCGGTCGTTCTTTTGATTCAGAGTTAAGAGGCTCAATCGCTTTAAACTTTTTGTCAGAAGCTAAATATTTATGATAAGCCAATTTATCATCAATCATCCAAAGATTATGGTCTTCAAAACCAATTTCGTCAGAAAGTGTTTGTAGTGGAAAAATTAAATTATGAACTGCCTTTTCGGTTGCTTTTTCATTTAAAAGTTTCTCGAAAAGGTCTAAAACCAACTTTCTGTGTATAACGTATTCAGAAAGTTTTGAGTTACCGACTTCAATTATTTTATTGAATAAATCTTGGTGTTTTTGCGTAAAATCTTCTTTGTCCGTTTCATTTGAAACAAATTTTAAAACTTCTGTTGCTTCTTGTTTTACTTCCAAATCCAAAGACTGTTGAATTTTAAAAAGTTCAAGTTCCATTTTCTCGTCTGAAAGAGTAGAGGAAATTCTTTTGATGTCATTTGAGCGGTACTTCAATAACTGTTTGTATCTCGGGTGATTATTGACAAACTCTTTTACTTTTTCAACTCTTTTCTGTGAAAGTTGCTCTATCTGTTCTGCAAATTCAACAATCAATTTGTCTGTTATTGATTTTCTTAATTCTTCTTGTGTCGTTTCGTCAGGAAAATCAACATCATTTCCTTTAACGAAAGCAATATTTGTTCTTTCGTCATTTACATTTTTATCCAAATATTCTCCTTCAACATATACAGCTATTGAAAATTGCTCTCCATTTTTATCGGTCAAATAGTTGTCAAATTCAGGTATATCAATAGAAATTTTGTCATTTGAAACTTCCCTTGTATTCGCACAATAGTGAATTTTGTTGTCTATTTTGCTTTTATACAGTTTAACGATATTGAGCTTAAATGAATTTTCTCGTATTTTGATATTTTCATTTTTTACCTGACCATTTGTAAATATGTTAAACAAATCATTTACAACAACGTTTTTATCTCCGTCCTTTATGATTATTCGGGGACAATTACTTCCAAGAAAATAAACAAAACAGTGTTCAATAATTTTAAATGCAATATCTTCAATGTTGTTATTGCACCACTTTCTATAATCTTGTTTGAGGTTTTTAAGTTTGACAATTGTATATCTTTCGGCAGAACCGTTTACATTATCTAATGTGTGTTTTTCAATTCCTGTTTTAGTTTGCTCAAAATTGAATTTTCTCAACTTCCAAGATTCATTTTCTTTAAATCTGCTTTCTATTTCTGCTTTTTGGAAAGCTCTCAACCAAGTAAACCTCCCAATACCTTTTCCGCCTTTTGTAAATTTATACGTTGAGTGAGCAAAATTGAATGATTCAAAATTGGATTCATTAAATCCAATTCCATTGTCTTTAATGTGAAAATCAACAATTTCAGGTAGAGTTTCAGTTTTGTTAAATTCAATTTTCGCTTGTGTTGAACGGATTATATCAATTTCTATAATTCCCGTTTTTGTAGCACTTCCTTCTTCAATAGCTTGAATAGAATTGACAACCGCCTCATACAACGGCAAAAGAGTGTTGCTGTACGATAATTTCTTTTCGTTAATCTTACCTTTTATATCTATTTGCATTGAATGACATTTTAATGATTACCTATTTTTCATTTCCACTCGGTTACGAATGGTTTCCGTTAAAAGTGAATATAATTGTGGAAGAATATCAGTTTTGAAGCCGTAGGTTTTCAAAATTTCTTCATCAAACGAAATTCTGTCTTTTTGTTTGTATTCGTTTTCGTAGTCTTGAATTTGTCGTTTGCTAAGAGTTTCAAACTTCGCAAGGATACTGTCTTTTTGTTTGTCTGAAAGCAAACTTGGGTCAAACATTTTCATTTTGGTTTTGAAAAAGTCTGCGTTCAAATCTAATGCTCCTAAGTTTCTTGAAACTCCGTTTAGTTCAACAATCAAAAGTGAAATGATTGAATTAAGCAAAGCCGATACAATTTCAACATCTTTTTTCTTTACACGGATAGCAACCAATCTTTGATTCAGATACAAAGGCGATTTGCTGAACGAAAAGAATAATCGCTGACTTGGATTTATGGAAATGAAAATATTTGCTGATTCTTCGGGTGCAAGCGAATACCAAAACGGTTTTCTCGTTTTCAAAACTTCGGGTAATACAATACCTGTTTTGTTCGTTGCAATTTCAAACTTTTTGATGTGCTTGTATGTGTTCGGATATTTCGCTTTCAAGGTCTTTTCATCTTCATTACAAACGAAAAGATTGTATTCCGATTTGTTGCTGTAAGCAATCGTTTTGAGTTCCTGACTTGTTTTCAAAATCGGCAACAAAAATTCTTTTTCAATTTTCAACGATTTGTTTTCATCGTTAGAAATGATGTGCATTTCGTCCCAACCTGTTCGTGTTCCTCTACCTGTATCGTAAACACTTGGAAACGGATTTATCAGCTTTTTTTCAAAAACACTTAGCGGATTTTGATTGACAAAATACGTTCCCCAATTTTCTTGCGAAGCAAGAGAATTTATCAAATATGATTGCTCAACTATGCTAACTGTAAGCGTTTTATCTGCTTTGTGAAATACGTTTCTGAATTGATCTTCTTTCCAATTTGTGTTTTTCAGATTGTTGCAATTATCAACTTGCGTATAAAAATCTTCAAATAGTTGTAACGAATTATCTTTAAACAGCGTTTCCAATTTTTCGTTTACTGTAATAAATTTCGTTGGCTCTTTGCTTATTCCTTTTTCAAGTGTGATAAAAATAGTGCTGACTTTGGAATCTTTAAACCAATGCTCCGCATTGCTTTTTACAACATACTTGATATGGAAATTATCCAACAAAAATTTCTTGAATTGTAAACCGTAATTCTTGCCCAACCACGCATTTGAAGTAATTGCTGATAAAACTCCATTGTCTTTTAAAAACTTCAATGAGTTGTAAAAACAATAAATGTAATAATCACTTTTGCCGTTGATGTCAAACTTGTTGCCATTTAGAAATGCTGTTTGCGTTTTCGCAAATTCACTTTCAAAATGAGTATTCAAAATTTCATTTGGAATATCTTCTTGCTGAATGAAAGGGAAGTTTGAAATAATTGCATCAAATTTTGGTATCGGAATTTGATTGATTTTATCAATGTCTTTGTTATCGGGAATTGCGATTGTTTGACTTGGTGTAAGTGTGAAAAAATCCTTACGGATTATTCTCGGAAAATTTGCCGTATCATCAACTTTTTGCTTGTATAAACTGATAACTGAAAGTGTTGCTGGAAAATGTGAAATATCGTTGCCCCAAATCTGATTTAAGATTTGTTGGTGGCTTTTGTTTCCAAAAAACTGTAATGTGTTGTAAAATGAATTTAAAAATGTTCCTGTTCCTGATGTTGGGTCAATCACAACATCATTTCTGCTTTTGATTGCAGAAAATGTAACAAGATTTGCCAACGTTTCAGAAGTGAAATATTGCCCAAATTTTTGTTTTTCTTCCTGTGGAACTAAATTTTCCAAAATGTAGCCGATTACTTCGGTCGGCAAAACTTTAAAATCAAACTCGTTGAAAACCGCAATAAGTCTAAATAACAGTTCGTCTATTGTTTCATTAAAAGGAATTTTGTCGGTAAAATCACTTTCAAAAACTGCCTGATAATCTATTTTCTTCGCTTGATTGAAAAAGTCGTTCAGTTGTTTTTGAACTTGTTTGCCGTTCTTCAACTCCAACTTAGAAACCTTGCCCGACAAGTTTTCTGAAAGTGTAAGATAGAAAAGAACTTTGCCAATTAGTTTGTAATAAGTGAACTTTGCTAAAACTTCTTCGGGCTCAACTTTTTCAACTCGTCTTGATGAAGTTGAAAGAATTTTAAGTGTAGCACTTTCAATAATTTTCCATTGGTTAAATTCCGTTCTAAAAGTGTTATCATCGCCTTTCAGTTCGTTAATCTCGTTTTTCAGTTGTGGAATAAAGTGTAATGCCGTTTGTGTAACGGCTTCAACAATGTTTGATGAAATGTTTATCGCATTTTTAAGTTCGCCATTTTTGTAAAGTTGCCCTAAGTCGTGCAGGATTTCATTAAGCCGTTTTTGAAGTTTTGCCTCGTGTTTGTTGTAGTTCGTTCTGTCCGCTAAATCATTTCTGTTTATGATGTCTTTTTCTTTCGGATAAACTTTAAGTTTTTCCAAGCCCGAAAGCGAATAATTATCGTCATTGATTTTCCAAATGATTGCTTCTGTTCCGTTCCAAGTAACGAAAGAATTTGATTTTAAACGTTCTGCTTTTTCCAAAGCATTTTCTAACATTTCTGTATCGTCCACAGGTGTATCAGGAAATTTCAATTCCCAACCGTTGAAAACGATACCCGAAACTTTATCGTTAAACAAAAGAACGTCAGGAAATTTCGTTCTTCCTGATGCAACTTTCAAACCCTCATCGTTTGTGGCATCTTGAAAAATGGTAATACCGTCATTGATGGATTGTTTTATCCAACTAATGATTTGACCTGCCCAAGCTCTTTCATTTAGCTTCATAATTCAATGTGTGATATTCTGCAATTGGTTCTCTGAATAATCTCAATGTAGATTCTTCAATTTCTTTTCTTTTTAATGTTTCTTCAATTCGGTCTGTGCAAACTTTGATGTAATCGGTTGGTTTTACTTTGTGTAATAGTACATCTTCGTTTTTTTCAATGCCGATAAAATTTCTGTTTTCCAAAATTGCAGAAAGCAAAAAACTACCGCTACCGCAAGCATTGTCTAAAACAATGTCGCCTGCATTTGTAAAAGTTTTAATTAAATATCTGCCTAACTCAATCGGTTTTTGTGTCGGGTGATAAACTGTTCCCTCGGCTTCTGCCGTTTTGATGTACACAAAATCATCAAGATTTTGTTCTTCATAAAACACAATGTCGTTAGGATAACGCTCTCCGTTACTTTTAACGTGTCGTGGTTTGAAGTCGCCATAACTACCTGTGTATTGGTCTTTGCGAATACCTTTGTCGTATGCTTCGCCCTCTGTCATTTGAGGATTGTACGTTGGTTGCTTTTTGTAAAAAATACAAATGTCCTCGTGTTTGCGAAGTGGTTGTTTTTTGGCATTTAAAAAGTTGGTTGATTTTGATTTTATCCAGGTGATTTTATACTTAAATAATTTCTCGTTGCTTAAAATCAATTTTGCGGTAAAAATTCCTTGCGAAGTCAAAACAATTGCTCCGTCATCTTTGATTATTCTTTCGTATTCAGTCCAAAGTTTTTGCAAGTCAATAACTGAGTCCCACTTGTTTTGCGTTGTGCCGTAAGGCAAATCGCAAAGTATCATATTTACAGACTTGTCAGGGATTGATTGCATAACCTCCAAACAATCACCTTGAACAACTTTGTTTACAAATTCGTCAATTTTTCTTTTTTGTTTGTTGCCGTTTAGTGATAAAATAAAACCGTTTGTATGGCTGTGTCCATTGCCGTTTGTTCCGTATTTGATTTTTTCTTCCGCTACTTGCATTGCTTGCAATGCAAAATCTTCGTCTTGTATTTCGTAAACAATTTTGTCGCTAAGCCATTGAACAATTATTTCATTCTTTTGAGCCTTGTAATACTTGCAAAGCAAGTTTACCTGCTCTTTGGTTGGTAATCGTCTGCCGTTCTCAATTCGGCTCAAAACAGTTTTGCTAATTCCTGTTTTTTGGGTTACGTTTTCCAAAAGCAAGTTACGTTCTTCACGTATTTCCTTAAATGTTGAACCTATCGTTTGCATACAGTCAAAATATTAAGTTGCCAATTTTTGGCAAATTTAGTCATTAGGTTTCGATTGCCAAAGTTTTTAGCTTAGTTTCTGTCATACTGTTGAAAAATTGTCTTTGGGGTGGTGGGTGGGCTTGGGTGCGGTTGGGCAAAATTAAATGTGGTGCAAAAGCGTTGGCTCTGTGTGTCGGCTTGCACCTCTTTTAATTTTGCGAAGAATAGCCAAACGGCTTTGCCGAAAATTGTCTGTCGTTTAATTGTCAGCACGAAAATTTGATGTTAGCACGGTCGTCCTACCATTACCGATAACGTTCAAGTATTTGCGAAGGCAGGGAATTCATTGATTGTCCAGCCCGGAACAAATGCCCAATTGATATGTGTTGTTGAAGTTATGAACTAAAGCTGAACATTGAACGTCGAGCCCGAACCACTGCTGATGCTTACACATAGCTGATGTTACATTGTCCAGCCCTGCTTTTGCAAATACTTTTGTTGTGTGTTTGTGCCTCTTCTTATTGGGTCTTTGTCCATTCTGCGTCTTTGCCACGATTATTATACGTTATTATTTTAAGGACGTTGTTACTGTCTTTTACAAACTCAAATCTCAAAGGTGCTTCTTTCATATAAAATTCATTTTCGCTTTTAGCATATAAAAAGACTTTAGGTAATCTGTCGTCAGGATTAGATGCTTCAACAGATAGCCTACCATCAGTGAAAGTTACTATCAGTTTATGATTGATATTATTGAGGTTAACCTCGTAAGTGCCAACATAAGCCTTTAATATACTTTCACTTAGTTTAACTTCATCATTTAAAGGCTTTCCTATCGCAAGTCGTGCAATGTCATTAGTCAATAATTGCCAATCCATATCTGCTTCGTAACAATTAAACAAGGTAACAATAAAAACATTTTCGTTTGGGAGATAAATTTCGTCTGACTGAAATCCATCTGTTGAACCACTATGCTCAATTGTCTTGCTGCCGTCAATATTTTTTATAAACCAACCGTATCCATACTCCGAAAAAGTTCCTTCAGGAAATTGGAATGCGGTAGTTGCTTTTTCTAATGTTTCTTTTTTTACTAACTGCTGGTTATATAAAGCTTCGTGCCATTTATAAATATCATCGGCATTGCTAATTAATGCTCCTGCTGAATACATTATCGTTACCTCTTGCAGATTTGCTTTTTCAATTTTGCCGTCAAACTTTGAATAACCTTGCGGCATGTCAGGAATGTTTTTTTCTGGATGGATGTAAAAAGTATTTTTCAAATCTGCTGGGTCTAAAACATTTTCCTTTAAATAGTTTTCAAATGTCTTGCCCGTAACCATTTCAATAATGTAACCCAATAAATAATAGTTAGAGTTGCTGTATCGGAATTCACTGCCAGGTTTGAAATTAAGTGGCTCGTCTTTTATGTAGTCAACTCCTTCTTTTGGTGTGTAGGTTTCTTTTTGTTTGGAAGGATTGGAGATTTCTGATAAGTAGTCTTTAATACCCGAAGTATTTGTCAATAAGTTTTCAATAGTGATTGTATAGCCTTTTGATGGGAAGTTTTTGATATATTTTTGAATACTGTCCTGCAAACTAATTTTGCCTTGTTCCACTAATTGTAGAATGCCAATGGCTGTGTACTGTTTGCCCATAGAACCTGTCCTGAAAAGCATATTTGGTTGCATAGGAATGTTGAGTTCAGTGTTAGCCATCCCAAATGCCTTCTTGTAAACAACTTTGTTATCTTTTGCAATTAATACTACACAGCCCGGTGCAATTTCCTTCAACCGCTTAGGAATTAGTTCGTCAAGACTTTTTGATAGTTTTCTGTCGTGCTTACTTTGTCCATAGGAACTTGTAAGAAATAAAAGAGAAATGAGGAAAAAGCAAAACGGTTTAATCATTCTTGAATTATTAGAGAGTGTCCAATGGCATAACACACAACGGTTGAGGCTATATGCAGTAAGGGATTGCGGGCTACTTTCCTGTCCACACGCACCGAAGTTTAAGCGGGGCATAATGCTTGCATTACCACTGAAACCCTTATTGCATATAGCCTTTGTTACCTGCTGAACTTCTTTCATTTTCATTGTATTACGGCTTTTTCTTTGTCAAATACAGTCGGGTTTTGGTACACATAGAATTGAAAATAGTTGTTCTTTGTCAA
Source organism: Bacteroidota bacterium (assembly GCA_018267705.1). Classification (GTDB taxonomy): domain Bacteria; phylum Bacteroidota; class Bacteroidia; order Chitinophagales; family Chitinophagaceae; genus CW01. The sequence goes on along the minus strand of JAFDXX010000003.1, from coordinate 2,380 downwards.
ACTCTGAAACTCCGTTGTCAGTTGCCATTTGTAAAGCTTCTTGATATGTCGGTTTTGTGTTGAAAAATTTACGATTAAAATAGTCATACTTGATATATGACCAGAAATAATAGTATATTCCTTTGGGTTCAATCATCAAGGCGGCATTGATATACTCTTCAATTTTGTCAATGGTCGGGCGTAGTGTCAGAAAAGCTTTATTGCCTTGTAATAAACAAACTGCTGCATAAAAAAATGTTTCTGAATTGTCAAAATTATCTTCAATTGCTTTTTCAAAAGCCGATAGCGCTTTATCATATAATTTCAATTTCAAATAACACATTGCTATTGAAGTGTTCAAGTCTTTATTGTCGGGATTGTCAGAAAGTGCTTTACGATATTCGTTTGCGTATTTGTTTACCTCTGGCATCGGCATTGAGTAAACACTATTGAAAGTTGATATTATTATCGGTTTGTGACAAAATTTGCATTCTGTTTGTCCTGTTGTAACTCTGTCACCACAGCCGGGACAAGTTAATTCTACTATTTGTTGAGCCATATTTAATCGGATATTCAGTTCAAAAGTTTTAATTGTCGGTTTCTTTCGTTTGCCAAATTGCAAATTTTATCAACTATCATTTGAATATTTTCAAAGTTGTTTTTTTGCAATGCTTTTTCAAGATTATCAATTTCACTAATCACGTCTTGTTCAATTGATTTTACATTGTTAGAAGATTTGACTTGACTACTATGAATCAAATCATAAGCCTTTTCAATTTTTTTGCGAATAGCATTGTCTGATATTTGCTTTAGCAAAGAATCAAGTTTTGAAGAAGATTCTTTCACATATTTTAATTCTACCTCATGCCTTTCAATATTATCTGCCGTATGTTCATTTGCAATCAGGTTTGTAAGCAATAGAATTGCGAAAATTGCAGCAATTGTAACTTGAACTAATAATGCAACCGTAATGCTTTCAGGTGAAAGTGCTATAAAAACAACGCCAACTATTAGTGCCAAAAAAAAGTAACTTGTTGTAATCACAAACAATGGACGACCATAATCAGCCGAAACGCTTCCCTTTCTTACAAAAGAAGGCGTTATTAGAAGCATGAAATATGCTAAGTGAATTGAGGCGTATGAAATCCATACAGAAGCAGGTTGTTCAATGCCTTTAAGCAGAAAGAAATAAAGATTAAAAACAATTAAAAAGATTGAATCTAAAAGATACCAGAAAATTTTTGTTTTTTTCATAAAAGCCTCCTTTCTTACATTTTACTTAATATTTCCTTTTTCTTGGCATCAAATTCCTCCTGTGTAATTGCGCCAATGTCAAGCATTTCTTTAAGTTGTTTGATTTTTTCAACAGGGCTTACATTTTGAGGTTGTTGATTTTGAGAAGGATTAAAAACTTGTTGAGCCATACCGCCAAACACTCCACCAGCAGCCAAACCCATTCCTAAACCTGCACCTGCCGTGGCAACGCCACCGCCCTCGTTATTTGCAATTCCTTTGAGTATATCAACTTGTTGCTGTTTTGCCCAGTCATCGCCCAATATTCCCATAACAGATTTGTCAGCTTGTGCATTTCTCATTTTTGCAATGGCATCCATTCCAATTTCATCATAACGCCTTCTTAGTTCATCATCGTCAATATTGATTGCTGCAATTGAAAACTTAACTAATTTTAATCCATAATCATTAAGCGTTTCCTGCATGAATGGACTTATTGCATCTGCAAATTCGTCTAAGCGGGCTTCTATTCCTAAAAGTTCTTGTGTTGATTCGTTTGCGGCTCTTGTAATGCTTGACTTTATTTTGCTTTGAAATTCATTAATGAAATATTTGCTAAGTTCTTCCTGAAATTGAAAAGGCACATTATTACCTATTAGTTTTTCAAGAAACTTAACAGGGTTGTCAATCTGAACTTTATATGCCCCTCTTGCTTTAAGTTTGGTAGCAATTCCAAGCATTTTGTCACGCACCTGAATTGGAGAATCTGTACCCCACAAAATTTCTTCGGAGTGAGCCTTGCGAACAAAATAAACAACACAATTAAATGTACTTATGCCACCAGTAAAAGCGTTTCGTAAACGACTTATAAAAGGATAGTTTTCAGTTGATAGTTTGTAAGTTCCATTTTCAAAGGTTTGTTCAATTGTTCCACCTTTTATAAAAATGGCTTCTTCGCCCGGCATAACAATGAGAGTAGAATTTGTATTAAAATCTTCCTCTGGTTGTCGCCAAATCAAAAGTTCACCGGGTCCAGTATTTTTGATTACATCAGCCCAATGCTTTTTACCACCTGTAAAAGCGGTTTCGTTTGGATTCTTGTTATTGAATAGTCCCATAATATCAATTTTAAAATCAAAACAATTGCGGCTTACAGCCGCAATTGTTT
>JAFDXX010000002.1 GCA_018267705.1 Bacteroidota bacterium | reverse complement strand
CCAATACAATATAAAAAGCTGAGATTGTTGTTCTTTCAGCAAATTGTCAAAAAAGCTTCTGATCGTTACACCAGCAATTTTGGTTAGCAACTAACGAGCAGGTATTTGCGAAGGCTGGAGAATAGACTTCCGTCCGCCCCGGCTACCTGAAGCTAAATTTATAAATAAAAGTTGATGATTTGCACATAGCTAAATAGTTATTCGTCTGCCCGATATGAAGCTAAATTGAAAAACAAAAAGTTGAAACACAGCTTACGTCTGCCCAGCTTTTGCAAATACCAATGTTGTAGGCAGTTCTTGTCAACCACTGATTTCTTTGAGTATTGTCAATAAGAAACTTTTTGGTTTTGAAGTTTTGTAAACCATTGAACTTGAAAAACCCATGTCATTGATTTCTCTAATAATTATGTTCCCGAATTTAGAGTTAATATTTTCCAATGCATTAATCATTTCTTCTTTTGTCGGAGAATACCCAAATTTGTTTTGAACGTTTGTGATAACATTTCCCTCTCCAACCCATGCACCATCGTCATCCCAATCTTCAATCAGTAGTTCAAGCAGAGATTGTCCTATCTCATTATGTTTAGGTTTTGTGTCTGCCTGTGGTACATAAAACAGTTCAAGTAAGCGTGGATTATTTCCAAACGAAAAAGATATTTTAGAAACAATCTTATTTGTCAAAAAGATTGAACAAACGTAAGGTTCATTTTCTTCAAATGTTCTTTCGTCTCTGGTGATAATTGGAAAGTTCAAAGGAACGTTTTCCTTAAAAACTTTAAAGCTGTCGTAATTTTCGATATTTGTTTTTTTAGGAACTGTTGCCATAAATATTCTGTCTGTACTTGTAAAAGTCAAATCGAATATCAAAGTGTCTCTAATATTTAAATTTGTCGGCAAGCCATAAGATTTGACTTCGCTTTTTTTGGGGTCAAAAAATACAGGAATACACTCAATCTTTCCGTCGATACTTCCGTTAGATACTAATTGTCCTTTTGACCAAAGTTCAAAATGATTTGGCTTGAATTTAAAGCTCAATGCTTTCTCTACAATAATATGTGGATTCAATTTGTCGAATGTCATGTGAGATGTCTGTTAGAATTGCCTACAACGTTTTGCAGCTTGGCGAAGTGGCGGATTTTGAAGCACTTACTTTCATATTAGCACAAATGTTCATTTGAAAACCAAATGTTCAATTTAGCACTGAACCCGCCATTTTGCCAAACTGCTGTTGTGCGTTCGGTGTTTTGTTTGTCATTAAATGTTGTCTCAACTCCTCTTCATTTACGTTCATTGTTTTGATATATTCTTTAAAGTTTTCTGTCGTCTGTGGAATTGCAAGTCCAATTTTCTTTAGTGTTCCATCTGTCTCTTTTATGCGGTATGTTTCAAAAAAGCTTGTGTCTTGTCTTGGGAAGATTAAAAAGCCATTTTTTGAACTAAACCTGTACATATAAGCAATTGTCTTGTAGTAAATGCTTGTTGCTTTTTCGGAATTTTCGGAATACGATTGTTGTCTGTCAAGTGGAATATACTTTGCATCCCCAACCGATTTTGGTTCTACTTTGCTTATAAAATCAGGAAATATTGATTGTATATTGTTTTCAAATAGATAATGTCGATGTTTACCTGTTTTGTTTTCTGGATGTATGAAGTTTTCTTTCAGAATGGTATTAAGATACTCTTCCCAAAGCCAAGCACCATCAAACAACAAACCGTAAACTTTATCTTTTTCTTTTCCAAAAGTAATTTTCTCGTGTCGAAGAATTTTTAAACAAATTTTTTGCAATGCAGAATACTCAGTAAAATAAGGATGAGTAACTGGTTTTAAGTTGGCTGTGATAATCTTTTGTCTCGAATTACCATTATAAGTCTTGTTAGTTACAAAAATGAACTTACTTACAATGTCTCTTAGTTCACTGTCACTCGTCAGTAATCCACTACCATAAGGGTGGGTTCTGATAAACTCAATTGTATGCCTAATTAGTTGAGTTAGATTATTATTATAGCTGTGTTCTCTTGTAGTGTAAGCTATTTTTCCTGTAAACGGAATATTTCTAAGTATGTGGCGTTTAACATCAATACTTCCCTTAACGTTTGTGTCGTTGTATTCTTCCTTTTTATATGCTTTGTAGATTCCTTGGGAATATGCTTTTTTGAGATAATATGGAAAAAGGTAAAGAAGAAAATCCCAAATGTTCTCCTTATTGGGTGTTTGGTCAAATTTTAAAAGGTTAATCGAAAAGACTTTTTGCAGCATATAATGCAAAAAATAGTCGTTGTTTTCATCTTTTGCAAAACGAGATGATATTGTAAGTTGTGTTGAATTTCGTCCAATAAAACCCATTAAATTATATGTTGTTAGGTTTTCATTGTCTAGTGAGAAAATAAGTGGTTTTTCAACATCGTCTTTATATTGACCAAATGAATGAGGAAAAACAAGCAAATCAGGATTTTCCATTTGTAAATCCAAAAGGTTTCTATTTGCTATTGCTGATAAATCCGCAATGTTTGAATTGTCGAATTTATCAATACTTTTTCCGCCATTATTGTCTGTTGTTCTCATTAGGCTGTAAAGGCGTTTTTCATCAGTTCAATTTTATCAATGCTATCAGGCATCCCTCTCAAATATTCTTTCAGAAGTGGCTCGATTCGTAAATTCCAAATGTTGTCTATATCTCGTCTTGCATTACCGTTTGAGTCAAGAAAATAGGCCGCACCAATGTGGTAAGAAGGATTAAGTCCATCTGTTTCAGAAATTTGCTTGTTTAAGTTCAACATTTTCTCTTTAATGTCTTGTGGCAAATTCATATTATCTGCACTTTGTTCTGCCGTTATTTCAATCCAAGTAAAACGTCTTCTCATTGCAAAATCAAAGCTTTCAACACTTCGGTCAATGTCGTTCATTGAGCCGATTATATAGACGTTTTCAGGCACATAAAAAACCTCTTTTTCATCGTTGTGCAAGTTTGAATATTGCGTCTTAACTGAACCTTTTTTACCTCTATAACTTGGGTCAATGGAAAAGAATAGTTCTCCGAATATTTTTGAAATTTCACCCCTGTTAATTTCGTCAATGACAAAAACATAGTTTTTGATGCCATTATTTGAACTTTCTTCTTTGTTTACAAATTCTACTAACCCAAAATTGTCTTTTAGATAATCCACAACATCCTCCATATCTTTTTGAAAAGCACCTGATGGCCTTGCTTGCTTTCCTTGATAGGCATCGTACACATTCTTTTTGGTGATAGTAAAATTGTATTGAGAAGGAGTGTTTACAGAGGAATATTTCAATGAGTCTTTTGAAGATAAACCGTAATCCCAAGAACCAATAGTTGTTAATACACCTTGAGCAATATTATTTCTTACTGCTGTCAATAAACTTTCCCAAGCCACATCAAAATTGTCAACTATTTCGGAAAATTTTGCTTCAGAAGCTTTTTGGCAAAATAATTTGAAAATACCGTCTTTAATTTCAAAGCCAATTATTCCGTTTTCATCTGGTGGAGTTGGCCTCAGTCCTTCGACAAAGTCTGTGTAGTCATAGGAAGGGTGGAATTGCACAAAATCAAATTGTCCGCTTTCTTCTAATTCTTCATCGGATTTTACACCAATCAGTTGTTTTGCAATTTGTTTTGCTAAAAATGTTTTACCTGTCCCTGGTGCACCGGTTAAGATGATGTTTTTGTTTGTTTTCAGTAAGTCTACAAACATTTGTATGTCTTGTTCTTTTTTTGCCATTTCTAATTCCTTTTCTATAATTTCTACCAATCTTTTGTCATTTTCATTTCTATGAGGATGTAATTGATAAAGTGCAGGTATTTGCTTATTGTCACCATAATAGGCTGTTCCATTGAAATCTAAATTGAGTTTAGAAACTCTTTCTTTTGTCAAATACGGATTAAGTTGTCTGCAATATGCACCGCTTGGAGTATTTTCAATTTCTTGCCAATTGCATTTGTCATTTGAAACTATACCAATTCCAAAAACGTGGGGGGTCCAATTTTTTCTTTGAGCATTTAATATTACATCTCCTTTTTTTATTGTATTTATGAAAGTGTTTCCAAACTGATTGTCTTCGTCCCAACCAATAAAAGAATAAGGATTGTTTGAAAGAAATTCTTTCCACTTATTTTCTTCGTCATTATTTTTTACGTTTGGGGATACTACCCAATAATTTCTATTTTTCATTCTTGTCACTTTCTATGTCGTTGTCTTTTTAGGCGGTTTCTAGTTTCTATTGCAACTGAATGTAAATGTAGTTATAATTTAATTTACCCATCGCTTTGTCGCCTTTCTCTAAGAGGAGAGAGGCGAGTCGCTCTGGGTAAATTGAATGAATTAGATTGTATCCATTATAAATTTTTCAAAGACTTCTTTGGGAGTACACATATCTAAGACTTTTCGGGGTCTTTCATTTAGTTCGTTTT
>JAFDXX010000023.1 GCA_018267705.1 Bacteroidota bacterium | reverse complement strand
TACAAGTAAAAGATGCAAACGGAAAAGCAATTGTTAGTCAAACAGCAATCAATGGATTAAATACAATAAATGTAAGCCGAGCCAGTTTAGGATTATATATACTGCAAATAGCAGATGGTAATAGTGTTATAACCGATAAAGTGATTAAGCAATAAACTATTATCAATAAACCGTAAACAATTATAAACACTCAAATAAAAAATAAGCTATGAAAAAAATATTGAATACAACACAAATAGAAAAAATAGTTACCTTATTAATTTTAATGTTAGTGCTTACCAATATTGTACATGCACAACCACCCGATTTAGGTGGTGATGTAGATGCACCCATTGATGGAGGTTTATCTCTCTTAATAGCCGGCGGTGTAGGTTATGGCGTTAAGAAAGTAAGAGAAATGAGGAAAAAGAATAGTGAAGAGTAGAATGAATAGGTAGAAGTATTATAAGGCGTATATAGATTGAGAACATCCCGAAGGTTGAATACCTTTTGGGATGTTTTGTTTTAGAATGAAATGTTGTTAGGTATATTGTTATTCTTTATTTTCTATTTGAGCCAATGAAAAGGTTATTGCAGATATTCATTTCATTATTTTAAAACTAAATAGCCACTCTTTTGAGTGGCTATAGTTCTAATTTGTATAGGTAATAAAATTAATCTACATATTGTTCTTGTACTACCAATTTTAATTCACGGTTTACATTCCAATTTTCAAATTCTTTAGCAACTTCCGTTAAAAAACCTGCACCAATACTTCCGTCAATAATTCTATGGTCGTAGCTTAATGATAAATACATCATGTGGCGTATGCCAATAAAATCTCCTTTATCGGTTTCTACAACCACAGGGCGTTTTTTAATAGCACCAACAGCTAATATGGCAACTTGCGGTTGATTAATAATAGGTGTACCCATTAAACTTCCAAAAGTTCCTACATTGGTTAATGTAAAAGTTCCGCCTTGTGTATCGTCTGGTTTTAATTTGCCGTTGCGTGCATTGGCAGCTAAAGCATTTACAGATTTTGCCAAATTAACTAAGCCCATTTGTTCTGCATTTTTAATTACCGGAACAATAAGGTTATTGTTAGGCAATGCAGTTGCCATTCCTATATTAAAATAATTTTTTATAAGAACTTTATCTCCTTCAATAGAACTGTTTATAATAGGGAAACGCTTCATAACTTTCATTAAACACTCAATAAACATGGGTGTAAAAGTTATTTTGGTTCCTGTACGTTTTTCAAAATCTTCTTTCTTCTTTTCACGCCATAAAACCATATTGCTCACATCGGCTTCTACAAAACTTGTTACGTGGGCACTAGTATGTTTGCTATTTACCATGTGTTGTGCAATAAGTTTACGCATTCTATCCATTTCAATAATTTCAACACTTGGTTTAGGTGCTTCAATAATTGGGGGAGCTATATATACAGGTTCGGGTTGTTGTGGTTGAACGGCAACAACTTCAGGCATGGGGGTTATATATACGGGTTGTGGTTGCTGAAACTCAACTTGCATGGGTTGTTGAACAGGTACAGCAGTAGGTTGCGGAGCAACAGTTTGTGGTTGAGTTACTGGAGCCACATATACAGGTTCGGGTTGTGGTTGTTGAAATTCAACTTGCACAGGTTGTTGAACAGGCACAGCAGTAGGTTGCGGAGCAACAGTTTGTGGTTGTTCTACAATTGATTCCGGTATAGGAACAATAACAGGCTCTTGCTGAACAGAAACGGTTGATGCTGCAACTGCCGGCGGTGGTGGTTCTGGGGCAGTAACTTGTTCTTGCTGTTTATAAGTTTCTACAACAGGAATTGTTGCTTGCTGTATAGGTTGCGGTGCAGGTTGATAAACAGGTTGTGGTGCAACAAATGCAGCCACTTTCCCGGCTTTTTTATCGGCAATATATTGTAGAATATCTTTTTTAGAAACTCTTCCATCTGCACCGGTACCTGGAATTCTTTCTAACTCGCTTAAACTTAGGCCTTCACTATTAGCAATGTTTAAGACTAATGGAGAGAAAAACTTATTATTCCCTACAGGTGAAACTGTTGGAGAAGTAGTAACAGGTGGCGGTGTAAAAGGAACTTGTTGAGGTTGTGGTTCAGCAATAGGTTGTTGAACAGTTGTTGGTAACGGATTATAAACGGGCTGTTGTTGTGGTACAACCGGTTGAACAGTTGGTGTTGTAGGAGTAGGGACAAAAGTTGCACTAACGGCTTCAATTTTTGCAATTACAGCACCAACAGGTACTACATCATTTTCCTTAAATAAAATTTCAGTAATAACGCCATTGGCTGTAGAAGGCACTTCGCTATCAACTTTGTCGGTAGCAATGTCTAAAACAGTTTCATCTAGCTTAACGGTATCGCCAACTTTTTTGTGCCAACGCAATACAGTGGCTTCCATTATGCTTTCGCCCATTTTAGGCATCACCAAATCTACTATTGCCATACTTTAGTTTACTTAGTTTATTAGGTAAATTTCCTTGCTAACCTTATCCGGTTTATTTGCTATTTTTTGTACACAATAAAGCGAGTTAGTTTTTTTAAAAGTTATTTTTAACATTAAAAACTTGCTCAAAAAGAATCAAAAAATAATATTATTGTGTAGCAAGTATCAACAAACAATTACTCAAAAATAATTTTTAGATTTCAAAAGTTATTCAATGGTTATCCACAATTAACTGACGTAGTAAATTCAATGCATTCACAGCGGTTAATTCAATATTTTTTTCTCTATCAAATCTAAAATGAAATCTTCTGGTAATGATTTTCTTTTTGTCGGCTACGGCAATCCATGCAGTGCCAACAGGTTTATCGGGTGTTTCTCCACCTGGTCCCATAATTCCACTTACGGCAATACCGTAATCTGTATTCATTATTGTGATCAGGTTTTGTACCATTGTTTTTACGGTTTCTTCACTTACTGCACCATATTGGGTAAGTGTTTCGTGTGGTACTTTTAAAACTTCTTCTTTTATGTTGTAAGAATAACTTATGATGCTGCCTTCGTAATAATCTGATGAGCCGGGAATGGTAGTTAGTAAATGTGAAATGTAGCCACCGGTGCAACTTTCGGCGGTGGCTACGGTTTTATTTTTTTCTTTTAATAGTTTTCCAACAATGGTTTGCATTGAAATGTCTTCATCAGCAATCATTACATCTTTTACATAATTTTTTAAAGATGAAAAATATTGATGCATGCTTGTTTGTAATGCTTCTTTATTATTTCCAATAGCAGATAATCTTAATCTTACCATTCCGTAATTAGGCAAGTAAGCCAACTTAAAATTGGTGGGTAGTGCTTCTTCAAATGTTTTTATTTTTTCTGCTAAAAAAGATTCGCCAATACCAGCCGTTAATAGTGTTCTATGTTCAATAAATGCTGTTTTAAACTTTTGTATAATGATTGGTATAATTTGATTTTGCATTAACCATTTCATTTCATGCGGAACACCGGGCATTGCAATAAAAATAGTTCCATTTTTTTCAAACAACATTCCGGGTGCAGTACCTTTTTCGTTTTTTAAAACCGTACAAACATCGGGTACTTCTGCTTGTTTTTTGTTTCTATCAAGCAAAGGCATAGGGCGTTTAAAAACATATTCAAATAAATAATTAACATGATCTAGTGTTGGTTGATGCATTACCATCTTACCATTGAAGTATTTGCACAGTAAGGGTTTGGTAATATCATCGGCTGTTGGGCCTAAGCCACCGGTTATTAAAATAATATTTGCATGTTTACTTTCTTCATTTAAACTATTCCAAATATCATCCCATACATCTCCAACGGCAACACGCTTTTTAACGGGCACACCAATTTTATTTAATTCTTGTGCAATAAATGCACTGTTGGTATCAATTACCTGACCAATTAATAATTCATCTCCAATGGTAATAATAGATGCACAAACTGTATTACTGCTCATAATTATTTTTGAAAACTTATCAGTTACTTTTATGCAAAATAACAATGCTAAAATGAAAACAGTTAAAGTTTTATTTTGTTTACTATGTTTTTCAACAGTAAAATCTCAAACGGTAAGTGATAGATTGCATAGTGCAATGAAAATATTTTTGAATGATGCACAAATGAAACATGCTATTACTTCACTATATGTTGTAAACACACAAACTAATGAAGTAGTGTATGCATTGAATGAAGAAACGGGTTTAGCACCGGCCAGTTGTCAGAAAGTTTTTACAAGCATTGCTGCCTTTGATTTATTGGGGAAAGATTACAGATTTAAAACAGAAATAGGTTACAATGGAAATATTGTAAATGGAATATTGAACGGAAATATTTTTATAACAGGATATGGAGATCCTACTTTAGCAAGCTGGCGTTATGCAGAAACAAAAGATTCGGTAATATTAAATAAGTGGATGAATGCAATAAGCAATAACAACATAAAAAAAATAAAAGGAAACTGTTATTTAGATAATTCGAAATTTATTTTTAATGCGATGCCCGGTGGTTGGATTTGGGATGATATGGGTAATTATTATGGTGCAGGAACTTGGGCATTAAACTGGCACGAAAACCAGTTTGATTTAACAATGCAACCCGGTAAATATGAAGGGGATAGTGTTAAGATTATTAAAACAGAACCTAACTTGGTTAATTACACATTAAAAAATTTTATAACAACAGGAAAAGTGGGCAGCGGAGATAATTCTTATATTTATTCATCTCCGTATGCTACAACGGCTTTTGCAGAAGGTACTATACCTGCACAAGAAAAGCCTTTTACTATTTCGGGTTCAATACCCTTTCCTGCATTGCAAATAAAAGCAGCATTGCAAAAATATTTTAAGTTATTCAACATATCTTTTAATCAAATAAAATTATCTGAAGAGGTTGCCCACAACAAACCACTCCATTCACAACCAATTAAAATTATTTATACCAATTATTCTCCCACATTTGATAATATTAATTTTCATTTTCTGAAAAGAAGTATAAATTTTTATGGTGAAACTTTTATAAGAACTATAGCATTAGAAAAAACCGGAATAGGAAATTTTGATTCTGGAATTAATATAGTGAGAAGATATTGGAAGGAGAGAGGGATTGAAAAATCTGCTTTGCATATTAAAGATGGTAGCGGTTTATCTCCACAAAACAGAGTTACAACACATGCATTAGTTACTGCTTTGCAATATGCTCATCAACAAAATTGGTTTAATTTTTTTTATAATGCATTGCCCGAATACAATGGTATGAAATTAAAAAGCGGAACAATTGGTGGAGCAAAAAGTTTTGCAGGATATCATACTGCAAAAAATGCAACAACCTATACCATTGCTATTATAGTAAATAATTTTGATGGCAGTGCCAACGAAGTTGTAAAAAAAGTTTTTAAAGTATTAGATGAGTTGAAATAACTTTTAAGAAGAAGGTATGTTGTTTAAACATACCTTCTTGCTGTTTTATTCTTCATCATTTGTCATTTTCATTTTCATAAGCAATGTGTATGCACCTTTGCTTACAATTGTTTTTTTAGATAAACTATTTGCATCTGCATTACTTATTTGAACAAGATTATTATTTGTGTTAAGTACCGAAACTTTTTTCAGTATATAAGTGTATTTGTCTTTCAGTATAAAAATATAATTATTTCCTTCGTAGCTTACTACACTTTCATCGGGTAAAGTATTTCCTAATGTATTGGTAATTTCAATTTCTGCATTCATATACATACCCGGAAGTAAGCTTTTATCATAGCTTTCAAAATGGCAATGTACATCTACCGTGCCTTCTGTACTAATATCTTTACTTACTAAAACTATTTCACATTCATACTTTTTTGTTGGATTTGCATTAGAGTATGCAATTACTTTTTTGCCAATTGTTAATGATGAAATATCTTTTTCAAATACTTTTAGATTTAAATGAATATCAGACGGATTTACTGCATCAAATAAAATTTCGGTTGGTGAAACATACTTGCCAATGTTTACATTTACTTTAGTAATAAAGCCATCAATTGGAGCATACAAAAAAATACTTTTTGAAATATTATTTGGCGTTATCTTACTCACATTAATATTTATCAATTTTAATTTTTCACTTAATGATGCCAATAAAATGGTTGCATTTTTAAATTCTGTTTCTGCTTGCTGCATTACTTTATTGCTGCTTGATTGTGTTGGGTTTAATTCTTTTTGTCTGTTGTATTCTATTTCTGCATAATGCAGTTTAGATTTTGCAAGTAAATAATCTTGTTGCAACTGAATATATTGTTGATCTTCAATGGTTGCAATAACTTCTCCTTTATGAATATGCATACCGGGTAATACTTTGGTATCTTTTAAATATCCACCCATTGGGCAACTAATAGAAACAAGATTTTGCGGAGGCACTTCAATTAAACCATTTACTTTTAATATAGTTGATATATTTTTTTGCTGTAAACTTATTGTCTCTATACCTGCATTTTTTAATTGTGCATCTGTAAGTATTACAACACTATCGTTTATTTGGGCCTCTGCCGTTTTAGGTGTTGATGGAGATTTACAGGAAAATAAAAATATAGTTGTTAAACTGATGGTAAACAAGTGAGCAATATTTTTTTTGTTAATTGAATACATATAGAAATTATTTTAAGATGAAATTAATAGCAACCGCAATGTTGTTATGATTTTGAATGGCTTCTATATAACTATTTTCAATAGCAATACTTTGGTTAAGCAGCATAACAAAATCTAAATAATTTATTTCGCCAGATATAAATTGTTTATTGACTGCATTACTTATGGTAGCTGCATTTTTTAAACCTATTGTTTCAAAATAATTCAGCGAAATATTACTGTTTTGATAAGCTGTTAGAAGTCTTTTCATTGTAATTTGTAATTCTTGCTGTGTGTTGGCAGACTCATTGGCAGCAATTAATTCGGCTGTTTTGCTGCTTTTAATTTTTGCTTTTTGACTTTGCGTAAAAATGGGAATACCTACGCCAATTTGAACAGATGTAAATTTATTGGCAGTAGTATAAACATTATTATCTGCAGCACTGCCACTAAATGTAGTAGCATTAATTCCAAAATTTATATCGGGATTTAATTTTGCTTTTTCTAAATCTGTTTTGCGTTGTTCTATAATAATTTGCTGATTTAATAATTGTAATAACGGATGATTTTGAAAACTACTTGTATCAATAACCGCTTTTATTTTGGTTAAATTATTTTCAAATAGAGGAATGCAATTGTTGTTATTTATTAAATATTGAAATAACAATAAGTTACTCGCTATTTCTTGATGAATTTGATTGAGTTGTAATTGAATAGAAGCTTTTTGGTTTTCTGCTGTTGTTTTTTCAAGTATGTTAGTTTCTCCTTTTTCTAATCTTAATAATGCTTTGTTGTAGAATAATGTATATAAACTGTCGGCTCTTTGTAATAAGTTCTCTTTTGCTTTTAATGCTTGATGTGCATAATAGCATTGTGTTACGGCTTTTTTTAATTCATAAATTTTCAATTGCTTATTCAATATTGCAGAATTATATTCAGCCGCCAATACTTCTTTTTGTTTTTTATAAACTGTTGGAAATTGTATAGTTTGATTAATGCTGAATTTATAATCAAACAAAGGGCTGTTGATTTGTCCCCATTCACTATACACATTTGTTTTAGGAATATCTGCAGATGTTTGAATTAAACTTTTTGAATAAGCTTCTTTCAACACTTCGTTTTTGATTTTGTTATTATTTATGATAGCACTATCAATAGCCTGATTTAAACTTATGTTTGTTTGTGCATGAATATTTTGTGTGAACAATAACACAACTATTATTGCGATAACTGATTTTGTTTTCATTTTATTTAAATTCATTCCTTTTTCAAAAATTATATATAATAAAGGCAGTACAAATAATGTAAGAAATGTTGCAATTAATAATCCACCAATTACAACTGTTGCTAAAGGGCGTTGTACCTCGGCACCGGCACCATTACTTATAGCCATTGGCAAAAAGCCGAGTGATGCAACAGATGCCGTCATTAAAACCGGACGCAGCCTGAGTTTTGCACCCCTCATTACAATTAATGACAACGATTGAATACCTGATTTTTTTAGTCGGTTAAATTCTGTAACCAATACAATTCCGTTTAGTACCGATACGCCAAACAATGCTATGAAGCCCACGCCTGCACTAATACTAAATGGCATTCCTCTTAATACAAGAAATAAAATTCCGCCAATAGCAGATAATGGAATAGCAGTATAAATTAAGGCAGCTTGTTTAACGTTTTTAAATGTAAAAAATAATAATATGAAAATAAGTATAAGCGAAACAGGCACTGCAATCATTAACCTGTTTTTTGCTTGTATTAAGTTTTCAAATGCACCACCATAAGTAACATAATAACCCGCCGGAAATTTAAGTTGCTTGTTTATTTTTTGTTGAAGTTCTTCTACAATGCTTTGTATATCTCTGCCATTAATATTAAACCCAACAATAATTCTACGTTTAGCATCTTCTCTTTGAATTTGATTAACGTCGTTCTTAATATTTATGTTAGCTAATTGATACAACGGTATTTGTGTTCCGTTAGAAACAGGCACTAATAAATTTTTTATATCATCAATATTTTTTTTATTGCTTCCACTTAAACGTACTACTATATCAAATCTTTTTTCATCCTCAAAAAACAAACCGGTGCTTTGCCCCGCAAATGATGAATTAACTATTTTATTAATATCTGAAATAGATAAATGATATTGTGCAATAGCAGCTCTGTTGTATTCTATCACTACTTGAGGCATCCCTTTAATTGGCTCTATGTATAGGTTAGAAGCTCCTTTTACGGTTGAAACAATTTTACCAAGTTGATTGGCGTAATGTGCAAGCGTATCTAAGTTTTCTCCAAATAATTTACAAACAATATCTTGTCTTGCACCAGTCATTAATTCATTAAATCTCATTTGTACGGGGAACTGAAAACTGGTTGTTATGCCCGGAATATTGTTAAGTGCATTAGTCATTTTATCTTTCAATTCATCAAAAGTTTTAGCAGATTTCCATTGTTTTTTATCTTTCAAAATAACCATCATATCACTTGCTTCCATGGGCATAGGATCAGTTGGTATTTCTCCGCTTCCAATTTTTGTTACTACTTTTTCTACTTCAGGAAATTGTGTTTTTAATACATGTGCTGCTTTTTGTGTAAACTCGATGGTTGTATTAAGATTGCTACCTGTTAATACTTTTGTATCTATTGCAAAATCTCCTTCTTCTAATGCAGGAATAAATTCTCCGCCTAAACGTGTTAGTAATATGATGCTTCCAATAAATAATATAAATACACTTGTTAATACAGTTTTTGGATATTTTAAAATGAAAGCTAATTTTTTTGAAAAGATATTTTCTAATTGCAACATTATTTTTTCTGAAATATTAACCTTGTGTTTATGTTTTTTTGATAATACAAGGCTACTCATCATTGGAATATAAGTGAGTGATAATATGAAAGCTCCCAATAATGCAAATGAAACCGTTTGTGCCATGGGTTTAAACATTTTTCCTTCAATACCTTGTAACGTAAAAATGGGTAAGTATACCACAAGAATTATTATTTGGCCAAACACTGCACTATTCATCATTTTTTTTGCAGATGTTTCTACCAGTTCATTCATTTTGTTTTGTGAAAGAATATTGTGTTTATCTATTTTTTGATTGCTGTGCAGTATATGCATTACGGCTTCTACAATAATTACGGCACCATCTACAATTAATCCAAAATCTAATGCACCAAGGCTCATTAAATTACCACTTACGCCAAAAAGATTCATCATACAAATGGCAAACAGCATTGATAATGGAATAACGGATGCCACCAATAAACCTGCTCTAAAATTTCCTAAAAAAACTACTAATACAAACACCACAATTAATGCACCTTCTATTAAATTTTTTTCTACGGTACTAATGGCATTGTTTACCATTTTTGTTCTATCTAAAAACGGTTCTATTACAACGCCCTCTGGTAATGTTTTTTGAATTTGTGCAACACGTTCTTTTACATTTTTTATTACCTCACTACTGTTAGATCCTTTCAACATCATTACTACTGCACCGCTTACTTCACCTTCATCATTATAACACATAGCTCCGTATCTTGTAGCATAACTTATGTTAATGTCTGCAACATCTCTTAAAAAAAGTGGGAGTGAGGTGTTGGGTCGGTTAATTGCAATATTTTTTATATCGTCAATACTTTTTAATAATCCTTCTGTTCGTATAAATAAAACCGTTGGCCCTTTTTCAATATAAGCACCACCTGTGTTTTGATTATTATTATCTAATGCACTAAAAACATCGGTTATAGTTATGCCGTAAGCATTTAATTTATTAGGGTTTACAGCAATTTCATATTGTTTTAACTTGCCACCAAAGCTGCTAACATCTGCAACACCTTTTACGCCTAATAACTGCCTTCTTACAATCCAATCTTGAATGGTTCTTAATGTAACAACATCGTATTTTTTTTCAAAACCTTTTTTAGGCCGAACAACGTATTGATAAATTTCTCCAAGTCCTGTTGTAATTGGCCCTAATGTTGGTGTGCCAATACCAATAGGTATTTGTGATTGTATTTGTTGAAGTTTTTCTGTTACTTGTTGTCTTGCCCAATAAACATCTACATTATCGTTAAACACAATAGTTACAAGTGAGAGGCCGAATCTTGAAAAACTTCTTATTTCTTTTATTCCGGCAATGTTGCTATTGGCTTGTTCTACCGGAAATGTTACAAATCTTTCAATATCTGTTGCACTATATGATGGAGCAACGGTTATAACTTGTACCTGATTGTTAGTAATATCTGGCACAGCATCTATAGGTAATTTACTTGTTTGATAAATGCCTGTTGCTATTAAGGCAATTATTAAAAAACCAATAATGAGTTTGTTTTTTATTGAAAACTCAATAATTCTGTTAAGCATATAATATTTTTATTATACTTCAGTGTGAAATAATTATATTATTGAAGTAGGCCTTTATTTTCGGCTTATTTCAATAAACTTTATACAATAAAACTTTGGTAATAACTTAACAGAATTTGGGAGGCTGCCAAATATTATTTAAATGTGCAGGAGAAAGATTAGAAGGTTGATACTCAAAACTCTTTATTTTCTTTATAAAGAATTCTTGTTTTTTTATAGTGAAGTTAGTTTGCGGGAAAACATTTAATACTGTAAATACAAAATTGAAATTTAATGTTTTAAAAGGGAGCTGCATATCCCTGTCATAATCTGCATATTGAGGATCTCCGTTAAAATAATGCATTTTCAAAAAATCAAAAAAACTCATGCCTTTATTTTGAGATTTATGCTCGGTGTAATGCGTAATAAGCAAAGGCAATTTGCATAACTCTTTTAAAGGTGTATAGGCAAAAAGGAAAGAAATAAAAAGTATGGCTATCAATACTTTTTTCATGATTGCAAAGTAAACAATAATTATTGAAAGAATATTGCCATTTTATCTTTTAATGTTGGCGGCATAGTTGTTTTTTCTTTCGTTATGGCATTTAAAAAAAATAAAACTACTTTTCCTGTGGTTAATAATTTTCCGCTTTCATTATATATTTCATGATAAAATTCAATTTTATAATTTGTTGGTAATTCTTTCAGTATTGTTTTTACGGTCAATAAATCATCATAATGTGCAGGACGTAAATACTTGCAATGCAGCTCAACAATTGGCATAATAGTACCCGAGGTTTCCATTTCTTTATAAGAAACTCCTAAACTTCTTATGCTTTCAACTCTTGCTACTTCAAAGTATTGGGCATAAACTCCATGATAAACCACATTCATTTGGTCTGTTTCGGCATACCTTACCCTTACTCGTGTTTTATATTCAAACATGTTATTCTATTTCTGTTGGTAAAGTTATAAAGGGTTATTCTTTATCCACAAAAAATATGGAATGGCATTTGCTTATAAAGTGCTTATTACCTTTAAATGGATTTTGCTTTTTGTTAAGAAGTAAAACACAATCTTTGTTTGTAATGCACCATATCTACTCTATGAAATACAGAGGCCCATTCATTTGTACAGTGGTAGGTTTATTATTTACCATTAATGTATTTGCACAGTCAACTAAAATTAATAATGATCCTGATGCTGCTTTTAAGCAAGCAAAAGATTATTACCAACAACAGTATTACAGTTTAGCATTTAATTTATTTAAGGATATTTTTTATCATCCTGCAAAAGGAAATTTTCCTACAACTATTCAGTCTGAAGTAAAGTATTATTATATTGTTTGCGGTTTACGTTTAAATGATAGTGCTGCAGCAACATTAGCAGTAGATTATATTAATTTAGAAAATAACATTCCTAAAATTCAATCGTTAAGCTTCTTTTTAGGAGAATATTATTTTCGAAGAAAAAATTTAACTGATGCATTAGTGTATTATAATAAAAGCAGTATTGATAATTTAAGTAATGATGATGTTGCCGATTTAAAATTTCATAAAGGATATATTTTATTTACAAAACAACAGTTTGCAGAAGCGAAACCATTGTTAGATGCTGTAAGGCAATTAAAAAATAACAGCAATTATTATGATGCCAACTATTATTACGGTTTTATTGTATTCTCTCAAAAACAATATTCCGAAGCATTAAATGCATTTACAATAGTTGAAAATTATCCGGTATATAATAATATTGTTCCATTTTACATTGCAGAAATTTATTATTTTATTGGCGAAAAAGATAAAGCTCTTACTTATGCCGAAACTAAAATAAAACAAGGCAATCAATATTATGACTTACAATTAAAACAATTAGTAGGGCATTTATGGTTTGATAAAAAAGAATACTTGAATGCACTTCCTTACTTAAAAGAATATGCAGCCAAAACCGATAAAATAAGAAGAGAAGATTTGTATGAATTAAGTTATTGTTATTATGCAGCAGGCAATTGGCAGGAAAGTATTACGGGCTTTAAACAATTAGGTGGTAAAGAAGATTCGTTAGCACAAAACAGTATGTATTTATTGGCAGATGCGTACTTAAAAATAAATGATAAACCCAGTGCTAGAAATGCATTTCAATTTTGTGCAGCCAACAATAGCAATAGTGTACAAAAAGAAGTTTCAGCATTTAATTATGCAAAACTTAGTTATGAATTAGGTTTTACAGATATTGCATTAAAAGCATTACAGAACTTTATTGCAAACTATCCAACATCAATTAATTTATTAGAAGCTAAAGAATTAACCATTAGCGTTTTAGCCAATACAAGCAATTATAAAGATGCATTAAGTTTATTTGAAAGCTTAAATGTAAAAACCGAAATAGCTAAACAAATTTACCCGAGAATTTTATATGGTCGTGCTGTTGAAATGATTAACGACCAACAATTAGAAAATGCAGATGTTTTGCTTACCAAACTTATTGCAGCACCATATAATGAAAAACAAATTCAATTAGCTTATTTCTGGAAAGGAGAAATTGCGTATCGAAATAATAATTTACAAGAAGCAATTAATTATTTCGTAAACTATTTAAAAAATCCGCAAACAAATGGAGAAGTTAATGCAACTAATGCCAAATATAATTTAGCTTATTGTTTATTAAAGAAGGAACAGTTTACAAATGCTCTTACTTATTTTCAGCAAGTATCCTCTTCTGTATCTACTGCTGCCACTGCATTAGAGCAAGATGCGTATGTGCGTGCCGCCGATTGTTATTTTATGAATAAAAATTACAAAGAAGCAGTATTAATGTACAATAATATTATTGCGTTAAACACCAAAGGCTCAGATTATGCACTGTTTCAAAAAGCAATTATTGCAGGTGCTTATAATAAAACAACCGATAAAATTACTTTATTACAAAGCCTCATAAAAAACTTCCCTAATTCAACACTTATAGCCGATGCTAATATGGAATTAGCCAATACTTATTTAGCTAATGAAAATTTTGCAAATGCAATTGCCCCGCTTCAGCAAATATTAAATGATAAAGCAGCAACCGCATTTTTCCCGAGAGCTTATTTAAAATTAGGAGTAGCATATTTTAATTTAAATAAGAATGATGATGCATTGCAAAACTTTACGCAGTTAGTTTCTAAATTCCCTAATTCAACAGAAAGTGATGAAGCTATTGAATACATTAGAAATATTTTTATTGAACAAGAAAAACCGGGTGAGTTCATAACTTTTATGAAACAAAATGGCAAACCGGTTAATTATAGTGAGCAAGATTCACTTACTTATCGTTCTGCTATGTTGCGTTACGAAGCAAAAGATTTTGCAGCAGCACAAATAGGCTTTACATCTTACTTAAAATCTTTTGCCGATGGTAAATATGCCATTGAAGCCAATTATTTTATGGCCGAAATTTTTATTACTAAGAAAGATTATAATAATGCCTTGCCTTATTACAATACAGTAGCAGCAAAAGCTCCAAACAAATATGCTGAACGTAGTAGTTTGCAAAGTGCAAGAATTTATTATTTTAATTTGAAAGATTATAACAATGCAGCTAAATACTTTGGTCAATTAAAATCTATTGCTTCCTTGCAAGAAAATAAATTAGAAGCAATGCGTGGTTTGTTGCGTTGTCAATACAAATTGCAACAATGGAAAGAAGCCATGGATAATGCACAAGATTTATTAAAAGAAAAAGCAATTGCAACTGATGATAAAATGATGGCGAATTTAATTTTAGGTAAAAGTTATCAATTAGATAGTTTGTTAGACAATGCAATACTTTCTTACAAACAAGTTACATTGTTAGGCAAATCAGAATTTAGTGCAGAAGCTCAATATCATATTGCAGAAATATTATTGCAACAAAATAAATTACCCGAAGCAGAAAAAGCAGGTTTTGAAACAATTAAAAAATATGGATCCTACGATTATTGGGTAACCAAAAGCTATATTTTATTAGGTGATGTATATGCAAAAGAAAAAGACTGGTTTAATGCCGAAGCTACTTATAAAAGTGTTGCCGAAAATGCAACCGATGCCTCTTTAAAGAAAGAAGCATCTGATAAATTAGCTATTGCAACAGCAGAAAAAGCAAAAACAGAAAAAGTAGAACAAAACTAAAAGATTATACAATGAAGATTGTACATAAAATATTATTAATAAGTTGTATTTTTTTATTCCCTTTTGTAATGCTTAATGCCCAGCACACTACAAAAAAGAAAAAAACTACAACCACTGCTACAAAAAAAGTTTCTTCAAAAAAGAAAAATAAAAAAACTACTTCAAGAAGCAAATCAAAAGCTAATACAAAAAACGAGCAAACCAATGCAGCCAATCCAATGGGCGAAACAATTAGAATGGCTGAAAAACAAAATGCAGAAAGTAAAGACACTATAACACCAAGAGTAGTGAATGTTACATCGGCATTTAAACCTGTTTTAAAAAATGCAGCTAAAATAAATTTTACTGCAGCAACACCCATATTTGATTCTTCAAAAATTGATGTTACTTATAATATCCCATCACATAATTTATTTTTTACTTATCAACCTGTTTCTATTAAAGCAGTTGCATACGAACCCGATTCTGCAACAATTTGGAGCAATAGTCAATATGTAAAAATTGGTTATGGAAATTATGCTTCACCACATATTGAGGCAGGGGCAACTTTTGGAAATCCAAAATCAACAACGGTAAACCTCTATGGGAAATATATCGCATCAAATGGTAACCTTCCGTTTCAAGATTATAATAAAACTAATATAAATGCGAATATTAATTTTAATCTTTCTGAAAAAAATGAATTAATTGTAAAAGGTTTGTATTACAATAGCAATCAATATAAATATGGTTTTACAACCGGAAGTTTTACAAAAGATCAATTACAGCAACAATTTAATTTAATAGGTGGAGGTGTTGCTTTACATAGCAAAGGGTTAAGTGAGTATGGCATTACTTACCATCCTGAAATAAATGTATCAAACTTTACTGATAACAGAAATGCGAACGAGTTTAGTGTATTAATTAAAGCACCTATTAATAAATCTTTCGGAAAGTCTTTTGCATTTGATTTATCGGCAACGGCAGACTTAAGTAAACTATATCAACCAACTATTGCTTTGCCATATACTAATTTAAATAACAATTTATTTTACCTAAATCCATCACTTCAATTTAAAACGAATAATTTTAAAATTAATGGAGGCATACAACCCAGTTGGGATAACAATAGTTTCTCAATGTTGCCCAATGTAAGTGCTGAAATAAAATTAAATGAAGAAAAAAAATTAGTAGGAGAAATAGGTTGGGTTGGTTCATTTTCAAAAAACACTTATCGTTCTTTAACAGAATATAATCCGTTTATTGCACAACCCGGTAACTTATTAAATACTAAAATTATTGAGCAATATATTGGTATAAAAGGCAGTACAGGTAATCATTTTACTTATAATGCCAGATTTAGTTTGCTTAAAGTAAATAATCTTGCTTTATTAACTAACGATACTGCCATTAATAATACTCAAACATTTATTACTTTGTTTGAACCCGAATTGCAAGGCATTAAATTACATGGAGAAATTGGTTACACATGGCAAGAAAAATTATTTGCAACAGCAGCTATTAATTACACCAACTACACACAGCAGCAACAATATAACAAAGCTTGGGGTATTACTCCTATTGAAATAAATGGCACACTACGTTATAAAATAACAAAAGATTTTGTTGTGAAAGGTGATTTGTTTTTTTGGGATGGAGCATACTACCGAAACCCTAATACTTTAATAAGCGATAAATTGCCCGTTGCCATAGATTTTAATGCGGGTGCAGAATATACTATTGCAAAAAGACTAAATTTATGGCTGCAAATGAATAATATTTTCAACAATAAATATCAACGTTGGAATCAATATCAAGTTTTAGGGTTTAACTTTTTAACAGGAGTTGTATATTCGTTTCATTAAATATTGATTAAAGTATTCATGTACAACATTTTTTATAAATATCTACTCTTAAACCAAAAAGCTGCTGTACCAGGTATTGGCTATTTTACGGTTGAAGAAACACCGGCTAAAATGGATTTTATAACACAAACCATTTCGGCACCCAATCAAGAATTCAGGTTTACTAATGAAACCAATTGTACAATTGAAAAAACTTTTCTTTTTTATTTATCAAAAGAATTAAAAGTTAATGAAGTTGAAGCTATTAACCGGGTTAATCAATTTGCACAAACGGTAAAAGAAGGAGCATTAAATGGCGGCGTGAATTTGCCGGGCTTAGGTATATTAAAACGCTCGTATGAAGATGTTATTTATTTTGTTCCTGAATATAATTATGCAAAACAACCTTTATTAACTAATATTCATTTAGAACATACAGTTGCAGCAAATGCTAACTTGGTTGATTTGTATGATGCAGGAGATACAAGAATTTTAAAGCGAGAAAATGCAGCACCCGAAGAAGAAAAAATTGTACTTAAAGAAAAAGAAGATTATTGGTGGGTATATGCTATTGTATTAGCAATATTAGGATTGGGAGCATTGCTGTATTATTATATCTAATATTTCAATTTTTAGTTGTATTAAATTTCTTTTATTTATTTGTGTGTTTTAATTCTGTTTAATCTGTTTTCGAATGTCTGTAATTACATACTCTCAATGCCCTTCATGTCAATCTTCAAATATTAGTAAAGCCTTGCAGGCAAAAGATTATACGGTAAGTAAAGAGATTTTTGAAATATGGCATTGTAATCAGTGCACATTACGTTTTACACAAAATATTCCTGATGTAAATCATATAGCACCTTATTATCAATCAACGGCATATATTTCTCATTCAGATACACAAGAAGGATTCATCAATAAATTGTATCATATTGTTCGCAATCAAACATTACAAACAAAAAAGAAATTAATAATTGCAGAAAGCGGGTTACAAAAAGGAGTATTGTTAGATGTTGGTGCAGGTATTGGAGCTTTTGCAAATATTATGAAACAAGCAGGTTGGATTGTTACAGGGATTGAACCCGATGATACGGCAAGAACAATAGCAGCCAGTAAATATCAATTACAATTGCAATCTTCTGAAAATTTATTTACTAAAGAAGTAGAGAGCATTAATGTAATTACTATGTGGCATGTTTTAGAACATGTGCATGAGTTACATAAATATATTGATACCTTTTATAAAATATTAAAACCTAACGGAACATTAATTATTGCAGTACCTAATTATACAAGTTATGATGCAGAAATATATAATGAGTATTGGGCTGCTTATGATGTGCCAAGGCATTTATATCATTTTTCTCCTAGAAGCATGGAATTGTTAATGATTGATAAAGGCTTTACTGTAAGGACTTTCAGACCAATGTGGTTTGATAGTTTTTATGTTAGTATGTTAAGTGAAAAATACAAGACGCAAAAAAATAATTTAATAAAAGCAGTTTGGAATGGCATTATTTCAAACCTTAAAACAATTGGTAATAGTAAAAATTGCAGTTCTGTTATTTATGTAATAAAGAAAAAATAATTTATTAATCTGTCTTTTTCCCTTTAACAAATTGAATAACTGCATTGTTTTGTAAATCACTTGTAAGTTCTACTGCAGTCCTTTTTCCGGTGGCATCGGTAATAATTACTAATGCAGTGTTGGGAGGTTGTTGCCCTAAATTTTCTGCAAATAAAATAAGTATATTATTATTGGGGTTATTGTTTATTGATGCAGTAAAACTTAATGGTTTATCAGTTTGTAATAATTGGTTATGTATTACTAAATGTTTATTGTAGAAAACAGAGATACTATCGTAATCAAACAAACCATCGTCATAAAAATCAATTTTTACAGAGTCAGATAAAGTATAAATTATAAACGGTTGTTTGTTTAACCTTGCAGAAAAATGTTTATTAGTTGCGTTTTGTTTTGTGTGGGTAGTATCGGTATTTTCGGTGCTATTTATTTCTGTTGATTTAGCTGTTGTTTCAGGTGTTCTAATAATTTTATTAGTGTACATTTCCTCTTCGCTAATTGGTTGTTTTTTGGGGTTGCCAGTTGTTAACAAATTTATTTTATTGTTTGTTTTTGCTTTGGCTTTAGTTGCGTTCTTAATTAATCTTGCGGGATAGGTTGATGTGTTATTGGTTTGTGTTTTTTTTAGTATTCCATCTAATATTTCTATAATATCTATTTCTTTGCCAGATGGTACCCAATCGGCATTTTTTTCTTTTGTAAGTAAAATATCTGCACGTCTGTTTTGCATTTGTTCTGCTTCATTATACGAACTGTCATCTGCACAATATTTTACATAATGCTTAGCAATAAAATAGTATGTGTGTATTTTTTCTCTTTCAATTCCTTTTTTAATTAAAAAATCTTTTACTGCTTTTGATCTTCTTATTGCAACGGTTCTATTTGCTTCTTCTTTTCCTTTGCAATCGGTAAAACTTCCTATTATAATATTTAATTCTGGAGTATGTTTTAATTGTGTTAATGCACTATCTAATGTTGGCATATCTTGATTAAGTATGGCACTACTGTTAAGTTTAAAATAAATACAATACCTGCTTTCTATTTTACTGTTTAAAGAATCTACAATATGTTTCCAAGTGGGTGTATTTGTTTTTGTTGAAGTTTCGTTTTTATTGGTTGCTTCAGTTGTATCTGTTGTATTAGTGGGTTCTGTTTTTTTGTTTGAAGTTGTTACTGTAGTAGTATCGGTGTTGGTGGCAACAACTGTTTCGGTTGGTTGTTGTTTTTCGGAAATAATGCTATAGATTTCTAAGCTATTATCATTTTGTCTGTTTGAGCTTATATACGCTGTGGTATTATATTGTTTGTAATAAAGTTCGTCTTTCGGAGTGTTAATAGGGTAGGAAAGTAGTTCGGCTTTTTGCCATTTATTGGTGGTTAAATTGCCGTTACTGCTATACACATCAAATCCTCCAATACCATCTTTTCTGTGTGAACTGAAGTATAAAATATTTTGTTCGTTATTATAATATGGTGAAATTTCATCATCTGTTGTATTAATATTGTATCCTACATTTTTGGCATCGGTAATAATTTTTCCGTCTTTTAATTCTACAAACCAAATATCAAACCCGCCAATACTTCCTTGTCTGTTTGATGTAAATAATAAATACTTCCCGTCATTTGTTATAAACGGATGTTTTGCACTGCTGTGTTTTTCGTTTACAGGATATTCCATTTCTGTTGGCTTGCTCCATTCTGCATTAATACTTGTTCTTTTTATATAATATATTGCATTTGTGTTTTTTGTTTTCCAAGCAGTAAAATACAATGTAAGACCATCGGGAGATAATGATGATGCAGCCATTTCGGGGCTTTTGCCGTTTATTATTGTTTTTTGAACTTCTTTTAAATTATTGAAATTTCCCCAATAAACACTAAGCGGATATTTTACTCTTTTGCCTATTGTATCGGGTATTACACTGCTAAATAAAAAAAGACTATCGTTGTATTGTTGCAAAGCAAAACTGTTATCAACTCCATTAATGGGTTGTGCTAATTTGGTAATAATTGGTTTTTGTTTTGAATTAGTAATATCAATCATTGTACGACATTCTTCTACTTGTTCTTTTGCTGATTGAGTATAATTATCATTTTCTTGATGATGTGCAATAAAATCTTTAAATATTTCAATTGCTAATGCAGGGTTGTTGCTATTTTTTAAACATTGTGCATACCAAAATTTTGATAGAGGATAACTTCCTTCTTGTTTAAAACGAAAAAATTTTTCATACATTCTTGCAGCATTAATATAATCACCCAATTTTCTAAAGCACTCTGCAACTTGATAAGTAAGGTATGCAGGGTTATCATCAACTTTTGAGGGGCGGTATTTATGATTGTACGGAATGAAAGGATAGACAATACTATCGTTTTTTACATCAACAGCTAAAGCTCTTAAATAAAGTATTCCTGCTTGTTCATACAATTGTTTTTGAAATTTAGCATCGGCAGCTTTGTGGTAGGAATTAGTTTTTTGAGCATTACAAATATTGATGAATAGGCTTAATTGTAGCAATACAAAAAAGTTACGATAAAAAAGTACAGAATAACTTTTGTAATGTCTCATTAATAAGGAGATTAAGGGTGCAAACTTTTTTCATAGAATAGGGATTGCTTATTAGTAAGTGGACCACACTTGTAAGTTATAACATAATGCTAATATATTTCAATATTTCTTACATAATTATTTAATTGGCTATAATATTGCGTGTTTTTTCTTATCAATAAATACTCATTTATAATAACATATCCAATAATTCATACTAGAAGTGTTAGTTTAATTAAGTTTTACTTCAAACATTTTTGGCCAGTTCTTTCCGGTAAAATAAAAAAGTTGTTTTGTACTATCGTATGCAATACCATTTAAAACATCTCTGTTGGCGGTTTCGTTGGTAGTAGCGTATTTATCTAAAACACCTGTAAAATCAAGAACTCCAACTACTTTCCCTGTTGCTGCATCTATCTTTACTATTTTATCAAAATCTTGCGTCCATGTATTGGCGTATATAAAACCATTTACATATTCTAGTTCATTGATGAATACAGCACCGTTACTTGTTGGTACACCAACAACAGGAACTGTTTTAGTTATAGCAAATGTTTTGGGGTTGCGATAAATTAAATTATTACTGCCATTGTCCATAATAATTTCTTTGCCATCATTTGTCATTCCCCATCCTTCACCTTCATAAATAAATGTGTTTAATAGTTGAAAGGTATTGGCATCGTAAACAAAACATTTATTTTCTTTATAGGTTAGCTGATAAATTTTGCCATTTAATAAGGTTAAACCTTCGCCAAAATATTGTTTGTTTAAATTTACTTTTTGTAAATCTTTCCCGTTTTTAATATCGGTTTTCATTAAAAAGCTGTTCCCTTTATAATCAGGATCTCCGGTACTTTCATATAAAAAACCATTATGAAATTCTAATCCTTCGGTAAAAGATTCAATATTATGTGGATATACATTGGTTATGGTATATGCAATATTGGGAATAGTAGAAATGGGTGTTGTTGGTTCTTCTTGCTGCGTGTTGTTATGGCAAGCTGTAAAAAGAAGAATTGCAATGAATGACCAATATATTTTTTTCATAAAATTGTTTTGAAGTTATGAACTATACATTAAACCTAAAGTGCATAATATCGCCATCTTTTACTATGTATTCTTTTCCTTCAATTCTTAAACGTCCGTTATCTCTTACTGCTGCTTCACTTCCGTATTTTACATAATCTTCATACGAAATAACTTCTGCTTTAATAAAACCTTTTTCAAAATCTGTATGAATTACGCTTGCAGCTTGCGGTGCTTTCCATCCGTTATGAATTGTCCATGCTCTTACTTCTTGTACACCTGCCGTAAAATAGGTTTCTAATTGTAAAAGTTTGTAAGTGCTTTTTATCATTCTGTTTAGTGCAGGCTGCGTCATTTTATATTCATCCATAAACATTTGCTTATCATCTGCATTTTCTAATTCTGCAATTTGAGCTTCAATATTATTACACATTACAATTACTTCTGCACCTTCATTTTTTACGCCGTTAATTAATGCTTCAGAATATTTATTGCCTGTGTGCATACTGGCTTCATCAACATTGGCAACATATAAAACAGATTTATCGGTTAATAAAAATAAATCGGCAACGGCCATTTTTTCTTCTTTACTTAATCCTAAACTTCTAATATTTTTTCCTGCTTCTAAATGCAGTTTACAGTTGTTTAAAATTTCTAACTCAATTTTTGCTTTAGGATCTGTTTTTGCCATTTTTTCGGCACGTTGCAATTTTTTTTCAACACTTTCTAAATCTTTTAATTGTAATTCGGTATCAATAATATCTTTATCACCCATCGGATTAATGGCACCTTCATCACGCAAAACATTTTCGTCTTCAAAACAACGTATTACATGAATTATGGCATCTACTTCTCTAATATTTCCTAAAAATTTATTTCCTAAACCTTCTCCTTTACTTGCACCTTTTACTAAACCTGCAATATCAACTATTTCTAATTGTGTAGGTACAATTCTATTAGGTTTAACTAATTCTGCCAATTTGTTTAAACGTTCATCAGGCACATTCACCAAACCAGTATTAGGCTCAATGGTACAAAACCTATAATTACTTGCTTGTGCTTTAGCACTATTACTTACTGCATTAAATAAAGTTGATTTACCAACATTGGGCAACCCTACAATTCCTGCTTTTAAACTCATAATAATTTTTATTTTTTAAGATAGGCACTTAACAGTTCCTCTTTAATAGTCTGTTGTTGTGTCACTCACTTATACGTTTTGTTCTTTATTGAACATTTTATTTCGGCTGCAAATGTAATGTTGTAAAAGAAATTAGGTATTAGATTTTGAAATTTGTTAATTTGAAATCCTAAACATTAGTTACTTATGGCTTTAAGCAGAATATGGAGTGCCTTTATTTTAATAGCAATTGTAGTGGCTACTTGTAAAATTGCTTTTTTTAACGGAGGAAAAGAAATATACAGTAGAATGGTTGTTGGCAAACAAGGCGATACGGCTTATACCAAAGCTATTGATAGTGCTGCACTATCTGCAACAATAATTAATAAAATTTCTCAAAATAAAGAATATAAACAAGGCGATATTATTTATAGCAAAACCGCACAAGGCAAGTATATAAGTTATTCTGTTCAATCTGCCGATGGTGTTATTGCCACTTGCAAAAGTGCTGTTGAAATTTGTTTGGGTTTAATTGGTATTATGGCATTGTTTATGGGTTTTATGAGTATTGCCGAAAGAGCAGGAGGTATTCGGTTTTTATCAAGAATTGTTGGACCATTTTTTTCAAAACTTTTTCCTGAAATTCCCAAAGGGCATCCGGCAATGGGGCACATGATTATGAATTTTTCTGCTAATCTTTTAAATCTTGATAATGCTGCTACTCCTTTTGGTATTAAAGCCATGGAAAGTATGCAAGAACTAAATACCGATAAAACCAAAGCATCTAATGCACAAATAATGTTTTTGTGTTTGCATGCATCGGGTTTAACATTAGTACCGGTAACAGTTATTGCAGCAAGAGCATCGGTAAAAGCAGCAAGCCCAACCGATATTTTTATTCCTTGTATGATTGCAACTTTTGCAGCAACAATGGCTGCATTGTTTATTGTTTCTTTCAAACAAAAAATAAAAATCTTTCAACCTGTTGTGTTGGCGTGGATTGGTGGGGCAAGTGCATTAATTGCATTGTTGGTAGTTTATCTTCATTCACTTTCTCCCGATGCCATGAAAGTTTTTTCAGGTTTATTAAGTAACGGATTAATATTATGGATTTTTGCAGCTATTATTATGGGAGCTGCTATTTATAAAAAAATTGATGTGTTTGATGCTTTTGTTGATGGAGCTAAAGGTGGGTTTGAAACAAGTATTAAAATTATTCCTTATGTGGTTGGAATATTAGTTGCCATTAGTTTATTAAGAACTAGCGGAAGTTTTGATGTATTATTAGTAGGAATGAAAAACTTATTTGGAATTATGGGTTTTGATACAAGATTTGTTGATGGCTTACCCACTGCTTTAATGAAACCTTTAAGTGGAAGTGGTGCCAGAGGGATGATGTTTGATACTATGAAAGCATACGGCCCAGATTCTTTTGCAGGAAAATTAGCCAGCATATTACAAGGCTCTTCTGATACAACTTTTTATGTGGTAGCTGTTTATTTTGGTGCAGTGGGTATTAAGAATACAAGATACTCTATTGGTACTATGTTATTGGCAGATTTAGTAGGTATAATAACTGCTATATTATTGTGTTATTTGTTTTTTGGAAATGCGGTTTAGCGTAATGTGTTTCAGATTTTTTTGCTATTTTGAATGTAGTAAGAAACCTCACATGATATTTTCACGAA
Organism: Bacteroidota bacterium; assembly: GCA_018267705.1. Classification (GTDB taxonomy): domain Bacteria; phylum Bacteroidota; class Bacteroidia; order Chitinophagales; family Chitinophagaceae; genus CW01. Next base: position 412,455 of record JAFDXX010000023.1, on the reverse strand, counting down.
TTTTCAGTTGGTTTACACCTATAGTGAGATTGATTTGTATTTTAAAAACTAATCTGTTTGAAAAATTTTTATAGATAAGTATTCTATAGTAAAGCGTTTTTGTTATTACTCATTATGCCCAACTTCATATCTCTAATTATTTTGTGTATTACAAACGCTCAATTTGTTAGGTATTAAAATGTATTCTTCCACATCATACTCTCAACGGGTTTGTTTGGTTGTCCGCTATATTTTGCATTTGCCTTTTGGTTATACTTTATTTCAATTTCACCATCAACAGGAAAATAAATTAATTGTCCAATAGGCATTCCTTTATAAATTTTTACAGGTTGTTTTACAGAAATTTCTAATGTCCAATTGCCGCAAAAACCAACATCACCTTTTCCTGCAGTTGCATGTATATCAATACCCAAACGGCCTGTAGATGATTTGCCTTCTAAAAAAGGAACATGGGCATGTGTTTCGGTATATTCCAATGTTACACCTAAATAAAAAATATGCGGATATAAAACAATGCCTTCATCGGGTATTTCAAAATATTCAATTGTATTATGTTTTTTAGCATCAATTAAATGATCTTTATAGGTTGCCAATGTGCTTCCTAAATGCACATCGTAACTATTACTTCCTAAACATTCTCTATTATATGGGTCTAATTTAATAGTGCCTTTTTCTATTTCTTCTAAAATGCGTTTGTCAGATAAAATCATATATTAATTATAAATGAAAAAAATGAAATGTTGCATGAAAATTCAATCATGTATTGTACTTTGCAAAATAATACTTCATCACTCAAAATTCATTATTTATTTTGCCTTTGTTTTATCAACAAAATATTAACTCTAATACAAGGTTAGCAATTTGGAAGATTGAAGAAACGGAATTTTTTTTTACACAATCTGTTTCTATACAAAGAGAAATTACACATCCGCATAAACGGCTGCAACATTTGGCAGGAAGGTATTTGCTTAAATTTTTGTTCCCCGATTTTCCTAATGAAGAAATACTAATTGCCAATACTCGTAAACCATATTTGCCTTACGAACAATACCATTTTTCAATTTCGCATTGTGGAGATTTTGCGGCAGCCATTGTAAGCAAAACTGAAAGAGTTGGAATTGATATTGAAATACCTACCCCAAAAGTTCTAAAAATTAGAAATAAGTTTTTAAGTGAAAATGAAATAGCAAATATTCAACATTCAATATTAAATATTCAATTACATACTCTGTTATGGAGTTGTAAAGAAGCTATGTATAAATGGTGGGGTTGGGGTGAGGTTGATTTTAAAAAAATGTTGCAATTGCAATTTGAATCTATACATAATGAGGGAATAATACACGCAAAATTTCTTCATCATAACATAAAAGAAAACTTACAATTGGATTACAAATTGTTTGAGAACCTTTGTGTGGCTTGGGTTTGCAGTAATGGTGGTTAATTACTTATACCAACACGGTGCTTTACAAATTCATTTTTTTGTAATTCGTTCAACATAAAAAATGCTAAATCTCCTGCATTAATTTTATAATTATTAGGGATGGGTTCAAAATCTTTATTGGTTACAAAATTTCCGGTTGCATGGGCATCAATAATATCAGGAGAGCAAACAAATGTCCAATTAAGGTCTGATTGCTTTAAATAGTTATAAGCTCCTTCATGTTCAAGCCCAACAGGTAAATATTCAACCGGATATGAATGGCTATGAAGTAGCAGATTGCCGGAAGTATCGGCATTTAAAATGCCCATTCCTCCTAATGCAATAATTCTGGTTACATTATTTTTGTCCATCTGCTTTATAATATTTTTTATACCTAAACTCCGTGTTTGTTCTTTCCCGTCAATACTGCCGCCAAGTACAGAAATTACAGCATCTGAGCCCTTTATTGCATAATTAACTTCAGCCTCATCAAACACATAACCTTTTACAGTATGCAGGTTGTGGTTTCTACTTTCTTCATTAAAAAATATCTCTACATTTCTTCCAAATGCTTTTACTGTATAACCTTTGGCTAATGCTTGTTGAACAACATGTTTGCCAACCATTCCCGTTGCACCAAAAACTGTAATTGTCATAAAAGTATTTTTCTATAAAGTTAAAACTAATTTGTAGAAAATGCTTCTTGCATTATCTCTTCCATATTAATACCAGAATGGCTTTCGTTGTAAACACATGTTCCGTTCTTAATTATTATTGCTTGAGGAGATTCGTGATATACATCAAAAATTTCTGCAACTGCATTTGAAATATTTCGATAAGTAATTAAATCAAGGTAATAAAAATCGGCACCAGCGGGTGTTTCAAATTTTTCTAATCTGTTTAAAGCCATTTTGCTGATGCTGCAACGAGTGCTGTGTTTAAAAATGATTTGTGGTTTGCTGAAAGATAGTTCCTTAATACATTGCAACTGTTCAATTGTAGTAAGCGGTATCCAATTCATTTTGTAAGCGAAAATTATGGTCTAAAATAGCGAGGGTTGGTTGTAGGGCAGCCTTTACCACGTGCCGGTGCACACGATTGTAACAATGCCCCTAATACTAAAATGCTTACTAATGCAATGAATAATTTTTTCATAGATAAAAGTTAATAGTTTATCAACTTATTTTGCAACTTATTATTACGAAGATAAGTGTTGTAAACAAATTGCTGAAAAATTGAAAAAAAATTAAGTAATTACTATGAAAATACATTTTATATCTATTGGCGGAAGTGTCATGCATCAGTTGGCTATTGCCTTACATAAAAAAGGATATGTTGTAACAGGGTCAGACGATGAGATTTTTGAACCTGCCAAAACCAATTTAGAGAAAGAAGGTTTATTACCGAAAACAATAGGCTGGCAACCAGATATAATTACAAAAAATATTGATGCGATTATTTTAGGTATGCACGCTAAAACAGATAATCCTGAATTACAAAAAGCCAAAGAAATAGGGTTAAAGATTTATTCTTTCCCAGAATATATTTATCAGGAAAGTTTAAATAAGATAAGAGTTGCTATTGGAGGGAGTCATGGTAAAACTACTACAACAAGTATGGTAATGCATGTATTAAAACAATGCCATAAAGAGTTTGATTATTTGGTAGGTGCAAAATTAGAAGGGTTTGAACAAAGCGTAAATATTACCAATGCACCTATTGTTGTGTGCGAAGCAGATGAATATCCTGCAAGTGCTATTGAACGTAAACCAAAATTTCATTTTTTATTTCCGCATATTGCAGTAATTACAGGTATTGCATGGGATCATATTAATATCTTTCCAACGTTTGAAAACTATAAAGAACAGTTTATTATTTTCATAAATAAAATTGAAAAAGGAGGTATTTTAATATATAATGAAGATGATGTTGTATTGAAAAATATTGTTATGGAAAATAAACGTAATGATATTCGTTATCAAGCTTATACACTTCCAATTCATAAAATTGAAAATGGCAAAACAACCATTACTATTGAAGGTCTAACAAAAGAAATAAAAGTATTTGGAAATCACAATTTACTAAACTTAAATGCAGCTTATTTTGTTTGTAAAGAATTGAATATAAATGCTGCTCATTTTGTAAATGCTATAACTAATTTTACCGGTGCTTCTAAAAGATTAGAATTATTGGCAAGTAATGCAACTACTAATGTTTATAGAGATTTTGCACATGCACCCAGTAAAGTAATTGCAACTATTAATGCTGTTAAACAACAGTATAACAATAGAAAATTAATAGCTGTTTTAGAGTTGCATACTTTTAGCAGTTTAAACGAAAACTTTATGAAAGAATATAACGGAGCAATGGAGAAAGCCGATGTTGCCGTTGTGTTTTATAGTAAACATGCTTTAGAACTAAAGCGAATGCCCTTACTGCCTAAAGAAAAAGTAATACAAGGTTTTGCAAAAACAGGTTTAACCGTAATTAACGATAAAGAAGAACTAATGAAATTTTTGTATACACAAGATTATTCAAATACTAATTTGTTGTTAATGAGCAGTGGCAATTATGATGGGTTAGATGTAATACAATTTGCAAAAGAAATAGCATAATAATATTTCCTCAACAAAAAATAAATTTACTTTCACGTACAAAAAAATTGGAATGAACTTACAATTAATTAATCCGCTTGCATTTATAGATTTAGAAACAACCGGCATAAACATAAGCACCGATAGAATAGTAGAAATAGCTATTGTAAAAATTTTACAAGATGGCACTAAGCAAGTAAAAAGAAAACTAATTAATCCGCAAATACCTATACCCAAAACAGCAAGTGATGTACATGGAATAACCGATGAAATGGTAAAAGATGCACCCACTTTTAAACAAGTATCCAATGAAATAAAACAATTTTTGAATGGTTGCGATTTAGCCGGATACAATAGCAATAGGTTTGATATTCCTATGTTAATTGAAGAATTTTTGCGAGCCGGTTTAGAATATAGTACCGATAATATTAAAACATTAGATGTTCAAAAAATATTTCATATGATGGAGCAGCGAACATTATCTGCTGCATATAAATTTTATTGCAACAAACAGTTAGATGGGGCACATTCTGCCGAAATAGATGCCACTGCTACTTTTGAAATATTAGAAGCTCAGTTACAACGCTATCCGCAAATTGGCAATACTGTACAGAGTATTGTAAAGTTTACGGGCGAAGATGATATTGTAGATTTTGCTAGAAGGTTTATAAAACAAGATGGCATTGAAATATTTAATTTTGGGAAACATAAAGGAAAAACGGTAGCACAAGTTTTAAAAGAAGAACCACAATATTATGATTGGATGATGAAAGGCGATTTTTCAATGAATACAAAACAAAAACTAACCGAAATACTTAATAGAACACTGTTGAAGAAGGGTTAAAATAGTGGAGTTTACCGAAAATATTCCCTAAAAAATTTTAAGCATCCGTTTAATATTGTAATTTCACAATACCAATAACCCCCTCAATTGGAAAAACTTGTTATTATACCAACCTATAATGAGAAGGATAATATAGAAGCTATAATTAATGCTGTATTCTCTCTTCACCAAAATTATCATGTACTTATTATTGATGATAACTCACCCGATGGTACTGCACAAATTGTAAAAAGTTTAATAGAAAAATATCCGCATCAATTGCATTTAGAAGAACGTAAAGGCAAACAAGGATTAGGTACTGCATATATTCATGGATTTAAGTGGGCATTAAAAAACGGATATGAATATGTGTTTGAAATGGATGCAGATTTTTCGCACAATCCCTTTGATTTAGAAAGATTATACAATGCATGTAAAGATAAGTTAGGAGATATTGCAGTAGGTAGCCGTTATGTTAGTGGAGGTAAAACCGAAAACTGGCCTTTAGATAGAAGACTGTATTCAAAAGGAGGAGCTTTATATACAAAATTAATAACATCAATGCCGGTCAATGATCCAACGGCAGGTTTTATTTGTTATACACGAAGAGTATTAGAAACCATAAATTTTAAAGCAATAAATTTTGTTGGATATGCTTTCCAAATTGAAATGAAATTTGCCGTGTGGAAATTGGGTTTTAAAATAGTAGAAGTACCTATTATTTTTAAAGATAGAAAAGTTGGATACAGTAAAATGAGTAAGGGTATATTAAAAGAAGGCGTTTTTGGAGTATTAAAAATACAATGGCAAAGCATGTTTAAAAATTACAGAAGAAAAGTAAATGCAAAAGTGGTTCCCCATCATTCTCATTCTTTTGCAAAACAAAAATAAATATTATAAATACTTCCTCATTTTTAAGGTGTTTTTTATTGAATGAAGATTGCTTTAATAAAACTACATATAGCTGTTTTTTTAGCAGGCTTTACTGGACTATTAGGTGTATTCATTGAGTTGAATGAAGGTTTATTAGTTACTTATCGTATTGCCATAACTGTAATTGCTTTATTGCTTATTCTACTATTTACTAAACAGTTACAATTATTGCCTGCTAAAAATATTCTGCAATTAATAGGTATAGGCTTTTTAATTGCTTTACATTGGGTGTGCTTTTTTGGAAGTATAAAATATGCAAACGTATCTATTGGTTTGGTTTGTTTTGCCTCAACGGGTTTGTTTACAGCTATTTTCGAACCTATTATTGTAAAAAGAAAGTTTGTTCTTTCTGAATTATTGCTTGGTTTATTAAGCTTATTAAGTATTTGTTTAATTTTTCATTTTGATATAGAGTATAGAACGGGAATTATATTGGGAATTATCTCAGCAATATTGGCTGCCTTGTTTTCAACATTCAATAAAAAGTATATACATATAGCTTCACCCAAAACAATGATGTTGTATGAACTGACGGGAGGATTGTTGATTTTGCTTTTATGCTTACCGGTTTATTTAAAATATTTTCCTGCTAAATATATGTTTCCAACATTTTCTGATATTGGTTGGTTGTTAATATTAGCATTATTGTGTACAGTAGTAGCAATGGATTTAATGTTTCAGGCTTTACAAAAAGTATCGGCATTTACACAAAATCTAACATTAAATTTAGAACCGGTATATGGAATTGCATTAGCTTTTATTGTACGGCACGAGAACAAATATTTAAGTGCAAGTTTTTATGTAGGAACGGGATTAATTGCATTGTCTGTTTTTATACAAATGTATATAACAACAAAAAAGTATAAGCGTAAAAGCGAATAAAATTATAAGAGCGTTACAGCATTAACTTCATTCATAAAAATTATAATGCCAATTGATTTTCAAGCATCATTTTTCTTAAATTAATTAAAGCATAACGCATTCTTCCTAAAGCCGTATTAATACTAGTGTTTGTAGCTTCTGCAATTTCTTTAAAACTCATATCTGCAAAGTGTCTTAACACAATTACTTCTCTTTGTTCTTCCGGTAAAAGCTCTATCATTTTATGAATTTTACCGTTCGTTTGTTCTTTAATTAAAGAAATATCTGCATTCTCAACCGGCATGGTAAAAGATTCAAATACTTCTTCTTTTTCTGTAGTTATTACTTTGGTTCGTTTAGTCTTTCTAAAATAATCAACACATAAATTATGTGCAATACGCAAAGCCCAATGTATAAATTTACCTTCTTCATTGTAGCGGTTATTACGTATAAAGTCAATTATTTTTATAAAAACATCTTGAAACAAATCTTCTGCAAGATGTTTATCTTTCACTAAAAAAAAGATAGAAGAAAATATTTTATCCTTGTAACGGTTAATTAAAACTTCAAGTGCTTGTTGGTTTCCATTCTGAAATGAGTGAACCAATTCTGTATCCAACGCTTGCATTAATGATTTCATAGCAGTTCGGTTTTTAATTTTTTAATTTTAAAAAAGAATAGGATAGTTGGATACATAATTTGAATGTATAATTTCAAATCTGGTGTTAAATTATAACACTATTTTTTTACTACAATACATTATTGCTGTTTGTGAATAATTAAAATGATATGGTTGCGTTATTCACATAAAACTTTTATTATTCATTTAAATATTCTGTTTATTTGTTTTAAATAATAAGCAATTGTCTTCAGTAATAAAACATAGAAATATTAAAAAAGAATTGAATACGGCAAAAAATCATTCATCAGATATAATTATTCAAGGTGCAAGAACACATAATCTGAAAAATATAAATGTCAATTTTCCAAGAAATAAATTTATAGTTGTAACCGGAGTTAGTGGTAGCGGAAAATCTTCTTTAACCATTGATACATTATTTGCCGAAGGGCAACGCCGTTATGCCGAAAGCTTAAGTGCCTATGCAAGACAGTTTATGGCAAGAATGATAAAACCAGATGTAGATTATATTAAAGGTTTATGCCCCGCCATTGCTATAGAACAAAAAGTTATTACACGTACACCACGCAGCACCGTTGGTAGTATGACGGAAATTTATGATTACTTGCGATTATTATTTGCACGCATTGGTAAAACCATTTCACCTATTAGCGGAAATATTGTAAAAAAACATGATGTAACAGATGTATTGAACGTTATTAAGAATGTCGATAAAAACACTAAAGTTTTTATTCTTACAAAATTTAAACAACATATAAAACGAGATGTTAGAGAAGAATTAAATATTTTGTTGCAAAAAGGTTTTAGCAGAATACAAATAACGGATGATAAAAAACAGATGACAGATGTTTTTAAAATAGAAGACTTGCTTGAGTTAAATGATAAAGAACTAAATGCTCAACTTCTATCTTTTAATGCATATATTCTTATTGATAGAATTATTACAAAACAATTTACTGAAGATGATTTGCATAGATTAAGTGATTCAATAAATACAGCTTTTTATGAATCAGAAGGTGAAATGTATATTAATGTTGAAAAAAAAGGCCTAATCCATTTCAGCAATAAATTTGAATTAGATGGTATTCAGTTTGAAGAACCTTCTCCTAATTTATTTTCATTTAATAATCCTTACGGGGCTTGTCCAACTTGCGAAGGTTTTAGTCAAGTATTAGGTATTGATGAAAATTTAGTAATACCTGATAAAACATTGAGTCTATACGATGGAGCCGTTGCCCCATGGAAAGGAGAAAAGTTAATTTGGTGGAAAGAACAATTTATTACACATGCAAAAAATTTTCCTATTCATAAACCAATTGCAGAACTAACAAAAGAACAATACACTGATTTATGGAAAGGCGTAGGTAAAGCTTTAGGCATTGATGATTTTTTTAAAGATGTTGAAAGTAATTTATACAAAGTACAGTATCGCGTTTTATTAAGTCGTTACAGAGGCCGAACAACTTGTACCAATTGTAAAGGGTATCGTTTACGCAAAGAAGCCTTATATGTTAAAATAAATAATAAACATATTGGTGAATTATGCGAAATGCAAACAAATGATTTAAAACAGTGGATGAATAGTTTAAAATTGAATGAACATGATGCACAAATTGCTAAAAGAATTTTAATTGAAATTCATCAACGCTTACAAACGTTAATAGATGTTGGTTTAGGTTATTTAACTTTAAATCGTTTAGCAAATAGTTTAAGTGGCGGAGAAAGTCAACGCATTCAACTTACACGAAGCTTAGGTTCTAACTTAACTAATTCTTTATATATTTTAGATGAACCATCTATTGGCCTCCATTCTCGAGATACTTTAAAACTCATTTCAGTTTTAAAAAACTTACGCAATTTAGGAAATACAGTTGTTGTAGTAGAGCATGATGAATTAATGATGCGTGAAGCAGATTATATTATAGATATGGGTCCATTAGCATCTCATTTAGGCGGCGAAGTAATTGCTGCCGGTAATTACAATGAAATTATTTCCAATAAAAAAAGCTTAACAGGAAAATATTTAAACAGAGAACTAAAAATAGAAACACCAAAACAAATTCGCAAATGGAATAGAAGTATTGTTGTTGAAGGTGCAAAACAAAATAATCTTAAAAATATAACTGTTGAATTTCCATTAAATGTGCTGTGTGTAGTAAGTGGCGTAAGTGGCAGTGGTAAAACAACTTTAATAAAACAAATTTTATATCCGGCATTACAAAAAATAAAAGGAGAGTTTGCAGAAAAAATTGGCCTGCATAAAACTATTTCCGGAAGTATAAATGATATTAATCAAATAGAATTGGTTGATCAAAATCCCATTGGTAAATCTTCACGCAGTAATCCCGTAACTTATATAAAAGCTTACGATCAAATAAGAGATCTGTATGCCAGCCAACCACTTTCTAAAATAAGAGGTTTTCAACCCAAGCATTTTTCATTTAATGTAGATGGAGGAAGATGCGATACCTGTAAAGGCGAGGGTGAACAAATTGTTGAAATGCAATTTCTGGCAGATGTACATTTAACTTGTGAAGTTTGCAAAGGCAAAAGATTTAAAGAAGAAGTGTTAGAAGTTAAATATGAAAATAAAAACATTCATGATATTCTAGAAATGAGTGTTGATGATGCAATTGAATTTTTTAAAGAAGAAAAAACAATTGCAAAAGCCATTCAACCATTGCAAGATGTTGGCTTGGGTTATGTAAAACTAGGCCAATCTTCCGATACACTTTCTGGTGGAGAAGCCCAACGCGTAAAACTGGCAAGTTTTTTAGGCAAAGGTAAAGGGCATGGTCAAGTGCTGTTTATTTTTGATGAACCCACTACAGGTCTTCATTTTCACGATATAAAAAAACTATTGGCTTCATTTAATGCTTTAATTGAACAAGGGCATAGTATAATTATTATAGAACACAACACAGATGTTATTAAAAATGCCGACTGGGTTATAGATTTAGGAGTAGAAGCAGGAGATGCCGGTGGCAACTTAATTTTTGCAGGAACACCTGAAAATCTAAAAAAAGAGAAAAAAAGCCATACGGCAAAGTTTTTGTAATGCAAGCCAGTAAAGCATTTGCACAATTATTTCACATAAATCAATATTTTTTCCACAAAATTTTCATATTTCAATTACATTCTAATATCTTTGCAGCCCGAAAAAAATTATGCCTAAACAACAGTTGATTAAACAAGACGGAGTAATACTAGAAGCACTAAGCAATGCTATGTTTAGAGTGAAGTTGGAAAATGGGCATGAAATTTTGGCAACAATATCTGGTAAAATGAGAATGAATTACATTAGAATTTTACCTGGAGATAAAGTTGGTGTGGAAATGAGTCCATATGATTTAACAAGAGGAAGAATCAATTTCAGATATAAATAAGATAAAATGAAAGTAAGAGCATCTATTAAAAAACGCAGTGCAGACTGTAAAATTGTTAAACGTGGTGGTAAACTTTACGTTATTAACAAAAAAAATCCTCGTTTTAAACAACGTCAAGGATAAAAACTAATTTAAAATTTTTAATTTATAATTTATAATCGAATATGGCTCGTATTGCCGGTATAGATTTACCAAAAAACAAAAGAGGAGAAATTGGCCTTACTTATATTTATGGAATTGGCCGTTCTACTGCTCAACGCATATTAACCGAAGCAGGCATTGACTTTGATAAAAAAGTAAGCCAGTGGAATGATGATGAGCAAGCTGCTATCCGTAACATTATTAACAGCGAACTAAAAGTTGAAGGTGCATTACGTAGTGAAACTCAAATGAACATTAAACGTTTATTAGATATTGCTTGTTATCGTGGATTACGCCACAGAAAAGGATTACCTGTTCGTGGTCAGCGTACAAAAACTAACAGCCGTACCAGAAAAGGTAAGCGTAAAACGGTTGCAGGTAAAAAGAAAGCACCTAAAAAATAATAATTGCTTAAAGCTCTTAGCACACAGCTTAGAGCTTTTGGCTTTTTATAAACTCGCTGGATAGCTTATAAAATTTAAGCAGGAGGCGAATAATTAATAACAAGAAGATTACCTCAAAAAAATTAAAATGGCAAAACCAGTAAAAGCACAAAACAGTGCAAAAGCAGCCGCCAAAAAACGCATTGTAAAAGTAGATGCAGCAGGCGATGTACACATTAATGCAACTTTCAACAATTTAATTGTTTCTTTTACCAACAAACAAGGTCAAGTTATTTCATGGTCTTCTGCGGGTAAAATGGGTTTTCGTGGTTCTAAAAAGAACACCCCGTATGCAGCACAAATGGCAGCAGCAGATGCAGCTAAAGTAGCTAGCGAAGCGGGCTTAAAAAGAGTAGATGTTTATGTAAAAGGCCCGGGTGCCGGAAGAGAAGGTGCAATTCGTTCAATTTCTCAAAATGGTATTGAAGTTACTTCAATTAAAGATATTACTCCATTGCCGCATAACGGATGTCGTCCGCCAAAAGCAAGAAGAGTTTAATTTATTTTGAATTAAAATTCAAAATACAACATAATAAAAGCCAAAGGCTTTCATTTAAAAAAGGTTGCTCAATTAATTTTTTACGATTTTTCACCGATTGATGCAACGAATGCTAAAAAAATCGAAATGAAAAAAAATTATGGCACGTTACACAGGTCCTAAGACCAAAATTTCTCGCAAATTTGGAGAGCCTATTTTAGGCAATGGCAAATGGTTGGATAAAAACAGCAATCCTCCCGGCCAACATGGTGCTGCAAAAAAGCGTAAAACTTTAGGTGAATATGCTTTGCAGTTAAAAGAAAAACAAAAAGCAAAATACACGTATGGTGTATTAGAACGTCAATTCCGTAAAACATTTGAAGAAGCTTCTCGCTTAAAAGGTGTTACCGGTGAAAACTTAATTAAATTATTAGAAGCTCGTTTAGATAACACAATTTATCGTTTGGGTTTGGTTGCAAGCCGCCCAGAAGCTCGCCAATTAGTTAGCCACAAACATATTACTGTAAATGGTGAAGTGGTAAACGTACCTTCTTTTCAATTAAAAGCTGGAGATGTTATTGGGTATGCTCCTAAAAGTGTAAACAGTAATTCTGTTTTAAGCAAAGTGCGTGGTAAAAATCCTAAATTTTCTTGGGTAGATTGGAATGAAACTGAGAAAAAAGGAACTTTTATTACGTATCCTGAAAGAGAAAATGTTCCTGAAAATATTAAGGAACAATTAATTGTAGAGTTGTATTCTAAATAATAATTGCTGCATGTAGTGCAGAAAGTATAAGAGTGCGACGCAACAGTTGATGCCACAAGCACAACAGCCGGTAACAAAAATTTTAAAAACAAAATACGGAACATACAATGGCAATTTTAAATTTCCAAAAGCCCGATAAAATCGTTTTACAAAAAGCAACAGATTTTGAAGGTCAGTTTGAATTCCGCCCGTTAGAGCCGGGTTATGGTTTAACTATTGGTAATGCATTACGTAGGGTATTATTAAGTAGCCTTGAAGGTTATGCAATTACAGGTATTAAAATTGATGGTGTTGACCACGAGTTTGCAACCATTAAAGGTATTACCGAAGATGTTACAGAAATTATTTTAAACTTAAAACAAGTTCGTTTTAAGAAAAATGTTGAACATGATGTAACAAATGAAAAAATTTCATTATCTATTAAAGGGCGTAATGAATTTACTGCAGGGATGATAGGCAATGCCTCTCAGAACTTTGAAGTAATGAATACCGATTTAGTTATTTGTACAATGGATGCAACTGCTAAATTAGATATTGAATTAACTATTGCTAAAGGACGTGGTTATATACCTGCTGAAGACAATAAATTAAAAGAAGCTCCATTTGGACATATTGCAATTGATTCAATTCACACACCAATTAAAAATGTGAAATATTCAATTGAAAACTATCGTGTAGAACAAAGAACAGACTTTGAAAAATTAATTTTAGAAGTTGCTACAGATGGTACCATTCATCCGGAAGAAGCGGTAAAACAAGCATCACGTATTTTAATACAACACTTGATGATTATTACCGACGAGAACATAACTTTTGATAATAAAGAAGAAAAGAAAGATGATGTGGTAGATGAACAAGTATTACAATTACGCAAAGTATTAAAAACACCATTAGAAGATTTAGATCTTTCTGTACGTGCATTTAATTGCTTGAAAGCTGCTAAAATTAACAGCTTAAGCGAATTGGTTCAATACGAACAAGAAGATTTAATGAAGTTTAGAAACTTTGGTCAAAAATCTTTAAGTGAAATTGAACAAGTATTGCACGAAAGAGGTTTAAGCTTTGGAATGGATTTACAAAAATTAGGTTTAGATAACTTAGATAATTAATTACAAGTTTAAAAGGTTCAATAGGTTTAAATGTTTAGACTTCTTTGAATGATAATCTTTTAAACTATTTAATCACAGCTTATAATTCCTGACACGGTATAAGCTTTAAAACAGAAAATATGCGTCACGGAGACAAAATCAACAATCTTGGTCGTAAAAAGGCACACAGAGAAGCCTTATTAAGCAATTTAGCTTCTCAATTAATTACACATAAACGTATTGTAACTACTTTGGCTAAAGCTAAAGCATTGCGTACTTATGTTGAGCCTTTATTAACTAAAACCAAAAAAGGCGAAAGCAAAGAACAAATAAGCCACCAACACAGAATGGTGTTTGCACATTTACAAAATAAAGCAGCTGTAAAAGAATTATTTACAGTTGTTGCACCTAAAATTGCAAGCCGCCCGGGTGGTTATACAAGAATTATTAAATTAGGAATTCGCCCAGGTGATAATGGAGAAAAAGCAATGATTGAACTAGTAGATTTCAATGAAATTTACGGTAAAACTGTTGCTAAAGCTGCTGAACCTGCTAAAAAAACACGTCGTGCTACTCGTAAAAAATCTGAACCTAAAGCAGAAACACCTGCTGTAGAAGAAGCAACAATAGTAGCAGATGCAACTGAAGAAAAACCAGCAGAATAATTTTTAATAATGTTGAAAAGTTTATATAAAAAGGCAGCACGATTTAGTGTTGCCTTTTTTACTTTGCAAGCGAAAATTTAAAGTTTAATCTCAATGCCTAACACATCTAAACAAGCAATCTTATTATTAGCCGACGGAAATATTTTTTACGGACAATCATTTGGTAAAATAGGAACTACTACAGGAGAAATTTGTTTTAATACAGGAATGACAGGTTACCAAGAAGTATTTACAGACCCAAGTTATACAGGGCAGATTATTATTATGAACAACGTACATATTGGTAATTATGGCATAAAAGATACTGATGTTGAAAGTGAATCAGTAAAAATTAAAGGTTTAATAGGAAGAAATTTGGAAGAACAATTTAGTCGCATTCAAGCAAAAGGTTCTTTAAATGAATATTTAATTGCTAATAACATTATAGCAATTGAAGGTATTGATACTAGAGCATTGGTAGCACATGTACGTACACAAGGTGCTATGAACTGCATTATATCAACCGAAATAACAGATATAGAAAAATTAAAATATGAATTAGCACAATGCCCTAATATGGATGGCTTAGAATTATCAAGCACTATAAGTACAAAAACAGAATATGAATTAGGAAATAAAAGTGGTAATTTAAAAGTAGCTGTATTAGATTTAGGAGTAAAGAAAAATATTTTGAATTGTTTGGTTGAACGTGGTGTACATGTAAAAGTATATCCTGCTAAAACCCCTTTAAGTAAATTAAAAGAATTTAACCCTGATGGTTATTTTATTTCAAACGGGCCAGGAGATCCTGCAGCAATGCCTTATGCAGTAGAAACAATTAAAGATATTTTAAAGGAAAAGAAACCTTTGTTTGGTATTTGTTTAGGTCATCAGCTATTGGCATTAGCAAACGGCATTTCAACCTTTAAAATGCATCACGGACATAGGGGCTTAAATCATCCGGTAAAAAATATTGTTACGGGAAAATGTGAAATCACAACACAAAATCATGGTTTTGGCGTAAATCCTGAATCAATTAAAAATAATAGTAATGTTGAGGTAACACATATTAATTTGAATGATGAAAGTATTGAAGGAATACGTTTAAAAGATAAACCTGCATTTAGTGTGCAATATCATCCGGAAGCAACACCAGGCCCACATGATAGTCGCTATTTATTTGATGACTTTGTTGCAATGATGCACAAAAATTAATTTTCACAAAAACAATAACAAAAGCAGTTGAATGGAATTGTGCTGATATAATCATTCAACAATAATTGGTTGACTTATTAAACTAAAAAGCAATGGTATTTTGCCGTTGCTTTTTTTATTCAAAAAAAAGAAGGTAATTAGCAGTATGAAAATAGCTATCATTAACGGGCCTAATTTAAATTTATTAGGAAAAAGAGAAACAGACATATACGGCAATCAATCTTTTGAAACGTATATGCAAACATTACAACAAATGTTTCCCGATATTTCATTCACCTATTTTCAATCAAATATAGAAGGAGAGTTGGTAAATGAATTACAACGTGTAGGTTATGAGTTTGATGGCATTATAATTAATCCTGCTGCATATACACATACTTCTGTTGCTATTGGCGATGCTATTGCTGCCATTAAAACACCTGTTATTGAAGTGCATATTTCTAATGTACATGCAAGAGAAGATTTTAGAAAATTATCTCATGTGTCAGGTAAAAGTGTGGGTAGTATTTTTGGTTTAGGTTTAAAAGGATACGAATTAGCAGTTAGGTGGTTCGTAAGTAATTAATTAATCATACATTTTTTATTATAAGAAGATTATGTAATGGAAATAAATTATCAAAAACGGTTAATATATCTTATTGTTTTTGCTTCCATTTTTAAAATAGTTATTGCAACATTTGTAGAGTTGGGTAATGATGAAGTATATTATTATACTTATGCATTAAGACCCGATTGGAGTTATTTTGACCATCCGCCAATGGTTGGTTTATTCATTCGTTTAACAACATTAAATCTTAATTGGATTAATGATGTTTCAATGCGTTTAGGAGCTATTATTGGCTGTGGTGTTTCATCTTATTTTATTTTTCTCACAGCAAAAAAATTGCATTCTGCAAAAGCAGGCTGGTATGCTGCATTATTATACAACTGCTCTGTTTATACAGGTATTATTGCCGGAATGTTTATTTTGCCAGATAGCCCGCAAATGCCTTTCTGGACTGCTTCTTTGTATTTAATGAGTTGCATTTTGTTTAATGATTCTCATGCTGAAGATAGCAGCATGGCTTTAATTAAAGAGGAATCTTATCAAACAAAAACCTTATCAATAACTAATAAAAAAATATTGTTAGTATTACTTGGTTTAACTATTGGTTTAGCAACTTTAAGTAAAGTGCATGCTTTATTTTTATGGATGGGTTTTGGTTTATTTATCCTTCTTAAAAAAAGAAAATTATTTGCTAACCTATTTTTATACGTAGGAGGTTTAGTTACAATTATTTGTTTGTTCCCTATTATTTATTGGAACATTGAAAATAAATTTATTACCTACACTTTTCATTCAGAAAGAGTAACGCATCATACCATTCAATTTGATGCATTTGTGCAAGAAATAGTAGGAGAGTTGTTGTATCAAAATCCTGTTATTTATGTTGTATTTATTTTAGGTATTGGTTTCTGTATAAAACATAAAGAAAAATTTGTATTTAATAAAACAATATGGCTACTTTGTATGAGTATTCCTATGTTATTGGTGTTTTGGATGATTGCATTATTTAATCCAACATTACCGCATTGGAGTGGTCCTGCATTTATTCCATTCATGTTATTAACCGGAATTTATTTAAGTGAAAAAACAAATCGTATTATTCCAACTGTTTTAAAATTTGCAGGAAGTTTAGTAATAGTAATATTATTTGCGGGAACTTTGTTAGCCAATTTTGCTCCGTTTAATTTAGGGAGTAAAGAAGAAAAAAATTATGGAGAATATTGTCCAACATTAGATATAAGTGGATGGAAAGATTTTGGAAAACAATATGCTGCATTGGTAGAGGATGATTTGCATACGGGCATAATGCGAGATAGAACGCCCATTGTTGTGGCAAAATGGTTTCCGGCAGCACATATTGAAATGTATGTGGCAAGACAATCGCACCAAGAAGTAATTGGTATAGGGAAATTAGAAGATTTACATGAATTTGCTTGGTTAAATAAAGAAAGAAAACCTTTGCAAAAAGGCGATGATGCTTATTGTATTGTACCATCAAACTTGCCATTAAATGTTAAAGAAGTGTATGGAGGGTTATTTACATACATACATGCACCTGTTGTTATTAATCAAATGCGTGGTGGTAAAGCAGTAAGATATTTTTATGTATATCGGTTGAAAGGTTTTAAAAATAATACAACAAAAGATAGTTTATTAAATTAGCTAAACGCTTAACATTTTTGTATTTTAGTGTTTGTTTAATGATTGCCTGCTTTTTTATTTGCTAAAAAAATATATATGTCTAATTCGGCTAATCTGCAAACGTTTAAAAACCTTGTGGCCATTAAGTTTCAGTTGTATAATAGTTTATTTACTTCACTTCCCTTTCATAGAATTGAAAAAACAGGTATATGGGTTTCTTTGCTTTTATTGAATTGTGAAGATGGGTATAAAAAAAGATTAAGCCCCGTTCAAATTATTGAAGATTTTTTTGCAAAACAAACATCTATCACCAACCCTCAAGAAAAATTAGATGTATTGTTTCGTTTTGTGCAATATGTAGAAAGACAAGTGGTTTTGTTTGATGCGTTAGAAGATGCGGCTTTCAAGCAAATTAATGATATGAACGGGAAAGGAACATTAAAACATCTTTCACTTGAAATTGAAAAACAAAATCAGGAAGAAATTGTATTTAAAAAAATGAATGATTTTTGTATTCAATTAGTATTAACGGCACACCCCACACAATTTTACAGAGATGCAGTTTTAGGAATTATACACGATTTATCTTCAGCCATAAATAACAACAACGAAAACCAAATATATACTTATTTACAACAGTTGGGAAGAACACCATTCTTTCAACAACAAAAACCAACACCTTATGATGAAGCTATTAGTTTGGTTTGGTATTTAGAGAATGTTTTTTATCAGGCATCAGGAAGAATTGTTTCTTATATAAAAAATAATTTTTCATCAATCATCAATTTAAATAACCCCATTATTAAAATGGGCTTTTGGCCCGGGGGAGATAGAGATGGAAACCCTTTTGTAAAAGCAGATATTACTTTGCAAGTGGCAGGTGCATTGCGTAGTGCAATTATAAAATGTTATTATACTGATGTGCGAAAACTTAAACGAAGATTAACATTTAAAGATGTTGATATTGCTTTAGCCAAATTAGAAAAAAGATTATATAATAATTTATTTATTCCCGATTATCAATTTGATTTAACAAGAGATGAAATTATTATTGCATTAAATGAAATTAGAAGTCAGTTAATATATGAACACAGTAATTTATTTGTGAATCAAGTTGAAGAATTAATAAATAAAGTAGAATTGTTTGGGCTACACTTTGCATCGTTAGATATAAGACAAGATAGCAGTATTCACGAACAAGTGTTAAATGAACTTGCTGTTAAAACCAATTTATTAAACAAGAACTACTTTGAACTGAATGATGTAGAAAAAATAAACTCTTTGCTATCTATTAACCAACATTTACAAGAAAATATTTTATCGAATGATGTTTATAAGGATACGATAGATGTTATTAAAACTATTAAAACCATTCAGAAATATAATGGAGAGAAAGGTTGTAACCGTTACATTATTAGCCATTGTAACAGTGCATTAAACGTAATAGAAGTATATGGTTTGTTTTTAATAAGTGGATGGGAAAAAACACAAATGCATATTGACATTATTCCATTATTTGAAACCATTGATGATTTGCAACGGGCAGAAAAAATAATGAAAGAATTGTATGAGAATGAAGTGTATCGTAAACATTTACAACAACGTCAAAACAAGCAAACAATTATGTTAGGGTTTTCTGACGGAACAAAGGATGGAGGTTATTTAATGGCTAACTGGTGTATTTATAAAGCAAAAGAATTATTAACTGCTCTTTCAAATAATTATGGAATTGATGTATTGTTTTTTGATGGCCGTGGAGGGCCACCTGCAAGAGGCGGAGGTAAAACACATCAGTTTTATGCATCAATGGGAAAAAACATTTCAAATAAAGAAATTCAATTAACCATTCAAGGGCAAACTATAAGTTCAAACTTTGGTACTATTGAAGCAGCACAGTATAATATTGAACAATTAATTCATGCAGGAATAGCCAACGATATTTTTTCTCCTTCAAAAATTACATTAGAAAAAAAGCAAGAAGAATTGTTGCAGTTATTATCAGAAGAAAGTTATTTAGCTTATATCCAATTAAAAGAGCATCCTTATTTTGTAGAATATTTAGAACATGCAAGCCCTTTAAGATTTTATGCTGAAACTAATATTGGGTCAAGGCCAACAAAAAGAGGCGGATCATCTAAACTAACATTTGAAGATTTGCGTGCTATTCCTTTTGTTGGAGCATGGAGCCAATTAAAACAAAATGTAACGGGTTTTTACGGCGTTGGCACTGCATTAAAAAAGATGGAGCAAAGTGGTAAATGGAATGAATTACAAACACTATATCAAAACTCTTTATTTTTTAAAACGCTTATTGATAACTGTGAAATGGTAATGCAAAAATGTTTTTTTCCGCTTACTTTGTTTTTGTCTCATCATGAAAAATATGGAGAAATATGGAATATGGTATACGATGAATTTGAACTTACAAAATCATATATACAAAAATTATCATTAAACGCTGAATTGATGCATGATTATCCTGTTGAAAAATTATCTATTCAAATGCGTGAAAGAATTGTATTGCCATTGCTTACCATTCAACAATATG
Source organism: Bacteroidota bacterium (assembly GCA_018267705.1). Lineage (GTDB taxonomy): Bacteria > Bacteroidota > Bacteroidia > Chitinophagales > Chitinophagaceae > CW01. The sequence continues at coordinate 392,287 of JAFDXX010000023.1, read as the reverse complement.
CGTTTACAAAAATTCGTGAAATGGAAGAACAATCAGCAGAATTTCCGCACAAAAAATCTTTAGAAAAACTAGTCATGCGTTGTTCTTTCGGTATTATTAATGCAGGTAGAAATTCGGCTTAAATAATTTAAAAAATATTGTATTTAAATTGTTACGTTTAAAACGCTATTGTCTTTGCTTTCTAATAAAGAGGTGCCCATTAAAAATTCATCTACTTTTCTTGCACATTCTCTTCCTTCACTTATTGCCCATACAACTAAGCTTTGTCCTCTTCTCATATCACCGGCTGTAAATACTTTTGCAATATTTGTTTGATATAATTTATCGCTTGCTTTTACATTACCTCTTTCATCTAAATCAATTTCTAATTCATCTAATAAACCTTCATGTTGCGGATGCACAAAACCCATTGCCAGTAAAACTAATTCGCAAGGAATTTCTCTTTCACTTGTTGCAATTTCTACAAAGTTTGCAGGTTTACCTTCTTCTGTAATTTTCCATTCTAAATCAACAATTTTTAATGCTTTTAAATTACCTTTTTCATCTCCAATAAATTCTTTTGTTGCAACAGCCCAATGTCTATTTACCCCTTCTTCATGTGATGTAGTTGTTTTTAAAATCATTGGATATGTTGGCCATGGCATGAATAGAGTTCGCTCTATGCTTGGTTTGGGCATTAATTCAAATTGTGTTATGGTTTTAGCTCCCTGTCTGTTTGCAGTTCCTACACAATCGCTTCCGGTATCTCCACCTCCAATTATAACAACATTTTTATTGGTTGCTTTTAATTCATTTAAAAGAATATTGCTTTCAATAGTAGCATGCAATAAAAAATCTTTTTCTGCAACTCTTTTATTATTTTGTTTTAAGAATGGCATAGCAAAATGAACACCGTTTAATTCTCTTCCTTTAATTTTTAAATCGCGTGGAATTGTTGATCCACCTGCTAAAACAACTGCATTGTGTTCTCTTAAAATATCGTTGATACTAATATTCACACCAACATTACTATGGTATTTAAATGTAATACCTTCTTCTTCCATTAATTTTATTCTTCTATCAATTACCCATTTCTCTAATTTAAAATCAGGAATACCATAACGCAATAAACCACCTGCAGCATCATCTCTTTCAAAAACTATAACGGTATGCCCTGCATAATTTAATTGTGCAGCAGTAGCTAAACCCGAAGGCCCGCTTCCTATGATAGCAACTTTTTTCCCTGTACGAATATTGGGTTTGTGTGGTTGAACAAAATTTTTATCGAATGCAATTTCAATAATATGTTTTTCTATTTCTTCAATAACAACAGGAGGTTGATTGATTCCTAACACACATGCACTCTCGCAAGGGGCAGGGCAAATTCTTCCGGTAAATTCAGGAAAATTATTTGTTGATGTTAAGATGCTGTATGCTTCTTCCCAATTGCCATTATACACGGCATCATTAAATTCCGGAATAATATTTCCTAAAGGGCAACCATTATGACAGAATGGAACACCGCAATTCATACAACGTGCTGCTTGTTGATTTAATTGTTCTTCGGTATATGGTTGTTCAAATTCTTTATAGTGTTGTAAACGTTCTGCTACACTTGCTTTTGCAGGCATTTCTCTTGTAAATTCTAAAAAACCGGTTGCTTTACCCATGATATAGTTATAAATGATGAATGAAGTATATTTAACAATTATGAATTATGTATTATTAATTTTTCATTTTTGTTTTGCAATGCCTTTTTATAATCTTTTGGAAATATTTTTATAAAGTTTTTTATCTGATTTTGTAAATCGCTTAATATAAATTTTGCAACAGTACTTTGTGTGTATTGAAAATGTTTTTCTAATAATGCTTTTAATTCAATGATATCATTATCATCTATTTCATCTAAATCAACCATTTCTTTATTGCAGTTGTTGACAAAATTTTCTTTTATATTATATATGTATGCTATACCACCACTCATACCTGCTGCAAAATTTCTTCCGATATCACCTAGTATTACAACTTTCCCGCCAGTCATATATTCACAGCCATGATCTCCAACACCTTCTACAACCGTTGTTGCACCTGAGTTTCGTACGGCAAATCGTTCTCCAGCTTTGCCTCTTATATATGCTTCACCACTTGTAGCACCATAAAATGCAACGTTGCCTATAATAATATTTTCTTGTGGAATAAACTTTGCTTGTGCAGAAGGATATACAATTAATTTGGCACCGCTTAATCCTTTTCCAAAATAATCATTGGCATCACCTTCTAATTCTAATGTAATTCCTTTGTTATTGAATGCCCCAAAGCTTTGTCCTGCTGTTCCTTTAAATTTAAAATGAATGGTATCATCAGGCAACCCTGCACTTCTATATATTTTAGTTAGTTCATTTGATAAAATTGTTCCAACAGTTCTATCAGTATTTTTTATCTCAAATGTTGCTTTTACTTTAGTTTTTGTTTCTAAGGCAGGTTTAGCAATGTTTAATAATTTCCAATCTAATACATTACTTAATTCATGGTCTTGTTCTTTTTGTTTGTGTAATCCAACATATTTAGAAGTTTCTTCTTTATATAAGATAGGAGATAAATCTAATTTTGAATATTTCCAATGTTTAATATCTTCTCTTATTTGTAAACAATCAACTTGACCAATCATTTCGTTAATTGTTTTGAAACCTAATTCAGCCATTATTTCTCTTAAATCTTGCACTAAAAATTTGAAGAAATTAATTACATGATCAACATTGCCAGTATACCTTGTTCTTAATTCCGGATCTTGTGTTGCAACACCAACCGGACAAGTATTTAAATGGCATTTACGCATCATAATACAACCTTCAACAACTAATGCAGCAGTTGCAATGCCCCATTCTTCTGCACCGAGTAAAGCTGCAACGGCAATATCACGCCCTGTACGCATTTGCCCATCTGCTTGCACAATAACTCTGCTTCTTAATTTATTTTTTACTAATGTTTGATGTGTTTCTGCTAAACCTAATTCCCATGGTAATCCTGTATGTTTAATAGATGAAATGGAGGAGGCACCTGTTCCGCCGTCATATCCTGCAATTAGTACTACATCTGCTTTTGCTTTGGTTACGCCTGCAGCAATTGTGCCAACACCGGCTTTAGAAACTAACTTAACATTAATGCGTGCATTTCTGTTCGCATTTTTTAAATCAAAAATTAATTGTGCCAAATCTTCAATTGAGTAAATATCATGATGCGGTGGCGGAGAAATTAATCCAACACCCGGAGTTGAATGACGAACTTTTCCAATCCATTCATCAACTTTATGCCCTGCTAATTGCCCACCTTCACCTGGTTTAGCACCTTGTGCCATTTTAATTTGTAATTCATCTGCTTCGGTTAAATATAAACTGGTAACGCCAAAACGTGCTGATGCAACTTGTTTAATAGCACTACGCATGCTATCTCCATTCGGTAATTTATTATATCGCATTTCATCTTCACCACCTTCACCTGTGTTACTTTTTGCTCCTAAACGATTCATTGCAATTGCTAATGTACTATGGGCTTCATGTGAAATAGAACCAAAGCTCATGGCACCAGTTGCAAATCTTTTATATATGTTTTCTGCGGGTTCTACTTCATCAATTGAAATAGAAGGGTGATTGCGTTTAAATTCTAATAAACTTCTTAATGTGCAAGCTTTTTCACTTTGTTCGTTAATATGTTTTGTATATTTTTTGAAAGTATTGTAATCATTCATTCTTGTTGAATATTGCAATAGATGAATAGTAGTTGGATTGAATAAATGAAATTCTCCTTTTCGTTTCCATTGGTATAAACCACCAACAGGTAAACGGTTAGTAGCAATATTTTTTTTATTGAATGCAAACTGATGTTTTGCTAAAGCTTCTTTTGCAATTTCATCTAGTCCTAATCCTTCAATACGTGAAATTGTTCCGGTAAAATATTTATCAACTACTGTTTTATTTAATCCTAGTATTTCAAATATTTGTGCACCTTGATAAGATTGTAAAGTTGATATTCCCATTTTAGAGAATACTTTCAGTAACCCATCACAAACAGATTTTATATAATTTTTTTTCAAATCATCTACTTTTAAATCTGTTTTAATTTTTCCGCTCAATTTCATATCACGAATGGTAGATAAAGCGAGATAAGGGTTAATTGCCGTTGCACCAAAACCAATTAAACATGCAAAATGATGTACTTCCCAAATGTCGCCTGCTTCAACAATAATACCTACTTGGCCACGATAACCTTTTCTTATTAAATGATGGTGTACTGCGGCACATGCCAGTAAAGATGGGATAGGGGCATGTTCACTATCAATAGCTCTATCTGTTAATATTAATACTTCAAAGCCATCTTCCACTGCATCATTCGCATAGCGGCATAATCTTTCTAATCCTTTTTGTAAGGAACCAGCTTTGCCATCTGCTCGGAAATAAGTTTGTAAAGTTTTTGCTTGAAAAATTCCGGTATCTATACTTCTAATTTTTTCTAACTCATAATTATTTAGTATTGGATGTTTTAATGCTACACTGTGGCAATCTAATGGATCTTCAATTAACAGGTTGCCGTTGTTGCCTGCAAAAGTTGCCAAGCTCATTACCAATTTTTCTCTGATAGGATCAATAGGAGGATTGGTTACTTGTGCAAATAATTGTTTAAAATAAGATGATAAATGTTGTGGTTGTTCACTCAATACAGCTAAAGGGGTATCGGTTCCCATACTTCCAATGGGTTCTTTGCCATCTAATGCCATTGGTGCAATAATGGTTTCTAAATCTTCTGTTGAATAGCCAAATGCTTTTTGGTATTTAGATACTTGCTCATGTTCTAAATGTGTAAACATTACTCTTGGTTCGGGCAATTCTTCTAAACGAATTTTAAATTTGTTCAACCATTCGGCATAAGGTTTTTGTGAACATATTTTTTGTTTTAATTCATCATCACTTATAATTCTTCCTTGCTCCATATTCACCACAAACATTTTTCCGGGTTGTAATCTTCCGTTTTCAATAATGATAGAGGGATCGATAGGTAGAACGCCTGTTTCACTTGCCATAATAACTCTGTCATCATTTGTAACACAATAGCGTGATGGGCGTAACCCGTTCCTGTCAAGCGTTGCACCAATTATTTTTCCATCGGTAAATGAAATAGAAGCAGGCCCATCCCAGGGTTCCATAAATGCAGCATGAAATTCATAAAAAGCTTTTTTTGTTGCATCCATTTCATCATGTCCATCCCATGCTTCAGGAATTAACATCATCATTACATGTGGTAAACTTCTTCCGCATAGTGTGAGTAATTCAATCATGTTATCTAAGCATGCACTATCACTTTGCCCTTCAAAAATTATGGGTAATAACATGTCCATTTCTTCTTTGCTGAAGTATGGAGAGATGAAACCTTTCTCGCTGGTTTTTAACCAATTTAAATTTCCTTGTAAAGTATTTATTTCTCCGTTATGTGCAATGTAGCGAAATGGTTGTGCTAATTTCCATGATGGGAAAGTATTGGTTGCAAAACGTGAATGAATTAAGCCAAATGCACTTACTATTCTTTTGTTATTTAAATCTGGGAAATAATTTCTTAATTGATGGCTTGTTAATTGCCCTTTATAAACTACTGTTTTATAAGATAAGGATGCAACATAAAAACCTATCGCATCTTTTTTAATAGTGTTGTTGATTGTATGATTTGCATAGTTACGAAGTACAAATAATTTTCTTTCAAAATCATCAGCGTTATTAATATAATCGGGGCAGGCAATAAATACTTGCTCCATTTCGGGTTGAACATTTAATGCAGAGGCACCAATATCAGATGTGTTTACAGGAATTTTTCTGTATGTTACAATTTCTAATCCTAATTTTTCTGCAGAACGTGTAAATATTTCTCTACATTCTTCTTTCAAACGAATATCTTTTGGAAAGAACAAAACACCAACACCATATTTTCCATAAGCCGGAAGATGAACGCCTAACTTCACACATTCATCAAAAAAAAATTCATGAGGAGTTTGCATAATAATGCCTGCCCCATCGCCTGTATTGTTTTCGCAACCGCAGGCACCACGGTGTTCCATGTTTTCTAAAATAGTGAGTGCATCTGAAATAATTTGGTGTGATTTGTAACCTTTAATGTTGGCAACAAAACCAATACCGCATGCATCATGCTCAAAAGAAGGATGGTATAAACCGTGACTGCTTGTCATATAATTATTTATATAAAAAGTGTTATAAAATATATGGCTAAAGCAATCGAACTAAAAATAAAACTTTCTTAATTAAAAGGCACGTATTAGTTTTTCACATTTAAATTAAATATCCAAATAGTGTATCGTTTTTATTAATTTCAGAATAATCAATTCCATATTGTTTCATTTTTTCCATTAAGTGTTTATAATCTTCTTTTCGTTGTAACTCAATACCTACCAACGCATGCCCTGACTCTTTATTTGTTTTTTGCATGTATTCAAAACGTGTAATGTCATCATTCTTTCCTAACACATAATTTACAAATTCTTTTAATGCACCTGGGCGTTGTGCAAAACGAACTAAGAAATAATGTTTTAATCCTTCGTATTGCAAACTGCGTTCTTTTATTTCCGGCATTCTATCAATATCATTATTACTACCACTTACAATACACACAATGGTTTTCCCTTTTATTTCATTTGCATAATTGTCTAATGCTGCAATGCTTAATGCACCTGCAGGTTCAACAACAATTGCATCTTCGTTATATAATTTTAAAATGGTTGAACAAACTTTTCCTTCAGGAATAGAATGCATATCACTTAATACATTTTTACATAATGCAAAAGTTATATCGCCAATTTTTTTTACTGCAGCACCATCCACAAACTTGTCAATTGTTTCTAATGTAACAGGATGTCCTGCTTTTAATGCAGCCTGCATAGATGGTGCACCTTCTGGTTCTAAACCAATAATTTTTGTTTGTGGTGAAAAAGTTTTAAAGTATGTGCCAATACCTGCTGCTAGCCCGCCGCCGCCAACCGGAATAAACACATAATCAATATTGTTTAGTTCTTCTAAAATTTCAACGCCAACAGTTCCTTGCCCTTCAATAATTTTATAATCATCAAAGGGAGGAATGAAAACCATATTATTTTCTTCGGTGAATTTTTTTGCAGCAATGGCACAATCATCGTAAGTATCGCCAACCAATTTTATTTTTATATTTTCCTCTCCAAACATTTTTGTTTGTGTTATTTTTTGTTTGGGTGTAATGCTTGGCATAAATACAACGCCCTTTACATTTAATTTTTTACAACTATAGGCAAAACCTTGTGCATGATTGCCGGCACTTGCACAAACAACACCGTGTTGCAACTGTTCGGTAGTTAAACTACTCATCATATTATATGCACCGCGTAGTTTGTAAGAACGCACTATTTGTAAATCTTCTCGCTTTAAATAAATTTTGCAATTGTATTTTTTTGAGAGATGATGATTGAGTTGTAAAGGTGTATGTAAAGCAATATTGTGAAGTCTTTGCTTTGCAGTATTGAAATCTAATTGATATGTTGTTGCTGATTGCATTATACTTTTTGATTTTCAGGACGAAGTGAACGTACTGTTTTTCCTGCTTGCCACATTTCACTTTCACGTAATTCTTTTAATTCAGCATCTAACTTTTCGCGATAATCAGTTTGCGAGTTGCTGTCAATGCTTCGTTGGCTTTCTTTTCCTGCTGCAACGCTTGAATATAAGTCATTAAACACAGGTAAGGTTGCATCTCTAAATTTTTTCCACCAATCTAATGCACCGCGTTGTGCAGTGGTAGAGCAGTTTGCATACATCCAATCCATTCCATTTTCTGCAACTAATGGCATTAATGATTGTGTTAATTCTTCAACAGTTTCATTAAATGCTTCAGAAGGAGAGTGGCCTCTTTCTCTTAGTACTTGGTATTGTGCTGCAAAAATTCCTTGTATGCAACCCATTAATGTTCCGCGTTCACCGGTTAAATCACTATATACTTCTTTCTTAAAATCTGTTTCAAATAAATATCCGCTGCCAACTGCAATGCCCAAGGCAATTACTCTTTCTTTTGCTTTGCCCGTTGCATCTTGATAAATTGCGTAAGAACTGTTTAAACCTCTTCCTTGTAAAAACATTCTTCTTAAACTTGTACCGCTACCTTTTGGTGCTACTAAAAAAACATCTACATCTTTTGGAGGAATAATATTTGTTTGATTATTGAATGTGATGCCAAAGCCATGAGAAAAATATAATGCTTTACCTGCAGTTAAATGTTTTTGTACAGTTGGCCATAGTGCAATTTGTGCAGCATCACTTAATAAATAGCAAATGATTGTGCCACGTTGTAATGCTTCTTCAATTTCAAATAAAGTTTCGCCGGGAACAAAACCATCACGAATGGCTTTATCCCATGTTTTAGAATTTTTTCTTTGCCCAACAATAACATTAATTCCGTTATCGCGTTGGTTTAATGCTTGCCCAGGGCCTTGTACGCCGTAACCAATTACGGCAACTGTTTCATTTTTTAATACTTCTTGAGCTTTTGCTAAAGGGAATTCATCGCGGGTTACAACGTTTTCTTCAACGCCACCAAAATTTAATTTTGCCATTGTGTTGTTTTTTATTTTTTATTTTAAGGTTTGAATGTTGAATTGATTATTATTTATTATATTATTCAACATTTATATGGTTGTTACATGCTAAACACTTCTTCTTGTTGGTTTAAAAACTCATTTTCAATTAACTCTTCTGCTGGTTCGCTTTTTTCAAACTCTTTTAATTTATCGTGAAATCCTTTGCTGTTTTTAATAATAGCAACTCTTGCACTGCGTACAAATTCAATTAACCCATAAGGTTCTAAGGCGTTAATTAATTTTTCAATTTCCTCTCTATGCCCTGTGGTTTCAAAAACAATATAATCGTTACGAATAACAACTGCTTTTGCTCCATACTCGCGTAAAAGCCTTTCTACCGGAACTTTGGCTGCAATAATATCGGCAGGTACTTTAAATAAACCCATTTCTTGCCATACAATTTCATCGTTGGTGTTGTAGTATGCTTTTAAAACTTCAACTTGTTTTTCAATTTGTTTGCAAAGTTTTTTTACAACATCTTCTGTTTCATTTATCACAATAGTAAACCTGTAAACACTATCCGATTCTGTTGGCGAAGTGTTGAAACTTTCAATGCTTATTTTTCTTCTTGAAAAAATAATAGCAATGCGATTGAGTAAACCGATTTGGTTCTCGGTATAAATTGTTATGGTATATTCTTGTTTCATATTTTTTACTTTTGATAGAGCAGCTTTTTAAACTAAAATTTTTTCTTTTAAATTTCTTCTTTTGTTAATACAATTTCAGCTACGCCTTTCCCTTGCGGAACCATAGGAAATACATTATTTTCTTTACCTACCATTACTTCTAATAAATAACTTCCGTTGTGTTGCAACATATTTTGTAAAGCAGTTTTTAAATCTTCTCGTTTAGAAATACTGCTACCTATAATACCATAGCCTTTTGCTACTTGCACATAATCGGGTGAAGTAATATTTACAAACGAATATCTTTTTTCATGGAAGAGTTGTTGCCATTGACGCACCATTCCTAAAAATTGATTATTTAATATTAAAATTTTTACATCTATATTAAACTGCATAATGGTACCTAATTCTTGAATGGTCATTTGTATGCCGCCATCACCAATTATGGCAATAACTGTTTTTTTTGTATCTCCATATTTTGCACCAATTGCAGCGGGTAAACCAAAGCCCATTGTGCCTAAGCCACCGCTTGTTATATTGCTTTTTGAATGGTTCATTTTTGCATAACGGCAAGCCACCATTTGATGCTGACCAACATCTGTTACAATAATTGCATTACCATTGGTTAATTCATTAATGGTTTTAATTACTTCGCCCATTGTCATTGTTTCATCTTTAGGATTTAATTCATCATGTATAACTTTTTCTATTTCTTTTTTTTCTAATTCTCTAAATTGTTGCAGCCATGCATTATGATTTTTCTTTTCAATTAATTGTGTGAGTAGCGGTAAAGTTTCTTTACAATCTCCCCAAACAGGAATGGTTGTTTTTACGTTTTTATCTATTTCTGCGGGATCAATATCAAAATGAATGATTTGTGCTTGCTTAGCATATTTGTCTAATCTTCCGGTAACTCTATCATCAAAACGCATTCCTATTGCAATTAAAACATCACATTCATTGGTTAAAACATTGGGTGCATAATTTCCGTGCATTCCTAACATACCTACGCCAAGTGGATGTGTTGTAGGAATGGCACTCATGCCCATAATTGTCCATGCAGAGGGTATGCCACCTTTTTCAATAAATTGTGTAAACTCTTTTTCTGCTTTGCCTAATATAACACCTTGCCCAAAAATTACGAATGGTTTTTTAGCTTGATTGATAAGTTGTGCAGCTTGTTCAATATATTCTTTGCGAACAATTGGTTTAGGACGATAACTTCTTATATGATTGCATTTTTTGTAGCCGTTATAATTAAATTTTTGAAGTTGTGCATTTTTGGTAATATCAATCAACACAGGTCCTGGTCTTCCTGTTTTTGCAATGTAAAATGCTTTTGCTAATACATGTGGAATTTCGGTTGCATCGGTAATTTGATAATTCCATTTTGTAACTGGTGTTGTAATATTTATGATATCGGTTTCTTGAAATGCATCGGTACCTAATAAATGAGCAAATACTTGCCCTGTAATACACACAAGCGGGGTGCTGTCAATCATAGCATCTGCTAAACCCGTTACAAGATTTGTTGCTCCCGGACCGCTTGTTGCAAATACTACACCCACTTTTCCCGATGTTCTTGCAAAACCTTGAGCAGCATGAATAGAACCTTGTTCATGTCTAACCAATATATGTTCTAGCTTGTTAGTATAATCATATAATGCATCATATATAGGCATAATGGCACCACCGGGATAACCGAAAATGGTTTGTACATTTTCAGCAATCAATGCTTCTAAAACTGCAACAGAACCTGAGATATTACTTTCGACTTCTACAGATGGAGTAATAGTTTTTTTTGATTCTGATAATTCAATAGTATTTAATTCAGCGTTCATATATTAATAATTTATAATTCTTAATTTGTAATTCTCATTCATCATTAGTCTTCATCTGTTACACAGCCTTCGGCTGCAGTTTTTACTAATTTTGCATATTTGTATAAAACACCGTTAGTTGCTTTTAAGGTAGGTTGTTTCCAATTAGCTTTGCGTTGTGCAATTATTTCGTTACTTACTTTTAATGTAATTGTATTTTTTACGGCATCAATTTCAATAATATCATTATCTTCTACTAAACCTATTAAGCCTCCATTGTATGCTTCAGGTGTAATATGCCCAACTACAAAACCATGTGTACCACCGCTAAATCTTCCATCGGTAATTAATGCAACAGTTTTGCCCAAACCTGCACCAATTAAAGCTCCTGTAGGTTTAAGCATTTCGGGCATTCCAGGTGCTCCTTTAGGACCAATGTTTCTAATAACAACAACATCTCCTGCATGTACTCTTTTATTTTGAATGCCTTTAATAAAATCATGTTCGCCATCAAATACTCTTGCTGTTCCTTCAAAACGTTCACCTTCTTTTCCTGTAATTTTTGCAACACTTCCGCCTGTTGCAAGATTGCCGTAAAGAATTTGTAAATGCCCTGTTGCTTTTAAAGGATTTTCTATGGGGTGAATAATATCTTGAATTTCAAAATTTAAATTGGGTGCTTTTTTCAAATTTTGTTTCATGGTTTTTCCAGTTACGGTTAAACAATCTCCATGCAACATTTTTTTGCTTAATAAATATTTCATTACTGCAGGTACGCCACCATGTTTATGCAAATCTTCCATTAAATATTTACCGCTGGGTTTAAAGTCTGCAAGCAAGGGTGTTTTATTACTTATTTTTTGAAAATCATCTTGCGTTAATTCAATACCTACACTTTTAGCCATAGCAATTAAATGTAATACAGCATTGGTGCTTCCACCCAAAACCATTACAACTGTAATTGCATTTTCAAATGCTTTACGTGTCATAATATCTTTTGGTTTAATATCTTTTTGTAATAATGTTTTTATTGCTTTACCAACAGTATTACATTCTTTTAGTTTTTCTTTACTTAATGCGGGGTTGGATGATGAATATGGCAAACTCATACCCAATGCTTCAATGGCCGAAGCCATTGTATTTGCTGTGTACATGCCACCGCATGCACCGGCACCCGGACAAGCATGTTGAATGATTCCTTTGAAATCTCCTTCAGATAAGTTGCCTGCAATTTTTTGTCCTAATGCTTCAAATGCAGAAACTATATTTAAATCTTCGCCTTTATAATGCCCTGGTGCAATAGTGCCGCCATACAACATTATGGACGGACGATTTAATCTTCCCATTGCCATAATAGTACCCGGCATATTTTTATCGCAGCCGGGAATACCAATTATTGCATCGTAATATTGAGCACCTGCATTAGTTTCAATGCTATCGGCAATTACATCTCTGCTTACTAAACTATAACGCATACCATCTGTTCCCATACTAATTCCATCGCTTACGCCAATGGTGTAAAAGTTTAAACCTAATAAACCTGTTTTATTTACACTCTTTTTCACTTTTGCTGCTAAATCGTTTAGATGCATGTTACAAGGGTTGCCATCCCAACCCATGCTTACAATGCCCACTTGTGGTTTTGAAAAATCTTCTTCTTTAAAACCAATGGCATAATACATTGCTTGTGCTGCAGGTTGTGTTGCATCTTGTGTTAGTGTTTTGCTGTATTTGTTTAATTCTGTCATTTTATTTTTTTGTACTTAGCTTATGTAATTTTATTTAGCTTTTGTTGTGTCACTCACTTGTACGTTTTGTTCAATATTGAACAATGTGTTGAAGAGTGCGACGCAACAGGTGTTTCATTAATGTGTTAAAGTTGGGTTCATATTTTTTTTTATTTTTTATAGTAATAACAAATAAAAAACCCGCCTTTTTGGAGGCGGGTTTCATGTTATAACAAGTTATTTTTTACATGATACTTACACCTCCGTGCAGTGCAGGAATAATAATGACAATAATAATTGCGATGTTGCTGATGATTGCCTTATTGAACTTGCTTGATACCATAGAAGTGTTGTGTGTATGCAAATGTAACACCTCTATTGAAACTACAAAGAACTTTTTTATTTATCACTCATCTTGTTAAATGATGGTTGATTTTCTTAACTGAACATTTTCGTGGTTTACATCTCCATGAATTTTTCCTAAAATAAAATCGCAAATCAATTCTCCTATGGTAGAAGTGAAATAGAAATTAATAGGATCAATATCTTTTGTTACGAATTTGTTTTGTAATGCCCAATTGCATGCATCTTTAATTAATTGAGCTTCTTTTTGCATATTAAAATAATCTAACATCATAGATGCTGATAAAATAGAACCTAAGGGGTTGGCAATATCTTTTCCTGCTGCTTGTGGGTAGGAGCCATGAATGGGCTCGAATAATGCAGTGCAAACACCAACAGATGCTGAGGGTAATAAGCCTAATGAACCGCTTAGTACACTTGCTTCATCGCTAATAATATCTCCAAACATATTTTCGGTAAGTATTACATCAAACTGTTGTGGGTTAAGAATAATTTGCATGGCGGCATTATCTACAAACATGTAATCAACTTTTACGTTGGGATATTGTGGTGCAATTTCTTGTACTACTTTTCTCCATAAACGTGAGGTTTCTAAAACATTGGCTTTATCTACTAATGTTAATTTGTTTTTTCTTTGTTGTGCTTGCTTAAATGCTAAATGTGTAATGCGTTCTATTTCTTCTTTTGAATAAGTACATTCATCTAATGCTTTTGTTTTATCATCATTTAATTCTTTTTTGCCAAAATAAATTCCGCCTGTTAATTCACGATAAATAATAAAATCAACGTTTTCTAATTGCTTTGCTTTTAATGGAGATAAATGTTCTAATGATGGATATGTATTAATGGGGCGTATGTTTCCGTATAGTTGTAAAGATTTTCTGAGTTTTAGTAAACCTTGTTCAGGTCTAACTTTTGCGGTGGGGTCATTATCGTATTTAGGATGGCCAATTGCTCCAAATAAAATTGCATCACTATTTAAGCAAACTTCAATAGTTTCATTAGGCAGGGGAGAACCTGTTTCATCAATAGCACAAGCACCCATTAAGCAATAGGTGTAATTAAATTCATGATTAAATTTTTCAGCAATTGCATTTAGTATACGAACAGATTGTGTTGTTACTTCGGGGCCAATGCCATCTCCATTAATTACTGCAATATTTTTTTTCATATTAGGCTACTTTAATTTTTTCTTTAGTATAAATAGTTGCAATGCCATTATTTAATTCAAGTACGTTGGTAATACATTCCGGTATTTCATTCGTATAATGGCTTACATAAATTATTGTTGCATTTGTTTGTGAGCAGAGGTTATTTATTAATTGTATAATTTGTTGTATATGGTTATTGTCTAAATTTTGACAAGGTTCATCTAAAACAAGCAATGGCGGATTTTTTACGAAAGCTCTTGCTATAAGAGCTAAACGTTGTTCGCCGGTAGAAACCGCAGAAAGGGATTTGTTACGCACATGAGATAGCCCAAAAAAATCTAACCATTGCTTTATATTTTCTTTTTGCTGAATGCTGATAGGTTTATACAAACCCATTGTATCGTAAAAACCACTTGCAACAGCATGTTCAATGTTGATAGACTTATCGAAATATTTGTGTAACTCGGGTGAAACATATCCTATTTTATTTTTTAATTCCCAAATGCTTTCACCACTGCCGCGTTTTTTATCAAACAAATAAATTTCGTTTGCATAAGCTTGCGGATTATCGCCGGTAATTAAACTTAATAAAGTTGATTTGCCTGCACCATTCGCTCCTTTTATTAGCCAACGTTCACCTTGTTTTACTTGCCAATTAATATTTTGAAGAATTATTTTATTTATATAACTAACAGAAACATTTTTCATTGAAACAATTGAATGAAATGTTTGCTGTTGTTGGTTTTTAGGAATTTTGTTTTGATTGTAAGAAATATTTTTTGTGGTACTTAATTTGAAATTTTCTTTTTGTGTAAACTGAGTTAAGTTGCCATTTGTTAGCACTGCAATATGTGTTAGAAAAAAGGGGATATTGTTTTCATCTGTTATTAAAATAATTGTAGTGCCTTTGGTAGATAAATTATAAAGCAATTGTTCTAATTCATTTCTGCTATTGGTATCTAATCCGGTAAATACTTTATCAAGAATTAATATTTTTGGTTGTTGAATTAATGCTTTAATAATCTGTAATTTTTTTTGCTCTCCGTTAGAAAGTTGAATTAATGGAGTTCGTATTCTGTGTAATAAATTTAATTTTTCTAAAAGAGTATTAACTTGAAAATTATTGGTTGATAATTTTTGCAGTTCTTGTTGTAAAGTATTTGCATCATCTGCATCGCAACTATTAAAACGTTGCTGATAGTAAAAGTTTGAAACGTTTGATAGATTTTTATATACTTCTGTATGTTCTACAAAAAGAATTTTATTTTGTAAGCTATCATTTTCTGAATAGTTGATTTGAATATTCCCTTTTGAAAATAATTGTCCTGCAATTGCTTTTGCCAAGATAGTTTTCCCGCTTCCGCTTTCACCAATAATTGCTAAATGCTCGTTTGTATTAAGGATAAATGAAACATTGTTCAATACATTTTTTGAGTATTGATTAACGCAGATATTTTGCACTATAATGGTTGATGTTAGCATTTATACAGTTGCAGCCTCAAAAGCTTCAATTTTGTTTTTAATGTTTAATAAATAATCAATATCATCATAACCATTCAGCAAACAAGTTTTTTTGTATTTGTTTATTTCAAAATTTTCTTGTTCGGCTGTTGATATAATTTTTATGTATTGTTCTTCTAAATTAATTTCAAGTTCTGCATTAGCGTCTTCTTTAATGGCTTTAAATATTTTTTGTAAAAACTCATCGCTTATTTGTACAGGCAATAAAAAATTATTTAATGCATTGTTTTTAAAGATATCTGCAAAAAAGCTGCTTACAACTGCATCAAACCCATAATCTTTAATTGCCCAAGCTGCATGTTCGCGTGAAGAACCACAACCAAAATTTTTTCCTGCTACTAAAATTTTGCCGGAATAAATTGTATTGTTTAAAGCAAAATCTTTTATAGGTTTTGTTTCATTATTGTTTTCATAACGCCAATCGCGAAACAAATTTTTGCCAAATCCATCTCTTGTAGTTGCTTTTAAAAAGCGTGCAGGAATAATTTGATCGGTATCAATATTTTCTAATTCAATAGGTACTGCAGCCGATTGAATTATTTTTCTTTCAGATTGAAATTTAGTGATAGATACATTCTTTTTCTTTTCGTCTGTTATATTTATATTAATACTCATGGAAATTATTTTTAAGGTTGAATGATAATTTATCATTCTAATTTAAATATTCTCTCACATCTCCAACTTCACCTGTAATGGCTGCAAGTGCTGCTGTTAAAGGGCTTGCCAAAAATGTACGTGCATTAGGGCCTTGCCTTCCTTCAAAATTTCTGTTTGATGTTGAGATGCAATATTTACCTGCAGGAATTTTATCTTCATTCATTCCCAAACATGCACTACAACCTGGTTGGCGAAGCATAAAACCTGCTTCTACTAAAATTTTATCAATACCTTCTTTTTGTGCTTGTGCTTCTACTTGTTTGCTGCCGGGTACAATCCACACTTCAACATCTTTTGCTTTTTGTTTTCCTTTTACAAAATTTGCAATCATTCTTAAATCTTCAATTCTGCTGTTGGTACAACTTCCTATAAAAACATAATCTATTTTTTTACCTTTCATTTTTGTACCTGCTTCTAAACCCATATAATGTAAACTTTTTTCGTAATATGTTTTTTCTTTATCATCCATATCATTTATGTTAGGAATATTTTTTGTAACACCAATACCCATTCCGGGGTTTGTGCCATAGGTAATCATAGGTTCAATATCTTTTGCATTAATGTTTATTTCTTTGTCAAATACTGCATCGGCATCTGTAAATAAAGTTTTCCAGTAGGTTAATTTTTTATTCCACTCATCTCCTTTAGGAGCAAATTGTTTTTCTTTTATATAATTAAAAGTTGTTTCATCTGGGGCAATTAAACCACAGCGGGCACCCATTTCAATACTCATATTGCAAATAGTCATTCTTGCTTCCATGCTTAAACTTTTTATGGCACTGCCTGCAAACTCAACTGCATAGCCTGTTGCACCGCTTGCAGATATTAAGGATATGATGTAAAGAATAATATCTTTTGAAACAACACCTTTATTTAATTCTCCTTCTACATTGATACGCAATAATTTTGGTTTACTTTGCAATAAACATTGTGTTGCTAAAACCATTTCAACTTCGCTGGTGCCAATGCCAAAAGCAATAGCACCAAATGCTCCATGTGTAGATGTATGACTATCACCACAAACTATTGTTTTTCCGGGTTGTGTAATGCCTAATTCAGGGCCAATTACATGTACAATGCCTTGGTATGGATGGCCTAATCCGTATAACTCAATATTATGTTCTGCACAATTTTTTATTAAGGCTTCAACTTGCAAACGTGATAATTCTTCTTTAATAGGAAGATGTTGATTTAAAGTTGGCACATTATGATCGGCTGTAGCAACAATTTGTTTGGGACGAAATACTTTAATACCTCTCTTATTCAATCCGGCAAAGGCTTGTGGAGATGTTACTTCATGAATAAAATGGGTATCAATATATAAAACAGAGGGGCCATCTTCAATTTTTTGAACAATATGTTTTTCCCAAATTTTATCAAATAATGTTTTACTCACTTTGTTTTGAATTTTATATTTTGAA
Source organism: Bacteroidota bacterium (assembly GCA_018267705.1). GTDB lineage: Bacteria > Bacteroidota > Bacteroidia > Chitinophagales > Chitinophagaceae > CW01. The sequence goes on along the minus strand of JAFDXX010000023.1, from coordinate 374,366 downwards.
TGTGTAATGAATGATATTATTTAAAATTCATTCTACAATATCTAAATAATTTTATGCTTCAATTGTTTCAAATACTTTTGCCATTGCATGAAGATCTTCATCTAATACTTCTTTTTTAGCATCTGCAATTTGTAAGAATTTCTCATATAAATTATCTACCTCATTTCTATTAAAATCATAACCTAAATTTTTTAAACGAAATGCCAATGCACTTCTTCCACTGCGTGCAGTTAAAACTATTTTGCTGGTATCTGCACCAACTTCGGTGGGATTAATTATTTCATATGTAATAGCACTTTTTAAAAATCCATCTTGATGAATGCCCGATGAATGACTGAAAGCATTTGCACCAACAATAGCTTTGTTTGGTTGAACAGGCATACGCATTGTATCACTCACCAAACGGCTCATTGGGTTTAATTGTTTAGAGTTGATATTTGTATAAAATCCTAAATCTTTATGTTGTTTAATAATCATTACAACTTCTTCTAAAGATGTATTGCCTGCACGTTCTCCTAAACCATTAATGGTACATTCAATTTGCCTTGCTCCTGCAATTACACCTGCAATTGAGTTGGCAGTTGCTAAACCTAAATCGTTATGGCAATGACAAGAAATAATTGCTTTATCGATATTAGGAACATGATTAATTAAATAAGCAATTTTTTCTCCGTATTGGTGTGGTAAACAGTAACCTGTTGTATCGGGAATATTTACAACTGTTGCACCTGCTTTAATTACGCTTTCTACAACACTTGCTAAATAATCGTTATCTGTTCTGCCGGCATCTTCTGCATAAAACTCAACATCATCAACAAAATTTTTTGCCCACTTTACACATTGTATGGCACGTTGCAAAATATCTTCTCTGGTAGAATTAAATTTTCCTTTAATATGAATATCGGAAGTGCCAATACCTGTGTGAATACGTGGATGCTTTGCATGTTTTAAAGCAGCAGCAGCAGTTTCAATATCTTTTTGTACTGCACGGCTTAATCCACAAATGGAAGCATTTTTTATAATTTTAGAAATTTCGGTTACACTTTCAAAATCGCCGGGAGAGGAGATAGGAAAACCTGCTTCAATAATATCAACACCTAAGTTTTCTAATACTAATGCCAATTCAATTTTTTCTTTGGTGTTTAACTTGCAGCCGGGCACTTGTTCGCCATCACGAAGTGTGGTATCAAAAATGTGCACTTTATTTTTATTCATGATAGGTTTACTTTATAAAGAATAACAGATTAATTTTATTGCTTGCTATGAAGTAGTTGTTGTATAATTAAAAGTATTGAAGAGTTGTACCGTATAATAATTAAAATAGCTGGTTTATTACGATATGCAACAAGACTATTTTTTATAAAATGCCCTATTTATAAGGGTTTTAAGTAAAATAAAATACGATGCCCAACAGAAGTACTGATACACTTTTTCAGTTAATAAAGTCGCTTACTAAAGCCGAAAAACGAAATTTTAAACTATATGTTCAAAGAAATTCGGGTGGAGAAAATTTGAAAATTGTACAGTTATTTGATGCGTTAGACAAAGCAACTGAATATGATGAGACTTTATTATTAAAAAAGAATAAAGATATTTTAAAGCAACAACTTTCTAATATGCGGGCTCACTTGTATAAACAAATACTATCGAGCCTTAGAGTATTGGAAGACAAAGAAAATATTGATATTCAATTGCATGAACAGATGGACTTTGCAAGAATATTATACAATAAAGGGTTGTATTTACAAAGTTTAAAAGTATTAGATAAATTAAAAGAAACGGCAAAACAACATCATCAAATTACTTATCAATTACAAGCTATATTGTTTGAAAAAAAAATTGAGGCCTTACATATTACACGAAGTTTAGAAAACCGTGCCGAGCAATTGAGTAAAGATTCTGATGCAATTACTACACATCTTTCACTTACCAATAAACTATCCAACCTTTCATTAGAATTGTATAGTTGGTATATAAAACATGGTCATGCAAGAGATGAACGAGATGTACACGCAGTAAGAATATTTTTTGAGACCAATTTACCATCGTATAATTTTCAAACACTAACCTTTTACGAAAAATTATATTTATATCAATCTTTTTGTTGGTATGGATTTATATTGCAAGATTTATTAATGTATTACCGATATACTCAAAAGTGGGTTGATTTGTTTGAAGAATATACTTTAATGAAAACGGTTGAAGCAAGCCAATATATAAAAGGGTTACACAATTTATTAAGTGCACATTTTGATTTAAACAATTACGATAAATTTGAAACAACACTAAAACAGTTTGAAGTATTTTCAAAATCGCAGAGTACAGCAACCAATGATAATGTACGCATTCAAACATTTGTGTATTTACATATTGCAAAAATTAATAAACATTTTTTAGAAGGAACATTTACGGAAGGGTTACAATTAGTGCCTATTATAAATGAAAAACTTATAGCGTATAAATTACATTTAGATAAACATAGAGTGTTAGTCTTCTATTACAAAATAGCTTGTTTATATTTTGGCAGTGGTAATAACGAAAAAACTATTGAATACTTAAACAAAATCATTAATCAGAAATATGATTTAAGAATTGATTTACAATGCTATGCACGTTTGCTGCATTTAATTGCACATTTTGAATTGGGCAATTATGAGTTGTTGGAATATTTAATAAAATCTGTTTATAGATTTATGGCTAAAATGAAAAACCTAAGTGTTGTAGAAGAAGAAATATTTCGATTTATAAGAAAATCGTTTTCATTATCTCCGCATAAAATTATTCCTTCATTTAAATTATTAAAAGAAAAATTGGAAAAATTGGAAGGTAATGCAATAGAAACACGATCGTTTATGTATTTAGATGTTATTGCATGGTTAGAAAGTAAAATTCAAAAAGTACCTGTACAAGAAATACGCAGAAAAAAATTTGATATAAAAAAGGGAATTGATAAGTAATCAATTCCCTCAACAAAAACCAATACTGTAAAGTATTACAGCTCTTTTGAATTAGATTGTTAATTTAATTAATGGTCGTTCAAAGGCAATCCTTTTTCTTGCCACATTTTCCAATTAATGTATTCGGGTGCAACACGTTTTTCAACCATTGTTATACAATTATCTACGGGGCAAACTAATTTGCATAAATTACAACCAACACAATCTTGTTCTTTTATTGTATAAGTGTTGTATGGATTTCCTTTATCTAGATTAATGGCTTGGTGAGAAGTGTCTTCGCAAGTAATATAACATAGGCCGCAATGAATACATTTGTCTTGATTAATATTGGCTACATGGTGATAGTTGATATCTAAATCTTCCCAATGTGTAATGTTGCTCACACTCTTTCCAATAAAATCGTTTAATGTTTTAAATCCTTTTTCATCCATCCAATTATTTAATCCTTCACACATATCTTCTACAATTCTAAAACCATGTTTCATAGCTGCGGTACATACTTGTACGGTACTTGAGCCGAGTAACATAAATTCAACTGCATCTCTCCATGTGCTAATACCTCCAATACCACTAATAGGAACTTTTTTTGTGGTGGCATTTTGTGCAATTGTTGTAAGAAATTTGAGAGCAATAGGTTTTACAGCGGGGCCACAATATCCGCCAAAAACGCTTTTGCCTGCTACATAAGGATTAGGAACAAGTGTATCTAAATCTACACCTGTTACGCTTTGTATGGTATTAATTAAACTTAATGCATTAGTGCCGGCTTCTACACAAGCTTTCCCTGTAGGCACTACGCTGTGAACATTGGGTGTAAGTTTTGTAATAACAGGAATGGTTGCTTTTTCCATTACCCATTCAACCACCATTTTGGCAATTTCAGGATCTTGGCCAACAGCTGCACCTAAACCACGTTCTGTCATTCCGTGTGGGCAACCAAAGTTTAATTCAAAACCCATAGCACCGGCATCTTCACATTTTTTAATTAATTCATGCCATGCTTCTCTTGTAGAATCTGCCATTAAAGAAACTATCATGGCTCTGTCGGGAAATAATTTTACAACTTCTGTTATTTCTTTTAAATTAATCTCCAATGGTCTATCACTAATTAATTCAATATTATTAAAGCCCATTACTCTGCTTCCGTGATAATCTACCGATGAATAGCGAGAAGAAACATTTTTTACTTGTGAACCTAATGTTTTCCATACAACGCCACCCCAGCCTGCTTCGTAAGCTCTTAATACGTTTATTTTTTTATCGGTTGGCGGTGCACTTGCTAACCAAAAAGGATTGGGTGATTTTATGCCTAGAAAGTTTGAAGATATATCTGCCATTGTGATTATTTTAAATTTTGAATTATACAAATAGTTATTTATAATGTATATTTTTAATTTTTAATTTGAAGGAATGATAGTATGGAAGCAGCTCCATCTTTACCAGCCTGCACAGCATCAACAACTTCTTTACCTCCATTTACACAATCTCCGCCTGCAAAAACTTTTGAAACATTTGTTGCCGATTGCTGAATGTTTATTTTTCCTTTTGTATTATCAATTGCATACGCTGAAATGATGTTTGAGTAAGGGTTTTGCCCGGTTGCTTTTATAATCATATCTACGTTTAGGGTTAATGTTTGGCCGGTTGGTACAGGCAATGGTTTGCCTTTTGCATCGGGTTCGGCTAGTTGCATAACATCGCAGATTAATGCTTTTACTTTACCATTTTCGCCTACAATTTCTTTTGGTGCTGCAAGCCAAATTGTTGCACAACCATCTAATCTTGCAATATCTAATTCATGTTGTGTGCAACTTTTTTCTGCTTCTGTTCTTCTATACACCATTGTTACTTCTTTGGCACCTAAACGTTTGGCTTGTGTGGCAGCATCAATAGCTGTCATACCCATTCCAATTACAGCAACTTTATCTCCAACAGAAATTTCTTTATATGTTTTACTTCTTAAATTATAAATAAATGTTATGGCATCTTCTACACCTTCTAACTCTTCTCCGGGTATATTTAATTTATTGGCAAGCCCTACACCAAATGCTATATATATAGCATCGTAATTTTTTTGTAATTCTTCTAAAGAAATATTTTTGCCGAGTTCTTGATTGTATTTTACTTCAATACCACCAATTCCTAAAATATAATTTACTTCATCTTCACAAAACTGTGGTGTTACTTTGTAAGCAGCAATTCCGTATGTCATTAATCCTCCGCCTTTATTTTCTTTTTCATATATGGTAACATCAACACCTTCTCTTGTTAAAATATGGGCACAGCTTAAACCTGCGGGGCCTGCACCAATAACGGCTACTTTTTTTCCGTTTGATTTTTTTCTTTCAAAATATTGCCAATTATTATTTATGGCTTTTTCGGTTGAATAACGTTGCAGTTTTGCAATGGGAATAGGAGGCTCTTCCATTAAATTATATACACATGCCCCTTCACATAATTTTTCTACCGGACAAACTTTGCTGCAACCTGCACCCATAATATTTGATTGAAAAATAGTGTGGGCAGAACCTTTTACATTGTATGTGGTTATTTGTTTTATAAATTTTGGTACATCTATACTTGTTGGGCATGCTTTAGTGCATGGAGCATCGTAACAAAATAAACAACGGTTGGCTTCAACTAAAGCTGCATCTTGTGTTTCAAAGGGTGGTTTAATATCGCTGAAGTTATGTTCGTATTGTTCTGTAGTTAGACGATTATTTTTTATCATTATTTAAAATTTTGATTTTTAAATTAGGTATGTTGTTTTGTTCAACATTTAAAATTTATAATCATTGTAGTTTATAATCTTGTTATTTCATTATAGGTTTCCGGTCTTCTGTCTCTATAAAATTGCCATTTGCTTCTTATTTGTTCAATTAAATCTAAATCAAATTCTGCTACTAATAATTCATCGTTGTCTTCACTTGCTTCTTTAATAATTTGTCCTAATGGGTTTACAAAATATGATGTGCCATAAAATTTTCCTAAGTTCCAAGGTTTTTCTGTTCCCACTCTATTAATACACCCCATAAAATATCCATTGGCAACAGCATGTGCAGGTTGTTCTAATTTCCATAAATATTGAGATTGGCCAACAGTTGTTGCAGATGGGTTATAAACTATTTCGGCTCCATTTAAGCCTAAACATCTTGCTCCGTCTGGAAAGTGTCTGTCATAACATATATATACACCAACTTTTGCATATTTTGTTTGGAATACAGGATAGCCAAGGTTTCCGGGTTTAAAAAAATATTTTTCCCAAAAACCACCTGTATGCGGAATATGATTTTTTCTGTATTTACCTAAATAAGTTCCATCTGCATCAATTACGGCAGCAGTGTTGTATAAAACGCCGGCTTGTTCTTTTTCATATACCGGAACAATAATTACCATTTGATATTTCTTTGCATACTGCTGCATACGCTCAATGGTAGGACCCGGAACTGTTTCGGCACTTGCATACCATGCCGGATCTTGCCCCGGACAGAAATAAGGCGTATTGAAAATTTCTTGAAAGCAGAGTATTTGTACACCTTGTTTGCCTGCTTCTTCAATTAATGGGATATGTTTTTGAACCATTGCTTCTTTAATTTCTTCAATAGTTCCTTCTCCTTCTGTTTTAGGAAGAGATAGTTGAATGAGACCCGATTTTATTATTCTTGGCACTTTATATTATTTAAGTTTTAAATATTTTTTGTTACTAACATTTGTAATTCTATTCAGTTATGGTTGCGTCGCACACTTGTACGTTCTGTTATTTAATCATCAATTACTTTTATTAGAATAATATTTCTTCCTAATATTTTAAATCTATCTCCATTATTCTGATTTAAGCAAATAATAAAACTTAAATTGTTTGAGCAACTTTATTACGTTTAACAAACTTGCCAAAGCCTTTCTCTATCTTACATTTATTATTATCAATAGTAACTTTGCCTCTTAATAAAACTGTTTTTACTTTTCCTTTTACTTCCCAACCTTCATAACCACTATAATCTACATTCATGTGATGATTTTTTGCAGAGAGTGTATGTGTTTCATTTGGGTTAAATAAAACAATATCTGCATCGCTACCTACTGCAATAGTTCCTTTTTTGGGAAACATTCCAAAAATTTTTGCAGCATTGGTACTGGCTACTTCAACAAATTTGTTAAGTGTTATTTTTCCTTTATTTACACCTTCGCTAAATAATAGTTCTATTCTGTTTTCAATTGCAGGATGTCCGTTTGGTATTTTACTGAAATCATCTTTGCCCATTAATTTTTGTTCCCACATAAAAGGGCAATGGTCTGTTGCTACTACTTGTACTAAACCTTGATTGATGCCTGCCCAAAGTGTTTGTTGATCTTTCTTTTCACGCAATGGTGGGCTCATAACCCATTTTGCTCCATCTTCTCTTTCGTATAATGAAGCATCAATAATTAAATATTGAATACAGGTTTCTACAAATATTTTTTGATTTCTTCTTGTAGCATTTCTTACAGCATTTAAAGCACCTTCACAAGTTAAATGAACAATATAACCCGGGCAACCCGTATAACTTGCCATATCTACAAAACGTTCGCTGGCTTCGGCTTCGGTAATTTCTGGTTGAGATAAATAATGATATAAGGGAGAGTATTTGCCTTCTGCTTTATGTTTGGCAACTAAGTAATCAATCATATCGCCGTTGGTTGCATGTACATTAATTAGTCCGCCATGTTTCTTTACTTCTTCCATTAAACCAATCATTTGTCGGTCATCAATCATTAATGCACCTTTATATGCCATAAATGTTTTGAAAGAAGTAATGCCTTCTTCTTCAATAAAATGTTTTATTTCTTTTTTTGTTGAATCATTAAAATCTGTTACCGCCATGTGAAAGCTATAATCTCCGTAGCAATTATTATCACTTCTATTTTTCCATTCTTGTAAAGCAGATTGTAGGCTGTTGCCTTGCTTTTGTAAAATAAAATCTATAACAGTTGTTGTGCCGCCGTATAATGCAGCTCGTGTACCTGTTTCATAACTATCGCTTGAATAAGTGCCCATAAAAGGCATGTCTAAATGAACGTGAGGGTCAATGCCACCGGGCATTACTAACATTCCCGATGCATCTATTGTTTCAGTGGCAGTTATGCTTAAATTTTTTCCAATTGCTTTTATGGTTTCTTCTTCAATAAAAATATCTGCAACATAATTGTCTGTTGCCGTAATAATATTTCCGTTTTTTATAAGTATTGACATTATATATTTTTTTGATATATGATAATTATTTTTGAAAACTATTTTAGCTTTGTTGTTTCATTCTCAATCTGTGTTTCAAAAATTCTTCTCTGTTAAATATCTTTTTTCAACACTATATGTTTTGTCCAATCAAAATATAGCATTGTGTTTTTTCAACTTTTCTATCACTTTTTTTTCATTAATAAAGCGTATACAATAGCACTTACAAAAAAACCTACAAACCACGAGTAGTTGTATAAGCTAACAATCCATGCAGGAAAACTATTGGCAGTAATAATTTTTACTGCAACTAAAAAGCCTGGAACATTAGGTAAAATACCTGTAACTAAAGCTATTATTGCTTTTGTATTAATTCCGTTTTTATAACTGTATATTCCTTTGGCATTAAATAAATCTGTTACACTTAATTCTTTTTTTCTTAAGAAGAAATAATCTACAATCATAATTCCGCCAATAGGGCCTAATAAACTTGAGTAAGCTACTAACCATGTAAAAATATACCCTGATGGGTCTGCAACTAATTTCCAAGGTAATATTAAAATACCAATAATTCCGGTAATATAACCTCCTGTTCTAAACGAAATTTTTTGTGGTGAAAGATGAGCAAAATCGTTTGCAGGGCTTACAATATTTGCGGCAATATTAGTGGCAAGTGTTGATAATGCAATAGCTAACATTGCAAAACATACTAACCATTTATCTTGAAATTTTCCTGCTAATGCAACAGGATCCCAAATAGTTGTGCCAAATACAATTGTGGTTGCAGAAGTTACAACAACACCAATAAATGCAAACAAAGTCATAGAAGGAGGGAGGCCTATTATTTGCCCATTTATTTGTGCTTTTTGTGAAGTTGCATATCGGGTAAAATCGGGAATGTTTAAAGAAAGTGTTGCCCAAAAACCAATCATACCGGTTAATGCAGGAAAAAAGAAATGCCAAAACTCTGTAGAGCTTGTAAATTTTGATGGTGTATTTAAAATAGGCCCTAAACCATGTGCTGCTTTAATAGCCCAAAATAATAATGCCAATGCAGCAGCAGGTAAAAAAAATGCTTTAAATACTAATAATTTTTTTATGCTATCAACACCTAAATAAACTACATACATATTTATAAACCAGAAAACAATAAAGCATAATGCGGGTGCTGTTTGCAATTGCATCCATTGTGGAAAAATTTGTGGCCAATCATTTACAGAAGGAATAAAAATGTGTAAGATTTGATAGATTGAAAATCCGCCAATCCATGTTTGAATACCAAACCAACCACAAGCAACTATTGCTCTTAGAATTGCAGGAATATTTGCTCCTTTTGTTCCAAAGCTTGCTCTTGCAAATACGGGGAATGAAATACCATATTTTGCTCCGGCATGCCCGTTTAAAATCATAGGAACTAATACAATGCTGTTTCCTAAAAAAATAGTGAAGATAGCTTGCCACCAATTCATACCGCCTTGTATTAATGAGCTTGCCAACATATAAGTTGGAATACATAAACTCATACTAATCCAAAGTGCAGCATAGTTCCATGTTCCCCATTTTCTTTTTTGTTGGGGAACAGGAGCTAGGTCTTCACTAAATAAGGAAGATGTTGCAGGTATGTTTTGGTTATTGGTCATTATTTTAAATTTTATGTTTTGAATTTGAAATCCAAAAGGTAATTTAAAATTTAAAATTAGTTATTCAGCATAATGGGTATCGGCAATTTTAATAGCTTCGCTTATAATTGCTAATCCTTCATCAACTTGTTTTTTGGTTACAATTAGTGGCGGTGCTATAAAAATATAATTCCATCTTACAAATGTGTACATGCCTAATTCTTTAATTTTTGCAGCAACTTTATTCATTACGGTCATTTCGGTGGCATTGGCATTAAAAGGAGCCATTGGCTCTTTTGATTTTTTATTTTTTACCAATTCAATACAACCTAATAAACCTGTATTTCTAAAATCTCCTATTGATGGGTGTTTTTGTTTTAATAGTTCAACTTGTTCTTCAATATATTTACCCATTATTCTTGCGTTTTCAATTAAATTATCTTCTTCGTATATTTTTAAAGTTTGTAGTGCAGCGGCACAGCAAACGGCATGTGCCGAATAGGTTAAACCTAAAGGCATTACGGTGTCATCAAATTTTGCGGCAATTTTTTCGCTTATTTGTAAGCAACCAAATGGTAAATAACCGCAGGTTAAACCTTTTGCCATGGCAATCATATCGGGTACTATGCCATGATTTTGAAAACCAAACCATTGACCTGTTCTTCCAAAACCACTCATTACTTCATCTATAATTATTAATATTCCGTGTTTGTTGGTTATTTCTCTAACGGCTTTTAAAAAGCCTTTAGGATATTGGAGACAACCACTTGTTCCGCTTTCGCCTTCTAATAATATGGCAGCAATGTTAGAGGGACCTTCATAGGCAATAATTCTTTCTAATGAAGCAACGGCTTCTTTCAATAAGTTTTCTTCACCGTATTCCCAACGGTATAAATATGGCAAATCGAAATGAACGAAATTAGGAGCTTGTTGTGCATCTACGGGTAATTTGCGGGGATCTCCACCAGCAGATATTGCACCCATTGTTGCACCGTGGTATGATTGGTAACGAGTTAAAATTTTATGCCTTCCGGTATATAATCTTGCTAATTTAATTCCATTTTCAATTGAGGTAGCACCGCATAAAGTAAAGAATGATTTATTCAAATCTCCCGGGCAAATTTCTGCTAATTTTTTTCCTAAATCTGCTCTGGCTTTTGTTACGCAACTTGGTGTTACATAAGCTACTTCTTGCATTTGTTTTACAACGGCTTCGGTAATTCTTTGATCTCCGTGACCTATGTTCATATTAATTAATCCACTGGAAAAATCAAGAATTCTATTATCATCATAATCGTATAAGTAAACACCTTCTGCACGTTTTACTGCAATAGGGTTTGTTCCTTTTTGTTTGCTCCAACTAAAAAGTGTATGAGCTTGACTATCGTTTATTATTTCTTCGGCAAGTGATAATGTTTGTGTTTGCATGGTTTCTATTTTAAATGTTGTAAGCTAATTCTATATAAACATTTATTTAATACATAGAATGTATAATTAAATATGTTTTATTTTATATGAGAATTTTGCTTTTGTTATTTACTTTAATACATCTTCTAAAGTTTTTTGAATGGTTGATTCAATAGTTCCTTTAAAGAAAGCTAAAGTCATAGGAATTTTAGCTTCAATATCAACACTATTATCTTTAATTGTCATTGTTCCTGCAACTTCAAAACCCTTTGCCGATAAACTGAAATGGGCAGTATCGCCATTCCATTCTTCGGTGGTATTATCAACCATTCCTTTAAATTTTTCTTTTAAAGTGGTTAATAAATTTTTGGTTCTGTTTGCTACTTCTTCTTTAGTTAAATTGTGTGGTACGCTAATGTTAATAGATGCCATTTTATTTTTTTTTGATGTTATGAAATGAGTTTGCAATATAGACTTAACTCATCCAATTAACACCTGCTTCCGGATTCCATTTTGTAGTAGATTTTTTTAGTTTCGTCCAAAACTCAATTGAGCTTTTTCCTGTTATATCTCCAACACCAAATTTGCTATCGTTCCAACCTCCGAAACTGAAAGGTTCACGTGGTACAGGTACGCCAACATTTACGCCAATCATACCGGCACTTGCATGCTCTATTACATATCTGGCATAACCACCGTTTTGTGTAAATACGCTGGCTGCATTGCCATAAGGGTTGCTGTTTTCTATTTGTATGGCTTCATCTAAAGTATTGGTACGCATGATTGAAATAACCGGGCCGAAAATTTCTTCACGGGCAACAGACATATTAGGTTTTACATAATCTATTACCGTTGGGCCAACATAAGTACCATTTTCTTTTCCTTCAACAACTGCTTTTCTTCCATCTATTAAAATTTTAGCACCTTGTTGTTCTGCTTCGGTAATATATCTTTCAATTCTTTCTTTAGATTCTTTATTAATAACGGCACCTAAGTTTTTTCCGGGAATAATTTTATGAGCTTCAGCTACAATTTTATTTATTATATGATCAATATTTCCTACACCAACCATTGCACTAGCTGCCATACAGCGTTGCCCTGCACAACCACTCATGCTTGCAACTACATTGGCGGCAGTCATATCTTCTTTTGCATCGGGTAAAACCATTAAATGATTTTTTGCACCGCCTAATGCCAAACATCTTTTATAGTTATGTGTGGCTCTTTGATAAACAATTTTTGCCACTTTAGTACTTCCAACAAAACTTACTGCTTCAATATTTGGATGATCGCAAATTGCATTTACTATTTCAACATCTCCGTGAACAATATTAAAAACGCCATCCGGCAAACCGGCTTCTTTTAATAATTCAGCTAATTTTCCGCAACTTAACGGAACTTTTTCGCTGGGTTTTATAATCATACAATTACCTAATGCAATGGCGTTGGGAATTGTCCAATTAGGAACCATTGATGGGAAATTAAATGGAACAATTGAAGCAACAACACCCAATGCAGCATGTTCTGTTCTACATTCAACACCTCGGCTCACTTCTAAAACCTCACCAGAAACTAATTGTGGTAATGAAGTGGCAAATTCTGTAAGTTCAACACATTTTTCAATTTCAGCAATAGATTCTCCAATCACTTTCCCATTTTCTTCGGTACATAATTCTGCTAATTCTTGTAAATGTTTTTCTAATAAATATTTATATTTAAAAAAAACTTGAACTCGTTCTTTTATAGGTGTCCTACTCCATTTTGGAAAAGCTGCTTTGGCTGCTTTTACGGCTTCATCTAAATCATTTGAAGTTGATAAAGGCACGGTAGATAAATGATTTCCATCAATAGGAGAAATAACATCTAATGTTTTATTGGTTGAGGCAGAAACAAATTTCCCGTTAATAAAGTTTTGAACTGGTGCGTATTTCATTCTATAAATTTTTTAAAATAAAGCTATGAAAGTATATTTTTTTTAGAAACAAGCAAATATTTTTATCTATTTTTTATTTTTTAACTGCATTTTTGCTAAATATATTATTATGCATAAAAATAATTTTACATTAGACGAACTTGATTTTAATATTCTTTCTTGCTTACAACAAGATGGAAGAATGAGTTTTACAGTAATTGCAGAAAAATTAAATGTATCTGTTGGTACTGTTAGAACAAGAGTAAATAAATTGGTTGAAGAAGGTACTATAAGTATTGTAGGAAGAATAGATGCTGCAAAGGTTGGCTTTCATGCATATGCACATATTGCCGTATTTGTAAGACCTGCAACACTAAAAGAAAAAGTAGCACAGAAAATTGCTAAATTTAAAGAAGTAAGCTTTTTAGCAATGACGAGTGGTGATTATGATTTAGAAGTAGATGTAATGTGTAGAGATAATGACCATTTGGTTGAATTTGTAAATGAAATTTCTAAAATTGAAGGAGTATATCAAACAAAAACTACATTGTATTTTAAAGTATATAAATATGCACAACCCGATTTAGATTTGTTGAAATAGATTTGCTATTCAATAAATATTAAATGACTCCAGAAAGAAGCACCAAACTTTTAAAAGTATTAAGTAAACGCCAAAGCAACTTAACTGTTGTAATGGAAAATGTACATGACCCACACAACATTAGTGCTGTTATGAGAACTTGTGATGCTGTAGGTATTCAGGATATTTATATTCTCAATACCAAAATTCCCCGTCATAAAAAATTTGGTGCAAAAAGCAGCAGCAGTGCATTGAAATGGTTATCTGTTCATCAGTTTGATAATGCCGAAGCATGTTTTAAAGAACTTCGCAAACAGTATGAAATTATATTAACCACGCATCTTTCAAGCGATGCTGTTGATTTATATGCAATAGACTTTACAAAAAGTGTTGCCTTGGTTTTTGGTAATGAACATGCCGGTGTAAGTGAAGAAGTAAGAAATATGGCAGATGGTAATTTTATCATTCCGCAAATGGGCATTATTCAAAGTTTAAATATTTCTGTTGCCTGTGCTGTAAGTATTTATGAAGCATATAGACAAAAAAAAATTAATGGACATTACAATCAACAATCATTATCTGAACAAAGAATGAATGGTTTAATGGAAGAATGGGGGTTTAATGAAGGAGAATAATAATACCAACTCGTCTCCAAAAAGTGTACAGTTTAATTGATGAGTATTTTCTTATTAGAATACTATTGTTTTCGAAAATATATTCTCGATAAACTTTTGTTTTGATTTATATAGCAACAGCTTTTTTATGTGTTGAAGCAATTATCTATGCTTATACTCTTTGTTGCTTTCTTGTAAATTTTTCTCAAATTTTACTTCGGTATATTACGTTTGAACTAACTTTTGAATGATTTTGTGTTTCTTGCCAACGGTAAAAGAATTCCTTAATTCTTCAATGTTTTTTGTTTATGGCTATACTTTTTGTGAAAACTTATTTCTAAATAGGGTATATACTGAAAAACAGAAACCCCAAGCAGAGCCTGAGGTTTGTTAAGTTTTCTTGCGGACCGGACGGGACTCGAACCCGCGACCTCCGCCGTGACAGGGCGGCATTCTAACCAACTGAACTACCGATCCTTCCATTTTCAATTGGGGTGCAAATATAAGGGGCAATATATTTTATAAACAAACTTTCTTTCAAAAAAATTAAACTCTTTATTTTTACCAACTCAATTTATTACTTAATATGCCCCAATACCCCAATAGACAATTTTTAGATTTTGAACAACCTATCAAAACGTTGTATGAAGAAATTGAAAAATTAAAACATACAGCCGAGAAAAGTAAAATTGATATGACTGATAGCATTACTAAATTAGAAGATGCTATTATTACCAAACGAAAAGAAATTACTGAACAATTAACACCATGGCAAAGGGTGCAGTTAAGCCGCCATCCTGATAGGCCATATACTTCAAAATACATTCAAAAAATATTTAGCAATTTTATAGAATTGCATGGAGATAGAAATGTAAAAGATGATAAAGCAATGGTGGGCGGATTTGCACAATTAAACGGTGAAACCGTTATGGTTATTGGTCAACAAAAAGGGATTAATACCAAAACAAGGCAACAACGAAATTTTGGAATGGCCAATCCCGAAGGTTATCGTAAAGCTTTACGTTTAATGAAGTTGGCAGAAAAATTTAATAAACCTGTTATTTGTTTAATAGATACACCGGGTGCTTATCCTGGATTAGAAGCAGAAGAACGTGGACAAGGAGAAGCTATTGCACGCAATATTTATGAAATGATTCGTTTAAAAGTGCCTATTGTAATTGTTATTATAGGAGAAGGAGCGAGTGGCGGTGCATTAGGTATTGGTGTTGGTGATAAAACTTTAATGATGGAAAACACATGGTACACTGTTATTTCACCAGAATCATGCTCTTCAATTCTTTGGCGTAGTTGGGATAAAAAAGAAATTGCTGCTGAACAATTACGTTTAACAGCAACCGATATGAAAAATTTTGGTTTGGTAGATGAAATTGTGCCCGAACCTATTGGTGGTGCCCATTGGGATTATGATGCGGCTTCTGCCATTTTAAAACAACATATTGCTGCTGCATTACAAGAAATAAAGCCCTTACGGGCAGATCAACGCATTAGCAACCGAATTGAAAAATATGGTAAAATGGGATTTTGGAATGAAGTACCCGTTACCGAAAACAACCATCAATAAAAATTCAACACTATTTTTTCAATAAACATTATTTGCAAAATGTATAAAGCATTGGCATGTTTATTTTAATTCATAATTCATATTAAAAATGTCTTTAATAAATAAATTTTTCGGAACAGGTGTAGCATTAATAACACCTTTTAAAAAAGATTACAGTGTAGATTACGAAGCATTAGGCAGAGTAATAGACCATGTTATAAACGGCGGTGTAGAATATGTTGTAACCTTGGGTACAACCGGCGAAACACCCACTTTAACCAAAGCAGAAAAATTAGAAATAGTTAATTATACTTACACTAAAGTAAATAACAGAGTGCCTGTTGTGGTAGGTATTGGCGGAAACAATACCGCAGAACTATTAGAAGATTTTAAAAAATTTCCTTTAGAAAAAGCTACTGCCATTTTAAGTGCATCACCCTATTACAGCAAACCATCGCAAGAAGGGTTATACCAACATTATAAAACATTGGCAGATGCTGCACCTAAACCAATTGTTTTATACAATGTACCCGGAAGAACAGGCAGAAACATGAGTGCTGCATTAACCACCAAATTATCTGCACACCCCAATATTGTTGCTATGAAAGAAGCAAGCGGAGATATGCAACAATGCATGGAAATATTAAGAGATAAAGCAGAGAATTTTACAGTGGTTAGTGGAGATGATGCTTTGGGTTTATCGCAAATGGCTTGTGGTATGAAAGGTGTAATAAGTGTTGCTGCCAATGCTTATCCAAAAGAATTTTCTGAGTTGGTAAGGCTATGCTTAAAAAATGATTTTGCCGATGCAACCAAAATTCATTACAAATTATTACAAGCTTATGATTATATGTTTGTTGAAAATAATCCTGCAGGTGTAAAAGCATTTATGTACGAAATGGGTTTAATTGAAAATGTACTGCGTTTGCCCGTAACACCTGTTAGTAATGATTTGCAGCAAAAAATTAAAGCATATGTAAAAGCATTTTAGTAAAATAATTTACATACTGAAACATCATTTCAAAATAAAATTGTGATGATGCTTTTGATTGAAGTGATAGATACAAACAAAACAAAATTTATTGTGTATCTAATTTTTAAGCGAGAACATAATTTTCCCCAAATAAAAAAGATTACTATTGCTTTTTTAGATTTGTGTTGTTTATGAGAAAAATATACGAAGACAGTTATCAGCATAAAGGTTTACGCAAGCAACTGGTAAATGTGTTGAAAGAAAAAGGTATTACAGATGAAAATGTATTAAACGCAATTAATACCATTCCACGCCATTATTTTTTGGATTCTGCTTTTGATAAAATTGCTTATGAGGATAGGGCTTTCCCAATAGGTGAGGGGCAAACAATTTCTCAACCATATACAGTTGCATATCAAACGCAGCTTTTACAAATAAAAAAAAATGATAAAGTATTAGAAATAGGTACAGGCAGTGTATATCAATCAACTATCTTAGCCGAAATGGGTGCATGGGTTTATACAATAGAAAGGCAGAAAAAATTATTTGATGCACATAAGCAATTTTACTTTCGTAGTAAATATCCCAATATTAAATTTTTTTATGGAGATGGGTTTGAAGGTTTACAAACCTTTGCTCCATTTGATAAAATTATTATTACGGCTGCTGCACCTTTTATTCCCCCTAAATTAATTCAGCAATTAAAACCCAACGGGTTAATGGTTATACCTGTTGATGAAGGTGATGTACAACGCATGATACGCATTGAAAAATTAGCAGATGGAACTTTAGATGAAGAAAAATTTGATTTGTTTTCTTTTGTACCTATGCTTACCGGAAAAAACGGGTAATAAATTTATGCTATAAATGCACGTTATATCTTTCTTCTAAAATTTTTTTATGGTGCAACAAATGACCAAAAATTATAAAACAAATAGCATTAACTGTTATTGAATGATTATTTGCCGTACCAACTTGTTGTAATTGTTTTTCGTTGAAAGATTGTAATAATAAATCGGTTGATTTTCTTACCGCAATCAATTCGTTTTTTAAAGATTGTAATGTTCTCTCAATTGTATTTGCATTTTCAACATAACTATTTTCATCAAATCCTGCAAGTAATGTACTATCATTTCTTGCAATACGCAAAGCTCTATATGCAAAAATTCTTTCTGTATCAATAAGATGTTGCAGTACTTCTTTTACGTTCCATTTATTTGCAGCATATTTATAATTTGCTTTTTCTTCGGGTATATTTTGTATGAAATTATTTAATAAAATAGAATAATTTGTAATTAATTCAGCAACATTTTCTGCTTGTGCTGCTTCAATATAATTTGTGTAATAAGAAGCATAATGGGTAGAAGATGGGCGTGACATGTATTTTTTGTTTTTGGATAATTGTAATAAAAATTACGTATTGAATTATTTATTTATTTATTATTATTTTTTTTATTATGATTAGTGGAATGGTTTTTCTCTGCAACCATTGCTTCAGCAGCCATTACAGCTCTATACGCATTTACAATTCCACCTGTTTTACTTAAGCTTGAAAAGGGTACAGGTTTAGGATCTTGTCCGGGTAACAAACATGCAACAGAATCACTAATTGGTGTTACAGAATTTTCAATACATGCTTTTACTTGTACTGCTGTAAGTGTTGGGTAGTATGAACGAATTAACGCTGCAATTCCTGCTACCACAGGGCTTGCCATGCTTGTGCCTTGTAAATTTCCGTATTGGTTACCGCCCGGTAAGGTTGAATAAATTTTTACTCCGGGTGCAAATACATCTACTGTTTGTTTGCCGTAATTGCTAAAATCTGCCGCAATACTTTTGGGTGTAATTTGTAAATCGCTGCTGGCTCCAACATTTATAAAATTATTTACTTTATAGTTGCTCATTAACATAAACGGATTAGGATAATTTGGTTTTTCATCTACATTATTTGATTCATTACCTGCAGCATGTATAATTAAAACATCTTTTTGTTCGGCATATTTAAAGGCACTGTCAATCCATCTTTTATTTGGAGAATAATATTTCCCGAAACTCATATTAATTACTTTTGCTCCGTTATCAACAGCATAAAAAATTCCGAGTGCAATATCTTTGTCATATTCATCTCCATCGGGTACAACTCTTAGTTCCATTACTTTTACATTGTCTGCCACTCCGTTTATTCCAATACCATTATTTCTTTGTGCGGCAATAATTCCTGTAACATGCGTGCCGTGCATAGCATCTGGGCCCATTACATCTTTATTTCCGTAAAACTTATCTTGAATATTGCTATAATCATCTTTTATAATTTCGGCTCTGTAGTTTTTAGGAGCATTAGTTTTAGCATCAATTGCATCTTTTTTATTTTGTAATTCATCATCTAACTCTTTTAAAATGGTGGTGTTTTTGGTATCGCTATCTACTTGAAATAAACGCATTGCGTTTAGAAAGATGTATTTAGAATTTTTTACAACACTGCTTTTGGGTTCATATTTTTCTAGTTCGGCTACTGTAAATTCTTCTTTTCCCATTTCATCTGCAATAATTTTCGAATGTTTTTTTAAAGCTTTTACGGTAGCATCAATCATCATTACTTCCATTTGATCGTTAGAGTCTCCGTTAACTTCCTTATTGGCTTGTTGCCAAGATTTATAAATGTATTTATCTTCAATAGACATTGTTGAGGTATCTATTGTTTTTCCTGAGAATTGGTTTTTATAAGCATGATAAAAACGAGATTTTTCATCACTTGCTTTTTTTAAATCGCTACCATTTTTATTGCCTAAAAAATTCCAGCCATATTCATCATCAACGTATCCGTTGCCATCATCATCTTTTCCGTTGTTAGCAATTTCTTTGGTATTATGCCATAAAATATTTTTTAAATCTTCATGTGCTGTATCAACACCGCCATCCATAACCGCTACAATAACAGTTTTAGAAGTTCTGTTTTTTTCTTTTAAAAATTTGTATGCTTTTTCAAGACTTATGCCGTAATAACCATCTTTTTCTTTATCTAATAAATGCCAGCCTTTTGTATTGTTTTGTGCAATACTAAAAAATGGGATAAGAACAATAATTAAAGCAACTTGTAATTTTAGGTGTAAAGATTTTATCATGCAACAAAATTCAATATTATACTTGAATTAAAATACGTGTAATGTGTTTTTAAGAAATGATTATCATTTTATAAACAACTTAATCTGCCTCCATCAACGGGCAAATTAATTCCTGTAATATATGATGCAGCAGGTGAGGCTAAGAAAGCAACGGCAGCAGCAAAATCGTCTGGTTTGCCAAAACGCCCTGCCGGTATGGTTTTTATGATGTTATTTTTTTCTTCTTGTAATGAAATATTTTTCTTTAAAGCATTTTGCCCTAACACATAATCTAACCTTTCTGTTTCGGTAAATCCGGGTAAAACATTGTTTACGGTTATGTTAAAAATGGTCAATTCATTAGCCATTGTTTTAGCCCAACTTGCCATTGCAGCACGAATTGTATTTGAAACACCTAGGCCAACAATTGGTTGTTTTACAGAGGTTGAAATAATATTTATTATTCTTCCAAATTGTTCTTGTTTCATTTTATTTACAAATGTTTGTGCTAAAAACTGGCTGCATAATACATGCATTTGAAAAGCTTTTTCAAATTGTTGTAAAGTGGCATTAATAATTTCTCCGCCTGCAGGGCCGCCGGTATTATTAATTAAAATATGAATAGTGATTTTTTTTGAAAGAAATGTTTCAATAGATTTTTTTACAATTTCTATGTTTTCAAAATCGGCAACTAAATATTGATGGTTTTGTTTTTTTGAAGTATCTAACTCTTTAATTGCATTTTGCAATTTTTCTTCGCTACGCGAAACAAGTATAATAGTAGCACCTAATAATGCTAACTCTTTGGCAGATGCTAAACCCAAACCTTGTGAACCGCCACATACAAAAGCATTTTTGCCGGTTAAATCCAAATTCATGTATTATATTTTATATTTCTTTATTGGTTAAAATGCTTCAAACAATTTTGCATTTAATTGAAATATCTTCATTAAATGAATAGATAGCACACATTCTATGATACCCATCAGCAATAATTACAGACTTATTTTGTACATCTCTTACTAAAAGTATGGGAGAAAGTTTTATGCCTTTTTTTATTTTATTTCTATCTTTTTCAACATGATAATTGCTGATGCCTAATAACGATAAACGTGATGCTCTGAAAATATCTTTTGCTTTAAATTCTGTAACTGGAGCTTTTTTTAGTTTTGCAACCAATTGTTTTACTTCTTTATTTTGGAAAATAAGATTTAGATAAGATGCTGCTGCAGGATAATCATGTTTATCTGGACTGGTTAGCCATTTAATTTCAGTAATTTTTTTCATATATTAATTAAATATTAAATTGAATACCTTGAGCCAATGGTAAGGAATCGCCCCAATTAATAGTATTGGTTTGCCTACGCATGTACGATTTCCAAGCATCGCTACCACTTTCTCTTCCGCCGCCTGTTTCTTTCTCTCCACCAAATGCACCGCCAATTTCGGCACCACTTGTGCCAATATTTACATTGGCAATTCCACAATCGCTTCCACCATGCGATAAAAAATATTCTGCCTCACGCATGTTTAAAGTAAATATGGAAGATGATAAACCTTGTGGTACATTATTCTGCATAGCAATTGCTTCATTTATTGTTTTATATTTCATGATATATAAAATAGGAGCAAAGGTTTCGTGCTGCACAATTTGTAATTCGTTAGTTACTTCGGCAATGCATGGTTGCACATAACAGCCTTCAATTTGTTTTCCTTCAACAATAAAATTGCCACCTTGTTGTTTGCATTGTTCTATAGCATGTAAATACATTTTTACAGCATCTGAATCTATTAATGGGCCTACATGATTATTGGCATCTAATGGATTGCCAATTTTTATTTGTGCATATGCATTTATAAGTTTTTGTTTGAAATTTTCATATATACTTTCATGAATAATTAGTCTTCTTGTTGTAGTGCAGCGTTGGCCTGCTGTACCTACTGCACCAAATAAACTTCCTATTAAAGCCATATTTATATCGGCGTGTTGTGATATAATAATGGCATTATTGCCACCTAATTCTAAAATAGATTTCCCTAAACGTGCAGCTACTGCTGTACTTACGGCTTTGCCCATGCGGGTACTGCCTGTGGCAC
Organism: Bacteroidota bacterium; assembly: GCA_018267705.1. Taxonomy (GTDB): domain Bacteria; phylum Bacteroidota; class Bacteroidia; order Chitinophagales; family Chitinophagaceae; genus CW01. Next base: position 352,336 of record JAFDXX010000023.1, on the reverse strand, counting down.
TTATTAAGGCTATATTTACATCGTTACTTAACCATTCTCCAATTTCTTTTCCTCCTTGTACTAAACAACTAACACCTTCCGGAACATTATTTTTTTGAAACACTTCATTTACAATATGCTGAACGGCAATAGAACATAGTGGTGTTTTTTCACTTGGTTTCCAAATACAAATATTGCCGCAAATCCATGCTAAGGCTGCATTCCAACTCCAAACGGCAACAGGAAAATTAAATGCTGAAATAATGCCTACAATACCTAATGGATGCCATTGTTCGTACATTTTATGTTGGGGCCTTTCGCTATGTATGGTTAAACCATATAGTTGTCTTGATAGGCCAACGGCAAAATCGCAGATATCAATCATTTCTTGTACTTCACCATAACCTTCTTGCAAACTTTTACCCATTTCGTAACTTACTAATTGCCCTAATGCTTGTTTTTTGTTTCTTAAAGCATCGCCAATTTGCCGAACAATTTCTCCGCGTTTGGGTGCAGGCCAATTACGCCACTCTTTAAAAGCTAATTGGGCTTGTTGAATAACTTTATTGTATGCGTTTTGATTGGTAACTGTAACAGAGCCTATAACGGAATTATTAACAGGAGAGTAGCTAGTAATTGTTTCTGTATTTGTTGGCAACCAATTATTGCCTGTTGAAGTACCTTGTTGATGTGTTTGGATATTTAATTCTTCTAAAAATTTCATTGGTTTATTTTTTTGCAATGTAATTAAAAATCAAAAGGTATTGCTTAATTGAGAACAATTGGCAATACCCTTGAAATGTAACCCTGCATGAAAAATTTACAAAAAAACTTAACCTTAACAAGCAACGTTGTAAATATCTAACTACTTAAAATATGCTTAAAATAGTATAGGCGAATGAGCGAAAAGTATAGGTGAATGATTATTGCGAAAGAGATATTAATTTATCATAAATATCTGCATAACTACTGCCAATAGGAATTTCTTTTCCTGCTACAATAATTTTATTCTTACTGAATTTTTCTATTTTTTGAATAGGGATGATATATGACCGATGTACTCTTACAAATTCTTTTGTAGGAAGTTTTTCTTGCATTGATTTTAAGGTCATTAAAGTTAATACCGGCATTGGTTTAATGTGAATCTTAATATAATCGTCTAATGCTTCTACTAAATCAATGTCTTTTAAATTAATCTTCATCATTTCATAATTCACTTTTACATAGATAGAGCTTAATTGCATTTCTTGGGATGAGAGGAATTCTAAGTATTCTTTTGCTTTGTAAACAGCTTTTAAAAAACGATTATATTCAAATGGTTTTAATAAATAATCTATTGCATCTACATTAAATCCGTCAACGGCATAATCTTTAAACGCGGTTGTAAAAATTACTAAGGGTTTATTGGGTAGGCTTTTATAAAATTGTACTCCGTTTATATCGGGCATTTGTATATCTAAAAATATTAAATCTATGCTGTTTTGTTGTAAAAAAGTATAAGCTTCATCGGGATTAGTAAATGTTTTATCTAGTTGTAAAAAAGGAATTTTTTCACAATATTGTTTTATAATTTGTAATGCCAATGGTTCATCGTCAACTGCAATACATTTTATCATGTAGTTTTAATATTTAATTGAACAATAAATTGGTTGTTTTCTTCTTTTACTATTAGGTTGTGTTTTTCGGGATATAATAATTCTAATCTTCTTTTTACATTATTAATACCTATGCCTGTAGTATCTTGTATGCCGTTGTCTGCTTTAACAATGGTGTTTGATATGTGAAAGTTAATCTCTTTTTCTTTTGCATTTAATTGAATATTTATTTCGGTTTTTTCTTTTGTGCTAACTCCATATTTAAAAGAGTTTTCAATAAAAGAAATGAATAATAGAGGTGCTATTTTTTTTTGTTCAATTAACCCTTCACATATAAAATTAATTTTCACTTTATCTGTTAATCTTACAAGTTGTAGATCTATAAAATTTTTAATAAACTCAACTTCATTGGCTAGTGGTACTTCATCAATTTGTGTTTCGGTAAGAATATACCGCATGATAGATGCCAGTTTTAAAACTGCATTGGCGGTTTGTTCGCTTCCAACAACTGCGAGTGAATAAATATTGTTTAATGTGTTGAAGAAAAAATGCGGATTAACTTGAGATTTTAGAAAGGATAATTCTGTATTTAATTTTTCATTTCTAATTTCTTGATTTGTTCTTTCTGCATGAAGCCATCGCTGCATTACTGAAATAGATGTACCAATAGCAAATATTAAAAGGAATATTGTATATGGTGGCGGATAAAATCTAAAAGGATTAATTTTTCGAGATGGAGGGGTATTAAATTTTTTATCTTGCTGATTTTTATTTTGGGTTTGTGGTTGATTTAAAGTGTTTTTTATTGTGCTATCACTTCCTCTAGGAACCACTCTAAATTCCATTTTAGGGTCTATTCTTGGACCTAAGGTTAAGTTTACTAAAGATTCAGGGGCATATAAAAATGCAACAAAGCAGCATATAACAATTCCGGCATATGCCCACCATTTAGCTTTAAATAATAATTTAGGTATTAAAATGGAAGTGTTGAAGTAATAAAAAATTATTAATAACCCGGTGGCTATTAAATGCCCTACAATAATTCTTTGCCCAATTCTTCCGGGCAGTGCTTTATAAAAGTCTGCAAAAAAAATAAATGGCAATGCAATAAAGCAAGCCCATAAAGCAACATGTACTATTGCAAAAACTATTTTATTACTTTTTCTCAATGGTTAAAATTTTATATCGTATTTGTCCCAAAAAATTTGTTCTTTCATCATGTTTTCTAAATTATTTCTGTTGCCGGAAGATGTATTGAAATCTCCTCTACTACCGCCTCCACCTCGTCCGGCTCTACCTCCACCTCCAATACTTGGCATAACAGTATATGATTGTGATTCTATTCCGTTTAATTTCCAACCTATGGCAATTGATTTTCCGTTTAAGCCGGTTACATTGCTGTTAATGTATGAAAGAGGAATTCCGTATTCAATATACATAACATTATTATCATCCCAACTAAAAGCAATATTTACACTGCCTTCAATACTTAACCCTTGCTTTTTATCGTCTATCCCATCAAATCCAAAAAGATTCATTGAAAATAAATTCATTGCAAACATTTGGCGTATAGATTGAGGATTGTGTTTTACGTTGTCAAGATTACGTCCGCTTTGTTGTGAAGCCCCTTCATTGCTATTTTTAATAGGAAAACCAATGCCCATGCTTTCTCTGTGTTTACCTTTTTCATTAATATACATTTGCATACCTAATTGCATTATTTTTACCTGAATGCGTTGATCGGTACATTTAAGTGCAACGTATAATTGACTGCCGGTATTAGCAATGGCGTAACTAATGTTGGTTGCAGCATCTTTAATAAATGAAGAATCTTTCCATTCTTTAATATTACCATCTACTTCATGAGTAGTATCAATATAAAAAAATTTATTATTTGCTTTTACACTATTAATTATTGCAAACGAAAAAACGGCCATTAAAACCAGTACTAGTTTTCTCATGTTTATAGGTTTATACGAAACTATTTGTTATACTATAAAATAAGTTATGTTTTTGGCGAATAAAGTTGTTTAATCGGTGAAGAAAATGCTTATTAATATCTTACATTTTACAAAAACTTCTGTTGGTTTTTAAAGTTAATATTCTTTAATGTAAAACGTAAAAATTAATATTTCATTTTTTTGCTTTTTTCATACACATTTGCGACATGAATAAAATTGTTATTGCAATTGATGGATACTCCAGTTGTGGAAAAAGTACTATGGCTAAACAATTAGCTAAAAAATTAAATTATATTTTTATTGATAGTGGTGCAATGTACAGAGCTATTGCATTATATTTTTTAAACAATAATGTTAACCTAGCCGATAATAATTCTGTAGCTGCTGCATTAAACAATATTCACTTAAATTTTGTGTATAACGAAGTAGAAGGGAAAAGCGATATTTTGCTGAATAATGAAAATGTTGAAACAGCTATAAGAGAAATGCGAGTAAGCGAGTATGTGAGTGTAGTTGCTGCAATAGAAGAAGTAAGAACTTTTGCAGTTGCACAACAGCAACAAATGGGAATATCTAAGGGTATTGTAATGGATGGAAGAGATATTGGTACAACTGTTTTTCCTAATGCCGAATTAAAAATTTTTGTAACTGCCGATATAAATACACGCGTTGAAAGACGCTTAAAAGAACTGCATGATAAAGGAAATACTGCCATAAGTTTTGAGGAAGTAAAACAAAACCTAATTAGCCGAGATCATATTGATAGTACAAGAGCCATTAGCCCCTTACGTCAAGCAGAGGATGCGGTGTTATTAGACAACACACATTTAACTCGTGAAGAACAATTAAATATTGTTCTTAATTGGGTAAATGAACGAAGCAGCAACTAAAAAATTGAAAGAAAAACTAATTCGTTTGCTATTGGTATTTCAATTCATATTTTATAAACAGTAACTTACATCAAGAAATTTCTTATTTTCATTACTCTAAAACATTGCTATGAAAATTGTTCCCGCAATTATTGCTGCAACATTAACTACTGCATTAATTATTACATTAAATACCCAATTACCTGTTGGAGGCAGCAAAACACCTAGATTAGGCTATTTCTTATCTCCACAAAAAGGTTTTTGGAAAAATGCAGAACCCACCGATGTTTCATTTGATGAAGATATTAAACTACATGGGCTAAAAGCCGGAGCAGAAGTATATTTTGATGATAGATTAATACCACATGTATATGCCGAGAATGATTATGACGCTTATTTTATACAAGGATATTTACATGCAAAATTTCGCTTATGGCAAATGGAATTTGAAACTTATGTGGCAGCCGGAAGATTAAGTGAAATAGTAGGAGAAAGCAGACTAAATACCGATAAATATTTTAGAAGATTAGGAATGGTTTATGCTGCAGAAAATTCTTTAAAAGCTGCAGAGGCAAATGCTGATACCAAAAACGCATTAGATGCTTATACTGCAGGCGTAAATAGTTATATTAATAATTTGAATGAAAACGATATCCCTTTAGAATACAAATTATTAGATTATAAACCCGAAGAGTGGACTAACCTAAAAACAGCATTGTTTTTAAAGTTTATGAGTTTTGATTTATCAGGACAAGGTGATGCAGATTTGGGAATGACCAACACTAAAAATTTCTTTGGGTGGGATACTTATAAAAAATTATTTCCTACCGTTGCTGATTCTTTAGACCCCATCATTCCAAAAGGAACTGTTTTTGAAAAAGCGGGTATTAATGTTTCTTTTCCCAAAAGCATAGATTCTTTATACTTCAATAAAACAAATGATATTATAGCAGCTATTCCACCTATCATTCCCGATAAAGATAATGGTAGCAATAATTGGGCAGTTGCAGGTAGCAAAACAAAAAGTGGTAAACCTATTTTGTGTAATGATCCTCATTTAGGTTTAAATCTGCCTTCACTATGGTTTGAAATGCAAATAACCACACCAACTTATAGTGCTTATGGTGTGTCTTTTCCGGGCACACCGGCAATACCTATTGGTTTTAATGATAGCTGTGCGTGGGGAGAAACCAATGCAGGCAGAGATGTAAAAGATTTCTATGAAATAAAATTTAAAGATAGTACCATGCAAGAATATTGGTTTAACAATGCATGGGTTAAAACACAATTTAGAAGAGAAGTAATAAAAGTTAAAGGGAAACCCGATGATGTAGAATTATTAGCTATGACTGTTTTCGGACCTGTGATGTATGATAAAAAATTTCAAAGCAATAATAAAGACGGAAAATATTATGCACTAAGATGGACAGCACACGATGCAAGTAACGAATTGCTTACTTTTTATAAACTTAACCGAAGCAAAAATTATTTAGATTATGTTGAAGCTATTTCAACATTTGAATGCCCCGGACAAAACTTTGTATTTGCTTGTAATAATGGTGATATTGCCATTCGCCAACAAGGAAAATTCCCTGCAAAATGGAAAAGACAAGGAGACTTTGTAATGCCCGGAACCGATAGTAGCTATATGTGGCAAGGATTTATAGATATTAAAGAAAACCCGCAAATGACCAACCCTGCCAGAGGGTTTGTTAGCAGTGCCAATCAAATGTCAGTAGATTCTACTTACCCATATTATTTAGGTAGAAACGGAAATTTCCCATTATACAGAGGTATTGAAATAAATAAACGTTTATCTGTAATGAACAATATTACACCTGCCGATATGGAAGCATTGCAAACAGACAATTATAATGTATTTGCAGCAACGGCAAAACCGGTTCTTTTAAAATATATTGATGAAACCAAACTGAATGATAAAGAAAAAAAATATTTGAATATTTTTAAATCATGGAATTTACGAGCAGATATTAACGAACAAGGTTCAACCGTGTTTAAAATATGGTGGGATAGCGTGTACACCGAAGTTTATGCTGATGAATACAGTAAAGCCAAACTACCTATGTATTGGCCTGAACAATCCACTTTATTAGAAGCAGTGTTAAAAGATAGTAACTATGCATTTGCCGATAATATTTTAACACCCAATAAAGTAGAAACCTTACACGATGTTGTTTTAACTGCATTTCAAAAAGCCACTAAAACATTTACCAATCTTGAAAAAGATAACAAATTAGAATGGGGAAAATATAAAGACACACGCGTAAATCATTTACTAAAACTACCCGCATTAAGCAGACTGCATTTGCCTATTGGTGGCGGAGAGAATATAATAAACGCAACCAAATCTGAACATGGCCCGAGTTGGCGGATGGTAGTGCAATTAACCGATAAAATTGAAGCTTATGCTGTGTATCCGGGCGGGCAAAGCGGAAACCCGGGTAGTAAATATTACGATACATTTATTGATACATGGGCTGCCGGAAAATATTATACTTTATTATTTTTAAAAAAGCAGGAAGCCCGCCACAACAATCGTATTAAATGGCATATCACTTTTATTAACGGATAAAATTCATAGCACAAAGTATTAAGCAACCTTAATCTCATAAAACATTAAATAATTTACACATGAAATTTTTTACTGCTATATTATTAACCGCATTATTAAGTTTTGCTTTTGGGTTATTTAGCGTTATTCCTTGGTGGAGTTGTGCTTTATGCTCACTATTGGTTGCATTAAGTGTACACCAAAAACCAAGCAAAGCATTTTTAAGTGGATTTCTTGCTTTGTTTTTATTATGGGGACTAATGGCATTAATAATAGATTTTAAAAATGAACATATACTTGCTACAAAAATTGCAGGAGTATTACCGTTAGGCGGTTCTGCTTATGCAGTAATATTGGTTACTGCCATTGTGGGTGGTTTAGTTGCAGGGTTTGCAGCATTAACAGGAAGTTATTTAAGAAAGAAGTGATTTTATTTTTTAATTAACCCTTCAGTTTAAAAATATATTTTTATTTTCTTAATTTATTATAATCAAATACTAATTGGCAAAATGCTTTTACGCCAACATCAAGTTTACTATCATCAATATAAAAATCGGGTGTATGGTGTGGTGCAGCTTTCTTAGGATCTTGTCCTTTTGGCATGCCACCTAAAAAGAAAAAGAATGCAGGAGCTTTCTCTCCATAAAATGAAAAATCTTCAGCACCTGTTGTCCATTCGGTTTCTTTTACAAAATCTTTTCCTGCAGCAGTTTCTAAAGAAGGAACCATCATTTTTACTAAATCAGGATTGTTATATGTTACCAATGTTTTAGTATTAATAATTACTTCGGCAGTAGCACCGCTTGCTTCAGCAATTTTTTCTGCTGTTAATTTCATTTTTTCATGTACTTCTTTTTGCATTTTAGAATCTAATGTTCTAATAGTGCCTTGCATTGTTAATTCTTCGGGAATAATATTTGAACGAACACCTGAATTAATAATTCCAACAGTAATTACAACAGGTGCTTTGGTTAATTCTTCTTGCCTGCTTACAATGTTTTGAAAACCTTGTATAATTTGTGCTGCAACTACAATAGGGTCTATTCCAAACCACGGCATAGAGCCATGTGTTTGTTGTCCTTTTACTTTTACGGTAAACCAATCGCTAGCCGCCATGGTTGCTCCCGATTTGTATTTTATAGTTCCAATTTCTGTTAACGAATTAATATGTATTCCAAAAACAACATCAACTTTAGGATTATCCATAGCACCGTCTTTTATCATTAAAGGAGCACCGCCTTCTTCGTTATTAGGCGTACCTTCTTCTGCCGGTTGAAATAAAAACACAACGGTTCCCGGTAAATCATTTTTCATTTTACTTAATACTTCTGCGGTACCCATTAGCATGGCAACATGACTATCATGCCCACATGCATGCATTACGCCAACTTGTTGTCCGTTATATTCACTTTTTACTTTTGAAGCAAACGGAATATTTACTCTTTCTGTTACCGGCAATCCGTCCATATCTGCACGCAATGCAACAACAGCTCCCGGTTTATTTCCTTTTAAAATGCCTACTACGCCTGTTTTTGCAAGCAATCTTGTTTCAATTCCCAAACTTTTTAAATGTTCTACAATTAATTTTTGCGTATTAAATTCTCTATTACTTAATTCAGGATGTTCGTGTAAATATCTTCTCCATGAAACTACTTTAGGAGTTTCATCTTTTATTAATTGAGTGTAATTAGTAGGAAGATTTTGAGCGAATGAATGTTGAGAAATGAATAAGGAAATAATTAAAATTTTTCTCATGGCAATTGTTTTAAGTAAGCTAAATATAATTCTTTATTTTAAAAGTATCTTCACGGCATGAATTATTCAACCTTAGAAGCATGTTTAATTGATTTGGAGAAACATGGGCATTTAGTAAGAATAAAAGAGGAAGTAGATCCTTATTTAGAAATGGCTGCTATTCATTTGCGTGTGCATGAAGCAGGCGGGCCGGCACTATTGTTTGAAAACGTAAAAGAAACTAATTATAGAGCAGCATCTAATATTTTCGGAACAGTAGAAAGAAGCAAATTTATTTTTCGAAAAACGTTTCAATCTGTTCAGCAACTTATTCAATTTAAAAAAAATCCGGTAGAAGCATTTAAACATCCATTCAAGAATTTCAATACAGGTTTGGCAGCATTCAAAGCGTTACCTCTTCATTTAAAGTTAAATGAAAAAGGGTTTGAAGGCTTAAATAAGGTGTTTCCATTTTATAAAATGCAAAATAATTTTCAAGAAATTAAGATTGAAGATTTGCCTTTAATTCATCATTGGAAAAATGATGGCGGTGCATTTGTAACATTGCCACAAGTGTATACCGAAGATGCAGATATGCCCGGAATTATGCATGCAAATATGGGTATGTATCGCATTCAATTAACAGGAAATAATTATATATTAAATAATGAAGTTGGGTTGCATTATCAATTACACCGAGGCATTGGTGTGCATCAAACCAAAGCTAATAAAAAAGGGTTGCCATTAAAAGTAAGTTGTTTTGTTGGTGGGCCACCCAGTCATACATTAGCTGCTGTAATGCCTTTGCCCGAAGGTGTTAGCGAGGCAACATTTGCAGGTGTTTTGGGTGGAAGAAGATTCAGATATTTTTATAAAGATGGATATTGCATGAGTGCCGATGCAGATTTTATTATAACAGGAGAAGTGTACCCGAACGATAATAAACCTGAAGGCCCGTTTGGTGATCATTTAGGTTATTACTCTTTGCAACATCATTTTCCTGTTATGAAAATTAATAAAGTGTATGCAAAGAAAAATGCAATTTGGCCATTTACTGTAGTTGGTAGGCCACCACAAGAAGATACAAGCTTTGGTGCATTAATACATGAATTGGCAGGTAATGCTATTCCTCAAGAAATACCGGGTTTAAAAAATGTAAATGCTGTAGATGCAGCAGGTGTGCATCCTTTGTTAATTGCTATTGGTAGTGAACGTTATACACCATACAACCAAACCAAACACCCTGCAGAATTATTAACTATTGCTAATCATATTTTAGGAACGGGACAGTTAAGTTTAGCAAAATTTTTATTTATTACTGCCGATGAAACTAATCAACTTTCAACACATCATATTCAAGAATATTTTAAATATTTTTTAGAACGTATTAATTGGCAACGTGATATTCATTTTTATACAAATACAACTATTGATACATTAGACTACTCAGGTACATCTTTAAACAACGGAAGTAAAGTGGTATTTGCTGCTTATGGAGATAAATTAAGAGAGCTATGTACTGAAGTACCGCAATGTTTAAACAATTTTAAAAAGGCTCAGTTATGCATGCCGGGTGTTATAGCCATTGAATGTACCAAGTATGAATTTGATATTAGCAATTTGATTGAAAAACTTTCGTCTCTTATTTTAAACATATCCTCTGTTGCAATGGTTGTGTTGTGTGATGATGCAAGTTTTACTGCAGCTACTTTAAATAATTTTTTATGGGTAACTTTTACACGTTGTAATCCGAGTCATGATATTTATGGGGTAAATGATTTTTTTGAAAATAAGCACTGGGGTTGTAAAGGGCCTTTAATTTTTGATGCAAGAATAAAACCTCACCATGCACCTATTTTAGAAAAAGATACTGCTACTGAAAGAAAGATTGATAAATTATTTGCAAAAGGTGGAAGTTTATATGGCGTTCTATGATACATTAATTATTTTATGAATAAATATTTTTCTGAAATTTATTTTGTAGATGCAATTGTGAAAGGTATTGGGCAAATCATGTTGCAAGAAAATAAATTAACCGGCTTGTTTTTTATTATTGGGCTTTTTGTAGGGAATTGGCAATGTGCTGTTGCTGCAATTATAGGTTCAGCTATTGGTACAATAACTGCTGCATTATTTCAATTCAATAAAAACAATATTAATGTAGGGTTATATGGGTTTAACTCGGCTTTGGTTGGTATAGCATTAATTTCTCTGTTTGCCAATATATTATTTGTTTGGGTATTAATTATTATTGGTGCAATTGTAGTAGCATTGGTGCATCATATATTTATTGAGAAAAGAATACCCGGTTACACTTTCCCGTTTATTGTTGTTACGTGGTTGTTGTTTTTTTTAATTCGACAATATACTCACATTCCTCCTTCTGATTTTGTAGAAACAAAATTTGTACAAAATCAATTCAATATTTTTTTTTCAGTAACTAATGGGTTTGGTCAAGTAATGTTTCAATCTAATAAATTATCCGGTATTCTTTTTTTTATAGGAGTTTTATTAAATAGTCCTGCTGCTGCGTTATATGGATTTATTGCATCTTTAGCAGGTTTTTTATTTTCTTTAATGCATGTACAATCTATAACACAATCAGAGTTAGGATTGTTTGGCTTTAATGCGTTGTTAACTGCTATTGTTTTTTCAACAACAAAAAAAACTACTTTGCTGTGGGTTATAGCCGGCTCGGTTATTACAATTCTTATTCATGTTTCATTAATTCATTATTCTATTTTTAATTGGATAGGTGGTGTATTTACTTTTCCGTTTGTTGTAGGAACGTGGATTACATTACTAATTAAAAAAAATTGCGAAAAGTATTTCAGTGCAACAAAGAATAACTTACTATAATTTATTGAAGTGTTATTAAATGAATACTTTATTTTCCCCAAAAATGATCTTCCCAATTTTCTACATAAGGTGTTTTATTATGTTGTTCTAATGCACTTAATTGGTTGGCAGTAGCTGCTTCTTGTATTGCATTAAATAATACCCTTTCTTCAAAGCGAATATGTGCATCCAATTCGTTTGCAATAGCTTTAAGTGACTGTTCAACATTGCTCTCATCTTCAAAATATTTTCTCAATGTATTGTGTTCGGTAAAGGCTTGAATGATAAGTGGGTTGTTTGCCGCTAATATGGGGAAAAGATATTTTTCTTCTTCAAGAAAATGTTGGTTTAAATAGGTATCCCAAAACCAATTGGTATATTGTTTTATTCGTTCGGCGGCAACATTACGTTTAAAACCTTCTTTTATTTTCCAACAAAGTAAAAGTGCGTGATGGTGTTCTCTACTAAATGGTTGCAACAAATCATTTCTTTTAATTGGCTTTGTACTCATATTATTTCATTTTAGTTAACACTTCGAGTAATACAATTGCTTGATTTATTTTTGGATCTTTGGCTGAATATAATAATGTTACATTTTGTTTACCTGCAATAGTTTTTAATCGGTTTAAATCTTCTTCTTTTGTTTTTAATTCTTCTTTGTAGCGGCGTTTAAATTCTGTAAATAGTTCAGGTTGGTGGTTAAACCATTTTCGTAATTCGGGCGATGGTGGTATCGTTTTATTCCATTCGTTCAATGCAGCGGTTTCTTTTTTTACACCACGTGGCCATAAGCGATCCACCAACACCCGATAGCCATCGTTTGGCTCAGGTTTTTCATAAATGCGTTTTATAGTTATAGTTTTCATTATGTTAAAAAATAATATAATATTTATACAAGCGGAATTGCATTATTGTTTTTATAATATCTGATTTTCGATAAAAACATTTCTGCCATTCTTTCTCCTTGCCATTTAGCTCTTGTGGCTTTTTCTCCCATAAAATATTCATCTACTGTTTGGTTAAATAATTTTAGCCATCTGTTAAAGTGTTCTTCTTCAATAGGTAATTTTGCATGTGGTGGAAATGGGGTTCCGTTGTATGTATATTCGTCTAATAAAACTGTTTGCCAAAATGTGTACATTTTTTCTAAATGTTGCGGCCATCTGTTTTGTATAACGTTGTTAAAAATATCTTTTAGCATTTCGTCTTCACGTATTTTTCCATAAAAACTATCTACTAAAAGTTTAATATCGGTTAAAGTTTGTATTTCTTTTTGTGTAGCCATTTTATATATGTTTATAAATTTAGTTTCTTATTAAAATTGATTTGCCTGCTTTTACTTTTGTAGCAAGTTCGTGTACTGTGGTTGTTTCTAACATTTTCTTAAGCTCACTTCTTACTTTTATAAATTTATCATGCATGGGACAAGGTTTTGCTGCGTTACATTTATTTAAACCTAATCCACAACCATTGTAGATTGCATCTCCATCTATTGCATAAACAATTTCACTTATTTTAATTTGCTTCATTTTTTTTTCTTCAATTTCAAAACCACCATAAGGGCCTTTGATGGAATGAAGCAGTTTATGTTTGGTAAGTGTGCTTAATATTTTTGCGGTAAATGCTTCGGGAGAGCCTGTGTTTTCTGCTACATCGCCAATTTTTACTCGTATATTATTAAGCGATTGAGTGGCAATATATAATACTGCTTTTATTGCATATTCACAAGTTTTTGAAAACATACGATTAGTTGATAATACAAAGGTAAGCGATTTTTTATTTCGGATAAAAATATCTTAAATAAGCAATTCTATCAATAAGAATTATTTTAAGCTTAATCGTTTTTATATTTTTTAAAGAACCAAACTTTTAAAATATCGGCAGTAAAAATATATCCTGCTACTATTAATAATATTAGGAGGAGTTCTTTAATAGACATAGCATACAAGCCGGCTTGTTTAGCAAAATTAAAATAGGGTAGGGCAACGGTTATTATCATTCCTACTATACTTAACCAAAATAAATATTTGCTGGCTTTGCTTTTAAAGAAGTTTCTTCTTGTTCTTAAAATAAATAAAACAAATAATTGTGTTAAGCAAGATTCTGTAAACCATCCTGTTTGGAATGATGCTTCTTTCATTTTTAATCCGTATAATAAAACTAAAAATGTAATTACATCAAATATTGAACTGTGTATTCCAAAAATAATCATGTATCTGCTTACCATTTTTAAATTCCATTTACCGGGTTTGTTTAATTGTTCTGAATCAACATTATCTGATGCTATAGATAGGTAAGGAAAATCTGTAATGAAATTTGTTAATAAAATTTGTTTAGGAAGCATTGGTAAGAAGGGGAGAATGAGTGAAGCTATTGAAACACTAAACATATTACCAAAAGTAGATCCTGTATTTATTAAAATATATTTTAATGTATTTGAAAAAGTTTTTCTGCCTTCTTTAATTCCATCAACTAATACAGATAGTTGTTTTTCTAATAAAACAAAATCTGCGGCTTCTCTTGCAACATCTACGGCATTTTCAACAGATATACCAATGTCTGCGGCATTAATTGCAGACACATCATTAATGCCATCGCCCATATAGGCTACGGTGTAGGTTTTGCGTAATGCTCTTATGATTCTTTCTTTTTGTTGAGGTTCTACTTCTGCAAAAATGTGTACTCGTTTTACTTTTTGTGGTAATGCTTCGGTACTAATTTTTAATAAATCTTTTCCGGTAAGTATTATAGGTTTTTTTATTCCTAAATTTTGTCCAATACATTTAGCTACGTTTTTATTATCGCCGGTAATAATTTTTAATTGCACCTTTAGTTTTTGCAATTCTTCAATGGTGTTAATGATATCTTCTTTAATAGGATCTTGCAGTAAAATAAATCCTGCAAAAATCATTTCTGTTTCATCTTCTTTAATAATATCGGTATGTTGAATATTTTTATAAGCTATTGCAATTACACGAAGGCCTTTTTCTCCATAGGTTTCGTATAGTTTGTTAATGGCAGGCAATAAAGGTGTAATGGATAAATTGTTTCCATTGTTTAATTGGGCTGTATTACATATTGAAATAATTTGATTAAATGCTCCTTTGCTTATTAGTAATTTTTCGTTTCCGGTATTAATGGCAATACTTAATCTTTTTCTGATAAAATCATATGGCACTTCTCCAATTTTTTCAGGTATAACTTCTTCAGGAATATTTGTTTTTTTTAATGCTTCATCAATAGGATTACTATATCCTGTCTCAAATAATGCATTCCAATATGCTAATTTTTGTGCAAATGGAAACAGATTGCCATTTGCATCTACAATTGAATGAATAGAAATATTTCCTTCGGTTATTGTGCCTGTTTTGTCTGTACAGAGTAAATCAATTTCACCTATATTTTGAATTGATGATAATTTTTTTACAATTACTTTTTTATCTAACATTCTTTTTGCACCAGCACTCATGGCAATGGTTGTAATGGCCGGTAATAATTCAGGAGCCATACCAACAGCTAATGCTAATGCAAACAATGCAGATTCAACAACATTTTTATGATTAAATAAATTAATAATAAGAATACAAAGTGAGAGTATAAGTGTAATTCTCATTAAAAAGAAACCAAAGTCTTTAATGCCTTTTTCAAAAGTTGTTTCACTGCGTGAAGAAGCTGATTGAACAATACTGCCAAAAATGGTTTGTTTTCCTGTATTAATTACAATAGCTTTTGCAGTGCCGCTTACTATATTTGAGCCTTGCCATAAACAATTAGTACGTTTAGATAATTCTGTGTCAGCATTTATAATTCCGGCTTCCTTTCTTGTGGGATAAGATTCTCCGGTTAAACTTGCTTCGTTGGCATGTAATTCATTTGCTTCAATTATAAGACAATCGGCCGGAATCATATCTCCGGCTTTTAATAAAATCACATCTCCTGTTACTACTTCGGTTGCAATAATTTCAGTGATAACACCATCACGTAAAACAGTTGCCTTTAAAGCAATAAGTGATTGTAATTTTTCTACCACTTTTCCGGCATTTCTTTCTTGAAAAAAACTTAATATGCCCGATGATAAAACAATAAATAAAATAATAAATACATCTGAATGATCTCCCAAAAAAGCAGATAATATAACGGCACCTATTAATAATAATACTAATGGATTTTTAAATTGTATGAAGAAAAGATAAAAGTCTTTTAGAAAGGCAGAGCGATGTTTTATATTTTGTTCGGAAGAGCGTAAACGAACATTGGCTTCATTTTGATTAAGGCCATTTATATTGCTACTTAGTTTTGTAAACCAATAGTTGGTATCAAACTGCCAAAAATTAGTTGTCATTCAACTTATGTTTATTGATTGCTATTGAAAATGCACTATATAATATTAAGATTTTTGTTTGATATTATAACTAAATAAAGTAAAAACAATGATGAAAATACCTATTGATGCTACTATTCCTGCAATTAAAAAGCTAATAAAATAAGGATGTAAAGTATGCATCATAACACTAAAAGGGATACTGGTATAATTATGCATTTGCCAATTTGCTTTTATTACTCCTGCAATAATTAAACTGATCCAAAAAACAAAAAGTGCAGCTAATGTAATATAGAGCCCTATAGTAATTTTATGTATAATTTTTTGGTTGTGTGTATTAAACATATCAAATACAAAAGATAGTAATAAAAAACTATTAATACCAATTGTTGCACCCATTGTATGTGCAACAGTAATATGTGTACCGTGTGTATAAATATTAATGGCAGGAATAGACATTGCGATAGCTAATAGTAAGGTTAAAAAAATCCATACATCTGCTGCAATCAAGAAACGATACGATAAAATATGATAATGTTTTTTTGCTGTATTAATTGAAGTTTTCCAATAATAAATTATTCTTCCTAATAAAAATAACTCTGTCATGCTTACTGCATAACTAATATATTGAATGTATTTAGGAATAGGAAGTGTATAAATATGATGCCCCCAATTAAACATTAAATTAAATAAACCTAGAAAATAAATTACAAATGCTATTCTAGAATAACTGTATTTTTCGGTTCCTGAAATTTTATCTAACAAATAAATGCTTGAACCATATATTAACATATTCCATCCACCAACCATTGAACCATAAGACTTCCATTGTATTGTCATGTCTTTTACAACATTTGCACGAAAGGCCGGAATAAGCCACAAATAAGATTCTAAAAAAGTAAAAAGAAAAAATACAACACCTGTCATCCACATCCATATATATACCGGTTGGTTGCGAAAACCATTGATTGATTTAAATACATTTATAATAAACAATATCCAGGCAATTATTATTGGTACAGCTAAAACAGGATGAAATTCCCAATACTCTCTGCCTCCAAATATTCCTAAAATATAAGATGAAAGAATTAATATAATAGCTATAATCAATAAATACCATTGCCATTTATACAATTTATTTGACCATAGTTTTCCTTTAATAGAAGCTAAGTAATAATTTACAATACCACATGCGGAGAGTAATATCCAAAATACTGCAGATGAAACGTGCAGAGGGCGTACTTTTTCAAATGAAAAATTATTTCTAAACAAACCGGGAATTACATATTGCAGTGCACCCAATATGCCAAATAATAAAGTACACAATAATAGAATTAATGCTACAAAAATATATTGTGTGCCAATTGTATTATTAGAGGATAGGTTCTCTTTAGGTTTATTATCTTTCAATGCTGCCATCTTGTTTTATTTTTAATTTACTCGGAGCTGCAACACCTGTGGCATCAATACTTTTTAAATAAGCTACAATTTCTGTAACCTCACTATCGCTTAAATTAAAAGTTGGCATTATATCAGTTCCAGCATGTAAAAAAGCTTTAATATGTTCATCGCCTTTGGAAGAATAAATATTGGTAAGGTCTGGACCTAAATACCCGCCTAAACCATATATCTGATGACATGCTCCACAGTTTTTTGTTTGCCAAAGTATTTTGCCTTTGTCTGCTAATGTAGTGGCAGAATGTACAGAGCTGTAATTTAATTTATATAAATAAAATGAATAACTGAGAAATAAAATTAAAAGACACAATATCACCAATACTTTAATCTTATCTGCCATAGTAAAAAATTCCCGAATTAATTAAATGCAATGTTGCAAATTACTATGTTTCGAGTGCTCTAATCTATGATTATAATCATAGGTTAGGGTGATTAATGTAATGCTATTTAGTGGTGGTAATATTTTTTTCTTCCTTTCTAAGTTGTTTTGTTGTTTTCGAACTTCCATCATGGCTCCAACCCGGAGCATTAAATAAGTATGATAAAAAATATTTCAAACCTTTTGGTTTCTTTAAATCTTTACTAATATTTATCCATTCAAAGAATGCAACTTTTACAGGATTATATGTTTTTACATTTTTTGTTAATCCGTAAGTAGGTGTAAAAATTTCGGGTTGAAATGTGCCGAACATTCTATCCCAAATAATTAAAGTACCTGCATGGTTTTTATCAAGATATAATAAATCACTTCCATGATGCACTCTATGGTGTGAGGGAGTATTAAAAATAAACTCAAACCATTTTGGAAATTTATTGATGACTTCGGTATGAATCCAAAATTGGTAAAGCAAACTAATAGATTGCATTAGCATAATCATTCCCGGATGAAAACCTATTAAAGGCATCCATGCCCAAAAAATAAAAGCACCGGTTAAATTACCCGTCCAAGTTTGACGTAATGCGGCAGCAAGATTATAATGTTCAGATGAGTGATGCACTACATGGCTTGCCCAAAACCATCTTATACTATGTGCCATTCTATGAAACCAATAATAACTAAAATCATCAGCAAAAAAACATAAAACCCACGCCCACCAAATATTATAAGGTATAGTAAAAAATCTGTATGTGTAAATCCATGTAAAAAACAATAAAATAAAACCTTTGGTAACAATGCCAATGAATAAATTACCCAATCCTAAACTTATACTGGTTGCTGTATCTTTTATTTCATAAAACTCTCTTTGTAGTTTTATTGCATAAATAACCTCAACAATAATTAATAAAATAAAACCCGGAACAGCATGAAGTAAAATATTGGGAAATTGTGGCATAACAAAAGCATTTCACCTCAAAAATACAATGCTTTTAAGGCAAAATGCTCAAGTGATTTAGTTGATTATGTTTTTATTCACCACATTCAATATTGCAGCCATCTGCTTTACCACCAATAGGCTCAGATTCATAACCACTGCCTACTTCTGCCCAAAAAAACTGCTTGGTGTAAAAATGATGAATATACAACTGGTTGCCTTTGCAACAAGTATAATCCATACTAGATTTAAACTTTTTACCAAACATTGTAGAGTTGGGAACTAATGCAGTAACTGCAACAATTGTAAGAGAAATAAAAACGATAACGAGGTTTAACTTAATACGGCTAAACATAGGAAATTGTTTTAGGATGATTAGATTTTCTACTACAAATGTAGGTTTTTAACTACAAAACCAAAATTTTATTTAGCAAATAATTGCTATTAGCGAGGGCATTCAATATTACAACCGCCGGCAGAAGGCTTGCCAATTTTTTCTTTTGAAAAACCTGTTTTTACTTTAATCCAAAAAAAATATTCTGCATAATAATGATAAGTGTATAGCTGCCCTTCTTTACAACAAGTATAATCGTTATAAGATTTATATGATCTTCCAAACATATTCGTGTAGGGAGATGCTACTATAACAAACACTAAAAAGGTAGCAACTCCTATAACAAGTCTATTGCTTTTTTTGGCAGTAATATTTTGAGTTTCCATCGTCACTAAACAAAAATATGGTAAAGCAGTATTAATAAAAAATCCCTTCTATATTTAGAAGAGATTTTAATTTTATTGTGTGAGCTTAAGTATAAATATCAGCAACTGTTGCGTCGCACTCTTGTACATGCTGTTTTCTAATCAGCTTATTTAAGTGTTATGGTATTGGCTTTAGTTAATTGATTAACTTTCACAACATGCACATCTACTTTCTTTTCAATTTTTGTAGTAGCATTATCTTTATGTAATTGAGCCAATGTAGGAGCCACTACTAAAGAAACAATACTCATTAATTTAATTAAAATATTCATTGATGGTCCTGAAGTATCTTTAAAAGGATCACCAACTGTATCACCTGTTACCGATGCTTTATGTGGTTCAGATTTTTTATAATGAACAACACCATTTATTTCCACACCTTTCTCAAAAGATTTTTTTGCATTATCCCAAGCACCACCTGCATTGTTTTGAAACATTCCCATTAAAACACCACTTACAGTTGCACCTGCTAAAAAACCGCCTAATGCTTCGGGCCCTAAAATAAAACCAATAATTAAAGGAGAAATAATTGCGATAGCACCCGGTAACATCATTTTTTTAATAGAGGCGTCGGTAGAAATAGCTACACATTTATCATATTCAGGTTTTCCTGTTCCTTCCATAATTCCCGGAATAGATTTAAACTGGCGACGAACTTCTTCAACCATTGCCATTGCAGCTTGCCCTACAGCACGTATTGCCAAAGATGAAAATATAAACGGAATCATAGCACCAACAAATAGGCAAGCTAATACCTTAGCTTTATAAATATCAATACCTGCCATTGCATAACCATTATTATTTACTACACCAACATAAGCTGCAAATAATGCCAAAGCAGTTAATGCAGCAGAGGCAATAGCAAAACCTTTACCTGTTGCTGCAGTTGTGTTTCCTACCGCATCTAAAACATCGGTTTTTTCTCTAACTTCTCCAGGTAATTCACTCATTTCAGCAATACCACCTGCATTATCAGCAATTGGTCCAAAAGCATCAATAGCTAATTGCATAGCTGTTGTAGCCATCATACCTGCTGCAGCAATTGCTACACCGTATAAACCTGCACAAGCAAAACTTCCCCAAATACCTCCTGCCAAAACAATAATTGGTAAAAGTGTACTTTCCATGCCAATGGCTAAACCACCTATTACGTTGGTAGCATGCCCTGTTCCTGATTGACGGATGATAGAAAGTACGGGGCGTTTGCCCATTGCAGTATAATATTCTGTAATAATACTCATTAATGTTCCTACAACTAAACCTACTGCAATAGCACCTAAAACGCCATTGCTTGTAAATGTTTGTCCGCGTAATTCCATTGTTTCAGGAAGTATATATTTTACTAAACCAACACAAGCTATAGCTGTTAAAATAATAGAACCCCAGTTGCCCATGTTTAATGCTTTTTGTACATTGCTTGTACTAATACCTGCTGCATCGCTAACACGAACAAATAATGTTCCTATAATAGAGAAGATAATACCCACACCTGCAATTAACATTGGTAAAAGAATGGGGGCGTATCCGCCAAAATTATCAATAGATTTTGTTTCTTGTCCTAATACCATTGTAGCTAAAACTGTTGCAACATAAGAACCGAAAAGATCTGCACCCATACCAGCCACATCACCTACATTATCGCCTACATTATCTGCAATAGTTGCGGGGTTGCGTGGGTCATCTTCAGGAATACCTGCTTCTACTTTTCCAACTAAATCTGCACCTACATCGGCAGCTTTGGTGTAAATACCGCCACCTACGCGGGCGAATAATGCAATACTTTCTGCACCTAAAGAAAAGCCGGTTAATACTTCAATTGTTTTAACCATTTCAGCACTATCAACACTTGCAGGAGCAAAATATGCTTTTAATATTAAGAATAAACCACCTAAGCCTAATACTGCTAATCCTGCAACGCCTAAGCCCATTACAGAACCACCTGTAAAAGAAACTTTTAATGCTTTTGATAAGCTTGTACGAGCTGCATTTGCAGTGCGTACATTAGCTTTTGTGGCTATTTTCATTCCAATCAAACCGGCAACAGCACTACTTACTGCACCAATTACAAATGATACGGCAATTGTCCAATCTGAATGAGGGTTTTTGCTTGCCATAAATCCTAAAAGAAGAGCTACTACTACAACAAAATATCCTAAAATTTTCCATTCGGCTTTTAAAAAAGCCATGGCTCCTTCAGCAATATAGGTGCTAATTTCTTTCATTCTGCTATTGCCGGAATCTTGTTTAGCAACCCAATTAAATTTAATTAACGTGTAAAGTAGTCCAATAATTCCCATTACAGGAACTGCATAAAAAAGATAATTGTTCATAAGCGATTTTTATTTTTTTGGGTTTTTATAGGGATGACAAAAATAGGGGGAAACGCTTCAATTTTTTAACAAAATATACTTGTATTTTAAATATTTATTCAATTAATTGTGTGGTATCGCTTCGGCCTGTAAATACTGAGCTTATTTGTCCGGCTCGGTATATGTTTCCGTTAAGTTTATTGCCAAGAATAATTACGGTTGCAGTATCATGAACCAATCGTTTAAAAACAGTATTGCTTCCATGCCATTTGCCGTTGTGATAAACAATGGTTGGTTCGGGTGGGTTACTAAATAAATGCCAACCTAAACCATAGTAATGGCCTAATCTTCTTTCGTATGAATAAGGTTGAATGGCAAGATTATAAGTGAAAATACTTATAAATTTATTTTCATATAATGCTTTATCCCATGCTAATAAATCTCTAACGGTGCTATATACATTTTTATCTCCATAAACTGCATCTAATTTATCCATTGGCCAAGGGGAGTTGCCTCTGTATGTTGGGATATAATTGGCAGAGTCTTTTATACTGAAGATAAAAGTGTGTGTCATTCCTAATGGTATAAAAACACTATCACGCATATATTGTGGAAAAGGTTGTTCTACAATACTTTCAACAATTAATGCTAACATAGCAAAGTTAGTATTGCAATAATTATATACTCTGTCGGGCAATGCTTGTATTGGAGGTTTTTTTGTAACCAAATATTCTAATAATGTTTGGTTGGTAAGCATTTTAGTTATTTCAGACTTCTTTTTTATATATCGTTTTTTAATAATTGTTTTGCCTCTTTTATTTTTTGCCTGATAAGTTTGAACGGTTACATTATCTGTAAAATTTAAATAATTAGGTAAGCCACTTCTATGTGTTAATAAATGTTTGATGGTGATGCCATGATAAGGGAATTGCGGTAAATATTTTTGAATAGAATCATTTAAATCAAGCCTGCCTTGTTCCATTAATTTCAAAATAGTCATTCCCGTAAATGTTTTTGAGATGGAAGCTAAATGAAAAGGAGTTTCTGCAGTAATTGCTTTTTTAGTTTTTAAATTTATATAACCATGATAATCTTCAAAAACTATTTCTCCGTTTTTTGCTAAAAGAATAGCTCCATTAAACCCTTTTTGTAACAACATTTTATTGTACAATGGCTCAATGGCGTTTGTATAATTTTCTTTTTCAGTTTCAGTTAATGTTCTGAATTGAAAACTTTTTTTTAAATTAACTACAGTAGTAGGTTTGTTTTGTTGAGAATTGCAAGAACAAAACGTAAAAATTAATAAAACGAATAATAAAAATCTTTGCATCAATAAATAATCTAAAGGGGTTGGAAAGTTGCAAATATAAAAGCATATTCTATTTTATTTATGCTCTGTGAATGGCTTTAAATTAGTTTGTGGATAATAAAATAAATAACAAGTATTTTCGTGGCATGAGCAATACAACAAGTTATCCCAAAGAAAAAATTAATATTCTTTTCTTAGAAAATATAAGTGATAAAGCTACAGTGCAGTTTAAGCAAAACGGATATATTAATATTAAAAAAATTAGTGGAGCATTAAGTGAGCAGGATTTAATTGCTGCTATTAAAGATGTTCATATTATTGGTATTCGTTCAAAAACAAAAATTACTGCAAAGGTTTTAGAAGCTGCAGAAAAATTGCAAGCAATTGGTTGTTTTTGTATAGGGGTTAATCAGGTAAATTTAGATGCAGCAACTAAAAAAGGTGTTGCAGTATTTAATGCACCCTACAGCAATACAAGAAGTGTAGCAGAATTAGTAATTGGATTGGCAATTATGCTAATACGAAGAATACCTGATAAAAATAACGCAGCACATAAAGGTATTTGGTTAAAAGAAGCCAAAGGAAGTTTTGAATTACGCGGAAAAACTTTAGGAATAATTGGTTATGGAAATATAGGATCTCAAGTAAGTGTATTAGCAGAAAATTTAGGAATGAAAGTTTTATTTTATGATACTGAAACAAAACTGCCTTTAGGTAATGCAGTGGCTGCAAAAAGTTTAAAAGAAGTAACAAGCAAAGCAGATATTATAACTTTACATGTACCCGAAACAGAGCAAACGAAGAAATTAATTAATAAGAATACAATTAAAAATTTTAAAGCCAACAGCATATTAATAAACTATGCAAGGGGAGAAGTAGTTGATTTAGAAATTTTAGCAAAAGCATTGAAAACAGGGCATTTAAGCGGAGCGGCAGTAGATGTGTTTCCGTATGAACCTGAAAAAAACGGAGATAGTTTTATTACACCTTTGCAAGGCTTGAATAATGTAATTCTTACACCGCATATTGGTGGCAGCACCGAAGAAGCTCAAGAAAATATTGGTGAAGATGTTAGTATTAAATTATTTAATTATTTAGAAAGAGGTATTACCAATGGCTCACATACTGTACCTGCAATAAGTTTACCACCTGTTGAGGGTACACACCGTATTTTGCATATACATAAAAATGTTCCGGGGGTATTAAGTGCTATTAATACTTCTTTATCATCTAATAAAATAAATATTCTTGCTCAGTATTTAAAAACAAATGATATTATTGGTTATGCGGTTTTAGATATTGATAAAAAATTATCTAAACATGCAGTTGAATTATTAAAACAAATTAAAGAAACTATTAAAGTAAGAATTTTGTATTAAATAAAATTTTACAGTGAAAATATTTACATTTTTTACGTTATTCTTTTGTTGCTTTTATCTATCTGCACAAAATATATCTATACATGGAACGGTTATAGATGCTGCTACTGCAACACCTGTTAGCAATGCATTGGTATTTATTCATCAATCAACGCACGGGCAAATTACTGATAGTGCGGGGACCTTCTTACTAAAAAATGTAAATGAAACTGATTTTGAAATGGTGGTATATGCAAAAAATTATGAACCCATTATTTATCGCTTCACTAAAAACCAAATAAATAAAAAAATAAAATTTGCTTTAATTAAACAACAAACTGTAAAACAACTTAAAACAGATTCTTTGTTGGCAACTAATATTACAAAATGGCAACAAATATTTCTTGAAGAGCTTTTAGGAATAAGTACTAATGCAACAGATTGTTATATAGCAAACTTATCGGCATTAATTTTTACTATTGATACTGCTACACATTATATAAATATTACTGCAACAGAACCTTTGCAAGTGTTTAATGAAAGTTTAGGTTATTGTATTACTTGTTATTTGCATGAATGTACATTAACCGAAAAACAAGAACTTAATAGTATTGAATATTACACATGGTATAAACCATCTACCACCAGAAACGAAGAAATTATTACTAAATGGAGAACAAGAAGGCATGATGCTTATGATGCTTCTATCATGCAATTTATGCGTGCCTTTTATAAAGGTATCATAAGCAATAACGGGTATAGCATAAAAAAAATTATGCGTTATTATGAAGATGAGTCCCCAGAGTTATTTAATAATGCAAGAAAAATGAATGGAGCTTCTGCTGTGCAAAAAGAAGTAATTACAACAGCAAATAATGAGTATAAATACAGAAATTTTATTGAAGTAGTTGGTAAAGAAGAATTACCAATTAATAAAATAAGTTTAGTTGATACCATTAATAATGGAAGAATATTTATAGGAAAAAATCAGTATGATATATTGTATAAAAGTAAAATTTCAAGATTGTTTTATTATAATAATGGAACGAATGAAATGCTTTCACAAAACATTACATCACGTTTAAAACTAACAGACAATTTATTAGTTTTTTCTTCAGGAAGATTTTTTGATGACACGAAAATAAGCATACAAGGTTTTTGGCATTTATTGCGGTTAGCAGATATTTTGCCTTTTGATTATGTTGAATAGAATAATATATATTTTATTATAATTCTTCTTTCATTATTTCTAATGTTCAAAAAAATAATAAAATAACTTAATACATTCTTTTCTCATTCAAGAAATAGAGTATTCTTGTTGTGTATAATAAAACTATAATAGGAGTAATATTTCTAATTGTTAAACACTAATAATCTACTTCTCCTACACAAAAAATTGGTTTTCTTGTTTGCCATTTTCCTTTCGTAAAATCTGGAATGTTTTGTAGTGTACCACCTTCTGCTATTGATTTTTCACTTAATGGCGTAATAGCATACCATGTTGCTAAATCATATACATCTAACGGAAACGGAGCTTTGCGTTTTACACATTCAATAAAAGCATTATCAACAAACCAATCCATTCCACCGTGGCCCGCACCTTCTGCTTGATGTTCATATTTCAACCATAATGGATGGTCAT
The DNA here is from genome assembly GCA_018267705.1 of Bacteroidota bacterium. Lineage (GTDB taxonomy): Bacteria > Bacteroidota > Bacteroidia > Chitinophagales > Chitinophagaceae > CW01. Next base: position 326,319 of record JAFDXX010000023.1, on the reverse strand, counting down.
ATTCTTTCATATATTTTTCTGTATTCTCCCAAGTGTGTGGTTTGCTTTTATCTTCAAAATAAATTAAACCTGCATTAAATTCTCCTGCATGGTTATCTTGCCAAATACCGTTAGTGCCTTGTACACGAAAACCTAAATTATAAGGACGAGGAGAAGATGTATCGTGTGTTAATACAATGGTTTCTTGATTTGCTGTTTGAATTTGTGTAGTAACAATATCGCCTAATTTGAATTTAACTTTTGCATTTGGATGATTTGGGCCGCCTTTAGGATGATTTACAATGTAACGATGTAAGCCTCTGGCTTTTGTTGCTATAGAAGATAACTTGGTTAAACGATTTCCTCTGTTTACATCAATCATAACAGCTGCGGGGCCTAAGCCATGTGTAGGATAAAGTTCTCCGTTTCTATTAACAGAATGTAGCGTTCTCCATTTGGCTTCGCTATAACCTTTTGCACCAAATTCAACACCACTGTTATAGGGTGTAACACCATCATTCAATTTTACTCCGCGTAAATCATGTTCATAACCGCCTTGTAAATGTAAAAGTTCTCCAAACATTCCTTTTCTAACCATGTTTAAAACTGCCATTACATCTCTTCTGTAACAAACATTTTCCAACATCATTACCGGAATTTTTGTTTGTTCGCTTTTGTTCACTATATCCCAACAATCTTGTAAATGAATGGCACCGCAAACTTCTACTCCCGGAATTTTTCCGGCACTCATTGCATCAATAGCTTGTGGTATATGCCATTCCCAAGGTGTGGCAATAATTACGGCATCAATATCTTCTCTTTTTAATAAATTTTTATAATCGTAATTGCCGTTGGTAAATTCAATGGCTTTATTTTTTCCTGCTTTTGCAATAATACTTTGCGATGTTGCCATCATTCCTTTATCGGGGTCGGCCATCGCAATAATTTCTACATCTTCTCTTCCTGCCATAATTCTTACATGCTCTTGCCCTCGCAAACCAACACCAATCATACCTACACGAACTTTGTTGGTTGATTGATTAGCAAACAGTTGAATTTTTTCAAAAGGAATTCCTAAGGAAAGGCCTGCTAAGCTTGTGTTGCGAATAAAATCTCGACGATGCAATTTGTATGACATAATAAAATTTTATGTGAAATTAAGTAAGATAGATTGAATTAATATCTATAATCGAAATAAAAATTTTCTATTTCAATTTTAATTTTGCGAAACATTTTTTATGAAAGTTGTTATTGTTGGCGGAGGCTTTGCAGGTTTAAAATTAGCCCGCTGTTTAAATAATAAAAAAGGGATTGATATTACATTAATTGATAAAATAAATTATCATCAATTTCAACCACTGTTTTATCAAGTAGCAACTGCCAGTTTAGAAGCCAGTAATATATCCTTTCCGTTAAGAAAAGTTTTTCAAAAAAGTAAAACTGTAAAATTCAGGATTGCAGAAATAAAAGAAATTGTTTCTTCTTCAAACAAAATTATTACCAGTATAGGAGCCTTGAATTACGATTATTTGGTAATAGCTACCGGTGCCAATACCAATTTTTTTGGTAATGAACAATTGCAGCAAGCTTGTTACCCTATGAAAAGTACACAAGAAGCTTTGCAATTACGAAATCATTTATTAGAAAGTTTTGAAAATGCTTTACAACAAACCGATGCTGCTGCACGCCAGGCGTTTTTAAATGTAGTTGTGGTAGGTGCAGGCCCAACAGGTGTAGAAGTTAGCGGAGCTTTAGCCGAAATGAGAAACCATATTTTACCAAAAGATTATACCGAATTGGATTTTAGTTTAATGAATATTTATTTGGTAGAAGGATCTCCCCGAACATTGGCTTCAATGAGTGAAGAAAGCAGTAAACACTCAAAAAATTATTTAGAAAAATTAGGCGTAAAAGTTTCTACAGGAACCGTTGTAAAAAGTTATGACGGAACAACTGTTTTACTTAATAATGGAGATGAAATACAAGCTCGTACTGTAATTTGGGCTGCAGGTATTAAAGGCAATGTTCCTGAAGGCATTGATAAAAATTTAATTGTACGTGGTAATAGAATTAAAGTAAACCGATACAATTTGGTAGAAGGAACATCAAACATTTTTGCTTTAGGAGATGTTAGTTATATGGAAACACCCCTGTATCCGCATGGGCATCCGCAGGTAGCAAATGTTGCAATTAATCAGGCAAAAAATTTGGCAGAAAATTTTATTTCAATTCAGCAAAATAAAACACTGCTAAAAGAATTTGAATATAACGATAAAGGCAGTATGGCAACCGTTGGCAGAAACCTTGCAGTAGTTGATATACCCAAACCTAAACTACATTTTGGTGGTTTATTAGCGTGGATAATTTGGATGAGTTTACACTTATTTTTGTTAGTAGGTGTAAAAAACAGATTACAAGTATTTATAAATTGGATGTTTAAATATTTTACAAAAGATACTAACTTGAGGTTAATTATAAACTCATTGAATAAAAAAGAAGTATCTAACAACAATCAATCATAAACTATAAAAAAATCTTATGCCATCATTTGATATTGCCAGTAAAGTTGATTTGCAAACATTAGACAATGCAATAAACACTGTAAAAAAAGAAATTCAAAATAGATTTGATTTTCGTGATTCGCCGGTTTCAATTGAATTAAATAAAAAAGAATATATTATTCATGTTGAAGTAGAAAGTGATATGAAAATGAAACAAGTAATTGATGTAATTATTAGCCGAAGCATGAAACAAGGCATTGATGGTAACGCATTTGATTTTAGTAAAGATGCTTACCCAAGTGGTAAAGTGGTAAAAAAAGAAATTTCAGTAAAAAACGGTTTAAAGCAAGAAGATGCTAAAAAAATTGTGAAAACTATTAAAGAAAGTGGTTTAAAAGTACAAGCAGCTATTATGGATAACATTATTCGTGTAACCGGAAAAAAAATTGATGATTTACAAGAAGTAATTGCACTTTGTAATAATAGCAATTTTGGTATGCCTTTACAATACGAGAATATGAAATCATAATAAACGCCTCTTTAAACTCAAGAATTTGCATCTTGTAACTTTTTTCCCCTTATCTTCGCAGCCCATTATTAAAAAATGTACGGCAAAATCCGTACAGCCTTAAAATAAAAAGTATATGAAACAAGGTATCCATCCGCAGAGTTACAGGTTTGTTGTTTTTAAAGATATGAGCAACGGCCACAGTTTTTTAAGCAAATCAACAGCAGCTACCAAAGAAACCATTAAATGGGAAGATGGTAATGAATATCCATTAATTAAATTGGAAATTTCAAACACCTCTCATCCGTTTTATACGGGTAAAAATATGTTGGTTGATACGGCAGGACGTATTGACAAGTTTAAAAAACGTTACGAGAAAAAGAAATAATTTTTCAACCGTTATAAACGCTATACCCAATCGTGTAATATTCTCGGTTGGGTATTTTATTTTCGGTAATAACTTAAACATACCAACCTGCTTAACTTTGTTTTCAATAATTTATACAAAATGAAATTAGATATACTCGCTTTTGGCGTACACCCCGATGATATTGAATTAGGTTGTGCCGGAACTATAATTGCTGCTATTGCCGAAGGGAAAAAAGTAGGTATTGTAGATTTAACACAAGGTGAATTAGGCACAAGAGGCAATGCAGAAACCCGTAAACAAGAAGCTGCTAATGCAGCTAAAGTAATGGGTGTTTTAGTTAGAGAAAATTTACAAATGGCCGATGGCTTTTTTAAGAATGATGAAGCACACCAACGTAAAATAATTCAAGTAATAAGAAAATACCAACCTGATATTATTTTGTGCAATGCTCCTGAAGACAGGCACCCCGACCATGGGAGAAGTGCTCAACTAGTTAGTGATGCTGCATTTCTTGCAGGGTTAAGAAAAATTGAAACGGTTGATGAAAATGGGCAACAACAAATCAAATGGAGACCAACTTATGTGTTTCATTATATTCAAGATAGATTTATACAACCATCTTTTGTAATTGATGTTTCAAAATATCATGAACAAAAAATTCAAGCCATTCTTTGTTATACTACGCAGTTTAACAGTTCAAGTACCGAAGAACCACAAACTTATATTTCATCTCCTATGTTTTTAGAATCGGTAAAAGCAAGAGCATTAATGTTGGGTAAAAGAATTGGCGTTGCTTATGCCGAAGGTTTTATTTCGGAAAAAGTATTGGGCATAAAATCATTCGATTCAATTATTCAAAACGAAACTTAATACAATAATTGAATATTATTTTACCATTGCTTGCCTTGGAATGATAAAGGCAATTAAATCGTTTAACGCAATATTTGCTCTTTGGCAAGCATCGTTAATATCTTCTCTCGATACATTGGCGGCAAATATTTTTTCTTTCAATCTTTTGTTTACGCCTTTTACTTCCATTCCTTCATAGCCATTGGGTCTCATTAAACTATAGGCATGTATTAAACCAGATAGTTCATCAAATGCATACAACATTTTATCCATTTCGGTTTCGGGTTCTACGCCAAAATGTGTATGTCCGTGGCTGGCAATAGCTCTAATAATTTCGGGGTCAATATTTCTTGCTTCTAATTCTTCAATAATTTTTTGGCAATGCAAATCAGGCCATTGATCCCAATCGGCATCGTGTAATAAACCCGCCATTTCCCATTTCCATTGTGTAGTTTCGGTTGCATTTAATTTTTCGGCTGCCCAACATTTCATTAAATATGCTACTTGTTTCATGTGTAACCGCAACTTTGGATTTAATACCCAGGTAGTAAAAATTTTTTCTGCTTCTTCTTTACTTAAAACATTTTCTTTGTTAATAATATTTCCAAAAGTTGTTCTACCTAAATGTAAAGACATGTTATTGGTTGTTTTATTTTATGAGGAATAAAGCGTAATAGTTATTGGTTGAACACAAAACTTTATCTTGCATACTTCAAATATACTTCAATGAAATATACTTCTTTAAACCCCAACATTTTCATTAATAACAGAAAAAGATTTGTAAAACAAATGCAACCCAACAGCATTGCTATTTTTACCAGTAATGATGAGTGGCCAATGAATGGAGATGCATTGCATAAGTTTAAACAAAACAGCGATTTGTTTTGGCTTAGCGGAATTGAACAAGAAGATAGTATGGTTGTTCTATTTCCCGATAATCCCGATAAAAAATATCGTGAGGTATTGGTTTTAGTAAGGCCTAATGAGTTAAAAGAAAAATGGGACGGGAAAAGATTAAGAGCTAATGAAGCAAGAACTATAAGCGGTTTTGAAACAATTGTTTGGTTAGATAGTTTAGATGCATTATTACAAACATGGGTTCACTTAGCCGATAATATTTATTTAGATACAAATGAAAACGATAGAAAAGCAAGCTTGTTGCAAAGCAGAGAATATCGTTTTGTAAATGAAATGAAAACTCGTTATCCGCTGCACAATTATTTGCGTGCTGCCAAAATAATGAAAGACTTACGCAGTATTAAAACTAAAGAAGAAATAGAAGTAGTACAAAAAGCAATTAATATTACCGAAGTTGCTTTTAGAAGATTATTGCAATACATAAAACCCGGTGTTACAGAATATGAAATTGAAGCAGAAATTTATCATAGTTTTTTAAGTCAACGTGCTACAGGCCCGGCCTATGGAAGCATTATTGCCAGTGGAGATAATGCAAGAACACTGCACTATGTTCGCAACAATGCAACATGTAATGATGGAGATTTAATACTTATGGATTTTGGTGCTGAATACGGAAATTATTGTGCAGATTTAACCAGAACAATTCCTGTAAACGGTAAATTTACAAGAAGACAAAAAACAGTGTACAATGCTTGTTTACATTTACACAATTACGCAAAAAGTTTATTAAAACCGGGCATTACAATAGTAGATTATACCGATAAAGTAGGAGAGGAAGCCACTCAGCAATTTTTAAAAATAGGACTATTAAAAAAGAGTGATGTGAAAAATGAAGATCCGGAAAACAGAGCATACAGAAAATATTTATATCACGGCATATCACACCACTTAGGTATTGATGTGCATGATTTAGGAACAAGAACTGCTCCATTACAAGCAGGCATGTTATTAACTGTAGAACCGGGTATTTATATTGAAGAAGAAAAAATGGGTGTAAGAATTGAAAACAATATTTGGATTACAAAAACAGGTAATATTGATTTGTTTAAAAACATTCCGATAGAAGCAGATGAAATAGAAAGGCTGATGAAAAAATAATTAAACAATGAAACAACTTCCTAACCTCTTTACACTTCTTAATTTATTTTTTGGTTGTTTAGCTATTGTTGCAGTTGTGCAATCGGGCTTAACAATTAGTAATGATGATAGTGGAATGCAAATTGTAGAAATACCACAAAAAATTTATTGGGCAAGTATTTTTATTGGCATAGCTGCTATAATAGATTTTTTAGACGGATTTGTTGCAAGACTTTTAAAAGCCTCTTCTGAAATGGGTAAACAATTAGATAGCTTGGCAGATGTAGTAAGCTTTGGTGTTGCTCCCGGAATGATTGCTTACGAATTTTTACGTGTAGCTTATGCACAACAAACCAATGGTTTAGAAATTAATCAATTGTGGTTAATGCCTGCATTTATTATTCCATGTGCAGGTGCATATCGGTTGGCACGTTTTAATATTGATACAACCCAATCAAACAATTTTAAAGGAGTTCCCATTCCGGCAATTGGCTTATTAATAGCTTCTTTCCCTTTAATGTATTGGTTTACAGATAAAGCATGGTTAATTATTACACTAAGAAATAAATGGCTTTGGTATGCCATTATTATTTTAGTTAGTTATTTAATGGTTTCAAACCTACCTATGTTAGCTTTAAAATTTAAAGGTGTAACTGTTAAAAAATTAATGCCATTTATAATTATTGCAATAGTTTCTGTTATGAGTGCATTTATTTTGCAATGGGTAGCTATACCTATTGGTTTTATAACTTATTTAATAGTCTCAATAATATATAACAAATAATTTTATGATATATAATGTTCAAATAAAAGTAATGCCGTTAAAAGATTTATTAGACCCACAAGGCAAAGCAGTTTTAGGCGGATTAAAAAACCTTGGCATTAATGCTGTAAACGATGTACGTGTAGGCAAACATATAACTTTAGAAATTGATGCAACAAGCGAAACAGAAGCCAAAACAATTGCTGAAGAAGCATCAAAAAAAATATTGGCAAACCCTGTTATGGAATTTTTTGAAATTGAAACCCTAAACTCTTAAAGGAAGGTATTAAGTTGGATAATTCTATACAACCAAATAATGTATTGAAAACTCCCTATAAGGGGCAAGAAGGTATGCTATATTTAGTTCCCACTCCAATTGGTAATTTAAAAGATATTACGTTACGTGCAATAGAAATATTGCAAAGTGTAGATGTTGTTTTGTGTGAAGATACCAGAACATCTTCTAAACTACTTTCTCATTATAACATTCAAAAACCATTATCTCCTTATCATCAACATAACGAACATAAAATTGTTGAACATTTAACCCAGCAAATGCAAGCAGGTAAAACTTTTGCATTAATTACCGATGCCGGTACACCCGGCATTAGCGACCCCGCTTTTTTATTAGTTAGAGAATGTATTAAACAAAATATTAAAGTAGAATGTTTGCCAGGTGCAACAGCTTTTGTGCCCGCATTAGTAAATAGTGGTTTGCCATGCAACAATTTTTTGTTTGAAGGATTTCTTCCCATAAAAAAAGGAAGACAAACCAAATTAAAACAATTGGCACAAGAAGAACGAACTTTTATTTTGTATGAAAGCCCCATGCGTTTAACAAAAACATTAGAAGAATTAATAATTTATTTGGGTGAAAGCAGAAAATGCTGCGTAACAAGAGAACTAACTAAAATGTTTGAAGAAAATAAACGCGGCACTTTAAAAGAAGTAGTTGAACACTTTAAATCCAAACAAGTAAAAGGCGAAATAGTTATTGTTATTGAAGGGAAAATATAAATTATAAATGCTTAAATTTGCCGTTAATCAACGCCGCCCATACCATGAAGTTTAAACATGCAGAACCTCATAGAGCTTGTATTACATGTGCAAAAGCAATCCACTCAATATTTGCGGTATTAGATGCTGAACAATTAATAGAATTAAACCTTAATAAAACTTGCACCTATTTTAAAAAAGGTCAAACTATTTTTACGGAAAATGCTTTGCCATTGGGCTTGTATTGTATTAATTCTGGTAAAATAAAATTAACCACTACCGGATTAGACGGGAAAGAACAAATATTGAGATTGGTAAAAGATGGAGATATTTTAGGATATCGCTCATTATTAGCAAATGACCGATACCATTGTAACGCAGTAGCTTTAGAGGAATGTTCTGTTTGTTTGGTAGATAAACATTTTTTTATGCAACTGGCTGCAAGTAACCAAAAATTATGCATGGCATTGTTTAAAAAAATAAGTGAAGATTTAAAAACGGCCGAAGAACATATTGTTTCTTTATCTCAAAAAAATGTTCGGGAGCGTGTGGCCGAAGCTCTTTTATTTTTAAAAGCAACTTATGGATTTGAAGAAGATGGACAAACAATAAATGTACAATTAAGTCGCGAAGAAATTGCCGATTTTGTAGGTACTTCAACTGAAAGCACTATCAGATTATTATCTGAATTTAATACTGCAAAAATTATTGAATTACACGGCAAAAAAATAAAAATTATTAATTACGATAAATTAGAAAAAACGGCTAACCTAATGTACTAAGTTTTTCTTTTTTATATCAATAAACATAATGCAGCAACAGTTATAATTATACCTATAATAGTAAGTAGTGATAGGAAATTATAATTATACGCAGCAGAATATGACAAAAATCATATTCAATACTTCCTCAAGTCATAATTAAAATTAATAAGTCTAAGCACATTTGTTTTTAAATTATTAAATGCATGTGTGCGTATTCAGTTTCGGTTAATGATGTAATAGAAAGAATTACAGAAAAATTGTATCCATTTATTGATGCTCAGTTTGATGAAGTATTAAAACTCAATAAAATTGAGCCGATACATTTGCATTTAATTGAAAAAATTAAGGCATTAAGAATAGAATTTGATTCTCTTAAAAACTACGAGAAAAGATTAGTGTTTCCGGCAGTATTAGAAATATTCAATGCTCAAAAAAAATCTTCTAGTTTAAAATCATCAGTAAATATTGCAGAGTTGCAACAACTTATTCAACGTAAAGAAAATTTAATTCACACAATGGTGAATGATGTTTTTGATGAAGCAATGAAGACTAAAAAATCTCATCCCATACATTCAATTATATACACGCTTAAAAATTCATTCAAAGAAGAAAAAGAAAAATGGAACGTAATGGTTAATGAATGGAATAAAAATAACTTGGTTTCAACCCATACAAATAACGTAAAAGATAATCAACACCAGCATGCTTATTAAAAGCAATTCTATAGTACAAAATTGTTTTCATTGTGGAGATGAATGCAGCAATACAAGTATTGTTGAAGATGAACATTATTTCTGTTGTGAAGGTTGCAAAATGGTATATGGTATTTTAAATAAAACAGGTTTATGCAATTATTATCTGTTAAGCAATAACCCTGGTGTTACACAAAAAATACAAATAAGAAAAGATAAATTTTCTTTTTTAGATGATAATTCTATTGTAGAGAAGCTAATAAATTTTACCGATGGTAAACAAACTAATTGCATGTTGTATTTGCCGCAAATGCACTGTAATAGCTGCCTTTGGTTATTAGAAAACATTCACCGCATAAACAATGGCATAATTGCTTGCAGAGTAAATTTTCAAAATAAAGAAGCATTTGTAACTTTTGATAATAATAAAACATCTTACAGAAGTGTTGTAGAAACTTTTACTTCGGTTGGTTACGAACCACATATTAGTTTACATAGTTTTAACGGGAACGCATCTAATAAACATGATAAAAAAAGTTTATATAAATTGGGCATTGCTGGTTTTTGTTTTGCCAATATAATGATGATGAGTTTACCTGAATATTTTTCTATAAGCACAGGCTTTACTGCATTAACATTCAGATATGTAACCTTATTATTATCATTACCCGTTTTATTTTATTGTGCAACAGATTTTTTTGTACTTGCATGGCAAGGGTTAAAAAAAGGATATTTAAATATTGATGCTCCCATTGCATTAGCTATTGCCATTACATTTTGCAGAAGTTTATTTGAAATATTCTTTAAAAATGGCAACGGATATTTAGATAGTATGAGTGGCATTGTTTTTTTAATGTTGTTAGGAAGAATGTTACAACAAAGAACTTATCGGTCTATTTCGTTTGATAGAGATTTTACCTCATTCTTTCCTATTGCCATCAACGTAAAACGCAATACTGGTTTTACTCCCATTGCAATAAGTGAAATTAAGAAAGACGATACTATTTTAGTTTACGATAATGAAATTATTCCGGCAGATGCTATTTTATTAAAAGGGAAAGCATCAATAGATTATAGTTTTGTAAGTGGAGAAAGTTTGCCCGTGCAAAAACAAATTGGAGAAATTGTATATGCAGGCGGAAAACAATTAGGAGAAAAAATTGAATTATTGGTTGTTAAAGATGTTGCCCAAAGTTATTTAACCAGTTTATGGAATAAAGATGTATTTAAACATAAAAAAACACAACATCCTTATATTGATATAATCAGCAAATATTTTACGCTTGCATTATTTATTTTATGTTTTGCTGCTGCAAGTTTTTGGTTGGTAAAAGGTGAATATACATTAATGTGGAATACTATTACAACCGTATTAATTGTTGCTTGCCCATGTGCTTTATTGTTAGCAGCTACTTTTACCAATGGTAATGCCGTAAGAATTCTTACAAGAAATAAATTTTATATACGCCATCCAAATGTTATTGAAGATTTAGCAAAAATTAATCATATTGTTTTTGATAAAACAGGCACATTAACGCACAATAAAAAAATAAATGTACAGTGGAACGGAAGACTATTAAATGATACAGAAATAAATGAAGTGGCCACTTTACTTGCTCAGTCTAATCATCCGTTAAGTAAAGTTGTACTCTCACATTTAAATATAAATATTACTAATGCCATAAACCATTTTAAAAACCATATTGGTTTTGGTATTGAAGGTTGGATAAATGAAAAACATATACTAATTGGCTCTGCCGCATTTGTAAAAACAGAAAGTGTTGCAATAAATAATACATCAAAACTTTTTGTAAAAATTGATAATGAAATTGTAGGTGTTTTTGAAATTGTAAATGTTTACCGCACCGGTTTAAATAATATCTTATTTAAGTTAAAAAGAAAATTTGCTCTTTCTGTTATTAGTGGAGATAATGATGCCGAGAAAAATAATTTACAAAACATGTTGGGTTTTAGCAATAAAGTATTTTTTAATATGAAGCCCGATGAAAAACTTGATTTTATTAAAAAATTACAAAACGAAAAAAACTATAATGTATTAATGATTGGCGATGGATTGAATGATGCCGGTGCTTTAAAACAAAGCAATGTTGGTATTGCAGTTACAGAAGGCAATAACAATTTTTCACCCGCTTCAGATGCTATATTAGATGCAAGTGTTTTTTCAAAACTTCCTAATTTTTTATCATTTACACAAAGCACAAAAACTATTGTTTACAGCAGCTTTGTGGTATCTGTTTTATACAATATTATCGGTTTGTTTTTTGCATTACAAGGCACATTATCGCCTATGATTGCAGCTATCTTAATGCCCGCAAGTTCTATAAGTATTATTTTATTAACTTATGGAATGAGTAGCATAATGGCTAAAAAATACAAACTATAAAAATGGTGATATAAATCCCTGTTTTAAGCGTTGATTCAAAACCGGCAGTTTCTACTGTCGGTTTTCTTTATTATTTATACTATAAAATATTTTACATAAAAATAGTTTTGCATCTTGTAGAGAAGTTCATTTTACATAGTTATTCTTTTTATTTTTTTTATGATAAATATCATGTTTAGCAATGACTCACAGCATTTATAAAAAAATCTAATCAACTCATTTTTGTTCCTTAATACTCATGGGAATTTTTATCATCATAGCCTTAATTAGTCTTTGTATTGCAGGTGGTTTTTTGCTTGCATTTTTATGGAGTGTAAAAGATGGTCAGTATGATGATATTTATTCTCCACCCAATCGAATTTTATTCGATAATGATCAATCAAAACCTTCTTCATCTTCTTCAGAAACCAATCAACTATCATCATAATTATGCAATTAGAAAAATTCAGTTACGACAACAGAATCCCTAAAATGTTTGCTATTGCCACTATATTTTGGGGTGCAGTGGGTATGCTGGTAGGCGTTTTAGCTGCCTTTCAATTAGCCTTTCCTGTATTAAATTTCGGTTTATCATTTACAACGTTTGGCAGAGTAAGGCCCGTGCATACCAATGCAGTAATATTTGCTTTTGTAGGAAATGGAATTTTTACTGCCGTATATTATTCATTACCACGTTTACTTAAAACAAGTATGTGGAGTAATAAACTAAGTAAAATTCATTTTTGGGGATGGCAGTTAATTATTTTGGTTGGTGCCATTACTTTATTAATGGGTTATACCAGTTCAAAAGAATATGCTGAATTAGAATGGCCTTTAGATATTGCCATTGCTGTTATTTGGGTAATATTCGGTATTAATATGTTTGGAACAATTTTAACGCGTAGAGAAAGATATTTATATGTTGCAATTTGGTTTTTTATTGGCTCTTGGGTTACAGTTGCCATGTTACATATTGTAAACTCTTTTGAATTACCGGTTAGTTTCTTTAAAAGCTATTCATGGTATGCAGGTGTGCAAGATGCATTAGTGCAATGGTGGTACGGACATAATGCAGTAGCATTTTTTCTTACTACACCTTATTTAGGTTTAATGTATTATTTTTTACCAAAAGCGGCTAATCGCCCCATTTATTCTTATCGCTTAAGTATTGTACACTTTTGGAGTTTAATATTCTTATATATCTGGGCAGGCCCACACCATTTATTATACACCGCTTTACCCGATTGGGCTCAATCTCTTGGTACTGCATTCTCTATAATGTTATTATTGCCAAGTTGGGGTGGTATGCTTAACGGATTATTTACACTTCGCGGAGCATGGGATAAAGTACGTGAAGACCCTGTTCTTAAATTTTTTGTAGTAGCTGTTACATGTTATGGTATGTCCACTTTTGAAGGACCGATGTTATCGTTAAAAAATGTAAATGCAATTTCTCATTACAGCGATTGGACAATTGCACACGTACACGTTGGTGCTTTAGGTTGGAATGGTTTTTTAACTTTTGGAATGTTATATTGGTTAATTCCTAAATTATTTAAAACAAAATTATATTCTAAAAAATTAGCATCAACACATTTCTGGATTGGTACATTAGGCATTGTATTATATGCAATACCATTGTATTGGGCTGCTTTCAGAAGCTATTTTATGATGAAAGCATTTACACCGGCAGGCCAATTACAATATCAGTTTATTGATGTTGTTCAATCTATTGTTCCTTTCTATGTATTAAGAGCTATTGGCGGAACCATTTATTTAACAGGTGTATTGGTAATGGTTTATAATTTAATTAAAACTGCTAAACAAGGTGAGTTTGTAGCAACAGAAGAAGCAGAAGCACCTGCATTAGAAAAAAACTACAAATCTCCTGTGGGTTCTTTCTGGCATGCTGTTATAGAAAGAAAACCAATTATGTTGCTTACTTTAAGTTTAATAGTTGTAGGTATTGGAGGTTTAGTTGAAATGATTCCTACATTCTTAGTAAAAGAAAATGTTCCAACTATAACAAGTGTTAAACCCTATACACCACTTGAGTTGCAAGGAAGAGATATTTATATACGTGAAGGATGTTCCAATTGCCACTCACAAATGATTCGCCCTTTCCGTTACGAAGTAGCCCGTTACGGAGAATATTCAAAAGCAGGAGAGTTTGTATATGATCATCCTTTCTTATGGGGAAGTAAAAGAACAGGACCCGATTTAGCAAGAGAAGGCGGAAAAAATGCAGATAGTTGGCACTTTAATCATATGTTAGAACCAACTTCAATGTCGCCGGGTTCTATTATGCCTGCCTATCCTTGGTTGTTTGAAAATGAAGTTGATTTAGCCACTACTAACTCTAAAATTTATGCAATGCGTAAAATGGGAGTACCATACGCTAATGGTTATGAAAGTCAAGCTAATAAAGACTTACAAGAGCAAGCACATCAAATAGCAGCCAATTTAAAGAAAGATAAAATTCAGGTAGATAGTAAAAAAGAAATTATTGCATTAATAGCTTATTTACAAAGACTTGGGAAAGATATTAAAACCGGTGAATCTTTAAAAAGTACAACAGAAAATAATTAAAATATGAAATTTTCACACTATTTAGAAAAAATAACAGGCGTTGGAATTTATCCAATGATTTCATTACTACTGTTTGTGGCATTTTTTACAGCAGTTACCATTATTGTTTTTAAAACAAGTAAAGAAACAATTTCAGAAATGGAATCACTTCCGTTAGATAACAATTAATAACCCGTTTCGTTATGCAAATTATAAAAAAACTTTCTGCAACATTTATTTTTATACTATCATCGTTTTTTGCAATAGCAGAAGAAACTGCAACAAAACCTAAACCACAAAGCTCTTCCTTTGATGTTGATACTGTATTGGTAATATGTATTGGAATATTAGCAATAGTAATCATCTCGTTAGCAAATACTTTATTGTTTGCTATGAAGTTTCACAAAAAAGGATTTATAAAATCATCTTCTGCAAATACAACAAAAACATTAATGTTTATTGCTTGTATGTTTATAAGTGCTGTAACTATTGCACAAGCAACAGATAGTGCAACACCTGCAAAAGTTGAAGCACCTGTTGAACATATAGCAGGTTTTAGAATGTTGTTGTATGCAATTATAATAGTTGAATTGGCAGTAATTTTTGCGTTGAATTGGATGGTAAAATTATTACTGAAACCAAATGTTGATACAGCAACTGCAACTGAAGCCAAACCTGTTTCTTCATTCAACTTAAAAAAAATATGGAATAAACTGAATAAGTTTAAACCTATTGAAGAAGAAGCAAGTATAGATACCGGACACTCTTACGATGGTATTCATGAATTAAATAATATAACACCGCCATGGTTTACTGTTGCTTTTCTTTTATCAATTGTGTTTGCAATAGTTTATTTATATCGTTATCATGTTGCTCACTCTGCACCATTGCCCGAACAAGAATATGCAATTGAAATGCAAGAAGCAGAACAACAACATGCAGCATATTTAAAAACACAAAAAAATTTAATTGATGAGAATACAGTTACAATGCTTGGTGCCGATGGTATTGCAGCAGGTAAAGTATTGTATGAAACCAATTGTTTTGCTTGCCACGGTAAAGAAGGGCAAGGTGGTGTTGGCCCTAATTTAACCGATGATTATTGGTTGCATGGCGGCAGCATTCACGATGTATTTAAAAGTATTAAATATGGATGGAAAGACAAAGGCATGCAATCTTGGGAAAGCATTTTTTCCCCAGCACAAATTCAACAAATTGCAAGTTTTATAAAATCTATGCATGGAACTAAGCCTGCCGGTGCAAAAGAACCACAAGGAGAATTGTATGTTGAAACAAAAGATGCCAATACATCTACTGCTGCTAAAGATTCTTCTGCCAACAAACAAGAAAAAACAAAATAATATTATATATGAATATTGAAAGTGAATCGGATAATAGTAATAATGTTACGTTTAGAGATAGGGTTTCATCTGTAACCAAAACCGGTTTGCGTAAATGGATTTATGCCGCTAAACCTAAAGGGAAATTCTATAAATACCGCACAGCACTTTCTTTTGTTTATCTGTTAGTTTTTTTTATGCTACCATTGATTAAGTTCAATGGTATGCCTTTTTTTATGCTCAACTTCCCCGAAGGAAAATTTATAGTTTTTGGTAATATATTTTGGCCACAAGACTTTTTCATTTTCGCGGTTGCCATGATTACTTTTATTGTTTTTGTTGCATTGTTTACGGTAATATATGGAAGATTGTTTTGTGGTTGGGTTTGCCCGCAAACTATTTTTATGGAAATGGTTTTTAGAAAAATAGAGTGGTGGATAGAAGGCACACCAAGTCAACAAAAGAAAAACAATAAAGGAGAATTAACTACTAAACAATTAATTAAAAAAGTTATAAAACATATTGTGTTTTTTACGCTTTCTTTTTTAATTGCTAATACATTTCTAGCATATATTATAAGTTTTGATGAATTAATAAAAATTATAAGTGAACCAATAGCAGAACACACACTTTTGCTAACAGGTTTAATTATTTTTACTTTACTATTTTATTCTGTTTATGCATTTGTAAGAGATATTGTTTGTACTACAATTTGCCCTTATGGAAGATTGCAAGGTGTTTTATTTGATAAAGACACTATGCAAATTTCATATGATTATAACCGAGGAGAACCTAGAGGAAAAATTAATAAAAAAGAAGAAAGAACAAAAGGCGATTGTATTGATTGTATGCGTTGCGTACATGTGTGCCCAACAGGTATAGATATTCGTAACGGTGTACAAATGGAATGCGTAGGTTGTACTGCTTGTATTGATGCTTGCGATGCAGTAATGACGAAAATTAATTTGCCAACCGGATTAATTAGATACGCCTCTGAAAATGAAATTGCTAAAAAAGAAAAATTTCATTTTAATGGAAGAATGAAAGCATACACGACATTATTAATTATTCTCACCGTTATTATGGGCATATTGGTGGTAACTCGCAAAAATGTTGATACACAAATATCTCGTGTAAAAGGCCAACTGTACCAAGAAATTGGAAATGATAGTTTAAGTAATTTATTTAATGCAACCGTTTTAAACAAAACAAGAAATGAATTTAATATTGAATTGAAATTAGAAAACACGCCGGGACAAATTAAAATGGTAAGCAACAAAAAAACATTATTAAGTAAAGAATCGGTTAATGAATTAACTTTTTTCATTTGCATAAATAAGAAAGAAATTCACAAACGTGCAACAGATATTAAAGTAGGCGTGTATAAAAATGGAGAATTAATACAAACAGTAAAAACAGTTTTTCTCGGACCTTTTATGTAACTATAAAATTTTTTATATGAGTTGGGGAAATAAAATTTTAATCGGGTTCTTAACTTTTGTTATTGGTATTAGTAGCTTAGTATATATTGCCATGAAACAATCTAATGAAGTAATAGACGATAATTATTATGAAACAGAATTAAAGTACCAAGATAAGATTGACGCTTCAAAAAATTTAACTTCACTTACAGAAAAATTAACTGTTGTAAACAATGCAAATGAATTGTCTATTCAATTTCCTAAAGAAGCAGTTAATAATAATCCGCAAGGTAAAATACACTTGTTAAGTGCATTACAACACAGTAATGACGTAACAATTAATTTGAATGTAGAAAATGCAGTTCAATCAATAAATAAAAATAAATTAGTCAAAGGAATTTATTTCTTAAAAATAGATTGGATGAATAACAACATTAAATATTATCATCAACAAAACATAAACATTCAATAATGTTTGCAATAGTATTAGCAGGGTTAGCTATTGGCTTTATTGGCAGTTTTCACTGCATTGGTATGTGCGGACCAATTGCTTTATCGTTACCTGTTAATACACAACAATCGGCTAATAAAATAGTTGTAATTGTTTTATACAATATTGGCAGAGCATTTACTTATGCTTTGTTAGGAGTGCTATTTGGTTTAATTGGTAATCAGTTCGTATTAATTGGTTATCAGCAAATATTATCAGTTGTATTAGGTTGTTTTATTTTGTTAGTTGTATTATTGAATAAAACATTAAATATTGAACGTGTATTTTTTAAAAACTTGCATATTAAAGTACAAAATCAATTAGCTTATTATTTGGTTAGAAAAAATAATGCATTTAATTTTTTTACAATCGGGTTATTAAATGGGTTATTGCCATGTGGGTTGGTTTATTTAGCTATTACTTCGGCTATGGCAACGGGTTCAATAATTAATGGAGCCTTATTAATGTTTGCGTTTGGTTTAGGCACTTCTCCCTTAATGTTTTCTATTATGGTATTACATAAAGCAATTGGTTTTAATGCAAGAAGAAATGTAAAAAAAATAATGCCCTTATTTATTGTTTTAACGGCATGTATGCTTATTCTTCGCGGAATGAATTTAGGAATCCCTTTTATTAGCCCCGCTTTTAGCCAACAAAATAAAACGGCAACATTAGATTGCCATTAAATTATTAGTTTAGAAGGTTTTTATACCGATTCTTTAACGATAAATAGATGTAAGGTTTTGTTTTTAATTAAACAGCCATTAAATTGCTCAATTTATAATAAGGCTTTGAACTGAGCGTAGCAACTTGGTTGCCATGCTTGCTGCAGTTTGTAACAAAAAATAACAACACATGAAAAAGAATTTTATTCACTTTGTTTTACTGTCATCCGGTATTCTCTTTTTGTCCTCTATATATGCACAACCCAATCGTTGGCAACAAAGAGTAAAGTATGATATTGATGTAAAAATGGATGTTACTACCAATAAATTAAAAGGTATTGAAAAAATAGAATACACCAATAACTCACCCGATACATTGCATAAAATTTTTATTCATTTATATTGGAATGCTTTTCAGCCTAATAGTAGTATGGATGTTCGTAGTCGTGAATTAGGTAAAAATATTTTTATGAATAGCAGAGGAGAAGAAATACAAGATTGGGATTCGCGTGTTAAAGATCGCATCAGTAAATTATCTCCATCAGAAATTGGTTATGATAGTGTGGTAGAAATTAAAGTAAATGGTGTACCTCAAAAAACTATTTATCATGAAACTATTTTAGAAGTACAATTACACAAACCTATTTTACCCAACAGTAAAACTTTCTTAGAAATAAATTTTAAATGTCAGGTTCCTGTACAAATTAGAAGAAGCGGCAGAGATAATGCAGAAGGCATACGTTACAGTATGAGCCAATGGTATCCTAAAATTGTAGAATACGATTATCAAGGTTGGAATGCAAACCCATATATTGCCAGAGAATTTTATGGTGTTTGGGGAGATTTTGATGTAAAAATTAATATTGATAAAAATTATATGGTAGCTGCAACCGGTGTATTGCAAAACCCTAACAGCATTGGTTTTGGTTACGAAACACCCGGTGCAAAAATTCCTATAATTACTACACCTACTATTACCTGGAATTTTAAAGGAGAAAATATTCATGATTTTGTTTGGATGGCAGATAACAATTCAAAACATATATCAAAAAAAGTGGGTACAACTGTATTGCACTGTTTTTATAAAGCCGGAGATTTAAAACAAGACAGTGCATGGAACAATGTGTTGTGGGCTGCAGAAAAAGTATTGCCTTATATTGAAAGTAGATTTGGTAAATATCCTTATCCACAGTATTCATTTATACAAGGCGGTGATGGCGGAATGGAATATGCAATGGCAACGCTTATTAAAAATGCAAGCTTAGGTACTGTGTTTCATGAATGGATGCATAGTTGGTATCAACAAATATTAGGTACTAACGAAAGTTTATTTCCTTGGATGGATGAGGGCTTTACCAGTTATGCTCAAAATGAAGTACACAGTTATTATAATAGTGTGTGGATGGAAAAGTCTCCTTACACCAGTACAATTGTAAAACAATTTACTGCCAAACAAGTTGAAAGAGGTAAAACTACTTTACCTTCTAAACAAGCAAGCAACTATGCAGGTTATTATTCTTTAGTAAAAAGTGGATTAGAAGAACCTATGAGCACACATAGTGATCATTATAATACTAATATGGCATACAGTGCTGCAGCATATAGTAAAGGAGCCGTTTTTTTAGCACAGTTGGGTTATATAATTAGTGATAGTTTACGTGATAAAACCTTGCATGAATATTATAACCTATGGAAATTTAAACATCCTAATGCTAACGATTTTGTTAGAGTAGCCGAAAAAGTTAGCGGACTTGCATTACAGTGGTATAAAGAATATTGGGTGTACAGCACCAAAACAATTGATTATGCCGTTGGCGATATAAATATTGTAAATAACAAAACTAGTATAACTATTAAACGCCTTGGTAAAATGCCAATGCCGGTTGATGTATTACTAACTTTTAAAGATGGAACGAAAGAACTGCATACCATTCCGTTAGGGTTAATGTTTGGAAGTAAACCCGCTGAAGATAATACACCAAGAATTGTAGAACCTGAATGGCGTTGGGTTGTACCTGAATATAGTTTTACAACTAATAGAGATATTAAAGATTTAAAAACTATTGAAATAGACCCTACGCAACGCATGGCCGATATAAACAGAAATAATAACAAATTAGTTATACCAGATTAATGTATTCAACACTTGTAAAACTCAGATAATATTGCGGGCAAAGAAATTTGTTTAGTTGAATCATATTTGAATGAAGTGAAGAATCTATTCCTTATTCTTTTAATAGATTTTTCACTTCGTTTATTTTTGAG
Organism: Bacteroidota bacterium; assembly: GCA_018267705.1. Classification (GTDB taxonomy): domain Bacteria; phylum Bacteroidota; class Bacteroidia; order Chitinophagales; family Chitinophagaceae; genus CW01. Next base: position 305,770 of record JAFDXX010000023.1, on the reverse strand, counting down.
TTTCATTTTTCATAATAAATACTATGCCTCTTGATGGTTGCTATTTATTTCTTTTTTAATTCCTATTTTAGTTTTGAAGTGAAAAAGAAATGTAATAATTAAACCTAACACACAACCTGCTAATACTGCTATAATTCTTTCTAATGCAGTATCCCATAAATGCTTTCCTTCTTCATGTAAAAGAATAATTATTGTAGCAGCCAATGCAGAACGTATGCCGGCATCTAACTTAAATAAATAACATAATGACAAGGTAATACACAGTGCTAATGTAATAAACCACATATTGGGCTGTACTACTACTAAACACAATACTCCAACTGCCGCACCAATAATATTGGCTTTAATTCTTGTTAATGCTAATTGCATAGAATCTTTACCATCTGCCGATAATACAAGCATTACAGAAATTAAACTCCATGCAATATCATGATAATGAAATAATGCCGCTAATATAAAAACAGCCAAACTACCTGTTGCACATTTGGCTGCATAAATTAAAAGACTTTGTATTCTTTCATTCATTAACTATATACTTATTGAGTACAAATTTATCGTTTCAAAATTTCTGTTACTGTTCTTAATAAAACAGTAGTACCTAATGCTAAATCTTCGTAAGATGAATATTCTAAAGGGTTGTGGCTAATGCCATCTTTACTTCTTATAAAAATCATTCCGTAATCGGTGGCGTAGGAGAGTGGAAGTGAATCGTGAAAAGGACCACTCATTAATTCGGGTGCATCTATATTTAATTGTTTGCATTGTGTGTGAATAATTTCTTTTATCCAATTTGCACAATAACGAGGTTCGCTATTGGTATCTTCTGTTAATGAATACGTTAATCCATGTTTTTTTGCAGTAGCTTCAATTTTTTCTTTAAACTGTTTTTCATATTTATGTCTTCTTTCTAAATCAATATCACGTAAATCAATAGTAAGTGTTACTTCTTCGGGAATAATATTTCTGCTTGCAGGAAAAATATTTAAAGTGCCTACCGTACCTACTGTTGGTGCTCCGGGAATTTGTGTGGCAATTTCATTTAATGCAATAATAATTTCAGCAGCACCCACTAAAGCATCTTTCCGTAATGCCATTGGTACCGAGCCTGCGTGGCCAGCCATTCCTTTTAATTTTAATGTTGCCCATAACGGCCCTGAAATGCCTGATACTACACCAATTGGTTTATGGGCAATATCTAATACGGGGCCTTGTTCAATATGTAATTCTAAAAAACAATAAATGCTATTTTGTTTATATTCATCTTGTTTAAACTTTGTTATATCACAACCAAAATTTTTCAATGCTTGTTCTCTTGTAATTCCATCTTTATCTTTTCGTTGCAACTCGCCTTCTTCTAATTTTCCTAAAATACCACGGCTGCCAAATAAACCTTTATTAAAACGCCACCCTTCTTCATCAGCAAAAGAAATTATTTCAATACTTCTTTCAGGCATAATATTATTATCGTATAAAGTTTTTACTACTTCAACTGCACATAAAACGCCTGCAACGCCATCAAACCTTCCGCCATAAGGTTGTGAATCTAAATGTGATCCCATCATTAATACGGGCAATGAATTATTTTTTCCTTCTAATCTTCCAATTAAATTTCCAAAACTGTCTATATGCGTTTTCATTCCAGCATCTTGCATCCATTGTGCAGTTAATTCAAATGCTTTTTTTTCTTCAGTAGAATGTGCGGGCCTGTTGGTGCCTGTTTCGCCAATTTTTCCTATTAAGCTCATGGCTTCAAAATGTTGTTGCAGGCGAGTTTTGTTTATTTCCATTTTTAAAAATTTAAGTAAAACAATTTTAAACTATAAAGTTAATATGCTTACTGTTTACTGAAATAACTTTCACCGAATTGTATCGGCTAAAATAAGCACAAACCTTATCTTCGAAAATATTAAAAACTATGTTTAATGAAGAAAATTAATTTATCTCTCATTGCATTATTGCTGGCTATAGTTGCAATGGCACAAAAGAAACCTTTAGATCATTCTGTTTATGATGGATGGCAAAGTATTGGAGAAAAAGTAATTAGTAATGATGGGAATTTTGTTGCTTATACTATAACTCCGCAAGAAGGGGATGCGATACTTTATATTCAAAAAACAACAGGAGAAAAAATTGCTGAAATAGAAAGAGGGTATAATGTAAAAATTTCTGAAGATAATAAATATGTAATCTGCAAAATAAAACCAACGTATATACAAACAAGAACAGCCCGCATTGCAAAAAAAAGTGCAGCCGATATGCCTAAAGATAGTTTAGTCATTATTGAAATAGCTACTGCAACTGTTCAAAAAATTGCTCATGTAAAAAATTATAAGCTACCTGAAAAAAATAGTAATGTATTATTTTATTTATTGGAAAAAGCAAATAACGATTCAGCTTTAAAACGCTCAAATGTAGACTCTGTTAGGCATACGGCAAATACAACATCTGCAGCAACAAGAAGACCTAATGGCAGTGCAAGAGGCGGCGGTAATGTTATGGCAGGTAGCATAGATGAAATAGGAACAGATTTGGTTATGATTGATTTAGTGAATCAGCATAAAAAAATATTTCATTTTATAACAGATTATACTTTAAGCAAAAATGGAAAGGTTGCCTTACTTAAAGCAAGTAAACATCCTGCTGATTCGTTAAGTGTTGCTTCACTTATTAAATTCAATATTCAAAACGAAAAAACAGATACCATTCTTAAAAAATTTAATGATGCAAAAAATTTTGTGTTTGATGAAGATGCAATCCAATTAGCGTTTGTTGCCGAAAGAGACAGCTCAGCAAAAGCGTTACAAAAATTTTATAAATTATATTATTATAAGAATGGAACAGATAGTGCAATTGCTATTGCAGATAAACAAACGAGCGGAATTCCTGCAAAATGGTCGGTAAGTGAATTTGGAAATATGCTGTTTAGCAAAAGCGGTAAAAGATTATTTTTTGGTACAGCACCCATTCTTCCACCAAAAGATACTTTAACACCCGATTTTGAAAGGGTAAATGTGGATGTATGGAATTATAAAGATGATGATTTAATGACCGCACAATTGTACAATTTAGAAAGAGAGATTAGAAAAAATTATTTGGCACGCTATGATTTTGATAGTAAGCATGTAGTACAATTAGGGAATGAAAAATTACAATTTGTACAAACAACTTTGCAAGGAGATGGAGATGTTTTTTATGCTTCAAGTGATTATGGCAAACGAATAGAAAAACAATGGCAAGGCTTTGCACTAACAGATTGGTATGCTATAAATGCTGTTACAGGACAATCGGCATTAATTACTCAAAACCTTGAAGGGCGTGGTTTTGCTTCTTGTACCGGAAAATATTTATTATGGTATGATGAAAAGAAAAAAACATATTTTTCTTATAATTCAACTACAAAAAAAACAACAATTGTTGCAAAAGATATTCCTTATGCTTTGTATGATGAAGAGAATGATGTACCCGATGAACCAAATCCTTATGGTATTGTTAAATGGATGAAAGACGATAAATATGTTTTAATATATGATAAGTATGATGTATGGAAAGTTGATCCTGATGCAAAAGAAAAATCTATTGTTATAACTAACGGAAGAAAAAATAAAACAGAGTATAGATATATAAATGTGGATGCAGAAGAAAAATTTGTTGAACCCGAAAGTGTTGTTTATTTTAAAACATATAATGAAAAAGATAAAAGTAATGGTATAACAAGTTTTTCTTTTAAAGAAAATAAAGCAGCAATATTATTTAATGAAAAAGTAAGCATTGGCAATAGTTTTATAAAAGCAAAAAACACTAATTCTTTTGCTTACACAAAAGAAACATTTGAGCAATCGCCCAACTTATACGCAAATACAGCGGGTGTACAAACAAAACTATCAAACACCAATTTGCAACAATCTAATTATTTATGGGGCACTGCCGAATTATTTAAATGGAAAGCTTATACAGGAAAAGAAACAGAAGGTATTTTATACAAACCCGAAAATTTTGATGCAAAGAAAAAATATCCGATGATTGTTTATTTCTACGAAAGAAACAACAATACATTATTTAATTATGTAGCACCATCGCCAACACCTTCACGTTTAAATATTTCATTTTTTGTGAGCAGAGGTTATCTTGTATTTGTGCCGGATATTTGGTACACAAGAGGTCATCCCGGAAAGAGTGCTTATGATTATATTGTAAGCGGAACAAGAGCTTTAATCAATAAAGGTTTTGTTGATAGTACAAAAATTGGTTTGCAAGGGCAAAGTTGGGGCGGTTATCAAACAGCCATTTTAATTACGCAAACAAAATTATATGCTGCTGCTTGGGCAGGTGCACCTGTTGTAAATATGTTTAGTGCTTATGGAGGTATTAGATGGGAAAGCGGCTTAAACAGACAATTTCAATATGAACATACACAAAGCCGTATTGGTGCTACGCCATGGGAAAGAAGAGATTTATATATAGAAAATTCTCCATTATTTCATTTGCAAAATGTCAAAACTCCTTTAGTAATTATGAGTAATGATGCAGATGGTGCAGTACCTTGGTATCAAGGCATAGAATTTTTTACTGCAATGCGTAGATTGAATAAACCGGTATGGCTTCTAAATTATAATGGTGAGGCTCATAACCTTGTTGAAAGAAAAAATAGAAAAGATATTCAAATAAGAGAACAACAATTTTTTGATTGGTTATTGAAAGGAGAGAAGCCGGCAGATTGGTTAATAAAAGGCGTTCCAGCAATTATGAAAGGAAGGGATTGGGGATTGAAAATAGCTGATTAATATTGTTTTTATTAATGCATTTATTTGTTAGAAGTTTTTTGTTTGAAAATAACTTTATTATTAAAAATCATATTCTCTTCTGAGAAGGATTGATTTTAGATTTAAACGATAGCCAAAAAAGTATAACCATGGTCACTAAATTTTTAGTAATCATGGTTTTTTTATATTTTGTTATTCGAAAATTATTTTAAATAACTTCAATAATAAAATTTCATGAAAAATATTTATTTACTTATACTGCTGCAACTACTTTCACTTGTTGTGTTGGGACAAAATTTTAAAGTTGGAGATAAAGTTGAAGCATACAATTCGGGTGCATGGTATAAGGGAACTATATCGCAAATTGGTGCTAATAGTTATAAAGGTTATTATTATGTACAGTGGGAAAAATATTCGCAAGGGCAGTGGATAAAAGAAACCAATATTCGATTGTATAAAAATGCAACTATAAATAGCATTGCTCCGCGAAATGGAATTTATATTATACTCTCTTACGGAAACCCAACAAATCCAATTCGTATAGGTTATTTTGATTTAATAAACGGACAATACAATTATTATAATGCTGCTAAAAAAATTATAGGTAAAGGTTCTTTTACATATAATGCAAATAACAAAACAGTAGTATGGACAAGTGGACCTTTTAAAGATGCAAAATGGAATGGTGTTTTTGAAATTGATCGTGAAGGTAAAACACACAAAATACGGTTAAACAATAGTACTATTGGAGTCAATAGTACTGATTCTTATGAATGATTATTTAGTGAATGGAGTTGCAGTTAATAACAAATCGCTGTATGATTCTGCAATTATATTTTCTTCATTCAACTCAAAAAAATTAAAATAGTATTTGCATTGATTGTTTAAATCTTCAATAGAAAATTTGTTCGCATCATCAATAGCTTCTACTTCAATAAATGTTCCTAAATTTTTTACTTCATCAAAATGAAATTTTATATTATTGATGAAATAAATTTTTCTCTGTTTATCTACTTCAATTAATATACCCAATTCTTTACTTAAAATATCTTTCAAAGCATTATCTGCTTTATGTTTAAATAAAAGGATATCAGATTCTTTTGAACCTTTGATATTTTTTCTGTTGTATTGAATTAAAGCATTTTCAATATTACCTTGTCTTAATTTTAATCTGCCGTTTTTTACTTTAAAATAGGTGTCAATTTGATGGTCAATACCTATATACGTTGGTTTTAATGATAGTAATTTATTTTCATATAGTTTAATGTTGCTAACTTTTGCTTTGAATTCGAAATTTTTTATATTCATATAAAATATTTATAAAAAGCCACACCCAAAGTGTGGCTTTTTATTTTGCATAAGAAGGTTTATAAAGATTTTAAAAGTTCTTTCGCTCCACGTACATAATCATCATTTTTTGCAGCAGTAGCTAATTCAATAACTTTTTCTGCATCGGCTTTTGCACTTACTTTATCTCCTAAAGCTTTTTCAATTTTTCCTTTCAGAAGAAAAATCCAGTAAGCAGTTGGGTTTGCTTCAGCAGCTTTGGTTGCATTGGGTAATGCTTTATTATAATCTTTTTCCCATTCATAATAAAAGTTAGCAGCTTGATAATAGGTTGTTCCAGAAACTTTATCTGCAGCTAAAGCTTTTTCAATATTGGCTTTAATTCTATCTTTTACATTTGTTGTAATAGGAATACGTACTGCAACATTGCTCCACATAATATGTAACTCGCAACTTTCGGGTTTAATATCGGCAAATTGCATGGTGAATGTTTCCATACTTTCTTTCATATTATCTGCAGCAACTGTAAAGCGAAATAAATCATCTGATTCAACATAAGTTGTCCCCCAATTTTTAGAATCTTTATTAATAATAATTGTCCATTCTTTTTTACCGGGAATCGTCCACAATGCATAACTACCTGTATCAACATTATGACCTGCAATAGTAACAGGATCTGTAAATTTTATTTTAGTAGAAGCATTTGCACCTGTTCTCCAAACTTTACCAAAAGGGGCTAACTCGCTATTTTCTTTAAAAACTGTTCTGCCTTTAATATTGGGGCGAGAGTAAGTAAGTTCAATTTTACCTAAACCAAAATCTTGTGTAATAGTTTGTGTGGTACTTGGTGCAGGCATGCGTACTTGTGCATTACAAATAGTAGTATACAGTACGGCAAACAATAATATTTTTTTCATGTTAGTTGTTTTGCACAAACCTACTGTATTATTGAGAAATAGAGAATATTTTATATGATTGGTAAACGATTATTGTAAAGTAAAAGATACAATCTTTTTTGCTTTTTTTTCTTTAGAAGGAGAGTGATCTAACCAATTACCGCCTTCTTTAACGGCTTTAATAATTGTATTATTTATTTTTTGATTAGGAGATTTATTGATACTTACCTCTTGAACTTTACCTGAATTATTAATAAGTATTGCTAATTCAATAGTGCCTTTAAATTCATTAGGCTTAAAATTTTCTGATAATATTTTGCGTAAATAATTTTTATAATTATCCCAACCATCTTCGGGTATTAGTTCATTTTTATTTTGAAAAGAATAAGATTCTGTATTCGCTTTTTGCATTACAGATGTTGCAACAGTTTCAGAAAGTGTTTGTGGTGTAGAAATATCTTCTTTGTTTGTTATTGTTGTTTGTAATGAATCTGTTTTTATTATTGCTGCATTTTCTTTCCTTTCAATATGTTTATCATCTTTTAATGCACTTGGTGTTGTATGTGTATTTTCTGCACTGGCTACAATAGGCTCTTTTTTTGCTTGAGTATTTTTGGGAGAAGTGTTTTGTGCAACTGTATTTTTTTCATTTTCATTATTAGTTGCGGTTGGTGGTGTTACTGTAGCTTGATTGTTATTATTAATTGCAGGTTGTTGTGGGTTATTTATTTCTGTTTTAACTATAGAATTTTTTGCCGGTTGTTTATTTAAAAATAAAAAAGTAATACCGCCAATACCAATTAAAACAATTACCGATGCTGCAACACGCCAATAATTTCTTTTTGGTACGGCAGGCATTGTTACCACTTTTGTTTTTTCTTGGTAACTTAAAATGGCTGTTTCAATTTGTTGTAAATTATTCGCAGCTTCGGTGGCGTTTATTTCTTTATAGCCATCAATAGCTTCTGCTAAAAATGAATCGGTTAATGCAATTTTTTCAAATTCGTGCATTTCTCTTGTATTCATTTTTCCTTGCAAATATTTTTCAATATCGGCGTAAGAGTAGTTAATATGTTTTTGTGTATTAGCCATTTTTTTCCATGCATATTTTTAAGTTACGTCTTCCATTTTGTACAAGGCTTCTTACTTTGTTCCAATCTTCGCCGGTTATATCAACTATTTCGTTATAGCATTTTTCTTCTAAATAAAATAGTTTAATAATTTTTTTCTGTTCATTATTTAAGCCATCAATACAATTGGTGAGCTTTTCTAATTCTTTTTCTTTTTCAAGAATATTATCCAGATGCGAAAAGTCTTCCGATTGCATAAATGTTGGTTGAAATTCTACCGTAATTGTTTTTTTATCTTTTCGCAACTGCATTAAACAATGGTTTTTGGTTACTACAAAAAGCCAACTTTTGAAATTTTCTACAGTATGAGTTTGCAGTTTTACTACTAATTCTTGATAAATATTCATTACGGCATCTTGTGCAGTTTCTGGGTTTTTAAAATACTTCATGCAAGTACCAAAAACAAGATCGCTATAACGTAAATAAAGTACGGCAAGAGTTTGCTGATTATGTGAGCGTTGATATTCTTTCAGCAAATCATCGTCTGATGTATTATTTTCTATATGCTTTAATAATGCCATTGGCGTGAAGATAAAATTTTTTATAATTGTTTGTTATGTAATTTTTAAAAATGTTTCATCATTAAAGAAATAATTTTTATGAAACATCAAACGCTAATACGCATAGCAGAACCTTGCCACGAAAATTGGAATAATATGAATGAGGTTGAAAAGGGGAGATTTTGTTTAAGTTGTCAAAAAAAAGTAATTGATTTTAGTAATATGACAGACGCTGAAGTATTAAATTTTTTAAATTATAATAAGGGTAGAATCTGTGGCAGATTTGAACTTGGTCAAACTATGCGACCACTGGTTGAAACTAAAATAAATGAAAAAAGAAATTGGAAATGGGCATTGGCTGCTATAACCGCAATGATATTTTCTATTAATAAAAATAATGCTCAAACTAATACTAAGTTAACCGAAACTACAATGCAATTTCCGGTTAGTAGTAATAATGAATTAATGCAAAGAAGTGAAAATAAAAGTGATGATTCGTTTGTAAAAGATACTACACAACCTGCATTAAAAAATAATATAAAAGGTTTTGACCCCACAGCTAAACCTGCTATTATGGGATTAATTATTCCTGAAAAAGTAGAGGTTAAAAAAGCATCGTGGATTGAAACTTTTGCATTGACTACTCAAAAAATATTTAGCTATGTAGGAACAAAAACAAAGTCTGCAGAAGTAATAAATAAGAAAGATACAGTTTTGTAGAAATTATTCGGCTTGTAAATTTTTATGGTTGCTTAGCTGCTATTTTTTAAATGCAGGATGAAATGCTTGTAAAGTACTTCGTAAATAATCTCTATCAAGATGTGTATAAATTTCAGTAGTAGTAATGCTTTCGTGCCCTAACATTTCTTGAACTGCACGTAAGTCTGCACCACCTTCTACCAAATGTGTAGCAAACGAATGCCTAAAAGTGTGTGGAGATATTTTTTTATGAATACCTGCTTTGGCTGCTAATTCTTTAATGATATAAAAAATCATTATGCGAGATAAATTTTTGCCAAACTTGTTTAAAAACAAAATATCATCAAAACCTTTTTGAACGTGTTGATGTGCTCTTACCGTTTCTTTATAAATAGTAATATATTTTATTGCATCGCTACCAATAGGTACTAATCTTTCTTTATCACCTTTGCCAATAACTCGTATAAAACCAACATCTAAATACAAACTACTTAATTTTAAATTTACTGTTTCACTTACCCGTAAACCACAACTATACATAGTTTCTAAAATAGCTTTATTGCGTGTACCATCTAATTTACTTAAATCTAATTGAGCAATTATGCTTTCTATTTCTTCAAAACTTAAAAAATCGGGTAAAGTTCTTTTGGTTTTTGGAGCTTCTAATAAAGTTGTTGGATCTATTGTTGCAATTTGTTCAGTTAAACAATATTGATAAAAACTTCTTATGCCTGATATGATTCTTGCTTGTGAGGTTGATGTCATTCCTAATTCATGTATCCATTGCACAAATTGTTGTAAGTCTTGTAAACTTATATCCTGTGGGCTTTTCAGAGTACTGTTATTTATTAAATGTTGTGTTAGTTTTTCAATATCATGCAAGTAAGCATCAACAGAATTTTTACTAAGCGATTTTTCTATTTGTAACCAATGTTTATACCCTTTTTTATATGCTTCCCACATTAAAATAGTAAATTATGAATAATGAATGTTGAATTGCGTTGCTTAATCTGTTATTTTAGCAGCAATCAAAAGTAAAAATTTATCGCAGTAAGTTCTGTGTATAACTTTAAATTATTTATTATTAATTTTTATTTGTTAAGCATGCAGCCGGTTAATCTTCGTTCATTTAAACAAAAAGTACATCATAACAAAAAAGCATTTAAACGTTTTTTAGGGAAATTAGAAAAGAACCCACCTAAAAATTTAGATACGGTTGCCGAAGTAATTGATAAAGAAGTGTGGAAAGAAGTGGATTGTTTAACATGTGCTAATTGTTGTAAAACAATGACTCCTACTTTTACTGCACAAGATATTAAACGCATCGCTACACATTTTAGAATGAAGCCTAAAGAGTTTAAAGAAAAATGGTTAGAGTTTGATAAAAAAGCAGGTGATTGGATGAATGTAAAACAACCTTGCCAATTTTTAGATTTAAATACAAACATGTGCAGTATTTATGAGGTAAGGCCCGCAGACTGTGCAGGTTTTCCGCATTTAGCTAAAAAGAAAATGAAAGATTATTTACACGTGCATCAACAAAATGTAGAATATTGTCCGGCTACTTTTAAAATGGTTGAGAGAATGATGCAAAGCGAATATGCTTGGTAAAGTTTTTATTAAAAAAATACATCTTCAATTATAAAAATTTCTTCTACTTTATTAGAAGATAAAGTAATGGCAACTACATCAAACTGAATTTGATTCCATTCTGCATTTTGTAACAAAAATGCTTCGGCTGCTTTTTTTAATGCGTTCATTTTATAATCACTAATACTTTCTTCGGGTAAACCAAACTTGTTACTAGTTCTTGTTTTTACTTCAATAAAATGTAAAGTATTATTTTTTGCAGCAATAATATCTATTTCTCTTTGTTTGTGCCTCCAATTGCGGTGCAGAATAGCATAGCCTTTTTTTAATAAATAGTCAGATGCTATATTTTCTCCTTGGTTGCCCTTATCTTTATTTTTATTCATTTATAAAAATTAATTGCAATTGTTATGCTGCTGAAAGATAAAATATTTAAACTAAAAGGTAAAGTTCAAAACTATGCATGGGGTGGTTATGAATATATTCCTAAATTATTAGGTTTAAAAAATGAAGAGCATAAACCATGTGCTGAATATTGGATGGGTGCCCATCCTTCTGCATCGGCAGAAATAATTGATTCCGAAAAAAAATATTCTCTTCATCAATTAATTAAAGAATATCCTAATGAATTTGTAACTGAAAAAGTATATACACAATTTGGCGAGTTACCATACTTGTTTAAAATTTTAGATGTAAAAGATATGCTATCTATTCAAGTGCACCCAACCAAAAATGAGGCTGCAAAAGGATTTGATGCAGAAGAAGCTGCCGGAATACCAATAAATGCACCACACAGAAATTATAAAGATCGCAATCATAAACCTGAAGTAATGGTGGCATTAAGTGAGTTTTGGTTATTGCATGGATTTAAACAATTAGCAGAATTAGAAATAATTTTAGAAGATGTACAAGAGTTTAATTTGTTATTGCCTTTGTTTAAAAGAGATGGAATAAAAGGGTTGTATCAATTTGTAATGGAAATGAACCAAGCTGAAATTGATGCAATGCTTATTCCATTAATTAAAAAAGAAATAAGCAAAAAATCTTTACACAAGTTAGATAAATCTATGCCCGGTTGGTGGGTTACCAAACTGTATGATGGAACAACAGAAATAAAAAATATTGATAGAGGAATTTTTTCTATTTACTTTTTCAATATTGTGAAAATAGAAAAGGGTGGAGCCATTTTTCAAAAAGCAGGCATTCCGCATGCATATTTAGAAGGGCAAAATGCAGAATTAATGGCCAATAGTGATAATGTATTGCGAGGTGGTTTAACACCTAAGCATATTGATGTAAAAGAATTAATGAAACATACTTTGTTTGAATCTGTTGTACCCAATATTATGTATGGAAATAATTTGTCTGGTGTTGAAAAAAATTATCCTTGCCCTGTTCCTGATTTTGGTATTAATAAAATTGAATTGAACGGCACAGATAAACTTTCTGCTTTAAGTACATCTTTTGAAATTTTAATTGCAATTGAAGGAGGAGGTATTATATACGGCAGCAATAAAAGCGGTATTGCTTTTAAACAAGGAGAAGCATTAGCAATATTGCCAAATGAAGAATATAGTATTGTTTCATCCGGAAAATGTTTAATATTTAAAGCTTTTGTTCCGGCAAATTAACATAATGGGTAAAACAGGGTTTGTAATGAATTATTTAAAACTTACTTTTGCATAAACTTTTATTGAGATGAAAAATATTTTAAGAATATCATTATTTACATTGTTGGTTATTGTAATGGCTACAGTATCTAAATTATTATTTGCAGATAAAATTGAGTGGAGTGGTTTTTCACCACTAATTGCTACTGCTTTATTTAGCGGTATGATTATAAAAGATAAGAAACTTTCTTTTTTACTTCCATTAGTTGCATTGTTTATAAGCGATATAATTATTCAAATTCTATACATTAATAACTTATTTGTTTTTGCAGGGTTATATAAATTTCAATTAGTAAATTATGCGTTGTTATTATCTGCAACATTAATTGGTTGGGCATTAAAAGGTAAAAATATTGCAACGGTTGGTTTAGGTGCAGTAATAGCACCAACAGTTTTCTTTTTATTATCAAACTTAGTTGTTTGGTATGGCAGCAAAACTTATCCTCAAAATTTTAATGGATTAATGATTTGCTATGCGGCAGGACTTCCTTTTTATAAACATGCTTTAGCAGCAACGCTTATATTTTTACCCACATTAATTCTTGCTTATAATTATATTGTAAAACAAAAACAATCTGCAAATATTGTTTTAAGATAATAAATTTTTATAGAAAAGTTAAAGCCATTAGTGTTTTATAATGCTAATGGCTTTTTGCTATACTGTAGTTTTTTCTATTTTGTTTTTTAACCAACTTTCTTTGATGGGAGTAATCCATTGGGTTAATAGTTCTTGTTTAGTGGCAACAAGATTGTTGAAGTATAATGTATTGGGTGTTATAAAATTATTTTCTAATGCGTAGTTTAATTGTTGTAGCGGTAATATTTGAATTTTATCTTTTACAATAAATGCTAAACTGTGCCTGTTAAACAATTCAACTTTAAATAATTTTTCAATTTCTTTTATTACTTGCATACTACTGCTAATACTGCAGCCACCAAGGTTGGTAGTTGTTTCATCGGCCATTAAAATAATAAATTGTCCAAAAAATAAATTTGCATATCCTTTTACGGCATCACCATGGCTTTGCCATGTTGTTGTAAAATCTGTAAGCATTTTTTCAATGATAAATACTTCGTTTAACGTAAACAAACGGTTGCTTTGGTATATCCACACTTTTGAGGTAGGATGAAAATTTTCAGGGATATGTAATTGGTAATTGAAATTCATAGTAAACTAATCTTTTTTTTCTATTTTATAACTTGAATAAAAAAATGCACCAACCAAGGCTGCTAATATTTTCCAGAATAAATTCTCAAAGCCGAAAATTTTGCTCCAATCTAAATTTTTAAAGTCAATTATTACATCTGCAATAAAAACAAAAACAACAAAAATTACTATGCTGCTAATTATAAATTTCTTCCAATTAATTTTTGTTTTCATTTTTTTATTATTCAAGTTCATTAACAATTATTTCGGCAATATCTAAAACTTTTATATCGGTTTCTTTTTCTTTTAATTTAACACCATCGGTAAGCATGGTATTGCAATATGGGCAAGCAGATGCTACAATTTTTGCATTAGTTTCTAAGGCGTCATCTGTTCTTTCAATATTTATTCTTTTATTGCCGGGTTCATCTTCTTTAAACATTTGAGACCCGCCGGCACCGCAACAAAGCCCATTACTTTTGCAGCGTTTCATTTCTACCAATTCAGCATCTAATGCTTCTAATACTTTACGTGGAGCTTCATAAATATTGTTACTTCTTCCTAAATAGCAACTATCGTGGTATGTAATTTTTTTGCCTTTAAAATTACCGCCTTCTTTTATTTTTATTTTGCCTTCATCTATTAGTTGTTGTAATAAAGTTGTATGATGAATTACTTCGTAATTTCCGCCGAGTTCAGGATATTCATTTTTTAAAATATTAAAACAATGTGGGCAAGCAGTAACTATTTTTTTTATGTTATATGCATTTAATAACTGAATGTTATTGTAAGCCATCATTTGAAATAAAAATTCGTTTCCGGCACGTCTTGCTGGGTCTCCGTTGCACATTTCTTCTTTACCTAAAATGGCAAAATTAATTTTGGCTTTATTTAAAATTTCAACAAATGCTTTGGTTATTTTTTGAGCTCTTGCATCAAAACTTCCTGCACAGCCTACCCAAAATAAAACTTCGGGTGCTTCTCCGTTTGCTGCCATTTCTGCCATAGTTTTTACCTGCATGTTTTTGTTTTATTTTATTACGAAAATAACTAAAAGGTTTAAGAAGTTTAAGCTTTTAAATAAGCTTTAATGATTTAATGGTTGTAGTATAAAAAATAAGCCGCTATTGGTAATTAGCGACTTATTTTACTATAAAAGAGAGTAACTGTAATTTTATTACATTCTTATTATGCAACTGCTTTTTTTACTAAGTCTGCTGCTTCGCTTAATAGAATGGCAGATTGTACTTTTAAGCCGCTTTCATCAATTAATTTTTTTGCTTCGGTTGCATTGGTGCCTTGTAAACGTACAATAATAGGTATATTAATATTGCCTAATTTGTTGTATGCTTCAATTACTCCGGCAGCTACACGATCGCAGCGTACAATTCCACCAAAAATATTAATTAGTATGGCTTTTACATTTGGATCTTTCATAATAATTCTAAACCCTGCTTCAACGGTTTGTGCATTGGCTGTACCGCCTACATCTAAAAAGTTTGCAGGTTCTCCACCGCTTAATTTAATCATATCCATTGTTGCCATTGCTAAACCTGCACCGTTTACCATACAGCCTACATTGCCATCTAATTTTACAAAGTTTAAGTTGTATTGTCCGGCTTCTACTTCGGTTGGATCTTCTTCTGTAATATCTCTTAATGCAGCTAAATCCGGATGACGCATTAATGCGTTTTCATCTAAATTCATTTTACAATCAACTGCAATTATTTTTTCATCACTTGTTTTAAACAACGGATTAATTTCAATCATTGAGCAATCTAGGCCAACGTATGCTTTATATAAATTGGTTACAAATTTTACGCAATTTTTAAATGCCTCGCCGCTTAAACCTAAATTAAAAGCAATTTTTCTTGCTTGAAATCCTTGTAAACCGCCACTTGGGTGTACCCATTCTTTAAATATTTTTTCAGGAGTATTGTGTGCTACTTCTTCAATATCCATTCCTCCTTCAGTAGAGTACATAATTACATTTTCACCTTTTGAACGGTCCAACAAAATGGATAAGTAAAATTCTTTTTGTTTATTCGGTCCATCATAATAAACATCTTGTGCTACTAAAATTTTATTTACTTTTTTTCCTGCAGCACCTGTTTGTACAGTAACCAGTGTACCTCCTAAAATACCTTTAGCAAAACTGCTAATATCATCAACACTTTTACCAACTTTTACGCCGTTTATACCTGTTTCTTTAATTTTTCCCTTGCCTCTTCCACCGGCATGTATTTGAGCTTTTACTACTGCAAAATTATTGTTGGTTTGGGTTTTAATTTGCCTGTACGCTTCTTCGGCAGCCATAACTGTATCTACGGCAATACCTTCTTGTACCGGAACATTATACTTTTTGAGAAGCTCTTTAGCTTGATATTCATGTAAATTCATTGGTATATTTTTAAACTGCAGCGAAGATAAGCCAACATAAATTATTACAGTTAATAAATAATTAAAGGTTTAAAACACTAAAGCTTGTTTAACACATATCATTATTTTTGGCAAGGTGCATTAACACTAATTTGTTTAATAAAGAATTATTATGTCTAATATTTTAATTGTAGATGATGAACGTGCCATACGAAATGTTTTAAAAGATATTTTAAGTAATGAAGGTTATAAGGTAGAAGAAGCAACCGATGGGGAAGATGCTTTGAAAAAATTTTCTGCTACTACTTATGATCTTGTTTTATGCGATATTAAAATGCCTAAATTAGACGGAATTGAATTTTTGCAAAAAGCCATTGAAATAAATAATGATATACCAATTATTATGATTAGCGGACACGGTAATATTGAAACTGCCGTTGATGCCGTAAAAAAAGGGGCTTACGATTATATTGCTAAACCTCCCGATTTAAACCGAATGCTTATAACCATTCGTAATGCAATGGATAAAGGAAGTTTAGTTAAAGAAACAAAAGTGCTAAAACGTAAAGTAAGCAATGTGCAAGAAATAGTTGGCGAGAGTGATGTTATTAAAAAAATTAAGCAAACAATTGATAAAGTAGCACCAACCGATGCAAGAGTTTTAATTACCGGAGAAAATGGAAGCGGTAAAGAATTAGTAGCACGTTGGTTGCATGAAAAAAGTGAAAGAAATACTAACACTATTGTTGAGGTAAATTGTGCTGCCATTCCATCTGAATTAATTGAAAGTGAATTGTTTGGTCATGAAAAAGGCTCATTTACTTCTGCCGTAAAACAACGTATCGGTAAATTTGAACAAGCCCATGGTGGCACTTTATTTTTAGATGAAATTGGAGACATGAGTTTAAGTGCCCAAGCCAAAGTATTACGTGCATTGCAAGAAGGCAAAATAACAAGAGTGGGTGGCGATAAAGAAATTAATGTAGATGTTAGAGTGGTAGCTGCAACCAATAAAGATTTATTAAAAGAAGTAGACGCAAAAAATTTTAGGTTAGATTTGTATCATAGGTTAAGCGTTATTTTAATTCATGTTCCGTCATTAAATGAACGAAAAGATGATATACCATTATTGGTAAATTATTTTTTAGATCTAGTTGCACAAGAATACAATCAGGCCGTAAAAACAATAGAACCTGCTGCTGTAAAGGCTTTACAACAACACAACTGGACGGGTAATATTCGCGAATTAAGAAATGTAGTAGAAAGATTAGTAATACTTTCGGGCAAAACCATTATGGCAGATGATATAAAAAACTATGTACTGCCTATATAAATTTTTTTTCGTAATTAATTAAAACAATACACACAATGGAAAAAGGAGTAGTAAAATTTTTTAACCAAACAAAAGGTTTTGGCTTTATTAAATCAGTAGAAACAGGCAAAGAAATTTTTGTACATATTTCAGGATTAAAAGATGAAATAAAAGAAAACGATAATGTTGTTTTTGAAATAAAAGAAGGAGCAAAAGGGCCAACTGCCATTAATGTAAAACTTGCTTAATCTTACAAGTTTTTTTAACATTTAATTTGTACAAGTTTCAACATAAGCAATGCGTACTACATATTATTGCGAATATTTAAATAACTAAACTAAAATTATGGGCTGGTTTATATTAATTATAGGTATAATTGGTTGGTTTGTTGGGGTATATGGTATGTTTAAAAAAATGGGTTTAGAATCTTGGAAAGCCTTAATACCTTTTTATAATACTTGGTTAATTGTAGAAAAGTGTAATATTAAAAAAATATGGTTTTGGTTACAATTTATTCCTATTGCCGGGCAGTTTATAACCATTTGGATTACTATTATTCTAGTAATGCACTTCGGAAAATTTAATGTAATTCATCATACATTAGTAGTATTTTTCCCTTTCTTATATCTTCCTTATATAGGATTTTCTGATAATATAAAATGGATTGGTGAGAAAGGCTTTAAGTTGTACAAAAAACCTGGTTCACGCGAGTGGATTGATGCCGGCGTATTTGCTGTTGTTGCCGCAACAATTATTAGAACATTTGTTTTTGAGGCTTATGTTATTCCTACAGGAAGTATGGAAAAAACTTTAATGGTACACGATTTTTTATTTGTAAGTAAAATGACTTACGGAGCAAGAATTCCAACCACACCTTTGTCTTTTCCTTTTGTACACAATACAATGCCCGGAAGCGAAACAACTCCCTCTTACTTAAAATGGATACAGTTACCTTATAAACGCACCATTGGGTTTAAAGAAGTTCAAAGAAATGATGTGGTAGTATTTAATTTCCCCGCAGGAGATACTATTATAAACTTACCCGGTTTTGGCTCAGCACATCCTTATTACGATGTGCTGAATGATAGAGATATAGAAATTTTACAAAATAATGGCGGTAATAGATTTAATGGCAACAGAGACAAATTGAAAGAGTATTACGAGAATAAAATTTGGGTACATCCGTTTGATAAAACCGACAACTATATTAAACGCTGTGTTGCAGTAGGAGGAGATACCATTCAGGTAATTGATGGTTACTTATATGTAAACGGAACTAAAGCATATATGGCTCCTGCTTCACAAAGTGATTATACCATAAAAACCAATGGAAATAAAATTGATTTCACAACAATTGCCGCTGAATTAAATTTAACAGATGATGAAGCAACTGCTATTAATCAGAGTTTCTCAAAAGACAGTACATACAGCGGAACCTTTACTGCCGCTGCAATAGAACAAATTAAAAAATTACCTAATGTTTTAGATATTAAAGTAATTCCGGTTCCAAGTTTTCCGGGTATGCTATTCCCTTATTCTGAAAATACAAAATCTTGGACGGTAGATAACTATGGAAAATTATACATCCCCCAAAAAGGAGCTACCGTAACACTTACAAAAGATAATATTGATATATACAGAAGATTGATAAGTAATTATGAAGGTCATTCGTTACAAGAAAATAACAACCAATTTATTATTGATGGAAAGCCCACTACACAATACACATTCAAATACAATTACTATTGGATGATGGGAGATAATAGACACAATAGCCAAGATAGCCGTTTTTGGGGCTTTGTACCCGAAACACATATTGTAGGCAGTGCATCATTAATTTGGTTTAGTTGGGAAGGCGGCCCACGTTGGAAAAGAATGTTCCGAATAATTAAATAAAAAAAATCATTAACTTCGAAAGTCCTCACAATAAATCTGTGAGGACTTTTTGTTATAAACAACTAAACATTACATAATTGTATAACAAGTTTATATTAAAAACCCAATAATGAAAGAAACATGTAATTTTTCTTTTGAAGTGTATGAGAGCATTGATGAATTAAATGCTCAAGATGCTACATTATTAAAACATGCAAGGCAAGTTGCAGAACAAGCTTATGCACCTTATTCAAATTTTTTTGTAGGTGCAGCCGCTTTAATGGATAACGAAGCAATAGTTACAGGTACTAATCAAGAAAATGCAAGCTACCCCGTAACGCTTTGTGCAGAAAGAGCTTTAATGGCAACAGCAACTTCTATTCATCCTAATATTGGTATTGATACAATGGCAATAAGTTATCATAACCACAATGCCAATACCAATAGTCATCAACCAATATCTCCTTGCGGTATGTGCCGACAAAGTTTAGTAGAATTTGAAACAAGGCATCATGCAATGCGAATAATTTTAAGTGGTTTGTCAGGAAAAGTTTATATCATTCAACAAGCAAATCAATTACTGCCATTAAGTTTTAAAGGAGATAATTTAAAATAAAAACAACTTATTTCAATACTTACATTTGCAATACAATAAAAATTATGGATGGCGAGAAAAGTTTAAATTTCATTGAAGAAATTATAGAAGCAGATTTAGCAGCAGGAAAACATAAAAATATTTTAACAAGATTTCCTCCCGAACCCAATGGTTATTTACATATTGGTCATGCAAAAAGTATTTGCTTAAATTTTGGATTAGCAAAAAAATATGGCGGCAAAACCAATTTAAGATTTGATGATACGAATCCATCTACCGAAGAAACAGAATATGTAGAAAGTATTAAGGCAGATGTGCAATGGCTAGGATTTAATTGGGCTAATGAATTATATGCAAGCAATTATTTTGATGATTTATATGCATTTGCAATACAATTAATTGAAAAACAATTAGCTTATGTAGATGATAGCACCAGCGATGAAATTGCTGAGCAAAAAGGAACTCCCACCACTGCAGGAAAAAGAAATAAATATGCTGAGAGAACAGTTGCAGAAAATTTGCAATTGTTTGAAGAAATGAAAGCTGGCAAATATGCAGATGGAACTAAAGTTTTGCGTGCAAAAATTGATATGGCTGCTTCAAACATGTTAATGCGTGATCCCATTATTTATCGAATTAAACATGCACATCACCACCGTACCGGCGATAAATGGTGCATTTATCCTATGTACGATTTTGCACATGGACAAAGCGATTCAATAGAAAATATTACACATAGCATTTGCACTTTAGAGTTTATTCCGCATAGAGAATTATACAATTGGTTTATAGAAAACTTAAATATATTCCCTTCACATCAATACGAATTTGCAAGATTAAATATGACTTACACCGTAATGAGTAAGCGTAAACTTTTGCAGTTAGTAAACGAAAAATATGTGTTAGGTTGGGATGACCCGCGTATGCCTACTATTAGCGGAATGAGAAGAAGAGGGTATACCGCAGAAAGTATTAGAGAATTTTGTGATAAAATTGGTATTGCAAGAAGAGAAAATTTAATTGATATTGGGTTATTAGAATTTTGTGTGAGAGAGCATTTGAATAAAATTTCTTTACGCAGAATGGTGGTATTCGATCCATTAAAAATTACAATTACTAATTATACGCAAACCGAAGAAATTCTTTTCTCTGAAAATAATCCTGAAGATGAAACTGCAGGTAATAGACAAATTCCTTTTTCAAAAGAATTATATATTGAAAAAGAAGATTTTATGGAAAATCCTCCAAAAAAATTCTTCAGATTATGCCCTGAAGGAATGGTAAGATTAAAAGGAGCATACATTATTAAATGCGAAGAAGTTGTAAAAGATGCAAACGGGAATATTATAGAATTAAAATGCACTTATATACCTGAAAGCAAAAGCGGAAGTGATACAAGTGGTATTCATGTTAAAAGTGTATTACATTGGGTGAGTGCTAACCATGCCGTGCCTGTTGAATTATGTTTATATGATAGATTATTAACCGTTGAAAATGTTGATGCCGCCGAAGGAGATTTTAAAGATTATATTAATCCGTCTTCATTGCAAACTATTACTACGGCTTATGCAGAACCGGCTTTAAAAAATGCAGTAATTAATGAACGGTATCAATTTTTACGCAAAGGCTATTTTTGTTTAGATATAAATAGTAATGAACAAAAAATGATTTTCAATAGAACAGTTACTTTAAAAGATACTTGGGCAAAAGTGAATAAATAAAATTATTATTATTGAACATTCAAAGGTTGATACAGTTAAGTGATTACTGAATTTTATGTGTTGCTTCAATATAATTATTTTTTCATTTATTTTTTTTATTTAAAAATGTGAAAGCCTGCTGATTACTAAGCAGGTTTTATCTTTATAAAATGTTATTCAAACAGTTTAATAATAATTGGAAAGAAAACTTTGCTACTATTTCTACTACTCATGCACATTTTTTTATTGCGGTCAGTGGTGGAATAGATAGTTGTGTGTTATTGCATTTAATGCATCAATACAAAACACTCTTTACTATTTTGCATTGTAATTTTAATTTAAGAGGAGAGGAGAGTATAAGAGATGAAAAATTTGTTATTGCAATAGCAGAAAAATATAATGCACCCATTTTAGTTAAGCATTTTGATACGAAAAATTTTGCAGAGGAAAATAAATTAAGTATTCAAGAGGCAGCACGAAAGCTTCGGTATAACTGGTTTTCAGAGATTTTAAATTCAAGTAATAATATACAAAAATATTTAGTAACTGCACACAATGCAGATGATAATATAGAAACCGTTTTAATGAATGTTTTTCGCGGAACGGGAATAAAAGGCTTAACGGGCATTCCTTTGTTTGATAATGAAAATAAAATTATAAGACCATTGTTGTTTGCTTTACGAGATGATATTGTTGTTTATGCAACAAAAAATAAATTAACATGGGTAGAGGATTCTTCAAACACAGAAGATAATTATACCAGAAACTTTTTTAGACATCAAATAATTCCGTTGGTTGAACAAAAGTTTAGCAATGCTAAAGAAAATGTGCTGCATAATATTATTAAATGGAATGATGTTGAAGCTATCTATACAAATCAATTAAATCAATACAAGAAAAAGCTTTTAGTAAAAGATAAAGCTGAATATAAAATTCCTATTCTGTTACTAAAAAAAATGGTTGCATATAAAACTGTTTTGTGGGAATTGATTAAGAGTTTTGGATTTGCGGCTACGCAACTGCAAGATGTTGTTTGTTTACTTGACGCAGATAATGGAAGTTTTGTTCAAGCAAAGCAATACAGAATTTTTAAAAACAGAAAATGGCTGGTTATTGCAACTATGCAAACAAATGTTGCACAACAAATTTTAATTGAAAATGCAGATAAAAATATTGTATTTGACAAAGGGACATTACACTTTAAAACAATGGCAGCACAAGAGTTTTCAATAACTTCAAATACATCAATTGCATTATTAGATGCGGAACAAATTACTTATCCATTGTTGCTGAGAAAGTGGAAACAAGGAGATTATTTTTATCCGTTGGGAATGAAAAAAAAGAAAAAATTAAGTAGATTTTTTATTGATCAAAAGCTTTCTGCTACTGAAAAAGAAAATGTTTGGGTAATTGAAATGGATAAAAAAATTATTTGGATTGTGAATTATAGAATTGATGAAAGGTTTAAAATAAAAGCTAATACAAATAATGTTTTGAAGATTGAATGCTGCTAACTACACTGCAATACAGTACAAGTGTGCGACGCAACTAAAGCTTAATTTATGCACAACAGCCGGGTTCAAAAATTATCTTGCAAAATAATTTTGTAGTTGTTCTACAAAATTGTTTATAGGTTTAAAGTGGCTGAATACATTACACAGTGCAATTAAAAATACAATGCCATAGATAGCTCCCCAAAAATGTGCAGAGTGATTAATATTACTAGTACCTTTTTTAGATAAATATGCAGAAATTATTAAATATATAATTCCAAAAAGAAATGCAGGAAAAGGAATTGGTAAAAAAAGCAACTGCAATTTAGTAGTTGGAGCTAAAAATATATATGCAAACACAATAGCTGAAACTGCACCCGATGCTCCTAAACTTCTGTAACGATTATTATTTTTATTAGCTAAATATGTAGGTATTAAGCAAAAGAATAAAGAGGTAATATATAAAATTAAAAAAAATCCTTTTCCGCTATCGCCAAAAATTTTTCCAAAAAAATATTCAATAGCATCGCCAAACATATAAAAAGAATACATGTTAAAACCAAGATGCATATAGTCTGCATGTATAAAGCCACAAGTAAAAAAACGATACCATTGGTTGCGATTTGTAATAGCGGGTGGATCAAAAATTAAATCATCAATTATTTTTTCTTTAGTAAAACCTGATATTGAAATAATGCAAGTTGTAATAATAATAATAAGTGTAATGCTCATTTATATAATTTATTGATGATGATATTTTTCGTTACGCAAAATGCTACATGCTCTGTAAACTTGTTCTGCAATCATTAATCTTACTAGCATGTGCGGAAAAACTAATTTTGACAAACTTAAAATATAATTGGCTCTTTGAGTTATTATTTCATCTACTCCAAAAGCTCCACCAATTAATATTACCAAACGTTTGCAACTTTCATTTGCTTTTTGTTGTAATAATTGTGCTAATTCCGGTGAGGTTAATTGTTTGCCTCGTTCATCTAATAGTAATAAAAAATCATCTTTTTGTAGTTGTTGAAGAATAACGATTGCTTCTTGTTTCTTTAATTCTTTCTCATTTAATGATGCTGCATTTTTTAAGGGAGGAATAATTAACCAATTTGCCGAAAAATATTTTTGAATACGATTGGTAAAATCTTCTATACCTGTTTTAATGTAGGCTTCATGCGGTTTTCCAACACTTGTTAAAACAATTTTCATGTGTTTAATGTGTGATTAACTGTTACTATTTTCGCCTTTGTTGTATTGATTTTTTTTATCATCAATTCTGCTGGGGTTGTCTCCTTGTTTTATAGGAGTTTGTAGTTTTTGTTTATTTTTTTTAGAAGCGTCATCTAATTTTTTTTCTATTCTATTGCCATTTTCGTCTAATAATAATGAAGGGAAATCTGTTTGTTTATTATCAAACACAGTACCTGAAAAAGGATTTTTTATATACGTCCAAGTGCCATTAATCCATTTAAAACCTTCATAATCTCCGTAAGGAACTAATGTGTGTTTAATTTTTATTTCATCGCTTTCAGATGTTAAATGATCGAATATTATTGCATCATAGCGTGCATCATAATTCATTCTAACACTTGCATCTTTTTTAAATTCTAAACAAAACCTTGTTGCACCTTGTGGTGGCTTGGTTGCATCGTTAGAAGGGTAAACAAATTTTCCGCCAAATTGTGGTTTGCCTTCGTTATCAAAACTTAAAACTTCAATCCATTTTTTTGTACTTCTTGCATCATTATTATCTAAACCTAAAAGGGTATAATATTTTTTATTATTGTATGTTTTTAAAATTATTTTATAATAAATAGCTCCAACCCAATGTTGTGAATTACGGATAGAATCGTATGGTTTTTTGGTGAAATCTGAAAAATCGAATAATGGAATTAATTTTAAAGAACCATCTTGTGTAGGAAATTGAATAGCACCACGTTGGCGGTAGTAGGTGTAATCTTTCATTACTTCCCATGTAAATATTTTAAAACTGCTATCGGGGGCATATAATTTTGAAATAGTTTGTACTGAATCGAAATTATACCAAAAGGAATAAGGTTGTTTTAATGCTTGAACAAAGTTTTTAATAAATGAGCTGTCTGCTTTAAATCGCACAAACCAATCATCTGCATAAATCATACTGTCTGCATCTTTTTTTAGTTGTAATTCTGCAATTTTCATTTGTTGTAAACTATGTTCGGGTATTTGCTTTTGTGCAAAAGAAGTTACTGCAGAAAAATAAAATATGAAAACGAAAATAGGTTTCATGCAACAAAAATTAGATACTAAGTTATAAAGTTGCTACAAATTTTACGGAGTATTTGTTAAGGCTTTTGCAAAAGATAATAAATTATTGAAACGAAAATCTATTGCCGGATGCGGAAATGCAGTTTCGGGATTGGTAGTTGCTAAGAAAACGGTTGATATGCCTGCATTCCTACCGAAATTCATATCACTAAGTTTATTACCCACCATTATGCTTTTTGAAAAATTAATTTCAGGAAAATCTTTCTTAGCCATAAAAGCCATGCCTGCATTGGGTTTTCGGTTGGGAGATGTTTCTTCTAAATCGCTACAAAAATAAATATGGTCTATTCTTCCGCCGGCTTTATTTATTTCGGCTAGCATATTGGTGTGTATGTTGTTCAAATCATCTACTGTCATTAATTTTTTGCCAATACCTTTTTGGTTGGTAACCATTATAATAATTCCAAATTTTTCATTTAAAATTTTCATAGCTTCTTTTACACCATCATAAAACCTAAATTCTTTCCAATTAAGAATATAATCTTCTCTTTTTTCATGATTAATCACACCGTCTCTATCAATAAACAATGTAAAATTTTTATCTATTGTTTTGAAATCAATCATTTTGCTTATGAGTTAAAATGGTGCTATTGCTTTTTAATTCCTTTTGTGCTTTTAAGTAATCTTCGGGTATGCCAATATCAATAAAATAATCATCTTGTACAAAGCCCTTCATTTTTTTTGTTTGATAAAAACTTTCCAGATAATCTTTTTCAAAAGAAAATTTTTCAGGTAAATTGGCATATATAATATCATTTACTGATAAAGCATATACGCCGCCGTTAATTAAACCTGTTTTATAAAACTGTTTTTCTTTAAAAGAAATAATTCTTTTTGTTTCATCAATTTCAACTACGCCATAACGATTGAAATTTTGCATAGGTTTTAATGAGAGTGTGCAAGCTGCATTTTCAGTTTCGTGTAAAGTGCTTAATGCGGTAATGTTTACTTTAAATAGTGTATCGCCATTGGTTATAATTATATTTTGTTGTGATGCTTTTTTGCAGGCTAATTTTATTGCACCGCCTGTTCCTAAAGGTTCTTCTTCAATTGATAATTCAAAATTGATATTTGAGAAATAAGTAGAAATAAATTTCACTATTGCTTCACTTTTATAACCTAATGAAAAAATAAAATTATTAATACCTTGTTGTTGTAATTCTGTTATAACATAAGCAATAAAAGGTTTACCATTAATAGGAGCCATGCATTTTGGTAAATCGGGTACAGCACTGCGTAATCTTGTACCTAAACCGCCTGCTAAAATAATTGCTTGCGTAATCATAGTTTAAGCAAAAACTTTTTCTTCTACTAATTCGCAAATAATATGACCCAATAAAATATGACTTTCTTGTATGCGTGGGGTGGTAGTAGAAGGTACATTTAAAAGATAATCACTGCAATCTTTCATTTTGCCGCCTGTTTGTCCCGTTAAGCCAATTGTGGTAATGCCTTTTTCTTTTGCTACTTCAAATGCTTTAATAATATTATTGCTGTTACCTGATGTGCTTAAACCAATTAAAACATCTCCTTCAACACCAATTCCATCAACTAATCTTGAATAAATTACATCGTAACTATAATCATTTCCTACAGCTGTTAGGTAAGATGTATTGCAGTGCAAAGCTTCTGCAGGTAAGGCTTTCCTGTTTTTATAAAATCGTCCGCTAAATTCTGCTGCTAAGTGTTGTGCATCTGCAGCACTGCCACCGTTTCCGCAAAACAAAACTTTTTTTCCATTATTAAAAGCATTGCTAATTAATTCAATAATTGCTTCTAATTTTTTTATAATGTTATCATCACTTAACAAATTTTGTTTTACACTAATTGATTGTTGAATGGTTTGTTTAATTCTTTCGTTCATAAATTTTATTTGGTTGTCCACGTAGTTAAACCATGTTGTGTAAACTGATAATTTTTAAATGTGCCGCCAAATATATGCAAAGCATTTTTTACATAATGCCTAGTGTTAGCAGGGCAATAAAAAACCATAAAACCGCCACCACCGGCACCGCTTATTTTACCGCCAATTGCACCGGCTTTTTTTGCCGTACTATAAATATTTTCTATTAAACTGTTTGAAATATTATGAGCCATTTTTATTTTTTGTTGAAATCCATAATCTAAAATTTCACCAATTTCATTTAGTCTTCCTTTTAATAAGGCTTCTTTCATCATTTTGCTTTGTTCTTTAAGCTGATGCATGGCTTCAATACTATTCTTATTTTTTTCTAATACGTTTTTTTGTTGTTCTTTAATTATAGTTGCTGATTCTCTGCTGGTTGATGTGTAGTAGAGCAATAAATTATTTTCTAATTCATGTAAATACTCTTGTCTTATGCGAAGTGGGTTTACAATTACTTTATCGTTGTTATAAAACTCCATAAAATTAAATCCGCCAAATGTTGCAGCGTATTGATCTTGCCTGCCGCCTGCTAATTTTAAATCGTTTCTTTCAATATCATAAGCATAATGAGCAATATCATAATCGCCTAAAGGTAATTTCAACATTTCAACAAAAGCACCAATAATAGCAACTACTAAAGTAGATGAAGTGCCTAAACCACTGCCTGCAGGCACATCTAC
The DNA here is from genome assembly GCA_018267705.1 of Bacteroidota bacterium. Lineage (GTDB taxonomy): Bacteria > Bacteroidota > Bacteroidia > Chitinophagales > Chitinophagaceae > CW01. Next base: position 277,838 of record JAFDXX010000023.1, on the reverse strand, counting down.
TGATGTGCTTAGTTTAAAATTTGTTTGCGGAATATCATAATCTTTTTTAATGCGGTTGTAAACACCTTTTAATAAATCTAAACATCCATTGCGAGGTAGTTCATTGATAGTAGTATGATGTTCTTTTTCATTTCTATCAAATGCTTCTAAAATAATTCCACTTTCATCTAAAATTTCTATTGATGCATGTGCATGTAATGAAATGGTTGCATTTAAAATAGCACCACCATATTCATCGGCATAAGGACTAACATCTGTTCCACCACCTGCAAGTCCTAAACGTAAGGGAGCTTTACTTCTGTAAATCATTTTTGCTTAATTCTACAATTGTGTTGGTTAATATGTGCCAACTATATTTCTTTTTTTCTTCACGAAGATGTGGTAAAAAATATTCTTCGCCTAATTCATATAACTCTATAATTTTATTTGCAATTGAAGTAGCATTGGGTTCGGCAATTAAACCAACTTTTTTATCGGGAACTAACGATGGTAAACCGCCTACATTTGTTACCAGCATTGGTTTTTCAAAGTGATAGGCAAGAGGTGTAACACCACTTTGCGTGGCATTTCTGTATGGCTGAATTACAAAATCAGCGGCACTTAAATAATATTTTACTTCACTATCTGCAATAAAATCTGTTTTTAAAATAAGTTGATTTTGCAGATTAAATTTTTCTATTAAATCATCGTAGGGTCTTCTGTCTTCATAAAATTCTCCGGCAATTAATAATTTAATATTTGATTTTTTTGTCTTTAACAAACTCATTGCTTCTAACAAAATATCTAATCCTTTATAGTTTCTTATAAAACCAAAAAAGAGGATAATATTTTCATGGGCATTAATACCTAAGTATTTTTTTGCTTCTTGTTTTTGAATGGCTTCGCCAAAATTATCGTATAACGGATGTGTAATTTGTTGAGCAGGTTTTTGGGTAAACTTTCTTAAATCTTTCAAAACTTTTTCGCTCATTGTAATACATGCATCTACTGTTTTAAGAAAGTATTTTGTAAAAGGTTTATCACCCAAACGTTTTTCGTGTGGAATTACATTATCTGTAATGGCAATAATTTTTGTTACATTATTTTTTTTTGCAATGCGTAAAATAGTGCCTAAACACGGAGCCATTAGTGGTAACCAATATCTAACTACAATTATTGTAGGTTTTATTTTTTTTAATTCTGTACCAATTTTTAACCAATTAAAGGGGTTAATAGAATTAATACAAACTTTAATATTAAGATCGGTTGGTTTGGGTTCAGATGAATATTGTGTATTACCCGGAAATAAAAATTCGGGATATTGTAAGGAGAAAGTATAGAGGGTTGTATGAAAATTTTCTTGTTGAAATTGCCTTGCTAATCTTTCATCGAAAGAAGCTAAACCACCTCGCAGAGGATGTGCAGGGCCTATAATGATGATTTTGTTTTTTTGCTGCATGTTATCAGTGTTCTATCATACACCAACTTTTTCTTCAATTAAATATACATTTCTTTCAGATGCATTTCGGGCAATTAATTCTGCAATAAAACCTGCTAAAAATAATTGCATACCAATTATCATGCTTGTAAGTGCAATATAAAATGATGGACGATTGGTTAATGAAAAATCTGTTGCTGTAAATTTTGCAACAATTAAATATAGGCTCATTAAAAAGCCAATTAAAAAAGAAATAGTTCCCCATAAACCAAAAAAATGCATGGGCCTTTTACCGAATTTGCTTACAAAACTTATGGTTGCTAAATCTAAAAAACCATTTATAAAACGTTGCCAACCGAATTTTGTTTTGCCATATTTTCTGGCTCTGTGTTCAACAACTTTTTCTCCAATTTTTTTAAAGCCTGCCCATTTTGCAATTACCGGAATATACCGATGCATTTCACCATAAACCTCAATGTTTTTAATGGTTTTAGAACGATATGCTTTTAATCCGCAATTAAAATCGTGTAGTTTTATACCGCTGCTATAGCGTGCAGCCGCATTAAAAATTTTTGAAGGAATATTTTTAGTAAAAGTATTATCGTAACGTTTCTTTTTCCAACCACTCACTAAATCAAAATTATCTTCTATAATCATTTTATGTAAAGCAGGAATTTCATCGGGGCTATCTTGTAAATCTGCATCCATTGTAATGATTACATTTCCTTTTGCTGCTTTAAATCCTTCATTTAAGGCTGCACTTTTACCATAATTGCGTTGAAATTTTATGCCTTTGAATGCTTTGTTATGTGCAGCAATATTTTGGATAACCTTCCAACTGTCATCTGTACTTCCATCATCAATTAAAATAACTTCATAAGAGAAATTATTTTCATTCATTACTTTTTCAATCCATGCACATAATTCGGGCAAAGATTCTTCTTCGTTAAATAATGGTATGATGGCAGATATATCCATAATTAATTAGCAACAGTAGTATTTTTTTTCATAATAAATGCAATTAATGCTACAACAGAACCCGATACGGCAATACTTGAAATATAGGATTGTAACATTTTTAATGGTTGAGTATATTGTGTTAATGTACTATAATTGTTAATAGCAGCTTGTTTATCTTTTTCTGAAACATTTGGAATATTTTTAAAAGCATTTGCTGCACCTGCTTGCATTTTTGATATAATATTGGGGTCAATATATTTAAAATGAATGAAATTATAAATAACGTAAAACAATTCAAATATTAAAACCGTTATAAATAGTGTTTGAAATAATGGTTTCATTCCAATAAATCCACCATTATTTTTTTTAAGAAGAGTTGCTTCCCAAAACAGTATTCCTATAATTACTAAAAAAGAACCAATAGCTATAGGCCCAATGGTAAAGGGTTTTGCAGCATTACTCCAACGCCAATAAAGTAAAATTATATATAGTACACCAATGCCCAAGCCAAATTTTATACCTGTATTTATATTCTTATTCATTATAATTTTTTAAATAGATTGTTATTCATAACAGCTACAACCTTCCCTTTTAATATTTGATTGAAGAAAGGAGAATTGACAGATAAACTTCTGTTATTTTCTTTGGTTAAAATCGTTTCTTCCTTTTTTGTAAATACAGTTATATCGGCTTTTGCATTGATGTTAATACTTGCATTGGTTAAACCAAAAATTTTTCTTGCATTTAATGAAAAAATATTTGATAGTTGTTGTGGTGTTAGCTGAGGCAAAATTTCATTTACTGCATTAAAAGAAGTTTGTAAACCAATCATTCCGTTTTTGGCTGCTTCAAATTCGCAAATTTTGCTATCAATATCTTGCGGAAGATGGTGAGATGCAATACAATCAACCCTTCCGGCAACAACAGCTTCTCTTAATGCCAACACATTTTCTTTAGTACGAAGCGGTGGATTAACTTTTAAATTCGTATCATAATCTTTCAAATCTTCATCGCAAAAAAAGAGATGATAAGGTGTAACACTACAAGTAATTTGTAAGCCTTGCTTTTTAGCTTCACTAATTAATTCAATACTTTTAGCAGTGCTAACTCCGGTAATATGTAGTTTGCTGTTTGTGTAATTCAGTAAATCAATATCTCTTTTAATAATTATTTCTTCGGCAATGGCAGGAAGACCTGCAAGACCAATTTGTGTTGAAGTAATTCCTTCATTCATTAATCCATGTGTAGCTATGCTTTTATCAATGGGCATTTGTATTATTGTGCCGTTAAAAGCTTTTACATATTGTAATGCCTTTAATAATAATCCGGAGGTTTGCAAAGGAGATAAGCCATCTGAAAATGCAATAGCACCACTGTTGTGCATATCATACATTTCTGCTAAATCTTTTCCTTCAATATTTTTTGTTGCTGCACCTATTGGAAAAACGGTTACAATATTGTTATTGGTTTTATTTTTTATAAACTCAATTTGTGCTTTGGTACTTACTGTTGGGTTTGTGTTTGGAAGAAGAAAAACATTTGTAAAACCTCCAACCAATGCACTTTGTGAACCTGATTGAATAGTTTCTTTATACTCGAAACCTGGTTCATTAAAATGAGAAAATATATCAACCCAACCTTGTGTAACAATTAAATTTTCTCCCGAAATAATTTCATCTGCATTTTCATTTATGTTGGCAGAAATATTTTTTATAATGCCGTTTTGAATAAAAATATCCTGAACTGATTGATTGTAGGGAGAAGTTTCATCGGCAATAAAAACCTTACTGAGCAATATCTTCATTGTAAGAAGTAAAATTTTGTGCAATATACTTGTAAAATTTCTTTTGCACTTATATTTGCCAACCTTTTGAATGAAATAAGTTTTTAAGAGGAAATTTGTATAACGAATTATCAAACATTTTGCAAGATTAAAAGCATCTTGTAAATTGAAGTTCGGGTGGTGGCGCAGCCCGGTAGCGTACTTGTATGGGGTGCAAGGGGTCGCTGGTTCGAATCCAGTCCACCCGACACTTATTAAAAGCCTTTGAGTAATTGAAGGCTTTTTTATTTGAAAAAATTAACCACTGTTTCTTTATCTATTGCTAATTGTTCTTTCAATGCTTCTAAACTTGTAAAAGGCATATCTCCACGCGTGTATTGCAAAACAGAAACATGTAAAACCTCTCCGTAAATATCTTCATCAAAATCAAAAATATTTATTTCAATTACTCTGCGTTTACCATTTACAACGGGGCGGCTGCCTATATACATCATGCCATTTAAGGTTGTTGAATGAGCAGTATGAGGTATAAATTTTGATTTATTTTGCACTTCATTATCACTTTGCTCTTTCGGTTGTAATCTGTAAACTTTTACTGCATACACACCATCACCGGGTACTAATTTATCTTCATCTGTTAATTGTAAATTAGCTGTTGGGTACCCAATTGTTCTACCTAATTGATCACCTTTAATTACAATTCCTTCAAAAAAATAATGATAGCCTAATAATTTATTGGCAATTGTAAGATTACTATGTAGCAAAGCTTTTCTTATTTCGGTTGAACTTACGGTAACAGTATTAATAATATGCTGATGAATTTCTTTAACACAAAAATTTAATGCTTTACCAAATATTTCAAGCATGTGGTAATCACCTGATCTGTCTTTCCCAAATTTATGATCGTATCCTATAATTAATGTATGTGGATTTAGCTTTTCATATAAAAAATATTTAACATATTCTTCGGCGGTAAGTTTTGCAAAAGCATCATTAAAATTTACAATTACTACATTGTTAATACCTTGTTGTTCTAATAAAACCATTTTTTCATTTAATGTAGTCAGCAGCTTTACACCACTGGTATCGCCAACAATATTTCGTGGGTGTGGATGAAAGGTTACAATTACAGTTTCTCCGTCAATTGCTTTTGCTTCTTGTTTTATTTGTTTTATAATTTGCTGATGCCCCAAATGCACTCCATCAAAAGTGCCAATAGTAACTACTGCTTTATTAAATTTTGGTAAGGTTGTTAAATCTTTATACACATTCATGCTAACAAAAATAAGAAATGGTAAATAGTGTCAGGCAATAATAAACAGAAAGCTATTTTTGTAAATCTTACATCGAATTTCTAAAACCGTACTCAAATGTCTTTATACGCACAACGTGGAGTATCTGCACAAAAAGAAGAAGTGCATAATGCAATTAAAAATTTAGACCCGGGTTTATATAAACATGCATTTTGTAAAATATATCCTGATTTTTTAGGTGGAGATGATGATTATGTCAATATTTCTCATGCCGATGGTGCCGGCACTAAAAGTATTTTAGCATATTTATATTGGAAAGAAACAGGTGATGTAAGTATTTGGCGTGGTATTGCACAAGATGCAGTAGCTATGAATTTAGATGATTTATTATGTGTTGGTGTGTATGATAATTTTTTATTTTCTTCTACAATTGATAGGAATAAAAAAATAATTACAGGTGAAATAATTAAAGAAATAATAGAAGGAACACAATTTTTTTTCGATAACCTTAAAAAGTATGGAATTAATATTAACTATTTAGGAGGAGAAACTGCCGATGTTGGAGATGTAGTAAGAACCATTGCTGTAAACGGAACCCTAACTGCACGTTGGAAAAAAAACAAATTAATTACCAATAATAAGATTGATGCAAACAATGTAATTGTTGGTTTTGCAAGCAGTGGACAAGCAACTTATGAAAGTGAATATTATAATAGCGGCTTAGGAAGTAATGGGTTAACCAGTGCAAGACATGATGTATTAAGTAAATATTATACAGAAAAATATCCTGAAACATTTGAGCCAACTTTAAATAAAGAAGTAGTATATATAGGAAAAAATAAAATTGAAGATACACTTACAATTCAAGGCTCACAATATAGTATTGGAAAATTACTTTTGTCGCCTACACGCACTTATGCTCCGGTATTAAAAGTGTTGTTAGAAGAATACTTTAATGATATTAACGGAATAATACATTGCAGTGGTGGCGGACAAACTAAGTGTATGAAATATTTACCCAAACCATTAAAAATTATAAAAGATAATTTATTTGAAGTGCCACCCATTTTTAATTTAATACAACAAAACAGCGGTGCCGATGCTAAAGAAATGTATCAAGTATTTAACATGGGACATAGATTAGAAATTTTTACCAATTATAATGCAGCAGAAAAAATGATTAATGTTGCCAAACAATTTAATATTGATGCAAAAGTGGTTGGTAGGGTAGAAGCATCAACCAATAAACAGTTAATTTTAAAAGGAAATTTTGGAGAAGTAGTATATTAAAAAATGTTGTTGTATTTTTATTCAAACAGAAAAAATAAATATGTCAGAATCAGTTGTATCGCTTCATAATGCCAATATATACCAAGGCGGAAATTTAATTTTACAAAATGTAAACTTTACCATAAACAAAGGTGAGTTTGTGTATTTAGTTGGAAAAACCGGAACAGGAAAAAGTAGCTTGTTAAAAACCTTATACGGTGAATTAAAACTTACCGAAGGCAGTGGAAATGTTGTAGGTTTTGATTTAAAACAAATGGATTGGAAAAAGGTTCCTTTCTTAAGAAGAAATTTAGGCGTGGTGTTTCAAGATTTTCAATTATTAACCGATAGAAATGTACATGAAAATTTAAAATTTGTTTTAAAAGCAACAGGTTGGAAAGATGAAAAATTAATTGAAGAAAAAATTAATGATGTATTAGATAAAGTTGGATTACGAAGTAAAGGGTTTAAAATGCCTTTTGAAATGAGTGGTGGTGAACAACAACGTGTAGATATAGCTCGTGCTTTATTAAACTCACCCAAATTAATCTTAGCAGATGAACCAACAGGAAATTTAGATCCTGAAACAAGTGATGAAATTATGCAGCTGTTATTTCAAATTTCAAAAGATTATCAAACAACTGTTTTAATGGCTACACACGATTTTATTGTTATTAACCGCTATCCGGGCCGTATGCTAAAAACAGAATTAGGTAAAGTGGTTGATAGTGCTGTTGTTGCAGAAACAGAAAATAATTTTTAATGAAATTTTAGTGCATTTGCAAAACATGAATGATCAAAATAATCCATGGAAAATAATTGATGATAAATTAATATATGATAACAAGTGGATTTCATTAACGCATTACAATGTTATCAACCCATCTGGCAGAGAGGGTATTTACGGTAAAGTACATTTTAAAGGAATTGCTATTGGTATTGTTGCAGTAGATGAGGATATGAATACTTATTTGGTTGGTCAATACCGCTTTACCATTAATCAATATAGTTGGGAAATTCCCGAAGGTGGCTGCCCCTTTAATGAAGAACCTTTACAAGCAGCCAAAAGAGAGTTATTAGAAGAAACAGGTTTAAAAGCAACTAACTGGCAATTATTAGGTGAAAGTTTTTTATCAAATTCTGTAAGCGACGAAAAAGCTATCTATTATTTGGCAACAGGCTTAACACAACATGAAGCAGAACCAGAAGAAACAGAACAATTAATAGTAAAAAAAGTTTCATTGCAACAAGCGTTTGATATGGTAAACAACGGAATAATAACAGATGCAGTAGCTGTAATGGCATTACAAAAAACACAATTGCTGCTTATGGAAGGCAAACTTCAATTCTAAAAAATCTTAATTTTGTTTCAATGTATTACTAATGTAAAAGTTGAAGTAAAAAATAAGCTGAACTTTTAAATAACCAATTATATTTTCGTTTCCTTATACTTAGTATTCTTGGTTGAATTATTGTACTATTTGTTCATCATTAACAATTATTATTGTTTTGTTTTTTAAAATAAAATATACTGCAGTTTGAATAAAAATTCCCTCATTATAGGCCGTCAACCCTTAATAGAAGCATTAAAAAGCGACAAACAAATTGATAAGATTTTACTGCAAAAAAACAGCAGTGGAGAAATTATTAATGATATAAGATTGCTTGCAAAAAATAAACATATTCCCATTCAATTTGTGCCGATTGAAAAATTAAATTCACTTACAAAAACCAATCACCAAGGTGTTGTTGCATTTACGGCATTGGTTAATTATTTAAGTGTGCAAGAAGTAATAGATTTTGTTGTGGCTAAAGGAGAGGTGCCATTATTTGTTTTGTTAGATGGAATTACGGATATAAGAAATATTGGTGCTATTGCCCGCACTGCTTTATGTTGCGGAGCTCAGGCAATTATAATTCCGGATAAAGGGGTAGGTGCATTAAATGAAGATGCTATGAAAAGTAGTGCAGGAGCATTAGAAAAAATTAATATATGTAGAGTAGGTAGTTTAATGAAAACTGTTGATGAATTGCATTTAAACGGCATTAAAGTTTATGCCAGTGAAATGACTGCAAGTAAAAAAGTTTTTGATATAAATTATGTTGAACCTTGTGCAATAATTATGGGAGGGGAAGAAAAAGGAGTTTACCCTGCATTAATGAAAATTTGCGATGAAAAATTTTCTATTCCTATGCAAGGTGATTTTGAAAGTTTAAACGTATCGGTTGCAACAGGAATGATTTTGTACGAAGTAATGAAACAAAGAAGTTAGCTTATATAAAATGAATAAACCTATTCAATTAATAGAATGCCCAAGAGATGCCATGCAAGGTTGGAAACATTTTATTCCTATTGAAAAAAAAATTAAATACATTAATTCGTTATTAAAAGTAGGGTTTGATACTATTGATTTTGGAAGTTTTGTTTCCCCCAAAGCCATACCGCAAATGGCAGATACTAAACAAGTAATTGAGAAATTAGAAATTGAAAATACCCATACTAAATTATTAGCCATTGTTGCCAACACTCGCGGTGCAGAAGAGGCAGTTGCGTATCATACAATTACTTATTTAGGATTCCCTTTTTCTATCTCACCAACATTTCAGTTAAGAAATACTAATTCAACCATTGAAGAAAGTTTATTACGTGTAGAAAAAATTCAGGAGCTGTGTGTAAAACATAATAAACAATTGGTTATTTATTTAAGTATGGGGTTTGGTAATCCTTATGGAGATATTTATAATGAAGATATTTTATTGCATTGGGCAAATGAAATGGTAAAAAGAAATATTCAAATTATTTCATTGGCAGATACGGTTGGTGTTGCTACTCCGCAACAAATAAATTTTGCATTGCAAACATTAATTCCACAATATAAGTCAACAATGTTTGGCGTACATCTTCATTCAACAAAAAATAACTGGAAAGAAAAATTGAAAGCCGCTGTAAATGCAGGCTGCATAAGGTTTGATGGAGCATTAAAAGGCATAGGTGGCTGCCCTATGGCACAAGATGATTTAGTTGGAAATATGGATTCTGAATTAATGATTGATTATTTTAAAGAAAAGAAAATGCTTCCTCAATTAAATGAAGAAGCATTGAAAGAAAGTTTAAGAATAGCAGCAGAGCTGTTTGTATGATTAAACATTAATTTAATTATTTTTTAAGTATTGTATTTCCGTATTCAAGATAACTTTGTTGCACTATTTTTAGTATAAAGTAAAAAATATAATTCATTTTAATTATTTGTGGTATGCCTACTTACAGTGTAAAATCATTTTTTTCTGTTTTAATTATTGCAACAACTATTTCTTGCTCAAAAAGTAATGATAGCTCTACCTCAACACCAACACCAACACCCACTCCAACACCAACTGTAGATACACTTGCATTTTCTTCAACACTTGTTAGTGCTGGTTTAGGAGGTTATGCTTCTTATAGAATTCCTGCTATTATTAAAGCCCCAGATGGAAGTTTGTTGGCTTTTATGGAAGGAAGGGTGAGTAGCTCCGCAGATTTTGGGAATATAAAAATTCTTGTTAGTAAAAGTACTGATAATGGAAAACATTGGAGCACTCCGCAAATAGCTGCTCAAAATGGAAGTATGCAAGCAGGAAACCCTTCTCCTGTTGTAGATATGTATGACTCGCGTTATCCGCAAGGAAGAATATTTCTTTTTTATTGTATAGGAAATAATACGCAAGCAAATGTTACCAATTTAAATGGTGTTAGAGAAGTGTTCTACATAACAAGCATAGATAACGGTGTTACTTGGTCAAGCCCTACAAATATTACATTGCAAGTAAGTCATCCATATCAACCAAGTTATAATCCTGCTTACACCGATCCGATGCAGTGGACAGCTTATGCAACAGGACCAGGGCATGCTTTACAAATGACACAAGGAGCACATGCAGGGAGATTGGTTATACCTATCAATCATGGAATTTTTTCAAGTAAAACAAATTATGCTGCTGCATTTTATACCGATGATCATGGAGCAAGTTTTAAAATATCTCCCGATGTTTTATTACAATCTGATGAAACCACTGCAGCAGAATTACCGGGAGGTGGCGTATTACTTAACTCAAGAGACCAATATGATCCTTCAAAACAGCGTATTCTTTCTTATGATACCGTAGGCAATTTAAACAGTAGCACCACTTGGCTTACTTCTTGGAATGCTTATCTAATAGATCCTGTATGTGAGGGATCAATGTTAAACTATACAACAGCGGCAGGAAATAAAGTAATATTATTTTGTAATCCGGTGAGCCCCAGTTTTCAAAGAGCTATGTTAGGATTAAGACAAAGTTTTACAAACGGAAAAACTTGGACACAAGCATATGTTGCCGATAATGGTGCTGCTGCATATTCAGATATTGTAGCATTACCTAACGATCATGTTGGTATTCTTTACGAATCGAATAATTATGGTACTATTACATTTATATCGGTTAAATACAGCCAAATACCAACGCTATAAATTGTAATATTCTTATAATTCATTTCAATTCATGAAATTTGTATTATGAAATTTCATTACGAATTTGATATAAAAAAATTAGAATCTTCTATCCACCATCAACATAAACTTTTTTTAATTGGAAGTTGCTTTACAGAAAATATTGGAGAAAAATTTAAGCAACATAAGTTTTCTGTTTTAGAAAATCCCAACGGAATTTTGTTTAACCCGGTAAGCGTTGCCGAGGCATTAATTAATATTATTCAAAACAAACAATACACTGCTACCGATTTGTTTGAACTCAATGAAACATGGCATAGTTGGCAACATCATAGCCGATATTCAGGTATTACCGCTCAAGATGCCGTTAATAAAATAAATACTTCAGCAAAAAATGCACATGAATATTTAAAACAAGCAGATTACTTATTTATAACTTTAGGATCAGCTTGGGTTTATACTTTAACCGATAAAGCAAGCAATGCAAAAACAGGAACTGTTGCTGCCAATAACCACAAAGCACCTGCCGATTGGTTTGAAAAAAGATTAATGAACCCTGCACAAGTTGAAGCTGTGTTAGGAACTATGTTAGATCATTTAGGTGTTTTTAATCCGAATATAAAAGTAATTTTTACCATTAGTCCGGTAAGGCATTTGCGTGAAGGTGTAATAAACAACAATCGCAGCAAAGCCGTATTAATTCAGGCTGTACACGGTTTAATTGAGAAATTATCTAAACTCTATTATTTTCCTGCGTATGAATTGATAATTGATGATTTACGCGATTATAGATTTTATGCGGAAGATTTAGTGCACCCCAACTATGCAGCTACCGAATATGTTTGGAATAAATTAATTGATGCTTATACAAATGCAGAAACAAAAGATTTAATGAAGCATATTGCAGAAATAAATATTGCTTATAAACATAAACCTTTCAATCCATTAACAAACCAACATAAAAAATTCTTAAAAACTTATTTAGAAAAAACAAAACAACTGCAAGAAAAATATTCCTACATAAACTTTGCAGAAGAAATAAAATATTTCAATTCATTATTTTAAACTCTAATGAATTCTATCACCTCTTAATTCTAAATTTTTCATAATATCTGCTTCATATACAAGCCATTCATTCCAACGTTTTCTTACTTTTTCTTTATCAATATAATGTTCTGCCAATTCAATAAATAAAGTGTAATGCCCTGCTTCACTCTCCATAAAACGTCTATAAAATTTCCGCATATAAGCATCGTTTAAACCTTCACTTAATCTTTTAAAACGTTCACAACTTCTGGCTTCAATCATTCCCATAGCAAGCATTTCATCTAAAAATCTACCTTCCTCATTGCCTCCTTTTTGGCAAAACAATAATAATTTATTTACATATTCATCTTTACGTTGTTTACCTAATTTTAAACCGCGTTTATGCAGTTCATTCAACACCAATCTAAAATGCCCCCATTCTTCTGTTACAATAGGAGCTAATGCCGTAACCATTTTTTCTCTATTGCTATAACGTTGTATATACGATATGCATGTAGTAGCTGCTTTTTGCTCGCAATACGCATGGTCTGTTAAAATAGCTTCAATAGATATATCTGCTAAATTAACCCAACGAGGATCGGTAGGTAATTGTAATCCTAAAATATTTTTTGTGTCTTGCGATAATTCTTTCATATTATTTTTTTACTTAACATTTATATTACTATTCTGCTTCGTTGTGTCACTCACTTGTACGCTTTGTTCATTATTCAACTTAATTTTTATTTCGTATTTTCTTTTCTATGAAAATAAAAAAAGCAAATTCAATGTATTTACTTTGCAAAAATGAATGAAAATTTTTTAGATAAAAAATTGCAAGAACGAAAACAGCAAGATGCTTTTCGAAAATTGACATTGAATGAAAATAAAATTGATTTTTGTTCAAACGATTATTTAGGCATAGCAAAAAATAATTTACTCAATATTTCACATTCTCTATATAAAAATGGTTCAACAGGCTCGCGGTTATTAGCAGGCAATTATGCTTTAATAGAAGAAGTTGAAAAACAGATTGCCAACTTTCATAATAGCGATGCAGCCTTGATTTTTAATTCCGGTTACGATGCTAATATAGGTTTGCTTTCTTCTATTCCACAAAAAGGAGATACCATTATTTACGATTCATTAGCACATGCATCACTTAGAGATGGTATAAGATTATCGTTTGCACAATCTTTTTCTTTTTTACATAATAATGTGGTTGATTTAGAAAAAAAACTACAACATGCAACAGGTAATGTATTTGTTGTAACAGAAACTGTATTTAGTATGGATGGAGATTTTTGCCCATTAACTGAAATTGTTTTTTTGTGCGAAAAATATAATGCTCATTTAATAGTAGATGAAGCTCATGCAACCGGAGTTGTAGGAGAAAAAGGAGAGGGGCTTGCTCAATTACTATTCTTGCAAAAGAAAATTTTTGCAAGGGTACATACATTTGGCAAAGCTTGCGGTTGCCATGGTGCAGTAGTATTGGGTTCTCATACATTAATACATTATTTAATAAATTTTTCAAGAAGTTTTATTTACACCACTGCATTGCCACCACATGCGGTTGCAGCTATTCAAAAAAGTTATGAACTCTTTCCTGCAATGCAACTGCAAAGAGAGCATTTGCAGAAACTTATTCAACAATTTCAATCAGCTACAATCAATTATCAAAAACTTATTTCACCAACACCTATTCAAGTTGTAATTATTGAAGGAAATGAAGCTGCGAGAAGTTTAGCAAAAAAGTTGCAGGAAAATAATTTTGATGTTCGTGCTATTTTATATCCAACGGTACCTAAAGGAAAAGAAAGATTAAGAATTGTGTTACATGCTTTTAATACAGCTAATGAGGTAGAACAACTTATTAATTTGCTGAAAACTTAATTACATTATAAGTAGAATTATTTTTTATTCCCTATAGAATCTGTACCTACTTGTTTAAATTGAATTTCATCTTCTTTTTTGGCTTCGGTTTTTGTTTTGTTTTTAAATAGTTGTTCAAAATCTCGTTTATACGATAAACCTACACCTTGTCTATTCACTTTTCCAAAAGCAATACCGTTGGCATCTGCATTGGTTTTACTGAAAATTAATGCACCTAATCTTTCATTGCGATTATTGTCTCTAATTAAAACAAATTCAACATTCAAATCGGGTAACCATTGAAAACTTCCGGCTTGTGTAGCTGCTACACCAAAATCAAAATCGTTACCAAATGTTACAATTACTTTTTCGTTTAAAAAACTATAGCCTAATCTAAAATTTAACCTGCTTCTGTCTAATGGCCCATTTACTGTTGCACCTTGTTGTTGCACGGCTAATTCAGAACTGCTATACACATAAGCCCCTACATCTACTTTTAAATTTTTGGTTTTTGTTAATTTGTAAATAGCATCAGATACAATATTATTTATATATTTTGCAACCACTTGCGATAGCGAGTTTACGCCTAAAGATGTAATATTTACGGCTGCGCCGCCCGAAGCAACATCTCCATAAGGAGCAAACGAGTTAAACACAATTAAGTAAGTAACTTGCTTTAACATTTCATTATTATCTTTTTCAATGCGGTTCATAAATGCAGTAAAACTTGCATCATTTTTTAAGGGACTTCCTTGTGGAAAATCAAATGAGAAATTAATATCTGGCCTGCTTAATTTATTGGTTAATAAAGCTATAATATAAACTTGTCCTCGGTAAGATTTACTGCTGCTGCTTGCACCAACAGATTGGTTTCCAATTAAATCACTTACACTTACATTTTCTGCAGTGTATTGTGCCGTAATGTGAATGTCTGCATTAAAAGGATCTCCGCTCCATTCAATATAATTACCGGCATCGGGTTTTAAAATAAATGGTTTTCGTATAAATGATTGAAAATTAAAATCATATTTTCCGTTTTCAATATCGTATCGCCCTTTAATAGTTAAAGGTTCAATGGTACCTGCTTTAATTTTTAATCTTCCACTTCCTTTGGCTTTAATTACATCACCTGTTAGTTCATCTAAAATTACATCTATATCAACCTTGTTATTGGCAGTAAGATCTAAATCAACCGTTAGATTAAAATTTTTATTGGTTGTTGTATCTGATTTAGTAATACCAATTTTTTTAAATACAATAAAATCTGCATCTCCGCTTTCTTTACTTTCACTACTAAGTATTGAAATATGCGAGGTATCGGTTGCTTCTGCAGTGATAGTCATTTTTGCATCTGTTTCCGGACCTTTAAAACTAAGATTGGCTTTTCCTATTGCTTTACCGTAAAATTGTTTATTGTCTTTTGCTTTTGTATCAATTAATAATAGTTTTTCGGTAGAAAGGTCAAAATCAAACTCCATATTTTTAAACCCTTGTTCATATAATTTACCTGAAACTATTCCTGAATTTTTTAATGAATCATGCACAATAAATTTTCCAAAGTTTATTCCATCGTTTTCAAATGCAATATCGGCACTATCAATTTTATAAGATACTTGTGTATAATTTACTTTTAATGATGCATCGTGTAATGTAAGCCTACCAAGCAAATTTGGTGATGCTGGGTTTCCGCTTACAGAAAGGTTTCCGGAGGCATAACCTTTTACGTTGCTGAAGATTCCTTCTAAAAATTCTTGAACGATTGTTATTTTACTGTTGTCTAAATTAACAGTAACGGCTAAAGGCGCTGTTGAAGAGTCTTTAGTATCATAACTTCCATCAAAATCAAATTTATAATCTTTATTAGGTGCTTTACCTTTAAATGTAACCTTTCCTGTTTTGCTGTTATAACCACCGTTAATGTTTACCACACCAACAGAATCGTTATTGTAAAAAAATTGTGTTGCTTTTAAATTAGTTTCAATATTAAATTTTCCAAAAAAATCACGCAGGTATATAGAGCCGTTTAATATGCCTTCAAGCTTAGGGTTTTTCATGATAAGTGCGGTAATGTCCCCTAGTACTATGTCTTTTAATTTTACTATTAAATTATTTACGTTACCACCATCTTCTTCTTCTGTTTCAACAACAATTTCTTGAAAGCCTTGAGAAAATTTTACATTTTGTGTTGAAACGAAATTTTTTCTTATCACTACTTCGCCTTGTTTTTCTAAAGACCAATTTTTTTCGTTTAATATAAAGGAAGATGGATTGAAATGAATGCGAACACCGTCGCTTAAAGTATATACATCTGCATTAATGTTTGCTTCGTTATAAGTATTGCCTGTATTGGTTTTTAAAGAAACAATTGAATGATCGTTTGCTGCTTTAACAGATAAATGAATTTGCGGAAACATTATACTGTCATTCAGCTCAAAGGAAGAAACATCTGTTGTTAAAGTAACACTGTCTAGTGAGCCCTTGCTTTTTATAACAGCATCATTTAAAGTATAGGTTTTATATTTTGCGTAAGGAATATTTACAAGTAAGTTAATTGCGTTTTTACTTGTGTTTACTGCACCAGTTATTTGAACATTCTCTAAACCTTGTATGTTTTTATCGAATAGTTGAAGATAAGGTTCTATATAACCTGTATTAACCGAAACCGTAAAATCTTGATTAACCGGTTTAGAACTTGGCATGCTGAAATAAGCAGGGTAGTAGCGGTTTAAAAATGTTTGAAAACTTTTAGGTAAATCTAATATATTAAATTTTCCATCTATGTTTGCTGTAAAATCGTTGGTGGCTATTTGTAAATGTTTAACTGTATCTACAAATGATGTGATACTTAATGAATCGAAATTTAATTCACCATAATCACTCTGTAAATATGCGTTTAAAAGTTTAGCAGATCCTAAAAAGTGGTCAATATTTTTACCGGTAAAGTTTACGTCAAGTAAGCCTGTTACATTTAACCTTTTTGATGTAAAGTTTAAAGGGTAGAGATTTGAGTTGTTTAAATCTCCTAAAATATTGAATACGGGTTCTTCTTTAGATAAATCAACGTCTACATGACTTTTAAAGTTTAGATTCGTATCACTAATATTTAATTCTCCGGAAAAAGCTTTTTTCTGAAATGTACCCGATGCGTCAATATTTGAATAAGTGTAGTTGTTGAAATCTAATGTGGTGATTTTTCCTTGAATATTTGTTTTTAATCTTTCTAAAGAAAAACTGCTTCCATCTATTTTCCCGTTAAAAGTTACATTACCTAAACTTGCTTCATCTAAAAATTTTCCTATGTTAAACTGATTAGTTGTTAATGCACCGTTGTAAACTGCATCACCTTTCTTTTGCGGTAATTTCATATTTACATTGGCATTAAATGCACCAATATTTGTACTTACGTTTCCTTGTGTTATAAAATTATTTATTGTGCCATTAAAATTACCTCTGAATAAAACAGTGCCTAATGCAGCTAAGTTCGGTGATTGAATATTTTTTACAGCGGGTGCCAAAACAGCAACATCGTTATAATTGGTTTTTATTATAGCATTATTAAAATTAATATTTGTTTTATTAATATTGGGTAACCCTTTCATTGAAAGGTTACCGCTTGCGTAGCTTTGGCTTCCGGTAGATGCAAATAAATTTTTAATATTAAAGTTGGAAACTGTACCTACAAAGGTTCCTGTAAGCATTACTTCTTTTTTCCAGTTCTTTAATTCGGGTGCAAAAAAAGCAATATCATCACTACTTACTTTAGCATCTTTAAAAGATGCATCCATCATAACATTGGTTACATATTCTGCAAAGTCATCATTAAAATGATGAAATTTCATTGCATAATAATTTCTTAAATGGCTTTTGTTGGTTTGTAAATTCAGTTTGGCAAACTCCATTATTTGAGGAGTAATTTTTACGTGTGCTTCAAACTTTTTTACTTCTAATCCACTGCGTTCTTTTGTTGATAAATTCATTTCTGCACGCAGCGTATCTTTTGTTAAATGAAGATTATTAAATGTTGCATTAATGTTTGAAAACAATATATGTGCACCATCAAAATGATTTAAAGGTTTGTTGTTATTTCCGTTGTTGCAAAATGTTCCGTTGGATATGCTTAGTTCTTTTAACCTTACTAACATATTAGATGGATTAAGCAATAAGCCTGTATCTATTGTTGATTTTGGTTTTAAACTATCGGGGCGTAACCCATCAAAATTGTATAAAGCAAAATAAGGTTTATCTATTATTAATGAATTGATGCTGAAAATATTGTTGGTTGTATTTATTTGTTCGGCATCTACTGTAAGACTTCCTATTTTCCCTACCATTTTTTCTCCACGCCACAAATCATTTTCTAAGAATGAAATATTTTTTAAATCAACTTTTTTTAGATTGATTGTTAAAGCATTTTTATTTGTTGCAGGTTGCTTTGTTTTTTTTGAGGGAGATGAAAAATGATCAACAATAAATTGATAGTTCCATACAGAATCTTTACGTTGTAATTTTACAACAGCATCTTCTAAGCCCAAAAAACTTATATCGGCTTTATCTTTAAAAATAAACCAATCAGTAATTCTTACTTTTAAACTGCCTGCATATAAAATAGTATCTTTTTGTTTATCTCTAACTAATGTGCCTTCAAGGTTTAATTTATCTAATAAAGAAAAACTTATTTTTTTTATACGAACTTCTGTACCTAATGCTTTTGATAATTTATTGGTTGCAATTCCTACAACCCAATTTTGAAAAAAACTTGTTTGTATAAGTACATAAATAATTAATAAAAAGGCAATTATGCTAAATGTAAAACGTCTTAATTTTTTTAATGTATCAAGCCAAATAGCTAATACAGCAATTATTAATGTTAGTATAGCTAAAACAGTACGAGAGTTTGTGGGTAATAAAGGCGTAAATTTTACAATGCAAAAAATGAATATAGCGCCAATAGCTATATAACCATTTCTGTGTAATATTTTGTCTTTAAGTTTCAGGGCAGCTTGGCTTTATGTTGTATAAGTAAAAATAAAGGTTCGTCTCTTTAATTCAAATACAATACCAAATTATTTCGATATTTATAAAACTAATACTAATCTATTTGTTTTGAGATTGTTTAACAGTTTCTAAATATGCATGACTGCCGCCTTTTGGAATGCTTAAACTTTTCCATTCTTTATTTTTAGTAACGGTACCCAAATAAACAATTTGCCCTACATGGTATGAATAGTGTGATAATTGTCTTAATAAGGCATTGTAAACTAATATTGGCTCTGTGCGAATGGTAATTGTTTTTAATAGGTCTTCTTCTTTTAAACTTTCTAAAGTATTGATAAAGCATTGCCAACCTTCATTCCATAAATTAATTAATGATTTTTTTGTATGTATGGTGTGTTCAAATTCTGCATCTCTTTTTCTCCATTCTTTTTCTCCATCTTCAGTTAAAAAATTTGTCCATCGGCTTAGCATATTACCATGCATGTGTTGAATGATAATGGCAATATTGTTACTTTCAGAAGATGGTTGGTAGAAAAAATCTTTTTCTTCTAATTGTTCAAAAGTTTTATCGCCAAAATTTTTATAGGCTTTAAATGTTTTGATAATATCTTCTAAGAAACCTTGTGCTAATTGCATTTTAGTTTGTTTTTATTAAGTAATAATTTTTCTTTCCTTTTTGAACGAGTATGTATTTGCCTTGAAGTAAATCTGTATTGTTTATGGTTAATTTATTTCCGTCTATTTTTATTTTATTGATAGAAACACCACCGCCTTGCAGCATTTTTTTTGCTTCTCCTTTACTTGGAAATATTTTTGTATCTGAAAGAAAACTAATTAAATCATAACCTGCTTCAATTTGTTGTTTGCTTACTTCAACAGCAGGCACACCATCTAACACTTGCAATAGTTGTGTTTCAGTTAATGATTGTAAAATTTCTGCAGTATCGTTACTAAATAATATTTCAGATGCTTTTACAGCAAATTCATAATCATCTTTACTGTGTACAAATGTAGTTACTTCTTGAGCTAAACGTTTTTGTAATAAACGTAAATGAGGGGCAGTTTCATGCTCGGTAATTAAGCTGTCTATTTCATTTTTGGGTAATAGTGTAAAAAAGCTAATCCATCGTTTTGCATCTTCATCTCCTGAATTTAGCCAAAATTGGTAAAATTGGTAGGGAGATGTTTTATTGGCATCTAACCAAATATTTCCTTTTTCTGTTTTCCCAAATTTGCCACCATCAGATTTTTTTACCAATGGACAAGTAAATGCAAAGGCTTCTCCGCCTGCTTTTCTTCTTATTAATTCTGTTCCTGTTACAATATTTCCCCATTGGTCGCTTCCTCCCATTTGCAGTTTACAATTTTTATTTTTATATAACCAATAAAAATCATAGCCTTGAATAAGTTGGTAAGTAAATTCTGTAAAACTCATGCCATTATCACCTTCTAATCTTTTCTTTACACTGTCTTTACTCATCATATAATTAACGGTAATATGTTTGCCTACATCACGAATAAAATTTAAAAAAGAAAAATCTTTAAACCAATCGTAATTGTTTACCATTACGGCTGCATTGGTTTTGGTAGTATCAAAGTCTAAAAATCGAGATAACTGTTTTTTTATACCGTTTAAATTATGTTGCAGTACTTCTTCACTTAATAATTTTCTTTCTTCACTTTTAAAACTTGGATCTCCAATCATACCTGTTGCACCACCTACCAATGCATAAGGTTTGTGACCTGCACGTTGCAAATGCACCAACAATAAAATAGGAACTAAGCTGCCAATATGCAAACTATCGGCAGTAGGGTCAAAACCAATATAGGCACTTGTCATTTCTTTATTTAACTGCTCTTCGGTGCCGGGCATTATGTCTTGAATAAGGCCTCTCCATTTTAATTCTTCAATTAGATTCATTTACCTGAATTTTGCAGCAAAACTAATTGTAAATTGTATAGTATGCGTATTGTTGGAACCGGAACTCGAATTTTAAATTTTATTGTAGATACTTTGATTGTATTTGCTATTGCTTATACGGTGTATAAAATACGGCAGTGGTATGTATTTTATTATGGAGCTAAATTTATAAATTTTGGCTATTTGTTTTTTGCTGCTTTGTTTATGTATTATTTTTTGTTAGAAAGCTTTTCGGGAAGAACATTGGGAAAATTATTAAGCTATAGCAAAGTAGTTACTATGCAGGGAAAGAAACCGGGCGTAATGAAAATTTTTGTAAGAAGTTTAATGCGATTAACTATTATTGATATGTTTTTTATTCCGTTTTTAGATAAGCCTTTGCATGATTATGTAAGCAAAACCGAAGTGGTAGAAATTTAATTAATGGCTGCTTTTTCTGATAATAAAGTTTATTCACTTTTTCATGATATTTATTTTTTGTGAATATATGCTCACAAAAAAATATTAATTGCAAACAGTTTGCTTAGTTTCTTCTTTCGCAACTGCTTATACCTGCAAACATTTATTTTTGCAGCTTTACATTCTTAATTAAAACATTGTGGCAAAAATTGGTATTAATATAGCAACAGGAAGTTTACAGCAAGCTGAAATGATTGTAGGTATTGATTTAGGCACCACCAATAGTTTGGTGGCAATTATTCATCCTGAATCTAAAATGCCTATTGCATTAAAAGAACATAATAGCAGCAGTTTGGTACCAAGTGTTATTCATTTTAATAATGCTGCAAATATTACTGTTGGTGAGGAAGCTAAAAATTATTTAGAAACAGAACCTCATAACACTATTTTTTCTGCTAAACGTTTAATGGGTAAAAGCTATAACGATCTTAAACAAAATGCTGCTTTCTTCACATATAAGATAATTGATAATGATGATGAAAAATTAGTGAAAGTACAAGTGGGCAACAAGTTTTATTCACCTATTGAATTATCTTCTTTCATATTAAAAGAATTAAAAGCAAAAGCCGAACATATTTTAAAAACACCTGTTACAAAAGCAGTTATTACGGTACCTGCTTATTTTAACGATGCTCAACGTCAGGCTACCAGAGATGCCGGAAAGCTTGCAGGGCTTGATGTTTTACGCATTGTGAATGAACCTACTGCTGCTGCATTAGCTTATGGTTTAGGTTTAGAAAAAGAAACTGAAAAAACAATAGCTGTATATGATTTGGGCGGCGGCACTTTTGATATTTCCATTCTTAAAATTAGTAACGGAATATTTGAAGTATTAAGCACCAACGGCAATACTTATTTAGGAGGAGACGATTTTGACCATGCTATTGTAAACTATTGGATAGAAGAATTATCTATTAATGATGAAGAATTAAAAGCGAATAACTCAATTAAACAAAGCTTACGTTTAAAAGCAGAAGAAGCAAAAAAACATTTAAGTTTTAATGATGAGTTTAGTACTTCATTCAATGAAAAAGAACTCTTCATAACCAAACAAAAGTTTGAAGCATTAATTCAACCTTTTATTGAACAAACCTTACAATGTTGTACAAATGCTTTAAAAGATGCAGCGTTGCAATCTACCGATATTGAAACTATTGTAATGGTTGGTGGAAGCACACGTGTACCGTTGGTTAAACATAGTGTAAGTAATTTTTTTGGAAAAGAAGTAAATGATTCTGTTAATCCTGATGAAGTAGTAGCATTAGGTGCAGCCGTTCAGGCAGATATATTAGCAGGGAATAATAAAGAATTTTTATTATTAGATATTACACCTTTAAGCTTAGGAATTGAAACAATGGGAGGTTTAATGGATGTATTAATTCCACGCAATTCTAAAATACCTTCAAAAGCAGGAAGGCAATATACTACACAAAAAGATGGGCAAGGAAGTATGCGAATTTCAGTTTACCAAGGTGAAAGAGATTTGGTAAAAGATAATAGAAAATTAGCTGAATTTAATTTAACTAATATACCTGGAATGCCGGCAGGATTACCAAAAGTAGAAGTAAGTTTTTTAATTAATGCCGATGGTATTTTAATGGTAAAAGCAAAAGAATTAAGAAGCGGTGTAGAACAAAGTATTGAAGTAAAACCTCAATATGGTTTAACAGATGATGATGTAGAAAAAATGTTGTTAGAAAGTATTACACATGCAAAAGATGATATTGCTATACGTGCATTGGTAGAAGCTAAAACAGAAGGAGAACAAATACTTTCAACTACAGAAAACTTTTTAACAAAAAACACTTCATTAATAACAAAAGATGAAATGCTTGCCACTGCAGCTGCCATGCAGGCATTACAATTAGCTATAACAATGGATGATAAAAATTTAATTCAAACTAAAACAGAAGAATTAAATGAAATAACCCGACCATTTGCCGAACGTGCAATGGATGCCGCAGTAGGAGCGGCTTTAAAAGGGAAACAATTGTAATTATTTGTTACCTCCGCTTTTTTTAGGCATTATTGCTTTAGGTTGCTCATTAGGTTTATTGGCAGGTGGTGGAGGTGGTATTGTAGGTTTATTTTGTTTAGTTTTATTATTATCGGATTGTAAATTATTTTTCTTATTGTTGTCGTTAACGGGTAAGGTTGATTCCGGTGCTAAATCTTCTGCTTTTATATTGGCGGGTAAATAATCTTTTGAAGTTCCATTGCCCATATCTTCATCTCCCGGACCAACAGGAGGAGGTTGTATTCCATTAATATAATCAAAATTCAAATCGTTTTGCATTACATCTGGTTTTACAAATTGTGCTTTTGGATCAATACCCAATAAATTAGGATCTTGTAAAACCTTTGAATAAAAATATCCCCAAATTGGCATAGCTGCTCTTGCACCTTGGCCTTGGTAATCTTCACTGTTAAAGCGAATAAATCTATCATCGCAACCAACCCAAGCTCCGGCTAAAAGTTGCGGTGTATATCCCATAAACCAAGCATCGGCATTATCGTTAGTAGTACCTGTTTTTCCTGCAATTGCACCTTGTACGCCGTAATCCCAAATTCTTCTTGCTGTACCTCTTGCTGTAACTTCTTGCATCATTTTTATTATAGAATATGCACTTACATCGCTAATTACTTCTTTTCGTTGCGGAGCAAAATTTTCTAAAACATTTCCGTTTTTATCTTCAATTCTTGTAAGAAATAAAGGTTTTACATTAAAACCTCTTCCGGGAAACATTGTATAGGCTTGCATCATTTCATATAAAGAAATTTCGCATGCACCTATTGCAATGGATGGATTAGGTTCTATTTTAGTTTGTAAGGCACATTTGTTTTTAAGAAATTCTACAAAACGTTTGGCTGAATTATTTCCTTTGCTGTCTAACTGTTTCATGATATATGCAGTAGCACAGTTGCGTGAGTAGGTGAGGGCTTCAACCATTGGCATACTTACACCTGAGCAACTTCTGCTTGTTGCCGGAACTAAGCCATAGGGGCCAAAGCTTTGTTGTACATCTTCTACAATTGTATTGGGTGTAAAACCTGCTTCATCTATTGCTAAACTGTAAAGCAATGGTTTAATGGTACTGCCTACTTGGCGTTTGGTGTTGTAATTAACGTGATCGTATTTGAAAGTTTTAAAGTCAATACCACCCACCCATGCTCTTACTTCGCCACTTAAAGGATCCATTGCCATAAAGCCTGCCTGCATCATTTGGCGGCTGTATTTTATGGAATCATAAGGTGTCATTATCGTATCTTTTTCACGGCTATTATTCCATGCAAACACTTTCATCTGTGTGGGTATATCAAAAGTTTTGCGAATATCGTTTTCATTCATTCCATCTTTCTTTGCATTACGCCAACGATCGCTGCTTTTAATAGCGGCTTCAATTACGTTTTCATATCCTTTCCAAACGGTTCCCTTTTTTATATTGTCTTGTTTGTTTAATAATTGTTGCAGGTAACTCATGTGTTTGGCAACTGCTTCTTCTGCATAATATTGCATTTTAGGATTGATGGTTGTGTATAGTTTTAAACCATCTCTATATAAATCATAATTTTCTCCATTACTTTTTTTATGTTCTTTACACCATTTTTTCATTTCTTCTCCTAATACCATTCTAAAGTATGGACCTAAACCTGTTGTTTCGTCTAACTTTTTATAATTCAGTTCAATAGGTTTTATTTTTAGTTTGGCTGCTTCATCGGCACTTAAAAAATTATTACGTACCATTTGATCTAACACGGTGTTTCTTCTATCTAATGCTTTTTTAGGATTTACTCTGGGGTTATATGTGTATGATGCTTTTAGCATACCAATTAGTACGGCAGCTTCTTCAACATTTAATCTATCGGGTTCTTTTTGAAAGAAAGTTTTTGCTGCATTGCGAATGCCATAAACATTATCTCCAAAAGGAACGGTGTTTAGATAAAGTGTTATGATTTCATTTTTTGTGAAATTTCTTTCTAATTTAATGGCAATAATGGCTTCTTTAAATTTTTGCACCATACGAACCAGTGCATTTCTTTTATAATCTGTAAATAAATTTTTTGCGGTTTGCATGGTTATGGTGCTGGCTCCACCATCTCTTCCTAAACCTTTTACTGCACGAAGTAATGAACGTAAATCAATTCCACTGTGGTCGTAAAAACGTTCATCTTCTGTTGCAACTAATGCATTAATTACATGTTTGCTTATGTCTTTATATTCAACATTTACACGGTCTTCCAAATAATATTTTCCCATTAAAGTTCCATCTTGTGCATATACTTGGCTTGATAAAGATGCCGATGGATTTTGTATATCTTCTATGGAAGGCATTTCTCCAAAAACGCCCCAATTACATAGTAGTAAAAAAAGAATGAATGATGCAATGCTTATAAAAAAAACTCTCCAAAATATTTTTACTGATTTAGAAATTGCCATACAAAAAATAATAGTGAATGAAAAAAGCCTTACAAAGTAAGGCTTCTTAAAAATATGAGTAGCATTTTTTTTTGTAATTAATTGTTAGTTGTTTTAATGTGTAGTTTATAATCGGAATACTTGCAGCTTATATCACCACTGATAGATGCCTGCATACCACAGAATGGTTGAGGATAATTGCCATTATAGAAGATCAACAAGTTGTTTCGTTTTTTGCTGATTTCACTGAACTTTCTTGCGATATTGCATCTTACCATCTGCACTTACAGCTAATCTTTTTCTGTAATAATTTCATTCGGTTTAGTGAATTGGTTTATTCTTGGTTTAAGTGCAAGTATAAAATTGGCAGCACAAAACTTGCATCGAGAGGTTTTACCGGAATTTGGCCAGAATCAGTATAAAGGTTGTTTTTTCTTTTTATTTAAAATTTGTTCGGAACAATTTCTTTAATGAATGATGCATAAGGTGTAATATCTTTTTTAGATTTTACGGTTTGCAAATTACTATCGCTAATAATTAAGTAAGAATATTTTTGCGGAATTAACCACGATATAATTCTTGTTGCTGCAATTGGTTTTATAACATCAATATAATTCATAGCTTCATTTGCATTATTAAAAGGGCCAACCAATATTAAACCTGTATCATCATTAATATTTATTAAATCTATTGGTGGCTCTGCATTTTTGAATTGTATTTCATTAAATCTGAAAAAAGCATTTTTAACCTCTACACTGTACATATTGCTTACTTTATTTAATACAATTACCGCGTATTGTTTTTCATTTTCATTATACGAATAATCATTCTTTTTGATGGTAGGTTTTGTGTTTACGGGTGTTGTTGCAATGGTGTCCACTTTAGGTTTTGTAACGGTTGTTGCAGGTGCAGTATAAGTAACGGTATCAATATTTTTTTTAATATTTAAATTGGTGAGATAGTTTTCGATTTCTTTTCTTCTTCTTAAAACATCTATTATTGTTTTAGCTTTTGCTGCTAATGCATTGGTTGCATATTTTGAAATAAGACTTTGTAAACTGTTAATAGCTAAACTGTCTTTGTTTTGTTTAATGTAATAAATAGATTCAATAAAAAGTAATTGCGGAGTCCAATAAATAGTACCAAAAGTGTTATCTGCAATTCTTTTTTGTGTTAGTGCTTCGTTATATTTTCCTTCAATAAATAAATTATATATGTTTTCATAAGATGCTGTTGCTTTTTGGTTGGTTGTATTTCCTACATTTAATAGGATTGTATAACGACCTTCGGGATAAATTTGATTGATTGCTTTTTTTATTGAATCGGCTTTTGTTTGTTGCTTGAGTTGTATATAGCAGTAATATAAATTAAACATAGCTTCTTCACTATATTTATTTAAAGGAAATCTATTAATTAATTGTTCGTAACAATTAATTGCAGAAGGGTAAGCATTTAATTTATCTTTTAACAAATTACCGTTTTCAAATAATGCTTTACTTATTATTTCGTTAGAAGCATTTATTCTTTGTTGATTTAATGGAATGTTTAACATTAGGCCTTCAAACGTTACTGCTTTACCTGTGTCTTGTTGTGTGCTATTTTTTGCAACATCATCAACATCTGAAACATTAAAAGTATTTATGTTGGTATTGGTTTGCTGAATGGCGGCTTGCCTTTGCCAATTATCAACATTGGGTCTGTTGCCCCATTTGGTTTTAAAGTCTCGCATTCCCTGTGTTTTTAATGCAGCGTTATTAAAATAAAAATCTCCTGTTTTGTTATTGGCATTAAAAAATAATGAGCCATCGTCTATAGTTGCGGTAGTGTTGCCAAAATCTGAACCATCATCTTTTATGCCTTGTGCTTTTCTTATTTGGCGATATATTTTTTTTACTGCTGCTATTCTTTCTGCTTCACTCATTTTTGCTAAAGTTTGTAAACTATCTTGTAAATGAATAGATTGAATATTGGCACTTATTATTTTTAAAGCAGGTTGTTTATTGGTTAGTTTTTCTTTGTATTCATCGGGTAAATTTCCTGTTGTTTTTGCACTATCATAATACTTATAAGCATCGGCATATAAGGTAGAGTCGTAAGCAACATCTGCAAGTAATAAATATGTTTTTTGTTTTTGTGAAAGATTATTTGTACTAGTGTTTTGGGCACTTTTTAATAAATTATTAATAGCACTGTGTTTATCGTTTTGTTTTAAATTAAATAGTGCAGCAACGTAGTAAATAACATCTCTATACGTTTCGTATTTTTCTTTTTTTGCCATTTGTTGCAGCTCTTTCAATTTAGATTCAATAGCTGTTTCTTTCTTATCATTATTTAAAACTGTAACAGTATTTAATCTTGCATATACTTCTAAATATGGGTCGGTTGCTTTTTGTTCTGCTTTATTAAAAGCTTTATTGGCATTATTGTTATTATTGGCTAAATGATATAATTGCCCTGCTAAATATTGCCATCTTGCTTCTTCATTTCTATCGGCTGCTTCGGGTAAAGCTAATTGTAAATAATGTGCAGCACTATCATAATTCTGTTGGTTGTAAAATAAATATGCTAACTGTTCATTTAATTTCGATTTTAATCTTATCGGAAATTTAGGGTCAACTCTTAAGATAGATAAAATACTTGATGCTTCAGGCAGTTTATTCATTTCAATTAAATTTCTTACCTGCCATAATAAACTTTCGTTGCGTGTAATAGGTTTGGCAACTATTTTATTAAGTAAGCTTGTTTTTTCATTTGTTGCAATAGAAAAAATGCCATTGTTGTTGCTGGCATTGCTTCCTATGGGTAAATCGTAACCTTCGTCTTTCGGTGCATAAATGTAGTTGATGTATTGAAAAACCATAAAAGCCGAATCAAAATCTTTTCTTATTAAATAAGTTTTTCCCAATAATAAATACAAATCATCAACCCAATCATTTCTTAAATCATGCAATAAAATACCGGCATTCACTTTATAAATAATTGAATCAATATCGCTTTTATTTTGTGAAGTTGCGTTGAGAGAATAATTGTAGAAGGGAAGCAGTTGAGTATAATCATCTTTATAAACTAATTTTGCTTTGCTAATAATATTACTAAATAAATTATTGGCATTGAAGAAATAGTTATAATGTGTAAATGTGTTTTGAAATATTCTTTTTACAATAGGTATTTTTCCTTCGGGTGTTTTTTCTGAAGGAAGTGTTCTTTCTTCGTATTTTTTAGATTTGTATTTTTCAAGATCAATACTTGTATTAGGCTGTGCCAAAGTATTATAACCTGCCAATACACAAAGTAAGCATAGAATAAGTTGGTATAAACGCGGTTTAAAAAATTGCATAATTATTTTACCGCTTAAAAATACAATTATTTTGCTTTGTAAAAGATTTAAACAATAATTGTTTATTACCTTTAAACTGTATTTAACAACATGGACAAAATAACAGACAACAGTACACTTAAAAGATTAAGAAACCGTTACCGCTTAGTAGTAATGAATGATGATACGTATGAAGAAGTAGTTACGTTTAAACTATCGCGGTTAAGTGTTTATGTAACCATGAGTATAACTTTTGTTTTATTAGTAGGTTTAACGGTGGCATTAATTGTTTTTACACCACTTAAATATTATATTCCGGGTTATGGTTCTAGACAAAGTAAAACAGAACTACAATTATTAAAATATCGAACGGACTCTTTAGAAATTGCTATAAAAGATAAAGATCAATATTTAGATGCTATAAAAAAAGTATTAACCGGTACAACACCTACGCAAAAAGATACTACAATTTTAAATGTGCCTAAAGAAGAAACTACTAACGATTGATGAAAGGAAAAAGCAATAAAGAATTACTAATAACTTATGCAGGCCTTGCTACACAATTAACTGTTGCACTTTTAATTGCAGTGTATGCAGGCTATTGGGTGGATAAAAAAAATATTATACAATTCCCTTTATTTATTTGGCTTTTACCTTTGTTAGTAATTATTGGAATGATTGTAAAAATTATAAAAGATACTTCTGAAAAAAAATAATATGCAACCCTCATCATTATCAAAAAAAATATTACCATTATTTTTTGTATTTGTTGTTGTAAACAGTTTAATACTTTGGTATCAATCAATATTGCAAGAAAAAAAAATTGATGTATTGGTTGTGTTTACAGCTAATATTTTATTATTTTTTTTAAGTGTGATAAGTTTATTGTTACATACCAAACAAATTGATAAAAAAAATCTGAATGCTTCTTTACGCAATGTAATGAGTGCTACCTTAATTAAAATGTTTGTGTTAGGCAGTGCCGCAGTTTTTTATTTAATATTTGCAAAAGAGAAAAGTGTGTATGCTATTATGGTTTCAATGGCTTTATATTTTATTTATTTGTTTATGGAAATAAGTATTGCCTCAAAAATTAATAAAGAAAAAAATGGCAATAGTTGAGCATCCTATGCAGGCGTTGGCTAACTATTTGCCTTATCAAACTTTTGAATTGGTTGTTCAATATTTGAATTATTATAAAGTTCATTTAACGGTTACACAAAAACGAAAATCTGTTTTAGGCAATTATCGCAATGCACATGCAGGTCAAAATCATCGTATTACTATTAATGGCAACTTAAATAAGTATGAATTTTTAATTACACTATTGCACGAATTGGCTCACCTGCTTGTGTTTGAGCAATATGGGCATAAAGTAGAAGTACATGGAAAAGAATGGAAAGGTTGTTATAGTAAATTGTTGATTGATTTTGTACAACGAAAAATATTTCCTGCAGATATAGAAACAGCATTACAAAAAAGTATCATTAATCCTGCAGCAACAGCTAATGGTGAAACAGAATTATTATTGGTATTACGAAAATATAATTATAACAGCAAAGCAGATTATTATACAATATCTGAATTGCCCGTAGGTACTATATTTCAGTTAGAGGATGGGAGAACTTTTAAAAAAGGAGAAAAAAGAAGAAAAAGATTTGAAGCCGTTGAAATAAAAACCAATCGAAAATATTCTTTCAGTGCAGTTAGTGAAGTAAAAATTATTAAAGAATAATTATTCACTCTCAAGGCTTTTTGAATAACAAATTCCATTTGTATTTTCTTTTGTAAAACCCATTACTTTAATAAAATTTTCATGATTGGCATTGAACACTTTTTCATAAATAATTTTTTTAACACCTTCCGATAAAAGATATTCTCTTTCTTTCTCAAAAATAAATTTGCCAACCTTAAAATCTCGATACTGTGGAATTGTATAATTTATTTCCACTACTGCTTCTCCGTTTTTTAAAGATGCAATAAATAAATTGGCAATAGATAAATTGCGTAGCACCATAAAAGCAAGATAATTTTCGGTTTTATTTATTTCATAATCAGGAAAATAGTTCTGAATATCTTTTTTATGAAATTGTAGAAATTTTGTTACCAACTCATCAAAGGGTTGTACTGTAAGCATTTCAAAAGATTCTTTTGCAGAATAAAGTTTTATAATTTGAAAAATATTAATAGCCAATAAAATAACATTGGCTAATATTACCGGAAAAGCAGTAATAAAAATACCATACACAATAAAGGTAAAACAACCAAAAAGGTTAAGCCACCTAAACCTAATAGCATTTACCGTAATTAAAGAGAGAGCCAGTAGGGCAGAAGCTAAATATCCAATTGTAACTATCATAAATTATAAAAATGTGGGCAAAGTTAATTTTTTAATAAACAAAATATGAATGAAATTCTTTGTTTTATTCGTTACTTAGAGTAGGTGTAACTCATTTTACCAACCAATTCTTTTTGTTTATTGTAGCAATCTTCTTCTTGTTTTAAACCTTCTGCATTATAGGTATATTTCCACATGTTATAGTTGCTGTTGCCCATATGTATAATTGTATATTCTGAAATGTTTCCTTTATCATCATAATCAAATAAAAAATCGGGCAACATTTTTTTTACTTTTTGGTTAAAGCGTACAATATCTGTTAATTGCGTTTTATTGTTATAATAGTAATAATAAATTTCTAATAACAAACCTTTATTGCTCCAACGTTCTTCGGCTATATTTCCTTTTTCATCATATATGAATTGAACTACAGTTGTATCTTTCCCGTTTTTAATTTTTAGCATTTCCTCCGGTTGATTGTTGTGGTTGTATTGCCAAATATGAGCCTCAGATGTTTGATATTTTAAGGCAGTATCTTTTGTGGTAGATGAAATAGTTTTTAGTTTGCCGGCATCATCATAAATATACTCAGTTTTTTGTTGCACACCTTTCGTTAATTCTTCTATTCTTTTCACTTTATTGTTTTCATACGTAGTAGTTAAAATAGAAGTGGCTCCTGTAATTGTTTTAGAAGTTGTAATCATTTTTCGCCAATAAATATCAAATTCTTGTTGCAGCATAAAATCATTGCTAATACTGCCATCTGCATTAAAACTGTTTACAACTACTTTTTTTATTTTGTTTTGCTTTAATAAAGTATATTGTTTATTGCTTTGTATGTTACTTATAATATCATTATAATAATATTGTGCATTTGCGGTGTATGAGCAAATTATAAGTATAAATATTGATGCTAACTTCATTATTAATTTTTGTCAAAAATAAATACCTTGTAAAAATTAATAAAACATAATTCTGCACTATATTGTAACAGCTAATATTTTCTTAAATTCTACATTAATTTTATGGATACACTCTCAAACAGCTTTTTAAAACTTGTACAAATCATGAATGAACTGCGTGAACAATGTCCTTGGGATAAAAAACAAACTATTCACACATTACGGCCAATGACAATTGAAGAAACGTATGAATTAACAGAAAGTATTACCAATAACAATTGGCAAGGAATGAAAGAAGAATTAGGAGATTTGTTATTACATATTTTATTTTATGCAAGAATTGGACAAGAGCAAAAACAATTTACTTTAAATGATGTTATTGAAGGTATTAGCAAAAAACTAATTGAAAGGCATCCGCATATATATGGAGATGTAAAAGTGAATGATGAAGAAGATGTAAAAAGAAACTGGGAAAAAATAAAATTAAAAGAAGGGAAGAAAAGCGTTTTAAGCGGCGTGCCTACTGCATTGCCCGCAATGGTTAAAGCAGCACGCATACAAGAAAAAGCAAAAAAAGTAGGTTTTGAATGGGATAATAAAGAACAAGTTTGGGATAAAGTAGAAGAAGAAATAGTAGAACTAAAAGAAGCTATTGCTTTACAAAGTATAGAAAAAATTGAAGAAGAATTTGGTGATGTTTTATTTAGTTTAATAAACTATGCACGATTTTTGAAAGTAGATGCCGAAGGTGTTTTAGAAAAAACAAATAAAAAATTTATTCATCGTTTTACACAAATGGAAACCATAGCATTAAGCCAAGGGAAAAACTTAGCAGATATGAGTTTACATGAAATGGATGCCATTTGGAATGAAGTTAAAAAGCAAGCACCTAAATAAATGCAACATTTACGTAAAGCTTTTTTTAAACACGGTTATTTACTTATTACTGCTGCATGGCTGTACACTTTTTCATTTATAGTATCTAATTATTTTACATACGATGCTTCACCTGAAAAAATACAAAGCAAACTGCAATCGCTTGTTACAACCGGATTAGAGAAGGTAGATACGATTTGTAAAGACACAACGCTCATCAATCAATGTTTAGATAATAAAACATATACCAACGTACAAGTTGAATTAACACACAAACCTTTTGGTTTTTTTGTTTATGCTTTTAATGATGTTGGTAATCCTATTATTACTTTTTGGAACAGTAATAGTTTTTATGTAAAACCAGAAGATTTACAAAGAAAAGACGGCAATTATTTTGTTCATTATCAAAATGGAGATTATGTTTTACATAAAAAAACAATTGCATTAAATAATAAAAAAGCATTATGCATTGGTGTATTACCTGTAAGGTGGCAATATTTTATTGAAAATGAATATCTCTCTACAGAATTTTATAAATCTTCAGGTATTGAAGAAAGTTATGATGTAAGCACGGCTGCAAATGCATTGCAAATAAAAGATACAAATGGGAATACATTGTTTGGCATAGTGCAAAAAGGAAATAAATATTATACTCAATACGATACTACTACAATTGTTTTACGAACATTGGCAATAATAGCCTTATTGCTTTTTCTAAATTATATAAGTGTAGAAATTGCACTACTTATTAATTTTAGAAAAGGTTTTTTACTTTTAGTAAGCTCGTTATTTATTTTACGGTTATTTTCTTATTTATTACCATTCCCTTTTGATTTTACAGAAATAAGTTTATTTGATCCGTCGGTATATGCATCAAACAGAATCAACAAATCGTTGGGAGATTTATTAATAAACACCATATTTATTTTTTGGGTTATTAATTTCTATAAATCTTATTTCAAAGAAACTAGCCGATATATATCTTTTTCTTCCAAAAAATATATTGCAATTATTTGCATAGCCTACATTACACTAATATGCTTAAATACCGTAAATGTTATTAGAAGTTTAGTAATTGATTCTAAAATTTCATTTACTGTTACAGATTTTTTTAGCCTTAGTATATATAGTTATGTAAGCTTTGTAATACTTTGTTTATTGGCTTTGTCTTTTTTTTATCTTACTCAATTACTATTAAAACCTGTGGTTAGAGCAGGTATTAGTGTAGGTGCTCAATTATTAATAGTTTGCATAACCGGTTTGGCTTTTTTTTCATTTAATATTGGCAATGCTTTTATATTACCGGGTTTTATGGTATTATTATGGTTGATGTTTTTTTTGTGGATATTAAATTATCGTTCAAAAAAAGCAGAAGAAACAATAACTAAATCTTCTTTATTAGTTTTTTGGATGATGTTCTTTGCAGTATCTATGTCTGCTATGCTCATTTATCAGAACAAAGAAGTTGAATTATTAAAAAGAAAACGATTAGCCGAAACATTATCCTTGCAAGGTACTGTACAAGAAGAAAACTTATTAAGCATTGCTACTTCTAATTTTTCAAACATATTTCTAGAAAATAATTTTCAACGATTTTATAACGAGTATTCAAATAAATTTTTAAAAGATAGTTTAATAAGCAAAAACTTTTCGGGGCTATTAAACAAATATGAAACACGTATTTACACTTACGATAGTTTATATAAACCTTTATATAATGACGATTCAGCAAAATATGCTTTTATAAAAACTATTAGAATAAATCAGGCTATAGCAGTAGATTCAAATGGATTATATTCTTTTTCCAATAAAAATAATTTAACAAGCTATTTATTTGAAAAATCAACAACAAACAATGATGGAGCAAAAGGATATTTATTTATTTTAATAAAACCAAGAAAATTTATAAGTGAAGCTATTTTTCCGGTATTGTTTAAACAAGGTAATAGTTTAGTAAATGAAACAGGCACACACTATGCGTATGCCGTTTATAATAATGGCAAACTAATTAACCATGAAAATGAATATGCTTTTCCTATTGAAATTCCGGCAACCCAAAAAAACAATTACGGTTACGAATTAAAAACTAAAGTTGGATTTACTGAGTTGTGGTATTATGCAAATAATAATAAGCAAGTAGTTATTGTAGCCGAAAATAATTGGTTGTTACAGTTTATAACATTGTTTGCTTATTTACTTACATCATTTTTGGCAATTGTTATTTTATTTTATGTTACCGGCTTTTTAATTAAAACAAGATTTAGTGTTAAAGCAATTAAACATTTTTTTCAAACACTTGCCATTCGCTCTCAAATTAATTTAATAATTGTTGGAGTTTGTTTGGTATCGTTTATAGTTATTGGTGTAGCCACTGTATCGTTTTTTATTGTAAGGTTTAATAATAACAATAAAGAAAGATTGTTTAAATCTATTCGATTAATTGCCGATGAAATACAATCTAACGTAAATGCTCAGTTTATGTTTGATGATGTATTAACTATTAATGATATTGGCATTACAACTAATCTGGAAAAAAAAATAATTGAAATTGCTGAAACCAATAATGTAGATATTAACTTTTATAACACCTTTGGTAAGTTAACCATATCTACACAACCCTATATTTATAACAAATATTTATTAAGCGATAAAATGCAACCTATGGCATTTTATCAATTACATTATAAACATGCTTACACGTTTGCACAAACAGAAAAAATAGCCAAACTTAATTATTTAAGTTTATATGTTCCGCTTACTGATGAAAACGGGAAAGAATATGCGTACTTAAATATTCCATACTTAAACTCTCAAGCAGAATTGAATGAAGAGATATCAGGTTTTTTGGCAACACTTATTAACTTAAATGCATTTATTTTTTTATTAGCAGGTGCAATTGCATTTTTAATTACCAACCGAATCACACACTCATTTAGTTTAATTAGCACTAAAATGAAAGAGCTGTCGTTAGGAAAAACAAATGAACAAATTATTTGGGAAAGAAATGATGAAATTGGTGAATTGGTAAATGAATACAATAAAATGCTAAACAAGCTAGAAGCCAGTGCAAATGCATTAGCAAAAGCAGAAAGAGAAAGTGCATGGAGAGAAATGGCAAAACAAGTAGCTCATGAAATTAAAAACCCGCTCACGCCAATGAAGCTAAGTATTCAATACTTACAACATAGTATGGAAGCAGGTAATCCTAATATCAAAGAACTTTCAAATAATGTAATAACAACATTAATTGAACAAATCAATCAATTATCAAATATTGCCGGAGATTTTTCTCAGTTTGCTAATATTAATAATGCAAAACCTGAACGATATGATATAAGTGATACTATTAATACAATTATTCAAATGCATCAAACCAATACCAATATTGTAATTAAGTGTGAAAAAGAAACTGGAAATTATTTTGTATGGGCAGATAAAACTCAAATGAGCAGATTGTTTACCAATTTAGTTAAAAACGCTATTGAAGCAACCGAAAAAAATGAAAAAGCAGAAATAATTATTCATCAAAAACAAAATACTGATTCAACAATTTTAATTGCTATTGAAGATAATGGAGAAGGCATTGACGATGCTATTCAATCTAAAATATTTACACCCAATTTTACTACAAAATCATCAGGCACAGGGTTAGGGCTTGCTATTTGCAAAGGAATTGTTGAAAATGTAAACGGTAAAATATGGTTTTCAACTCAACACAAAAAAGGAACTGTTTTTTATGTTGAGTTGAATAGTGCAACTTAATTATTCTACTTTAGTAATTTTTAAAACGTTGGTTGGTAAATGCATGTGTACGGGTGTGCTTCCTGTGTTTACAACAACATCTCCCGATTTTATAAAACCACGTTCTTTTAAAATATCTATTTGATCAAAAACAATATCATCTAAACTATCTTCTTCATTATAATAAAAAGCTCTTACGCCCCAACTTAAACTTAATTGGTTCATTAAGCTTTCTTCTTTAGTAAAAATAAATAAAGGAGATTTAGGGCGGTAACTGCTTAATACAAATGCAGTGTATCCGCTTTGTGTCATACCAATTAATGCATCGGCATTTACATCTTTAGAAATTTTGCAAGCGTTATAACAAACTGCATCACTTAAAAAAGAGGGAGAGTGTGTTTGCGGAACTAAA
Source organism: Bacteroidota bacterium (assembly GCA_018267705.1). Lineage (GTDB taxonomy): Bacteria > Bacteroidota > Bacteroidia > Chitinophagales > Chitinophagaceae > CW01. The sequence continues at coordinate 240,415 of JAFDXX010000023.1, read as the reverse complement.
TCTTCTTCTCTATTATATCGGTATTCAGTTTGTTCAACCTGAAGAATAATTTTACGCATTGTTTCTACAACCAATGCAGGGTGTTGTCCGGCAGCAGTTTCTCCGCTAAGCATTACGGCATCAGCACCTTCTAAAACGGCGTTGGCTACATCGGTAATTTCACTTCGGTTGGGTTTAATTCTATCAATCATGCTTTCCATCATTTGTGTGGCAACAATTACAGGTTTTGCACGATGAATACATTTGCGAATTAAATCTCTTTGTATAAGTGGAATTTGTTCAAGTGGTAATTCAACACCTAAATCTCCGCGAGCAACCATTATGGCATCACTTTCAATAATAATATCTCTTATATTAATAAGTGCTTCAGGTTTTTCAATCTTAGCAATAATTTTTGTTTTGCTTTTTCGTTCATCTAATTTATTACGAAGAATTACAATATCTTTTACACTTCTTACAAAACTAAGTGCAACCCAATCGCATTTTTGTTCTATAATAAATTCTAAATCTATTAAATCTTTTTCTGTTAATGCGGGCAATGAAATTTTTGTATCGGGTAAATTAATTCCTTTTTTTGAAGAAAGAATACCGCCTAAGGTAACTTGTACTTTTACGTCTTGCTCTTTTGTTATGCCAATAACTTTTACTTCAATTTTTCCGTCATCAATTAAAATAATATTTCCAATTCTAACATCGCTGGCAAGGTCAGGATAGCTTACATATATTTTTTCTTTTGTGCCAACACATTTAGTATTGGTAAAAGTCAATACATCACCAACTTGTAAGTCTAAAGCATTGTTTTCAATTTCACCTACACGTAATTTAGGGCCTTGTAAATCGGCAAGTATTGAAATGTTGTATGGTTCAGATTTGTTTATATCTCTAATGTGTTCAATAATTCTGGCTTTGTCTTCTAAGGTACCGTGAGAGAAGTTTAAACGAAAAACGTTTACGCCTGCTTTTACTAATTCTAATAATTTTTCGGGGGTATCGCAGGCAGGGCCAACAGTTGCTACAATTTTTGTTTTGTGTGATGTGTGTGCAACTCCATCGGGGTTATTTAAATCTTTCATTAAATATTTATCTAAGTTCTTGCTCATAATATTTTATTTCGGTTAGTATTTTTTTAGCTTGCTAATATTTTTACAATACGCATCCATTCTTGTCCAATGCGTTGTTTTTCTTTTACTGCTTTATCTAAAGGGGTGTAAGTTATTTTGTTGTTAATAACACCAATCATCACATTATATCTTCCACTTAATAAACTTTCAACTGCGTAATAACCCATGTGGCTGGCAATTAAACGATCGTGGCATGTGGGCGATCCACCGCGTTGTATATGTCCTAAAATGCACACTCTTACATCTGCCGTAGGAATACGTTTTTTTACAATGGCTGCTAATCCGTTTGCATCGCCAAATTCACCACCTTCGGCAACTACTATAAGGTTTACTAATTTTTTTCTTTTTTCTTTTTCGGTTAGTGAGGCAATTAATTCTTCAATATCTGTTTTAGTTTCAGGAATAAGGATGTTTTCTGCACCTGTGGCAATACCGCTGTGTAGTGCAATATAACCGGCATCTCTGCCCATTACTTCTACAATAAACAAACGGTCGTGTGCGTCCATTGTATCTCTAATTTTATCAATAGCTTCTACGGCTGTATTTACAGCAGTATCAAAACCAATGGTAGAATCTGTTCCGGCCATATCTCTATCAATAGTTCCCGGAATACCAATACATGGAATATTAAATTCGCTGCTGAATTTTTGTGCTCCTCTAAAACTTCCATCTCCGCCAATTACTACTATGCCATTAATGCCATGTTTTTTTAAATTTTCGTATGCAATGGCACGTCCTTCGGCAGTCATAAATTCTTGACTTCTGGCCGTTTTTAAAATGGTGCCGCCGCGTTGTATAATATTAGCAACGCTTCTTCCATTCATAGGTATTATATCATTATCTATCATTCCTGAATAGCCACGTACTATACCAAAAACGTCTAAGCCATTATAAATTCCAGACCTAACAACAGCTCTTATTGCAGCGTTCATACCCGGAGAATCTCCGCCAGAGGTAAGCACCCCAATTTTAGTTACTTTTTTTGTGCTCATAAATTATTCTAACAAACTTTCTCAATGTTTTTTGGGGCAAATAATCGTTGTATTCTTAAAAATTGCTGTCAAAAGTAAGGAATTGAAAATAAATTCACCTTAATGTATTAAGAGGAGTTTGTTACACAATATTAATGTTCCTTATTTAATAAAGTTTTATTATTGAAGCATGAAAGTTTTAATAACGGGAAGTAACGGTTTTTTAGGGCAACATTTAACCTTGTTTTTAAGTAAACAATATACAGTAATTGCAATTAGTAGAGGTGAAAATAGAATTGCAATGGCCGCAAATTTTGTATATGAAACGGTTGATTTAATTAATGAAACTATGGTTGCTGCTTTATTAAAAAAACATCAACCTGATGTAATTATTCATAATGCTGCAATGAGTAAACCTGATGAATGTAATAATTATAAAGATATGTGTTGGCAGCAAAATGTTGATGCAACCGGTTATTTATTAAAACATTGTTTGCCTTCAACTCATTTTATTTATGTATCAACCGATTTTATTTTTGGAGAAAATGGACCACATAGTGAAGAGGATGCAAAAGGACCTTTAAATTTTTATGGAGAAAGTAAATTGCAAGCAGAGCATTTACTAGAAAAAAGAATAGGATTGAATACAATTATTAGACCTGTATTTATTTACGGACAAGTATTGCAAGGAATGCGACCAAGTTTTTTGCAATGGGTAAAAAGCAATTTAGAACAAGGAAAACAAATTAAAGTTGTAAGCGATCAGCAACGTACGCCAACTTATGTAATAGATATATGTAAAGGCGTTCAAACTATTATTGAACAAAAAGAAAAAGGCGTTTATCATTTAGCAGGAAAAGATATTGTATCGCCTTATGAAATGGCAATTACTGTTGCAGATGTTTTAAAATTGAATAAAAATTTAATTGAAAATGTAACTTCAGAAACTTTTCCGGAACCGGTTAAACGTGCAAAAAAATCGGGCTTAAAAATTGATAAGGCAAGAAGAGAATTGCAGTACAATCCTGTAAGTTTTGCAGAAGGAGTGAAGCTTAGTTTTAATTTATAAATTCCATTTAGGTTGTAAAAATATTTCAGCTATCATGCATCTGGCACTGCCGCCACCATTGGTTTCTATGGTTTTTATATTACTGTGAATAATTGAATTGTATTTTTCAATAGTTTGTATTTGTGTTTCTGTTAAACTATTATATGCTTGTGAACTCATTACCAGAAACTGTTTGTTTTTTTTATTTTTTACTTGTAACATATTTCCTCCAAAATGGTTCATTTGGTTGAAACTTATTTCTATAATTTCTTTATTCGTTTGTTTAAATTGTTGTAACAATATTTCTTTTTCTTTAATATTTTTTATGGTATCTAAACAAATAACTACAAATTGTTCTGCTATGCACATCATTACATTGGTATGATAAATTAAATTTCCATTTACATCTGTTGCAGTAAAACTGATTGGGTTGAAGTTGAATTGCTTGCACCATTCTTCAAACAAATCTTTATGAGTTCTGGGAGATATGCAGGCATACGCAATTTTGTTTGTTCTGTCTAATACCATGCTGCCTGTTCCTTCTAAAAAAATGTTTTTATTTTCTGCGGCAGATAAATTTTCAATTTTATTAATATGAAATTTTTCTTCAATAAAATTCAACACATGTTCTTTTCTTTCCAATCTCCTATTTGGTGCAAACATGGGGTATAGTATAACAGTGCCATTGCTATGAAAAGAAATCCAATTGTTGGGAAAAACAGAATCGGGTGTATGTGGTTGTTCTGTATCTTTTATAACAGTAACATCAATATCATGTTTGCGTAATGTTTGTACAAATAGATTAAATTCTTCTAAAGCATTGTGTTGCGAATGATTAATTAATGAAGTTGATTGAAAGCTATTGTTTACAGCGGTTTGCTCATTAAATGTAAATGCAGCAGGTTCTATCATTAATAAATGTGATGTGTTTTGATGCATGAAATTTATTTTAAGTTGTTAACTGCTCTCTTAATAAAGGCATGCTCATGCAATGTGAGCCACCTCTTGCTCTTGATAATTCTGCAGAAGGTAAAAGTATTAATGTGTTTTCTATAGAATTGGGGTTTAAACCTTCATCAAATTTTTTAAATAAATCTTCTGTTGTAATTACTGTAAAACCTTTTTGTGCAAACGCTTCGGCAGTTTTGCTGTTTCTATCATAACCAATCACAACACCTTCTTTTAAAGCTACTACATTGCAAGAATCTGTCCATTGTTCTCTTTCATCGTAAGGGAAAATATTATTACCGCTATAAATAATTTTTACATCTGTGGGTTTAACATTAAAATCTTCCACACTTATTTGTCTTAATAAACTTTCTAACCCTTCTGCATTTTTAGCAACACTATAGTCTTTATTTTTTTGATATGGTTCTTTTGCCTTTTTATAAAACTGTAGTATTTCAACTAATTCCATTTCTGCTTTACGTGGTTTATGCGAAAGCTTGTTTAAGTAAGATTGTTTTATATTGTTTTCTTCGGTTAAAATTCTTTCTGAATATCTGCCATACAAAACCCAAACATTTTTTTTAACTTGAGTAAAGATGGTATCAATATGCATTTGAGCTCTTCTTTGCGGAATTTTTACAATAGAAATTTTTTCAATTTCTAATTCTTCTTTACAAAAAATAGTATGAACAATTTCGTTTACTGCGTTTGATGAAGTTCTTTCACTGCAACCTACAATTAAATGTTTAGGATGCACCATCATAATATCTCCGCCTTCTATTGAAATAATTCTTTGTTTGCGTTCTTCTTCTTCATATAAAAAGAAATCGCTTTCTTCAATTATTTCTATCACTTTTTCAGGCTGTTCTTGAAAGAAAAAGTATAAAGCTAAAAATTTAGTAATTAAAGATTCACGTTTTCTTGCACTTGTTGCCATACGGCTAAGTAGTATGCAATCTTTAATAATTACTCCAATATCTCTGGTAAAAATAAAATTTGGAATGGGCGGAAATATAAACTGGTCTTCGTTGGTATCGCTTACTTCTTTTGGCACAACACCGGTAATGAAAATTTTAGAAAGCAATGCTGCATCTTGAATATTTTCTAATTTTTGTTGAATTAATAAACTGCTTTCTTCATAACTGCAAATAGCGGCTATTAAACGTAATTTTACTTTTTCATCTTGTAAAATATGTTCTAATAATGTTTGAGCTTCTAATACTTTGGTTGAATTAAAGTATTCTTTTTTACCCGGAATAAAACAATTGCTTTTATCTTCTTTACTTGCTTTTTTTTGATATTCTTTTATATATTTTATTTTTTCAGGATCTAAAAAGTAAAGCAACAATTTTACATACTGGTTATATTCTTGTTGCATATTTTTTAAATGCACAATATCATCGTATAAATTATCTGCAAAAGTTCCGGGTATAATTTTCCCTATACCTGCATCGGGACTGTGTATGAGAATTTTCTTTAAAGCACCTAATTCAGAATCTACATAATAATTATGTGTAGCCATAGTTTTTTATTAAAATGAAAAGAAAAGATTGCCAATGCAAACAATAAATTGGGATAGGAAATTAGTATTCCGGAGAGCCAGAATCGGCAGCAGAAATAAGATTCAAAAAAATAGCTAAAAGCAATTTTTGTGTTGTATGTTTTTTAGTAAACATATTGCAATGTACAACTTTATTTGAATATGTTTTAGCACTTGATATTCGGTTTTTGTATAAAAAATTGAACGTATAAAACAAAATAGAGGTTTACATTTGATGCATAACTTACTTTATGGTACAGTGTATTATTAATATTGCTCAGTTAGTTAATGTTAGAACAAAAAATATTTTATTACGCGGAAATGCATTGCAAGAATTACCTATTCTGAATAATGCTTATTTAGTAATTGATAAAGGGTTGATTAAAGAATATGGGTTTATGCATAATTTGAACATAAACCAATTCAGCGAACAACAAGTTATAGATGCAAAACATGCAACCATATTACCTTGTTGGTGTGATAGCCATACACATTTGGTTTTTGCTGCAACACGCGAAGAAGAATTTATTGATAAAATAAAAGGATTAAGTTATGCAGATATTGCTGCAAAAGGCGGAGGTATATTAAACTCGGCTGCTAAATTAAATGTGGCTTCAGAAGAGGATTTATATACTGCAGCATTGAATAGATTGAATGAAGTAATTGCTTTAGGCACCGGAGCTATTGAAATTAAAAGTGGCTATGGTTTAACTGTTGAGGCAGAATTAAAAATGTTGCGTGTTATTAAAGAACTCAAAAATAATTCGCCTATACCTATTAAATCAACTTTTTTAGGAGCCCATACCTATCCTGAACAATTTAAAAATAATCATCAAGCGTATATTCACGCTATTAAAAATGAAATGCTACCAATAATTGCTCAAGAAAATTTAGCAGATTATATTGATGTTTTTTGCGAAGAAAATTTTTTTAGTGTAAATGAAACAATTAGCATTTGTAATGCAGGAAAAGAATACGGACTTAAAACAAAAATTCATGCCAACCAATTAAGTATAAGTGGTGCAGTAGAAGCAGGAGTTATGCTGGATGCTGTTTCTGTTGATCATTTAGAAATGATGAATGATAATGCAATAAACACTCTTTCCACATCAAATACTATTGCCACTTTATTACCCACCGCTGCTTTTTTCTTAAGAATGAATTATGCTCCGGCAAGAAATTTAATTAATAAAAATGCTGCGGTAGCATTGGCAAGCGATTATAATCCGGGTTCTTCACCAAGTGGTAATATGAATTTTGTAAATGCTATAAGTTGTATTCAAATGAAAATGTTACCTGAAGAAGCTATTAATGCATCTACTATTAACGGAGCTTATGCAATGGAATTAGAAAAACAAGTAGGCTCTATAACTATTGGTAAAAATGCCAACCTTATTTTCACTAAACAAATACCTTCATTAGCTTACCTTCCGTATAGTTTTGGAAATAATCTTATTAATAAAGTAATGATTAACGGAAAGTTTATTTAGCTTTAAACAAAACCTAATTGTCTGCCATGCAACATTTAAAAATATATAACAAACAAGATATAATAAGCATAACAAAAATTCGTCGTTTTGAAACTAAATTAGGAGAACGTTTACAAGCATTAAACAATCCCTCAAATATTGAAGAATCTTTAAAACAATCGTCTGCAAAATTTGTACTCATTGGTATTCCTGAAGATATTGGCGTAAAAGCCAATCATGGTACAGGCGGAACAGAAACAGCATGGCTTCCTTTTCTCCAATCATTTGTAAATATTCAAAGCAACGATTTTTTAGATGGTAATGAAATATTGTTGTTAGGGCATTTTGATTTTTCTGAAATAGAAGATGTAATTGAATTAAATGCACATAAATACGAAGAATCTATTGAAGCATACCGCCATGCTGTAAATACAATTGATGATGAAGTAGAACAACTGATACATTTAATTACACAAAATAGAAAATTACCTATTATAATTGGCGGTGGGCACAACAATGCATACCCTTGTATTAAAGGTGCCGCAAAAGGCTGGTATAAAGCAGGTGTTATAGAAATTGCACAAATTAATGCCATTAATTTAGATGCACATGCCGATTACAGAGCAATGGAAGGAAGACATAGTGGCAATGCCTTTAGATATGCAGAAGAAGATGGTTATTTGGAAAAATATTGTGTTATAGGTATTCATGAAAATTATATTTCACAAAATGTATGGATGGATATGGTAAACAACCCTTTTGCAGATTGTATTACATATGAAGATATTTTTATACACGAAAAGAAAAATTTTATTCAAAGCATAAGCCATGCCACAGCTTTTACCGATGATACTTTAGTGGGTATAGAGTTAGATGTTGATTGTATAGAACATACTTTAAGCAGTGCAGCTACACCTGTTGGTATTACAGCCTTACACGCAAGGCAATATTTAAACTATGTTTCAATGGATTGTAAACCTGCTTATTTACATATTTGTGAAGGAGCTACTAAATTAACCGATGGAAGACAAGATGCATCAACCGGAAAATTGATAAGTTATTTGGTAAGCGATTTTGTAAAAGGAATTTTGCAACAACTATCGTAAAACTGTTTTCATATTCATATTTATATTTATGAAATTCATTATTAACGGATTATTCTTTCTTTTGTTTACACAATTATCGGCTTGCTCAAAATCAAATGATAATAATTCGTCAATAATTACACCAATTCCCCCCTCTACTTCTTCTTTTACATTAATAAAAGGAGCAGATATAAGTTGGCTAACACAAATGGAAGCTGCAGGAAATAAATTTTATAACTCAACAGGGGTGCAACAAGATTGTATTCAAATATTGAAAGATGCAGGAATAAATGCTATGCGTTTGCGTGTATGGGTAAACCCTTCTGATGGTTGGTGCAACACTGCCGATGTTATTGCTAAAGCCAGCCGCATTAAAGCTTTAGGCTTAAAATTAATGATTGATTTTCATTACAGCGATAGTTGGGCAGACCCCGGCAAACAAAACAAACCTGCTGCTTGGGTGGGGCAAAATATTACACAATTACAAACATCAGTTTATAATCATACCTATGCAGTTTTAAATTCTTTACGAATAAATAGTATAAAACCAGATTGGGTACAGGTTGGAAATGAAACAAATGATGGCATGCTTTGGCCTGAAGGAAAAGCATCTACAAATATGAGCAATTTTGCTTATTTAATAAATAGTGGATACAACGCAGTAAAAGCAATTGATTCATCTATTAAAGTAATTGTTCATTTATCAAATGGTTATGATAATGCTTTATATAGATGGATGTTTGACGGATTAAAAACCAATAGTGCCAAATGGGATGTTATTGGCATGTCATTATATCCTTCCACAACAAATTATACAGATTTAAATAATCAATGTTTGGCTAATATGAACGATATGGCAAGTAGATATGGAAAAGAAATAATGATTTGCGAAGTAGGAATGAGTTGGGATCAACCATCTGCATGTAAAAGTTTTATTAGCGATTTAATAACCAAAGTAAATGCGGTTCCCAATAATAAAGGATTGGGCATTTTTTATTGGGAGCCCGAATGTTATAACAATTGGCAAGGCTATACGTTGGGTGCTTTTGATAATTCAGGAAAACCTACTATTGCATTAGATGCATTTAAATAATTTTAATCAGTAAAATTTTACGCCTTCATTCATGAAAAAGGCAGCAAGTGTAATATTAATATTATTTTATATTTCAAAATTGACTGCACAACAATTTAGAATAGACATGCCTAATACAAAAAGGGTAGAAGAGTTTACATATAACCTTATTAATATTTTAAATGATGCTCCCTTCAATTTCTCTCATATTAAAGGAAAATTAATTACCAAAACAGATACCGTTCATCTAAAATCAGATATCTATCAATCAAAAATTCATTTACCCGGTGCAGTGGCAGGAAGGTATGTGCAAGACAGTACAAAATATGTTGAATATTTTTTTGGTGAATTTGATAATCTTGACGAAGCAAAAGAAGCCTTTGAGGCCTTAACAAAAAAAGTATCAAAAAGTTTAGCAAAACGAGTGGTAACGCTTACCAATGATTGGGGAAATGATGCTAATACCGTTATTGAAAATAAGTTGGCATACACTTTTCATAATGGCTTTTTTCATTATAATATTTCATTACAAGTTAATAAAGTAATTAAAACAAATTTTTGGCGAGTTGTTTTGCAAGTGTATAGCGGAAGACCCAATTATTATAATTGGATAATGAAAAATGAACCTATTGGGAGTTTTAATTTTGTAAAAATTATAAAAGGAAATCTATCATCTTTATATAAAGATAACTTAACTACTTGCCCTATAGATTTACCTCCATTTGTTTGTGTAGGCACTAAAAAAGTAAAAGATACTTCTTACATAATTTATGATAAGACAGGCTTCTCAGGGTTATTGAATGCAAGAAGTGAGTTTGATGCTTTTTTTGGTGCAATTAGAGCTGGCTTAGGAAGTGAATATGTTTATTTTATTATGCACCCTCAAACATCTGTTTTGAGAAAAGTTGCTTTTGTTAAGTTTGATGATATTGATAAAGGTAAACGAAAAACAATTTATTTATTGCTTACTGAAAAACCTAATGCAAATAATACGAATCCGTTTAAAAAAGAGTATGAAGTGCAATTAAGTTTTGGGTATTAATTTTCTAATTCTATAATTTTCTCAAATAAAGTTTCGTAATTTTTTGAAGCAATATTTATTTGTTGTTGCACTGTTTGATATTCTTTTTCTGTTTGTTGAAATTTAGTTACATCTTTATAAATATCAGGATTGCCTAAATCGGCTTCCATCTTTGCTTTCAACGTATTTAATTTTCCTAATTCCTCTTCAACTTTTTGAAATTGCTTTTGTGTTTTTTGTAATTCCTTATTTACGCCAACAATTAAAGTTGAATTGTTTTTTTTCTGTTTGTTTTCTTCTGATTTTTTATTATTTAGTTCTTGTTTTTTTTCGCTGTCATCCTTTTTTTGTTTATTGTCATCTGTTTTTTGTTTTGCCATTCTTTCTTTCCATTCAACCCATTCATTATAAGTGCCTTTAAATTCTTTTATTTCATAATCAACTATTTCCCAAATTTTATTGGCAGTTTTTGAAATAAAATATCTATCGTGACTAACAAATATTAAACTTCCTTCATATTTATTTAATGCATCGGCTAATAATTCTACACTATGCATATCTAAGTGGTTGGTAGGTTCATCTAACATTAAAAAATTACTTTTGCTTACAATAACTTTTGCCAATGCAACTCTTGCTTTTTCCCCTCCGCTTAATATTTTAATTTTTTTATCGGTATCATCTCCACTAAATAAAAAACAACCTAATAAACTTCTCAATTCTAATTCTGTTTTTTTACTTCCACATTCTAACATTTCTTCAAGAATGGTGTTGTTTAAGTTTAATGCTTCTAATTGGTGTTGAGCATAAAAACTTTCTTCAACATTGTGTCCCCAAACTCTTTCTCCATCATGTTTTTCGGTACCTGCAATAATTCTTAATAAAGTTGATTTTCCTTTTCCGTTGGCACCAATTAATGCAATTTTATCACCTCGGTCAATTTCTGCGGTACTGTTTTTTATAATTTCAATTTCGCCAAAACTTTTATTGATATTTTTTAGAGATGTAATAATTTTTCCCGGTTGTTTTTCTACCTGAAAATTTATTTTAATGTTTGGTCGTTCTATTTCGGCAGTTTCAATTCTTTCTAATTTATCTAATTTCTTCATTAAACTTTGTGCCATTGCTGCTTTGCTGGCTTTGGCTCTAAAGCGTTCAATTAATCTTTCATTTTGTCTTATATAATCTTGTTGGTTTTCGTAAGCTTTTTGTTGCAGTTCAATTCTTACTTCTTTTTCTTTTTCATAATAATCATAATTGCCGCTGTATATGTGCAATTCTTGTTGATATACTTCAACAATTTTATTTACCATTCTGTTTAAGAAAAATTTATCGTGACTTACAATTACTACACTGCCTTGATAATGTATTAAATATTTTTCTAGCCATTCAATAGAGGGTAGATCTAAGTGGTTGGTAGGCTCATCTAACAATAATACATCTGGTTGTTGTAAAATCATTTTTGCAAGTAAAACCCGCATTCTCCAACCACCGCTAAATTCTTTATAAGGGCGTTGCAGATGCTCGTTGGCGAAACCTAAACCTTGTAAAACTTCTTCTGTTTTATGGTGTATAGTGTACCCGCCGGCTACTTCTAAATCATGTAAACGTTCACTATACAAGAGTAATAATTCTTCATTATCATATTCTGTTTCTAAACGTTTGCCTAACTCTTCAATTTCTTTTTCTAAAATTTTTATTTTTTCAAAAGCACCCATTGCTACTTCAACAATAGATTCGTTGGTATCAAAACTTAATAAATCTTGATGTAAATAACCAATACTGGTTTCTTTTCCTTTTTCAACAGAACCTTTGCCGGGAGTGTATTGCCCAACCAATAGTTTTAATATGGTAGATTTTCCTGTGCCGTTATATCCAATTAAACCCACTCTATCTCCGGGTTGTATATGCCATGTTGCATTTTCAATAATTACTCTTGCACCAAATTCAAATGTTACGTTTTGTAAACCAATTAGCATTGCAATAATTCTTTTAAAATTGCAAATGTAATAGTGCAAGCACATTTTATTTTATTTTTGAAGGAAAGATTATGACATGGAAAAGAAATTAATAATTATACTTGTTGTATTTATTGCTTCTTGCAGCAGCAGTAGTGATAAAAAGACTGAAGAAAATAAACCTCAACTTGCATTAAATAAAAGTAATAATACCGATATTTTTAATACGGCATTTGCCGAATTGATGAGCAACTACTATCACTTAAAAGATAATTTTATTACCGAAAGTGATACTATTATTAATGTGTACACTAAAAAATTAATAATCAATATTGATAGTTTACCTATCAATACTTTAAAGGCAGATACTAATATTGTTGCAACTGCAAAAGCAACAGCACAAAGTATTTCGGCTGAATTAAATGGATTGCTTGCAGAAAAAAATATTGAAGCTAAAAGAAAATCATTTGCTACTTTAAGTGAAGAAATGTACGATTTAATAAGAACCGTACAATACGATAAAGCTACCATATATCATGCTCATTGTCCAATGGCTTTTAATGGTGTTGGTGCTAATTGGTTAAGTAATTCGCTCGATATTAAAAACCCTTACATTCCTAAACAAATGCTTACTTGCGGAGAAATTACCGATTCAATAAATTTTGCTAAAAAGTAAATTATTGCTCTACTTTAACAGCGTTGGGGTTGTATTTAATAATTACTTTGCTGTTTGTTTTTTCGTCAGATGTAACTGTTACTTCGTATCGTTTATTTCCTGCAGTTATAACCATTAATGCCGTGTTAGGAGGTTCATCACCTAAATTATCAGCAACAGTAATTAGTTCTTTTAAAGAAGATATTTCATCTAAATGTAAGTGTAGTGTAATGGGTTTATAACTTAATCTTTGGTGATTAATAACTTTTTCATTATTCATGTAAACAGTTATGCTATCGTTGTCTATTTTACCATTATCATAAAAACTTATTTCAACATTTTTTACATCTACTTCAATAGTTTTTGTTAATTTATTTTCTCTTTCTAATAATATAGGTGGTGTAGGTTTGGGTGCTGCAGGTTTTTCATTTTTTATTGAAGGTGCAGTAACAACCGCAACAGTATCAACATGGTTATTATTTTTTGGCGGTGTTGGTATTGCAGCTTTTTTTCTAATTATAAATTCTTCAGCCCCAGGTTTTACAGTTGGTTTTTTAATCGTTGTTATGTGTTTTGTTTCAGGTGTTACCGAAGGTTTGTTTGTTGGCATTAATTTATTTAAAATATGTTTTACTTCAACATCGTTAGCATAATCTACAGGTTGTTGTAATGTTGGAATTTTAGCTTTTAATGCTGCAGTTGTTTTTGGACCTGCAACACCATCGGGAGTTAAACCTAATGCTAATTGAATTTTTTTAATGTTTCCTTTTTTCGAGTCAATATTCTTATGCGTTGCGGTGGCATTGGTTGTTTCTTCTTTCTTCTTTGTTAAAAAATCTTCTTTTTTAAAATCGCTTTCAGGTACTTTTTCTAAATAAATCATTCCTTCTCCGCAATCAGTTTTAGTTTTATCATTTAAACTTGTATAAGTACCAGATAAAATTTGCGTTTTTCCTTCTTGTTTCAAATCTAAATAACAAGTCATTAAACAAGGTTCTGAGTTGTTGCTAATTTTCAACTCTAACATTTTTAATTCTTTTACTAAAACGTTCTCGGTATTTTTTGTAAAAATTCCTTTAAAAGATGCCTTCCCATAAAAAACAATATTTTTATAAGAATAGGTTACGCCTTCAATAGCATTATTGGGCAATTGATTAATTTGAATTTCGTATTTGTATTTGTCTTCAACAAACTTGCCTGTAATTTCATTAAAAGCTTTTTGTACAAAATATCCTCGCCAAATTCCGGTAATATTTTGAGCATAAGATGTAGTAGAAATTGTAAGAAAAACGAATAGCGTGCAAATCAATCTCATTCTGCAAAACTAAAATCTGTTTGTGCTAAAAAAGCGTTAAGGTTTGTAAACTAAAACTTATCATTACTTTTGCGTCCTTACAATAAAAGCGTAGATTATACAAGTATGATTAATATTAGTTTTCCTGATGGAGCAGTAAGGCAATTTGAAAATGGTATTACTGCTTTAGATATTGCAAAAAGCATTAGCGAAGGTTTGGCAAGAAAAATATTAGCTGCCAATATTAACGGAGAAGTTTGGGATGCAACACGCCCTATTACCAATGATGCTTCTTTAAAATTATTAACATGGGATGATACCGATGGTAAAAGCACATTCTGGCATTCATCGGCACACTTAATGGCCGAAGCTGTTGAAGCTAAATTTCCCGGAGCAAAGTTTTGGGTAGGCCCTGCTATTGATAAAGGATTTTATTACGATATTGATTTAGGGGATAAAAAATTAACAGAAGAAGATTTAGTATGGCTTGAAAAGAAAATGAATGAATTAGCTGCTCAGAAAAATAGATATGTACGCACCGAAAAATCTAAAAAAGATGCAGTTGCTTATTTTACTGAAAAAGGCGATGAGTATAAATTAGACTTATTGCAAAACTTGCAAGATGGTAACATAACATTTTATACACAGGGGGCTTTTACCGATTTATGCCGTGGCCCACACATTCCCAATACAGGTTTTATAAAGGCAATAAAACTTACTTCAATTGCCGGTGCATATTGGAAAGGTGATGAAAAAAATAAACAACTTACACGTATTTACGGTGTTACTTTTCCAACACAAAAAGAATTAGATGAATATTTATTAATGTTGGAAGAAGCTAAAAAACGTGATCACAGAAAATTAGGAAAAGAATTAGGTATTTATACCATGAACGATGATATTGGACAAGGACTTATTTTATGGATGCCTAACGGAACAGTTATTATTGAAGAATTAGAAAAATTAGCTAAACAAACAGAAGAAGATGCCGGATATAAACGTGTAGTTACACCACATATTGCTAAAGAAAATTTATATCTAACAAGCGGGCATTTACCTTACTATGCAGATAGCATGTTTCCACCCATGGAAATGGATGGAGAAAAATATTATTTAAAGGCAATGAATTGTCCGCATCACCATAAAATTTTTGATGCTGAACCCAAAAGCTATCGTGATATGCCTTACCGCATTGCAGAATACGGAACCTGTTACCGATATGAACAAAGCGGAGAATTATTTGGTTTAATGCGTGTGCGTTGCCTACACATGAATGATGCACATATTTATTGTACCAAAGAACAATTTGCTGCAGAATTTAAAGCCGTAAATGATATGTATTTAAAATATTTCAAAATTTTTGGAATAGATAAATATGTAATGCGTTTAAGCTTACATGATCCTGAAAAATTAGGGCAGAAATATATAAACGAACCTGAACTGTGGAAAGAAACTGAAGAATTAGTACGTAATGTATTAATAGAAACCCGAGTACCATTTGTAGAAGTTAAAGGCGAAGGTGCTTTTTATGGACCTAAAATTGACGTACAAATTTGGAGTGCCATAGGGAGAGAGTTTACTTTAGCCACCAATCAGGTAGATTTTGCACAACCACGCAGTTTCAATTTATCATTCACAAATCAAAATAACGAATCCGAAACTCCTTTAATCATTCACAGAGCGCCATTAGGTACACATGAGCGTTTTATAGGATTTTTATTAGAACATTATGCAGGAAAATTTCCAACATGGTTAGCACCACTGCAAGTAAAAATTCTTCCTATTAGTGATAAATTTATGAATTATGCTAACGAAGTAAAAAAACAATTACGCAAAGCAGGAGTGAGGGTAGAAATAGATGAAAGACAAGAAAAAATTGGCAAAAAAATTCGCGAAGCAGAATTAGCAAAAATACCTTACATGTTGGTAATTGGAGAGAAAGAAGCAACTGAAAATAAAATCTCTATTCGTAAACAAGGTAAAGGTGATGCAGGGCAACAAACTGTTGAAGAATTTATTACTAACATTGCAAATGAAATTTTTGAAAGGAAAAGTGCAGAATAACATTATTTTTACACAACTTTATTTTTTAAATTTTAAAAATTATTCACCAAACAAATTTTAATGGCATTTCCACCAAGACCAAGGCCCGCAGGCGGCAACAACAGATTTAACCCAAGATTTCAAAGGCAACAAGAGCCCGAACATCGTATCAATGAAAGAATTAGAGTACCACAAGTACGTTTAGTTGGCGATAATGTAACAGTTGGCGTTTATCCAACACAAGAGGCATTACGCATTGCACAAAACCTAGAATTAGATTTAGTAGAAATTTCTCCGCAAGCAGATCCACCGGTTTGTAAAGCAATTGATTATAAAAAATTTCTTTACGAGAAAAAACGTAAAGAAAAAGAAATGAAAGCCAATGCTAAACAAAGTGAAGTAAAAGAAATTCGTTTTACACCGGGTACCGATGAGCATGACTTTGGATTTAAAGCAAAACATGCTGAAGGCTTTTTAAAAGATGGAAATAAGGTAAAAGCTTATGTGCAGTTTAAAGGACGTGCTATTCAGTTTAAAGAAAGAGGTGAGTTGGTATTATTGAAATTTGCTGAAAGATTAGCCGAAGTTGGTCAGCCTGAAGCTTTACCTAAATTAGAAGGGAAAAGAATGTTTTTAATGCTTACACCCAAAACTGGGAAGAAAAAATAACAATACTTAGCGGGTATATAAAATTTAAAGGGCCTCGGGAAACCGAAGCCCTTTTTTCAACCCTAAACCCTTAAAAAACCATTTATCTTATTGAAAAAACTATGCCAATTTTTGTGGCATTAAAATCTTTCTAAAGAACTAAAGAAAAAATTACCTTCTATTGCTGCATTTTCATCACTATCACTTCCATGAACTGCATTTTCTCCGGTAGAAGCTGCATATTTTTTACGAATGGTACCTTCTTCTGCTTGTGCAGGATTAGTTGCACCAATTAATTTTCTAAAATCTGCAACTGCATTATTTTTTTCTAAAATAGCAGCTACAATGGGGCCACTACTCATAAACTCAACCAACTCACCATAAAAGGGGCGTTCTTTATGTATTGCATAAAATTCAGCAGCTTGTGCAGTCGTTAATCTTGTCCATTTCATAGCTTTAATAGTAAAACCTGCTGCTAAAATTTGGTCTAAAATCCCACCTGTATAGCCTTTAGATGTTGCATCAGGCTTAATCATTGTAAATGTTCTGTTGCTCATATTTGTTTGTAAAATTTGCCGCAAAAGTAAGGGAAACTGTTTTCTTGTTTAAATTGAATAAATAGAGTAGCGTAATCCCCTTATTTTTGCCGCCATTGTTTATGAAAGCTATCAACCATTTCTATCCACTGCTTACGCAACCTAAAAATGTTGTAGTTACAATGCATCAAAAGCCAGATGGCGATGCAATGGGATCTTCTTTAGGACTATATCATTTTCTTATTCAATTTGGGCATACGGTTACAGTTATTTCTCCAACCAATTGGGCTAAATTTTTACAATGGATGCCCGGTATAGATAAAGTAATTGATTTTGAAACGCAACAGCATAAAGCACAAACAATTATTGCAGAAGCTGATATTATTTTTTGCTTAGATTTTAATGTGCTACATCGTACCAAACATTTAGCAAAATTTATTGAACAAGCAAACGCAGAAAAAATATTAATAGACCATCATCAAGAACCGCAAATACAAGCATTTGCTTATGGTATTAGCAATGTTGAAAAAAGTTCTACCTGCGAAATGGTGTATGATTTTATTGTAGAATCAGGCAACGCAAATAAATTAAATTTAACTATTGCACAATGTTTATATACAGGTGTAATGACGGATACCGGCTCGTTCCGTTTTCCCATAACTTCTGCTGCTGTGCATAAAATGGTAGCTCATTTAAAAGAGTTAGGTTTACAACACAGTATTATTCACGATAATATTTATGATAATTTTTTAGAAAACAGATTGCGTTTTACAGGTTTTGTTTTGCTAAACAGAATGGATGTATTATATGAATATAATGCAGCAATTATGAGTATTTCAAAACAAGATTTGCAGCAATTCAATATTAAAACCGGAGATACAGAAGGATTAGTAAATTATCTCTTAACTATTGAAGGGATTAAATTTGCCGCTATTGTTATAGATAGGGAAGAGGAAAGAAAATGGAGTTTTAGAAGTAAAGGTAATTTTGATGTGAATATATTTGCCCGCAAGCATTTTGAAGGAGGCGGACATGTAAATGCAGCAGGCGGAAGAAGTAGCGATACATTAAAAAATACTACCAATAAATTTTATGAAATACTAAAAGAATATCAACAACAATTACAATAACAATCATCAACAAAAAATGAAAATTACAACAACTATTCTGGCACTTGCTATATTATTTGCAAGTTGTAATCAGTATGAAAAAACAAAGTCGGGGTTAATGTATAAAATAACTAAAGGCTCCGGCAAACAAAAACTTAAAAATGGCGATTTAATTAAGTTTAATGTAGAATATAAAATACGCGAAAAAGATACAGTACTTTTTACAACATACGGGCATATTCCGTCTTTTTATAAAATAGATTCTTCTCAACTACGCAAATTCGATTTTAGCGAACTTTTCCCAATATGTTCAGTAGGGGATAAATTAGAATTTGTAATGAATATTGATACTTTAAAGAAATTAGGAATGATACCTGAGTATAATGCCGTATTTAAAAGAGGAGGTGTTATAAACGGTAAAGCCGAAATTTTAAAAGTATATGCTAATGAAGATGAATTAAAAGCAGATATTGATAAAGAAGTAGCTGCAGAAAAAGACAGAGAAATAAAAGCTGTTGATGATTATACAAAAAAGAAAGGTGTTAAAACCGAAAAAACTGCCGGTGGCGTTTTTGTTGAAATTAACCAACAAGGAACCGGAGAAAAAGTTGATTCAGGTAAATTAGTATCTATTTTATATACAGGGATATTAATGAGTAATGGAAAAGAATTTGAAAGCAATATGAAAGGAACCAATGCAGGTAAAACTTTAGATGTAGTAATAGGAACACATCAGGTAATACCCGGTTGGGAAGAAGGTTTAAAATTATTTGCCGCAGGTGGTAAAGGCAAATTATACATACCTGCAATGTTGGCCTATGGTGCACAAGGTAATCCGCCGGTAATTCCGTCTTATGCAAATTTAATTTTTGAAGTAGAAGTTAAAGATGTTAAAACACCTCCGCCACCGGCTCCTGCACCAAAACCTGCAACGCCACCTCCCACAATTAAAAAATAATTTATATTAAATAAAAAGCCTTTCAATTTCGAAAGGCTTTTTGCTGTAATCTATTTTAGATTTTTAGTTCAATAATTTTAATCTTATTGTTTCGTTTTTTTTAATATTGTTAGTAAAAGAATAAATTGAAAAAAATAATTATTAAACTTTCAACTGTCCTCTAAAGCCTCTTGCAGCATAATATGATTCTGCACCATTATGATAAAAGAATACTCGCCCAAATCTTAAGTCGCCAAAAATTGCACCTCCCAACTCTCTTACATTTTCCGGTGTTTTTAACCAACTTGATGTTTTTGCATCAAAACTTTCTATTGATTGTAAAAAGCTATATTGTTTTTCATCTAAAATTTCAATACCCATTTCAAAAGCCATATTTAAAGCACTATTTTTTGGTTTATGTTCTTTTCTACTTGCCAATGCTTCATGATCATAACAAACACTTCTTCTTCCTTTAGGGCTTTCACTTGAGCAATCACAAAATATAAACATATTTTCTTGTTTGTTATACCCAATTACATCGGGTTCTCCTCCTGTAATTTCCATTTCATTAATTGACCATAATTTTTGTGGCTGTTTTATGAGTCGTATTTCTATTTCATCCCAGTTTATTCCTGTGTGTCTATGTTTATTTTTCTCAAACCGATGTTTAAGAATGGTTAATAAACTTTTCTTTTCTTCTTCTAGTATTTTGTTTTTCATAATAGTTTTTGTAGCAATATTTTGATTAGCTAATAATATTACTTTCAAATGTACACAAGTTTATTTGCGTTTAATGTAATGAAGATAGTATCGTTTATTTTGTAATGCTGTTGTAATGTTTTTATTGAAATGATTGTGTTACTAATTAAAATATTCAACATATAATAACTTCCGTAAAATATTATTGATTGAATAATGCCTTTTGCAGAATGGTTGTTTTGAGTTGTTATTTCAAACTGCTCTGGACGTAGTAAAATTTTTTTTGTTGTTTGTAAAATATTTTGTGAGGGGAATAATTGTTTTAAATTATTGGTGTCTATCAAATTATAATCTCCAAACAAACTTGCACAATATTCATTGATAGGATGATAATAAATTTCTTTTGGATTAGCATCTTGTATGATTATTCCATCTTTCATTATAATTATTCTTTCTGCCCACGATAAACTATCGGCCGCATCATGCGAAACTATAATGCAGGTTATTTCTAATTCTTTCCCAATATTTTCTATAACTTTTTTTATAATGCTTTTGTGTGTTGCATCTAAATTAGAAAATGGTTCATCTAATAATAGCAATTTAGGCGAGCTGCTTAATAAACGGGCTAAAGCTATTCTTTGTCTTTCTCCTCCCGAAAGTTCTTCTACTCTGCGTTTTAACAAATGTTGAATTTGGCAAACTGAATAAATTTTTTCTGCCTGTGCATTGCTTAATTTGTTTGCCATCTCTAATTGTTCATGCACGTAATAATTAAAACGCAGCTCAAAGTGTTGAGATAAATAAGCTATATTTTTATTGCCGGGCAATAGTTTTTCTAATGGGCCTAAAACTCTTTCATCTTCTAATAAAACCTTGCCGGTAGCAGGTTGTAATAAGCCTGCAATAATTTGCAATAGTGTTGTTTTACCTGATCCTGTTTCTCCTGCAATTACAATTTTTTCGAATTTGTTTTGATAGAAATTAATATTGTGTAAAGCATTGGTATTGCCATAACCATAATTAATATTTTCTATACTTAAAAAATTCATTCAAGAAATTAAATTATTCTGTAATTGCATGTGCAGCATTTACTTTTTTAGATTTTTTGTTTAGTATAATCATTGAAATTGGTATTGCAAAATAAATGATACGAGAAGTAATAGTAGTAAAAGCATTATTGAATAAACATAAAATCATTGCAATAAAGAAAAATAGTGTTCCTAAAAAACTTCTTTTATAAACAAGTTTTTTAATATGTGGGTTATTGGCAATTGTTGAAATATTTCTTTTTTTATTACCAATATATAAATCAATAAAGAACATGCTTATACCAATCATAAACATATTAAAACTATAAATAAACCAAACTATGTTTAAGTCGCCGTGAATAGAGTTTAAACTACTTGTAAAAGGAATTAATACAATCCAAAAAAGCATATTTAAATTGAGCCATAGAAGTGCGGTTGTATAATTGGTAACAAAACCAAAAATGCGATGGTGATTTGTCCAAAACTGACCAATCACTGCAAAGCTTAAAAAGAATCCGAAAAATTCAGGTATTTTTTCAATGAGTGCTTCTATTACGCCGTGTGTTGTTCCTTCATTGATTACCGGCACTTTAATTTCAATTACCAATAATGTTATGGCAATGGCAAAAACTGCATCGCTAAATAGTATCATTCTCTCTAACTGAAATTCTTTTCTATTTAAAAATATATCGTGATGAGATGGTTTGCGATTCATAAGCGGTTTATAAAATGCAATATATAATTGCAAATGATATTTATTAGAATTATTTTAATCTGTTTATTAAACTCAATCCATTTTTTCGTAAAGTATCTAAGGCAATATCGTAACCTGCATCAGCATGACGGATAACACCCATTCCCGGATCGTTTCTTAGAACTCTTGAAAGTCTTTCTGCTGCTGCATCTGTTCCATCAGCAACAATCACCATTCCGGCATGAATGCTATAACCCATGCCTACGCCACCGCCATGATGTAAACTAACCCAACTAGCCCCACCTGCTGTATTAATAAGTGCATTTAATAAAGGCCAATCGGCAACAGCATCGCTACCATCTTTCATAGCTTCTGTTTCTCTGTTGGGTGATGCAACTGAACCTGTATCTAAATGATCTCTTCCTATTACAATGGGTGCTTTTATTTTTCCTGTTTTTACTAATTCATTAAATGCTAATCCTGCTTTTTCTCTTTCACCTTGCCCTAACCAACAAATTCTTGCAGGCAATCCTTGAAATGCAATTTTTTCTTTCGCTAATTTTAACCAACGTTGTAAACTTTTATTTTCAGGAAACATAGTAGCAATTACTTCATCGGTTACGGCAATATCGTTTGCATCTCCACTTAATGCAGCCCAACGAAATGGGCCTTTCCCTTCACAAAATAATGGACGAATATATGCGGGAACAAAACCGGGAAAAGCAAAGCAGTTAATGGTTGACGGATTATTGTTACTAATAGATTTTTGAAACTCTTCTGCTCTTGCACGAATATTATTTCCATAATCAAAAGTTATAGCTCCTTTATTCATTAATTCAATCATTAATTGTACATGTAAATACATGCTTTCGTAAGCTAATTGAATATATTTTTCTTGATTATTTTTTCTTAGCTCGTTGGCTTGCTTGTTATTTAATGTATGTGGTATATAGCCAATTAAAGGATCGTGTGCAGATGTTTGATCGGTTAACGTATCGGGAATAATATTTCTTTCTAATAATTTTTGTAAAAGGTGAACTGCATTGCATAACACACCAATACTTTTTGCAATGCCTTGTTTTTTATATTCAAGTGCTTTATTAATAGCTTCATCAATGTTGATATATTTTTCATCTAAATATTTTGTTTCTATTCTTTTATCAATTCTCCATTCTTCTACTTCTGCAATTAATGCAACTCCTTCATTCATGGTAATGGCTAAAGGTTGTGCACCGCCCATTCCACCTAAGCCGGCCGTTATGTTTAATGTTCCTTTTAATGTGCCGTTAAAATGTTTATTAGCAATAGCTGCATAAGTTTCATAAGTGCCTTGAACAATACCTTGCGAGCCAATGTATATCCAGCTTCCGGCTGTCATTTGTCCGTACATCATTAAACCTTTTTTTTCTAATTCATTAAAATGCTCCCATGTTGCCCATTTAGGTACAAGTTGCGAGTTACTTATTAAAACTCTTGGTGCATTATTATGTGTTTGTAAAATACCTACGGGTTTACCACTTTGTATAAGAAGTGTTTCATCATTATTCAAATCTTTTAAAGCTTTAATAATTAAATCTAATGCTTCAAAATTTCTTGCTGCTTTACCTCTTCCTCCGTAAACAATTAAATCATCGGGACGTTCAGCCACTTCGGGGTTTAAATTATTTAATAACATTCTTAATGCTGCTTCTTGTATCCAACTTTTGCAATTTAATTGTGTACCTATTGGTGTTTTATATTTTTCAGGATTATAATTTTTGTATTCTGTATTCATATGGAAAATAATTTATTGTTTTAGTTGTGATGAACTTGGTTGGCAAGATAAGAAAACTAAAAAATAACTATTATTAAAAACTATGAGCCAAGCTTAATTAATAAACTAAATCTTCATAAGCTGCTTGTAGCTCATTATAGGCATGATTATCTTTTGCTGCTTTTGCTTGCTGCATACCTTTTTCATAGCAACTAATGGCAGCTTGCGTTTCGTTTAATCTTTCTAATAATTTGGCAAGATGATAATATGAACCAATATAAGTGGGAGTTTCATTTAAAATGGTTTCAAATAAAATTTTTGCATCCGCATCATTTCCTTCCTTAATATACTCTAATGCTAAAGCATGACGTAAAAAATTATCGTTAGGGTTTGTAATAAGAAATTCTTTTATTTTCTCAATACGGTTCATGTTGCAAATGTATTAATTGATGGATTGTGAGTTTGGTATTTCATTCATCCATTCTTTTAAATGCTTTGATATTTGTTTTGTTTCAATAATAAACCCATCGTGTCCATATTCTGAATTAATAACTACCAATTTTGCATGAGGCATATTTTCTGCAATAAATTTTTGTTCGTCTAAAGGACAAAGAATATCACTTGTAATACCAATAACCAAAGTGTTTTGATGAATATTTTGTAAGGCTTGTTGTAAAGTTATATTTCGTCCTCTGGCTAAATGATGGCTATCCATAGCTTTGGTTAATAACCAATAACTGTACGCATTAAAACGTTTTACTAATTTATCTCCTTGATAATTTATATATGAAGATGCTTTAAAGTTATCAATCTTTTCAGGGTCGGGGTCTGTTTGCGTTTCATGCAATATTTTATAATTTCTATAAGTAAGCATGCCAATGGCACGTGCAGCTTTTAACCCTTTAGAACCTGCATTAAACTTGTGTTCTAACCAACTATTATCTGCTTCAATTGCTAACCGTTGTGCAGTATGCACGGCAACTCCCCATGCACTTTCAGATGGTGAGGTAGCAATTAAAAATAAATTTTCAATTACATTTTTTTCCATTATACACCATTCTAATGTTTGGTATCCACCCATACTTCCACCCATTAATAAATGTATTTTATTAATACCTAAATGTTGGCGTAATAAAATATTTGCATTAACCATATCACGTATGGTAATTGATGGAAATGAAGAATAATAAGGTTGATGAGTTGTTGGGTTTATAGATAAAGGCCCTGTGCTTCCGTAACAAGAACCTAAAATATTTGCACAAACAATAAAATATTTTTCAGGGTTAATAATATAACCTTCACCCACCAAGCCTTTCCACCAATCTGTTACATCTGCATTGGCAGTTAATGCATGGCAAATCCACACAACATTACTTTTAGCAGTATTTAATTTCCCATATGTAAAATAAGAAATGGTAAGAGAGGGAAGTGTTTGTCCGTTTTCTAAAATAAATGGATGCTTATGTTCAAATACAATCATCAATAAAAAATTAAAATATTGATATTAAGATTTCAAAAATAACACAACTAAACAAAAAAATATTAGCCTATTAATTAAGTGGACAATTTTACAGCAATATACAATTACATTTGTGAAATTTTTTTTGAATGATAAAAGTTGAATTACAAAGAGTAGATGATGCATTTGCATTTGAAGCAAAAGATGCAGCCAACCATATTGTACAATTTGATGCTGCAAAAGAAATTGGCGGAAACAATTCGGGTGTAAGGCCAATGCAAACTTTATTAATGAGTTTAGGAAGTTGTAGTGGTATAGATATTGTTTCTATTCTTCAAAAACAAAAGCAAAGAATAAAGAGTTTTAATATAATTATTGAGGGAGAACGTGAGCAAGGAAAAGTGCCATCTTTATGGAAATATATAAAAGTTGCGTTTATATTTCGTGGAAATATAGATGTAGAAAAGGCAAAAAAAGCATGTGCATTATCAATAGATAAATATTGTTCAGTTGCTGCAACATTACGTGCAGCAGGCTGTATAATAGAGTGGGAGGTTGAAGTGAATGAATAATATATTCTTCTACTAATTCATCATATATAATTTATAATTACATGAAGCCAATTACTCAAGCCATAAGAACAAGAGTTGAACAGACTAAAGAAATGGAACAATCATCTCCATTATTTCTTACCAGTAGTTTTTGTTATACCGATGCTGAAACGATGCGTGCAGTTTTTGCCGATGAAATAGATGCTAATATTTATAGCCGTTTTAGTAATCCGAGTGTTGATGAATTTATACAACGTGTTTGTGCTTTAGAAACAGCCGAAACGGGCTATGCAACAGCATCTGGCATGAGTGCTGTGTTTGCAAGTTTTATGGCATTAATGAAACAAGGAGATCATTTACTAAGTTGCAGTTCTATTTTTGGGAGCACCCATACTGTTATTACCAAAATACTTCCTAAATATGGTATTGAACATACTTATGTAAGTGCTAATGCAACTGCAGCAGAATGGGAAGCAGCTATTCAATCCAATACTAAAATGATTTATTTAGAAACACCCACCAACCCGGGTTTAGATATATTGGATTTAGAAATGATTTCAAATATTGCGAAAAAAAATAATTTATTATTGAATGTAGATAATTGTTTTGCAACTCCAATTGGCCAACAACCAATTAAATATGGTGCTGATTTAGTTATACATTCTGCCACTAAATGGATGGATGGGCAAGGCAGAGTATTAGGTGGAATTGTAGTAGGAAAAGAAAAATTAATTCATGAAATTTATTTGTTTTGTCGCAGTACAGGGCCAGCATTATCTCCTTTCAATGCATGGGTTTTAAGTAGAAGTTTAGAAACATTAGATGTAAGAATGGAAAGGCATGCAAGCAACGCATTGTATATAGCACAGCAATTAGAAAATCATCTTAAAATTGCTTCTTTAAAATATCCTTTTCTTACCTCACACCCACAATATACTATTGCAAAAAAACAAATGTATAATGGCGGAGGTATTGTTTGTTTTGAATTGAAAGGTGGAATAGAAGCCGGAAGAAATTTTTTAAATAATTTAAAACTACTTTCATTAACTGCTAATTTGGGCGATACAAGAACCATTGCATCGCATCCTGCAAGCACTACACATGCAAAACTTTCTGAAGCAGAAAGACAAGCAGTAAATATTACGCCAGGTTTAATTAGAATTAGTGTAGGCTTAGAACATAAAGATGATATTCTTGAAGATATTTTGCAAGCCTTAGAAAAATGCTAACAATTAATGGCATAGTGTTGTAATAAAAACTAACAAGAATACACACTATATTTATGTTTGAAAAAAAAGTAGTGAGAAAAACATTTTCAATTGTTATTGGTTTTGTAGTACTGTTTTTTATTTATCATTTTCCTGAATTTTTTCAACCGTTTTGGATAACTGTCGTTTTTAAAGTAGGATTTTTGTTTGTGGCAGTAATAGTAGCTAAACTACAAGGTTGGAAGTGGTTAGAAGGTTATGGCATTTCTTTTTCATACAATAAATGGTATATTATTTTATTAACCGGGTTATTAATTGGTTCTGGTGCTTTTATAATATCAATCATTGAATCAATTATTTTTAATACTCAAAAAATTCAATCTATAGAAAGTTTGTATTTTTTCTTAATGCACTTACCTCTCACCTTGTTAATGACCTTTTTCCCTTCAATTGCAGAAGATATATTAACCCGCGGTTATTTATATGCCTATTTAAAAAATGTAAAACCTTTATTATGGGCTTTTATTTCGGCTGTTATATATGTTTTAAACCACATTTGGCGTTTAAATGATGATGTTTCAGTATTAGTTTATTTGTTTTTGTTAGGGTTGGTTTTAGGCATAAGTGTATGCATTAAAAAATCGTTATGGTTGGCATTTGGTATTCATTGGGGTGCAAATATTGTTTATGAATTAAGCAATATGGGGCTAAAGCAAATTACTATAAACAATCACAACTTATCAAACTGGTTGCTGGCAATGGTTTGGGCAATAATATTTATACTGTTATTAATAAATTACAGAAAGCAGTTAAATATAAATAGGGGTTAATCGTTTTTTATATAAGATTATTCTTTCAATTTTCTTTTTTCAACTTCAGCTTGCAAATATGTAATACTTACATTTAGTTCAAAACCAATTAAAAGAATTAATGAATTGAGATAAATTAATAGCATGATAATTAAAACAGTACCAATAGAACCATAAACTTTATTATAGCTAGCAAAATTATTTACCCAAAATGAAAATAAAATTGTTGTACTTAATGTAAGTGTAGTAGCTAAAATAGAACCGGGAGAAACTAATTTCCATCGTTTTTTTACAGAAGGGCCTAGTTTGTAAACAAAAGAAATACCATAAAAAATTAAAGCAATTATAATTACCCATCTGATACCGTTCCACCAAGGAATTTCGGCTCTTCGTTTCATGTGAAATAAACCTTTTAATAAAATAGCTAATTGATGTTGCCCCATTAAAGCTAAGCCCGATGCAAGAAATAATAATATCAATACAATTGTTAAACGGATAGCTCTAATTCTTTTATGCAAGAAGTATTTTTTGTTTTCTGTGATAGATTTATCGAATGTTCTAATAACGCCCATTGTTGCATTGGATGCATAAAACATTAACAATAAAAAACCAAATGAAAATACGCCAACTTGCTTTTTTAATAAGCCTTCAATAGTTTGTTGTATAAATTTTTTGGATGCTGAATTAGGAGACAAATCATTAAACAAACCTAAAATTTGATCTTTAAATTTATCTGAATCTGGTAAGTACGGAACAATTGAAAATAAAAACAATAAAGCTGCCGGTAATGCCATAATTAAGTTGTATGAAATTGCCGATGCTCTTTCGTTTAAACCTACTTTTCTTATTTGTTGAAAAAAAAATTTCACAATATCATATACAGGGATGCCTTTAAAACCCGGGATATGAATTACTTTACTTTTACTGATAATAAAAGCTATTGGTGGTATTCTTAATATTTTTCTTTCTAATTTGGTCATTGCTCTATTTGCTCATTTTGTTGCTTGCGTGCCATGTATTCATCTAATGCTTTTTGATATTCTTTGGCATATTTTGAATGTTCGGCAAAATTGGTACTGAAATGATGATATCCGCTAAAATCTGCTTTGGCAACAAAAAATAAATAATCTGTTTTGGGTGCATGTAAAACAATATCAATACATTTTGATGTAGGGGTACAAATAGGGCCGGGTGGTAAACCTTTTCTTTTATAGGTATTGTAAGGAGAGGGGTTTGTTAAATATTTTTCATAAATACGGGTTAACGAAAAATCTTTCATAGCATATTTTATAGTAGGGCATGCTTGTAGTGCCATGCTTTTATTTAATCTGTTTATATATACGCTTGCAATTTTTGCTCTGTCATCATCATGATTGGTTTCTTCTTCTACAATAGATGCTAAAATATATACTTCTTGTGGTGTAAAATTTATACTTGCTGCTTGTTGTGTACGATTGTTTTTATTCCAAAAATTTGTTGAAGCATCATATAACTTATTAAAAATTTTTCTTAAAGAAGTATTCCAATAAAAAGTATATGTGTCGGGAATAATGATGGTGAAAACATTACTGGTATCTACATTATAGTTTTTTAATGAATCGTTACTGTTTAAAAAATTCATTACACTTACCGAATCGGTTGAAAAATTTTTACTGATTAATTTTGCTAAATCTTCTTTTATTCTAAGTTTATTTATAACCAAATTTATTTGAGCTTGACGATTATTCTTTAAAGTTTTTATAACTGTTAATAAACTTTCCCCTTTCTTTATTTCAAACTTTCCGGGTTTTATTTTATTCCACAACCCAATTCCATTTCCTATTAAAGAAAATATTGTTGTGTTTGAAATAATTCCCTGTTCTTGTAAAGCTGTTGTAACCGATGCTTTATCTGTTTTACCTTCTTCAATTATTAAATATTTTTTGCTTTCATTAAAAGAAGTTGCGTTACTAAACACTAACCAAGCAAAAACTCCGCAAATAATAATGAAGAATAAAAAAATTGAACGAATAACTTTTTTCATGATTTCAAAGTAATAAAAATCCCCGCTTGTTTGTATAAGCAGGGATAAAATATTTTATTATATGCGTGAATAATATATTATTTAGTAGCCGGTTGTTGTGGCTGTGCAGGTACTGTATTAGCAGGTGTAGTAGCAGGAGCCTGGTTTGTATTTACTTTTTGAATAATTGAGGTATCGGGGCCTTTACTGGTATTGCTACTTTTTAAAATTAAGGTTGAAAAAATAGAAAGCACTACAATAATGCCGGCAAAAAGCCAAGTACCTTTTTCTAAAACATCGGTAGTTTGTTTAACGCCCATTAGTTGGTTACTAAAGCCACCAACACTGCCGTTTAAACCACCTCCTTTAGGATTTTGTACTAATACTATAAAACCTAATGCTACACAAGCAATAACAATTAATGATACAAATAAAATAGTCATGTTTAAATACCTTTTAGTTCTTGAATTTTGGCGGCAAAGTAAGAGGATTTTTCTGGCTCTAAAAAACTTAATTTAATATATAGTTGTACGGCCTTATCAATTTTGCCTTGTTTAACAAAAACATCGGCCATTGTTTCAGTAATAATTTCTCTTGATTCGTTTGAAGTTTGTGCAATACCTTGAATAGCACTTTCTAGCTCAGGGTCTGTACCTAAATCTGTTGGATTAGGATTACTTCGTTTAATAATTTTTAACCAATCAGTAAATTTTAATAGTTGAACTGTTAATTTATCTTGAGGTTGCTTGGTTAAATCTACTTTAATTCCTTGCGATGCAAAATAATCTACTGTATAAGCCGGTTCTGTGGGATAATCTAATTTGGCTTCTTCTGCTACAGGTTTTTTTAATTCTGCTGCAGATGATGATAAGATGGATGATAGCTTTTCTACTTGTTTTTCACTAAAACTATCGGCAATATCATCTGGTTTATTAGCATATTCTTCATCTTCTTCGTTTAATGGCGGTTCTTCCGGAGTATCTTCCGGTTTATTATGAAAAAAAGAAGAATAAGAAGGCATGGTAGCTAATGATGGTATGGATGTATTACTATTTTCTACAATGCTTGAAAATCCTTTGTTTGCAATAGTTTCAGGTTGCTCGGTTGGTACTATAGTTTCTGAATGTGTTTCTTCTTTTTTATCAATTCCTTCCATTATTCCTTTTACGTTTTCTACAGTTGGTACTTCAAATGCTGCAGGAAAAGGAACAACAGGTTTGTGTTCTTCAATTACCGGTATTGTTTCTTCTTTCGTATAAATGGATTCAGGTTCGGTAGGTATTGTTTGTTCTTGAGAATTTATTGTTTGTGCAACAGGTTCATTTGTTTTTTCTGCATGAATAATA
Source organism: Bacteroidota bacterium (assembly GCA_018267705.1). Taxonomy (GTDB): domain Bacteria; phylum Bacteroidota; class Bacteroidia; order Chitinophagales; family Chitinophagaceae; genus CW01. The sequence continues at coordinate 209,414 of JAFDXX010000023.1, read as the reverse complement.
GTAATATCTTTTGCTTCACCATTAAATAAACCATGCTCTAACCAAAATGGATTATTAACAAATAAAGCCACTTTTTGTAATTGAGAAGAGGCTTCAAAATTATTATCTGCCTTTAGTTTGGCTGCCAATAGCACTTGTGCAGGAGCAAAGTATGGATATTGATGTGCTAACTGAGATAAATCTGCAGTATCAACATCTTCCATGTTTTGCTTTTGTGTAATTTGAAAAAGTGTTTTTGCAATAACAGCATTCATAAGTGTGAAAATAAGATTTCCTTACCAGTTAGAAAACAAATGATTAAAAATTTCATCGGTAATATTTTTTAAAATATCACTCATTAAATTTGTTTGAGCTTGTTCTAACGATAAATTGGCCGAAAAATCGAAGCTTCTGCTAACATCAAACTCATCTGTTTTATTATCGGGTAAATTTTTAACAATTAAATGTACAGCAACAGTTAAACGGTTGGCAGTAGCTTGTTGCGTAGTAATGGCAGTGGTTGTAACATCGTAAGATGAGATGTAACCATCTATCTGCAAATCTGCATTATCGTTATTGGTTCTTATTAACTTGGTTTGGCCTGCAATTTTTTGTTGTAATTTATCATTTAATTGTGGGGCCAGTTGTGGGTTTACATAGCGTGCCTTATTATCAAATACACCAATTTTTATGGTTTTAAATTTTTTGTAATCAATAGAACTGTCTCTAAAAGTGTAAATGCCACAAGATGAAATAAGCAATGAAAAAAGAATAATGAGAAAAGGATAATAAAAAACAGTATTATTTTTTTTGGAGTTGATATATTGTATATAATTATTTTTTATCATAATAAGCTTATGTTATCAATTTATTGAGTAACCATTTTCTATAGATCTTCAATATCGTATTCTTTTAGTTTGCGATAAAGTGTTCTTTCGCTAATACCTAAATCTGCACTTGCATCTTTCCGTTTGCTTTTGTGTTTTTTTAGAGCTTTAATAATTAATTCTTTTTCTTTATCCATTATGTTTAAAGATTCTTCCACTTCTTCATGTTGATGAATTTCATCGTTCTTTAACAAAACAGGTTGTTGTGTACTGTTGTTTGAATGCAAAATAGTTGGCTGTACAATTTGTGGTTGATGATGAGCGAGAGTATTGTGTTGTAACTCATTATTATTATTTGAAGAAACATCAAAATCGTTTAACAAACTCTCTTTAGTATAATTGGCTGCAGTGCTTGCTAATGAAGGGTTTTGAAGAATTTCTACAAACATTTTCTTTAATTCTGTAACATCTTTTTTCATATCAAAAAAAAGTTTGTACAAAATTTCTCTTTCAGATGAAAACTCTGTGTGCGGTTGTTGTGAAGCCAATACAGGCATTCTGTTGCTACTGTTTCTATCGGGTAAAAAGCTTTTTAAAATAGGTGCAGTTACCAAATTAGTGTTGCTTAAAACAGAAATTTGTTCGGCTAAATTTTTTAATTCACGCACATTGCCAGGAAAGGAATAATTAATTAAAAGTTGTTTGGCTTCTTCATCTAACTGAATGGGTGTTGTTTTATAACGCTCTGCAAAATCAACTACAAATTTTCTAAACAATAAAACAATATCTTCTTTTCTATCTCTTAATGCGGGTACACGAATGGGAACTGTGCTTAATCTAAAATATAAATCTTGTCTGAATTTTCCTTTTTCGGCAAACTCGAATAATTCTTTATTGGTGGCTGCAATAACGCGTACATCTGTTTTTTGAACTTTTGAAGAACCTACTCTAATAAATTCTCCTGTTTCTAAAACACGTAATAAACGAGCTTGTGTGCCTAAAGGCATTTCGCCAATTTCGTCTAAAAAAATAGTACCGCCATTTACGGTTTCAAAATAACCTTTACGACTATCAACTGCTCCTGTAAAACTTCCTTTCTCATGTCCGAATAATTCACTGTCAATAGTACCTTCGGGAATTGCACCACAGTTTACTGCAATAAAATGATTGTGTTTTCGGGCAGATAAAGCATGAATGACTTGAGAGAAAACTTCTTTTCCAACGCCGCTTTCACCTACAATTAAAACTGTTAGATCTGTTGCTGCCACTTGTATTGCAGTGTCTAACGCATGGTTTAATGCGGGAGAATTACCAATAATTCCAAATCGATTTTTTATAGATTGAATGTCTGCCATTTGTTTTATTTGTTATTTATCGGTTTCTTCTAATAGTTCTTCTATACATAATTATTTAATCAACTATTTCTCCCAATAAAGTTCCTTGTGTGCATTCGCTTACTTTTACGTTAGCGTAATCTCCGGGTTTTAAATTGTAGTTTTCTTTTGCAAAAACAATTACTTTGTTTCTTGAATTTCTTCCTTTCCAATCCTTTCCACTTTTTTTACTTTCTCCTTCAATTAATACTTTAAAAGTTTTTCCAATATCTTCTAGATTACTTTGGTAAGAAAGTTTGTTTTGCATTTCAACAATTTCGGCTAATCTTCTTTTTTTAACTTCTTCAGGTATATCATCTTTATATCTTCTTTCGGCTAATGTGCCCGGGCGTTCGCTATAAAAAAACATGTAACTGTAATCGTATTTAGAATACTCCATTGCAGATAGAGTGTCTTTATGTTCTTCTTCTGTTTCAGTACAAAAACCTGCAATAATATCTGCACTTATTCCACAATCTGGTAAAATGGTTTTTATTCTATCTACTTTAGCTAAATACCATTCTCTGGTATAAGTTCTGTTCATTAACTGCAATATTCTTGTATTGCCACTTTGTATGGGTAAGTGAATGTATTTGCAAATGTTTTCATACTTAGCCATTGTGTATAATACTTCATCTGTAATATCTTTTGGATGTGAGGTACTAAAACGAACTCTAAGCAATGGAGATACTAAGGCAACTTGTTCTAAAAGATTGGCAAATGTTACTACTTCGTTTTTTGTTTCATCTATCCAATAATAACTATCTACATTTTGCCCTAATAGTGTAACTTCTCTAAACCCTTTTTCAAATAAATTTTTTGCTTCGTTTATAATTGAATTTGCATTTCTGCTTCTTTCTCTTCCTCTGGTAAAAGGTACTACGCAAAAAGTGCACATATTGTTGCAACCACGTGTTATAGAAATGAATGCGGTAACGCCGTTGCTATTTAAACGAATGGGAGAGATATCTGCGTAAGTTTCTTCTCTGCTTAATAATACGTTTACTGCTTTTTGCCCGCTTTCTGCTTCTTCAATTAAACCGGGTAAACTTCTATAAGCATCTGGACCTACAACTATATCTACCAACTTTTCTTCTTCTAATAATTTAGCTTTTAAACGTTCTGCCATACAACCTAAAACGCCAATTAGCATTTGCGGTTTGCTTTCTTTTGCTTTTCTAAATTCTGTTAAACGTTTACGTACGGTTTGTTCTGCTTTTTCTCTTACCGAGCAAGTGTTTAAAAAAATTAAATCTGCTTGCTCAAAATTGGTTGTTGCACCAAAGCCTTGTTCGTTTAAAATGGCGGCAACTATTTCGCTATCACTAAAATTCATGGCACAGCCATAGCTTTCAATATAAAAATATTTTTGAAAATTGTTTACTTCTGCAGTAAAGGGTGCAAACGCTTCACCTTGTTTTGATTCATCATGCGTTTTATTCTGTAACTCCAACACTTCCATTTATTTAAAAAATTTTAACAGCAAAAGTAACAATATTTAAGTTAGTAATGCCGTTTTGTCAGCATAGTTTTAATATTTTCGCAACTTTAAAATTATTTTAAGATTATGTATAAAGTTTTAGCAAGTTTATTTTTAATTGGTATTTGTGTTACAGTTAAATCTCAAAACATTGCAGTTAGTAAACTAAGAACAGAAACTGCAAGGCAAATTAAAAAAGAAGCAGATACTACTAAATGGAATTGGAAAAGAGGAGGATTAGTTAGTGCGAACCTATCGCAAGGGTCATTAAGCAATTGGGCCGCAGGGGGAGATAATTTCTCTATGTCTTTAAACACTTATTTGAACTATTATATTTATTATTTAAAAGGAAGAAACTCATGGGATAATAATTTAGATGTGAATTTGGGATTTGTGCAATCTACCAGTTTAGGAACCAGAAAAAATGATGACCGTATAGATTTTTTATCGAAATACGGATATAAAATAGATACATCTAAAAATGCAAAATGGTATGCATCGGCATTGTTTAATTTTAGATCTCAGTTATTTGATGGTTATACGTACAACAGTACTGTACCAGATTTGTCTTCTTCCATTCTTTCACCTGCGTATATAATACTTTCTGTAGGTTTTGATTATAAACCTACTCCTAAAATTTCAGCATTTCTTTCTCCAATAACGGCAAGGTTTACTTTTGTTACTAATAAATATTTATCGTATAAGGGCTCTTATGGTGTTGATACAGGTAAGCATGTAAATGCTCAATTAGGTGCTTATGTAACCGTAAATTATAATAATGCTTTATCAAAGGATATTACCTATAAAGGAAGGTTAGATTTATTTTCAAACTATTTAAGTAATCCGCAGAATATTGATGTTTATATGACTAACTTATTTTCATTTAAAATAAACAGATATTTTTCTGCTACTTATAGCTTAGATTTAATTTATGATGATAATGTGCGTTTATTTGGACCTAATAATACATCGCCCGGATTACAAGTGAAAAGCCTTATTGGTATTGGTTTTTTAATGCCTTTGAAACCTATACGGAAAACTTAAGATTTTACTTTAAGCATTTGTTTTATTTTATGAGCTTTATGTGTTAGATCTTTATAATCACTACTCATAATGGTTATATGCCCCATTTTTCTACCGGGCTTGGTGATTGTTTTTCCGTATAAATGAACAAATATATTTTCGAATTGCATTACATCTTGTAAACCTTGGTAAACAGCATTCCCATTATAATTTTCTTCTCCTAATAAATTAATAATTGCAGAAGGAAGAATAGGTTTTGTATTGCCTAAAGGATAATTTAAAATGATTCTCCATAACATATCAAACTGGCTGCAATAATTAGCTTCAATGGTATGATGCCCACTGTTGTGTACACGTGGTGCTGTTTCATTCACCAAAACATCATCTGTATCACTTATAAATAATTCAACTGCAAATAAACCGGCACTGTTTAAATTTTTTACAACCGTTCTTGCAATAGCTTCTGCTTTCCATAATGTTTTTTCGGGAATTATTGCAGGAGAAATTTGATAATCCAATAAATTTAAAACAGGGTCGGCAACCATTTCTGCGGGTGGATAAATTGCTGTATTACCCTTACTATCCATTGCAACAATTATTGAAATTTCTTTTTTAATTTTCACCATTTTTTCTAATACTGAAGCACCTTCAAACCCTTTATGAATATGCGTTTCATCATGCAATAATTGTACTCCTTTCCCGTCATAACCACCTTCTCCAATTTTATGTACGGCAGGTAAAAACGAAGCTTGTGTTTTTAATTCCTCAATAGTATTTGTAATTGTAAAAGCAGCGGTTGGTATTTGATATTGTTGATAGAATTGTTTTTGAAGAATTTTGTTCTTAATAATTTTAAGTGCTGCCGAGTTTGGGTAAATTTTTACACCTTCACTTTCTAATTTTTCTAATGCCTCAATATTTACATTTTCAATTTCAATAGTAAGTGCATTTAGTTGTTTCCCGAAATTATAAACATCATTAAAATTTTTAATATCTCCTTTTATAAAATGATGACATAAATGTGCTGCAGGGCAATCATCATCATTTTCAAGTACATAAGTTTTAACGGTATAGTTTGCGGCAGCTTGTAATAACATTCTACCTAATTGACCACCACCAAGAATTCCGACTTTCATTGTATTATAAATATTAAGCGAAGATAAGACTGAGTAAATGATAAATGAAGCGTTAGAAATGAGGAATATTCTGTATTAAACCACAATTCTTAATTAACTTTGTTTGTAATGATGCCGGACTATCCCCATAAAATTTTCACTGATAAGCGTAGCAATTATTCATTGTTAATGGAAACACTTGCAATGGATAGTGTGATTCTATTTTAATTTTTACATCATTTCAAATAAACAAAGAAAAACTTTCCAAAAATATTCAACTCATATACGAGATTTTTCATTCATCACAAATAGCGTTTGAGAAATTTTTTATTCATCATTTATAATTCATTATTCATAATTATTTATTATGCAAGTTCTTAAAACAAATAAAACACAAGAAACAGCAACCATAGATTTTTTACCTTTAGAAGGAACAGATTATGTAGAATTTTATGTTGGTAATGCCAAGCAAGCGGCTCATTTTTATAAAACAGCATTTGGCTTTAAAAGCCTTGCTTATGCAGGGCCCGAAACTGGGGTGAAAGAAAAAACAAGCTATGTTATACGTCAAAATAAATTAACTTTTGTATTAACCACTGCCCTTAAACCCGATAATGTAATAGCTGAACATGTACATAAACATGGTGATGGTGTAAAGTTTCTTGCGTTAAGAGTTAATGATGCAAAAGATGCATGGTTACAAACAACCCAACGTGGTGGAAAAAGTTTTATGGAACCAAAAATTTTTACCGATGGGCAAGGTGAAGTGATAATGAGTGGTATTCATACTTATGGTGAAACAGTGCATTTATTTATTGAAAGAAAAAATTATAAAGGCGTTTTTATGCCTGGTTTTGTTGAATGGAAATCGAATTACAACCCAACAGAAACAGGATTGCAATACGTAGATCATTGTGTAGGAAATGTTGGTTGGAACCAAATGAATAAATGGGTTTCTTTTTATGAAGATGTTATGGGCTTTAGAAATATTTTAAGTTTTGATGATAAAGATATTTCTACAGAATATTCTGCTTTAATGAGTAAAGTAATGAGTAGCGGAAACGGTTATGTAAAATTTCCGATTAATGAACCTGCTGAAGGAAAAAAGAAAAGTCAAGTTGAAGAATATTTAGATTTTTATAATGGTGAAGGTGTACAACACGTGGCTATTGCAACAAAAAATATTATTGAAACAGTTACCGAATTGCAAAATAGAGGCGTAGAATTTTTAAAAGTACCTGGCAGTTATTATGATACTGTTTTAGATAGAGTAGGGCATATTGATGAAGATTTAAAACCATTAAAAGAATTAGGAATTTTAATTGATAAAGATGATGAAGGTTATTTGTTGCAAATATTTACAAAACCGCTACAAGACAGGCCTACATTATTTTTTGAAATTATTCAACGTAAAGGAGCCAAAAGTTTTGGCAAAGGAAACTTTAAAGCATTGTTTGAAGCATTAGAACGAGAACAAGCATTAAGAGGAAATCTTTAATAACAAAGGCACTGAGTTATACACTTTGTGCCTTTTGTATTTTAATAACTAAAAAGAAATGAACATTAACTTTATTTATATGCTTTGAAAAGTATTTTTGTAAACATGAAGCAATTAATTTTATTAGCAACTGTATTATTAATTACAACTGCAAATTTTGCCCAATACTCATTTATTGATTTACAAAAAACAAATCCAAAAGTTGCCGGTGTTTTTAAAGCAAAAGAAGATACTTTGCGAAAACAGTTTGCCACAGCTCAACTACAATGGCCACCCAAACAATTATATATCCGAAGTTTTAAATACGATAGCCAATTAGAAGTTTGGGTACGTAATAATAATAAAGAAGCTTTTAAACTTTTTAAAACATATAAAATTTGTGCTTTAAGCGGAGCATTAGGACCTAAAAGAATAGAAGGCGATTATCAAGTACCTGAAGGATTTTATGCTATCAATTTATTTAATCCTAAAAGTATGTACCATTTATCGTTAGGTTTAAATTACCCTAATGAATCAGATGCCATGTTAAGTGATTCTACAAAACCCGGTGGAGATATTTATATTCATGGTAATTGTATAACGGTTGGCTGTATTCCTATTACCGATAATCAAATTGAAGAGTTATACATTCTGGCTTCTTACGCAAAAACTGCGGGACAAGATTTTATTCCTGTTCATATTTTTCCCATACGATTTAATAATGCAAAAAGTGTTGAGTATTACGATAAAACAACAAAGGATAATATTAGTTACCATCATTTTACCGCAACTATAAAACAAGTATTTGATTATTTTGAACGCACTAAAAAACTACCATTAATTTCTGTAAACGAAAAAGGTGAATACGTAATATTGTAGCTATTACAATTTATTTATACAAGATTTGTATGGTTGTTTTTGTTTGTTGAATTAACACAATTTCTTTTCCTTCTATTAATTGCTGTAACTGAGTTTGATTATAATGGCGAATAGTGAGTAAGGTTAAATCTTTTTCTACCTGTATTTCAAATAAATGATTAATTGCAAAAGCTAATTTTTCAATCTTTTCATTTTTATCATCAATACATACTTGCACATTAATGGCACCTGTTTGTATTAAATTAGGTTTAAGTTTTAACTCATTAAAATTATTGTAAAGAATTGCCATTGGCTGTTCTCCCACAAAAGAAAAGTCAATACTGCTTAAATGAATTAATGTTTGATTTTTTTTAATAACTGTAATAGGAGGAAGTTTTTTTATTTGTTTGTTGTGAATAATGGTGCCGGGCAAACTACTGTTTAGAAAACATTTTACATGCAACGGAATATTTTTGTTTTGTAAAGGTTTAATAGTTTTGGGGTGAATAACTTGTGCTCCGTAATAAGCCATTTCAATTACTTCATTAAAATTTAATTCGTTGATTAATGTTGCATCAGAAAACTCTTTGGGGTCGGCATTCATAACGCCTTCCACATCTTTCCAAATAGTTAAATTTTCTGCATTAAGTAGGTTGGCAAAAATTGATGCGGTATAATCACTTCCTTCTCTGCCAAGTGTTGTACTTTCATTTTCATCGGTACAGCCAATAAAACCTTGTGTTAAAAAAATGGTAGGTTTTTCTGCTGTTTGTATTTTATTATTAATTGTTTTTGTTCTTTCTGTTGTTTGCTTCCAATCAACATTGGCATCTCTAAAATTATTATCGGTTTTTATAATATCTCTTACATCTAACCAAGTGTTGGTAATATTTACTTCGTTTAAATAATGGCTAATAATTGCGGTACTTAATAATTCTCCTATACACACAATTTGATCGTAGTAATAATCAAATTCTTTTATGGGTTTATCGTGTAGCAGCCATTCAATTTCTGTAAAAAAATCATTTAGTTGTGCAATACACGCATTATAATTTGTTAGTAATAAATATTTTGTTGTATTTAAATGTTGATGTTTAACAATGTTAAATAATTCAAGTGCTGTTGTTTGATTGTTGTTGTAAAATGCTTCTGCAACTTTTTCTAAGGCATTGGTTGTTTTGCCCATTGCAGATATAATAATAACAAGGTTTTCGTTTTTATATTGCTGAAGAATGTTGGGAATATTTTGAATACGTTCTACGTTGTTTACGCTAGCTCCTCCGAATTTGAAAACTTTCATGTATGGAATAATTAATTACTTGCGGCGAAGATAAGTAAGCAAAACTTTTGATGCACAAAGTATAATGTGTACAAGTGTGCGACGCAACAATGTTGTTAATGAAATAATGTTGCCGGGTTCATAAAATTAATTGTCTAATAAATCTGCTAATGCTAATAGTTCGGTTTGTTTGTATTGGTTTGAAGGAAGTTTAAAACATTTTGAAACTTCTTCTAACATAATTTGTATGGTTCTTTTATGTGAAATAGGTTTGTAATAGGCAGGTATTGAGGGTACTGAAACTCTTTTAAAATAAGCTTCAATATCGTTATGTGAATAAGCGTGGCCATTAACGGCATCTACATAAAAATGTATTTTTTCTTGCGGATGGCCTTTGTGGGTTGCCGGATCATAATCAGAATGATAGAATGCTATAATTACTTGTTTGGGAATATTAATAATTTTTGCATTTATATCTAACAAATCGCACATTACCTGATAAATAATTCCGTTGCTTATAGCGTTACCTTTTTTTGATTCCACTACTTTATGTATAAAAAAATCATCAGGGTTATCGTAATTTACTTCAACACCTTTTAAATTATAATAATTGTATAGAATGCTTGATAAAACATTTGCTTGCTCAAGCGGTGTAAGAAAACTGTTTAACTCTAACCAAACATTTCGGCGTATTTTTTCAATTTCTTGTAATACGGGTGTAGAGTGCAAATCGGGATATTGATATTTGGCAACTAATAAAGCTCCAAACAATAAATCGTGATAAGCACTATCTCTCCATTCTATTAAATCGTTGGTTAAGTCTGTATAATGTAATCGGTGAATTAATAATTCAATTCGTTCTTGAATAGATTCATTTAAAGTGTTTTCCCATAAATTTTCTAAATTAGGAATGATGCCTGTACCAAATTCTACAATTTTATTAGAAACGGTTGTGTACACTTCTTGATCCGGATCGTCAATTAGTGTAAATAATGCGTTTAATTCTTTTGTTTGTTGCATGGTTTTGGTTTTTTGAGTGATGATAACCAGTTCACGATTCAATAACGTTGAATATTGTGTTATCATTTCATCATCAAACTAAAATATTTTTCCCCAAAACCGCTTGTTTTAGTTATTCAATATTGTGGAAAGATTATTACTGTATTATACAATTAATTTCAGGTTTTCACGTTGCGTTGCTTTTGTTGAAATATTTAACAAGTAAAAAAAATAATTTATGCTAAATTTGCGGTTCTTTTATAATGCTTATGTCAATAAAAACTGTTACTCCAAAATATCCCGTTACAACTAATTCTTTACATGCAGATTTGCGTAAGCGGGTGCAACAATATTTTGATGAAAATAATATTTCAATAACAGGTAATTTAAGTTTATTTACCAAAGCCATTATTTTAGTAACGGCATTTGTTGCCATTTATATTCACTTATTAATTTTTACGCCTGTATGGTATTGGGGATTGGCCGAATGCGTGGTTTTGGGTGGATTAATTGCTGCCATTGGTTTTAATGTAATGCACGATGGTAGTCATGGAAGTTTTAGTAAACATAAATGGCAAAATAAATTGGCCGCTTACTCATTAAACATGTTGGGTGCTAACCACTTTATGTGGAATATGAAACACAATATGATTCATCACAGTTTTACTAATGTTGATGGTGTTGATGATGATATTGAAATAGGTTTTTTAATGAGAATGGCACCGTCGCAAAAAAGATACAAAATGCATCGCTTTCAACACCTCTATTTCTGGGTATTGTATATGATGTTGTATGTGTTTTGGATTTTTTTTAGTGATTATAATAAATATTTTACAGGAAGAATAGGAGATGTGCCCTTAAAAAGAATGAGTACTAAAGAGCATATTAGTTTTTGGTTAGTAAAAATTTATCATGGTGCTGTATTTATTGCATTACCAATTATTTTTTGTGGATGGTTAGCATGGTTATTAGGTTTTATAACTTTCACTTTTGTAGCAGGTTTTATTTTAAGTATTGTATTTCAATTAGCACATACTGTTGAAGATGCACAATTTCCGGTTGCAGATGTAAGTGAAAATAAATTGCCAGATGAATTTGCTGCACACCAAATAAAAACTACAGCCAATTTTGCAACCAAAAACAAATTAGTATGTTGGTTATTAGGTGGTTTAAATTTTCAGATTGAACACCATTTGTTCCCCAAAATTTCTCATGTTCATTACCCTGCTATTAGTAAAATTATTAAACAGGTTTGTGCTGAATATCAATTAAAATATATTGAATATCCAACCATGCGTAGAGCAGTGGTAGCACATGTTCGTTTCTTAAAACAAATGGGGAAGAGAGATTAGTTGATTACATTTTTTTTGAATACTATAAAGCCCTGCATTGCAGGGCTTTATTTTTATGTACGGATTTTTTTTATAATCCGAATAACCCTTTATTTAATAATTGTAATGTTTGTTTTTTATAAGTATCGTTTACTAATAAAGAAATATTGTGTGGACTTCCGCCGTAGCTAACCATTCTAACAGGTACACCTTCAATAGCATCAAACAATTTTTTTAATATTTCTTTTGTTTCGGCAATTTCATTTCCTACAATAGAAATAATGGTTTGTTGCTTATCAACTTCAATGGTTCCAAAAGGGTCCAATTCTCTTACAATATTTTCTAATTCAGCATCATTATCTATTGTTACAGATACAGCTACTTCAGATGTAGTAACCATATCAATGGGTGTTTTATATTTTTCAAATACTTCAAAAATTTTTCTTAAAAAACCATAAGCCAACAACATTCTGCTGCTTTTAATTTTAATGGCAATAATTCCATCTTTAGCTGCTAGTGCTTTTACACCAACGCTTCCGGCATCTTCTTTAATAACTGTTCCCTTTGCATTAGGTTGCATTGTGTTTAACAATTTAACCGGAACTTTTGTTTGTTGCGTTGGCCAGATGCAGGTTGGATGTAAAATTTTTGCTCCAAAATATGCAAGCTCTGCAGCTTCATCAAAACTTAGTTGTTCTATAGCAACTGTTTTATCTACAATGCGAGGGTCGTTGTTGTGCATACCATCAATATCTGTCCATATCTCACAAACACTTGCATTAATAGCAGCCGCAATTAATGATGCGGTATAATCACTTCCTCCTCGTTTTAGATTATCTACTTCGCCTCTTGCATTTCGACAGATATAACCTTGCGTAATAAATAATTGTTTGTTATTGTTTTGCTTTAAAATTTCTTTCAATTTATTGCTTATGTCTTTTAACTGCGGTTCTTCGTTGGCATCAATACTCATAAATTCTAAAGCAGGTAAAAGCATGTGATTAATATTTATTTCTTCCAAATAAACAGAAAACATTTTGGTACTCATTAGTTCGCCTTGTGCCAAAATATCTTTATTCAATGCCTCACTAAAAGATATTCTTAATATAATATTTAAAAATTCAAAATGCTCTTTAATAACTGCATTGGCTTTTGCTTGAGCAGTTTCAGTTTTCACTAACTCTAGTACAAATTTTTTATAATGGATTTCTAATTCATCAATCTTTTGTTTGGCGGTATGTTTATCTCCTTGTGCAAGACTATTGCTAATACTTACTAATGCATTGGTAGTGCCGCTTAATGCACTTAATACTACAATTTTGGGTTCGGCATCTTTGGTAATTAGTTCAGCCACTTGAAACATACGTTCAGGTTTGCCTACACTTGTACCACCGAATTTCATTACTTTCATGTGTAAACTGTTTATTAAATTTTTGAGGTGCAAAAATAGAGAAGTGAAGTATATGCTTCAGATAAATTTTGTTGCATAAAAACGCAATCCCAATACGTATTTGGTGGATATTATTATCGAATAACCACTTCAGTAATTACTTTTTCATTAAATGCTTCATTTACACGTTGTATAATAAGTGTTTTCTGATAAAGCAATTCATTTTTTAACGGGCCAACATGTGTGGTAATAAATAATGTTTGATTAATAATTTCAATTTTCTCGGTGTACTTAGCAATAGTTTTTCCCATCATGCTTTCCCACACTTCATTAATTTGTGCAGCACGCAATCCGTTAGATAATCTACTTTTTGAGAGAAATTTTTTTAATGCATCGCCTATTGAATATTGTGCCATAATGCGAATATATCATTTGCCTCAACATGTTTAAAACTTAATTTTTTATTCACTAAACAAAGCAGATGTTACAACCAACACTCAATGCTTTGAAAATTTTAGCTGCTGCAATTCACTTCCGGTGGTTGATGGCTACATTTATAATTTACAATTCTATCAACTGAAACTTAACTTGTAAATTGTTTAAATGCTGTTCTAACCTTTGTTTATGTGTATCGGTAATAAAAACCTGACAATTATTTTCAACACAAACTTTTTGCAATAAATAATGCATTCTTTCTGCATCTAATTTTTCAAAAATATCATCTAATAATAAAATGGGAGAGAAGCCTTTATGTTGTTTTAAGGTTTCAAACTCTGCTAATTTTAGTGCAAACAATAAACTTTTTCTTTGTCCTTGCGATGCAATTAATTTAAACGATTGGTTGTTTATAGTTATGTTTATGTCATCTTTATGAATACCAAATCCGGTGCGTTGTAAATACAAATCTTTTTGTCTGTTTTCCGTTAAAAGATGTTGCAAACTATTATTTAAAAGTTGGCTCTCGTAAGTTATTTCAATGTTTTCGTTTTTACCTGCAATTGAGTGGTATAATTTAATAACAGTTGATGTAAATGTTTGAAAGAAAAGTTTTCGTTCTTCATAAATTAATGCTGCATGTATTGATAGTTGATGGTCTAATGTTGCTAATAAAGTTTCATCAAAATAAGTTTGCGTTGAAGCATGTTTTAAGAAACTATTACGTTGCTGTAAAATTTTATTATAATCAATTAACCATTGTAAATAATTGTTATTCAGTTGAGATAAAACAGCATCCATAAATTTTCTTCTTTCTTCACTTGTGCCACTAATAATTTCAACATCATCCGGAGCAATCATTACACAAGGTAATTTGCCAATATGATGCGATAATTTTTTGTATGCTTCATCATTCAACAAAAATTCTTTCTTATTATTTTCACGCAAAATGCCAACGGCATTTAATGTTGTTTCATTCTTTAAAAAAAAACCTTCAACACGCATTCCTGCTGTATTATGTTTAACAATCAAATTATCTTGTTTTAAAAAATAACTTTTTGTAAAACACAAATAATAAATAGCATCTAATAAATTAGTTTTCCCACTTCCGTTTGCACCACAAATAGCTACAATAGGTGTATTAAAACTACATTGGTAGGTTGTGTAATTTTTAAAATGAAATAATTTTAATGCACTTATGGTTAGCATAGTTTGCAATATAGTTGGTAATGCGAGTTTAAAAAATAATGTTCATTTTTTTATTAAACAAATGCAATGTGAATGATACCTTGTAATTTTAGCAAAAATTTTTTAGTGAAAACAATTCTTTCACAATCGCAAATGGCATTAACCGTAAAAAGGTTGGCACATCAAATTATGGAAACCCACGTGCCTTTTACCGATACGGTTATTATTGGCATTCAACCCAGAGGTGTTTTATTTAGCGATAAAATTGTAGCAGAATTAAAAACATTAATTGCCCCTGCACAACTATTGTACGGCAAATTAGATATTACTTTTTATAGAGATGATATTAGAAAAGAGTTACATGTAGCCAATAAAACCGATATTCATTTTAGCATTGAAAACAAAAATGTAATTATTGTAGATGATGTGTTATATACAGGAAGAACCATCCGTGCTGCATTAGATGCTTTGCTTGATTTTGGCCGACCTAAAAAAGTAGAATTATGTGTTTTAATTGATAGAAGATTTAGCAGAGAATTCCCTATACAATCCAATTATACAGGCAGAGCTATTGATACATTTGTTTCGGAAAAAGTAAAAGTAAATTGGGGGGAAAATGAAGAAGTAGTTTTAGTGTGATAAGTATATAGACGCATAAAACAAATTGCACATAAAGAATTAATATACAAACCGCTGAAATTTTTAAACTCAAACTTGTTACTTCTAACAAATCTTTTATCTTCGCTTTTTAATGGAACTATCTACCAAACACTTACTTGGTATTAAAAACCTCACTACTGAGGATATCAACTTAATTCTCTCTACAGCAGCTAATTTTAAAGATGTTTTACAAAGGCCGGTAAAAAAAGTTCCCTCATTAAGAGATGTAACAATTGTAAATCTATTTTACGAAAACTCAACCCGCACACGCATTTCATTTGAATTAGCCGAAAAAAGATTAAGTGCCGATACAGTTAATTTTGCAGTTAGTGGCTCAAGTGCAGCCAAAGGAGAAACCTTATTAGATACCGTAAACAACATTCTTAGTATGAAGGTTGATATGGTTGTAATGAGGCATAGTGCCAGCGGAGCACCACATTTTCTTTCTAAACATATTCCTGTACCAATTATAAATGCAGGAGATGGAATTAATGAACATCCTACACAAGCATTATTAGATGCTTTTTCCATGAAAGAAAAATTTGGAGAACTGAAAGGGCTAAAAGTTGCCATTATTGGGGATATTTTACACAGCCGCGTAGCAATGAGTAATATGTACCTATTGAAAAAAATGGGAGCAGAAATAATAATTACCGGCCCCCCAACATTAATACCAAAATATATTGAAGAAACTTTTAATGTGAAAGTTGAATACAATTTAAAAAAAGTATTGCAATGGTGCGATGTTGCCAATGTGTTACGCATACAATTAGAAAGACAAAATCAACCTTTATTTTCATCATTACGTGAATACAATATTGCATACGGTATTAACAAAAAAATATTAGAAAGTTTAGGAAAAGAAATTACTATTATGCATCCGGGGCCTATTAACAGAGGTGTTGAGTTAGATAGCGATGTTGCCGATGGGCCTTTTAGCATTATTCTAAATCAGGTTGAAAATGGTGTTGCCGTAAGAATGGCTGTTTTATATTTGTTGGCAAATAGAGAAAACTAATTTTACAAATAACGAACAATTATATTCACTTATAACTTGCCCTATGCGTATATGTTTATTTCCCGGAACCTTTGATCCTGTTACACTTGGACATACCGATATTATTGATAGAGCCTTACCTTTATTTGATAAAATTTTTGTGGGAATTGGCGTAAATGCTGCTAAAAATCCTATGTTCACTGCACAGCAACGTATGCAATGGTTTAATGATATTTATGCAAACGAGCCAAAAGTAGAAAGTGTAACTTTTGATGGATTAACTGTTCATTACTGCCGCAAAATTGGAGCTAAATTTATTTTACGCGGAATACGTTATGTAAGCGATTTTGAATACGAAAAAACAATTGCAGATGCCAATAGAACTTTAGATAAAACTATTGAAACAATTTTTTTAACCGGAGAACCTAAATATACTTCTGTAGCATCAACTATTGTAAGAGATATTTTAAGAAACGGAGGAGATGCTTCACCATTTTTGCCGGAAGCCGTTATTCATTCTTTTAAAAAATAATTATTGCATTTTATATTTTGCAATAATTTCAATAATGCTTGGGTAGCTGTTGTTTAACTTGTTTGGTAAATCCCTTTCATTTACCCATTCAACAGTTTCAATACCTTCTTCTTTTTGTGGAATAATTTTTTCGTTTGAATTTACTTTCATTTCATACCACCAACTTTCTTTTTGTACATCTTCATTCAACCAAATATCATAATAACTGTGATATGTTTTTCCAATAAATTTTAATAATTCAATCTGTAATAATCCTGTTTCTTCTTTCACTTCTCTAACTGCACACATTTCTATTGTTTCATCTGCATCTAATTTTCCTTTTGGCAAATCCCATTTTCCTCTTCTATAAATCATTAATAATTCATTGCGTTCATTATAAACCAATCCACCAGCTGCAATAATTGTTTTCATTATTTACTTTATTGAATTCTTATTTATCAAATCCTTGCTTCAAATATAAAACGCAAAGTAAATTTTATGTTGCCGCCCATCCAATTAATTTATGAATGTTCTATTATCTTAGCAGTATGACAAACGAAAAAGCAGTTGCAGAAAAATTATTACAAATTCAAGCAATTCAATTAAGCCCCAACAAACCCTTTACTTGGGCAAGTGGCTGGAAAAGTCCAATTTATTGCGATAACAGAAAAGTACTTTCATTTCCTTTTCAAAGAGAATTTATAAAAAGTGAATTGTGTAATGTAATATTTGAAAAATTTCCTGAAGCCGAAATGCTTGCAGGCGTTGCAACAGCAGGAATTGCTTGGGGAGCAATGGCTGCAGATCAATTAAAACTTCCTTATATATATGTTAGGCCCAAACCCAAAGATCACGGCTTATCTAACCAAATTGAAGGCTTTTATGAAAAAGGAAGAAAAGTGTTGGTTATTGAAGATTTAATTTCTACAGGAAAAAGTAGTTTACAAGTGGTTGATGTTTTGCGTAAAGAAGGAGTAGAAGTGGTAGGCATGGTTTCAATTTTTAATTATGGTTTTACTGTTGCAACAAAAGCTTTTGAAAATGCGAATGTTAAAATTCAATCGCTTACTAATTATACTACACTTATTCAATTAGCGTTAGAAAAAAATATAGTAAGTGCTGATACCGAAAATTTATTAAATAGTTGGAGAGAAAATCCATCTGAATGGATGCAGTAAAATTATCACAATGAAAAAAATAGTATTACTTACCACTTGTTTTGTTTTTGCCATTGTATTTGTAAATGCACAAGTAATGAACGCAAAAATGGAATGGCTTACCATTAAAAGTGCTAACCTGAAATGTTGGGTTTGCAAAGAAAAATTGATGAATTATTTGAAAACAGAAAACGCCATGAATATGCAAAATGGTATGACGGATTATAGATTTAATTTATTGCAAGGCGAAATAAAAATTTTTTATCATCCTGACAGAGTTTCGGCAGATGAAATAAAAACAGCCATTAACAATGCGGGTTTTGATGCAGATAGCACCCGGGCTGAACCTGATGCGTATAAAAAATTACCTCCAATTTGTAAACGTGTAGAAGATGGTGGTGGACCAACAAAAGGCAAGCCCTGCCATATTCCACCCAATAATTAAAATAATAAACTATGCAAGAATAACGATAGATATAAAACTAAAAAAGCTTCAAAAATTTGAAGCTTTTTTTAATGGTGACCGCGTTAGGATTCAAACCTAAAACCTTCTGATCCGTAGTCAGATGCTCTATTCAGTTGAGCTACGCAGCCATTTTTGAATTAGGGCTGCAAATATAATTGCAAAATTTTAAAGTATGAAACAGATTTTGAGTTTATTTGTAAATTATGCGAAAACACAAAATATTGATATTGCTTATTTGTTTGTGTATCACAGCAACTTTAAATAGTCAAACTCCGTCAAAAGTTGTTCCTAAAAAAAATACTGATACCGTAAATAAAAAAAGTTTACTTGTATTTCCAATAATTGCTAATTCCATTGAAACTAAATTAATGCTTGGTGTAGCAGGTTCATTTACTTTTCATCTTTCAAAATCAGATACCAATACCCGAACATCTAATATTCAATCATTAGTAGCATATACTTTAAACAAACAATTTATTGCGGCAATTAATGGAGCAGAATATTTTAATAAAGAAAAATATATATTAAATCATCAACTATCTTATAGTGCTTTTCCTGATAAATTTTGGGGAATAGGAAATAATTCTCCGGATAGTGCAGAAGAAAATTATAACTATCATCAATACTATATTTATCTGCATTTAATGAGGCATTTGGGTGATAATTTATATTTAGGTGCATTATACGAATTGCAAAATGTATATAATGTTGAATACACACATGGTGGCATTTTTGATAAAGAAGATATTGCAGGAAGATATGGCTACCTTGCTTCAGGACTTGGCATAAGTTTTACTTATGATACAAGAAATGATGCTTTTGCACCCAATAAAGGCTGGTTTGCTCAGGCTTATTTTAATCATTTCGATAAACTATTAGGTTCTAAATATAACTACACTAATTATGTTGTTGATATAAGAACATTTTTATCCATTTATAAAAAACAAGTATTAGCATTACAGGCTTATTGGTTTATAACTGATGGTAAAGAAATACCATTTAGAAGTTTAGCCACATTTGGCGGTTATAATAGTATGCGTGGTTATTATGACGGAAGATATAGAGATAATAATCAATATGTTTTTCAGGCAGAATATCGTTTCCCAATTTATAAAAGAATAGGAGCCGTAGTGTTTGCAGATTGCGGAGATGTTAGCCATACAATAAGTGGTATTAGTTTAAACACTTTAAAATACTCGTACGGAGGAGGATTACGTTTTCAATTAAGCAAAAAAGAAAAATTAAACCTCCGACTTGATTATGGAATAGGTACGCATAATAATAGCGGATTTTATTTGCAATTATCAGAGGCTTTCTAACGATTTTAATTCCCAAACCAAGGCACTAGCTCCTAAAACGGCAGCATCATCTTCTTTCAATTCACTAAACAACAATTTCACTTTATTTTGAAAAATAGGGAGAAGATTGGCTTCCATGTGTTGGCGAGTTGGCTGCAATAATAAATCTCCTGCTTTGCATAAACCACCAAATAATATAATAGCTTCGGGCGATGAAAACATTATAAAATTTGCTAATGCCATTCCTAAAATTTTTCCGGTGTATGCATAAACCTCATTCGCCAACTCATCTCCGGCAATAGCACACTCATATACTATTTTGCTATCAATTTCATTCTTATCATAGTTTAATAATAAAGAATTTCTTGTTGAATTTTTCTCTAACAATTCTAATGCAGTTAATTTAACACCTGTTGCAGAGCAATATACTTCTACACATCCTTTTGCACCGGTACCTGTATGCAATCTTCCATTAGGTATAATAATGGTGTGACCTAATTCTCCTGCAAACCCATCATGTCCGTATATTAATTGGCCATTGGCAACAATGCCGCTGCCTACACCGGTTCCTAAAGTAATCATTATAAAATCTTTCATACCTTTTGCAGCACCATACATCATTTCTCCAACTGCTGCTGCATTAGCATCATTAGTTAATGCACAGGGTAATTGAAATTTTTCAGTAATTAATGTAGCCAAGGGAACCACACCTTTCCATCTTAAATTAGGAGCATATTCAATAGTGCCCGTATAATAATTTCCGTTGGGTGCACCAATGCCAATACCTCGTATATATTCAATACCACCAATACTTTCAATAGATGGAATAATTAAATCATATAATTCATCAATATATGGTTCAATAGTATCATGGTTTCTGCTACTCATTGCCCCGCGGTATTGAATAGAGCCTCTATGATCAACTATTCCAAAAACAGTATTAGTGCCGCCAATATCAATACCTATGGCATATTGTTGTGATACGGGAATATTCATACAATAGAATTTGTTGTTAAATATAAAAGCAGATTATTATTTTGTTTAAAAAAACTTTCTTATGTTAGGCAAATTTTTAGAATATGCCTGAAAAAAATGTTGTTGAAAAAAAGAACTACACTTTTCCTTTACTTATTATTGGTACTTTATTTTTTATTTTTGGATTTGTTACTTGGTCTAATAGTACATTAATTCCTTATTTAAGTATAGCATGTGAACTTACACCGGAAGAAGCAGTATTGGTAACTTTTGCATTTTATGTTTCTTATGCGGTGATGGCTTTCCCTTCTTCATGGGTTTTAAAATTAACGGGCTTTAAAAATGGAATGATTGTAGGCCTATTAATAATGGCAATAGGAGCATTATTATTTATTCCTGCGGCAAACGCACGCACATTTGGATTTTTCTTGGTTGCATTATTTGTCATTGGCACAGGGCTGGCTCTTTTGCAAACAGCATCAAACCCATACATCACTATTCTTGGGCCAATTGAAAGTGCTGCTAAACGTATAAGCATAATGGGTATTTGCAATAAATTGGCAGGAGCTCTTGCTCCATTAATACTAGGAGCTATTGTACTTAAAGGTGCTGATGAATTTAAAACGAAGTTATTAACAATGAACCAAACCCAAAAAATTGCAGAGTTGAATATATTGGCATCACGTGTAATAATGCCTTATGTTATTATATCTATAGTTTTAGTATTATTGGCAGTGTTTATTTATTTTGCTCACCTTCCGGAAGTAAAAGCAGAGGGTGAAGAAGAAACAGAAATCAATTCATTACAAAATAATAAAAATATTTTCAGCTATACATATTTGTGGTTGGGTTTTATTGCTTTATTCTTATATGTTGGTGTTGAAGTAATGGCAGGAGATATTATTCAACTATATGGCAGTTCTATTGGTATTAGTTTAGATGTTGCTAAACATTTTACTACATATACTATGATAAGCATGCTGATAGGTTATATATTAGGAATTATTGCTATACCTAATTTTATTTCACAGGCAACTGCACTTAAAATTTCTGCAATATTGGGTGTAGTATTTACTGTTGCTGCAATTTTTACTACTGGTTATACTTCGGTTTTATGTATTGCATTGTTAGGTATAGCAAATGCTTTGGTATGGCCTGCCATTTGGCCATTAGCTATTGATGGTTTAGGAAAATATACAAAAACAGGTTCTGCCTTGTTAATTATAGGTATTGCAGGCGGTGCCATTCTACCAAGAATATGGGCAAGCTTAGGACAGAATCCAAAAATAGGTTTGCAAAATGCGTTTTGGATTATGGTACCTTGCTATTTGTTTATTTTATATTTTGCTGTTTCAGGACATAAAATAGGCAAAACACTTAAAGCATCTTAATATTCAATTTAATTCTACTTTAGTAAAGGTCAAAGATGAAACATGTTTTATCTTTGACCTTTACTTTTTACGAAGAAAATATTCTTTAATTAAACAATTTCATTCAATTATATATTATGGAAATAATTCATATTAGTGCAGAATGTTATCCGGTGGCAAAAGCAGGTGGTTTGGGAGATGTGGTTGGTGCATTACCAAAATATCAAGTCAAAGCAGGGCATTATGCCAAAGTAATAATGCCCATGTACCGCTCTAAATTTTTATATGAAAATGAATGGGATGTAGATTTTAAAGGAAGTACTAATATGGGTAATTATTTTTTTGATTACACCATCATTAAAGAACGCCATAACAAATTAGGTTTCGATTTATACTTAATAGATATAAACGGATTATTAGACAGAGAAAAAATTTATGGTTATGATGATGATAGTGAAAGGTTCACCGCTTTTCAAATTGCATTTGTACATTGGATGAATCATTGGGAACATGCTCCCGATATAGTGCATTGTCACGATCATCATACAGGGTTAATTCCATTTATGATGAAAAATTGTTATGCGTATAAAAATAAACTTCAAAACATACCTACCATACTTACTATTCATAATGCACAATATCAAGGTTGGATGGGATGGGACAAAAGCATATACATTCCCGAATGGGATACATGGAAGTGGGGAGAATTAGATTGGGGTAACACTATTAATCCATTAGCATCTGCCATAAAATGTGCGTGGAAAGTAACTACAGTAAGCCAGAGTTATATGAATGAACTGAAATACAATAGCAATGGCTTAGAAAAATTATTTGAATATGAACAAGGCAAATGCAGCGGAATACTAAATGGAATTGATAATGAAGTATGGAATCCGCATACCGACCCCCTAATAAAATATCATTATAAAACAACAAGTTTAAAAACAGGCAAGAAAAAAAATAAAAAAATTTTATGTCAGCAATTTAACTTAAACGAAAATGTTCCATTAATAGTTTTTATTGGAAGATTGGTAGGAGAAAAAGCAGCCGATATTTTACCGAACGCTTTATTAACCATTCTAAATGCAATGAAAAATGAAGTAAGCTTTTTAGTTTTAGGAAATGGCGATCCGCATATTGAATGGGAATTAACCAATATAAATGGAAATTTTCCGGGTTACTACCATTTTGAAAACGGGTTTAAAGAAGCATTATCACACCAAATGTATGCCGGTGCAGATTTTTTATTAATGCCCAGTCGCGTAGAACCTTGCGGTTTAAACCAAATGTATGCTTTACGTTATGGCACTATACCAATGGTAAGAAGCACAGGAGGTTTACAAGATACAGTTACAGATATGGGAGAATGGGAAGGTTTTGGCATTAGGTTTAATAATGCAACTGTTGCCGATATTCATTATTCCGCAAGCCGTGCAATTAGTGTGTATAAAGATGAAACACATATGAAGTGGATGCGGCAACATATTATGCAAATTAATCATAGCTGGGAAGACACAGTTCAACAATACATTAATTTATATCAGTCTATAAAATAAATTGCATTTAATCAATGCAATTATAAATTAATAACATTAGTTTTAACTGTAAATAAAAATTATCAATTAACATAAATATTGGCTATGTCTTCATTAACAAATTCTGTAATAGCAGTCATACTTGGCGGAGGTGCCGGTACAAGATTATATCCTTTAACTGCAGCTCGTTCAAAACCTGCAGTACCTATTGCAGGCAAATATCGATTGGTAGATATTCCAATTAGTAATTGCATGAATAGTTCTATTAATAGAATGTTTGTATTAACACAATTTAATTCTGCTTCTTTAAATAAACACATAAAAAACACTTATCACTTTAGTGCATTTAGCACCGGCTTTGTAGATATTTTGGCTGCCGAACAAACACCCGATAATTCCGGATGGTTTCAAGGTACTGCCGATGCAGTTCGTCAATCATTAAGACATATACATAATTTAGAATATGAATATGTTTTAATACTTAGCGGAGATCAATTGTATCAAATGGATTTTACAAAAATGATAAATGAGCACAAACAAAAAGGTGCCGATATATCAATTGCAACTATTCCCGTAGTAGCAAAAGAAGCTTCCGAATTTGGTATTATGAAAACCAATGAAGAAAAAAGAATCACATCATTTATTGAAAAACCTAAGAATGATGTATTGAATGAATGGGTTAGCGACACCGGTAAAGCAATGCTGAATGCAGGAAGAGTATATTTAGCATCAATGGGTATTTATGTTTTTAATAAAAATGTTTTATTTGATTTATTGAAGGATGAATACCCATCTGCAACAGATTTTGGGAAAGAAATAATTCCTAATTCTATTGTAAAACATAATGTAGTAAGCTATCAATACGATGGTTATTGGACAGATATAGGAAATATTTATTCTTTTTTTGAAGCAAACTTGGCTTTAACATACGAACTACCGCCTTTCAATTTATTTGATAATACTAATACCGTTTACACGCGTGCAAGAATGCTACCGCCCGCAAAAATTAGTGGAACAACGTTAGAAAAAACTTTAATAGCAGAAGGTTCAATCATTTTAGCCAGCAGGTTAGAAAACTCTGTTGTGGGCATTAGAGCCAGAATTGGGCATGGAACAACAGTTGTAAACAGTTACATTATGGGTAACGATTATTATGAAACTTTAGAACTAATGCAAGAAAATATAACAAAAGGCATTCCTAAAATTGGCATTGGCGATAGGTGTTATATTAAAGATGCAATTATTGATAAAAATTGCCGAATAGGAAATGATATTAGAATTAATGGAGGAAAACATTTAGAGAATATTGATCATCCACTATATACGGTTAAAGATGGAATAGTTGTAGTAAAAAAAGGGGCAATATTACCCGATGGATTTGTTATTTAAAAAAAGGGCATCCTTTTAATAAAAGGATGTTTTTTTATGCTATTTTCACAACGGTGTAAATAATACACATTAACGATTTTCTAAAACAATTGCTATGTCAACAGCCTATACCGGCATAAAGCCAAAACTATCTTTCTGGCAAATTCTAAACATGTGCTTTGGTTTTTTTGGAATTCAATTTGGTTGGAGTTTACAAATGGGCAATATGAGTGCCATCTACGAATTTCTTGGAGCCAAGCCCGAAGAAATTCCCGGATTATGGTTAGCAGCACCAATGACGGGCTTAATCATTCAACCAATAATTGGTTATTTAAGTGATAGAACATGGAATAAATATTTAGGAAGAAGAAGACCGTATTTCTTAATAGGTGCTTTATTAAGTTCTGCTGCATTATTTTTCTTACCCAACTCATCAGCCGTATGGATGGCAGCAGGTACATTATGGGTATTAGATTCTTGCATTAACATAAGCATGGAACCTTTTAGAGCATTTGTTGCAGATAATCTAAATGAAAAACAACGTTCATTTGGTTTTGCAATGCAAAGTATGTTTATTGGATTGGCTTCATTTATTGCAGGTTATTTACCACAAAAATTAGTAGAGTGGTTTAATATTTCAAGAGATAAAGTAAACGGTTCTATTCCACAAAACATATTAATTTCTTTTTATATTGGAGGAGCTGTTTTTTTTATAGCAGTTATGTACACTATTGTTACCAGCAAAGAATATCCGCCAAGCGATTTAAATTGGAGAAATAAAATAAAAGAAAGCAACAAAGGTTTTGGTGGCGGAATAAAAGAAATTTTTAATTCAATTGTTTTAATGCCAAAACAAATGCAACGATTGGCATTAGTTAATTTTATTACATGGCCTGGATTATTCTTAATGTGGTTTTATTATAGTACCGGAGTAGCTTCAGATATTTTTAAAGGAGATGCGGTAACCAATAGTACTGTATATACACAAGGTTTAGAATATGCAAATACAACTTCTGCCATACTTAATTTAATTACTTTTTTATTTGCATTTACCTTACCATTTTGGGTAAGTAAAATTGGGAAAAAATACACCCATACCCTTTGTTTAATAATTGGAGGAATAGGTTTAATAAGCGTTAAATTTATTCAAGAACCTTCATTATTATATGTTGCAATGAGTATGGTAGGCATTGCATGGGCATCTATTTTATCAATGCCATATTCAATGTTGGCAGGTGTTATACCTGAAGATAAAATGGGAATTTATATGGGTATTTTTAATTTCTTTATTGTACTGCCCGAAATTATTGCTTCTTTATTCTTCGGAAAAATTATGACAAACTTCTTACACAACGATAAATTAACTGCTGTACTTGTTGGCGGCTGTTTATTAATTATTGCAGGTATTGTATGTGCTTTCATTGTAAAAGAAAATGATATTAAAAACACAGTGAAAACTGAATAAAATGAATTAGTATTTCTAATTACTTTAAACTCAAAGACTACTTTATGAAAAAAATATTTCTATTAACCTTGTTAACTGTAGTTCAGTTATCATTACATGCACAATATGCAGAAGTGTATCCACCCAATTGGTGGGTTGGAATGAAACATAATAAAGTTCAGTTATTAATAAAAGGTGAATACGAAGGTTTTAAGAATGAAAAAATAAGTATAAAATATCCGGGCATTACTGTAAAAAATATTCATGACTTTGAGAATGGAAAATATGTTGCTGTTGATATTGAAATTGCAGCAACAGCAAAAGAAGGAGATGTAACAATAGAATTTATTACAGGAACAAAAGCACATGCTGTTATATGGGAACTAAAGAAAAGAAGAGAAGGCAATGGAACTGCATTTGCTCAAGGCGTTAACTCAAACGATTTTGTATATTTCTTAATGCCGGATAGATTTAGTAATGGAGATGAAAGTAATGATAGAGTTGAAGAATATAAAGATCAAAGTTTAAACAGAGATTCTATTTATTTACGACATGGCGGAGATTTGCAAGGCATTATTAATCATTTAAATTATATTCAAAACATAGGTGCAACAACAGTTTGGTTAACTCCGGTTATTGAAAATGATATGCCAAACAGAACCGAACATGGCTATGCATTTACAAATCATTATAAAATAGATAAACGCTTAGGCGGAGAAGAAGCTTATTTAAAATTAAGCAATGAATTACACAAACGTGGAATGAAACTAATGCAAGATGCAGTATATAATCATGTTGGTTTATGGCATTGGATGCAACAAGACCCTCCAAATAAAAATTGGATTCATCAATGGCCAACTTTTACACAACCAAATTATAAAGAGCAAGTATTTTTTGATCCGTATGCTTCTGAAAAAGATAAAAAACAAATGTCAGATGGTTGGTTTACAAAAGAAATGCCCGATGTAAACCAATCAAACCCATATGTAGCCAATTTCTTAATTCAACATGCTATTTGGTGCGTAGAAAAATTTGGTGTTGATGGTTGGAGAATTGATACTTATAAATATGTTGATTTAAATTTTATGAATAAATGTAATAAAGCATTAACTGATGAATATCCAAAAATGACAATGGTAGGAGAGAACTGGTGCGAAGGTGCAGTTAATCAAGCTTATTTTACAGTTAATAAACTTAATACAAAATATAAAAGCAATTTAACTGGAGCCATTGATTTTGAAATTTTATTTAAAGGCATTCAACCTGCATTAACACAACAAAATGGTGTAAATAGTTTATACAATACTATGAGTTTAGATTTCTTATATGAACATCCTTTAAATAATTTAATTTTTTTAGATAACCATGATATGTCCCGTATTTATTCGGTTGTTGATAGTAGTATTGCAAAAGTAAAAATGGGTTTAGCATGGTTATTCACTACACGAGGAATACCGCAATTGTATTATGGCACAGAAATTTTAATGGGAGGGAAAAGTTACCCACACGATGGAGATGTTCGGCTAGATTTTCCGGGTGGCTGGAAGGGGGATAAGAAGAATGCTTTTACAGGAGAAGGTTTAACCAGTAATGAAAAATATATTCAACAATACACTAAAATTTTAGCCAACTATCGCAAACAAACAAGTGCATTGCGTACGGGTAAATTAATGCAATATGTACCATCCAATGGGTTGTATGTTTATTTTAGATATGATGAAAAAAATACAATTATGTGTGTAATGAATACAGATACGAATGTAAAAAATATTTCACTGAGTGATTATGCAGAAAGAACAAAAAACTTTTCTTCTGCTACAGAAATTGCCACAGGATATAAATTGTCGAAAACATTTTCAATTCCTGCACAAACAATGTGGGTGTTGGAATTGAAATAGTATTTATAACATAAAATTTATAACTCGTTTCCTACCATAACTTCCCCAATCTTTCATGCTTTTTTGCAACGTAGTCATTAAACCTGAATAATCTATTTTTTTCATTTTACCCTTTGCAGGTGGTGGCAAAATCTTTTCAGGATTAGGTTCTACCCATTCTACTTTGGTTGCAAAAATTGTGAGATTACATCTTGGTATGGCAACTCCTAAAATCATTCCGGGTAAATTGCAATATGATAGTGGGCCGCCACTTGTTATAATTTGATCAGTATAAAAAGCAATAATATAAACTGAATCTAAAATTTTACCAATTGCTTTATGGCATTCAAACCCTGCAATATCTCTTGTATCGTTAGTAATTTTCCATTCAACTTTTCTAATGCTATCGCTTAATAAATAAGTTTCTTCAAATACCGATTGTTTTTTTACAAATGTTTGTTGCTTAAGATCGGTATAAATAATATCCTCATCGCTGCCATCATTCCCAAAAAATGAAACTTTTGTATCACTATCTTTTCCTTTTTCATACAATGTCTTCCCGTCTTTAAAGTACAAATTAAAATAAGTAGTAGCAAATTGTGGTAGTTTATCTTTCATATTTTCTAACCAACTATCGCCTTCCATTTCTTTATAATTATTTAGTTTTTTTTCAAATTCAATTTTCCCGTAATTTAAAAATGTTTGTTGTGCATTGGTTAGGATAATGCTTATTAAAAAGAAAAATAATATTGCAAGTTTTTTCATTTAAAATGTTTTAAAATTAATCTTCAAAATCTTCATTTACTTTTTTGTTTTTCGCAAATTTCCATCTTATAGAAAATAAGAAATAACGTTGTACTGTAGTGTAGGTATTTTCTGAAATAAAGTTGCTGTTTATATTTCTGTTGAAGCCAATGTTTTGATTTAAAATATCATTTACAGAAACAATTAACGAAATGTCTTTTTTCTTTATAATTCTTTTTTCGAGTGATGCATTCCAAACAATGCTGTTGTTTTTATTATCTGCTGCATTTAACTTTTGGCGGAAGTTGGCATTAATATCAGAGTTTAATATAAAGCCTTTTAAAAATTTATAATTGATATCACTTGAAATACTATGTGTCCAATATTTTGTAATGGCAGCTGTATTAACAGATGATGTTGAATAATTAAAATTTGGGTTATAGTTTATAGAAATATCATATTTTTTTTCAACTTCTTTATTTACTCTGAAGTTAACGCCAACATTATAACTTTTAGTAATATTTTCTAATCCGTTAATAAAATTTATGTTTCTATTAATATTAATATTGGGGCCAATACCAATATCTATAAACCTAAATGTTTTGCTATAATTAAATCCAAAATAAGCATTGTAAATACTGTTTACATTTACGGTTTGCGTAGTGGTTCTGCCTAAACTATCTACAATACTTTTATTAGCAAATGAATTTTGCATAAAATTAAAACCGCCATAACCATAAATATTTCTTTTATTAATTACTTTAAAATCTCCAAAATTAAAATTGATACTATGCGTGAATGATGGTTTTAAATTAGGATTTCCTATAACAATATTTAATGGATCGGTATTGTTGGCAATGGGTTGTAATTGATAGAGTGAGGGTTGATCGGTTCTTCCATTGTACCGAATGGAAATATTACCCGATGAAGAATATTTATAACGAATATTTGCAGTTGGAAAAAAATTGGTAAAACTTCTTTGCATACTTGAATCAGTATAAATATTTGTTTGCTTTAAAACTAAATCTTGCACAGCTAAACCAATACTGCTATTTAGTTTTTTGGTATTATAATTTAAACTAAAACCACCTCTATTAAAAGTATTAATAAACTTGTAATGGTTGCTGTATAAAAGGTTTAGCGAATCGTATTTACCGTTTCTTTTTTCATACGTTGTAAAATCTTGCTCACTTGCATTGCTATTAACCGTATAATTTAAGTTAAGAGATACTTTTTTTGTTATAGGCTCGGTATAACTTATTAAACCTTGTATGCTATTAGAAGTGGTTGTATTTATTTTTTTTTGATCAACAATTTGTGTAGTATTTATCATTCCGTTTTTATAAAAATCGGTTTCACTGTATAAAAAACCATTGCTGTTATTATTGTTAGCAGCATAAGTTGCATTTAAGGTTAAAATTCTTGTGCCTGCTTTATTAAATTTATGTGTGTAGAACAGATCAAGTTTTTGATTGTTTTTATTTTCGGAAGAATTATTAGTTCTATTTGAACTATTTACTTTTTGCATACTGCTTGATAAATATGCACTATTAAAAAGAGAATAACTGTTACTGTGCCCCCAGGTACCTTTTGCATTTACACTAATAGTGTTAGATGAATCTATATTAAATTCATTTCTCGTATTAAAACTTTGCATCCATTTTGTATTATTAAAATGGTTTGATTGATTGTTATAATAAACCGTATCAGGTAAAATATATTGCGTATTGGTGGTGCTTTCTCCGGCAAGGTTTTGATGTTTGTATGTATAGTTATTGGTGGTATTATTTTTATACTTTCCAAACTTTTTATTATACATTAATGCAGAAACTAAATTTTCAGGAACACCTTGTTGCCCGTAACTACTAAAATCATCTCCTTCTCCATACATCATAATATTATTTCCGTTAATAACGGTGGTAACGTTTCCAAAATCTTGCATTTCATTCCAATTCATATCATTTTTTCCTGTTCTATCTGTTGTAACATAAGCACCTATTTTTGAGGTAGCGGTAAATTTGTTGGCAGTTATTTTTCCTTGATAATATTTATCAAAATCGCTACCGGCTTCGGCTTTGCCAAAATATCCTTTCTTGGCATCTTCTTTTAAAACAAGGTTTAATGTTTTTTGTTTTTGTCCATCATCAATTCCTGTTAAAGTAGCTTGATCACTTTTCTTATCAAATACTTGTACTTTGGCAACATCTCGTGCATTAATATTTTGTGTAGCTAAAGTTGGATCATCTCCAAAAAATTCATCTCCATCAACCAATACTTTTTGTACCTGCTGACCTTGTGCCGTTATTTCTCCTTTGCTGTTTACCGTAAAGCCCGGAAATTTCTTTAATAAATCTTGCACATTTGCACCTTCTTTTACTTTAAAACTATCTGCTAAAAATTCTAAGGTATCTCCCTTCATACGTATGGGAGAAATTTTTTGTTTTACAATTACTTCTTCTAATAGTTTGGCTTTGGTAATTAATGGAAGTTGGTTGAAGGTAATGTTTGATGTATCACTTACATTTAATGCATCCATATATACTGCATAATTCGGATAGGAAACTCTTAGGATATAATTCCCTGCTGAAAGATTATTTAATTCAAACTTACCTACTTCATTTGTGCGAACATATTTATATAAAACAGAATCTTTTCCACGTAATAAACTTACAACAGCATTTTTTAAGTTTTGATTGTTTAACGTATCTGTTACTGTGCCTTTAATGATAGCGTTTTGTGCTGTTGAAAAAATATAAAACAATACAAAAAGATTAAGCAGCAGTGGTTTTTTCATGTATGTTATTATTTTTTTTTAGATGCAATGGGCTGCAAAATCTATAAACAAATATGCAAAAACTAATTTTATAGTTTAAATTTCTGTTAAATAGGTATTAACGGCAAAAGCGTTTTGCTTTTATCATTCATGTAAATTATTATACAAATTTGTGCAATTGCATTAGCTTTAAAACCGTATTAAATACAACAACACTTATTGTTTATGAAAAAAAATTATTTATTTGTTGCTATTGTAATAATAGTAAACAGTGCATTTGCACAACAAAGGCAAGGCGGGGGCGGAGGTAGGCCACAAGAGGCACCACAGTCTACCACATCTGCAACCCAAGCACCTACCCGAGTAAACATGAAAACCGATTCAACGGTTACAATAAAAAATGAAATAACAATAAAAGGAGAGAAAGTTTCCTACACTGCTATTGCAGGCACATCTCCGGTTTTAGATGGTGACAACCAACCTATTGCAAATGTTTTTTATACGTATTATGAAAGAAACGATATCAAAAACAAAGAAAGCAGGCCATTAGTAATTTCATTTAATGGAGGTCCGGGAACACCTTCTGTTTGGATGGAAATTGGTTACACCGGTCCTCGAATTTTAAAAGTTGATGATGAAGGTTATCCCGTTCAACCTTATGGCATGAAAGATAACCCCAATTCAATTTTAGATATTGCAGATATTGTATATATAGATCCTGTAAATACAGGTTTTTCACGCCCGTTAATTAAAGATGGTATTGCACAAAAATTCTTTGGAGTAAATGCCGATATAAAATATTTAGCCGCTTGGATAAATTCTTTTGTAAGCAAACATAAACGTTGGGCATCTCCAAAATTTTTAATTGGAGAAAGCTACGGAACAACTAGAGTATCGGGATTAGCATTAGAACTACAAGATGCACAATGGATGTATATAAACGGCGTTATTTTGGTTTCTCCTACCGGTTTAGGTATTGATAGAAATGGGCCTGTTGCTTCTGCCTTAATTGTTCCTTATTATGCGGCAACAGCATGGTATCATAAAGCATTAAGCAGCGATTTACAAAAAAGAGATTTATCTGAATATTTGCCTGAAGTAGAAAAATTTGCAGTTGATGAACTATTGCCTGCTATTACAAAAGGTGGTTCTCTATCTGCTGAAAAAAGAAAAGAAATTATTACAAAATATGCTAAATACACAGGTTTATCTGAAAAGGTAGTTTCTGAATATAATATGGCCATTCCCACTAATTTTTTTTGGAAAGAACTACTGCGTGATAAAGGCTATACAGTAGGTAGGTTAGATTCTCGCTATTTAGGTATTGATAGGCAAGATGCAGGAGAGCGTCCAGATTACAATGCTGAGCTTGCATCATGGGAACACTCTTTTATGCCTGCCATGAATATTTATTTAAGAGATGAATTAGGATTTAAAACAGATTTAAGTTATAATTTATTTGGTTCTGTTTATCCTTGGGATGGAACAAATGATAGAACAGGATATAATTTAGGAAAAGCAATGGCAGAAAACCCTTACATGCATTTATTAGTACAATCGGGTTATTACGATGGTGCTTGCGATTATTTTAACGCACAATACAATATGTGGCAAATAGATCCATCAGGCAAACTAAAAAGCAGAATGAGTTGGGAAGGTTACAGAAGTGGCCACATGATGTATTTAAGAAAAGAAGATTTAGCAAAAGCCAACGATAATTTGAGAAAATTTATTAAAAAAGCAATCCCTAAAGAAGGGGTTCCTGCAAAATATTAAATAAATATTTATTTAATATATAAACCAAACAACAAAAGGTAGAAGATAAAAATATTCTTTTACCTTTTTTATTATTTATTACACAAAGAAAACAATACAATAATTAAATTATTATACTGTGCAGTATAAAATTACTAACTTCATTCTGTAGAATATTTAATGAATGCCAACAAAAAAAATAACCAAGAAACTATCTCCTAAAAAATATGAAGAAATTCATTTTATAGATACTGCACAACCCGTTTGGAATTACAGTTTATTTACAGATGAAGACATTAAAAATTTTCAAAACGGAACACATTATAGTTTGTATAATTTGTTGGGCAATAAACAAATTGAAGTATTAAATACATGGGGAACTTACTTTGCTGTATGGGCTCCCAATGCAACACAGGTAAATGTTACGGGCTATTTTAATAAGTGGAGTAAGACTTCACACAAACTAAAAGTACGCTTAGATAATTCAGGAATTTGGGAAGGTTTTATTCCTAATGTTCATGCAGGCGAAGCATATAAATATCATATAAAAGGATACAAAAAAGCAAAATTAGACAAGGGAGATCCCTTTGCACATTTTTGGGAAAAACGTCCTTATACCGCATCTATTACTTGGCAAACAAATTACAATTGGAATGATAAAGATTGGATGAAAAACAGAAAAAAAAACAATTCATTATCTTCTCCTTTCTCGGTATATGAAGTGCATTTAGCAAGTTGGATGCGACCAGATAAAAACGATGAAGAATCATATAACACGTATGAACAAATAACAGAGCAATTAGTACCTTATGTAAAACAAATGGGTTTCACTCATATAGAATTAATGCCTGTAATGGAACATCCTTTTGATGGAAGTTGGGGCTATCAAGGCACTGGTTTTTTTGCACCAACTTCACGCTTTGGCAATCCGCAAGCATTTGCCGCCATGATAGATGCATTTCACCAAAATAATATTGGCGTTATTTTAGATTGGGTGCCTTCACATTTTCCTTACGATGCACACGGATTATTTATGTTTGATGGAACACATACTTATGAATATGCCGATATGCGTAAAGGCTTTCATCCAGATTGGAATTCTTATATATTTAATTATAAACGTGGAGAAGTAAAAAGCTTTTTAATAAGCAGTGCAAGATTTTGGTGCGAACAATTTCATGTAGATGGATTAAGAGTTGATGCAGTCTCATCAATGTTACGATTAGATTACAGCCGAAAGGAAGGTGAGTGGGAACCAAATGAATTTGGCGGAAACGGAAATTTAGAAGCCATTGCATTTATTAAAGATTTAAACGAAACTTTATATAGAGATTTTCCTGATATACAAACCATTGCTGAAGAAGCAACAGACTGGCCAAAAATAAGTAAACCAACTTTTGAAGATGGTTTAGGTTTTGGTATGAAATGGATGATGGGCTGGATGCACGATACTTTACGATACTTTAAAAGAGATAATCATTTCCGTCAGTTTCATCAAAATGAATTTACGTTTAGCATGATGTATTTCTATGATGAAAACTTTATGTTGCCTTTAAGCCATGATGAAGTAGTGCATGGCAAAAGCCCAATGATTTATAAAATGCCTGGCGATGAATGGCAAAAATTTGCCAACCTTCGTTTACTATATAGTTATATGTACACACATCCCGGAGCAAAATTATTATTTATGGGAAATGAATTTGCTGCAACAAATGAGTGGAATTATAAAAGCGAATTACAATGGGATTTATTACATTTTGTAAGCCATGGCGGAATGAAATACTGCGTACAAAAGTTAAATGAATTATATAGAAACGAACCAGCATTATATGAAAACCAATTTAATAACGAAGGATTTGAATGGATTGATTTAAACCATAGAAAAGAAAGCGTAATTGTATATAAACGTAAAGGCAAAAAACCAAAAGATGATGTGTTGATTATTTTAAATATGACCATTGTTGTGCATAACAATTGGGAGATTTATGTTCATGGAAAAAATAAATGGAAAGAAATTTTTAATAGCGACAGTAAAGAATTTTGGGGAACAGGAGATGTATATAACCCTAATATAAAAACCGAATTAATTGACAAGCCCTCTAAAAAATATAAAATAAAAGTTCATTTACCTGCATTAGGTGCAGTAATATTAAAGTAGCAGAAAAATTGTAATATTTATTTTATTTATTAAGTGTAATTCTAAATGTTGTTCCTTTTCCTAATTCACTTTGCACAATAAAAATTTTACCTTTATGATATTGTTCTACAATTCTTTTGGTAAGTGTTAACCCTAAACCCCATCCACGTTTTTTTGTTGTAAAACCCGGTTTAAACACCTTGTTGATATTGGCTTTTGAAATTCCTTTACCGGTATCGGTTAAATCAATAATAACTTTATTTGCTCCTTCAATAATATCAATTATTATTTTTCCATTACCTTCCATTGCATCAAGAGCATTCTTTAATAAATTTTCAATTACCCAATCAAATAAAGGAGGTGAAATTTTTGCATAAATATTTTCATTAGTTGAATGAAAGATGAATTGAACATTTCCTCCCGCACGTTTTTTTATATAATCAACCATATATTTTACTTTGCTCACAACATCTGCCATTTCTAATGTTGGGCGGCTACCTATTTTCCCAAAACGATTAGTTACCAACTGCAGCCGCATTACATCTTTTTCAATTTCGGTTACAAAATTTTCATTGGAATATTGTTCTTTTAATATTTCAACCCAACCTCCTAAGCTGCTAACGGGTGTTCCTAATTGATGTGCAGTTTCTTTTGCCATGCCTGCCCACAAACGGTTTTGTGTATTTTGATAATTACTTCTTTGAGCTATAATGAGTACTGTAATAAATAAACCAATAATAATTAACTGAATAATAGGATAGTAACGAATTTGCTGTTGCAGCTTACTTTCTCCGTAATAATATTTATTTAGAATTAACGGAGTTTGACTAATACTAACTTCAATAGGTTTATTTTGTTTTTTAAACAAAGTCAATTTTTGTAGTAAGAAATTTTTATCTCCTTTTATTGCTATTGCATCTAAATTTTTAAAATTGCCTGTAGGGTTATCTTTTTCATCTGTTTCAATAATGGGAATATCAATATTGTCAGAAGAAATTTTTGAAGCAAGATTTAAATTTATTTTATCTGTTGCATTAAGAATTGTTTTTTGAGCTTCAACCCATACTTCTACTTTTTTTCGTTCTTCTGTTTTAAGTTTTTGTGCCAAATGCTGCGAATAAAATATAGTTGCAGCAACAATATTTATTGCAATAAAAGCCAGTAATGTTTTCCAATTAAACCAATAATTAAACATGAAATAAAGATAAGGTGTACAATACAAAAGCTCTGCATAATTAATTGCAGAGCTTAGTTGTATAGTTCTATATAATAAAATTTACAATCCTAAAAAGCCGCTTTTCTTTAGTGTTTTTCTTCCTTCTCCAATTTTAAATCCATTATTGTAAATTTCAATTTTGTACTCTCCACTTTCAAAGTGTTCATCGGGTTTCCAATTAAAACTAACTGGTATTGCTTTTCCTTGTTCATAATTTACTTCTACACGGTTGGTATAAGGTTTTGTTTCTCCTTCACGTGTTGTAAATGTACCTTCTGTGCCGGATGGAGAGCCATTAGGATTGAACACACATACATATAAAGTTTTTGTACCGCTTGGTGTAATTCTATTTTCATCTAATATGCAACCAATAACAAACATATCAGCTTTTTTTGCTTTTGATGTTTCTTTTTCTTTTCCATTACCTTTTATTGTAACAGCAGTTACACCTATGTTTGAGGCATGTAATGTTGTAGCAACATCCACTTTATCTGCTAACTTTTTGTTTTCGTTCTGAGTGTTGTTCAGATTAGTTTCTAAATTTTTCTTATCACTAGTAAGTTGTGTTTTTTCTGTATTGAGTTGTTGATTAGTAGTGGTAAGTTCTGCATTTTCGCCTTTCAATTTATTGATTTCTACAAGCATTCCATCAACCTTATCATTTAATTCTTTAATCATTGATTTTGCTTGTTTTAATTCATCGTCTGTAGCATTCTTTTTGTTTAGAATATTTCTGATATTATTTTTTAATTTTAATATTTCGCTATTTCTTTCTGCTAATGACCCTTGCAATTGAACATTAGTATTAGTAAGAGAATCTGCCTTTAATTCAACATTATCAAACGCGGCTTTCAGAGAATCTCTTGAGGTAATTACTGCTGCTTTTTCTGTTGTAATGGTAGTAACTTCTTGTTTGTTTTGAGTTCTTAAATAAATAATATATCCCCAAGTAAGTACTAATGCAGCAATTAAAATAGTGTAAATAGTTTTTCTGTTATCTTTTTGCTGTGTTGAATTGTAGTCCATTTTATTTTTTATTTATAGTTAATAGTTTTTTTGTGAAATGTTGTTTTTTTATATGTAAAAAAACAATGCTGAGAGTAAATTAAATAGTTTAAATTGTGTGTAAATTAAACATAACGGATATGTTAACAGATTTATTGTTACTTGATATAGAAACTGTACCTCAGTATAAAAGCTTTGATTTGTTAAATACTGAATGGCAGGGTCTCTGGTGCGATAAAATTTCCAAAACTATGCCAGAAAATTATGATGCTTCAGAAATGTATCATAAAAAAGCAGGCATTTTAGCAGAATTTGGCAAAATAATATGCATATCAACAGCCGTTTTTGTAGAAAATGAAGAATCAAACTTACAATTACGCGTTAAAAGCTTTTATGGAGATAATGAACAAAATATTTTAAATGTATTCTTTGAAATATGCCAAAAAGTGCATCATCAAAATAGGCAATTTCAGTTTGCCGGCCATAATATTAAAGAGTTTGATATTCCCTACATCTGCCGTAGGGCCTTAATAAATCAAATTAAATTACCGGAATATTTACAATTGCATGATAAAAAACCATGGGAAACAAAAATGTTTGACACTTTGAACTGGTGGAAATTTGGAGATAATAAAAATTTTATATCGTTAAACTTATTGGCCAATGTGTTAAATGTTCCAACATCAAAAACCGATATTGATGGAAGTATGGTGCAGCATGTTTATTATGAGGAAAATAATATAACCCGTATTGTTGAATATTGCCAAAGAGATGTTGTTACAACTGCCAACATCATACTTCGATACCACAATAAACCATTGCTTTCAAACAACAATATTGTAATAGTATCTTAACAACTTTTTCAATAATTTTTTGAGTC
This sequence comes from Bacteroidota bacterium, assembly GCA_018267705.1. Lineage (GTDB taxonomy): Bacteria > Bacteroidota > Bacteroidia > Chitinophagales > Chitinophagaceae > CW01. The sequence goes on along the minus strand of JAFDXX010000023.1, from coordinate 170,492 downwards.
CATTAATTCTTTCATTCACATTTGTAAAATGAGTATTGAAAAAAATATAGCAGATTGGAAGAAAGGAAATTTTAAACCTTTGTATTGGTTAGAAGGAGAGGAGTCTTATTTTATAGATGAACTAATGCACTATGCCGAACATAAAATTTTAACTCCGGCCGAAGCAGAATTTAATCTTAGTGTTTTTTACGGAAAAGATACAGAATGGTCAACTGTAATTAATGCTTGCAGAAGGTATCCAATGTTTGCAAATAAGCAAGTAGTTTTATTAAAAGAAGCTCAGCAAATGCGAGATATTGAAAAGTTAGAACCCTATATTGTCAACCCTTTAATATCTACTATTTTTATTATATCTTATAAAGAAAAAAAATTAGATGCAAGAACAAAATTTGCCAAAACAATAAAAGCAAATGGAGAAATTTTAACAACCAAAAAACTATACGATAACCAACTCCCCGAGTGGACAAACAATCTTATTAAAACAGCCGGATTAACAATAACTCAAAAAGCTTTACTTCTTTTAGTTGAACATATAGGTAACGATTTAACCCGAATTAAAAATGAAATTGAAAAACTTACCATTAATTTAAATAATCGAAAAAATATTACAGAAGACGATATTGAAAATTATATTGGCGTAAGTAAAGAATATAATGTATTTGAGTTACACGATGCAGTAGCAAAAAAAAATATTTCAAAAGCTATACGTATTATTCAATATTTTAAAGCAAATCCCAAAGCAGCACCCATTCAGCAAATTATTCCTGCATTATATAATTTTTTTAGTAAAGTGTATATGATTACCGGAGCAGGAACTTCTGACGAAAAAGCCATTGCATCTTTAATTGGACTTACGAATACTTATTTTTTAAAAGATTATATGGTTGCTTTAAATAATTATAAATATGGCGGAATTGAAAAAATATTATTACTCTTACATCACTACAATTTAAGAAGCATTGGCGTAAACGATGCTGGAACAAACGATGCCGATTTATTAAAAGAATTAGTAATGAAAATTGCAGTTGTATAACATTAGGTTAGGTAAATTTTATGTATTTTAATTTCTTTCCATTTTTTACCCTATTTTTACTTTATGAAGCAATTAAGCAAATACTTTTTTGTTAGCTTATTTAGTGCTTTTTTATGTGTATTTGCAAAAGCACAAGATGAGTTAAGATTTACGGCCGGCTTAGGTGCAAGTGCATATTTAGGTGACCTCATACAAGGTGCTCCTGTATTTAAACAATCTTCTGTTGCATTTAGCTTTGGAGCAACATACGATATTCAACAACAACTAAGAGCAAGGTTAAATGTATCTCTACTTTCTGTTAGAGGCGATGATAGATTATCTCCACGTGCCGATTTGCGAGCAAGAAATCTTAATTTCAAAAGTTTTGTTTGGGAAGTTTCAGCAATGGCTGAATATGATTTTTTAGATAGAGATGTTTATAATATTGTGCCCTATGTATTTGGAGGGTTGAGCCTTTTTCATTTCAACCCAACTACAATTGACGATAACGGCAATAAAGTTAATTTACATGATATTGGAACAGAGGGGCAATATTTAACGGGAGGTGGCTACCCTGCACCTTACCACCGATTACAAGTAAATATTCCAATAGGATTGGGAGTGCGTTACGAAGTATCTGAAAATGTTGCAGTAGGTTTTGAATTCAATTATCGTTTTTTATTTACAGATTATTTAGATGATGTTAGTAGCACCAACTATGCAACAAGTGCATTATTAGCAGCCGGTCAAAATGAAGCAGCAGCTCTTTCCTACAGAGCTAATCTTAGTTCTACCCATGACGACCCTACATACAATTATTTTCGTTCTAGAGGAAATCCAAGCAGAAAAGATGTTTATTATAGTTTTCAGGCAACCGTTTCATTTAAAATACCCGATTTAAATTTGTTTGGAAAAGGAAATCCGTTTTCTGGAAGAAGAACAAAAACTTATTATTAATAAATAACCCGGCAACTTCTTTTTACAATTCTTTCAGCATCCATAAATCACAACCGCAATGCCCACTGTTACCCAATGGATTGCTTAAATATTCAAAGCCGAATTTTTCATAAACAGCAAGTGCATTTTTTAACTCCGGCATACTTTCTAAATAAATTTTTCTGTATCCGTTTTGTTTAGCTGATTGTAAACATATCTCTATCATTTTTCTTCCCAAACCCAATCCACGTACTTCTTTTGCTAAGTACATTTTTACTAATTCGCAAGTTTCGTTGGGTAATCCTTCCGTAGGAAAAATTCCTGCACCTCCAATTACTTTTTCATTTAATACAGCAATAAAGTATTTGCTTTTATGAGTAGATGTAAATAACTCAAACAAATTGTCTGTTGTTTTATCAAAATAAACTGTACCGGGTTTATTTGCTTTAAATTCTTCTAATGCATCACGAATAATTTTTGCAATAGCAGCATTATCTTTTACTTCTATTGCACGAATAATAATTTCATGTAGCATTATAATTATCGTATTTTTTTAAATATATTAATTAATCCATTTGTAGAAGAATCGTGACTGGTAACAATATTTTCATTAACTAATTCAGGTAATATTTTTCCGGCCAATTGTTTTCCTAATTCAACTCCCCATTGGTCAAAACTATAAATGTTCCAAATAACGCCTTGCACAAAAATTTTATGTTCATATAATGCAATTAAACTGCCTAAAGTATAAGGTGTTATTTGTTTTACAAGAAATGAATTGGTAGGTTTGTTTCCTTCAAAAATTTTATAGGGTATTAGTTTTTTTATTTCCTCATCGTTTAATTCTGTTTGGCTTAATTCTTCTTTTACTTCTCTTTCTGTTTTACCATTCATTAATGCTTCTGTTTGTGCAAAGAAGTTTGAAAGTAATTTAACATGATGGTCTCCAATTGGATTATGACTAATAGCCGGTGCAATAAAATCGCAAGGAATAGTTAATGTACCTTGATGTATTAATTGATAAAATGCGTGCTGCCCATTGGTTCCGGGTTCTCCCCAAATAACGGGGCCTGTTGCATAATCTGTATAGTTGCCACTTCTGTCTGCACTTTTACCATTGCTTTCCATATTGCCTTGCTGAAAATAAGCAGCAAAACGGTGCATATACTGATCGTAAGGTAAAATAGCTTCACTTTGTGCATTATAAAAATTTATATACCATAAACTTATTAATGCCATTAAAACAGGAATATTTTTATTGAATTTTTCTGTTCTAAAATGTTCATCAATTGTGTAAGCTCCCTTTAATAATATTTCAAAATTTTCATATCCAATTGTTAATGCAATAGATAAACCAATGGCACTCCATAAAGAATATCTTCCACCAACCCAATCCCAAAACTCAAACATATTCGCTTTATCAATACCAAATTTTGTTACTTCTTTTTCGTTGGTACTTAGTGCTGCAAAATGTTTGGCAATATGCTTCTCATTCATTGCTGCTTCTAAAAACCATGCACGTGCCGTATGTGCATTGGTCATAGTTTCTTGTGTAGTAAATGTTTTAGATGCTATTAAGAATAAGGTTTCTTCTGGTGTAACTTTTTTTAGTGTTTCGGCAATATGTGTTCCATCAATATTACTTACAAAATAAGTTTCAATTCCTTTTATCCAATAAGGTTTTAAAGCTTCTGTAACCATAACTGGGCCTAAATCGCTGCCACCAATTCCAATATTTACAATATATTTTATTTTCTTTCCTGTATATCCCTTCCATTTGCCGGTATGAATTTCTTGACAAAAACTTTTCATGTGTGTTTGCACTTTCTTCACTTGTGGCATTATATCTTTCCCATCAACTAAAATAGAAGTGTCTGCAAAATTTCTCAATGCGGTATGCAATACAGATCGGTGCTCAGTTTCATTAATTTTAATTCCTGCAAACATGGCATGAATGGCATCTTTCAGTTTACATTCTTCTGCCAATTGCAAAAGCAGTTGTAGGGTTTTTTCGTTAATAATATTTTTTGAATAATCAAAAAGAATATCTCCGTTTTGTAAAGAAAACTTGTTAAACCTTTCTGCATCTGCCGCAAACAAATCTTTCATGTGTTTACGACTCATTTCATCTTCATAATGTTTTTTTAATAAAAACCATGCTTGTGTTGTGGTAGGATTTATTTTAGATAACATATTATTTTTTTATAATTTATTAATGGTTTGAATGGTAGTTTCAACCATTTCTTTAGTAATATCTAAATGCAGTACCATTCTTATATGTGTGGGTGAAATTGCAAATAGTAAGATGCCATGTTCTTTCATTTTTTGTGAAAATTCTGTAGCAGTATATTTTCCCTTTATTTCACAGATAATAATATTGGTTTCTACCGGCAATATTTCTCCAACAAAATCTTTAGTTTTTAATGCTTCAGCAATTTGCCGTGCATGTAAATGATCGGTGGTAAGTCTTTCAATATTATTTTGTAAAGCATAAATACCTGCAGCGGCCATAAAACCTACTTGTCTCATTCCTCCACCAAAAACTTTTCTAACTCTTCTTGCTTTTTTAATAAACTCTTTCTTACCAATTAAAACACTTCCTAACGGAGTACCTAACCCTTTACTTAAACAAATAGAAATTGAATCAAAAATTGCTCCGTATTGTTTAGGTGTTTCTTTATTGGCAACCAAGGCATTAAAAAGTCTTGCTCCATCTAAATGAAGTATTAAATTATTTTGTAAGCAAACTTCTTTAATTAATTGAATATCAGCATAATCGTAATAGCTTCCACCGCCTCTATTAATCGTATTTTCTAATGAAACTAACTTACTTATAGGCTTATGAATATCATCTGGATTAATAGCCGACTCCACTTGTTTGGCAGTAATTCTTCCTCTATCTCCTTCAATTAATTTAGAGGAACATAAACTATTGAATGCTATTCCACCACCTTCGTATTGATAAATATGGCTCAATTTATCACAAATAACTTCATCACCTGGCTGGGTATGCACTTTAATAGCAATTTGGTTAGTCATGGTGCCGCTAGGGCAAAATAAACCTGCTTCCATGCCAAACATATTGGCTGCTAGGTTTTCTAATTCGTTTACTGAGGGGTCTTCGCCAAAAACATCATCGCCAACCTTGGCTTTAAACATAAATTCCTGCATAGCAATAGATGGGCGGGTAACAGTATCTGACCTGAAATCAATTTGTTGCTCCATATATGCGAAGGTAAGTCTTTGCTATTTCCAATATTTTCTATAATAAAATGAAATCATACATCTATTTATTGCCATAAATTTTAATAAATGAGCATTAATTTACTAATCTTCATAACAAATTAAAGAAAAACTCGTTTCTTATGCAAGAGAAGCTTACTTTTGCACCCCTTAATAAAAAGGGGATAAGTTTTAACTAATTGTTGCAACAAAAGTTAATCTTTAGCAGTCTAATAAGCGTATTCAAAAAGCAATCATAACAGTATGAGGCAACTCAAAATCGCAACCCAGATTACCAACAGAGATTCTCAAGCCGTAGAAAAGTATCTGCAGGAAATTTCTAAAATTCCAATGATCACTCCCGAAGAGGAAACAACACTGGCTCAGAAAATTAAAATGGGTAATCAAAGGGCATTGGACAAGTTGGTACAAGCCAACCTGAGGTTTGTGGTATCTGTGGCAAAGCAGTACCAGCATCAGGGTTTAAGCTTGAGTGATTTAATTAATGAAGGAAATCTTGGTTTAATTAAAGCAGCACAACGTTTTGATGAAACTAAAGGTTTCAAATTTATTTCTTATGCCGTTTGGTGGATTCGTCAATCTATTTTACAGGCCTTAGCAGAACAAGGTCGTTTAGTTCGTTTGCCCCAAAACAAAATTGGTACATATAATAAAGCCAATAAAGCCTATATGGCATTTGAGCAAGAACATGAACGCGAACCAAGTACGGAAGAATTAAGCGATATTTTGGAAATGAGTGAAACAGAAATTAACAACATTTTTCAAAGTAACACTCGCCATACTTCATTAGATGCTCCGGTACACGAAGCAGAAGATGTTGCTATGGGAGATTTATTAGAAGGCAGCGATGATACAGATGATGATGTAATGAAAGATTCACTTCGTGAAGAAATTCGCCGTGTATTAAAATCATTAAGCCCAAGAGAAGCAGAAATTGTAAATGCTTATTTTGGTTTAGATGGTGAAAACGGAGTAACTATTGAACAAATAGGTCAGAAATACGATTTGACTAAAGAACGTATTCGCCAAATTAAAGAAAGAGCTATCAAGCGTTTGCAAAAAGCAAGATACAGCAACGCTTTAAAAGCATATTTGGGATAGTAATATGAGATAGGTAAAGTTTAAAACCCTTTGATATAATTCAGAGGGTTTTTTATTTTCAATTACTAAAATATTATCCCCATTTTTAAAGTAGTTGTGTAAAACATCCTATCATAAACTTTTTTGTAGTAATAAATTTGTGGCTCTTATAAAGAAAATAAAATGGAAAATAATATAATAGAAAAAACACATGTACTAATTATTGGTAGCGGCCCCGCCGGATACACTGCTGCAATTTATGCTGCCCGTGCCAATATGAAACCGGTTTTATATCAAGGCATTCAGCCCGGTGGGCAATTAACTATAACTACTGAAGTAGAAAATTATCCGGGTTATCCCGAAGGAATTCAAGGTCCAGAAATGATGATTCATTTTGAAAAACAAGCCACCAGAATGGGTGCGGATATACGTTACGGATTAGCAACAAAAGTTGATTTTTCTACACAACCCTATAAAGTTTGGATTGATGATGAAAAAATAATTGAAACCGATGCCCTAATTATTTGTACGGGTGCAAGTGCTAAATGGTTAGGCTTACCAAGTGAACAAAGACTAAATGGGTTTGGTGTAAGTGCATGTGCCGTTTGTGATGGCTTCTTTTTTAAAGGAAAAGAAGTAGCAATAGTAGGTGCCGGAGATACTGCTGCAGAAGAAGCTTTATACTTATCAAAATTATGCTCAACTGTACATATGATTGTGAGGAGAGATGCAATGCGAGCAAGTAAAGTGATGCAAGAAAGAGTGTTAAATACTTCAAATATTAAAATTTATTGGAATAGTGAAACAGATGAAATTTTGGGAGACAACAAAACAGAAGGTGTAAGAATAAAAAATACTAAAACCGGAGAGAAAATTGAAGTACCCATTAGTGGCTTCTTTGTTGCTATTGGGCACCAACCTAATAGCGATATTTTTAAAGGTTGGATTGATATGGATGAAACAGGATATATTAAAACAATACCCGGCACAAGCAAAACAAATATAGAAGGCGTATTTGCAGCAGGTGATGTACAAGATAAAAATTACCGACAAGCTGTTACGGCAGCAGGAAGTGGTTGTATGGCTGCATTAGATGCAGAGAGATATTTAACTGCAAAAGGAATTGCTTAAAAAAAATTTACCGACTAAATTGTGCCTTTCATCAAAAAACATTTTTCATTTTCTAAATAAATAATATTTTCATTCAAAAGAAAAACAATGCTTATACAAAACAAAAAAATCACCCTAATTATTACAATACTAACCGTAATATTTATTAGCACAATCTCTTTTACAAATCATGTACAACCTCGTTATAAAAATTTAAAAATATTACCACAAGATATTTCTCACGATGGTTTAGACAGTGTAATGGATGGTTTTAAAGCAGCATTAGGTGTAAAATGTAATTTTTGCCATGCACCCTCTAAAACACAACCGGGTAGAATGGATATGGCAAGTGATGATAACCCACATAAAAACATTGCTAGAAATATGATGAGAATGACCATGGAAATGAATGATAAATATATTGCCACTATTCCTCATGCAGATACAGTAAAACTTCAATCAATTAGTTGTGCTACATGTCATAGAGGCCAAACAACCCCTACATTATCTAAATAACATTTTCGTTTTGTATGATAAATAAGTTAGTTTGCATAACATGAGCAAGCTACGTTTAGGTATTATTTCAGACTGCATTCATTTTCAACATCCAAACGGCAAGTTTGGAACAGAAACACATATACTTTTACATCAAATAGAAGCATTAGCTTTTTACTTTTCTGAAGTTATACTTTGTTGTCCGGTTGTTGCTTTTGATGATAAAAAAGTTGCTACTTTTTATTCTGCAAATAATATTAAAATTATTGCAGTACCTAATGTTGGTGGTAATGCTATTACAGATAAATTAAAATTATTTTCAACCATTCCTAAATGGTGTAAAGCATTTAAAAAAGTAAATAACCAAACCGATATTGTATATCAGCGTTTCCCCAATAATTTAAATATTCCGGGATTTTTTTACTTCAAGTTGAAAGGGAAAAAAACTTTTGCAACATATACCGGCACATGGAAACCTTATAAAAGTGAGCCGATAACTTATAGTTTTCAACGTTGGTTATTGAAGCATTTTTTTAGAGGTCCGGTTTGGGCATATACCGATGAAATTATTTCAAACTCCAGAATACATGCAGGTTTCAGCCCATCATATACAAAAAATGTTTGGAATGAAGAAACATTACAAGTTGAACAAAGAATAAAAAAATTAGAAACAGAAAAACTTTCAGTTTTAAAATTAATAACCGTTGGAGCATTGGTTGCCAATAAAAATCAACAACTTATTTTAAATGCTTGTCTTCAACTAAAAAAAAATAATATAGATTTTACTTTAACAATAGTTGGAGATGGAATTTTAAAAAAACAATATCAAAATTTTATACAGCAATATCAACTTCAACAACAAATATTTTTAGTTGGGAAAAAAACATCTCAAGAACTAAGAGAATTATACCGAGCAAATGATTTTGTTGTGCAAGCACCCATTAACGAGGGTTTTGGTAAAGTGCCGATAGAAGGTTTTTTTCATGGTTTAATTCCAATTCTAAGTAATCTTACTATGGCAACTGTAATGACGGAAAACGGCAAACGTGGTTTTACCTTTAATGCAAATAGCGAAGAAGACTTAGTTATGGTACTTACATCAATATTTACTCAACAAAATAATCTTTCAAACATAATAGGAGAAGGGAGAAATTATGCTATATCTCAAACTTTAGAAGGTTGGGCTGCCGATTATTATAATACTGTTATAACATACTACGGTTTATAATTTTAAACAAAAAAATACAATGTGTGTTTTTTACACATTAAACAACTATTTTAGCATTTCAAAACTATAACTACTTGTTACTTGAACATTTAACATCCACACCGCAAGAGAGTAAAACAGTTAATATGGCATCAAAAAACCATACAATAACCTCTCAAAAAAAACAACCAAAATTGCCAAAAACAAATGGCAAGCTTGTTAAAAATACTACATCAAAACAACACATAAAAAAGAAATTAAATAAAACAATAAGTACAAAAAAAATAACAAAAACTACATCAATAGTTTTTCAAATAAACTATCATACAACATTTGGACAAGAGTTATTTATTACAGGTAACCACGAAATATTTGGCAACAATAATTTGTCAAAAGCTTTAGCAATGCATTATTTGAATAATGATTGGTGGAGTGTGTCTTTAGATCTAACTAATATTAGTTTAACTAGTCCTATTATTTACAATTATGTATTAAGAAATGCAGACGGAAGCATTATTCAAGATTGGGGCAATGATAAAGTACTTGATATAACTGCATTTAAAACAAAAGAAGTATTAATTAAAGATACATGGAACTATGCAGGTTATTATCAAAATTCTTTTTATACAGAACCATTTAAAAAAGTTTTATTAAATCAAATTACAAACACAAATATCACTTCCTCAAAAAAAACAACACATCTATTTAAAATAAAAGTACCCATATTACAAGAGGATGAATTGGTATGTATTACAGGCTCAACAAAAGCATTAAAAAACTGGAATAGCGAACAACCATTATTAATGTATAAAAAAAATGATGACGATTTTTTTTATATAGGTGTTGATTTAAGTAAAACAACTTTTCCTGTTGCATATAAATATGCAATTTATAATACAAAAGAGCATCGCATTACAAAATATGAAGATGGTGATAACAGATTATTGTATGATGAAGCTAGCATAAATAAAACTGTTATAATAAACAATGGTTTTATTGCACTTCCGGCAACACAATGGAAAGGAGCAGGAGTGGCCATTCCTGTTTTTAGTTTACGCTCTGAAAAAAATTTTGGTGTAGGAGAATTTACAGATATAAAATTATTAGTTGATTGGAATAAAAAAGTTGGATTAAAATTAATTCAGCTTTTACCAATCAATGATACCACAGCTACAAATACATGGGTAGATTCTTATCCCTACGCAGCAATATCTGCCTTTGCATTACATCCACTTTACTTAAACCTTCAGCAAGTTGCAGGAAAAAAATATCAAACATTATTTAACAAATTAGAAACAGAAAGAAAAAGATTGAATGCATTACCCAGTGTAGATTATGAAGCGGTAATGAAAATTAAAACTACATTCATTCAACAAATATTTCCATTAGTTTCAAAAACAACATTTGCATCAAAAAGTTATCAAGCATTTTATCAAAGCAATAAACAATGGTTAATTCCCTATGCTGCTTTTTCTTTTTTAAGAGATACCAATAAAACTGCAAATTTTAATGAATGGAAAACACATCAAACATTTAATGAAAAAGAAATTGAAACATTAGTTGAAGAAAAAGGAGATGCAATAAAAATTCATTTCTTTATTCAATATCAATTACATCTTCAATTAAAACAAGCTACCGAATATGCACATAAAAATGGTGTTATTATAAAAGGAGATATTCCTATTGGTATTTGCCCAAACAGTGCAGATGCTTGGCAGCAACCAGATTTATATAATATGGATATGCAAGCCGGAGCCCCTCCGGACAACTTTGCCGTAAAAGGGCAAAACTGGGGCTTCCCAACTTATAACTGGCAAAAAATGAAAGAAGACGGTTATACATGGTGGAAGCAAAGGTTTGAACAAATGAGTTATTATTTTGATGCATTTAGAATTGATCATATACTCGGTTTTTTTAGAATATGGAGCATCCCTACCAATGCAGTAGAAGGAATAATGGGGCATTTTGTTCCTGCCATTCCGGTAAACATTGAAGAATTTTCTTTAAGAAATATTCCATTCAATTATAATCGATACACCCAACCTTATATTAATGATGATATTTTATTACAATTGTTTGATAACGATGCAGACTATGTAAAAAAACAATTCTTAAAATATAATGAATTTGATACATATATTCTAAAACCTGAATACAACAATCAAAAAAAAGTTGAAACTTATTTTGCAACGCTTGACACGAACAAAAAAAACAAAAAAATAAAAGAAGGTTTATTTAATTTAATAAGCAATGTTATTTTATTTGAAGAAAAAGGCTCAAAAGGAAAACAATTTCATTTTAGGTTTGCCGTACACACAACATCATCATTTAAACATTTTGACGAGCAAACACAAAAACAGATATACAATTTATATATAAACTATTACTTCCATAGGCAAGATGATTTTTGGCTAAAAGAAGCAATGCAAAAATTACCTGCTTTAAAACGTGTAACCAATATGTTGGTTTGTGGAGAAGATTTAGGTTTGGTTTCTTCTTGTGTTCCTATTGTAATGAAACAATTAGGTTTATTAAGTTTAGAAATTCAACGCATGCCTAAAGATGCCCATAAAGATTTTTTCCATCCAAATGATGCACCTTATTTAAGTGTAGTAACACCTTCAACCCACGATATGAGCACAATAAGAGGATGGTGGGAAGAAAATAAAAATACAACACAACATTTTTATAATAATGAATTAGGAAAACAAGGCAATGCCCCACAACATTGTGAAGCATGGATTAGCGAAATGATAATTATGCAACACCTTCATTCACCGGCAATGTGGAGCATTTTTCAATTACAAGATTTAATGGGAATAGATGATAAATTAAGAAGAGAAAATTTTGAAGATGAACGTATAAATGTTCCTTCAAATCCAAAAAATTATTGGAAGTACAGAATGCACTTACCATTAGAAAAACTATTGAAAGAAATTAATTTTAATACACAATTAAAACAAGCAATTACAATCAGCAACCGGTAGAAAATAAAAAATATTTCTTATGTAATGCTTTCATTCTTATAATACAAAATTATAATTATCTACTACTTTCGTGTTTTATTAATTTCAATTAAATATTATTTCTCATAACAATGGCGTTAAAAATTCATTACAAAAAAATAAATCTTCCTTTTCAATTTCCTTTTTCTATTTCAGGCGGAAGAACAAAAACACACCAACCATCACTAATAGTTGCTATACAATTAAGTAATTGGGTTGGTTATGGCGAAGCCCCGGCAATAGTTTATTATAACATAACTGTTGAACAAATGATTGCCGATATTGAAAAACATAAACAAGTAATAGAAAAATTTGCATTTACCGAACCTGAACGTTGGTGGCATTTTTTGCATCACCTTTTTCCGGATAATCCATTTTTAGTTTGTGCTTTAGATATTGCCGGCTGGGATTTAGCCGGCAAAATGGAGAAAAAATTATTATATGAAATGTGGCAAACTAAATGGAACAACCTTCCATTAACTGATTATACTATTGGCATAGATACTATTGATAAAATGGTAGAGAAAATGAATGCAAAACCGTGGCCTATTTATAAAATAAAATTAGGCACCGCAGAAGATATTGAAATTGTAAAAGCACTTCGAAAACATACAAATGCAAAATTGAGAATTGATGCCAATGCAGGCTGGAATGTTGATGAAGCATTAGAAAAAATTATACAATTAAAAACATTGGGTGTTGAATTTATAGAACAACCATTACCCAAAAACGATTGGGATGGGATGAAAATTTTATTTAAAAAATCGCCTTTGCCTTTATATGCCGATGAGAGTTGTGTAACAGAAGCTGATGTAGATAAATGCTTTCAACATTTTCATGGCATAAATATTAAACTAACCAAATGCAGTGGCATTACACCTGCATTGCGAATGATTAAACATGCAAGAGAATTAAACATGAAAGTAATGATGGGCAGTATGAACGAATGTACAGTTGGCTCGGCAGCCATTGCCCACTTTCTCCCTCAATTAGATGAAGTAGATATTGATGGCCCATTATTATTAAATGAAGATATTGCCACAGGCTTATCTTACAACAACGGAGCTGTAACTATAAAAGGAAACGAAGGTTTAGGAATAACAATGATTTAATAATTATCAATTCATAGGATTACCATAAAATTTCCAATTGGTTGTATAATCTCTTTTTAATTTTTGATGCATAAGAATAGCACGCAACAATTCAATTGGAATATTGTTTTCTTTTAAGATGGCATCATGAAATTGTTTATAACTCATTTTACCACTATCAACCAATTCTTTTTTTAATGCATAAAATTGAAAGGCCCCGGTCATATATGCTAATTGATACAATGGCCCGTAGCCACCGGTAAAACTTCTTCTTACTTCACCTTCGGCATTGGCTCTTTCATGCCCAACACGTTCAACCAAAAAATCAATACATTGTTGTGGTGTCCAGTTTCCTAAATGATAATTGAGTGAAAATATAATTCTTGCACAACGATGCATTCTCCAAAACAACATACCAATTTTATCTTCTGCATTACGCGGAAATTTTAAATCCCATAAAATAAATTCCCAATATAAACTCCAACCTTCTGTCCAAAATGGTGTGAAGAAATTTCTATAGCTTTTATATCGGTTATTCATAAACTGTTGTAAACCATGACCGGCAATTAATTCATGATGTACAGTTGCTCTTGAAAAATGCGGATTATTTCCTCTCATACTCATCATCTTTGCATCATCATCCATTGTAAAAGTTGGGTAAGCAATTAATAAAGTTTCTCCACCTAAAAAAAATGGACTTACTAATTGTTGTCGTGGGCTCATCATTATCATTCTCCATGTTTCTTCTGCCAATGGTGGAATCGTAACTAAATCATGTTGTTTAATAAAATTAACCGACTGATTGTATAGGTTCATAATCATTTCCGGTTGATGCCCTTCGGGTACATAAGTTTGTTTTACTTTTTCTAATGCAGCTTTCCAGTTATCTCCAAAACCCAATTCTCGTGAGGCTTTCAGCATTTCTTCATCACACCAAGCAAATTCTTTGTTGGCAATATTTATTAATTCTTCGGGAGAATATGGAATAAATTCATATTGCAATTGGCGTATTAATTCTTCTCTGCCAATAGGATTTCCTACAATACCACTACCATCATCTTTTTGCAAAGTTGCCTTATTGCCTTTGCTTTTTAATTGCATAGCATAAACAGATAAACTGCTATCAATAACATGATAAGGTTTTGCAACCCACCATGTAAATTGAGGATCGTATCCATAATAAAAATCATATACAGATTTTAGTGCATTTTGTAATCCTTTTACAGTTGCTTCTGCATATAAGGCTAAAGGCATATCTATTAAAGATTCTTTATTAAGCTGTTTTGATAGAGATTGGATTTGTTGATTAATATTGAATAAAGAATGTGCCATTTGCTCGCTATGCAAATAAGTTCCACGCCTGCGAAGTTTTTCATAAGCATAAATACTATCAGCAAAAGGAATGTATTTTTTTATTTGATTAAATTCAGTTGCTTCAATATTGAATAAACGTAATTCATTATTTAACTGACGTTGAAATAAAATATAATCAACCTGCGATGAGGTTTTCATTTTATCAAAATCTAATTGCTGCAGTTGTTTAATATAATCGTTGCAGAGTTGAGTTAAGCGTTCTCTTCTTTCAGGCGAATTAGTTATGGTATAAAAACGTGTAAGATTCCCTTTATCAGCACTATACGTTGCCATTAAAGGTTGTACTTCACTAGTATAATAATACGTATCAGATGGTTTACCGTTTTGTGCAATAGCAGTTTGAAATAGTAAACTGCAAATAAGTATAATTTTTCTCATAGCATGTATGCTGTTAATGCTATGAATGTAGTAAAAATTTTTAATGTTGTTGTTCTTAATACACAGCTGTTACACCCACATAATTTTTTGGAGTTATAGCTTTTAATTCTTTTTTAATAGTAGCACTAACTTTTAATTCATTAATAAAACGATGAATGATAGTTTTATCAATTGTGTTTTTACCACGTGTTAATTCTTTTAATGCCTCATAAGGGTTTGGATAATTTTCTCTTCTTAAAATTGTTTGAATAGCTTCAGCAATAACAGCCCAATTATTATCTAAATCTTCTTTTATTTTAGTTTCATTCAATACTAATTTATCTAACCCTTTTTGCAAAGATTTTAATGCAATAAAAATATG
The DNA here is from genome assembly GCA_018267705.1 of Bacteroidota bacterium. Lineage (GTDB taxonomy): Bacteria > Bacteroidota > Bacteroidia > Chitinophagales > Chitinophagaceae > CW01. The sequence continues at coordinate 155,200 of JAFDXX010000023.1, read as the reverse complement.
TGCAATAGGTACACCCATATTTCTTAAAACAGTGCTATCAGTTAAATCTCTTTGCAATCTTGATATAGGCAATTTTGCTGAAAGATGCTCCAGTAAAGCATTTGCAACGCCTAAATTTCCTTCAGCATTTTCAAAATCAATTGGGTTTACTTTATGTGGCATTGCCGATGAGCCTACTTCACCGGCTTTAGTTTTTTGTTTAAAATATTCCATGCTGATGTATGTCCAAATATCTCTACATAAATCAATTAATACATTATTTATTCTTTTAATGCAATCAAAATGTGCAGCCAAATTATCGTAATGTTCAATTTGGGTAGTAAACTGCATACGTTGCAAACTCAAATAATTAGCAACAAATTCATTTCCCAATTTTACCCAATCTTTTGTAGGAAAAGCAATATGATGTGCATTAAAATTACCTGTTGCTCCGCCAAATTTTGCTGCAAAAGGTATTACTGAAAATAATTTTATTTGATTTTCTATTCGTTCGGCAAATACCATTATTTCTTTTCCCAATGTTGTGGGAGATGCAGGTTGGCCATGCGTTTTAGCCAACATACTTATTTTTTTCCACTGTGTGGCAAGCCTGTGTAAATGATTGTGCAGGTTTATTATTTCTGGTAAATAATTATATTCTACACAATGCTTCCAAAGTAATGGGATAGCGGTATTATTTACATCTTGAGAAGTTAAACCAAAATGCACCCATTCTTTTAAACTACTTAATCCAATTTTATTTAAATGTTCTTTTAAAAAATATTCAACTGCTTTTACATCGTGATTAGTAGTACTTTCAAGTTGTTTTATTTGTTCTGCATCAGTTAAATTAAAATTTGCAACAATAGCTTTTAATTGATGCTTTTGTTTGGAAGAAAGTTTGAAAAAATTTTTATCTGCCAAAAAAATAAAATACTCTACTTCAACCAATACACGATATTTTATTAAGGCATACTCCGAAAAATATTCATCTAATTGAGTAACTTGTTTTCGGTAACGCCCGTCAATAGGAGAGATGGCAGTTAAATTATTTAGTTCCATTTATTAAGTTATGAATGATGAGTGATAAATTGTTTTGCGTTTTTGTAGCATAAGATGCACAAAGAACTAAAGCCAGTTCGCAAAAAAATCTTTTTCTTTGCAGGCAAATTTAGATGAATTGAATAAGATAAAAGTTGGAGCTGTAAGTTATTTGAATACAAAACCTTTGTTGTACGGAATTAAACGCAGCGAATTAATAAATAAAATTGAATTAATTGAAGCCTATCCTGCAAAAATTGCGGCTATGTTACTGGATAATGAAATTGATGTAGGCTTAGTTCCGGTGGCTGTTATTCCTAAAATGAAAGAACATTTTATTATTACCGATTTTTGTATTGGTGCTGAAAATGAAGTAGCCAGTGTATGTTTGTTTAGTGAAGTACCAATTCATAAAGTTGAAAAAATATTATTAGATTATCAAAGCAACACATCAGTTAATCTGGCTAAAATTTTATTGAAACATTATTGGAAAACAAATGTTGTGTTTGAAGATGCAAAAGAAGATTTTAGAGAACATATTAACGGAACAACTGCCGGCGTTGTAATTGGTGATAGAGCTTTGCAACAAAGAAAAATTTCTGCACACGTGTATGATTTAGCAAGTGCATGGAGAGATTTTACCAATTTACCTTTTGTTTTTGCTGCATGGGTTGCCAATAAAAAATTAGACGAAAATTTTATTAATGAATTTAATAACGCAAATAGTTTAGGCTTGCAGCATATTGATGAAATTGTAGCAGAAAATAATTTTACAGCATACGATTTGAAAAAATATTATACTAAAAATATTTCGTACACATTAACTGCAGATAAAAAAGAAGCGTTACAAAAGTTTTTTATTTTTTTGAATGAATAATATAACCGATGCCTTTAATTTCTGTTATAACCATTTGTTTTAATAACCTTGCCGATGTACAAAAAACTTGTGCAAGTGTTGATATGCAAACAACACAACCTTTTGAACATTGGATTATTAACGGATCTACAACTGCTGCTATTGCTAATTGGCTAGAAAGCACACCCCAACCGCATTACAGAAAATGGATAACCGAAAGAGATAAAGGTATTTCTGATGCTTTTAATAAAGGTATTGCCAACGCTAATGGAGTAATTATACATTTATTAAATAGTGGAGATGTGTATGCAGATGCAACAATACTTTCGATAGTTGAGAAAGCATTTCAACATAATAACGATGTGCAATGGCTTAGCGGAAAAATTAGAATAAAACGCAGCGAACAAATAATTGAAGTAGGAAAACCTTTTGATAAAAAACAATTATATAAAGGCATGAGAAGTGTTGCACATCCAACATGGTTTTTAAGAAAAGAAATTTATGAAAGGGTAGGAGTATTTAATTTGAATTACACCATTGCAATGGATTATGATTTAATGTGCCGACTAATAAGTGAGCCTTATCAATTTATTAATAAAACAATGATTGTGTTTGACAATTCGGGCGTTAGCAGCAACAATTATTTACAATCATTACAACAAAATATTCAAGTGTACGAATCTTATTTTGGTTACTCACTTAAATGCAGATTATGGCAAATGCGTTTAAAAATTTTATTTTATTTATTGCAAACTAATTTGGGCAAATTTTTATTTACAATAAAAAAGAAAGCAGGCTTAGCCAATGTTTAGTGCTGTTTAATAGCAATTCTTCCTGTATCGTCCATTCTGTTTAAAAGAATAGAAATATTGTTTGCCGCAATATATTCATCAACTGCTTTTTTACTTCCTTTCCAAAAACCATAATCATCAATAATTAAAACGCCGTTTTGTTGTAACAACGGATATAAATGAAGCATTTCATGTTTAGTAGATTCATACCAATCTGTATCTAACCTTAATAAAGCAATTTTTGATGGAAGGTTTGCAGGAATAGTTTGTAAAATATCTCCTTCTATAAAATGAAAATTAGCAGAAGGATATTTTATTTTTTGAACATTTGTTTGTACTTCTTGCAATCCGGAGTAAGCCCAAACAACACTCTCTGTTTTTTTATTAATCTCATTTTGCAGTTGAGAGTTTGCATCTCTATTTAATTGATCAACATCTTCTTTTGTAGGTGCTGTCATTCCTGCAAAAGTATCATATAAAAAAAGTTGTCTGCTTGTATCACCTAACTGCAATAATGTTTCAGCAATAGCCATTATACTACCGCCTTTCCAAACACCACATTCAACAATACTTCCTTCAATATTATTTTTTACTATATATTTTACAGCTTCAATTAAACCATACAACCGTTCATTGCTGGTCATGGTGTACGGCCTAACTTTATTAATAATGTTTTGATGGAAATCTTCAAAATCAGAAGGAAATATTTCTGCAGTTTTCTCAATATCAAATAAGGCTTTGAAAGCTTTTACGGGTTTAAATTTCATGTTGCAAATTAAAGTGATGTTTTATAACTGAAATTATTTTTTTTGCTGAAACAGCAGCATACGGAATATTGACAACATATTCGTATTGACTTATATTATTATTGCATACATCTTGTTCTACTGCATCAGGATATACTGCATATATATTATTAGCTATTGCTTTTGGATAAGGGCTAAACCTGCCATATTGCGAGCCATTAAAAATACCGAAAGTGGTACAGTTTACCGATGCTGCTAAATGGATAGAACCTGTATCTACCGATATTAAACATTTTGCTTTTGATAATATATACAACATTTGCAACAAATTTGTTTTACCAACAAAATCAATTACAGCAGCCGAACATTCTTGTATAAATTTTTCTGCATAAATTTTATCGGTTAAACTTCCACAAACTAAAATTTTTAATTGTTGTGTTTGGATTAAATAATTACTAACTGCAATAAAATTTTCAGTAGGCCATATTCTATATTTACTTCTTGATCCTGGGAAAATAACTGCAAAATTTTCGGGTAAATTATCTATAGTATTTTCTTGCAACAATTCATTGCTAAATTGTAAAGATGCATTTATACTTTTGTTGAATATAGTTTCAACAAATAGTTTATTTCTTTCAAACTCAAATAGTAATTTTTGTTCGGGCTGAAATAATGATTGATAAAGTGTTTTATCAAAATTATTCTCATAAAATTCATAATTTTCATTATTTCTTTTCATTCCTATATTATAGCCTGCTTTAGCTGCTTTTACAATAGTATCATCAACACGTTTGGCTCTTGAAAAAGTTGGATTAATTACTATAGAATAATTCTCTTTAAAAATGGTTTTTAAGAAAGAATAACGATACAATATTTTAGACTTAAAACTATTTTTATTCAACCAAAAAACTTTTGAAAAACTGTTCCCATATTCTAACTCAAATAACTTTTGCCACGATGCATTTCCGCAAAAATGAAGAGTTGAATTTTTACAAAAATCACTTGTAAGAATAGGCATAATAAATTTTCTGAAAAGAATATAATCGCCAATTTCGTCAACACGTATCAACAATATTTTTGGGGATGTGTTTAATTTTCTGCTGCCTTGTGTAGCAACAAATGTTATTATATTATATAAAAAACCTTTGAACCTGTTAATCATTTCGGCAATTTAATTTTTATATTGCGTTCTTTGCAAAGCATGAAGCAGATTTTAAACGATTTTAATCCTACAATAGGTCACCCTTTGTATTTTATACGCAAAGGGCTATACAACAAAATTAATCAGTACAGCAATATGCTTAACGGCAAATTGCTTGACTTTGGTTGCGGAGCAAAACCTTATAAAAATCTTTTTACAAATGTTACTGAATATATAGGCGTAGATTATGCAAGTGAAGGCCATAGCCATACAAATGAACAAATTGATTTTTTTTACAATGGGAAAAATTTACCTTTTAATAACGAAGAATTCGATGCTATTTTTACAAGCGAAGTTTTTGAACATGTTTTTAATTTGAATGAAATTCTACCTGAATTAAACCGGGTGCTAAAACAAAACGGAAAAATCTTAATCACTTGTCCTTTTGTGTGGGAAGAACATGAAATACCCAATGATTATGCACGATATACGCAATTTGCTTTAAAAGATTTATTGGAGAAGAATGGTTTTAAAATTGAAGTAATAGATAAGAGCGGGCACACATTATCTGCTATTCATCAATTATTTATTATTTACATAAATGATTATTGGTTGCATCATGTAAAATTTTTATCGAGATTTAATTTTTTTAAGAAAATAATCAGGCAAATTGTTGTTCCTACTTTAAATTGGTTATTTAGATTGTTTGAACCAATTTTTCCCAAAAGCAAAAAACTATATTTAAGTAACATTATTGTAGCCAAAAAATTATGACAAAAATTTTGTACACAGTTTGTTCTGCTAATCATTTAGCATATGCTAAAACAATGGCCGATTCATTTTTGCAACATCATACAGATTATACCATTTTTATTTGTTTAGCAGATAAAATTGAAAACAGATTTGATATAAATTTATTTACTCCACATAACTTAATTGAGGTTGAAACTATTGCTATTGCAGAGTTTGATAGAATGAGTACACAATATTCTTTAATTGAATTGAATTGTGCATTGAAACCATTTTTTGCCAATTATTTAATTGAAAAATATAATCCAGAAATGGTGGTTTATTTAGATTCTGATATATATGTGTATCAATCCTTTCATATAATTGAAGAATTTTTGCAAGAAAAAAGTATTGTTTTAACACCGCATTTTCTTACTCCGATTACAGATAACTTATTGCCGAGAGAAAGAGATATTCTTAGATCCGGCCTATATAATGCAGGTTTTATTGCATTAAAAATTAATGATATTTCTAAACAATTTTTAACTTGGTGGAGCAATCATTTAATAGATGAATGTTATTACAATTTTGCAGAAGGCATGGGCGTTGATCAAACTTGGTTAAATTTAGTTCCGCTATTTTTTAATGAAGTATATATTGCCAAAAACAAAGGATTAAATGTTGCATATTGGAATTTGCATGAAAGAACTTTATCTATTAAAAACAATACTGTTGTTATTAATGAAACGGAACCATTAATTTTTCTTCATATTAGTGGTTATAAATTTGAAACACCCGAAATTTTATCGAGACACCAAAACAGATTTGATCTAAAAAAATTACCGGTTTTATTTCAACTACTTAGCGAATATCAAGAAAAAGTAAAAGCAAATAATTATAACGATTTTATTGTGCTGCCTGGTGCTTATACACAACCTGCAAAACAATCTACCGGCTTAATGAAAACAATTAATAAATGGATAAAACCATTGGGAATAAAAATTAGTGACTTATAACTTATTAATTTTTAAAACCATAATTACGTTATAATCAATTTCGCAATTGCTACTATATAAAATTTCGTAACGTATATTTAATTCGTTTAATTTTTGCAGCATAAAATCGTAGCCCATTTCTTTATGGATATGGTAAGGGTTTAATGGTTGCCCAATTTTATTGCATATTTCTTCATATTTCTGCTGATTGGGAAACACCAATATTAAGTTGCCTCCATTTTTTAGAATACGAATAAATTTTCGCAAAGCATCTTTTGTATCGGTAAAATCTTCAATTAAATGGCTGGTATAAACATAATTGTAAGTATTATCTGCTACAGGAATTTCATCATTAATTACATCACAACCAATATCAACTTTATCTTTTCCTGCTTTTGCATAAGGCTGTGGAAAATCAATACCATCGCAATTTTGCTTTAATATTTTATCTCCGCCAAAACCAATATCGCAACCTTTACCTATACAATATTGAGTTACTAAATGCCTTACTTTATTTGTTTCAGAACCATAAGTAAATTGTATTCCAAACCAACGTGTAAGTGTGCCTTTAATTTTTCTATTTATAAAAACTTCTAAGTTCATAAAATTTATTTTCCTATTAATCCTTTCCAAGCATCTACTCTAAATTGTATAACGGGTAATGCTTTTGCAGGATGCCCTTGTAAAGTATATTTTATTGCAAGAATAAAAGATGCAATGAGTTTTGCAAAATATTCTATATTTTTTTTAACGAAAGCAGTCTTACTAATTAATAGCACTCTTCTTCTTTCACCTCTGCCAATACCGCTTGCCACACGATACATATACTCTTTTGTAAGTTTATTTACCTCAACCACATGTTGCACAATAATATTAGGATGATAATAAATTTTATTGCCTAATGCTTGTAGTTTATAAAAAAACTCTTTGCCTTCGCCGCCAATACGCAAAGTACCTACAACGCCCGGTAATGCTGTATTAAAGCCATTTACTTTTTTAAAATCTTGGGTTTTAATAATCATATTAGATTCTAAAGGATATTTCCCTTCGACAAAAACACAAACTTCATTACTATAATCAAAATTTCCTACTAATGATGCAACATAATAACTCATCCATTTGGGTTCTGCCGGAATATATTTTGGAATAATTCTTCCGCCCAATCCTCCTGCATCAGCATGTTGTTGAAAAAATGATACAATTAATTCTAAATAATTATTTTCTGCAATGGCATCATCATCCATAAAACATAACAAAGGAGATTGCACCAATAATGCTCCCGTATTTCTTGCATACGATGCACCTTGTTGTTTTTCTTCCACATAAATAAAATTGGCATCGGCATGTAATGCAATAAATGTTTCTACAACTTCTTTTGTATTATCGGTTGAATTATTGTTGGCAATAATTACTTCATAATTTTCTTTGGGCAACGTTTGGTTGTATAAACTCTGCAATGCATCGTTTATATAAGCTGCACGATTGTAGGTGCATATTACAACAGATATTTGTAGATTGTTGCTCATAAATTTTGTAAAGATAAAATGGCCTTGTTAATTATATTGCCCCAATAATATGTTGTATAAAACTGCTGAGGTGTATTTTCATTTTTTAATAATTTAGTTTTCAACATTATTTCGCTAAAAGCCTTACTGTTGTTAGTTTCTACAGAAATTAATTTGTTATTTAACGCTGAAACATCAATACCTTTTATGTTTTCAACATCAGCAATTACCAAAGTATTATTTGCTAATGCTTCAATAATTTTTGTTTTAATGCCGGTTGCTAAAAAGGAGGGGACAATAAAAGCATTAGCAGCTTTTATATAAGTATTTATATTGTTTACAAAGCCTGCATAAATTAAATTTTTACAAGTTTTAATTTGTTGCAACAGATTTTCTTGTAGCCTATTGCCGCAAATTATTATTTTATATTGAAAGTTTGATTGAATTAATAACGGTGTTATTTCATTAATAATAATTTGAATAGAATGAATATTAGGTTCAAAATCTAATGTACCATTGAAAAGAAAAATTACATCATTCGGGTTGATGTTATGTTCATTACAAATGAAATTTCTGCAGGTTTCTTTATCTGCATTAAATGGAATTGTTTTTAAATCTGTTCCAAAAGGAATAACTGAATAAGCATGATTTTTTAGTTGCCATTTAGTTGTTGCATAGGTTGCATCTTCTAATGTTTTATAAAAAACATGATTACTTTTTGCATGAATCCATTTTTCATAATGCTCATAAAATTTCCACCAAAACTTATTGGCTTGCTTAAACCGGTATGCTTCAATATTATGAGAATGTATTACTAAAGGTTTTCTTGTAAAGAGTTTTAAAAGAATTCCCAGAAAACCTAAATAAGAATGTTCAATAATTACTACATCAACTTTATGTTGCCTTATTAAATAAATTAATTTGTTAATGTAAAAAATATTTAGCCAACCCCAATTATGATTGAATAAAAAATTGTATTGATTTATTACTGAAAAATTTGCCGTTTTATTTTCTTTTGTTGTAACAAGAATTGTTTCTGTTTGTTTTGAAAGATATTCATAAAACATAGCTACACCTTTTTGCCCGCCCATATTAGCAGGAAAAACTTTGTAGGAAATAATCCCCATTACTATCATTACACGATGCTTATGCTTGTTTTTTATTGCGTATTGATGAAGCCATTGCTCCAATTAACAATAACCATGTTAATGCAGATGCACCTATTGCTAATTTGCTTCCAATAGCAAATGATGCGGGTTTAAATTCAAAAATAATTTTATGTTTTCCTGCCGGCACTTCTATTCCTCTTAAAACATAATTGGTTGGATAAATAGGTGTTTCTTTTCCATCAATTGTTGCAATCCAACCTGCATCATAATACACTTCACTGAATACTGCAAAACCGTTACTGTTTGAGGTTGATTCGTATTCAACAATATCATTATCATTTTTTATTAAATGAATAGATGCAGTAGAATCGTTACTGCCTTTGAAGTTTATTTTTTCTTTTATAGAAGCATTTAACAATGCGGTATCTTTTGGATTAAAATTGCTTAATGCTTGAATAATTTCTGCCGGGGTATTTTTATATTCAACAGCTTTTACAAACCATGCAGCCCCTAATGCATCAGGGTTTTGTTGCACCGTTGCCTGATTGCCTTGTTGGTTAGGCATAATAATATATTTTGTATTAAGCATATTTAATACGGGCATACAGTTAGGAAATTTGTATAACTGACTATCAATTAAATCTTGATAAATACTGAGTTTGGCAGGATGATAGCCACCAATTGATTTATGAAAATATGCTGTTAATGCACTTCCGTTAAATGCATCATTAACTCCGTGAGATACATCTAATACACGATAATAACTTGTGTCTTGCAGTATTTGTTTATCAATAGCAGAAGGGGTGAAGTTGTTATCGTAATCGGTTTGTTCTTGGTAATGTTCTTCATTCAAATATTTGTTATCAATCACAATTACATCAATAAAAGCAAATAAACCTACTATGGCTAATGCAACAACTGTATTTATTTTCTTTTTAATATATAGCCATAAAGCAATTGCAGCCACTGCAATAAAAATGAAAGAGCGGAAGAAATCTGCCCAAAATAAATTTTTTCTATCTTCTTTTAATCCATTAATAAAAGTTTTTACAGGTTCTAATAGAGATGCTTTTTGTTGTGCATCGGGAATTTGATTTATTTGTTTTAATAAATCACTATCGCTGGCTTGCCCGGCTGCACTCATAAAATCAGATGACACATATACTAATAATACCAAAGCAAAAACGCTTGCTACGGCAATAAAACTTTTTTTATATTTTTTCCATAAAGTTTCTTTATCAGTATCTGTAATAATTTTATTTAAAGTTAAAGCGGCCATCATACACAATAATAAAGTTGGTACTACTATTATCATACTTGGTGCTCTAAACTTATTGTACATAGGTAAATCTTTCAGTAGCAATTCATTAAAGCCGGCAAAGTATTTTCCCCAACTCATTACAATAGTTAATACAATTGCGGATAAAATCCACCATTTATATTTTTCATCTAATAACACAAAACCAATTAATGCCAAAAAGCAAATAATGGCACCAACATAAGGCGGACCTGCTGTTCCAACACCATCAATTCCTCCCCAATAAAAATGTAAATAACTTTGTAATTGCTGCCCTAGTTGCTGTGGCATTTGTTGTAATGCTTCAATAGCTTTTGATTTGTCTTGTTCAACTTCTAAATTAAAGCTACTACCTCCATACATTCTTGGAAACATCATTACTAACGGTTCTGTTTTGTACATGCTATAACTTAAAGCATAATCTGTACTTAAACCGGTTTTGGTTAAATTACTTTTATCGGTAGCCAGTGCACTACCACCACGTATAGTTTTTTTTGCATACTCATAAGTTGTAAATAAAGTAACAGCATTTACTAAAACCCCTAATGCAACTGCTATTATTGCTAAACCTATTACTTTGGTTAAATGTTTAAAATCTTTTGCTTTAATCCACCTTATTAAATAAGCAATGCTCATTATACCAACTATAATAAATGTATAATAAGTGATTTGCATATGGTTAGCACCAACCATTAATGCAGTAGCAATAGCAGTTAATGCAGTTCCCCATAAATATCTTTTTTCATATAATAATAATAAAGAGCCAATTAATGCAGGCATGTATGCAATGGCATTCATTTTAGTATCGTGTCCTGCAGAAATAATAATGGGATTATATGTTGCATAAGCATAGCTTAATGCAGTAATGATACCTACATACGGATTTACTTTTAAAACTTGCGTAAGAAAATAAAAGCAAATACATGCCAAAAAGAAAAAGTAAACAGGTTTAGGTAAACCTAAGGTTAATATACTGCCAATATATCCAACACTAATCGGATTTTCTCCTATACCTGTAATTTGATAAGCAGGCATACCACTAAACATACCGTTACTCCATAAAGGGAAGTGCCCGTGTTTGGCTTTATAATCAAAAGAATTTTGAGCCATTCCCTTCCAATGAATAACATCACCTTGTTGCAAAACTTTACCTTCTAATGCCGGTTTACAATAAATTAAAGCAACAATTAAAAACACTATTATGGCTATTGCATGTGGCAATAATTTTTTCCATTCAAAATTTTTCATCTGTTCTTTTTGTTAAGTGCAGCAAATTAATGCTATTTTGACCTAAAATTTTTATGCGGTGGCTATTATTTATAAGTAGGGTAGTTTTTATATGCAATATTTGTTTTGCAATAAGTATAATAATGCGTTATGTTGGAGAAATAAAAACAAACGATAAAATAAGTTCTTACTATCAAAGTTTTACAGGAACAGTTATTGTTTTGGGATTTAGTGCCATTATATTAAACACCATTGTTCATATAATTATTTTGCTACGAGCAATCAGTAATAAAACAATAAATGTGCCCGTGTGGCTGCGTGTTACCAATATGCTATTCTTAATTGCACAATTTGTTTTCTTCTTTTTATAAATTAAAACGAATGATACATAAAATTTTAAATGATAAACCAACAAAACTTTTTTTAGGAATGAGTGCATTTTTTTGTTGTAATGCATTAATTGCCGAAAGTATTGGAATAAAACTTTTTTCATTAGAAAAAACATTAGGTTTTAAACCCGTAAATTTTACTTTGTTTGGAGAAAGCGGCTTAGCTTTTACACTTACCTGCGGTGTATTATTATGGCCTTTAGAATTTATTATGACGGATATTGTGAATGAATACTACGGCCCAAAAGCTGTACGCCGAATTTCATTTACAGCTGTTGCCTTAATTGCTTATGCTTTTCTAATGTACTTTGCTGCCATTAAAGTATCACCTCCTGATTTTTGGATAACGGCTTATCAAAAACAAGGTGTACCCAATATGCAAAACGCTTTTGACCAAATATTTGGACAAGGTATGCGAATAATTATAGGAAGCTTAGTTGCATTTTTAGTAAGCCAATTGGTTGATGTTACCGTATTTCATAAAATAAAAAAAATAACCGGCGATAAACACATGTGGCTGCGTGCAACAGGATCTACCATTGTATCTCAATTAGTAGATAGTTATATTGTTTTATTTATTGCTTTTAGCGGCGTATTTACTTGGCAACAAATATTAGCATTCGGCATAATGAATTACACTTACAAGTTTACCATGGCAATTGTTTTAACTCCGGTAATTTATTGGGCAGAAAAACGAATTGACAATTATGTAGGACACGATGTTGCCAAACGCATGAAACACGCTGCAATGGGCAAAGGTGAATTTGAAAATATTATTACCGCAGGATGATTTTTTTGTTAAAGAAGAATGATTAATTATAAATACCAGAAAACATAAACTGTATTCTCTTAAAAAGTATAACGTATTCCTAAACCGCCTGCACCGGCATTAAAACCGTTTGTGCTACCAAAATCTATATTCGGATTCCAATCAAAAGAAATATTTAAGGGCACACCATTTATTTTATAATCTAACCCTAATACACCATCTACACCAATTACAGTACCACCGCCATAGCTTGTGTTATAAAATGCCAAATGTGCTCCGGGCCCAACATACCATTTTAATCCTTCTGCTCCGCTAATATCTCCATGAATTTCATATAAACCGGTAATTCTTGTTCCTTTATTCCAGAAATATAACAAGCCTTCAACAGCAGTATTGTTTTTTATAAATGTTTTTAATGAAAGTCCGCCACCATCAAACACTTTAACGCCTATGGCTGTTTTGTAAGAACTGCCCGTATTAATATTTTGGGCTTTTGAAGTAATTGCAAAAATTAAAAAGCATGCAGCAATAAAAGATATTTTCTTCATAAGTTAAATTTAAAGTTAGTATAATTAAAACCATGCCACTTTTTGTTATAAAAATATTATAGTGTTATCATTTCTTTTTATGTTTGTTTCATGCATTCATTTAAAGAACTCATAGAAAAATTCAATACGCATTTTTCAAATTATACATTTAATAATAAACCTGCATCACTTTATGAACCGTTAAATTATTTTTTAGCCAATAACGGTAAAAGAATAAGGCCTGTATTATGTTTAATGGGAAGTGAATTGTTTGATGAAATAACCGATAATGCATATTGTGCAGCTATGGCAGTTGAATACTTTCACAACTTTTCTTTAATACACGATGATATAATGGATGCCGCTGCTTTACGAAGAGGTATGGAAACTGTTCACAAAAAATATGGAGCCAATACCGCATTACTAAGTGGCGATGTTTTATTAATTCTTTGCTACGAACATATTAATAAAATAAGCAATAACTATTTGCCCCGCATATTACAATTATTCAATAAAACAGCTAAAGAAGTGTGTGAGGGTCAGCAGTTAGATATGGATTTTGAAAAAGAAGAAAATGTTTTAATGGATGAATATATAAATATGATTTCTTTGAAAACATCGGTATTATTGGCTGCAAGTTTAGAAATGGGAGCTATACTTGGTGGTGCAAGTGAAGGTAATTGCAGAAATATATATGAGTTTGGAAAAAATCTTGGTATTGCTTTTCAAATTCAAGATGATTATTTAGATGCATTTGGAAATCCTGAAAAATTTGGGAAAGAAGTTGGCGGAGATGTTCGTCAAAATAAAAAAACATTTTTATGGTTGCATGTATTGGCAACTGCAAATAATGAACAGAAAGCAGAACTTCAATCATTAATAAAAAACAATCCGAAAGATAAAGTAGAAAGGGTTTTAAAAATATATAAAGATTGTAATGTTGGAGAATGGGCGAATAAGTTAAAAGAAAAATATTTTCAATTGGCATTAAAACATTTGAATGATATTGCCGTAGTTGCATTGCGTAAAAAACCGTTATTAGAATTAACTGAATTTTTAATTCAACGCGATTATTAATAAATTATTTATCTTCCAAACAAAATAAAACGTATTGCATGTCTCTTTTCAGAAAAAAATCATTAGATAAAATTGTTGCAGAAGCCGAAGCAGGTTTAACCGATGGACATGGAACACATTTAAAAAAAGTGTTGGGTGTGAAAGATCTTACTTTTATGGGCATTGCTGCAGTAATTGGTGCAGGTATTTTTTCCACTATAGGCACGGCTGCATTTAATGGAGGGCCGGGTGTAATTTTTCTTTTCATTATCACTGCAATAACTTGTGGTTTTACAGCTTTATGTTATGCAGAATTTGCAAGCCGTGTACCCGTTTCAGGTAGTGCTTATACCTACTCATATGTAACATTTGGAGAAATTGTTGCATGGGTTATTGGTTGGGCTTTAATTTTAGAATATGCAATTGGAAATGTGGTGGTAGGAATATCATGGAGTGCCTATTTTAATAATATTTTAAAAGCAGTAAATATTAATTTACCTGATTGGCTTACCATTGGACATCAAACTGCAAAAATTGCTTATAATGATGCTGTTGCAAACGGAAAACCTTTTGCTGATTTAGTTTACACACATGCCCCAGAAATTTTAGGTTTTAAATTTATTATTAATCTTCCTGCATTTATAATTGTTGGTTTAATTACCATGCTTGCTTATGTAGGAATTAGTGAAAGTAAACGCAGTGCAAACTTTATGGTAGGTTTAAAAATTGTGGTACTTATTTTTATTGCAGCAATTGGATGCTGGGTTATTTTCTCTAATCATACTTTTAGCAATTGGTCTCCTTTTTTACCCAATGGAATGACGGGAGTATTAAAAGGAGTATCATCTGTATTCTTTGCCTATATTGGTTTTGATGCTATTTCTACAACTGCCGAAGAATGTAAAAACCCACAAAGAGATTTACCAAGAGGAATGATCTATTCACTACTTATTTGTACAATTATATATGTAGTTACCACATTAGTTATAACCGGAATGGTAAACTATAAAGAGTTTGATGGCGTTACAGACCCACTTGCTTATGTATTCAATAAAATTAATATGCATAAAATTGGATTTATCATTTCAATAAGTGCTGTTATTGCTGCAACAAGCGTATTATTGGTATTTCAAATTGGCCAACCAAGAATTTGGATGAGCATGGGTAGAGATGGCCTACTTCCTAAAAAATTCAGTTCAGTACATCCTAAATTTTTAACACCGGGGTTTGCAACTATTATAACTGGTTTTATTGTAGGCATTCCGGTTTTATTTGTTGATGATAAATTAATGACAGATTTAACAAGTATAGGAACTTTGTTTGCCTTTGTATTGGTTTGTGGCGGAGTTTTGTTTTTACCCAAATTGGCACCCAACGGTAATAAATTTCGTATTCCTTATATAAACGGAAGATGGGTTATACCAATACTTACAGCTTTGTTTATTTATTTGTTTAAACAAAGAATAATAGATGCCGTTAATAATATGGGTACAGAAAACCAACAAGAAATATTGTTTCTCATTTTTATTGTACTAGCAGTTATTATTTCTATTTACACATTCATAAAGCAACATTCGTTAATACCTATTTTAGGAGTTTTGTGTTGTTTGTATTTAATGATAGAAATTCCATCAAAAAGTTGGATGGTATTTTTTGGATGGATGGCAGTAGGTTTAATTATTTATTTCCTTTACGGAAAAAGAAACAGTAAATTAAATATGCAATAAAATCTGCTTGCATGAAACTTTTTTTTGCATGTGCATTTTTAGGAATATTATTTTTCTTTGCCTTAGCTTTTGTAAATAAACATCAAAAAAAGGCTAACAGATTGTTGGCTGTTTGTTTGTTTAGTATTGCTGCATTTATATTTCATATTGCGTGTATTAATACGCATGTTTTTTATAAATATCCTTTGCTACACAATTTATTGGCACCGTTTCAATATTTAATTGCACCAACTGCATATTTATATGTAAGAAGTTTTTTAAAAGGGAATGTTCGTTTCAGAAGAAAAGATTGGATTCATTTTATTCCATGCATCTTATGTATATTTTTTTATACAAAATATTATTTTTCAACCAGTACCAATAAACTTGCAATTATTAATACTGCCGAACAACAATTTGCATTTCATTTTGCAGAATTCAATATGTTGTTACCGGTTTATGTGTTAGCAGCCTTAAAAATTATTTTGGCAGTTTTTTATTTAGTAGTACAATGGCAGTTAATAAAACAATGGTTTACAGAAATTATCACGGCACCCAATGTTTATAAAGATATTTTTAGTTGGCTTAAAACATTTACCATACTTATTACGGCATTTATAACATGTTATGTATTTGCCAATACTTTATCAGTTATTACAACCAACTATTCAATAAACAATATTATACTCATTGCAGAGTATGGTTTATGCTTATCTTTTCTAAGCATTTTATTGTATTTATTTTTTCATCCCAAAATATTATTTGGTATGATGGGAAATATTGTTTTTTATACACTTGATAAACAGAAAATTGCTATTTCAAATTTTAATGAACAGCAAATACATTCAGATAAAATTGTACTATCAAAAGAAATTGCCCAAGCAATCACTATAGAAGAAAGTGGGGAAGGAGAAGCGGAGGAAGATGATGAAAGCAAAATATTTTCACTTACTCCTGAAAAAGTTTTTGAAAACAAACAAAAGCTTGAAACCTTAATGAACGAAAAAATGATTTTTTTAACTCATGGTTGCAGCCTAAAAGATGTAGCAAGTGCCATAAATATTCCCCGTCATCATCTTTCAATTATTATTAATACAGAGTACAGAGTGAATTTCAATGATTTTATAAACCGCTACAGAGTAGATTATTTAAAAGATAAAATGTTAGAGCCCGATAGCCAACAACTAACTTTAGATGGTTTGGCAAAAGAAGCCGGTTTTAGTTCAAGAGCAACATTTTTTAGAGCATTCACAAAATTTACAGGACAAACCCCATCAGATTATCTCAAAAAAGCCTCAAAAACCTCATAATTTCCAATTATTCTGTTGCATTTTATAAAATGAAACAGAGAAATACGTTTTCAGATAAAATTTCGTTTTAGATTTGGAAAGAAATTTTAGTTAGAATTGTATGTAAAATGTTTAAAATAAAGCACTATCAATTTTACTAGAATTCACCTTAAACAAGTAGTTTTTTGTAGTTTTGCAGCAAAATTCTATTTTACATTTTTTAATCTTCAATATCCCATTTAAGCCGTATCAATTTTTCAAATGGGATTAAAATCTTTACATTTTTATTGTTTATTGCTGTTTTTAAGTTGTGCATTATTTGTTAAAGCACAAGGATCTGCTACATTACCCGTAGTAGCTAATATAACAGGCACAAATACTGTATGTAAAAATGCAACCACACAATTATCCAATAGCACACAAAATGGAGTTTGGAGTTCTTCAAACACAAATATTGCAACTGTTTCTAATACTGGCTTAGTAAGTGGTGTAGCAGCAGGTAATGCAACTATTTCATATGCCGTAACAAATGGCATTGGAACTACTACCCAAACCACAACAGTAACGGTAAAAGATATACCTGCCAATACTTTTACCATTAACAATAATGCACAACAATTAAACAGCAATAATTTTATATTCACTTATACAGGAAGTACTACCGGAAATTCATTTAACTGGAATTTTGGAGATGCTACTACTTCAACAACAGTAAGCCCGTCTAAAACATATGCAGCACAAGGTTCGTATCAAGTTAATGTGAACATTTCTAATATAAACGGATGCTCCTCTACTGCAACCGCTAATGTTACCGTAACAACAACTCCGGTTGTTCCAACAACCATCATTCCGGGGTTTACGGTTGATAATGACAATCAATGTATTAGCAATAATTTATTTCATTTCACAAATATTTCTATCTCTAAATGTGGTTGTTTAACTTATTTGTGGAATTTTGGTGATGGAACTACTTCAACCGAAACTAATCCTACAAAAACTTATACAACAGCAGGTGAATATGTGGTAAAATTGATAATTACCGATAAAGATCACCAACAAGATTCAGTTTCATATCATGTGTTTGTAGTGAACACACCCAATGTTAGTTTTACTGCCAATCCAACAAGTAACCAATGTTTTAAAGGAAATAAATTTAATTTTACCAACACATCAAAT
Source organism: Bacteroidota bacterium (assembly GCA_018267705.1). Classification (GTDB taxonomy): domain Bacteria; phylum Bacteroidota; class Bacteroidia; order Chitinophagales; family Chitinophagaceae; genus CW01. The sequence goes on along the minus strand of JAFDXX010000023.1, from coordinate 136,872 downwards.
GGTGCATTTAGCGGTTTAAAATATACTTGGGATTTTGGGAATGGTGTTACTTCAACCGAAACCAATCCTTCTATTAGCTATACTGTTCCCGGAAATTATACCGTAACTTTAAGAGGAACATTTAATGATGTTTGTCCGGCTGCTACTTCAAAACAAATTGTAGTCTATCCTTCGCCTATTGCAGATTTTTCATATACTGCTGATATGGGGAATAATAAAAAGATCAACTTTACCAATACAACTACATTAAGCAGCGGATCAGCAAATTATAATTGGTTTTTTGGAGATAATAATTCAGAAGTAGGAACAAATGTTTCAAATACATATTCTAAAAATGGAGTTTACGCTGTAAAATTGATTATAGGAACTGATAACGGTTGTAATGATAGTACAATAAAAACCATAACAATAGGAACCAATGTGTTTGGAGTAGGTTTTGGTGTAGGAACAACCACTCAATGCTTTACCGGAAATAAATTTACATTCTCAAATAACAGCATTGGAAAAACAGGTAGTATTTTAAGTTACTTTTGGAATTTTGGAGATGGTACAACTTCTACAGATGCTAATCCGGTAAAATCATATTCTGCCATTGGAGATTATATAGTAAAATTGATTGTAACATCAAACCAAGGAGATAAAGACAGCAGCTCAACCATTTTGCATGTGTTATCATCACCAACTGCACAATATACTGTTAACCCTTCAACACAATATTGCTTATCTGCCAATAACTTATTTACGTTTAATAATACTTCAGTTATACCATCAGGCAATAGTGCAACATATATGTGGGATATGGGCAACGGAAACTTTGTTAGCAACCAAAATGCTACTACTGTTTATAATTCAGCTAATGTATATCCTGTTACCTTAACAGTTACATTAAATAATGGATGCACAAGTTCTTCCACACAAAACATAACAGTAAAACCCGCACCAACAGCAAGTTTTGTATATGGATCAGATAGAAATAATTATAAAAATATTTCGTTTGAGAATGCAAGCCATATAACAGCAGGTACATTAAGTTATATATGGAATTTTGGAGATGGAACAACTTCATCTAATATTCAACCTAACCATTTATTTACAAACAATGGCACTTATCCCGTTAAATTAGTTGCCATCAGTAATGAATATGGTTGTAAAGACAGTATTACACAAAATATAACTATTAAAGACAGCTTATTTGCCTCATTTGATATTAACAATTTCTGTCAGTGTATCACTGCCAACGATTTTGTTTTCGTCAATCAATCAGGAGGTAGTGTAGGTCCATATACTTACACATGGGATTTTGGAGATGGAACAATATCAACTTCAGAATATCCTAAAAAAATATATAATACACCCGGTCAATATAATGTTGTTTTAACTGTAAAAAATGCCAATAATATTACCGCAACGGTTACTAGAGTATTAATAGTAGGAGCTAAGCCTGTTGCAGGTTTTAATGCTGTTGCAAATTCTACTTATAACTATTCTTTCAATAACACATCAACTATAGCATCGGGTAATATTAGTAGCTATTGGTGGAATTTTGGAGATGGAACAGTTTCTTCCGATAAAAACCCAACTAAAACATATTCAACAGCAGGCACATACACAGTACAATTAACTGTAGTGAGTGATGGCGGTTGTAAAGACACAACTACAAAAACTATTACTATATCTGGTGGTGGAGGTGGTATATGTGCTACACCAAGTTTTACAGTTAACGACAGCAGCCAATGTATTACAGATAATAATTACATATTCACTAATACAACTACACCTTGTGTAGGCTGTGCATTAACATATCAATGGAATTTTGGAGATGGAACTTATGCATATACACGTGATGCACAAAAAACATATACACAATATGGTGAATATGATGTAGTATTAAAAATTACCGATTGCAATGGCAACAGTTCAGAAACGGTAAGACAATTATATATTGGAGATAAGCCTCATGCTTCATTTAATATACTAACTAATACAGGTAGTGGACATGATTATACTTTTTTGAGTACATCAACCGTAATATTAGGGCCTATTACTTATACTTGGGATTTTGGCAATGGTTCAACATCAAACCTAATCAACCCATCAGTAAATTTTGGTGCAGGAATTTATAATGTGAAATTAGTAGTTAAAGGAAGAGGTACTTGTAAAGATTCTGCAGTACAAACTATAAACATAGCAGAAGCACCAGTTGCAAATTTTACTTTTTCACGTAACGGATGTACAAATGCTGCTGAAGCATTTATATTTACTAATACAACAACAGGAGGGGCTTCAACCATAAATTATTTATGGAATTTTGGAGATGGAACAACTTCAACAGCAAAAAATCCTACACACTATTATTTGTATCCAAATAATTATACTATTACATTAACAGCTACCGATGCAAATAATAATAGTTCTACTAAATCTGTAACCATTCAATCACAAGGCGGAGCACAACCACATGCAGATTTTAATATCATTTCTAATACTGCAAACGGAAATAGCTATACATTCATCAGCACATCAACTATTGGAAGTGGTTGGATGACTTATGCATGGGATTTAGGAGACGGGACAACATCAACTCTAATCAACCCAACAAAAACATATACTGCTGTTGGTATATATAATATTAAGTTAGTTGTTACCGGAAGCAGTGGTTGTAAGGATAGTGTTACAAAAGCAGTGAATGTAACCAATGTTTCTACAACCAGTTATACAACACCACCAATATCTGTTTATCCAAATCCGGTAATAGACAATGCGGCAGTTACATTTACATCACCAACAACAGGTACTGTAAACATAAGAGTAATTAGCCAGTGGGGGCAAGTTGTAAAAACACAAACAACAAATGCTATTGCCAACATTTCAACCACAGTAAATTTAAATATATCTGATATAGCAAAAGATGGCTACTATATTGTAATCTACGATGCACAAGGCAAACACATTGGCACACAAAAAATACAGAAAAAATAAATAATGCTTCAACTACATTTGCAATAAATATTTGTGAATGAAGTACCAGATTGGAGACGAAATTATTGTATTACACACTAATGAAGAAGGCAAAGTAGTAGAGATTATTAACGATAAAATGATTTTAATTGAAGTAAAAGGAGTGAAGTTTCCTGCTTACATGGATCAAATTGATTTTCCCTACTTCTACCGCTTCACAAAAAAGAAAACAATTGAAGCAAAAAAGCCTGCAAAAAATTTTATTGATAACATTCCTAAAGAAAAAATAAATAAAACAAACACTAAAATTGCAGATGGAGTTTGGCTATCACTCATTCCCAAATTTACTTTAGATGAGTTTAATGATGAAATAATTGAGTTCTTTAAAATTCATCTCATTAACAGAACACATCATACGTATCATTTTGTTTATCAGCAACAATTTTTTAATACCACCGAATTTGAAATAAAAAACGAAATCTTATCATTTCACGATTTTTATTTGCACGATATTCCATTTGCCAGTATAAATGATAGTCCCTCTTTTCACTTCACATTTTCATTACTTAAAGAAGAAAAAAATAAAACACCTTTTTATGAAACGAACGTAAAATTAAAAGGCAAACAACTCTTTAAACGTATTGAAGAAATGAAAGAAAAAAATGAGCCTGGAATTCAATTTTTATTATTTGAAAAATATCCCGAAAAAGTTATTGATGATAAATTTGAGGTAAGCAGTTTAATAGCAAAAGGATACAAAGTTTATGAAGCCAATAAAATAAAGCAAAACCTTCCTCCGGCAAGAGAAGTGATTGATTTGCACATGGATAAACTATCAGACAATTGGCAAAATATGAGCAATTTTGAAATATTAAATATGCAATTAGCAGAGTTTAGTAAATGGTATGAGTTAGCTATTGCACATCAACGCCAAAATCTTATTATTATTCATGGTGTAGGAAGTGGTAAGTTAAAAGATGAAATTCATGATATACTTAAAACCAAAAAAGAAGTACGCTATTTTATAAATCAATACGATCATCGCTTTGGTTACGGAGCTACAGAAATTTTCTTTCAGTACTAATTGAGTGATACAATATAAGCTGTGCTTAATAAACTATTCTTCTATTTTATTACTTCTCAAACATACTACTTACAACTTCCATACTTTTGCATTTGCTACAAACCCGAACTATCGTTCCACAAAATGTGGAGAGGAAAGTCCGGACAGCACAGAGCAACCTACCGGATAACATCCGGTCATATCATTTCGGTATGAAGAAAGTGCCACAGAAAATAACTGCCTCAACCTCTTTTGAAGAGTGTTGCGGTGAGGATGAAAATGTGAGGTAAGAGCTCACAGTTGTAGCAAGTAATTGTTATAACGGGTAAACCTTAGGTGCTGTAATGCCACGTATAGAGCCGTTTTAAGAGCTGCTCGCTCAAGGCTCAGGGTAGGCAGCAAGATTGTAACAGTAATGTTACAACCAGATAAATGATAGTGCAAAAACAGAATCCGGCTTACGAGGTTTGTAGCTTTTTCATTTCATTCCTCTATTTATTTCATTTTAACTTAACATCAATACAATAAAATGTGCAAAAAACTCTTGAAATAACCTATATTTTATAAGGTTTTTCAATACCTAAAAATTATCTTCGCCAGCCACAGAATTTAAAAGTTTTAATTTTTTTAATTAATGGATAATAACGAGCCTTTACAACCCGAACAAACTAACGACAACGACAGAATAATACAAGTAAATATTGAAGAGCAAATGAAAACCGCATACATTGATTATTCAATGTCTGTAATTGTGGGTCGTGCTCTTCCAGATGTAAGAGATGGATTTAAACCCGTTCACCGCCGCGTGTTATATGGAATGAACGAATTAGGCAATAATAGCAATAAACCATATAAAAAAGCAGCCCGTGTGGTAGGAGATGTAATGGGTAAATATCACCCACATGGCGATAGTGCTATATATGATACCTTAGTTCGCATGGCTCAAGGTTTTACAATGGGCCATACAATGGTAGATGGTCAAGGTAACTTTGGTACACAAGATGGAGACCCTCCGGCAGCCATGCGTTATACAGAAGTACGTTTAGAAAAATTTGCCGAAGCAATGTTAGAAGACATTGAAAAAGATACGGTAGATTTTCAACCAAATTTTGATGATAGTTTAGAAGAACCAAGCGTATTACCCACACGCATCCCACAATTATTAGTGAATGGCAGTAGCGGTATTGCCGTTGGTATGGCCACTAATATGATGCCTCACAATTTAAGCGAAGTAATTGATGGTTGCATTGCCTACATAAACAATAAAACTATAACAGTTGAAGATTTATTGCAATATGTAAAAGCTCCCGATTTTCCAACAGGCGGTATTATTTATGGCATGGAAGGTGTAAAGCAAGGAATGCTTACAGGACGTGGGCGAGTAGTGGTTCGTGGCAAATGCCATATTGATACAAAACCAAGCGGAAGAGAACAAATTATTATTACCGAAGTTCCATACCAGGTTGGGTTAGATGATTTAACCGATAAAATAGGGCAATTAGTAAACGATAAAACCATTGAAGGCATTGCACACGTAAATAACGAAAGTAATAAACGCGAAGGAACAAGAATTGTAGTTGATTTAAAACGCGATGCCGTTGCAAACATCATTATAAATCAACTTTATAAATTTACAGAACTACAAACAAGTTTTGGCATAAATAATATAGCCATAAGTAAAGGCAGACCAAAAATATTTAATATAAAAGAATTAATATCTGAGTTTGTTGATTTTAGAATGGAGGTAGTTACACGCCGTTGTAATTTTGAACTTCGCAAAGCAGAAGATAGAGCTCATTTATTAGAAGGATATTTAAAAGTTATAGGAGATAAAGACCATTTAGATGCTGCCATTTCAATTATTAGAAATAGTGCAACACCCGATGAAGCTAAAAAAGGATTAATAGAAAAAAGTATTGCAGACAAATGGCAGTTACCTGAAAGTCTATTTACTGAATTAGCTAAAAAACACTACCAGCAAAACATTGGTTTAAGTGAAAAACAAGTACAAGCCATTCTAGAATTGCGTTTACAACGTTTAACAGGAATGGAACGCGAAAAAATTATTGAAGAATTTAATGAATTAATGCAAACCATTGCCAGACTAAAAGATTTATTGGCAAGCGAAGATTTACGATACGATTTAATTAAAAAAGAATTAGAAGAAGTAAAAGCAAAATTTGGTGTTGCACGAAAAAGCGAAATTCAATTCTTAGCAGATGAAGTAAACATGCTTGATTTTGTGAAAGAAGAAGATGTTGTCATTACAATATCACACTTAGGCTATATAAAAAGATCAAGTGGAACAGATTATCGTCAACAACGCCGTGGTGGAAGAGGGGCAATTGGAGCTAAAACAAGAGAAGAAGATTATGTAGAACATTTATTTGTAGCCTCAACACACGATACCATGCTTTTCTTTACCGAAAAAGGGAAATGCTATTGGTTAAAAGTTTATGAAATTCCGGAAGGAGAGAAACAAAGCAAAGGAAGAGCTATTCAAAACCTAATACAAATACCTACTGATGATAAAGTGCGAGCAATAATAGATATAAAAAATTTAGATAAGAAAGAAGCCATTGAAGGAAAGTATATTGTATTATGCACCAAAAAAGGCATCATTAAAAAAACAGATTTAGAAGACTTTTCACGCCCAAGAGCAAACGGAATTAATGCCATCACAATAGTAGAAGGCGATGAATTATTAGAAGCTAAACTTACCGATGGCAATTGTGAAATAATGATGGCCGTTAAAAGTGGAAAAGCCATTCGCTTTCCCGAAGAAAAAGTAAGAGCCACAGGGCGAGGAGCTATTGGTGTTACAGGTATTGACGTAAATGAATTAAACGATGAAGTTGTAGGCATGATTTGTGTTAATAAAAACGATACTTCAAAAACCATCTTAGTTGTAAGCGAAAAAGGTTTAGGAAAACGTACTCAATTGGTTGATGAAGATGGTGAAGATGTATATAGAGTTACCAACCGTGGCGGCAAAGGTGTGAAAACTATTAATGTTACAGAAAAAACCGGGAAATTAGTTGGCATTTTAGATGTTAGTGAAAAAGAAGATTTAATCATAACCTGCCAATCAGGTATTACGCTGCGTACACCTGTTGCAGCTATAAAACAGGCAGGGCGTGCAGCACAAGGTGTAATATTAATACGATTAGATGAAGGAGATGCTATTGCAGCCATATCAAAAATAGAAGAGCAAGAACAACCCGAAGAAGAACAATTAAATGAAAGTGAAAATAAAAACGAAGAAAATAATCAAACATCAGAAAACCCATCTATAGATAATAATTAAAATCAATTTTATGAAACGTTTATTATTGCTTGCTGCAATTGGCTCAATGGTGCTTGTTTCAAAAGCACAAGATTATAAAAAAGTGCAAACAATGGCAGTTTTAAAGAAACTAGAAGAAGCCAAAACAGAGTTAGACAAACAAATAGCTTCTAATCCATCAGCTGCCACTAAAACAGAAACATATTTCTGGAAAATGTATATATACAATGGATTATACAAAGATGAAAGACTTAAAGGAAAATACCCCAATGCATTATCAGAAGCTCAAGATGCATTTAATAAATATGTGCAAGCAGACCCCTCATTAAAAATATTAAAAGATAATAACGGATCTGATATTTACTTTACACTATACAATCATGAAAGAACAGTAGGAAATGATGCATTTACAGCAAAAAAATATGATGAAGCCGCAGAATCTTTTGCAAAAGCAACAGATTATATAGATGTTATTATTGCCCATAAATTTACTAATGCAAATATTGCATTCGATACATCCATGATATTCTTTACTGCATACTCATACCAACAAGCTAAAAAAGATGATATTGCTTATAAATACTATAAACGTTTAGCTGATAGCAAAGTAGGAGGAAATGAAGATTATGCTTTAATATATAAATTCTTACTGCTTCGCGATGTTGAGAAAAAAGACAAAGCAGAATTTGATACTTATTTAAAAACTGCAAAAGAATTATATCCAAAAGAAAACTGGGCTGCATTTGAAGCAGAATATGTTTCTAAAAACTTTACACTGCAAGACAAAGCAGATTTTTATGATAAACAAGATGCTGCCGGAAAACTAACTGCAGAAGATTATGTAAACTACGGTTCCGAATTTTATAATATTCCTAAAGAAGAAAAAGAAAAATTAGATAGTGCTAAACTTGCTGTTTTAAAATTAAAAGCAATTGATGCATTTAAAAAAGCATTTGCTAAAGATAACAGCATGTATATAGCTGCATTTAATATTGGATTAGTAAACTATTTAGAATTTGATGCAACAGATGAAACAATTAGAGAAAATATTAAAAAAATAAGAGAATTAAATAGTTTAAAAGATAGCGAAAAAGACCCTAAGAAAAAAGCAGCTGTTGAAACAAAAAATAAACCAACCATTGATGCTATTAAAGCCGAAACATTTGATTTAGATAAAAAAGCAAATTCTTATGTTGATACCGCTATAGAATGGTTTGAAAAAGCATACGGAATTTTAAAAGACAAAGCTAATAAAAGCGGAAATGAAAAGAACTTAACCAATAAAGCTATTGACCATTTAGCTATTTTATTTGAATATAAAAGAAACAAAGCAAAAGGTAAAGATCAAAAAGCATACGATGCTTATGATGCAAAGTATAAATTATATGATGGATTACATCAATAATAATATTGGGTATAAACTTATAAAGCCTTGCATTATTTATGCAGGGCTTTATTGTTTTAAAAGAAGAAGAAGAGTTATTTTTTAAAATATCTTACTTAACATAATATAAATTATAGGATAATTTAACAGATTTCTTTATAATCAACTTATGATAATTATACCTAAAACTAAAATACCAATCCAAAATAAATGCGGATTGGTATTTTTTAGCTTGTATAATTTTTAAGAGAAATTAATTCCCTTTAATACGGCTTTGCTCATCATCAGCACCGCCGGTTTTACGTTTTTGAACATTAGCTACTTTACCTTTTGTTTTATTAAATCTATAAGTAAAAGCAAGACTAACTTGTCGGCTATCTCTATTTTGGCTAAATGATGCATCAATCGTTCCTAATTTATTGTAACCACTTACTTTTTGTGTATAAAGTATATCTGAAACAGCTAAACGAATGGTAGCTTTATTTTTCAACAATTGTTTACTTACTCCAACATTCATCTGCCCAAAGGGATTAATAGTAAAAATGCTTTCAACAGCTCTTGTTCTATAAAATCCACTTACTTCAGCACTCCAACCTTTATTAAATTTCAATTGTTCGCTTACATTAAAAACAGCACTAGTTGCACCAATTTCTTCATATGCATTATTTATAATACCTGAAAACAAATTATTATAAATATTTACATAAAAATTGCTTGACCACCATTTGGCAAATTGTGTAGCAGCATTTATTGCAATTCCAAATTGACGTTGCTTGGCAATGTTAGCTTGCTTTACGTAGGTTTGATTGGTTGCAGTATTTTGTTCTAACACTTGCTGAATGATATCTGTTGTATTAGTATAATTTAATGTTGTTGTTAAAAAATTTTTATAAGTATGAGAAAGTTCAATATTATGGCTGAATTGTGGTTGCAAATTAGGATTCCCTTGCTCATAAGTATATTTGTCTATAAACTCTATAAAAGGATTTAAGCTTTGATAATCGGGTCTGCGTATTCTTCTTCCATAATTTAATACAAAAGTATTTTTATCGTTTAAAACATATTGAATATATGCTGTTGGAAATAGCTGTACGTAATTTTTATTGAATTGAATATTGGTTGTTACCTGGTTGCCTTTTGAAACTGTATGCTCTAATCGTAAACCCAATTGTGCAGTTATTTTTTTAGAAAATGGTTTACTAAAATTCACATATGCAGCATTTACATTTTCTTCATATATAAAATGATTACTTCTGTTATAATCATGTACAATATTTCCGTTTATAATACTATCGTAACTGGCATTGGCATCCGTTTTTACATAGCTTGTTTTAATACCTGCTTCAAATTTTATTTCATTTTTTAATGGCATGGTATAATCAATTTTTGCACTATATATGTTTATATTTTGAGGTAAAAAGCCTCGCAAAGTATCTGGTTTAAATATTGGAGCACCATAACTATCATAATACTTATTATTAAGATTTTGGTTAGCAGTTGAATTGTAATTTATATAGTCTAAATCTGCCGTAATTTCTTGACCTTTTTTCCCAAGTACTCTACGAAAATTTACATTTGTACTAAAATCTTTCGGATTATCCGGATTAGATGCAGCCGCTAAAGTTTTGCTTTGTAATACTGCATTAGGATCTGATATATTTATAACTCCACTACTTGTAAAAGAATTGGGATTGCTTGAAGCATTGAGTACAATACCAATAGTAGTTTTTGGAGAAACAAACCAATCTGCACCTGCTTTTCCTCTGTAAGATTCTCCCTGATTATATAAATGATTGACCTGATTAAAAATTGATAATACATTTTTACTTGTGGCATCAATAAATTTTCTATCTACATATAAATTCTGATAGTTTTTCCGATAGTTATGGCTTAGGCTTCCAAATACATTAAACTTATTTTCACGATAGTTAATATTTACATTCTCTCCTCCTCTGCCATAAAAACCTTGTGAATAATTAACGCCAACAGAACCATTTAAACCAAAAGCTTTTGTTTTTTTAGTTTTAATATTAATAATACCTGCATTTCCTGCTGCTTCATATTTTGCAGGTGGATTAGTCATAATTTCAATTTGCTCTAGTTGACTACTCTGCATATTGCTAAGCAAAGTGGTTAAATCTTGGCCTGAAACATAAGCGGGTTTTCCATCAATAAAAATTTGAACACCGGCCTTACCTTTTAAACTAATATTTCCGTCTTTATCAACAGTTACGCCCGGTGCTTTTTCTAAAACTTCTAAAGCTGTTGCACCAACATTGGTTACAGATGCCTCAACGTTTAAAATAGTTTTATCAATTTTTTGCTCAATCAAAGGTTTTTTACTGGAAACCGTAACTGTTTCCAAATTTTTTGTTGATTGAATTAAAATTAAATTATCCATTTTCACAACTTTCTGATTATCAGATAAATAAAATTCTTTGCTAAAATATTTATTAAATCCTATTGCTTGAATGGAAACAAAGAAATTACCCGATTGATTAACTGTAATTTCAAAATTACCATCTTTAGAAGTAGATGAAATTTTCACAATTGAAGAATCCTTTGCTTTCAATAAAGCTACGGTTGCACTTTCAATTGGTTTCTGGCTGTATGATACATTTCCGGAAACTTGAAATCTTCCACCAACACCTTGTGAGAAGCTTTTATTTACCACCAAAAGTGCCGGAATAAGCATAAATAGTAATGATTTCATATTAGTTTAGTTTTATTTGGTCTTGTTTAAGATTATAAAATAAAACTAAGTAGTATGTTTAGCACAGTACATGCTTTTAACATGAACGGCATAAAAAATCTACTAAACGGTAAAATAATTGGAATAAAATACTAAACTACAGAACGCTTTTTAAAAAAATTGGGAGCTTTAAAATATAATATAATACCACTTACCATTAATAAAAAGGAGATTATTTCAGCTTGCGTTGGATGAAAACCTAATAGATTATAAGTAGCATTAACGCGTATTTTTTCAATTAAAAACCTTTCTAAACCATTTACAAATAAATAAATAGCAAACAATCTTCCGGCAGTTACAAATTTTTTCCTAAAAAACCATAAACCAGCAAATAAAACTAAACTCATTAATGTTTCGTAAAATGGCGTAGGAAATACACTTACGGGTAAGTATGTACAATAATTACCTGTGCAACCTGCTAAAGCAACACCTGCATCATTAACATTATGCAGGTAGTTATAACCGAACATCCAATTAGGCAGGCCCCAAAACGGTTGAACAAATAAATGTTGAACTTTATTTAAATCACCAAATTGAGCAATATAATAACTAGCATTGGTTTGTAATGCTGTTTGAAATTGAGCATTTGTTGCACTAATTATATTTCCATTTGCATCACTTACAAAAGCACTGTTTAAAATACCCCAATCGCCATCTCCTGCTACTTGACAACCAATTCTGCCAATTGCATAAGCAAGCATTAAAGCCGGAGCGGCTGCATCGCACAAGTGAACAAATGTAATGTTGTGCTTTTTTGCATAAAAGAATATAGCCAATGCTGCACAAATTAAACCTCCATAAAAAGTCAATCCGCTAAAAAGCAAGGCAGCTGCATTTTGTTTTCCTTCTTTTATAGCAGCTATTGCATTAAAAAAACTGCTTGGAGATTCTAATACATCAAACACTTTAGCACCTAAAAAGCCATATATAGCTGCTTTAATAACCAGATCTCCTACTCTATCGTGTGGCCAAATTCTAAGTACTCTTTTTTCCGGTTTGGCTAATTTGTGTTTATTTTTTTCTTTCCATTTTAAGAAACAAAAAAAAACTCCTAAAATAATTCCCATTAACCAATTGCCTTGCATTGAAAGTAAAAATGTTTGCGGATTGCTTAACGCATCGGGCATTAAAAAAGCACCAATAATTTTAAAACCTAAAACAAAACCCAATAAAAAATTTATAATTAATTCAGAATTAGATGCGGCAGCACCTACTGTAATAGTTTGTTCTGTATAACTTAATAATCCTTCTTTTTGTTTTCTTTTTAATTCTACTGTAAGAAAATAAGCGGCGGCAATAAATGAAATTGCTACAAAAAAACCAAATGAGTTAATTAATTTTAAAGCATTCCATTCAACACCAAACAAATCTTTAAAAAAGTAGTATAAATTGGGATACATTTTTTACTATAATTAAGTTTGCAATGTTAGCAGAAAATAACACAGCATTCAAAAAATAAAAAGAGGCTTTTTTTACAAAAACCTCTTTTTTACTTACCCATCAATACAAAGTTTACTTAGTTGCAATATTTATCAAATTCACTAATTAAATGTTGTGCAATAACTTGTGCAGGTTTCCCTTCAATTTGGTGGCGTTCTAACATGCTTACCAATTCTCCATCTTTAAAAAGAGCAACAGATGGAGATGATGGCGGATAAGGCAACATATATTCTCTTACTTTTTGCACAGCTTCTAAATCAAAACCGGCAAAACTTGTAAGTAAATTATCAGGTTTTTTTACAGTATTGTGTACGGCCATAACCACACCCGGCCTGCAAGCTCCTGCTGCACAACCACAAACTGAATTGATTACAACCAAAGCTGTTCCTTTCTTTTTTAATGAATTTTCTACTTCAGCAGCGGTTAACATTTCTTCAAAACCACTGTCTGTTAATTCCGCCTTCATGGGCATTACTATTTCTGCTGGATACATAATTTTAAATATTTCAGCAAAATTAAATTCCAAAACTTAAACAAAAAACTAAATAAATGAGACATGATGACTTTTTTCGTGTGTCGAAAATGACAAAATGACTTATTTTGTTTGGAATTTGTGATAAAATGACTACAAAATAGGAAAGGAATACAATTTGAAGACAAAGAGTAAATTAAACATTAAAAAATAAATACTATGACACTTGTAAAACACAACACTAAAGATTTGACTAATTTTTTTGATGACATTTTTAATTTCTCTCCCAATTGGAATAATAATTTTCATCAAAATTGGAACAAGCCGGCTGCAAATATTCATGAAACCAATGATGGATTTCATATTGAACTAAACACACCCGGAAGAAATAAAGAAGATTTTAAAATTAATGTTGAGAATGGATTGTTAACTATAAGTTTTGAAAAGAAAGAAGAAAGCGAACAAAAAGATTACAAAACCATTAGAAAAGAATTTAGCTACAATAGTTTTAAAAGAAGTTTTTCGTTAGATGATAATAGCATTGATGCAAATAACATTCAAGCAAAATACGATAACGGAGTTTTAAAATTATTTCTACCAAAAAAACAAGAAGCAAAAGTTGCACCTAAACAAATAGATGTGCAATAATTTAAATATACAATGCTTGTTTCATAAGCAGTTGGTTTTGGTTAACCGCCCTGTATTTTTATACGGGGCTTTTTATTGAAAAATATTTGCTTTATTTGTTTACAATCAAATTAAAAACATGAAACGTTTTATCATTCTTCTTTTTGCTTTTGTACTTATAAAAAATATTACTGCACAACAACCACCAACAGAAAAAACATTATTATGGAAAATAAGCGGAAAAGAAATAAAACAACCATCTTATATATACGGAACTTTTCATTTATTATGCCCCAACGATTTTATATTACCCGATACATTAGTTGCATTGTTACATACAACAAAGCATGTTTATTTTGAATTGAAATTAGATGATCCTACTTTAAACATGAAAATGATGCAAAGTATTATGATGCAAAATGAACACGATTTAAAAGAATATATTACAAAAGAAAATTACGATTCTATTGCAGCCATCTTTTTACATAAAACTAAATTACCATTAACAGCAGTAAGCAAATACAAACCTTTTATACTTTCATCTTTATTATATCCTTCAATGTTGGGCTGCACTCCTATTAGTTGCGAAACAGAAATAATGAAAATTGCCAAGAAAGATTCTTTACCAATAAATGGTTTAGAAACAGTTGATTTTCAATTAAAAGTTTTTGATGAGATACCTTATAATGTGCAAGCAAAAATGTTAGAAAAAAATTTGTTGAACTTTAATAAATCAGTAGCCGAATTGAAAGAGTTAATAAGTATTTATAAAACAAAAGATATTACTAAAATGCAAAAGGAAGTAGCCGATGAACCTGAATTTGGTAAATATGAAAATGTGTTATTAAAAAAACGCAATACCAATTGGGTTCCAATTATTATTAATCAAATTACAAATAGTTCTACTTTTTTTGCGGTAGGTGCAGGGCATTTAGGCGGCAAAAACGGCATATTAAATTTATTGCAAGAAGCAGGTTATACCCTAACACCAATATTATATTAACTTTATTGAATACAATAATTGTATAAATAAAAAAAGGCAGATAAATATTTATCTGCCTTTAAAAAAAATAAGATATGCTGAAAATTATTTTACTTTAAGTAAAGTATTTGTTGCTATTCTTCTACCGCTTGCATCTACCGCTTCTACAAAATAACTTCCGCCAACTAAATTTTGAATATTCATGGTAACAACTGTTGTATTACCTCCCGATGCACTTTGCGTTGTTTGCGATACAATTCTTCCGGAATAATCTACTATCTTAACTGAAACAGTATTGTTGCTTTGTTGATTTCGAACACTCATTTGCACAAAATTTTGTGCAGGGTTGGGATACACACTTATTCCTCCAGCATCTCCTCCATTTGAAGGATTACTAGGGTTTACAAATGAATTGGTTGAAGAATTAACGGTTACAACACCATTAACCATTGAAATAGTTTTTGTAATTGTTTCAAAACAACCATTATCTGTTCCTACCTTTAAACTTACAGTTCTTGTAGCAATATTATTTGAAAATATATGTGTTGGATTTGCTTGAGTAGCACTTTGCCCATCACCAAAATCCCAAGCATAATTAATAGTACCAGATGCTACCGATGCATTACTGTTTAAATTAACCGTTAAAGTATTATTGGTATAATTTATCATGTGTGAATTAAAATCAACAGTTGGAGATGGATGTATTGTTAATGAATGATATACTGTATCTGCACATCCATTAGATGGTGTTTTAGCAATTAAACGAATATTATAAGTACCCGGTGTGCTGTAAGAACGAGATGGATTTGCATTTGTTGCAGTAACACCACCACTTAAATCCCAATCATATTGCAATCCACTTGTAGATGCATGTGATTCGTTTGTAAACACAAATGCATTGTTTTTAAAGCATTGTACTGAAACCGGATTAATTACAAATGCAGCTTCAATTTCATTTGTAGCAATTTGTTTCGTTGCTGTATCACTACAACCGCTACTACTTGTAGCAATTAATGTAACAGTGTGTGTGCCTAATGTTCCATATAAATAAGAAGGATTAAGTTCTATAGAACTATTACCATCCCCAAAAAACCAACTATAATTCACCCCATCACCATTAATAGTTGATGTATTGGTAAAACTGAATTTTTTATTTTTACATTGTTGTGCATTAACAACACTAAACGATGCAGTTGGTGAAGGATTCACTTTTATTGGCCATGAAATTGTGTCTGTACATGAACTTCCGGGTATTGCAGCAATTAATGTTGCGGTATAGGTTCCTGCATTTGCATAACTATGTGTAGGATTTACGTCTGTTGAAGTAGTTCCATCTCCTAAATTCCATTTATAATAAAGTCCACTACCACTTGAAGAAGATTCATTTGTGAAATTGAAAAAATTATTTTTAAAACATTGTTCTGAAACAGGATTGGCAACAAATGCAGCTGCAACTCCTACAACACTAACAGTTTTTGAAATAGTTGTAGAACACGTTCCATTTGAATTATTGGTAACAGAAAGTGTTACTGTATAATCTCCTACAGTACTAAAAACTTTTGTTGGGTTAGTTTCTGTTGAAGTAGTTCCATCTCCAAAATTCCAAGTATAATTTAAATTACCAGTGCTAACATTTGATGTATTGGTAAACACAAATTTATTTCCGTTTTTGCATTGGCTTTCATTGTTTACAGTAAAAGCTGCAGTTGGTGTAATGCAATTAGCTGTTCCGTTGTTTATAATTTGTGCAACACTATCTTTACAACCAAAATCGCTAGTAACAATTAGTTTCACATTGTAATTGCCGGGTGTAGCATATGTTACGGTAGGATTAATTAAAGTTGAATTAGTTCCATTTCCTAAATCCCAATAATAATACATTGAGCCGCTTTCAATTGTTGAAGAACTTATATATGTAAAACTTTTACCATTTAAAGTACCTGTTAAAGTATTAAAACTAACATTGGGTTTAGGCATTACATTAATAAATTTTTCTACAAAAGCAAAATCATTCCCATTTCTAACTTCTAAATGAATTCTAAAATTACCTGAGCGATTATAAGTTTTTGTTGGAGACGATTCGTTAGATGTTGTTCCATCACCAAAATCCCAAAAATAATTAGTCCCTATACTTGCTGATGAAGTATTTGAAATAACAAAACTATTTCCCGTTATACACTGCTTTTCTGCATTAACAGAAAAAGATGCAGTTACAGCTTGAGTAGCTTCATTATTATTGTTCGTTGAAACAGAAATAATGTTTTGTGCAAATGAAAACTCACATATCAAAAAACTGCATAGTACTATGCACAAGTTTTTGTCGAAAATTTTGTAAAAGTTTTTCATAGAAATTGTAGTTAGGATTTTGGATGGTTTTATTTGGATATTGGATTTTTAAATTATTATAACATGTTATGTTACTCCTTTTGTTTAGGAATAGCATATTGCTGCATACAATATTTTGTTTGCGACAAATGGATTACAGTAAACTTATTGCTTGATTTTTGCTTTACCCCTGCAAGTTGTAATTGGGATAAAAATTTTAATATAAAGTAGTAATTACCTAAAGTAATAACTGGCATAGAATATTGGTTTTAATGTTTTCAACTCACTACACAATGTAGTAAATTGACTACAAAATAACAACAAATTTGAATACACCAAATATTTTTTTATGTTTTTTTCATATTATCCCTTCGTTAAGGGGTAGAATTAAAAAAAGCAATCAAAAAAAATGATTGCTTTACATAAACTATTAGAATAAATATTATTATCTTAAATAACCTAGAATTTTTAACATACTTGTGGCAGATTGTTCTTTTGCGTAAACCCAATCAATAAGTTTCCCATTTTTATCGTGTTCTATAATAATATGTTTGGGAGATGGAATTAAACAGTGCTTTATTCCACCGTAACCACTTATTTGATCTTGATAAGCTCCTGTATGAAAAAATCCAACATATAAGGGCGTTTTATTATCTGCATCATTAATATCTGCAGTTTTTATTTTGGGTAAAAACACTTCATTAATATGTTCTTCGCTATCGTAATAATCATGGCTATCACAAGTAATACCTCCTAAAACTACTCTTTGATATTCATTATCCCATTTATTAATAGGCAACATTAAAAACTTCTCACCTATTCCCCAAGTATCTGGTAGTGTAGTTATAAAAGAAGAATCAATCATGTACCATGTTTCTCTATCATTTTGGCGTTTCTCAGATAATACACTATAAATATGTGCCATACTTTCTCCTACCGTAAAACTTCCAAATTCGGTAAAAATATTGGGCATAGGTACTCTTGCTTTTTTACACGCTTTTTTAATATTTCCAACAATTTCATTTATCATGAATTGATAATCATATTCAAAGCCTAATGAATGTTTTATAGGGAAACCACCACCAATATTTATAGAATCTAATTCGGGGCAAATTTTTTTTAGCTGACAATACAGATTAATAATTTTATTCAATTCACTCCAATAATAGATATCATCTTTAATGCCTTTATTTAAAAAAATATGCAGCATTTTAAGTTGAAATTTTTCTTCGTAGCCTTCTATCTCATCAACATAAAATTCTAAAATATCTTTTGCTCTTATTCCTAAACGTGAAGTATAAAAAGGGAATGTTGGTTCTTCTTCGGCTGCTACTCTTATTCCTAATTTAAAAGGTTGTTTAACCGATTTTTTGTATGCTTTTAATTCTTCTTTATTATCTAAAATAGGAACCACATTTTTAAATCCGGAATTAATTAATTTGGCAATACGTGATGTATAACTTCTTTGCTTAAATCCGTTGCAAATTATAAAGGTGTCTTTATTAATTTTTCTGCGTTTATATAATTGATTAACAATTTCAATATCATAAGCATACGAGGTTTCTAAATGAATATCATGTGTTAAAGCTTCTTCAACTATAAAAGAGAAATGCGAGCTTTTAGTGCAATAACAATAATTGTAGCTGCCTTCGTATTTATGTTTTTTAAAGGCATTGGCAAACATTTTTTTTGCTTTGTTTATTTGCATACCAATTTTTGGTAAATAGGTAAGCTTTAAAGGTGTGCCATACTTTTCAATTAAAGGTTTTAAATCAACACCATTAAATTCAAGATAATCATTTTCATTTACTTCAAAACCTTCTTGCGGAAAGTGAAACGTTTGATTTACTAACGAAGTGTAGCTATTGTTCATTCTTACAGGCTAGTTAAACGTGTGATGATATTTTTTAAAATTGGAGAACAAAAATAACTATTTGATAAATATGTAAGCATAAAAAAAAGCCGAAGTAATTTAAACCTCGGCTTATATAAAATATTATAACCAATTATTTTACTGAAGCTACTAAAGCTTTAAAGCTTTCAGGATTGTTCATTGCTAAATCTGCTAATACTTTTCTATTCAACTCAATTCCTTTTACAGCTAACTTATTTATAAATTGGCTATATGTTAATCCTTCTTCTCTTACGGCTGCATTAATACGTGCAATCCATAATTGGCGGTATTCGCGTTTTTTTAATTTACGACCAACAAAACTGTATGTTTGGCCTTTCTCAACAATATTTTTGGCAACGGTATAAACGTTTTTACGTTTTCCATAAAAGCCTTTTGCAGCTTTTAATATTCTTTTGCGGCGTGCTCTTGAGGCAACTGCATTTACTGAACGTGGCATTTTAAATTATTTTAATTTCTAATTTGAATTTATTTTCAAATGAAATGATGATTAAATTTTTTTACTGTGCAATGGAAAATAATTCAACTATTTTAATCTTAATAAACGCATAACAAAATCTTTGTTAGGGGCACCCACTAAGCCTTTTTGGCGAAGAGCACGTTTACGTTTAGTAGATTTTTTAGTAAGAATGTGGCGTTTAAAAGCTTTTTGGAAAGTAATTTCGCCGGTGCCGGTTACTTTAAACCTTTTTTTGGCACTTGAATTTGTTTTTACTTTTGGCATTATAATAATCTTTACGATTACTCCCTGCTGGTGTTTCCGAACAGACGGAAAACTTGTTTAAACCTTACGGGAAAAATTTGGGTTGCAAATGTAGGGAGATTCTAGTAAAAATCAACATTTTTCTCTTATTCTTCATTTTCAACAATAGTTCCGTAATCTATCAATAATTCATCTCCTGCTTTTATTTTCTTAATTGCCTTAAAATATTCTCCATCATTAACAGAAATTAAATTGGGATTATTGGAATGATTAAGAAAAAGCGATAAATCAATTTGTTTAAACCCTTTAGCCGGAACAAAATATTTTTCGTTATCAAACAAACAAAAATTTTCAATTAATACTTTACTGTGTACCGGAAGTAAAGCAACTTCTTCAAAACTTAATTCAACCCACTCTCCCATTTCTTTTTCAAACATTGTTGTACAACCTTTGGGTATATCAACAATTGCAAATACACCAATACCATGTACACTTGATTGTTTTAGTTGCACATAAGTATTATATATTAACTCTTTAAGTAGTTGTTGTTTAAATAAATCTTTCTTCATATTGTTTAATATAACTGCTAAGATTAATATATTAAGAAAGATACTTTGAAGAAGATTACTTCATTAGTATTAAAAGAAGTGTTTAATAAAATAAATTAGAGAGTACGTTAGGGGTACTAACAGATGGCTTTAAGCCTAAAAATTTATTCATTTGTTCTTTAGCTAAAGCTGCTGTTAAATTAGTTTTTAAAGTATTAAATAAACTAGTTTGTTTTTGTGTGTACTCGGCTTTATTAGTTTTTAGTAGTGGTATTATTTTAGATTTTGCCTGTATAAAAGTGTTTACTGCATTTGCAACTTTAGGTGTTTGTACAGCAGTTAAATTAAGTTTAGATGTAAGAGTATTCATAATACTATTTGATACTTTATTCACATCAAGTCCGGCAACAGTAGATGCAGTTTTGGCTTTATCTATTATTCCGTTTAATTGTGCATTAACAGAAGCACTACAACAAACAATAACTGTAAAAAGTACAAGTGTTTTTTTCATATAACAGATTTATTTTAAAATAAATTATGGTTGCAATTTAAATAAACTATCTACAAATTCATGTTTATCAAAAATTAATAAATCATCAATTTTTTCACCAACTCCAATAAATTTTACAGGAATTTTAAATTGGTTGGCAATTGCTAATACAACGCCTCCTTTAGCTGTGCCGTCTAACTTGGTAATGGTTAATGATGTTACATCGGTAGTTGCAGTAAAATGTTTGGCTTGTTCTAAAGCATTTTGTCCGGTGCTTCCATCAAGTATTAGCATTACTTCATGCGGGGCTGTTGGAATTACTTTTTGAATTACACGTTTTATTTTATTTAATTCATCCATTAAATGTACTTTATTGTGCAATCTTCCTGCTGTATCAATAATTACAATATCTATATCTTTTGCAACAGCACTTTTTACGGTATCAAATGCAACAGCACTGGGGTCACTGCCCATGCTTTGTTTTACAATAGGCACTCCTACTCTTTCACTCCAAATTGTTAATTGATCAACTGCTGCTGCTCTAAAAGTATCGGCTGCACCTAACATTACTTTATGACCTGCTTTGGTATAGTTATGTGCTAATTTCCCAATAGTTGTTGTTTTGCCTACACCATTTACACCTACCACTAAAATTATGTAAGGTTTTTTGCCTTGGGGTATTTCAAAATTTTTATAAGAAACATCATCTGCATCAACTAATACATTTTCAATTTCTTCTTGTAAAAGTGTATTTAGTTCAGAAGTGTTAATGTATTTTTCTTGTTTTACGCGTTGTTCAATTCTTTCAATAATTTGAACGGTTGTATCAATTCCTACATCGGCACTTACTAAAGCTTCTTCTAAATTATCTAATACTTCTTCATCTACAGTTGTTTTACCTGCAATGGCTTTGGTTATTTTTGAAAAGAAACCTTCTTTGGTTTTTTGTAAGCCTTGATCTAAGTTTTCTTTTTCTTTTTTGCCAAATAATTTATTGAAGAAACCCATTGTATTTGTGGTTTATAATGTTAAGTTGTATTATTATTTATTGCATAAAGTTATACAGTACAAGTGTGCGACGCAAGGGTACGATGAAAGATGTTCTATTGCTTATAACAAAAACTAAAAAAGCCACCTCTTATAATGAGATAGCTTTGCATGTATTAATACATTAAAATTATTTTGCTAAAAATTCTTTCACTTTGTCTTTGTGAACGATTGCTTCTTTAAAAGTGTAAGCACCTGTTTTAGGGCTACGTACGGCACGAATAACTTTTGTCCAGTTTTTTGCCTCTGCAGAAGCTTTTAAGTCTTTTACTTTAGCGTTTTTTGAAGCTGCTTTTGCCATGATTATTTAATTTCTTTATGAACGGTTACTTTTTTCAAAATTGGGTTGTACTTTTTCAACTCCATACGTTCAGGAGTATTTTTTTTGTTCTTAACAGTGATGTAGCGGCTTGTACCTGGCATACCACTTGTTTTATGCTCTGTACATTCCATAATCACCTGAACCCTGTTTCCTTTCTTTGCCATTGTATAGGTAATTTACTTGTTAGTTAGATTTTTTCGCCTTTAGCTCTTAATTCTTTAATTACAGTTGATAAACCATTTTTATTAATGGTACGGATAGCTTCTGAAGAAACCTTCAAAGTTACCCATCTGTCTTCTTCTGCAAAAAAGAAACGTTTTGTTTGCAAATTGGGTAAAAAACGACGTTTTGTTTTAATGTTTGAGTGAGAAACACTATTACCAACCATTGGTT
This sequence comes from Bacteroidota bacterium, assembly GCA_018267705.1. Lineage (GTDB taxonomy): Bacteria > Bacteroidota > Bacteroidia > Chitinophagales > Chitinophagaceae > CW01. The sequence continues at coordinate 114,168 of JAFDXX010000023.1, read as the reverse complement.
TTTTACCTGTAACTGTACATACTCTTGCCATGACTCTTATTTTTTCGGGACGGCAAAGGTAAGGGATAGTAACTAACTTGCAAGAGAAAAATATAGTTTTTTAAAGAAAATATTCACAATAGCTTAAAAACTTACTGCAATAAATATCAAAAAGCATATTTATCCACAAATTTATTTGGTTAAAAGAGAAATTTTGTAATCTGTTCCAACTAAATTTTTACATTGCATCCACAAATTTATATGAGGATACATTTTTTACATAATAATTTAGATTTTCTCAATCATCCCGTTGGGTATTAATTAATTTTTATACCATTTAGTTTTCAATCCTCTTTTCTCAATTCATTCAAATTATTATAATGTTTACACCTACTTTAAGTGAGCGTTCTGCTCAATACCTTTTATTAGAAGAAAAATACAGTGCACACAATTATCACCCACTACCAGTGGTCTTAGAAAAAGGTGAAGGAGTTTTTGTATATGATGTTGATGGAAGAAAATATTTTGATTTTTTAAGTGGTTATTCTGCTGTTAACCAAGGTCATTGTCACCCAAAAATTATTAATACATTTATAAACCAAGCTCAAAAACTAACACTTACCTCAAGAGCATTTCACAATAATTTATTTGGAGAATTTGCAGCATATATAACAAACTATTTCGGTTACCATAAAGTATTACCAATGAATACCGGTGTAGAAGCAGTTGAAACAGCCATAAAATTAGCCAGACGTTGGGGTTATACTAATAAAGGTATTGCCGAAAACAAAGCCAAGATAATTGTTTGTTCCAACAATTTTCATGGAAGAACAAGTACAGTAATTTCTTTTAGTACAGACCCAACATCTTATAAAAAATTTGGGCCCTATATGCCCGGCTTTCAAATTATTGATTATAATAATTTACAAGCGGTTGAAGAAGTATTTCAAGATAAAAATGTTACAGCTATTTTAATAGAACCTATACAAGGCGAAGCAGGTGTGGTAGTGCCAGATGAAGGTTATTTGTTAGGTATTAAAAAATTATGTAATAAGTATAATGTATTATTTATTGCAGATGAAATTCAAACAGGTTTATGTAGAACCGGAAAATTGTTGGCATGTGATTATGAAAACACTCGACCCGATATTTTAATTTTAGGGAAAGCCTTAAGTGGCGGTACAATGCCTATTAGTTGTGTATTATGTGATGATGAAATAATGCTAAATATAAAGCCCGGAGAACATGGCAGTACATATGGCGGAAACCCTTTAGCTTGTGCAGTAGCCATAACATCTTTACAAGTTTTACAAGAAGAAAAAATGGCAGAAAACGCTTTTAATATGGGCATTTTACTAAGGCAGGAATTGTCTGCAATTCAATCTCCATATATAAAAATAATTAGAGGTAAAGGTTTATTAAATGCAATTGTTATTACGCATGAAAACCAAGATGCTGCCTGGCAATTGTGTTTAATCTTAAAAGAGAATGGTTTATTAGCAAAACCCACACATGGAGATAAAATTAGATTTGCACCACCTTTAACTATTAATGCACTACAAATAAAAGAGTGCGTAGGAATTATTCAACAGTCATTAAAAGCATTAGCTTAATTTCACAATTACATTAAAAATTAAATTAATATGAGCAATACACATTTGCATCCTGAAATTCATTTACAAAGTTCAGACATATTAAAAGATATTGTAATTGGCATGAGTGACGGATTAACGGTACCTTTTGCATTAGCAGCAGGATTAAGTGGTGCTGTAAGCTCAACCAACGTTATTGTAATTGCAGGTATTGCAGAAATTGCTGCAGGCTCAATTGCAATGGGACTTGGCGGATATTTAGCAGGCAAAACAGAACAAGATCACTATGCCAGTGAAGAAAAAACAGAATATTGGGAAGTAGAAAATAAAACCGCTGTTGAAATAGAAGAAGTAAGAAATGTGTTTGCCAATTGGGGCCTAAGTAAAGAAATACAAATACAAGCAACTAATGAAATTATAAAAGATAAAGACCGCTGGGTTGCTTTTATGATGAAGCATGAATTGGGTTTAGAAAAGCCCGATGCAAAAAGAGCAGGAAAAAGTGCATTTAATATTGGTGTCTCATATATTGTGGGAGGTATCATTCCACTATCACCCTATTTTTTTATTAAAGAATCTTATGATGCATTAAAATTTTCTGTAATTATTACATTAGTTTGTTTATACATATTCGGTTTCTTTAAAAGTAAAATAACCGGTGTAAATGCATGGATTGGAGGGTTAAAAGTAATGTTAATAGGTGCTTTAGCTGCAGGTGCTGCGTTTGGTATTGCCAAATTAATTGAAGGTTAAACATCAATCAATATTAAACAAAGTTAATTGCCATTACTCTTTATTTCCATCTTAGGAATTAATACCATTACTTGAATTATAAAAGCCAACAAAACTACCAAATATAGTGCAGGCAATACTTTTGGACAATCTCCCTGGCGGCACATTGAAAATAAAATATAATTTTTTATTGCCCAACCCAAATTCATTAAACCAAAAAGTATATTAGCTCTTTTTGCCCAAATTTTCTGAATTAAAAAAAATGCAAGTAAAAACACACCAAAAAAACTATGCATGATAATTTGTGTTCCAAAAGTTAAATTATCATTTACTTTTCCATTAATACCACTAAATGTTTTATGTAAACTACTTACTTCTATCCATGGCAAAAAACAACAACCCAATAATGCAAATACGGCAATAATGCCAATTGTTTGAGAATATTTCATTGAATTAAATAAGGTTGCGAATATAGCAAGTGCCTTTTGTAAATATCAAACTTTATCAATTCTCTAATAATTTTTTATACCATATTACCAAAGATTACGCGGGCACCAATCTCCATATTTATTGCCCAATAAAAAACCAATTAAAATTTCGTGCGTGCCTTTACTTACCGTTCCTAATGGAGATGTTGTAACATCGTATGAGTATCCAATATTTAAAGTATGGCTAATGTTTACACCTAGCATTGCAGCAAAACCATCATTTAATCTATAAGAAATGCCACTCCACAAAATATCTTGATATTGAAATTTTATATTTGCATCAACACCAATGGGCAAAGGGTTTACGTAGCGTACCATGATTGAAGGCAACATACTTACATCTTCACTTAGCATAGTTCTATAGCCTGCTGTTAAAAATAAGTGTGGAATTAATTTGCCATTTTGCAAAGCAACAGTATTGTTTGAAAATGCTACTTGCTGCGGAACAATTTGTTGAGCACTCAATCCTACAAAATAATTTTTAGAATAAAGCCATATACCTGCACTTATATCGGGTTTAATTGTATTTAAAATTCCACTCCCATTTACTGCAGGGTCAACAGGTGTTGCAAAATTTAATTTATCGGCATTTAAGCTTAACTGGGTTATACCTGCTGAAACTCCGAAAGATAAACTTGTTTGAGGTGCAATACCAAAATGATAGGCATAAGTGCCATAAGCTGCAAAACGATTTAATGGTCCGGTTGCATCATTTAATATAGTCAAGCCAATTCCTTGATGGGCTTCGGGTGCTTGATACTCTTGCCAATATGCTTGCCCTCTTGGGTTAAAGCCTCTCGCATGAAATGAAGTTGGGTCTTCCCTATCATACGCACTTTTTTTTAATGGGCCTTGAATGGTTAAATAAGTTGTTATAGGTGCATCTTGCAAACCTACCCATTGCATACGATGACTAATTTTTACATCAGTATAATTTTCAATGCCAGCTACTGCAGGATTTATAATATAGTTGTTAAGAATATATTGTGTGTAATAAGGTCTTTGTTGCGTATAACCAATAACACCAACAACAATAAAAATTATGAGTGAAAAAAAACGCTTCATTTAAAAAGTGAAGATAATTTAAAACCTGTTACAAAATTTTTCATAATAAGCTAATATTTTACAAATTAATTATAATACATATATATTGTTTTATCTAATAATTGTTACGGACCCCGATATTTTTGCCCTCCCGTTTTTAGGATCAACAATATAATAATAAGTTCCTATCGGCAATGGTTTCCCGTTAAAAGTACCATCCCACTGCACACTGCCATTTGCATGAAATACGGCTTGCCCATATCTATCATATACATCAACCGTTGCACCAGGATAACTTTCTAAATATTTAATTATCCAAGTATCATTAATCCCATCTCCGTTAGGAGAAAATGCATTAGGAACCGTAGGTGCTTTTAATACTTTAATAAATACATTATCATTTACAGAACAACCTCCATCTCCAGTTAATGTGAGTTTATACGTAATATCATCTGTTGGTGTTGCATGCGGATTAGCAACAGTTGGACTATCTAAGAAACTGGTTGGAGTCCATGCATATTGCAAATGATGACCATATATGTATGGCGGTTTAATTGTAATGGTTCCGCCTTGCAGTACAAATAAACTTGGTCCAATATTTAAAACAGGATAAGGATAAACAACTACTTGGTTAACTGCAGTATCACTCACACAATTCTGAGCATTATAAATGTATAAACTAATATTAAAAGAACCGGTATCTACAAATTTTTTAGTTGGTGTTTGTAGGTTTGAAGTTGTTCCTCCCGATAAATCCCAATACCATTTTTGTGCAGCACTTGTTATACCATTACTATTATCTGTAAATTGAATGATGCTTCCATAACAAATTGTATCAGGTGTTGCCGTAAACGATGCTTTAGGTTGTGGGTAAACGGTAGTTAATTGTTTAGTAACCGAATCTATACAACCTGCACTGCTAGTAATTTTTAGCTTTACGGCATAAGGGCCTAAGGCACTATATTTATGTGTTGGGTTCTTTAAAGTTGAAGGAGTTGCATCATTCACGTCACCAAAATTCCACAAATAACTAAATAAAGCTTGTGTACCATCACCAATGATAGTTGAATCAGTAAACGTTCCCCTTCCATCTGGTAAGCAAATACTTGGTAAACCAAAGTTCACCACAGGTAAATAATTTACGTTTAATACTTGAGTATTATAACTACTTCTACAACCACTATCTGTTACAACTCGTAAACTTGCTGTATAAGATGCAGCATTTGCATACGTATAATTAAAGGCAGTTGTGTTTGAATAAATGGCAGTATTATTATCTCCAAAATTCCAATAGCGATTTATGATATTACTATAATTTGCAATAGACGAATCTGTAAAAGCTATGGCGTTTTTTTCACACAAAGGAGAACTTACTCCCCATTTAGCAACCGGTGAAGGCCAAACAGTAATATTTTTTATTGCAGAATCGGCACACCCAATTGGTGAGGTATAAACATATTTTATAGGATATGTTCCTGCTGCAACAGATTGCGGTGTATAAGTACCATTACTGCTTACGCCTGTGCCTGAAAAAGCATATGAGCCGGGTACACCACCAACTTCTGATGCTTGCATAATTAATCTTGCCGTTGTATCGTTACAAATACCGGGAATTGTTGTGAACTGAACTTTGGGGCTTTGATTGAGTGTAATAATTTTTGTAATTGAACTTCTACAAACAGATGAATTACCCGAATGTGCAATCATTTTTACAGAATAAGTTTGTGTGGCCGGTGTTGAAAAATTAGGATATAAATGTGCATATTGTTTACTTGTTTGTGGTGATGGATTATTATCAACACTATCGGCAGCAGGTGCATTAATTAAGTCCCAAAAAATTTCATTCTTAGTTACTGAACCAAAATCAACCGTTGAAGCATCTATTATCCTTACAGAATCATTACTGCATAAATTATTTGGTTTAATAAGTGTAAACTGAGCATTAGGTATAGAACCATTTACAGTAAATGGTTGTGCTAATGTAGTATCGCAACCGTTGTTTGAAGTAAGCTTTAATGAAACAATATAATTACCCACTATATTATAATGTGCAGAACCATTTTGAGCCGTTGGTGTGGTTAGAGTTGGTCCCGGACTTATTGCCGGAACACCTGCATTAAAATTCCATAAATGCGAAACAATTGTATTACCATTTGCAATGATTGAAGTATCTGTAAAAATAGCCGAAGCATCTGCTAAGCATACATCAGGTATAATAAAACCAACGTGTGGTTGCGGATTTACAGTAACGGCCTGTGTAAGTGTATCGCTCTTACAACCAATACTGTTTTGCACCGCCATTCTTACATTGTACACTCCGTAAGCATTATAATATTGATTGAAATTTGTATTGAAACCTCCTGTTGGTGTAAGCGTTGTTCCATTACCCATATCCCAATACCAATTATTAATAGAAACCCCTGTTGTAATAGAGAGATCGGTTGCTTTATCTGTAAAAGTTATAGGTTTGTTTTCGCAATAATTATTAACTGCCGATGTAATGAAATTAGGTATTGGTAATGGATTAACAATAGTTGTTTGTGTAGCCGTATCACTCATACAGCCTACATTAGAAATAGCCCAATACTTAATAGTATTAACACCTTTTGCAGCATAACAATGTTTAGGATAAGCAGCCGTATCGGTATTTCCATCACCAAAATTCCAGAAATATTTTACCGGAGATAGAACAGCACCCGATGGCCCCGTTTCTGAAAACTGTGTAGACAGAACAATAGTTGTATCTCTTAAACACACTTGTGCACTAACTGTAAAACCAACTTTGGGTTGGGCATAAATATTAACCAATTGTTTAATAGTATCTTTCGTACATCCGTATTGAGATTTTACCATTAAATCTACATTATACGAACCTGTTGATGTGTAATTATGTATCGGATTCTTTATACTGTCAATACCACCATCTCCAAAATTCCATTTGTATTTAAAAGTAGCGGCAGTGCCATCGGCAATAGTTGACGAATCTGTAAATTGTGCAGCACCAATGGGTAAACAAACTGCAATAGGTAATCCAAAATTTACAACAGGTGCAGGCCTAATGGTTATGGGTATTGTATATGGATTACTTTTACAACCTGTTGCATTTTCAACTATTAAAGTAACATTGTATGTGCCTGTTGAAATATAAACTTTAGTTCTGTTGGTATTGGTAGTTAGTGTGTCTTTTGTTCCATCTCCATAATCCCAATACCATTTTGCAATAGTGCCAGAAGCAATTGTTGATGAATCAGTAAAAGTTATTGTTTTTCCAATACAACTATCACTATACCCAAACTTGGCAATAGCAGTAGCATCAATAGTTAGCGGAATGGTAGTATCTCCAATACATCCGTAATTGGTAATGGGTCTATATCGTACATTATAAGTGTTTGGAAGAAGAAATTTATGCTTAGGATTTAACAAGCTATCTGTAGAACCATCTCCCCAAGTCCATAATCCGGTTATAACAGCAGAAGTTCCTAAATTAGAGGATGCATCTTTAAACTGAATAGAATCTGAAATACAAATTACAGATGGAAGAGCATAATTGGCAATGGGCAGGCCCGATACTGTAACAGGAATCGAATAAGTTTGATCTGTACTTCCGCAACCATCTACTGTTGCAGAAGTAGTATAAACTTTAATAGTGTCTCGTTGAGAGGCAGTGTTAGCGTTTAAAAAAGTATAAGAATTACCTGTACTGTAATAATAAAGTGTTGAGCCTGATAAATTACTTAATGAATCGTACGTTGGATTTGAAATTGGGCCAACTGTTGCCGAAGGCGTTATATTGGGAGCAGCAGAAAAATCCCATTTAATAGTAGTTGGTTGAAACGATATAGGCACCGAAAATTGAAAAGGAGAATTAATACATGCAACTGCAGAATCCAACCTTGAATATTGATTTTGAAAGGTAGCAATTTTTGTAAAATCTTTTACACTAGTACCTGCATTGTAGCCATAACTTTCAACATTACCTAAGCCATATGCTATAGCAATAAAACTAGAGTCTGCTGTTAAGGTATGCACAGGATTCGTAATTGCTAAATAAGTAACTTCTTCTTGCAAATAAGAATAAGCAGTACCTGGTATTACTGCAAATGAGGCAATCGGCTTTAACCCATTAATTTTAAATGAGGCCGTAGCGTTCGTTTTAATAATAATATTCAAGTAGCAATTTGAAATATCACTTTGATTAGTTGGCACCCAAGATTGATATGCAGAGAAAACTGTAATATTATTGATAGTTTGTTCTATGGGGTTTAAAATAATCATTTCAGGATCACCAATAGAAGGACCTGTTTGACATGCCATCGTGGTCATGTATTGTACAACAGAAATTGGTTTATCTGATTGGATATACGTGGGATTTCCTGTAGAAAATTCGTAATAATTACCTGTTGCATTTAACCCCGTAAGTGTTGTTGTAATTCCATTTTCTATTTTATTAACAACAGTAGTAGGATCATTTACATATACTCGAATAATGTCAGATATTCGGGTTTTTATAGGAGCTGTAGCAAAATTTTGTCCCCATGAAGTAATAGGGAATAGTTGTTGATATAAGTTATCTCCACTACGGATAGATGTACAACCAAAACCACTCCATGTTGTGCTTGAAAAAACAGCAATTTTTTTACAGCTACCAGTAGAACTGCTAACAGATTTAATTCTTGTACCTGAAATATCTCCTCCAGCAACAAATTGCAATTGATAAGCATCTCCTGCATTCGGTAATGTTATCGTATACTTGTTCCCAACAGTTTTTAAACCATTTTTACTGTTTATTGTGGGTGTTATTTCAATTTGAGTATTCGCCTCTACAGCAACTACCGAAACAGCACCAAAACCCGCTGAAGAGCCCAAGCTTTTATAGCTTGGTACAATATATTCTTTTCCCAACACATTAGTTGGCAAAACCAAAGTTGCACCAGACCTTTGACTTTTTATAATATGAGCATATACCGCAACCGGATTATCGGAAACTATATGAATTGCTCCATTTGTTGTAATACCATCATCTTGTGATAAATAAACTCCTGTACTAGAAGCATTCATTCCTGTTGATATGTTCCCAATAAATTTCCTCGTAACCGTATTAGCTGCAACAGTAAAATTAATAGTTTGTGTTCCAACAGTAATAGTACCCGTTGCAGCAACATTTGAGGTTATATAAATTCCCATAACAGACCCTGAAGTTCCATTACCATCAATATGAGCCGGATAAGTAACATAAAAATCAGTTCCTTTGTTTGAAAAATTTTGCGAATTTGCAAAAAATGTAATCAATAATAATATAATAACTAAACAGCTACGTTTCATTGGTTGTAAGGGGGAAATACAAAAGACGCAATATAAATGATAAGGTTTAACAATTATAATATTTAGCCTTAAAATTTGCTAAAAGAAGTTACAAGTATTCAACTTGCTTCTTGAATATGTTTATTGTATTGGGCCCTTCATTAAACAATAAATCCAATATACTTAAATTAGGTATAAAGCCCGTTTGTTTTTCAAATACCTGAGTATATTGAATGATATTATTTTTTTGTTGAAAATTTTTGGGTAACCATTCATTTCTATAATCAATTATTTCGTTTGAATATTTTTTTTCATACAATTCAGTGTACGAAATATTGATTTCTACTTTTAGAGTTTTTATAACCCAATTCAAAATTTCTACATCTAAATCAAATAAAAAATTATGCTTTTTATGCAGTAACTTTTCAAGACCCGATTGGTAGTATTCAAAAAAAGGAGATTTATTATATGCCGAAATTAAAGTACGCCAATGTTGCTGTTGCCAATTATGCAAGTAATCAATTTTTACCTCTTTAAAAACTGTTTTTTGATTTCTTCCACTTTCAACCGGAACGGTTAAATAAAGCATCCCATTAGCTGTAGCTACTGCACAACGATTACGAAAACTAGCTTTTTGCCATCTATCATATTGCTCAATTTTAGCATATCTATTTTTAAATAAAATTAAATAGTAATTAATACATCCAAAATATTGATTATCAAGTATTATTTCATTCATTCTAAGCTACATTAATTTGTAATTTCATTAAGTATTATTCAAACAATTATTGCATTTTTTAATTTAAATTTAATTAATACTATTGTATTATAATTAATTGATAATCATAATTTTAAAAATAAAAAGTATTAACAAATTTAGTAGCAAAATAAAATATAATCAGTTGGGTTGTAAATACTCAATTTTTTAGCCATAAAAATAAAAAAAATCAAGGAAAAAAAAATGATTTAATATTTTGCAGCAAATTATTTCAACTTGAAAAAAATTACTCCCCTCCTTTTAGCCATTTCAATATTTTGGAGCTGCCAAAAACCTCAAGGTTTTGAATATAGAGATATGAAAAACCTAAGTGTAAAACAGATTGGTTTTAATAAAACTCAATTAGCAATGGATTTAATTTATTTTAACCCCAACAATTTTGGAGTAGATTTAAAACATGTTGATTGTGATGTATATATTGATAAAAATTATTTAGGGAAATTTGTGCTGGATACTACTATGCATATTGATAGAAAATCTGAGTTTAGTCTTCCGTCAACAATTGACGTAGATATGAAAAATCTTTTCAAAAACACACTAACTGTTTTATTTAACAAAGAAGTATTAGTAACGGTAAAAGGAACAACAAAAGTTGGTAAAGCTGGTATTTATATTAAAATGCCCTTTACTTATGAAGCAAGACACAAAATTGATTTATTTTAATACTAAAATTTAATTAAGTATGCAAATAACATGGGAAGATTTTTCAAAAATAGAAATACGTACAGGCACAATTTTACAAGCTGATAATTTTATAAACGCCAAAAAAACTGCCTATCAATTAACTATAGATTTTGGAAAATTAGGAAGAAAAAAATCATCGGCACAAATAACAAATCATTACAATAAAGAAGAATTAATAGGGAAACAAATTGTAGCCGTTGTAAATTTTCCTGTAAAACAAATTGCAAATTTTTTCAGCGAATGTTTAGTATTAGGTGTGTACGATGAAAATAACCACGTAATTTTATTGCAGCCCGATAAACCAACTATTAATGGGCAACTCATTGGTTAGTTAAATGAACGAACTATATTACACATACTACGAAAGCCCCGTAGGACTTTTAAAAATAGGCGGTACAGAACAGTACATTGCGGAATTAAGTTTTGTAGATAATAAAGAACAAGTAATACATGGCGAACCCGGTATTAGCGATATTATCCACCAATGCACAGAACAATTGATAGAATTTTTTCAGGGAAGAAGAAAAATATTCAACATACCGGTACACCAAGAAGGAACAGATTTTCAAAAAAAAGTTTGGAACGAACTATTAAATATTCCTTTTGGAAAAACAATTAGCTATTTAGATTTAGCAAAAAAAATGGGCGACCCGAAAGTAATACGGGCAGCAGCTTCCACCAACGGTAAAAACAATATTGCAATCATTGTTCCTTGTCATCGTGTAATTGGAAGCGACAAAAGTTTAACAGGCTATTCAGGTGGTTTATGGCGTAAAAAGTGGTTATTGCAACATGAATTTCGCATACAAAACGGTGTACAAACTTTGTTTTAATTACATTTATAAACAAAAATATTCACTAATAAATTTTAGTTTATCAACGCATACAGTAAGCCTTATTATCTTTTTTTCTTATTAATCCCAACAGGAATTAGTCAAGGTTTTGTTAGCATAACACTACCATATTTATTTACACAAAAAGGATTTCCTGTAGAATTATCTGCAAGCATTATTGCCTTTGGTTTATTGGCAAATATTTGGCGTTTTTTATGGGGCCCTATTGCAGATACTACATTAAGTTTAAAAAAATGGTATCTCATTGGTTTAATATCAACTATTCTTACACTTATTGCACTTTGTTTATTACCGTATAATAGCAAGCAAACCACCTTATTATTTCTGTTAGTGTTCTTATCACAAGTAGCGGCAACATTAATTATGCTACCCATTGGAGGCATAATGGCACACAGAATTAAAGAAGAAGAAAAAGGGAAAGCCGGTGGTTGGTTTCAGGCGGGAAACTTAGGTGGCACAGGCATTGGCGGAGGTATAGGATTATTATTGGCCACACATTATAATATTGTAGTAGCCGCCATTGTTGTTAGTATCATTATGCTATTTTGTTGTTGGCCTTTATATAAAATAAAAGATGTATTGGTTGATAAAAACATCAAACTCTTAAAGCAACTAAAACAAGTAGGTACAGATTTACTTGATATGATTAAAATACCTATTGCACTTTTTGTAATCTGTCTTGTTTTAATGCCACCCGGTTCAGGTGCAGCTGCTAATTTGTGGAGTGCTGTTGGAAACGATTGGCATGTAAGTGTAACAATGATAGCTTTTACAACAGGTATTATAAACGGTTTATTAAGTGCTGCCGGAAGTGTTGTAGGAGGATGGATATGTGATAAATGGAATGTATTCTCAGGATATTTTTTTGCTTGTGTATCATGTGCTGCAGTAACCATTGTAATGGCTCTGTGCAACTACACACCTACAGTTTTTATTGTTGGCGTTTTGGTTTATGCTTTTGCAGTAGGTTTATGTTATGCAGCATTCTCTGCAACATTGTTGTTTGCTATTGGTAAAAAATCTGCTTCAACAAAATATGCATTACTATCATCGTTCGGAAATATCCCTGTTGTATACATGACTTTTTTTGAAGGTAAACTGCACGATGCTTTTAACAGTAAAATAATGTTATTATTTGAGAGTTTTGCAGGTTTGCTTTTTATAACTATTGCCATTATAGTTATAAAACAAATGAAAAGAAAAAATTTAGTACATCCGCAAATAGATAATTAGATTTTTTTGTAATTACAATAATATATTTTTTGCTATTCATTTTTTGTTTGAACTAAAAATACAGCAGGTACAGGTCTTTGGCCTTCTTTATCGCTAGGTTTAATAGTTTGTTTTCCGTTAATTAACATACAACTACTTCCGCCACCATCTAAATTTAATGCTTCAACACAACCCAATTGTTGTAGTAATTGAGCTTGTTGTGTAAGTGTAGCTCCTTCTGCTTTTCCTTTATTTCTTCCTTCAATTACCATAACAATAAGTTTATCATCTTTAGTATAGCCCATACAAGTTCTTGGGTGTTTATCATTAATACCTTTTCCTGTAAATTTTAATTCTTCATTATTGGTAACTTTTACTTCACCATTTTGTAATAAAACCGGTCCGCCACCAACAGCAGTTTGCATTTTCCATTTAGTAAGTGAGTTATATGATTTTATTTTTTTATATGAAAATTTTTCAACAGAATCTTTTATTGGAGGAATAGCTGTTTGAGTTGCATAAACATATTTTGAAGATGGGTCTGTATAAGTCCATGCAACATCGGCATTTCTATTTTTATCAATACCTAAAGTACTCGAGAATACATGTTTGTATGTTAAAGTATCTTTTCCTTTACCAATAATTGTTTGATGGTTGTATGATAAAATTTTACTATCTTTTATAACCAAGTTTAAATTACTGTTGTGCACAAATTCAAAAAAAGTGCAATTAATTACTAATAAAGGTTGATTATCTTTTTCAAAATATTGAGTTGGTGTTAACCTTCTACCCTTTGCAGTATCGGCTGTAAAAATCAGGTTTTTATTTTTCAGATCTGCTTCAGCATAATACGCAATATTTGGTTTCCCATCTAAACTATCATTTGTATAATATACATGAAACCCTTGCGGTAAAGGTTGAAATAAAGAATCTACATTTTTCCATTTTACTTGTGCAAAAAGGTTAACTGTTATATTAAAAAGAACAAAAAATAAAATACACTTTTTCATTGTATGTTAATTTAAAAACGCCGGCTTTATTAGCCAGCGTTATATTTATATATTAATCAAATTTTCTTTTTCGCTCATCCATTTATTTTTACCATATCCGGGAATTACATGTTTTTCGCTATGATAAGATGAACGAACCAGCGGTCCACTTTCAACATAATCAAACCCAATCTGGTAGCCAATTTCACGCAGTTCTGCAAATTCATCGGGATGTACAAAGCGTTGTACTTTTAAATGTTTAACTGTTGGTTGTAAATACTGACCAAGTGTTAACACATCGCAACCAACTGCAACTAAATCTTCCATGCTTTGTATTACCTCTTCTTTTGTTTCACCCAAACCTAACATAATACCTGTTTTAGTACGCATACCTCCTTTTTTTAATATGTTCAAAACCTCGAGGCTTCTTCTATATTTTGCTTGAATGCGTACTAATTTTGTTAAGCGTTCTACTGTTTCCATATTATGGCTAACTACATCGGGTGCTGCATCTATAATGCGTTGTATTTGTTCTTCATTCCCTCTAAAATCTGGAATTAAAGTTTCAAGAGTTGTATTAGGATTTAATGTTTTAACTGCTTTAATAGTATTGTTCCAAATAATAGAACCCCCATCTTTTAATTCATCTCTATCAACAGAAGTGATAACAGCATGTTTTACTTTCATTAAAAAAACAGCTTCTGCTACGCGTTGTGGTTCATCAAAATCAACAGGCTCAGGTCTTCCGGTTGCTACTGCACAAAAACCGCAACTGCGTGTACAAATATTTCCAAGAATCATAAAAGTTGCAGTTCCTTCTCCCCAACACTCGCCCATATTAGGGCAATTGCCACTTTCGCAAATGGTGTGTAATTTATGTGTATCAACTAAACTGCGAACATGTTTATAGCTTTGCCCAATAGGTAGTTTTACTCTAAGCCAATCGGGTTTTTTTATTTTAGTTGATATTGTATTGTTTGAAATAATTGGTAGTTCTTGCATCTGCTTTTCTTTGCTTAAAATAAAACTGTGTATAGATTATTTTCATTTGAATAATGGCAACAAAAGTAATTTACTTTCGTTTACCAAATACTAATGCTATATAAGCATTAAAGAAAAGTTTTCCTGCTTCCGTTTTTGCCATAATTGGCATATTATCTGAATAGTATTCAGCATTTACGCCTACTTCAATTGCAGAGAGTAGTTCGTTATAACGCCCGTAATCAAATCGTACAGCAGTTTTTATTAATGCACCCGGAACATATTTCATTTCACCAAACCCTTTAAACGGGCCTGTTGAGCCATCTATTACATTTTGATTTAAGAAGGTAGAATCATTTCCTCCATCATATTTAATATCATTTGTACCTAATGAATTAGTTGTTATTTGCAAATAGTAAGGTTTCAACATTCCTAAACTTAAACCTCCACCATAAATTAATGAAACAGCTACTCCATTTTTATTTCCTTTTCCGCCTAATAATCTTTGTTGTTCTATTCCTAATTTTAAATAATAAAAATTATTTATTTTTCCATAAATGTATGGATTTCCAAAAGCAAAGAATCCATTTCCATTAGTAATTTTTTCTTCTTTTTTATCTTTTCGTTCACCTAATTCTATAAACCAACCATTTGTTTTTTCAATAGTTTTATATTTACCATGTTCATAATACAAACCATATCCATCGGTATTTAATTTTATACCAAATGCATTTTGTTTTTCATAAATTAAAGCTCCTTCTTCTTCTTGTTTTATTAGTTTATTGATTTTTTCTTTTCGGGCGGCTGTTTTTTGTTGTTTAGTTTGTTTCTCGTTTTGAGAAAACAATGTTATTGGAGCAACAATTGATAATAAAATAAAAATCTTCTTCACTCGTATTTGTTTTGTATGCGTAAATTTAGGCAAAAATAAATAGCAATGACTTCAACAATTGTTTACACCGGAGATTTAAGAACAGAATTAACACATTTACAAAGTGGTACTATTATTGAAACGGATGCTCCTACCGATAATATGGGTAAAGGGGAAAGATTTTCGCCTACCGATTTATTAGCAACTTCTTATGGTGCATGCATGATTACTACAATGGCAATAAAAGCTGCCGCAATGAATTTAAATTTTAACGGAACTAAAATTGACATTACAAAAATAATGAGTACCGATGCTCCTAGAAGAGTGATTGAAATTAAAGTTGCTCTTCATTTTACCGAAAACTTTATTGCAACAACCGAGCAAAAAGAGCAATTAGTACGAATTGCCAGAGCTTGCCCGGTTGAAAAAAGTTTACACCCAGATATTAAGTTAGATGTAACATTTAATTGGTAAGAAAATTTATTCTTTACTATTTCAACTTATCTAACACCGGTTCTTTTGAGAAAGAAATTTCTTTTTGTATTGTATCATTTTTTTGATCAAAAATTATAATAGAATTTTTTCCTTTATTTAACCAACATCCGGGAAGGTACAGGGTTTGTTGTGGGCCTACATTCCAAAATCTGCCTAAATTATGTCCATTTACAAAAACAATTCCTTTACCCCAATTTTCCATATTCAAAAACATATCACCAATTTTTTGTATATTAAAACTGGCGGAATAAAATGCAGGAGTTTCTGCATTTATTTTTGTTTGTTTAACATTTAAAAAATCAGGTTGTTGTTCAAAAGGCATTAAATACATATTCCAAGTACCAATTATTTCTTTGTTGTTGATAGTTATGGGTGAAATAATTCCTTTAAAGCTTTCTGTAATTTTTGCTCCATAATTTATCCTGCCCATATTTTCAACCAAAATATCTAACTGTGCATTTGCCGGAATATTAATTTTTGCTTTTGTATTATTATAATACCTGTTTAGTTCTGCCACTCTTTTTCCATTAACATAAATAGTTGCATAATCTCTCAGCCCGTCAATATTCATTTCTCCTTCTATTGCATTTTCAATTTTAATTGAATACAAAACAAAGCCAAAACCCTGATGCAGTTTTTCAAAACTTAGAGGTTGATTAGCAGTTATTGGTTTGATAGTTTTCTTCCATTCAAATAAATCAATTGTTTTATTAATATTGATAGAAGGAATAGTAACAACAGGTGCTGCATTTGGAATATTGGGTAATTTATAAGAAGTGTATTGTTGTATCAAATTTCTTAATGCAAGATATTTTGGTGTTGCCCAACCTGCTTCAGATATGGGTGCATCATAATCATAACTGGTTAAATCTGGCTGAATGGGATGTTCTTTACTATAATTAGCACCGGCAGTAAATGCAAAGTTTGTTCCGCCGTGTATCATATAATAACTAAAGCTAATATTATTTTTTAGATATTTTTCAGTTTGTTCTACAACTTTTTCGGCAGCTACTTTCTGAAAAGGCTCTGCCCAATGATCTAACCAACCCGGATAAAATTCTGCAACAAAATAAGGCCCAACACCATTATGAAATTTATTTACTGTTGCTTTTAAACTATCAATATTATCTTCTCCGTTTGCACTTGGAAAAACTCCATCAACATAACCTCCGTTAAATAATGTTCTTCCATCTGCTGTGTAATAAGGCGGTTTAAATCCTGTTTCTTCTAATATTTTTTTTATAGCTACAGTGTATTGTTTATGTTGCTCAAAAGGAATATTGCTGCGTTGCCATACATAAGAACCAAATTCATTTTCAACTTGTGTTAAAATAATTGGGCCGCCTTCACTAATATGCATTCCTTTTATTTGTTTAGCTAATTGTTGAAAATAACTTTTACAAGAATCTAAAAACGGTTGATTATTGGTTCTAATTTCTAAACCTTTTACCGTTGGTAACCACCAAGGAAATCCGCCAAACTCCCATTCTGCACATACATAAGGGCCGGGGCGTAATATAACATATAAGCCAAGTTCTTTTGCAATAGAAAGAAATTCTTTAAGGTTATGATTATCGGTTGTGAAATTCCAAACATTAGGTTTTGGATGATGATAGTTCCAAAAAACATAAGTAGATACTGTATTTAAACCCATTGCTTTTAACATTAAAAGCCGTTGTTTCCAATATGCTTTTGGTACTCTGGCATAATGCAATTCACCGGCACGTATTATTATTGGTTTTCCATTGATTAGAAAATCTCCATTTTTTATTTCAAATTTATTTGGCTGTGCATGTGTCATAATGCTAACAACAAATAATAGGCTTAAACATGTTAAAATTTTTCTTAATTTGTTTTTCATGAATTTTAAATTAATTATTTTTTAAAAGAGCTACCGTAAACATCCATTTAACAGGGTTTTGCCAATCTTTTCCTGTAAAATTAGCAACAGGTAATTTTACTAATATTTCATTCCACCCTTTTTTTAATGAAACAAAAGTAGGTGTTCTATATTCATACCCTTCATTAGTTAAAGGTGTTTCTAAATCAATTTTTTGGTTAGCATTAACCCACACGGGCGGTTTAATTTTATTTCCATTTATCCAAATAGAACTCTGTCTGTCATCCCAAGTATTTAATGCAGGAACAGTAGTTGCAGTTGAACGAGAGATGTTATTGAATCCTATCCAAAATGGTTGAATACAATCTGTATCACTCCACATTTTTTGCAATGCATACCATGTTGTATTTTCTTTCGGGTTCTTTAAAACGCCAGTTACTGTTGGGTTCCACCAATGTCTTAATATAATTGTATTGCCAATTTCGGTTTGAGTAGCCAACTGGTATAGTTGTTCAAAACTCATTGTATCAAGTTTAAACTTATCGGAAAGGTTGCCATTGTTATAGAAAGGTCCTACCAATTTCCAAACATTATTTGACTGTGTATAATATGGAAATGCAGTACATTGAAAATAGAGTTGTTTGTGTTCCATCATTCTATCTTCAAATATTTTAAATAATTTTTTATTACTATTTGATAACTGAGAAATATTAGTAATATAACCATCATCTCCACCACCATTCCATACTTTTTCACTAAAGGCAAGCATTGCAGGATATACGGCATTCATTCTAATTAAATCATTTTCATTTTGTACTCTTCTATCGTGCCATAAACATATTTCTGCACCATTGGCTTCATTGGTTTCTTCGGTTACATCACAAATTTTTCTTCCAAAAATAGTTACCGCACTTTCAAAAGGATCGAAATGATTTAAGTATAAATGACGGGAATCAATGTACTTAAAACCTTTTTTTAATTTTTCATTCCCATTCCATAATTGAAGTAAAGTGTTATTATTAAAATTTCCGCCCGGCTTCCATCCTATTACTTTTATATGATGTGCTTCAAGTATTTTCTGAACAAAAGGAATAAAAGTGGTATCGGTAATTTTTACTTCATCTGCACCAATATGAAAATAAGAGAATGAATAAGTATTAAATATTTCATCAAGAATATTGGCAATTATTTTTTTGCCTTCTTCAGATTGCATATTGCAACCCATTGCTTTAGTAAATGCAGCACTATGTCCCGGCATATCTAACTCCGGAACTAATGTTATAAATCTATCATTACAATATTTAATGAGTTCTTTAATATCGTCAACAGAATAAAACATTCCTTTATCTCGCAACATATTTTCAGCATTGGTTAGTTGAGGATATTTTTTTATTTGCCAACGCCACGCAAGATCTTCGGTAATATGAAAATGAAAAATATTCATTTTATAATTACTCATTTTATCAATTTGTTGTTTTAAAAATTCTAAAGATTGATAATTTCTTCCTGCATCTGTCATATATCCACGCCATTCAAATGAAGGCCAATCTGTTATATTGCAACCATTTATATACACTTCATCTCTTGCTAATTGTTTTATAGTTTGTAAAGCATAATAAGCTGCTTTAACAGTGTTAGCATTAATAGTTAAAGTGTTTTCATCAATATGAATTTGATAGGCTTCCTCTTTTAACAATGGAGCATTAACATTGGTAATATTTATTGCAATATTTGGAGAAGTATTATTATTCGTTTTGTTTAATTGTATTTCAAATTTTTTATTTAGTATTTTATTAATGTTCAACTTTAATAATGCTTCGTTATTAACCGTAACTATTTTTACTTTATAAAAAGGAAATAATTTCTCATTCCAAATTATTGTTTTAGGATATGGAATTAACGCAGGTTTTATTTCTACATTATAAACATAAGGGAAAACAATATGTTTCCATAACATATAACCATCGCCTTTTAAGTGTAAACCATCGTTAGAAAGAGATGGGTTCATCTTCCCATTTTCATCAGTAAAATAATCATGTAGGTTGATATAAGTGTAATTCAATTTTTCTGCATTATTTTTTAATAATGTATTGAGTTGATTGATGAGATTAGTTTTAGTACTATGTGTGCTGAATTTTTTATAATAATCTGAAACAGGTAAAATACTTTGCACATACAGTTTTGTGTTGGCAGAATAATAATGAATATAATTTGCAATTAAACTAATGTTAGTAAAAATACTATCAACACTAATGTTCCGCGATAAATCGTTCACGCCTATTAATAGAAATATTTTTGCGGGTTTGCCTTCTACCATATTGGGTAAACGTTTAATAACTCCTGCAGAAATATCGCCGCTAATTCCTCGGTTTTTAATTTTTATATCATTAAATATTTCACTCCATTCTGCACCATCGGTTATGCTATTTCCTAAAAAAATAATATCGCTGTTGTGTTTGGGTAATGTTTGAAAAAGTGTAGCACGTTGCCAATAATAAGTAGAGAAAAGAGAATCGGCATAATTAGGTAAAACGGGTTGTGCTAATAGATTGTTTGTAAGAAATAGTGTAACAAGAAGTATAATTTTTCTCATAAAAGCATATTAATTTTTAGCAAGTTTAAACACTTTTGTTTCATGTGCTTCAATAGTTGTTTCTAATTCTTTTGCTTCACCAATATTTTTATGTATCCATAAATCTTTTATTTTCATTTTTTCTTCAATGTTTATACTACTAAAATGTAGTTTGTATTTTATTGCCTTATTGCTTTTGTTTAAAATAGCTATTGCGTAATTCTGTCCTACTAATGGTTTTACAAAAACATCAACAGAATCGGTTGTTATTTTTCTTTCTGCTTGAATACCCATTGCATCTTGATTTACGGCAATTAATTCTTCATTTAATAAAATTTCTTTTATATCACTCGTCATATTTCTTACATCATTCGTTGCAATAAGCGGCGATGCCATTAAACACCACAAACTCATATTGGTTTTATATTCTGCAAGTGTGCAGCCTGTGCCGCCTAAATCTCCTGCAGGACCTTTATTACCATTTAAGCCAACTATCAACATATCAGGGTCATTCCAATGTCCGGGTGCTGCATATTTATTTAATACTGCATTTTTATTGATAATATGTATTAAAGATTTCCAACTATCTCTAATATCTTCTGTTGTTCTCCAAAGTTGACCGCCTATTTTGTTTGCCCATTTTGCAGGATATCTTTCTCCCCATTCACAAATACTAAAAACAATATCTCTACCCGATTTACGCAAAGCATCATTCATTGCTTTATATCTTGCTTTTGCTGTAACAGAGTCTGAAGGAGCATTACAATAATCATATTTTAAATAATCAATTCCCCATGCAGCAAATGTTTTCGCATCTTGTTCTTCAAAATGAAGGCTGGCTGTATAACCTGCACAGGTAAGCGGTGCTGCATCTGAATATATTCCCAATTTCATTCCTTTAGTATGCAAATAATCTGCTAATGCTTTTATACCTGAAGGAAATTTTTTTGCATCAGGTATAATATTGTTTTTATTATCTCTTCCACCTTGCCAACCATCATCAATCATAATATAATGATAGCCTGCTTTAACCATTCCGTTTGCAAACATAGCATCTGCCATTTCTTTAATCATTTGCTCATTAATATTTTCGCCAAAAAAATTCCATGTCATCCATCCCATTGGCGGAGTAGATGCTAACAATTTTCCATTACTTCCAATAACTTGTGTTTTTGCATTAAAATAAATACAAATTAGAAATATTATTAAAATGTTTATTCGTTTGCACTTCATAAATAATATTATTAGTTTACCATAATTTCATCGGCAAAAAGCCAAGCAGGTTTTCCTTCACCCGGATGGCCTTTAGGACACTCTTTTATGTTATAAGCTGAAACCCTTATATATCTTACATTTTCTTGATGAAACGTTGCAGAAAAAGTTTTAATAGTTGGTTCTTTAATTGATGAAGAAATATTATTTACATCTTTACCAACGGTTGTATAATTAACTCCATTTTCTGATACTTCAAACAATACAGATCTTGGCAGAAAAATCCAATCGGCATATTTCTGCAAGCAATTAATTGAAATATTGGTAATAGATTTTATTTCAGTTAAATCTATTGTTGCAATTAAATCGTTCCCGTTTATTCCATGCCAATATTTATTTACAGCAAAAGTTCCTGTAATGCCATCGGTTAATGAATTGTTTCCATCTGCCGTATAATATTTACTGATAGGATATTGATATGTTACATTTTTTCCTACTGCTTTATGTATTACAAATTTTTGTTCCGCAGGTTTTATATTCATTACTTTATTATTCACTACAACAGCTGCTTTTAATGTTAATGAAGTACTTATAGTAATAGGATTTGTATAAATATTACTTCCAATATTGGGATCAGTGCCATTGGTGGTATAAACAATAGTTGCACCGGGAATTTCTGAAGATAGTGTTACAACAAGTTGATTATTTTTTGAAACAGGTTTAATAGTAACATTGTAATTTCCTTTATTATAATGAAAACCTTTTTGATCAAAATATTTGAAAGAAGGTTGTAATCTTTTATTAAAATCAATCCAATCTTTAGCATCTTTTTTACTCCATAAAACTTCTGATAAAGCCAACATTCTTGGTAAGACCATATATTCTACATGCTCGGCTGTTGTAATAAATTCTGTCCATAAATTAGCTTGTGCACCTAACACATATTTTTGATTCTCATTATTTAATTCTTTAGGAATAGGTTCGTAATCATACACATTTTTTAATGTGTTCATTCCTCCAATGGCAAGCGGTTCTCCTTCAGGCCCTGTTTGATAATGATCAAAATAGCAAGGTGCTCCGGGTGTCATTACCACATTATGTTTTTGTTTAGCTGCTTCAATCCCACCGGTTTCTCCTCTCCAACTCATAACAGTTGCTTCGGGTGCTAAACCTCCTTCTAAAATTTCATCCCAACCAATCATCTTTCTATTTTTACTTATAATAAATTTTTCTATCCGTTTCATAAAATAACTCTGTAATTCTTCTTCATTTTTTAACCCTTCTTTTTTAATTCTGTTTTGACATTTTATACAATTCTTCCAAGGTGTTTTATCTACTTCATCTCCACCAACATGAATATATTTTGAAGGAAACAATTGCATTACTTCTGTTAATACATTTTGTAAAAAAACAAAAACAGAATCATTGCCTGCACAATAATTAGATGAAATATTTGTGTAATTACCACCCGTTAATGGCAACTGAAATTTTTGAGAACAACTTAATTCAGGATAAGCTGCAATTGCCGATGCTACATGACCAGGCATTTCTATTTCAGGAACAATAGTGATATTTCTTTGAGCAGCATACGCTACAATTTCTTTTATTTGTTCTTGTGTATAATATCCGCCGTAAGTGGCGTCATCATTAGGTTTTGCTTGTGGACGATTACCCCAAACTATATTTGTATAATCAACTCTCCATGCACCAACTGAAGTAAGCTTCGGGTATTTTTTTATTTCAATTCTCCAACCTTGATCATCTACTAAATGCCAATGAAAAATATTCATTTTATACCTTGCCATTAGGTTAATATATTCTTTAATTATTTCAGGCGAAAAGAAATGTCGGCTTACATCCAAATGCATTCCTCGCCATTCAAAACGCGGATAATCTTCTATTACTACACAAGGAAGTTTTAAAATTGCATTAGTTCTTACGCCCGGCAATAGTTGCAGAATTGATTGAATGGCATAAATAATTCCTGCTTTTGAATTTGCAGTTATTGTAATGTTAGTTGAAGTAATTTTTAATTGGTATCCTTCATTACCAATATTAGGAATTTGTTTAATTTGAAAACTGATACTTTTTTCTTGATGTAAATTTTTTCTTAATTCAATTCCGGAAATTTCTTTTATAGAAGAAGAAAAAAATTGAATTGCATTTGCTAACTCTTTATTGTAAACATCAAACAGAACGGTTGTTTTAGCATCTATTACAAAATTGCCATTATGCATTACAACACTTACTGGTTTTGGGATAATAGCAATATTTTCTTGCGAAAAAACAATATTATTTATTACAAGTGTGAGAGCAATTAAAAACAGTTTTTTCATTTGTATATCTATTATTTATTAATATATGCGTTATAAAAAGTATTCGTTGTTTATAAATTTTTATTCATAATTCTTCTTAATTATCAGCTACACACCTAAACCCCGTATTCTCCAAACCTGTATCAGGAGAGGATTTCATACGGCTACTTACACGATAACCTTTACAATAAGAAGCATTACATAAAAACGAACCGCCGCGAATTATTTTTTTAGGAATGGTTGGTTCATCGGGGTCATAGCTTGAAGTAGCACCTGTTGGATTACTACTTATTCTATTAGCGATTTCTTGATAATAATTTCTATTATACCAATCTGCACACCATTCCCAAACATTGCCTGCCATATCAAACAAACCATAACCATTAGCTGCAAAACTTTTAACAGGTGCTGTTGTTATAAATCCATCCCACTGTGTATTTGTTGCAGGAAAAATTCCTTGCCATGTATTTGCTTTGGGTTTGCCGGTTTCAACATCTTCATTTCCCCATGCATATTTTTTTTGTTGCAATCCACCTCTTGCTGCGTATTCCCATTCAGCTTCGGTTGGTAATCTTTTTTTTGCCCATTTGCAGTAAGCAAGTGCATCTTCATAAGCAACTTGTGTTACAGGATAATTTTCTTTTCCAATAATATTACTGTTTGGTCCTTTGGGATGTTTCCAATTAGCACCTTTTACCCAATGCCACCATTGCGATGGATTATTTAATGCAACAGGATGATTTGTCATTTCAAAAACCAATGAACCTGCAACTAAAATACTATCTGGAGGTTTAGGTGTTCCTTCGGGTAATTGTTTTTTTATTGTATTCCAATCGGGCTTTCGTTCTGCAATAGTTATATAACCAGTTGCATCAATAAATTTTTTAAACTGTGCATTGGTTACTTCTGTGCAATCTATCCAAAACCCATGTAGTTTTACTTTGTGCTGCGGATACTCATCCAATCTTCCTTCATCATCAGCGGCACCCATCATAAATGTTCCTCCTTCTATCCAAACCATTCCTTCGTGAGATATTGAATTTGAGGTAATTGTTTTTTCATCAGCAATAATAGTTGAAGCATAATGCATAGTTGTAGGGATTATGCAGGCATGTGTTTCATTATTGATTGTGAAAGTGGGTTGCGTGTGATTTATACATCCACAAATAAATAAAATAATAAAAAATAAATTAATATGTTTTTTTGAAGACTTCATTAACACATTTTAAAAATTCCATTTTGTTTCCGGAATTTGTTGATGCAATAATTGCAACGCATCATCGTCATCATATTCTTTAATAAGTGTTTCTAATTTTTTCTTTAATTCAATTGCAATTTTTTCGTATCCATTTTTTCCGAAAAGGTTATGCATTTCATGTGGATCTTTTTGTAAATCATATAATTCCCAACTTTCTACCCGTTTATAAAATCTTATAAGTTTATACTGATTTGTTTTTATTCCAAATTGCGGAGAAACGTTATGTTCACCATTTTCATAATAATGATAATAGATAGCTTTTCTGCCTTTGCTGTTTTTATTTTTTATTAATGGAAGAAATGATTCTCCTTGCATATCTTTTGGAATAGTAATACCCGATGCTTGTAATAGTGTTGGTGCGATATCAATATTCAATACAAAATGATTATCTATTGTTCCGGGCTGAATTAATTTTGGATATCGCATCACCATTGGTGTGCGGAAAGATTCTTCATACATCCATCTTTTATCAAACCAACCGTGTTCTCCTAAAAAAAATCCTTGATCAGACATATAAATGACAATTGTGTTTTGAGAAAGATGATGCGTATCAAGGTAATTTAACATTCTTCCAATATTTCTATCTAATGATGCTGCCGTACTTAAATAATCTTTCATGTATCGTTGAAATTTCCACTCGGTTAGTGCATTACCACTAAGCTTTTTTAATTTAAAATCTTCATAAATAGGGGCATAATATGCATTGAATTTATTTTTTTGTGCCGTATTCATTCTTTTAAAACTTCCTTCTTTATTTTCATCTTCCTCGTTGTCAAACATTTTTAAATCGTAGCCCATAATCATTGTTTTTGAAATGGTCATATCTTGTTGTTGGGCAGCTAACCTATCTTTATAATCGTCATAAAAATTTTGTGGTAATGAAAATGTTTTTTTATCAAACATTCCTAAATCGCAGGTATCAGGCATCCAAGTTCGGTGTGTTGCTTTATGACCAATCACAATACAGAATGGTTTTGTAGTATCTCGATTATTTAACCAATCTTCAGCAATATTTTCTACAATATTCGTAACATATCCTTCTATTCTTTTTTTACTTCCATCCATCAAAATAAAATCAGGATTGTAATACATGCCTTGCCCCGGTAATATTTGCCAATACGTAAACCCTTCTGGTTTATTACCAATATGATATTTACCTATCCATGCTGTTTGATAACCGGATTTTGTTAATTCTTTAATGAATGAATTTTGTGAAGCATCAAAAAATGATTTTTCATTCTCTTTATATCCATTTTTATTACTATATTTTCCGGTAAGAATAGCGGCTCGGCTGGGCCCGCAAAGTGAATTGGTAACATAGGCTTTATTAAAAATAACTCCTTCGTTTGCAATGCGATCAATATTACTAGTAATTGCAAGTTGTTTATTATAAGCACTAATTGCTTGATAAGCATGATCATCTGAAATAATAAGAACAATATTGGGTTGCTGAGTTTGTGCAGTAACAGATGAGTGGATTAAACCAATGAAAAGTAAAAGCCATATAAACTGTTTCTTATTGTTTATTATTTTTCTCAAGGTCTAAATATTTTATTTGTTTTACTATTTCACTCATCAATATTATAAAAAATATATTATGTTTTTATGTTATATTTATTTGAGCATGCAGTTTTAAATACTGAAAAAAATAATTATTGAAACACTAATGAATATTTTCATGTATTTGCATTTTTAGAATATTCATTCAAAATTTTCCAACAGTACCATTCCTGTCTTGGTAAATGAAACGGACCTTTATATAAATTACCTTTTGCTGTTTGTGCTATTGTTCCATCTCTATGCAAATAACCAAACCATTCTCCGTTTTCTTTATCGTGAAATTTTTGATAAGAATAATCGTGAACCAGTTTATGCCAATGGGCATATTTTTCATTTTTGGTTATTAAGTAGGCTAATAAAGTTGCAATAATGGTTTCGTTATGTGGCCACCAAAATTTCATATCCTGCCAATATTCTTGTACAGGTTTATTATAAACATCTCTAAAATATAAGATACCACCATGCTGTTTATCCCATCCACGCTCCCACATATAATCCAACATTTTACAACCTAAATCAATTAATTTTTTATCGTTGTTTTTATATACTGCTTCATGCAAAACAAACCATGCTCCTTCAATAGCATGTCCGGGGTTTAAAGTTCTTCCATCAATATGATTAATAATACTTCCATCGGGAGCAATTTGTTCCATTACACATTGTATATCATCTTTCACAAAGTTTTTTTCAATTTCTGCAATCCATTCAATAATTAAATTATCATAACTTGTATCATTCAAATTGTCTCTTAGTTGTTGAGCCGTATTTATCATTATCATATAAGGGCCAATTCCTTTTGTTGGTCTTGTATCAGTATATTTTGGAGTAAGCTTTTTTTTGCCTGTTAAATAATCAATACAATTTTGAAAAACACGTTTTGCATTTTTGGCTGCATCTGCATCTCCGCTTGCTTTTGCATAAGCAGCAGCTGCAATTACATAGAACGTTTCTGAAAAATAATAGCGTCTTTTTCTTATGGGTTTACCATCTCTTGTTACATGAAAAAACATTTGCCCATCTTCATCAAAACAATATTTATTTAAAAAATTATAACCCATTTTAGCACCTTCTAACCATTCACTTTTTTTTTCAAATGTGTTATATAATGTAGCCAATAACCAAGTTGCTCTACCTTGAATCCAAACGGCTTTATCATCATCAATTAAATCACCGTTTGCATCTCTCATTAAAAGATATCCGCCGTATTCTTTATCAAATGAACGTGGGAACCAAAAAGGTACTGTATCATTTAACAATTGATTTTTATAAAACGATTCAAAGTTTTGTAATTGTTCAAAATTCACTTTTGTGTATTTATATATTATTGAAAAATCATTTCCATTTTATGGCAGTAAAAACAATTTTTGAGTATCCGTCTTTTTCGTACAAAACACCAATTGTATTTTTATTTAGTTTAACAATGTCGGAATAAGCAGATGCATCATTCACTTTATCGTTATTATAAATAAGAAAGCTTTTGTCCCATGTTTTACCATCGTTGGTGCTTATTCTTAATGTTAAATTATTGCGTTTAACTGTATCGGCATTATTACAAAATGCTAAAGTTTTTTTATCAATGTTAAGTAATGAACCTTGACAAACAGGATCGGGTAAATTGGTATCAAAATATTGTTTGTACCATGTTTCTCCACCATTATTGCTTAATGCAATGTATCTTTCTTTTATGTGGCCTTGTTGGTTACGAAGGTTTAGCATTAATCCGTTGCCTGAAAGTTGTGCTGCCATGTTTTCATTGCCGCCTTCTAAATTAACTGACTCACTTATATGAAAAGTTTTTCCATGATCATCGGTATAAAAACCATGTGCTTGATAATCTTTTCCTTTGGGTTGTGGATTACCGGATGAATGATTTGCAGCAACATAAATTCTGCCTTTGTATATGCCCCACGAAAATTGTAAAGCATGCCCCGGTGTATTGGCATACGCTCGCCAATCTTCTGGGAAATTGTATGCAGAATTTGAAGCAGGTTGTTTAGGTTTATGAACTTGTGTGGTTATGTTAACAGGTTCACTCCATGTTTCTCCGCCATCAATTGAGGTTTTGTACCATACTTCTCTCAGTCCATGCCCTTTTCTCACTTCTCCTTCGTGATTATTGCCTGTATTGTAAAATAAAAATATTCTTCCTTTTGGATAGGCAGGATCTGTTAAATCTACAACAGGTGCAGGATTGCCTGCTTGTAACACATTATAATCAACTACTGTTTTTAGTTCACTCCATGTAAAACCTTTATCGTTGCTGGTTTTCATAACAATATTTACATCGCCATAATCTCCTGCATTGTGTACACGACCTTCAGCAAATGCTAAAAGTTTTCCGTTGGGTAATGAGATGATTGCAGGAATACGAAAACTTTTATGGCCATCTTGTCCGGATATAAAAACGGGAATATCTTTTTGTGCAAATAGAAGATTGCTGCACATAAAAATGCTGCATAGTGTAACAAAAAGTTGAAGTGTGCGACGCAACGAAGTTGCTTTTTGTATAGAAGCCTGTTTCACAAATTAAAATTTTATTTAATAAAAAATTATTCCATGTTTTGGGCTTTGGGTTTTAATACTATTAACTGAACTAATAGTGCTAAAGCAACAATTACAGCTAATGCAGCAAAACCAAAACCAAAATTGCCTTCATCTTTAAACTTTCCTAAAATTTGTGTTATGGCTGCACCGGCAAACACGCCAACCATATTCATAAAACCGTAAGCAGTGGCTCTTAAATTTTGGGGAACGAATTGACAAAGTATGGGCATATTATTCGCATCGAACATACCATAACCTACGCCAAAACAAACTGCTGCACCTACTACCGTAATAAATGAATGACCATAACCTAATAATATTAATGCAGGAATAGTTAAGGCTAAACCAATAGCACCTGTATATATTCGGCCTTTAATATTTTTTTGAACCCATTTATCACTAAGCGGGCCTCCTATAAAAACGGCTCCTATAAATGATGATACGGCAATAGTAATAGTTGATAATGGCCCTGCCTCTGACATAGGAATTTTTAAACTATCGGCAAATAAAGTTGGCAGCCAATTTTTTGTTGCCCATCCCGGTAAACTTGGTGCTGCAAAATATAATAAGATTACCCAAAATGCAATGTTTGAAAATAATATACTTAATCCTTTTGTTATAGGTAATTTATGAATGACTTTATGAGAAGAAGATGATGATGATTGATGTTGTGATTTTTTATCGTATAAAACAAAAGCTAAAATAAATGCATATATTATTCCTATTATACCAAACCAATGAAAAGTTGTGTGCCAAGAATAAGTTGCAGCAATGGTTGCACCAAAACCTCCTAATGCTTGTCCTGTGTATAAACCCGTCATGTGAATGCCTACTGCTAATGAACGAGTTTTACCTGTATGATAATCTGTTATTATTGCTAAACCTGCCGGTATATAAAGAGCTTCACTTACACCCATTAATGCACGTAACCAAAGTAATTGACTGAAGTTGTTTGTTAATCCCATACAAAATGTAACAAGACTCCAAACTAATAAACTGCCCACGATAAGCCATTTACGATTAACTCTATCTGCAATGCTTCCTGCTATGGGGCTCATAAAACCATACACATATAAAAAAATTGCCATTAAAAAACCAAAAGCTTCGGCTTTTTTTAATTCGGCAATATCTATTTGCATAGCATCTTTCATTGTAGAAAGCATTTGCCTATCCATATAATTTAGTAAGGCAACTATCCACAATAAAAAAACTACAACCCAGGCATATTGTTTTGAGTTTCGCATTATTAATGCTTTCTTGTTATTTTACCACACAGAACTAAGTTAGTTCTTTCTCCTGGTTTTATTTCTCCACCTGCAATAAAAATTTCATCATTCCATTTTACGGCATTGGTTGTTACGGGAGAAAAAGGTAAATCAGATAATGGTAAGCATTGTTGTGTATGAATATTATACAAAAAAACTTTTTTACTAAACCCTTTATGATTGTTAATGAGTTCCATTTTTTGAGCAACCAATTCTGCTTTTTTACTTTCATTGGTTTCTTGGCCAATTAACATATTAAATTTTTCTATCTTAGAAAAAGTTTTTCCGTCATCTCCTCCTATTATAATAATATTTTCATTATTTAAACTAACAATATTGCCAGCAGAAAGATGTGATGAATCAGAATCTGTATGGCATATATTTTTTTTCTTCTCCCATTTTTTTAAGGAAGTATTATAAGTATATACAGTATTGTATAATTTAGTTAATGCATTTTCCATTTTTTCTCTTCCACCAATTACTATTATGTTTGAAGCTTCTGCATGAACATTTGCAGCAGATATAGGAAACGATAAAGAAGCAGGTAATGCCGGAAGCTGCGTCCACCCTTTATTTACAGCATTGATATCTAACTGAAAAAAAGAGTTAGTAGATTCTTTTCCGTTATCACCACCTATTAAAAATATTTTTGATTGAACTGAACAAGCAGAAGAACTAGTGAGGGCTATTGGTAAAGAAGGAAGTTTTTCTTTTTCAATTTTTTGGGTTTTTAGATCCCAGTGTAATAAAAAAACATCATTTAAAATGCCATTTTCATTTTCGCCTCCCAAACATAAAACACCTTGTGCGGTACTTACACATGCACCATAAGCAACATTTTTTTCTAAAGTATCTTGAACTGGTATTAATTGATAATTATTTTTTATATCAATTACATAAATTTTATTCCAGTACTTTTTTTTACCTCCTTGCCAAGGTTTTGCATCAGGAAAATTAGAGCCTCCGGCTACTATTAACATACCATTACTAACACCACAAAAAGAACCTGAAACAGAAACAGGCAAAGATGCAATAACACGCCAATTAACGTTGTACATCATTTTGTGTTGGGAATAAGAGTGATATACAAACAATATGGTTTGTATAAAAAATAAGAAAGTAAATTTTTGTTTATTGAACATTAATTGTTCTTAGTATAATTAAGAAGGTATTACCGATTTAAAAGTATGAAAACCCACCGCTTCTGCATCTTTAACAAATTCTAGATATTTTTCACTACTCATATTTTTTACAGGCAATCTAAAACCTCCGCAATCTACTCCAACCAATTTCATATAAGCTTTTCCTGTAGCTATTCCACCGTATTTACCCAATAATCTAATCATATCAATAGATTGTTGTTGCAGTTTTCTTGCAGTTGCAAAATCTCCATTATTATATGCATTAATTAAATTATAATATAATGGGGCAGCATAATTAAAAGTACTACCAACAGCACCTTTTGCACCTACAGCAAGGGCAGCCAACATGTTTTCATCACGCCCCCACAACATATCATATTGTTCATTATTAAAATGAAGACAAGATAAAAAATCCATAAAGTCTTCGTGTGTATATTTTACACCTGCAAAGTTGGGTAACTTACCGTGCAAACAATTTAATAAATCGAACATTGCAAAACCAACACCTGTAAGTACCGGAATATGATAATAATAAAAAGGCATATCGGGTACCACACTTGCAATTTCTATGCAACATTCTGCTAAAGCTTCAACCGTAGGAGGTTTAAAATAATTGGGGCCTGTAAAAGCAACAGCATACATGCCTATTGATTTAGCATATAAAGCCAACTCTTTACAATCTGTTAAGCTTGTGCCACCTAATAACATAATTACTTTAAAATCATCATCATTCTTGCAGCAGTGTTGCCATGCTTCTGCAACAGCCTTTTTTTCATGAATAGATAAAGAAACACCCTCACCTGTAGAGCCACATATAAAAGCTCCTTTTACATTATTATGTTTTAAAAAATTATAATAGTTTTTTATTTGAGACAGATTTAATGCACCATTGCTTTGCATAGGTGTGAAAGGTGCAGCAATTAAACCTTCGAGGTGTTTAATTTTCATAGACAGCTTGTTTATAATTACAAGATAAATTAAGTTTCAATATCAAAAGTTATAAAATCCGGATATAGAAATATCCGGATTAAATTTCTAACTAACTGCTTATTATGCTCTAATAAACTATTTTAATAACCCGGTGTTTGTGTTAGTAAAGGGTCATTTAAAATCATACTTGATGAAATAGGTAGCAGTAATTGTGCTACTGTTGTTGGTGATAAATAAGATGGTTTAATTGCAGCATAAACATAACTGTTACCAGCTCTACGTAAACTCCACCAACGTTTTCCTTCTCCAATAAATTCTCTTAAGCCTTCTTCTAATATTGCATTCATATTGTCACTAATAGAGCCATTAGTAAACACAGGTGCTGCACTACCATATGCTCTTGCTCTTATTTGTGTAATTTCAGCAGTAGGATCTTGACCTAATTGAGCTTTTGCTTCAGCCAACATTAAAAGTACATCTGCATAACGATAAATAGGATAATCGTTATTATAAACCTGACTTGTACCTGAAACCGTACCAATATATTTCAATAAAAACACACTTTTAACAGGGAAAGGCGAAGTTGTGCTATACATCACATTAAAACTATTAGTAATGCGTTGATCAGTAGGGCCTGATGTTAAACGAGTAATCATTGTCTGAGACATGCCTACTCTGTTTGCCCCCCCAACATAAGGATAAACCGATTGTACTGTTGGTGTAGATGCAGGAGCAAATGAAAGCCCTGCAGCTTGAATACTATTTACTGAAAATAAGCTATAGAAATAAGTGTTTGCTGCTTGGTTAGGCTCGTAACTTGAAGCAAAAATAATTTCAGGATTATTTGATTTTTTAGAAGGATTGAAATTATCGTTATAATTTGAATTCAAATTTAATGTAGCACCTTGTAAGCCTTTTACTTCTTGTAAAGCTGATAATGCTGTTGTATAATCTGCTGTACCTCCGCTCATATTAGTAGCAGACCATAAAAACACATCTCCTTTTAAAGTTAAAGTTGCTACGCGATTCCAATATACTCTGTTACCACTTTGAAATGCATTATTACCATTATATAATTGTAATGATTGAGCAATATCACTCTTTACTTGAAGCATTATAGAATCAGGGGTGCTTCTTGGTTTATAAGTATCTGCTGCATTATTAATAGTAAGAATTGGTGCAGTAGTTAAAGGTACCCCGCCCCATGTTTTTAGCATAGTATAATATACATAAGCTCTTAAGCCATACATTTCTGCTAATTCTCTAGTTTGGGTAACTTGATTAACAGGGCTTTTTGGTAAAACATATATCAAATTATTAATTTGATATAGTAAATTATATAAACTTGCCCAGTTACTATACGGTACTTGTGTAGTGCTAATGTTATGCGTATATAATTGGAAAGAAGTACCATCAGCAGATTCTGTAAATAAACCATCTGCCCAAATATCTGAACGCATTTCTCCTAAATTAAAGAAGATGCTGTTATATGCTCTAAACCTTGCATAAACACCATAATAAAGGGTTTGCGTAGCATTAGCATCGGTTAAAGCAGATTGAATACTAATGGCATCTTGTGGAACAACTTCTTCCAATTGTTTTTTACAACCTGTAAATAACGCGGTTGAAGCAACCAATGCCAACAGATAATAAATGTTTTTAATATTTTTCATTTGTATCTCTTTTATAAGTTAAAAAGTTAATTGAGCTCCTAAAGTTACTCGGCGTGGTAAAGGATAACGACCATTATCAAAACCACCAACTTCAGGGAAGGTTCCACTATATTTAGTAAAATAAACCAAGTTTGTACCGGTAACGAACAAGCTAATTCCTTTTACTTTATTATTGAATGCTTTGGTTAGCATTTCAGGAGTAAATTGATAGTTTAAAGTCAATTCTCTCAAAGAAATATAGTCTCCTTTCTCCCACATATTTGCCGGAGGGTTATTACCAGAAGCGTCTGTAGCGTAGTTACGTCCTTGGTTTGCCCAATAATATCTTGGCAATGGAGCATTAGGGTTACTTGTTGTCCATGTGTTTAAAACATCTAGTGTACCGTTTTGTGAACCTTGTACTTGGCTTAAACCTCTTAGCTTAATATTATTTAAGATTACAAATCCGTAAGCATAATCAAATGCAGTGTACAAATGGAAGTTTTTATATCCAATATTGAAGAAAAAGCTTCCGGTTGCTTGTGGAGTTGTTCTTCCTACGTAAACATATTGATATTGGTTAATAGTATCGTTATTATATACTTGATGCCAAATTGCATCTCCTAATTGTTTTACGCGTTTATTGTTATAAGGTAAGAAAGCATTATACGTATTGGCACCTGCAGTTAAATCTGCTGCAGTTCTGTAAATACCATCCCATTTTGGAGCCCAAACTTCATCATATCCAATTCTTTGTCCTTCAATTAAACCATTTACATATTTGAATTGTCCAGGGTTATTGGGATCATATACTTGTATAGTACCTTGTCTGTTACCCGGTAAGCCATTGTAAGGTAATTTAACAGCGTAGTTTTTAACAGTATAGAAAGTAAAGCCTGCATCTAAACTTAAACCATCAGCTTTTGCCGGTGTTAAGATTTTTGCATTGATTGATGCTTCGAAACCTTTGTTTTGTAATTGAGATAAGTTAGTTGTAAAACCTGTAAAACCTGTTTGAGCAGAAATTGGTAATGAAGCTAATTTATCAAATACATTTTTTATGAAATAATCTGCACTAATTGTGATTCTATTTCTAAGTATTCCTAAATCTAAACCAAAGTTGGTTGAGTTAGTACGTTCCCATCTTAAATTAGGGTTAATATAAGAACCTGCATAGGTACCTCCCATTCCATTATAAATACCTGCTGAAGAATAGGTTAAAGCTGTTGGGAAATAGCTACTTCCAAAATTATATAAGTTACCATTTACACCATAACCAATTCTTGGTTTAATTGAAGTAATATATGTTGCAATTTTACTGTTTTTATAAAAATTTTCGTTATGCAAATTCCAACCTACAGATATACCTGGGAAGGTTCCGTAGAAGTTGCTGCTGTTTAACCTACTTGAACCATCATAACGAAGTACAGCTTGTACATAATATTTATCTTCATAAGTATAATTCACTCTTGCAATAGCAGAAGCTAATCTTTCCCAATACACAAAATCTGAAGAAGCACCACCAGGGTATGTTAATGCTCCATTAACAATGGTTGGAGAAGGGTCTGCAGTTAACCAAGGAATTAAATCTGTTGGTGCACCTTGAGCACTTCCTGAGAATATATAACGTTTGTAATCTAAATATTCACCACCTGCCATTACAGTAAGTTTATGTTTATTAAATTTTTTATCAAACTGTAAAAATGCATTGTAAGAATATTGAATATCATTATAATTTGAGAAAGAACCGGCACGAGTTGTATTTAACGAGCCTCCATTTCCTTGTATATATGATTTTGTAAATGCATTACTTCCACCATAACGCATAAAACCTGAAGTGCTTGCAATAACCTTTAAATAAGGTAAAATAGTGTATTCAGCATTTAAGCTACCGGTAAATCTTTGTTCATTATTATTATTTACATATATAGTACTCCAATAAGCAGGATTACCTAAAGTATTATCATTAGGACCAGGCAACATAGCACCTGAAGTATCATTACTATACCTTACTGTTGGAGCTACGCCTACAAATCTTTGTAATAAACCTGCTGAAGAGTTTCCACCACTGGTATAACCAGAACCCGGATCGTTATAAGGGCTGGTAGTGTTTACAGTATATGCAGAAGTATTAAGTGATAATTTGAAGTTTTTGCCCACATTTAAACCTCCGTTAAAATTTAACGACATTCTTTTTAAAGTAGAACCTATTATAATTCCATTATCAGTTAAAGAACTTAAACTCAATGCAAATGCTCCTTGATCGTTAGCACCAGAAAATAAAACATTGTGCTCAATAGTTGGTGTAGATTTTACAATCATTCCTTCGCGGGTAGTAGCACTTAAATCTTTATATAAAATACTATCACTTTGTGAAGGGAAGAACGGATTAGGATCAACTAATAATTTCCAATTTGCGTCATTCAAATATTGTCTGTTTGCGTTTGAAACTCTTTGAGTAGTATATAAACCACCACCTTGGCTTGTGTTAGTTGTTCCAAAAGCCCAACCCCATGATCCATTTAATTGTCCTTTATCTGTATTCATTGCAGAAGTATTACCATCTAAAGAATCAGCTAAATAACGAGATTGAATACCCAATCTGTTCATTCTAAGATAATCTGCTGCACTCATATAATCTTGACCAATTGTTCTTATCTGATTAAATGTTTGCCTTACAGTATATTGAACTTGAGATCTTCCTTTTTTGCCTTTTTTAGTAGTAACTAAAATAACACCGTTAGCGGCTCTCGCTCCATAAATAGCAGTAGAAGCAGCATCTTTCAATACATCAATACTTTCCACATCATTCATATCAATTCCATAAAGAGAGGGAACCACTACTCCATCTAAAACTACCATTGGCGTACCTGATCCATCAAAACCAGTACCACCTCTAAAAGCAATACTTGGAGTTGCACCCGGTGCACCAGTGGCTTGTTGAACTAATAAACCAGGAACCGTACCTTGTAATGCAGTACCTACGTTAGCACTTGGGCTGTATTTGTAGGCTAATGAATTTACACTGGAAATAGCTCCGGTTACTTCTTTGCGTTTTTGGGTACCATAACCTACTACTACTACTTCATCTAATTTTGAAACAGATGATTTTAGCACAATAGTAGAAATGGTGTTGCCGGTTACTACTACTTCTTGCGAAGTGTAACCAACAAATTCAAAAACAAGAACATCTTTAGTTGCAGCTTGAATAGAAAATGCACCATTAGCATCGGTAACCGCATTGGTATTTTTACCTTTTACCAAAACAGTAACACCGGCAAGAGGAGCATTATCCTCGCCAACAACCTTTCCTGAAATTTTTTTTGTTTGAGCGTAGCTTGTTAGTGCCCAAACAAAAAACAAACAACTGAGAAGAATTTTGTTGCAGTTAATTTTTTTGTTCATAAAGCGTGTTTTTAGTATTATGTATGACATTACATAAAGCATTATGTATGACATTACAAATAGAAAGAAAAAAAATCATATTTTCAAAAATATTTTAACTTTTTTTTACACTTTAATATAACGCTGATAATCAACGCATTATAATTAAATTGGGAGATAAAAGAAAAATAACCTTAGTTTTGAAAGGAGCAAACACAATAAAACAAGACACACATAACAGCTTATGTTTAGTAAAAATATCAAAGAAAGTTTTCAAGAAATTGATACCAGTTCTCTTGTAGATAAAGTAGAGTTTAAACTTGTTTCTCTATTAAAAGAACGAAAATTAAATGTAGGAGATTCTGTTCCTAAAGAAATAGAATTAGCTGAAATATTAGGTGTTAGCAGAACAGTTATACGTGAAGCACTTATGCGTTTAAGAATGTTAGGACTAATTGAATCAAAAAAGAAAAAAGGCTCTGTTATTACCAGTCCGGATGTATTTGCAACCATGAGCAAAAGCTTAAACCCACATATCTTAGATCAAACCACATTAAAAGATATGTTTGAAATAAGGTTGGTTTTAGAAA
This sequence comes from Bacteroidota bacterium, assembly GCA_018267705.1. Taxonomy (GTDB): domain Bacteria; phylum Bacteroidota; class Bacteroidia; order Chitinophagales; family Chitinophagaceae; genus CW01. The sequence continues at coordinate 75,904 of JAFDXX010000023.1, read as the reverse complement.
TAGGCATGAGTGATTTTCTTTTTGAAAGAATAACAAAAGAAGATATTGATGAATTGTATGATATTGTGAGTAATGAACCTCCCCTAACACAGTATCATTTATTTAATATTGAACATGAAATTGCTTTTCATGGTAAACTATATGAAATAACAGGCAATAACACATTAAAAAAGTTTCAGAAAATGTTGTTACCTGTTTTTGATTATGTACACCATAGTGGTTTATTAAAAAAACAACCTGTTTTAAAAACATTCGTATCACATAAATCATTAGTAGATGTTTTAAAAACAGGAACACCTGAGCTATTTAGAAATTCAATACGTGGACATTTTGAAAATCATTTTGTAAGAATATTTGAACATACTGAAGAAGTTGCCAGCCAATAAATAAGGAAGAAAAAATGATTTATTTAATAATCATATTTATAAAAATCACAATATTCTTCATCACACAAAAGTTTTTTTAATGTTGGATTAGCAAGTACATTGGCATATGGTATAGGCTTCCCTTCTACCCAAATTTTTTCGTACACCAAACGTATGCCATGGCTATAATCTACCCACCAATTAATATGCCCTACATATAAAGGCTGAATAGGTTTCCCATCTAATTTATGCCAACCATAAATAGCTTCATGATGAGGTTTGGGATAGCGAGATATTAATCCTGAAATAACCACATCTTTTTTAATGCCTGCAATTAACCCTTTCTTTAAATGTCTTTGTCCTTCAATAATTAAATGATGTTGCCACATTGTTATGCTACTATCTCTATAAGCATACATAGGTACAGGCTCTAATTTTACTATTGCTTGGTTGTAAATATCATTTACCATTTTTCTTGTTGGAAGAAAACAATGAAAACTATCTGCAATTTTTTGTGCCGCCATTGGAGTAAGTGGAACTCTTGCCCAATCGGCATTTGAGCCAATACTTAAATAATCTGGAGCAACAAAATAATACGCATGAATTGTTTTATTGTTTACCGAATCAAAACATTGAACATTAATTCTTACAAATTTTTTTAAGAAAGATGGAATATTACCGGATAGTATTTCTTTAACTGCCAAAGAATCTCTTTCTTTCCATTTCCATGCGGTAACTGTTTTATAAAATTGATTGCCGCTTATAGCAGATACATTGGGTTGTGGTGTTTGTAATATATAACTGTTTTTTCCGCAAGAAATAATATTTACAGCCAATACAACAATTATTAACGGATATAATTTTTTTAAAAGCATTTTGGTTTTTTAGTGAAGTTACACTTTACTACTTCTCATTCAACCTTGGCCTTAACCTTACTTTTGATTTATTGAAAATATTTTTTCCGTTATAAATTCCTTTACGTATTTCTTTTTGTCGCTCTAAAGGAAGATGTATTGTTTCTTTACATTCTGTACTGCAACATCCATCAAACTTTTCTGCACATTCAGTACACTGTATAAACAATAAATGACAACCATTGTTTTTACAATTTACATGCACATCACAAGGTTTACCGCATTGGTGGCAATGAGCAATAATATCTTCTGTAATTCTTTCTCCTAACCTATTATCAAATACAAAATTTTTACCAACAAACTTACTTTCTAATTGTTGTTCTTTAATTTGTTTGGCATAATTAATAATACCACCTTCTAAATGAAAAACATTTTTAAAACCTTTATGCAACATATAGGCACTGGCTTTTTCGCATCTTATACCGCCGGTGCAATACATTATAATATTTTTATCTTCATTACCTTTCATCATATCTACAGCCATTGGTAATTGTTCTCTAAAAGTATCTGAAGGAATTTCAATTGCTTTTTGAAAATGCCCTACTTCATATTCATAATGATTCCGCATATCTATAACCACTGTATCTTTTTCATTGAGTAGTTTATTCATTTCAGTTGCCGTAACATATTTGCCTTTATTATTCATACTGAAAGCAGTATCGGTAATTCCATCGGCAACAATTTGTTCGCGTACTTTTATTTTTAATACCCAAAAACTTTTACCATCGTCATCAACCGCAATATTGATTCGTAACCCATTTAAGTTTTCAATGCTATAAAGAAAATTTTTGAAAGAATTAAAATTAGACTCAGGAATACTTGCTTGTGCATTAATGCCTTCTTTAGCAATATAAATTCTACCAAAAACTTTTAAACTACTTAAATTTTTGTACAAATAATCTCTAAACTCTTGTGGGTTTTGAACAGAAAAGTATTGATAGAAGCTAACGGTAATACGCTTTTCTGTTTCTTGCATTAATAATTGTTTTAACTCATCGTTATTAATGCGATTGTGTAATAGTGCCATAAATTTCATTTTAGACATCAGTATATATAACCAATGTTTTATTAACAAATAAACCTGTTTGCATTACAGGCAAAATGTACCGCAAAAGTAAGTGAATAATTTTTATGTGAATTTTTTAAAACAACAATGGCAACGAAAATTTTATGCCTTGTGGTGTTTCACCATTTTGTTTATAGCCTTGCACAAAATCTACCCGAATAATTTTAAAAATATTTTCTATAGAGAAAAATGCTTCATAAAAATTTTTTTGACTATTGATATACAAAGCATTTGCACCGACTACAAAAAACCAATTTAATTTTCTAAATAAAGGAATTTTATTACTTAATAATCCATTTAAATGATATTCAATATGTCCTGCCGTATAAAAATTATTCATATTGCTTAATTCATAATATGGCAATAGTTGAAAGCCCTTCATGTATTGACTTGCAATAACTGTTTGGTTACCTAAATAATGAATAAAATCGGGCGTAAACACTTTATCTGCTTGCAAAAAGCCGCCTGCTTCTAATTCATATCTTAATCTTCCGCCTAATTTCATATTCAAATTATCGCTAATATTAAAATACCATTTAGTATAATCAACATCACTTCCCAACAAATTATTAATTCCTTTTGTAACAGTTAAATTAAATGTGGGATAACGAGAACCAATATTTATTTTTCTGTCAGGAAATTCAATATATTTTGCTCCGGGCTTCCATGTTAAATTTGCCGTTAGTGTTAATGCATTATGCTCTGCAATATTTACAGAAGCATAAGCAGGAATTACAGGAAAATTAGGTGTGAATATTCTGTTTTTGTATGTACTAAATTTATAATCTGTTGTATTTTCCAAAGGCATTCTGTGTTGATAGGTTGCAAATACTGAAAAATTAAAACCATCGCCTAAAGCCTTTCTGTAGCCAATTCTACCATACCATGCTTCGTATAGTTTCATGTGATTGGCAGTGTACCATAAAGTTGAAATGGAATTATTAAATACCGCAATAGGGTTGTTATTATTAAATTGAAACACATTTTTTCCTCCTCCAAAAAATAAAGAAGAAGCGTATTTTGTAGCTAAATTATAATTTCCATTTATAGATGCATTAAAATGCGTGTTGCTTAATCCATAACGAAAATTAGAAGAGAGTGATAATGATTTCTTGTCTTCAAATCTTTTATTATAATTGGCGGAAAGGCTAAGTACAAAACCCTCAACAGTATTATAACTATTAAAAGATTTAGTTAATGGTTCAAACGAAAAATTTGTTTTATATTTTTCTTTACTATAGTTATAACCTGTTAAAAAAAGTTTTCCGAGTGTAAGTGTATTTCTTTTTTTATCTAATGAATCTAAATAATGCGGAGATTTTCTTTCTTGTTCTAAACTATCTTTTTTCTTATAATCTTTTGCTTCTGCAACAGATAAAGGCACGGGGCGAATGCTATCCCAATAATTAATTGATTTTTTGTTTGAACTATCAAAAAATTTCATAAGTGTATTGCCAAAGAAGCCTTTTTTATACTCGGGCTCAATATTAAATTTATCATACACTTGTAAAAAACTTCCAAAAAAATCGAAAGAAAAAATTTTGCCTGCAGGTTTTATAACTTGTTGTTTTATTACCCAAATATTTCTTAACGGAATATATAACTGCTCAATAGTTAAAGTATCCAAATATTGCATTTGTTGTTCTTTTAACAACTGTAGTTGCACGCTCTGCAAACGCCATTCATCTTCTATAATATTGATGTAGCCTGAAAATAAAGGTTCGTATTTTCTTTTAGGAATAACTTTTATTCTATTAATAGTTTTTCCATTTTCAAAAAACATTCCTTCAAATTTATATTTATAAAAATTGAAAGCATTGTTGCTTATAGGTGAAATAAATCCACGTGGATTAAGTGCTGCAATAGAAATATTATTTTCATAAAATGAAATAATTTGCGGGCTGCTAAAACCAAAGCTATTGCTGCTGCCGCTTACACGTGTTGAAACAACATCAACCTTTTTTTTATTTCCATCAACAGAATAGTTGGCAACTGTTTCAGACAAAAAAATCATTTTGTGTTTACTAGTATCTCCATCTTCAAAATCAACTGTTTCTCCCATAAATTTTTTAGGATAACCTCTCAACTGCATTTGCCCTTTTATATAAACTTCAACCTGATATTTTTTTATTTCATTTAAATGTTCTTCGCGTTTAGCAATTGTTTTTCTTATTATTTCATACGCCGGATCTTCACTCCCACTTTTTATTACAACATCGGTTAATTTATATTCTTGCTCACTTAATATAAAATCAACTTCTACATTTTCATTCACAACTTTTACTTTCTTTTCTACAGAAGTAAAGCCAATATGCTGACAAACCAATGTATAGTTACCATTATTTAATTGCAGCGTATAAAAGCCTTTAGCATTGGCCGTTGTACCTTTTGCGGTTCCTTTAATTAAAATAGAGGAGAATGGAAGTATGTTTCCTTTTGAATCTTTTACAACTCCATTTACTTGTGTGGCATTGGTGTAATAAGTGATAAGCAATAAAAAAACTAAAGTAAAATATTTCATAGCAGTACTGCAAAGAAACACGTCACTTTAGTTTCCAACAAAAACTAATGCCTAAGAGCTTGTTAATTTATTTTAATTATTTTTTGAATTTGTTTTTTAATACACTCAAAGCATCATTTAAATTTAAATTTGCTAATTCGGGTTCTTGTTTTTTAGGTTGTTGCATTCTTTTTCCATGCTGCTTTGTAGAAGTTTCTTGTGTTTGTTTAATTGATAATGCAATGCGTTTTCTTAACACATCAACTTCTAAAACTTTTACTTGCACTTTATCATTTAGTTTTAAAACTTCAGAAGGATCTGTAATGTATTGATGAGCAATTTCACTTACATGCACTAAACCATCTTGTTTAACGCCAATATCTACAAATGCACCAAAGCGAGTTAAGTTTGTTACAATGCCCGGAATAATCATTCCATTTTTTACATCTTCAATTGAATAGATATTTGCAAATTCAAATTGTTCTAATTCATTGCGTGGATCAAGTCCGGGTTTATTCAATTCATTCAAAATATCTTTAATAGTCAGCTCTCCTATTTCTTCGGTAACATATTTTTTTGTATTTACTGTTTTTAATAATTTTTCGTTACCAATTAAAGAAGCAATTTCTACTTGCAAATCTTTTGCAATATTTTCAACAATTGTATAAGTTTCAGGATGAACAGAACTTGCATCTAAAGGGTTGTTGCTTTCTTTTACGCGAAGAAAACCTGCACATTGTTCATAAGCTTTATCGCCTAAACGCGGAACTTTTAACAATTGATTTCTACTATTAAACCCACCAATTTCATTTCTATACTTAATAATATTTTCTGCCAATGTAGTGCCTATGCCGCTTACATAACTTAATAAATGTTTAGATGCAGTATTCAAATTAACACCTACTTTATTTACGCAGCTAATAACGGTTGCATCTAATTTTTCTTTTAAACGAGTTTGATTTACATCGTGTTGATATTGGCCTACACCAATGCTTTTAGGATCTATTTTTACTAGCTCTGCCAATGGATCCATTAATCTTCTTCCAATACTTACAGCACCACGTACTGTAACATCATATTCACCAAATTCTTCTCTTGCTATTTCACTTGCAGAATATACAGAAGCTCCATCTTCATTTACTAAAAAAATGGGTAAGTTCAATTGCATTTTTTTTATAAATTGTTCTGTTTCTCTTCCTGCAGTGCCATCTCCAATTGCAAATACTTCTATATTATATTGTTTAACTAATGATTGAATAGTGAATGATGCCTCGTATTCTTTATTTTTTTCGTGTACATAAATTAAATCGTTGTGCAACAACTCTCCTTTCTCATCTAAACAAACAATTTTACAACCTGTTCTATAGCCAGGATCAATAGCCAACACTCTTTTACTGCCTAAAGGAGAGCTTAACAACAACTGCTTTAAATTTTCGGCAAAAACATTAATGGCTTCTTCATCTGCTTTGGTTTTTAGCAATGTTCTAAACTCTGTTTCTAAACTTGGTTGCAATAATCTTTTATAAGCATCTTTCATTGCTTTTTTTAATTGTTCAACACTTGTGTTTAAACTATTTATTACATAAACATTCTCAATTAACTGTAATGCATCTTCTTCTAACGGAGCAATATTCATTTTTAAAAACCCTTCTAAAAAACCACGCAACACAGCCAATATTCTATGCGAAGGAATTTTTGAAATAGGTTCACTAAAATCAAAATAATCTTTATATTTTACTGCTTCTGTTTCTTTATCTACCAATATTTTGCTTTGCAGCAAAGCCGTGTCTTCAAACAGTTTCCTAAGTTTTGTTCTTATAACAGCATCTTCATTAATGGTTTCAGCAATTATATCTCTTGCACCTTGTAAAGCTGTTTCAACATCTTTTACATTTTCTGTAATAAATTTTCCTGCAGCAGTATGTAAGTCAATATTTTTTTGTTCAAGAATTAAAGTTGCCAAAGGTTCTAAACCATTTTCTTTTGCAGTTTGAGCTTTTGTTTTTCTTTTAGGTTTGTATGGAAGGTAAATATCTTCTAACTCATTTATGGTAGTTGCTTTATTAATTTTTTCTTGCAAAGCATCCGTCATTTTACCTTGTTCGGTAATTGTTTTTGTTATAAATGTTTTACGTTCGGTAAATTCTTTTAAAATTTTTGTTTCATCTTGAATTTGTTGAATTTGAACTTCATCTAATCCGCCTGTTTTATCTTTTCTGTATCGGGCAATAAAAGGAATTGTTGCTCCTTCACTTAACAGTTGTAATACAACATCAATTTGTGTTGCACGAAAATTTAGTTTAGCTGCAATAGCAGTTGCATATTCATTCATAAAAACTCTGCTTTACTTTATTATTAATTGGATACTTATCCAACAAAATAATTTATTATAAAATAATTTCTCAATAAAAATGGGCAGCGAATATAAAAGCAGGAATGAAAAAGAAAAATTTGATTATATAAATGTTGAAAAGTTATAATGCTATCCTTTTTTCTTATAACCAACTCGAAGCATTTTTTTCAATTCATTGTTTTTATCATGTGCAACTAATAACGAAAATAGTTCAGCAGTTGCCATGGCATCTCCAATTGCACGGTGCGGACTATGATTAGTAATTTTTAATTCGCGACAAATTGTTTCTAAACCATATTTAGAAAGTGTAGGAAAAATTTTTCTAGCTAACCGTATAGTACATAATTTTCGCTCATTAAAATCGTATCCTGCAAGTTTAAATTGATGCTTTACAAAAGAATAATCGAAGTTTACATTATGTGCAACAAAAATTCTACCTTTTAATAAATTGAAGATATTAAATGCCACTTCTTCAAAAACGGGTGCATTGGCAACCATTGCATTTGTTATACCCGTTAAACCCTGCACATATTTTTGAATAGGAACTTTAGGATTAATTAAAGTAGCATACTTTCCTTCTACCGTAATTCCATTGTGTAAAACAATTCCAATTTCAGTAATTCCGTGGTCCAATGCGTGGCCTCCGGAGGTTTCTATATCTACTATTGCAAACATGCTGTTAGAAAAATATTTTTGCCGAAAGTGTAAAAAAAATTTCACATTCAATAAAAATATTTTTACCTTTATATTAACGCATAAGGCTATACTCAAAAGCAAAGTTTTTATTACTGCACGCGGATATATTTCCTACCCAAATTTCCTTTGAAAACCGCAACTCCATTATTTAATTTATAAAACTCTTTGCCATGGAACACAGTTACTCACACACCAACGAAACCATTCGTGTTGCACTTTACACCATTTTAATTTTTGGTGTTATATTGGCTATCTGCTATTTTGTTTAAATGATTTTTTTTCATTTAACCGGAATTTTAAAAGATAACCCTCACGAATAATTAACCAAACAGATTGAATTAACTCTTTCTGCCATCTATTCATTTCCTTATTTTTGCCAACTTACAAAAGGCAAATATGATGAGTGAATTGAGTAAAAATTTTGAGCCCCAACAAATTGACGGTAAATGGTATGCACACTGGTTAAACAAAGGATATTTTAACAGCAAGGTTGATAATACAAAAGAACCATACACTATCGTTATTCCACCGCCCAATGTAACCGGTGTATTACACATGGGGCATTGCCTTAATAATACCATTCAAGATATTCTTATTCGGCGTGCAAGAATGCAAGGAAAAAATGCTTGTTGGGTGCCGGGTACAGATCATGCATCTATTGCCACAGAAGCAAAAGTTGTTGCTATGCTTCGCGAAAGAGGCATTACAAAATCATCACTCACTAGAGATGAATTTTTAAAATATGCATGGGAATGGAAAGAAAAATACGGCGGCATTATTTTACAACAATTAAAAAAATTAGGTTGCAGTTTAGATTGGAGCAGAACATCATTTACCATGGATGATGATTATTATAAAAGTGTTATTAAAATTTTTATTGATTTATATAACAAAGGAATTATTTATCGTGGTTTAAGAATGGTTAATTGGGATCCTGCAAGTAAAACCGCATTAAGTGATGAAGAAGTTATTTTTAAAGAAATTGATAGTAAATTATATTTTGTAAAATATCCTTTTGCAGATAATAGCAATCAATTTATAATGGTTGCTACAACAAGGCCCGAGACCATTTTAGGAGATGTTGCCATTTGTGTAAACCCAAATGATAAACGCTATAAAAACTTAATTGGAAAAGAAGTTACAGTTCCTATCATTAACCGAAAAATTCCGGTAATTGCCGATGAATATGTTGATGTAGAATTTGGAACAGGTGCATTAAAAATTACTCCCGCACACGATAAAAATGATAATGAATTAGGAAGAAAACACAACTTAAAAGCATTAAATACTTTAGATGCAGAAGGAAAATTTACCATAGAAGATTTAATAGATGAAAACCCATCTGCACAAGTATTATCATACAATGGTATTGATAGATTTGAATTGAGAAAAAAAATTGCAGATGATATAAATGCCATTGGTTTATTAGAAAAAATTGAAGAATATAAAGGGCAAGTAGGAACAAGTGAAAGAACAGGTGCGGTTATTGAAAATCGTTTATCATTGCAATGGTTCCTCAACATGAAAAAGTTTTTGGAAAACAACCCTGAAACACTTTCTGCAGTTATCAACAATGAAATTGTTTTCCATCCTTCCAAGCTAAAAAACACTTATAACTATTGGTTAGAAAATATTAAAGATTGGTGCATTAGTCGCCAGCTTTGGTGGGGGCAACAAATTCCTGCATGGTATGATGAAGAAGGAAGATTTGTAGTTGCTGCAACAGAAGAAGAAGCAAAAAAAGAATTCTATACAACATACAATATTCAATATCCAAAATTAATTCAAGATGAAGATGTTTTAGATACATGGTTTTCATCGTGGTTATGGCCTATTGAAGTTTTTAAAGGCATCAGCAATCCTAACAATCCAGAAATAAATTATTATTATCCAACCACAACATTAGTTACCGGGCAAGATATTATTTTCTTTTGGGTTGCCAGAATGATTATGGCAGGTTACGAATACAAACAACAACTGCCTTTTAAAGATGTTTACTTTACAGGAATGGTGCGTGATAAGCAAGGAAGGAAAATGAGCAAACAATTAGGCAATAGTCCGGATTTATTGAGTTTAATTGATACTTACGGAGCCGATGCAGTTCGTTTTGGAATTATGATTTCTTCTCCTGCAGGAAACGATTTATTATTTGATGAAAGCACTTTAGAACAAGGAAGAAATTTCAATAATAAATTATGGAATGCGTTGAAATTGATAAAAATGTGGGAAGGAAGAAAAAGCACCGAAAACCAACAACACACAGCACCTAATTTTTCTATTCTTTGGTTTGAAAACAGATTAAACCAAGTAAAAGTTGAAGTAGAAAATTTAATGCAACAATTTCGTTTAAGCGAAGCATTAAAAACAATATACTCGTTAATATGGGATGATTTCTGTAGTTGGTATTTAGAATGGATAAAACCCGCATTTGAACAACCTATTGAAACAGAAGTATATAACAAAACCATTCTTTTTTTCGAAGAATTAATGCAATTGTTACACCCATTCATGCCATTTGTTACCGAAGAAATTTATCATCAATTAAAAGAAAGAACAGATGATTTATGCATAAAACAACAATCGGCTGCAAATAGTATAGAATCAACAGTTTTAGCACAAGGAAATTTATTAAAAAATGTAATTACAGCTTTACGCGAAGCAAGAGCAAAAAATCAAATAAAACCAAAAGATATTATTAAACTGCACATTCAAACATTCAAACAAAACAACTATGCATTTATTGAAAATGTTTTAAAAAAACAAGTAAATGCAGAAAGTATTACTTATGTAACCAATACCGTAAACAATACAATAGTTGTAGCCATTGAAGATGAAAAATTTTTTATTGAAGCAGAAAAAGAAATTGATGCAACTGCATTAAAAAACGAATTAGAAAAAGATTTAATTTATCAAAAAGGGTTTTTAGAAAGTGTAATGAAAAAATTAAGTAATGAAAAATTTGTTGCCAATGCCAAGCCCGAAATTATTGCTAACGAGCAAAAGAAAAAAGCTGATGCCGAAGCAAGAATAAAAACTATTGAAGAAAGCTTAAGCACATTAAACTAATTGCTAATGAATAACCTATTAAAAAAAATTCTTTTACTATTAACAGTTAGTTGTTCTTATTCATACACAACTGCTCAAAGTAGTGAGGCACAATGGTTACACAACATTAATCCATCACAAACACACTCACAATTTTGGGTAAATACATCAAACTCTGTTTATCCTATTATGTTAGCTGCTCCCGCATCATTATTAGCTGCAGGTTATATAAAAAAAGATAAACAATTACAAATAAAAGGGTGGAAAACAGTAGAAACTATTGGCCTAAGTATAGTACTTACACAAGGCATGAAATACGTTATCAATAGAAACAGACCATACAAAGATTATCCAACCTATATTATTCCTTACGAAATTGATAATAGCTCTTCATTTCCATCCAGCCACACTTCTACTGCATTTGCAACGGCAACCGCATTAAGCATTCAACTAAAAAAATGGTATGTAGTTGTTCCATCATTTGCATGGGCAACAGCAGTTGGTTATTCAAGATTACAGTTAGGAGAACATTATCCAACCGATGTTTTGACAGGAGCTGCAGTTGGTATAGGCAGTGCTTATTTAACAAATTGGTTAAATAAAAAACTGTTCAAATTAAAATAACTATGAAAAAAATTATCATTCGTGCTGCAATCATCAATGATATTGAAGCCATCCAAAATATTGCATTTAGTACATGGCCTATAGCATATAGTGCCATTCTTTCAAAAGAGCAATTGCAATACATGCTTAATATGTTTTATTCTAAAGAATCTTTAATTACACAAATAAATGATCAACATTATTTTCTAATTGCAGAAGCTAACAATAGTATTATTGGTTTTGCCTCTTTTAACCAACTAAATATTAATACGTATAAATTACAAAAGCTATATGTGTTACCTTCTGAGCAAAAAACAGGTGCAGGTAAATTATTATTAAATGAAGTAATACGCTTAACAAAAGAAGCAGGTAAAACTAAATTGCAGTTAAATGTAAATAGGCATAATAAAGCAATTGGTTTTTACGAAAAACTTGGATTTGAAATTATAAAAGAAGACGATATAGATATTGGTAAAAATTATTATATGAATGATTATGTGATGGAACTAAATATTAAATGAGTTATGAGTTACCTAATAATACAGTAAATTATAGTTTATTTTTAAAGAAGTAATAATTAAAAAACAAACCCTGAAGATTTATTTTTCAGTATATACAAAAACAAAAAAGCCTCAACACAAAAAGTATTGAGGCTTTCATTTTTAAAGCGTGCCCCGGAACGGAGTTGAACCGTTACGACCGTTGCGGGTCACAGGATTTTAAGTCCTGCGTGTCTACCAATTCCACCACCGGGGCATCCAAAATAAAATCCACTTACATAAGTGGACTTTATTTATGAGCGGAAGACCGGGCTCGAACCGGCCACCCCGACCTTGGCAAGGTCGTGCTCTACCAAATGAGCTACTTCCGCATCTTGTAAAGAACTTCTTTTGTTTTGGGAGTGCAAATTTAGTTATCAAAAGTTCTCAGCAAAATTTTTGTACAACTTTATTTATAATCAGGAACATATTTAGAGCTTTCCTGCACTTTAACATCTGGCTTGCCTTGATAACGCTGATTATATAAACGATAACAGCCACCTAATACAAATACTACTACTATAAATACTTGTAAATAAAACAAAAATCTTGAAGAGCTTACCCAATTGCCGGTAAAGTCTTTGCTTGCGATGTTATCTTCTGTATGATGTGACATAATTTTTTATTGCATTACAAAAATAAGGTTCAAAAATAAATTATTTGTGTTTCTTTTCAACAATTTCCTGAAAGGTCTTTTTATTTTTTACAAAATGTTGCCAAACCAAACAATATTTATACACACCCGATAGTTGTTTAAGTGGTTTTCTATTATGGCTAATATTAATTTTTCCTTTTATCCACCAAACAATTAAAGTATAATGTGCTTTAACTATAGCGGTAAAAAAATAAGTATCTCCGGTTAATAAACCTTTCCATGCAGATATTCCATCTAAAAAAAGCCGAATAGGTAGTTTATATATTTTTTCTTTTAATGGAAGATTTTTACACAACATTACCAAGTTGTTTCTAAAATTTAAATATACTTTTCTTCCGCCGCGTGGTAATGTTCCTGCTCCTACATGATGCACTATTGATGCGGGGCAAGCATAGATAGAATATCCTGCTAATTGCATTCGCCAGCATAAATCTATTTCTTCTTGATGGGCAAAAAATTGTTCATCAAATCCATTCATTTTATGAAAAATTTCAGGCCTCACAAACATGGCAGCTCCGGTAGCCCAAAATATTTTTGAAGTTATATTGTATTGATTGGTATCATTTTCTAATATATCAAAAATTCTTCCTCTTGAAAATGGATAACCTAACACATCTATCCAACCACCGCATGCACCTGCATACTCAAAACTTTTTGGTTGATGATAAGATAAAATTTTAGGTTGGCAGGCAGCAATCGTTTTATCTACTTCCATTAAATCAACTATAGGTTCTATCCAATTATTTGTTACTTCAACATCAGAATTCAATAAAACATAATAATCTGCCGTAATGTTTTTTAAAGCCCAATTATATCCTCCTGCAAAGCCATCGTTTTTTGTATTTAGCAATATTTCAACAGAAGAAAAATTTTGTTGGATAAAATTCACAGAATTATCTGTTGATGCATTATCTGCAACAATAATTTTTTTGTTTGGATAAGTTGAATGAATTACCGAAGGCAAAAATTGTTCTATATAATTTCTACCATTATAGTTTAATATTACAATTGCTACTAAAGGATGCTGCAAAATAAAATTCGTTTAATGCGAAAATAAAATTCTCTCTACAATTACAATGTTTGCAATTTAATTGATTATATAAAAATGATTGAATTGTAGTAAATAAAATACTTTGTTAATTAATATATTAATAAAACCATTAAATGATAAAAGCCCTGAAACTTAGAAGAATCAAGGCTTTTATTTTATCTGTGCCCAGAACAGGAATCGAACCTGCACATCCTTGCGAACGGCAGATTTTGAGTCTGCTGCGTCTACCAATTCCGCCATCTGGGCATTTGAATTGGGCTGCAAATATGCAGCATCATTTTATTCCGTCCAAAATACGGGTTAAATATTTTTTCTTAAAGTAGTATTCTTTTATTTGCAACAACTCTTTTTCGGTAGTAATATTTTCTTTATAATTTTCAATAATTGTTTTAATAGGTTCATATATTATTGATTTAAGATTGATAATTTGAGATTTAATGTTTTCAATTTTTTCTGTATCATCTTCCATTTTGGCATCCATTAATGCTTCATTTAATTCCAGCATTTCCATTAAAAAATTGTTAGGTAAATTATATTTCTCTTCTTCTGCCAATAAATTTTTTAATTGCAATACATATTTAATTAATTCATCTTCATTAGTAAAAACTTTAAACGCCTTATTTACAGCAGACGATTTTTCTAATACTTCTGCCCTTTCTTCTTCAGTTGCATTGCTAAAAAAATCGGGATGAAATTTTCTGCTTAATTCATAATATTTTTTCTTTATATCATTAGCATCAACAACCAATGAAGTAGGAATATTATATAATTCAAAATAATTCATGCACATACAATTAATTAATAGAAAATATACGCTTTGTTACTTAATTTTTAAAAGCATACATTGCAATGTAAAATTAGCTTCATGCTGAAGATTGGACTTATTAAAGAAGGAAAAGTTCCGGTTGATAACCGTGTAGCATTAACGCCTACCCAATGTAAATGGTTAATGCAGCATAATACAAATATAGAAATAGTTGTACAAAGCAGTAGCAACCGCTGTTTTAGCAATGCAGAATATGAAAAAGAAAATATTAAGGTTGTTGAAAATATAAGCGACTGTGATATTTTATTAGGCATAAAAGAAGTACCTATTAAAGATTTAATTGAGAATAAAACTTACTTATTTTTTTCACATACAAAAAAATTACAACTCGGTAATCAAGCATTATTTCATGCAATGATGGATAAGCAAATAACATTAATTGATTACGAATGTTTAGAACATGAAGATGGACAACGTATTTTAGGTTTTGGTTTTTTTGCAGGCATTGTAGGTGCACATAATGGTATAATGTGTTATGGTAACAGAACAAAACAGTTTCATTTAAACAGAGTATTTAAAGTAAAAGATTATAGAGAATTAATTCATACTTATTTTGGTTTAAAACTTCCCCCATTAAGAATTGCTGTTACTGGTAGTGGGCGTGTTGCACACGGCATTACAGAAATTATGAATTTAATGGATATTCAAGAAGTAGAACCCGATGATTATTTAGAAAAAAAATATACTTATCCTGTTTATGTACATTTAAAAGGGCATGAATTATACACACATAAAATTTTAAAAACATATAAGCGGGAACATTTTCATACGCATGCCAATGAATACAGAAGCAGATTTTTACCATTTACACATTGTACCGATATTTTATTGAATGGAGTTTATTGGGATACAGATGTGCCAAGACTTTTTGAAAAAGAAGATATTACTGAAAGTTTTACTATTGAAACCATTGCAGATATTACCGATGACAAAAATGGTTCAGTACCAATTAATTTAGGAGATCAAGATATTCATAATCCTGTTTATGGAATTGATAGAAATACCTTAACAAAAACAGATCCTTATTTACCGAATAGTATTGATGTGATGGCAGTTGGCAACTTACCTAATGAATTACCCAGAGATGCAAGTAGGTTTTTTGGAGAACAACTATTGAAACATGTTTTACCGTATTTGATTAACGAAAATAATTCAACAATAGAGCGAGCTACATTAATACACAAAGGGAAATTAACTGCTCATTATAAATACATGAATGAATATGCAATACATTAATTTTTTTATACTACTGCTATGTTGTTACAGCAGTTTTGCACAACCAAAAACGAGTAAAGAACTAATTGATATACTTAATAAAAGTAAGAGCTCGTTAATTCAAAATGTAATGAATAATAAAGACAGTTTTAAAGTTCAAATTATTTACACACAAATAAATAGAGACAAAAACAACATACCACATTTTACTAATTATTATTTTAATGTAGATGCCAATAAGTATTTCAATCCTGCATCAACTGTAAAACTTCCGTTGGCATTTTTATCGTTAGAAAAATTTAATAATTTGAAAATAAACAACATAAACGCTTATACATCTATGTTGTTTGATAGTGCATACTCTAACCAAGTTATAAGGCATAGTGATTCAACTTCAGAAAATGGTTTTCCCTCTATTGCACAATTTATTCGCAAAGCATTTTTAGTAAGTGATAATGATGCTTATAACAGAATGTACCAATGGATGGGGCAACAAACTATTAATAGAAATTTGCATACAAAAGGATACACTACTACAAGAATAACCAGAGAATTTATGGGTTTTACTGAAGATGAAAACAGGCATACCAACCCAATACGTTTTATTGATGCAAAAGGAAATATACTTTATAAACAACCAATGCAACACAATACCGATTCATTTCATTTTCCGCCACCTATAAAAGTTGGCAGAGGATATTTGAATGCAAAAGACAGTTTAATTAATGAACCCATTGATTTTACTAAAGTCAATAATTTACCGTTAGAAGATTTACAACAAATACTTCAATCTGTTTTATTTCCAGAATCTGTTCCTGCAAAGCAAAGATTTCGTTTAACAACAGATGATTATAAATTTTTATACAAGTATTTATCGCAATACCCTTCTGAAACAAATTATCCTTTTTACGATACAAGCCATTTTTACGATAGTTATGTAAAGTTTTTCTTCAGAGAAAAACATCAAATGCCACAACATGTTCGTGTGTTTAATAAAGTGGGTTGGGCTTATGGGTTCTTAACCGATGCATCGTACATAGTAGATTTTGAAAATAAAGTAGAATTTATGTTGGCAGCAACTATTTACACAAATAGCGATGGCATTTTAAATGATGACAAATATGATTATGAAACTATTGGTTGGCCCTTTATGTACCAAATAGGTCAAACTATTTACCAATACGAATTACAACGAAGCAGAAAATACCAACCCAACTTAAACAAATTTAAAATTAATTACGACCACAGAAATAGTAATGATAAAAGAAAACAAATCAAAGAAGTAGATAATTAATTAGAGATATAAATAATAATCTTTCAGTAATTCACTAAACTCAAAAGAATATGCATCGTTATTTTGTTTAATAACAATATTCGTTTCTATTGAATGTACAGGTTGCATTCTAAACAATAACATGCTTCTAAAATAAGAGTGATTAGGTGTTTGCTTTACATTCATTTTTTCTACTAAACAAAAATCTTTTGCCAATTGTAAAAAATAATCTGCTCTTGCATAAGGTAGCAAAACGGCAAAATACCCTTTTGAAGAAAGTAATTTTTTAATACAATTCATCAACACATCTAAACTTAATAAAGTACTATGATGAGCCATATTTTTTTGTTTATCATTACTTTTTAAATTATGCTCGTAAAAAGGTGGGTTAGCAATAATAAAATCAAATTGTTGATTTGTTGTTATAGTGAAATTTTGAATAGAAGAATAATGAGTTTGCAATCTATCACTCCAACAACTTTGCCGAAAGTTTTGCTCTGCCTGTATTGTAGCCTGTTCATCAACTTCTATTGATTGAATAAATGCTTTTGTTTTTTGTGCTAACATTAAAGAAAGCAAACCCGTTCCTGCTCCTATATCTAATACATTTTCAAGTTTTAATTTTTCAATTTTATTGGCAACCCAAGCACCAAATAAACAAGCATCTGTTGTAACCTTCATGGCACAATTTTCTTGTTGAACTATAAATTGTTTGAATTGAAAATAATGATTAGACATTCAACTATTTAAAATATCAAAAACGCAAAGTATTATAAAACAATAGTCCTTACAAAATTTTGTAAGGACTATTGTTATTTTCTATATTAAATCTATTCTTTTATTCCTTCTAATGCAAATAAGAAAGCATAATTTAATGCAATATCTTTTATATAATCAAAACGTCCACTTGCACCACCATGACCAAAATTCATGTTAGTGTGTAATAGTAATAAATTATTATCTGTTTTCATTGCTCTCAATTTTGCAACCCATTTTGAAGGTTCAAAATACTGCACCTGACTATCGTGCAAACCTGTTGTTACCAATAGGTTCGGGTAATTTTTTCTTTCAACGTTTTCATATGGTGCATAGCTTTTCATATAAAAATATGCGTCTTTATTTTTAGGGTTTCCCCATTCATCAAACTCATTCGTTGTTAATGGTATACTTTCATCTAACATTGTGTTTACCACATCTACAAAAGGCACTTGTGCAATTACACCATGCCATAAATCAGGAGCCATATTTACCACTGCACCCATCAGCAAACCACCGGCACTTCCACCTTGTGCATATAAATGTTCTTTGCTTGTATATTTTTCTTTCACTAAAAATTCTCCACAATTAATAAAATCTGTGAAAGTATTTTTTTTCTTCATCATTTTTCCGTCTTCATACCAATGTCTTCCCATTTCTTGTCCACCACGTATATGAGCAATTGCATATACAAAACCTCTATTTAATAAACTTAAGCGAGTGCTAGCAAAATTTGCATCTGTACTGCTACCATAACTACCATAAGCGTATAGCAATAACGGAGCATTACCATTTTTTACAAAACCTTTTTTATATACTAATGATATAGGAATTTTTGTACCATCATTTGCAGTTGCATATAAACGTTCGGTTACATAATCTGCAGCATTATAACCACCAACTACTTCTTGTTGTTTTTTCAATTCTTTTTTCTTAGTAGCCATATCATAATCATACAAAGAAGGTGGTGTAGTTAAAGATGTGTAAGTATAGCGAAGAGTGTTGGTGTTATATTCCCAATTGCTTGAAGTGCTTGCAGAATAAGCAGCTTCGCCAAAATCAATATAATGTTCATCTCCATTTTTTAAGTTACGAATACGTAATTGTATTAATCCGTTTTTTCTTTCGGAAATAACAACAAAATCTTTAAACTCATCAACAGCCTGAATTAAAACATCTGTTCTGTGAGGAATATAATCTTTCCAATTATCTACACTTGTTTTATCTAAAGGGCATTCCATTATTTTAAAGTTTAATGCATCTTTATTTGTGCTGATTAAAAATTTATCTGCTAATGGAATTACTGAGTATAAAACATTTTTCATTCTTGGTGCAAATATTTTTAAAGGCTCAGTTGGTTTTGCAGCATCAAGCATTTTTATTTCACTGCTCATGGTTGCTTTCGAATAAATAAATATATATTTATTGTTTTTACTTTTTTGAACACTTATATAATTGCTTTTATCTTTTTCCTCATACACCAATGCATCATTAGCTGCATTGCTACCTAATATATGACGTTTAATTTTTTCTGATAAAAGTGTAACTGGATTTTTTGAGGTATAAAAAATAGTTTTGTTATCGTTTGCCCAACAAGGATCTCCTTCTGTATTTGTAATAGCATCAGATAATATTTCTCCGGTTTCAATGTTTTTTATATGAATAATATATTGCCTGCGAGAAACAGTATCTACACCAAAAGCTACAAATTTATTGTCTTCACTTACCTCAATACCTACTACTGCATAATAAGGATGGCCTTTAGCCATTTCATCTACATCTAATAATATTTCTTCTTGAGCATCTAAACTTCCTTTTTTACGACAATATTTATAATATTCTTTACCATCTTCTGTTCTTACATAATAATAATAGCCGTTTTTAAATACAGGTACACTTTCATCTTTTTCTTTAATGCGGTTTTTTATTTCCGTAAATAAATTTTCTTGCATTTTTTTAGTACTACTCATCATAGTATCTAAATAATTATTTTCTGCTTTTAAATAATCAACCACTTTAGTACTATCGGGTCCTTTTCCAAAATAATCATACATCCAGTAGTAAGGGTCTGGTACTGTATCTCCAAACATAATTCTTACGTGTTCTTTTGTATCGGCAATAGGTGGTTTTACATTGGGCCATGTATAAGGTTCTTTTTTCATTTCGTTGTTTTTACAAGAAATTATTAATAAAGTTGTAATAGCAGCAAGCAGTTTTAATTTCATAAAAAATTATTTGGTTGAAATATACAGAAATAATTGTATGATGAAATAAGTTGATACACAAAAAGGCTAAACTGTTTTATTTATTTAATTCACTTAATAATTCTTTTAAATTTAATGGTTCAGAAACCATTTGTAAATTACCTTCTGCATCAAAAGGCCATTGTTCTTTCGGTTTATCCCAATATAATTCTACGCCATTTTCATCGGGATCATTTAAATATAATGCTTCAGATACGCCATGATCGCTGGCACCCGTTAGCGGATAACCTGCATCTAACAATCTTTTTAAAATGGTTGCCAAATCTTTTCTAGTAGGATATAGAATAGCGGTATGATATAAGCCCGGGCTGTTGTATGATGCGGGTTTGGCATTTTTGCTATGCCATGTATTTAAACCAATATGATGATGATAACCACCGGCAGAAATAAATGCAGCATGATTACCCCAACGCTGCATCATTTCAAAGCCAAGCAAATTTTGATAAAAATTTAATGCCTTATCAATATCACTTACTTTTAAATGAATATGGCCAATGCGTGTTTGCGGGGGTACTTTATAGCCCATAATGAAGTTTTTATCACACGAAGGTATAATGCAAATTATCTCAAACAATAAACCCTGCATTATGCAGGGTTTATTTTATTATTTTATCATTATTCAATTAAATAATTAATAATGCATCTCCATAACTAAAAAATCTGTATTTATCTTTTATGGCTTTTTTATAAGCTTCCATTGTTAAATCATAACCGGCAAATGCACAAGTCATAATTAACAATCCTGTTTTGGGTAAATGAAAATTAGTAACCAAACTATCGGCAACATTAAAATCATATGGAGGATGTATGAAATGGTTTGTCCACCCTTCGGCAGGTTTTAATAGTTTTTGAGCAGTAAAACTACTTTCCATTGCACGCATAGTTGTTGTACCGATAGAGCAAATTCTTCTACCTGCATCTTTAGCTTTATTTACTATTGTGCAAGCTTCATCGGGAATACGAAAATATTCTGCATCCATTTTATGTTTACTTAAATCTTCTACTTCTATTGGGCGAAAAGTTCCCAAACCTGTATGTAATGTAAGTTCTGCAAAACGAATACCGTGAATTTCACAACGCTTAATTAATTCGGGACTGAAATGCAAACCTGCAGTAGGTGCAGCTACTGCTCCTTCATATTTAGCATAAACTGTTTGATAGCGTTTTTTATCTTCTTCATCAGGTTTGCGTTTAATATATTTCGGAATGGGCGTTTCGCCTAAATGCTCTAACATAGCCTTAAAACTAGTATCATCATCATCCCATAAAAATTTTATGGTACGTCCGCGGCTGGTTGTATTATCAATTACTTCAGCAACTAACTCTTCATTTTCTCCAAAATATAATTTATTTCCTACTCTAATTTTTCTTGCGGGATCAACAATAACATCCCACAAACGATTGGGTTTATTTAATTCTCGCAATAAAAACACTTCAATTTTTGCACCTGTTTTTTCTTTACGCCCATACATACGTGCCGGAAAAACTTTAGTGTTATTTACTACAAAAACATCCTTATCATTAAAATATTCAAGAATGTCTTTAAAATGTTTGTTTTCCATATTGCCGGTTTTACGATTCACTACCAGCATACGGGCATCTTCGCGATTTTTTGTTGGATTCTGAGCAATAAGATTCAGCGGAAGATCATAACGAAATTGAGAAAGTTTCATGTGGTTTATTTGTTTTAATATATAACGCCACATTTAGTTTGCTGCCATCTACTATATGTAGATAAAACAACTCGCTTCATGTTACGGCATGAAAAAATAAAGTGTGCAAATGTAAGGGAAAAGCAGGAAGAGTTGTAAGTAGTTATAGGTTGTAAGTATTGGTAGATTTTTTTGTTACAAGCTTTTGCCTTTCATGGCATCCCAGTTGCGTCGCACACTTGTACGTTCTATTCAATAGGCAACTATTAGCCTAACGTGTCAATTATCAATTCTTAATTGTCAATTTTCCCATACTTCACTCCCAACACCTCAATATCAAAAACTAAAATACTGTTTGGGGGTATATCTTTACTTCTGCTGCGTATAGAATATGCCATTGCAGAAGGAATAATTAATCTTATAGTACCTCCCACTTTACATTTTGATAACCCTAATTGCCAGCCTTTTATTAATCTTTTTAAAGGGAAAGTTGCAGGTTTATTTTCTTTAGTAGAATCAAATACAGAGCCATCAGATAATAAAGAACCTTTGTAATAAACAGTTACCGTATCTGTTACTGCAACAAATGCACCCGTTCCTTCTTTTAAAATTTTAAAGTAAATTCCGTTTACAGAACCCGTTGTATCAATTTTTTTGTTGGTTACTGCATTTTTAATAGTATTTATATCAATAGCATATTGTGCTGCACTATCAATATTTTTAGTAATATCTATAATTGGTTTTTGTTTATTGGCAGTACGATAAAAAATTTCGCCTTGCTTAGCTGTTGCATTTTTAAATCCACCATTCCACAAATAAAAAATATTGTTTTCTGTACCTCCACCAAAATCAATTCTATCACCGGCTTTTCCAGTTGCATCTGTTGAAAATTTGCTTTCTGTAAGTTCTATCCATTCACCTTTTTGTGTTTGTATCCATTGATTTCCAAAATATGCTTTACGTTGTAGTTGCCCATTCGTTCCAATAAAATCTTCATTAAAAGAATATAAATGGTTTAAATAATTTCCATCTCTTGGGGCTTTAAAGCTTGCAATTAATTTCCACATTTTTTTTTCGGGAATAAAAAAGTAAGCCGTATAAACGGAAGTTTTTGTTGCACTATCCGGAATTACATTTACTAAAAATTTATATACAGAATCGGCTTTCCAATTATACACCCAGTGACTGTGTCCACCGGTGCCTTCATTACCAAAATCTGTGGCAACCACATCAATTCCTTTTGCTAATAATTGTACTCTGTTACTATCGGCTACTTTAGCACGGTTAACTGCTTCATTACCTGCATCCCAAACAGAAAATATAACTCTACGTTCTTTATTACTATTCACTTGTATCCCAAAATAGCCTCTTGCAAAACCACAAGCCTCATAATAGCTATATGGAATATCTGCACCTTTTGGTACACGCACTTCATTATAAAATTGTTGCACTTTTAAATTATCATTTATTGGATACGACAAATGAACTGAAGCAGCATTTCGCCTTGTTTTTTTATTATATTCAATAGAATCAACAATTTTCCCGGATAATTCAATTGATTGCAGTTGAATAAGTTTTGGAATTTTAGTGGCAACCAATGAAATTTTTTGAAAACCCAAAGTTGAAATATGCATATATACCCATTCAGCCGATAATGATTTTACATTTATTAAAAATTTTTTCTGTAGCAAAATATCATTATGTAAAACCTGAATAGTAGCAGGTTGCAAATTACTAATGGCAGTAATATGCAAGCCAATAGTGCCCGTATCTTTTGCAAAAAAATAAAATTCAATTTTAGTTGTTGAGCTGTTCCAGTTTAATACTGCAGGAGTACCTGAAATAAATTTACTTTCATTTGCTTCTTCAGGCACTGCATAAGCCGTATAAGCAGGTATTACAATTTTATCTTGAGCAAATAATAGATGAGCTGTAAAAGCAAAAACACAAATTAACAAGACACGTAGCATAATTATTCATTTAATACAAACAAACATACAAAACTATTTTTCCCGAGTAATTATGTTTTCATTATCCTTTGATGCCATTCAAAATTAATTTCCCTTAAAAAATAATTAAACACTTGTTTAATTCAAACATTTGTTTAATTTTGCTTCGTCAAAAAACCTCAATTATGGCTACAGATAAAAAACAACACATCATAGAAAAAGCCATAGAACTCTTTTCAGAAAAGGGTTTTGAAGGAACAAGCATACGAGATTTAGCCAATAAAGCTGAAGTAAACATTGCAATGATGAATTATTATTTTGGTAGCAAAGAAGGGCTTTTTCAACAAATTGTTGAAACAAGAATGGCTACTACCAGAGATAAAATAGAAGAAATTGCAATCAACAAAACTTTATCGGAAATTGAAAAAGTAGATTTAATTATTGAACTGTATGTTGAAGGTTTTTTATCGCAACCCGGCTTTCATAAAATGATACAACAAGAAATGTTGGTAACCAAAAGAGAAGATATGCATGAAAAACTCATTAACACTTTTATTCAAAACACCAACAACTTCAACAGCATTATTGAAAAAGGAATTAGGAAGAAAGCATTTAAAAAAGTAGATGCTCCATTAGTTTTTGCAACAATTGTCGGAACCGCTAATCAAGTTTTAAAATCAAAAAAAATATGCAATGTTTTTATAGGTCATAATAAAAATTATGAACCCTATAAAGACACATCATTTAAAGAAAGATTAATTACACACATCAAACAACTTATTCATGCACATTTATTAAACAAATAAACAGATAACAACAATTATTATATGACAAAGAAGCAACCTAAAACAGAAAAGAAACAATCACCATTAAAATTAGTTTTTCTTATTGCAGCATTATTAGTTGGCGGATATTTTGGTTATAAGAAAATAAATTTTTCGTTAACACATGAAACCACAGATAATGCCCAAATTGAAACACAAATTACACCTGTATTACCAAGAGTAGCAGGTTATATTAAAAGCATTAACATAAAAGATTACGATAGTGTAAAAGCCGGTGATACAGTTATAAGTATTGATGATGCAGATTTGCAAACACAGTTAACAGAAATGCAAGCCGATTATAACCAAACCATTGCAGATGTTGAAAATGCAAAAGCTGCCTTAAACAACGCCATTGTTTCACTAAAGGTCAATAAAGGCAATATTGATATTTCAAAAGTAAAGTTGCAGCAAGCAGAAGAAAATTTACAAAGAGATAAAAATTTATACAACAGCGAAGCTATTACCAAAAAACAATTAGATGATAGCAGATACGCCGTTGAAACCACACAAAAGCAATTAGATAACAGTAATAATGATTTAATTACTGCCAACAGTAGAATTGCTATAATGCAAGCAGGTGTTAAAAAAGCTGAAGCAGCTATTGACATTAAGAAAGCCAAAATAGAACAACAATTATTAAAAATATCTTATACAAAAATAATTACACCAACTACAGGAAAAATAGGAAAGATAGCCGTAAGTGAAGGTCAATTCGTACAAGCAGGCACTCCCCTATTCTCTATTGTAAACGATACAGCATATTGGGTTGTAGCAAATTTTAAAGAAAATCAATTATATGCTTTAACACCCGGCAAAAAAGTAGAACTAAGAGTTGATGCCTACCCTAATGAAAAAATTACCGGAACAGTAGCAAGCCTTAGTGAAGCCACCGGAGCAAAATTTGCACTATTACCTCCCGATAACAGCAGTGGAAATTTTGTAAAAGTTACACAACGTGTTCCTGTAAAAATCATGATTGATGATTTACAAAAATACAAACAACTATTACGTGCAGGTTTAAGTGTATATGTAGTTGCCTCTTCAAAATAACTATTTCATTTATTTAAAGAAATTAAAACATGGCTACACCTAAAGGATTTGCCAGAGCCATTATTGTATTAACAACGGTTACTGCCGCAGTAATGGAATTAATTGATACTTCCATTGTTAACGTGGCATTAAATGATATGAGCGGAAGCCTTGGCGTTAACATTGAAGATATAAGTTGGGTTATTACATCTTACGCCATTGCCAACGTAATTATTATACCGCTTACAGGTTTTTTGGCAGAATATTTTGGAAGAAAAAATTACTATATCACTTCCATGATAATATTTACAGTTGCATCATATATGTGTGCACAATCTACAAGTCTTGTTGAAATTATTATATGGCGTTTTGTGCAAGGTATTGGTGGTGGTGCATTACTATCAACCTCGCAAGCAATTTTATTCGATGCATTTGAACCTCAAGATAGGCCAATGGCTTCAGGGCTTTTTGGAATGGGTTTAGTATTAGGGCCAACACTTGGCCCAACATTGGGTGGATATATTATAGACCATGCATCATGGCCTTTAATATTCATGATTAATATTCCCATAGGAATTATTGCAACATTACTTTCATTTTATTTTATTGAAAAGAAAGAAGATGAAGGCAAAAAGAAAAAAGATATTCATATAGATTATAATGGAATTATTTTATTGGCAGCAGGCATTGGATGTTTACAATTTGTTTTAGAAAGAGGCGAAAGTGAAGACTGGTTTAATAGTGAAATTATTCGTATATGCTCAATAATTGCAGCAGTTGGATTAATTACATTTATTATATATGAATTAAACATTAAACATCCGGCCGTCAATCTTAGAGTATTAGGTAACAGAAATTTAGCATTCACAACCATATTCACTTTTGTTGCAGGTTTTGGTTTGTTTACATCAGTATTTGTATATCCCGTATTAGCACAAAGAGTATTAGGTTTTACTGCTTTTGAAACCGGCAATTCATTATTATTACCCACATTAGCCGCAGTAATTATGATGCCTATAATTGGTAAAACAATGAGTAAAGGCGTAACACCCATTCCTTTTGTTGTGGTAGGTTTTACATTTTTTGCCATTTATAGTGTAATGAGTGCAAGTGTAAGCCCCGATGTTGGCAAAAACGATTTTTTTATTCCATTATTAATTAGAGCAATTGGCATTTCAATGTGTCAATTACCGCTAATTAATCAGGCTGTTGCAGGTTTACAACCTAAAGATTATGCAGCAGGCATTTCATTAAATAATATGATTCGCCAGTTAGGAGGTGCATTTGGTATTGCAATGGCAAACAACTATGTAGCCAACCGTTACGCTTATCACAGATCAAATATTGTAAGCACCATGCAATATGGTGCAGAAAGAGCAACAACACTTGCACAAGGCATTGCAGCCAAAACCGGCGATACTGCCACAGCAACCAACAAAGCATTAAGCATAATGAATGCATCAGTTGAAAGGCAATCGTATTACTTATCATATTTAGATACATTCAGATTAATTGCAATATTTTTTATTGCCGTAATTCCGTTTGTAGCATTTTTAAGAGTAAAGAAAAAAACAGCAGAAGAACAAGCAGCAGCAGCAAAAGCCGTTGCAGAATCACATTAAAAAAATTATGAACCAAACAGTAATACTACTATAAAACAGTTGTTGCGTCGCACTCTTGTACAATTGTTCAACATGCAACTAAAAAAGAAAAAGATTAAACCATGAAAAAAATTTTAATTATTACATCTGCACTTGTAGCAACCATCAATATACATGCACAAGTAAAAAGTAATGCCGAATTAAAAGGTCTTATCAATCAATCATTTAGTTATTTCCCAAAAATAAAAGAAATAGAAAATACAGTTACTACTGCTCAACAAAAATTAGCATTAACCCAATTAAACAATTTACCAGAAATAACAGGTAACGCATCTTATGCATACGTTCAACCCAAAATAACTCTTCCATTTAATGGTATAGATTTTCAATTTGCACCCGTACATGCCGTAAGTACTTCAATTGATGGAAGCTATACCCTGGTTGACTTTGGAAGATTTAAAGCAAATGTAGAAAAATCAAAAGATGAATTACAATTTTCAAAACATAATGTAGAAAATGTAAAAAATCAATTAGCTTATCAAGTAGCACAAGTGTATTATAATATTGTGTACATAAAAAAAGCAATTGTAATTCAAGACAGCATTATTAACTTCTTAATAACCAATAAAAAAATAGTTGAAACTAAATTTAAAAACGGCGATGCATTAAGATTGGATGTATTAAACATTGAAACACAAATAAATGAAGAACAAAACCGAAAAGTAGATTTACAAAACACTTTAAACAAACAATTAGTTTTATTAGAATATGCAACCGGCACAAAACAAGCAACCGGCAATAATTTTGATTTTGATATAAACCTTACCGATGCTACAACGGCATTAGCTACTGCACAAACCAATAATATAGATTTTGTATTAGCAAAAGATAAAATTAAACAAGCCGAAAGCGATGTTACTGTTGCTAAAACAACCGATAAACCTGTTATTGCCATTAAGGCATCAACCGGTGTTAAAAATGGTTATGTACCTAATATTAGCGATATGCGTTTTAATTACAATGCAGGTATTGGATTATCTATTCCTATTTACAACGGTGGAAAAACAAAACAGCAAATTAAACTGGCAGAAAACATTGTAAAACAAAACCAGTTGGCAGTTGAAACATTAAACAATAATTACAAAAAAGATATTCAGCAAACTTTAGAAGATATAGCAAGCAATTTAGAAAGAATTAAATACACACAAGGACAAATAAATGATGCACAATATGCTCAACGCCTTGCCGCCACACGCTTTCAAAATGGTGTAAGCACTAATATTGAATTAACCAATGCAGCAACTGCAACCGCAAGAATTCAATTAACAGAATTGCGATATCAATTTCAATTATGTTTAGCAAAAATAGAATTAACCAAATTAATGGGATACAATTATTGGCAGTAATGCATGCAACAAAAATACATCAATCAATTATTTAGCATTAAACCATAAAGGTTTAGTATCATCAGGCGTAGCATTATAATTAATAAATAATTCTTCGCCTTTTTTTATAGCTTTTATAGTAATAATACTCATCGTATTTTCTACAAAATCCATTTCATAAATGCAATTAGCATTATAATGGTGGTTATACATAGAAATATATCCTAAGCCCAAAGCACGCTTTTTTTTATTATTCCCCCATTCAAATACATAATTATACAATTTTGTTTGTTCAATAAGCTTAGCTTCTTCTTTCATAAAAATTAATACCGGAGAAATTTCTATTGTTGTGCCTGATTTAATATTTTTTGAAGTATAAACCCCTTTTCCGCCTTTAGGAGAAGGTGCTATAAATAAATACGGTAACATCATAATAAAGCGGTGAAGATAATATAAACAATGATAGAAATTATTCTTTCAATAAACTCATTTCTTTAAATTGCACGCATGAGTTTGGAATTAGCACAACTAAGTATTACGCAACAGTTTGAATTGCTTGTTCAAGCAGAAAATAAATTTGCATTAAATGAATTTCTAAATGAACAAAATATTAGTGATGTTGCCGAACTAATTAATCAGTTTCCAGATTATGAAGCGTTAATAATTGGCACTATGGCAATACACCGTGCCGTTAGTGTATTTAAAATTTTAGATATATCAGAACAAAAAAATATAATTAAAAATTTACCTAATTATAAAATTGCTGAACTTTTAAATGAACTACCCGCCGACGACCGAACCGATTTCTTAGAAGAACTTTCCAACAGTGTTATAAGAGATTTAATTAAACTGCTAAACCCAGAAGAAAGAAAAATTACGCTTTCATTATTAGGCTACCCTGAAGACAGTGTAGGCAGATTAATGACACCCGATTATGTATATGTATATGAACACAACACGGTAGAAGAAATTTTAGCAACTATTAGAAAATTTGCCAAAAACAGTGAAACCATTGATGTTATTTATGTAATTAATGAAAAAGGCGAATTAATTGATGATATAAAAATTAAATCTATCATTTTAGCAGCACCAGATAAACGGGTAGATGAAATTATTGACGGACGTGTGGTTGCATTAAATGTAAACGACGATCAAGAACATGCCAACCAAGTTTTTAAAATGAACAACAGAGTGGCTTTGCCCGTAGTTGATGATAATAATATTTTATTAGGTATTGTAACTATTGATGATATGTTATGGGTTGCCAATGAAGAATATAGTGAAGACATTCAAAAAATTGGAGGTACCGAAGCATTAAATGAACCTTATTTAGATGTTCCGTTTTTTAAATTAATGCAAAAAAGAGCCGGTTGGTTAATTGTTTTATTTTTAAGTGAAATGCTAACTGCTACCGCAATGGGTTATTTTGCCGATGAAATTGCAAAAGCAGTTGTACTATCCATATTTGTACCATTAATTATGAGTAGTGGTGGCAATAGCGGAAGCCAAGCAAGTACATTAATTATACAAGCAATGGCGGTTGGAGATGTGCATTTAAAAGATTGGTGGCGTGTAATGCGTAGAGAAATTTTTAGTGGTTTAACCTTAGGAACTATTTTAGGTATTATTGGTTTTTTTAGAATAGCACTTTGGCATGAATTAATGAAGCATGGAATGATTGAAGATTTATACGGCATGCATTGGCTTGAAATTGCATTTGTAGTGGGCTTTAGTTTAATTGGTGTTGTATTATGGGGAACATTAACAGGTTCTATGTTACCTATTATATTGAAAAAATTAGGTGCTGACCCTGCAGTATCATCTGCACCATTTGTTGCAACATTGGTTGATGTAACGGGTTTAGTTATTTATTTTTCTGTTGCAATGTTATTTTTAAAAGGGTTGTTGCTATAAATAAATAGATAGCATTTGCTTACATTTTTACATTATCTCTCGGATCAAAATCAACTGTCCATTCAATTCCATATTTATCTCTAAACATTGCAAAATACGAACCCCAGGGGCTATCTGCAATAGGCATTTCAATCTGCCCACCCGCAGAAAGACCATTATATATTTTATCTGCTTCTTCCCTACTTTCTGCACTAACCGCAATTTTACTTCTGTTTTCATTTTCATTTACTTTCCCCATAAATTCCGGTACATCGTTAGCCAATAAAACATTATTGCCAATTGGTAAAGCAATATGCATTATTTTATTTGCTTCATTTTCTGCAACCGGAAAATCGCCAATAGGAAAATCTTTAAATCGAATAATTTTTGCAAACTCTCCCCCAAATACAGATTTGTAAAAATTAAATGCTTCTTCGGCATTACCATTAAAATTGATATAAGGATTAATTTGTGGCATACTGTGTTATTTTATTGTGTTATAACTAATGGTTTTGTTAAGGTTAAAATTGTTTATTCAAATAATGATATTCAATTTTTGCCATATATGGAAAGTAAGGTAATATTGCTATCAGGTCCTTTGTTTTGGCTTCATCAATATTTTGGAAGATTAAAACTGCTTCTTTTTTAGTTACCGAAATAAAGAAACTTTCTAAAATATTTTCTTCTTTCCATTTCGTAATAAATTCCATTTCTTTTTTAGGTAAATCAGCATTAGATTTTATTGTTTCAATTCCATTATCGGAAAGAGATATTAACACAAGAATTCTGTTCATTTTTAAATTTTGAGTTTATCAAATCTATACATTTTCTATGGTTAGTTTTAAGATAAACCCATTTTTTTATAAGAAATGAATTTTGTTGTGTTTATTAATTTGTGTTTACTGGTAAAAATATCATGCATAAATCATTTCAGATAACATCAACATTTTATTGATTTGCAAAATTTGTTTAAAGTATATATTAAACTTGAAAATAAATAAGTTGCAATTTTCAATTTATTTTTTCATATTGTTTTCGTAAATATTTATCCATTCACTTACACTCATTTTTTGCATTAATTCTCCAATTAAATTAAAAGGAATTTCATTCATTTTTTTGAAGCGAATACAGCTCTTGCCCATATCTAATTTTTGTTTGCTATGTTTAGGATATTCAGATACAAACCAATCAAATAATTTTGGGTTAGAATATATTCCCATATGATAAAGGTTGATAGAATTTTTCTGAGAAGATATTCCTGAAAAAGGCAATGGTTCTTTTGGGTTACAATGATATCCTGAAGGATAAATTGAATGAGGAACTACATAACCAAGTCCGCCATAACTTATAGCTGCTTCAAAACCCTTTGGTAAATTTTTTACTATAATATTATGCAGTTTATTAAATGCCTCTTTTCTATCTTCAGGAACATTATTAAGAATTTCCTGAACTGTGTTTCCGTTTGCTTTCATAATTTAATTAATAATGTTAGTTTAATTGAATTGTGTTATTAACGCGGACAAATACTATTCAATTTCTTTACAAAATAATAAATTACTATCATTATACATATAGCATTTTATTTTTCAATATAAAAAAGCCCTGCAATAATTGCAAGGCTTTATATTGAAATATTCAACTATTTATTTTATGCCAAAAGCTTTTTTCACTTTTGTAACGTAATCTAATTTTTCCCAAGTAAATAATTCAACTTTTATTTTTTTCACTTTACCATCGGGGCTTTTAAAAGTTTTTTCAACTGTTTCATTTTTTCTTCCCATGTGCCCGTAAGCAGCAGTTTCACTATAAATTGGTGTACGCAATTTTAAACGTTGTTCTATAAAATACGGACGCATATCAAATACTGTTTCAACAATTTTTCCTATTTGTCCATCTGTTAAATTAATTTTTGCCGTACCAAATGTATTTACGTTAATAGAGGTTGGTTGTGCCACTCCAATTGCATAAGAAACCTGAACTAATACCTCACTTGCAACACCTGCTGCTACAAGGTTTTTAGCAATATGACGTGTTGCATAAGCTGCACTTCTATCAACTTTACTTGGGTCTTTACCACTAAATGCACCACCACCGTGTGCACCTTTACCACCGTAAGTATCTACAATAATTTTTCTTCCGGTTAAACCTGTATCTCCATGCGGACCGCCAATTACAAACTTGCCAGTTGGATTAATATGATATTTAATATTGTTGTTGAAAAGCTTTGCATATTTTTTATATTTTGCTTTTACTCTTGGTATTAAAATATCAATAATATCTTTTTTAATTTTTGCTTGCATTTTTATTTCTGTATCAAAATCATCGTGTTGTGTTGATACAACTATTGCATCAATTCTTACCGGAACATTATTATCATCATACTCTAATGTTACTTGTGATTTTGCATCGGGACGTAAATATTTTATTTGTTTATTTTCTCTTCGTAATGCAGCAAGTTCTATTAAAATTTTATGAGCTAAATCTAATGCCAATGGCATATAATCATCTGTTTCGTTGGTGGCGTAACCAAACATCATACCTTGGTCGCCGGCACCTTGTTCTTCTTTTTTCTTTTTATCAACCCCTTGATTAATATCAGATGATTGTTCGTGAATAGCAGATAAAATTCCGCAACTGTTTGCTTCAAACATATATTCACTTTTAGTATATCCTATTTTTCTAATAACACCACGTGCAATTTCTTGTACATCTAAATAGGCTTTGCTTTTAACTTCACCGGCAAGCACAACTTGGCCTGTGGTTACAAGTGTTTCGCAGGCAACTTTTGATTGAGCATCAAATGCTAAAAAATTATCAATTAATGCATCAGAAATTTGGTCGGCTACTTTGTCTGGATGACCTTCAGAAACACTTTCAGAAGTAAATAAATAAGGCATGTTTATTTTATTTTGAATTTAATGGTTGCAAATATAATTGATGATTGATAAGAAAAAACAAAACACCCCACTAACTTAGTAGGGTTGTTAATTTATTTTGAAATAGCGTTGTATAATTCTATGTATTCACTTAAATCGGTATCCCATCCGCCAAAGGATAGTACTTTTTTACCACGCACTTTGCTAAATTCTTCAACTAATTTCTTTTCAGGTTTTTCTGCACCAAATGTTATAGCATCGGCATAAGTTGCACCGCCTCTAAACATTGAGGTATTATTGGCATCTTTAAAAATTTCTAAATCTTTAGCAGCTATATTGGCATTAATAATAGCACGTTTTACAAAATCGGAACCTAATTTTTCTTTAAATGTATTTTGACCAATGGTGAAAACAACTTTACTGTTTCCAAAAACCGGCTCGCGTTTGTAAGCAGTTTTAATATAGCAAGGAATTAAGCCACTCATCCATCCGCTACAATGAATGACATCAGGAGCCCATCCAAATTTTTTTACAGTTTCTAAAGCTCCTTTTGCAAAGAAGATAGAGCGTAGCCCATTATCATCAAACCATTTTTCTTCTTCATCATGAAAAATAAATTTTCTTTTAAAAAAATCTTCATTTTCTAAAAAATACACCTGCAATCTTGCATTGGGCAATGAAGCTACTTTAATTTGTAGAGGGTAATCATCATTATCAACAGAAACATTAATACCACTTAATCTTACCACTTCGTGTAAACGGTGGCGTCGTTCATTGATAACACCAAAACGAGGCATAATACAACGTACTTCTAAACCACTATCGTTGCTTTTAATTGCCAACTTGTTTACCATTTCTGCAAACTCCGTTAATTCCAGATAAGGAGACATTTCGGTAGCAATGAATAATATTCTTTTTTTTGACATTAGTTATAGCCAGTTTTACAACAAAAGAGTTGCAAAGGTAAATAAATTAAGCCGAAAATCAATTCAAAACCAAACAATGGTTAAAATAGTGTACTCTGAAAATGAAATTGAGTATGGTTTAATATTATTTATACTTGATTATAATAGTTTTAAAAATTACAAGTTTTGTACTGTAAATTGCGTAACCTTTTAAAGCATGAAAAAAACATTATCATCGGTTATAAAATATATTTTCTTTTTGGGGTTGGGCGTTTTTTTAATATGGTGGAGTTTACGCCAAATACCTGATGATAAATGGAATGAATTTATTCAATCTCTTACAAATGCAAGGTTTTGGTTAGTTATACCTGTGTTTTTCATTCTTTCAGCAAGCCATCTTTTACGGGCTTTACGTTGGAGAATTTTAATGCAACCAATGGGTTATACGCCTACAATAAAAAATACTTTTTCAGCCGTAATGATAGGATATTTGGCCAACCTTGCCGTTCCTCGTTTAGGTGAAGTATTGAAATGTACCATACTTGCCCGTTACGAGAAAGTTCCGGCAGAAAAATTGGTAGGAACCATTGTTGCCGAAAGAGCTTTTGATGTGATTTCATTGGCTCTTGTTTTTCTACTTTCATTCACGTTGCAATACGATATAGTTGGAAGCTATGCCAAAGAAGTAATAAATGAATTATTTAAAACAAAAGCAGGAAGTTTTTCCATCAATAAAATTATTATAGCCGTTGCAGTAGTCATTATATTAATAGTTGCCTTAAGAATTTGGTTTAACCAATTTTCTCATTTAAAAATTGTAATCGCAATTCAAAAAATATTAAAAGGTATTTGGGAAGGGTTAAATAGTATTAGAAACGTAAAACAAAAAGGTTTATTTATTTTTTATTCTATAACTATTTGGGGTTTGTATATTGTTGGAACTTGGGTAGGTTTATATGCCACACACGGCACAACGGGATTGGGTTTAAAAGATGCAATATCTGCATTAGCATTTGCAAGCATTGGTATGATTTTAACACCGGGGGGAATAGGAGCTTATGCATATTTTATGGCAAAAGTTTTAGAAAGAAGCGATATCCCATTTACGCTTGGGTATGCCAATGGCACTTTGCAATGGTTTGCACAATTTGCTATTGTTGTTATTGTTGGATTCGCTTGTGTTATTCTGCTACCCATTATAAATAAACATAAACCCAACATGAATAATAATGAAACACGTTGAAGTAATTAATAAAAAAATTTATTCGTTAAACCAATTGCAGCATTTTGTTACTGCCTTAAAAACTATTGGTAAAAAAGTTGCATTTACAAATGGTTGTTTTGATATTTTGCATGAAGGGCATATTTTTTCTTTATCGCAAGCTGCCAAAGAAGCCGATTTTTTAATTGTTGCATTGAATACAGATAAAAGTGTAAAAAGATTAAAAGGAGATGAAAGGCCTGTGAATAACGAACATAGTCGTAGTTTAATAATTGCCAGTTTAATAATGGTAGATGCAGTTGTATTGTTTGATGAAGATACTCCGCTACACGTCATTTCAACCTTATTGCCCGATGTTTTAGTTAAAGGTGGTGATTATACAATTGAACAAATTGTGGGTTCAAAAGAAGTAATTGCCAATGGCGGAAGAGTTGTTATTAATCCCATTATAGAAGGTTTTTCTACAACAGGCATTATCAACCATATTAAAAAATCGTATTCGTAAGTTATTAGAGTTTTTATAAAAAGATTGGGGCGTGGCTATGCCACGCCCCAATCTTTTTAGTATCATAAGTATTTATTAATTCAATTTCATATCTGTAACAATACCTTTTATTTTAGTTTCTAATTCTGCAAATTTGATATCAAACTCTTGTTTATTTTTTAGCTTTGTTTTTACGCTGAAGTAGAATTTAATTTTGGGTTCCGTACCACTTGGTCGTGCAGAAATTTTGCTTCCATCTTCTGTTACAAATTGCAATACATTGCTTTTAGGTAAATCAATAGTCCAGCTATCACCACTTTCAAAATCTTTCCCTTTTTGCTTTTCATAGTCTAATATTTCAACAACTTTACTTCCGTTAATACTAGTTGGTGGTGTTTTTCTATATCCTTCCATCATATCTGCAATTTCTTTTTGCCCATTCATTCCTTTTTTGGTAATGCTAATTAATTCTTCGTAATAGAAGCCGTATTGTACATACATATCAATTAACTTATCAAATAAAGAACTACCGTTTGCTTTTTCGTAAGCGGCCATTTCACACAATAATGCTACTGCACTTACAGCATCTTTATCGCGTACTTTATCGCCAATCATTAACCCAAAACTTTCTTCTCCGCCAATAATATAATTTTCTTCTCCTTCTTTTTCTGCCAATAAAGAAGCTATCCATTTAAACCCTGTTAGTACATTATAGCAATTAACATCGTTTTGTTTGGCTACTTCATTAATCATTTCGGTGGTAACAATGGTTGAAATAACCATATCGTTAGGTTGGGCAATACCTTTCTTTTTTCTTGCTTCAATCATATAAGCAAAAGCTAATACGGCTGTTTGATTTCCATTCATTAAAACCCATTCTCCTTTATGGTTTTTAATACCAACACCCACTCTATCGCTATCGGGATCTGTTCCTAATAATATATCTGCGTCTAATTCTTTTGCTTTTTGCAACCCAATACTCATGGTTTCTTTTTCTTCGGGGTTAGGGTAAGCAACTGTAGGAAAGTTTCCATTGGGTGTTGCTTGCTCTTCAACAATATGTACATTGGTAAAGCCAAACGCTTGTAATACTTTGGGCACTATCATAATACCGGTGCCGTGTATAGGTGTATATACAATTTTTAAATTATGTTGCTTAGCTATTGCTTCAGGATAAATGCTTAAACTTTTTACCATTTGGATATATTGATCATCCATTTCTTTTCCAATAATGGTAATGTTGGCTTCGCCACCACTCCATTTTACATCATCTACATTAGATATAGCTTCTACTTCTTTAATTACATTTTTATCATGCGGTGGAATTAGTTGTGCTCCATCATTCCAATAAGCTTTGTAACCGTTGTATTCTTTTGGGTTGTGACTTGCCGTGCAAACTACACCACCTTTACAACCTAATGTTCTTATGGCAAAACTTAATTCAGGTGTGGGTCTTAATGCTTCAAATAAATATACTTTAATACCATTCGCTGCAAAAACATTGGCAGTTGTTTCGGCAAAAAAGCGGCTGTTATTTCTGCTATCATGCCCAATAGCTACTTTAATTTCTCCTTCAAAACTTTTCTTTAAATAATTGGCAAAACCTTGTGTGGCCATACCAACAGTATATTTATTCATACGGTTAGTACCCACGCCCATTATGCCACGTAAACCTCCTGTACCAAATTCTAGATTGCGGTAAAAGCTTTCTTCTAATTCCGCTAAGTTTTCTTTTTGTAATTTTTCAATAGTTTCTTTGGTAGCAGCATCGTAATTACCGCTAAGCCATGTGTTTACATTTTCTAAAGCAGTT
Source organism: Bacteroidota bacterium (assembly GCA_018267705.1). Classification (GTDB taxonomy): domain Bacteria; phylum Bacteroidota; class Bacteroidia; order Chitinophagales; family Chitinophagaceae; genus CW01. Next base: position 38,147 of record JAFDXX010000023.1, on the reverse strand, counting down.
GCATTCATGTATTTAGTTTTTTAATAGGTTATAAATTTATTTAGAAAATAAATTATTCTCCTAAAAATTGTGTTTGATCGGGCAATGTTACTGTAATATTTCCATTTCCCTCTTGCAAAACACATTGGCAACCTAAGCGTGAGTTTAGCTTTGGATTGATTGCCCTATCAATAAAATCTTCTTCTTTATCACTCAATTCTTCTAAATAATCCATTCCTTCTTCAACATACAAATGGCAAGTACTGCATGCACAAACGGCTCCGCAGTTGTGATGTAGTTCAATATTATTATCTAATAATACTTCTAAAATGCTATCGCCGGGCTTAATATTAGTTAATGAAACCGGTTCTATTCCTTTCTGCTCAAATTTAACTGTAATGTTGTACATAGTTTTTTCTTAGTTAAAAGCAAAAATATTTCAATTCAGTCTATAACCTTCAGTTTTATTGGTTGAATTATTTATGAATAAAAGAATTTTTTCATTACTGTTTAAAAAATACCTTAGGTTTGTGAGTATACGTTACAAACAAACGTTAGTTAAATTGTTTATTTCGGTTGCTTGCTCATAAATAATCCTGTAAGGTTTGCCCTACGGGATTTTTTATTCCTTTTTTAAAGAGAACAATGCATTTTATTGATATAAATGAACATTTTAAAGTCCAATAATAACTAACAAAATAATCATCAAAAGCATTATCAATCGGCTAAAAAATAAATTAAGATATTTTTCCTTTTCATTGTTTCTGCTAATATTGCAACAAAATCAAAAGTTTAAAACCTCATTAACTTAAGGTTTAATATTGCTTGTAGAATAAAGATTATAAGTTGTATAATTAAAGAATGTAAACCAACAAATGGCAAAAAATTTATTAATAGTAGAGTCTCCCGCAAAGGCAAAAACCATTGAGAAAATCTTAGGAAAAGATTTTGAAGTGAAGAGTTCTTTTGGACATATACGTGATTTGGAAAAAGATGAAATGGGCATTGATTTGCAAAACAAATTTCAACCACGCTATATTGTGCCTGCAGATAAAGCCAAAGTGGTAAGTGATTTAAAAAAAGCTGCAAAAGATAAAGAAGTATGGTTAGCAAGCGATGAGGACCGTGAAGGAGAAAGCATTAGTTGGCATTTGGCAGAAGTATTAGGCTTAAACCCACACACTACCAAACGTATTGTGTTTCATGAAATTACTGCACCTGCTATTAAAAAAGCCGTTGAAACACCCAGAAATATTGATATGAATTTAGTAAACGCCCAACAAGCACGGCGTGTATTAGATAGAATTGTTGGGTTTGAATTAAGCCCCGTTTTATGGAGAAAAATTGGTATGCAACGCGGCCTAAGTGCAGGAAGAGTACAAAGCGTAGCAGTAAGATTAATTGTTGAAAGAGAAAGAGAAATTAATCAGTTTATTGCAGAAAGTACATATAAAATTGAAGCGATTTTTAGTGCAAAAGATATTAATAACAAAGAAGTAAATTTTAAAGCAGAGGGCCCAGAAAAATTACAAACCTTACCCCATGCACAAGCCTTTTTAGAAAATTGTAAAAATGCAATTTATACCGTAAAAGACATTCAGATAAAACCTTCAAAACGCACACCAGCAGCACCATTTACTACCTCTACACTACAACAAGAAGCATCTAGAAAATTAGGTTATGGTGTAAGCAAAACAATGTTATTGGCACAAAAACTATACGAAAGCGGTTACATAACTTATATGCGTACCGATAGCGTAAATTTGAGTGATTTGGCAAGAAGAGATATTCAAAATCAAATCAATTCCAATTACGGAGAAAATTATTTTCAATTTAGAAAATATAAAAATAAAAATGAAAGTGCTCAAGAAGCTCACGAAGCTATTCGCCCCACTTATATGAGCAACAAAACAGTAGATGATGTTGATACAAAAAAGCTATATGAATTAATTTGGAGACGAACTATTGCCAGCCAAATGAGTGATGCAGAGTTTGAAAAAACAATTGCAAAAATTAATATTAGCACCAATAAAGAAGAGCTAACCGCAACAGGAGAAGTATTAAAATTTGATGGTTTCTTAAAAATATATTTAGAAGGAAAAGATGAGGATGAAGAAGAAAACACCGAAGATATGTTGCCTCCACTAACCATTAATCAAACATTAGATTTTAAAGAATTAATTGCAACAGAAAAATTCAGCAAACCCGCAGCAAGATATACAGAAGCATCTTTAGTAAAAAAGTTAGAAGATTTAGGAATTGGCCGCCCATCAACCTACGCCCCTACTATTTCAACCATTATCAAAAGAAATTATGTAGAAAAACGCGATAAAGAAGGAATGAAAAGAAATATAAATATTTTAAAACTTACTCCTTCTCAAAATATTACCAAACAAATTATTCAAGAAAATACCGGTGCAGAAAAAGGAAAATTATTTCCTACCGATTTAGGAAATGTTGTTACAGATTTTTTAAAACAACATTTTAATAAAGTAATGGATTATAGTTTTACCGCACATATTGAAGAAGAGTTTGATGAAATTGCCGATGGCAAAATGCAATGGAACAGTATGATTGGAGAATTTTATACTCCCTTTCATACAACAATAGAACATACTTTAGAAAATGCAGAACGTGCAAAGGGTGAACGTGAATTAGGTATTGATGAAACAACCGGAAAAAAGGTAGTGGCACGCATGGGGCGTTATGGAGCAATGGTGCAAATTGGAGAGGCGAATGATGAAGATAAACCACGCTTTGCAAAACTAAAACCAACGCAAAGTATTGAAACCATTACGTTTGATGAAGCAATGGATTTATTCAAATTACCAAGAGTTATTGGCGAATATGAAGGTTTAGAATTAAGTGTAAACGTAGGAAGATTCGGTCCATACATAAAATTAGGTGACCAATTTATATCTATTCCACGCGGAGAAGATTTATATGAAATGGAATTAGAAAGAGCTATTGAATTAATTAACGAAAAAGAAAAAGCCGATGCACCCATTGCCGAGTATGAAAATAAACCGGTAACAAAAGGGAAAGGTAGGTTTGGTCCGTTTATTAAATGGAATGATTTATTTATAAATGTACCTAAACGTTACAATTTTGATAATTTAAGTACTACTGATATTCAAGAATTAATTGAAGCAAAAGTTACAAAAGAAGCCAACCGTTTTATACAACAGTGGCCCGAACATAAAATTGCTATTGAAAACGGAAGATGGGGACCATTTATACGCTTTGGAAAATTAATGTTGAAACTTACTAAAAAAGCAGATGGCACTAAATACACAGCAGAAGATTTAACAACAATAAGTATTGATGAGGTAAAAAAAATGATTACCGAACAAGTACCCGATGCTTTTGAAAAGAAAACAAAAACTACTAAAAAAATAACTAAGAAAAAATAAGAAATTCCCGCACATATTGCGGGAATTTTGTTTTGCTAAAACAATAGAATAATTAGCAAACTACACAGAAAATTAAACACTACTCCCCTTTCATTATTTTATTGCCTACGGCACATTGCAAGCAAAGTTTTTTATTGCAATAATTATTTTTTAAATGAATAAGAGCTTGAGAATCTAATGCAAACTTGTTTACAACATTTTTACTTTCAAACACATTTGTAACACTGTTACGCTCTGCCGGCAATTGCATTAACCATTGTAAAGCTTTTTCTTTATGTTGCTTTGCTTGCGTATATAAACCATAAGCAAATAAAACGGGAATAAACGTATTAATAATAATATTATCAATCATTGTGCTTCCTAATTGTTTGTGTTTTACAGTTGTTAATTTATCGAATACATAATGATTGCTCCAATAATTATTGGCTTCAACATTTAATAAAATTTTTATTTCTTTTAAATTTTCTGTTTCTTTTACAATAGAAAATAAATGTTTGGATTGGTGAATGAATTGTGCTAATTGTGCTAACCGAATGGTAGGAAAATTAGCAGGTCTCATTCTTAGAAAGAAAGCAGTTTGATGTGTATTCAATAATTGATATTTTTTTTGAAGGAATGTGTACTCATTCTGTAACAACTTGGGATAATCTTCTTCAAAATCATCATTCAATAAATTAACAGTTCCTAATAGCAACGCTTCTAATTGATGAATTTTGTTTTTATGTTTTGCCAAAATGTTTACAGAAATACATTTTGCCATTTCCATAAAAATTGTTGCATTTGTTTTAAGTCCAAAATTGTATGCAAGTAGTTGCCAAAAAGTTTCTTCCCAATGATTGTTGTTGGCTTTAAACAATTGTAAAACTTGTTGTGCTTTTATTTCCATTCTTTCAATAGCCAATCTTTCTTTACAGCTAAGCCATTCAAATTCACTCATTACTGGCAGCAAATTGTAACAAGGAATTTTACTTTGATTGTTCATTAAATTTTCATATTGCTGCAATAATATTTTTGCCACACGTGGCTGTAAGCAAAGTGTAGGTGTATAGTTTAAATTAAAATTATTTTGCCATACAACATGTAAAATAATGTTGTTATAATTCTCATCGGTTGAATGATTATGTTTTTGCCAATCTGATGAAAGGCAATGCACTTCTATATTTCCTGCCAATAAAACATTGTTTACTTTAATTTTTCCCTGCAAAAAATCAGGGCCTTGTTGCGTATTAATTTGTCCGGCACAAATAATTTGCAATGCCTCTCCATTTTCAGTAAGCAAATTATTTTTATTGAAATACTGAAACTGCCAAATAAATTGTAATAATTTCTCCGTCATAAAATTTTATTTATGAAAGGAGTATAATAAGTGCGTGAATTAAAATTAAAAAAAATTATAATTGTTGCAAAGTTTGTACTACTCTGCTTATAGGCAAGCCCATTACATTATAAAAATCTCCCTTAATTTGTTTAATGCCTACTACACCAATCCATTCTTGAATTGCATAAGCACCGGCTTTATCGTAAGGTTTATATTTTTCAACATAAAACTCAATTTGTTCTTGTGTTAGAGTATGAAATTCTACTTCGGTAATATCTGAAAAAGTAATCTCCTTTTCTTCTTTAAGTATTACAACGCCAGTAATAACCGTATGTATTTTTCCTGAAAGCAATGATAATATTTTAATTGCTTCATTTTTATTATTAGGTTTCCCAATAATGGTATTGTTAAACACAACAACTGTATCGGCAGCTAATATGGCACAACTGTTATTTGCTAATTTATTTTTTATTGCTAATGCTTTTTGTTTAGCAATAAACACTGGCACATTTTTAATAGTTAATTCATTTGAGAAACTTTCATCAGCATCACTTACCATTACATCAAAAGGTATTTCTGCCCATTCTAATAACTGTTTACGACGTGGAGATTGTGAGGCTAATATTATTTTTTTCAATTGAAAATAAATTTAAAAATAGAAGAATAACATACTTACAATTCCTGTAAACATAGTTAATTTTATTAAACTGCTTAACGCATGAAATTGTTGTGGAGATTGGGCTATAAACAATTTCTTAAAAATAAACAACAATGGAAGTATTATTAAAATAATAGCATAAAGAATACTTATCCACCAACCAAAAGTAAAAGCATACAATTGTAAAATTACTAATGCAGCAATTAATACTATTAACCAAACTGCCACAAAAACTTTAGCAGCATTAAGTCCCCAAACAATAGGCATTGTAGTGCATCCGTATTTCCTATCTCCTTCAACATCTTCCATATCTTTTACTACTTCGCGTATTAAAGAAATGATAAATGCAAAGCAAGTGTATAAAATACCTAATCGCATAATTTTTCTTAACCCACCAATATCTATAGAAGAAGTATGAGAGAATGCATTAAACTCAATTAAACTAACAATCATAATAACCCATGCAGTTAGTGCAGATACCAACACATTCCCAACTAAGAATTTTTTTTTAAGGCTAATAGAATATAAAAACAGCAGTATTACAACAATAAATGCTACTACAGCAATCCAAATAATTCTTGTTTTATATGAAATATAAATATTAATTAAAATAGCAACAATGCTTAACAATAAGTGCCAAATTATAACCCATCTTCTACTAATATATTTTTCTACAATTACTTTTTGTGGTTTATTAATTTTATCAATATTCAAATCAAAATAATCGTTAATAATATTTCCGCCTGCTGCAATTAATACATAACTAATTACAAGCAGTATAAGCATTGTAGTAGATAAAACAGGTTTTAAACCAGTACTATTTAACGCAGGTAAAACAATACAATAAAAAAACATAACTTGTGTTAAAGCAATAAACACAAGGTTAGGCCAGCGAATTAATTTCAAAAATGCTGTTACTAATTTCAAGCAAAAAAATATAAAGTGATGTAATAAAATTATTTCTGATTATCTCTCCATTCATACACCCAAGTACTTTGTATCATTTCTAAATGTCCTTCATTGCTTTGTTCTCGTGTACCAACAAAATTAGGTAATTGCAAAACCCACTCTAATAAATCGGTAAATCTAACCCGATAAATTTTTGATTCAGTAAACTCATCACCAAATTTTTCATACAATTTTAATGCTATATCTTCATAATCATTCCAATGTATAGGAGGTTCAAATGTTGCCATGCTTTTGTTTTATTATGCAAAATAGTTGCAGGTTTAGCAAATAACCAAATTTTATAAAACTACTTCTTATCTCGAAATTGTTCCAACAAAAAAATATACTGCATTTATACTAAGTTTGGTGTAATGAAATGGCGGTTGTATTTTATATGTTTATTAATCATACAAACAAGTTTTGCTCAAGATAGTTTATTGATAAAACTCAATAAAAAAAGAGCGATTGTTTTGGGTGCTACTAATGTAGTTGCTACTGTAAGTTCAATGGCAGTTTTATATAATGCATGGTATAAAGGTTATCCGTTTGCTCCTTTTCATTTTTTTAATGATAATAATGAATGGTTACAAATGGATAAAGTAGGGCATGCTTGGAGTGCATACAACATAAGCAGAATAACAAGTGAAAGCTTTAAATGGGTTGGATATAATAATAAAAAAAGTTACTGGTTGGGTGCTGCAAGTGGTTTAGCATATATGAGTATTATTGAGGTTTTTGATGGTTTTTCAAAAGAATGGGGATTTAGTTTAGGAGATTATACCGCCAATATTGCAGGCAGTGCCGGTTATCTTTTTCAACAATTACATTGGAAAGAACAAAGAATACAAATTAAATTTTCTTCTCATATAAATGATTATGCAAATTATGGTTTGAATAACAGAGCTGATAGTGTTTTTGGGAAGAATTTTTTTTCGAGAATATTAAAAGATTATAATGCACAAACTTATTGGCTGAGTTTTAATATTGCTTCTTTTTTCAAACAAACAAAGTTCCCATCATGGCTGAATATGGCAATAGGTTACGGTGCAAATGGAATGTTTGCCGCAAGTAGCAATACGGTAAAAGATAATAACGGAAATATTATTTTTAATAGAAATGATATTCCACGCTTCAGGCAATTTTACTTAGCTCCCGATATTGATTTTACTAAAATAAAAACACATAGTAAATTTTTGAAAGGTGTTTTTTTTGCTTTGAATGCATTTAAATTTCCAACACCAGCTTTAGAATTATCGCAAGGTTGTTTACAATGGAAGTGGATGGTGTTTTGATAATTATAAACCAACATTCTTTGAATTAAAAACAGAAAGTGCAATAAGCTCATCATGCCTTGCATTAAGCGGACGGAAATAAACAAATATTTGATAATCGTTTTCTGTTTCCCAATAGTTTCCTTCTGTTAAAGCAAAAGTTGCATTTGCCTGTTTATCAATATTATTTTTTGTACCATAAGTATAACTATAATAACCTTGTTTTAAATACAATTCTTTTTCATATACACCTTTATCTTCATTAAAAATCATTTTACTTGTATCACTAATTTCATTTCCGGTTAATTCTCCTAATAAATACACATCATTATTTGCATAAGCTTTATTGTTAGGAGGTACATAAGTAAAATGCACTTTACCATATTCTGTTTGCCACCATGGGTTTATACTTTCTGTAGTGCTTACATCATAATAACCGTTTAAATCTTTCATGTATAAATAACGTTGTTGCAAACGGTTTACATCAGGTTTTAAATACACATCATTCGGTTGAATAACTTTATCAATACGTTCACTTAAAAAACGAAAACTTCTTAAATCTGCCCATCTGTATTCATTCCCTCCTTCAAAAATTAATTCATTTGTGTTATCGTATTCTAAAATATTTCCTCTTATATATGTTGGTTGAATATTTATATAAGCATTATCTGTTCTGTTATTTTGCATTACAATTAATTTAACCTGTTGTTGCACATTAAACAAATCTTTTTCTGGTAAAGCAACTTTCAATTTTAATTTTTGATGTGTTGAAAATTTCTCTACATCAATAATTTGAGACATAGTTGCTGCCACTCCTGCCCTTCTTTCAACAACATAAAACTTTTTGGCAAACATCAATTGATCCATATTTCCATTCAAAAAAACTTTTAATAAATAATTACCACTTTTAATTGGAATACAAGAACTTTCGGGCAGTTGAGCTTGATAATGTATGTAATTTGTTTGAGCAATAGACGAGTTTCTGTATTGTGTAATTCTTTGTATTTGATACCCTTTTAAATAATCAAAAGGGCTAACATCTGCCGGCTGCCAATCTGCATTGCATAAAACAAATGTGTAATAATAATTTTTTACATACCCATCTAAATCATCAAAATGCAATTCAATAATATCGTTAGAATTTAATTGCAGTACAGGTAAACTTTCTTGATTGTTTTGTTGAAATAATTTTACGGTTTTAATGTTTGAAACATAAACTGCATCTGCATTTTGCTGAGATAATATTTGTAAACAAAATACACAACACAGCATTAATAACATCATTTTTTTCAATAGCTTCATAATATAAACATACAAAACTTAATTATTGATAAATGCTTTTGTTATATTAATACATACATTTAGTTTTGGCAACAACTATCAATCAATTTGAATACAACTTGGTACATAGCAAAAAGAATTGCATTTAATAAACAAAAAACTTTTTCAAGGTTTATTATTCGTTTATCGGTTGCAGCAACGGCAATAAGTGTTGCTGCCATGATTATTACAATTTGCTTTGTTAACGGATTTCAAAAAGAAGTATCAGAAAAAGTTTTTAATTTTTGGGGAAACATTCGCGTTCAACATTTAGAATTAGATAAATCTTTAATTGCCGAAGAAACTGTTATTGAAAGAAACGATACAGTAGAAAATATTTTAAAAAACAATCCCGTTATTGCACATTTTCAACCATTTGCTACCAAAAGTGCTGTATTAAAAAAAGGGCAAGAAATAGCAGGTTTATTGCTTAAAGGAATTGATAAGGCATACGACAGTCTTCAACTAAAAAAATTTATTATAAAAGGAAGATGGTTGCATTTTAATGATAGCAGTTACAGCAAAGAAATTATTTTATCGGAAGCCATTGCCAACGAATTAAATTTAAATTTGAATGATACTGCAACTTTATTTTTTATATCTCCCAACAATCAAAGTACTTACCGAAAAGTATTAATTGCAGCCATTTATAGAACCGGTATTGAAGAATATGATAAACTTTTTGGCATTACAGATCTAAAATTGTTACAAAGAGTAAGCAACCTTACTTCTAATGAAATTGGCGGTTATGAAATAATTTTAAAACACAATAATCACGGAGAAGACACAACCGTAAGCAAGCAATTAAATGAAGTACTACCAACGGTTTGGGGCAGTAGAAGTATAAGAGAAGTATATCCGAATATTTTTGATTGGTTAGCAATTCTAGACAACAATAGAACTATTATTTTTATTGTAATGAGTATTGTTGCCGTAATTAATTTAATAACCTGTTTATTAATTTTAGTTTTAGAAAGAACAAGAATGATTGGTGTTTTAAAATCTGTTGGAATGAGAGATGGTGCCTTACAAAAATTATTTTTATACTATGCAGGTTTAATTGCTTTAAAAGGTACAGCTATTGGTGCTTTATTAGGTTTAGGCATTTGTATTTTACAACAAACCACGGGCATCATAACATTAAATGAAGCCAATTATTATATTGCTTATGCTCCCGTACAAATTATTTGGTGGCAAGTAGGTTTAATTATTTTAGTAACAATAATTGTTTGTATTGCATCATTAATACTACCTGCATTATTAGCAACGTCTATAAAGCCTGTAAAAGCAATTCAATTTAGGTAAGATGAGAAAGCAAAATACCTGTAGCCACAGCAGCGTTTAACGATTCAGCTTTCCCCTTTTTAGGAATAGTAACTTTTTTATGAATAAAAGAAAGTAAGTTATTATTAATTCCCTTTCCTTCATTACCAATTAATAATATTGCTTCCTTGGGTTTTACTAATTCATACACATTCATTCCATTTAATACAGCCCCCCATACAGGAATATTTTTATTCGAATTAAAAAAATCAATCAAGTTTTTATACCAAATTTTTACGTTTACAAAAGAGCCCATAGTGCTTTGAATTACTTTAGAATTATATAATTCAACAGTATTATTACTGCAAATAATTTGTTGCACACCAAACCAATCGCATAAACGTATAATTGTTCCTAAATTTCCCGGATCTTGTATATCATCTAATACTACTGTAAAATTATTTTTCAATATTGGCTCAATGCCAATACCGGCTTGCTTTACAATCAATACAACTTCATTAGGTGTTTGTAATTGGCTTATTTGGTTTAATTCTTTTTGGGTTATTTCAACGGCATTTATTTTGTTGTTCTTTTCAATCCATTCGGGCAAAGCATACACTTTTTCTATAATATAACTACTCGCTAAAATTTCTTCTGCTAATTTGGGCCCTTCGGCAATAAATAAGCCTGTTTCATTTCTTTGCTTTTTATGGCATAAAGATTGAATATATTTGACCTCATTCTTGCTTAACATTGCATATGCGTTTTATTCAATTAATAAAAAAACATTACTTTTTATTTATACTTATTTTACTATCGTCTTGTGGCGTACGTGTAAAAAATTATGCCCCAAATAAACCATTTGTTTTTCAAAACAAAGTAATTGTTAATGGTCCAATATCAAAAGAAGCAAAAAAAAATCTTTCCACCACACTTAATAATTATTTTGATGATAGTTTAATAGCAAGATATGTGAAAGAAATTAAGTTCTCATTTCAACAACCATTATTCACAACTATCTTAAAAAACCCTCCCATATTTGATTCTGCCAATATTTTTCGTTCTGAAAAATATATGAATGCTTATTTGAATTCAAAAGGATATTACTATGCAACTTTTCCTAAATACACAATAAATTTTGATACAGTTTTTGTAAAAACTTCCGAAGGTTTTTTAAAGAAAAAAATAAAAGAGAAACAAATACGTACTTATGTAACCATTAATATTAATACAGGCAAAAATGCAATTGTAGATTCGGTTGGATATGTAATGTTAGATAGCAATTTGCAAAAAATTGCTATAGCTTCTGCAGCAAAAAGTGAATTTAAAAAAGAAGTTAATTACTCTAAACAAGGCATTAGCAATGAATTAGACAGATTATCATCTATATACCGAGACAGTGGTTATTACAAATTATCAAGAGAAGATTTTTTGGCAGAAGTTGATACAATTAATCCTTCTTTATTAAAACTCACTTTCAACATTGCCGAGCAAACAAAATTATTAAAAGAAGCAGCAACCAACAGAACACTAAACCCACGTTGGAAAGTATTATTCAAACAAAAAAAGATTTCCGATTCAAGTAAGGTTACAAAATATTATATCAATAAAACTTATTTCTATCCTGAAACAAAACCATCCGATATTCCGGATAGTATTATTATTCATCACAACAATTTAAAAGAACGATACAGCAAAGGCCTTTCAAAAGATTTAATTGTTAGAGATAGTGTAGGCAAGTTTAGATTAAGACCTATGAGAGATAACGCTTTTTTAAGAAAAGATAGTTTGTACAGAGAAACATTGTTTTATAAATCAATTAATAACTTAAGTAGAATTAGTGCATGGCAACAAATTGATGCACGCATTAAAGAAATAGGCAAAGACTCTTTAGACCTGCATATTTTTTTAGTACCCGCATTAAAACAAAGTTTTGAAACCAATATAGAAGGCAGCCGTAATACAGGTGATATTACTTCGGGAAATACTTTAGGTTTAGCCCTAAATTTCACATATAAAAATAAAAATATTTGGAAGCAAGCTATACAATCTGCTACCAGTTTGCGTTTGGGCACAGAGTTAAATATTGGAGGGGCAAATAATGTAAACTCAGATGTGTTACAAACTTTACAAGCAAGTTTGCAACATAACTATATTTTCCCTCGTTTAATTATGCCTCCTTTTTTAAACAAGAAATTAAAAGTATTAGATAATAAAAGAACAGTAGTTTCTGGTGCTGCTGCTTATACAGATAGAAGAGATATTTATAGATTACGCTCTGCAACAGCAAGTTTTGGATATGAAGCCACTTCTAAAAATGGCACATGGGGTTTTAGTTTAAAACCATTAAATATTGAACTATACGGAGTAGATACTTTAAAAGGTTTTGATAGCTTAATTAATCAAAACCCTTTTCTTAAAAATTCTTTTAGAGATGGAACCGTTGTTGGCATTATTGCAGGTATAAGCAAAACTTTTCCCGGAAAAAATAATAAAAACATAAGTCATTTTATTCATTTAGGGTTTGAAGAATCAGGTTTATTGATTTCAGCATTTACAAAATCAACAGACAAATTATTTACTTACGAAAAAATTGAAACAGAATATAAATATTTGCATAAATATAAAAAAACATCATTAGCAGGCAGATTCTATTCAGGAGTTGTGTTTCCGCGTAGTGGGCAATATGTGCCCGTGTATAAAGAGTTTTATATGGGCGGCCCCAATAGTATGCGAGCATGGGGTTTAAGGCAATTAGGTTTAGGCTCTTCTATTTTAAGTGATACAAGCCAATCTCAATACACAGATCGTTTTGGAAATTTTAGTATAGAAGCCAATATTGAATATCGTTTCCCACTTTTTACAACTTCATCTTTTCAAATTGCAAGTGCTTTATTTGCTGATGCAGGAAATATATGGGCATTAAAACCCACTGCCAGTAACCCCAATGGCGAAATTAATTTAGGAAGATTGGGCAAAGATTTAGCTTTAGGCATTGGCACAGGGCTTAGATTCGATTTCAATTATTTTTTAATTCGTGTTGATTTTGCCTATAAAGTAAAAGATCCTGCAAGGCAATATAACGATGGGTGGATGAAAAATTTTTCATGGTCAGAGAAAAGAATAAATGGAGTTGAAATTAAAAATTATGCTATACAATTAGGTATTAATCTTCCCTTTTAAGTTAGTTTAAGTTACCAAAATAATTACTGAAGAATAAAAGCTGATAAGGCAAAGCATTAATCCAATAAGCCCATTCATGTTTGCCTGGTCTTTCAATATAATCGTGATTAATTTTTAATTGTAACATTTTTTCATGCAAGGCTTTATTATTCGCATAAAAAATATCATTAATTCCACAATCAAAAATAATTTTTAAAGTATCGGCAGGTGGTTGCTCAATTGCATTGATTACAGAATATTTATCCCAATTTTTAGCATAGGTAATAGTATCACCAATTCTTTTCTTAATATCAAATTTATTATGGCTGTAATGCAAATCAACTCCGCCACTCATACTTCCGCAAGCACCAAAAATATTGGCATGCCTAAATCCTAAAAACAAACCGCCGTGCCCACCCATACTTAAACCCGTAATCGCTCTTCCTTTTCTATTAACAATCGTATTGTAATGTGCATCTATAAATGCAGGAATTTCAATACCAACATAGGTTTCATATTTATATGTACTATCCACAGGGCTATCAAAATACCAACTGCTAAAACCGCCATCAGGGCAAACAAAAATTATTTGAAAATTATCGGCATATTTTTGTAACGGTACTTTTTTTGCCCAATTACTGTAATCTCCACTATAGCCATGCAATAAATAAACTACCGGATATTTTTTGTTTGAAGAAGAATAATTAGAAGGTGTAACAATAACAGCTTTACTGCTTTTATGCATAGCATTACTGTATATTAAAATAGTATCAACTGTTGCAAATGCATTTATTGTAAAAAGTGTTACAACCACAACAAAAATTATTTTTTTCATAGAGTGAAAATAAAAAAAAACGTTTTATTATTTATACTTATTTTAGTTTTTCAACAATCACCTTTATGAAAAGAAATATCGCAGTCATTTGTAGCTTTTTTATGTTTTATATTTCAGTATCGGCACAAGAAATAAACATTATTCCGCAACCAGCAAAAGTTAGTTTTCCTACAAAAGGAGAATTTGTATTATCTCCTTCAACAGTTATTATTGCTAATAAAAAAGAGCAACGCAGTGTTCATTTTTTAAATAACTATTTACAAAAATTTTATGGGTTTAAATTAAAACAAGTTGAAAATGCAACTTCAAATTTTATTAGTATAACAACACCCGTTTTTATTCGTAAACCCGATAATGAAGAAGCATATACTTTAACTGTAAACAAAACATCCATCCATATTCAAGGCAGTTCATTAAACGGTACTTTTTATGGAATACAAAGTTTACTGCAATTGCTTCCAACAACTAAAAATTCTAAATTGTCCATCCCTTTTATTTCAATAGAAGATGCTCCACGCTTTGCTTACAGAGGAATGCACTTAGATGTTAGTCGGCATTTTTTCCCTATTGATTATATAAAAAAATATATAGATTTTATTGCCCTACACAAAATGAATACATTTCATTGGCATTTAACAGATGACCAAGGTTGGAGAATAGAAATTAAAAAATATCCTAAACTAACACAAGTGGGTGGTTTTAGAAATGGAACAATTATTGGTCGTTATCCGGGCAAAGGCAACGATGGCGAATATTATGGCGGATACTATACACAAGAACAAATAAAAGAAGTAGTAAAATATGCTGCCGATAGATTTATAACTGTTATCCCTGAAATTGAATTACCGGGTCATTCTTCTGCTGCTATTGCAGCTTATCCGCAATTAAGTTGTTTTCCTGATGAGCCAACTAAACACAATTCAAGAACTATGTGGCACGGAGACAGCACCACCAAACAAGTACAACAAGCTTGGGGTGTGTTTGAAGATGTATATGCACCTACCGAATACACTTTTAATTTTTTAGAGAATGTATTAAATGAAGTAATGCAACTATTCCCCTCAAAATATATACACATTGGCGGAGATGAATGCCCCAAAGAAAGTTGGAAGCGTTCTGCATTTTGTCAACAATTAATAAAAGAAAAAGGTTTAAAAGATGAACATGGTTTACAAAGCTATTTCATTCAACGTATAGAAAAATATTTAAATACAAAAGGAAGACAAATTATTGGATGGGATGAAATTTTAGAAGGGGGGCTTGCACCAAATGCAACCGTAATGAGTTGGCGTGGAGAACAAGGCGGCATTGAAGCAGCCAAACAAAAACACAATGTAATAATGACTCCCGGAGGCTGGTGTTATTTTGATCATTCTCAAACTCAAAAAGAAGATAGCGTAACCATTGGAGGCTTTACAAGTTTAGAAAAAGTGTACAGTTACGATCCTGTGCCTAAAGAATTAAATAACGAAAATAAAAAATATATTTTAGGAGCCCAAGCAAATGTATGGACAGAATATATTGGCAACATTTCAAAATTAGAATACATGGTTTTCCCAAGAATAAGTGCTTTAAGTGAAGTTTTATGGACACCAACAGAACAAAAAAATGAAGCCGATTTTAAAAGAAGAATTGAAACACAAAAAGTACGCTACAATATGTGGGGAGTAAATTATTTTGGGAAAAAATAGCAACTTTCAAAACATAATTTTTAAAAAACAATACACAAATAATTGCGATAATTTATCTTCGCAATGCAAAAGCAAGCAATCATGATCCAATCAAAACTATCTGTCGATCTTTCTGACAGTTTCGAAAAAATTCCCGTAAAAATATTTGACACCCCCAAACAAGGTTCAATTCATGCAGCTAAAGAAATTGCAGCCTTAATAAAAGAAAAACAAAAAAAAGGTCAAGACTGTATATTAGGCTTAGCCACAGGATCTACACCCATAACGCTATATGCCGAATTGGTTCGTATGCATAAAGAAGAAGGATTAAGTTTTAAAAACGTTATTACTTTTAATTTAGATGAATACTATCCATTACAAAAAGAAGCTTTGCAAAGCTACTGGAGTTTTATGCATAGGCATTTGTTTAATCATGTAGATATTGACCCCGCAAACATTCATATTCCCAATGGACAATGGCCTAAAGAAGAAATAAAAAAGTATTGTCAGAAATACGATCAATTAATTGAAGCAGTAGGAGGGATTGATTTACAAATATTAGGCATTGGTAATAATGGTCATATAGGTTTTAACGAACCAGGCAGTAGCATTTATTCAAAAACAAGATTAGTAAGTTTAGAAAACAGTACACGTATTGCCAACTCATTCGAGTTTCAAAATATTTCACAAGTACCACGCATGGCAATATCCATGGGCATTAATACCATTTTAAAAGCCAAAAGAATTATATTAATGGCATGGGGAATGAAAGCCCCCATCATTGCCAAAAGTGTTGAAGGTTTTGTAACCGAACAAATACCGGCAAGCATTTTACAACAACACAACGATTGCACTTTTATTATAGATAAAAATGCAGCAACAGAATTAACCAGAATAAAATCTCCTTGGCTAACTGGTGAAGTAGAATGGGATCCCAAAACCATTAAACGTGCCGTAACACATATGGCACTAAAAATGAATAAACCCGTTTTAAGCCTAACCACATTAGATTACAACGAAAATGGTTTAGGAGATTTATTGGTAGAAAAAGGAGAAGCCTACGAAATAAACTTACAAGTATATTATATGCTTCGAGATAGTATTACAGGCTGGCCCGGCGGAAAACCCAATGCAGTTATTCCCAATCATCCTGAAAGAAGT
Source organism: Bacteroidota bacterium (assembly GCA_018267705.1). Classification (GTDB taxonomy): domain Bacteria; phylum Bacteroidota; class Bacteroidia; order Chitinophagales; family Chitinophagaceae; genus CW01. The sequence goes on along the minus strand of JAFDXX010000023.1, from coordinate 21,149 downwards.
GCACCACATCCAAAAAAATGTGTCATATTTTCTCCACATCCCGATGATGATATTATTAGTATGGGCGGAACATTTATGCGTTTACATGATCAAGGGCACGATGTACATGTAGCATATCAAACCAGTGGAAACATTGCCGTTACCGACGAATTTGTTACCCGATTTTTAGATTTTGCAGTAGGCTTTGAAAATATGTTTGGAATTGATAATAAAAAAACAGAAGATGTTCTTACCGAAGCAAGAAATTTTCTTTCAACCAAAAAATTAAATGAAGTAGATACCGCTGAAATTAGAAATATAAAAGGCTTAATAAGAAGATGCGAAGCCAAAGCAACTTGCCGTTATGTTGGTTTAAAAGATGATAATGCACATTTCTTAAACCTTCCGTTTTATGAAACAGGTACTATTCAAAAAAATCCTATGGGCGAAGAAGATATTAAAATAACCATGGAATTTTTGAACAAACTAAAACCACATCAAATTTATTGTGCCGGCGATTTAGCAGACCCCCACGGTACACATAAAGTTTGTTTAGATATTATTTTTGAAAGTATGAAACGCCTAAAAGCCAACGGAGAAAAATGGGTAAAAGATTGTTGGGTTTGGCTATACAAAGGTGCATGGCAAGAATGGGATATTGCAGATATTGAAATGGCAATACCTATGAGCCCAGACCAAGTAATGAAAAAACGTTTTGGAATTTTCATACACCAATCTCAAAAAGATATGGTTCCTTTTCAAGGAACAGATAACCGTGAGTTTTGGCAACGTGCAGAAGATAGAAATGCCAACACAGCCAATCTTTATGCAAATCTTGGATTAACCAAATATGCAGCCATGGAAGCTTTTGTAAGATGGCATTATTAAAAACATAATAGGTTATCATTGCATTTGAATGAAGCAATCTGCCTCTATACTTTGGAAAGAAGCCTGGCAACAAAAACTATTTAAACAAAAGTTGTTGCTGGGTTTATCTATTTTATTCATTATCCTTTTACTATATCCTCTTTTTTTTAAATATATAGAAGCCAGGCAAGGTATTGTTTTAAATGATTGGATATTACAAAAAATAACACCAACAGATTTATCTGTTTATATTTTCACACCTATTTGGTTCATCACTATTTTAGTAATTATAAGATGCATAAATAACCCCAAAATGTTGTTATTGTTTTTGTGGTGTTATGTTATTTTAAATATCTCAAGAATAATTACTATTGGTTTAGTGCCTTTAAACCCACCACAAGGTTTAATCCCATTAATTGACCCCATTACCAATATTTTTTACGGCGGAAAATTTATAAGTAAAGATTTGTTTTATTCAGGACACACTTCTACCCTTTTTTTAATGAGTTTATGTCTGCAAAAAAAATCAGAAAAATTAATAGCTTTCATCGCATCAATTGCAATTGGTATAATGGTTTTAATACAGCATGTACATTACACTGTTGATGTATTAGCAGCATTCCCATTTACATACTTTGTTTTTTTTGCAGCAAAAAAAATTACCCATCCAAATAAATATTGATAAAAATTTCCTCCTCAATCCATCACAAATTAATTTTCCCAATTCCTTATTTCCTCACTCCAATCACTTGTTTACAATTTCCTATTTACCTTTTTCTACTTTCCACTATATTTGCCCCTCAAAAATTTCAGCACAGTGCCTACTAAATTTTCTAAAGAAACATATTTGTATTGGTACGAATTAATGCAACTTATTCGCCAATTTGAATTAAAAGCCGAAGAAATGTATAAAATGGCTGGGAAAATTCGCGGATTTTTTCATGCCTATATTGGCCAAGAAGCCATTGCTGCAGGCTGTATGACTGCAACGCAGCATGAAGATCCTTTTATTACCGCCTATCGAGATCATGGTTTAGCTTTAGCAAAAGGAACAACTCCTAATGCTTGTATGGCAGAATTATACGGTAAAGCAACAGGCTGTGCAAAAGGCAAAGGTGGTAGTATGCACTTTTTTGATGTTAAAAATTATTTTTTTGGCGGTCATGGTATAGTAGGTGCACAAATTGGCACAGGCACCGGCTTAGCCTTTGCCGAGCAATATAAAAATACCGGCAATGTAGTACTTTGTTATTTTGGCGATGGTGCAGCAAGACAAGGTATTTTACACGAAAGTTTTAATCTGGCAATGTTGTGGAAATTACCCGTTATATATATATGTGAAAACAACAATTATGCAATGGGCACCTCGGTTGAGCGTACTTCAAATGTTCAAGATATATACAAATTAGCTGATGCTTACGAAATGCCTGCCGATAAAGTAGATGGGATGAGTGCCGAAGCAGTACACGAAGCAGTTGCCCGTGCCGTAAAACGTGCAAGAGAAGGCGGTGGTCCAACTTTATTAGAAATGAAAACTTACCGTTACAAGGGGCACTCCATCAGCGATCCACAAAAATATCGTACTAAAGAAGAAGTAGATGAATATAAACAACAAGATCCTATTGTACAAGTAATGCATACTATTCTTGAAAATAATTTTGCTACACAAGAAGATTTAAATGCTATTGATGCAAGAATAAATACAGTAGTAGAAGAAAGTGTAAAATTTGCAGAAGAAAGCCCTTGGCCAGATGATAGTGAAGTATTGAAAGATGTATATGTAGGAGACAATTTTGAATTTGATATTGATTAATTCTTTAAAATAAAAAACAATTCTAAAAAATGAGTGCACATAAAAATGAGGAAACTGTAGTTGAAAAAGATGTGTTATTACAAGCACAGAGTATTTGGCAAAAAAATAAAAAAACAATTATAATTGCTTTAACTGCATTAATTGTAATTGTTGGCGGTTGGTATAGTTACATAAATTTAATAGTTAAACCAAAAGAAGAAAAAGCACAAGAAGTAATATACAAAGCCGAAGAATATTTTAGAAAAGATTCATTTAACCTTGCTTTAAATGGAGATGGTATTGCAAAAGGATTTTTATACATTGAAAAAAACTATAGCGGAACAAAAGCTGCTAACCTTTCAAAATATTATGCAGGGGTTTGTTATTTACAAACAGGAGAATTTCAAAAAGCAATTGACCAGTTAAAAGATTTTTCAACTTCTGCAAAGCAAATTCAAACTTCAGCTTACGGCATATTGGGCGATGCATATAGCGAATTAAAGAAAAACGATGAAGCCATTGAATATTACAAAAAAGCAGGTAGTAATTTTGAAGAAGATGCAGCAGCTTCAGCAGAATATTTATTTCGTGCAGCAGCCTTAAGTAAAGTAAACGGTAAAACCCAACAAGCCCTAGAATTGTATAAAACAATTAAAGAAAAATTCCCTAAAGTAGATAACGGCCGTAGCGATAAATACATTTATCAATTAAGTATTGAAAAAAACGATTTGAGCATAAACTAATGGCAACAAAAGGAAACACATCATTACACAAAGGCATCCCTGTTTTAAAGGATGCCTTTGTAATTATTGTAAAAACAGAATGGAATGCTGCCATTGTAAATAAATTAGAAGCAGGCTGCAAAAAAATTTTCAAAGCAAGCAATATTCAACATAAAACCATAACCGTTCCCGGTGCTGTTGAAATTCCATTTGCAGTAAAACAACATTACACACACAGCAACCCAATACCCGATGCCTATATTGTTTTAGGAACAGTAATAAAAGGCGATACCCCACACTTTGATTACGTTTGCCAAAACATTACCAACAGTATTACACAATTAAATTTATCTTTAGAAGTACCGGTAATATTTGGTGTATTAACCGTAAATACAGAAGAACAAGCCATAGAAAGAATTGGTGGAAAGCATGGACATAAAGGAGAAGAAGCAGCCATTACTGCATTAAAAATGATAGCCTTAAACAAGAAGCTTACTAATACAAAATAATTTACATATAAAGACATCAGATACTAAATATGAACATTCAAATATTTGTGCCTTGCTTTATAGATCAACTTTATCCAACAGTAGCATTTAATATGGTTAAAGTTTTAGAAAAAGTTGGTTGCAAGGTTTCTTACAATACCAATCAAACTTGTTGTGGGCAACCCGCATTTAACGCAGGTTTTTGGGGCGAAGCAAAAGATATATGTTCAAAATTTTTAAAAGATTTTTCTGATGCAGAATATATAGTTGCCCCCAGTGCAAGCTGTGTTGGTTTTATACGCAACTACTACCCTACTTTATTTGATAATTCTTCGGTACATAACGATGTAAAAAGTTTAGGCGAAAGAACATTTGAATTAAGTGAGTTTCTAATCAAAATAATGAATATAGAGGATGTAGGTGCAACATTTAACGGCAAAGCAACTTATCATGATAGTTGTGCTGCACTGCGTGAATGCAAAGTGAAAGAAGAACCACGCCGCTTATTAAGTAAAGTAAAAGGTTTAGAATTAGTTGAAATGAATGATAATGAAACCTGTTGCGGTTTTGGTGGAACATTTGCCGTAAAATTTGAACCTATCAGCATTGCCATGGGTGAGCAAAAAATTACCAATGCCACTGCAACAGGTGCAGATTATATTATAAGTACCGATATGAGTTGCTTAATGCATATTGATGGTTGTTTAAAAAATCATAATAACAAAATAAAAGTTTTGCATTTAGCAGATGTATTAGCAAGTGAATGATTAATCATTCTCACCTTTTTACCCAAAATAATTAATTATGAATTATTGGTTAGTAAAATCAGAACCTTTTAAATATAGTTGGCAACAATTTGAAAAAGATGGTCAAACTTTTTGGGATGGAGTTCGCAATTATGCTGCCCGAAATAACTTAAAATCCATGAAAAAAGGAGATTTAGTTTTATGGTATCACAGCAATGAAGGTTTAGAAATTGTAGGTATTGCAAAAGTGGTAAAAGAATTTTATCAAGATCCTACAACAGAGGAAAATGCATGGGTTGTAGTTGATTTAAAGCCTCACAAAAAATTAAAGAAACCCGTTAATTTAGCCACAATAAAAGCCGATAAACGTTTACAACAAATGGATTTAGTGCGTTTAGGAAGACTATCTGTTCAAACAGTAAAGCCCGAAGAGTTAGCAATTATTTTAACATTAGCCGAAACAAAAATTTAGAAAAATATTACCCTATTATTTAAGTAGACTATATTTGCGTCATAACAACCACCTATGTTGAAGACGTTTTTATTCAATTTTTTATTATTATCTGTTATTTACACACATGCACAAACAACCTATCAACAAGAAATTGATGCATGGCATACCAAACGTATAGAAAGTTTAAAAAAAGAAGATGGCTGGTTAAATTTAGTAGGTTTATATTGGTTGCAACAAGGTAAAAATACTTTCGGTTCGGGCAGTAATGTTCAAATAAAATTTCCGAAAAACAGTATCACAGAAAATGCAGGTTGGTTTGAATTAAAAAGCACAACTGTTATACTACATGCAAATAAAGAAACAGCAATTTTAGTTAACGGAATAAGAAAAACTGATCCAATCATTTTTACTAAAGATTCTGAAAAACCAATTCAATGTTCATACAAAAATCTAAGATGGACAATTATTAAACGTGAAGATAAAATTGGAATACGGTTAAGAGATATAAACAGCAATTTAGTAAAAGCATTTAAAGAAATTCCCTATTATCCCGCAGATAGTAATTTTAAAATAAAAGCTTATTTGCAAAAACCATCACAACAAAAATCTTCAATTTTCATAACAAATATTATTGGTCAAACCAACGCACAAAACTCTCCCGGAAAATTAGTTTTTACTTTAAACAATCAACAATATAGCTTAGATGCATTACAAGAAGATAATGAATTATTTATTGTATTTGGAGATGCTACAAGTGGTAACGAAACATATCCTGCCGGAAGATTCATGTATGCAAACATGCCAGATAAAGATGGATACACCATTTTAGATTTTAATAAAGCATTTAACCCACCTTGTGCATTTACACCTTATGCAACTTGTCCGTTGCCACCTAAACAAAATATTTTACCAATTGCAATTACTGCAGGAGAAAAAAATGTTGAACATCTCAAAAATAAATAATGAAAAACAATAATATTATTTGCCCTGTAGATTTTGTTACTGTTAATGAATACAAAATAAGAGTAATTGCTTTTCTAGTTTTTATTTTATCAATAGCTTTTCTTATTACGGGTTATTGGATAATTGCAGTATTTATGTGTATCGATTTTTTTCTGCGTGCTTTTGTTAATGGCAAGCTTAGTATATTAAGCTATACAGCAAACTATATTCTTACAAAAAAAGCATTAGGTAATAAACCTGTTGATAGAGCTCCCAAAAAATTTGCAGCACAAATGGGGTTTGTATTAACATTATTAATAAGTATAACCGGTTACACACACTATAATTACATTGCTTTTATTGGAGCAATAACATTAATTATTTTTTCTTCTTTAGAGTCATTGATTGGCTTCTGTGCAGGCTGCTATATTTATCATTTTTACCAAAAAATTAGTAGTTAATTTTTTATTACATATACAATTAACAAAGCCTGCAGGTTACATCTGCAAATCTTCTGTATTAAACTAAAACTAATCTTCACCTATAAGATTATGTAATAACTACATAATTGCATCTATTACCAAAATAAAAACTATGAAGCAATTTTTTCTTATAATAATTATTACTGTACTATCACTTTCATGCAACAACAGCAATAAAGATAGTGCAGCACAAACTCCCCAACCAACTAAACAACAAGAAACAAACAACTATAAGGCAGATACTACAACTTATGCTTCAGGAAATGCCAATACAACAGATGAAAAAAAAGAACCAACTAAACAAGAAAATTGGGAGAAGAAAATTATTAAAACTGCCGATATTAAAATAGAAGTAAAAAATTACAACAATTATAACAGCAGCATTCGTTCAAACATAAAAAACTATGCAGCATATATTGCTAAAGAAGAGCAAACACAAAATGATGGAACTTTTCAAAATACAATAGTAATAAAAGTGCCTATAGAAAAGTTTGACGATTTAATAAACTCACTAAACGGTAACGATATAAATATTATTGATAAAAGAATTAATAGTGAAGATGTTACTACAGAAATTGTAGATACCAAAGCAAGAATGGAAGCTAAAAAACAAGTAAGGCTACAGTATTTAGAATTATTAAAACAAGCAAAAAACATAAGAGACATTATAGAAATACAAAAAGAAATCAACAATATTCAAGAAGATATAGAAGCAGCAGCGGGAAGAATAAATTATATGACACATTCAGCAGCATATAGTACCATTAATTTAACGTATTACGAATACAACGCCAATTTAGCAAACAATTATAACGAAGGTTTTATTTTTAAAATAAAAAATGCATTTAGCAACAGTATAAAATTATTTGAACAATTAATACTTGCAATCATAAATATTTGGCCTTTAATTATTAGTATTATTTTAGTTGTATGGATATGGAGAAAAAAGAAAACATCAAAAACAAAAAACATATAGTTATACTAACAGGTGCCGGTATTAGTGCAGAAAGCGGATTAAACACTTTTAGAGATACTAATGGATTATGGGAGGGCTATAATGTGTATGAAGTAGCCACTCCACAAGGGTTTGCTACTAATCCGCAATTGGTGCTTGACTTTTATAATATGCGAAGAAAAGAGATTGCTAATGCAAAACCCAATGCTGCACATGTTGGTTTAACTGAACTTGAAAAAGATTTTAACGTTACTATCATTACACAAAATATAGACGATTTACATGAGCGTGCAGGAAGTAGCAATATTATTCATTTACACGGAGAAATTTTTAAAATGAGAAACGTGCAAAACAATAATAAAATTTATGATATAAGAAACGATATTAATATGGGAGATACCGATGAAAATGGCATACAGCTAAGGCCACATATTGTTTGGTTTGAAGAACCCGTTCCAATGATTGAAGAAGCTGCCAACATTACATCAACCGCCGATATTTTTATTGTAATAGGAACATCATTATTAGTATATCCGGCTGCCGGTTTAATTGATTATGCACCAGCATTTGCACAAAAAATTATAATAGATAAAAAAATTCCATCAACAAATATTAAGAATATTATAAAAATAGAAGCTCCTGCAAGTGAAGGCGTACAACAATTAAAACAGTATTTATATTGATGACATCTTTATATTCAATTATATATGTTATTAGTAAAAAAATATTAAATTAGCTTATAAAAAAACATTAAAGTTTATCTATTTGCTGAAAAAAATATTCTAAACCTTATACCTCAAAAAATGGAAAATAAAACATCAGGAAAATCTCTCCTTTTAAGCATAGCACTATTATTAGGTTTAACACTATTAGGTGTATTTATTTATAAAGGATTAAAAACATTTAGTGATAAAGATAGAATTGTAACAGTTAAAGGTCTTGCCGAAATGAACATAACCGCAACTGCTGCCTCTATTACTGTAAATTTTTCTTTTTCAGGAGATAATTTACAAGATATTATAAAGCAATCTGAAGCAAAAAAGCAATTAGTACTCACCTATTTAATAAATAAAGGATATAATAAAAACGAGATACAAATAAGTAATATTAATTTTGATGATAAGCAAAAATATTATGAAATTCAATGGCAAAACGGGCAACAAGTAAAAGCAAAAATTGATAGGTATAGTACTACGCAGAGTTTAACAATACAATCAAAAGATATACAAGGCACTGAAGATAAAGCTGCCCAAATAAAATTAGATTTAGTAAATAAAGATCTTACCTCAACAGTTACTACAAACTATTCCTTTCCCGAATTAAATTCAATAAAACCTAAACTTATTGCAGAAAGCACTAAGAATGCAAGAGTTGCAGGAGAACAATTTGCAAATGATTCAAAAGCTACATTAGGTAAAATTAAAACAGCTTCACAAGGTCAAATTACTATTGCAGGTAAGTATCATTACGATGAAGATGCAGGAGGAGGAGATAGTGATGCACCTAAAGAGCCATATATACAAAAAGCCAGAGTAGTAAGTACAATTGTGTTTTTCTTAGAATAACAAATTTTGTATTGATGTTGTGTTTTTTTTATTCTTATGAGAAGAAGAAGAAACACAACACCACAACATTAACTTTACAAGAAAGCAAATAAAATATTTTTATTAAAATCTGCTCTCTTGCAAAGTTGAAAATCATTCATCACATTAAAAGAATTATTTCTTCAATCCTTGTTTTTTGGTGCTGATGAAATTTATTTTACCATCTTTTATACGGTTATCATCTTGAAAAAAAGCTGAATCAATTTTTCCTGATTTATAAGTATCCGTTTGTGTGTACCAAACACTTACCCAATCTTGATTTTTATTATTGCTATGCAAACCAACCCAAGCTATTACGTTTATTTTAGAACTACTTATACTGTCTCTATATTTTTGCCATAAGTGAAGCGTGCTATCTTTTGTAAGTTTCATTCTATCACCTGTCCACGATTCAATTTCTACAGTATCGGCCAAATAAGAAGTTCCGTTGCTTAACTTATCAGTTTCCCAATCTTTATAAGATTGTAATACGGTTTGAGCATCTTTAGTATTGGTAGAAATTGCCCAATCTGAAGAATAAGTTGCCTGATACGGATAGGTAACAGGTGCATCCTTTTTAGCATCTGTTGATGCATTTTCATTTTTACAGCTCATTATTAATAATGGAACTGCAAGCAATAAAATAGTTTTTTTCATGTTTTTTTGTTTGTTAATTAATAAATAGAACTTAGTAAAATAAAAATTAGTTTTGAATAATGCAAGTATTTGCTAGCTATTCTCAATAATGCTTTACAAACCAGATAGTAGTCTTTTTTTGAATGAAAGGTTGTTTTAAAAAATATCAATTCATTATAATACCTTTGTTTTATTTCAGTTATTCGAAACAACCAATTAAAATAGAAATAATATGCTAAGAATGTACTTACCTATAGGTTTTTTTATTGTTTTTATGGGCTGGTTTTTATACCGACTTTTAATAAAAAAAGATTTAAAACGTAATCTTAATATACTATACGTTGGATTAACATTTATAGGAATTTGGGGGTTGATTTATTATTTTTTACTTTACTAAAGCACCATCTCTTCAACAAGATTTCTTATTGAGAAATACAGAATCGGTACTTTGAAAAATGTACAAATTCACATCAGAAATAAATATTATAGGAATTAATCCTTTTGTGTTTGTTCCAATAAAAATATTAGAACAATTATTTAAAGATGCAGGTAAAAGCAAAGGCTTCATTCCTGTTTGCGGAACAGTAAATAAAGTAGCATATATTCAAACATTGGTTAAATACAAAGGTGAATGGAGATTATACATCAATACTTCTATGCTGAAAAATTCGCCTAAAAGAATTGGAGAAAGTATTGAAATCACTATCAAATTTGATACTACTAATAGAACACTAACGCCACATCCAAAATTAATAAATGCATTATTAAAAAATAAAGAAGCAAAAAAGGTTTTTGATAATCTTTCTCCCTCAAAACAAAAAGAAATTGTTCGCTACATTTCATCTCTTAAAACAGAAAATAGCATTAACCTAAATATTGCAAAAGCTATAAACTTTTTATTAGGGAAAAACAAATTTGTGGGTAGAGATAAACCATAGCTACCAAACTTTTCAGAAAGAATATAAAATTAATTATACATTTCTTCTCTTAGTTCTTTTACACGATTATCTTCCATGTATTCATCAAAAGTCATTAAACGATCTATAATACCTTTAGGTGTTAATTCAATAATTCTATTAGCAACTGTTTGCATAAAAGTATGGTCGTGAGAGGTAATTAAAACTATTCCGGGAAAATTAATACAACCTTCATTAAATGCCTGAATGCTTTCTAAATCTAAATGGTTAGTAGGTTGGTCAAGCATTACTAAATTAGGGTTTTGCAGCATCATTCTGCTAATCATACAACGTACTTTTTCTCCTCCACTTAATACGTTTGTTTTCTTCATTATATCATCTCCGCTAAATAACATTTTTCCTAAAAACCCACGTAAAAAAGGTTCATCGGCATCTGTAATATGTGGTGGAACAAATTGTCTTAACCACTCTAATAAGGTTAAACCTTCAGCAAAAAAATCACTATTTTCAACAGGCAAATAAGCTTTGGTAATAGTTGTACCCCATTCAAATTTTCCGTTATCGGGATTAGTTATATTATTTATTATATCAAAAAAATTACTAATGGCTAAAGGATCCTTGCTTAGTAAAGCAATCTTCTCTCCTTTGTTTATGCTAAAACTTACTTTATCAAACAGTTTACGCCCATCTATACTTTTACTTAAATTTTCAACATTTAAAATTTGGTTACCAACTTCACGCAAAGGTTGAAAAATAATACCGGGGTATTTTCTGTTGGAAGGTTCAATTTCTTCTATAGTTAATTTTTCTAATGCTTTTTTACGAGAAGTGGCTTGTTTACTTTTACTTGCATTAGCAGAGAAACGGGCAATAAAATCTAATAATGCCTGACGCTTCTCTTCTATCTTTTTGTTTTTATCATTTATTTGGCGGCTCATTAACTGAGAGCTTTCGTACCAAAAAGTATAGTTGCCGGTAAATGTTTTTATTTTACTTCTATCTACATCGGCAACATGTGTGCAAATGGTATCTAAAAAATGTCGGTCATGGCTTACTACTAATACAATATTTTGATAATCTGCCAAGAAGTTTTCTAACCAACCAATTGTTTCAATATCTAAACCGTTGGTAGGCTCATCTAACAATAAAATATCAGGATTACCAAATAAAGCCTGTGCCAATAATACACGTAGTTTTAAGTTAGAAGGTATGTCTTTCATTAAACTGTTGTGATATTCTTCTTTCACTTCTAAGCTGCTTAAAAGGCTTGCTGCATCACTTTCAGAAGTATATCCGCCCATTTCGCCAAACTCTGCTTCTAATTCACTGGCTTTCATATAATCATCTTCAGTAGCATCAGGATTCATATAAATAGCATCCTTAGCTTCCATTATTTCCATCATTTTTTTATGGCCCATTAAAACAGTTTTTAAAACCGTTTCTTCATCAAACTCAAATTGATTTTGTTTTAAAACTGCCATACGTTCTCCCGGTGTTATTTCAACTACTCCTTTATTAGGTTCAATTTCTCCGCTTAATATTTTTAAGAAGGTACTTTTACCTGCACCGTTTGCACCAATAACACCATAACAATTTCCTTTGGTGAAATTGATATTTACCTCATCAAACAAAACTCTTTTACCGTAAGCAAGGGTAATATTTCTTGCACTTAACATGTGTTGCTACTTTTAAATTTTGCGGCAAAAGTAAGGGTTACAATGGTTTTAAAGGAAGATATTTGCAATGTTATAATAACTTTACTTATTGTATGTTCTTGCACCAAACAATAAACTACCAATTCTAACCATGGTACTTCCTTCTTCAATAGCAATTTTATAATCGCTGCTCATGCCCATAGATAACGTTGTAAATGATAAATGATAAGTGCTGAGTTTATTATAGATTGTTTTGAGATTTTCAAATTCACGCCTTACTTTTTGCATATCATCTGTAAAACTTGCCATACCCATTAAACCGCAAATATTTACATTTTTAAATTCTTCTAATGTATTAAGTTGATGTAATTCACTTTCATTAAACCCAAATTTTGTTTCTTCTTGTGCAATATGTACTTGTAATAAACAGTTAATAATGCGGTTGTTTTTTGCGGCTTGCTTATTTATTTCTTTTAATAAATTAAGGCTATCTACGCCATGAATTAAATACACAAATTGGGCAATATATTTTACTTTATTACTTTGTAAATGCCCAATAAAATGCCAACGTATATCTTTAGGCAATTGTGCTTCTTTCTCTACTAATTCCTGAACGTAATTTTCTCCAAAATCTCTTTGATTTAAATTATACAATTCTTTAATATCTTCAACCGGTTTTGTTTTACTTACAGCTACAAGGGTTGACTTGTGTTTTATTTCTTGTAGAATATTTTGATAAGCTTGAATATTGATAGACATATTTTTATTTCCGGCTAAAATACCATAGATGTGGTATATACCAATACGTATATATCACTAATTTAGTAAAAAATAATGTATGAAATTTTTACTATCTACTTTAATATTAGTTGCTTCTGTTCAGTTGTGTTTTGCTACTATTACCAGAACCACTCATGAGAAACACCATGGCAAAGTCTATTCTATTTTAGGTGAATACGAAGGAGATATTTATATTAAACTAAATGAAGAAAATGACGAGATGATAGAAATAGAAATGGGAACAACAATAGAAAAATCAAAAGGCTCAAAAAAGAAAACGACTTCATCAATAAAACTAAATGCTGCTGCTATTAACCGTGTTGTAATTGATAGTGTAACTTATAAGATTAGAAATATTGAACAGGCAGATGGCAAGTACTATAAGAATTGCTGTATAAAAGAAGTAAGTAGTAATACTAAACTTACTTTATATGCATGGGGCAATAAAACAGAAGCCAAATATTTCAGTTTATGGATTAAAGGTGATACTTACCCTACAGTGCTTAAAGAAATTCGGCCTATTACGGCTATGTTATTATTCACAGGTTGTAATGAATTCAAAAGAAAAATGCGTGAAAAACAGAATGGTTATTTTTTAGAAGAAAACATAACCGATGAAGAACGGTTAGCTATTTGGTTAAAATGGATTTCAGAAACGAAAGATTGTATTAAAGAGTAAAAAAAATCCCCAAGCTTTCAAAACAGTTTGGGAATTTTTATGCAATTAAAATAATCAATCTTATTTCAAAATATTTCTACTAATCACAATCCTTTGCACTTCGCTAGTGCCTTCGTATATCTGTGTAATCTTAGCATCTCTCATTAAACGCTCTACATGATATTCTTTCACAAAGCCGTAACCACCATGTATTTGCACTGCTTCAACAGTAACCCACATAGCAGTTTCACTGGCAAATACTTTTGCCATAGATGATGATAAATCGTAATTTAATCCGTTATCTTTTTCCCAAGCTGCTTTTAAACATAATAATCTTGCAGCTTCAATGCGTGTTGCCATATCAGCCAACTTAAATTGGATAGCCTGATGTTGTGCAATTTCTTTTCCGAAAGCTTTACGTTGTTTTGAATATTTTAATGCTAATTCATACGCACCGCTTGCAATACCTAATGCCTGAGATGCAATGCCAATACGGCCTCCGGCTAATGTTTTCATTGCAAATGTAAAACCAAAGCCATCTGCACCAATTCTGTTTTCTTTAGGTACTTTTACATCGGTAAACATTATAGTATGTGTATCACTTCCTCTAATTCCTAATTTATTTTCTTTAGCAGCAACAGTTACACCGGGCCAATTTTTTTCTACAATTAAAGTATTAATTCCTTTACTGCCTTTGCTTGCATCTGTTTGTGCCATTACCAAATACACTGATGCAGAGGAACCGTTGGTAATCCAATTTTTAGTTCCGTTCAATAAATAATAATCTCCTTTATCTTCTGCAGTTGTTCTTTGTGAAGTTGCATCACTACCTGCTTCGGGCTCACTTAATAAAAAAGCTCCAATGTATAGTTCACCATTTTTTTTGCCTTGAGCAATAGGTGTTAAATATTTTTGTTTTTGTTCTTCGCTACCAAATTCTTGTAAACCATAACAAACCAAACTATTGTTTACACTCATACAAACACTGGTGCTTGCATCTATTTTACTAATTTCTTCCATTGCTAAAACATAGCTTACGGTATCTAAACCGCTACCGCCATATTCAGGCTTTACCATCATTCCCATAAAACCCAAATCGGCTAATTTTTCTACTTGTTCTTTCGGAAATTTTTGATGTTCATCTCTTTCAATAACACCGGGTAAACATTCGTTTACTGCAAAATCTTTAGCTGCTTGTTTTACTGCTAATTGTTCTTCGTTTAACTGCAAATGCATTGTAAAAAAAATTTGTGCGGCGAAAATAAGCTAACGATTGTTAGTATGAAAATTATTTTATTAAGAAACCATTAATTTCAAGCATGAAAAAAATGATATTGGGTTTATTATTTACTTGTTTGTTTCAAATAGGTTTTACGCAAACCACAAAAGAGTTTATTAGAATTAACCAACTGGGTTATACTACTAAAGGAATTAAAGTTGCAGTATGGTGTAGCATGAACAATAGTGTAATCAACAATTTTAGCTTGGTTGATGCGGCCACTAATACAGTTGTATTTAAACATGCTGCCGGTAAAGCTTTTGGAAATTATGGTCCATTTACTCAAACTTATCGTTTAAAATTTTCTGAATTTATAAAACCCGGTAAATATTATATTAAAGCAGGAAATGCTGTTTCTAAAATATTTAAAATAGATGATGAAGTATATAAAGGAACTGCAGATTTTTGTTTGCAATACATGCGTCAGCAAAGAAGCGGATTTAATCCTTTTTTAAAAGATAGTTGCCACACACATGATGGCTATGTTTTATATGGGAAAAAAGCAGGGATAAAAGATAGCACATATATTAATGTTGTTGGTGGCTGGCACGATGCTAGCGATTATTTACAATACAGCACAACAACTGCTAACGCAACATATCATTTACTAAAAGCATATAAAGATTTTAAAGAAGTATTTACAGATGAAAAATTAGCCAATGGTTTGCAAGGCAGCAATGGTATGTCAGATGTATTAGATGAAGCTAAATGGGGATTAGATTGGTTATTAAAAATGCATCCTGCAGATAATATGTTATTTAATCAATTAGGCGATGATAGAGATCACAGAGGAATGCGAATACCGAAAGAAGATACATACTATGGTAAAGGTTTTGAACGCCCCGTGTATTTAGTAACCGGTGAACTGCAACAACGTGGCAAGTTTATGAACAATACTACAGGTACCAGTTCTACCGCTGCAAAATTTGCAAGTGCCTTTACATTAGGTGCATCACTATTTAAAAATATTGATGCTTCTTTCAGTAATCTGTTATTCAGCAAATCTTCTTCTGCTTTAAAATATGCTTTAATAAAACCCGGCGTTACACAAACCGTTTCTGTACTTTCTCCATACATCTATGCAGAAGATAATTGGGTTGATGATATGGAATTAGCTTACGCAACTAATAAAAATATTGATGAAGCTTACAAGTATGCAAAGCAAGAACCTATAACACCTTGGTTGGGAACAGATACTGCTAAACATTATCAATGGTATCCCTTTATAAACTTGGGGCATTACGAACTTGCTAAACAACTAAAAGATAAAAAAAGAGATACCATTATTGGTTTTTATAAACAAGGTATTGAAAAGGTTTTTGTAAAAGCAAAACAAAATGCTTTTTACAGAGGCATTCCCTTTATATGGTGCAGTAATAATCTTACAGTTTCATTTGCTATACAATGTTATTGGTATAAACAGCTTACTAACAATAATGTTTTTGATGAATTAGAGCAAGCAAATATTGATTGGTTATTTGGCTGTAACCCTTGGGGCACAAGCATGGTATATGGTTTGCCATTTTGGGGAGATACACCAGAAGATCCACATTCTGCATTTACACATTTAAAAAATTACCCTATTAACGGCGGTTTGGTTGATGGTCCGGTTTATACATCCATCTATAAAAGTTTAATTGGCATTCAATTAAAAGATGCAGATGAATATGCCGATTTTCAAAGCAATCTTGCTGTATATCATGATGATTATGGAGATTATAGTACTAACGAACCAACTATGGATGGAACCGCAGCTCTTATTTATATGTTGGCTGCAAAAGAACATGAAGAAAATATATACAAAAAAAATAATACTATAAAATATGAACAGGATAATCTAAAGAAAGTGCACGGAGCAATTGTACGAGGCGATTCTTTAAGAAAAGAAATAGCATTAGTATTTACCGCCGATGAGTTTGGCGAAGGATTGCCAACTATAATAAAAACATTAGCCCAACAAAATATAAAAGCCTCTTTTTTCTTTACAGGAAATTTTTATAGAACAACAAGTTTTCAACCATACATTAAAGAATTAAACAAACAGCAACATTATATTGGCCCACATTCCGATAAACATTTATTGTATTGCGATTGGACAAAAAGAGATTCATTATTAATCAACTTCACACAATTTAGTAACGATTATAATAATTGTTTATTAACAATGGAATCAATGAACATTGATACAAGAAATGTAAATTATTTTATTCCGCCTTATGAGTGGTGGAATGACAGTATAGCTATTTGGTGCAGTTGGAAAAATATTAAATTATTTTCATTTACATCTGGTACAAGAAGCAATGCAGATTATACATGGCCGCAATTAGGTAAAGCTTATGCCAATAATAATACAATTATGCAAAGCATTAAAAATGCAACAGAAAAACCTAATGGTTTAAACGGAAATATTTTGTTATTACATGCAGGAACAGACCCTAGAAGAAAAGAAAAATTTTATACTGAATTAAACGAATTAATTACTTTCTTAAAACAAAAAGGTTATAGTTTCAAAAAAGTAAACGAGCTATTTTAAATTTAAAAATATTTTTTATACAAATTATTTAATACACTTCTGTCTGCATCGTTCAAATATTTTGTACTATCCTGCATAAAATGACGTTTAAAACTTCTTATTGCAGCAGTTGTATCTTTTACATCGTATCCAATAATTCTTAATGCAACAATATCATTAAAGTTTTCGGGAACAGTATCTCGCACATCATCATACCATAATCCAAAACCCTTATCTGCCAATGTTTTCCAAGGGAACCGCCAATTAGGATCATTTTTTCTTGTTGGAGCAATATCTCCGTGCCCAATAAAATTAGCGGTAGGTATTCCGTATTCTTTTTTCAATCTTCCTAACAAACTAATTAAACTATTTATTTGCAAACTATCAAAAGGTTCAAAACCATTGTTATCTAATTCAATACCAATTGAAGCAGAATTAATATCTAACTGATTACCCCAGCGACTAATGCCTGCGTGCCATGCTCGCATATAATCGTTCAGCATGTGGTGTATGGTTCCGTCTTTACAAATTACATAATGTGCACTAACTTTAGAAGCCACAGTAGTAAAGGTTTTCAGCGTTTGATTGCAGCTGTTTTGTGCTGTATGATGTATAATTACATAGCTTGGCTTTCGCAAATTAAAATTAGTAGTACCCACAAAATAAGCAGGTTGTTTTATAGAATCTGTTGTATCGGTAGTTGGTTTTTGTAATAACGTTTTGGAGAAAAATTTTGCTTGCTGTTTGTAAGATTTATTAGCCTCTGCATAAGGTTTGGGAGAACATGCATAAATAAAAAGAATAATACCAATTAATGCTGCTAATTGTTTCATGGTGTATTAATTAAGTGTATGCAAGATAATAGTTTAAAGTAACAAAGTTTTACCTCTCAAAATTCTATAGACATTTAATAGGCTTTATACATAAAATATTTTGTTTCATCTTTTTCTTTTTTTATAAACCCTAAATTTAGGTATAGCCTTTGTGCATTAACATTTAATTTCAACACTTCCAAACAAATTATTTTCTTTTCCTGCTCGGCTTTATGCATGTACATTTTACAAATATTGCTTCCTATTTTTTTGTTTTGATATTGAGGCAAAATATATAAACTGCAAAGAAAAATTTTTTCATCATCCTCTTTTATTTCAACTGTACCAACGGATTTGTTACTTACTTCAATAATTTTTGTTTCATTAACATGAAAATTTTCTTGATGAAATTTTATTTGAAACATTTCATTCCAACCCCATATTTTTTCTATGTAATTTTTTAATACTGTTTTTTTAACCTCATAAAAAAAATCAGAATCATTATTGGTAGCATTTCTTAAAGTAAACTGCTGTTCCATTAAATATTTATAGCTTTCATGTACGTTGCTAAATCTTTATCTCCTCTTCCACTTAAACAAACAATTACCGTGTCATTTGTTTTAAACTTTATTTGATGCAATGAAGCCAACGCATGAGCACTTTCTAATGCCGGAATAATGCCTTCAAATTTTGCTAATTCAAATGCTGCATTCAATGCTTCATTATCGGTTGCACTAAGAAATTTTGCTCTACCACTTTCAAACAAATGAGCATGTAACGGGCCAATTCCCGGATAGTCTAAACCTGCTGAAATGCTGTGAGGTTCTACAACCTGTCCATCTTCTGTTTGCATTACAATACTTTTACTTCCATGCAAAATACCTGATTTGCCAAGTTGAGTAGTGGCTGCACTTTTACCGCTATTAATACCACAACCTGCAGCTTCAACAGCAATTAATTGAACAGACATCGTATCTAAAAAATGGTAGAAAGCACCTGCTGCATTACTGCCTCCTCCTACACAAGCTATTACATGTGTAGGAATTTCTGTGTTATTTTTTTCTTTTAATTGTTTGCGAATTTCTTCACTAATTATACTTTGAAAACGTGCAACCATATCAGGATAAGGATGCGGGCCAACAACACTTCCTATAATATAATGTGTGTTATTCGGATTATTGATCCAATCTCTTATTGCTTCATTAGTAGCATCTTTTAATGTTTTACTTCCGCTTTTTGCAGGAACAACTTTTGCTCCTAACATTTTCATGCGTGCAACATTGGGTGCTTGCCTTTCAATATCTTTTTCACCCATATACACAATACATTCTATTCCTTTTAACGCACAAACTGTTGCAGTTGCAACACCATGTTGCCCCGCTCCTGTTTCTGCAATAATTCTTTTCTTTCCTAAACGTTGTGCCAATAAAATTTGACCAATGGTGTTGTTTATTTTATGAGCACCTGTATGGCATAAATCTTCTCTTTTAAGATAAATATTTGTGTTGTGTAATTTGCTTAACCGTTGTGCAAAATATAATGGAGTTGGTCTTCCTACATAATCTTTTAACAATTGTTGAAACTCTTTCTGAAAAGCACTTTCATGAATAATATTTAAATAATTATTTTGTAACTCTTCAACATTTTTATGTAACATTTCAGGAATATATGCTCCTCCAAAATTTCCATAATATCCAAAAATATCGGGTTGTTGATATGTGCCTTTGTTTGCAGGCATCATCACATTAATCATAACACACAGTAATTTAAATCTGTTAAAAATTATTTATTAAAAATTATTAATCCTCTGTTTTCATCAACACCTAATACATTTCCATAGTTATCATAATTAACACCAAATGGTCCAAAACGATATACAGTAAAGTTGCTGTTATAAGTAATATTTACATTTCCTATTTTTTCCATTACGCCTTCGTAATTATAATTTATATACGTATTACCAACTTTATTTATTCTTCCGTCAAACGCATACGAAACTTCTACACCTGCAATATTGTTTATTTTATTGCTATTATTATAACCAACATACAAATTACCAACATGTATCGGTTTACCATCTGGAATTCCTTTAGTGATATATCCGTTATTAATTAATCCATAATCTTTTACTACACCACGCTCATCTACATTTAAATAAAAATAGTTATTTGAAAAACTTACACTGTAATGACCCGTTTGTGTAAGATAAAAATGATAAACAGTATTTTGTGTAGCATCTGCATTATTCACATAATTGTAATTAGAAGGCTGCTGGTAAGTGTTTGGATTATTTAACTGATACATATTTTGTTGTGCAGCATTATTAGCTTGTTGTTGTTCATTTGCGTTTCTAATGGAATCGTAAACACGCAAATGATACAGACTATCTTCTACAAATTTTCTTTGAATAGAATCGGGCGAAAGTGGCTCTACTATTGTTTTTGGCAGGGTTATACCTTGTGTTAAATATTGAGATTTATAATTAGCTTTAGCATTTGGTATAGTATAATTTGCAAATGGATCAACATAATTGCTATTGTTATTACTTGTAGAAGTAATATTATTTTTCTCTTCAATAGGCGGTAGAGAATACGTACTTAAATAATCTCCGCTTACTTGTCTTAAATCAATATTTGTAGGTTTTACAGGAGCTTCTCCTACATTCATTGCTGTATTACTATTGGCTTGTTCTTGTGTTGTTGTATTTATTTTTTCAACATGTTTTGCCGGAACAATTAAATTATTTTTATTATTGGGTAATAAGATTCCGGTAATTTGTTTTGATTCTAAATCGGTGCTAACAATATCTTCTCCCATACCCATTTTAATTTGTGTTGTATCAACAAAAACACTTGGATTTTTTGCAGCAGGTTGCTCTTTAAATTCAAAT
>JAFDXX010000022.1 GCA_018267705.1 Bacteroidota bacterium | reverse complement strand
TCAAAATGCAGTTTTTGGCTTCCCTGGTTATGTTATTCTTGTGAAAGTCAGTCGTGCAGCGAATTTATAAAGACAATTAACCGTTGTGAAGTTGGCACGCTGTGTCAGAAGAATTGCACACAACGGCCACGCATTGGCGATGGCTGGGCAATTTATAACTTTCTGCCGGAACGTCTGCCAGTAAACGAACAAAAAGATGAGAATTCTATTCTGTTGCTGAATAAAGAATTTTCTGCCCGGAACACTGCCCAATAGCGAACAAAAAGCTGATGAAATGCACGTCACGCCCAGCTATTGCCAATGCGAATGTTATGTGCTTGTGCGGTTTTAGTCTTTGTTGTATTTAATCGTCTCCAACCATTTATAAATTGCATTAAAAGATTTTTCTGGTTGCTCAACCCAAGGGAAATGTCCCGCCTTGTCAATCAAAATTAATTTTGAATTTGGTAAAACACTTTCCAATTTTTCAGCACCATTTGGCGGGTTGTTCGTATCATATTTGCCATTTAATATTAAAATATCAATTTTGATTGTTGGGTATTTGCTTTCGTACTCAAGAATTCTTTTGAACTTTTCGTCAACTTCTCCCTGTGTTTGAAAGGGGAACTGATTGTTAATTGGCCTTCGTCTACCATATTTACTTATTGAATCGTAAATCGGAATAACTTTTTGAGCTGTTTCTTCGTCGTAGCACCACCATTTTATTGTAGCATATTTTAAATCTCTACCGGCAGAATCTGTTGTTGTTTTGTGTTCAATCATATAATCCCAATCTTTTACTACCTGCCTAAACCAGGGCGATTCTGACGCTCTTTTTTCTTCAGTTTTTCTTCTCTCTTCAATTACAGATTCCCGGCTTTTAATATATTGCGTCCCGCTTAATATTAATCCCGATGTATTTTCGGGATGGTCGACTGCATACTGAAGTGCAATAACACTTTGGTCAGAATGTCCGAATAGCCATATTTTACTCACATGAAGATGTTCTCTCAGTAAATCAATTTCATTTACTAAATGAGCATCGCTGTATTGACTTAACGAATCAGGTGTACCGGACTTGCCAGTTCCTCTCGGGTCATAATAAACGATTGTAAATTTATTTTCTAAAGGTTTTAAACTCAACTCATATCCAATTTTTCCGGAATTCGGATGTCCTACAATCATTACTGGTCCTTTTCCTTTAATTGTATAACTGATATTTATTCCGGCAATTTTAGCTACAAAGTTGCCGTTCTTTAACTTTTGTGTCCTGGCGTCCGTGGTCAGAAACAAAAGAAAAAGACACAACAATAAAGAATGATAGGCTTTACTCATATAAACTTCTGTTTTAAGAAATGGTTTAAAAGCGTCGGGTGTTGCTGTCGCATAGCACATAACGTACAAGGCTTTGTGCAGGTGTGGAATTTTATAACTGTCAGCCCGTTACGAAAGTTAAATTAAAAAAACTAAAGTTGATGTTACAAATAAATGCACCATAAGCGTTCCGTCAAGCTGGATTTGTTGCTGATTAATGATTTTCAGTTCATTGCTCATTCGTCAGCCACAATTGCACAAAACCTCTTGTTGCATGTAGCCAAACTAATTATTAGGGTAGTGTCTATTTTTTATTTCGACAGCTAATGGTTCAATTGGTTTGCAAGGGTCTGGAATCGGAATGTATAATTGATGACACATAGTGCAAACTGTATAACATTTCATTGGTTTGTCATTAATGGGTGTGTCAAGATAAACGTAAGAATTACTATGTGGGCTTTTAACTTTTATTATGTTTCCTCTGGTGTCTTCTGGCAGTGGTGCAATTGTACATTTATGAACAATCAACCAATCATAAAAATCGGCTCTTGTCATAAATTAGGCAATAGAGAGGTTAAATTGTTTTGTAATTACATTAGGTTGTTGAAAACCATTGTTTTTTTGATGTTCAAAAACAGTTTGAACTGTCTGAATAAGGTTTTTTGTTGCTTCTTCTTCATTGTCGCCTTCAGCAATAATATTAGGAAGTTGAGCAAAAAAAGCAGTAAAACCTTTGTCATTTGGGTCTTGAACAAATATTCCAGTAAGTTGAAGATTATTGTCAGTCATAGCAAGAGGTTTTATTCACAATTACAACACAATTATAAACAAAAAGATTAGAAAACAAACAAAAAGTTGGTTAAAAGTCATTTTTATAAGCAAAAGTTGTCGTCAAAATTGGTTACAGGCAACGTTTTCGGGCTTTGCGTTCGGGCGGGTTTCGGAGCACAAAACTGTCAACCTGCACTGAACTTGAATAGAAGCACAAAGCTCCAAGTTTGCACGTCACCCCGCCTGACGCAAAACCCGTGTTATGGCTCGTTTTTCTTGTCATCCGCCTATGTTTTTGTATGCTTCGTTTATTAAGTATTTCGTTTCTTCAAAGTCTTTCAAGTCTTTAATTGTCAACTCAAAGTCGCCCGTTCCAAAGTGTCCGATTTCCCTAACGTCTCGTCCTTGACTTGGCATTGGTTTTACTTCGTCTGGATTTAGTTTCAGATACAAAGTCAATTTCTTCTTATATGTCTGCAAGCAAGCAAAGTTCTGACTTGTTTTGTATGCGATATAATTTTTCTTCGGTGTTTCTTCTATTGAACTGTCTATGGTTACTATAAAATCACGAACAGCGTTAAATAATTCAAGAATGTTGTCGTCAAGGTTTTTAAAATGTTCTTCAAGTGTGTAAGTCGCATTTTTTCTTGTCAATGCTGCTTTTTTACCTGCTTCAACCATTACTGGATTTTTCCCAACGAGTTCTTCTGTGTCTTGATTTGAAGTAGAGGTCGTCCGTTTGTAAACTTCTTCAATATTTAAAATGCCGTTCTCGTAGGTCTTGTATTGCCAAAGTTCAATGTTTGCTCCCATTACTTGAACTGCGTGTAGGTCGTATTTTTTATATTCGGGAGCCAAGCAAATTACTCTTATGTCCGACCAATCAACGTCAACATTTTTTCCAAATGCTTTATTTGCTGCAATTTGAAAGTCGCCCTTGTGGTCTTTAATCCAATGCAAATAGTAAAGACTTTGGTTTATCAAGTCAGACGAAGCAACTTTTTTGTATTCAATTATTACTGGGTTGTTGTCTTCTGAAAGTGCTAATGTGTCAATTCGACCCGAGTGAATGTTACCTGTCGAGAACTCTGTCGCAATAAAACGGCAATTAAAAATTATTTCCAAGTTGTCTTCAACAAGTCTTTGTAAGTCCTTTTCGAGTTTAAAATCACTCAGTCGTACTCGTTTTGCTTTTCCTTTATCTATTTCAAAAATTGCCATTGTTTTCTATTGTGTCGTGTCGTTTTAAAATGAGCCATAACGGTTCGGGGCTTTGCGTAGTGGCGGATTTTATGCACAACTGTTGATACGAGGCACCAAAGTTCAAATTTAGTGAAAAGTTTCATACGAAGCACTTCACCCGCCATTACGCAAAACCCTTGTTGGCAGTTCGTTTTTATCTTTTATCTTTTACGATTTCGTCAAAGTCTTTGTCTGAATGTATGCTTTCTTCGGCCTCTGTTGTGTCTTGTTGTGCTTTTGTTGCGTATTCAAACATTTTTTCTTCGTAGTTGCTAATTGCCGTATCAATGTCGGAAAATTGTCCGTTAGTCAAGTTGTCTGCTAAATACAAAGCGTCTAACAAGCCAATGTTTACGCCAATTCCCGAAAATGGCGGCATAACGTGTGCCGCATCGCCAATCAGCGTAATGTTTTTGTGCAGTCGCCAATTTTCCAAAGGAAGTTTACGCATTGGCAACAAGGTAAATTCGTCTGTTGCCGAAAAAAGTTCGTGGTAAACTTCGTTCCAGTTGGAAAGTAATTTGTTCAGAAATTCAACGATTTCTTTGTTGTTTTTGAAGTCCAAACCATTTTCTTTTATCCAAATTTCAGATTGTCTGAAAGAAACGTAATAATTCAACGCACCTTTTGATTTGGTTTGTGAAAAGAAAAATTTTTGTTCTCCGATGGCACCTAAATTTCCTTCTCCGCACATTTTTTTGAAGTTCGGACAAGTTTCATTTGGATTTAAAACTTCGCCTTGAATAATAATTGTTCCTGTGTATTGCGGAATGGTGTCTGTAACGTGTTGTCGCACATTACTCATTCCTCCATTTGCACCGACAACCAAATCGGCAATTTCTGTTTTTCCGTTTTCAAAATGCAACAAAAAATTTTCGTTTTGTTGTTCTAACGAAACTAATTTACTGTCCCAAACAACCGTATTTGGTTTTAAGTTTTCAAGAAACATTTTTCGTAAGTCGTTCCTGTCAATTTCTGGTCTGTCGTATAAATGTTCTTTGTCGGGAAATGTTTCGTTTAAGATGTTTCCGTTAATGTCTGTTGCTCGTTCGCCTGTTGGTCTTGAATATTTGTAGAACTCTGACAAAAGCCCTGCTTTTTCTAATGCAATTTGTCCGTAGTCGTTATGAATGTCAAGCGTTCCGCCTTTAATTCGGAAAAATTCGTCTTTGTCCCATTCATACACGTTTACATTTACGTTTGCTTGTTGCAACAATTTAGCAAAAATCAGTCCGACAGGACCACCACCAATTACGGCTACTTTTTTATTTTCTAATAACATAATCTTGCGTTTTAAAATTCACTGCAAAATTATTTCGTAGCCGAAAGGGAAAATTGTAAAAATCGGTCGTTTTTATTTTTGTGCAATTCTTTTGGTGAAACGCCTGAAAGTTTTTTAATGTCTTTGATGAAATGTGATTGGTCTGTAAAGTTGTGTTGCGGAAATAATTTACCTTCTTTTATGTCTTGAAGCGAAGCCCGAAAACGAATTATTTTGCAATACGTTTTTAATGAAACTCCAAATTGTTCGTTAAAATAGCGATTGATTTGTCGGCTACTCCAAAATATTTTTTCAGAAAGTTCTTTTACGCTTATTTCTCCGTCAGTTGCAAAAAGCAATTCAAATAATTTTACTTTTCGATTGTCAATATCTTTCGGTAAAATAGATTGAATTTGTAGTGTCGCTTTTTTGCAAAACGTATCAAAGTCGTTTAAATCGTCTATGTTGAATTTCCAAAAATTGTTTGGCAACATAATTCCGCTGTCCAATATGTCTGCAACGGAACGTTGCAGAACATATTCCATTGCAAGCGGATTAAAACTAATAGCAAAAACAATAGAAACGTCTTGATTTACCAAAGGCTTTGGTTTTGTTTCCAAACCCATAAGTGTAACAAGAAATTTGTTGTCTGGTGTTTTGGAAAAGAATAAGTCAATTTTCCCGTTCGGCACAATTACGCCCTCGTCTGTTGATG
Organism: Bacteroidota bacterium; assembly: GCA_018267705.1. Classification (GTDB taxonomy): domain Bacteria; phylum Bacteroidota; class Bacteroidia; order Chitinophagales; family Chitinophagaceae; genus CW01. The sequence goes on along the minus strand of JAFDXX010000022.1, from coordinate 13,616 downwards.
ATTGGTTTTGCAACACCCAAAAACTATCCACAAAGTCGGCAAGCGATTTGTCGGGTTTCTTTTGTCGGTATTGCAGGTCAAATTTCATTATTTTCTGTCGTTATGTAGTGTCGCCCTAAAATGACTGCCAACGTTTCGGTATTGCTGCAGGTGGGATATTTATAACGTCCAGCCCGGAACTGCAGCTTAATTGAAAAATGAAAGTTGAAGTTAAGAACTAAAGCCAAATTACTAATGTCAAGCCCGAACTACTGCTGATAGTAGCACATGGCTGATGTTTTAACGTCCTGCCCCACTTGCAGCAATACTTTTGTTGTATGCCGTTTTAGTTACTTTTATTAGGCCTCTCTTGTGGGTTCATTTGATAAAACGTTTCATTGCACTGTTCTAAATATACTTTAATTGGGCTTAGTCCAACTGTCTTTCTTCTATTGTCCAAATTTAAAGTGTCAATACACGGTTTGGTTTTGGTGTTGCCACTCATTAGCACCTGTGTTCCATAAATTTGAGGTCTCCCATTGTTAATTTCAATACGGTCAGTTAGGTAAGCGAAGTCTTGGCCCGAAGCATTTTTTCTCTCTACTTGTTTCTTCATTGCTTGCAACACCTCCTGTTGAAAATTTAGATTGAAGTCTGAATGCTGAACAAGTAAAAAGTATTTATTGGAAGTCTCTCTACCAACGAGGTCATAGCCTGGAAATCCAAACTTTTTAAAAATATAGGAAACTGTCGGAAAATTGTTTCTGATTGTCCGTTGGTAGGCAGCAGCGGCACTATCAGCAGGTTTTATTTTGACTGTGGCTTGATCAGCTTGATATAAACTATCGATTCGAGAACGTAAATTACCTTTTATCAAGTGATATTGGTTAGTTGTTGCACATGATAATAACATTGTCAGCATTGAAGTGAAAAGAAGAAAATTTTTCATAATTATGAATGTCGTTTTAAATGGCATACAACGAACAGGGCTTGCTGTTGTGCTGGAATTTTATAACGTCCAGCCGGGAACCACTGCTGATTGAAAAACTGAAGATGAAGTTAAGAACTAAAGCTGAACATTGAACGTCAAGACCGAACTACTGCTGATAGCGAACAAAAAGATGAGGATTTATTCGTCAGCCAGCATAGCAGCAAACCCCATGTTGTAGGCAGTTTTAGTCTGTCCACTAAGGCTGTATGAAATTTATGTCTGCAAATTTTGCAACCTCTTTAAATTCGTTCGGTGTCAATTTTTTTGGTGTCCTGGTATTAATTTTCTTTTTAAAAATGTTGTAAATATCTTGGTCTGTCAAAATTGGCGGATTTGTCAAGTTGATATAAATGGGTTTTGTAATTATGAACGTTCCCCATTTTTTTGACTTCTCTAAATATTCTTTGTCCCAAAGTTTTACAATTCTTTCGCCAATGACAGCTTGCTTTTCTGCTGGGAATGTCAAGAAATTTTTAATGTCCTTTTGATTTTCATAGCGTCCTGCTGTTTCAAGAAATGAGTGGGGCGGATTATCGTCAACCATACAGTTTGAAGGAACTTTCAAACCTTTGCTTGTGTACCACGACTTTGCTTGTAAATGTGTATCCTTTCTTTCAATTACTTCAAGAATGGCAATTATTCTGTAATGGTCAAAGTCCGCAGACCATTTTCCTTTTACTGTCGTATAAACAACTATGTCGTTTGGAAAAAGCTGCGGTGCAAATTTTTCCTGTCTACATAAAGCTGTAATTGAAGGAAAAGAATTTTCAAAATCCGGTTCTCGTCTGCAAGAAGCGTCAATGAATGGTGGAAAGTTGAAATTAGCGATTGCGTTTTGTCCAATGTTAGTTTCACATAGTGGATGAAAAGAATTTAGCCTTATTGTCTTGATGTACTTTTTAACGTAGTCTGTCATTAGTAACGAAGGGTCTGAAAAAATTGCCTACAACGGGCCGCGTATTGGCGATGGGCGTGATTTTTAGCACTAACGCTGATACGAAGAACGAAAGTTGAACTTTGCACTTCCGTTGATACGAAGCCGTTCAGCCCGCCTATTGCCAATACGATGTTAGCGGTTTGTGGTATTCTCGTCATTGTTTTAGTTGTCCAATTTTGTTTAGCGTTTCAGTCAGTTCGTCTGGCTTGTTTGTCCCGATGAGCAATTTTTTGTTGTTCGTAAATTCAAGTTGTAGTCCTTTGTCGCCCGAAACATTAAATGCAGTTCCTTTTCCAAAAAGTCCAATTCGTAAACCCCAACCACCGTATTCTGTCAGCGGTGAATATTGTCTAACGAATGATTTTGTCAAACTGTCCCAAGTGTAATGTTTCGTCTTTAAATGAAATGGGAAAAAGCGAACGTAAATTCCATCTTTTTTGATTGTTGTGTCAAGACGAAAGTTTAGAAACAAGATTGTCAAGATAATTGTAAGTCCTGTCGCTATTAATAGTCCTGCGTTACTCATTGGTTTGTCGCCAAATTGTTGTCCACCTACAACTTGTTTGAAAACGCCAAACAAAAAAAGTCCGTTAATGCCTAACAATATTAACCATAACCACCATTGTTTGAATTTCTGTCTTTCCGTGAATAAGATTTCGTTGCTCATTGTCGTGTCGTTTTAGTGTTTTTATTTTCGGTCTGTGAGTTGTCCAACCATAACCGCTAACGGACAGGGCTTTGGGTTGGCAGGGATTTCGAGTTCCGTCTGCTGACAACTAAAGCTCAATATTTACTCAAAAGTTTAAAATTAGTACAAATGTTGAAACGAGTATTGTCAAGCTGGAACAAAAGCACAGCAAAAAACAAAAGTACAGAGTGCGTACAGTCGCCCCCTGCTAACGCAAAACCTGATGTTGGTAGCAGTTATTGTCTATTTAGTATGTCAATCTCTGCAAGAAATATTTTTGTCGAGTATTTATTAATTATAGCAAATCCGCCACGAACATCAAGTATTATAAACTTTGATTTGTATAGCGTTTTGTCTGGCGATGTTGCATCAATTGTCAAAATACTATTATCAAACTTATACGCTGAGAAATTAGGAAAAAAATCCCTGTCATGGTTGTTTATTTGTCCAACTAAGTTTCTGTGTCTTGCAGCAGAATCTCTATTGATTATATACTCAAATCCTTCGGCTTCTCCATATAATCTAAATCCGTCTTGGTACTCAAATAAAAAATATACTCCATCGTCATCGTGCGATGGCCCTAATAAAAGTCCACCTTGTCTTGCATCAATAATAGAATTGTCTTTATAGAGTTTGTCAATATGGTCAAACGTAAATAACTGTTGATAATAATAAAACATAGATTAATGAAAAAAATAAAACTGTCTTATTGTAAGCATTTCTTCAAAAGTCTTTGGTCAAAAGTCAGACGAAGAAAAGTTCCATCATATATAAAAGGTTGTAATGATGTTAAGTCTGGTTTATAATTGCTACCAACGAACAGGTATTGCCGAAGTGCAGGTGATAGATTTCCGTCCGCCCGGCTGACCAATGCTGAGTAAAGATAAAAAAGATGATGATATGCACATAGCTAAATAGATAAGGTCAAGCTGGATATGTAGCTGAACAGAGTTACTACAGTTGAAACACGGCTTCCGTCAGCCTGCATTTTGGCAATACCCATGTTATGCGTTCGCCCTTCTTCTCGGTCTGTGAAGTTTTGTTCTGTGTCCAACGAAGTAGAGTGTGTCTCCGAAGCGTTGGCACAAGGCAGGCTCTTTTGCAAGGTTGGCTTTTGTGGGTCGGCTTTGTGTGCCTTGCAAATGTGCCTGACTTGGTGCGTTGGCCTATCTTGGACCCATAAAACGGTCGCCATTAAAATGTATCATGTGTTCAGGAAAATCTACAACCCAAACTTCTGTCTCCCATGCAATGTTTGTCGAATGTTTTTTAAATTCTGCAAAGTCGGGAAATGCTGAAACGTAAACTTTGCCTGCTTTGCAATCTTTTAATAACTCTTCCAATTCAACAATTCGTTTTGGAGAAACAGGGCCATGAGAGGTAACGGCTTCAATTAAGTATAGCCAATTTTTCTTTCTGTCAAACAAAACCACATCTGGCAATTTGCTATGTTCTGTAATCGGTATGCCTATTTCTTTCAAAACTTTTTTGTCAACATATAGGTCTTTGTTTGCTGTGTCGCCCAAATAAAGAACTTCACTGCCGTTTGCGAAACGAGCAGCAAAATCTTGAACGATTGCCGCTTGTACAACATTATGTTTGCCAGCGGAAAGTTTAAGTGTTTTACCGTTACTTAATTTTACAGGGATTAAATTTTGCTTTCTCTCTTTTAAGTATTTCTTTGAAAGTTCACCAACTTCTGACTTAAATCGTTCTGATGCTTCTTTCCATGCTTTTGTTCCGTATGTTCTAATGGCTTCAAGTGCTTCGCTTGTGATTGCATAGTGTGCATTTGGGCTATTAACGGGCAGAGTAGGGTTGTCAGGATTGTAGTCAGCTATTCTTGCTTGAACGAATTGATGCAATACTTGACGGCGAAATGTTTCTCTTGTATTTGGAGCATATTCTTTTTTGTAAACATCCTTGCAAAACGCCATAATTCCTTTTGAAACTTTCAAACTTGCTTTAGTAGCTTTGCTCCAATTTCCACGGGGTTTAATATCACAAAGGGCAAGCAATGTGTAAGCTGAAATTTCATTTTGTTGTGCTGCTGGCAACCCTAATTCTTTAAGGATTTCTTTTGCTTCGTCAATTTTGCTCATAAGCGAATATGTGTTCTATATCAAAGTAGTTGTTTATGATTTCATCAACTCTTGATTGTGAAAAGTCGTTTAGTAATATTATCTGATTGCCAATTTGTTTGATGTCCTCTAATGGTGGCAAAGGCATTTCCCTTAATTCGGTTGCACTCACATTTATATTTCCATTGAAGGTTCTGAAATATGTGTCAAAGAGATTGCTGCTTAACAAAGCAGCAAGTCCTAATATTTCATTTCTTTCGAGATGCCCTTTAGGTCTGTAAATGTAATTGAGATGATTTTCAACACCAATGAATTCTGCTTGGGTAATGTCAACAAAATAAGGAGTTGCAACCAGCCTGCTCTTGTCGTCCTTAGCACTAAAGCGACGAAGAAAAACGTAATTCTTATTTGGAAGCAAAAGCGATTTGGTTTCTTCGCAAAGTTGAATGTATTGAGGTTTATTCCTTTTTGTAACAGGCCATTCAAATTGCATTTTGGCTGTGTTGATAAGCTGATAAAGCGGAACTAAAAAAACTGTTCCATTTTGGTATTGCTCAAACAAGTATTGAGTTGCTCTGAATGAAACAACTGGCCCTGTTGAAATTTGAATATCGTATTGACGTAAACTACCTGTCCATGATTTAAACAGTTTGATTACTTTATCGTCTGTTTCATTTGTTGGAAGGTGAATAATTTTCTCTTTTGACTTTAAGTCAATCAGTTCATCAGTTTTATAAACCTTTTCAGTGAAATTCTCAATGTCTCTTATGCCATTAGAGTGAGTTACGAGTATTGAAGGTAAGTGTCCGTTTATTTTTTGCTTTTTGCCTTTTAAGATTAAAGTTTCCTGCAGAACGCTATCACGGTCAAAAGTGTCCGTTCTTGACCCAAATAAATGAATATGCTCAATTTCAATTTCCTGAAAAAAAGCTTCACGAAATGCTCTGAAGTAATTACCTGAAGCAAAACTTCTTGGGGTAATAAAAATTAGTTCGCCGCCTTCTTTTAAAAGCTTCGTTGCAACCATCATAAAGATTGAATAAATATTAGGTTGCCCCCAAACAATAGACTTTGCTACTGTCGCCCGTTTATCATCTTTTGATATTTTGAAATAGGGTGGATTTGAGATAACAATATCGTAAGTGGCATTTTTTGGTTCAGAAAAAAGTGTCGCCGAAACTTGAAAGCAATCTTTGTTTTCAAGAACAAAATCATTTGTGTCAAGCGTTGATTTAAACTTGATTTTGTATTTCTTTAGCCATTTGCCTAAATAGTCAAGCACCGCTTTTGTGTAAGGGAGAATGTCTTGGTCGGTTTCGTAAACTACAAGTTCAATTTCTTTTAAACTGTCATTATCTTTTGCAATTGTCTCAATGAGTGAACTGGAAAGAATGGCTGTGCCGCAACCTGGGTCAAGTATTTTTAATTTTTCTTTTGTTTGCTTGGAGAGTCCTGCCATGAAGTGAGCAATTTCTGTCGGAGTAAAAAACTGCCCATTGTCTTTCTTGTGTTGTGTCGTAACAGTTTTAGCATAAAGCTGTCCAACCCTGTCTGCAAAGTGGCTGGGTAACTCATTTGTGAGTGGTTTTATGTCTATCGCTGCTGTCATACCAACAAATTTAGTAAAAGTATTGCTGTTTAAAGCGATTTCGATTTATTGGCTGGTCGCTGTGGGGTGGCAAAATTTTAGCTCTTTTTTCAAGGTTGGCTTTGTGGCTGGATTTTGTGTGCCTTGCAAATGTGCTAAAATGTGCTGTGGGCTGTTGAGTTCTTCGCTGTCAAACCCCAATGAAGAACGTACTGTTCAAATAGGGTGACGCATAACGGTTTGGGTATTGCCGAAGGCGGGGATTTTTAGCACTGCCGCTGATACGAAGAACAAAAGTTGAATTTTGCACAAATGCCCAATCGAAGCCGTTCAGCCCCGCTTTTGGCAATACCTTGTTAGCGGATGCCCTTCTTCGTCCATGTCGAGTTACAATGTCCATTTTCACATAACAGAGACCTATCAGAGTGCTTGTCTGTCGTGGGTTGTGCGGTTGCGAAGTTTTATTTTTTTGAAGGGAGGGGAATTTTTTGTTTTTTAATTTTTCTTGGGTGGGAGAAAAAATACTCTCTTGCAAGCTTTGGTTTGTGGGCTGGCATGTAGCGGCTTGCAAGAGTGTATTTTTTGTGTGTGGGATTTTCATTTCAACTCCTTTGAAGTTTCAAGTTTCATCAAATAAAGTTCGGGAGTTCCATTTACATTGAAAACTCTTGCTAAATAATATGATTCGTTCTGATTTGTTTCATGTATAAACTTCCATTCTCTTGTGCTGATTGGCAATGCTATTTGGTCAGCCCTTCCAATGTCTGTTGTTGTTGCCTTAACTTGAATAAATGATTTACCACTTGGCGTATTTATTACAAGGTCGTATTTACTTTTCTTGTCGTCAATAAAATGTTTCTCACCTTCAAAATCAGTGATAACATTTCCTGTTTCCTTATCGGATTTGTTTTCCCATTCAACATCAAAGTTTCTTTTCTTCATTTCTTTGAAAACAAATGCTTCACCTTTCCAACCATTTTCAAAATTTTTTCTGATTTGTTCATCGTCAGGGTCATAATCCAAATCAGGATTCCAACCTTTACTTAATTCTTCTAATTCTAAAAGCTGTTCAATTTTTTCATTCGTTAATTCAGGGTGTTGCTTTAGAATTGACAATGCTGTTTCAAGGTTCATTTCCTTACTCAATTCTGCAATCTGTCTAACAGTTTCCATTTCTGTTCCTGATTTAACCAATTGAGCAAACTCCGCACTTTGTCCACTCTTTGCTATTTCATCAAGGTTTGCTCTTTCTTCTGGAGTAAATGTTTGATAAACTACTTTGTGTCGCTTGGGGTAAAAACCTAAAAATAATTTCTCTCGTTGTTCTTCTTTGTCAATTTCCTTTTGTAACCATCTGTCAAGTTCTCTAATTGCTTGTTTGATTTTAGGATTCTCACTGTCTTGATTATTCATTACAAGTTTATCAAGTTCGCTACAAATCCAACCTAAATCATGGCTGTCGTTTAACTTGATTGTAACTCCTAAGTGCAGTAAATTTTTTCTGCAATTTGAACCCAAATCTTCAAAGAGGTTTTTTAATTCGAGTGGTATTCTCTTATTAGTTCGTTCACACTCGTCATAATCACTTTTATCGTAAACATCATTGAACAAATCAGAATTGAATTTGCAGAATTGATTTAGTTGATTTGGAATGATTGCGTAATCTTCCAAAAGATGAAACTTGTTGCCTTCAAAAGTTTGTGCAAACTGAATTAAGCTATTCAGGAATTTGTCTGTTTCAAATTGAATTGATTGTTCTTCGTCAGAATATTTTTCTTTCCCTGAAGGATAATCTTTTTTCCAAAGAAGATTAGAGAGAGTATTTAAGTCGGAAGCATTCAACTTTTGTAAAACAGCCGTTGCAGCCCAAAGAAAACAGGAACTCCAATCTAACGAAGTTGCATTTTTGATTTCAGTTATCTTTTCTAAACTTCTTTCGGGAAATACTTGTCTGACAAATCCGAAAAGTTGTTCGTGCAAAATTGAAGTTGGGGCAACTGAAAGTTGAACCAATTGAAAAAGTCCGTTAAGTAGTTTTGGCTTTTTATCCTCCTTAATTTTGTTTGATAGAAGTTTTTCAACCCTGTCTTTAATTATATCGGATAGCTCCTTCAATTTAAGTTCGTCTTTGCTAACGAACACTTCGTTGAGTTCTGTTCTTACCAAATAATCTCTACAATCTTCGTCAATGGTTTTAAAAATGTCTTTTACTTCTTCGGGAATACCTGTGTCTTTTGATAATCGTTCCTTGTATGTAAAGTCCCCGTTCTGATTTGGAAAAATGTTTCTTGGTTTCTTTTCGTCTGTTAGCAGGTCTTTATCTTCATGTTCAGTAAATTGAATTACTCTTCTCAAAAAGTCAAGTGCTTTTGATTCATCACTGGAAAAATATTTAGCTTGAAAATTTGTTAGTGTTATTTCATCTTGAATTTTCTTGAGCAAATCCTCAAGTTCAAATTTTAACTCCAATCCGTTCCAGTTCTTTTTATCCGCATTGACAATTGCTTGCCAAATTTGTGAATCTGCTTCTCTTGGAATTTGAGTTCCAATTATCTCTTTACATAAAGCCCAAAACTCTTTATGCTTTTCCTTAGAATGAATTGGAAATAATGCCTCGCAAGGTTTTATGTTTTCTTTGCCAATTGCAGGAACAACAAGTTTTGTATTGAGAATTTCTTTTCTAATTTCTTGCTGAATGTTTTCTTGAAACCATTTAGAATCTATTCCATCAGGAATTTCTGATTTGGCTAAAAAGTGACTGTCAGAAATACTGTTTTCCGCCACATAGTTTAAGATGTGTTTGTATAGGTTCACACCTTCTTTCAAAATCAATTTGTTTATTCCAGAATTAGTAATGAGTTCCGTTTCGCTGTCGTAGTCAGAACCAAGTAGTAAAATGCTATCTCTTTCAGGTGTTGGCTCAAAATCTCTGCTGTTTAAAATGACTGGGAAATAAAATTCTTCTGTTCCGATTAAAGGAAATAAGCAAAACAAAAAAGGTGTTTGCTTTTCTATTGCAATGATTGAATTAGTTTTCGTATCAATGGCAATTGCTGCCGAAACTCTTAGATTTCTCTCGCTCTTAAATTTTTTTGTCAGTGATTCATTAGCAATGTTGTAATCAGAGAGAATTATTGAAATGTGACTGTCTTCGCTTTTGTTTGTCTTTTTAAATGGGATAACAGTTACATCTTTTTCATCAGTAGGTTTTCCGTTTCTCTCATAAACTGTTTTCTCATTACCCTCAGCAACTGTTATGCTGTTTATTTCAGGAGTAAAAGCAAGGTTGTAAAAAATGTTTTTTCTTAAGCTTTCAATCCCTGCTTTTGCACTTTCCTTATTTACATCATTCTTTAGAAAGTAGGTGAAAGAAGTCCACTCACTTTTTTCATTTATCCAAATTCTGCTTTCTAAAGTTTTCTGAATACCTTCCTTTAATTCATCGTCTCTGTCGCCTTCTCTGTAAAGTGTGAGTTCAACTGTCCATTCGTTTCCATCGGATTCAATTAAGCCACTTTTCAATTTCACATTTTGCGAAAGTGTGTGAGTAGTAAGAAAACCAGTTCCGAATCTTCCCGTGCTTTCTGAATTTCCCCTTTTGTCTCCGCTCTTTTGCCAAATCAAACTGTTAAGAGCTTTCGGTGTAAATGAGTTTCCGTTGTGACGGAAAATAATTTTGTCAGAATGTATTTCTACTAAGACATCAACTTTAGGAATTTCTGAATTAGAAACGCTGTCTTTAGCATTTTGAAGTAACTCCCAAATCCATCGTTTCTTGTCTTTTTCGTTTGGGCTTACCAATTGTCGTAGTCGTCCAGATACTTTCTGAACATAATATTCTATTAGTATTTCCTTTTCGTCTTGGTTTATTTCTCTTGGTTCCATTGAGGAAATATTATTCAGGGTAAGTAGTTTTATAAGCTTTTAAAATTCTCCTCAAAGCATCTGGATAAAGTTTCACAACAACATGGCGAACTTTGTTTCGCTTTGGTGGGATCAATTCTTGTTTGCCGTCTGCATGAATTTTTGTTCTGTGTTCAAGGTCGTTCCGCAAATCATATAGGTCTTTCAGTTCAGCACCTGCGGTTGAAATATCTCCTTCCTTTTCGCTAAGATGAACATACCTTGCCTTTTCAACTCCTATCATTGGATATGATTTGGGAATTTCTTTGCAGCAATCTTGAATGTAGTGAAGCACAATGTTGTCAGCAAACTTTAAAGCGTTTTGCAACCAGCCGTTCACACTCCATGATGAAAGTTTGTAAAACTCATTGCAAATGTTCAGGCAACTCAACGCATCATCTGATGCGTTCTTGTATATGGGTTCGCCTAATGCAGATTGAAAGTTGAATGAAAGTGAATTTGAAATTACATCTTCATAGAAATAGACAAACGGATTTTCCTTTGCTCCTGATTTCCTCTTTTCCTTTTCAAGATATTCAGAAAGCATTTGCATCTGATAACTGCTGCTTGCAGCAGTTTCAGTTGATGCAACTTGGTTCTCTATGTTTTCTATTTCCTTAAAGTTCATAAGCCAAACCAGTAATTTATTTCTTCAAGATTTTCGTTGGTTGTTTTTCGGGTAACGAAACTTGACAAGCGATTTTTAATGTATGGTTCTTTGTCGTCTTTGATTGCTTGGCGAAGCGAAGCAAATAGTTGATGGTCTGATTTCAAATGCTTCAACAAAATCATGTAATAACCAAGCCTAACAAGTCCTGACGGTTCTTCTTTTGATTTTCTAAAAATCTCTCTCAACTCCGATGAATTAAAATTTTGAACGGATGCCATGTTAGACAAAATCTGATAACGAACCCACTCAAAACTTTTAAACTTTGGAATTAGCTCATTTAGTTTGAGTGTCACCAAAGAGTTTGCTCCGTATTGATTCAAGTTCCAACAGAAATGATTTGCTTTCCAGAAAAAATGTTCAACACAAAAAAGCCAAATCGGAATTAGGTCTTCATTCAAAATTGGTTTGTCAACCGATTTCAAAATTGAATTTGAACTTCGCCATTTGTATGCAATATGAACGATTTGCTTTTTTAAATCTTCGTCATTGATTAAAGTTCGTGGATTGAAGTTTTCGTTTTCAATGCCTTTGAATTTGGCAAAAAGAGTTTTCTCAACTTCTTCAATTTCTTTCTTGCAAAAGTTTATCAGTTCGTTTCCTTCAATTGTCTTGATGATGTATTTCTTCTCCTGTTCGTTGTCAGGGCTTTGCTCTGTCAGGTAAACTTGTTTCTGTTTTTCTCTGCTTGAATCTTTGCTTTCGTATTCTTCAAGTTCTTCTCCATAGCCAGTGAGAAAAGGAAGTTTTTCCTTTTCTCTGTCCTCTCCAATTTCTTCAATGGAAGTTTTCTTGGTGTTAAGCGAAAGTGCTCTGCCTTTTAAAAAGTTGTCAATTAAAACAAGTGCTTCGGTGAGTTTTTCTTCTGTCTCCTCATAAATGCGTATGTCATCCATGTAACGGTAGTAAGTGTAACCGTTTTGACTAATGATGTAATCAAGGTCATTCAGAAAAACATTTGCATAAAAGAATGATGCTGCTGGTCCTTGTGGAATTCCAACTCCTGGTGTTACAGATTCTTTTGTTCCCGAATAAATGTTCAGACAATCTTTCAGTAAGTCAAGAATTTCGGGTTCAACTCCAAACTTGTTTAGTGTGATTAGTAACTTGGAGTGGGGGATGCAATCAAAGAAACCTGTTATGTCAGTTTCAAGTTTGAAGCGAATGTTTGTGTTTCCAATTTCGGTGTTAACCGAATTAATAAACTTGTTGTAAAGCGGAATGTAATATTCAAAGAAATAAAAGTCAGCATCAGGTTCTTTAAGCAAGTCAGTTCCCTTTTCAACTTCGGGGTGCAATACACTACCAAAAACAAAACTGTTATTCTCTGCTAATCTCTTGTAGTTTGCGGTTGCAACTGTGTTTGCAATTGCCTGATAAACCAATGCATCGTCAATGCTTAAAACCGATTTTGTCCTGTGAGTTTTGGATGCCTTTGGTTCGTAATACTTGAATGGTCGTTGTGGTTTGAACTCTCCTTTGAGAATTGCTTCCGAAAGTCGGGCTAAATTCTTGTCAAGGTTTGAAGCATAAATTTCTATTCCGAAAAAATCTTTGATGTCCTTGCCGTTTGAACGCACCATTCTTTCCCAAGCAAGCCGAAGGTTGTCAGGTAAAAAATATTTTTGAAATATTTTTTCATTCCCATTCATTGATTTTCAAAAATAACTGAATTAATAAAGCGTTGGAAAAAGTGGCTCTTTTTGTTTTGCCTTTGGGTAGGTTTGAGCGGTTGGGGCAAAACAAAATGTGCCACTTGTGCGGCTGCCAAAAAAATAAAAAACAAAAAATGTGCAGGGGCAAAAAATAAAACTTCTTTGCGGTGGCTGTCGTGTTGGACAGTCAGGTCTCTTTGTCTATGTAAAAATGTTCGTTTCATGTCTGTCCATTTAATGGTTGCACTGTCGTCATAGGGTTTCCGCTAACGGTTTCGGGCTTTGCGTTCGGGCGCGTTTCGGAGCACAAACTTTCAACCTGCACTGAACTTGGATAGAAGCACAAAGCTCCAAGTTTACACGTCAGCCCGCCTGACGCAAAACCCGTGTTATAGCCAGTGGTTTCTGTCATTATGTAGCTGTCTTATTAATACTATGAACTCTCATTAAAACAAATGTCAATATAGCTGTAATACCAAGTGTCACATAGTGGTTGTTAATCACATAATAGTTGAAAATAAAAGATAAAATAGCCACAGGTGCTGTCAATGTAACAAGTCCTAAAATATATCCACCAAAACCTTGTTTTTTCTTAGTAGGGTCTGTCGGGGTCTTTTGATTTATAAAACCCCATATAGTCAAGAACAAACAAATAAAAAGTGATACGCCAATGTAAACGAATATCATATTTGTTTCAATCGTCTTTGGTTTGTCAATTGTTTCTATGATGTCGGTTAATTGTCCATTGATTTTTTTGTTGAGTAAAGTGTCGGATGACAAGGTTTTGATTTCCTTGATAAGCTCTACTTTACTGTGTTGAAGTTGATACGGATTTGAATTTTGGTCAATAATGGCGTAAAGTATGAGTCCAACAATTAGCACTATTGGAAATCTTTCAGGTCTTAGCGATTTAATTAGTTCTCCTATTTTTTCTGTCATTGTCTGTTCGTTTTATTGTTACATTTCGGTCGTCCTACCATTGGCTATAACGCAGCGATTTACGAAGTCTTTTTCGAAAGCAGACGGCAGACGTGAGCTTGCTCACGGATGTGAAGTATGCGAAGGAAAAGACCTTTAAAAAGAAGTGAATATAAACAATGTTTCAAATATTTCGTAAATCGGCATGT
>JAFDXX010000021.1 GCA_018267705.1 Bacteroidota bacterium | reverse complement strand
TTTTGGCTTCCCTGGTTATGTTATTCTTGTGAAAGTCAGTCGTGCAGCGAATTTATAAAGACAATTAACCGTTGTGAAGTTGGCACGCTGTGTCAGAAGAATTGCACACAACGTTTTGGGTATTGCCGAAGGCGGGGATTTTTAGCACAAAAGTTCAATCGAAGAACGGAAGTTGAACCTTGCACAAATGTCCAATCAAAGCCGTTCAGCCCCGCTTTTGGCAATACCTTGTTACAGGCTGGCGTTATGTCTGTCGTAGTGTTTCTGTCCATTGTTACAGTTGTCTTTTGTGCGTTGGCTTGGTGGCTCTTTTGCATTTTTTTGTTGGGCTTTGTGCGGTTGGAAAAAATGCAAATGTGCCACCAAAAGCGTTGGCTTATTCGTCTGTCGGATTATTGTTTATTAAGTCCTCTGCTAACATTTTTGCTTGTGTGATTACTGTGTCCACCGCTTTTTCTTGTAAGTCTGGCGGATAACCGTGTAACCTTAAAATTCGTCTTATGTTTCGTCTTAATGCTGATTGTACACTTTCTTTTATTGTCCAATCTATGGTCGTACTGTTGCGAACGGTTTTTAGAAGTTCTTGTGCAATGTGTTTTAATATTTCATCGCCTAATATGGCTACTGCACTATTATTCACTTCTAATGCGGTGTAAAAAGCATATTCTCTATAATCCAATCCAAGATTTTCGCCTCGTTTGTCAGCTCGTTTTATTTGCTCCGCAAACGGAATTAAAACTTTCTCTAAAAATTCAACCGTGTCAATCATTCCGTTGTGGTAGCGTTTGATAGCATCTTCCAACATTTCAGAAAATTTCTTGCTTTCTACCAAATTGATTTTGGTACGTTTCTTTATTTCGTCTTTGAGTAATTTTTTCAATAGCTCAACGGCTAAATTCTTTTGTGGCAAATCCTTTAATTCTTGCAAAAAGCGTTCGTCCAATATTTCAATGTTTGGTTTTTTTAAACCTGCTGCATCAAAAATATCAATCACATTATCGGCAGTAATGGCTTCGGAAATGATTTGTTTAATTGCCATTTCCATTTCTTCATCCGTTTTGTCACCTTCATTTCGGTCTGATATTTTTTGTAATCTGGTTTTTATGGCTTGAAACAAAGCCACATCATCACGTATTGCCATTGCTTTTTCGTGTGGAACTGAAATAGCAAATGCTTTCAATAAATTTTTTGTATTGTCAGTAAAACTTTGTTCTCCATTTTCTTGACTGAAAATATAATCTACAATTACTGGAATGAATTTTAGTTTTTCTTCGGATAAAAGCGTAAAGAATTTCCGCCAATCAAAATGTCTTAATTGATAGTCTATGGCTTCGTGCAACTCCAACATTTTAGCAACTGCCAACTCCTGGTCAAGTGTTGGTTTTCCTTCGCCACCGCTTGCGGTGTATTCGGCTAATGCTGTTTTTAATTCCTGTGCTATACCCAAATAATCAACCACCAAACCGCCTTCTTTTCCTTCGGTAAATACTCGGTTTACTCTTGCAATGGCTTGCATCAGATTATGTCCTCGCATTGGTTTGTCCACATACAAAGTATGCAAACAAGGTGCGTCAAAACCTGTGAGCCACATATCACGAACAATAACCAATTTTAAACTGTCGTTGGGGTTTTTCAAACGGTCGCCAATGGCTTTGCGTTTTGGTTTGTTTCGGATATGCGGTTGCATATTTAAAGCATCGCTACTGCTTCCCGTCATTATTACTTTTATCGTTCCTTTGTCGTCATCATCTGAATGCCACAACGGACGAATTTTGATAATAGCATCGTATAAGTCCACACAAATTCTACGGCTCATACAAACTATCATTGCTTTGCCATCTAAAACTCCGTTGCGTTGTTCAAAGTGATACACCAAGTCTTCGGCAATTTTTGCAATTCGGTTGGGATTGCCAACAATGGCTTCCAAACGTGTCCACTTAGCTCGCATTTGTTGGCGATTGCTCAGCTCTTCGCCTTCGGTCAGTTCTTCAAACTGCTCGTCAAGTGTCACTTTTTCATCTTCTGCAAAATGTACTTTTGCTAAACGACTTTCGTAAAATATTGGAACGGTAGCTTTGTCATTTACGGCTTGCTGTATATCGTAAATGTCCACATAATTACCAAAAACCGCTTGTGTATTTCGGTCGGTGCTTTCTATTGGTGTACCTGTAAAGCCTATAAAGGTTGCATTGGGCAAAGCATCACGTAAATGTTTGGCAAAGCCATCTATAAAATCATATTGACTTCTGTGTGCTTCGTCTGCAACTACAACAATATTTTTTCTTTCACTTAATGCTTGTATGTCTGCTCCAATGTATTCTACACTTGGTTCACTTACTATATTTGGATTTTCAGTTTGCACAATGTCGGTTTGCATTGGCATAAACTTCTGAATGGTAGTAAACACAATACCACCCGAAGCTACTTTTAATAATTTGCGTAAATCTTTTCGGTCTTCGGCTTTTTGCGGTTCTTGTCTTAAAAGCTGTTGGCAATTGGTAAATGTTTCGTGCAATTGCTCGTCCAAATCATTTCTATCGGTAAGAATTACTAAAGTAGGGTTTTCCATTCGTGGCTCAATGATGAGTTTACCCGAATAAAAAACCATACTCAAACTTTTGCCACTTCCTTGTGTATGCCAAATTACACCGCCTCGTCTGTCGCCATTACTACTGCTGGCGATTACGGTGCTTTCAACCGCTTTGTTTACCGCATAATATTGGTGATAAGCAGCAACTTTTTTAAGTGTTTTTGCATCGCTTTTTTCAAATACAATAAACTGGCGAATTAAATCTAACAAGGTTTGTTTATTCAACATTCCCTCAAACATTGTCTGCATTCCCATATCCAAATGACTGGCTTCTGTTTTGCCATCTTTGGTATGCCATTTCATAAATCTTCCGAAATCGCTGGTAACTGTTCCGCACAAAGCATCCCAACCATCGCTCACAATGAGCAATTCGTTGTAGGTAAAAAGTGAAGCAATGGCTTGTTTGTAGGTTTGCAGTTGGTTGTAAGCCGATTTTATAGTGGCATTTTCATCTACTGCATTTTTCAGTTCTATGACCACCAAAGGCAAACCATTTACGAATAGAATTATATCGGGTCGTTTGTTTTGACTGCCTTCTATAATCGTAAATTGATTGATTGCTAAAAACTCGTTGTTTTCTGCATTTTCAAAGTCAACGATATACACTTTTTCGCCTCGTATGCCATCATCTGTTCTTACTTCTACATCTACGCCTTCGGTGAGGTATTTATGAAAAGTTTCGTTGTTGATTAAAGCATTGGGGCTTTCGGTACGCAATACTTTTTTAAGTGCATCTTCTTTGGCATCTTGGGTAATGGTTGGGTTGAGTTTATCAATAGCATCACGCAAACGAGTAGCCAAAACCACATCGGTATATTGCCTTTCAGGGTGTTCTCCATCGGGTGAAATATCCAATCCATTTAGGTAAGTGTAACCTAAATTTTGCAAATAGCTTAACGCAATTTCCTCTATTTCGTTTTCGGTAATGCTGTTTCTCATACTAATTCTATTTTACCACTCATCAACTTGGGCAATAAAGTATCTCGGGTTTGGGTGAGGGTTTGGATATTTCGCCTATTTGTTTCTATTTTTTGATAAATAGATTTTGCAAAATCATTAAACAATTTAAGTGTTTTATCATCAGGAAGTAAAATTGGTGTCAGCCGTAAAGTTTCTAATGTTAAATACTGTTGAGTTGAGCCAGCTAATCTCTTTGTAAAATAATCTGAAATTCTTTTTGATGAAATAGTAAAATAAAGGAAGTAAGCTAAATCAGGGTTTTCAGAAATCTTAAATAATCCAATATTTTTAATTGCAAAATCAATAATTTCATCGTGAACAAAATATAAATTTCCAACTGTTCCAATCATAGTAATTAGCACATCTAATTTATCAACTTTGCTTCTTTTGTTGATTTTTTCAAAGTCGTCTTCTGAAATTCTGTATGCACTTTCAAAATCAATAAAATGATTTTTTAAATGTTTTGAGGTAATTAAAAATTTACCATTTTCTGTTGGTTTTGGTGAATCGTGAGTACCATCTTTAACAGAAATTAATTTTGATAATTCAATTACCCTCCATCCCTTCGGCAAATTGTCTGCACCTTGATTTTCAGGATTTTTGGATTGGCTTGATTTTTCGTTTTTCACTTTTGGTTTTTCACTTCCCGGAAAGTTGAAATCCACAAACCACTCTTTGAAAATGGCTTGTGCCATTGCTTCGAGGGTTTGGTTCATTTGCAGGTTGAGTTCTATTTTGTCGTCAAGGGAAGAAAGGATTTGGACGATGGCGGTTTGGGTTTCAATACTTTCAGGAATAGTGACTTCAATTTGTTCAAACAATGACGCATTAAATGCTGGAAAAGTCGTTGTATTTGCTTCGGCTACCCCATTTAAAAAATAAACTATTTCATCAGTTGTTAAATAGTAAAAAAGAAAATTTGGGTCAATTTCCTTTGAGGTTAATACAGCAAAACCTGTTGAAGCAACTGTATTTGGTTTTATGTTTTTTGCAATACCATAATGACGAAGTATTGGTCTTACGGTTGAATAGACAATATCATTTTCATTAACAACTCTTTTTGCCCTACTTGGCGCTTCTGAAAGTTTTAATTTTTGCAATTCTGAAAACCTATTTTCTGTAACAGAAGAAGTATCTAAATATTCAATTTCTTCAAACGAATAATTTTTATTAATTGAATTTTTATTAATCTCAATTAAATCCCCCAACTTATATGTTTTCCATTCGCTCATAAGTCTGTACTTTGATTTTTATTTCTTCTAAATACGTATTTTATTGATTTTTGGATAGGTTCTGTTATCATGCCCATTTTTTCTGATTTTGTGGACACGTTGTAGGAACGTGTTCAAAAAAGCGTGAAATTTCGACACATTACCAATACGTGTTAAAAAAAACGAGAAAAACGAACACGTTCTGACGGTCATGTTAAGAAAAGTGGATTTTCTTAACACCTTATGCCGGTGTGTAAAGAAAACACGAAAAATATAACATAGCACAAAATCTATGTTAGAAAAAGGCGGTTTTCTTAACATAGATTTTTGCAATTTACTTGTATCTGTTATGTACAAAAGCGTGTTCACTACATTTATTCTTTAATTAATTATAGTTGTAACAGCATCAAAAGCTTGTGCAGATGGCACACCATCAAGGAACAATTGATACAAAGGCTCATTCATGTAGTAATGACTGTTTTTTATCTTAATCTTTGTAAGCAAATTAATATTGCATAGTTTACTCAAATATATAGATGCCGTTTGACGGGTAACATTCAAATCTTTTTCTAAAAATTCAATTTTAGTATAAGGATGTTTGAATAAGTTATTGAGTAAATCCTGACTATATATTTTAGGTAGTTCCTTACGTATGCGATTTTTGTAATCCTGCATCAGTACTCTAATCCCTTCAATTAAGTGTAATGTTTGCTTAGAAGTTTCCTCAATCCCTTTCAGAATAAAAAGTATCCATGGTTCCCAATTACCATCCACACGCACTTGTTGCAATAACTGATAATAATCGCCCTTAAATTGAATGATATACCGACTAAGATATAAAATAGGCAGCGAAAGCAAATCTTCTTTTACTAAATACAGGATATTAATAATTCTTCCGGTTCTTCCATTGCCATCGTAAAAAGGATGAATTGTTTCAAAACGATGGTGAATAATCGCCATTTTTATCAGTGGATCGATATCACTCAATGTTTCATCATTCATAAATTCTATTAAGTTATCCATTAATCGCTCAATGGTAGGAAAATCTTGCGGTGGTGTATATACAACTTCGTTGGTACGTTCATTTTTCAATACCGTTCCAGCATTTTTTCGATAACCAGCATCATTTTGTTCCAATAATTGCTGAATACGCAGGATATGCTTATTGGTAATCAATTTATTTTTCCTGATTTCCTGAAATCCTTCTCTCAATGCCTGAGCATAGCGGGTTACCTCTTTTGCCGCTGCATCATTTACAAAACTTTCTAACAGGTCTGCCTTGTAAATTTCATCATGCGTTGTAATAATATTTTCGATTGCACTACTTTCTTTTGCTTCTTGAAGTGAAAGAGTGCTAATCAGGATATTTTCATTTGGAATAGTAGCACACTTACCATTGAGCATTGCCAAATGACGATGAGTGGAAGCAAGCTGTTTAAGCACCGATTTTGTTTCCAAATCCTGTTCTATGGGTAAAAGTGGAATTTCAAATTGCATAACCTATCTTTTTTAAATTCTCTTTAATCGCATCATCCAATTCATTCTCTTTCTGCATTTGCTCTGATAGTTTTGTTGTTAGTTCCGTCATCTTCTCATCAAACGCCTGTCCGTCTTCTTCTACTTCCTTAAAGTCAATGTATCTGCCTGGAGTAAGTATGTAATTGTTTTTGCGTATATCTTGTATGTTAGCCGATTTGCAAAAACCTGCAATGTCTTTGTAGTTGGCTTCAAAATCAGTTTTACTTCTCCAATTGTGGTAAGTGTCCGAAATTTTGGCAATGTCTTTATCGCTTAATTCTTTTTGTTTACGGCTTATCATTGTACCCAATTCTCGGGCATCAATAAAAAGAATTTCGTTGTTGCGGTTTCTGAATTTGCTGTTGCCTTCTTTGTTACGAGCCAAAAACCACAAACAAGCTGGTATTTGGGTATTGTAAAACAATTGCGAAGGCAAAGAAACCATACAGTCCACCAAGTCGTTTTCAATCAATTCTTTTCTGATTTGTCCTTCGGTTGCAATTTCAGAACTCATACTGCCGTTAGCCAACACAACACCTGCCGTGCCATAAGGTGCTAATTTGCTAATGAATAATTGTAGCCAAGCGTAGTTGGCGTTTCCTGTTGGCGGAACACCATATTTCCATTTGTGTGTTTCGGCTTTGTTGATGTTGTAATCGCTTACATTGAACGGTGGATTAGCAATTACATAATCTACTTTCAATTCAGGGAATTTGTCGTTCATCAAGGTATCGCCCAATTCAATTTTGGCGTCAATACCACGAATTGCCAAATTCATTTTAGCCAATTTATAAGTCGTAGGGTTGCTCTCTTGCCCGAATATTGAAATTTTTCCTTTGCGGTGTTCGTGCATTTCAATAAAGCGTTCGCTTTGCACGAACATTCCACCACTTCCGCAAGCGCCGTCATACACTCGTTTTTCGGGTTCGGGTGCAAGCATATCCACCAAAATTTTTACAATGCTTTGCGGTGTGTAAAACTGTCCCCCTTTTTTGCCTTCGGCATCTGCAAATTGCCCTAAGAAATATTCAAATACAAAACCTAAAACATCTTTCCCCTTTCCGTCTTTGCCTTTGCTTAAAGTGATAGAACCAATTAAGTCAATGAGTTCTCCAAGACGTTGTTTGTCTAAGGCTGGTCTTGCATAGTCTTTGGGCAAAACGCCTTTTAAAGTTGCATTATCTTTTTCAATCGCATCCATCGCATCGTCAATGTCTTTGCCAATGGTCGGTAGTTTTGCTCTGCCTTGTAACCATTTCCAACGTGCTTGTGGTGGCACATAAAAAACTCGTTCGGCAGTGTATTCGTCTTTGTCCTCTGGGTCGGCACCTGTTTCTGCTTCGGTTGCTTTTAACTGCTCATAGAGTTCGTCAAAAGCATCAGAAATATATTTTAAGAATATCAAACCCAATACAACGTGTTTGTATTCAGCCGCATCCATATTGTTGCGAAGTTTGTCGGCTGCTTGCCACAGGGTTTTTTCTAATTCTAAATTGTCGGTCATCGTCTTGTTTATTATTCTTTATTTATATATCGCAAAGTTAGTTTTTTCATTCTTGTTTAAGGCTTAAATCGTCTCCAAATTGTCACTGTCCATTGGTTAGGGTGGTGGGTGGGCTTTGGGTGCGGTTGGGCAAAATTAAATGTGGTGTTTTTGTGTCGGCTTGTGCGTTGGCAAAACACCTCTTTTAAATTTGCGAAGCGTTGGCATTTTCGTCCTTCGTTTCAGTCGGTTTGTTGTCGAGTTGTCGGTCGTCCTACGCTTGCCTGTAACGGTTTGGGGCTTTGCGAAGTGGCGGAAATCGAAGACGAAAGTTTCGATTTAGACGACACGTAGCAAAAGCCAATTTCTATTTGCTAAATTACAAAAAAAGCCAATAAAATTGGCTTTTGCGGATTACGAAGCCGAAAATTTCAACTTAGACGAAACCCCGCCATTTTGCAAAACCCTTGTTAGCGGCTGGCAAGGTATTCATTATTTCTGTTCACTTTCCAATTGCACTGACAGCCCCATTCCATTAATTGCAAATTCAGGATATTCTGTTAAGTCAACATTGGGTAAATAATCGCCAAAATATTTTTTGTCTGTTAAATGGAATTTTTCAATGCCGTATCGTTTAACTTTCTTGTCAAATGGATTTACAAAATTATCAAGTTGTTTATTTAGATTTGAATTTAAAAGAAACGGATTTAGTTTTTCATAGCTAATGTTTTTCCGTCCGAATTGTTTTTCATATTCAGTTGAAAGTTCTTTGGTTAAATCAAAATAATATATAAGGTCTCTGAAATAAAATGAATTAAGTTTTGAGATGTAAAAATCTTCCTTAATTGATGGGATACACTCATTTATTTTTGTCAATGCTTTTGTAAACAATATTGGTTGTTTATGATAAATGCTTAGATGTAAAGTGCTATCTTTTTCATATTCGGTAGCATTTACTACAAAGTCTAAAGTGTCCTTGCCTACAAGCCAATAATAGGAATACGATTTTGAATAAAAGCCAACTTCATAAGATTTATTTAATTCGTTTTTATGTTTCACTATGAGTGTGTCAAGATTGTCAAAAGATTTTTCAGTCTGCTTGTTGGATTTTGTCTCTTGAACACAAGAAATGCAACCAATTACTATTATAAAAAGTAAAATCAAAGTTGTTAATATATTTTTTTTCATTTTTTGTCTGTTTGGATGTCGGTTGTCGGTTTGCTTGCCGCTAACGGTTTCGGGCTTTGCGTTCGGGCGGGATTTTATCACTAAACTCCGAGCGAAGACGGAACTGTAAATTTAACAAAAAACGTTAAATCAAAGCCGTTTACCCCGCCTGACGCAAAACCGGCTGTTAGCGGCACGTGGTTATTTTATTCTCTTGTCATTATCTTTTTAATCTTTCAGTTATTCTGTCTGGTAGTTTACCTTCAAAGTATTCAAAAATCAATGGGTCGCCTTGTAAATAATGACTTGTTAATTCAATCCATTTGTCAATAGAAACTTCCCCGTTCACTTTGAATAATTTTTGAGAAAGTGTTTTTAGTTTCAAATCATTTTTGTTGTTGTAATTGAAATCGCTGTCTCGTCTTTGATAATATTCGTCTTCGGTGTAGAAGTGAATAGCACCGTCAAAATGTCTAAACGTTCCTGCATTAGTGTCAAATTCAGCGTGTAAATATTTTGCAGGGTAATATTCCATTCCGTTTTTCTCAATTTTTCTATTTTCAGCTTTAAATTCTTCCGCTTGAAATGTTTTAATACTGCCTTTTGAAGTCCACTTAATGTCAAGCGAATATGTTCCGCCAAATAAAAAATCAGTATGAAAAGATTCAAGTTCGAGAGGCGGTCTAAGTTTAACTATTCCGTCTTCAATGTCTGAAATTGTATTCTTGAATTTAGCACCATACCAAGTATCCAATTCCATATACATACTATTGTCAACGTTAATTCTTACTCTGTCGCTGTCAATGGCTATGTATTTTTGAATATTGTTGTTGTAGTAGCCCCAAAAAATTTCAACAAAACGTGGGGCAAAGTTGTTGTTTTCATAGTGTCCTCGTCTAAAATAAGGGTGAGCCATTACCATATATTTGTCAGAGTAGTAATAACCCGTGGCAAAAGGTTCTTTACGAAATTCTTTGTCTAAAACACTTACTTCAACTAATTCTTCCTTGTCTCTTAAAATCTTGTCGTTTAATAAATGAACAATGTTCGGGTATTTAGCTACAATTCCAATTGTCTGAACATAGTCAAAATTGTCCGAAGTTAGCTTAATTTGTTTACTGTCGCAATACTTAATGAAAGATTGAATTAGATCTGCGTTTTTTGTAAGTTCTTCCATTCGTTCTTCAAGCTGTTGCTGTTTATAGCGTCTAAATATTTCTGTTTCATTTTCCATTTTTCAGTGTTTGTTCAGGGGTGTCCTACCATTGCCGCTAACGGTTTGCGGCTTTGTGCAGTGCGGGGATTTTATGTGGAAATTTTCAAGAAATCCTGATGCTAAGCAAAAAGCTTTTTCCTTTTGCTAAAATATTAAAAAAATGCAAAAGAAAAAGCATTTTTGCGAATACTTTTCCGAAATTATCAAAGAAACGGTTTTCCCCCGCATTGCACAAAACCGTTGTTGTACGCAGTATTAATGTTTTCGATATTTAGTTGTTTTTTTATCTCCAATTTTATCAATTTTTCTATTGTTAACTGCATTTTTTAAATCTCTGCTGGCTGTAGCTGATGATATTTCTTTAAAAAAGTTCATATAATCTTTTCGTGTAAATTCAAATGAATTTTGTTCTAGAAATATGGCTATTCTTTCCTTGTCTGAAAGGCGTTTATTGGAATGGGTCAATAAATTTGATAATGAGCTGTCGATTATTTTCAACATATATTCTATGAACTTCGTAGATTTTCCTTCTTTGTCGGATTGAGAAAGAGCTTTGTAATATTCTTCCTGATTATTGGCAATTAAGGTTTCAAAAGGTAAAAATTCGAAAATAGGGTAGTCTTGCATTAAAATTAAAGTTTGCCATAATCTTCCCATTCGCCCGTTTCCATCTAAAAAAGGATGAATAAATTCCATTTCATAATGAAAAACACAACTTTTTATCAGCGTGAGTTCTGACTTGTCTTTTAAATATACAAATAGATCATTCATTAGATAAGGGACATTTTCAAAAGGTGGCGCAACATGCTCCACTTTTGAACCTTTTACAATTCCCACACCTTGTTTTCTGTATTTACCTGGATTATTTATCAGATTTTTTAAAAGTAATTGATGAGCATTTAAAAAGTCTTTTTCATTGTAAGGTTTTAGTTTGTTGATGTTTTTATAAACTTCTAAAGCATTCAGAACTTCAATAATATCTTTTTCAGGACCAATAACACGTTTATTTTCAATAATTGCAGTTATTTGTTCTTCGGTTAAGGTATTTCCTTCAATGCTTAGAGATGAATGAATAGTCTTAATCTGATTTTGTTTTCTTAAAGTCGGATTGGTTTTGATTAAATATTTCGCATTTACTTCTCCTATTTTTTCTGAAATTGAAGTGATAAACTTTAAAATTATTGAGGTTATTTCGTAAGGCGGTTTCATTTTTTGATACTATCATTTGATACTATCGCAAAGGTAAAATTTAATTTGGAATTATAGCGAAATGTTGGAAAAATATTGCGTACAACGTCTGGCAGCTTTGCGATGGCGGGGCAATCGAAGCAATACCGTTCGGCTAATGTACAGAATTTCAATAGAAGCACAAATGTTGATTTTAGCACTTCATCCCCGCTATTGCAAAACTGCTTGTTATGGGCTGGCGTTTTTGTCAATCTTTTATAAAATCTTCCATTTCTTTGTAAAACTCCATTGCTTTCATCACTGATTTTCCACCAGAGCCTGCAATCAAATTCCTAAACCATTTCTTGTCCAAGTTTTCAGGTTTATGGTTTTTATATAGCCAATATGCCAAAATCACAAATAAACCTGTTACTATTATTTGTAAAATGATGTAACCAAGTCCGACATCCTTCGGAAACCATTTGTTGCTCAAATAGAATGTGGTGTAAAATGGAATTTGTAAACACATTCCTTTAGCGTGGTTGATGATAGATAATTGTAGTCGTGATAATTGCTGTTGAATTTCCATTATGTTTCCGTCATAATTAACATTATTCGCCCAGACAATATGTTTTATATAATCAGCAAGTCCTTTTATATTAACTAAAGTGATTACCGTAATTGAAACGATAAAATAATTCAAGGCAGAAGAATAGTTTGAAATAGAATAAACCAATAAGTAGCTTAAAAGTAAAATGTAAAGAATAAAAGCTACTATTCCTGCTTTTTTTAATGTTGTCAGCGACTTTAAAGAAGTCTTGACTTTATTGTTGGTAACTTCTTTTAAAAGCAATTCATTAATTGCTAATGTTTTTTCAATCTTAGCGTTTTGTGCTTTCCAAATGCTAATCAATTCTGTATTTTCCATTTTATTTATTTTTTTAGTTGAAGAAATTTTTCTTTAAAGTTGTTTTTTATACGATTAATTTTGGTGGCTACATACGTTTCAGAAATACCAATTATTTGAGCTATTTCTTTATGGCTCTTTTCTTCCAAATAAAGTAGCATTAGTGCTTTGTCCAAATCTTTTAGTTGCGAAATCAATTGTTGTAAAATTATCAAATCCGTTTCTGTGTCTTCATTAAAAATATCGTCAGAAAAATCTATAATTCCGTTTGTCAAAGGATTTGCTATTTTTCTTCTGCTATTCTCTTTTCGGTAAAAGGATATGGCAACATTTAATGAAATTCGGTATATCCAAGTTGAGTGTTTGAAATTGTCGTCATAATTGTCAAACGATTTCCATAATTGAATTATAATTTCTTGAGAAAGGTCTTGTCGGTCTTCCACATTTTTACAATACATATTCGTAACCTTATAGATTATTCCTTTATTGGATTGAACAATGGATAGAAATATTTCTGTTTTCTTAATTGTATCCATTTCTCTCATTTATCAATAAATACGTTGTATTGCTGATTTCTTTCTTATTCTTATTAAGTTCTTTTACGCTTTTGGTGGAATAAGAACGATATTTGTTTCTTCTAATAGTTATTCCGCATCCTATTGTTAAGTTAAGAAATGAGAAAAGTTCAATAATTTTGACTTTGTTCTGTCTATTTTCCATTCACTTAATTAATTAATAGTTTAATTTACTGTTTTCTTAATTATTCGCACGAAGTGTCAAAATATCACAGAATTTTCGAAAATATTTTTTCAAGGTGTCAAAATGGGAAGTTTGATGTCTGTAGGTGTGGTGCGTTACGCTTGCCCATAACGGTTTGGGTATTGCCGAAGGCGGGGATTTTTAGCACCCAAGCTCAATAGAAATACCATAGTTCAAATATAGTAAAAATGCTCAATAGAATTCCTTCAGCCCCGCTTTTGGCAATACCATGTTAGCTGCCGTATTTCTTTGAGATTTGCATATTTTGGTATTTATTTTTTGTCTCTTTTTCGGTCAAAGAAATCGTCCACTTCGCCGATTGCGGTTCTAAGACATCGCATTATTTCTTCATGGAAATCTGTTCCCGAAGCATGTAAGGGGTCAATGGATTTTACCAAAAGTTCCCTTAATTCAAAAAGTTGTTCTCTGTTGTATTTTTTTGATGCTTTTACCAAATCTAATTTCATCAATTCTTCTTGTTGATTTTGTTTTGGGTTGAAGATTTCGTTTATATGACTGCATTGATGACAAATTCCCTCTTGGTTAATTAATGCACATCTGTATTCAAAAATATCCGTCATCGTACTTCTTGCATAGTTCAGCAAATGCTTAACTACGCCATCAGTTTTCTCAAGAATTTCTGCAATCTCTTTTACCTGAAAGTCGTACATATTTTTAAGTATCAAGGCTATTTGGTTTTCAATCGGTAATGTCTTTGAAATACAGGTAAAACAATAGTCAATGTGTTCTCTCATTTCGTAGGCACCTGTCGGCGATGTGTCGTGAACCATCCAAAATACTTGTCTTATTTCTTCGGAATTTATTGCCAAATCTGCAGCTTTATCCTGTGCATCGGGAAGCCATCTTTTTTTCTTTCGCAAATGGTCGTAAGCAAGATTTGTCGCAATTTTGAATACCCACGTTTTAAGAGAAGCCTCCTGATTAAAGGTTGAAATTTTAGTAAATGCTTTGATAAATGTATCGTGAGTTAAATCTTCTACATCATCTCGGTCTGTAAGCAAGCGATACAAATATGATTTCAATTGATTTTGAAATTCAGCAAACAATGTTTGAAAGGCGTTAATGTCGCCATTTATAGCCGATTGAAGTATTTCTTCATTTTCCATTTAATAATTGATGGTAGATACAAACAAATGTTGCAGTCTTCAATATGTGAAGACTGCAACAACTAATTTACAAAAATATTTTACTACAAAACATTCATCTTGCCGCAATCTATATCAACAATATGGCTGTTAAATGCAATTCCATTTTCAGATGCAAGGAATGCCGCAGTTTCGCCAACGTGCTTTAAGGTCAAGTCGGTTTTTATAATGTCAAACGATTTGTATTGTGCAATAATTTGTTCCGCAGGTATTCCATATTTTTTTGCGGTGTCCGAAATAAATCCAGAAATTCTCTCTGTTTCCATCAAAGCTCCGGCACAAATGCAAATTACTTTTATTCCGTTTGCTCCCCATTCTGCTGCCATTACTCTTGTCAATCCTTCAATCGCTGCACTTGCCGCCGTAATTCCTGCGACATTCGGAAATTTAGTTTTTGACAATTGTGCTGTAAACAATAGTATTGTTCCCTCGGATTTTGTTTCTGTCATATACTTTGCTGCAACTCTTGATGTGAGAAATTGAGACCCGCAAATTTTTTCTATTGGCGCCATAAATTGCTCAAATGTTGCAACGGTTGTGGGCGGACGACCACCCATTTCTTCATAGTTTGCTCCAATTCCGTTGAATACAATGTCTAATTTCCCATTGTCGGAAACTACTTTTTGCAAGAAATTGTCAATCTCTGTTTCGTTGAGTGCATCAACCTGCGCCGCCTCAACATTGCCACCTTTTTCATTGAGTTCTTTTGCCAAAGATTGTACAGCGTTAAAGTTTCGTGCTGTGATGTACAACTTTGTTCCGTGTTCTGAAAATGAACGGGCAACTGCACCTGCAATTTCACCCGAAGCCGCAAATACAACGGCTACTTTGTCTTTTAAATTTGTCATTTTAATACAATTTTTATGTTTATATTATTTTGACGAATAAGCGCAGCGAAACGGTCGGAATTTTTTAAATAATTTTAATTGTTCTTTGTAAAGGTCTATTTTTTAGTTACTTGCCTGTAATTTTTTAGGTTGAAAATGTTTGGCGGTTTCTTTTGGTGTTGTAGGTTTCGCAATATGGCAGCTAACGCAGCGATTTAAGAAGTCTTTTTCGAAAGCAGACGGCAGACGTGAGCTTGCTCACGGATGTGAAGTATGCGAAGGAAAAGACCTTTAAAAAGAAGTGAATATAAACAATGTTTCAAATATTTCGTAAATCGGCATGT
>JAFDXX010000020.1 GCA_018267705.1 Bacteroidota bacterium | reverse complement strand
TGGCGGATTTTTAGCACAAAAGTTCAATCGAAGAACTGCACTTGAACCTACCACAAAACTGTCATACGAAGCACTGCACCCGCCATTACGCCAAACCGCTGTTACCAGCTGCCCTTCTTTTCTGTTGTATTTGTTCGTTGTCATTTCGTGTCTGTCTTTGTGCTTTGGCTTGGTGGCTCTTTTGCAAAACTTGGCTTTAGCGTGGGATTGTGTGGTTTTGCAAATGTGCCACCAAATGCGTTGGCTTAACTTACATAACTATATTGTCCTGCATCTAAAACTCTGTTTCTTTTTTCTAAATAATCAATGAAAGTTGGAGTTAAAATATCATTGGGTAATTGACTATTTATTGTAAAGTCACGCAAATAAGTTTCATGGTTTTGCTCAATGTCAGTTTTGTATTTTAAGCGACCGTCAGTCGAAATATATAACAAGTTAATGTCAAACAATTTATGATGATTGTTGCAAAGCCATAATCCATTGTCGCCATCAATAGCGTGTTGGATTTTTACATCAAGGTTAATGTTGTTTGTCCTTTTGATACTTGCAACAGGCCAAATGTGTGCACCTTGAATAATTTGAGGGATTTCGCAATCACATAATGAACATTTCTTTTCACCTAATTTTTCCAAAAGGTTATAAATGTATGTTGGTGAACGTAAACTGTCATTTCTTTCAAATTCTTCACGCTCCAATATCAAGTCAGAAGTTATTACATTAATACCTAATGATAAGATTACATTTCTTGCGTCTCTTGGAAGTTGCCTTAAATCTCCTTCTTGAATTTCATACAATTCCATTGAGTAAGGAGTTATCTCATGAATAGCAAGGCATAGCAAAGTTGTCTCGTATTTATTTGCTCCGTATGTCTTTCCGTAAATCTGCAAAGTATCATTTTCGTCAACTGTAACATACGATGATGCGTTACCTCTATTTCTGCCTCTGTTCAAATCTCTCTGAACAATAATATCAGATACGGAATTAAAAGGGTTTATTGTGTTAACGAGATAATCCGTTTCATTTAAAAAAACTGTCCCGGCTGTTTTCATTAGCCGATACATAAAAATGAAGTAAGCCGTTTCTATATTTCCATCAGGTTCCAAAAAATAGAAGTAAATATTTTTGTTTGTATTAGCTTCTTGATGATATTTTACTAATGCACTTGGAAAACTTTGGAAAAAGGAATTTCTACTCCCAATTTCAAATTCTGAAAACGATATGTAATTTATTGTTCCATTAAATTCTAATGTTGCTAATCGACCAATATTGTAACCATTATCATCAAAAGTTACAGTATAATCACGTCTGCCTGTTAACCTATGGCAAACATCACGAAGAATATCCGCAGTGAGGATGTCTTCATATAGCTCAGACCGCTTCTGAAATCTGTTTTTTATTGTAAAATGTGGTCTCGGCATTATTGCTGTAATTTTTTATTAAAATTTCTTGTCTATTGTTACCAAGAGAAGGGTCAACCTCAATTATTTTGTAACCGCCCTTTTTAATCCATTCTTCTAAATGGAAATTGTATTTCCCTTTATGTTCCAAAACATAAGAAATCATAAAGGGCTTTCCGTCTTTGTTCAAATTGTCAACAAAATCAAAAAACATTTTTTCAGTTTCAGAATTCCAACCATGAAAACCTCTTTTGCCATCATTATATGCACCATTTGTGAGCATATAGGGAGGGTCTAAATAGGTAAATGTGGTTTTGTCTAATTCATAAAAAATATCGTGGTAGTCCTTGCTTTCAAAAAACACATTTTTCTCTTTGATAACTCGTGAGAAGCTAATCATTTTTTCAAGCACCTTGTCATTGAACCACCTCATGCCAACAGGATTATTGAAATCGTGATTGCCATTAAATCTAATTTGCTGATTAAACCCGTAAAGTATTACAGCATATAAAAGTTTTGGGTCACGTTTGTCAAGCGGGAAAGAATTATAATAATCTCTAACTTTAGTGTAGCTGTCCGCATTTTCAGGTTCAAGTCCGAATTTCTTTATTATACGCTTCAAGTAAAGAATGTATTGATATGTATCGGTTGTCTTGAAAGATGAAACAAGATTACTTACAAAATGATTTATGTCGTTGTATACAATTCTATTGGCATTTATGTTGATACCTACGTTAAATCCACCGCCAAATGCGTCTACAAATGTGTTGTATTTGTCAGGAGAGTTCAACTTAATAAATGAAGCCATTTTGGCTTTACTTCCAATGTAATTAAGAGGTGATTCGTAAGTAATTTCATTCTCTGCTTTTCTTTCAACAAAAAACAAGTATTCAAAATGGTCGTTTTTTTCTTTTGATTTAAAGTTCGTGTATTTTCTGTAAGACAGTTTTTTACAAATAAATGTCTCTGGTTTCCCATAACGTTTCATGCTTGCTTCTATAAAACTTTTTGACATGAAGCCGTCTTTACTGTAGCTGAATACGATATACTTAGCTTTTGTTTTTGCTAAAATTTTATCAAATAGAATGTGAGTTTTGAAATCCTTTGACCAATCTGACCTCATTGGAGTTGTAGGACGAGAACCGGTTATATTACTAATACTTGGATTGTCATTCAGCACCAACGTTTCTAATAAATGATATTGAGTGCCATATTGATTTTGAGTGTAAGGAGGGTCAAGATATAAAATATCACACTCAACTTCTGAAATTACATCTTCCAATTTTGCATTTAAAAATGTTGTTTCATTTGGTTGGGAAAGGTTTGATAAAACTCTTTTAAATTCAATTGGTTTTAACGCTCTTGAATCCCAATGTTTTAAGAATGCACCATAAACACCCGCAGTATTTGAAACAACGGAAACAGATTCTATTAAACTGGCAAGCAAATAGGCATACTCGTTTTCATTTATAAGATTGTCATTTTTCCATTGTTCAATGGTTTTCCTGAAATAATCAATTCGACCTGCATTTTCTTTAGTGAAATACATTCTGTCGGAACCGCCAGGAGAATAGTTTTTATATATAAATCCCTTTGAGGTTTTAGAATTTGAATTAAAAAATTGAAAAGGGTCAAACTTTAAATTTTTAAAAGTGCATTCATCGGCATGGACTCTACCTCTTGTATAAATAACACACCATCTTAGCATGTCATTTGATACGATGTTAAAAGAATCTTTAAGTGAATCTGATACAGCACCTGTCCCACAAAAGGCATCAAATAAAGTCAGACCATTATCAGTCAACTCTAATTCGTCAAAGAGTGCTTTGATGTCTGATATTATTAATTCTTTGTTCCCTATAAATCTCATCTATTTCCGAGTCAAATATTAGTTTGTAAAGTTAAGTTTTTAAACCGCTTTGCCTTTAAAAATGTCGGCAAATTGTCAACCGTCCACTTGTCAGGGTGGTGGGTGGGCTTGGGTGCGGTTGGGCAAAATAAAATGTGCTGCAATTTGTGACGGCTTGTGGGTGGCATTGCAGCTCTTTTTATTTTGCGAAGCGTTGGCATTTTGTCTGTCGTTTTACTGTTCGTTTGTTGTCAGTTGTGTCGTCTTTTAGGGTTGCTGGTAACGGTTTGGCGCTTGGCGAAGAAGCGGATTTCGAAGCACTAAACTGTCTGCCAGCATTATACTTGATACGAAGTACAAAGCTTCATTTAAGCACTGAACCCGCTTTTTTGCCAAACGCCTGTTGGCAGCTGGCGTTCTTGTTGTTTTTATGTTTAATCTGTTATTTTTCAACTTCTTTTCAGATCTTAGTCTTTTCGAAATATCGACCTATTACTTCAAATATCTTATTCTGATGTCTTTCAGCTAAGTCGTCATTCCAACCATCATTAGAGTAAATAAGGTCAGATTTCAATGAGTCATATGAGCCTTTATTCTTTTTGTCAATAAAGCGTGCTCGTTTAACTTTATAAGGTTGGTCACCATATTCTGAATTTATACTTCGAGTAACAAGTACTAGATTCCCCATTTTATCAAGTTGATTACTACAGACTTTATCACGCTTGTCACGAGGATTTTGTGGCCCAATATGTTCTATTGAATTTTTGGCAGTTACTTTATAGCCATTCCATTGCGGTTTCCTCAACTCATCTTTTTCGTGCCATAGAATAAAATCAATTTTATAAAACCAATAATGTGGAAAGCCGGTTCCCAATTCTTCGTGTAAAATTGAAAAATCAATAGGGTAGTTGGGACAATCTTCCATACATTCCCAAGTTCTGTCTGTTAGCAATTCTTCATCACGGTTTGTACAAAACAGAATATTGTCTAATTTCTTTAACCAATCATAAGCATCTTCAAAACTTGGATGGTCTAAGAGCCAATACAAATATGGTGTCAACCAATATTGGGTAGTATTTTGTTGAGAATGATAAAGTATCCCTTGCAAATGTGTTAGACCGTTGAATTGCTCTGTAATTTCTCTTCTTAAGTAATACGCCCAACCTCCCTTTTTTTGATTTTGTTTCCTAACTTTTTTAATCATTAACTCCTCGTTATTTTGCTCCAACTCCACCCATTTAATTATGTATTTGTCAAATACTTCTCTGACATTAAAAAGAAGTTCAATGAATTCTTTACAGTCTTTTTCAAAATTATCCATTTCGTCCTGAGTAGTGGCTGGTTTTTTAGGTAAAAAGTATTCATCAAATATTTTAAGCAATTCCTTTTCGTTGATTCGTTGAATATCTTTTTGTCCTTTTTTATACCTAAAAATCCGCAAAGTATGTAGAAGTATTTGAGGAAAGGTTAAGATGCTTCTTACTTTTTGAAGTTCATCATCCGAAGTATGTGGATGTAATTCAGGTAAGATTTCATTGTCTTCTTTTTCTACTTCTTCAACTTTACGCTTAGCTAATATTTTTTCTAAGCTTAATTGGTCCGTTTGTAAATTATTACTCTTATCAAAAAATGACCTGATTTTTTTTGCATCATAAGTATTTGACCATTGATTATATGAGTCCGCAACACTTCTTGATGAGCCTATTTCATAACTTAATGCTCGTTCCAAATAGTTTCTTGTGTCATTACAAGAATTCCAAATTCCAGAATATTTCCATCTATTTTGACGACTTTGAATACCTGCCAAAATCCGTGCTTTAAGAATTTCGTCTTGTGAGAGTTGTTCTCCTCTATTATTTAAAGTTTCAAATAGCTTATTAAGGTCTGTTTTTTGTGGTACGGTAGTAACTACGAATTTTAACTTTTCCGCAATAAAATTGGCGAACTCCTCTTTTTCTTTCTCAGTTTTTAGTTTGGATTGTATTAATTCTTTTAATCTTCTTCTTGCTAGGTCAATTCGAACTAAATCTTCAAACTCTTTATTTAATTCTGTCGAAAAGTCTTGACCACCAGATAATTCAAGGAAGTACTTTTCAACTTTAGGTCTAATTGCAAATTGAATTCTTTGTTCTTTCCCCTTTTTTCTAAAGTCAATTAAAAAGTTACCTAGTTCAAAAGCCATTAACCACAAAGTTGTAAACCTTTGTTGTCCATCAACTAAATCGTATAAATCATTATTCCATTTATTCTTAACTAGTATTACTCCTCCAATATAATACATATCCTTGTTCACAGAATAAGCTGTATATAGGTCGTTGAATAAGGTTTCAACTTGTTCATCTTCCCAAACATATAAACGCTGGTATCTTGGAATATTGAAACGAAGTCCCTCTGAAATGACTTTGTTAATCGTGTATAATGAAGAAACTATTTTATCCATTCAATGCGTTTTGTTAATTTGGATTCTTGAAGATTATAGAAAGAAATCACTCTGTGCTTATATTTGTCTCTTACTCCATTATCTGCCTTAAGATTTTCGTTTTCATATATAGTCTTGATTTGATTTTGTCTTGAAATAAAATCAAAAACTTCTTCAGGTAGATATGAATGTGCAATAACATCTAGTAAGTTATTATCAGATTGGAGAAGACTATTTTTTATTGCCTCTTGACGGACATAGTATTTTTCAATGCGAATACTTCCAATAAAATAGTCAAAGTATTGAACAGCTTTGTCAATTTCAACACTACCAAAAGTATCATAATACATTACTAAACATAGCTGTATGTAGTGTCGCAGATACTCGGACATATTTGAGTTGTATACGCTATTATAAAACTTTCTTACCCATTTAATATTTTTATCCTCTATATCTGAATTGTAGAAAAGTATTTGGTGAATTGTGTAATATTTTTGTGTGAATTGAAAGAAATTTAAACCTTTATATAAGGGCTGTCTTAATGTGAAAGGAAGTTTGTCTACATCGGAAAAATCAGTATCGTCAGTTGTAAGCGTCTTGATAATATCTCTTTCTTTTATAACAACTTCTGCGAACTTTACATTATCCTTTGCCTTGAATAATCTAAAAGAGTTATTTGTTGATTTGATTGTTTTTTTTTGAAAACTTGTTAGTATTTGGTCTTTGTTTTCAGGAATTATGTTTGTTTGTCCTTTCCATTGTCGTGAACGATAAAGAATTTTGTAAAAAAGATGTAAAAGTCCTCTTTCAATATTCATTTCGTTTTGAGCTTTAATTGCTGCTTGTTCCCATTGCTCGGCTAGTTTTGATTGTAGTGATTCGGAGTCGATTTCTCTCAAATGATAAGCCTTTAAATAGTCGTCAGCAGCCAATGAAACACCTCTATTATTTTGAGAATCAAAAAAGGCAAAAGATTGGTCTTCATCAGTGCTGACTATAAGAGTAAATGCAAGTTTTTTGAAAAAGTTATTTTTATCCAATAATTGTATCAACTCAATCTGTTCTTTTAAGAACTGATGATTTTCCTTTATGTGATAGAATGAAATGTGGTTATTATAATGAAAGTTTTGACCTTGCTGAATGTTATCAGTAAGTACATAAGAAATTAGGTTTAGCGTTGTTAGGCGTTGCTGTCCGTCAATAATTTCATAACAGTTGTCTTGTTTATTATTGTAAAGTAAAATTCCTCCGATATAATAATCTAGGTCTGGTTCGGGTTTGTCAATAAAAAATTCCTTAAGGTCATCAAGTAGTTCTTTAACTTTTTCTTTGTCCCACCTGTAAGGTCTTTGATAGTCTGGTATTTGAATGTTCTGATACCTTTGGATAAAGTCCTTATAATTTATGTTGAGTACTTTTACTTCTGCCATTCTTCGTTTTTAATGTTCAATTTTTTGAGTTTTCTTCTCGATAAATATTTTGTCAGTCGTGTTTTTACGCTTGCTGCCAACGTTCAAGGCTTGCCGCAGGGCTGGAATTGTTGCTGTGTCTGCCCGGCAACTGAAGCCGATTGAAAAACCGGAGCTGAAGTTAACAACTAAAAGCCAAATAGTATTCGGTCAAGCCCGATATTAGTTGATAGTAGTACAACCGCCGATTGTTATTCCGTCCGCCAGCCTTGCGGCAAACCTTTTGTTATGGGCAGGTTTGCTTTATGTTGCCGAACGATAGAGTTTACATAATGCCTCAATTAATTCAAGGATAGTTTCTCTATTCTTCAAAGTCAATTCTGCACCCATGTGTAATGAGTCTGTGTCACTATTTTTGTATGCACGGAAACTCAATACGTCTGTGTCTGCCCAATCCTTGTCAGCAGTTCTGTTACTTTGTCTTTTATAAGTAACCCGAATGTTTGCTACATCTTCGTAAATATTACCGCTGCCGTCTGTTCTCATAACTCTGTTTTAAAATGATAGTTTAACGCCTAATTTGTTTTCAAGTATGCTGATATTGTCGCCTGTGAAATTAAAATCTTGGCCATTTATTTTTAGTTCATGTGGGATAAGTAATATACCCCCAACGTCATTTAATTTAATGTCTGCCCACCATGTACTTTCAATACCAATTCCACCAGGTCTTATGTTTTTCCATGTGAGATAAAGTTCGTCAGCCAAATAATCACCATTTTTATTTCTTAAAGACGCTTTTAAAGAAAAATCCTCTATTGGTTTATCCAATAAATTTTTAATTTCAAAATCGAACTTGGCACTACCTACATAAACTTCTTTTTTTACAAGCTTTATTTCAAAATATTTTGTTGTGTCAGTTGAAGTTCCTGTTGATTGTTGAGTTTTAAGAGTTGAAATGGCAGACTTAAATTTATTTGCATATTCTAAAGCCAAGGAAGGATTGGCATGCATCTTTTGTGCAAAATCTGTCATTAAGCTATCATAACTAAATGCAAATCCATTGGCTTTTGCTTCAGCAATAGCATTCGAGAAAATCTCTGTAGATTCTTTATTTAGTCTTTCATTTTCTTTTTCTTTCGCTGATTGGCAAGAGAAAAGTAATGTCATAATTGCTAACAATAAGATGTTTGTAGATTTCATTGGTGAGTTAATTATAAGGTCATAAAAATAGTT
This sequence comes from Bacteroidota bacterium, assembly GCA_018267705.1. Classification (GTDB taxonomy): domain Bacteria; phylum Bacteroidota; class Bacteroidia; order Chitinophagales; family Chitinophagaceae; genus CW01. The sequence goes on along the minus strand of JAFDXX010000020.1, from coordinate 20,222 downwards.
ACTGTGAATTTTAGGGTGCTCAAAAAACTTGCCCATAACGGGCAGGGCTTTATGCAGGCTGGGAATTAGCATTCCGTCTGCCCATAACCGCTGCTGATTGAAAATATTTTGTTGATGTTGGGTACAAAAGCTGATAGTAATTCGTCTGACCGAACCGAAACTGGGATTTGCAATTAGCTGATGTTACAATGTCGAGCCCAACTTGCATAAAACCCAATGTTAGCGGTAGTTAATTTATGGCTAAACAATAGATTTGTAATTCTCTGCTTGCACAATCATATATATTCCATAAAGAGTAGTCACTAACGCTACACTTATTCCTACTATTATTTGAATAGTTTTGTCAGGTAGTATTTTGGTTAAAGCCAGTGCTACGCCTATAATCCCCACTACTGTAGTCCAGGTAGCGGAATAATAGTCCAATTTCCTTTGAAATAAATTTGCCATTGGTAAAAAATGTAGTCCTACAATAATTGCTATTGTCGGTATGATTAAATTATCAAATCGAATATATTTTAAGATTAAGACGCTAATAGCAATCAGTAGCCCCTCTATTCCAAAAATAATTCCATATTTTTTTACCATCATTTTTTGTCTTTCGATGTCCACTCCTCTGGTTACCGGGAATTTCTTTGATATAATAAATAAATGAATGGCATAGCAAATAAATGTCAGGGCAATAATGTCAATTAAACCAAAACAAACCCACATTTCAGTGTCTGTCAAATTTGCACCGGCAAGTCCGCCCCAAAAAAATGTAAAAAAAGCCATTAAAATCAGCCCAATACCTAAACTGATAATAACTGGTCGTGGTGCAGTACCATCGCTAAAATTCATATTGTCTTATTTATTTATTAAGTTAAATAGTTGCTGCTGTCACACAATTACCGCTAACGTTCTCGCATTTAAGCAGAGGCGGAATTTGAAAATATATTGTTGAAAATATTGAAAAAGTAGATTATTGAAAAACAGATGAGCAATTGCGTTGTCGTCCGCCGACTTTGCTTAAATGCCTATGTTAGCTGCATTATTGCTCACCATTTATTACATTGATATAATAATTAAATAAAACAATAACTCTGTCACTTAAAAAGTCAAGTTGTTCATCGTTTGCCAAAATACGTTGTATTGTTCCTCCGCCAGAGTATTCCTTTTTTTTAAGTGTCCAAATAAGTTTTGATTCATTGTCACGATATGATAACCATGCTTTTTGAGCTTTTATTAAAATTTCTTTGTCTTCAGTTTTGAGTAAGTTCAAAAGTTTTTGATAATACTTGTTGAGAAGTTTGTCGTATGAATCCTTCATTTGATAAATAGTAATACTCATGTCGGAAGTTGAGTAGTCTAATTTTGATCTTTTTTCTGCTAGTCGTTCAATTCTAAAAGTATCAACTGAAAATTCTATTAATACTGATTTGTTGTCATTTCTTGAGATTGTTTTCTTGTAGTCCTCAGCTTCTTTGTCAACTTCTTTTGTCAGTCGTTGTAAAACTTCTTTGGTAATAGTTGTTGATTCAAAAGTTTGTCCGAATAGTACTTGACTTAGAAGATGAGCAAAAACTATAAAAAATAATTTTCTCATAAAAGATTAATTGCGGCTAACGTTCAGGGCTTTGTGCAGGAGCGGTATTCCGTGTTCCTTCAAGCCCCAAACCGAAGATGAAAATAGTTGTTTTGTTGATGTTTACTACTGTAGTTCAACAGAGTAACGTCACGCTGGATATGCCGTACGATAGGGAACAAAAAGTTGATGTTGCGTTCTGTCTGCCGCTATTGCACAAAGCCACCTGTTAGCGGTAGCTCTCGCTATTTAGTTAGCAACTTTCTTATAGGTCATCCACTGTTGCGAACCGCCATTTGAAGACTTGGTGTATGTTGTCAGGCGAACTCCATCGTTAGAAATGATGCGCATTGTGTCCCCTAAGATAAACCTTGAAGAGTCTAGTATTTTATACGGTGACCATCCTGTTGCATTTGTTGTGTTATAAGTGTAGAACGCTGTATCCGTTTTCCGAAATTCTACAAAGTCTCCTCTCTCGTTTGGGTAAATCGTAGTGTCTTTTGCGCCAGGACATAAAATCTTGAAGGCACCCAGCTCCCATCTACCCACAATAGGGTTGTAAATTGTCGCAGCCGTAGGTGTTGATTGATTGATGTCTTTGGGTTCTACAGAAGTATTGAGGCTTTTGTTTGGGCTAAGGTCTTCTTTGCTACAGGAATAGCCAAGTGCAATTAAAATGGTCAGGAGCAGGTAGAAAATCTTCATATTGGTTTGGTTTTAAGTAATGGTATAAGTATAAAGTTTATTATTAAATTCTTTTAATGAGCATTACTGGTTCTTAAGGTTTTCTAAAAGTTACCGCTAACGGACAGGGCTTGCCGAAGTACGGGAATTAGTATTCCGTCCGCCCGGTACCGATGATGATTGAAAAACTGAAGTTGAAGATAACAACAAAAAGCTAAATAGATAACGTCAAGCCGGATATGAAGTGCAGTAGAATTACAAATGCTGAAGATAACAAGTGTCAGCCCGTATTTTGGCAAACCCCATGTTGTACGTTCGCCCTTCCCTCTGTCCGTAATTAGATATTTGCAGTTTAACTGTGTCAACCTAAAGACTGTTACCCAAGCCGAGCAGAAGGCAAGCTCTTTGGCAGGTTGGCTTCTGTGCTGTGGGTTTTGTGTGCCTGCCAATGTGCTTGCCTTGCGGCGTTGGCTATTAGAGACTTCGCCTATTGTCCTCTTGTCATGGTGCAATTATTGGTTTGGTTTGTTGGCTATATTATGCTTCAAATATTTTTTCATAAATGATTTCAAGCTCACATTTTACTTCCTCACCAATTGTTATTGTCGGCAAATGAACTTTGCAATCTGCCTGTTCTTTAAGAAAATTGATTGCGTTTAATGCTTTTGTTGGCTTGTCGTCACCTACAATACCATTTGGATAATAGCTTTCAATTGCACCATGAGAGAGAATGAAAATGTTTTGACTTCTCAATGCTTGAAGTAAGTCAGTTTTGCCTTCAACAACAATTTCCTTATCGGTAAATATTTGCCGCCTCCGATTATTCGTTTCTTCTGCAAAGAGAAATTCAATCTCAATAAATTCCTCTGGCGAAACAACTTCACCTTTACTAATTTTTTGTACTATTGCTTTTAATCTATTGAAACTGTCCTTCCAGCTATATCTCCTTACAATTTCTTTTATTTTGTCCCGTGGTAAATCCGCTTCAACTCCTTTTTCGTCAGCAAGTTTGTCAATCACTGTTAAGAGATTACTTCGCTGAAGCTTTATTTCTTCAGGCACTTCAAATTTTTCAAATCCATCAATCAATGCATCTGAATCAACTATGCAGTAACATTTGATTTGAAAAAAATTGTAGAATTCAACAAACCTTTTGATGTTTGATTTCCCATTAATTGAAATAATAGGAATATTCTTGATGTCAAAGTTCCATTCGCTGTTTAGCAATCTTGCTACCTCCTTAATATAAATTAAATCCGAATCACCTTCCACTAATAAAACTCTATTTGAGAAAAATGCTGCTGTGTTATTTTCATAGCAAATGATTTGAAAAGCATCTTTGGCTTGTATTTCTTTCAGTAAGTTTATTGTCAAAAATTTTCCATACGGTTTACCATCAGCAGGGTATTCTTTAACTACCTTAATAAAAGTTCCCGTTGCTTGTGGTGAAAAGAACATTGGTGAATGAGTTGTAACAAACACTTGATTTCCTTCTGTTGTTAAATTTTCTAATGCTTCAAAAAGAATTTTCTGTGCGTTTGGATGCAAATACAATTCAGGCTCTTCAAAAAGAAAAATATAGGGTTGCTCATTTGTTTCTTCTGCTGGTTGTGCCTCTTCAACTGCTTCCGCTTTTTTTGCTTCTGCAATTTCCTTTTTCTGCTCTTTTAGTTGTTCAACATAAGTTCTTAATAAGGCAAATGTTACGGCCCTTTTTATTCCATCACCTTTTGTTTCAATTATATCTCTAACTCCATCATCAATCAAAATTCTTGCATTGGCAAATACTTGTTTTAGTTCGGGCTTTGGTATATCAATTTCAATTTTTGATTTTGGAAAATTCTCTGAAAGAAAATTACCTATTTGCTTTTCAATTTTTTGAAGTTTATCAATTCGATTATCAGTAATTTGTTCTGCTTCTCTGACGACATTTAGCAGTGCATGTAATTCATTAAAAGATTGAGATATTTTTTCAAAATGCTGTGAGTTTTCAAGGAATTTCATAAGGATGCTCAATAGCTTCCCAAATGTTGCAGATTCCTTTGATTTTACATCATCTTTTAAGTCCTTAACTGCTGCTATGTAAATGGGTTCTGGTAAAAACTTTACGATGCTGTTCTCAATTCCTGTGGGTAGCGGAGAAAGCTTTAACTCTTTTTGGTCAACGGCAAGTTCAGCAATTATTTCGTCAAGTTTAGCATAAACATCTTTTTGAGTTGTTAGGTTTCCCAGCTTGTCTTTATATTCAGGGAATAGATTTACCACACTTGCTGAAATATCTTTTCCTTTCTTACCTTTCATTAATTCACCAACAACATTTTTCCCAAACCTTGCATCTTTAGGCGATAGCCGGCTACAAAGCATTTCAGATTTTCCATCGGTTGAATAAAACCTGGTTAGCACCAATTTATTATCTTCAATAATTTCCTTGATTCTTTCTCTGTGTTCGGTAGTTAATCGTTTTATATCTTTTTCATCAATGTCTGTAAAGGTGATTTCAATTTCTATCGGTTCTTCGTTATTGTAAAAATCAGATTTTCCTAATGTTGTTCCCGAAAAGAATAAACTTGTAGCAAGTAGAATAGTTGACTTGCCTGCATTATTTTCTCCAATGGCACAAGTAAATGGTGATGCTTCAAAGTAGTCTGCTTTGATACCACGATAATTTTTAATTTTTACAAATGATATGTGCATGATAATATTATGGTTAAAAGGCATGAAATAAGTCGCCCAAATAATGCTTCAAGTTGTATTTTTTTGTTGTGTCTAATGCTCGTTCAAGGCAAATAAATTTCTTGTCTGTGTGCTTTTTAAAATGCTCTACTGTTTCTGCATCAATAGCAACGTCTAAGCAAATCAATGTTTCTTTTATACCGTCTGTAGCCAAAAGAATTTCATTTTTCTTAAACTGGTCTTGCTTGTCGGTTTTGTAGTTTAGCTGAAAACCGTTCTTTAATAAAATTTCGGTCAATAATTCGTTACGATTAAAAGCGGTAACCAATTGTGCTTCTTTGTCGGCAATATATTTTTTGAGCAATGCAATGTTTTCCTCGTCTGTTTTGTCAACATCAGGAGCCCACTCAACTCTCGGGAAATTTGATTTTACCAATTTGAAAACCTTAAAGCCTAAACCTTTTATTGCATCGTCTGTATGTCCATTGGTAAATAAGTCCGGTTGCTTTTTTTTCTCTTCTTCAATAAGTGAATTAATTACTCTTTTATTACGTTCAATTGTGATGTCACTAATTTTTTTGTAGCCAGCTTTAAATGCTTCGCTATTTTCATCGGTGGCTTCTGGAATTTGAACTAATATAAATTTCCTATCGCCCCCATCTTCTTTATTAAGTTGTATTATAGCTTGACCTGTTGTTCCTGAACCAGCAAAGAAATCAAGGAAAATGTCTCCTTTTGCCGTTGGAAATGAATGAAACAATAATTGAAGTAATGAACTGGGTTTGGGGTATGAGAAAAAGCTTTTCCCTTCAAATATTTTTTCCAGTTCTATTCCGCCATCACTTTTAGACGATAAGATTGACCTTAATAAGAAACTTTCAACTTCATCAAAATAGGTAATAGAACTTGGTTGTATTTTTTCATCTTTACTAAACCAAATTCTGCCACACATATAACTACCATCATGAAGCTCTGTAATGTTTTGATATTCTCCATCAATTATTCCAGCAGCTTCATTAAAAGTTTCAATTTTCCAACGCCAACCTCTATCAGGAATTTTTACTGGATTTTTGGTAACTGGATGTTTTACTTCATATGTAGGGCCAAATGTGTTCGCATTTGGCCAACTCATATTGATTTTGCCCCATAGTCTATAATCACTACTTAGCGAATTGTAAAGCGTAATTCCTCTATCAAAGTCTCTCTTTTTGTAATGCTTTTTTATTTCACACTCAGCATCAGCAATCGGTGTGTTTTGGCTTTTTAGTTTTAGAATTAATTCCTCAATTTCTTCTAAACCTTCTTTCCGCATTGTGAATTCATGTTTTAAAGAGAAATCTTTTACATAGACTAAAATATATTCGTGAATATTGCCAATTCCTTTGTCATTTTTTGGAACTCTCTTGTTCCAGGTAATACACTCAATAAAATTTTCTTCTCCAAAAACTTCGTCACATAATTTTCTCAAATGATGAATTTCATTGTCATCAAGCGAAATGAAAATTACGCCTTCAGGTTTTAACATCGTCCTTGATAGCAATAGGCGACTATACATCATATTAAGCCAGTTGCTATGAAACCTCCCATCTGTCTCAACATTTGTGTCAATTTTAATTCCATTTTCAGTAACGCCAGTTTGTTCCCAATATGGCTTTTTATCCTCTGTGAAGTTGTCACTATAAACAAAATCTTTACCAGTATTGTAAGGCGGGTCAATGTAAATGCATCTTACCTGCTCTCTATAACTATCACTTAATAGCTTTAAGGCTTCTAAATTTTCGCCTTCAATAATGATGTTTTCGCTTTCAGTTGGGTTTATACTTCTAACTTCATCAAGCATTAAGGTTGCATTACTTGGAGTGTAAGCATTTCTTTTGGCCTCACTCTTTCCAAACCATCTAAACTCGTAGCGTTCTGTTTCTGAAATGCTCGCTGGGTCAACAATTTTTTTAATTTCGTCAATATTCAGTTTGCCTTCATTTGTAAATAGGTCAGGAAAAAGATTTTTTAGTTGCGTTAACCTTTCCTTGTTCCAGTCGTTGCTCAATGGCATTAAGTCATTTATATTTTCCATTACTTATTGTTCATTTAATGCGTTAATTGTTTTGTCCGCTTCTGTTTTAAAGTAATGATACTCTTTTACAGGAGCTTTGTAATGAACTTCCACACCTAAAGTCTCAAAGTGTTTCATTGCACATTTTATTTTATACACTTCGCTATCTGTAAGTGCTTTTTTATCGTTGATGTCATTTGTTCCTTTAGTTTCAATTACAAAGTAATACTCGCTTTCATCGCCAGTTTTAAGGCTCTTACGTTTCATTACTAAACCAAAATCGGGTTCGTATTCGCCAATAGGAGTTTTTATTTTATACCAACTTGGTAACTTGATGAAGCAAACTATGTCAGGTTGGTTGTCTGTGGCTTTTGCAAAATCATATTCAATATTACTATCAATAAGCATCTTGTCAAACACGCCTCTGTTAGGGGTTTCCACATAATCAGATTTAGAGACATTTCTAACGAAGTCGGTAAAGCTGAAAGGAAAATCTTCACCAGTTAAGTGATAATCCAAACCCCGAAGCATTTCGTCCAGTTCAATGTTTCGGATTATGCCAGCAGCAGTATGAATGTATTGAGGAGGATTTTTAATGATGTGGTCTAAGTTGGTAATATTGTTTACTATTTTGAAAAGAGTAGTGTAACTCAAACCTGTATTTTCGCTTAATTCTTCTACTAAATCCAAAGGTGTAAATTTTGCTTTTAGTTTGTAGGTTTCTGTTCCACCAAAACTGTCCTCAATTCCTTCTTCGCTAATTGCTCCAATGTTTCGGCTGCTAACTTCGGCAACATAATCTGAAATTGTTATATGGTTTATTTGTTCGGTTGCTTTAGCGATTAGATTATCTTCATCAAAGGCGATAACATAGTCTGTCTTTTTTGCCAAGGCTTTCCAGAAGCGTTTAAATGCTTCATCAATTGTATTGTTTGTATTGAGCTTGAAACTTACTTCGTTTTGCGGTGTGCCTTTATGTGTATGAGACATACCTGCACCGGCAGAAGCTGTTCCGTAAATATCCTTTATCTCTTTTTGATATTGTGTAACAAAAGTTTCGTAAGTTTCATTTGGTATTACTGTTAATTGGTTTATTCTGTCGGCATCTTCTGCACTTAAAGCGTCATAAACCCTTTGTCCTTGCTGGTTTACACAAATTCTCAAACCTCTGCCAATTTCCTGGCGTTTGCGAATTTCGGAGTAAGCAGTATTTAAGGTTGCAATGTTGAATACATTGGGATTGTCCCACCCAACACCTAAAGCAGAATGAGAAAATACAAATTCAATAGGGTTGCCAATGGTCAGCAATTCATCTTTCTTTTGTAGAATGAGTTCGTAAATCTTCTTTTGTTCTTTTAGTCCGCCTTCATTATCAGAAAATTCACCTTTTGCATTTTGAGCAAAGTAATAGCCTTGTAATTCGTGAATGTGTTGTTCAGTCGGAATTTCGTTATTATGATACTCCGGGTAAATTGCTTTGTATTTTTCAACAAAAAGGTTCTTGATTTTGGGGTCTTCACCCATATAATTTGAAACCTTATCAATAAAAATCAAGCTCAATACCTTAATGCCTTGCGGTTGTAATTTTTGAGATTTTGCAAAATGGCGATGTATTAACCATTCCAACTGTAAAGCCCAAATATTTTCTACATTTCCTGATGCTTGTTTCTCAAAAAGTTCAACGCCATTGGTAAAGGAGATACTCCATTTTTGTGTTTTCAAGCTTTTATTGATGCGTTCAACTTTATAATTCAAATAACTTGGATTGTTTGTTTTTTCTCCTAAGTTATCGCCAACTTTCAGCCAACTTGTTTCTTCAAATACAAATTTTCCAGCTTTCAATTTCCATGCTTTCACTTTTGCTTTAGGTTCGCTTGTGCCATTTTGAGTTTCAGTCAATTCAATCTTAATAGTCGCTTCATCGTTTTTCTCCGTTACAGTCAGTACTTCAATTTTCTTTACTAACCCTTGCTTATAACTGTCGTAAGGAGTTAAGCGGTACAATAAATTTCTAATGGTTTTGTGAGTTGCTGAATAGCGAATTTTAAAAAGTGGGTCCAGTGTTTTGAAGATTGTTTTCTCTCTCTCATCTTCTTTATTACTGTAACGTTCATTTCTTTCGTCTGCCGAAAGCGTTTTTAAACGTTCCATCATATTGTCGCTGTCCATCCCTTCCTGCGGCTCGTCCATAAAAATGATTGGGCGAACTTTCGCAATTGCATCAATGTAAGGAAGATTGTTAAATAAATCCTCTCTCTGTGTTCTGTTCAAAATTCTGTCATCAGAAGAAAAAGCACCAGTTGTCATAATCATAACTTGCGGATGCTGTTCCTCAATAAAGTTTGTTACCTTATTAAGTTTCTTGCTGTCATAATCAAATGCCTGAACTTTAAAACCGTAAATATCTTCCAGTTGTTTTTCAAATGTTTTAAAAGTGCCTAAAGTTCCTTGCCTAATTGCGATTGAGGGAACAAGAATGATGAACTTTGTAAAAGCATAATGTTTGTATAGCTCGTAAATGGTCTTGATGTAAACAAGAGTTTTACCTGTTCCTGTTTCCATTTCAATACACAAATCGTTCTCGGCTGAATACTTAGCAGTTTCATCGTCAATGCCGTTTTCTTTTGCAATAGCTTTGATATTGTCTGCTAATTGTACTGCTGTCAGTTTGCAAAAGTTAGAACGGATGCCTTCAATACAAGCATTGTCAAAAGTGTTTTTCTCTGTTCCGTCAAACATCTTAATGACAGCTTGAATGGCTGTGTCCTGATATTTTAAATTTTCTAATTGTAACTCCATTACTTTTTACCGTTCTTTTTTCGTTGATATTTTATTTGTTCTTCTGCAACCTGCATAGCTTTTAATGCCAAATCTTCTTCGCCTACTTCGTTCATAATTCTCTGGCTTAAAAAAAGAACAGTCAGTTCTTCTACATCGTGCTTGTAAATCTTTGCCAACTTTGTAACAATTTCTTTTGAAAGCGGCCTTTCTCCTCGTTCCATTTTGCTAAGAATGGCAACATCAATGTCCAGCAATGCTGCCACCTTACGAAGTGGCAACTCGTTTTCCTCTCTAAGTTTACGGAGTTTGTCTCCAATTGTTTCTGTTGACATATCGTATATTGACAAATTTTGTCAAATTTATAGTGTGTCGCCCTGTTGAACAAAGATTTGTCGCTGAAGTTTTCAACAAAATGTTGATAGATATTCGTCAGTCGTAGGGGTGGTGGGTGGGCTTGGGTGCTGAGCATGGTTATTTGCTGATGTTCTAAGTTGAAGCTGATAAAAATTCCGTCAGCCGGGGTGTGTGGGCTGTGCGTTGGCATTTTTAGCTCTTCGCAAGGTTGGCTTTGTGTTTGGGTTTTGTGCGCCTTGCAATGTGCTAAAAATAGCGTGGGGTCGGGTCGGCAAAGTCATGGATGCTTAAATGTTTGTAGGATGTCGTTTAGGGTGACGTACAACGTTTCGGGTATTGCCGAAGTGGCGGATTATTAGCACTAAGTTTCAATAGAATTACTGCCGTTGAATTTAGCACAAATGTTTCATAGTAGCACTTCTGCCGCCATTTTGGCAATACCTTGTTACCGCCTAGTGCTTCTAATTCATCGGTCATTTGTGAGTCGGTCGTGCGGTTGGACAGACACACTCTTTGCCAAGTTTTGGCTTGCGTGGCGGCTTGAGCGACTTGGCAATGTGTGTGGCCGTGAAGGGTTGGGTTATTCATTGTCAAAGTATTTGTTTACATATTCTAATGGGATTTTCTCTTGTTCAAGTCTCCAATTGTTTGTTTTTAGAATCTCGTAAAGTCCTTGTTCTTCGTCTGTCAAGTTAAATTTTATGGAAATATTTGTCGGTGTTCCATTGTCGTTTTCAAAAAACTTGTCAAAAGTTTGTTTATCCATTAAAACACTTCTTGTCTGCGGAAAGCAAGTTCTGAATTGCGAAAGAATTTCAAAACCTTGAACATCTATGTCGCCCCAATAAAGTAATTTAAGATTGTCAAACCAACGTACATTTTTAAGATTGAAAACACTAAATCCGCTTCCAAAAATTGCAATGGTGTCATTCATTTTCGGAAGTGTCAAAGTGGTGTAAAGTGTTGTCTTGTTTTCTACAACCAATACTTTAAAGATTGGTAAATCCAATTTTTCAAATTGGCTAACTGGAATTGCAATATCATCAATTCCCGAAAAAAATCTGTCCGATATTGTTTTGTCAAGAACTTTAAACCGAATTTGAGGTTCTGCGTATTTTAAATTAAACCTATTTTCAAATTCTTTTTCTTCGCTTTTTACGTGTTCCGAGATTAGAATATCTAGGAGTTCCCTGATAATGCTTTTATTTCTCTCGATAAATTTTGTGTGAACCTTTACAGGCAATTCTCTGATGTATAAAGATGGTTTTGGATTTTCTTTGAAGTAATGACACACTTTCAAAATACTTTGCCATTCATTTGCATTGTCAATGACCTTTTTAGGATTCTTAATTATCCAATCTTTAAGTTCAGGGAATTTCCCAAGGATTATCTCAACATTTGATTTGAAAGAATTAACTTCATTCTCTTTACCCAAAAATTTCAAAAAATTTTTTTCATCGTCAAAGTAAATTGAAATTGGTAAATCTTGAACTCCTAAATATTTTGTATTAACTTGTTGAAAATCTAAGGAATACCCAAAACCTTTTCTCCCCTTTGAATGACTATTTAATAGTTGAATTTCTTTTTCAAATTCAGATAGTGAAGATTTGGTATAAGACTTATCGCCACGAATAACCAATTTCTCAAAAGGTCGTTGTTCAACCAAAGATTGAAGAAATGAAATGTACTTTCTTTCTGTTTTGTCCTTTATTTCCTTTGGTGTAATCATTTAGTCAGATAATTCGCTTTTTCTTCTTTGAATTGTTCAATTGGCATATCGTATAGCCACGAATGTCTTTCTTCTTTACGCTCAACAAAGTGAACAAATGAAATATCGTTTTCTACTATGTGAATATTATCGCTTGGTGTAACGACCAGTAATTGCAAATGAAGTTGTTTACAAAGTGTAATTAAGTACCTTGCTTTATCTTCATCTTGAGCCTTGAATGCTTCGTCAATAGCAATGAAGCGAAAAGATTTAGATTCTAATCCTTGATTATATCGTGTTAAACCAAACTGATAAGCAATAGCGGAACCCAAAATAGTATAGGTAAGCTGAGCCTTTTCACCACCAGATAGTTGTCCCATTGCTTCGTAAGTCTTAAACTTTTGATTTGTTTCTTTGTAAAACTCTTCCGCTTTGTAACTAAACCAAGAACGAACATCCATTACTTTTTTTCGCCATTCTTCTTTGTCTAATCTCTCAATAAATGGTTGAATGTGATTATTGAAATGATGCTTTCTGCCTTCAATGTTTTTTTCCATTTGGTAAACATTTGGCACGGCTTCTTCTAAAAGCTTTCTAAATTCCTTTACTTCATCATTAATCTTGTTCGGTGCAACAAGTTGAATATAGGTTTGGGGTTTATTTTTGAAGTCAATCTCTTTTAAAGATTCGTTCAAATGTTTGATGTTTTCTTTAATTGAATCTGACCAGTTTTCAAAGAACATTCTGAAATCACCAACTTTATTGGTAATTGTTTCTTGCAAATAATCGTTGAATTTCTTTTCAAACTTTGGAAGATTATCATTCTCTAACCTAGCTAGGAAATTTTGATATTCACTAATCAACTCTAAATGTGTTGAATCGGGTAGGGAATTAACATCAGAACGCCAATCCTTGAATTTGTTTAATATAGCTTCTGAAGGTTGTTTAAAATCGTTTATCTTGATAATTACTTCTCGTTCTTTCCTTTGCTTTTGTTCTTCAAGCTCTCTTGTTTGTCTTGAATTTTCCTTTTGGAATCCCTCACGACTTGATTCAAAGGTTGCGTATTCAATATTCAGCAAATCGGAATGTTGTTTTTCAAACATTGAAACATCAATAATTCCCAATGGCTCATAAATAGATTTGTTACTCCTGATTGATTGTTCAACAGAACCAATATCATTTTTTTTGGTAAATATTTCTTGTTCCTTATCGAAAATTTGAACTTTTGAAAGTTGGTTTAAAGCGTCTTGAACCTTTTTTAAATCTTCTTGTAATTGCTTTACACGATTGTTTGTTTTTTCTAATTTTTCTTTCTGTTCTGTTTTTTCTTGAATCTCGTTCGCATACGATTGCCAGTTTATTTCATCGTATTTGTCGAACTTTGAAAACAGGCTCTGACAATCATCTCTGAAAATCCCTAAGTTTTTTATCTCGGTTATTTTGCTTGCAATCGCTTTTTTATTTTCAGTTTGTTGAGTTTGAAGATTGATTAATTCTTTCTTTAATGAAGAGAGTTTTTCTTTGTTATCCCATCCCAATACAAAATTTTCTTTCCGAGCAATATGTGGTCGGTCGTCTTTTTCGTGTTTGCCCCTTTTGAATTTTATTAAGCCATTTTGAGTAATTGCCATTTCGTGAAATTGCTCAAATTCCGAAAGATTATCTACGCACACAAAATCAAATTGTGATTCCAAATAGTTCTCAATCCAATCGAAATATTGTGTTTTTGGTTTAATTTCAATTTTATTGATTAATGACTTTTCATTAAAACCCTTGTTCTTGAAATTTTTAAGATAGTCTTGGCCTTCATACTTGTCGTAACGAATTCTGCCTTTCAAATTATTGCTGTTCACATATTGATTCACTGATGAATAGTACTTTGGTGGAACTATCAATCGCAATGCAAAATTGTGAAGTACTTTCTCAATTGATGATTCCCACTTCATTTCATCATCCTTGACTTTAATCAATTCTCCAATGAATGGGATTTCTTCTCGACTTGCCCCAATGTGTGAAATGATTTCATCTCGTATTTCGGCTTCACGCCCTGCAATATTATTTTTGTTTTCTTGAAGAGTTTTTATAGTTTTTACTAAATCTTCGGTGTCTTGTTTTAGTTTATCTTCTTCATTTTTAAATGCACGGAGATTTTCATTTTCTACATCAATATTATGTTGCGTGCTTTGTTTTAATTGCTTCGCACTTTCTCTGTTCGTGTTAAAAGTTTCTTCACTTGGGTTGGTGCTGAAGTTGATGTTTTGGGCAATTTTATTGTAATCATCAAGTTTTCGACTTCTGTTGTCTTTTAGGGTTTGAAGATTTCTAATATCCTTCTCCAAATCTTTGATTTTACTTCCTACTTCATCTTTTTCAATCGAAATCGAAATAGTTCGTTCTTCTTGTTTTAGTTTTTCTTCTTTATCACGTAAATCAGTTAACTCATCATTTAATCTTTGCAACTCTTCTTTACATTTCTCCAATTCTTTTTCACCCAACTCAACACCTTTAGTTGCAAACCAATAAACTGCGGTTTCTTTTGATTTTTCTAATTGAAATAAATCTGCTTTGATATTGGTCAATTCAATGGCAATCTCATTAATCGGTTTTAGTTGTTTAATTTGCTCTTTGGCTTTTTCAATGTTGGTTTTAGCATCCATTAAAGTCAAGAAACTTTCTTTTAGTTGAATGAACTCTGCTTCCGCATCTTGTTCTTCAAGCATATTGGTTCTTATGAAATCATCTAAGTCTTCCAACACTTTTACCCCAACAACTTGATTGAACAAAGTCAACGCCTTTGTTGAACGCATTCCAAATAAGTCCGCCATTCTCTCTGCATAGGCGGTAGGACCATCTATGAACTCAATTTTCTTTTTTGTAACATTCGAGTTGTACTTTTTATCTAAAACCTTTTTCCAATTTCCTTTTGAATCGAATTGACCAAAATCAGATTCTACTTCAAGAGGAATGTGAGCTATTCCGAATTGCCGTCTTAATTCATTATTCGAAAACCAACGTACTTGAAAAAGTGTTATTTGTTTTTGGTCGGCATTGGAGAATGAAGCAAGAATTACTGAATATGTGTTTGTATCACGCAATTTTTGTGTAGAAGTAGAAGTTTTTCCTTCTTCTTGAATGTTTCCATAATGCCCCAATACATAGGTTTCTTCGGTACGGTCGCCTTTTTTCTCAACTCCAGAAGATTGATTGTAAAAACGGTCTTTCTTTGCAGGAACAATTAGAGTAAGCAATGCATCAATGTATGTGCTCTTTCCAGATGCGTTTGCACCAGTCAAAAGTGAATTATTTCCTTTCGGATTAATTTTAAAAACCTTCTCGTTAAATGTTCCCCAGTTATAAACTTCCATATATTGAAGTCTGAACCCCGCTTTGTCGGAACTTGTACTAAACAGACTCAACATAATCTTTTAACTTATTTTGAAAATCTTGTAAAATATCAAGAGTGATTTTCTCTTTGATTATTCTGTGTATTTGGTATTTAGTTTCATTGTCCTTCTTGCTGATTTCCTTTAAGTAGCCTAACTCAACAGCCGAATTAATATATTTATCAAGTTCCTTTATGAATTTCACTTTGTTATATTTTTCTGGAAGAAATAATTCTAATTCGTCCTTTATTTCTGTACTTGTAATAAATTTTTCAGTAGCTAATTGCGTTGGATTACTGTCAAATTCTTCAAGGCTTTGTCTTAGAACAACAAGCACAATAGAGGTTTCAAAACCGATTTGTCGTCTTTGAACTAATCCGAGAGTGTTACCTTCATTATCTTCAAGTTGTTTTACAAAAGCAAATCCTTCATCTTTTTTAACGATTAACTCTAAACCCATTTTGCTAATGTATTCCTGGATTTCAGTTTGATAAATTATTACATCATCCCATACACTGGAGTTTCGTTCAACTGTTGATTTTAACAACCTTATAATTGCTTTACTATAAGGAGTAATGTGTTTTTCTAAAGTGCTCATTTGGTCAAAATAATTTCGGGGATTTTAATTTGTTTGCGGTTGTCCGCATCAAAAATGATACTTTGGGTTTTATCAGGATTGATAACGTGTTTGAATTCCTTCACAATGCCTATGTAACCGAACAACTCAGGCAACCCTTTTTCAAGACCACCATAATTTTCTACGACATCTAAAAGTGTAGTCTGCGATTTTTCTTTAAGTACATCCTTAATCCTTTTTCTCAACAATTCTTTATCAATATTAGACTGTGAAAACAGCCGTCCTAATTGATTAGATGATGTAATGTCTTCATTAGCAATTTTGGGTCTGTTGGTGTATGTAACTTCTTCGGATTGCTCTTTCGTGAGTTTGCGTTCAAATGGAATATTTATATCTGTTGCTGTTTCTAATTCAAATGAAATATCAGGCTTGTTCTTGGATTTACTGATTTCTACAAGTTGTTTCTTAATGTCTTGAATTATATTTTTCGTGGCTTCTGATTTAGAACTTTCATTCTCACGAATTATACGGCTTAGTTTTTCAGCCATTTTATCATTAGCTTTGTAAACTTTTTGTCCTGAACTATGGAGATGCTTTTTCATTCCTATCAGGAATGTATCCCTTATTGGAATTGATTTTTCTTCTAATGTTGTGTATAAATCTTTTGTCAGGCCTTCCCATTTGTGCTGTAAGTCTGGATTCAATATGAATGACCAAAAGGCGTAAAAGCTTTTTCCCTGTTGGCTTTCTTTCAATGATTCAAGTGCATCAAAAGTAAATTCCAGTATGTCACTTTTAGAAAGGCTTCCGTCAGCGTGTTTTTGATAAATTCCTTTTGTAATTTCTTTAAAGTTGTCTTCAACTTCTTTAAAGTCGGATAATAATTCTTTGGCGGATTGATTAAGTTGATTGAACCGGGGTACGATTTCAAATTCTTCAAATACTTTAATGTCTTCTCCAATTTTTATTCGTTGAATTTGTTGTTCAATTTCTAATTTTTTCTCTTCCAACAACTCGATACGCTTTTCTGCATCTTCATTAGTAAACTCAACCAACTCTTTCAATTGACTCAGTATGTTATTGAATTTGGATTCAGTGCCAACGAACTCTTCCTTTTTCAAACTTCCTAACCAATCAATAGTTTTGCTTGAATGTGAAGAAAGTTCATAAAAAACTTCACCTTGTTCATCCGGATAATTCGTCAAAAAGCCATTGTTAGTCCAGTTTTGAATATACTTTTTGGCTTTTTCTTCATAAGTGTCGAAAAAATTGATTTCACTTTCTTCATCAATTTCAATTCTCTGTCCTTCTAAAAAGTCAGCTAATTGAGAATGAATATTTTCAGATGAAATGGAGCTTTGTTTATTAACGAAAGTTCTTGCTAGAAATTCAATAATCATTTCTCTGTTTCGTAAACGTAACAAACCAACACTTGGTGAAGTGTTTAGCGTGTTTAGTATTTGAGAAATGTCTGCCATATATAATTACTTTCTGTGCGTAGGCAAAAATTCAGGCTCTTTTGCTTGCGAAGCGGTCGCCCGTGCGTTGGGGCAAGCAAATGTGCCTGGATGTGCGGTTGGCATTTTATTTCTGTCGTTCATTTTGTTCACTGTCGTTGTCTTTTTAGCATTGGCGGTAACGGAAAGGTATTTGCGATGGTGCGGTAATAGTATTCCGTCAGTCAACTTTTGCACTAAAGTTAAATAGAATTACCGAAGTTGAACATTGGATGTTAAGCCGCACTATTGCAAATACCCTGTTAGGCGATGGCTTTCTTATTCTTCGGTTTGGTTTATTATCCAATTTGTCCAACCGATAATTGTTGAAGCCCTTCTTAAATATGTCGAGTCCGAACCAACGTTATATAATTTTGATTTCTTCATTATTTCAACGATTGTTTCCTTGTTTGGCATTTCTCCATTGTCAAGATGCAGTTTCAAGGTTTCTTTAAATGCTTTATGTGATATGATCAATTTTATGAACTCTTTTTGTCTGTCAATTAAAGATACGTTCATTGTCTTTTGACCTAATTTACTCAATACAAAGCACGTTTGTTTAGTTGTAGGGTCTTGTGTTTTATCTACTAAACCTAAATACCTTGCTGCATTTGTATAATAATCGTGTTGTCTTGGATCAATTGTTCCAAAGTCAAAGTCTTGAAGATATTGCTCTTTGGTCATAACCTGATTTTGCTTTATTAACTCGCATAAGTTAATCACTCTCTCAAAACTGTCTGCTTGAGGAAAAGGAATTTCAGGCTCTTTTACAAGTTTAGTAGTATTAATAATTTGCGATAGAGTTTCAAGGTTAAAGCTTCCTTCTTGAATTACATATTTCTTTTGTTTAATGAGAACAAGAGAATTGTAATGTTCAATATTTGAAAACGTATATTCTCTTAAATCAAATACACCGTTTGAATAAGTCAAAAATATTGGGCGAACTTGTTTTTGAATTTTACCACTCCAAAGTTTATATGGATAATAAAGTTGACGAACTAAAAAATCGGACGATATATAATTTTTTGCTTCAATGAGATTTAAAGAATTGTCCCCCTCATAACCTCCGTCAATTTCTATTTGTGAGTTTCCAACATTTACGTTAAAAAGCCCTTTGGTAGAATTTATGCCAAAAGAAAAAGAGGACGAACTCATTCTACCACTTACAGTCGGAAATAAACTTTCCTCACTTGTGAAGTCATGAAGAATTTTTGAAACAAATGCACAGTTTATCGCTGTTGCTTCACTTGTTATATCACGATAATCAAGGCTTTCTAAAAATGTAGGAAATTCAATAGGTGTAACTTCGACATCATTTGAGTTGAATTTGCAAAAAGCCTCAAATTCTCCGATTACATAACCACCCCTTGAAGTTGGTAAGATTGAAAGTTTGTTATCTGCAAAAAGTTTTGGAAGTTGAGATTTGTGATCAAATTTTGTCATTAATCTTGCTTCACGAAACTCATTAATTTTTGTTGCTGTAATCTCAATATGACCATCTTTCAAAATCTTGTCAAGGATTTTGTGCTTTTCAAATATCTTTTCCCACGCAAGGTCATTTTTGGATTTACTCATAGTTTCTGATTAAGACTTCATCAACTTCTCCACGGTCAGCACCGTTTGAGTTAATTGCTCTGTTTGCTTTTACTGTTGTTATATTGTAATCTTCATACAAATCTTTTATTTGAGGTGATGAAGAATTAGAAAGTAAGAACTTTATACCTCTTTCGTTAAGTTCGTTACAAGCATCTCTCAGCCTTGCTTGATCAAAAATATTCCAACCACCTTGGACATAACCCGTAAAATTTGAACTTTCAGAAATTGGATGATAGGGTGGATCTAAATAAACGAAAGATCTGTTGTCTAACTCTTCCAAAACCGTTGCATAATCGCCACTTCTGATAATTATATTATTACTATTTAGATATTTATTAACCGCTTTTAGTGTTGGTTCGTTTACAATGTTTGGATTTTTATACCGCCCAAAAGGTGCATTAAACTCTCCTGCATTGTTAACTCTGTAGAGCCCATTGAAACAAGTTTTGTTCAAGAAAATAATTCTTGAAGCTCTTTGAACAGGTGTCAAATCGTTAAACTGTTCGGTTCTATCTAATCCTCTTATTTCGTAAAAATAATCTGCGTTATTATCGTGTTTTTTTAAGTCGGCTATTAGTTCAAATAGATTATTTTTAATAACGTTATAAACGTTAACTAACTCCTCATTAAAATCGTTAATTATTGCGTTTTTGGGTTGTAAATGAAAAAGAACTGCACCACCACCAATAAACGGTTCCGAATAGTTCAGATTTTTAATGTTTTCAGGCAAATGCTCAACAATTGAAGGCATAAGTTGTCTTTTGCCTCCAACCCATTTTAAGAATGGTGCTACTAACTTGTTGTTTTTTGCCATTTTTTAATTTTCTGTTTGCTAAATATTTTAGTCCGCAAATTAGTAAATTTTGGTCAAGTCGTCCAAATTTTGTAGTCAGTTTATTTTGTGCAGAATGTTGATTTAAGCTATCGCCTAACGGTTCACGGCTTGGCGAAGGCAGGGCTTTGAAAGCCGTCAGCCAAAGTTAAGCACAAATGTTGATAGAAGTACAAAAGTTCAATTACTTCCGTCTGCCCTGCTTTTGCCAAACCGATGTTGGTGGCAGGCATTTTGTCGGTCATCTTCGGTTTAGAAATTTATTCCTTGTCCAAGTGTCAAGCAAAATAGTAAATACAAAATACCAAAAGCAAAAACAAGTTTATAGTCCGTTTTGTACTCTTTATTTGTGTCTGCATAAGGCAAACGTAAAAAAAGAATTGGTATTGATGCTGTCATTTCAAGTAATCCTTCTAATCCTGTTTGTAAACTGTCTGATGTAAAAAAAAGTCCTGCTACAAATGCCGAAATTGAAGCAAATAAAAATGGCAATATAAAGTCTTGTTTTGTCAGGCTGTTTT
>JAFDXX010000001.1 GCA_018267705.1 Bacteroidota bacterium | reverse complement strand
CCCGGTGTTAATTCTGTTTGGCTTTGTGTGAATTTATCTTTTAAATAAATGCTTACATTATCTATATTATTGTTTGCAACATTTATGGTATAAGTTCCTGCTGATGCACTAATGCCTAATGGAATATTGCTGTTAAAATCTTTACGGGCATCAACAGCTAACCTCATATCTTCATTTGTATTGATAGCATAAAAATTCACATTATCATTATAAAATTTGGGTAAATCCATTTCGTCTTTCGCACTATTAGTAGAAGCATTATCAACTCTCATAAATAATTTATCTTGAAAATCTCCATTTTTATTAAGCACAAGTTCAAGTTGATTAATAGGTTTAGAAGCACCAAAAAGGCTTGTTTCGTTTGTTCCGCCAGTATTAATATCAGAAGTGCTAATTAAATAAGAAGATGTTGATGAAGGTGTATAAATAAGAGCTCCTAATACAGGAATAGTAACAGAAGTACTTGAATTACCACTTGCAGCCACCCAACCTCCTGCTATGGTTTGCTGCGCAGCTTGAGAACCACCTTGTGTTATTCTGTATGTATAATATGGTTTAGCACTTCCTCCTGTTAATGCTTGCGTATTTACAGGTGCTGCATAAGGATTACCTACTAAAAGAAAATTACTACTACTAGTTATAGTTTGAGTTACACTTGTAGCATTCATAATAACACTACTTCCACCAACTTTATAAGTAATTGAAGAAGGACCACCTGAATAAGTAGAACCTGTTACTTCACTTGTTAAACCTCTATAAAACAAACCATAAGCTGTATTTGATGCCCATGTTGTTCCAGTTACATTTGCCCAAGTATTTGAAGAATTACTAAAAGTTCTACTATCGGTTAAACCGCTACCACCGGCGGCAGTAGTGCTAATGGCTATATTATTATTGCTTGCTACTGTTGCTATGGTTGTTGCCGTACTAAACGGATTGGCTAACACTCTCCAACCACGCTGGCCTACAAAACTTTGTTGTAAAGTTATATTACCACTATTATTAATATAATTATAATTTCCTATTGCTCCACCGGGTGCCACTATTAATGTTCCGTTAGTACTAATTTCAATTGGTGCATTCAATATTGCGGAAGAAGGAATAGTGAATTGACAAGGGTTTGTTCCATCTCCTACTATAACTTTTGAACCGGTGCCACTTACCGTCCATGATGAAGATAAAGTTGGAGTAGCATTATTTCTAATATTAAATACTTGCCCTGCCGAAACAAAATCGCTTGGGTTTGAGCCTGAACCATCAGTACCGGTACCCCAAGTTGATAAAGCATCTATATTTCCTGATGACTTAGAATAATAATTTGTAGTTGTACCGGTATAAGTACCTGTTACTGTAACATTATCAATACGGCTTGTACCTGCTGGTGCAACAGTAGTTCCATTTACTGAAGTAGTAGAAGTTTGAACAAATCTTATATAAACTGCAGAAGCATTATTTAAGGCTGTTACAGCACTTAAATTCAAAGTAAATCTTGTTGTTGCAGCAGTGCTTATACTGCTAATACTCCATGATACATTTGCAACTTGATAGGTACTATTGGTACCCGTTGCATCTGTAAAAGATGAGCCATCGGTGCTATATTGAACTTTAAAATCACGAGGTCCTGTATTACTTCCGGTTACATCCCAAGTTATTGATAGTGCGTTAAAATTAGTGGTTGCAAATTGAAATTGCCAATAATCATTCACAGACCAGTTATTAACAGACATTGATCTTAATGATCCGTTCCCTGCCGGTTGGCTCCATGTACTTGAGGAGGAGGCGTGGTTTGCCGTAAATGCAGAACCGGCTGTTAATACGCCTGCATCTGCAGAAGATGACCCTAAAGAAATTGTTGGTGTAGTTCCAGAGTTTGTTGCGGTAACACCTTCAAAAGTCCATTTAGAAAGAACAGTTTGTGCCCAACTACTCAAGCCCAAAAATAAAATAGCAGTAAGTAAAATTACTTTTCTCATAAGCATGATTTTTAAATTAGGAAAATATTAAAACAAAAAATATTTAATACAGCAAGCAGTATAACTAATTAAATTTTGCCAGGGTATAAATTATTTGTGCTTTAATAGCTTAAAGAAACAGAAAAAAACCTATTTAACAAAAAAAATTTAATAACACTTAATAAAAATGACAATTTAGTAATATTAACAGCATTATTTTAAAAAAATTGCAGATTTGGCTAAAATAAAGCTATAAATTAATGCAGTTGATGCGTTGCGTTTAGAATGGGTAAAAAGTTATCTATTCACTTTCTTTCAAAATTTTTATTACGTGTTTATCAATAGGTAAATGCACTGTTTCTTCTTTCAAATTATTCCAATCAACCCAACGCAAAACTTCGGCTTGTTTTTGTGCATTGGCAATTTGGTTTATAGAAAAATCAAAAGGTTTTGTTTTGGTATGCAATAAACTTAAGTCACTCAGGTTATTGGCATGTGCATAATAATAAATAGAAATAATTTGATCGTTAAAATCAAATGCAGAGGGTTGATAATAATCGGTTGTATAAATATGTTTTCCTACAATAATATCTAAATTGGTTTCTTCTTTAAATTCTCTTTTTAAACAATCTTTAGTGCCTTCTCCTACTTCTAAACCACCGCCGGGAAATTTTGTAAAATAATTGCCGCGTATAAATTCGTCGCTTACTAAAACTCTTTTGTGTTCATCTATTAAAATGCCATAAACTCTTATTGTAAATTTTGTAGGAATAATATTATTTGTTGCATTACTCATTGGTTAGCATAAAGCTTATTAAAATAGAATATTGAAAACTATATTTCAATTTCACCTTTAAACACAAAAGCAGCCGGGCCACAAAGCCAAATATTGTTGTAGGTATTATCATTCATGCGATTAAATTCTACTGCCAAATTTCCACCTAATGTTTTTATTTCTATTCTGTTGAATCCTGTTTCATTATGGTAATACACCAATGCACTTGCCGTAGCACCTGTTCCGCAACTTAATGTTTCGTTTTCTACACCACGCTCGTATGTACGAACTGTGATAGCATCTTCATCGGTTGCTTCTACAAAATTTACGTTGATGCCGTTTTGCTCAAACTCTTTACTGTAGCGTATTTCACGGCCTTCTTTAAAAACGTTTATATCCATTACATTATTTGTGTTTTTTACAAAGTGTAATGATCCGGTGTTTAAAATATAATCTCCGTTTTTGTTTTCAATAGAGTTTACATCTTGCATTTTTAAATTAATCCAATTATTGTCTGACAGTATTGCCTCATGTTCTCCATCAATAGCCCAAAATTTATAGGTATCTTTTTTCATGCCAGTATCGTAAGCAAATTTTGTTAAACATCTGCCACCATTGCCACACATGGTACTTGGTTTACCATCGGCATTCACATAATACATTTCAAAATCGTATTTATTGCTTGTATTCAACATCATTAATCCATCGGCACCAATACCAAATTTTCTATCGCATAGTTTATTTATTTGTTCGGGTGTTAGCGTTATTTTTCCTTCTCTATTATCTAGAATAATAAAATCGTTTCCGGTGCCTTGATATTTATAGAATGTATATTGCATGATGTGAAAAGTGAATAAAGAATAGTTGCTGAGAATTACAATTCAAGATTATTAATTGTTTTTGAAAGCCGCTTGCTAATAGATTCTACACAAATTTTCAGTTTCTTTATTCATTGCTGTTTTAATAATGGATATTTTTTTATTATTGGGTTTACACACAACTTCAATTATATTTTTTCAATAATTGGTAAGCAGGTTTGTAATAATTTTTCAACTGCTGCATCTCCATCTTTACTAAATTCTTTTCTTACACGATTAGCAACAATAACATTTACGGCTAAACAATTATGACCTAATAATTTTCCTAACCCATAAATAGCACTTGTTTCCATTTCAAAATTGCTGATGAAATGATTGCCAAACTTAAATGTAGTAAGTCTTTCAACCAACATTGGGTTTGATAATCCTAAACGTAATACTCTGCCTTGCGGGCCATAAAACCCCGGACAGGTAACGGTAATGCCATGATGAAAGCCATTAACAAAATGTTTGATTACACTTGCTCCGGCTGTGGCTAAATAAGGTTGAATATTACCTGTTAGTTGTGTATGTGCCAAAAATTGTTGGAGTATTTCTTGTTCTTCATTGTTATTGTTTAGTTGATAATAATGCAACAAATTATCTAAACCTAAACCGTGTGTGCCAACTACTAAACTATCTACCGGAATATGATTTTGTAAAGCCCCCGATGTGCCTAAACGAATAATGGTTAAAGGTGTATGTTTTTCTTTAATGGTTCTGGTAGCCAAATCAATATTTTTTAGTGCATCTAACTCATTAATGGCAATATCAATATTATCGGGTCCAATGCCTGTTGAAATAACTGTAATTCTTTTTTTACCAATATAACCGGTGTGGCTAACAAACTCTCTATGTTCTTGTTTTACTTCAATAGAATCAAAGTATTTACTTACTTTGGCTACACGCCCAGGATCACCAACGGTAATAATGGTATCTGCAACTTCTTCAGGTGTTAAATCAATATGATAAATAGCACCTCTTTTTGTAATAATTAATTCACTTTCTGCAATTCTGTTCATGTTTGTTTTTTTTATAGGTAAGCAATTTAAAATAGTTTGTAAAATTAGAATTTTGAAATTAGTTACGATGCTTTATTTTCGCAGCCTGCTAAAACTAAAATGGTCCTGTGGCCGAGTGGCTAGGCAGAGCTCTGCAAAAGCTTCTACAGCGGTTCGAATCCGCTCGGGACCTCTTCTATCAAAAGATTATCTGAAAATGATAATCTTTTTTTATGATGCTAATCGGCTATTTTGCTTTTTGTTTTAGGTACTAACATTAAATTTTTTTGTAAAGATTTTTTTAATTGTGTTTTTACTAATTGCCCCATAGTTGTGGGTTTTAAAAAGGTAGTGGCTTTATTAAAATGCAAATACAATTCATGTTTTAATTGTTCTAATTTTTCGGGAATTGAGATTTTATCAATCGTCATAATGTCTAAAAGTTCTTTTACTCTGTAACGTGCCGATACTAATCTAAATGTCATCATTGTTTTTTCTTCTGTTTGATATTGTGCAATACTTTCGACATCTAAATGTGTGCTTACAACATCTACAAAAGGTTTGTTTTCTTTAAAGAATTGGGGGAGATATAAATTTTTTCTTCCTTCATAACATTGTTGATCAAAATCTATGGCACGTATTCTATATTGATAATCTTCAATATCGGGTATAATATTTACTACAAAGTTATAACTACGCATATCGCCTAAAAGTTGCACAAAGCATCGTTCATTAAACTTTACAAATTCTTTTGCCAATCTAATTAAATTGGTGTTGCTGTTGTGTAAATATTCGGCAACAAAAACATCGCCGGGAATGCCGGGAATATGTTCTTCTATTAATGTGTTTTTGTTTGTGAAAAAGGTGATACGGTTGGGAGATAACAGATGTTCTAATTCTAACCCATACACACGGCTTGCATCGGCTTGTTTTATATAATAATGATCGTAATTATCATTTAATTTATTTTTTATTCGAATACGAAAAGGTTGGCTGTTTCCAAAATAACAAAAATCTATTCTGGCAACATCAAGATGATTAACAAAACTCATATCACCTTCTGTTTTTAATATAGCATAAATTTTTACGAGGTTTTCGCGAAGCCATTTCCATTCATTCATATCGTAACTTACTGTTTCCCAAAAGGTGTTGTTGTTGTTTCTATCTTTTAAAGGAACGGTGTAAATAAATCTTTGTAAATCTTTATACTCAACAGGTAAGGCAACTTCTCTGCCATATTGTTTAAGGTAATGACGCAGTTTTTGGTTAACAGGAAAAATAGGTTTTTTTCTGCTTGGTTTATCGGTATGAATATTTTGAATATTAGAGGTGTTCATTATTAATCAATCAATGTAATATCATCGTTTTCTAATAAGTTAAGATTAACGGCATCGGCACCTGCAATACCTTCAACCGAACCTTTAATATGTGCAGCGTTTAGTAATACTTTTTCTAGTTGTTTTTCGCGTGCTTTCCATAATTTTTCCATTGCATCTCTTTCTTTTTGAATAGATAGTTTCATGCTCATAAATCCTTCGCGAATGGCTTTCCATTGTTCATTAAATTCATTGCCTATTAAATAATCATACAACATCGTCATTTTATCGCCTTTATTTTCTTGACTTTTTTTAGCTTCAAAAATTTTCAATACAGCATTGCGAAGTAAAAGTGATACGCTTCTTACTTCATTAAATGTACAGATATATACGCCTTCTTTTTCGCCAAAACGTTCCATATCTTTTGGTAAAGTTTGTGTTACAATTACAGCAACATCTGCACCTAATGTTCGCATATCGGTTTTTAGTTTTTCAATCCAATCATTTGCAAAATCTTTGGTGCGTTTGCTTTCGTAAATTATTTTTCCTGCTTCAACACCAAATTGGTTTCGTATGGTTTGAATACAATCTGCACCACGTACGCCTTTGCCTACTTCTTCCACTTTATCAAACGGAAATGTATTCCGTAAAATTTCTTCTAACATTAATTCTTGAACCTCGCCTTGCAATTGCATAGAGCCTTGTTCTTGCTTGCGTTTCATTTCTTCCGTTAGTTTTTTTTGATCGTCTAACTGCTTTTGTAATTCTTTAATATGTAAATTAAATTCTTGTTCTTTTAAATTTAGTTTTTCGGTTTCTTCTTTTTGTAGTTGTTCTTTTATTTTTTCTCTTTCGGTTAATAATTTTTTTTGAACTGTAATATCTAATTCTTCTTCTTTTGTTTTTAATAATTGTTCTTTTTGTAAATATTCTAATTCTTTTTTTCGGGCTTCTTTTAATTTTTCTTCGCTATCGGCAGCAGATTGTTGTAACAGTTTCATTTTATTTTCAAAATCGTTACCAATATTTTTTCTTAAGGTTTCTTCTATTTTTTGTTTTTCTTCATTTAATTTTTTATTGATTTCTGCATCTTTTGCTAATAGTTGTTGTTGAAAGGAAGATTCTTTATCACGATATTCTTTTTCTTTTCTATCCTGCCATTCTTTTGCTTTGTTGTTTAATTCTTTTTGAATTTCATCTCGTAATGCGTCGGTAGGTTCAAAATGATTGCCACAGTTTGGGCATGTTATATTAAAGTTTGACATAATTTATAAATTAGAATTGTTTCTTTGTTTAAACAACCATTTTTGATAAACAAAGTACATAAATATATCTGCTAAAGTTTTTAAAATTAAGAAAAGATAAGGTGCATTTATATTAAAAAATTTGGGTAATAAAATCATTAAATGCATAGGAACTATTCTTGCGTAAGGCATTATAAACATAGTGCCGTAATTAGCTCCTTCTGTATGTGTTTTTATTTTATCTTGAATGAAATTAATAGCCGTACTAACAAGAATGAGGAGTACTGCTATTTTAAAAAGATTTAAATCTATTTGATTCACTTTTACAATACCATCTAAAATAAAAATTAAATACACTAAATGAAAAATGCCGTAATGCACTAAGAAAAAAACAGAGAAGCATCCATTATTTGCAATAGTCTTCCCGCTAAAATTCATTTTATTATTTGTATTAGGAAACGTTATTAACGAAAGAAAATTAAAAATTCCTATACAAACACTTTGCACCCAATACAATGCAACTATAGTTGAATAACTGTTGGGGTGCAATGAATAATAATAAATAATATACCCATTCATGCTTAACAATGCCCAAAAGCCCCAATTATATATAACAGATTTATGCAAATTATTTTTTTGAAAAATAATAAAAAATAAAAGAATTTAAATAGAAATTATTGGTATGGCTTTAACTTTTTTGCAATAAACAACTTACAAGTTTGGGTGCAAGTTTTATAATTCTGCTAATGCTTTCTAGTTGCCAATAAGGAATTGCTGCCGTGTAGTTGCCATTTAGTAATGGGCCGAAAAAATAAATATTGGGTGAAGCTTCAAAACAATCATTTACCTGAATGCCTTTGTTTGATAAATTTATTTTACACAAATTGCTGTTAATTAAATTGTGTAATAATTCTGATTCGGTATAATGTAAATCAGACGAGCCTGAACAATTTATTACAACCGAGAATGGCGTATTGTGTGTGGTTAAATTATTTTCTTCGTTTTTATAAGTAAGTTGTGCTATATGGTTGGTGGTGCTTATATTTTCAAAGCTGCCTTTTATAATTTCAATTTTTTTTGTATTTATTCCATTGTATAGCGGTGTTAAATATTCTTCACCGGCATGTCGTACAATTTTACTTAACTCATTGCCATGCACTGCCATAAACATTTCTTGATCTTTCCAACTTAAATTCAATAATAAATGTTTAACTGTTTTTATTATATAATGCACAGTATCCATTTGTACATGTGTGGCAGCTGATAATTGCAAATCGTTTGCAGCAGCAGTTATCAAACAGTTGATGGTGTATTTATTTTCTTCAATAATTTTTGAAAGATGTGGTGCATATACATTTGCTGCTTGCTGTTTTGCTGTTGCCAACGGAAACTTTCCGCTTGTTGAAATAAAAACAATTTTATTGATGAGTTTATTAAACAACTTATCTTCTTCTAACAAATAAATTAATTCTAAAGCCGTTGCATTAGTACCAATTACTAAAATGTTTTTTAATTCATCATTTATTAATTTGTTTTTCAGCAATTGCAAATTCTCATTAATATTTTGTTCATATAAATTATTAATACACAAAACTTTGTTGGAGCTTTCATTAAATAATTTTTTTTGTGGTGCAGAGCCAATGGTTACTACAACTTTTTCTGAAATAATTTCTGTTGTTTCTTTGCTTTTGTTTTGTATAATTATTTTATATGAATTATTGTTTTGTTGGTGAATATTTACAGCTTTACCAATAATTTTTGATATAATAATATTGTTATTGGCAGCATATTGTAATGCGTTATTTAATTGTAATTGCAAATAATTTCCGAATAAAAAACGAGGTATATAAATATTGTTCCAATCATTTTTTTGTATTAAAGGAATATTTTTTTTAAGCCATTGTGTTGCCAATAAACCACCGTTTTGTTGGTAGTAATTAGTCCACTCGGGCAATGTTTCTTTTACCCAATTGCAAAACAATTCTTTATCGGGATCTGCTAAAAATTCGTTTACAGAAGTGAGTATTAATCCATTAATAGAAGATTTATTTCCCCATGCAATGCCTTTCCAAAATTCTTCATCTTGATTAATTACAGTAATATTATAAGGTTTAGATAAAGTTTGTGATTGTTGAATACTTTGAACAAAATTTATAATAACTAAACTTGCCGAAGCTCCGCCACCTATAATAGTAATGTTATTTGCAGTTGATATACTCATGGGTTGAGATTATCAAATATATATATTCGATTTTTAAAATCTTTATTTCATTTCATTCTTTTTATGAAATGAAGATTATTATAATTTCTATCAAAACAAAAAAGAGAACTGAAAGATTCTCTTTTACATTTTGTGCCCGAGACAAGATTCGAACTTGCACGTTCTTTCGAACACCACCACCTCAAAGTGGCTTGTCTACCAATTTCAACACCCGGGCTTTATAATTGAATACGCCAATAAACAATGATAATTATTATTTATCTATTTTCAATTGGTTACATTCTTTCCGGAACATTAATACCTAATAAATTCATTCCGGTTTTTAAAACCTGTGCCGTTAAAACTGCTAATTGCAAACGTAATTGTTTTTTTTCTTCATTCTCAGCATTGCTAATAGAATGTTGTGAATAAAATGAATTAAATGTTTGTGCAATAGTAAAAGTATAAATAGCTAATTTGCTCGGATCATGTTCTGTTGCTGCTTCTGTAATAATTGCAGGAAATGTTTCTAACTCAATTATTAATTTTTTTTCTAAAGGAAAAAGATGCGAGAATGTACTGTTTTCAATTTGTTGTTTGTTATCTGTTATCTTTCTTAAAATACTTTTAATTCTTGCATGTGTGTATTGAATGAATGGTCCTGTAAATCCGTGAAAATCTATGCTTTCTTCCGGATTAAAAATCATTTTCTTTTTAGGATCTACACGTAGTAAGAAAAATTTTAAAGCCCCTAAACCAATTGTGTTATATAGTTCTGCTAATTCATCTTCTGCAAAATCTTTAACCTTACCTAATTCTTCGGTTTTATGTTTGGCAATATTTATCATTTCGGTAATCAAATCATCAGCATCTACAACTGTTCCTTCACGGCTTTTCATTTTGCCTGTTGGTAATTCAACCATGCCATAACTTAAATGATAAATACCATCTGCCGAAGGCAAATCTAATTTTTGACAAATAAGTTTTAGTACTTTAAAATGATAATTCTGTTCATCGCCCACTACATAAATACTTTGTTTTGCATTGTATTCTTTTTGTCTTTGTTCTGCTAAACCAATATCTTGAGTTATATAAACAGATGTGCCATCTTTACGTTGTACAACTTTTTCATCTAATCCATCTTTTGTTAAATCAATCCAAACGCTATTATCCTCTTTTTTATAAAAAACATTTTTTTCGAGTCCTTGTTTTACTAAATCTTTTCCTAATAAATACGTTTTACTTTCGTAATAAATTTTATCAAAATTGCTTCCTATTTTTTTATATGTTTCATCAAAACCTTTGTAAACCCAGCTATTCATTTGTTTCCATAATTCAATCACATCGGGTTTTCCGGTTTCCCAATCAACTAGCATTTGTTGTGCTGCCAACATAATGGGAGCTTCTTTTTCGGCTTGTTCTTTTGTTTTTCCTGTAGCAATAATTTCTTCAACTTCTTTTTTATAAACGTCATTAAATTTTACATAATAATCTCCAACTAAATGATCTCCTTTTTTGTGTGTTGTTTGCGGAGTTTCATTATTACCAAACAATTTCCAAGCAACCATACTTTTACAAATATGAATGCCTCTATCGTTTACTACACAGGTTTTTACAATTTCATTTCCATTGGCTTTTAGAATTTCGGCAATGCTCCATCCTAAAAAATTATTTCTTAAATGCCCAAGGTGCAAAGGTTTGTTGGTATTGGGAGAAGAATATTCAACCATTACCTTCTCATTTGTATTTTGTTTAATTCCAAAATTTGTATTGTTATAATTTGTTGAAAGAAAATTTAACCAATAACTATTGCTTAGCGTAACATTTAAAAACCCTTTTATAACATTGTATGCAGTAAATAGTGATGCGTTTTCTTTAATCAAATACTCGCCTAATTCATTACCTAATTGTTCGGGATTTTTCTTTAATTGTTTTACAAAAGCAAATAATACAATAGTGTAATCTCCTTCAAACTCAGGTTTGGTTGCATTAATTAAAATGTTTTCTTCTGCTAATTCAATATGATATAAAGATGCTATTGCTTTAGCGGTATTTTTTTTTATTTGTTGTACAACACTCATTATGCTAAAATATTTGGGTTGCAAATCTAACAGATTATCTTCTACCTTCGCCGGCAAGTTATGAGGCAAATACACAATGCAGTAAATAAATTTATTTTAACCGTTATAGATTTTTTTTACCCTTGGTTTAAAAAAATAATGCCCTTGCAAACTTTTAGGTATGCAGCTTGTGGAGGCGGTAATACGGTTTTAGATATTTGCATATCTACTATTTGTTTTAATTATTTTGTTAATAATAACGTTCATTTTTATTTCCCTTCTATACATTTAATTATAACACAACCTATTGCAGCATTGCTTTGTGGCTTATGTGTTACGGTGCCTATTGGTTTTTATTTAAGCAGGTATGTTGTTTTTCAAGAAACAAGTGCTAAAAAATCTGCTCAGTTACTGAAATATATATTGGTAATAATGTTTTGCGTAGTATTAAATTATGGTTTTCTTAAATTTTTTATTGAAGTTTTAAAATGGAAGTTTATTGTTTCTAAAATATTAACAACTGCATTTGTTGTGGTGTTTAGTTATTTATCACAACGCAATTTTACTTTTAAAGCACCCGTTGTTTAAAACAATAATTAACTATTAAAATTGTAATTTAAAACTTCCGAAAATTGCAAATTTTTGAGGCTCAGCCGGAAGTGTAGCAGGTGGTACAATATAGGATGGGTCTATTCTCCACACTAAATCTATTCTAAAAAATTTAAATAAGTTATCAATACCTGTTCCTATTTCAGTGTAGTTTTCTCCTCTTAATCTTTTTAAACGGTAGCTGCCAAAACCAAGCCTGTTAAACGCTCTGTCAGTATTACTCATATCTCCAATAACAGTTTTTATATTTATAAATTGCCTCACTTTTGTTTTGCGTAAAAAAGGAATTAAATTCATTAATTTTTTCTCGAAATTATATTCCAAATTCAATCCTGCAAAAGCATCACTTATATATTCAAAACGGTTCATTAAGTTAAACGACTGTTTATTGTAATAATAAATTTCATTGCCCGGATGAACTTCTAACAGCATAAACGGAATGCTATCCCCAAAATATTTTCCTCCATAAACCATATAATCTATTTTCCCCCAACGTGGTATTCTAACTGATTGAGAAATGGAAGCATTTAATTTATGATATTGATACTGGCTTCTAAAAAAATCTGGAAATGCGTATGTGTATTTCAAATCAAATACGGGTAAATTACTTTTTATTTTTATAGATTTATTTCTTCTTCTTTCTATTTCTTTTTCGCCGGGTGCATATCTGAATTTAATGTTGGCTTCTGAATTAATTACTTTGCCATTTGCAAGCCTACTCAAAAATACTTGTGAAGGAAGCGGGCTGTATGTTTGATATGCAATGTTTTTAATGCCTGCTTTAATAGAAAAAGTTTGATTAATTTTTTTCTCAACACTTAATTTAATTTGTTCTTCACCAATAAATTTTTGTCGAATATTACGCCTACGAATTAATTGACTGAAAAGGTTATCTGTAGTAGCATCATCATCTTCATCATACTTAATACGTCCATTATCTAAATCGTTTAAATAAGTGGCATTAATTCTCCAAGATTCATGATGATTAATTTTATAATCAATCGCTAATTTTTGTTTAAACCTATTATCTTTAAAACCATAAGCTAAGTAACCTGATAACCGTAAATGCTCGCTAAATTTATTGGTAGTACCTATATCAAAACGCATTCTAACTTTTTCTAATTGGTTACCACTTAACCATTTAAACCATGGCCCAATTTCTATTTTGCCTAACTGCTTATGTCCATCAAAAATAAATTGTAATGTATTACTGTATTTTTGAAACAGAGGCATATTTTTCAAAGTATCTATCATTGCATAAACCTTATTTTCATTATGGCTTAAAGGTTCATGCCTCAGTGTATCAAACTTTTTATCTTTAGCTCCCTTTAAAACAATTACTTCTTCTTTTAATTTATTGGTTGATAATTTTTCATGAATAAAAGGTGCGTTAATTTGTACATTTCGGTAGGTTGATGTTTTTCTGCCAATAAAACTGAATTTATCTTTTTTAAGTGGCGAAATGTCTGCCACAAATTTATCTTTTGTAAATACCCATTTGCCGTCATTTGTTTGTGCAAACTCTTGTATAATACTTAGTTGATGAACAAAATTAATATTTGCCGTTGCCGATATATTTAGCGTAACTTTTTGAATTGCCCAAGTAGTACTGTGTATCCATAAATCTCCCAAAAATGTGTTACTCCCTTCTTGTTTAGGTGTAAACAATAAATGGTAAAACTTTTGCCCACCAATGGTTTGCGTATCTGCCCCTTTATAATTGTAGTATTTATCGCCAACAGTGCTAGCAGGGCTAATAAATTCTTTTCCAAAAACGGTTATATAATCTTCATATATATTTACTTTTTGACTTACACCGCCTAAAAACTGCATTACTGTTTCGTTTTTAATTCCATTGGTTTGTATAGCTTTAATTTCTTCTCTAATTTTTGTTGGGTTGGTACTGTAATAATAATCTGATAATGATTCTGTAAGAAATATAGGAAGAAAAGGTTTGGCT
The DNA here is from genome assembly GCA_018267705.1 of Bacteroidota bacterium. Taxonomy (GTDB): domain Bacteria; phylum Bacteroidota; class Bacteroidia; order Chitinophagales; family Chitinophagaceae; genus CW01. The sequence goes on along the minus strand of JAFDXX010000001.1, from coordinate 238,221 downwards.
TCACTGGTGCTATCAATATTATCTAAAACAAAAGCAAAAGGTTTTAATATTTTCTTATTCTCAAAACTTTCCTTTTTTATATTATTAATATCTAACTCAAGCTTATTATATAATTCATAATAATAACTTGAAAATTGATACGGATTATTTTCTTTTTTATGTGTTACAATTGATTTCCACCAACGCAAACCTTTATTAAATTTTGCTTTTACAATAACTCCGGTAGATAGTTTAATCTGCGGAACCATGATAATAATTTCTCCGGTATCTTTTTTCGGATTTATAGAATGAAAAACATCTTCAAAACCAACATAAGTAACCACCAAAGTATCTATATGCAAATTGTTTTTTTTAATAAAAAAATGCCCTACACTATCTGTTAAAACTCCATTGCCGGCATGTTTCCATTTTACGCTGGCAAAAGGCATTACCTCATTTGTAAAGTGGTTAATTACTGTTCCTTTAACAGTGATAGGCTGTGCATGCAAAAACTGTATTGACAAAAAAACGATTGCAATACTGTAAAACCAAGGTTTATATGCAGATATAAGAATAAATTTTTCACGCATTTATCTAACTCGTCGGGTATAATTATTTTGTTTGTGCAATTTAAATGAAATGTATGCAGTAAAACAAAAAATACTGCCATTTTTACATTCAAACAGGCAATGGCATAATCATTGACTTTCCTCTGCAAGTAAAAAATTAAATATGGGAAAAATTATTGGAATAGACTTAGGAACAACCAACAGTTGTGTTGCAGTGATGGAAGGCAACGAACCTGTTGTGATTGCCAATGAAGAAGGAAGACGTACAACCCCTTCTGTAGTTGGTTTTTTAAAAAATGGAGAACGTAAAGTAGGAGATCCTGCAAAACGCCAAGCCATTACAAACCCACATAACACTATTGCAAGTGTTAAACGTTTTATGGGTAGAAGGTATGACGAAGTAACCGAAGAAATAAGCCATTGGAGTTATAAAGTAGTAAAAGGCGACAATAATACCGTGCGTGTTGATATTGACGGAAGACAATATACTCCACAAGAAATTTCTGCAATGGTTCTTCAAAAAATGAAGAAAACTGCCGAAGATTATTTAGGGCAAGAAGTAACAGAAGCGGTAATTACCGTTCCCGCTTATTTTAATGATGCACAACGCCAAGCTACCAAAGAAGCCGGTGAAATTGCAGGATTAAATGTTCGCCGTATTGTAAACGAACCAACTGCTGCTGCCTTGGCTTATGGTTTAGATAAAAAACATGCCGATCAAAAAATTGCCGTATTCGATTTAGGGGGCGGAACTTTTGATATTTCTGTATTAGAATTAGGTGATGGTGTGTTTGAAGTAAAATCAACCAACGGTGATACCCACTTAGGTGGTGATGATTTTGATAAAATTATTATGGATTGGTTGGCTGAAGAATTCAAAAACGAAGAATCAATTGATTTACGTAAAGACCCAATGGCTTTACAACGTTTAAAAGAAGCTGCCGAAAAAGCTAAAATAGAATTATCTTCTTCTTCAGAAACAGAAATTAATTTACCCTACATCACAGCAATTGATGGTGTACCTAAACACTTAGTAAAAAAATTAACGCGTGCCAAATTTGAACAATTAGCCGATAAATTATTTGAACGTTGTTTAAAACCTTGCGAAGCAGCATTAAAAGATGCAGGTTATAGTGCCAACCAAATAGATGAAGTTATTTTAGTAGGTGGTAGTACACGTATTCCTAAAGTACAAGAAATTGTAGAAAAATTCTTTGGCAAAAAACCAAACAGAGGTGTTAACCCCGATGAAGTAGTAGCTATTGGTGCAGCTATACAAGGTGCTGTATTAACCGGTGAAGTAAAAGATGTATTATTATTAGACGTTACACCACTAAGTTTAGGAATTGAAACAATGGGCGGTGTTATGACAACAATGATTTCATCTAACACAACCATTCCTACTAAAAAAACAGAAATATATTCAACAGCCAGCGATAATCAACCCGGTGTACAAATACATGTATTACAAGGTGAAAGACCAATGGCTGCACAAAACAAAAGTTTAGGTGTATTTAATTTAGATGGCATCCCGCCTGCACCACGTGGTGTACCACAAATTGAAGTAACTTTTGATATTGATGCAAATGGTATTTTACACGTTACTGCAAAAGATAAAGGCACAGGTAAAGAACAAAAAATTACCATACAAGGTGGTAGTGGTTTAAGCAAAGAAGAAGTAGAAAAAATGAAAGCAGAAGCTAAAGCACATGAAGCCGAAGATAAAGCAGCAAAAGAAAAAGTTGAAAAAATTAATCAGGCAGATAGCATGATTTTCCAAACAGAAAAACAATTAAAAGAATTTGGAGATAAAGTACCTGCCGATAAAAAAGCACCTATTGAAAATGCTTTAGCTAAATTAAAAGAAGCACATAAATCGCAAGATATTGCTGCAATTGATACTGCTATTGCTGAAATGAATACTGCATGGACAGCGGCCAGTGAAGAACTTTATAAAGCACAAGCTGCTGCAGGCGGTGCACAACCCGGAGCAGAACAAGCACAATCAACAGGAAGCCAACAAAACACAACCGGCGACCATGTAGAAGATGCACAGTTTGAAGAAGTGAAATAAAGTTTTAGCAGATTAAGCTAATAAAATAAACATCCCGAAAATATTTTAAATTTTTGGGATGTTTTGTTTTGTAAAGAATAGATTCTTATTCAATCTTTTTATTGTATGCTCTTCTCTATTAATTCTTAAAAAATTATTGAAAGAAATGGAGAGAAATTGTTTGCAGTTGTTCTCGTTACATTCATTTAATTAATAGGTGTATAACTTTTAAAAGAATGTTTAGGCTCGTAATAATTCCAAATTAAAGAAGCAATTTTTCGTGTAAGTGTTTCTGCTTCGTTAGCATCTGTCCAACTCTTGTCTTTATTATTCTTAGTAAGAATACAAAAAACAATATCACCACTTGGTGCATTTAATAAAACCACTTCTCCGCGTGCCTCATCAATTGATCCTGTTTTTGAAATAGTGTTAACAGTAGGCGGTAATTGAGATAAAGAGCGGCCATTGTAAAATTGATTTTTCAAGTAGCGATACATTTTATCAGAATAGCGTTCATCAATAACTTTTCCTTGCCTAATTAAAGTAAATAATTCTGCTAATTCTTGTGGTGTAGTTTGCCCCCAACCATATTTCTTCCATATATCTTGTCGGCCTTCCGTACGTGAGTTGACTTTTGTATTTACAAGGCCAAGACTATCCATTAGTTTATTAATAACTATACCACCTCCGCTTAATTCCTGCAGCCATATAGCAGCCACATTATCGCTATAAGTAAGCATTAAAGAAATCATTGTAGATAAATCTGTAGCAGCACTGTCTTTATAAAACTGCATTAAACCCGATCCTCCATAAGCTCTTTTAGCATTGTAAATAAAAGGCTGAGAAAGCTTTAATTCACCATCATGTATTTTTTGAAAAACACCAACTAAAATAGGCACTTTAATTAGGCTGGCAGTAGGGAAAACAGTATCTGCATTTATAGCAACTATTTTATTTTTTTTAAGATGATGAACATAAACACCAATATCTCCCCGAAAATTTTCAATTTCTTTTTTAATAGATTTTTCCAAGTTTTTATCGATAGTTTGTGCTGTTACTAATAAAATATTCATACACATTACTGTTAAAAAAAAATATTTCATACGCATACATTATTTTATATGACAATTAAAAAAAGCGAGTGTAATTCTATAAATATCTGTTTAAAGATAAAATATTTATTGGTTTTATATGGCACAAATAAACATACCAATCAGTTTTAATTGCTTAATATGTGTTTTCAATTTATATTTCATTACATAGTATTTTAACATAGTGTGCATAAACAACATTATGTTATAAGCCATCTAACAAGTAAATTCATCCAACTAAAATTCAGAATATGAAAACACTTTCACAAACATGGTTTGCAGATGGTTATATAGATTTTGAATTAAAGAAGTACACACTCCTCGCCTACCTGCAAGAAGTAAATAAATATTTTACAGAAAACAAATTATATCCGCAGTTGGCAGATGTAATTTTTCATTACAACAACATTATTGCATTTAAAGAAAATAAAAAATATTTACAAGAGCATTTTCCTAAAAAGCTTACAGGCATTCAATTACAACAATTACAACTTTTATATGAAAGTATGATTGAAGACAATGCTTTGATGAATGAATTAGAAGATATTATAAATTATTCTGCTACCACCATGAAAAAAACGATTAACAACGGCAGCGAAATTTATGAGTTTATAGAAAATAAAATAAGTATAGAACCCGTTGGCATTATTCCTTTAGAAAACAATGAAGGCTATTTCTTTTTATGCGAAGGCAAAGCAAAAAATACATGGGTATATCAATATCGTTTAAGCATGTTTGAAAAACACGATGCCAAATACAGAAGCATTAAAACAGAATTTATAAATGTATGGCAGCACAATTATGTAAACACTTATCAAAACATAAAAACCGAACTAATAAAAAACAGAAGTGAAATGCCTAACCCTGCTGTATATGCAGTAGAAACAACCATGAGTTTCCCTATTGAAGAAACCTTAGTACCTATTGCTAAAAGAAGTTTGGTAAGATATATTAGTAATCCCAACTCATAAAAAAATACCAAAACTATCCACATTATTTTCAAATAATTTATTCACTTTATCAAACAATTATCTTTACACGCTAAAATTTTTTTATGCTTAAAGTTGGAATTTTTGGAGTTGGACATTTAGGAAAATTTCATTTGAATAACTGGAAAGAAATTGAGAATATAAAGCTTGTTGGTTTTTTTGATCCGAACAATGATAATGCAAAGCAAATAATTGCCGAATATGGTTTAAAACGTTTTTCAGACGAAGAAAAATTAATTGATGCCTGTGATATTATTGATGTAGTAGTACCAACAGATAAACATTTTGAAATATGTGCACAAGCCGTACGAAAAGGCAAACACGTGTTTGTAGAAAAACCATTAACCCATACTATTGATGAGGCAAAACAATTGGTAAACATGATTAGAGAAGCTAATATAAAATTTCAAGTTGGCCATGTTGAAAGATTTAATCCCGCATATTTAGCATTAAAAAACATGCAACTGAACCCCATGTTTATTGAGGTTCACAGATTAGCACAATTTAATCCGCGTGGTACAGAAGTTAGCGTAATACTAGATTTAATGATTCATGATATTGATATTATTTTAAGTTTAGTAAAAAGTGATGTAAAAAATATATCGGCAAGCGGTGTAGCCGTAATGACTGATACGCCCGATATTGCCAACGTAAGAATTGAATTTAATAACGGCTGTGTTGCCAACCTAACCAGCAGTAGAATTAGTATGAAGAAAATGCGTAAAGTAAGACTATTTCAAAAAGACGCATACATTGGTTTAGATTTACTAGAAAAGAAAACAGAAATAATAAAATTAAAAGAAGATACAGATAAAGATGTTTTTGAATTTGATTTAGAAACACCAACAGGCAAAAAAACAATAGCAGTCGCATCACCCGAAATACCTAAAACCAATGCCATTAAATTAGAATTAGAAAGTTTTGTAGATGCTATTATTAATAACAATACAACTATTGTAAATGAAATTGATGGTTTATTAGCCATGCAAGTTGCACATCAAATTATTGCCAAAATAAATAACAACAATATTGCCAACTAATGGATTTGCTGATTACTGAAAAACAAATGTATTTATCAAACAGCAGGCTTTTTATAAAAAGAGTCACTAATTTTTTATGTGCAATAATATTATTAATTATTTTAATGCCGCTATTATTAATAGTTGCCATTATTACAAAACTTAGCTCACAAGGAAATATTATTTACACACAAGAAAGAATTGGTTTAAACAAAGTTCCCTTTACCATATACAAGTTCAGGAGTATGTACACAAATGCAGAAAAAAACGGACCTGAACTTTCAAATAATAAAGATATACGAGTAACTACTTGGGGGAAATTTATGCGAAAATTTAAAGTTGATGAACTACCACAACTATGGAATATTATTAAAGGAGACATGAATTTTGTAGGCCCAAGACCCGAAAGAGAATATTTTATTGAACAAATAACACAACAAGGAATTAACTATCAAAAACTACTGCAAATAAAGCCGGGCTTAACTTCTGCCGGAATGGTTAATTACGGATACGCTTCTACAATTGAACAAATAATAAAAAGAATGCAGTTTGATATTGAATATATTGAGCAACCTGCCGGCACAAAAAATTTTAAAATAATACTTCAAACCATTAGCATTGTTTTTACAGGAAAAGGAAAATAACATGCAATCTTATACTATACAAATTATTCCTTTAAAAAAAATTGATCAACAAAAATGGGATGAAGTAATTGCAAAACATAACGGACTCATCTATTCTACTTACAGCTATTTAAATACAATTTGCAATAATTGTTATGCAGTAATTGTAAATGATTATGAAGCAGTAATGGCATTACCCGTAAAAAGAAAATGGGGCGTACCCTATTTATACATACCGCCTTTTACTCAGCAGTTAGGCATAATTGGAGATATAAGTACTGAGTTATGTTTACAAGTTTTACATCGCATAAAAAAACATTTTAAATACGGAGATATTTTTTTAAATTATCAAAATAATTTTATAGAGCAAGAAATAAATGTAACAAAAAGAAACAATTACATTATTGATTTAAGCAAAGGTTATGATGCCGTAAAAAAAAATTACCATCCTTCTGTTCTACAAAGTTTACAAAAAGCCCAAAGAGCACACTGTATCTACGTTCCGTTAAAAACTACAGAAGAAATAATTAATCTCTACAAAAACTATAATAAAAAAAATTTAGTGCATGTAACCGATAATGATTATAAAAAATTTTCGCAATTGGTTAAAATCCTTACACAACATTTTAAAGTATTTTCAAGAAGCGTAATAAATGAGAATAAAGAAATACTCAGCAGTATTATTTTATTGAAAGACAGCCGCCGGTTTTATAATATATTAAACTATACATCACCCAAAGGAAGGGAACTGAATGCAAATTATTTTTTATACGATTCTTTGTTTGAAGAACTGCAAGATGAAGGAATCTCTTTATTTGATTTTGAAGGAAGTAATATTGAAAGTATTAAAAAATTTTATGAAAAATTCGGTGCAACCAACCAACCTTATTATCATTGGCATTTTAATAATTTATCGTTCCCATTAAAATTTTTTAAGCATTAACACTTTGTCTATCATTCATTATTGTTTCAGCAATAACTAAATCAATGGGTCGGGTAACTTTAATATTGTTGCTTTCTCCTTCAATTAAAAAAATTTCATTACCACTTGCCTCAACAACCGATGCTTCATCAGTAAAGTTTTCTTTATAAGGCAATCTAAAAGCTGCTAACAAAATATGTGCTTTAAATGCTTGTGGTGTTTGTATTATTCTAACATTATTTCTATCAATAATTTTATTTTTTTCATCTTTAATTATTCTTATACTATCTGTTGCTACAATTGCCGGCACTGCATTTCCTTTTTCAATTGCATTATTATAGCATCTCTTAATTAAATCAGCAGTTATTAAACATCTTACTCCATCATGTACCCAAACAATGGCTTTATCATCTACATATTGTAGCCCGTTTTGTACAGAATGAAATCTGGTTTCGCCGCCTTCTGCAATTATTATTTCTGCATTAAATTCTTTTATTATTTCTTCTCCCTTCTTCATATACTCTTTAGGTAATACCAGAATAATTTTGATAGAGCTATAAGCATCAATAAAAGCTTTAATACTATGCCACAATAAAGGTTTCCCTTTTAATAATAAAAATTGTTTTGGCACACTAGTTCCCATTCTTAATCCACTTCCACCGGCAACAATTACTGCTATTTTTTTAAATTTATGCATCATTATAAAGCGAAGATAATTACAAAAAAATTGAGGTGGAAATGCTAATCTTTAACAATTAAACCAATATTAACTTTATAACAACACAATTAATATTGCACAAAATATTGTTGTTTTATCTTTGAAAAAACTACTACCATGAAGAAAATTATTGTATTCTTTAGCAGCACATTATTTTTAATTGCATGTACTAATAATGAGCAACCTAAACAAATGAACAAAAAAGATTCTACTGCTATGCAGAGTGAAGTGCCACAAACCATAGATGTTCGTTTTGTTGATAATAAAAAAGATCCTTCATGCGGAATGCCCGTAACAGCAGGTATTAGCGATACTGCACATTACAATAATAAAGTGTTTGGCTTTTGTTCTAAAGAATGTAAAGATAATTTTCTTAAAAAGCCCGAAGAATTGGTAGCTGCCGCAGAATTAAAAAAATAAGTTATTCAACTATTTTGATATTTTATCTTGCCAATACAACATTCCTCCTGTAAGGTTTGAAACATTGCTAAAACCCATTTGTTCTAAAAACATACAGGCTTGTCCACTGCGGTTACCACTGCGGCAATATACAATTACTTCTTCTCCACGTAAATTTTCAATATCATCAATTTGCATGGTTTGAATATTTCCTAAAGGGAGTAAAGTGCCGCCAATATTGAATTCTGCATGCTCATGTGGTTCGCGAACATCTAACAAATTTAATTTTTCGCCTGCATCTAATCTTGCTTTTATTTCTTCTGCAGTAATTGTTTTCATACATTTCTTTTTAATGATTAGTGGTATCTTTTATAGGAGCAACAGTGCTTAGATATAAATCTATTAATTGCCCGGGTTTCATTTTATTTAATGTTTTGGTATTAGGTGTAGTTTCAATATATACGGGTGGGTTTTGCTTTATAATAAATGCACTTGCACTATCTTTTACCGCATCGGTTAAAACAATTGAACCAATATTTATGTTTAGTGTTTGCAACTGGCCTTTGGCTTGCTCATATGTTAAACCAACTAAATCGGGTACTAACAATTCTCCACTACCTTCTCCGCTTCCTAACACAAAACTAATACTACTACCCACAAACAATTTAGTACCTGCTTTAATAGGTTGATTATTATATAACTGTTCTAAAACTGCATTACGTGCAATATCCGGACGATAAGAAGTATCCCCAACTTTTAAACCCAAAGTAACCAAATACATTTCTGCACTTCTGTATGAGAAGCCAACTAAATTAGGCATTTCAACTTGTGGTGCAACTGCACGATTAATAGTTAGAAATATTTTTCTGCCTGCTTTAACTAATGCATCAGGTTCAGGAGATTGACGAACTACAGACAATGCTCCAACAGACATATCGTACACAGAATCTGTTACCTCAACACTAAAACCTAAATTCATTAAATTAAGTCTTGCAGCATCTACATTTTGTGCTAATACCGATGGTACTTTTTGATATTTATTGTGTCCTGTAATAGAACTTAATAAACCAAAAAATATTATTATAAGTAAAAATGCCAATGCAATTCCTACTAAAATATTAACCCATAATGGTTTTGATGTGATAAATTTAAACACGCTTTTGTATTTACAATATATGATTGATTTTTTGTGAGTTGAGAATTGTGAATGAGTGTAAGTTGATATTAAAATTTACAACCTGCCATTTACAATTTTCAACTTCGCAATTTTTCTTCTATAAACACTCTTCAATTACTGCTGTATAAAAATCTTTTAATGTCCATCCTTTTGCTACAACTTGTTGCGGTACTACACTTGCAGCACTTTGTCCGGGTACGGTATTTACTTCTAACATAAATGGTGCATTATGTTTTTCGCTATAAATAAAATCAATTCTTACAATACCTCGGCAGTTTAATATTTCATAAACATTTTTGGCGGTTGATTCTAATTGTTTAAGCATTTCATTTGAAATTTGTGCCGGTGTTATTTCCTCACTTTTGCCTTGGTATTTTGCTTCAAAATCAAAAAAATCTTTTTGTGTTTTTATTTCGGTAATAGGCAATACAATGATTTCGCCTTTTGTTTTAAAAACGCCAATAGTAAATTCTCTTCCTTTTATAAATTCTTCTATTAGTATTTGATTATCTTCTTTAAAAGCTTTATCTAATGCAGTTTGTAATTCATCGGGTGTATTTACTTTACTCATTCCAATACTACTACCACCATTATTGGGTTTTACAAATACCGGTAGTTGCAAATGTTTTAAAATAGTTTCGGTATTTGTTGGTGTATGTTTAAATAAATGCATACTTTTTGCCACATTTATACCACCAAAAGCAGCTACAGCAACAGTGTATCGTTTATTAAAAGTTAAGGCAGATGTTGCAGCATCGCAACTGGTATAAGGTAAGCCCAACATCTCAAAATAACCTTGTAGTTTTCCATCTTCGCCCGGTGTACCATGTATGCAAAGTAAAACTGCATCAAACTTTAATTTGTTTGTATGATGAGTAATGGTAAAGTCTTCGCGGTTTACAAGAGATTTATTCCCCGCATCATCAATATACCACCAACCACTTGGATGAATATCAATTTTATATACATCAAATTTTTCTCTATCAATATTATTGCCAACAGTAATAGCACTTTTGTAACTAATTTCGGCTTCACCGCTATAACCGCCGGTAACTAATGCAATTTTTTTCTTCATTGAAATAAGATTAAATATTGCCAAATATAATTATGATAGATGATTTATACTATTTGCTATTGAATTTAAAATTTCATTTTTATTAATTTATTTTCCATTAACAAAAAAGGTGAAGAAAGTTTTTTCTTCACCTAATGCTGACGGGAAATATCACCCGCCGTTACTCATGTTGTCTTAGTTGGCAACAATTATTAGAACATAAACCTACAAAAACAAATTAATATTTCAAACAAAAAAACTAAAAAAAGTTTAGCACATTTATATGTGTAATTTATCTTTTTTAGCCAATAATTCTTCAACGGTTTCTTTATACATATCATCTGGTACACAACAATCTACCGGGCATACAGATGCACATTGCGGTTCTTCATGAAAACCTTGGCACTCTGTGCATTTGTTGGGAACAATATAATAAGTATCAGTAGAAATTGGTGCATTACGTTGGTCTGCATCCATAGAACTTCCATCCATTAATAATACACTGCCTTTTACGGTTGTTCCATCGGCAATTGCCCATTCTACACCGCCTTCATAAATAGCATTATTAGGACATTCAGGTTCACATGCACCACAATTAATACATTCGTCTGTAATTTTTATAGCCATAGGTTTAATTTTGATTTTTAAATTGAATAATCAAATGTAAAGTTTTAAAGCAATATACAACATGAATTTACAACAAAGAATTGAATTATTAATAAAGTTGAAAACTTTTATTGAAGAAGATAATAATGAACAATGGGAAGCAGCTAGAACGAAAGCCTCACTTACTAACCCTTGGTTTACCTCGCAGTTTATTGATAGAGCTGTTAAACAAATTACTGCATTTTTTTTAGATGAAAAAAAGTTGAAACAATGGGTTTATACTTACTCAATTCCTGAAGAAAATAATAACCCAAAAACTGTAGGTATTGTAATGGCAGGAAATATTCCATTGGTGGGCTTTCATGATTTTTTATGTGCATTTATTACCGGAAATAAATCACTAATCAAACTATCATCGCAAGACGAAGTTTTACTACAATTTTTTACAACCAAATTAAATGAATGGAATAGTGAAATAAGCCAACTGATTAAATTTGCAACTACCTTAAAAAATTGTGATGCCTATATTGCTACAGGAAGTAATAACAGCAGCCGATATTTTGAATATTATTTTGCTAAGTACCCACATATTATTCGCCGTAACCGCACATCTATAGCCATTTTAGAAGGAAATGAAACAAAAGAAGAATTACAAAATCTTTCAACAGATATTCAATTATATTTTGGCTTAGGGTGCAGAAATGTTACTAAATTATATGTTCCGCAACAGTATGATTTTATGAAATTATTAGAGGCATTAAAAAACTACGATTATTTAATTGAATTTCATAAATACAAACACAATTTCGATTATCAGTTGGCATTACTTATTATGAATAATAAACAATACATGAATAATGGTTCTATTTTACTTTCAGAAAACGCTTCGGTATTCTCAGCAATTAGTCATTTACATTATGAATATTATAACAATAAAGAAATATTAATTGAACAACTATCTCAAAACAACAACATACAATGTATTGTTGCAAAAGAATTTATTCCCTTTGGAAAAGCACAAGAACCGGCACTTACCGATTATGCAGACGGAATTGATACCATTCAATTTTTGTTGAGTTTAAATTAGTATAAAACAAAAAATATCTACCCAGTATAAAACTTACTTTTGTGGCATGACAGAAAAAATTTTAATTCTCGATTTTGGCAGCCAGTACACACAATTAATTGCTCGTGCCGTAAGAGAAGCCAATGTTTATTGTGAAATAATTCCCTATCATAAAAAATTTGAAATTAACAATAGAATAAAAGGAATTATTCTTAGCGGATCTCCCTTTAGCGTAAATGAAGAAAAAGCACCTATAGTTAATATTGATGCAATGATTAAACAAGTACCTGTTTTAGGCATTTGTTACGGAGCACAATTAACTGCAAAAGTTTTTGGAGGAAAAGTAAATAAAAGCAATAAACGAGAATACGGAAGAGCCAAATTAGAAATTAAACAACAAGATATTTTATTTAATAATGTACACAATGGCTCGCAAGTATGGATGAGCCATAGTGATTCTATAACAACGCTACCACAAGGTTTTGAATTATTAGCAGTTACAGAAAGTATCCCGATTGCAGCATTTAAAAAAAGCAAGGATAATCAATCATCTGCAACCTCTTATCCTTTATATGGTATTCAATTTCATGCAGAAGTATATCATTCAACACAAGGAAAAGAAATTATAAAAAACTTTTTAGTGAGTGTATGCGGTTGCCAACAAAATTGGACGCCCGCAAACTTTGTTCAAGAAACTATAACTCAATTAAAACAAACTATTGGTAATAAAAAAGTTATAATGGCTTTAAGTGGCGGTGTAGATAGTACTGTTGCTGCAATGCTTATAAGCAAAGCCATCGGAAAAAATTTATTCGGAATTTTTGTTGATAATGGTGTATTAAGAAAAAATGAATTTAATCAAGTTTTAGAAACGTATAAAGTTTTAGATCTTAATGTAAAAGGTGTTAATGCAAAAAATATTTTCTATACAAAACTTGTGGGCAAAACAGACCCAGAAGAAAAAAGAAAAATTATAGGAAATACTTTTATTGAAATATTTGATGAAGAAGCACAAAAATTAGAAGGAATTGAAATGTTAGGACAAGGAACCATTTATCCTGATGTTATTGAAAGCGTTAGTGTACATGGCCCTTCACAAACAATTAAATCGCATCATAATGTTGGCGGGTTACCGCATACAATGAAATTAACATTGGTAGAACCTTTACGTTTTTTATTTAAAGATGAAGTAAGAAAAGTAGGTTTAGAATTAGGTATTCCACACGAATTATTATTCCGTCATCCTTTCCCCGGCCCCGGTTTAGCTATTAGAATTTTAGGAGATATTTCAGAAGAAAAAGTAACACTATTACAAAATGCCGATGCTATTTATATCAATGCTTTAAAAGAATTTAATTTATACGAAAAAGTTTGGCAAGCCGGCACTATTTTATTACCTGTAAAAAGTGTAGGCGTAATGGGTGATGAAAGAACTTATGAATATACGGTTGCATTAAGAGCAGTTACAAGTGTAGATGGAATGACGGCAGATTGGGCTCATTTACCTTATCATTTTTTAGCACATGTATCAAACGAAATTATTAATAATGTACGCGGCATAAACAGAGTAGTATATGATATAAGCAGTAAACCTCCAGCCACTATTGAATGGGAATAAGTTGTTGCCGTATAATAAATTTTATAAAAAACAAACTTAGCTTTAAACTTTATGCAACGGTTAGCATCTATATTAATAATCATTTTTATATTTTCATTATTTAGTTTTCAAACAAAAGCACAAACTGTAATAAATAAAATTGCAGTATTTGCACCTTTATATATTGATAGTGCATTTGAGGGCAACAATTATAAATTAGGCAATAATAATTTACCTAAAAACATGTTACCCGGTTTAGAATTTTATAATGGTATAATGATGGCTGTTGATTCATTAAAATCTGAAGGCTATTCGTTTGAAATAAATATTTACGACACAAAAAGCAGCATAGAAAATATAAATAATGTCTTACAAAAAAATGAGATGAAAGGCGTTGGATTAATTATTGCTTCATTTAATAATAGAAATGAAATTAAAACACTAAGTAACTATGCAGCCATTAACAATATTCCAATCATATCTGCTACTTATCCTAATGATGGTGGTATTTCCAATAATCATTATTTCGTTTTACTCAATTCAACTTTGCGTACTCATTGCAAAGAATTGTATAAATTCATTCAACACAATTATGCGATAGGGCATTTAGTTTACTTTACACGCAAAGGTGCTACTGAAAATTTTATACAAAGTATATTTTCAGAAATGAGTAGAACTACTCCTGCCATTCCATTAAAAATAAAAACAGTTGAATTAACCGATAGTTTTTCTACTAAACAAATAACAGATTATTTAGACAGCAATAAACACAATACAATTATTTGCGGATCACTTGATGAAGCATTTGGTTTAAGATTAATTAAAACAGTAAATACACTTAAAAATTATCGTGCAGTATTAATAGGAATGCCTACTTGGGATGTATTAATACCTGATGATGCAACTGTTGAAACCGTTTATTCAACACCATTTTATTATGCAAAAAATAGTACATTATACAATGCTATTTCAACAAAATACAGGCAAACATTTAACCAACACGCAACAGATATGTTGCTAAAAGGATACGAAGCAATGTATTATTTCTCACATTTATATTTTGAATATGGAAGTGAACTTATGTTCAAACATTTGTCAGAAAACAAATACAACCTATTCAATCAATTTAATATTCTTCCCAACAAAAACACAAACAACAATATTAATTATTACGAAAATTATAAACTCTATTTTATAAAAAAATCGGGAAGTAGTATAAAAGCAGTAAATTAATTACTTCAATTTTATTTCAATAAAATCTAACTCAAGCAAAATATTGCAAGCATTTAAAATAAAAATGCAATAACACGCAACTAATTTGTAATACATAATTCATACAACCAAGCAACAAAATCCGCTTCAAAAATTCATTCTATAATAACAGCATAAATTGATTAAAAAAATTGATATTGCATTTTAAATTAAACAAATTAATATGTGCGGAATTGTTGGATACATTGGATCAAGAGAAGCCTATCCTATTATTTTAAAAGGTTTGAAACGATTAGAATACCGTGGATACGATAGTGCAGGCGTTGCATTAATTGGTAATAACAAATTAAACGTTTACAAGAAAAAAGGAAAAGTAGCCGAACTAGAAGATTATGCTTTAGGAAAAGATGTACATGCCAATATTGGCATTGGCCATACACGCTGGGCAACACACGGAGAGCCAAGCGATAGAAACGCACATCCACATATTTCAAACAACGGAGAGTTTGCATTAATACACAACGGCATTATAGAAAACTATGTTTTAATAAAACAAGAACTTACAAAAAAAGGTTACACATTTAAAAGTGATACCGACTCTGAAGTGCTCTTAAACTTTATTGAGGATATTAAAAAAAATAATAATTGCCCATTAGAAGAAGCATTACGTATTGCATTAAAACGTGTTGTAGGTGCATATTGTATTTTATTGATAGATGTAACTGATCCATCAACCATTATAGCAGCACGCAAAGGTAGCCCGTTGGTAATTGGAATAGGAAAGAATGAACATTTTTTAGCAAGCGATGCCAGCCCTATTATTGAATATACCAAAGAAGTAGTATATGTAAACGATTATGAAATTGCTATTGTAAAAAGTGATGAATTAATCTTAAAAAATTTAGGCAATGAAAAACAAACACCATATATCACCAAGTTAGATATGGATTTAGCCGAAATTGAAAAAGGTGGTTATGATCATTTTATGCTAAAAGAAATTCATGAACAACCCGATAGTATTTACGATTGTTTAAGAGGAAGATTATTATTACATGATGGAAAAATTGTAATGAGTGGTATTGAACAAAATATCGAAATACTAAAAAGTGCACCACGTATTATTATTGTTGCCTGCGGCACAAGTTGGCATGCAGGCTTAATTGCTGAATATGTTTTTGAAGAGTTATGCCGAACACCGGTTGAAGTAGAATACGCAAGCGAATTTAGATATAGAAATCCTGTAATACATAAAGGTGATGTTATTATTGCCATATCGCAAAGCGGAGAAACCGCCGATACTTTAGTTGCCTTAGAAAGTGCCAAAGAAAAAGGTGCATTTATTTTTGGCGTAGTAAACGCAGTAGGCAGCAGTATTGCAAGATTAAGCCATGCAGGTGCATACACACATGCAGGTCCTGAAATTGGCGTAGCAAGTACCAAAGCATTTACAGGACAATTAACCGTTTTAATAATGATGGCTTTAAAAATTGGTTATGCCAAAGCAACCATTAATCACGAACGTTATATTCAATTAATGCAAGACTTAGAAAGCGTTCCGGAAAAAATAAAAGAAATTTTAAAAGACACTACCAACATTCAACAAATTGCCAATAAATATAAAGACGCAAGTGATTTTTTATTTTTAGGAAGAGGATACAACTTCCCTATTGCATTAGAAGGTGCATTAAAACTAAAAGAAATTTCATACATACATGCCGAAGGCTACCCTGCTGCCGAAATGAAACATGGCCCCATTGCCTTAGTTGAAGAAAAATTACCCGTACTATTTGTTGCCACCAAAGATTCATATTACGAAAAAATTGTAAGTAATGTGCAGGAAATAAAAGCAAGAAAAGGAAAAGTAATTGCCGTTGCAACAGCAAATGATAATGTAATTCCCAACATGGCAAACAATGTAATGTTTGTACCCGATGCCGATGAAATTATTGCTCCGTTGTTAAGCGTTGTGCCTTTGCAGCTATTAAGTTATTATGTGGGTATTGCCAAAGGTTATGATGTTGATAAACCCAGAAATTTAGCTAAGAGTGTAACGGTTGAATAAGATAATAAAAAATATAACTTCTCTTCATTAAAAAATAATCCCTTCAATTGGGTAGAAATATTATGCAGCAAAATAATATCATAAAATCAACCATTACATCTTTAGGTTATGATTTTATTAAAAAAGAATATATTCCCAAAGGGAAAAACGAATATTATTTACGAAACCTGCAAAACCGCAGTGGCATTGATTATAGAAACTTAACCGCTTATGAAATTGAAGCATTAGTTAAAAATAGAAATACTTGCGATGATTGGAATAAAATTTTAGTAAGCAATGCATTCAATCCGGAGTTAGTAAAAAATTGTAAATTTTTTGGGTTAGTACGTATTGGAAAATTAGAACCCTATTGCTTAACCTTTAGCGATTTAAAAGTTCCGGTTGGTTTATACAATTCAACCATAATAAGCTGCGACTTTGGCGACAATGTAGTAGTAGATAATGTAAGCTATATGAGCCATTACATAGTAGGTAATGAAGTGATACTAATTAATATTAATGAATTAGTTACCACCAATCATGCAAAATTTGGTAATGGCATTGTGAAAGAAGGTGAAGACGAAGAAATAAGAATTTGGTTAGAAATATGTAATGAAAATGCAGGGAGAAAAGTAATTCCTTTTAACGGCATGTTACCCGGCGATGCATACTTGTGGAGCAAGTTTAGAGATGACGATATACTACTTGAAAAATTTAAACAATTAACTGAAAAAAAATTTAACCGAAACAGAGGGTATTATGGAAAAATTGGGGATAGAACAGTTATAAAAAATTGTTCTATTATAAAAGATGTTTGGGTAGGAAAAGATGCTTACATAAAAGGTGCAAGCAAAATGAAAAATCTTACTATCAATTCAGGAGAAGAAGGTAAAACGCAAATTGGCGAAGGTTGCGAATTAGTAAATGGTATTATAGATTTTGGATGCAAAATATTTTATGGCGTAAAAGCTGTTCGTTTTATTATGGCATCTCATTCACAATTAAAATATGGTGCAAGATTAATCAATTCTTATCTCGGTAACAATGCAACTATTTCCTGTTGCGAGGTTTTAAACTCACTAATATTTCCTGCACACGAACAACATCATAACAACTCATTCTTATGTGCTGCATTATTAATGGGACAAAGCAATGTAGCAGCAGGTGCTACATTAGGCTCTAATCACAATTCACGTAGTGCAGATGGCGAAGCTATTATGGGGCGTGGCTTTTGGCCAGGTTTATGTGTTAGTATAAAACACAATTCCAAGTTTGCAAGTTTTACCATTTTAGCTAAAGGAGATTATCAAAATGAATTAAATATCTCTATCCCTTTTTCATTAGTTAGCATTAATGAAAGCAATAAAAACTTAACCATTATGCCTGCCTATTGGTTTATGTACAATATGTATGCACTTGTAAGAAATAGTTGGAAATATATTGATAGAGATAAAAGAAATAATCAAATTCAATTAATTGAATATCACTACTTAGCTCCCGATACTATTAATGAAATGTTTGCATCATTACCATTAATAGAAGAGGCAGTTGGTAAAGCATTTTTACAATTACAAAATCAAACAGATATCAATAAAGAGTTGGCAATAAAAAAAGGGAAATTATTGTTGCAAACAAATGATAAAGCTATTGATACACTAGAAATTTTTATAGAAGAAATTGAAAATAGTAAAAGAAAAGTTCAATTATTAAAAGCAAGAGAAGCATATAATTTTTTTGTTAGAATGATTCAGTTTTATGGTGTTCAGCAATTAACAGAATTTATTAAAACAAAAAACATTAAATCAATTCAACAACTTCAAAAATCTGTTCCTGCAAGGCTTTCAAAGGATGAATGGTTAAATGTTGGCGGGCAGTTAATGCCAACACAGTCGGTTAATAAATTAAATGAACAAATAAAGTTGGGCAAAATAAATACTTGGGATGCTGTGCATAGTTATTATTTACAAGAAGGGAAAAAATATGAAGAACAAAAAACAAAACACGCATTAGCAAGTTTAATAGAAATAAGTAAAATTAATTTAAAGAAAATAGATAAATCTACCTTAAACAACTTATTAGAATCAGCATTAGATACACAAAAATTAATAACCACAAATATTTTCAACTCACGTAAAAAAGATTACACCAACACATTTAGAAAAATGATGTACAGCTCTGAAGAAGAAATGAATAATGTATTGGGTTCTTTACAAGAAAATACCTTTATTAAGCAACAAAAAGAAGTGTTGAAAAATTACACCAAACAAATAGCAACTTTAAAAAAGCAATTTAGTATTGATAATAGTTCTAAAAAATAAGCATGCTCGTATAAAGAACAAATTACTTCTCACTTGTTAAACTTGCACACAAATATTCCTGATTTAATTTGGCAATATTGCTGATAGAAATTTCTTTAGGGCAAGTTGCTTCGCATGCTCCGGTATTAGTACATGACCCAAAACCTTCTTTATCCATTTGATCTATCATATTTAATACACGGCTATGGCGTTCAGGTTCACCTTGTGGCAATAGTGCTAAATGAGAAACTTTTGCAGATAAGAATAACATAGCACTACTATTTTTACATGCAGCTACACAAGCACCGCAACCAATACACATTGCCGCAGCAAAAGATGCATCGGCTTTATCTTTATTAATTGGTAAAGAATTTCCATCTACTGCATTACCTGTGTTTACAGAAATATAACCGCCCGCTTGAATAATTCTATCAAAGGCTGTTCTATCTACCACTAAATCTTTTATTACCGGAAAAGCATTGGCACGCCAAGGTTCTACCACAATAGTATCTCCATCTTTAAAGGCACGCATATGTAATTGGCAAGTAGTATTTGCATGCCAAGGGCCATGCGGTTTACCATCAATATACATAGAGCAAGCACCACAAATACCTTCACGACAATCATGATCAAAAGCAATAGGTTCTTCACCATCTGCAATTAATTTCTCATTCAACACATCAAACATTTCTAAAAAACTCATTTCAGAAGAAATGTTTTCTACTCTATACATTTTAAACTCACCTTTTGTGTTTGAATTTTTTTGACGCCAAACTTTTAAATTCAAATTCATGTTGTAGTGTTCCATAACCCTAATGCTTTTGATTTTAATTTTTAATTTTTGCTACATTCAATTGTTACTTCGTATCGTTCTTCTCTTTTATTATCTAATCTAATATTCGTAAATTTTAATTTAGATGAATCTAATTGATGAATATAAAAACGCATAGAATCATCTTTATAGCCTACATTTAAAACATATAAAACAGAGTCGTTTATTTTATGATAGATATATTTATTGATTTTTGGAGTTGAATCGTTTCCTTCATAATAAATAATACTATCAGCTGTAAACGTTATGTTTTCATTTTTAGCTGTATCACGAAACGGACCTCTTAATGTATCATTACTATCAATTACAAAATCTGTTTCATTAACATACTTAACTTTCCAAAGACCTAATAATGTTGGTTGTTTTACTACCCTATTTTCTTTTTTTATAGAATGGTTGTTATTGCATGAAACAAAAACAATCATTAAAAATATGGTTGCAATTTTTATCATTATTTATAATTACGCTGTGTTGGCTTAATCACTTCGTATTGTAAATCTTCTTTATGCATATCCCATTTGCTTTCTCCTTTGTATTCCCATGCAGATACATACATAAATGCATCATCATTACGCATAGCTTCACCTTCCGGTGTTTGAGATTCTTCTCTAAAATGTCCTCCGCAGCTTTCGCTTCTGTTTAATGCATCTATACACATTAGTTCGCCTAATTCTATAAAATCGGCTACACGGCCTGCTTTATCTAATTCAGGATTAAATTCATTTATTTCTCCGGGTACTCTTAAATCATTCCAAAATTCTTTTTTTAATTGTTGAATTTCTACAATGGCTTCTTTTAATCCTTGTTCATTGCGAGCCATTCCGCATTTGTCCCACATTATTTTTCCTAATTTTTTATGAAAACTTTCAACAGAAGTTTTTCCTTTTATGTTCATTAATTTTTCAATTCTTTCACGCACATTTTTTTCTGCTTCGGCAAATGCTTCATGTTCTGTTGAAATAGGTTTGTTGTAAATTTCATCTGCTAAAAAATTACCTATTGTATATGGAATTACAAAATAACCATCGGCCAAACCTTGCATTAATGCACTTGCACCTAAGCGGTTAGCTCCATGATCGCTAAAGTTAGCTTCGCCCAATGCGTATAAGCCATTTACGGTTGTCATTAATTCATAATCTACCCACAAACCGCCCATTGTGTAGTGTACGGCAGGATAAATTCTCATAGGAACTTCATAAGGGTTTTCGCCTGTTATTTTTTCGTACATATCAAACAGGTTGCCGTATTTTTCTTTTACAACTTCTTTACCCCATGTAATAATTTGCTCTATTGGTGCATCTTCTTTACCTTCTTTATTGGCTTCAATTCTTCCGTAGCGTTCAATAGCTGAGGCAAAATCTAAATATACTGCTTGTTTAGAAGTACCTACGCCGTAACCTGCATCACATCTTTCTTTAGCAGCACGTGAGGCTACATCTCTAGGTACTAAATTTCCAAATGCAGGGTATCTTCTTTCCAAATAATAATCTCTTTCTTCTGCAGGAATTTCATTTGGTTTTCTTGTATCGTTTTGTTTTTTAGGAACCCAAATTCTTCCATCATTTCTTAACGATTCACTCATTAAGGTTAATTTAGATTGGTGGTCTCCGCTAACCGGAATACAAGTGGGGTGTATTTGTGTAAAACAAGGATTACCAAAGAATGCCCCTTTTTTATGTGCTTTCCATGCAGCCGTTACATTACTGCCCATTGCATTTGTTGAAAGATAAAATACGTTTCCGTATCCTCCGCTGCATAATAAAACAGCATGACCAAAATGGCGTTCTAATTTTCCATTCACTAAATCTCTTGCAATAATTCCTCTGGCTTTTCCATCTACAATAACTACATCAAGCATTTCATGTCTGCTATACATTTTTACATTTCCTAACGCAACTTGACGTTCTAATGCCTGATAAGCTCCTATTAATAACTGCTGGCCTGTTTGTCCGGCTGCATAAAATGTGCGTTGTACTTGTACACCTCCAAAACTTCGGTTGCTTAATAAGCCCCCGTATTCTCTTGCAAAAGGAACACCTTGTGCCACGCATTGATCAATAATATTAGCACTTACTTCGGCAAGGCGGTGTACATTGGCTTCTCTTGAACGATAGTCTCCACCTTTTACAGTATCATAAAATAAACGAAACACACTATCTCCATCGTTCTGATAATTTTTAGCGGCATTAATACCGCCTTGTGCCGCAATACTGTGTGCACGGCGTGGAGAATCTTGAAAGCAAAATGCTTTTACTTTATACCCTAATTCTCCCAAAGTGGCGGCAGCACTGGCCCCTGCCAATCCGGTACCAATAACTATCACTTCTAATTTACGTTTGTTAGCAGGGTTTACTAATTTGCAATGGCCTTTATAATCGGTCCATTTTTCTTCTAACTTTCCTGCGGGTATTTTTGAGTTTAGCATTTTAATAATTATGAATTACTAATTATGAAATGAATGAAACGAAGTTTTTTATTAATTAATCCAACCTAAATAAAAACTAACGGGCATTAATGCAAATGCCAACGGAACTATAATTGCAAAAGCATAACCAATACTTGTAAGCATTTTGTTATAACGTTTATTGTGCACACCAATAGTTCTAAAAGCACTTTGAAAGCCATGTGCTAAATGATAAGCTAAAGAAATGCATCCTACTACATACAAAACAACTACCCACACGTTGCTAAATACATCTTTCATTGTTTCGTATAAATTAATTTCTTCTCCTAATAAAAATCCTTGATGAGAGCGGTTGGGCAACCAAAAGTGAGCAATATGCATTATAAGGAATAATAAAATAAGTGTTCCCAATAATCCCATACTGCGGCTATACCACTTACTTCCTCTATTATTATAATTTACTGCATACTTTACATTGCCTCTTGCTTTTCTGTTTTGTATTTCAAGCATAATGCCTTGTATAATGTGTAGAATAAACCCGGCAAATAGACCTATTTCAAGTATTCTTGGTACAACAGTGCCTCCCATAAAATGGGCACCCGCATTAAACATTTTGCCCCCATCGTTAGCCCATATACAAGCATTTAAAGCTACGTGTACAATTAAAAACAGAATAAGAAAAATTCCGGTAAAGCCCATAATTAATTTTTTGCCTACCGAAGAAGTGAACATTTGTTTCCAGGTCATATAGCGAAGTTGAGATTTGGATAATTCTTTGCAAAAGTAATTCTCAAATCAATGTAATACAATTATGATTTTATTTTTTTCATACTATCTTTCATATTGCCTTCAATATTTATAAAAAACCTTTCATCAAACAATTATTAATTAATACTCATTTTTATGTGGCAGTACTTACTTTTGAAACATGTTTAAACTGCTAACCATTTTATGGAACAGCTTTCGCATGGCATTGCAAGAATTGCGTGTTAATAAGTTGCGTACTTTTCTTTCTTTGTTTGGAATTACCATTGGTATTTTTTGCATTATTGGTGTTTTAGCAACGGTAGATAGTTTAAAAAACAATGTACAATCGCAAATAAAAGCTTTAGGCACTAACTCAATATGGATTGATAAATTTGATTACAATGATGGAGGAAAAGGTGGTTTTGCTTGGTGGAAGTATTACAAAAGGCCCTCCAACCGATACAGTGAAATGCAGTTTTTAAAAGCCAATTTAACACAGGCAAAAAACGTAGCATACTTTGTACCCAATAGCGTTACTGCAGAATATGAAAGTACTTCTGTTCAAAATGTGCCTTTGTATGGCGTAACAGAAGATTTTTATAAAATTCAAGATTTAAAAATTTCAGAAGGAAGATTTATTAGCGATGCTGAATTTACCAGAGGTAGCCCCGTTTGCGTTATAGGTGCAAAGCAAGCAGAAAATATTTTTGGAATAGCCGATGCATCTTGCATTGGCAAACAAATTTCAATGAATGGAAGAAAAGTTACCATTGTTGGTTTAATTGAAAAAAGAGGTACAGAAGGCATTGGTTTTCAGTTTGATAATTGTTTACTTATTTCTTATCAATATTTTGCTTCATTGTTTGATGTGTTGCATGCAGGGCAAAATTTAATTATTGTTGAAGGAAAAGATAATGTATCTAAACAATCTTTAATTGATGAGATAAGAGGTTACATGCGTCAATTAAGAAAACTTAGTCCACAAGAAGAAGATAATTTTGCATTGAATGATATTCAATTATTCAGTCAAGTAATCGATCAAATGGCAGGTTCAATTAATATAGCCGGTTGGTTTATTGCAGGTTTAAGTTTATTGGTTGGTGCATTTGGTGTAGCCAATATAATGTTTGTAACCGTACGAGAAAGAACCAGCCAAATAGGTTTAAAAAAAGCTATTGGTGCTAAACGAAGAACCATACTAACCGAATTTTTATTAGAAAGTGCATTCTTATGCGTAATTGGTGGATTATTAGGTTTATTCTTTGTTTGGTTGCTTACTTTATTTTTAAGTTCTATAATGCCTTTCCCTATTTTTATTGCAGGAAATATTATTGTAATGGCAATGAGCATTTGCGTTGTATTAGGTGTTTTAGCAGGAATAATACCCGCATTTATAGCTGCCCGAATGGATCCTGTTGTTGCCATAAGAAGTAAATAACAATCAAGCATATACTGCAGATAAAATTTATAAGTACAATAGTGTGTCATACTTTTGCTACTTTATTTACATACTCATATACTTGATAACAATATTAGCTATAGAATCTTCCTGTGATGAAACATCCGCATCTATTTGTGCCGATGGAAAAATTTTATCCAACTTTATTGCCAACCAAACCATACACGAAAAATATGGAGGTGTGGTACCTGAATTAGCAAGCAGAGCACACATGCAAAATATTGTTCCGGTAGTTAATGCTGCACTCGCATCTGCCAACTGCAACTTAGCATCTGTTTCTGCCATTGCTTTTACACAAGCTCCGGGTTTAATTGGTAGTTTATTAGTAGGAGCACAATTTGCAAAATCATTAGCCTTATCATTAAACAAACCACTTATTGCCGTACACCATATGCAGGCACATGTATTGGCTAATTTAATTGATGAAAGCAATAAACCCGAGTTTCCGTTTTTATGTTTAACTGTTAGCGGCGGACACACACAAATTGTATGGGCAAAATCTCCGTTTGAATTAGAAGTTATTGGCGAAACAATTGATGATGCTGCAGGAGAAGCATTTGATAAAACAGCAAAACTATTAGGACTACCCTACCCCGGCGGGCCTTTAATAGATAAATATGCCAAAGAAGGAAACCCGTTAGCATTCAAATTTGCAGAGCCTCAAATAACAGAATTGAATTTTTCGTTCAGTGGATTAAAAACATCTGTACTTTATTTTTTACAAAAACAAGAAGCAGGTTTTATTAATAAAAATTTGAATGATTTGTGTGCTTCTATTCAACACACTATCATTAATATTCTACTAAAAAAAATAAAATTAGCCGTTAAACAAACAGGTATTAAAAATGTTTGTATTGCAGGTGGCGTAAGTGCTAATAGTGGTTTACGAAATGCCTTAACCGAATGTGGCATTCAATACAATTGGAAAACTTTTATCCCCAAATTTGAATATTGTACCGATAATGCAGCTATGATAGCTATTACCGCATATTATAAATATTTGGCAAATGATTTTTCCGACTTAACCATTAGCCCAACTGCAAGAGCAACATGGTAATGTATTAGCAAAAATAGTTTCAGAAACTATTCAATATAAATTATTTAAAAAACAAATGTTTAAAATTTTACAACTATGGAAACAACATTAAAAGTAAACGAGGAATTAGATGTAAGAGTTCTTATACCTATTAAACGCCACGAATTATTAATAAAACTTTTTAAAGAATTACCTGTTAATGAAAATTTTATTTTTATTAATGACCACGACCCATTACCACTGTTTTATGAATTTCGTTCTATATATGGTGATGTAGTTGGATGGGAATATTTAAACAGAGGCGGTAGAGAATGGAAAGTAAAAGTTACACGTATTGAAGAATCACAAGGGCGTGAGTTTACTGATATTTCAACACTTATTGATTTACGTAAAGTAGAACAAAAAGATTGGAAGCAAGTAATATTTCATCGCTATGGAATGATGGAAGAAAACACAACAATGGAACTAATTGCCAAAGAACCTCTTCAAGAAATTCATGGCATTTTTGTTCAAAAATTTGAAGCGAAGCATAAATGGATTTATAAAAAAGCTGAAGCAGATGAATATGTAATTCATATAACAAAAAAAGACAATAGCGGATTGGGAGATACAGGTTTTTCTGTAGTGAATGAATTTGATATTCGTCCTTATCCACCGGCTGAACGTCATGAAATGTTTTATAAAGCATTTGCAGATATAAAACCAGGTGAAGCATTTCAGTTTATTAACGATCATGACCCCAAACCTTTATACTACCAAATGGAAGCAGAAAGTAAAGAACCTTTTAGGTGGGAATATTTACAAAAAGGACCTGATGATTGGAAAGTAAGAGTTATTAAAATAAAGAAAGAAAAATAATAATTACAATTTTATTGAATATTTTATAATAATAATTTTATGTTGTGTATTTATCATGAATCTACCGACCCTTATTTTAATGTTGCAACAGACGAATATATTTTAAAGCATATTGAAGAAGATTGTTTTATGCTTTGGAGAAATGATAATGCAATTATTGTAGGCCAATATCAAAATACATTAGCCGAAATAAATTACAATTATGTAAAAGAACACAATATTGCTGTAGTACGAAGAATTTCAGGCGGTGGTGCTGTATATCATGATTTAGGAAATCTTAATTTTTCATTTACACAATCGGGTAAAAACTCAAGTTTATCAGATTTTGAAAAATTCACGCAACCCATTATTCAAGTTTTACAAGAATTGGGTGCCAATGCACGTTTTGAAGGCAAGAATGATTTAATGATTGACGGAAAAAAAATTGCAGGCAATGCAGCACATATTCATAAAAATAAAATTCTACATCATGGCTGTTTATTGTTTGCTTCAGAAATGAGAAACGTAAGCGAAGCATTAAAAATTAATCCGATAAAATATATTGACAAAGCCATAAAATCTGTTCCTAAAAGAGTTACAAATATTTCCGAACATTTAAAAACGCCTATTAGTATTGAAGTGTTTACAGAAAAACTAATGAATCATGTTCTTACAAATTATCCTAATGCCCATTTGTATGAATTTACAAAAGAGGATAAAAAAAATATTCAAAAATTAAGAGATGAAAAATATGCTACGCATGAATGGAATTACGGAAAATCTCCCGAATATAATTTTAAAAAAGCCATTCGCACCAATGGCGGTTTATTAGAAATGAACTTAGAAGTTAAAAACGGAATAATTGAAAAAGCAAAAATATTTGGTGATTTTTTTTCAGAAAAAGGAATTGCAGAAGTAGAAGACGCATTAGTACATACCTTACATAAAGAAATGGAATTAAGAAAAGTTTTATCTCAATTTTCTATTGAACAACATTTTAGAAATATTACAGAAGATGATTTAATTAATGCAATGTTTTAAAATATTTATTGTATGGAAAATAATTCATCAATGCATAAAAAACATGAAAACGAATTAAATGCTGCATTTTGGAATGAATGTTGGCAAACAAATCACACAGGTTGGGATATAGGATACGCCTCTACTCCACTAAAAGAATACATTAATCAATATTCAAATAAAAAAGCTGCTATATTAATTCCAGGATGCGGTAATGCATACGAAGCATCTTATTTAATTGAAAAGAATTTCACCAATATTACACTGATAGATATTGCAGAAGAAGCTGTTTTAAGATTGAAAGAGAAGTTTAAAAATTATCATCAAGTAACTATTTTATGTGAAAATTTTTTTCAGCATCAAGGCAAATACGATTTAATTATTGAACAAACATTTTTTTGTGCTCAAGTATTAGAAAGACGAAAAGAGTACGTTGAAAAAATTGCTTCATTATTAAACAATAACGGAAAACTAATTGGTGTTTTATTTAATGTTGATTTTGAAAAACAAGGACCACCATTTGGTGGTAATAAAGTAGAATATGAAACGCTATTCAGCCCATATTTTCATATTCATACCATGCAATCATGTTATAACAGCATTCAACCCAGAGCGGGTTCTGAATTGTTTATTAATTTAATTAAAAAGTAAACTATCATTCCACCTCTCCTACTAAAAATACACTTCCGCAAATAAGAATTAAATCGTTTTTATGAGCATTTAATAATGCTTCTTTCAATGCAATATTTACATTGGTATAAAAATTACCTGTTAGTTGATAGCCTGCAGCTTTCTTCATTAAAATTTCAGCATGTAAAGCTCTTTCAATTTGTGCTTGCGTAAAATAGTAATAAGCTTGCTTAGGTAATATTTCCAACACATTATCAATTGCTTTATCTTTTACCATTCCAAAAATTATGTGTAACTGATTAAAGTTTATTAAAGCCAACTGCTGTACAACTTGTTTAATACCATCTTCATTATGTGCAACATCTAATACAACTGTAGGATTTTGATAAATTACCTCCCATCTGCCATGCAACCCTGTTATTTTTTTTGTATGCTGTAATGCATGCAGAATATGTGTTTTATCAATTTCAAAACCTTTAAAACGCAGTTGGTGTAAGGCTTCTAAAACGGTAAGTAAATTCTTTGTTTGATAAATTCCATTCAAATCTAAACTGTATTTTTCATGCTCATCATTAAAATGATTGGCAACCCATACGTTTAATAAATGATGCTCATATTGCCAATCTGCAATCCATCTTTGTTTATCAGCAAATACAATTGTAGCATTAGTTTCATTTGCTTTTTCAACAAAAACATTTGCTGTTTCTTTATGTGTTTCTCCAATAACTACCGAAACATTTTGTTTAATAATACCTGCTTTTTCTAATGCAATTTCTCGTAATGCATTGCCTAACATGTTCATGTGGTCATAACCAATATTGGTAATCACACTAAGTTCCGGTGTTATAATATTCGTGCTGTCTAATCTTCCGCCTAAGCCTGTTTCAATAATAGCAATATCAACTTGTTGTTGAGCAAAATATTCAAATGCCATAGCAACCGTTATTTCAAAAAAAGAAGGTTGAATTGTTTCAATATGTGGTTGTATTTTTTGTGTAAATTGAATAATAAATTCTTCACTACATAATGCACCGTTTACTTTTATTCTTTCTTTAAAATCTTTTAAGTGCGGAGATGTGTACAAACCTGTTTTATAGCCTGCAGTCTGCAATACAGCAGCCAGCATGTGACTTACCGAGCCTTTTCCGTTAGTGCCTGCAATATGAATGGTTTTAAATTTTTGTTGCGGATTATGAAGAGCATTGCACAATGCAATAGTATTGGTTAAATCTTTTTTAAAAGCAGCAGCACCCATTCTACTAAACATGGGTAATTTTTCAAATAAATATTGAATGGTTTGCTGATAATTCATGCAGCAAATGTAATAGATAGCTTAAAAAGAATTTTGTATAACTATTGTGTGTTGAAAGAGAAAGATGATTGACAACTAAACACATACAAGTATGTAATACAACAAACAATGTTATAGAAACACAAATAACAATTACAGAAGTTAATTAGTAACCTTAAAATTAAATACAATAGTTCCGGTTTGTTCATCATCTGTACCGGCATTTAATTTTAAAAGTCTTGCTTTACGCAAAGCAATATTGCGAATATTAGGATTGGTAGTTGTTGTGCCTCGTGGGTTTATAATAGCTTGTGTTACGCTTCCATCTTTACTCACTGTAATATCAACCGCTACTTTTGCGTTTTCATTAAAATCATCTTGAAAGCTTGGCAATTTTGTAAATCTTCTTCCATTTAATCCGCTTCTTATTGATACACCGCTATTACCACTTGCTGCATTTCCATTATAACTATCGCTATTAGGGTTTCCGTTAGGTTTACCTTGATCCCCATTGCCACCGGCTACACCTTGGTTTCTTACACCATTATAACTATCGGCATTATTTCCACCGTTGTTATTATTGGTTCCGCCACCATATACCGCTTTAGGTTTTTTAGGCTTGGGCACAACAGCAGTTGTGTTGGTAGATTGATTATGTTTTACATTGGTTGAAGCATTGGTGCGTGGTGTAGATTTATTTGAATTATTTACGGCCGGTGCATTTACATCGGTATTGGTTTCATCGGGTGTTATATTGGTATTATTGTTTGCAGCAGTGCTTGGCGGAGGTGTTGCATTAGTTTCTTGTGTAGAAGAAGGATCGCCCGGAACTTGTGGAGGAATATCTCCGCTTCCCGTTTCACTATTACCTAAATTTACTTCAATGCCTTCATTTAAAACAGGAGGTGGAATTTGTGGTAAAGTCCATTGCAATAAAAAAAGTATTAATGCTATGGCAATACAAATTGCAACAGTATAAATACTTGCTTTAATATTTTTTTGTATTTCAAATGAAGCCTGCATAGCTGCATTATTATTCATACAAACTTATTTTATTGCTGATTAAAAAGTTAGATTGTTGAAAACTTAGCAAAGTAACCAAACACTATACACGTTGTTGTGTAAAGAAAGGTTAATTAATTACCAAAAACTTTCTTTAACAAATCTGTAGTACGGGCAACTGGATCTTTCCGAATTTTTTGTTCTTCTAATGCCAATTGATAAAAAATTCCGCTTAATGCTTTTTCTGTTACATAAGCAGCTAAATCAGTATTTATTTTTTTTACAAAAGGAATTTTGTTGTAAGAAGTTGTAAATGTGTTCCAATATTTTGTGGCCTCTGTTTTTGCCATTGATTGCTCAATAACAGGTTTGAATGCGTTAGATAATTGTATTGTAGTTTTTTCTCGTAAATATTTTGTGGCTGCACTATCTCCACCTTTTAATAAACCAACAGCATCAGTAATGCTCATTTGCTTTATAGCATTTACAAAAATGGGTGCTGCAGTTTTTGCAGCATCTTCAGCAGCACGATTCATACTTAAAATTGCATCATCAACTTGTTTTTCAAACCCTAATGCACGTAATTTTTCTCCTGCTTTTTGTGCTTCTGGTGGTAATAAAATTTTTATGGCAGCATCTTTAAAAAAACCATCGGTAGCAGAAAGTTTTGTTGTACCTCTTTCTACCCCTTTTTGCAAAGCTTCTTTTAGTGCATTGCTAATTTCATCTCCACCTAATAATGCAGAAGAAGAAGATGATGATGACATTATTGTATTAGTTGAACTGCCAATTGTTTTTGAAAAAATATTTTTTAGGCTTTGTGCATTTAATTGAAGTGTTGCAAAAAGCAATATTGTAATAAACAAAGATTTCATACACATTAAAATTTACACGAAACTAAAAGAGAAATTGGTAAAGAAATGCGAAAGTTATTCATGCAATAAAAGCTCACATTCTGCTAATAATTTTTCGCTATTAATGGCGGCTGTTCCTACCTCTTCACAAACCAACCCACCTGCTATATTAGCTATTTCGGCAGCTAATGCAATTTGTTTGGTTGCCGCATACACTAATGATGCTACAGCTATCACTGTATCGCCGGCACCGCTTACATCTGCAATATTTCTAATATGTGTAGGTATAATTTTATTTTGAGATGAAGATTGAAAAAATACTCCATATTCTGAAAGTGTTATTAAAGAAATTTCATGCTGTAATTTTTCTTTTAAGCTTGCATGAATTTGTTGAAGGTTGGTAATATTTACTTCATCTAAGAAAACATTTAATCCTTCTTTTACTTCTTTTAAATTGGGTTTAAAAATATCTACCCCTTTAAATGAAAAAAAGTTTTTATGTTTAGGATCAACGGTTGTTATTACATTATATTGTTTGCATAAAGCAATAATAGCTGTAATAATATTTTCGGTTAAAACACCTTTATTGTAATCTTCAAAAATTAAAACATCTAGTTTAGTATTTTTTAAGAATGTTTCAACGCTATTTATTAAATGTTGTTCATCTGCCGCAGAAATATCTTTTGTTATTTCGGTATCTAAACGCATCATTTGTTGGTTTCTACCTATAATGCGTGTTTTGTTGGTTGTAATTCTTTCAGAAGAGTTTAGTAATAAGGATGTTTGAATATTATAGTTTTCAAACATTTTTTTTAATTGTTTTCCATCTTCATCGTTTCCTATAATTGAAATAATAGAAGTGTTAGCACCTAATGCAACAAGGTTTAAAGCTACGTTGCCGGCACCACCCATTCGATATTCTTTTTTAGTAATGCTTACTATAGGAACCGGAGCCTCGGGAGAAATTCTGTTTACATGCCCCCACATGTAACTATCTAACATAACATCTCCTAAAACTGCAACATTAATATTTTTAAATTGCTCGAATAAATACTTAAAACTCATGTGCTATGCTTCTTTTTTTCGGGCTGCAAAATAAAGTGGAATTCCTATTAAAACAATTATTAAACCGGGCCATGTATATTGAGGTTTAAATATAACCAGCAGTGCACAAAAACTTAACCCTAAAATAATATACAATGCAGGTAATACGGGATACCCAAATGCTTTATAAGGTCTTTCTGCATTGGGCATTTTTTTACGTAAAATAAATATGCCAATAATAGTTAATACATAAAATATAACTACCACAAAAGAAATCATATCAAGCAAATCTCCATACTTACCACTTAAACATAATATGGCGGCAACAATACATTGTGCCCATAATGCCCATTGCGGTACACCGTTTTTATTTAATGTACCTGCTTGTTTAAAAAACAATCCATCTTTAGACATAGTATAATAAACTCTTGCTCCTGCCAATATTAAACCATTGTTACAACCAAATGTTGAAACCATAATTAATATGGCAATTAAACTTGTACCAATTGAAGGGAAGATATGATTGGCTGCTGCTACTGCTACTCTATCATCTTTTGGAAATGCGATTTCATTGATAGGCAAAACATTTAAATACATTAAATTGGCCGATACATAGATAACGGTTACTATTAATGTTCCTAAAAATAAACTTAACCCAATATTACGTTTAGGGTTTTTCATTTCTCCTGCAATAAATGTTACGTTATTCCATGCATCACTGCTAAAAATAGAACCTACCATGCTTGCTGCAATGGCACCTAATAAAGCACTGCCTGCAATGCCTTTCCATAAAGTTGGCTGCAATGCACCGCTTACATTTTTTTGCCCAAAATCTTGCATAGCCGTAAATCCTGTTTTCCAATTTTCGGCCCAATAACTTTGTTTTACCAATACAAAACCAAAAACAATTAAACCTAATAATGCCAGTAGTTTAGCAGAAGTAAATATTGTTTGAATAAATTTTCCTTCTTTAACCCCACGTGAATTAATGTAGGTAAGTAATATAATAATAACAATAGCAACTATTTGGCCGGAATAAATTTTTAATATGCCAAAATCATATAATAAATAATCATTACCTAATTCAGGTAAGAAGTGAGCTAAAAATTTTGAAAACGCAACACCAACGGCAGCTATTGTTCCTGTTTGAATGACGGCAAAAAAACTCCATCCGTATAAAAATCCAATAATAGGATTATATGCTTCTTTTAAATAAACATATTGCCCTCCTGCTTTGGGAAACATAGCACTTAATTCTCCATAACTTAATGCTGCAGTGAGCGTCATAAATCCGGTAATTAACCAAACTACAATTAACCAACCTGCACTACCAACGTTTCTGGTAATATCTGCACTTACAATAAAAATACCTGATCCTATCATACTTCCTGCAACAATCATGGTTGCATCTGTAAGGCTTAATGTAGGTTTGAATGAAGAAGCATTTGTTTGAGACATACGTTAGTTTTGTTGATAATAATGGGAAATAAAAAATCCTGCTTAAAGAAAGCAGGATGGTAAGATAATAAACAAAAAATTATTTGCAATTATTTTTTCTTGTATAGTTCGTTTAAGCCTTTAACTAAATCGTTGGTAATATTGTATACTGAATCTTTATAATAAAACAAATCACTTGAATTTGATAGAATGTAAGCATATCCTTTTTCTTTATTATATGTTTTCAAATAATCTTCAATTTTCTTCTTTACATCTTGTAATTTACGTGTACTTTCATCAGCCATTTCTTGTTCCATGGCTTGTTTTTTTGTTTTTAGGTTTTTATCCATTTCTACCAATTCTTGTTGTTTGGCTGCCAATTCTGTCTGGTTCATATTCGCTCCGTTCTTTTGTAATTCTTGATACTTTTTAGTAAACTCATTTTCTAATATAGAAAGTTGTTTGCCTAAGTTTTGATCTTTTGCCAATAATCCATTACGAATTTCTTTTAAATATTCAAACTGACTTTGTACGGTATCCATTTCAAAATAAGCTACACGAAAACTTCCTGCTTGTGCAGGAGAATGTACCATAACTGTTTGTTGTGTTTTATTAGAGAAGTGCCAATAAAACAAAACTGCAACTGCCGCAACTAATACAATATTCAAACCGAGTATAAAATTTTTCATTAAAAAATATTTTGATGCAAATGTAATGTTGCAATATAAAAGAGAAGTGTTAAGAATGTTATTGCCTACCATAATTATTAATTAGGTTATGCAATAAAATATGTTGAATAATAAAACAGGAAGCATATTTCAGCTTCCTGTTATTTTTAATTATAAAGAGTATGATGTTACAACTTATTCATCTTCGTCAAAACTCATAGCCTCGCGTGTTGCAGAAAGTACTTCGTATTCTTCTTTACTTCCTACAATCATATTTTCAAAATCACGCTGACCTGTACCTGCCGGAATTAAATGACCTGTAATAACATTTTCTTTTAATCCGTACATGTTATCTAACTTGCCATTAATTGCTGCTGTACTTAATACTTTAGTTGTTTCTTGGAATGATGCAGCACTTATCCAACTTTGCACACCTAATGATGCTTTGGTAATACCCAGTAACACCGGTGTTGCAGTTGCAGGTTTAGCATCACGAACTTCAACTAATTTTTTATCTGCACGACGTAGAATTGAATTTTCTTCTCTTAATTCACGAAGTGTTACAATTTGTCCGGCTCGCATTTTTGTACTTTCACCGGCCTCTATCACAACCTTCTTGTCAAAAATTCTGTCGTTTTCTTCAATAAAATCTAATCTATCTTCTAAATCTTCTTCCAAGAATTTAGTATCACCAGCATCAACAATTTCAACTTTTTTCATCATTTGACGAACAATTACTTCAATGTGTTTATCGTTGATTTTCACACCTTGTAAGCGATATACTTCTTGTATTTCATTAACTACATATTCTTGTACTGCAAATGGCCCTTTAATGGTTAAGATATCGGCTGGAGCAATTTGTCCGTCAGATAATGGAGCACCTGCTTTAACAAAATCTCCGTCTTGTACTAATATTTGACGAGACAATGGAACAAGATACTTTTTAACCATGCCGTCTTTGCTTTCTACAGAAATTTCACGATTACCGCGTTTTACATTACCGAATGTAACCACACCGTCTATTTCGCAAACAATGGCAGGATTACCCGGATTACGAGCTTCGAACAATTCGGTTACACGAGGAAGACCTCCGGTAATATCTCTTAATTTACCTAAAACACGAGGGATTTTAACCAATACTTGACCGGCTTTCACTTCATCTCCTTCTTCAACTGAAATATGAGAACCTACTGGTAAGTTGTACATTTTCAGATCTTTACCATCAACTATTACGGTTGGTATTTTAGTTTTATCTTTCGTTTCAATCACTACTTTTTCGCGGTGTCCTGTTTGGTCATCTGCTTCTTCACGGAAGGTTATACCTTCAAGTACGCTTTCAAATTTAATAGTACCGTTTTGTTCGGCCACAATTACATTATTAAATGGATCCCAAGTGCATATCATATCTCCTTTTTTCACTTGTTGACCATCTTTTACTAATAAAGTAGAGCCATAAGGAACGTTATTGGTAATTAGTAGACGATCATTTTTCACATCCATAATTCTTACCTCACCTGTACGACCAATAACAATTTGCATTTTTTGACCTTCGTTGTTTAATGCAGTTACAGAACGTAATCCATCAAACTGAATAGTGCCATCAAATCTTGCAGCTAACCCATTTTCAATACTTGCACTACCTGCAACACCACCTACGTGGAAGGTACGCAAAGTAAGCTGTGTACCCGGCTCACCAATTGATTGTGCCGCAATAATACCAACAGCATCTCCACGTTGAGCAATATAGCCTGTAGCTAAATTTTTACCGTAGCATTTTACGCAAACACCACGTTTAGCTTCGCAAGTAAGTACTGAACGAATTTCAACAGTTTCGATACCGCTTTCTTCAATTTCTTTAGCAATATCTGAAGTGATTTCTTCGCCGGCTTTGATTATTAATTTATCTGTTACAGGATTGATAACATCGTGTAATGAAGTACGGCCTTCAATTCTATCTGATAATGGTTCAATAATATCCTCATTATCTTTTAATGCTCCGGTGGCAATGCCGCGTAAAGTTCCGCAATCTTCTTCGCCAATAACTACATCTTGGGCAACATCTACTAACCTACGTGTTAAGTAACCCGCATCGGCAGTTTTTAAGGCAGTATCGGCCAAACCTTTACGAGCACCATGTGTAGAAATGAAATAGTCTAATACGTTCAATCCACCTTTAAAGTTTGATAAGATGGGGTTTTCAATAACCTCACTACCTGTGCTTCCACTTTTACGTGGTTTAGCCATTAACCCTCTAATACCTACCAACTGCTTAACCTGTGTTTTAGAACCACGGGCTCCAGAATCTAGCATCATGTAAACAGAGTTAAAGCCTTGTTTATCTGTTGACATTTCATGGATAAGTTCGTTGGTGATACGCATATCTACTTTACCCCAAATATCAATTACTTGGTTATAACGTTCGTTGTTGGTAATTAAACCCATATTGTAGCTTTCCCAAACTTCATCAACTTCATTCTTTGCATTTTCCAACAATTCGTTTCTTATTTCAGGTACAATTAAGTCGTTTACGCTAAAGCTTAAACCGCCTTTAAATGCCATGCGGAAACCTAATTGTTTAATATCATCTAAGAATTTAGCCGTTTTAGGAACATTGGTAATTTTAATAATATTTCCAATAATTTCTCTTAAACTTTTCTTAGTTAAAAGTGCATTTACATACCCTACTTCAACAGGAACGTGTTGATTAAATAACACTCTACCAACAGTGGTATCTATTAATTTTTTAACCAATTCTCCGTTTTCACGAATATTGGCTTTTACTTTAATGGCTGCATGTAAATCAACAATGTTTTCATTATATGCAATAACAACTTCATCTAAACTGTAGAATACTTTTCCTTCCCCTCTTATTTTTTCTGTAGCAGTTGATTTTTTGCCTTTTGTAATATAGTACAACCCTAGTACCATGTCTTGAGACGGTAGTGTAATTGGTGTACCATTTTGTGGATTTAGAATGTTATGTGAAGAAAGCATTAATAACTGAGCTTCTAACACAGCTGCATTACTTAATGGAACGTGAACCGCCATTTGGTCTCCATCAAAATCGGCGTTAAAGGCGGCTGTAACTAACGGGTGTAGTTGAATGGCTTTACCTTCTACTAATCTTGGTTGAAATGCTTGAATAGATAACCTATGCAATGTGGGGGCACGGTTAAGCATTACAGGATGACCTTTTAATATATTTTCAAGAATATCCCAAATAACGTTTTCTTTTCTATCTACTAATTTTTTAGCAGATTTTACTGTTTTTACAATTCCTCTTTCTATTAGTTTTCGAATAATAAATGGTTTGAATAACTCAGCTGCCATATCTTTTGGCAAACCGCATTCATGCATTTTTAATTCGGGGCCTACCACAATTACCGAACGACCAGAGTAATCCACACGTTTACCTAATAAGTTTTGACGGAAACGACCTTGCTTACCTTTTAAAACATCTGAAAGTGATTTTAATGCTCTTCCACCTTCGGCTTTAACGGCGTTTGATTTACGAGAATTATCAAATAAAGAATCGATAGCTTCTTGTAACATACGCTTTTCATTACGAAGAATAACTTCAGGAGCTTTAATCTCCATTAAACGTTTTAAGCGATTGTTGCGAATGATTACACGACGGTACAAATCGTTTAAATCTGATGAAGCAAAACGGCCTCCATCTAAAGGTACTAATGGACGAAGTTCGGGTGGAATAACCGGTATATATTGCATTACCATCCACTCAGGACGGTTAGAGATTCTTTCGGAAGAGTCACGAAAAGCTTCTACAACGCTTAAACGTTTTAGAGCATCTGCTTTACGTTGTTGTGAAGTTTCTGTTGCTGCAGCATTACGTAATTGATAACTCAATTCATCTAAATCTAATCTTTCTAATAATGCATGAATAGCTTCTGCTCCCATTTTTGCCACAAATTTTTGTGGATCATCATCAGGTAAGAATTGATTATCTTTTGGTAAATTATCTAATATATCTAAATATTCTTCTTCGGTTAATAAATCTCCGGCACTTAAACTATCTTTTACACCACCTTGTATTACTACATAACGTTCGTAATAAACAATGCTTTCTAATTTTTTAGAGCTTACGCCTAATAAATAACCAATTTTGTTTGGTAAGCTTTTAAAGTACCAAATATGTACAACAGGTACTACTAATTTAATGTGCCCCATACGTTCACGGCGTACTTTCTTTTCAGTAACTTCTACGCCGCATCGATCGCACACAATGCCTTTATAGCGAATACGTTTGTATTTTCCGCAGGCACATTCGTAATCTTTTACAGGCCCGAAAATTCTTTCGCAAAATAAACCGTCCCTTTCTGGTTTATAGGTACGATAGTTAATAGTTTCAGGTTTTAAAACCTCGCCAAAGCTTCTTTCTAAAATAGAATCGGGAGAAGCTAAACTGATTGTGATTTTTGAAAACGTTGATTTTGTTTTGTTGAACTCTCTTTTAATTGCCATAGATTAAAATGGAATTTTTAGATTTTGAAGAAGTAATCTTTTACGTTTTATTTGGTTTCCATTGCCTTGAATCTTCTTTAAGGGTTTGAAGATTACTAACACTTGTACATTCTTGACAACGTTTGTATCAAGACAAGCAGCAGTCTAACCTAAACAACAAAATAAAAGGGATGCAATACTCCAAAATTGTTAAGGCGGCAAAGGTAAGGGTAGTTATTGAAATTGAAAAATGGTATTTGCTGTATTTTTTATTGTTTAATTACTTAGTTTTTGCATAGGGTTTGGAATTGTTACGGGGTTTCTTCTATTTACACTTCCTGCTTTAAATAGTTGAAATTTTGTTGGTATATCAACCTTGGGCCAATTGTTATTACTTTCATCTATATCTGCTGTTTCACGCATAGGATCTAACTTAATGCTGATTGCATTTTTTTGTGTTAGAAAAACTTTGGTTACTTTATGCTCGTTTTTACGCCAAATTTGTGCAGGTATTCTTTCATCTTGATAGGTTCCGTCTTCAAAATTAAATCTTACAATAATTGGCATAACTAAGCCGCCTTTATTTAAAAAGGTAACTTCATATAAGTGTGCGTTTGTATATTTTGCTTTATCGCCGGCAGTTGCGGGTTCTCCAAATGCCATTGAGGGAATAGTTATTTTTATTGTAGAATCGTAAGGAACTATTCCTCTATCATATTTCCAATAAAAATCTCGTAAGCTGGTATCAGCATCTGTTAAAAAAGTTATTTTTTTATCTTCTCTATTTCTAATTTTTGAAATATCATCAAAAGCAGGAGTAAGTGGTTTATCAATACTTCTTGTTATTGGAGGTCTGCCTGCTCCATTACTACCTACAATAGGTTTTGATTCTACATCAACTACTACATGTTTTACGGTATCAATTGCAATATCGCAAGGGTCGGTTCCAAAAAACCATCCACGCCAAAACCAATCTAAATCTTCAGCACTCGCATCTTCTAATGTTCTAAACAAATCTGCGGGTGTAGGATGTTTAAATGCCCAACGTCTTGCATATTCTTTAAAAGCATAATCAAATAATTCTCTACCCATTATTGTTTCGCGTAAAATATTTAATCCGGTAGCAGGCTTTGCGTAAGCATTTGGGCCAAATTGAACAATGTTTTCGCTATTAGTCATAATGGGTTCTAATTGATCTTTAGGCAATTTCATATAATCAGCTATTGTCCAAGCTGGTCCTCGCCTAGTAGGAAATTTATTATCATATAATTCTTCTGTTAAGTATTCAACAAAAGTGTTTAAGCCTTCATCCATCCATGTCCATTGTCTTTCATCACTGTTTACAATCATAGGAAAAAAGTTATGACCTACTTCATGAATAATAACGCCTATCATTCCATTTTTTACAGTTTCGGTATATGTACCATCTTTTTCTGTTCTACCATAATTAAAACAAATCATTGGATATTCCATTCCATTGCTTGCTTCAATACTTTGAGCTACAGGGTATGGATAGGGAATTGAAAATTTAGAATAAGAGCGAATAGTATGTGCTACTATTTTGGTTGAGAACTTACGATACAAACCATAAGCTTCTTTACCGTAAGCACTCATGCACATTACTTTTTTCCCTTCTATATATGTTGGCATGGCATCCCAAATAAATTTGCGTGAACTGCCCCATGCAAAATCTCTAACATTGTTTGCATTAAACACCCAAGTTTTTGTTGCAGTACTTTTTTCAACTTCACGTTTTTTTGCTTCTTCTAATGTAACAATTTCAATAGGTTCTTTACTTGTTTGAGCTAATGCCCAACGTTGTTGTTGTGCGTGGGTTAATACTTGTGTGTAGTTTTGACATTCACCTGTTGCCATTACTACATGATCTGCAGGAACAGTCATTTGTACCTTAAAGTTTCCAAAAGTTAAAGCAAATTCTCCTGTACCTGTAAACTGGTGGTTTTGCCATCCTTGAAAATCACTATACACACAAAGGCGTGGATACCATTGTGTCATTGTAAATAAATAATTTCCATCTTCAGGAAAATATTCGTAGCCACCTCTTCCATTCATGATTACTCTATCCGTTATATTATAATTCCACTCAATATTAAAAATAAATTGTTGTCCGGGTTTTAAGGGTGTGGGTAATTCAACACGCATCATAGTTTTATTAATGGTGTATTGTAAATTTTTTCCGGCAGCATTGGTTATTTTTATAATATTAACTCCGTAACCGTTATCGGTTTTCGCATTAGTTATTGCATCTAATTGTTGCACGCTTATTTGCCTTGATATTTGAGATGAATTTTGGTAATTGGCATTTCGTAAAGTACTATGTTCATTTTCATCTAACTGCAACCACAAATAAGTTAATACATCGGGCGAGTTGTTGTAATAGGTAAGTGTTTCATTACCTGTTAATTTTAATTTTTTTTCATCCAACACACATTTAATATTATAATCACAACGTTGTTGCCAATATTTTGGGCCCGGGGCTCCGCTTGCTGTTCTATACTCATTAGGTGTAGGCAGTATAGTTCCTAATTGTTCAAACTTATTACCATGATTACTTCCGGGATTGTTTTGGATATTTTGAGATTGTGCATTTAATACAAAAGTTGCAAAACAAATAATTAGTAATTCTCGCATTGTTGTTATGTTTAATATATCAACTATAAATTTTTATTTACCAAGGCAATCTTGTTAATGCCATTTCTATTGCTATACCAAATATACCGCCGCTAATGAATAAAATATATTCTCTTCTATTAAACTTAAAAATATTCAGACAAATAAACCCAATTAAAAGTATTATAAAAACAAAACAAAGCTGTGCAGCCTCTATACCAAAATTAGCTGCTAATAGTTTTATTATTACACCGTTACCATTGCCAATTAAGCTTTTTAAATCGTTGCTGAAACCAAGCCCATGAACTAATCCAAAAAATAACGCAAAAAAATAAATAGCAGGAAATTTAGTATTGTAAGAAAATTTTTTTACAAATAAATTGCTGAATGCGGTTATAACAATTGTTACCGGAATTAAAAATTCAATCCAATTTTTAGGAATATGCATAACATTAAAAACTGCTAAAGCCAAAGTTGTTGTATGCCCAATTGTAAAAGCAGTTATTAGAATTAGAAGTTTTTTCCAATCGGCAAACTGGTAACGTAAACTTAATGCAATCATAAACAGAATATGATCTAATGCTCCCCAATTGGCAATATGTTTAAACCCAATTTGAAAATATATGCTAATATTATCCATATTATTTGAAATCGAAAATTAATAATGACATTTGTATTGTCAAAAAAAATATGTTGAATGAATTTCTTATTTCAATATTTAATAACGTTTTGTTTTTCAGTTATACATCCGTTTTATGTTTCGGTTATTGATATAAATCATAATGCAAAAGAAAAGATTTTAGAAATAAGTGTGCGAATTTTTACAGATGATTTAGAAACCGCTTTAAGAAATGAAAATCGCACTACGGTAGATTTAGCTAAAACAACCTATAAAGCAAAAAACGATAAACTAATTGCATTATATATTAAAAATAAATTGCAATTAAATGTTGATGGGAAATTAGTACAATTAAATTATTTGGGTTATGAAATACAACAAGAAAGTGCATGGAGTTATTTTGAAGTAACAAACATTTCTTCTTTCAAAAAATTAGCTGTGAATTGTAGTTTATTATACGAATGGCAAACACAACAAATGAATATTCTTCATGTAACAGAAAATAAAATAGAAAAAAGTTTTAAACTTGATAATCCCAAAACGCAAGCTGTATTTGATTTTTAATCATTTTGCACTCATCTTACTGCTTCTTTAATCAAAAAAGAAATTTAGCAGTGAAATATTATTTTTATTTTGCACCTATCACCCACTTATAATGAAAAATAAAAAACAGGCAGC
Organism: Bacteroidota bacterium; assembly: GCA_018267705.1. Taxonomy (GTDB): domain Bacteria; phylum Bacteroidota; class Bacteroidia; order Chitinophagales; family Chitinophagaceae; genus CW01. The sequence goes on along the minus strand of JAFDXX010000001.1, from coordinate 195,159 downwards.
TCTCGGATTTATATTCATTACATTATTAATAGATATAACCGGTTTTGGAATTATTATTCCTGTCATTCCAAAATTAATAATGAAATTAGAAAATTGTGATACTAGTACTGCATCTCAATACGGCGGATGGCTATTAACTGCTTATGCCATTATGCAATTTATTTGTGCACCCATTATTGGAAATTTAAGTGACAGATACGGAAGAAGACCAGTATTACTTTTTTCATTAGCAGGTTTTGCTATTGATTATACTTTAACCGGTTTTGCACCCAACATAATGTGGTTATTTGCAGGAAGATTAATTGCCGGAATTACCGGAGCAAGTATAACTACTGCCGCCGCATATATTGCAGATGTAAGTACACCTGAAAAGAAAGCTCAAAACTTTGGAATGATTGGTGTTGCGTTTGGTATTGGTTTTATTATTGGGCCTGCATTGGGTGGCTTTTTAGGAAAATGGGGCACCCGCATACCTTTCTTTGCTGCCGCAAGTTTGGCCGCACTAAACTGTTTATATGGATTAATAGTTTTACCAGAATCATTAGACAAAGCACATAGAAGAAAATTTGAATGGAAAAAAGCAAACCCTGTTGGCTCTTTACTTATGTTTAAAAAACATCCTGTTATATATGGATTGGTAGCATCTATAACACTTTTATACATTGCATCGCATGCCGTACAATCTGCATGGAGCTATTATGGTATTGAAAAATTTCATTGGGATGAAAGAATGATTGGAATATCATTAGCAGTAGTGGGTGTTTGTGTTGCTGTAATACAAGGTGGTTTAATAAGAATTGTTATTCCAAAATTAGGGCAAGAAAAAAGTGTTTATACCGGTTTAGCTTTTTATTCGGCAGGTTTTATTTTATTTGGTCTTGCAACACAAACCTGGATGATGTTTGTATTTACTTTAATATATAGTTTTGGAGGTATTACAATGCCTGCCTTACAAGGAATAATTTCTAATAATGTTCCTAAAAATGAACAAGGAGAATTGCAAGGTGCTTTAACCGGATTGATGAGTGCAAGTACTTTAATTGGACCTTTATTAATGACAAATGTTTTCTCATACTTTACTGCTAAAAATACTCCGTATTATTTACCGGGTGCCTCTATGTTTTTAGCAGCCATATTAACTATTGTAAGTACTGTGTTAGCATATAAATCTTTACATAACCATAAAGAAATTACTAAAATTAAAAGCAAATAAAAGCAAATAAAAGCCTCGCAAAAATGCGAGGCTTTTATTTTATATATTTTTTAATGAAGCAATATCTATTACAAATCTGTATTTCACATCTCCTTTCAACATTCTTTCATAAGCTTCATTAATATTTTGTATGTTAATCATTTCAACTTCACTTACAATATTCTTTTCGGCACAATAATCAAGCATTTCTTGTGTTTCTTTTATTCCTCCAATCATAGATCCAATAACACTTCTACGGTTTTTTATTAAAGAAAATGGTTTTACTTTAGGGTCTTCAGATGGTAACCCAACTACAAGTAATTTCCCGTCTATATCTAATAAATTCAAATACTTTGTAAAATCATGATTGGCAGAAACAGCATCTAAAATTATATCGAAATAACTATCATGTTCTTTCATAGCTGCCTTATCGGTAGTTAATAAAAATTTAGTAGCTCCTAAACGCAAAGCATCTGCTTCTTTATTTTTTGATGTACTTAATACAGTTACTTCTGCACCAAACGATACTGCAAATTTTACACCCATATGCCCTAACCCGCCTAAACCTACAATTCCTACTTTCATTCCGGCTTTAACGCCTGCATACATTAATGGAGAATAGGTAGTTATCCCTGCACAAAGTAGCGGAGCAACTGCTTTTAAATTTAAAGATGCGGCTATTTTCAATACATATTTTTCATCTACAACAATATTGGTTGAGTAACCACCTTGTGCTAACGTTTTACCATCTCTTTCATAACCGTTATATGTACCGGTTATACCTTCTACACAGTATTGTTCTAAATTTTTTTGACAATTTTTGCAAGTGCGGCAACTATCTACCATTACGCCAACTCCGGCAATATCATTTATTTTAAATTTTGTTACTTTATTACCAACACTTACAACTTTGCCTACAATTTCGTGCCCCGGAACCATAGGATATATTGAACCACCCCATTCATCTCTTGCCTGATGCAAATCGCTATGGCAAACACCGCAATATAAAATTTCAATATGCACATCGTATTCTCCTACATTTCTTCTTTCAAAATTATAAGGTGCTAAAGGTGTAGTGGCATTATATGCAGCAAAAGATTTTGTGGCTATCATAAATTATTTTTAGTGATTGAAAACTACATGAGCCATAACAAGTTATTTTATTCTATTTTTTATTGAATGAATATAATTGGAATAATAAGCAGAATTATATTATTTTTTTCTTTCATGTAAATAAAAAGTAAACCCTGCTCTAAAAATTGGCAAAGCAGCATTATTATAATCTCTGTATGGTGAATAAATATCTGTATTCAAATCAATTAATACAGCAGTATAAAAACCACTTTGTCCAACAATTCTTTGCGTATAACCAATTCCTGCTAAAATACTGTTAGAGTTGGTAGTTAATGATGATGATTGATTATTATTTAGATTTAGATAATTGTATTTAATCCAATTGGTTTCTAACTGCCCCTGAAGAAATAAGAATGGCATTGGGTAAATTCTAACAAATGGGCCTCCTCCATAATTAAAACTTCGTTGCCGTATGTTGTTATTATAATAAGGATCTGCACGCATTGAGTTATAATTTAAGTTTATTGCCAAGCCTGCATCTAACCAATTAGTAAGAGAATAGCCAATTTCAGGAGTACCGCCTATATTAAAACTATAACTGCTAAAGCCTAAGGCTAAACTTCCTCCAATAAACATTTTATTGATATCAAATCCTTTTTTTTCGGGTACCGGTGCAGTATAGGTAGGGGGAATATTTCTTTGTGCCAAAGCTGAAGAAATAATAATGCAGGTACAAATTAATACTGTAATTTTTTTCATAATATGTTTTAAATAGATTGTATTACAACTACCAAAGCAATAACAAATTGTGTATTGATAATGTTAATTCAAATCAAAAATTTTACCCGCATTTAAAATATTGTTAGGGTCGAATGATTGTTTAATAGAACGCATTAGTTTTAAGTTAGCTTCTTTAAAAACAACATGCATGTATGGTTTTTGAATTAAACCAATACCATGCTCTCCGCTTATGGTGCCACCTAAACTATTTACCAGAGTAAACAATGCTTTCAATGCCTCAACCATTTCGGTATTGCCATAACTGTTTTTAATAGTGGGATGATTAATACGAATATGCAAATTACCATCGCCGGCATGGCCATAACAAACTGCATGAAATCCAAATTGCTTGCCTAATTCTTTTACACCTTTAATTAATTTTGGTAATTCTGCCCTGGGTACAACAGCATCTTCTTCAATAGTATAACCGCTGCTTTTTACAGCTTCGGCTACACGTCTTCTCAATTTCCATAATTCTGCTTTTTGTTGGGCATCATCTGCAAAAAAAACTTCGCCTGCATTGTATTGTATTAATAATTCGCTAATTGCTTCCATTTCATTCATTAAAACATCTGCATTGTTTCCATCTACTTCAATTATTAAATGTGCAGCAATATCATCATTTACAGGTACTGCATGGCTATCAACCATTTTACTTACAATTTTTAAAGCATCTATTTCCATTAGTTCTAATCCGCTTGGTGTAAAGCCTGCACGAAATATGGCACTAACGGCTTCGCTTGCTTTTTCTAAATCGGTAAAAGGTACCAACATTAATAAATCGTATTTAGGTAATGGAATTAATTTTAATACAATTTTTGTTACAATGCCTAATGTACCTTCACTTCCTACAATTAATTGTGTAAGATTATAACCTGTGGAATTTTTTAATACGTTGCAACCTGTCCAAATAATTTCACCATTTGGTAAAACCACTTCTAAATTCAATACATAATCTTTTACAACACCATATTTTACAGCTTTAGGCCCGCCACTGTTTTCTGAAATATTTCCACCAATAAAACAACTACCACGGCTGCTTGGGTCTGGTGGATAAAACAGCCCTTTTTCTTTTACTGTATTTTGTAAAACTTCTGTAATAACTCCGGGTTCTGTAGTTACCTGAAGATTGCGTTCATCTATTTCTAAAATTTTATTAAACCTTTCGGTGCTTAATAAAACACCACCCAACTGTGGCAATGCTCCGCCACTTAAACCTGTACCTGCACCACGTGGTGTAACAGGGATTTTATGTTCATTACAATAATTTAAAATAGCACTTACTTCTTGTGTTGTATAAGGTTTTACTACTGCATTTGGCAAAAACAAAAGATGTTCGGTTTCATCATGTCCATAATTATGCAAAGCTTCTTCATCTATCAAAACATATTCTTCTCCTACAATAGTTTTGAATGCTTCAATATCTTTTAAACTTAAAATTTGAGGTGTAGCTATTGGCTTCATTATTTAATTTTAATTTTTGCATAAAAATAAAGGTTGATTGGGAGATAACTAACCTAAAAAATTAAATACATGAAAAATGCACTAACGTTTGTTAGTTCAAAATCTGCCTCTACCTTTGTAGCCTAACTAACGATTGTAACATATGCAAAACACAACATCATTATTATTAATGCAACCCCCTATTGAAAAACTAAAACAATTGGGTTTTACAAGTTTAAACAATGTTCATTACCAATTAAATCCAGAAGATTTAGTAGATCAAACTGTTTTAAGAAAAGAAGGAATATTAAACAACACCGGAGCTTTATGTATTAATACCGGAGAATTTACTGGAAGAAGTCCTAAAGATAAATTTACCGTAAAAGATGCACTTACAGAAAATACTGTTGATTGGAATAATTTCAACTTACCTATTGAAGAAAAATATTTCTTTCAATTAAAAAAGAAACTATTAGACTATTTAGGAAATAAAGAATCTATTTGGGTAAGAGATGCTTATGCTTGTGCATCAAACAAATACAAATTAAATATTAGAGTTATTAATGAGCAACCTAGCAGTAATTTATTTGCATACAATATGTTTCTTCGCCCAGAAGAAAAAGAGCTAGAAAATTTTGAACCCGATTGGCATATTATTCAAGCTCCTGGTTTTAAAGCAAACCCTGCAATTGATGGTACAAGACAACACAATTTTGCCATAGTTTCATTCACACATAAAACTATTTTAATTGGCGGAACAGGATATACCGGAGAAATTAAAAAAGGAATTTTTAGTGTATTAAATTATTTGCTTCCGCACGATAAAAATGTATTAAGCATGCACTGCAGTGCCAATGTTGGCAAAGCAGGAGATGTAGCTATATTTTTTGGATTGAGTGGAACAGGTAAAACTACTTTAAGTGCCGACCCCAACAGAAAATTAATTGGTGATGATGAACATGGTTGGACAGATAGCAACGTATTTAATTTTGAAGGTGGCTGCTATGCAAAACTGATAGATTTAAATGAAGAAAAAGAACCTGAAATTTATCGTGCCATACGCCCAGGTGCATTAGTAGAAAATGTAACATTTCATGCAGGAAGCAATGCAATTGATTTTGCAGGTAAAACAATAACAGAAAATACACGTGTAAGCTATCCACTAAATTATATAAGCAATGCTTTAGAACCCAGTATTGGTGGGCTTCCTAAAAACATATTCTTTTTAACATGCGATGCATATGGAATACTTCCTCCTATTAGCAAATTAACTCCGGCCCAAGCTATGTACCAGTTTATAAGTGGTTATACAGCAAAAGTTGCAGGTACCGAAGCCGGTGTAACAGAACCAAAATCTACTTTTAGTGCTTGTTTTGGTGCACCTTTTTTACCATTACACCCGGGTTATTATGCAAAAATGTTGGGTGATAAAATGAAAACACATGAAGTAAATGTTTGGATGATAAACACCGGTTGGAACGGTGGTGCCTACGGTGTAGGGCAACGTATGAAATTAAGCTATACAAGAGCTATGATTACAGCTGCACTAAACGGAGATTTAGATAATGTAGAATTTGAAACACACAGTGTATTTGGAATGATGATACCTAAGCAATGTGCAGGCGTTCCAGTAAATATTTTACATCCAAGATATACATGGTCTGATAGAAATGCATACGATGCCGCCGCAAAAAATCTTGCACAACAGTTTATTGAAAACTTTAAAAAATATGAAGCAAATGTGGACCCTGAAATATTAAGTGCAACACCTAAGATTTAAAAAAAAATACAATAAAAAATGCTCCAAGTTTTTGGAGCATTTTTATTTTGAACTAAATTTTATTTAACTTATATACTAAGAGATGATTAAACTTTAACTTAATTTCTCAACCTGCATATAATTTAATTCTACAGGTGTTGATCGTCCAAAAATTCTAACGGTAACTTTTAATTTTTTCTTTTCATCATTTACTTCTTCAATTACACCATTAAAGTCATTAAATGGTCCTTCAATAATTTTAATAGTTTCACCAACAATAAAAGGTTCATTCATTGTAATGCCTTGGTCGTTCATTTCATCAACTTTACCAAGCATTTTATTTACTTCTGCTTTACGAAGTGAAATAATGTTTCCTTTAGAACCTTTACCATCAGTTAAAAAGTGCATGATATTGCTAATATTGCTAATATGTTGAATGATGTCGTCAGTTAATTTACCATCAGCAACTTCTAACATTACATAGCCCGGAAAATAGTTTTTTTCACGCATTACTTTTTTACCATTTTGTACTTTATATACTTTTTCCATTGGTAAAAAAACCTGCTTAATAATATTTACCCAACCACTGCGGGCAATATCTTTATCTAAATATTCTTTTACGCTTCTTTCTTTTCCACTAACTACACGTAATACATACCATTTAGTGTCGGGCTGTGGAGCAGCATTTACAACATCGGCAACTTCAGGGGCAATATTCATAATTACTACTTAAATAATGAGTAAATTAATTTTAAAACCTGGTTGCTTCCAAAGTCCATCAACCAAATTAATGCTGTAATAATTAAAGTAGCTATTAATACAACTACAGTACTTTGTTGTAATTGTAGCCATGTAGGCCAAGATACTTTTTCTACCAACTCGTGGTAACTTTCTTTAAAATAATTTGAAATTTTGTTCATCAATTTCTGAATTTGAAATTTACAATTCTAAATTCTTAGCACGGGCACTAGGATTCGAACCCAGATCAAAGGTTTTGGAGACCCGTATGCTACCGTTGCACCATGCCCGTAGAAAGCTAAAAGCTATTCCGTTTAACAGGAACAGCTTTTAGTTTATAAGCAAACATAAGCAATTACTTATTTGTTTGCTAAAAAGCCTTAGGCTTTATTTTAAAATTTCTGTAACCTGACCAGCACCTACTGTACGTCCACCTTCACGAATAGCGAATTTCAAACCTTTCTCCATCGCAATTGGTTGAATTAGTTTTACAGTAAGATTAATATTATCACCAGGCATAACCATTTCTGTACCTTCTGGTAATGAAACCTCACCGGTTACATCGGTAGTACGGAAATAGAATTGAGGGCGATATTTATTGAAGAATGGAGTGTGACGTCCACCTTCTTCTTTACTTAATACATAAACTTCACCTTTAAATTCTGTATGAGGAGTGATAGAACCTGGTTTGCAAATTACCATACCGCGGCGGATATCTTTCTTTTCAATACCACGTAATAATAAACCTGCGTTATCACCAGCTTCCCCTTCATCCAACAATTTTTTAAACATCTCTACACCTGTAACAGTAGATGTTAAAGGAGCTTCCATTAAACCAACTATTTCAACACCTTCACCAACTTTAATTTTACCTCTTTCAATACGGCCGGTAGCAACAGTACCACGACCAGTGATAGAGAATACATCTTCAACACTCATTAAGAATGGTTGATCAATTGGGCGAGGAGGTAACGGAATGTAGCTATCAACTGCTTCCATTAATTCTTCAACTTTAGCAACCCATTTAGCTTCACCGGCTAAAGCACCAGAAGCAGAGCCTTGAATAATTGGTGTATTGTCTCCATCAAAACCGTATGAGCTTAATAACTCACGAATTTCCATTTCAACCAACTCTAATAATTCAGGGTCTTCTACTAAATCAACTTTGTTCATAAATACCACAATACGAGGTACACCTACCTGACGTGCTAAAAGGATATGCTCTTTAGTTTGAGGCATAGGTCCATCAGTAGCAGCAACTACTAATATAGCACCATCCATTTGGGCAGCACCTGTAATCATGTTTTTAACGTAGTCAGCGTGACCAGGGCAATCCACGTGTGCATAGTGACGATTAGCCGTTTGGTATTCTACGTGTGCAGTATTGATAGTAATACCACGCTCTTTTTCTTCAGGAGCACCATCAATTTCATCGTATTTTTTTGCTTGAGCTAACCCTTTCTGTGAAAGAATTGTGGTAATAGCTGCTGTCAATGTTGTTTTACCATGGTCAACGTGGCCAATGGTACCAACGTTTACGTGAGGTTTTTCCCTCTTAAAGGTCTCTTTAGACATCTTTACTTGTTTTTAATGTTTGTGTTTATAATTATGTCCATAGACCATTGTCCATAGACCATAGTTTCATTTCTATTTTTTGTACCCAACGCCGGTATAACTATTAAGCTTCCGTTGCGTCGCACACTTCAACGTTCAAATCAAATTCAACAAAGAACTTAGAGCCGTTGGAGGGAATTGAACCCTCGACCTCTTCCTTACCAAGGAAGTGCTCTACCACTGAGCCACAACGGCATTCGTCAGTTGACCGTTGCAAGTTGACAGAGAAGAAATTCTGCCATCCGTCATCTCTCGTCTGACAACTAAATTGAGCGGAAGACGAGGCTCGAACTCGCCACCTATAGCTTGGAAGGCTATCGCTCTACCAAATGAGCTACTTCCGCTTACCTTAAAAGAACTGTGTGGGCAGTGAAGGATTCGAACCTCCGTACTCGTGAGAGAACAGATTTACAGTCTGTCGCCTTTAGCCACTCGGCCAACTACCCTAAACCGAGCCGAGGAAGGGAGTCGAACCCACGACCTGCTGATTACAAATCAGCTGCTCTACCAACTGAGCTACCTCGGCTTCTTGTATAAGAACTATTTTTTTGGGATTGCAAAGGTAATGGAAAACTGTTTCCAACAAAATTCTTTAAAAGAAAAATTTAAGATGTTTTTCAACAGTGTGAATTACATTCTTATAATTCAATTGCAGTAAGGGTTTTAGAAGATATTGAAAGTAAAAATAAAAATAGAAAAGCCTCGTTTTTTAGGCGAGGCTTTATTTTTTAGGCTGCTAATTTTTCTTTTTTTCGTTTTATTTTATTTACAGCAGATTCAAAAGCATTGTCAAAAGATTCTTCAAAGGACTTGGAAGATGCTTTCACAAAAAATTCATGTTTAGGGATGAGTACTCTTATCTCGGCAACCTTATCTTTAATTGTGTGCACTACATTATCTAACTTTAAATACACATCTACTTTCACAATACGATCATGAAAGGTGTTAAGTTTTTCTAATTTTTTTTGCACATAATCAATTAATTTAAGATCAGCGTCAAAGTGTACGCTCTGAATGTTTACGTTCATACAACTCACGTTTTTAAAAGTGAAAAAATAGAAATATGTAAAAGAACTTTGTATTAAATTTTATTAATTTTAAGACACTATAAATTTAAACTATTTTAATTGAAAAAGAAGAATAAAAAAATATTTTTTTCACTTTTTTAAGCCTTAGGATGGGCTTTTTTAAAAACCTCTTTTAACTTTTCAATTGAGTTGTGTGTGTAAACCTGTGTTGCTGCCAAACTACTGTGCCCAAGTAGCTCTTTTACGGCGTTCAAATCTGCTCCGTTATTCATTAAGTGTGTAGCAAAGCTATGCCGCAATACATGTGGGCTTTTTTGTGCTACTAAAATATTTTTTAATCTTTTGTTTACAAAAGCATAAACATTGCGAGGGTTTAATAATCTGCCAGAGTTTGTTACAAATACATTTGCAACATCAATAGTAATATTTTTACGTTTTTCGGTAATGTGGTTTTCAAGTAAACCAATCAACGCTTGTGTAACAGGAATGATTCTTTCTTTATTACCTTTTCCGGTTACTTTAATGTGCAGGTTTGCTTTATCTATTTGATTTTCTTTCAAATTAATCAATTCACTTAAACGCATACCTGTTGCATAAAATAATTGAAGTACTAGTTTTTCTGTTTTCCCTTTCCAATCATCAGTAAAATTATTATTTAATAAATTTTCTATTTGTGTTTCTTCAATAAAAGAGGGTAACCTTTTATTTAACTTAGGTGAAACTATTGTTACCATTGGTGTTTGTGCAACAACTCCAATTTTTACTTGATATTTAAAGAACGATTTTAATGCTGAAATTTTGCGTTTAATAGATTTTGCAACCAAATCATCTTCTTTCAACTCTCCTAACCAACTTCTTATTAATGTGGGTTTTATGTTTTCAATTGAAGGAGCATCGTATTGGCTAATTAAATAAACAAAGAATTGTTCTAAATCTGTTTGGTAGGATATTAATGTATGTTTTGAATATTTTTTTTCGAACTTAAGGTAGTTTAAAAAAATTTGCAGTTGTGGATATGTTTCAATTATATTCATAAAAAAAGTAGCCCTAAGATATGTATAGAGCTACTTAAAATATTAATTGGGAATAATTATTAACTATCCTTCAATTTTTCCACTTGCCAATTGCTGTTTGTAGATTGCTTTTAAAACCTCTCCGCGGCGTTTTACTGAAGGTTTAGTGAAAGTTTGACGCTCTCTTAACTGTAAAAGAACTTTACTTTTTTCAAACTTTTTCTTGTACTTCTTTAAAGCCTTGTCAATATTTTCGCAATCTTTTGAATCGATGATTAGCATGATAATTATACCTCCTTTGATGAATAAATGGCTGCAAAGATAATAGTATGCAGCAAATTTCCAAATATCAAATTTCAACAACATACTTTCTATTAAATTGCAGCCATGTTTACAGGCATTATTGAAACTTTAGGGATTATAAAAAAAATTGAAACTACAGGAGGTAACAAAACCTTTTGGATCACTTCTTCAATTATAAATGAATTAAAAATTGATCAAAGTATTGCTCATAACGGCGTTTGCCTAACAGTTGAAAAAATTGAAGGCAACTTATATTGCGTTACTGCCATTGAAGAAACTTTATTAAAAACTAATTTAAACCGTTTAAAAGGAAATGATTTAGTAAATATTGAAAGGTGTATGCAATTGAATGGCAGACTTGATGGGCATATTGTGCAGGGCCATGTAGATACAACAGCAAAATGTATTTACAGAAAACAAATTGAAGGAAGTTGGGAATTTGTTTTTGAGTTTGATAAAAAATTTGCTTCTTTAATTATTGAGAAAGGATCTATAACCGTAAATGGAATAAGTCTTACCTGTTTTAATGTTACTAACAATAGTTTTAAAGTTGCCATTATACCTTACACATTTGAACATACAAATATTAAAAACATTGAAACAAATTATATAGTGAATATTGAATTTGATATGATAGGAAAATATATTAATAGAATTTATAATTTAAAATAACAACCCCTTCATAATAATTATTATTATTCTTTGCATGAAAAATCGGTAGGTATTAACCTATCTTTTGACTTCGCTATTTCATCAATGGTTCTATCTTTAAACATGCTTAACAAATCTTTTCTAATATTTTTATAAACTTTATGCATAGAGCAAGGGGCTGCATCACTACAATTAGGCAATCCCAATACACAATTTTCTATAATTGTACTATCGCCCATAGCTTCAATAACAATGTAAATAGGCTTGCTTCTTTTTTCTTTGGTAATAAAAAAACCACCCGATGGGCCCGGCGTAGATGAAATAACTTGGTTTTGTTTATTAGAAAGTTGTTGCAAAATTTTTGCTATAAAAGGCTTAGGGGCTCCTATCCCTTCTGCAATAGATTGTATGCTTACTTTAGTATCTGCTGAACTATTGCGTGCAATAAAAATAGTAGCCCGCAATGCGTATTCGGTAGATTTTGAAAACATGCTTCAAATTTTATTGATTAAAAATATTCTTAACTGCCTTCTGCAATTTCATTTGCTTCTTTTGCAACCTTTTCTACGTTTATGCTTGTGCCTTGTTCTTGACTTACTAATTCTCCATCTGGATTAAACACACTAATAATATTTGAATGTGAAAATTCTATTGGAGATATTTTTTTGTATTTCATTGAAAGTACATTAGCAAATTCTTGTGTAGCTGCTTCTGTGCTTCGCAAAAATACCCAATGTGCTGCATCCATCTTTCCGGTTTTAGCAAATTCTTTTAATCTTTCGGGAGTATCGGTTTTAGGATCAATTGAAACCAATACTAACGATACTTTATTTAAATTGTTAGGCTTAATTTGCTGTTCTATTTTTTTCATATCGGCAACTAATAAAGGGCAGGCAGTTTTACAACTGGTATATATCATTACCACTACCAATGTTTTTCCTCGCAAATCATTCAACTTTATGGTTTGCCCATTTTGATTTTGCCAATCAGATTTTAAATAGAAAATAGAATTAGAAGGTAATTCTTTTTTTATTGTTTTTTCTTTACAAGAAAAAAACAAGATACTTGATATAAGTAAAAAAAATATTTTTTTCATTTTGTTTTATTTGAAATACTATTAGCACATCTAAAGCCCAAATTACTTATGGTATAATTTGCTTTTAAACTGCTTCGAAAACCATAACGCATAAATGCTGCATAGTTTAAAACATCTGTGGCACTGGTTGCACTTCCGGCACAAACTAAATTTTTATCATTATAATCTCCTGATCTGGATTCTCCATTTATTAAAACAGAATTAAAATCATCCGTCCATTCCCACACTAAATCAAACATATTATAAATGCCCCAATAATTAGGTGTTGATAATTTTACAGCATTATATTGACGATTTTTAATAAGATATAAGTTTAATATATTGTTTGAGTATGTTTTTTTATTTCTTGCATTGATAGAAGTTTCATCGGCCATGGCAACAAATTCCCATTCATCTAAAGTTGGTAATCTTTTACCAACAGCAGTGGCATAAGCTTTTGCAGCAAACCAAGACACATAAGTTACCGGAGCATTGGGCAAAGCATTTTTGGGCAATGCTGTATCAGATACCCAATTGTGCAAATAAGTTGTATCGGCATAAATGCGTTTTATTGCAGAACGCTTCCATTGTGGATTTGCTTTTACAAATGCTAAAAATTCTGCATTGGTAACCGGTCTTTCATCCATTAAAAAAGGTTCTACTTTAATCAGTGCATCACTATCAGAACTATAAAATGGTTTATAATAACCGCCTTTTATTTCTTGCATTTTTACATTGGTTGCAAAAGCAGAAGTAGCAATTTGTGTATCTTCCTTTTGCAAAGAAGTTAATACCTCCTCCTGCCTTTTACAAGAGGAGGAGGCACAACAAAAAATAATTAATATAGCTGCATTAAGCAGGTAGCTTATTTTCATTTTAAAGTGACTATAAAAACTAGAATCCGCCTTGTTTGTACAGTTTAGGGTTTGCATCTCCGGTTACTTTTATTTTACCTATAGCACCTTTATTAAATGCACGGAATATTGAGTGATCTACCAGAACATATTCTCCCGGTACATTTACTTTAAATTCTACAATTGCAGAACCACCTGCAGGTATAACGGTTGTTTGTACATTATGATTTACGGTAGTACCTCCTTCAACATATACATTATCAAAAATTTCACCAATTACATGGAAGGAAGAAGTTAAGTTAGGACCTCCATTACCAATAAATAAACGAATAGTTTCTCCCACTTTTGCCTCTAAAGTATTTGCTCCAAGCAACGAACCTTTTTTACCATTAAACAAAACATAATCAGGGTTTTCGGCATTGCCTTTATCATTATTAAATTCTAATAAACCGGCAGATTTTGTTTTGGTATAAAACTCGCCTTGCATAATATAATATTCTCTATCTACTTTCTTTAAACCACCTGCAGGTTCTACTAAAATTAAACCATACATACCATTTGCAATGTGCATAGGTACAGGTGCAGCAGCACAGTGGTAAACATATAAACCCGGGTTAATTGCTTTAAAAGTAAAAACAGATTCTTTTCCGGGAGCAGTAAAAGTAGCTGCAGCACCACCGCCAGGGCCATTTACTGCATGTAAATCTATATCATGAGGCATTACACTATTGGCTGCATTTTTTAAATGCAATTCAACTTCATCACCTTCTCTTACACGAATAAAACTACCGGGAACAGTGTTGTTAAATGTCCAAAAAGTATATTTTAATGAATCAGCAATAACTGCTTCAATTTCTGTTGTTTCTAAATTTACAATTAACTTTTTGGGAGGGCGATTACCAATAGGTGCCGGAACTTTTGGTGCAGCCGTAATTTCTGCAACTTCAGGTTTACCTTCTGCAACCATATCTGCCGCAGACTGTTTAGAAGAATTTTGAGAAGAATCGGAATTGTTTGTGCAAGCTCCAAAAACAAGTGCCACTATAAGGCAGGGAATGATTAGTTTGTTTGACATGATCTATTGTTTTATTAAATAAATAATTAATTAATATTTTAAATTAAATATGTTTGGTGTAATGTTTATACTTAACCAAAGCCAATTTTGAATTGAATGAGCAGGGTTAACGCTCTTTAAAAAGTTTAGTGCTGAAGTGGTTGAATATATTGAATACCCTCCTACTAATTTAGCATATTTATGTATGGAATAACTAAAATCAACATCTAACTCTTCTCCTAAATTACTACTCAAATTTTTAGTTCCATCAAACATTGTATTAGGCGATATAAATTGATGTGCCGCAAAATTTAATGCCAACTTATTGTTTGGTTTATATCCCGATTTAAAATAAATATCTACCAGCCCTGAACTTTTTTGGCCATTTCCTACATAAAAGTAATCCATACTTCCATAGAATTTATGGTTTGTACCGAAATAAGGAATAAATGCTTTATTGTTATTGCTAAGTGTTACACCTACATCATTACCGCTTACAATATCAGTTCCTAAACCAATATTCCAATTAGTATTTATTTTTTTATCGGCAGCAAAAGCAACTAAATAGGCATTGGTTTGTTTGCCTTGTGCATTTTTCCCTAATTGATAATAAGCCGAAAAATTATATTTCCATTGTTCTGATACATGAAAGAAATTGACTGCTAAGGTTTGTGTAAAATAATTTTTTGCAGAATCAAGTGCATTTAAAGCATTTTGAAATCCAATATTGCTTACTAAAATACTTACTGAATTTTTTTTGTTGAAATTATATTTACCCCAAACAGTTTGCATCCATTTATATTGTGCTGCATCTTTTGAAGTAAACAATGTTCCTGATACATTATTTAAATTATTACTATATAATTCTCTATAGTTTTGGTTATAAGCAATGTAAGATTTTAAAATAAATTTTTCTTTTTGTAAATGAAAAGCAATTGCATCATGTGCTCTTGCACCTTGTACCCAATCTAATTCTCCAAAAAAACGTTCATCATCTAATGAAATAACCTGACGACCAATTTGTAAGTCGCTTGAAGCACTGAGATTTAATTTAACCCATGCTTCAAAAAATGCCATACTATTTTTTGTGGTAGCAGCTTGTGTTAACGCATCTTGCCCCCAAACAGTAATGCTTTGAGGAGAAACTTGGAGAGACAGTAATTTTTTGTATTGATAATTCAATGAAAATCTAGTTCGCTGGCTTACAAGTGCCGCAGCATTTTCGTTTGCAGGTAATGGTTGAAAAGTGCCATCTCTAAATTCGGCACGCATTCTCATTTGTGCTGAAACAGAAATTTTATTTTCTTCTTCTGAAGATTTTTGTGCAGAAAGATTCAGTGTTATTAGAAATGATATTCCAAAAAATATTTTTTTAGGAGCGTTCAGAAAAATTTTCATGATAGGCATATTTAATTTGAGATGCAAAAGTATAATGTAGAAAAATTAAGGATAAAATTATCTTTAATATTAAGCACCTAAATCGCCCTATCTTGTATAAGAATCATAAAAAAAACTGATATTCATCATAATATCAATTCTTCAAAAGAAAAAGTAAAATTAATTTGAAGCTTTATTAATTGCATCTTGCTTTTGCTTGTTGCTTAAATTGCTTTTCATTTTTGAAGTACTAATTTGATAACTAACAGTAAGTCTGAAGTTTTGTGTATTGGTGCTGCTGTAACTATCAATAATAAAATTAGGAGCAACGGTATAACCTGTATATTTCAACAATCCGAATGGATCAATTGCAGTAATACCTACAATTAATTGTTTTTTAAAAAATTTTCGTTGTACACCTATTGTCATATTTATATTACTTCTTGTTCTTCCTTGCGGGTTTGCATAGCTGCTATATCGCGTATTAAATTGTGCAACCGTTAAATTATCAGGAGAATACATCATGCTTAATGCTGTATAATAAGAACCTCCATTAACATATTTATACAACAGTTTTACTTTACTGCTATAACTATTATAATTTACTCCACCACTAATATTCAGTCTTATTTTTTTATTAACTGAAATGCCCATCCATGCATTAGTATGATATTCTTCTTGATTAGAAATATTTTGATAGGTAGTTTGTGTTTTACCACTATCAATTAATGTGCGGATAGAACTAAATACTTCTTTAATTTTTCCGTAACCTAAAGAGAAACCTACATTAAATTTATTTTGATTGTATGAAATACTTCCATCATAATTATCAGTTAAGGCAGGATCAATATAAGGGTTGCCAAAACGCAAGTTGTAAGGATCACTGTAATCTATACTGGGATTAAGTTCTACAATTCCAGGTCTTCTTATAGACTCTCTAAAAACCAATGTACTACTAAGCTGTTTATTAAATTGTTTTCTAATAGTAATACTTGGTAATATTCTCCAATAACTATTCGTAGTATTATTTGCATTTCCTTTTATAAATTGAAATGCAGTACGTGTATATTCTGCTTGTACATTACTAATTAACCTAATATCTTTTGGCAGTATCCAAATTAAACCACCGCGAATGGTAAAAATGGTTTGACGAAAATAAAAATCGTTACTTAATAAATTATTAATAATAAAAATTGAATCAGATTTTCTTAAATAAGAAGTATTTAATACGTTGTGATAACTATTGGCTGAAATAGTTGAGCCTCCTGTAAAAATTAAACTGGAAGTATCATTCAAATGTTTATTATAATCTGCCCGAGCATAAAACGAATGAGAGTAATTATCTGTGTATTGATTTTGTGTAGAATCAATTCCTGTAGGAAGAAAATCGGCCAATAAGTATTGTTGATAAAAATCTCTCAAATTATCATTCTTGCCTAAACTATAACTTGTTATTAATTGCAATCTATCAACCGGCTTCTTCCCTTTCCATAAATAAGAACCTGAAAAACTGTGGCTGTAACCTGTTCCATTATTTGCATTTTGCCTTGTGCTTGCTTTATATATATTTTTATTACTATCTAAATTTTGATACAAAACATTTCCACTATTTGAGAAAAAATTATAATAACTCTGGTAAACTAAACTTACATTATTGTTTTTATTAAATTCATAATCTGCCTGTACACGTCCGCCTGGCCGATGATTAATACTTTGCGAAGCAGCATTGGTTTTAAAATAATTGGTAGAATCTATATGATGAATAGTATCTACATAAAAATTTTGTCTATAAGCATAAGAGTTGCCTATTGTTTTGGCCACACCATAACCAATATAACTACTTAAATTAAATTTAGAACTGCGGTAACTATAACTTGCATTACCGCTTGCTTCACCACGTGTTCCTGCACTTGCAGTAATTTTTTTATAAGTTCCTATTCTTCCTTTTTTAGTTACAATATTTATTACGCCACCCGAATAAGTTGCATATTCAGGCGGAGGATTTTGCATTATCTCAACCTTTTCAACTACATTGGCAGGAAGGCTCTCTAATAAATCTTGCAAATTTTGTCCGCTTACATTGGTTGGTTTTTCATCCATTAAAACCAAAGGTTCTTTACCAGCTAATTTTATTGTTCCATCGGGATCAACATCAATTAAGGGCATATTCTTCATCATCTCAAAAGTGCTGGCACCATTGGCCAAAGGGCTCTCTCCAACATTATAAATAATTTTATCGTCTTTATTTTCTATGAGTGGTTTTTCGGCATATACAATTACTTCATTCAAATTATTGGCAGCATTTTTTAGCGTAATATCTCCCAATACAAAATCGTTTCTTTCTTCACGCAAGTAAATACTATCAATACTATATTGGGCATAATTAATAGCCTTTACAGTAAGTTTATAATAACCATAAGGAAGTTTAGCAAAATCAAATAAGCCCACATTATTAGTAATGCATGTAAATTTTAAAAGAGAATCATTTTTTAATGAAAGAATTACCGAAGCATCACCAACGGGTTTGCCCTTTTCATCTAACACATTTCCAACAACTGTTCCTGAATTTTTTACAGTTGCCTTTTGTGAAAAAATAAATAAAGGAAAAAATAAAAAAATAATTATTGCTAATTTTCTCATACAATTCCTGCAAAATAACGCATTATCAGCAACGCTGAGACTTGTAAAAAACATAAACGTTTATTTTTACTTAAAATAAATTTATGCTTACTGTTTACGGCATTCCGAATTGCGATACAATAGTCAAAACTCTAAAATGGTTAAATAAAAATAAAATTGCCTATCAATTTCATAATTACAAAACCGATGGAATTGATACAAAAACTTTAGAACATTGGTGCCAACAAAAAGATTGGACAGTTTTATTAAACAAACGGAGTACAACATGGAAAACTTTAAATGTTGCTACACAAAACAAAATAACGAATGTAACTGAAGCTGTTAAGCTAATGCTTCAAAATAATTCTATTATAAAACGTCCTATTATTACAAACAATAAAACTATTGTTGCAGTTGGATTTGATGAGAATTTGTTGAAAGAATTAAAACCATTTAAGTAGTTTTAAAAACACACAACTGCTTTTGCCTTACTTTCGTTTTAATATACGTACATATTTAAAAGGTTAGCATGAGCAGGCTTGAACAACTATTCAATAAAAAACAAAACAATATTCTTAATATTTACTGTACCGCAGGTTTCCCCACACTTAACAGCACATTAAATATTATGAATTTATTAGCTGAAAACGGTGCAGACATTATTGAAATCGGAATACCCTATAGTGATCCATTAGCCGATGGTGAAACAATACAAGCCAGTAGCAGCAAAGCTTTAAATAATGGAATGACAATTCATAAATTATTTGAACAGTTAAAAAATTTTCGCCCTCAAAATTCTTTTTTAAAAGATATAGGCATTGTATTAATGGGATATATGAATCCTGTATTACAATATGGATTTGAAAAATTTTGTGCAGATGCCGCCAATGTTGGCGTTGATGGTTTAATACTTCCTGATTTACCTGAACATGAATTTGAAACAGAATATGGAGCGATTATAAAAAAACATAAACTAAATTTTATTTTTTTAGTTACACCCGAAACATCTGAACAAAGAGTTAGAAAATTAGATAACTTAAGTTCAGGATTTTTATATGCAGTAAGCTCATCTGCCACAACCGGAAAAGAAAAAGACTTTAATACAGTTGAAATTTATTTGCAAAAATTACAATCGTATAATTTAAAAAATCCAATTCTAGTGGGTTTTGGCATAAAAGATAAACAAACTTTTACTACCGCCTGTAAGCATGCTAATGGAGCCATTATTGGTACAGCATATATTAAAGCAATAGAAAATTCAAACAATATTGAAGAAACAACTAAAAATTTTCTTCAATCAATTTTAATCTAATTTACTGTGCAACTTACAATTATAAAATACAATGCAGGCAATATTCAAAGTGTTTTGTATGCTTTAGAAAGAATAAATGTAAAAGCTATTGTAACAGATAATGTGCAACAAATACAATCTGCCGATAAAGTAATTTTCCCCGGTGTTGGTGAAGCAAGTACTGCAATGAACTATTTAAAAGAAAGAGGTTTAGACAAAGTGATTAAAACCCTTACACAGCCTGTATTAGGAATATGTTTAGGCATGCAATTAATGTGCAAACACTCTGAAGAAAACAACACAGAATGTTTAGGAATATTTGATGAAGAGGTAAAACTTTTTCGCCCTTCTTCATTCATTAAAAATAAAGTTCCACAAATTGGTTGGAATAATATTTATGATTTAAAAACAGATTTATTTAAACATGTAAAACAAAACAGCTATTGCTATTTTGTGCATAGCTATTATGCATCATTAGGTAATCATACTATTGCAACTACCAATTATATGCAGCCATACAGTTCTGCTTTACAAAAAAATAATTTTTATGGTGTTCAATTTCATCCCGAAAAAAGTGCAGAAGTAGGAGAACAAATTTTAAAGAATTTTGTAAAAAATATTCATTCATAAATATTCAACTTTCAATACACAATGCAAATAATACCGGCCATTGATGTGATAGATGGAAAATGCGTAAGACTTACTGAAGGCAATTATGCTCAAAAAAAAATTTATAACGAGCATCCCTTAGAAATTGCTAAACAGTTTGAAGACGCAGGTTTACAACGATTACATTTAGTAGATTTAGACGGTGCAAAAGCAGGGAAAATAATTAATTGGAAAACATTAGAAACCATTGCTACTAAAACAAAATTGATGATTGATTTTGGCGGAGGAATTAAAACCGATAAAGATGTAGAAATAGTTTTTAAAAGTGGCGCTACTTTAGCAACAGTTGGCAGTATAGCTGTTAAAAACGAAACTGAATTTACAAAATGGTTATTACAATTTGGTGCTCATAAATTTTTATTAGGTGCTGATGTAAAAGATGAAAAAATTGCTGTTGGCGGCTGGTTAGAAACAACAAATATTAATGTGTATGCTTTTATTGAAAGCTATGTACAAAAAAATGTTCAACAAATTTTCTGTACAGATATTAGTAAAGATGGTAAACTAGAAGGCCCTTCAATTGAATTATATAAAAACATCATTCAAAAATTTCCTGAAATATTTTTTATAGCAAGCGGTGGCGTAAGTTCTATTAAAGATTTAGAAGCATTAAAACTAATGGGTTGCAAAGCAACAATTGTTGGTAAAGCCATTTATGAGAATAAAATAAAATTAGAAGAACTAAAAAGATTTTTTTAATGTTTAATAAACAATATTCTACAACCAATACACTCCACTCCTCAGTAAAAATTGGAGGTGTAACCAAACGCATTATACCTTGCTTAGATATTAAAGAAGGAAGAACAGTTAAAGGAACAAATTTTGTAAACCTGATTGATGCAGGAAACCCCGTTGAATTAGCTGCAATCTATGCACAGCAAGGTGCAGATGAATTAGTATTCTTAGATATTACCGCAACTATTGAAAAAAGAAAAACATTAAATGAATTAGTCAATAAAATTGCACATCACATTAATATTCCTTTTACAGTTGGTGGAGGAATTAGTAGTATAGAAGATGTAAGTATGTTATTGCAAAACGGTGCTGATAAAATTTCTGTAAATACTGCTGCATTTAAAAATCCAAAATTAATAAATGATTTGGCCAAACAATTTGGAAGCCAATGTATAGTATTGGCAATTGATACAAAAAAAGAAGAAGATGGAGAATGGTATGTTTATTTAAATGGAGGAAGATTAAAAACTAAAATAAAATGTTTTGATTGGGCAAAGCAAGCTGTTGATTTAGGTGCCGGTGAAATATTATTAACCAGCATGAATAATGATGGAACCAAACAAGGTTTTGCATTAGACATAACTAAACAATTAGCCGAAAAGCTTACTGTACCAGTAATTGCAAGCGGCGGCGGTGGAACAATGGAGCATTTTGAAGATGTGTTTAAACAAGCAAAAGCCGATGCTGCATTAGCTGCAAGTGTTTTTCATTTTAAAGAAATTACTATTCCTGATTTAAAACGATATTTGCAAACCAAGAATATAGAAGTTAGAATATAATTTCTTATTCTAAATTACTCATTTGAAATGAATAAGAATTTAAAATTTCAAATACGCAATAACTTATGAAAGTAGATTTTAAAAAATATACCAACAATTTGGTTCCTGCAATTGTTCAAGATTTTGATACACACAAAGTATTAATGCTTGGCTTTATGAACGAAGAAGCTTTACAAACTACACAACAAACAGGAAAAGTTACCTTTTACAGCAGAAGCAAAAATAGATTATGGACAAAAGGAGAAGAAAGTGGTAATTTTTTAATGTTGAAAACAATAACTGTTGATTGCGATAATGATACTTTATTAATTAAAGCCCATCCAATCGGGCCCGTTTGCCATACCGGTGCAGATACTTGTTGGAGTGAAAAAAACCACAATGAAGATTTTTTATTTTATTTAGAAGATATTATTCGCTTGAGAAAACAAGCATCAGTTGAAAAAAGTTATGTAGCACAACTACTATCAAAAGGGATAAATAAAGTAGCACAAAAAGTTGGTGAAGAAGCTGTAGAATTAGTAATTGAAGCAACAAATAATAGTGAAGAATTGTTTTTAAATGAAGCTGCCGATTTACTTTTTCATTATTTAATTTTACTTAAC
Organism: Bacteroidota bacterium; assembly: GCA_018267705.1. GTDB lineage: Bacteria > Bacteroidota > Bacteroidia > Chitinophagales > Chitinophagaceae > CW01. Next base: position 172,509 of record JAFDXX010000001.1, on the reverse strand, counting down.
GCCAAAGATTATAAATTGCAAGACGTAATTAAAATTTTACAACAACGTCATTCAAAATAACACTAATGAAAAAATTATTATTTGTTTTTTTCTTTCCAATTATTGCTTTTTCGCAAAACACTTACAATATATCGGGAAATATAAAAGGTTTAAAAGATAGTACACTCGTTTTTTTAAACAGTGGCTTTAACGGAAAAACAATTGCACAAACTTATGCCAGTAAAGGAAAATTTTCTTTAACAGGAAAATTAACAGATGCCGACTTTTGTCAATTAGGATTTATTGGTTACAAAGAAACAGTTGAATTTTTTGCAGGTAACGAAAATATTACCATAACAGGCGAATCATTTAACATTAAAAAAGCAGTAGTAACAGGCTCTGCATTAAATAATGAGTATAATGCATATTTGCTACATTTCAATCCGTTAAAAGATAAACTGCAAACAGTTGCACAAAAAATTCAAACGGTAAAAAACCCTTCTACTCAAAGAGATTCTTTAATAAAAATTTTTGAAGCAACCCGCTATAAAGTAATTGAGCAAACACAATTAACTATAAAACAAAAACCCGCATCACCTGTTAGTGCATTTGTATTATTTGCAGTAAACCCTTTATTTGCCAGTGCCGATGAATTAGAAACAAGATTTAATATGCTTGCACCTATTGCACAGCAAAGTGTTTACGGAAAATTAATTGCACAAACTTTGGCAGATGCACGTATTGGAAGCGTAGGAACAAATGCAATAGATTTTGTACAACAAGATACCGCTAATAATGCCGTACGTTTAGCTTCTTTTAAAGGCAAATATGTATTAGTAGATTTTTGGGCAAGTTGGTGTGGCCCCTGCCGTAGAGAAAATCCTAATATTGTAAATGCTTATAATATGTTTAAAGATAAAAATTTTACCATATTAGGCGTATCGCTTGATAAGGATAAAGACAATTGGTTAAAAGCTATTAATGATGATAAACTTACTTGGACACATGTAAGCGATTTAAAATATTGGCAAAATGAAGTAGCACAATTGTATCATATTGAGAGTATTCCACAAAACATACTTATAAACCCTGAAGGAAAAATTATTGCACGTAATTTACATGGTGATGAATTGGTACAAAAATTAAAAGAATTATTGAAGTAGTGCATTAATCTAATTCCGCATGGGTAGTAATGGCAATTCTATTCCAACCATTAATGGCAACAACAGTCATTATTACGGCGGCCAATTCTTTTTCAGTTAAGTGTTTGAGTGCTTCATCATACACTTCATCAGATACATGCGTGCCGGCAATATTTGTCATAGCTTCTGTAAGTGCTAATACTGCTCTTTCTTTTGGAGTGTATAATTCGGTTTCTCTCCATGCATCTAATAAAAATAAGCGTTGTGCAGTTTCTCCTATTTGCATTGCATCACGTACATGCATATTAATGCAATACGCACAACCATTAATTTGAGACGCTCTGGTTTTAATAAGTTCATACAATTTTTTATCTAACCCACTTTCTTCAAGCGTTTTTTCTAAAGCAATCATTGCTTCGTATGCTTCGGGTAGAGCTTTATATATATTAATTCTTTTTTTCATTTGCAAAATATTAATCTTCATAAAAAAAGAAATAGGTAATTCATACAATACTTCTTCTTACAAAATTACTAATTGCCTTATACACAGAATTAGCAAACAATAGCTTCTAAATAAAATTTCCTGAAATAGATAAATTGTGTTCATAGCATTGAAAACATTCAGAATAGATTTTCGTAAATTGTGCTCACTAATAAACCTTCTCAACAAGGTGAAAAATTTGCGTTTGCAAATTCTAATTAAAACAATTGCCTTATTAAATTTTTGTTAACCAATATAGATATTATTTTATGAGTTATTCTAAAGCAAAATCAGTAAAAGAACTTTTAGTAAATGGTAAAAAATATCAATACAGTTCACTGAAAAATTTTAATGGTAAAAGTGTAGAACATTTGCCATTTAGTATTCGCATTTTATTAGAAAACATATTAAGAAATTATGATGGATTTAGTATAACAGATGAACATGTTGATACACTATTAAATTGGCAACCTCAAACTATTGATAAAGACATTCCTTTTATGCCGGGGCGTGTGCTAATGCAAGATTTTACAGGCGTTCCGGCTGTTGTAGATATGGCTTCATTGCGTGCAGAATATGTTAGACATGGTAAAGATGGTCAAAAAATTAATCCTGCTATTCCTGTAGATTTAGTTATTGATCACTCTGTTCAAGTAGATTATTATGGCACAGATTATTCTTACGATAAAAATGTAGAACTTGAATTTGATAGAAATAAAGAACGTTATGAATTATTAAAATGGGCACAAAAAGGATTAAAAAATTTTACTGTAGTACCTCCCGGTATGGGAATTTGTCATCAAGTAAATTTAGAATATTTATGCAAAGCTGTTACTGAAAGAAATGGTTGGCTTTTTCCTGATACATTGGTTGGTACAGATTCTCACACACCTATGGTGAATGGTATTGGTGTAATTGCTTGGGGAGTTGGAGGAATTGAAGCAGAAGCAGCCATGCTTGGTCAGCCTATATTTTTTACTTGTCCTGAAGTAGTAGGTTTAAAACTAATCGGAAAAATTCCTAATCATTGTACTGCAACTGATTTAGTATTAACTATTACAAGATTATTACGTGATACAAAAGTGGTTGGAAAATTTGTTGAAGTTTTTGGGGATGGCTTAAATAATTTATCTGTTACAGACCGTGCAACAATAGGCAATATGTCACCAGAATTTGGCTGTACAGTTACTTATTTTCCTATTGATGATAGAACATTAGAATATATGCGTTCTACCAATCGTTCAGAAGAACAAATAAATATTGTAGAAGCATATTGCAAAGAAAATTTATTATGGAGAACAGGAAATGAAAACATAAAATATTCAACTGTTGTTGAATTAAATTTATCAACCTTAGAACCAACAGTTTCCGGTCCTAAACGCCCACAAGACAAAATTTTTGTAAAAGATTTAGGCAATAAATTTTGCGAAATATTAAAAGGAGAATTTAACAGAGATTATAAAACAAAAGAAGAAAGAATAGACTCTGCATGGTTGAAAGAAGGAGGCTCCGGAACAGAATTTATTTTTGGCAAACTCCCTAAAAACACAGAAGCCGTTTCTGAAATAATTGCAGATAATGAACATCATACAGTAAGAGTTAAACAAAAACATAAAGAATTTGTTGTGAGTGATGGAAGTATTGTTATTGCTGCTATTACAAGCTGTACAAATACTTCAAACCCTGCTGTAATGGTTGGTGCAGGATTATTAGCAAGAAACGCAGTTGAAAAAGGTTTAAGAACAAAATCGTGGGTAAAAACTTCTTTAGCACCCGGCTCTAAAGTAGTAACAAAATATTTAGAACGCTCCGGTTTAAATGTAGATTTAGATGCTTTACGTTTTCATACTGTTGGTTATGGTTGTACTTCATGCATAGGTAATTCAGGTCCTTTACCTCCTGCAATTGCAGAAGCTGTTGATAAAGGAGAATTAGTGGTTGCTTCAGTACTTTCCGGCAATAGAAATTTTGAAGCAAGAGTACATCCACAAGTTAAAATGAATTTCTTAATGTCGCCAATGCTTGTTGTTGCTTATGCTTTAGTTGGTAGAGTTGATATAGATTTAATTAATGATCCAATTGATTTTGACCCTAATGGAGAACCTGTTTATTTAAAAGATATCTGGCCAAGCAGAGAAGATATTCAACAAACAATTAATGAATGTTTAAAGCAAGATGATTTTAAAGAAGTGTATGATGTAATTTTTGATGGCTCTACAGATTGGCAAAACTTAGCAGTAAATCTTGATCAAAATTTTGAATGGAATAAAAATTCTACTTACATTAAAGAAGCTCCTTTCTTTGAAAATTTACAAGCAACACCAGCACCCATTACAGATATTAATAACGCAAGAGTATTATTATATTTAGGAGATTCTGTAACAACAGATCATATTTCTCCTGCAGGTTCTTTTAAAGAAAATTCTGCTGCCGGTGTTTATCTTAATTCAAAAGGTATTGCAAAAGAAGATTTTAATTCTTATGGCTCACGCAGAGGCAATCATGAAGTAATGATGAGAGGAACATTTGCAAATGTTAGAATTAAAAATAAAATTGTTGATAAAGAAGGAGGCTACAGTAAATATTTCCCTACAAATGAAGTAACCACCGTTTTTGATGTGGCAATGAAATATAAAAATGACAATACACCTTTAATTATTCTTGCAGGCAAAGAATATGGTTCAGGCTCTTCAAGAGATTGGGCTGCAAAAGGAACTTTTTTATTAGGAGTTAAAGCGGTTATTGCAGAAAGTTATGAACGTATTCATAGAAGCAATTTAGTAGGCATGGGCGTTGCCCCTCTTATTTTTACTAATGAACAAAATGCCGCTTCATTGGGTTTAGATGGAACAGAAACTTTTGCTATTAATGGTTTAGAAAAAAATTTAACTCCTCATAAATTATTAGATGTAAAAGCTATTCACCCTTCGGGAAAAGAAATAAATTTTAAAGTTGAAGCAAGATTAGATTCTGCCATAGAAATAGAATATTATAAAAACAATGGTATTCTGCAATATGTGTTAAGAGATTATTTAAAGAAAAAATAATTTTTCATATTAAAATATATTATACTTTATTAATTGATGCATTCAACAACATGAACAAAAAAGAAACCTTTGCACAAAAGGTAATTGAGTTTAATAAAAATTTACAATACATAGGAAAACTGCCACCAGATTTTCAGGTTTTAAATCCATATCACAATAACCCTGAAACAATATTGGTGATGCAAAAATTTTATTACAAATTTTATAACGATTACAATAAAAGAAAATTTATTATTGGTATTAACCCAAGTAGGCACGGAGCAGGTGTAACGGGCGTTCCGTTTACCGATACCAAACGTTTAGAAAGTGCTTGTGGCATAACAATGCACAGTGCACATACACATGAAATTTCTTCGGTATTTATGTATGATATGATAAATTATTTTGGAGGAGTAAAGAGCTTCTATCAAAAATTTTATATCAACTCACCCTTTCCTTTAGCTATTGTAAAAAAAGCAAAAGAAAACATTTGGTTGAATGCCAATTATTATGATGATAAAAAACTTTTTGAAAACGTAAAAGACTTCATGCTACTATCTCTTAAACAACATATTAGCTTAGGATTAGATACTTCTGAAGTTTTTATTTTAGGAAAAAAGAATGCAACTTTTATTGAAATATTAAATAAAGAACATCAACTTTTTAACAAACTTACTATTCTTGAACATCCTCGTTTTATTCAACAATACAAATTAAAAAATAAGCAGTTGTATATTGATAAATATATCCTTACACTGAATAATGCAATAGTATAATTTTTTTACTACCAATATTTTTGAGGCCACATTTACAAAAAGGATAACTTTGTCTTTTTATAAAATCAATATGAATACAGCTATTCAAAAAATACCGTTAGTTTATTCTTGTTCCGGTTGTTCAAGTGCTGCACAAATGGCAAATTACTTAGCCGTAAAATTAGATAGAAGTGGAGCCGCAGAAATGTCATGTATTGTAGGAGTGGGCGGCAATGTAAAAAAGTTAGTAAAAACAGCACAATCGGGAAGGAAGATAGTAGTAATTGATGGTTGCCCATTAACTTGCTCAAAAGCCTGTTTAGATAATCATGGCATACAACCCAATTTTCATTTAGAACTTTCAAAAGTAGGTGTAAAGAAAAAACAGCATGAAGATTTTGATAAAGAACAAGCAGACATATTATTAGAGGAAATAAAAAATAATATTAAACAATTATAATTACCCACTTTTCTTTTATTGAAATAATTTTTACGGTAAGTTTTTGCGGCTTTGCTACAAACTTCAAATACATTGGGTGCAGCAGTTTTTGTTCTGTAGATTGCAGCAAAACAGATTGACCACCTTTTTTTAGACATCCAAAAATATTCAGAAAGTTATATCCTTACTTATGCTTGATCTGCCAAAAACCATTCTGAATAGGAAGTAGGTGTTTCATCTAAACGTGCAGCAATTAATTCTATTTCTGCAGGAAGTAAAGGTTTTAATATTGAAATAAAATGCAGTAATAAATTTTCGCAACTAGGTTGAAACGGTGTAAGTATCAATCTTTCATTTATTTCTGAACGAATGGATTGAAGCAAAGAAGAGCCTTCCATTAACACCAAGGAATGATCGAATTTTTCTAAAATTTCTTTTCGCACTATTTTTTTCAAATCTCCAAAATCTACTACCATTCCGTTTTTAGGATGCCCTATTTCATTTTTTATTTTCCCGCATACAGTTACTCTGAAATGATAAGTATGCCCATGAATATTTTTACATAAACCATCATAACCTTCAAGGGCATGGGCTACATCAAGCGTAAAAACTTTTGTTACTCGTATTTTTGACATCCCGCTTATATTTTAAATTTATTCTTTATATGTTTATTCTTTACTGATAAGTTTTTTTCAAAATCATCAATTAAGCCAATGCATCAAAATTATATCCTGCTCTCGCTAATGCATTTTTAGCTGCCTTCAATGCATAATCAGCCGTATTGTGTGGATGCACCGGAACTTCAGTTGCACTTTCTAATTCCACTAATAAATTCTGTGTTTCGTTTTCAGTTAATTTTTCACAAACATCATACATACCGCCCGGCTCTTCTTCTAAAATATCATGCTTTTCTAAAATATAACGCAATACTTTAATTACGCTATTGTTGGGTGGCACTACCATTAAAGAAGTTAAAGCTCCATGATCTAACCTAAGTTTGGCGGCAAGTGGCAAAGGTACGCCTCCATTGGCTTTTTGTGCAGCGGGAAAAAGTATTTTTTCTTCCATTTTAATATGCTTTAAAAGACCCGTACGAAATTGATGATAATAATCCATCTGTATTTCTTTAGCATTAGCTGTTGCTTTATCTAGCAAGGTTTCTATACGACGATGATCGTTTGTAAAAAAATTATATAGTGGTTTATTCATGTTATCTATACACTTTAGTTTAAATACATATAATTATTTATCTTCATTATTCATTGCTTCTAAAGCAATAGTTGCATGTGCATACGCTGCTCCTGCCCTCATTTCAGAAGCTACCCAAATTGCTTCCATAATTTCTTGTTTAGTAGCTCCTTTTTTTAAAGCCTGTGGTACATGCGATTTTATGCAATATGGACATTGAGTAACATGAGCTACCGCTACCGCAATTAATTGCTTCGTTTTTTCATCCAATACACCTTCTTTAAAAACAGCTCTGCTAAAAGTTCTCCAAGCTTCAATTTGCTTAGGAGCCAAATCGGCTTTTTGCCTAATATTTTCGGCAGTTGCAGCCGGATACATTTCATTTGAATTACTCATAATATATATTTTAATTGAATATTGATTACATTAAATTAGTAACTTAAAAATTGCTTAAAATGCAATAATTTATTTAATATTGAAGTAGAAAAAACGTAAACAAAATTAAGTTAAAAGCATTACTAAGGCAGTAGATAAATTTTGGAAAAAGAAAGCCCCGTAGAAAGACGAGGCAACTTAAATGATTTTCACAACGGAATAATCCTTATTGTGATTTGCTTTCAATAATGCGAAAATACAAACTGACCTAATATGAACAAAACAATTTTAGGGCTCGACTTAGGAACTAACAGTATTGGTTGGGCATTAATTAACCAAAACATCGAAGAAAATAACGGAAACATTATTAAAATTGGAGCAAGAATAATTCCTATGAGTGAAGATATTCTTGGAAAATTTGATAGTGGGATAACAGAAAGTGATACAGCTAAACGTACAGGCTTTAGAGGAATAAGAAGATTAAGAGAAAGGCACATACTGAGAAGAGAAAGGCTACATAGAGTATTGAATATTCTTGGTTATTTGCCAGAACATTATGCAAAAGAAATAGATTTTAAAGGGAGGCTTGGTCAGTTTTTAAAAGAAGCTGAACCTAAGATTCCCTATAGATTTAATAATGAAACTAAAACATTTGAATTTATTTTTAAAAAATCATTCAACGAAATGGTTGAGGATTTTAAAAAGCACCAACCACAACTTTTAGAAGATGGAAAACTGATACCTTACGATTGGACAATTTATTATCTACGCAATAAAGCATTAACACAAAAAATTGACAAAGAAGAATTGGCTTGGTTGCTTTTAAATTTTAATCAAAAGCGTGGATATTACCAATTAAGAGGCGAAGATGAAGAAGATAATGCAGATGATAAAAGAGTAGAGTTTCATCCTTTAACTGTTACTGATGTAATAGACACAAAAGAAATAAATGCTAAAAAGCAAACCCTATATAAAATTGTTTTAGAGAATGGCTGGGATTTTATTAAACCAAGTAATATTCCCATTTTATGGAAAGGAAAAGTAAAGGAGTTCGTTGTTACAATAACAATAGACAAAACTGGTAAAGAAAAAAGGACTTTTAGAGCACCAGATGAAAACGACTGGACTTTGGTAAAGAAGAAAACTGAACATATAATTTACAAAAGCAATAAAACTGTTGGCACCTACATTTATGATACCTTATTGCAAAACCCTAAACAAAAAATTAATGGAAGCTTGGTAAGGGTTATTGAACGTAAATTTTATAAAGACGAGTTGCAACAAATATTAGCAATGCAACAACTACACCATTCAGAGTTAAAAGATGTGAGCCTTTACCTGCAATGCATAAAGGAATTATACGAGTATAACGAAGACCACAGAAACAACATTGGGAAAAAAGATTTTGCACACCTATTTTTAAATGATATTATTTTTTATCAACGTCCATTAAAAAGTAAAAAAACATTGATAAGTGATTGCAGGTATGAAAGTAGAACTTTTAAAGTAAATGGAGTTGAAAAGAAAGAAGCTATAAAATGTATCGCAAAATCTCATCCACTATTTCAAGAGTTCAGATTATGGCAATGGATGCAAAATTTACGTATTTATGAAAAGACAACACAACAAGATGTTACTTCTCAATTCTTGCAAACAGAAGATGATTGGGTAAAACTGTTTGATTGGTTAAATGGCAGAAAAGAAGTTGACCACAAAGCCTTGCTTAATTATTTATTAAAGCCATTAAAACTTAAAGCAAGCAATTACAGATGGAATTATGTTTATGATGCTGTAAAGGATGAATCTAAAAATTATCCATGCAATGAAACATATTCGCAAATTGTTTCAAGATTAGCAAAAGTTGAAAATATACCTACTGATTTTTTAACCAAAGAAATTGAAGAAAAATTATGGCATATTTTCTATTCGGTAAATGATAAAAACGAAATAGAAAGTGCTTTAAAAAAATTTGCCTTAAAATATAATTTAGATGAAAAAAGTTTTGTAGAGCAATTTAAAAAAATGCCACCCTATAAAAATGAATATGGTGCTTACTCTGCAAAAGCAATCAAGAAATTATTGCCTTTAATGCGAATGGGCAAATATTGGAATGAAAATGAAATTGATAAGAAAACAAAAGAAAGAATTGGCAAAATTATAAACGCCGAATATGATGAGAACATTAAAGAAAGAGTAAGAGATAAGGCAATCAATTTAACAAGTATTGAACATTTTAAAGGCTTGCCACTTTGGCTTACAAGTTATATTGTATATGATAGGCATAGCGAAGAAGGAGAAATTAAAAAATGGAAGTCTGTACAAGACTTAGAAAATTATTTGCAAGAGTTTAAACAACATTCTTTACATAATCCAATAGTTGAGCAGGTTGTTACTGAAACACTACGAGTGGTAAAAGATATATGGAATTATTATGGCCAAGGAAAGGAAAACTATTTTGATGAAATACATATTGAGTTGGGAAGGGAAATGAAAAATTCTGCTGATAAACGTAAGGAATTGACCAATAAAATAACTGAAAATGAGAATACAAATTTTAGGATTAAAGCACTATTAGCAGAACTAGCAAATGATAGCGATGTTGAGAATGTTCGCCCATACTCACCAACTCAGCAAGAAATATTAAAAATATATGAGAATGGTGCATTGAATGCTGAGGCTGAAATACCTGACGATATTTTAAAAATTAGTAAAGCTGCACAACCATCAAAAAATGATTTAATACGTTACAAACTATGGCTTGAACAAAAATACAGAAGTCCATATACTGGTGCGATTATCCCTTTAAATAAACTATTTACACCTGCATATGAAATTGAACATATTATCCCTCAATCAAGATTTTTTGATGATTCATTTAGTAATAAAGTTATTTGTGAAGCTGAAGTAAATAAGCTAAAAAATAATCGACTTGGCTTAGAATTTATAAAAGAGTTCCCTGGTCAAAAAGTTACACTAAACTTTGGTAAAACAGTAGAAATTCTAACTGCCGATGCTTATGAAGATTTAGTGAAAAAACAGTATGGAAAAAGTCGGAGTAAGATGCAGAAATTATTAATGATTGAAGTACCACAAAAATTTGCAGAAAGACAGATAAATGATACCCGATATGTAAGCAAAATGATAAAAAATTTGTTATCAAACATTGTAAGAGAAGATGAAAAAGATGATGGCACGACATCTGTAAATGTTTTATCAAGCAATGGGCAAATAACTTCTACATTAAAACAAGACTGGGGATTGAATGATGAATGGAATGAAATTATTGCACCACGTTTTGAAAGATTGAATGCCTTAACCAACAGCACAAACTTTGGAAACATCAATCCTACAACCAATAAGTTTTTACCAACAGTTCCTTTAGAATTATCAAAAGGTTTTACAAAGAAAAGAATAGACCACAGGCACCACGCTTTAGATGCGTTGGTAATAGCTTGTGCTACACGAAACCACATTAATTATTTGAACAATCAAAGTGCATTAGAAAAGAAAAAAAGCGAAAAAGAAAAGCAACAAAAAAGGGAAGATTTAAGGGACATTCTTTGCTATAAAAAATATAATGAAGGGAGCGGCAAAAATTATAAATGGATGTTTAATTTACCTTGGAAAAATTTTACTAAAGAAACAAAAGATTTCTTAAATACTACCGTTGTTAGTTTTAAACAAAACCTTAGAGTAATCAACAAAACAGTCAATAAATATCAACGTTGGGAAAATAAAAATGGGGTAATGCAAAAAGTAGTTGTCAAACAAACTAAGGGCGATAGTTGGGCAATAAGAAAACCATTGCATCAAGATACAGTAGCAGGCTTAGTTAAGTTACGGTTTAAAAAAATAGTAATGCTAAATGTTGCATTAGATAAATGGGAAGACATTGTAGATAATGATTTGCGTAAACAAATAAAAGAATTAGTTGAGATTAAGTATGACAAAAAAATGTTACAAAAATTTTTTAAAGACAGAAAAAACATTTGGAATGATAAAGACATATCGAAAGTTGAAATCTATTATTGGGATATAGATGATAAAGGCATCCCAAAAAATGTTGCATCGAGAGTAAAGCTAGATGATACTTTTAATGTTGCAACTATTGAAAGCATTACTGATACAGGTATTCAAAAAATTTTACTCAATCATCTTAAACAAGAAAAATACCAAACTGCAAAAGATGAAAAAGGGAAGCAAATTACAGCAGAAATAGTAGCTTTTTCAGCAGATGGGATTGATGATTTGAATAATAATATTCAAACATTGAATAACGGCAAGTTTCACCAACCAATTTACAAAGTAAGAATTTATAAAGCTAAAGGCGAAAAGTTTCCTGTTGGGCAAACAGGAAATAAAAAAGATAAATATGTTATAGCAGCAAAAGGAACAAACCTATTTTTTGCCATTTATGTAGATGTCACCGGAAAACGTAGCTACAATAGCATTCCATTCAATGAAGTCTTAGAAAGCCAAAAACAAAGTGCCGAAAGAAAAGAAAAACCACAATCAGTTCCTATCACTAATGATAAGGGAGATACACTTTTATTTCATCTCTCCCCAAATGATTTAGTATATATACCAACAGATGAAGAAAGAGAAAATAAAGCATTAGTCAACTTTGAAAAACTTACACAGCAGCAGTTACAAAGAATTTACAAAGTGGTAAGTTTTACTGGAAATAGGCTTTCTTGCATTCCTTATGCGGTAGCAAAACCAATAGTCAATAAAATGGAGTTTACAACTCTAAATAAGATTGAACTTACGAAAGAAAAAGATACCATGTTGAAACTAGTGGTTGATAGACTTGGCAATATTAAAATATAATGTATGCTTAAACGCACCCTCTGCATAGAAAGCCCCTGCCATCTCAAATGCTCAAACGAGCAATTGGTAGTAAGTTATGAGCATATTAAAGGTTATGAAGACAGAGCCGAACGCATTGTACCTATTGAAGATATCGGCATATTGGTGTTAGGACATCAACAAATAACACTTTCACATTATTTGTTAGATAAATTAATTGCCAATAATGTAGCCGTAATTACCTGCAATAACACACATCACCCATCAGGCTTATTCATGCCCTTAGAAAGCAATACTTTACAAAGTGAGCGTTTTAGAGAACAAATAAATGCTACCGTGCCATTAAAAAAACAACTATGGCAACAAACCGTAAAAGCAAAAATTCAAAATCAAAGCTTTGTATTAAATAAATACAATATACAAAATAATTATTTAGTTAATGCTGCACAAAATGTAAAAAGCGGAGATGCCGATAATGATGAAGCCAAAGCAGCAGCTTACTATTGGAGTCATTTGTTTCCACCTGCATGGCAATTTTTTAGAAAACGCGAAGGACCTCCTCCCAATAATTTATTAAACTACGGCTACGCCATTATAAGAGCTTGTATGGCAAGAGCCATAACCGGTGCGGGTTTGCTGCCCACCTTAGGTATCTTTCACAGAAACAGATACAATGCCTATTGCCTGGCAGATGATATGATGGAACCCTACCGACCTTTTGTAGATATAATTGTAAGAGGCATTGTGAATGAAACTACACAAGTAGAAAACCTTACACCTGAATTTAAAAATAAACTATTAAAACTACCTATTACCGATGTGTATATAAACAACGAAACAAGCCCACTAAGCATTGCTATGCAAAAAACAGCAGTAAGTTTAAGTAAATGTTATAGCGGAGAATTAAGAAAACTAAATTTCCCTACACTTGATTTTTAGTGAATATTTATTTTACAAGAAAATAAAATGTAGATGCCTGCTATGATTGTAAACTACCAATAAACATAGAGCAAACAAATTCGTCAATCAAATCAGAATGACAAAAAATATTCGCATAATAAAACTATTACATGAAAACAGATCGTTTAAACGCTTATAGAATTATGTGGGTATTAGTATTTTTTGATTTACCAACTGAAACTAAAAAAGAAAAGAAGGTTTATGCCGACTTTAGAAAAAAAATTCTGCAAGACGGATTTAGTATGTTTCAGTTTTCTATCTATTTACGGCATTGTGCCAGCAGCGAAAATGCACAAGTGCATGTAAAACGCGTAAAACAAAATTTACCCGAAAAAGGGCATATAGGTATATTAACCATTACCGATAAACAATTTGGCATGATGGAAATTTACCAAGGAAAGAAAAAAGCAGAGCCTGTTAATGTTCCCCAACAATTAGAACTTTTTTAACCAATTACTCAATTAATCATTACAACCACTTTTGTGTTTAGAAATAAAAAAGTTGCCTAATTAAAGTAACTAAGCAACTTTTTAGTTCATTTTTTTCTTTCTATTTCCAGCCAAAAAGCTTACTACTATTGGTGTTTTAGCTAATACTGTTGTTATCAAAAATAGAAAGAACAAAGTTTGAAAGCAAATCACAACTACAAACTTTACCTTCCCCTTTGTAGTCATGTTGTTATCAAAAATAGAAAGAACAAAGTTTGAAAGCAAATCACAACCCTACGCCTATGTTTCAAGATTTTACTTTTGTTGTTATCAAAAATAGAAAGAACAAAGTTTGAAAGCAAATCACAACGATGTAGCGGTGTTTGGAATATCCAAAAAAGTTGTTATCAAAAATAGAAAGAACAAAGTTTGAAAGCAAATCACAACTCCGGGCGTTGTGTATCAATAAAATCTTCTGTTGTTATCAAAAATAGAAAGAACAAAGTTTGAAAGCAAATCACAACTCACTCTTGCCATTTCTGCAATCAGAAATTGTTGTTATCAAAAATAGAAAGAACAAAGTTTGAAAGCAAATCACAACAGAAAACGACTTTGGATTAGCAAAGGGTTAGTTGTTATCAAAAATAGAAAGAACAAAGTTTGAAAGCAAATCACAACTTCGTTTATTTAATTCAGCATTATAATTAGTTGTTATCAAAAATAGAAAGAACAAAGTTTGAAAGCAAATCACAACAGCAGCAAAGAATGCTGCTATTCAATATGGGTTGTTATCAAAAATAGAAAGAACAAAGTTTGAAAGCAAATCACAACAAATATGACACAACAACAATTGGCTGATGAGTTGTTATCAAAAATAGAAAGAACAAAGTTTGAAAGCAAATCACAACGGCTTCGGGCGGCATTGATGTTCACAATCCGTTGTTATCAAAAATAGAAAGAACAAAGTTTGAAAGCAAATCACAACTCTCAATTATGTGATCATTTTGGCGTAGAAGTTGTTATCAAAAATAGAAAGAACAAAGTTTGAAAGCAAATCACAACCGCAGGTACATTATAACATCATCACATATTGTTGTTATCAAAAATAGAAAGAACAAAGTTTGAAAGCAAATCACAACTATCTCATCGTATTGACTTTGCATTTCCATGTTGTTATCAAAAATAGAAAGAACAAAGTTTGAAAGCAAATCACAACTAAATGAAGTATTGTATTTATTAAATACTTGTTGTTATCAAAAATAGAAAGAACAAAGTTTGAAAGCAAATCACAACATTGCATTGTCTTTGTCGTAGCCCTCTATGTTGTTATCAAAAATAGAAAGAACAAAGTTTGAAAGCAAATCACAACTACCCACTCTGTGCCGTCCTCGTTTGTTTTGTTGTTATCAAAAATAGAAAGAACAAAGTTTGAAAGCAAATCACAACTAATCGGTTGCCGCCTAATGTTACTTTCATGTTGTTATCAAAAATAGAAAGAACAAAGTTTGAAAGCAAATCACAACGGGCTTGGCGAAGCTATTTAAAAAACGAAAGTTGTTATCAAAAATAGAAAGAACAAAGTTTGAAAGCAAATCACAACTAAGGCTTGGTGCACCATAAACGGGATTAAGTTGTTATCAAAAATAGAAAGAACAAAGTTTGAAAGCAAATCACAACCGTTTTTAAATTCGTGTGCCAATCGTTACCGTTGTTATCAAAAATAGAAAGAACAAAGTTTGAAAGCAAATCACAACTACTAACGTTGAAGCATTTAAGAAGGCACGGTTGTTATCAAAAATAGAAAGAACAAAGTTTGAAAGCAAATCACAACGGTAGCCCTTAGCAGGTAGTGAGCCAATACGTTGTTATCAAAAATAGAAAGAACAAAGTTTGAAAGCAAATCACAACTAGGCAGATGTACATTAACCGATTATTATTGTTGTTATCAAAAATAGAAAGAACAAAGTTTGAAAGCAAATCACAACAAATCACAACTACTATAAAATATAAAAACAGTTGTTATCAAAAATAGAAAGAACAAAGTTTGAAAGCAAATCACAACCACTTCCCTTGTGTAATAGCAGCAGGATTAGTTGTTATCAAAAATAGAAAGAACAAAGTTTGAAAGCAAATCACAACAGCAGTAGATAGTTTAAATAATCCTATTTTGTTGTTATCAAAAATAGAAAGAACAAAGTTTGAAAGCAAATCACAACACATGCCGGATAATGCCTATGCAAAAGATAGTTGTTATCAAAAATAGAAAGAACAAAGTTTGAAAGCAAATCACAACAGGCAGATATGATATAAAATTTATATTCAAGTTGTTATCAAAAATAGAAAGAACAAAGTTTGAAAGCAAATCACAACGATAGCAGTACGGGAACATTTGCACTATTAGTTGTTATCAAAAATAGAAAGAACAAAGTTTGAAAGCAAATCACAACAGGTATTGGCGGTGAATGTATCTTTTATTTGTTGTTATCAAAAATAGAAAGAACAAAGTTTGAAAGCAAATCACAACGACGGAAAGGCTCGTAAGAAGTTGAAAATCGTTGTTATCAAAAATAGAAAGAACAAAGTTTGAAAGCAAATCACAACTCTAAAGCACCAACTTCGTATTCTTTTTGAGTTGTTATCAAAAATAGAAAGAACAAAGTTTGAAAGCAAATCACAACGACAACTGACAGGATAACTAAGAATTTTACGTTGTTATCAAAAATAGAAAGAACAAAGTTTGAAAGCAAATCACAACAGTAAAATTTACACTGTATTTTGTAAAATAAAAAAAGACCTCAATTACTTGAGGCCTTTTTGATAATGTGGGAGTTGACGGGGTCGAACCGCCGACCCTCTGCTTGTAAGGCAGATGCTCTAAACCAACTGAGCTAAACTCCCTTTCCCGTTTTGGGAGTGCAAAAATAGGGTTTGAAATATATTAGCCAAAAAAAAATTATAGTAAGTTCATATTATTTTTGCAATATGCTTCCACTAACAAACAATAATACATCTGAATTAAATGAAACAGCAATTGCTGATACCATTGCATCGTCAATGAATTTAGTTGTTTGGAATGATGAAGTAAATACTTTTGAATGGGTTATTGAAACTTTAATTGAAGTTTGTAATCATACAACAGAACAAGCAGAACAATGTACCTTATTAATTCATTTTAAAGGAAAATGTGCTGTAAAAACCGGAGATTATAATACTTTAAAACCTATGTGTGATGCTATTACCGAGCGTGGCATTAATGCTACTATAGAAGAAGTGCAAGAAGCATAAATTAATTTTACATACAACATACAGACTTATACAATATTTCATTATCGGTTTATAGATTATTATTGAATTTTACCTTCGAAGTATTATGCCTTTGCAAGTATTAAATGAAAAGTTATGGTTCCCTCCTATTGAAGATGCTCTGCAAGATGGTTTATTGGCAATGGGTGGAGATATAAGCCCTGATAGAATTTTATTAGCTTATACAAATGGAATTTTCCCTTGGTATAATGGTGAAGTGCCGTTGTGGTGGAGCCCTAACCCTCGTTTTGTTTTATTGCCCGATGAATTAAAAATTAGCAAAAGCATGAAATTGGTTTTAAAGAAAAATGAATTTCGTTTTTCTATTAATGAAGCTTTTGAAAAAGTAATACAAGCATGTAAAGAAATACCACGTAAAGGTCAAGATGGTACATGGTTAAACCCAACAATGCAAACTTCTTATACATTATTACATAAAAAAGGGTTTGCCCACAGTGCAGAAGTATGGCAGAATAACGAATTAGTGGGCGGGTTATATGGTATTAAAATAGGAAAAATTTTTTTTGGAGAAAGTATGTTTAGTTTTAAAAGCAATGCCAGCAAATTTGCTTTTATAAAGTATGTTGAAGAATTAAAAAAAGAAGGTATTACATTAATAGATTGTCAGGTATATACCGAACATTTAGAAAGTTTAGGAGCTAAAATGATTATGCGTGAGCAGTTTATGCAAATATTAAAACATTATATTTAACTTCTATATCCATACATACGTTCTACATCTCTTACAATTTTTTCCATATCGGCATCTTTGCCTGAAGCATCATACACTTGTTTTAAACTGGTTCCAAAAACAAAGGCAATTGATTGATAAAGTATTGCATTAAAACTTCCTTTATACTCATCTAAAATTTCGTAACAGCTATTTCCTGTTTCTCGGTAAATTAATTTCATTAAAACTTTTCCTTGATAAATAGAAAGCTTAGTAAGTTTATCTGTAAATTCTTTTCTTAATTCTTTTTCTCTTGATCGAATAATGATTTTGCGTTGTTTTCTGTCGTGCACATTTACCAAACGTGCATTTATTTCGTTCATAATTTTTGAAGCCGTTTTTGCGTAAGGATAGGTAACATATACTGCATTGCGAAGCCTTGTCCACTCTGCCCAATATTGTTTTTGCCTTGCGGTTAATTTAGCAAACACCTCTACATCGGGTAAATAGCTCATAGGTATTGTATCTCCCTCTACGGTTACATAAGCATATACTTTTACAGTATCATAAACACTATGCTGTGCTTTTACTTTTTGAAAACAAAAAAATAATAATACAATAAATGAATAGCGAATAATATGTAATGCAGATAACTTCATTATAATTTAAAGTTACAAAAGCTTTGCCTATTGATACACTTAAAATTAAAAAAGTAACCCAACAAAATTTAAGCTGTTGTTAATGTAGATTTTCTGTTGCGTTGAAGAATACTCATTACAAAACCTATTACCATTATTACAATTCCTATCCATAAAACATTAATCATAGGAAATTCATATACTTTAAGAGTAACCAAATCGGTTATGGCACTACTTTCTTTTACACCAATTTCAAGTTTACCTGCATCTCCATTAATTACTTTATTAAATTTCAATACCAAACTTTGTGATATAACACTATCGGGCATTTCACGCACTTGATTGTTTTTTATGGCAATACCCGGAGATGCTGCATATCTTCTTCCATCTTTAGCCACTACTTCCATGTTTAAAAATAAAGCAGCTTCATCAGGTGCATATTTTGCTTTTTGGGTAGCAGGGTTTATATCAACCTTATTTAGAATAATAAATCCTTTTGAATAGAAAACAGTATCACCCACTTTTATTTCATGGCTTTCAAAATGTGTGGTATCGTCTTGTTTGTTTTGTTGGAAAGAAGATATATAAACAAAAATATCTTTATTCCAATAATGTTTACTTGATGGGTTAGCACTAAAGCCTTCCATCCCTTTATTATTTTTTATAATGTCTGGATAGAGATTAAATAGTTGTTTTGTTTGTTTATCTTGAAACTGAATTTCGTAAAATCGTTTTCTTTCTCTTTCGTTAAAAGTATCTTTTGTGTAAGTAACCATATACTTACCCATATCAGTTGCAATGCCTTTAAACAGGGTAATATTTTCAGCTGGGTTTTCATTTTTTTCTTGCTTAAACATGGCAATGCCTGTTGTGTTCCAACTTAAAATTGCTTTCTTGCTAGATGATATTAAAATACCTATCAATACCAATCCAAAACCAATATGTGCTACCGATGCTCCGGCAGCTTTTATTTTCCCTTTTAATACCAACCATATATAACCTGCATTGGCAATAACAGCATATACTGCAGCAAATATGGCAATATGTATTGCTCCTAAAAATCCAATTCCTTTTTTAGTATAGCTAATATCTCCCAATACACTTATGGCAATGCTTATAACTAATGCTACAAGTGTAGGATATATTATTTTTTTTACAAATACGTTTTTAGGTGTTTGTTTGTATCGCAAATATTGTGTTACTGCCGTTAGTACACCAATAACAACTGCAACAAATATTTGAATTTGATTGTATGCAAATTCAGGATCTTCGGGTGGAGCAATGTTGGAGCCGAATACTTTATTAAATACCGGAGTTGATGTTTTGAAAATGATAATGATAGCTGAAAGAAAAAATACCATTGAGCCAATAAACATCCAAAACTCTCTACTATAACTATTCTCTTCTTTTTTAATGGTTGGAATAATTTTATAATTTTTAAAAAACAACCACATAGCAGGAATAAAAAACAATAATATAAAACTAATAAGCTGTGTATAAAATGCAACTACATGTTTATCATCAATAGTAAAAGCATGTACTGATGTATCGCCAAGTACACCGCTTCTTGTTAAAAAAGTTGAGTACAATACCAATACAAAACTTATAATATAAAAAAAGTAAGTACTTTTTAAACTATAGCCCGAGCTTTTATAAATAAGGTTGGTATGCAAACCTGCAATTAAAGTAAGCCAAGGCACTAATGATGCATTTTCAACAGGATCCCATGCCCAATAACCACCAAACGATAAACTTTCGTATGCCCATGCAGCTCCCATCATAATACCTGTACCTAAAACGGCAGCAGAAAAACTTGCCCATGGTATAGCGGGTTTTACCCAGCTATGATCTTTATTGCTTAAGCCTGCATATGCAAAACCAAAAGGAATAACAGTTGAAGCAAAACCTAAAAATAAAATGGGGGGATGAATAACCATCCAATAGTTCTGTAATAAAGTATTTAAATCGTTACCTTCAAAAACTCTTGGCAATTGCAAATAATCTGGATTAGTAAATAAAGGTAAATCAGGCATATGTTGCCTCCATAAAATAAATGGTTCATTTCCAATTCTTACTCCATAAATATATACGCCCAATAGCATGGTGGCTAAACAAAACTGAGCAAAGTTGATTACCGTTAAAATGGGTGCTTCCCATTTTTTTTGTTTCCAAATTATTACCCATCCTAATACACAATGCCACATGCTCCACAACAAAAAACTACCGCTTTGATCTTCCCAAATACAAGCCAATAAATACTTTGGTTGTAAGGTACGAGATGAGTGATTCCATGCAAAAAAATATTCGTGATAATGATTGGCAACTAAAAAATATAGAATACCAAAAACAGAAAAAATAGAAATTGTTTCAACTAAAAAAGCAATTCTTGCATATTTCAACCATCCATTTTTTTCTAAAGCATTATTCACTTTATTGGCTTTAAAAAAACTAATGGTTGCTACAACTGAACTTGCTAAAGAAAGTATAACTAAAAAGTGGCCTAACTGGCCGGGCAATAAATGTTCTCCGTTATAATGCATGTATATGTTTCAAAAAAATTATCAACTGTGTTAAGTGTTATAAAAATAAAATTGAAAATTAGTTGGCAGATGCTTGTACATTTTTTTCAACTTGCTTTTCATCATCTTTATATTTACTGGGGCATTTCAATAAAATATCTTTGCATTGAAATTCACCATCAATTATTTTTCCTTTCAACACAAGCCTTTCACTCTTTTCCATATCGGTTGGTTTTGTATTATGGTAAATAACTTTTACGGTATTGCCCAAAGTATCTACGGCAACAAAAGAAAGATAGTTAGGATCTTTAACAGCATCGTAAGTAACGGGCTGACTTTTATCAATTTTTGCAATTAAGTTTACAAATTTTCCGGGTTTTTCTTTGGCAGATGCAATAGTTTCGTAAGTAGTTAAATTGCCTGTGTAGCTAATTAAAACCGTAATAGCAGCTGCAATTAAAACCAACATTATGATATGCGTTTTTTTCATACACTTTTATTTCGGTGGCAAAGGTAACTGAAAAGCATTAACTGCTCTTTCGTTAGTAGTAAATAAATGGTAATGTATTTTGTGTTTGATAAAAACTTGTTATTTTCATGGCGTGGTTGTGGAATTTTCACCTTCACTTCATCCCCTTTTGAAAATTCATTTCCGTTTTAAACAAACAACCCATGAAAAATATTTTTATTCTGCTTGTAGCAGCCTGTATTACCGTACCCGTTCTTGCACAAAAGAAAATTGCATTGGTAGTTGCCGTTGGAGATTATCCGCAAGGTGGCCGTTGGCGTAACCTTAGTTCTATGAACGATTTAAAGTATGTAAAAGCTGCTTTAGAAAAAAATGGTTTTGCAGAAAAAAATATTGATACGCTTTTAAATCAAACAGCTACAAAAGCTAATATAATTAAGGCTTTAGATAAATTAATTGAACGTGCCGGCGATGGTGATATTGTTTTCTTTCAATTCTCAGGACATGGGCAACAAATTGAAGATGATAATGGAGATGAACCCGATGGCTATGATGAAGCCATTATTCCTTACGATGCAAAAGCTAATTATGATCCTGTAACTTATACAGGGCAGAACCATTTGCGTGATGATTTATTGGGAGAAAAATTACAACAGATAAGAAAAAAAATTGGCAGTAAAGGAAGTTTATTAGTGTTATTAGATGCTTGTTATTCTGGTACTGCAACAAGAGGTAATGAGTTTGCTATTTGTCGTGGAGAAGCTACTGCATTTCAAAGCCCTGGTTATCATCCCAAAGTAAATATAGATTTAAAAGGAAATAGCGGAGAGGAACAAGGTTTCTTAAAATTAAAAAACGATAATGATGCCAATATGGTTGTAATAAGTGCATCAAGTCCTAATCAAATGAATTATGAAAGCAAAGATATTAATCAAGTTGGTGTTGGTTCTCTCTCCTACGCATTTGCAAAAGCAATCACCAACTTACATGAAGGCACAGATTATGCAACACTTTTTCACAAAATAAAAGCACAAATTCAGGCAAGTATTCCTACACAAATTCCTATGATTGAGGGAGATGTTTCTCAAGAAGTTTTTAGCGGAAAATTTATACAACGCGAAGAAAATTTTAAAATAGAAAGGTTTTCTACTAACGATAGCACCTTCTTTATAAATGCAGGAGTATTAGATAATATTAATAACGGTAATAGTTTTAAAATTTTAACTACCGATAATACTTTAGTTGCCGAAGGTGTTGTAAAACAAACAGGCACTTTTCAAAGTTTATGCATCAGTAATAAACCTTTAAATAAAGCTGAAGCATATATTATAAAAATTGATGGTATTAGCTACGGAAGTTTTAACGGAAGCGTATTTATAAAAGCTATTACAGAAAAAGAAAAAAACGGACGAGCATCACTACTAAAAAAACAAATAGAAAATAATATTAAACAATATCCATTTTTAACCGTAACAGAAAATGCCGATATGATGTTAGATATTACTAAACAATCCAATGGCAATTATTTAATTAGTTTAGTTGAAAAAGGCGATAGCGTTCATTACTCAAAAACATTCACTTCAAAAGATACATTAACTGCAGATGATTGGAAATATTTTATGGATGGAATGAAAAGAATTGTACGCATTAAATATTTTAGAAATATTGCAGATGGTGGAACCTATGCCAACGATGTTACTTTAGAAGTTATTCCCGCAAAACTTAACCTTGGTGCCGGAAAAGAAATGATGATGAGGCCTAACGATCAATTTAGCGTTAAAATAACCAACAAAGGAGCACAAGCATTATATTTTACCATTTTAGATTTATTACCCAATAACGATATTAAAGTTTTAATACCAGATGAAAGTGAAGAACCACAAGATTACATTATTAGACCCGGCGAAACAAAATTAATATCAAGCATACAAGTAGATGCCATAACACCAAGAGGTAAAGAATTTTTTAAAGGCATATTCTCTAAAGTACCAATAGATTTAAGACTTGTATTAAACCGCAAACGCACCAGAAGCAATACAGGGCAACTACAATCTTTTGAAAAAGTAGTGGATGATATGTTTTCAGAAAATACTACTGCAGTGCATACAAGATCATCTATCAGCCAAGTGAAAGTAGAAGAATTAGGTATTGTAACCGCAGCATTTACCATTTGGTATTAATTTATAAACTACATCAAAAAAATTGTATGAAAAAACTATTTATCCTATTCATTACATTATTCGTTATTCACTATAGTAAAGCACAACAAGCAACAGAAAGCAAAGAAATATCTTTTAAAATTTCTTATATATTCACTACACACGATACAACCTTAGCATTAATTTATGCAGGCAGTAACGATGGGCTTAAACTAAACGCAACAGGAAGAGTTCGAAGTGTATATAGAAAAGAGGCAGGAACCGAAGGTTATGCAGAGCTTGGCTTTTTCAGAATTATATATTTAGGAAAAGATACCTGTGGAGCTCTTATCACACTTAATAAAAAATTTTCATCTAAAGATTCTGTACGTGTAGGAGATTTATTAACTACCTATATCAATATTCCTAAAAAAGATTATCATAGTCTTTATTTCGATTTAGCTACCATGAATATTCAATTCAAAGATTTAAACAATAAAATCTTTGCCAAACCTGCCTATATATATCAACATGATAGCAAACAATTAGAAGACAGTTTAAATAAAGAAATTATTGCAGACATTAAAGATGTTTACTATTCATTAAAAGATCTTTTTAAACCAACCGATGAAGTAAATAAAATAATAGACTCCGGAAGATACAAAGGCAAAAGCGTTATGGAAGTAATGAGAGATGCAAAAGAAACCGATTTAAAACACTTTCTTCAATTTGTAAAATCTTATCCCGGTAAATACATTGGCTATACATGGAAATCAAGTGAAACTTTTGCCACATGGGTTTTAAACAAAGCCTTAACAAGTGCCTATGAAATAAAAGATGAATTATACAGTTTACGTAAAAATAAAGCGGCCTTTACCAAATACGCACTTGAACATAAAGCTTCTATAAAAAAAGAAGGCACTATAAATACTTTAGGAGATGAATCTATTAGTTTAATTGCTTCAGATGAATTTGCAAAAGCAAAAGATATGATTGATTTCGGTTTTGAAATTGCCAATGCCATTAACGATACTTCGGGCAAAGCTGCCTTAACAATATGCAAAGCAGAATGGTATCAAAATCAAGAAAAATATAGCGAAGCAGTTCCTCTGTGCGATGAAACTATAAAACTGGCAATGCTTTGCAAAGATTATAATATAGAAATACAAGCTCATTTTAAAAAAATATATTGTTTATACAAAATATCAAAATATGTTGAAGGTAGAAATGCAGTTGCTATAATAGAAAAAAGATTAGAAGAACTAAAACCTTTTATTGAAACATCAACTTACACTTTTAATTTACGTAAACGTTATGATTATGCAGGTTGGATTGATTATGATGCAGGTAACTATAAAAATGCTTTAGTAAACTTTACCAAAGCTATTCAAATAAGCAAATCAATCAACAACTTTCAATCTAAAAACGATTTAGCAGTTAGTTACGAATATATTGGCTTAACCTACAATAATCAAGGATTATATAAAGAAGCACTTCCCTATTTTGATTCTTCAGCTTCCATATATAAAAACTTTGGAAAGAAAAGATTAGAAGCCATTATTACAAACAGAATTGGTTACTCAAATTTTAAAATAGGCAACTACAACAAAAGCATTGAAATTTACGAAAAAACATTCCCAACATTAATACAAGAAAACGATTACAATAATGCCAGTTATGCAAAATCAATGATGGGGCAATCTTTATGGAATTTAGGTAAATATAATGAAGCCATTGCCTCACATAAAGAAGCAATTCATTATGGCAAAATAGCAAACAATAATTCAAGAATGGCTTTTTCTTGGGAGAAGTTAGGAGACTTATTTAAACTTACCGGAGAAAAAACAAAAGCATTAGACGCTTATGATTCTTCTGCAAATTATTATGCCATAATAAAAGACAGTTCCTCAATCATCAATAACTTTAATAATGTTGGTGATGTTTATAAAAATGATAAAAACTATGCTAAAGCAGTTGAATATTATAATAAAGCATATCATTACGCCAAATCGCTCAACTCAAAAAAACAATTAATCAATTCGCTTTCAAATATAGCAGGGGCCTACTTCTCGTACGATAGTAGTGCTGCTAAAAAGTATTATAAACAATGTTTAGAATTAAGCAAAACCGAAGGCGATATTGTAACTCAGTTTTACTGTTTGCTTAATCTTGGAACTTTAGAATCTCGCAATTATAATTTTACTGCTTCAGCAAATTATTTAAATCAGGCAGTAACCATAAGCAATAAAATAAGTAGTAAAGAAGATATTGGTTTTTTATACAATAGTATGGGCAATATTGCTTATTGGCAATTAGATTTTACCAAGGCAGAGCAAAACTATAACAAAGCCATGCAGGTGTATGATTCTATTGGTAATAAAACAGAGTACATAAAAAATATAAATAATATTGCTAATTTGTATATTTCAAAAGGCAATTTTGATATAGCAGAAAAAAAATACAAACAATCTATTACCATTGCAGAAAGCATTTCTAATAAATTATTACAAGGTGATGCATTAAACGCACTTTCTTATTTATATCAATTACAAGGCGATATTGAAAAAGGTTTTGCCGCAAATGATAGTGCCATGCAGTTATATATTACCACCGGCAGCAACGCATCATTAGCAGATGGTTATATAACAAAAGGAATTTTATACAGTGCTCAAGGAGAATTTGCAAAAAGTGTTGCTGCCTATAAAGCCGCAGATTCTATTTATACTTTAGAAAAAATGGAATTTGCAAGAGCCACTTCTATCAACAATATTGGTAATGTATATTATTTACAAGCCGATTATGAAAAAGCTTTAGCTGCATTTATTGAAGCAGAAAAAAAATTAACACCCGGTATTATAGATGAAACTTATCTTTTAATTAATGTAAACATAGCCGAGTGTAAATATTATTTAAAACAATATAAAGAAGCAGAAAAACAATTACTGGAACTGTTACCGCTTATTCAATCAAAACAATTAAACAGATTAGCCTGTGCTACCAATTTAGTATTGGGCAAATTATATTACACAACAAATCAATATAATAATGCTGAAAAATATTTAATTGCTACTAAAGAAATTGGTTTAAAAAGCAATGAAATTGAAAGAATAGTAGAATCTTCTATTTACTTAGGTAAAACATACAGTGCATTAGCAAAAAACGAGCAAGCCTATAGCAATTTAATAACTGCAGCAAACATTAGCACACAATTTAATACTACTAAATTAAACTGGGAAGCATTGTACGAATTAGGTTTATATCATTACAATAACAATAAAGCAGATAGTGCTATCACTTACTTTAAAAAAGCAGTAGAATTAGTAGAAAAAAATACCAATAATTTATATGGCGGAGAAAGTGCCAAGAAAAAATATTCGCAAGATGAAAAGAAAGTTAATTTATACAACAAATTAGTAGCGGCATTAGCAGCAAACAACAAAACAGAAGAAGCATGGTTTTATGCCAACAAAAGCAGTAACGCCGCCTTAAAAGATAAATTAGGAACAATTACCGTAAACAGTAACGATAAAGAAAAACAAAATGCTGTAAACAAAGCCTCTGCCCTATTGCAACAACAAAATGCTATTGAAAAAAGCATTGCAGATATTCAGTCTAAAAACAATACACAAGCCAATGCACAACAAATTCAACAAAGTACAGAACAAATTGCATCACTCAACAAAAAAAGAGAAATTGTTGCAAGTGAATATTTGAATTACATACAAAAATTAATTGAAACCTATCCCGACCTTTCAGAATATTTTAAAAAGAATGCTAACCCTGAAGAATTCAAAAAATATAAAAACAAACTTCCAGCAGATGTTGCAGCATTACTATATTTAATAAACGATAATCAATTACTTATCTTTTCTGTAACCAACGAAAAAGTTGGCATAAAAGTAATTGATATGAAAGAAGATATAAACACAACCATTACACAATACATAGGTTTACTTAATGTACCGGGAAAAGCTTCTGGTACGGGCACTTTACAATTACGATCAACCGTATTACGTGAACGCAAACCCGTTAGCGGCGTAACTTTTACAGAAACATCCGAAAAATTATATAACCTTTTAATTAAAGATGTATTGCCGGATATTAAAGACAAAAAGAAACTTTGTATTATACCAAACGGAAGATTAACCAATATCCCTTTTCAATGTTTAGGTCAAAGAATGGCAGATAGTTCTTTTCATTTTTTAGTTGAAGATTTCAGCGTATTCTATACAAGCAAGCTAGATATATTTTCAGATAACAGTATCACCGACAAAAACTTTGCATCATTTACTGCATTTGGTAACCCTGATAAAAGTTTACCAAGTGCGAAAACAGAAGTAATGGAAATAGGAAAAATTATTACTAAAGCTACCATATATACTGAAGAAGCTGCTACAGAAGAAAAAGCAAAAAACAGTTTAATAAAAAACAAATATGTACACTTTGCCACACATGGTATTTTAGACTATACCGACTTTAAAAATTCATATTTAAAATTTGCTTCCGATAATAATGATGATGGAAAACTAACCATTGAAGAAGTAAAAACTTTAGATATTGAAAATTGCGAACTAGTAACATTATCTGCTTGCGAAACAGCTATTTCGCAAGAATTAAAAAAAGGATGGTACGTATCTCCTGCCAATTCTTTTTTAATTAATAATGTAAAAAGTGTAGTTGCCTCTTTATGGAGTGTTGATGATAATGCTACTAGTATTTTAATGAATGAATTTTATAAAAATTTACAAACAATGGGTAAAGCCGATGCGTTAAGAAAAGCACAAGCTACATTAAGTAAAGACCCCAAATATGTGCATCCGTTTTATTGGGGAGCATTTGTTTTGTACGGAGATTGGAAATAGAATTTAGTTTTTATTACAAAATAATGCAGCAAACATAGTATCTGCTTTATTATTATAACCTTTCAACAGTTCCATTTTAATTAGTGTAAGATGGAACTGTTTTTGAATAAAGTTTACTACATCTTCATTTTCTTGCTTAAATACAGAGCAAGTAATGTATAAAAAATAACCGTTTGTTGATAGCTGTTTTACCGCATTGGTTACAATTTGTTTTTGCAGTGTTGCATAACTATTTATTTTTTCTTTTTTAAAGAAGAAAAGTTGTTCGGGTGTTCTGCCCCATGTGCCACTGCCACTGCAAGGGGCATCACAAAGAATTAAATTGAACTTTGAGTGCTCTGCCTTATACGCCGGATTATTCAAGTCTACAACAAATGAATGATAATTTTTAATGCCTGCTTTTATAAAGCGTTTTTGCAAATTTTGAAGAATAGATTGTCTTACATCACTTACTGTTAAATTAATATTTCCAAAAACATCTTTTACTAAAATAGATTTTCCTCCACTTGCTGCACAACAATCCCAAATTTTTGATGATTGGTTTAAAATAACTGGCAACAATAATTCTGTAACTCTTTGTGAAGAATAATCTTGCACCACAACTTCTTCATCAACATGTACAATATTTTCTATTTTACTTGCATTAGGCAATGCCAAACAAGTATGAGTTAATTGCGTAAATGAAATATTATTTTCATTCAATTTTTGTAAAACAATTTCTTTTTTATTGGGGCGAATACGCAAAAACAAATCGGGTTGAATGAAATGAGAGTTTATAAAATTGTTTCTATCAATACCATCGCTCAATTCATTCACAAAAGAAAAAACATCATCAATTTTAAATGCACTATTTTTTTCTTGAACAAAATATATGCGTTGTTGTAAACTGTTTACCCAATTGGTTTTCCAATCATCATCAAACAAAATATTCCATTCAGGTTTAATAGTTCTATTACACAAAAACAAAGCAATTTTTATTTTTTCATTAAACAAAATAGTATTAGCTGCATTGCCTAATCGGAAATAATTAAAACATAAATTGGTTATTTGTTTTCTATCCTTACTGCCATATTTCTTGTATTGTGAAAAATAGTTTTTCAAATATGCAGCTAAAGGTATTTCTCCTTTGTATTGCTCAATAATTTTTTGGGTAGTAAGTATATGTTGATGAATGAATGACACAAAGCAATTTAAAACAAAACAGCGTACATAAAAATTTTATGCACGCCGCTTAATTATATTAATAAAATTAATTATAGTTCTAGTAAAGTTTTTACAGGATCTTTTCCTATTAATAACAATGCAGGGTTTTCTAATAATTCTTTTACTCTAACTAAAAAACTTACGCTTTCTCTTCCGTCAATTATTCTATGATCGTAACTTAAAGCCAAATACATCATTGGTTTTATTTCTACTTTTCCATTAATAGCCATTGGTCTTTCTTGAATTTTATGCATACCTAAAATAGCACTTTGTGGAATATTAATAATAGGTGTACTCATTAAACTTCCAAATACACCGCCGTTGGTAATTGTAAAAGTTCCTCCCGTCAATTCATCGGCAGTTAATTTACTGTCTCTTGCTTTTGTTGCTAATTCAATTACTTTCTTTTCAATATCTGCCATGCTTAAACTTTCTACATTTCTAATTACAGGTACAGTTAAACCTCTTGGTGTGCTTACTGCAATAGAAATATCTGCATAATCATGATATAATAATTCATCTCCATCAATATAAGCATTTACACTTGGCCACTCATTTAAGGCAATAGCACAAGCTTTTGTAAAGAAACTCATAAAGCCTAAGTTTACTCCGTGAGCTTCTTTAAATTTATCTTTATATGCTTTTCTTACTTCCATTATTGCAGACATATCAACCTCATTAAAAGTGGTTAACATGGCTGTTGTATTTTTTGCTTCAACCAATCTTCTGCTTATAGTTTTACGCAAATTGCTCATTCTTTCTTTGCGTACATTTCTACTAAATAATGTTGCATTTTCAAAAGCTTTTTTACCCGGATTGGTTAAAGCTTCTAACACATCATTCTTTAGAATTTTTCCTCCAAAACCGCTTGCTTCAATTTTATTTACATCAACTTTTTTATCTGCAATAATTGCACTGGCAACCGGTGTTGCTTTAATATCATTTGCAACGGCAGTTACAGCAGCTTGATTGGTTGTTGGTGGTTGGTTTGGTTTGTGTTCTTCTTTTTTGTTATTTGTATCTTTTAATTTTTCAGTAACAGCGGGTTTTTCGGCTGTTTCATCAATTTGAGCCAAAACACTTCCAATGGCAATAGTATCGCCTTCATTAATCAATTGTTTTAAAATACCGCTTTGTTCTGCGTTCACTTCAAACGTTGCTTTTTCACTTTCTAATTCGGCAATTACTTCATCTCTTTCTACATAACTGCCTTCTTTTTTAGTCCACTTTAAAAGTGTTACTTCACTTATTGATTCTCCAACCGATGGAACTTTAATTTCAATCATAAAAAATATTTCTAATTTGTTGTTATCAACTTTATTATAATAATTAAACTTTAGTTGCGTTGCTTTTTTTATGTTTTATTTTTTATACATCAAATACCAAAAGCAGTGTTTAATATTTCTGCCTGCTCTTGTGCATGAATTTTTGCATAGCCCGTAGCCGTTGCTGCACTTGCATTTCGGCTAATAATACCAAAGTTTATATTTTTTAAATTCATTTTTAAGAATGAGGCTGCACCCATATTTAATGGTTCTTCTTGTACCCAAAACCATGTTGCCTTATTATATTTTTTATATAACGCATCTAACTGATTTTGCGGTAGAGGGTATAATTGTTCTACTCTTACTACAGCAATATCTTTTCTATTTTCTTTTTGTTGTTTTTCAATTAATTCAAAAGCAATTTTTCCTGAGCAGAATAATACTTTTTTTACAGCATTGCTATCTTCAATTAATGTATCGTCAATTACTTCTTTAAAACCACCTTGTGTAAACTCATTAATGTAACTGTAACTTCCTGCATAACGTAAATATGCTTTGGGAGAAAAGTTTATCATGGGTTTACGGAAAGGCCAAGCAACTTGTCTTCTTAATGCATGAAATAAGTTAGCAGCATTTGTAATATTGGTAACTACTAAATTTAGTTCGGCACATACTTGTAAAAATCTTTCCATTCTTGCACTACTGTGTTCAGGGCCTTGACCTTCATACCCATGTGGCAATAACATTACAATACCATTCATGCGTTGCCATTTTTGTTCGCCGGCACTAATAAACTGATCAATCATAGTTTGGGCACCATTACTAAAATCTCCAAACTGTGCTTCCCATAATACTAACGAATCTGGGTTTGCCAATGCATAGCCATATTCAAAACCTAATACACCGTATTCACTTAATAATGAATTATATATACGAAATTTTTGTTGTCCGTCTTGTAAATTTTTTAATCGGTTATAACCTTTATTAGTTGCTTCATCTCTCAGCACTGCATGACGGTGACTGAATGTGCCACGTTTAACATCTTGTCCACTCATTCTTACTACTTTACCTTCGGTAATAATTGAGGCGTATGCTAAAAGTTCGGCTGTTGCCCAATCTATTTTTTGTTCTGTTTCTAAAAGTTTTATTTTATCGTGCAATAATTTTTCTATCTTTTTTAAAGGATGAAAATCTGCCGGCCAACTCATTATTCCTTTAAACAAGTTTCTTAATTTCTCTTCTGTAACAAAGGTTTCAGGAGATTTTAAAAAATCTTCTGCTGTGGCTTTTCTTAATTTTTTCCACGCTAATTCTGGCGATTGATAATTATATGGAAGTGGATTTTGTTTTATTTCATCCAATCGTTCTTGTAAATCTGCCCAGAATTTTTTTTCCATTTCTTTAGCTAATTCCTGAGCATCTGCTTCACCATGTTCTATTAAATATTTTGTATATACTTCACGTGGATTAGGATGTTTATCAATTAAAGCATATAACTGCGGTTGTGTATATTTAGGATCATCGCCTTCATTATGTCCGTGGCGGCGATAGCAAACCATATCAATAAAAATATCACTATTAAATTTTTGTCGATATTGGGTTGCAATTTCAGAACATTTAATTACGGCTTCTGCATCATCTCCGTTTACGTGTAATACGGGTGCTTGAATCATAGCTGCAGCAGAAGTGCAATAATCACTACTACGTGCATCATCAAAATCGGTTGTGAAACCTATTTGATTATTTATTACGAAATGAATAGTTCCGCCGGTGTAATAACCTTTTAAATTACTCATTTGCAAAATTTCATATACAATTCCTTGCCCCGCTACCGAAGCATCTCCATGAATTAATACAGGAAGGATTTTATCGTAATTGCTGTTATATAAAACATCTGCTTTACTTCTTGCAAAACCCAATACTACAGGATCTACCGCTTCTAAATGCGATGGATTAGGCATTAGTTTTAAATGAATAAGTTTATCGTCTGAAGTGGTAACCTCACTGCCATAACCCATGTGATATTTTACATCTCCGCTGCCCATTGTTTGATCTACTTTTGCAGTGCCTTCAAACTCGCTAAAAATTTGTTCATAAGTTTTTCCCATAATGTTGGCTAACACATTTAATCTTCCTCTGTGTGCCATTCCAATAACTACTTCTTCTACACTATTATTGGCAGCTATATTTATTATAGCATCTAAAGCTGCAATAGTTGTTTCTCCACCTTCTAATGAAAATCTTTTTTGGCCAATGTATTTTGTATGAAGAAATTTTTCAAACATTACACCTTGGTTCAATTTTTCTAAAACACGTTTCTTTTTATTTAATGGCAAAGGCTCGTGTACCTTTTGTTCCATTGCTTTGGTAAGCCAATCTATTTTTTGCTGATCGCTTATATATTTATATTCTATGCCAATATTTGTAGCATAAGATTTTTTAAGGTGTGTTTGAATATTGCGAAGTGTGGTTTTTCCTAAACCCAATAAATTGCCTGCTTCAAATTCTTTATCTAAATCGGCATCAGTAAAACCAAAGAATTCAAGATTTAAGTTGGCATGTCTATCTTTTCTTTCTCTAATTGGGTTTGTGGTGGCAATTAAATGGCCTTTATTTCTATAGCCTAAAATCATTCTATATACACTTATTTCCTTTAGCCAATCTATTGAGCTTGAAGTTGTGCTTACAACTGAGGTTGTTGTAGTTTTAGCGTTAGAATTACTTACGGCAAAATCAAAACCTTCAAAAAATTTTCTTAAATCGGGGTCAATAGCAGACGGGTTAGCCACAAACTCTTTATACAAATTTTCTATAAAAGAGGGATGTGAATTAGTAATGTACGAAAAGTCCTTCATGAGTGGAATTTGAAACGCTAGGTAAAAAATGGTTGGCAAATATCGTATTTTGAAAGGAGAAAAAAACGCATTATTCATACATAATCATCTATTTATTATATTTTTTTGAAAGAAATTTTTCTATTTAATTACATACCATTACTTTTGCCGTCCGAAAAAATATTATAATGGCAAATCATTCAGCTACTAAAAAAGATACCAGACAAGCCGCTAAACGCAGAGACAGAAATAAATATTACGGAAAAACTACCCGTAATGCAATACGTGATTTAAAAGCTATTTCAGATAAAAAAGCTTATGATGAGAAGATACCTGAAGTTGCATCAATGATTGATAAGTTGGCTAAACGTGGAATTATTCACAAAAACAAAGCTGCCAATTTAAAAAGCAAATTAGCTAAGAAAAAAGCTTAAATAAATATTTGTGTTATTTAATTAAGACCTGTTACCATTGGGTAACGGGTTTTTTATTTTAGTGAATAGAAAATATTGCCGAGAATCGGTTTGTATCGGGTTCAATTGGAGTGTAAATTAATTCGCCCCCATGAATATCTATAATTCTTTTTGCTATTGATAAGCCTAAACCAAATCCTTTTATTTTAACAGCATTTCCGCTTCTAAAAAACGGTTGCATTAAATGCTGAATATCTTTTTGAGAAATTAGTTGCCCATTATTTTCAAAATTCACAACTATTTTGGTACCTGTATTTTCAATATTTATTTCTACGTTTTTATTAGAAGAATAGAGAACGGCATTCTTAATTAAATTCGTGAAGGCTGCTTTTAATAAAGCATCACTAATAGGTAACATTAATTGT
Organism: Bacteroidota bacterium; assembly: GCA_018267705.1. Lineage (GTDB taxonomy): Bacteria > Bacteroidota > Bacteroidia > Chitinophagales > Chitinophagaceae > CW01. Next base: position 138,188 of record JAFDXX010000001.1, on the reverse strand, counting down.
TTTTCGTTAGCAGGATGTTCTTTAAATGAAAAAGAAATACTGGCAGAAGAATATATTTTTTGCGTTGTTGCTATGGCCTCAAATATTACTTCATCTATTCTAATTAAAGGCAAAGAATTAAAAGAAGGTAGTTTTTCGTATTGAGATAATAATAATAGTGAGTTGGTTAATTCAATTAAAGAAAGTTGATCTTCTTTTAATGAACGCAATAATATTTTAACTTCCTCTGGGTTTATATTTTTGTTTAATGCAGCTTCTGTTTGAGAAAGCATAACTGTTAAAGGTGTTCTTAATTCATGTGAAGCATTATGTACAAAACTGCGTTGTGCTTCAAAAGCACTATCAAGTCTGTTAAGCATTTTATTAAAGCTGCTTGTGATTTGCTGTAATTCATCATTAACGGTAGTTTCGGGCAAACGTTCAAATAAATTAGAAGCATTTACTTTTTGCATTTGTAAACCAATTTCTGTTAAAGGTTTTAATGCTTGATTTACAAAAAAAAGGCTAACTACTACGGTTAAAAAAAGGCCTCCAATAAAAACAAAAATTAATATATAACTCATTTGCTGAAGCCTTTGCAATCCTATTTTATCGTAAGCAGAAACAAACACATACACACCAACTTCACTTACATAAAAGCCAATGTATTGATGATTATTTGCATCTTTAAATTGAATATCTGTATTAGCAGCCACATTTTTAAGCAATGTTTTATTTATAGAAAATGAAAGTGTATTGGGTTTTTTGAATATAATATTTTGTGCAGTATCGCATATAACAACTACTTCGTTATTTAAAATATTTTTATGCTCAGCATTTAATTTTTCAACTAAATCTTGTTTGTGATTTATTTTAATATCTACATATTCATCAAAAAGTTTTTGCCCTTCAATATGTAAACGCCTATAATAATCATCCGCTCTATACTCTCTATACAGAAGATAAATGGTAATACAAGAAATAAATAAAATAATGGCAACAAAGAGTGTAAATAATAAAGCAAATCTTTGTTTTAATTTCATAAACTGTTATTTAACAAAATAACCAAACCCTGCTTTTGTTTGTATGAGTTTATCGGTATAAGGTTTATCTATTTTATTACGAAGAAAATTAATATAAACTTCTATGGCGTTGGTACCTGTATCAAAATTTAAGTCCCAAACCTTGCCCATAATTTCTTGTTTAGAAATTACTTTGCCTTGGTTTTTAACTAATAAAACCAATAATGCAAATTCTTTAGCGGTTAATGGTATTTCGGTTCCTGCTCTTGAAACTACTTTTGTTTTTAAATTAATAGATAAATCGCGAATTGAAAGTGTACTATCTTCACTTAGTGATGTTCTTTTTAATGATGCTTTTATTCTGGCTATTAATTCTTCAAAATAAAATGGTTTAACAATATAATCATCTGCACCTAATTTAAAAGCATCAACTTTATCTTGAATTTCGCCTAATGCAGTAAGCATAATAATAGACATATCAGCATTGGTATTTCTAAATATTTTACATAATTCTCTACCATTTTTACCGGGCAGATTGATATCTAACAATACTAATGAATAATTGTTTTGCATAAATAACTCTTGAGCTAATAACCCATCGGTAGCTATATCTACAACAAATCCTGCACGTATTAATTCTTGTTTAATTACCGTTGCCAGTTTTATTTCATCTTCAACCAATAAAATTCTATATTGCTTTTCCATTGTTTAACTTACCTTATTAAACTCAATATTAATGAAAAAAATTGCTATTTCATTTTTACTTACTATTTATTATATAAACATTTATGCCCAAAATATTCAAACTGTATTTGAAAAAACAAATGGGAAAGAATCAGCAACCTATTTTGAAACAATTCAATTTTATAAAAAATTAGCCGCTACCAACGCTGCTGTTTCTATTAAAGATTTTGGATTAACCGATGCCGGATACCCATTACAACTGGTTTTGGTAAGCAATGATAAAAGTTTTAATCCCACACAATGGCAACAAAAAGTAGTTGTTTTTATTAACAATGGCATTCATCCCGGAGAGCCAGATGGTATTGATGCAAGCCAAATATTGGTAAGAGATATTCTCGCAAAAAAAAATCTGCTCCCTACAAATATTGTATTGGCCATTATTCCGGTTTATAATATTGGGGGAAGTTTAAATAGATCACCCTACTCACGGGTAAATCAAAATGGGCCAACAGAATATGGTTTTAGAGGTAATGCACAAAATTTAGATTTGAATAGAGATTTTATTAAATGTGATAGCAAAAATGCAAGAGAATTTACCAAAATTTTTCATTGGTTAAACCCAGATATTTTTATTGATAACCATGTAAGTGATGGTGCAGATTATCAACATACCATGACCATGCTTACCACGCAACACAATAAATTGGGCGGAGAAATTGGTAAATATTTACATGATGTTTTTGAACCTTTATTATACAAAAACATGCAGCAAAAAAATTGGATTATGTGCCCTTATGTAAATTTTGAAATGGGAAACCCCGATAGAGGTTGGGATGCATATTACGATTCTCCAAGATATAGCAGTGGCTATGCCGTATTATTTCAAATTATGGCATTTGTGCCTGAAACACACATGCTAAAACCTTATGCAGACAGAGTTAAAAGTACTTATGCTTTTATGCAAGCAGTTATTGAGGAAGCAAGCAAACAAGCAACAACTATTAAGCAAAAAAGAAAAGAAAGTATAGAAGCAGTAATGCAGCAAAAACAATTTGCCATACAATGGAAAGTAGATAGCTCAAAAATTGATACCATTAATTTTATGGGCTATGAAACAGGCAAAAAAATTAGTGACGTTAGCGGATTAAACAGAATGTTTTACGACCATAGCAAACCTTTTACAAAGCCCGTAAAATATTACAACTATTTTGTTGGAACCAAGTTCGTTTCAAAACCCAAAGCATATATTATTCCGCAAGGTTGGTGGACCGTAACCGATTTATTAAAATTAAACAATGTGCACATGCAGCAATTAAAAAAAGACACATTAATTGAAGTTACTGCTTACCATATTGATAATTATAAAACCAGCACTAGAGCTTACGAAAAACATTATACACATAACGATGTAACCGTTTCTGCCAACCTACAAAAAATAAAATTCTTAAAAGGAGATTATATAATTTATACAGGCCAAAAGGCCGATAGATTTTTAGTTGAAACATTAGAACCCGAAGCTTACGACAGTTATTTTGTTTGGAATTTTTTTGATGCCGTATTACAACAAAAAGAAGGTTACAGTAATTATCGTTGGGAAGATGTTGCCGGTGTTTATATACAACAACACCCGGAACTAAAAGAAAAATTAGAAGCAAAAAGAAAAACTGATGCAAGTTTTGCTAATAATGCATTTGCTCAATTAGATTTTGTATATAAAAACTCACCGTACTATGAACCTGCACATTTAAGGTACCCGGTTTATAGATTGAATTAAAGTTTCATAGTAGTAGTTTTTTGAAGTATAGAAATGAATACATTCAAATACATTTAAAATAACTCTTTTGATAAACTATTTACTTACCATTTAAAATTAACCATAAAAATTAGGAACCAAGTTTAATAGATTTTATAATACTAATAGGCATAAAATAATTTTATAAAAATTCATCAATTTCATTTTTTTTAAGTATTTTCGGTAGCTTATAAACCCAATATCATTAAGTAAAGCCATCATCAAAACTTAATGATTAACGAATGAGGGCAAAAAATTTACTTTATTACTTTTTATTTTTTTGCTTTATTACAATTGCTAATTCATCATTAGCACAATCTCCTAATGTAAGTTTTACGGTAAATAATACAAGCCAATGTTTAATAGGTAATAGTTTTTCATTCAACAATACTTCAACAGGAATATTAACTTATAACTGGGATTTTGGCGACAGCACTTATGCAACCAACACAAATGTTACAAAAGTTTATACTATTGCAAAAGATTATAATGTTACCTTAATAGCAACAGATACTGCCGGTATAAAATACTATTATTCACAAAAAGTTACGGTAAATCCTTTACCTCAAATGTCTTTCAATGTTTTACCCGGTGCAATTACGGGTACTAGTTATAATTTCATCAGCACATCATCTGTAACATCTGGTTATATAGCTTCTTATCAATGGAATTTTGGAGATGGTACAACTGCTACCGGAACTAATCCTTATAAAAGTTATTCGGCAATTGGCACTTACAATATTACACTTACAGGTACAACTAATGCAGGATGTACTAATAGCATTACTACACCGGTAACTATAAATATCTCTAATGTTGCTAATGCCCCTGCAGCATTTACAGTAAACACTATTAACCAATGTTTTACCAATAATAATTATGTGTTTACCAATACTACACCTGTAAACGGCAATGAAATTTATTTATGGGAATTTGGTGACGGAACAACTGCTACAACACAAAATGCTCAGAAAAATTATACCGCCGCAGGCTTATATATTGTAAAATTAACAATTATAAGAAATAGTGATACATCAAGAGCAAGCCAACAAGTAAGTGTATATCCTAAACCTACAGTAAGTTTTACAGCATTATCTTCTCAATCTGAAGGGAAAAGTTTTTCATTTTTAAGTACTTCATCTGTTGCATTTGGTACGCCAACTTATTTTTGGAATTTTGGAGATGGTACAACTTCTACTTTAAGCAATCCAACAAAACTATATGCAACAATGGGTTCATATAATGTAAAATTAGTTGTAACCAACACAACAGGATGTGCAGATAGTAGTACACAAACTATTACTACTTGCCCCTCCATAACAGCAGGTTTTAATGCAACATCCACTAATGGAATTTGTACATATAATAACAGTTATTCTTTTACCAATACAAGTAGTGCAAGTAGCGGAACAACAAGTTATGATTGGAATTTTGGAGATGGAACCACTTATTCAGGCACCACACCTCCTGCAAAATCTTACAGCATATTTGGAGATTATGTTGTAAAAATGGTTGCTACCAATACAAACGGTTTTTGTGTTATTAAAGATTCAACTACTCAATATATTACAATTTACCCTAAACCAAAAGTTGATTATATTTTATACTTAAACACCGAATTGCAAACATTAAATATTGCCGATACCTTAAAAAAATGTTTTAATAATGGAAACGATTTTTCATTTATCAGCACAAGTTCTATAGGTAGAGGAACAATGTTATACAAATGGGATTTTGGAACAACTGCTATTACTTACAGAGATGGTAACGATACTTTTGTAAATCCAAGAATTATATTTCAAACTGATGGATTATATCCTGTTAAATTAAAAGTAACATCATTAGAAGGATGTACAGATAGCATTACTTATTATTTTAAATTAGTTACTCCACCTATTCCAAGTTTTATAAGTGTTATTAATTATTCCACACCCGATTCATTATACATTCCGGCAGTACAATTAAATAATACTACAGTTTACAACGGCGTAAGTACTATTCATTATGAGTGGAGCGATGGAGGATACAATAGTGCAACATTATACAATACCAATTCATGGAATCCCACTTACACCAGAGGTGGCAATTACAACATCACACTAAAAGCAGTGGCAGATGGAATTGCAGGATGTGCCAATAGCGTAAGTAATAATATTCAAATTTATATAAAGCCAAGTGCAGTATTTAACATCGCTTCATACGAATACGATGCAAATAGAAACCCGGTTCTTACATTTAACAACACCAGCAGTGTTACAGAAACATCTCCTTCATTAAGTTATTTGTGGAATTTTGGAGATGGTACAACTTCAAATACTGCAAACCCCACTCACACATATACTTCAGCAAATGGCACAACTAATGTAACATTAACGGTTACAAATAATAATGGAGGTTTACAAAACAGTGTGACTCATACAAGTTTTATTGCTGCAAAACCAACTGCTATTATTGGTGTACATATTGATACAGTAATAACAGCAGGAGGCACTACTTATTATATTCACCCAAAAAATCTTTCAACAATTACAAGCGGAAATATTGCAATGGCTAATTGGACATACACCATTCAAAGCCCTATTGGAACTATTGCCTTAACATACGCATCGGGTAATATTCTGCCAGGCACATTGCCTACACCAATAGCTATTAGTGCAAGCAGCTCCTATCAAATAACTATTAATCTAACTGCAACAAGTAATTTAGGAATAACCAATACTACAATAGCTATTGTAGGTTCTTCAACAAATAGTGGATATACAACTTTTAACAACATACCTATTTCAGGTTCATTACCAACTGTTTTATCTGTAAATAACAAAACAACTGCATTAACAACTGTTCCACTTACAATTTATCCTAATCCGGCACAATCTTTTATTAATGTAAACTTTGCCCCAGGCAGTACACAATTTGCTACCATAAATATTTACACAACAACAGGCGTGCTTATTAAATCGCAAAAAGAAACAATAAGCAATATAATTTACCACAATGCAAAAGTGAATGTAAGCAGTTTACAAAAAGGGAATTATGTGATTGAAATTACAGATGCTACACTCAATAAAATTGGTACTGCTTTATTAATAAAAGAATAATATTCCAACAAAATATAAACTAAGTGATTTTTTAGCCTATTAAAATAATTTGAAACTTCGTTGAAATAATAAATTAGTATAGTACAAAGGCTACTCCTATTTTTGTTTTGAATGAAATGGAGAATACTATCAACGCTAATGCTTATAAGTACTGTTATAAAATCTATTGCACAAGATTCAAGCAGTAATAAAAAAATTTCTTTGCACTATCAGGCTACATTAATTCCACAATATGCTTTCAAGTTTAATTCACCTTATGTGGGTAACAATAGCCTTATTCCTAACGAACCTATTCGTACTTCATTTACTTCTACCTTATTTGCTGCATATAAACCTTTTAAAAATACTTATTTAGTTTTTAACCCCGAGGTAGCAGCAGGCGAAGGTTTAAGTAAAACGTTAGGTATAGCTGGATTTCCAAACGGAGAAATATATCGTGTAGGAGACCCTGCACCACAATTATTTGTTGCAAGATTATATGCAGAGCAAAGATTTCCCTTATCATCAAAAAAAGAATTTGTAGCAACAGATGAAAATCAAATAAAAGAAAAAACACATACAGAATATATTTCATTAATAGTTGGCAAATTTGCTTTAACAGATTTCTTTGATGATTGTGAAGTAAGCCACGACCCACGTACTCAGTTTATGAACTGGAGTTTAATGGCCAATGGTGCATGGGATTATCCCGCCAATGTTCGCGGATATACATATGGTGCAGTTGCACAAGCTGTTTGGGGAAAATATGCTCTTCGTGCTGCAATTACTGCTGTGCCTATGGAAGCTAATGAATCTGAATTACAGTTTAAAGGAAGAAAAGCAATGGGTAGCGTAATTGAATTTGAATTAAACCATTTCAACTTAACAAAAAGAAAAAAAGAAGGTTACTATCATACATTACATATTGGTATTTTTAGCAATCATGCCAGAATGGGAAACTATCAAACATCAATAAATACAGGGCTTGCAACATTTATGCCTCCTGATATTACAGATAGTAGAATGTATGGCAGAACCAAAAACGGATACTATTTTAGTTTAGAAAGCCACAGAGGTAAAGTGCATCATTTTATTAAACACAGTAGAAACGATGGACAGAATGAAACTTGGGCATTTACTGAAATTGATGCAAGTGTAGCAACAGGTTTTAGTTTTGATGGCTCTATTTGGAAAAGACAAAATGATAAATTTGGAATAGCTTACGTTAAAAATGATTTATCTGAACCACATAAACAATATCTCAAAAATGGCGGTTATGGTTTTATTATTGGAGACGGAAAATTAAATTACGCATCAGAACAAATTATTGAAACTTATTATTCTTTAAGCATACGCAATCAATTATTTATTACACCCGATTATCAGTTTGTATTGCATCCTGCATATAATGCAGACAGAGGTCCTGTACATATTGTATCTTTAAGGTTACATTTGGCATTATAATACCTCAACTTCACTGCTGCATATCACAACTAATTTCTCTTATTAAAAACAAATAAGTAAACGTTTATTTTTAATTAACAAATTAATAATAACTATGGCAAGGTTTTTTCGTCTATTCAATAAAACCATTTATGATTTAAACTTTACGTCATGAAAACTTATTTATCAATACCCATCGTTGCAATATTGCTTGCTTTAACAGCAAGTTCTTGCTATGTTTCTCAAGGTATATCACAACCTGTACAAGATGATTATTATAATAATAACGTACAACCCGATCTTTCGTTTAATACATTTTACAATGAATTGTCTCCTTTTGGCAGGTGGATAGATTATCCACAATATGGACAAGTTTGGGTTTCATACGAATCGGGATTTATTCCATACCAAACTTCTGGCCACTGGGTTTATACCAATTACGGATGGACATGGGCATCAAATTACAGTTGGGGTTGGGCTCCTTTCCATTATGGCCGTTGGGATTATGACCCATTTTATGGTTGGTTTTGGGTTCCCGGATACGATTGGGCTCCTGCTTGGGTTAGTTGGAGAACCGGTGGAGGATATTATGGATGGGCTCCATTAGCTCCTGGTTTTAATATAACCATTGGTGCTACTTTTGGAAATATTCCCAGAGAACGTTGGTGCTTTATTCAAGATAGATATATGGGATATGGAAATATAAATAGATACTATATCAATCGTTCAAGAAATATTACAATTATTAACAATACAACAATTATTAATAATACCAATATTTATAATAATTCAAGATATTCATCAGGCCCTAATAGAAGTGATGTAGAAAGAAGCACCGGAAGACCTGTTCAAACTTTTCAAGTAAGAGATGCCAACAGGCCCGGACAACAACTAAACCGCGATAATTTTACGGTATACAGACCAAGTGTAGTTAAAAATAATAATGTACCTACAAAACCCGGAAATAGTAATACAATAATTGATAATAGAAATGAAAGACCTATAACAAGGCCTACAATTCCTAACACTAATTCTATACCCATAAGACCACAAGAACCTGAAAGAAGGCCTAATTTTCCAGCTCCTGCAATACCACAACGCCCCTATAACCCTCCAAGACCAGAGCAACCGAATAGGCCCATAACTATACCACAAACAGAGAGAAGACAAGTTGTTCCGCAACAAAATCAACCTTCTTATTCAAGACAACAATATCCACAAACAAGACCTATAACTCAACGCCCTACAATACAATACCAACAGCCACAACAAAGAAGAGTAATTGAACAAAGAAATAATAATGAAAGACGAGAAAGAAATTGAGTTACTCACTATATCACAAAAAACTCCTTTATATATAAAGGAGTTTTTTTATAGTTATTAAATTATAATTAAACACTAAATGAACTTCCACAACCACAGGTTTTGCTTGCATTGGGGTTAGTAAAAGTAAATCCTCTACTATTTAATCCATCATGCCAATCAATCATCATTCCATATAAATACAAACCATGGCTTTTATTCATAATAAAAGATAATCCTTCAAATTCATAGTTTTCATCATCTACTTGTTTTTCTTCAAAACCCAATACATAACTCAAACCACTACAGCCACCACCTTTTACACCAACTCTTAAACATAAAGTTTTATCAAAACCTTCTTCACTCATTAATCGTTTCAACTCATTAATTGCATTTTCTGTAAAACTTACCGGTGGTGCAGATAATGTTGCTTGCATAAATTAAAAATTTCGTTACAAAAATACAAGTACTTTAAAAATTTCAATGCATTAGTACTTACGGTTCACGTAATTTTTTTTGAAAGATGATTATTGTGCAGTAATAAAACGATACTGTTATTTTTGCTGAAATATATTTTAATGGATATAACATTAGTTTTAAGTACAGTCATTGCTGTACTAATAGCATCTTTTCTAGGATTTTTATTTTGGCTTCAAAGAAAAGAACACAAAAGAGAACTTGAAAATGCAAACAATAATAAAGGGAATGTTTCTCTACAATTACAAGCTTACGAAAGGCTTACTTTATTAATTGATAGAATTGCTTTACCTAATTTAATTGCAAGAGTAAATGAACCCGGTTTGTCGGTTAAAGAAATGCAGCTTCTACTATATCAAAACATAAAGCATGAGTTTGATTATAACATTACACAACAAATATATGTAAGCAAAAATGCATGGGATGCTGTTAAAAATTTAAAAGAACAAAACATGCTAATAATAAATCAATTAGCTAACCTATTACCTGCTAATGCCACAGGTCTTGATTTAAATAAATTATTATTAGAATATACAATGAATGATGCAAAAGGGAATATACATGAAGTGGTTAGTGAAGTATTAAGTTATGAAGCCAAAAAGTTATTATAACATTCTTATAAAAAGAATAAAACAAATTGCATTATGAGTGAACCGAAAAAATATACAGATAGTGGCATTGAAATAAAAACAGTATACACAAAAGAAGATGTAACCGAAAATATTATTCAACAACCTGCCCTATTCCCTTTTACAAGAGGTATACAACCCGACATGTACAGAGGAAAATTTTGGACAATGAGGCAATACGCAGGATTTTCAACAGCAGAAGAAAGTAATAAACGTTACCATTATTTATTATCTCAAGGTGTAAGCGGTTTAAGTGTTGCATTTGATTTGCCAACACAAATTGGTTATGATAGCGATCATGAATTAGCAGAAGGTGAAGTAGGTAAAACAGGCGTTGCTATTGATAGTTTAGAAGATATAGAACAACTATTTGCAGGAATAAAATTAGAAAATGTTTCAACATCAATGACAATTAATGCAACAGGTTTTATTTTATTAGCACTATATGTTGCATTAGCAAAAAAACAGGGAGCAGATTTAAAGAAAATTTCCGGCACAATACAAAATGATATTTTAAAAGAATATGCTGCAAGAGGTACTTATATCTATCCACCTAAACCATCAATGAGAATTATTACAGACATTTTTGAATGGTGCAGCAAAGAACTTCCAAAATGGAATACCATTTCAATAAGTGGCTATCATATACGCGAAGCAGGAAGCACTGCAGTACAAGAAATTGCTTTCACTTTAAGTAATGGTAAGGCTTATGTAAAAGCGGCACAAGCAAAGGGTTTAGACATAAATGTATTTGGAAAACGATTGTCTTTTTTCTTCAATAGTCATAATAATTTATTCGAAGAAGTTGCCAAGTTTAGAGCAGCTAGAACAATGTGGGCAAAAATGATGAAAACCTTAGGTGCAACCGATGAAAAAGCAATGATGCTTCGCTTTCATACACAAACAGGAGGTAGCACCTTAACAGCACAACAGCCATTAAATAATATTAGCAGAGTTACTATACAAACTTTAGCCGCAGTATTAGGCGGCACACAAAGTTTGCATACCAATGGTTATGATGAAGCATTAAGTTTACCAACTGAAGAAGCAGCACGTATTGCTTTACGCACACAACAAATAGCTGCCTACGAAAGTGGTGTGGCAGATACTGTAGACCCTTTAGCAGGAAGTTATTATATAGAAAATTTAACTAAAGAAATTGAAGAAAAAGCTATTACATTAATTGAAAAAATTGATGCTATGGGTGGAAGCGTTAGTGCAATTGAACAAGGCTTTATTCAAAATGAAATTGCAAAAAGTGCTTATGCATATCAACAAAAAATTGAAACAAAAGAAAAAATAATTGTAGGCGTAAATCAATTCACAGTAAATAATGGAGAATCTGTTCCCGCATTTAAGATTGATGATAGCATTCGTTTAACACAAATTGAAAAATTAAAAATATTAAAAACAAAAAGAGATAATGCAAAAGTTGAGCAATGCCTTGAAAGCATTGCTACTGCTGCAACACAGCAAACTAATTTAATGCCTTTAGTAATTAAAGCCGTTGAGAATTATTGCACATTGGGTGAAATTTCAGACACACTAAGAAAAGTTTTTGGAGAATATAAATAAGTAAAAAGATGACTAAACTAAGTGTTAATATAAATAAGTTTGCCACCTTGCGTAATGCAAGAGGCGGCAATAACCCTAATGTTGTAAAAGCAGCAATGGATGCACAATTATTTGGTGCAGACGGTGTAACGGTTCACCCCCGCCCAGACGAAAGACATATTACTTACAAAGATGTTTACGATATAAAAAAAATTATTACTACAGAATTTAATATTGAAGGTAATTGCACCGAAGAAAAATTTGTTGATTTGGTATTAAAAACAAAACCAAATCAGGTAACACTTGTGCCTGATACACTTGATCAAATTACAAGCAATCATGGATGGAATACCAAAGAGCATAAAACATATTTAACCAATATAATTACTATTTTTAAAAAGGCAAATATTCGTGTTTCAATTTTTGTTGATCCAATTATTGAAATGGTAGAAGGTGCTGCACAAACAGGAACAGACCGTATTGAATTATACACAGAAAGTTATGCAAAACAATATACGGCTAATAAACAAAAAGCAATTGCACCATATATTGCTGCTGCAAAAAAAGCAAAAGAATTAGGTTTGGGTTTAAACGCAGGGCATGATTTAGATTTACAAAATCTTCAATTCTTTAAACAAAATATTGAGTGGCTGGATGAAGTAAGTATTGGGCATGCATTAATTTGCGATGCCATTTATTTAGGGTATGAAAATACAATTCAAATGTATAAAAGACAGTTGGCATAAATAAGTGAAGAATGAAATGATTTATTAATTTAAGAATTAACTTAATAACAATATGGCAACAACAAAACCTTTAGTAGGTATTATCATGGGCAGCGATAGTGACTTAAACATTATGCAAACAGCAGCAGATATTCTAAAACAATTTAATATTAATTTTGAATTAACTGTTGTGTCTGCACACCGAACTCCTCAACGTATGATGGAATATGCCTCTAAAGCAAAACAAAGAGGATTAAAAGTAATTATTGCCGGAGCCGGCGGTGCTGCACATTTACCCGGAATGGTTGCTGCCATTACAACTTTACCTGTAATTGGTGTACCTATAAAATCATCTAATTCTATTGATGGATGGGATAGTGTACTTTCTATTTTACAAATGCCCAACGGTGTACCTGTTGCAACTGTTGCACTAAATGCAGCAAAAAATGCAGGTATTTTAGCTGCCGAAATTATTGGTACGTTTGATGAAAACATTGCTATTGCATTACAACATTATAAAGAGCATTTACAAACCGAAGTATTAAATAAAGTAGAACAAATAAAAACGAATTGGAAAAATGAGTTTGATAGTTAACCAATTTGAAGAATGGTAAATTCTTGGCTCAACCCTTTTGATACATTATAAATTTCTCGTATAATTTTCTTCCCTTGCTTGGCATATAACAATGAAAAATTTTCTACGCGTTCTTGTAAATTATTAGTAGGAAATAGGTGTTCTTTTATTTTACTAAGTTGAATGGCTTGCGTAGTAAATTTTCTTTTTTCAACTCGTAATATTTTCTTTTCTAAATTAATTATTTGCTTCAAAGTCTTTACCTGCAATGCTTCTGTGTGTTGTTGTAAAGTAGCATCAACTTGTTGTGCAATATTTTTTAATTGTTGATAAATATTTTTAATCTCGGCAATTTCTTTACTAAGATCTAATTGTTTATCAGATTCTCGTTTTACCAATTCATTCATCAAAATACTTTTACTTTTAAATAAATCTTCTATTACAAAACCAAGTTTCAATAAATTTTCTTCTTGTTGTTTAGTAAATAATAAAAACGAATTACGCAGTATAAGCATTGGATAAGGCACATTAACTGCCGAAAAAACATTTTTCAATTCTAACCAATAAGCCAACTCTCCTCCCCCTCCTATAAAAGCAATATTTGGTAAAATAGTTTCCTGAAAAGCACCACGCAAAATTACGTTACCACTAAACCGTTCAGGATAGTTTTTAAGTTCATTTAATATTTCTTCTTGCGTAAAAGTTAATGAAGAATCGTCAATAGTGAATTGCGAATTGTGCAATACAACTCTTGAACGTTTATTCTCGTACAAATAAAATAAATTCAGTTCTCTGCCATTTGCTTGCACTTTATAATGTTTACTTAATTCTGTTGAAGTTTGTGCAACAATTGAATGAGAAAACTGTTCAGTTAATTCTTTTTGAATTACATTTTCAAAAGATTTTTTTAGTGCTGCATTATCCGGAATTAAAATAAGTAATCCATATTCTGCAAACAATTCATTCACTAATGCTAATGTTGCTTGTTGTATGGTTTTACCTTCTACATAACATTTTTTAAAAATTTCAATTAATTCTTTTCCGTAAGTGTAAACACCAACTTGTCCGTAAATTTTTTCAATTAATTCAACAAAAGCCTTATCTACCTTCATTCTGCCAACTGCACCGGTTTGTTTAGTATTCCAAATTAATTTCTCACCGTTTATATTAATAAACCCTAATTCATCTAAATCTGCATCTTCACTTCCCATGTAATACACCGGAATAAATTGATACTCTTTTAAAGTTTCGTTTAAATCATCTGCTAATTTAATTGCATGAATTATTTTATATATAAAATATAAAGGACCTGTAAAAATATTGGGCTGGTGTGCAGTGGTTATTGTGAAAGTATTTTCATTTAACAATAACTCAAGGTTTGATTTTTGTTTGTTTGAAAGAGGTATATTTTGATATTGATTATACAACTCATTCACTAATAATTTTCTGTTAGTATTAAATAATTTACGTGCTTGAATAGATTGCTGAATACCTTCTATTGAAACAGAATAGTTATAAAAGTTTTGAAGATTTTTATTTTCTTCTAAATAATCAATAACCAACTTAGAAAAATATCCCGTATTTTTATAAGGTATATAACCGCAGTTGCTTTCCATAATTTGAAAATACGAAATAAGCGTATCTCTATTTAATAATCTTATTCTTTAAAGTGTGCATCTAAAATTGTAAATGTATTTTTTATACTACTTCACCTTCAATATCATAATCATAAGCCTTCGTAATTTGCACATTCACAAATTCTCCTATCTGTAATTTATTTTTTGAGTGAATAATTACTTCATTATCTACTTCCACACTATCAAATTCTGTTCTGCCCAAATAACGTCCGGCTTCTTTTTTATCAATCACTACTTTAAAAGTTTTACCAACTTTTTCCATGTTTTTTTCTAAACTAATTTCTTGTTGCACTTCCATAATTTCTTGTGCACGTTCTGCTTTTATTTCGGCACTAATGTTATCTTCCATATCATAAGCAGAAGTATTTTCTTCATGGCTGTATTGAAAAATTCCTACTCTATCAAATCTATGTAGTTTTAAAAATTCTTTTAATTCTTCCACATCATCTTCTGTTTCTCCGGGAAAGCCTGCAATTAAAGTTGTACGCAAACAAATGCCCGGAACTTTTTCTCTAATAGTATGAATTAATTCCGTCATTTCTTCTCTTGTAATATTTCTTCGCATTGCTTTCAGCATATTATTACTGGCATGTTGCAAAGGCATATCTAAATATTTGCAAATATTATTATGCCTGTTCATTGCATCTAAAATCTCTAACGGAAATTTTGAAGGATATGCATAATGCAACCTTATCCATTCTAAACCTTTTATTGCAGCTAAGGCATCTAATAGTTTGGGTAATTCACGTTTTTTATAAATATCTAAACCATAATAAGTAAGTTCTTGTGCTATTAGCATAATTTCTTTAACGCCTTTCTGTACAAGGCTTTCAACTTCTTTCACCAATTCTTCAATTGGTTTACTAATATGGCCTCCACGCATTAATGGAATAGCACAAAAAGCACAAGTTCTATTACATCCTTCACTTATTTTTACATATGCATAATGCTTAGGTGTGCTTAATAAACGCTCTCCTAACAATTCGGTTTTATAATCTGCATCAAATTGTTTTAATATTAAAGGAAGTTCTAATGTACCAAACCACGCATCTACTTCCGGAATTTCTTTTTCTAAATCATTTCGGTAACGTTCACTTAAACAACCGGTAACATACACTTTATCTAATTTGCCTCTACGTTTTAATTCAAGTTGATCAAGAATGGTATTAATACTTTCTTCTTTTGCTTTATCAATAAAACCACAAGTGTTTACAACAACAATGTTATGATCAAGTTTTTTATTTTCATGTACTACATCAATTTCGTTGGCCGCTAACTGACCGCTTAATACTTCACTATCTACTAAGTTTTTGCTGCAACCAAGTGTAATAATGTTTACTTTATCTTTTTGTAATGTTCTTGCCTTCATAGAAGCGGCAAAGATACGCTTGCCTTAAGAATTATAAATTATGAATTATAAGAAGATATTTTGTAACCGGCAATTGTTTTTCATAGCATCGCCTGTTGTGTCACTCACTTGTACTTTCAAATTACTGTGCATCTTACAAATTCAATAAATCAAAAAAGCCATCCCAAAATTTGGAATGGCTTTCTCTTTGTATGAATTGATAAAATATAAATCTTATTCAAATTTTAAATCTAATCCTAAACCTCTCAATTCATGCACCAATACATTAAATGATTCAGGAATACCGGCACGTGGTATATTCTCACCTTTTACAATAGCTTCATAAGTTTTTGCACGGCCAATAATATCATCAGATTTAATGGTTAATAATTCTTGTAAAATGTTAGCGGCACCGTAAGCTTCTAATGCCCAAACTTCCATTTCACCAAATCTTTGACCACCAAACTGAGCTTTACCACCTAAAGGTTGTTGTGTAATTAAACTGTATGGTCCAATAGAACGAGCATGCATTTTATCATCAACCATATGGTGTAGTTTAATTATATAAATAACACCTACTGTTGCTTTTTGGTGGAATCGTTCACCAGTTTCACCATCGTATAAATAAGTATGTCCGTTTAAAGGAATATTAGCGTCTTTACAATATTGTTCAATTTCGGTAGTGCTTGCACCATCAAAAATTGGTGTTGCAAAACGCATATTTAATTTTTTACCTGCCCAACCTAAAATGGTTTCATAAATCTGTCCAAGGTTCATACGAGAAGGTACGCCTAATGGGTTTAATACAATATCAACCGGTGTTCCATCTTCCATAAACGGCATATCTTCTGCACGTACAATTTTTGCAACAATACCTTTATTACCGTGGCGGCCTGCCATTTTATCTCCCACTTTTAACTTACGTTTTACAGCAAGATAAACTTTGGCTAATTTTAATACACCTGCTGGTAACTCATCTCCTATTGAAATATTAAATTTCTCTCTTTTGTATCTTCCTAACTCTTCATTATATTTAATACTATAGTTATGTAATAAAGTATTAATATAATCATCGGTTTCTTTTTCTCCGCTCCAACCTAATGGGTTTACGTTTTGATAATCAATTACCGAGATATTTTTTGCATTGAATTTGGCACCTTTTCCAATTAATACTTCACCAAACGTATTGCTTACGCCTGCAGAAGTTTTATCTTTCAACAACATTTGTAGTTTACCTAATAATTGTTCTTTTAGGTCTTCTATATTTTGTTGATGAATTTTCTCAACTTTTTCTAATTGAGATCTTTCACGCACTTTTGAATTTTTATCTTTCTTAGCACGTTGAAATAATTTTTTATCAATTACAATCCCTTCTGTTCCATTAGGTGCTTTTAAAGAAGCATCTTTTGCATCACCGGCTTTATCACCAAAAATAGCACGTAATAATTTTTCTTCCGGTGTAGGGTCACTTTCTCCTTTTGGTGTAATTTTTCCAATTAATATATCTCCTTCTTTAATAGTAGCTCCAATTCTAATAATACCGTTTTCATCTAAATCTTTTGTTGCTTCTTCAGATACATTCGGAATATCGGGAGTTAATTCTTCTTCTCCTAATTTAGTATCACGTACTTCTAATTCATATTCTTCAATGTGTACAGAAGTAAACCAATCTTCACGTATAACTTTTTCGTTAATTACAATTGCATCTTCAAAATTGTAACCTTTCCAAGGCATGAAGGCAACTTGTAAATTTCTTCCTAAAGCTAATTCACCATCTTTAGTTGCATAACCTTCAGTTAAGAAATCTCCTTTTTTAACATGTTGTCCTTTTTTAACAGCCGGACGAAGATTGATACAAGTAGCTTGGTTTGTTTTAATGAATTTAGTTAGTTTATAAACTTTTAAGTCTTCTTCAAAACTTACTAATCTGTCTAAATCATTTCTATCGTAACGAACATGAATTTCATTTGCATCAACAAATTCAACAATACCTTTTCCTTCTGAATGAATTTGAATACGAGCATCGCGAGCTGCTTTTCCTTCTAAACCTGTTCCAACTGTAGGGGCTTCAGGGCGAATTAAAGGTACGGCCTGACGTTGCATGTTTGAGCCCATTAATGCACGGTTAGCATCATCATGTTCTAAGAAAGGAATTAATGAAGCACTTAAACCAACAATTTGGTTAGGAGCCACATCCATATATTCTACTTCTGCTTTATCTAAAATTGGGAAATCTCCTGTTTGGCGAGATACCACTCTGTCTTCAGCAAACTCTCCATTATCTTTTAAAGGAGAATTGCTTTGGGCAATTTTAGCTGTATCTTCTTCTTCGGCACTTAAGAAAGTTAATTCTTTCATATTCACTTTACCATTTTCAACCTTACGGTATGGAGTTTCTATAAAGCCCATATCGTTTACGGCAGCATGAACGCATAAAGTAGAAATCAAACCAATGTTTGGCCCTTCGGGAGTTTCAATGGTACACAAACGACCATAGTGAGAATAGTGTACGTCACGAACCTCAAAACCTGCTCTTTCTCTACTTAAACCTCCGGGCCCTAAAGCTGAAATACGACGTTTGTGCGTAATTTCAGAAAGTGGGTTGGTTTGGTCTAAGAATTGAGATAATTGTGAAGTTCCAAAGAATGAATTAATTACAGAAGAAAGTGTTCTAGCATTAATTAAATCAACAGGTGTAAATACCTCATTATCACGAACATTCATACGTTCGCGAATAGTGCGGGCCATACGAGCTAAACCAACTCCAAATTGAGCATAAAGTTGTTCTCCTACTGTTCTTACACGACGGTTACTTAAATGATCAATATCATCAATTTCAGCCTTAGCGTTAGTTAAACGAACCAAGTATTTAATGATTTCAATAATATCTTGTTTAGTTAAAACTTTTTTAGTTAAAGGATATTCTAAACCAAGTTTTCTATTGATTTTATAACGGCCAACTTCCCCTAAATCATAACGCTTATCAGAAAAGAATAATTTATCAATAATACCACGTGCAGTTTCATTATCCGGAGCATCTGCACCACGCAATTGACGGTAAATATGTTGAACGGCTTCTAATTCAGAATTTGAAGTGTCCTTATTTAAAGTGTTGTAAATGATAGCATAATCACCTCCAACATCTTCTTTTTGAATGAATACGTTTTTAATTTCTAATTCAATAATTGTATTAATAGCATCTTCATCTAAAATTGTATCACGTTCCATTACAATTTCGTTACGTTCAATGCTAACAACCTCACCTGTATCTTCATCAACAAAATCTTCTACCCATGTTCTTAATACACGAGCAGCTAATTTTTTGCCTATATGTTTTTCTAATTCTTTTTTGCTTGCATTAACCTCATCGGCCATGCCAAATAATTCAAGAATATCTTTATCTGTTTCAAAACCAATTGAACGTAATAAAGTAGTTACCGGAAATTTCTTTTTACGGTCAATATATGCATACATAACATTGTTAATGTCTGTAGCAAATTCCATCCATGCACCTTTAAAAGGAATTACACGAGCAGAATAAATTTTTGTTCCGTTAGGGTGAACGGACTGACCGAAGAATACACCCGGAGAGCGGTGTAATTGAGATACTACTACACGTTCTGCACCATTAATTACAAATGTGCCACGCGGTGTCATGTAAGGAATATTGCCTAAGAATACATCTTGAACAATAGTTTGGAAATCTACGTGCTCTTCATCATTACAGCTTAAACGCAATTTTGCTTTTAAAGGCACTGCGTAAGTTAAACCACGTTCCATACATTCTTCAATACTGTAACGAGGCGGATCAATAAAATAATCCAAAAATTCTAACACGAAAATGTTGCGGGTATCGGTAATAGGAAAATTATCCTTAAATACCCTAAACAAGCCTTCAACGTTTCGTTTATCAGGCGTTGTTTCTAATTGAAAAAATTCTTTAAACGATTCTAACTGAATGTCAAGTAAATCTGGGGTTTCTGCTAAATGTTTTGTTTTCCCGAAACTTACCCTGTTGTGCAATGTTGTTGTAGACATAATTTATTGTAAAGCCTTTTACTTTCGAAAGTGAATACTGTTGCGGGTTAATGGCCATAAATCGAAACAGTATTTAGCTAATTAGCCTAAATTAAAAAGGATTGCAAAAGTAAGGATTGTACTGAAATAGCAAAATGAAAATTATTGAGATTTTTTAACAATCTAAAAATAAGCAGTTTCTAACAAAATTTTACCATATTAAAAGTAAACAATAGGTTGGGAATATTATCCTTGAATAAACATTCTTATGGTTAGGAAAACATTTTTTTTATTAACTATTTTATCAGGAATAATAATAAATGCAGAATCACAAGTTTGGATGGGTTCAAGCATTAGATTTAGACCAGGAGGTTACAGAAGGCAAGCAAGAAGAGAGCAGCCGAAATACGAACCTTCCATGAATATTTCTTTAGGTTATGGTTTTCCAAATCTTGACAAAAGTTTACTTGGCGATTTTTACAATTATTATAAAGGAACAGCTACACAAACTGGACCAGTTATGGGTTCTATAGATTATCAATACAGTAAATATAATAGTATTGGTATTATAGGAACGTATGGCAAAGCTTCTGTTTCTTATAATAGTTACAGCAGTTCATCAACTGCTTTTACAGGAAATATTGAAAGCTGGAGTATTATGTTGAATTTAATGAATTATATGCCGGGAAGTGAAAAAGTAAAACCTTATTTAAGAACAGCCATTGGCATAAATTCGGGTACAGTTAATTATTTATATAGCAATGGTACACCTGCTTTTACGTCAAATTCTCCTTCAGAATTAGCTTACCAAGTAGGTTTGGGTGTTAAGTTTGGTTTATCCAAACAATCCTCTTTTTTTATAGAAGCCGGGTATGGGAAATATATTTTAGCCGCCGGCTTATCGTTTAAGTTTTAGGCAAAAAAATACCCCGAAAAATTTCGGGGTATTTTTTATTACAATTACTGAAATTATTTAATTTCAACTTCAGCACCAGCTTCTTTTAACTTAGCTGCTAAATCATCAGCTTCAGCTTTAGAAACACCTTCTTTAACTGGTTTTGGAGCACCGTCAACTAAATCTTTAGCTTCTTTCAAACCTAAGCCTGTTAATTCTTTTACAACTTTAACAACGCCTAATTTAGCTGCACCTGCACTAGTTAAAATAACATCAAAAGATGTTTTTTCAGCCGCTGCTGCTGCACCACCACCGTCTCCGCCGGCAGCTACTACTACTGCTGCTGCTGCTGGTTCAATACCATACTCAGATTTTAATACATCTGCTAATTCTTGTACTTCTTTTACTGTTAAGCCTACTAATTGTTCGGCTAATGTTTTTACGTCTGCCATGTTTTTACGTTTTAACCGCCTTCATCGTTTTATCTCCGGCGGATGGTTAAAAAATATTGCCACATTTTACCTCAGTGGTGTTGGGTTATTTTAAATTTTTAATTTGATGATTTCTAATTAGAAATTTCAAATTAAGCAGTTACTTCTGCTTGCTTTTCGTGGTGGTTCAATAATGCAGCCAATACACGTTTTGCAGGAGATTGTAGTAAACCAATAACTTCTCCAATAAGTTCGTTTTTGGTTTTAATTTTAGTTAATGCAACTAAATTATTATCTCCACTATAAACATCTCCATTAATAAATGCAGCTTTTAAAGTTGGTCTTTCTCCATTGCTTTGTTTACGGAAAGAAGAGATTATTAAAGCTGGTTCTTTAGGGTTTTCGCTAAACATTAATGCCGTTACATTGTTTAGAGATTCATAAACACCTGCATATTTTTCAGCATCTATTGCTTCTAATGCTTTTTTAATTAATGTGTTTTTGGCAACTTTCATTTCTACTTGTTTATCAAAACAAGCTTTACGAAGTTTTGTAACTTGTTCTACCGTTAAAGATTCTGTATCTGTAACGTAGAAGTTATTGTATTGTGAGAATTTCTCTTTGAGAACTTCTATCACTTCATTTTTTTGTTCTTTTGTCATAACTAATGTTTTTTATAAACCTGTTTCATTGTCTTCTTTACAAGAAGGCTCCACAGGATTAGTTAGCTAATGGTTTTGTATCTAATGCAATACCTGGGCTCATACTACTTGCCATGCTTACGCCTTTTAAATAAGTACCTTTTGCAGAAGATGGTTTTAATTTATTAATTGCGTTGATTAATTCTGTACTGTTTTCGGCAATTTTTTCAGCCGTAAAAGAAACACGACCAATAGATGCGTGAACAATACCTGTTTTATCAACTTTAAATGCAATCTTTCCGCCTTTTACCTCATTTACGGCAGCAGCTACATCATTTGTAACTGTTCCTGTTTTAGGATTAGGCATTAAATTACGCGGGCCTAGTACTTTACCTAATTTACCAATTTTAGGCATTACAGAAGGTGTAGCAATAATTACATCTACATCTACCCAACCACCTTCAATTTTTGTAATAAATTCATCTAACCCAACAAAATCTGCCCCGGCAGACTCTGCTGCTGCAGTTTTATCAGGTGTACAAAGTACTAATACTTTTTTTGTTTTACCTGTACCATGTGGTAAGGTTACAGTACCACGAACTTGTTGGTCTGCTTTCTTAGGATCTACGCCTAAACGAATATGTAAATCAACTGAACTATCAAATTTTGTGCAATTGATTTCTTTTACTAATGCAGAAGCTTCTTTAAGTGAATAGAACTTATTTTTATCCACCTTAGTTTCTGCAACTTTTCTTTTTTTAGTTAAAGACATTGTTTTATGAATTTAAGATGAATAATTAATTGTTTTCCCAAGGGGCTTTTCCTTCAACAGTTAAACCCATGCTACGTGCAGTACCGGCAACCATGCTCATTGCACTTTCTAACTTAAAGCAATTCAAATCGGGCATTTTGTCTTTTGCAATAGCCTCAACTTGTGCCCAAGTTACTTTACCAACTTTTGCACGGTTACTTTCTTTACTTCCTTTTTGAATTTTTGCGGCTTCCATTAACTGAATTGCAGCGGGAGCAGTTTTAATAACAAAATCGAAAGATTTATCAGTATAAACTGTAATGATAACGGGAACTACTTTTCCCATTTTGTCTTGAGTTCTTGCATTAAATTGTTTGCAGAACTCCATGATGTTTACACCTTTAGAACCCAATGCAGGGCCTACAGGTGGTGCAGGATTGGCTTGACCGCCTTTTACCTGCAACTTTACAAATCCGGAGATTTCTTTTGCCATTGTTTACGATTTAATTGGTAATAACGTTACGTTTTATACGTAACTCCCAAATACTTCACATTACTGCGAAATTTCAATCATTCTTAAATAAAAAGAACTTTTTTGGGAGTGCAAATGTATGGAGCTGTTATTAAATAATCAAAATTGATTTTAAATGCCCGCTTTTTCTACCTATATAAAAGAATGTGAAAACCTGAAATTATTAGTAGAAATAAGTTGCTTTTGCATGTTTATTGAGTCTATAAAAGTATAAAACAGAAGGTTATGAAAAAGATATTATTAATGATGATTTTTAGCAGTAGTTGTTTATTATCAAGTGCTCAAGGTCATATAATTGCAAGAGGTGGCAGAGGTTATTACAGACCACGTACTACTGTAATTGTTGGTGGCGGATTTTATTATCCTTATTCTTACTACCCTTTTGGTTACTATCCATACTATAATATGCCATACATGTTGAGTGCAAGACCTTCAAAACTTGACCAAAAAATTGCAGATATTGAACACGAATATGCTCAAAGAATTGAATCTGCTAGAATGGATTTAAAAGGGAAAGAAAAAAGGCATGAAATTAGGCAATTGAAAGAAGCAAGAGATCATGAAATTGATATGGCTAAAAGAAACTACTACAAATCATAAGAAAAAATAGCACAAAGGCTGCCGATTGGCAGCCTTTGTATTTTTGGGTGGACCTGAGCGGACTCGAACCGCTGTCCAAACATTGCTATCATAAATTTTCTACATGCTTATTTCATTATTCATTGTAGGTATTTAACAGGAAATGAACAAACCAATTTAATACTTAGCTGAATGTACTTTAGTTGTTAGCACAGCCTATAACAACCGCATCTTGTTTTGTTTTGAGTCGGCGGCGGAACTTGGTAACAAGCTAACCTGTTCGGCGGCCCGAATGACTGGTTAATCACTGATTAAGCAGCCATGGCATACTGTGTATTGCCATTTATAGTTTGAATATTCAGATTTAAGTGCTAATTATTCAACGCACTGCATGCTTATACTTACCATAACTTATGCTGTCAAAACCAATACAGGCCCTTTTATGAATTATGAATTTTATCAAAGAACATTTTTCTTTCTACTACAAATTTACATTAAAAAAAATTGATATAAATTCAACTCCCTTTTATTTCAAGTTTTATATGATTCAATTAGTTTTTATTTTCTTCTCTCCTTCTATATCTTATTTAGTAAACAATCTAAACACATCTAACCCTAATGCATAAGCCATTAAACCTAATAATAATATCATTCCAACAGTTTGGGCATATTCCATAAATTTATCACTTGGTTTTTTACCTGTGATGATTTCAATAATTGTAAATAGTGCATGCCCTCCATCTAATGCAGGTATGGGTAATACATTCATAAATGCAAGAATAATTGAGAAGATGGCTGTTAGTGTCCAAAAGCTTTGCCAATCCCATACTCCAGGAAATACGCTGCCAATACTAATTACACTGCCTAAGCTTTCATTTGGGTTTGCTTTTCCTGAAAATATTTGCTTTATGCCCGTTAAATAATTTTGTAATGTAATAAAACATCTTCCCGTTCCTTTTGATATAGATTGTATAAAAGAGTATTCAACAGTATCAATATGAAAACCTAATTGAGTATAATTGGCAATGGGGCTAAATCCTATTCTTCCTTCTTCAGTTGTTTTTATTGGTATTGTTAATGTATCAATGTTATTACGAATGATTTTAACTTGAACTACTTCGTTTTTATATTTTTTTATTTCTTGTGTTACTAAATGATAGTATTCTGTAGGAACATTATTAATAGCAATAATTTTATCGTTTTTTCTTAAGCCGGCGGTATATGCAGGAAATTTTTTATCAATAGTGTCTACAATACAAGGAAAACGTAATTCAACAAAACCAATTCCTTTTTGTTTATTTAATTGGCGTATTAAATTTTCGGGTAATTGTAAAACGGTATCTTTTCCATTTCGTAAAACAGTAATATTTTTTGCTTCGGATAGGATAATGTGCTTGGTAATGTTTGCTTCGTCTTTTACTGTGTTGGTATCTATTTTTAAAATAATATCTCCATCTTTTAAGCCAACACTTTTACCTAAAGAATCTACAGCTAATCCGTATTTAGCTTCAGTTGGTTTGATATGTTCATCTCCCCAAACCCATGTTATACCAATAAAAATAATAATAGCTAAAAGTACGTTTACAGTTACGCCGCCCAGCATTATAATTAAGCGTTGCCAAGGTTTTTTGGCTCTAAATTCATACTCTTTGGGTGGCAATTTCATTTGTTCTTTATCCATGCTTTCGTCAATCATTCCACTAATTTTTACATAGCCTCCAAACGGTATCCAGCCAAGCCCCCATTCTGTTTCGCCAATTTTCTTTTTTGCCAAACTAAACCACGGATTAAAAAATAAATAAAATTTTTCTACTCTGCATTTAAACCATTTTGCAGGAAGAAAATGTCCAAACTCATGTAGTATTACTAATATTGAAAATGATAAAACAAACTGTGCAGCTTTAATGCCTACGATTGACCAGTTAATTGCTAAAAATGTCATATGCTTTTATGTCTCTATGAGGGTTTTAAATAAATTTATATAAATATTTTTATTACTATCTTATTCGTTCTAAAATTTTAATTCATTAAAATAAATTGAATGCTTAGTGTTTACATTTGAATGATAGAGGCGGCGAAATTACGTGCCTCACCATCGCTATCAAAGTAATCTTTTAATGTTGGTTTTTCTATAAATGGAATTTTGTTCATAGTTCGTTCAATTAATTCTGTCATATCTAAAAATCCAATTCTGTTTCTTAAAAATGCAAAAACAGCAATTTCATTAGCCGCATTCATAATACACGGAAGATTACCACCTTTGTGTAAGGCATCTATAGCTAAACTTAAATTGCGAAAAGTTTTTAAATCAGGTTCTTCAAAAGTTAACGCATTGGGTTTTTTAAAATCGTATCGTTTAAAATTATTAGCCAAGCGTTGTGGAAATGCCATTGCATATTGAATAGGCAATTTCATATCGGGTAACCCCATTTGTGCTTTTATGCTGCCATCTTCAAACTGTATCATACTATGAATAATACTTTGCGGATGCACTACTACTTGCACTTGTTGAGGTTGCAGATTAAATAACCATTTGGCTTCAATCATTTCTAACCCTTTATTCATTAAAGTTGAGGAATCAATTGAAATTTTTGCACCCATACTCCAATTAGGATGTTGTAGTGCATGATCTCTTTTTACATTAACCAAAAAGTTAGGTTTTCTTCCTAAAAAAGGGCCACCACTTGCTGTAAGAATTATTTTTTCAATTTTATTTCTTCCTTCACCTACAAGGCATTGAAATATTGCAGAATGTTCACTATCAACAGGAATAATCGGAACTCTTTTTTCTAATGCTTTTTTCATTACAATATCTCCGGCAACAACTAATGTTTCTTTATTTGCTAAGGCAATTGCTTTACCGTTTTCAATAGCTTTTAATGTTGGTTTTAAACCTGCATAACCAACAATTGCAGCCAACATCATATCATAAATATCTGATGCGGCAGCTTCAATTATAGCTGCTTCTCCGGCAGCAATAGTTATGGTTGTATTGGCTAAAGCTTCTTTTAGTGTTTGATATTTTTTTTCATCACCAATTACAACTATTTGCGGATTAAATTGTAATGCTTGTTTAATTAATAAATCAACATTGTTTTGTGCTGTTAATATAGCAACAGAAAACAAATTAGAATTTTCGGCAATTACTTCTAATGCTTGTGTGCCAATTGAGCCTGTGGAGCCAAATATTGCAATGCGTTTTGTTTGCATTTATTTATTATTTCTTCAATAAAATTTAAAGCGGGTAAAGATAATAGAATAATTATGCCAAAAAAGCTTCTAATTCGTTTGCAATTTTTCTATCATTGCTTAGGCGTGGTACTTTATTTTGCCCGCCAAGTTTACCAATAGACTTCATGTAATCTATAAATCCGTTTTTTCTTACAATATTTATTTTTAAAGGTTGAAGAATATTGCCGCGAATTAAATCATCATAATATACATTTTTCTTGCGTAAAACTTCGTCTATTTTTTCGGAAAAATTGATTAAGTTTTTAGGTGCATTTTCAAATTCAATAAACCATTGGTGGTAGCTTTTTCCTTTTCCTTGTGCAATATTGGGTGCTACGGTAAATTCAGTAATTTTAGTTTCAAATTCTTCTGCTGCTTTTAATAAAGCATATTCTACTTCTTCTCCAATAACATGTTCGCCAAATGCAGATATAAAATGTTTGATTCTTCCTGTAACTATTACGCGGTAAGGGTTTAGGCTTACAAATTTTACGGTATCGCCAATATTGTATCCCCATAAACCTGCATTACTATTAATAATTAATGCATAGTTTTCATTTAGTTTAACATCTTTTAAACTTAACCTTGTTGGGCTGGTATTAAATATTTCGTTGGCAGGAATAAATTCAAAAAATATTCCTGAATTGGTATTTAATAATAAACCTTCGTGTTGTTGTGAATCTTGAAAAGCAAAAAAACCTTCGCTTGCCGGAAATAATTCAATGCAATCAATTTGCTTTCCAATACTATCAAATAATTTCTTTTTATAAGGGGCGAAATTTACTCCGCCTTGTACCATTACAGAAAAATCGGGGAACAATTCACTTACTTTCTTACCACTTTTTTCAATTAATCTATCAAAATACATTTGCATCCAAGGTGGAATACCACTAATTAACGTCATTTGTTTGTTTATTGTTTCTTCAACAATTTTATCCAATTTGGTTTCCCAATCTTCAATACAATTTGTTTCGTAAGTTGGTAATTGATTAGAACGTAAATATTTAGGAATATGATGATTTACAATACCACTTAGTCTTCCTGTAGGAATTCCACCAACTCTTTCTAATTCCGGAGAACCACTTAAAAAAATCATTTTTCCTTTGGCAAAATCATAATTTCCTGTTTCTGCCATATAACATAGTAAAGCATTTCGTGCAGAATCAATATGATTTGAAATAGAATTTTTTGTAATAGGAATATATTTTGCACCACTGGTAGTGCCACTGGTTTTAGCCAAATAAATTGGCTTTCCCGGCCATAAAATATTTTTCTTCCCTTCTTTTATTTGTTCAATATACGGTTTCAATTGCTCATAGTCTCTTATAGGAACAGCCTGTATAAACTGCTGATGATTGGAAACTTCATGTAAGCTGTGCTCTTTTCCAAAAACTGTTTGTATACCTATTTTTAGTATTTTTTGAAATATCTCAAACTGGTCTGCAACTGCAGAAGTTTTGCTTTTTTCAATTTTAGTATATATATAATGAGCAAATGGTCTTGCTAATAACGATTTTAAATTCATAAGCACTTCACTTACAAGTTTGCAAATGTAAGCTGCACAAGCAGCCTTTTTAGTAGTTTTTTATAAAAAAAGCATAAGTGTAATAATGTGGATATAGTTATTTTAAAAAACTTTGTAAAATCTCGCTTCTACCCCTTACCTTTGCCGTCCTAATTTTTTAAGCTATGTTAGCAGTAGTAAAAATCGCAGGTCAACAATTTAAAGTGCAAGCCGGAGATAATTTATATGTACCTCACCTGCAAGGTAAAACCGGAGATAAAGTAAAGTTTAGTGATGTATTATTAGTAGATAATGCAGGAACTGTTTCAGTAGGTACTGCTGCCAAAGCAACAGTAACTGCCGAAATTGTAAAAGATTTAGTGCAAGGCGATAAAGTAATTGCTTTTAAAATGAAAAGAAGAAAAGGTTTTCGTAAAAAGCATGGACATCGTACACACTATACTCAAATTAAAATTGAAAGTATAGCATAATAATTTTCTACTATAAATTCTAAACAGAATTTAATTTAAAGAATTTTAAAATAAAAAAATTATGGCACATAAAAAAGGTGAAGGAAGTGTAAAAAACGGACGCGATAGTAACAGCAAACGTTTAGGTGTAAAAATTTTTGGTGGACAGCCTGCTGTTTCAGGAAATATTATTTTACGCCAACGTGGTACAGAATATCATCCCGGAAAAAATGTTGGAGTTGGAAAAGACTTCACATTATTTGCGTTAACAGATGGTGTTGTTGAATTTAAAAAAGGAAAGGAAAACAGAACTAAAGTATCTGTATTACCTGTTGCAACATCGGCTTAAAAAAAATTTTTTTTTGCGGTTAATAAAATATTTATACTTTTATAGTATTAACTAACCATTAAATTTTACAATTATGGCAAAAGCCGCAAAAAAAGCCGCTAAAAAGGCTGCTCCAAAAAAAGCCGCTGCAAAAAAAGCTGCTCCAAAAAAAGCTGCTAAAAAAGCTGCTCCAAAAAAAGCCGCTAAAAAAGCTGCTAAAAAGAAATAAGCTTAAAAACTTAAAGCTTAATAAAAATAAAACCTCGCTTTGCGGGGTTTTATTATTTTACAGAACCCTTGCTATTACTACATTTGAACTATGGACAATTATACTATTGCAGATAACTTTTCTTTGCTTGCCAAACTTATGGACATACATGGCGATAATAGTTTTAAAGCAAAATCATATTCATCTGCTGCATACAATATTGAAAAATTAAATATTCAATTAAATACTATTGATGAAGAAAAAATATTATCGCTAAAAGGTATTGGAGAGTCTGTTGGCAAAAAAATTATTGAACAATTACAAACCGGGCAGCTATCTTCTTTAAATGAATATTTAGAAAAAACACCTCAGGGAATCATAGAAATGTTATTGCATATAAAAGGGCTCGGGCCAAAAAAAATTGCAACTATTTGGAAAGATTTAGAAATAGAAACTATTGGAGAATTATTATATGCTTGTAATGAAAACAGATTAACATTATATAAAGGCTTTGGAGAAAAAACACAAAACAATATTAAAGAATCAATTGAGTTTTATTTAAGCAACATGGGAAATTATTTATACGAACAAATTGAAACTTATACTATTGCATTAGATGAAAAACTAAAAACCATTTTTAAAGAATTTTCATTTTATATAACAAGTGCATTTAAAAGGCAATTAGAAACTATTGATAAATTAGAATGGGTAACTAATTGTTCAACCACTAATTTCAAAAATTTTTTTTTACAGAATGAATATCAACTAATTACCGAAACCACTAATTATATTTCATTTAAAGGAAAAGAAAATATTGAGTTAGGATTTTACTGTTGCAGCAATGAAAATTTAATTGCTACACTTTTTAAAACAAGTTGTAGCGAAGAGTTTTATAATGAATGGGTAAAACATACTAATTGGAATGAAAATACTTTTTATAAAACTGAAGAAGAAATATTCTCAATTTATAATATTGAATTTGTTCCAGCATTTTTAAGAGAGAAAAGCTTTATACTAGAACAAGCAAAAAACAAAAGTTTACCCACAGTAATTCAGCCGGAAGATATAAAAGCTATTATTCATAGTCATAGCAATTGGAGTGATGGAAGTAACACTATTGAAGAAATGGCCAACGAATGTATTACAAGAGGTTTACAATATTTAGTTATAAGCGATCACTCAAAAGCTGCGTATTATGCCAAAGGTTTAACAGAAGATAGAATTGTTGCACAACATGAATTAATTGAAACGCTAAACAAACAACTTTATCCATTTAAAATTTTTAAAAGTATTGAATGCGATATTTTAAATGATGGGAACCTTGACTATACTCCGGCAATTTTAAAAACTTTTGATATTATTATTGCTTCTGTTCATTCAAACTTAAAAATGAATGAAGAAAAAGCTATGATGCGTTTATTAAAAGCCATTGAAAACCCATTCACCGCAATTTTAGGGCACATGACGGGAAGGCTTTTATTAAGTAGAAATGGTTATCCTATCAATCATAAAATAATTATAGATGCTTGTGCAGCCAACAATGTAGTAATAGAATTAAATGCACATCCACGCAGATTAGATATTGATTGGCGGTGGATTGATTATGCATTAATGAAAAATGTTTTAATTTCTATAGACCCCGATGCACATAATCTTGATGGTTTTAATGATTGTAAATACGGCATACTTGCTGCACAAAAAGCCGGTTTAACTAAACAACAAAACTTAAGCAGCTTTTCTTTAACTGAATTTGAAAAATTTGTTGAAACGCAACAAGCAAAAAGAAACAAGCTATAGTTTAATTAAATCATAAATTATCAACTCTTTTTCTCTAAGTTTTGGGTTAAGAAATGGAAGTGATAATTGTGTTACTCCATACGTTTTAATTTCTGTAATAACAGTTGCTGAAGGGAAGCGTTGCATAATAAGTGGCAAGCTATCTTTCTTTGCAATTACCATTTCTTTATTATTCAACTCATTTAACGATACTATAGGATAAATATGATTGGAATAAAAATGCAACGAGTGGCCTATATTTTCATTCAATAAAACAATATTGCTTTTATCAATTTTATTATTTTGAATGTAAGCAGCAAACATACTGCCGCGTTGATATGAAAGTAGAGAAGGATAAAACTCCGTATTCAAAAAAGCATTAATACCAATTGTAGTAAAACATGCAGCTAACAGTAGTTTAGGGCATTTTATTTTTTTTCTGAATATGATGATAAGATAAACAATAAAAAATATTAATGCTATAATGCTTACAAATTTTGGGATAGTTGCAAATGGCCAATACATTAAACCAATTATTGCTAACCACAATAATCCAAATAGTATAAAATGAAATACAGCTAAAACATTTTGTAATTTTTTAAACTCTGAAGTAAACAATAATTTATACAACAACTTAGCTGTAACAACCGATGCCAACGGAAAAACAATAAATATATAATGAGGCAACTGTGCCTGACTTCTTGCCAATACACAATAAGTAACAATAAAACCCCCGGTTGTAATCCATTCTTCCTTTTGTGCAAGTTTAAATTTATCTTGAATTAATCTTACTACATTCAACAATAATCCTATTAAAAAGAAAATAATCCATGGCAAAAAACTCCACAACATGTTTTGTAATAAGAAAGTAAATTCATTCATTTCTTTAAAAACATTCTCACCGGTATATCTTCCAAAACTTTGTGTCCAATAATAAAAACGCAAACCAGATTTTATAGGAACATTGTTTATTATTTTTCCGGGATGCATATCAAATTGTTGGTATAACCCAATGTTCATAGGTATTAGAGCAATAGCAATTATAAATATGCCTAGCAAATATTCCCATCTAAAAAATTGTTTCCATTCTCTTCTTAAAATAAAATGCGGTACTAATGCAAATACAGGAACCATTAATGCAATAGGACCTTTCGTCATCATTCCGCCGGCAATTCCAATAAACCCTAATAAAAAATATTTCCACTTGTTGGTTGCATACCATGCTGCTAATTGCCACAGTGAAAAGGTTACCCAGCCCATTAACATAGTATCGGTTCTAACATCATGATTAATTAAAAACATTGCCTGACTTGTAGCTAATACTAATGCACTCAATAAAGCAATTTCTTTTTTATAGAAGATATATGCTAATCTAAAAGTTGAATAAATGGCTATTAATGAAAACAGAAAAGAAGGTAACCGATATGCCCAATCATGAATACCAAAAATTTTCATGCTTATGGTAGAAAGCCAAAACAACATAGGTGGTTTATCTAAATAATCTTTTCCTAAATCATATAGTTGTAAATAACTTTTTCTTTCCAACATTTCACGAGATATAGAAGCATATTGAGCTGCATCAATATCCATTAAAGGAACATAAAACATGCTCAATATATATACAACTACAGTTGATGCAATAATTACATTAAAATATTTTTTATCCATTACAATAATTTATAAAAGCTGCAATGTGTTATTAAATTTAAAGAGAAAAAGTTTAGCAGTGCCATATCCTAAACAACAGCCCAATATTGCACCGCACAAAATATCAAAAGGATAATGCACGCCAACGTATACCTGAGCATAACTAACAATAGCTGCCCATGCAATAAAAAACCATTTCCATTTGCCTAAAAATTGTTGCAAAGTGGTTACTATAAAAATTGCTACACCAAAATGATTGGTTGCATGTGAAGATGTAAAGCTAAATCCACCCGAACAATTATTTAACAACAATCGCACAGGAAAATGTAATGTAAAATCAGAACAAGGCCGAGGGCGTTGTATTATATTTTTAATTAAATGACTGCTAACCTGATCAGTTAAAGTAACTGTTACAATAAGCCCTGCAACCCATATCCATCCTTTATTTCCAAAGTTTATTAAAATAAATACTAAAAGAAATAAGTATAAAGGAACCCAAAAATTTGAGTTACGAATAAAAGGTAAAACAGTATCTAAAAAAGAATTGGTAAAATGAGAGTTGATTTGTTGAAACAAAAAATAATCTGCTTGTTTTATAGAAGCAAAAAGTTTATCAAACAAATTCAATAAAACAGAAATTATAAACAACATACCGTAAAGATAACTTTTAACCGTTGAAAATAGAATTTGCGTATTTGATGAATTATTGTGATGATTGATTTGCCATTTAAAATAAGGCAAAAAAATTGAAAGGTTCAATGTTAAGAAGGTAGCTCTCCGTTTTGTAATCTCATAAAATACAAAATATTTTAACTATTTAATTTTTTAGCTATTACAATCATTCTGGGAGATTTGTTTACATCGTACCTTCCTAATTTATAATCTCCAAACACTTGCTGTACTTGCATTTTATGATATGCCAACATTTCGGTAAAATCTCCCAATGAGAACTTTGCAACTCTTTCCGTAAATAAATGTTTTAAATTATTAT
This sequence comes from Bacteroidota bacterium, assembly GCA_018267705.1. Classification (GTDB taxonomy): domain Bacteria; phylum Bacteroidota; class Bacteroidia; order Chitinophagales; family Chitinophagaceae; genus CW01. Next base: position 103,944 of record JAFDXX010000001.1, on the reverse strand, counting down.
TTCCATCTTTTACTTGAATTTGTTTAAAAAAATGATCTTCATTTTGCCATTTGCTAATATGAAAACTTAAATCATTTACTTGTTTAATAAAAGATTTTTCTAAATGTGCTTCTGCATAATGCACATTCAAATAATCAATTACTAAAATTCCATTTTGTTGTAAGCTTTGAGCAATAGAACGAATGGCATTGTTATGTTCTCTTTGTGTTTTAAAATAACCAAAGCTTGTAAAAAAATTAAAAGCAAAATCAAAATAATTCATCCACAAAGGCAAACGCATATCATGCTGATAAAAATGCAAATTATCTTCTTCAAAACTTCTTGCTTCTTCAATTGAGGGTAACGACAAATCAATTCCCGTAACATCAAAACCCATATCTGCCAAAGCCTTGCTGTGCCTGCCTTTTCCACAAGCCACATCTAACATTTTACAACCTTTATTGGGTTTTAGATAATCAATTAATGTTTCAATAAATAATAACGCTTCTTCTTCATCACGGTTATTATACAACATGTGATAGTAAGGTGAGCTAAACCAATCTTTATACCACGCTTTATACTGCATACATACAATTAGACAGCAAAGATAGTTATTGAAAAAGGAAGAAAACACAACTATAAATTTGTTATGTTTGCACCCCCTCCACAGTAAATAAACAAATTATAAATTTTATTCTATATTCTATGGCATTAATTAAAAGTATATCAGGCATTAGAGGCACTATTGGTGGTAAACCCGGCGAGACATTAAGTCCGTTAGATGTGGTTCGTTTTACTGCAGCATTCGGAACATGGCTTTCTAAACAATCTTCTAATAATAAAATAATTATTGGAAGAGATGGAAGAATAAGTGGAGAAATGGTACAAGGTTTAGTTGTAAGCACACTAAATGCATTAGGTTTAAATGTAATAGATGTTGGTTTAAGTACTACACCAACTGTTGAAATGGCTGTTGTGTTTGAGAAAGCAGCCGGAGGTATTATTCTTACAGCAAGCCATAACCCTAAAGAATGGAATGCATTAAAATTATTAAACAGTAAAGGCGAATTTATTAATGCAGCAGATGGTGCCGAAGTTTTAGCAATTGCAGAAAAAGATGATTATACGTTTGCTTCAGTAGATAAACTAGGAAATCATACAAGCAATACTTCTGCATTGCAACAACATATACACGAAATAATTAATTATGCATTAGTTGATATTGCATTAATTAAAAAAAGAAAATTTAAAATTGTTGTTGATGCCATTAACAGTTCAGGAGCTTTTGCCGTACCCGAATTACTAAAAGCATTAGGTGTAAAAGATGCAGATATAATTGTTTTAAACGCTGAAGTAAATGGAAAATTTGCACACAACCCCGAACCATTACCACAACATTTAACTACATTATGTAATGAAGTAAACAAACAAAAAGCAGATTTAGGCATTGCCGTAGATCCCGATGTAGATAGGCTTTGCTTTGTTTGTGAAGATGGTAGTTTGTTTGGCGAAGAATATACTTTGGTTGCAGTTGCCGATTATGTTTTACAGCAACGAAAAGGCAATACAGTTAGCAACATGTCATCTACCCGTGCATTAAAAGATATTACGCTAAAACATGGCGGAGAATATTTTGCAAGTGCTGTTGGAGAAGTAAATGTAGTAACCAAAATGAAAGCAGTAAATGCAGTAATTGGCGGAGAAGGCAATGGCGGAATTATTGTACCCGATTTACATTACGGAAGAGATGCATTAATTGGTATTGCTTTATTTCTTACACATTTAGCTAAAGAAAAAAAAACAGCTAAACAGTTAAGAAACAGTTATCCCGATTATTTTATGAGCAAAAATAAAATTGAACTACAAAACGGATTTAATGTTCATAAAATTTTTGACGTTATTAAAAAGAAATATAAAAAACAAAACATTAATACAGATGATGGTTTAAAAATTGAATTTGAAACAGATTGGGTGCATTTAAGAACTAGTAATACTGAACCTATCATTCGTATTTATGCCGAGAGTAATTTTGAAACAACTGCTGCAAATATTGCCAATCGCTTAATGCAAGATATTAGAGAGGCAATGCAATAATCGGAAATTTGTTTATTAAAAATCATACAAAACCATTCCAAATTTTGGAGTGGCTTTTTTGTTGCTTGTATTTCTTCATTCATTATCTTGTTCCAAAATAAAAATTATGAAACGCTTACTTGTGGTTATTGGTTTGTTGTTTAGTTACCATGCTTTGGCACAACCAAAAGAATGTTATATGTTGGTAGGTACTTATACAAGTGATATTCATTTATACAAATTCAATTTTGTATTAGGAACAGCAACACCCGTAAGCAAAATTTCAGGATTAAATAATCCTTCGTATTTATGTGTTTCATCAAATGGAAAATATGTTTATGCCGTAAATGAAGCTGCTGGCAGTAATGGAGAAGTAAATGCTATAGCCTTCAACAAAACAAAAGGTGAATTAAAATTTATTAATAAAGTATCAAGCAACGGAGAAGCACCTTGTTTTGTAGATATTGATTCTACAGGGAAATGGGTAAGTGTTGCCAATTATAGCAGTGGAACATTAAGCATTATGAAAACCAATGCAGATGGAAGTTTAAACGAATCGTTGCAAACAATAGAGCATCAAGGTTATGGTGCAAATGTTGTTAGACAATCAAAACCTCATGTGCATTGCACAATATTTTCTCCCGATCAAAAATATTTATTCTCAACAGATTTAGGTACAGATAAAATTTATCAATACCCATTTAATCTCACCAACGAAAAACCTTTGAATGAAGAAAACGTAACAACAACAGATATTGCAGACGGAAGCGGACCAAGACATATTACTTTTCATCCCAATAAAAAATTTGTATATCTAATAAATGAATTGAAAGGAGATGTAGTTGCCTACTCATATAACAATGAAAAATTAACCGAATTGCAAACTATTGAAAGTGATAATACAAAAAGCAAAGAAGATAAAGGCAGTGCAGATATTCATATAACACCTAACGGACAATATTTATACACTACCAACAGAGGCAAAGCCAACGATATAACTATTTATGGTGTACAAAGTGATGGTAAATTAAGATTAATTGGACATCAATCTACCAATGGTATTCATCCAAGAAATTTTGCTATAGACCCAACCGGAAAATATTTATTAGTTGCTAATAGAGACAGTAATAATATTGTTGTTTTTACTATTATAAAATCAACAGGTTTTTTAGAAGCAAATGGGCAAGTTATTCATGTAGAAAAACCTGTTTGTATAAAAATGACAGATTTAAAATAAATTTTACGTATTTATTTGAATGATTATTTAAAACAATTTATTACTGAAATTATTTTCAATTTAATTGGGTGCCATACTTAATTATTATTTATGCACTTCGTTTGAAAAATGAAATTCAATATCAGGATTATTGGTAATTTCTGTATTTAAAAACCATTCGCTTTGAGCAAGATAAACAGGATTACCATCTTTATCTTCTGCACTATTGGTTTGTTTAAAACGCAAAAAATCTTCTAACTTTTTTTCATCATTACTTGTAAGCCAACAAGCTTTGTAAAATGGCAAGGCTCTAAACTCACAGGCAGCACCATATTCTTGTAATAAGCGATATTGTATAACTTCAAACTGCAATTCTCCTACACAACCAATAATTTTTTTATTACCGCCAAACTGTGTAAATAATTGTGCAACGCCTTCATCAGTTAATTGTTGAATACCTTTTTCTAATTGTTTTGTTTTCATAGGATCTTTATTCACCAATTCTTTAAATATTTCGGGAGAAAAAGTGGGAATACCGGTGAAGAAAAAATTTTCTCCTTCGGTTAAGGTATCTCCTATTTTAAAATTTCCTGTATCAAATAAACCAATTACATCTCCGGGAAAAGCATCTTCAATTACATCTTTACTTCTTGCTAAAAAAGAATAAGGGTTACTGAACCGAATGTCTTTATCTAAACGCACATGATGATAATATTTATTACGCTCAAACTTACCGCTGCATATTCTCATAAATGCAATTCTATCTCTGTGTTTAGGATCTAAATTGGCATGAATTTTAAAAACAAATCCGCTGAATTTTTCTTCTCCCGGGCAAACTTCTCTTATACTTGTTTCTCTGCAAAGTGGTGTTGGTGCTACGTTTATAAACGTATCTAACATTTCTTTTACACCAAAATTATTTACAGCACTTCCAAAAAATACGGGTGCAATTTTTCCTGCTAAATAATCTTCTACATTTAATTCACCATAAACGCCATCTACTAATTCTACATCTTCACGCAGTTGGGTTGCATCTCTTTCCCCAATTTTATTATCTAAAATTTTATCATTCAAATTACTAATTACAAAAGTATCTTCTTCATCTGCTTTTGTGTTGGCCGTAAATAATAATAAACTTTTATTGTGTAAATTATATACTCCTTTAAAATCTTTACCGCTGTTAATGGGTAAAGTCATTGGGTGTAAACTAATTTTCAATTCTTTTTCAATTTCTTCTAATAAATCAAAACGGTTTTTACCGTCTCTATCCATTTTATTAATAAAAACAATTACGGGAGTATCTCTCATTCGGCACACTTCCATTAATCTTCTTGTTTGGTCTTCTACTCCATTTACACTATCAATAACAAGAATAACGCTATCAACAGCTGTTAATGTTCTGTAAGTATCTTCAGCAAAATCTTTATGGCCCGGAGTATCTAATAAATTAATTAAACAATTTTTATATTCAAAAGTCATTACACTTGTTGCAACAGAAATTCCACGCTGACGCTCAATTTCCATAAAATCGCTGGTAGCATGTTTTTTTATTTTATTGCTTTTTACGGCTCCCGCTGTTTGAATAGCTCCACCAAATAATAATAACTTTTCAGTTAGTGTTGTTTTACCGGCATCGGGGTGAGAGATGATGGCAAAAGTTCTTCTTCTGTTTATTTCTTTTTCGTATTTCATGTTTAAGTCTGCAAGTCAGCCAGAGCCCGATAAGTTTAACGTACAAACTTTCCGGTTTCCCGCCTTTTTTTGAAGCCGCAAATGTAAGGTAATAAAGGAGTTCAAGGCAACTGAGTTTAATAATTGCCTTTTGTATAACAGCCATTAATATTCTTTTATACAAGCTGTAGCTTTAGCGTTTTTAATAGTTATAATCCAATAATGTTTATAATCACTATCATCCATTAGTGTAAACAAGTTTTGCTTCATAAGCATATTGGCTAACAAAGGAATAGTGTTAGAATGGCCAACCACTATAATGGTTTTATTTTCCATTGCTAATAATTCATCTGCCAATTTATTTTGCTCTTTTACATTGTATAAAATAATTTCTTTTTTAAATTTTTGAGCAATAGGTTGAATAGTAGATTTTGTTCTGATATAATCGGTTGAATAAATTAAATTGGGATAATAATTTTTTAATTCATTCATTAAACGTATTGCACGATGTTTCCCTTTTTCAGATAATGGCGGATTAGCATTCATTGTTGTAGAACCTTGAATAGTTGTATCTTTTTCTGCATGACGTAGTAAAATAATAGTTGTTTGTGAAAAGCTTTTTAAACAAAAGATTACTGCAACAACTGTAAGAGAAGATAGTTTGAATATAAATTTCATACAAAAAAAATTTATTATAAATTACACTCACTTTGTAATAACGTACAAAAAAATAAATGAATGAAATTTGGGTTATTATTATTTTTTACTTTTTTTCTTGTTGCAAATTGTTTCTCACAACACTGCCCTTGGGACTGCAAAGGCATTGTAGTATTGAGTTGGGAAAGTAGTTATAAATTCAATAATTACAATATTTTATTAGTAAATGAAAAGCATGATCCCGTTTATTTACTTACAACAAACGATAGTATTGTGAGCAAGTTTGAATTGTATAGTTGGTGGAAAGAAAGGCAAAAAAATATTATAATAAAAGATCCATCTGCCGTTTATGATACAGCCTACCATTTTGTTGAAAATAAAATAATTACATTATTTAATTGGTGTAGCTATCAATCAGAAAAATTGTTTGTACAAATAACTTCTACAACAACACCAATAAAGCACTATTACATTCCCATAACAGATAAACAAAAAATTCATTTACATAATACTCAATTATGGAAGAATAAAAATGCTTCTGAGTTTGATAAACGCTATGTTGTTCGTATTCAATTCTAATAAAAAAAGGATTACAAATTTCTTTGTAATCCCTTAGGTTATATTGTAAAATTTATATTCTATTAAATATCAATTGCTTCTCCATAAGCAGCTGCTGTAGCTTCTTTTACACCTTCGCTAATAGTTGGATGTGGATGAATAGCATTTAAAATTTCGTGTGCCGTTGTTTCTAATTTTCTGGCAACAGAAACTTCAGCAATCATTTCAGTTACATTATAACCAATCATGTGTGCTCCTAAAAATTCACCATACTTAGCATCATAAATTACTTTTATAAATCCTTCTGTAGCCCCTGCTGCACTTGCTTTTCCGCTTGCCATTAAAGGAAATTTTCCAACTTTTAATTCATAACCTGCTTCTTTAGCTGCTTTTTCTGTGTAACCAATGCTTGCAATTTCTGGTGTGCAATAAGTACAACCCGGAATATTGTTGTAATCAATTGTATCGGGTAAATGATGGTGTTTCTTTTCTAAATATGCCATGTGTTCGGCTGCATTAATTCCTTCTTTAGCTGCAACATGTGCTAAGGCTTGTCCCGGACTGCAATCGCCAATGGCATAAATACCTGCAACGTTAGTTTGTTGATATTTATCTACAATAATTTTTCCTTTTTCTGTTTTAATGCCATTTTCTTCTAAACCAATATTTTCAATATTTGCAACAACACCTACTGCACTTAAAACAATATCTGCATCTAAAGTAATGGTGCTACCATCTTGTTTTTTAACTAAAGCTTTTACGCCGGCTCCATTAGTATCAACAGCTTCAACAGATGCGTTGGTTAAAATATCAATGCCTTGTTTTTTATATTGTTTTTCTAATTCTTTACTTACCTCTTCATCTTCTACAGGTACAATTCTTGGCATAAATTCTACAATGGTAACTTTTGTTCCCATGCTGTTATATACATAAGCAAACTCAACACCTATTGCACCACTTCCAACAATAATCATGCTTTTAGGTTGTGTGGCTAATACCATTGCTTCGCGATAGCCAATAACTTTTTTACCATCTTGTTTTAAGTTTGGTAATTCACGGCTTCTTCCACCTGTTGCAATAACAATATATTTTGCTTCAACCATTTGTTTGCTTCCATCTGTAGCAGTAACTTCTACTTTTCCTTTAGATGCAATTTTTCCGTAGCCCATAATTACATCTATTTTATTTTTCTTCATTAAAAATTGAACACCTTTGCTCATTTTATCTGCTACACCGCGACTACGTTTTATAACAGCACCAAAATCTGCACTGCCCGATGCATTAATACCATAGTTGGATGCATGTTTTAAATATTCGTAAACTTGTGCACTTTTTAATAAAGCTTTGGTAGGAATACAACCCCAGTTTAAACAAATTCCGCCCAAATTTTCTTTTTCTATGATTGCTACTTTAAAACCTAATTGAGAAGCACGAATAGCAGCAGGATAACCACCCGGGCCGCTACCAATAACAATTACGTCGTATGCCATACTTTTAAATTTGAAATTTTAAGTTTCTGATTTTTATTTTTTTATGCTCAGAAAACGGAGTGCGAAAATACAGCCAACATGCCAAACGAAAAAAACTAATACTATTGTTTGTTTTCTTCTTTTAAAAGATTTTCAATGGTTTTATTAATCCAACTTACTGTGCCGGAGCCTAAACCTGTAGTATGAAAACGAATAATACCTTCTTTATCTATTACAACATGTGTTGGATAAGAAGTAATGCCGTAGTTACCATTTGCAATGTAACGGCCATTATCAATAATATGATATTTGAAAGGAGTTGTTTTAAGAAACTCATTGATAGCATACGCATCATCTAAAGCAATGGCAATAAAAACAACATCGGTATTGTCTTTATATTTATCTACAATTCTATTTAAATCGGGAATTTCTGCTTTGCAAGGTGGGCAGGCAACGAACCAAAAATTAAGAACAACTATTTTCCCTTTTAAATCTTTAATTGATAATTTATTCCCTTCAATATCTTTATCTTTAAATGGATGTATTTTATCACCTGTTCTAAAAAATCTGCTCTCGGCAGGCATAGGTAATTTTGATGTTAAAGCATCTCTGCTGGCTAATTGTTTTTCTGAAAGTTTATAAATAATAAATTCTGTTTTCACATCTTTAGCATTTACAGGTCTTAACCCGTATTGATTGGTTTGCATAAGTTTTACCCAAATAGAATAAGGGTACACCATTCCCGAAGAATCTTTAATGATTGATTTATCGTTTACGGTTAATTTAATTTGTGCAAATGCAATTGTATTAAGAATAAGAACAGCTATTACAGAAAAAAATAGTTTCATGAAGCAAGGTTTAATTACAAATTAATTTGTTTTTTTCTTTCAACAAAAAAGTATTCTAAAATTAACAATAAGAAGTATTAAACAAAAAGCTGCTCATTGCTTGCAAGCAATTATTTTCGCAAAAAAATAGAAAATGGAATTACAACAATTAATAGTAGAAGCATGGAGCAACCGCGAATTATTAAAAAATGCAAAGTATAGCGATGCGGTGCGTACCGTAATAGAAGAAGTAGATAAAGGAAGATTAAGAACTGCATCTCCTATTGAGCAAGGAAATTGGCAAGTGAATGAATGGGTAAAACAAGCCATATTATTATACTTTGGCATACAACAAATGCAAACCTGGGATGTTGAGCCATTTGAATTTTACGATAAAATGTTATTAAAGAAAAACTATGCAAGCCTTGGTGTGCGTGCAGTGCCACATGCAGTTGCACGTTATGGCGCTTACTTAGCTAAAAATGTAGTTTTAATGCCAAGTTATGTAAATATTGGTGCTTATGTAGATGAGGGTACAATGGTTGATACTTGGGCTACGGTGGGTAGTTGTGCTCAAATTGGTAAAAATGTACATTTAAGTGGAGGGGTTGGTATTGGTGGCGTTTTGGAACCTTTACAAGCAAGCCCTGTTATTATTGAAGATGGTTGTTTTATTGGCAGCCGTTGTATTGTTGTAGAAGGTGTAATGGTAGAAAAAGAAGCTGTATTGGGAGCTAATGTTGTACTAACACAATCTACCAAGATTATAGATGTAAGTGGTGATGCACCGGTAGAAATGAAAGGAAGAATTCCTGCAAGAAGTGTTGTAATTCCGGGAAGCTATACCAAAAAATTTCCTGCCGGAGATTTTGGAGTTGGTTGTGCTTTAATTATTGGCAAACGCAAACCCAGCACTGATTTAAAAACAAGTTTGAATGATGCTTTAAGAGATTTTAATGTGAGTGTGTAGGGTTAAAATAAAGAATTAATAATTGGAAAACAAGAGTTGATAGCTACCGTTTGTAACTATCAACTCTTCATTAAATAGCTAATAAACTACAACCTCTAATATCGCTACTATCTACTCTGCCTATTACTTCAAAACTACCGTCTTCATAAACAATACCTGCATCATCTGTTGCAATAAATGAACAACTATATATATTAGCTAAATCAATAATATTTAAAATTCCTTTCCCAGAAAAATTAATTTGCAAGGGGTCTTCTTCACTTCTTACTACAACTTTCATATATGGCGGACAAATAAATTTTCCGTTATTTTTTGAATATGCCTGAGATAATAATTCTGTCATTCCATATTCTGAATGTACTTCCTTTACTCCTAAGTTTTCTTTTAAAAAATTATGTACTTCATTACGGGTTAATTCTTTTTTTCTTCCTTTCATTCCACCTGTTTCCATTACAATAGTATGATTTAGTTGCATTTTGTTTTTTTCTGCAAAATCGAGCAACCCAAATGTTACACCAATTAATAATGTTTTTTGTTTTTTATTTTCTAATTCAGTTAAAACAGTTTTCAATTTATCAAATTCATTCAAATAAAAACCGCTGTATGCGTTGTTAGAAAGTTTAATCATTTCATCAACCATCATTACTAATGAAGAATTATTTCTTTCTAAATAAGAAGGCAATAAACCAATTACGCACCATTCATTTATTTGCCCATAAAAGGTTTCAAAAGTTTTTATGAAACTCGTTTTATAAATATTAATGTTTTTAACTAAATGTTGGCTGTTAATAGTTGTTGTTGTACCGCTACTTTCAAAAATTTGTTGTGGAATAAAATTAGTTGATGTAACGGTATGTGTTTTAAAAAATGAAATAGGAAGAAATGGAACAGTAAAAAGTTGAAATTGTGTGTTAACTATTTCTGGTTGCATTAAACTGCACCATTGCCTATAAATTTTATTGTTTTGATATTGAAAAGAAAAAACGGAATGAGCAACCTGGTTAAAGTTATGCTGAATATTAAAAATACTATTAATCAATTCTTGTTCGGCTATCATTAGTTGCAATGAATTGTTTACATTTGAAATGAATAAAAAAAATATGAAGACAAAATTATTGATAGTAACATTAATAGCTTTTGCAATAATTGCCTGCAATAAAGGGCAATTTACTTCTAAACCGCAACTTTCATTTAAAAGTATTAATTCATTAACGTTTTCACAAGGGCAAGTATTAAACTTCCAAATAAATTTCACAGATGCAGAAGGCGATATTCAAGATACAATGTGGATACAAAAAGTTTCTAAAACATGCCCTAGCTCTCCGGGAACAAATTTTGCAGTAAAGTATAAAGTACCTGATTTTCCCACAACAAAAAATTTAAGCGGATATTTTGATATTAATTTTGCTTACAATACAACAAGTACAGGATATGTATCTATTACAGGCTGCGGCACTATTAACGATTCTTCCTATTTTCGTTTTGTTTTAAAAGATAAAGCCAATAATGTTAGCGATACATTAGTTTCACCTGTTATTACTTTACTTAAATAATGCAACGTACCAAAACAATAATACATTTTATTTTTTTTGGTAATTATTTTTATGGCTTCTGCACCATTGGTCTTTCAATTGAAGCAAGTTTGCAGCAACAACTTCCCTTAAATCCTTTGCTGTACTATATATTATTATTTGCTGTAACAGTTTTATACTATACAAAAGCATACATAACCAATACAACTTATAATACAAATAATAAACGTACTCTATGGTACATACAACATAGAAAATTAGTTATTTACAGTCAGCTATTGCTAACACTAATAGGCATTATTTGTTTAGGAATTTTATTAAAAGATATATGGAAAAATGTTTTACAAATGCAGTGGCAATCATGGGCTTTACTTTTAATATTTCCTATGGTAGCAGCATTTTATTATGGAATAGAAAATAGAAAATTCGGAAAATATAATTTGCGAAATACAGGTTTTTTAAAACCTTTTGTTATAGGTTTTGTATGGGGCGGGTTAGTTACAGTATATCCATTTCTATTTTATACAATTGAAAAAAATATTCATTTGCACATTGCTTTTATAAACTGTTTGTTGTTTATAAAAAATTTTATGTTTGTAACGGTGCTTTGTATAATGTTTGATATAAAAGATTATGCAGCCGATTATAATCAACAATTAAAAACATTTGTAGTAAGAGTTGGTTTAAGGAAGACCATCTTTTTAATTATTATTCCGCTTTGTGTAATTGGTTTTGGCACATTTTTGATTTATAGTACCTCACAACATTTTTCGTTAATACGAATATTGTTGAACGCTATTCCATTCGTTTTATTATTAGTAGTTGCTTATTCACTTCACCGCAGGCAATCAATTCTATATTATTTAATAATCATTGATGGATTAATGCTTGCAAAAGCATTTTTTGGTACTATTGCAACAATTTATTTTCAAACGTAATACATCATAAAAAAATCATATTATGGCAAAAGAAAAAAAAACAAAAACTAAAACACACAAATCAATAATAACCAATGCATCTTTCCAATTCTTAAAAAATTATATTAACACACCATCACCTGTTGGTTTTGAAAGTGGCGGGCAAAAAGTTTGGTTAAACTATGTTAAACAATATACCGATACGCAAATGGTTGATCCTTACGGAACAGCTGTAGGCATTATTAATCCAACTGCTCCATTTAAAGTTGTAATAGAAGCACATGCCGATGAAATAAGTTGGTTTGTAAATTATATAACGAATGAAGGATTAATTTATGTAAAAAGAAATGGCGGTGTAGATCATCAAATTGCTCCATCAAAACGTGTATTAATTCATGGTAAAAAAGGGGCGGTAAAAGCAGTATTTGGTTGGCCTGCCATCCATACCCGTTTAGGCGGCAGCGAAAAAGAAACACAACCAAAAGTTGAAAACTTGTGGTTAGATTGTGGAGCAAGAAATAAAAAAGAAGTAGAAGCATTAGGCATACATATAGGAAGTGTAATTACTTACGAAGAAGGTTTTGATGAATTAGCAAATGGTTATTATATAGCTCGTGCATTTGATAATAGAATCGGCGGTTTTATGATTGCAGAAGTTGCTCGTTTATTAAAAGAAAACAAAAAACAATTGCCTTATGCATTATATGTTGTAAATGCTGTGCAAGAAGAAATTGGTTTACGTGGTGCTGAAATGATTGCTCGCAGAATTAAACCCAATATTGCTATTATTACAGATGTTACGCATGATACGCAAACACCAATGATTAATAAAATGATAGAAGGAGATGTTGTTTGCGGTAAAGGCCCATCACCAACGTACGGCCCTGCAGTGCATAATAAATTATTGCAATTTGTACAAGATGTTGCTGAGAAGAAAAAAATTGCATTACAAATGCGTACCGTAAGCAGAAGCACCGGAACAGATACCGATAGTTTTGCGTATGCAAACGATGGCTGCCCCAGTGTATTAATTTCTATACCATTACGTTACATGCACACAACAGTAGAAATGCTGCATAAAAGTGATATTGAAAATACAATTCAATTAATGTATGAAACATTGTTAGCATTAACACCTAAAACAAACTTGAGTTATTTGTAGTTACTTTAATATAATTACTAAAAGAGAGTTATTAAATTTTTATTTGATAGCTCTCTTTTATTTTATGTGAAAAGCGAAAAATTTCTTCAATTAAAAACTAAACTTATCAACAACACAAGTGTATTGAATACAAAAAAATCAAAATACTTATGTTTGCATTCTTATGAACAGGGAAGAAAAAACTATCCGTATTGCTATTTTAGATCTGTACGAAGGGCAAGACAATCAGGGTATGCGTTGTATAAAAGAAATTCTTGAACAATGGGCAAGCAATAATCATTTACAAATAATTTATAATGAATTTGAAGTTCGCTTAAAACTACAGTTTCCCGATTTAAGTTACGATGCATATATATCAACCGGCGGCCCCGGCTCACCAATAGACAGTAAAGGAACAGAATGGGATAATCAATATTTTAATTGGTTGCAATCCGTTGAAGATTATAACAAAAATATTCTACACAATAATAAAAAATTAGTATTCTTCATTTGCCACAGTTTTCAATTAGTATGCAGGCATTACAATATTGGTAATGTTTGTAAAAGAAAATCAACTTCATTTGGTGTATTTCCTATTCATCAAATAAACACACATGTACATGAAGCTATTTTTGAAGGAATGAAAAACCCTTTTTATGCAGTTGATAGTAGAGATTATCAGGTAATTGAACCTAACGATACAGTAATTGAAAAAATGGGTGCAACAATTTTAGCTATTGAAAAAGAAAGACCACACGTTAATTTACCAAGAGCTATAATGGCAGTGCGTTTTAACGAGTATTTTTTTGGAACACAATTTCATCCCGAAGCAGATGCTGTTGGTATGAGTATGTATTTGCAAAGAGAAGATAAAAAGAAAGTTGTAACAGAGCAACACGGAGAAGCTAAATGGAAAAGTATGTTAGAACAATTGCAAGACCCTGATAAAATTATGTGTACTTACAACCATATTCTTCCTAATTTCTTAAATCAAGTTATAGGAGAAGTTTGTGTAGCAAACTAATTATAATTTAGTTATTAAAAATTAAAGATTGCCTTAAAGAGTTTGGTGAGTGTGTGGTACGATAATCAACTAAAATTTTATACACACAAGTTTCGCATTTAGGCATTAATACTTTTCTGCTGTAAGTTCCTTCTTTAGTTTCGTACATATTTTGTAATTTCCAGTTATTAAAATTGCCTGAAACTTTTATCCCGGTAAGTACGGTATTATTATATTTAATTTCCTCCCAAATCATATTATTAGGTAAGGCAACACTTAATGAACGTTGATACCAATCGTAGGCTTTATTCAAATCTTTCAACTTTGTAAAAGCAAACTCATAAGCCAAACAACCTATATACGGATTCATTGAATAAATATAATTTGCATATTGAATTGCAGAACCTGCAGTACCGCCAATAAAATCGGGTGCACCACTATAATAACGCAATAAAGCCCAATACAAACCAATTGATTTTTTATTGCTTTGAACCAAATTCTCTAATTTATTACGTAAACTTTTTGCTTCATCTCCCGTATAAACTTTATTGGGTGGAATATATAAATCAGCCTCGGCATCCACTTCTGCCATTGTAACATTTAAAAAATCAGGTCCGTTATGATAATCAAAATAAGTAATAGTATTTTTAAACGAAGGCATACTCTCTTTTATAAATGAAAAAGAGTTTGCTATGCTTAAAGGGAGGAAAGCCACCGAGATTAATAACCAAGTTGATAATTGCCTCATAAATTTATTTCCAAATAATTAATTAAATGTTCTCGAAAACAATTTAGGTGGAATATCAGTAAGTATTGGATTATTAGAAATGGTATAAATATACCTTTTATGTATTGTAAAAATACATAAATATGACATGGAAATAAAACAGTTTTACAGTAAAATATATCAATTAATTGTATCAAATTGTTTTTTGAAACAAAAAAACGATAAAATAACTACTAAAAGCTATTTAGTTTCATTCAAGAATTTCTGTAATTACTTTTCCAATGCAACCGCTTGGCATTTGAATATTTAAAAAAGCAGCTAAGGTGGCAGCAATATCTGTCATATAAGTTTCTCGGTGCGTGCTACCATGTTTTATACCTGCACCATACCACACTAAAGGGATATGGCTATCGTAAGCATTCCATACCCCGTGGCTCATACCTGTTTTCCCTGCATCCATAATACCTGTTTTTGTAATAATTTGTATATCTCCGCTTCGGGTGGCATTATATCCATTTACAACCATATCTTTTATTTTTTGAGGAATAGTTGCTTGAGCCGCATTAGGTTTATCTACCACTTGCAATACTTTAGTATCTTTTAATAAATAAGTAGCAATAGTTTGTTTTACATTTTGAAGGTTAAGTTTTAATGAATCAACCAAGGCATGATTAATATAAACATCATGTTCATAAACGGCATTAATTAAAGAAGTGCCATAAGTATTTTTGGTAAAAGTTATTAAGTCCTTTCTAATATCCTTGTCTTCCCATCTTCCCCCATCAATTCCATGTTTATTTAAAAATTCAGGAACATGAGCTCCGGCATGATCGGCAGTTAAAAAAACGGTGTATTCATTTTTCCCAACAGTTTTATCTAAATAAGCAAACAAACTACCTAATGTTTCATCTAACCTTACATAGGTTTCTAATAGTTCCCAAGAATTTGGTCCAAAAGAATGACCTACATAATCGGTTGAAGAAAAACTAACCGTTAAAAAATCGGTCACATCATGCTTACCCAATGCTTCATTAGCAATTGTATTTTTTGCCATTTCTGCTAATAAAACGTTTCCATACGGTGTACTTAAAATTTTAGAAAAATCTTTGTTTTTATATTGTTTTAAATCGTAAGGGAAAGATGCATTTTTACCAAAAGGTTTACCGGTATATGCTTCATAATTGGTATCGCAATATTTTAAATAAACATTCTTATCAAACAACAAATTCCAATTCTTTTCATACAAACTATCGGTTAGTTTTTTATTGTTGAATTGTTGCACCCATTCAGGCAATGTATTCATATAATAAGTGCTGGTAATAAAATTTCCGCTTTTACCATCATACCAATAAGCAGCGTTGGCCGAATGCCCCGCTGGAATAATAGAACCTCTGTCTTTCATAGATAACCCTATTACTTTACTTCTAAAATTGGTGGCTAATCTTAATTCATCTGTTATAGTAGTAACCCAAACATTTCTAGGGCTCATTTGACCCGCATCAATAGTATTAGACCCAACAGTATTAACCGTTTTATCTTCAGCACAATAAACACTTTTATTTAAGTTATTATCCCACCATGTATTTCCGGTAATACCATGTATAGCAGGTACACTTCCTGTGTACACGCAAGTATGTCCGCATGCTGTAACGGTTGGCAAGTATGGCACAAAAGTATTATCGCAACTAAACCCTTCATTTAATAAACGTTTAAACCCTCCTGTTGGTTTATATAAATCATAAAAACGATATAAATAATCCCAACGCATTTGATCCACTACAATGCCCACTACTAATTTTGGCTTATTATTGTTTTGAAAATTAACCTTACGTGAAGTTTGTGCGGAAACACTAAATACAATAAGAATTGCAAAACTCAATAACAGTTGCTTCATAATTTTAAAGTTAAAACAAATGTAATGGTTGTGTATTGATACATTTAAAAGAGTTCATTATTTTAATAATAAACATTATTTGGGTTGGCTCATTCTTGCCAAATAACTACTTTTGCAACAATTTTTACTGTGCATAGCAGTATTTAAATACAAGCAAGTGTTCTAAACTAAAGAAGCGTACAAGGTTTATCATAGCTAACTAAATTACAAGTTACACTGCTTCTTAAACCTTTTACCTTTTAATCTTTAAACTTTTAAACCAATAAATCAATGGCAGACATTTTTGAGAGATTAGTAAAAAATTACGGCCCTATTGGGCAACATAGACAAAGAGCTCATGGATATTTTGCATTTCCAAAATTAGAAGGCCCAATTAGTAGCAGAATGAAATTTCGCGGAAAAGATGTAATTGTTTGGAGTTTAAATAATTATTTAGGTTTAGCCAATCATCCTGAAATAAGAAAAATAGATGCCGAAGCAACCGAACAGTTTGGTTTAGCTTATCCAATGGGTGCTAGAATGATGAGTGGAAACAGCAACCAGCACGAACAATTAGAAGCAGAATTAGCTGCTTTTGAAAATAAAGAAGATGCTATTTTATTAAACTACGGCTATCAAGGTATTATGAGTACTATTGATGCTATTTGCGGAAGACATGACATTATTGTGTACGATGCAGAAAGCCACGCTTGTATTATTGATGGATTACGCTTGCACACAGGTCACAGATACGTTTACAAACACAACGATATTGAAGACCTTCAAAAACAATTAGACCGTGCAACTGCTTTAATTGAAAAACAAAACTCAGGCGGTATATTAGTAATTACAGAAGGTGTTTTTGGAATGGCAGGAGACCAAGGTAAACTAAAAGAAATAGTTGATTTAAAATTAAAATATGATTTTAGATTATTGGTTGATGATGCACATGGTTTTGGCACATTAGGAAAAACCGGTGCCGGTGCCGGTGAAGAACAAAATTGTCAAGATGGTATTGATTTATATTTTAGCACATTTGCTAAAAGTATGGCAAGCATTGGTGCATTTTTAGCAGGCCCAAGAATTATTATTGATTATATAAGATACAATATTCGCTCTCAAATTTTTGCAAAAAGTTTACCAATGCCAATTGTAATTGGTAATTTAAAACGTTTGCAAATGCTTCGTACAATGCCTGAACTAAAAGAAAAACTATGGCATAATGCTACTAAACTTCAAACCGGATTAAAAGAACGTGGCTTTGATATTGGAGCAACTGATAGCCCCGTAACTCCTGTTTACATGAAAGGCGGTGTAGAAGAAGCTACTGCAATGGTAATGGATTTAAGAGAAAATTACGGTGTATTTGCAAGTATTGTTGTGTATCCTGTAATACCAAAAGGGCATATTATTTATCGTTTAATACCAAGTGCCGCACATACTGATGAGGATATAGAACAAACATTAGAAGCCTTCTCTGCCACAAAAGAAAAATTAGATGCAGGTGTTTATAAAGTTACCGAAATACCAGATATGGCAGACGTACATGCCGGAAGATTTAACTACATAGTAGATAAAGTAAAAAACAAATAATTGATTTCTCTTGAAAAAAATTAATTAAAAATAGAACCCGATTATACATACCTCCTCAAAATTTTGAGGAGGTATGTTTTTATTATATTATTACAAGTACTACCCACAAATTAATAACTTATACACATTATATTTTATAAACCAAATACTAGTTATTTGAAGTTTACTCAAACGCATATTTAAAACCTAACTAACAAATATGAGAAAAATGAAAGCAGGGTTGCTTGCTGCTTCTTTAATTGTTATTTTATTTGCTTCTTGTAAAAAGGATAACAATGTTCAGCCAAATCCAACACCAACACCAACACCAACACCTCCCAGTTCAACCTCATCTTCAATAATTGAAGATTTTGAAAAGGGAACAAAAACTACATACCCCGCCGCCAATGTTACACTAAATACAGGTGTATGGAATTTTACCGATGCATTAATTGGTACCAGCAGCAGTGATGCTAAAGCAGGTAGTCAATCTGCACGAATTACAAATACAGGGGCTATTACCATGAATTTTGATGTAGATAGCGGAGCAAGTACTGTTACTATTAACCATGCAGTTTATGGATCAGATGGAGCAAGTACTTGGGGTTTATTTGCTTCTATTGATGGAGGCTCTACCTTCACACAAGTAGGTGGTACTATTACTTCATCATCAACTGTATTATCACCTGTAAATTTCACTCTAAATATTTCGGGTAAAGTAAGGCTTCAAATACAAAAATTATCAGGTGGTGCTAACCAAATAAATATTGATAATATTACTATTAATTACTATACACCTATTTCTGTACCCGACAATGACCATTTATTATTAGGCAACCCCAGCGATGCAAAAACTACACTTGAAAGTGGCAATAATTATTTAATGATTAAAAGCTATTATAAACTTTCATACAATAGTTCAAGAGGTACACCCAACTGGGTTAGCTGGCATTTATATACAGGAGATTTAGGAACAGCCAGCAGATCAAACAATTTTAGGCCAGACAGTACATTACCGCCAAGTTTTTATTGGGTTTTGCAAACTGATTACTCAGGCAGTGGTTTTGATAGGGGTCATAATTGCCCTTCTGCAGACAGAACAAGTTCTAATGAAGCAAATGCTGCCACTTTTTTAATGAGTAACATGATTCCGCAAGCACCTAATAATAACCAAATTACTTGGGGTAGAATGGAAGATTCTATTAGATCATACGTTACCAACCAAAGTAATGAAGCATTTATACAAATGGGTTCTTATGGAATTGGTGGAATAGGCAGTAGCGGAAGTGTGACGAATACCATAGCTGGTGGAAATGTAACAGTACCCGCTTATATATGGAAATTAGCAGTCATTCTTCCCAATGGTAATAATGATTTAAACAGAATTGATACCAATGCAAGAGTTATTGCTGTAATTATTCCAAACATTAATAGTGTAAACAGCAATTGGAAAACCTATAGAACAAGTGTTAACGCTATTCAAGCTGCAACAGGTTATTCATTTATGACTAATGTTCCGTTTGCAATAAGAAAGGTGTTAATGGCAAAAGTTGATACCAAATAATCTTCAATAAAATAATATTTTCTTCAAACAACAGCCTCATACAAATTATGGGGCTGTTTTATTTTTTGTATTTTTTTTTATAAATATTATATTCGGTTTTGCATAAACCCATATTTTAAACCTTCAACTAACTTAAAATGAGAAAAGTAAAAACAATTTTGCTTGGTTTCTCTTTTGTATTTTTTTCGCTCTCTTCATGTAAAAAAGAGAATCTAGTTCAACCAACAGATTCCGTAAACCCTGATTTACAAGTTGTCATGGCAACAACATCTTCAACAACCGAAGATTTTGAAACAGGCACAAAAACCAGTTATGCTGCTGCTAATGTTACACTAACAACCGGTTCGTGGAATATGAATGATGCATTAATTGGCACAAGTAGTAGTGATGCTAAAATTGGCAGTCAATCTGCACGTATTAGAAACACAGGAACTATTACTATGAATTTTGATGCTACTAATGGTGCAGCAACTGTAACTATACAACATGCTGTATACGGCACAGATGGGACAAGCACTTGGGGATTATTTAAATCTACCAATGGTGGAAGTTCTTACACACAAGTTGGTAGTACTGTTACTACTTCTTCAACAACATTAACTACTGCAAGTTTTACTGTTAATATTTCAGGAAACATCAGATTTCAGATACAAAAACTATCAGGTGGAAGCAATAGAATAAATATTGATAACATTACAATTAATCCATATAATAATATTTTTGTACCAGATAATGATCACTTACTATTAGGCAATCCAAGTAATGCAAAAACAACTCTTGATAGTGCCAATAACTATTTAATGGTAAAAACATATTATGATATTTCTTACAATAATTCAAGAGGCACACCTAATTGGGTTAGCTGGCATTTATATACAGGAGATTTTGGAGGAACAGATAGGTTAAACAATTTTAGAGCCGATAGCTCTTTACCTACTAGTTTTTATTGGGTAAAAGGTACCGATTATTCAGGCAGCGGTTTTGATAGAGGTCATAATTGCCCTTCTGCAGACAGAACAAGTTCGGTTAGTGCCAATTCTGCCACTTTTTTAATGAGTAACATGATTCCGCAAGCACCTAATAATAACCAAATTACTTGGGGTAGAATGGAAGATTCTATTAGAGCATACGTTAATCAAGGCAACGAAGCATTTATTCAAATGGGCTCTTATGGAATTGGTGGTGTTGGCAGCAACGGTAGTGCCACTACAATTGCAGGTGGGCATGTAACCGTTCCGGCTTATATATGGAAGATAGTTGTTTTAATCCCAAATGGTAATAACGATTTAAATAGAATTGATACCAGTGCAAGAGTTATTGCTGTAATTATTCCAAACATTAATACTGTAAACAATAATTGGAAAACCTATAGAACAAGTGCTAATGCCATTCAAACTGCAACAGGTTATTCATTAATGACGAATATTTCATCATCTATTAGAAATGTTTTGCTTGCAAAAGTTGATACCAAATAAGTTATTCATAAACATAATAAAAATGCCCCGTAAAACTTATGGGGCATTGTTGTTTTATAATTAAAATTTTATTTTCGGAATAGATTCTATTAACTTTTTTGTATATGCTTTTTGTGGGTTATTATATACATCTTCTGCATTACCTTGCTCTTCAATTTTACCTTTATGCATTACAATAATTCTATCGCTTATATAACGCACCACACTTAAATCATGCGATATAAAAATATTGGCAAACCCTATTTCATTTTTTAAATCGTTTAGTAAATTTAAAATTTGTGCTTGCATGCTTACATCTAAAGCTGCAACACTTTCATCACAAATAACAAAAGAGGGTTGCATAATTAATGCCCTTGCAATTACAATACGTTGCCGTTGTCCTCCACTAAATTCATGCGGATAACGATTATAAAAATCTGCACGCAGGTTTACTTTTTCTAACCATTCAATTACTTTTTCTTTTCGCGTTTTAGCAGAAGTAAAAATGTTATGCACCAATAAAGGTTCTTCAATTGCTTCTCCAATTTTTGTTCTTGGATTAAGTGAAGAATAAGGATCTTGAAAAATTAACTGCATGTCTTTTCTTAAAGCTTTAAGCGTTGCATTATCAGCTTTAATTAAATTGTTATTTTTATATATAATACTTCCTTCTGTTGCATCAATTAATCTTAAAATGGTTCTGCCTAAAGTACTTTTACCACAACCACTTTCTCCAACTAAACCAATTGTTTCTCCTTCTTTTACTTCAAAACTCACATCATCAACAGCTTTTATAAAAGACTGAGGTTTGCCAAAAAAATTTTTATTCGCAGGAAAATAAACCTTTACATTTTTTACTGATAGAATTGTTTGACTATTATTATTTTCCGATTTACGATAATTTATAACCGGCAACTTATGATCACTATTTTCTTCTCCTAAAAAATCACTCACAACAGGTAACCTTTCTCCTTTCAAATGCTTATTTGGCCTACATTGTAGTAATGCTTTGGTGTAAGCATGTTGCGGATTGATGAATATTTCTTTAGCAATATTTTCTTCAACAATTTCTCCTTTATACATTACAATAATTCTATCAGCAATTTCTGCAACAACACTTAAATCGTGCGATATAAAAATCACACTCATATTATTTTGCTGCTTTAAATGATTAATCAGTTCTAAAATATTTTTTTGTACCGTAACATCTAAAGCAGTGGTAGGTTCATCACAAATTAATAATTCGGGTTCGCAACTCATTGCCATTGCAATCATTACCCGTTGCTTTTGCCCACCACTTATTTCATGCGGATAACGATTAAAAATTAATTCAGGGTTAGGAAGTTGTACTTGTTTAAATAATTCAATTGTTTTTGTTTTGGCTGTTTGCTTAGAAATAGTTTGATGTGTAAGAATAGCTTCCATTACTTGCTTGCCACAAGTTATAACCGGATTAAGCGAAGTCATAGGTTCTTGAAAAATCATAGCAATTTTTTTTCCCCTAATGGTTCTAATTATTTTGTTATTTGCATGAAGTAAATCAACACTTTCATTATTGCTATTTAAAACAATTTCACCACTTTCAAATTCAGCCGGGGGAGAAGGAAGTAATTGTAATACAGACAATGAGGTGATTGATTTTCCCGATCCACTCTCTCCCACCACTGCAACAGTCTCTCCTTTTTTTACTTCAATATTAATATTGTGCAAAGCAGTACTTCTTTTAGCATCACTGTAAAAACTTACGTTTAAATTGTTTATTGAAAGCAAAGCATTACTCATACTGCAATATAAGTTGGTATAATTGTTTAAAGGGGTAAAATTTACTAATCTAATAGTTTATTGAAGTTGTTTACCCTAATTTTGCCACCACAAACAACACTGTATCGTTTGTAAATATACTTTATGCTCCGTAAGACTTGGTGGAAGATATTATGCTTTGTGTTACTTATGTACACATGCTCAATGGGTTTTATAATTAAAGTACCCGAACCACGCGGGGTGCCCATGCAACAAAGTATTAGAAATTTATTTTTTCATGTACCTATGTGGTTTGGTATGATGATATTATTTGGTGTATCATTAATATATGCCATTAAATATTTACGCAATCCACAACTTAAATACGATTTTTATTCATTAGAATATATAAGAACCGGAGTAGTATTTGGTTTATTAGGAATAACAACCGGAGCTATTTGGGCTAATTACCAATGGGGTGCATTTTGGAGTGGCGATGCCAAACAAAACGGTGCCGCTATTGCTATGCTTATTTACTTAGCTTATTTTGTTTTAAGAGGAAGTTTAAATGAAGATGAAAAAAAAGCAAGAATTGGAGCTGTATATAATGTATTTGCATTCTTTATGTTATTTCCTACATTATGGATATTGCCTAGATTGGTTGAAAGTTTGCATCCCGGTGGAGAAGGCAGTGAAGGTAATCCTGGATTAAACCCTGAAGATTCTTCTCCGATAATGAAAGCCGTTTTTTGGCCTGCCGTAATTGGCTGGACTTTATTAGGAGTTTGGATAACTACTTTAAGAATTCGTATTCAAATAGAAAAAGAAAAACGTTTTGCTAATGCTTAATATAAAAAAAATAATTACGCTTTTTTGTTTAGTACTTATTAATACCATTTCTTATGCACAGGGTACAAGCAACTCAACTGATGTATTAAAAAGCAACGGAAAAATTTATGTTGTAATGGTGGTAGTAATAGTAATAGTTTTAGGATTATTTATATACTTATTTAATCTAGATAGAAAAATAACGAAGTTGGAAAAAGAGAAGAATGCGTAAATTGAAAACTGCATTTTGTAAGTTTATTATAATTTTCTTCTTGCCATTTGCAATTTACGGTTTATGATTTACGCTGTTGAATAACGATAAGAACGCACAAGAGTGCGACGCAACAAAAGTGGAATAGTAGCAAAAACGATTGCCTCATATAAAAAACAAAAATTAAATTTTATGTCGAACACGAATTACAGTTTTTTTAAAAGTGTAGAAAAAAGTTTTGATAAAGCCGCCAAATTTACCAAATGGGATAAAGGCTTACTTGAACAAATTAAAGCTTGTAACAGCATTTACAGCATGCGTTTTCCTGTAAAAATGGATGATGGCAGAATTGAAGTAATTGAAGCTTACCGCGTGCAACACAGCCAACATAAAAGCCCTTGTAAAGGTGGTATTAGATTTAGTGATGCCGTAAACCAAGATGAAGTAATGGCATTAGCAAGTTTAATGACGTACAAATGTGCTATTGTAAACGTTCCTTTTGGTGGTGGTAAAGGCGGTATTAAAATTAATCCGCGTAATTACAGTGCTTACGAATTAGAAAAAATTACAAGACGTTATACAAGCGAATTAGTAAAGAAAAATTTTATAGGCCCTGGTATTGATGTACCTGCTCCCGATTATGGAACAGGTGAAAGAGAAATGGCATGGATAGTTGATACTTATGCATCATTAAAACCCGGAGAAATAGATGCAGCAGGTTGTGTAACAGGAAAACCTATTTCGCAAGGTGGTGTAAGAGGAAGAAAAGAAGCAACAGGCTTAGGTGTTTTCTTTGGTGTACGTGAAGTTTGTAATATGCCTGATGTTATGAAGAAAGTAGGGTTAACAGTAGGTGTTGAAGGAAAAACAGTTGTTGTACAAGGCTTAGGAAACGTAGGATATCATACAGCAAAATTTTTTAGAGAACATGGTTCTATTGTAGTTGCCATTGCAGAATATGAAGGTGCTGTTTATAATGCAAAAGGGTTAAATGAAGAAGAAGTTTTTCAACACAGAAAAAAAACAGGCTCTATCTTAAATTTTCCGGGAGCCACTAATATTACAAACAGTAAAGAAGCTTTAGAATTAGCATGCGATATTTTAATTCCGGCTGCATTAGAAAATGTTATTAACGAAGAAAATGCACCAAGAATAAAAGCAAAAATAATTGGCGAAGCAGCTAATGGACCATTAACACCTGAAGCCGATGATGTGTTTGCAGCAAAAGGAATTTTGGTAGTACCTGATATGTACTTAAATGCAGGTGGTGTTACCGTTAGTTATTTTGAGTGGTTAAAGAACTTAAGTCACGTGCGTTACGGAAGAATGGAAAAACGTTTTACCGAAAATATGAACACACATATACTTAGCCAAATTGAAGAACTAAGCGGCAAAAAAGTAAGTGAAAAAGAAAAGTTGTTTATTTTACACGGGCCTGAAGAAGTTGATTTAGTGCACAGCGGTTTAGAAGAATCTATGATTACTGCCACCAGAGAAATTATGGATATATGGCATAGCAACCCCGAAATACCGGATATGCGTACTGCAGCCTATGTAAATGCTATTAACAAAGTAGCAACCAGCTATAGTGAGTTAGGAATCTTCCCATAATAAATTGAAAGTATATTTAAAAAGTCTCACAAAATATTGTGAGACTTTTTACTTTTAAACGTATAACAATAAATTTTATATTAGCTTTAACTACAAAATGTTAAGCAATAAATGTTACGCAAAATTATCATACTTCAATTTTTATTGCAGCCATTTGTATTATTTGCACAGTATGATAAATTTATAGATTCAGTATTAGACAATAAAATCATTCAATTACCTTATTACAAACAATCTTTAACAGGTAATAAAAGTATTTTTTTTAGAATGAATTTCGGAAAACCTGAAATACTTGATACCACAGGCGTTTCAGCATTATATAATGCCGAAATATTATCGGTTGATTTGGTGTTTACAGATTATCCTTCTTCACAAACACTAAAGCCATTAAATAAAAAACGTTTTCAAAATCTCATTCTACTTTCTCCTAATATTATTCAACAAAAACAAATACAGTGGCAAATTATTAGGCAAATGGATGGAAAAGATAAAGAAAGTGCCGAAAAGTTATTACACGGCATAATTGTTAATTATAGAGATAAACCAACCGAAATATTTCACCAACAAGAAATAACATTAATTAAACAATTTGAAAAAACAATTACTCCCACAGTTGAAACATCAAAACCTGCAGTGCCTATTGCCCCCGCACCCAGAAAGAAAATTAATTATTGGTCTGTTATTCACAATGGAAGAATCATTCAACCAAGATATTACATGAACAAACCCATTAAAGATATTTATACAAATAAAATTGTTATAAATACTGATGAAGAGTTAATTCATGTTTCAACAAAAACTATAAATAATATTGGCATACTTACGCATGAAGAACAAGATCGTTTTAGAAATACAGATTCAATTTATTTGCTAGTTACCAAAACGCCTGCAACAAAAACAATAACCAAAGAAACAGAAGGAACTGTAGCAGCAAAAAAACCTCTAAAAGATTCATCACTTATAAAAATATTACTTAGAAATAAATGGGATAAACCTTTGGTAGTGGCAGATG
The DNA here is from genome assembly GCA_018267705.1 of Bacteroidota bacterium. Taxonomy (GTDB): domain Bacteria; phylum Bacteroidota; class Bacteroidia; order Chitinophagales; family Chitinophagaceae; genus CW01. Next base: position 77,339 of record JAFDXX010000001.1, on the reverse strand, counting down.
TAACATTAAGCATGTCTCCATATACTTTACAATTATTAAACTGGTTATCACTGCCAGAACAAAAAAATATAATTCAATACTTTACTTGTTTTAATGATGGCAATGATATGCCAACAGAAAAGAAAATTTTAGGGCAAACAGGCGGCGTATATGGTACTTCATTTACCAATATTAAAGCGGTAAGTAATTTAGTGGAAACAACAATGGAAAAAGGTAGTGGCGGAGATACACCTGAAAATATTTGCGAAGCCATTATAAAATCGTTAGCCATGTATAATAATTGTAACGAAGTAGTATTAATGGCAGATAACTGGGCTCCCGTAAGAGATATTGCATTAGTAAAACAAATAAACAAACCGGTAAAAATTATTATTTGCGGCGGTACTATAGGCACGCATGTAGATTATATAACCATTGCTATGCAAACTAATGGCAGCCTGCATTTTGAAAATGACGATATTACTAATTTGCAAGATTTAAAACAAGGAAAAGAAATTACAATTAGAAATATTAATTACAAATTGAACGAAAACGGAAATGTTATTGCCGTTAAATAAAATCACAAAAAATATATTATAATTTTTACTAATGAAGACAATTGCACTTTTATTATGTTCAAATGTATTTATGACAATTGCTTGGTATTGGCATTTAAAAGAAAAAGGGTTACCCCTATGGAAAGCCATTATAATTAGTTGGTGCATCGCTTTTTTTGAATATTGCCTTACTGTACCGGCAAACAGAATTGGTTACACAACGGGTTGGACAGGATTTCAGTTAAAAATTGTTCAAGAAATTATTACACTCGTTGCCTTCAGCATATTTGCAGTAATATATTTAAAAGAACCGCTTCGTTGGAACTATGCTGTAAGTTTTACTTTAATTGTGGGTGCCGTATATTTTGCTTTCAAAAAATAATTTAAAACTAAAACTATTTATCAAAAGTATTTTTGCCACATTGCAACCATTGTAAATATTCTTTTGCATTTGGCGTATAACCAACAGGTGTATTAATTAATTGTTGATCATTATTTAAAATAACATACAAAGGTTGTGTAACTTGATTAAAATTTTCTGATTGAAAAGTAGCCCACTTATCCCCCACCAAGAGAATATCTTTTACCGTTTTATCTTTTGTAACATAATCAATAATATGTTCATCAGCAGGCAGTTTTTCTTTATCATCAACATATAAAGAAACTAAAATAAAATTATTTTTAATGTATTCATACACTTCAGGCTGTGTCCACACATTTTCTTCCATTTTTCTACAATTCACGCAGGCCCACCCTGTAAAATCAATTAACAAAGGTTTATGTTGTTCTTTTGCTAATTGCACTGCTTTTGCATAATCATTTATCACATTAGCTTCTAAGCCTTTACCATGCACATTTTCTTTTCCGTAAATACTATAACTTAATGGTGGTGGAAAACCACTTAATAATTTAAGGTTTGCATATTTTGATTGCGTAATTCCGGGTAATAAATACAAAGTAAAAATTATTGTAAGTACTCCAACAAACTTTCTTCCTTTACTAATTTTCATGCCTTTATAATCATGCGGAAGACGAATAATACCAAATAAATACAAGGCAAGTAAAGTTGAAGTAATTATCCAAACGGCAAAAAATGTTTCTCTTTTTAAAATGCCCCAATGCATTACTAAATCTGCATTCGATAAAAATTTAAATGCTAATCCTACTTCAACAAATGCCAAGAATTTTTTAACCGTATCTAACCACCCGCCACTTTTAGGCATTCTGTGCAACCAATTTGGAAAAACAGCAAACAATCCAAAAGGTAATGCCAGTGCTAATCCAAAACCAGCAAGACCTGCAGTTAATTGCCATGCACCACCACTTAAAGAACCCACCAATAATGAACCTAAAATAGGGCCTGTGCACGAAAAAGATACTATTGCCAATGTTAGTGCCATAAAGAAAATTCCACCAATACTTCCTAAACCACTTTTCGTATCGGTTTTGGTTGCAATGTTGCTAGGCAAGGTAATTTCAAAAAATCCGAAAAATGATATTGAAAAAATAATAAATATAATAAAAAATATAATGTTTAATAAGGGGCTGGTTGATATATTATTAAAAATTTCGGGCTGCACATTTCCTAAAATATGAAAAGGCAAACTTGCTAAAACATAAATTAAGAAAATAAATAATCCGTAAAGCCATCCATTTTTTATCGCTTGTTTTTTATTAGAAGAGCGTTTTGTAAAAAATGAAACTGTAACCGGAATCATTGGAAATACGCATGGAGTAAGCAAAGCAATAAACCCGCCTAAAAGTCCTAATAAAAAAACAGTTATAAAATCACCATTATGTGTAGCAGTTTTTGTTCCGCAATTATTTAAAGGTTCATTAATATGAATTGAAGCAAGTTTAATAGTAGCCGTATTAGTACTTTGTACTCCACCTTGCAAAGCAACCGTTAAAGTATCTTCTGCCTGATGAAATTCGGTACCCTTAGCTAATGATGCTGTTATAATAATTTTTAATGAAGCAGGAATTGTTTTTGTTATTACAATTGATTGCACAGCAACTGCACTATCAGTAAAAACATTCACTTGTTTCTCAAAAATTTTATCAACAATATTTTTGGGTGTACTTAAAAATGAAATAGGTTTAACTGTTGTTACATTCTCATTATTAAATTGTAATTGAATGGTTTGTAACCCATCTACATGTGGATTATTTCCATACAAATACCAACCTTTTGCAATAACACTTTCTGTTTGCAATGTGTATGTACTATCATTTATTTTTTTTGTTGAAATTTTAAAATGTACTACACTATCTGATTGTGCGTTTGTATACAATACAATAAACACAAAATATACAAGAGAAAGAATTTTTTTCATCAAATACAAGAATTATTGCAACTTTAAATCAAAAGCTTTTTTAACAGGAGGCAAACATTGTTCGTCATCACAAACCATATATTCAACTGTTCCGGCAAAATTAGTTTTAGCTTTTCCTTTTATCATAACAGTTTGCGTAAAGGTTACTATGTTTGAATAAAACAGCACATCTGTTTTAAAATTTTTGTCATATACTTTTTCTAACTTACCTGCTTCACTAACTTTTCCATCTACTTTTATTAATGGGTTTGCTTTAAAAACAAAGTTGGTTGCAACAGGCCCTCCTTTACCGGTGTTTTGAGAATAGATATGCCAAGGTTTATCAACACTTGCTGTTGCAATAAACACATATACTCCTTCTGCTTTTTTCTTTGCTTCAAATTTCCAGCTTACAGGGTTTTGCATTTGTGCAGATGATTGAAATGCTGTTAATGAGAAAATAAAAAATAAAAAATAAAAAATAAAAAACTTGTTCATGTTAAATTAATTTAATCCTAAATATTTAAAAACTTTAATACCATCTATATTATTTAGAGTTTGAGAAGTTGCTCTTTCGGGGTGAGGCATCATTCCAAAAACATTTCTTGTTTTATTACAAATGCCTGCAATATTTCTAGCTGCACCATTAGGGTTTGATGCGGTGTTAATATTTCCGTTTTCATCACAATAATTAAAAATTATTTGATTATTCTTTTGCAATTCATCTAATATATTATCATTCGCAAAATATCTACCATCGCCATGTGCAACAGGTATCTTTAATGTGCCTGTAATTTCATTTTTAATAAAAATATTTTTACAAACAAATTGTTGATGTGCATTTTGCAATAATACGCCGGGTAGTAATCCACTTTCACACAATACTTGAAAGCCGTTGCAAACGCCTAATACTTTACCGCCTTTATTAGCAAAATCAATTACACTTTGCATCATGGGGCTAAAACGTGCAATGGCTCCACAACGTAAGTAATCTCCATAAGAAAAGCCGCCGGGTAAAACAATACAATCATTTGTAGATAAGCCTTCTAAGCTTTTGTTTTTATGCCAAAGCATTATTACTTCTTTATTTAAGTCGTACTGCAAAGCATCTTGCATATCTCTATCACAATTAGAACCGGGGAATACAACAACACCAAATTTCATTATAAGAAAAGTTAGGGTACAAAGTTACTGTTTATGCTATTAACGGGTTGTTATATTTTCTAACTTATAATCCAATTATTGTGAATAATTGCTGCCAATGCCAATAGAAAAAGTAAGTTGGGAAACAATAAACGTTTTGGATATAAATATGCATTTGCAATAAATGCAGCTAACGGTATTATTAGCATTACAGCTGTATGCATTGCTGTAGTTGTAAACACAAAAGGTATAAATAACATAAGTAATAACATGACTAATAATATGTTCCAGTTTTTTCTGATTTGTATTACCATTCTTTTGCTTGCATTGGCATAAAAAAATAAACCTGCCAATAAAGAAATAAATAACACCAAAGCTGCATACAGTAGCCATGCATTATTAATAAAATGCGGTAGCCCTATTTGAATATTAGGTAAGAATTGATTGATTAGTTTTAAATTATCTGATAAAAACAAGAATGATATTATTAAATAAAGTGGTGCAATAGTGCCCATTAATAATATTAGCCATTCTGCTATTCTGAAGGGTCTTACCACTGCTAATGCAAATAAAACAACAATAATTAAAATAGCGGTTGGATGATAACAAATAACCGATATTCCAATAATTAAACCTGTATTAAATAGTAATGTTTTAGGAGATGGATTGTTATATAATTTAAACAATTGAATAAGTATCCAAATGATAAATGTGTTAGCAATAAATGCAGGAGTTATAATACACCATTCAGAAAAAAAACCGGTAATTACTATATAAGCCATTGCGGCGGTGTAATTATTGTGATGAAACATTTTATTTTCATTCAATACTAAGTTTAACCTTATTGCTTGCAACAATAAAACTCCTATGTACAATAACCACAAGTAAACCGAAGGCAATGGTTGAATATATTTTTTTAATATGAATGATAATAAACCATCATCATCTACAACAATTTGTGTTGGGCTAACAAAAAAATGTGCATGTACTAATAAAGACAATACAATTAATAAAAAAATAGAAGAAAAAGATGTATTTCTAAATAATGCAACCACTTACAATGAGTTTTAAAGGTCAATTTTTGCAAAGCAAACATAATTACGGTACATACACGGAACAATTAATTGTTTACTTCCGGTTTGTTTTGCCTGACTTGGCATAAACTCATACCCTTTATCTAAATTTTTTAAAGTTGGTTTGCGGTTTAATTGACCGTCATCTGAAAAAGTTTGATCGGTTAATAACCAATTTCGTTTTTCCAATACATTAAATAAAATATGTATTTCGCTACCGCTATTTACTAAGCCATAGCCAATATAATTATCGCTATTATCATCAAACTGAGATTTTGGAATTACATTGCTCCATTCCATTTTTGATTTATCATCAAAAGAAAGAATAACAATATTATCGGCATAATATCTTACCCCATTACCAAAAGTATTATTATAACGCCAAGGGTAATTGTAATATGAGTAGGGAGATCCGTAATAGTAATAACTGCCGGGGTTCCAATAAGGAGAACCGTATAAATAATCCCATCGATTAAAAGCATTACCTCGAGACGAAGTGTAAACGGATTCTGTAATAATTACAAAGCCTCCATCTTGCTTCATTATTATGTTTCGTATGAAAAAATTATTGAATGCTGTTTTTATACCTCCATCACTTTTTGCCTGATTACGTAGATCATCTGTAAATAAAACACTTGTTGTTAGTAATTCTTTATCGGCTTTTTTATCGCATAAATAAACAAATAATCCATCTACATTACCACGGTGTTGTTTACTGTAAAAAGAAGTTACCAAATAATGTTTGTTAACATTATCAACTTTTAGTTTTATATCATCTAAATATATATTGCTTAATTTAATATCGTATAATTTCAAGTTATCGGAAAATGCAGACTTGGTAAATAAAGTAAGCTTATTAATATTATCGTTTTGTTTAGTTCCGGCTTCTCTCATAAAGGCAACATCTCCATCATTATCTACAACAAATTCAGCTAAAAAATCATTCTTCTCCGGCATATCAACAAGTATTTTACTTTTATGCAATACATTAAGTTGCTTATCAAACAATAGGGTTGTTACAATATGCTCTTTATCACTTTTGGTATTTATTTTAAACAGTAATATTTTTTGTTTGTCTTCACTAATAGATAAAGAATATACTTTGTTAGATGCCACACTAACATTAGTTGTATCTAATAAAATAGGGTTATCAATTTTATTTCCATTACCATCTATTTTAACGCCCATGCTATATACAATGCCTCTTTTATGATATTGATATATCATGTAAAAAAAATCTTGGTATTGTATAAAATCTGCATCTATAATAGCATCGGAAATATATTCTTGTCTTACTTTTTTTATCAGTTTCATTTCATTATCATAAATGGCAATAAAATGTAAATCTCTATACCCTTTATAAATAAGAATATTGCCGTTTATTTTTCCTATTATTTCATAAGATGTATTTGTTGTTTCGGTTCTATCGGGTTCAGAATAAATAATATTTTGTGCATGGGTTACCAATACCGACAGAAAGAATAAAACTGCAATAAATAATACTGTTTTTTTCATGTATAAAAACATTTAAATCATTTCAAATGTACGCTGCAAAACACAATTAAATTTATTGTTTATAAATAGCTTTAAGCAAAAAATATGTAAATTAAATTTGGACTGTACCTTTTAAATTAACATAACTTTGTTGAATAATCAACTAGAACTAATAACCTCAGCAGTGGGTAAGTACACAAACAAAGTTACAGCAGCCGGATTAATTATTACATTAGGTATTATTTATGGAGATATAGGCACATCTCCACTTTACGTATTAAATGAAATTATTGCAGGAAAAGTAATTAATGAAGAACTTATTTTAGGCTCTTTATCTTGCATTATTTGGACACTTACTTTACAAACAACCATTAAATATGTAATACTAACACTTAAAGCCGATAATAAAGGTGAAGGTGGTGTATTTAGTTTATATGCTTTAGTAAGAAGAAGAAAAAAATGGTTAGTAATACCTGCCATGTTAGGTGGTGCAGCTTTATTGGCAGATGGTATTATTACCTCTCCTATTTCTGTTTCATCAGCAGTAGAAGGTTTAAAACAGTTACCTAAATTGGGTATTCAAGAAGGTAGCTCAACCATTGTTTTAATTGTAATAAGTATTATAACCTTATTGTTTGTAGCACAGCAATTTGGCACTGCCTCTATTGGTAAATTATTCGGGCCTATAATGAGTATTTGGTTTATAATGTTGGCAATGTTGGGCATTCTTCATTTGCACGAAGACATGTCAATATTCAAAGCATTATCTCCACACTATGCTATTGATCTTTTAACAAAATATCCTAAAGGTTTTTGGCTATTAGGATCAGTATTTTTATGTACAACCGGAGCCGAAGCTTTATATAGTGATTTAGGCCATTGTGGAAGAGATAACATTCGCATATCGTGGGGCTTTGTAAAAATATGTTTAATATTAAACTACTTAGGGCAAGGTGCTTGGCTGCTTGCTAATAAAAATGGAGCAGTAATTGGAGATGAACAATTTGCACAAGGGTTTCATACGTTTTTTGAACTAATGCCACAATGGTTTAAACTAGCAGGAGTTATTATTGCAACAGTAGCAGCTATTATAGCCAGCCAGGCTTTAATTAGTGGTGCATTTACTTTAATTGGAGAAGCCATTAAATTAAACTTATGGCCTAAATTAAAAGTGGTGTATCCTACCGAAGAAAAAGGACAACTTTATATACCGGGTATTAATTGGCTTTTATATGTAGGCTGCGTTGGTGTTACACTGTATTTTCAAAAATCAACCAACATGGGTGCTGCATACGGTTTAGCTATTACAATGGCTATGATTAGTACTTCTGTTTTATTTGCCAATTATTTAGTTAGCCATCGCGTTAAACCTATATTCATTTATTTATACCTTGTAGTATATATAACTATTGAAAGTTGCTTCTTAATTGCCAATTTAGATAAATTTCCACATGGTGGTTTTGTAACATTAATAATTGGCGGCGGCTTATTTATAGTAATGTATATATGGTACAGAAGCCGAAAAATTAAAAATAGATATATAGAATTTGTAAGGCTGCATCAATATATTCCTTTATTAAAAGAATTAAGTGAAGATAACAGTATTGCAAAATACGCTACCCACTTAGTATATATGACGAGTGCCAATAACCCTAAAGAAATAGAACATAAAATTATTTATTCTATTTTAAACAGAAAACCTAAAAGAGCCGATATATACTGGTTTATACATGTAGATGTTATAGATGAACCTTATACTTGCGAATATTCTGTTGATCATATTATGGCAAATGATATTATACGTGTAGAATTTAGATTAGGTTTTAGAGTAGAACAACGTATTAATATGCTGTTTAGAAAAGTAGTGCAAGATTTGGTAATGAATAAAGAAGTTGATATTACCAGCAGATACGAAAGTTTGGAAAAAAATAATATTGTAGGCGATTTTCAATTTGTGGTAATGGAAAAATATTTAAGCTCTGATAACGAACTACCATTTATTGAAAAGCTAATTATGAAACTTTATTTCTGGTTAAAAGAAATTAGTTTAGGAGAAGAACGTGGTTTTGGTTTAGACCCCAGCACCGTAACAGTTGAAAAATTTCCGCTTATTGTTTCGCCTGTTACTAATGTTAAATTAAAAAGATTATCATAACGCATTCAATACATGCACAAAAAAACAGCGAAGTAATGTTAAACATGTTTCTTCGCTGTTTTGCTTTTACAATAAAATATAATTAATGTGCCGGCGGATTAATACCCACCCAAAACTGAAAATAATCTTCAACAATTGCATCTACAGGTACATTATTATGTAAGCCAGGTTTCCAAAAACCCATTTTGCTTACCAAATTTTTTACTTGTTTGTTTAAAATTTCTTTGTCTTCATTAAAATATTTGATAGTTTTTGCATTATCACCTTTTGCATAAGGAGTTCCGGCAACACGCAAAAATTTTCCATCAAACGGAGTTCCATTTTTATCTATTACATATTGAAAATATACACGAATATATTTAGCTGTATCGCCTTTATCAATTGTTTTTGTTAATACATGTTCAAAGCCTTCAAAATGATTATAAAAATAACGATGCAACGAATCTTGCCCATAAGGATAAATAGGTGGTTTAGGCATATACTTCGCTTCAAAATAAGAACCATAAATACGTTCATTCATTGCATCTGCCATTCCGTTTTGCGTTCTCCCTCCGGCAGAAGCATTTCTTCCCGAAGTATTCACTTGGTCAACTTGTGCATTTGTTGCGTTTAAGCCAACAAAAAAACTTACAGCACTTAATAATAAAAACTTCTTCATAAAATTTTGTTTAATCTACAAATATAATGAACTATCTAATTTCTTTTAATTGAACATTTTTTGTTGCAACGTGTAACTCGTACACTACACCCACTTTTAAAGCATAATTTTCTTTATCATGGCTTACAGGAAAATTAAAACAAACAGGATACTTGTATTCACTAATATGTTCTTGCAAAACATCATACACATTTTTACCAAAAGAAGCAGTTGTATCTTTCATTTCTGTAAAACCTCCAATAACAAGCCCTGCAAGGTTTTGTAACATCCCTGCTCTTTTTAATTGAATAAACATTCTATCAACGTTATAAACATATTCTCCCACATCTTCTATAAATAAAATTTTATTTTTTGTATTGAAAGAAGATGAGCTACCTATTAAATGAGCTATTAAACTAAGGTTACCGCCAACCAACTCACCTGTTGCTTTTCCTAATTTATTAAAGCTATGAATGTTGCAAGTATATTTAAGGCTAACACCTTTTAATGCCTTATTTAATGATTGTACATATTCATTTTTAAATTCTCCATCATTAAAAGCCGCAGCCATAGGGGCATGCAAGGTTGCAATTTTTAGTGTATTATGAATATGTGCATGTAAAACAGTAATATCACTAAAACCTATAATCCATTTAGGTTTCTTTTTAAATTTATGAAAATTTATAGCATCAATTATTCTACTCATGCCATATCCACCTCTGGCACATAATATTGCATTTATATTATCGTCATCCAACATCATTTGTAAATCGTGCAAACGTTCTTCATCTGTTCCTGAAAAATAATTTTTTTGTTTGCCGCCCACTGTTTTACCCATTTTTACTTTATAACCCCATTTTTGTAAAACTTCTACACAGGTTGTAGTTTTTTCGTAAGCCATAAAACCACTTGGACAAACCAACCCAATGCAATCGCCTTTTTTAAGATAAGGAGGAATTTTAATCATACAGCAATATTAATAAAAGCTTCATTGCACAACACTTATTTTTGCATCTTAAATTTTTTACGATAAAAACACGAAATAAAAGATATTAGTAAAATGAATCAACCGAAAAGATATTTAGTGACCAGTGCTTTACCTTATGCGAATGGTTTAAAACATATTGGACATTTGGCAGGTGCTTACATTCCGGCAGATATTTATGTACGCTATTTGCGTGCCCAGAAAAAAGATGTAGTTTTTGTTTGCGGAAGTGATGAACACGGCACTGCCATTCCCATTCAGGCAATGAAAGAAGGCACAACAGCACAAGCTATTATTGATAAATATCATCCTATAATTGAACAAAATTTTAAAGATTTAGGCATTAGTTTCAATATCTATCATCGCACATCTGCACCCATACATCATACAACTGCACAAGAATTTTTCACTACGTTGAATGATAATGGTAATTTGGAAATTAAAGAAAGTGAACAATATTATGATGAAGAAACAAAAACATTTTTAGCCGATAGATTTATTAAAGGCACTTGCCCTAATTGCGGAAATGATGGTGCTTATGGAGACCAATGCGAAAAATGCGGAAAAAGTTTAAGCCCCGATGAATTAATAAATCCTGTTTCTACATTAAGCGGAAAAACACCTATAAAAAAAATTACTAAACATTGGTATTTGCCATTAGATAAACATGAAGATTTTTTGCGTGAATGGGTTTTAAAAGAACATAAAGATAATTGGCGTTCGAATGTAGTTGGCCAATGCAAAAGCTGGATTGACGGCGGTTTACAACCACGTGCCGTTACAAGAGATTTAGATTGGGGAATAAAAGTACCTGTAAAAAATGCAGAAGGGAAAGTGCTTTATGTTTGGTTTGATGCACCTATTGGATATATTTCTGCTACCAAACAATGGGCATTAGATAATGATAAAGATTGGAAACCCTATTGGTTTAACAATGATACACAATTAGTACACTTTATAGGAAAAGATAATATAGTTTTTCACTCAATTATTTTTCCTATAATGCTAAAACTACACGGCAATATTCTTCCTGCATTTGTAACAAGTAATGAGTTCATGAATTTAGAAGGAGACAAAATGAGTACCAGCAGAGGATGGAGTATTGAAATGGATGAATATATTAACGATTGGATTAAACAAGAAAATGGCGGAGAAAGTATGGCAGATGTATTACGTTATTATTTAACCGCCATTGCACCCGAAACAAAAGATAGCGAGTTTACCTGGAAAGGTTTTCAAGATGCAAACAATAACGAGTTAGTAAGCATTTTCGGAAATTATGTTAACAGAACTTTTGTGTTAATGCATAAACTATGTAACGGAAAAGTGCCTGTATTTCATAACAATTTAATAGATGAAACTGATAAAGAATTAATTGAATCAATTCAAAACTCAAAAATAAAAATTCAAAATTATCTTGAAGAGTTTAAGTTTAGAGATGCACAATTTGAAGTAATTGATTTAGCAAGAAAAGCAAATCAATATATGCAAAAAAAAGAGCCTTGGATTCTTGCAAAATCATTAAATGAAAATCCTGAAAATCAAAAATTAATTGACAATTGTTTGCATTTATGTTTGCAACTAACCGCCAACTTAGCAATATTTATCAATCCTTTTTTACCATTTACTGCAAAAAAAATGTTACACATGTTAAAAGTGGTAGATAAAATGTTAGATTGGCAAAATGCAGGCAGTCTAAAGCTTTTAAGCGTTGGCTATAGTTTACGTGAACCGCAATTATTATTCAGGAAAATTGAAAATGAAGAAATTGCAGCACAACTTGAAAAATTAAAACTCAAAAGTCAACAATCAAAAGAAAATAAAGTGGAAGAAATAAAACAATCTGAAACTATTCCATTGAAACCTGAAATTGTATTTGATGATTTTGCTAAAATTGATTTACGTGTAGGAACAATTACAGCAGCAGAAAAAGTAGAAAAAGCCGATAAGCTATTAAAGCTTTCTGTTGATTTAGGTTTTGAAACAAGAACCATTGTAAGTGGAATTGCTTTATATTTTAAACCAGAAGATATTGTAGGAAAACAAGTAACAGTTGTATGCAATTTAGCTCCGCGTAAAATGCGAGGAATAGAAAGTAATGGAATGATTTTAATGGCAGAAGATAAAAATGGTAAGCTTCATTTTGTAAACCCCGATAATAAAATTGATGAAGGAAGTGGAGTTAGCTAAAATAAAAGCCTCGATAATATCGAGGCTTTTATTTTATATTTTTTCAAAACTTACACACTCTTTTAATTCTTTTTCGGTATAAGCTAAACCATATTGTTTTAATACATCATCAGGTACACCATTCCAACGGTTTGATACATTGCCTGCATAGCCTAAATCTTTCACACCAATTTCAGAAGTATAAAAACCTGTTGCTACAAGGTTTCTTAATAAATTAAAGAAATTAACTCCTTGCTGCATGTTGGGCTTTACTTTACCATTTTTTTTTATATTTCCTTTTTCATCTTTGTATTCTATCTCAGGCCAAGCTATATCATCAACCATTTCCATTTGTTGTTTATTATCACATTCCACAAAAGATTTTTCATATCGCTTTACACATTGCAAATCTAACCAACGCAAACCGCCGCGTAATGGTGTTTGCAGTTCTGTTTTTTCTTTTACTATGTAACCTATAAACTCATGCACTTTTGCATCACTTGCACTACCGCTAACAGCATCTTTCGGTATAATTATATCTTGTAAAACCGTTATAGTTTTCATTTCATGTTTGGTGAAAAAATCGGGCTCGGCAACAATTTTATTGTAAGCTGCTTTTTCTTCTTTCATTCTATCCAATCCTGCAAAAGCATCTGCAAAGGTTGCCGGATTTTGTTTATCTGCCGATGTTTTACAAGCATCAATTAAAATGCTTGATGCTGCTGTGCCTAATACTAAGGCTTTAATAGATTTTCTTCTGTCCATAACCTCACCCCCAACCCCTCTCCTTCAAAGAAGGGAATAAGGAGGATTTTGTTTATTTTTTAAAATATAATTTATGCCTCGGTAGAAATAGAGGACCTATAAATTTTGTTTTTTCATTTCATCTATAATATACTCGCTTGCTCGCATTGATAAAGCAAGTATCGTCCATGTTATATTTTTATCTGCCTGACTAACAAATTGTCCTCCATCAACACAAAACAAATTTTTACAATCGTGTGCTTGACTGTGTTTGTTTAAGGCAGATTTTTTTGCATCATTTCCCATTCTTACTGTTCCTGCTTCATGAATAATTTTTCCCGGGCTTTCTAATCCATAATTGTTACTTGCGTCATCATCTCCACCCCAAGTAATTATCGCACCCATGTTATGCATTATTTCTTTAAACGTTTCTTTCATGTGTTTTGCCTGTTTAATTTCATGTTCACTCCATTTTACATTAAATTTTAAAACAGGAATACCGTATTTATCAACCACATTAGGGTCAATAGCACAATAATTACTTTCTAATGCCAAAGCCTCGCCTCTGCCTGCCATGCCAACCCCTGCACCATAAAAAAAGCGATAATCTTCTTTTAATGAAGCACCGTAGCCACCGGGCTGTTTTTGTTTTCCATGCACTGCATATTTACCATTTTGGTATTGAATATCCCAACCAAAACCATAAGCAGGTTGGCTCATTCCGCCCCAATATTCTATATGATAACCACGTGGAAAATCTAATTTTTTATTATCTAACCACCATGGGCTGTATATATGCATTCCTCCTACACCATCTTCATTGTAGCGTTTTCTATCAAACAATTCTGGTAATATGCCGCCTAACGCAGCTCCGGTACTATCATGCAAATATTTTCCAACAACATTACTGCTATTAGCTAAACCATTAGGGTGACGTTGAGATTTTGAGTTTAATAATAATCGGGCACTTTCGCAAGCACTGGCTGCAACAATAACTGTTCTGCCTGTAACTTGATATTCCATCATATCATCTTTATTAATATAGGAAACACCGGTTGCCAGGCCTTCATCGTTTGTTAAAACCTCTCTAGCCATTGCATTGGGAATAATATCAACATTTCCTGTTTTTAATGCAGGATATATTAAAACATTTGTTGATGAAAAATCTGCTTTCCAATAACTACAGTTTCTGTTGCATTGCCCACAAAATTGGCAAGAACCTCTTTCATTATTGATTGGTTTGGTAAGAATTGAAAGTCTTGATGGAATAATTTTTACGCCTGCAGTTGTTGCCGCTTTTTTTATAAACAACTCGTGCAATCTTGGTTTTGGCGGTGGAAGAAAAAAGCCATCAGGATCATTTTCTAAACCTTCATTTGTTCCAAAAACACCAATTAATTTATCCACTCTATCATAAAAAGGTTTTATGTCTTCATAACCAATAGGCCAATCATCTCCTAAACCATCAATACTTTTTCTTTTAAAGTCTTTGGGTCCAAAACGCAAAGAAATTCTACCCCAATGGTTAGTTCTTCCTCCTAACATTCTGGCACGCCACCAATCCCATTGGGTTCCTGTTTCTTTTGTATAAGGCTCTCCGTCAATTTCCCACCCCCAATAACACGCATCAAAATCTCCAAAAGGTCTATGTTTAGTAGAAGCCCCACGGCGTGGGCTTTCCCAAGGATTTTTTAGTTGCGTAATATTTTTTTGCGGATCGTACATTGCTCCTGCTTCAATAATACAAACCTTTAAACCTGCATTAGCTAAAATGTAAGCAGCCATTCCACCACCTGCACCAGAGCCTACTATTATCGCATCGTATTTTTTTGATTGTTTTTTTATAGTGAATTCGCCCATGACAAGAAAGAGTTTTGAGGTATGAATGTAAGTTGTTTAAATTGATTGAATAAAAAAAGCGGATAATTTATTTTAAAATGAAAAATAGTTGCATAACTAACTATTTTTTCTTTAGTTTTGATTTCAACATTTTGCTTTTATGAAAAGAACTATTAAAAAAATTGCCGTATTAGGTAGTGGTGTTATGGGCAGCCGTATTGCCTGCCACTTTGCAGGCATTGGTGTGCAAGTATTGTTGTTAGATATTGTACCAAAAGATACTGCACCAGATGCAAAACCTGCAGTAAAAAATAAAATAGTAAACGATGCTTTAGCTGCTACACTAAAAAGTAACCCAAGTCCTGTATTTACAAAAAATGTTGTAAAAAATATTACTACCGGCAACTTCACAGATAACATGAAAGAAATTGCAGGTGCTGATTGGATTATTGAAGTAGTTGTTGAGAGATTAGATATTAAAAAAATTATTTACGAACAAGTTGAACAATACAGAAAACCCGGAACATTAATTACTTCTAACACTTCAGGTATTCCTATACACATGTTAAGTGAAGGAAGAAGTGAAGATTTTAAAAAGAATTTTTGTGGAACACACTTTTTTAATCCACCACGCTATTTAAGATTATTAGAAATTATTCCCACAGCAGATACAGAACAAAGTGTTGTTGATTTTTTAATGCATTATGGAGATTTGTATTTAGGAAAAACAACCGTATTATGTAAAGATACTCCTGCATTCATTGCCAACAGAATTGGCGTATTCAGCATTATGAGCATTTTTCATATTATGGAAAAATTAAATTTAACAATTGATGAAATTGATGCTTTAACGGGGCCAATAATTGGCAGACCAAAATCTGCTACATTCCGCACTGCAGATGTGGTAGGCATTGATACCTTAGTAAAAGTTGCCAAAGGTGTTGCAGATAATTGCCCTACCGATGAAGCAAAAAATATTTTCACTATTCCGGAATGGTTAGAAAAAGTGGTTGCCAATAATTGGTTGGGAGATAAATCAGGTCAAGGTTTTTTCAAAAAAATAAAATCAGCTGCAGGTAAAGAAATTCTAACATTGAATTTGCAGACAATGGAATATGCTGCAAGAGTAAAACCAAAATTTGCAACGCTTGAAACTGCAAAACCTATTGAAGATTTAAAAACAAGATTAAAAGCATTAAATGCAGGCACAGATAAAGCAGGAGAATTTTATCGTCAGTTTCATTACGCTTTATTTTCATACATAAGTCATAGAATACCTGAAATAAGTGATGAAATATATCGTGTAGATGATGCCATGAAAGCAGGATTTGGTTGGGAAATCGGAGCATTTGAAACTTGGGATATTTTAGATATTTCTAAAACAGTAGCTGCCATGAAAACAGCCGGATATACTGTTGCAGCTTGGGTTGAAGAAATGTTAGCAAATGGAATGAATACATTTTACAAAGTTGAAGCAGGTAAAAAATTATTTTATGATGTTACTACAAAAAAATATCAACCATTACCGGGCGGAGAAGCATTTATTATACTAAGCAATAATGCAGATAAATTAATATGGAAAAATTCTGCATGTAAATTATATGATATTGGAAATGACGTTGCCGGCTTAGAATGGAATACTAAAATGAATAGTATTGGTGCAGAAGTTTTAGAAGGTGTAAATAAATCTATTGCCATTGCCGAAGAAAAACATAAAGGCTTAGTAATTGCGAATGACGGTGCAAACTTTAGTGCCGGTGCTAACGTAGGTATGATTTTTATGTTTGCGGTTGAACAAGAGTATGATGAATTAGATATGGCCATCAGAATGTTTCAAAACACCATGATGCGTTTACGTTATTCAAGTGTTCCTGTAGTTACAGCACCACATGGTTTAACTTTAGGTGGTGGTTGCGAAATGAATTTACATGCAGATAAGGTTTGTGCTGCTGCCGAAACTTATATCGGTTTGGTTGAATTAGGTGTAGGCCTAATTCCCGGTGGTGGTGGAACTAAAGAATTTGTATTAAGAGCCAGTGATGAATTACACAAAGATGAACCTGAAACCAATACTTTAAAAGATAGGTTCTTATCCATTGCAACAGCAAAAGTAGCTACCTCTGCACAAGAAGGTTTTGAAATGGGCATCCTCAGAAAAGGACATGATGAAGTAGTTATGAATATTGGCAGAAGAATTAGTGAAGCTAAAAAAAGTGTGATTGAATTATACGATGCAGGCTATGTTATGCCTCAACAAAGAAAAGATATTAAAGTGTTAGGAAAGCTTGGTTTAGGTGCCATGCTTGCAGGTATTAACGGAATGTTGAGAGGAAATTATGCAACAGAACACGATGCAAAAGTTGCACGCAAACTAGCTTATGTAATGTGTGGCGGAGATTTAAGCGAACCTCAATTTGTTTCAGAACAATATTTGTTAGACTTAGAAAGAGAAGCATTTTTAAGTTTGTGTGGTGAAAAGAAAACGTTGGAGAGAATTCAAAGTGTTCTTAAAACGGGAAGACCTGTTAGAAATTAAAATACTTTTTTTCATAAAAATAAAATCAAACAAAAAGCATCAAATTAATTTGATGCTTTTTTATTTACATTTATTGCGATGAAAAACAGTTGCATTATTTCTTTTCTTTTATTAATTACTATTTCATCTTTTGCACAAAAAGATTACTCAGGCATTTACGGCAGCAGCAATAAAGAAAAAAATAAATACCTCACTGTAATGAAAATTGATTCAACGCATTACAAATTTTGGGCAATTGCTTCCGCTAAAAATTAT
Organism: Bacteroidota bacterium; assembly: GCA_018267705.1. Lineage (GTDB taxonomy): Bacteria > Bacteroidota > Bacteroidia > Chitinophagales > Chitinophagaceae > CW01. The sequence goes on along the minus strand of JAFDXX010000001.1, from coordinate 59,458 downwards.
GCCAACAACCTTGATGGAATCATTGAACAAAAAGGAGATTCTATTCAATACAATTATACAGAAGGCAACAAAGTTTGTCCTATTCATTTTAAATTTTCTTCAACTTATGCAGTAGTATATCCCGAAGCCAATGCTGAATGCAACTTTGGTTTCGGTAAAAATATTTTCGCCACTTATCCATTCATTAAAAAACAAAAAATAAAATCAAAAAAAATTACTAATGAATATATTGATTATAAAACTTACAGAGTAACAACCAAAAAAATAAATATCTATACAGACACTATTGCAAACAATATTAGAAGCTCATACTTTATGAAAGGCATTAAAGTAATCAGCCCGGCCATTAATCAATATGCAACAAACTTATTGTACATAGAATTTTTAGCATATACCGGAGATTTTATTTATGGATGGATTAAAAAAGAAGATGTAAAATTAATTCAGTAAACTTCTATTCTCTTTCCAATACATTTATTAGAACACGAATTCAATAGACTATTGTTGCTTACTTTTGCATCTTTACTTTTAAGCATGAGCAACAGAATTTATTTTGACAATGCAGCTACAACCCCTTTAGATAAAGATGTTTTAGATGCTATGATGCCGTATTTAACCAATCATTTTGGTAATCCATCTTCCATATACAGTTATGGCAGAGAAAGCAGATTAGCCATTGAAAATGCAAGAAAAAAAGTTGCAAAAATTTTAAATGCTCATCCTGCAGAAGTATTTTTCACAAGCGGTGGCACTGAAAGCAGTAATACAGCTATTACAGCCGCCATAAGAGATTTAGGTTGTAAACATATTATAACTTCTTCTATAGAACATCATGCAACTTTACATACGGTTGAATATTTGCACCATCATAATCATATTAAATTAAGCTATGTAAAAATCTTACCAAATGGGCATATTGATTTAGAAGATTTAGAAAACATACTCTCTGTAAGTAAAGAAAAATGTTTGGTTACATTAATGCACGCTAATAATGAAATAGGAAATATTATTGATATTCATGCAATAGGAAATATTTGCAAAAAATATAATGCAATATTTCATAGCGATACAGTACAAACTGTTGGCCATTTTCCATTTGATTTAAGAAACACACCGGTTCATTTTATTACAGGTGCTGCACATAAATTTCATGGGCCCAAAGGTGTAGGCATGTTATATATTAATGAAAATGTGAAAATAAAACCGTTTATTAACGGAGGTTCTCAAGAAAGAAATATGAGAGCAGGAACCGAAAACTTATACGGCATTGTTGGTTTTGCCAAAGCTTTAGAAATGGCAACAGAAAATCATGAAAAAGAAAGTACACATATTAAAGACATAAAACTTTATATGAAACAAGCATTAGAAAAAAACATCCCTAATGTTTCTTTTAATGGAGATGTTTTAGGAAATAGTTTATATACAATTTTAAATGTAAGTTTTCCTAAAACAGAAAAAAGTGAAATGTTGTTATTTAATTTAGATATTAATAATATTTGTGCTAGCGGTGGCAGTGCTTGCACCAGCGGAGCAGATGCAGGTAGCCATGTGATAAGAACTATTAACCACCACCCTAACCAAGTAGCCGTAAGATTTTCTTTCAGTAAGAACAACACTAAACAAGAAGTTGATATTGTTATTGAAAAATTAAAAGAACTTATTTAGACTATATAAATTCTTTTAAATCATTCTCTTAAAGTGTTTCTTTTCATAAAAAATAATTGGCATTAATTGTGCTTTATAGTAAATGAAAAATATTTACTATGAAGAAAATACTACTTTTTTTTGCCATTATAATTACTGCATCATTTACTCTTTCCTCTTGCACAAAAACAGTTCAAGCACCTTCACAAACCTATGCTGTAACTGGCACTATAACACCTACCAATTGGATTTCAACCGGTACAGGAGGATACGTTGTTTCATTAAATGTTCCCGATATTACACAAAGCGTACTTAATGCAGGTGGCGTTTCTGTAAGTATATCTTTTGATGGTGGTAATACTTACGAAGCATTACCCGAAGTTGTAAACGGAGTAGCATACGGTACTTATTATAGTTATGGTACTGTTAATATTGATTTATTTGCTGCTACTGGTTCGGGCTCTGTTTCTGCACCAACATCAACCATACTTGTAAAAATCCTTATCACAACTCCATAAACAAAAATTCCCTATAACGCAAAAACAGCAAAACTTCATCTGCCATTAAAAATTTACTTTTGTTGTTTGTAATTTAAAAAAGTAATGAGCAGAAAAGGAAAAGTTTTAGTGGCAATGAGTGGCGGTATTGATAGTACTGTTGCAGCATTAATGTTGCATAACCAAGGTTATGAAGTAGTAGGTATTACTATGAAAACATGGGATTATGCAAGTAGTGGTAGTAGTAGTAAAGAAACAGGTTGTTGCAATTTAGATTCGTTTAACGATGCAAGACAAGCCGCTGTACAAAACGGTTTTCCACATTTTATTTTAGATATAAGAGAAGAATTTGGAGATTTTGTTATTGAAAATTTTGTTGATGAATATTTAGCAGGAAGAACACCCAACCCTTGCGTAATGTGCAATACACATATTAAATGGCGTGCTTTATTAAAACGTGCCGATGCCATGAATTGCGATTTTATTGCAACAGGGCACTATGCAAGTATAAGGCAACACAATAACGAAAGATTTGTAGTAAGCAAAGGTTTAGATGAAACAAAAGATCAGAGTTACGTTTTATGGGGTTTGCAACAAGATTTATTAAGCAGAACAATTTTACCCTTAGGAAAATATCATAAAAAAGATATACGGCAAATGGCTGTAGATATGGGTTATCCTGAATTAGCAAAAAAAAGCGAGAGCTATGAAATTTGTTTTGTACCTGATAACAATTATAGAGGTTTTTTAAAAAAACGTGTTAATGGCTTAGAAGAAAAAGTTGCCGGAGGATGGTTTATAGATAAAACAGGAAAAAAATTAGGTCAACATAAAGGGTACCCATTCTACACAGTTGGGCAACGCAAAGGTTTAGAAATTGCTTTAGGCAAACCTATTTATGTAACAGCTATTCATCCAGAAAATAATACAGTTGTTTTAGGAGAAGAAGACGATTTGCAACAAAATGATATGTATGTAACTAAAATGAATTGGATCAAGTATGATGGTATATCTGATGAAATGGAAGCGATAGCAAAAATTAGATATAAAGACAAAGGTGCTTTATGCAATTTATATTACGATGAAAAAGGAATACGTGCAAGATTTTATGAAAATGTAAAAAGTATTGCACCAGGGCAAAGTGCCGTATTTTATGAAGGCGATGATGTAATCGGCGGCGGTATTATACAAAGAGGGGAGTTAATAGTATAATCATATATTTAAAATAAAGCTAAATCAAAACTGCCCCGCTATGCGGGGCAGTTTTATTATTATGATAAACTTATATTAGCTTTTTTTCTTTGCAGCATCTTTATTCGCTTTATATCTCATGTCAGGTGTGCCGTCTTTTTTAGTTGGGCCTGCAGAAGCTGGTTTTTTAGCAGCATCTTTATTCGCTTTGTATCGCATATCAGGTGTGCCGTCTGCTTTTGTTTTAGCAGCTGGAGCTGGTTTAGCAGCTGGAGCTGGTTTAGCAGCTGGGGCTGGTTTAGCAGCTGGGGCTGGTTTAGTAGTTGCTTTAGCTTCTTTTGGAGGTGGTGGTGGCGGAGCTTTTTTATCCTTCTTTTTTGCTTGAGCAAAACTCATAGTTGCCATACAAACAATGGCAACCAAGGTGATAACAATTTTTTTCATACTTGATTTTTTTTAGATATTGAAAGTAATAATGTTTATTTAATAAACCAACTACTCTATCTTAAAAAATATTATCCCCCAAAATAAGCATAGCATAAACAAGAAACTTAGTACAAGTTCCAACCAAAAAAAACCTTACTGTGTATGATTTTTAGCGTAAAAACCCTACTTTTGCAACCCCGATTTAAAAACACGGGTTTTTATTATGAATTTTATTGTTAAACAATTAAACGCAGAAGGTCAGGAGAGTGCTGCAGCAGAAACTGCTGAAGCATCTACTGCGACAACAAAAACACCTGCAACAGAAGCTGTTGTTACAGCTCATGACGATTTTGACTGGAGTGTTGACAAACGTAATGTTAGCCACTACGGTGCAGATGAAAAAGCTAAATACGACAAAGTGTACGATAACACTTTTGTAACAATTGAAGATGGAGAAATAATGCAAGGTTCAATTGTAGCTTTAACTAAAACCGATGCAGTTATAAACATTGGTTTTAAAAGTGATGGTTTAATTTCTTTAAATGAGTTTCGCGATACACCAGGCATTAAAGTAGGCGATGAAGTAGAAGTAATGGTTGTAGAAAAAGAAGACCGCAACGGTAACTTATTCTTAAGCCGTAAATCTGCTCGTATATTCCGTGCATGGCAACGTATTGTTGAAGTACATAAAACCGGTGAAGTAGTTACAGGTACTGTTACCAGCAAAACGAAAGGCGGATTAATTGTAGATGTATTTGGAATGGAAACATTCTTACCAGGTTCTCAAATTGATGTAAAACCTGTTACAGATTATGATCAGTTTGTAGGTAAAACAATGGAGTTTAAAGTAGTTAAAATCAATGAAACTATTAAAAACGCCGTTGTATCTCACAAAGCATTAATTGAAAGCGATATTGAAGCACAACGTGCAGAAATAATGGGTAAATTAGAAAAAGGCCAAGTGTTAGAAGGTACCGTTAAAAACATTACAGATTTCGGTGCATTTATGGATTTAGGTGGTTTAGACGGCTTATTATACATTACAGATATTTCATGGGGAAGAATCTCTCACCCAAGTGAAGTATTAAAAATGGATCAAAAATTAAACGTAGTTGTATTAGATTTTGATGATGATAAAAAACGCATTAGCCTTGGTTTAAAACAATTAACTCCACACCCTTGGGAAGTATTACCAGAAGGTTTAGCGGAAGGAACAATTGTAAAAGGCAAAGTAGTTAATATTGAAGATTACGGTGCATTCTTAGAAATTCAGCCAGGCGTTGAAGGTTTAGTACACGTAAGTGAAATTACTTGGGCTAATACACCAATTAATGCAAAAGAATTCTTTAAGTTAGGTGATGAGCATGCAGCAAAAGTTGTTACGTTAGATAAAGAAGCTCGCAAAATGAGTTTATCTATCAAACAAATGACAGAAGACCCTTGGAGCACTATTGAAACACGTTTTGCAGAAGGAAGCAAACATAAAGGATTGGTTAAAAACATTACCCCTTACGGCGTATTTGTAGAATTAGAAGCCGGTATTGGTGGTATGATTCACATTAGCGATTTAAGTTGGTTAAAACGTTTAAACCATCCAAGTGAATACACAAAAGTTGGTGAAAATATTGATATCATTATTTTAGGTATTGACAAAGAAAATCGTAAATTACAATTAGGTCATAAACAATTAGAAGAAGACCCTTGGACAGCTTTAGAAGATACATTTGCTGTAGGTTCTTTACACGAAGCAACTGTAACTAAAAAAGATGACAAAGGAGCTTTAGTACAATTACCTTATGGTTTAGAAGGTTTTGTTCCGGGCAAACATCTTTTTAAAGAAGATGGCAAACAAATACAAGCTGAAGAATCTGCACAATTTGTAGTTATTGAATTTGATCGTAACGAAAAAAGAATTGTGTTAAGCCACAGCCGTATTTGGGAACAAGCACATGCAGAAGAAAAAGAAACTGCAAAAAAAGAAGCTAAAGTTGAAGCAGAAAAAACTAAAAAAGCTGTAAAAGCTGTTCAATCAAAAGTTGAAAAAGCAACATTAGGCGATTTAGGTGCATTAGCTGATATTCGTGCTAAATTAGAAGGAGAAAATTCAGAAGAAACTAAATAATTATACGTTTCTAATAAATAAAAAGCTCTCAACAAAACGTTGAGAGCTTTTTTCATTGGTGTAAATATTAATGTTCATAATACAACAAATTTTATCTTCGTTATCAATCAACAGCACATGAAAATTATTCCATTTATTTTTTCAATATTATTTTGTTTCAATATATATACTCCTACTTCTGCACAAAATATTTCTTCTTCCGAAATATATCTTCAATTAAAAAAATTAAAAACCACTGCAAGCATTTTATATATTGCTGCACACCCCGATGATGAAAACAACAGCTTACTACCTTATTTAGCAAAAGAAAAAATGTATCGTACCGCCTACTTAAGTTTAACAAGAGGTGATGGCGGACAAAATTTAATTGGCAATGAACAAGGCATTGAATTAGGAATGATAAGAACACAAGAATTATTGGCTGCTAGAAAAATTGATGGCTGCGAACAATATTTTAGTACAGCTTATGAATTTGGTTACAGCAAAAATGCAAACGAAGCTCTTAGTATTTGGAATAAAGAAAAGGTATTAAGTGATGTTGTTTGGGTAATAAGAAAATTTCAACCAGATATTATTATTACACGTTTTCCCGGCGATGCAAGAGCCGGACACGGGCATCATGCTGCATCATCCATTATTGCTAACGAAGCATTTTATGCAGCAGCAGATCCTAAAAAATTTCCTGAGCAATTTCAGTATGGAGTAAAGCCATGGCAAGCCAAAAGAATTTTATGGAACACATTTAATTTTGGTGGAACTAATACAACCGCAGATAATCAACTTAAAATAGAAGTAGGTCAATTCAACCCCTTGCTTGGAGAGAGTTACGGAGAAATTGGAGGAGAAGCAAGAAGTATGCATAAAAGTCAAGGTGAAGGCAGACCTAAAAGAAAAGGAAGCATACTTGAATACTTTACCACAACCGGTGGAGATACTGCAAAAACAGATTTAATGGATGGCATTATTACCGATTGGAGTAAAGTTTATAATGGTTCAGAAATTAATAATGAAATAGATAAAATAATTGCAAATTACAATGTTGCACATCCAGAAAACTCAGTTAAAGCATTGGTTGAATTGTATAAAAAAGTGCATGCACTGTGGCCAAGTAATGATGCATGGCTCAATAAAAAATTAAGTGATATTCAAGATGCTATTATTAATTGCAGTGGCTTATTTGCCGATGCTACTACTCAAGAAGAGTTTGCATTAAAAGGAGATACTGTAAACGTTTCATGTTTTATAAATAGTAGAAATTATAATAATATAATTTTTAAAGGCGTTTCTATACAAAGGTTTGCATTAGATACGCTTAAACAGTTAGCAAAAAATGATAACCAAACATATATTCTAAAAGTTAAACTATTAACTCCTTCAGAAGAAAACGAAACACAACCTTATTGGCTACAACAACCGCAAACCTTAGGAAATTTTACAGTGCCTAAACAATACCTAATTGGCAAAGCATGGAACGACCCTTTATTAACTGCAAGATTTAATTTTAGAATTGAAGATGTAGATTTCTATGTAAATAAACCGGTTGAATATAAATATATTGATCCCGTTAAAGGAGAAGTGTATCAACCATTTGTAATGATGCCACATATTTCGGTTTCTTTATCTCCACATATTTTACTTTTAAATTTATTACCCAAAAATAGCAACATAAACAATGATTCTTTTTTTATAAATTATCAATCAAACTTTTCAGGAAAAAATATTCCCGTTACATTATATATTTTACAAGACACAATTAAAACTGTTTTCGAAAATAAGATAATGAATTTTGAAAAAAATAAAAGTTATAATATACCTGTATCTGTTCCAAAATTTTATAACCCGCAAAAAGGTAATGCTATTGAAGTTGCACTTCGTTTAAACATAAACGGGAAAGATTATGTTTATAACCAATATTTTGCAAGCATTCAATACAATCATATTCCCAATATTCATTATTTCTTTAAAGACAAGATTAAATTTATTAACGAGCCCATAAAAACAATAGGTAAAAAAATAGGATACATACAGGGTCCCGGCGATAGAGTACCGGATGCAATTAAAACAATGGGTTATGCTATACAATTTTTAACAGAACCAGATATTAAACCCGAAACATTAAAACAGTTTGATGCAATTATTGTTGGTATTAGAGCTTACAATTTATACGAATGGCTTACAGATAAAAACGATGTGTTGAATGAGTATATTCATAATGGTGGCAACTTAATTGTGCAATACATTAAAAGCAATTTGGTAGGAAACAAAAAAATTCAAATAGGCCCATATCCATTTACGGTAAGTACTTCTTCTCGTATTACAGAAGAAAATGCGAATGTAAATTTTTTGTTACCACAACATTCTGTTTTAAATTTTCCTAATAAAATAACAGAAAAAGATTTTGAAAATTGGATACAAGAAAGAAGCACTTATCAAGCAACACAAATAGATACACATTTCCAAACACCATTAAGCATGCACGATACCGGCGAAAAAGATAGCAACGGAAGTTTATTAATTGCATCTTATGGAAAAGGAAATATTGCTTATGTAAGTTTAGCTTTATTTAGGCAATTACCTGCAGGTGTGCCGGGTTCATTTAAAATATTAGCAAACTTAATAGCGTTACCCAAACATTAATTTCATGCAACAAAGAAAATCAATTACCGCCGTAGTGGTTATAGTTATTGGAATGATTATTGGCTTATTTTTAAAGAATGTAAAAACAGGTTTAATAATTGGTTTAGCATTAGGTTTATTAGCTGGCGGATTATTAAAAAATAGCAATTAATGAAAAAAGATATTCCACTTTTAAAATCTTGGAAACAATGGTATGCTTTAGTACTTGCATTACTTATTATATTAATATTTGTTTTCATGTGGCTAACTAAATATTTTTCATGAGCAACTTGGATTGGATAGTACTTTCTTTTACACTAACAGCTATTATTATTTATGGCTTATACAAAAGCCGTACAAGTAAAAATTTAGAAGGTTATTTTTTAAGCAACCGTACCATGCCTTGGTATATTGTGTTATTAAGCATAATGGGTACACAAGCAAGTGCCATTACTTTTTTATCTGCACCCGGACAGGCTTTCACCGATGGAATGCGTTTTATTCAATATTATTTAGGGCTACCCATTGCTATGATTGTATTATGCATCACGTTTGTTCCCATTTTCAATAAATTAAAAATTTTTACTGCATATGAATATTTAGAACAAAGGTTTGATGTTAAAACAAGAACACTTACTTCATTTTTATTTTTATTATCACGTGGTCTTTCAACCGGTATTAGTATTTATGCTCCTTCCATTATTTTATCTTCTTTATTAGGTTGGGATATTTTTTGGACGAACATTGTAATGGGTGGTTTATTAATTATTTACACCGTTAGCGGCGGTGCAAAAGCAGTAGCTTATACACAACAATTACAATTGATAATTATTATTGGCGGAATGATTGTAACAGGTTATATAATTATGCACTTATTACCTGAAAACATTGGTTTTATTGATGCTTTAAAGATTAGTGGAAGAAGCGGCAAGATGAATGTTATTACTACCGGTATTACCAACAAAGGTTTTAATTGGAAAGACAAATACAATATTATTAGTGGAATTATTGGCGGTTTCTTTTTAGCGTTAAGCTATTTCGGAACAGACCAAAGTCAAGTGGGAAGATATTTAACAGCCAAAAACGAAACAGAAAGTAAATTAGGCTTATTAATGAATGGTATAGTAAAAGTACCCATGCAATTTTTAATTTTATTGTTAGGTGTTTTATTATTTACATTTTATCAATTTAAACAACAACCTGTTTTTTTTAATTCTGCCGTGCAACAAAAAATGTTACATAGTAGTATGAAAGATAGTGTTGGCACACTTGAAAAAAAATTCTCAGTATTGAATGAAGAAAAACAAAACGTTTTATCTCGATATAAAAATGATACAGCAATTGCTTTACAACAACTAACAATAATTAATAAAGAATCTGAAACTGTAAGAAACAATTATAAAAATTTAGTAAAACAATTAAAAGCAGGAGACGATAACGACACCAATTATATTTTCTTGCGTTTTGTTGTTGATTATTTGCCGAAAGGATTGGTTGGGTTATTAATAGCCATTATTTTTTTAGCAGCATGGGGTTCTATTGCAGCAGCATTAAATTCTTTGGCAAGCTGTACCATGATTGACTTTCACAGGAAATTCAGAAACTTTCAGCATGATGATACGAATGAAATACTTTGTAAGAAAGATTATAACATTTCAAAATATTACACATTAGCATGGGGGATTTTTTCTGTAATTGTTGCAGAGTTTGCAACGGGCATGGGCAGTTTAATTGAAGCAGTAAATGTTTTAGGTTCTTTATTTTATGGAGTTATACTCGGAATTTTTTTAGTAGCATTTTATTGTAAAAAAATTAAAAGCAATGCAGTATTTATTGCAGCCTTAATTACAGAAGCTGTAGTTATCTTGTTGTTCTTCTTAGATAAGTATGAAATTATCGGCCTTGGTTTTTTATGGTTGAATGTTGTTGGAGCCTTATTGGTGTTAACCTTGGCATGGTTGATACAAAAAGTGATTTTTAAATAGCAACAATTTGATAAAAATTGCAAAGTTGTTTTCTAATAATGCTAATTAACAGTAATTATCGCTTTGCATTTCTTTCTTTCAAATAAAAAGCAATCAATCCTAACACAATAACTATAATTCCTCCCAGCATCATTTTCCATCCTGTTGAAATAAAAATTAATGCCCAAATGATAATGGCAGCAATTGCCGGTAAAGGATAGAGTGGCATCTTCCAAACAAAAAAATTCCTTCCTTTTCTTTTCACCAATAATAGTAAACCAATTGCCTGTGCAATAAACTGGATTAGTATTCTCATTGCCAAAATTGCATCAATAACTTCTTTCAGCTTAAACAATAAACTGAACACAAAAGCTACACTTCCCAAAAACAATAAGGATACATAGGGGAAATTTTTTGTGGGGTGCAACTTTGCAAACACTGAAAAGAATGCACCATCTGCAGCCGCTGCATAAGGTACCCTGCTATAACCCAATGTTGCACTGAAAACAGATGCAAATGCCACCCACAAAATCAGCACAGTAGCGGCTTTTGCTGCATGTGTGCCTGCAATGGCTTGTATAAATTCACTCACTACAAATTTGCTGTGCTGAATTTGATTAAAAGGCAGCACACTAGCTACACTTATATTCATTAGTAAATACAAAACAGCAATACAGGCAATAGAAACAAACATGCTGCGTGGAATATTTTTCTGCGGATTGATTATTTCACCACCCAAATGGCAAACATTGTAATACCCCAAATAGCTATAAACTGTTTTCACACTTGCAAAACCTAATGCAACCGCAAATGCATAGTTTAATTGCAGGCCATCATTGATATGCCTAATAGGTTCTGAAAAATTGCCATGCATTATTCCACCAACAATAATCCACCCCATTGTTACAATTACACCAACCCATAACAGCACACTTATCTTTCCTATAGCTTCAATTTTTCTGTACAATAACAGCACAATTAATATTACTGCACAGCCACTAACTATTTTACTTTCAATATCAGTTAAAGGAAAAAGATATTTGGTGTATTGAGCAAATCCGATTGCTGCAGATGCAATTACTAACGGAGCTTGAATCATAGTTTGCCAAACAAATAAAAAACTGAAAAGCTTACCCCACTTGGGCCCGAAGCCTTCTTTTAAAAAATTATAACTACCACCGGCAAAAGGAAATGCAGTGCCTAATTGGCTCCATACCATTGCATCAACAAAAGAGAGCAAAGCACCTGCTATCCATGCATATAAAAAATAAGGTCCGCCCATAACTTCTGCCACAACACTTAATACTACAAAAGGGCCAATACCCACCATATCAATCATGTTAATGGCAGTGGCTTGCAGTAAACTTATTTTTCGTTGAAGTGTTGCAGTATTCATGTCATCTTTAAAATTCATTTCTAAAATGAAAATAAAAGAAATAATTTCATTGCATATAATTTACATTTATTGATTACGGAATAAAAAGTTATGGCAGTACATTTTAAAACAGTTAATTGGGCAGTTCATACAAATATTTATGAGGTAAATATTCGTCAATATACACCGGAAGGAACTTTTAATGCTTTTGCCAAACACTTACCACGATTGAAAGATATGGGAGTTGAAGTATTATGGTTAATGCCCATTACCCCTATTAGTATTGAAAAAAGACAAGGTAATTTAGGCAGCTATTATGCATGTAGCAGCTACACAAAAATTAATCCTGAGTTTGGTAGTTTAAGTGATTTTAAAACTTTAGTAAATCAAGCTCATATATTAAAAATAAAAGTAATTATTGATTGGGTTGCCAATCATACAGGTTATGGACATGAGTGGACGATTGAACATACCAATTGGTATGAAAAAGATGAACATGGAAATTTTATAGAAAAAAACGGGTGGGCAGATGTGATTGATTTGAATTATGAAAATAAAGAATTAAGAAAGGGAATGATTGAAGCAATGCAATATTGGATTAGAGAATGTGATATTGATGGTTTTAGATGTGATATGGCACATTTGGTTCCGTTAGATTTTTGGGAAGAAGCAAGAACACAATGCAACAGTTTGAAGCCATTATTTTGGTTAGCAGAATGTGAAGATGTAAAATACCACGATGTGTTTGATACAACCTATGCATGGCAATGGATGCACGCAACAGAAAAATTGGTGCACCATGAAATTAATATAACTGAATTATATAATGTATTGCATAGCTATTCACAATATCCAAATGATACAAGCAAATTATTTTTCACTACAAACCATGATGAAAATAGCTGGAACGGTACCGAATATGAAAAATATGGACAACTTGCAAAAGCCTTGGCTGTATTTAGTTTTACATGGCAGGGAACTCCTTTAATATACAGTGGGCAAGAGTTACCCAATAACAAACGATTACAATTTTTTAATAAAGATGAAATTGAGTGGAGTATTGCGTTACCAAGCTTACACAATTTTTACAAAACACTTATTGCGTTACATAAAACAAGGGCCATAGCAGCAGGTGAAACTTTTAACTTACCTGCCTCTAATAATTGTATGGCATACATAAGAAAAAAAGAAGAAGAGATTGTACTTGTAATTCTAAATCTTTCTAATCAAGATAGAGTTAAATTAACTATTTCGCACCAATGGCTACAAGGAAATTTTATTAATATATTTTCTCAATTAATTTATTCATTTAATGTAAATGAAACATTTGAGTTACAAGCAGGAGAATATTTAGTGTATGCAAAAAAATAATAATCAAAAATTTTATACACCAATAGAATATAAAATACCGTTTAATTAAATTATTTAGTTTCTACTAATTTTTTTAAATTATCCAAGCTTTGTTCCATTGTTGTGCCCAGTATTTTATCGTTTAGCATTGTTCCAAATTTTTGCCAAAAGTACCATTTTACATGTTGCTCAAATTGCCACTGCACAATAGTTATATTATTTTTTTGTATTAATTGAATGGTAGAATATTGAATTGTATTTCTTCCTTTCCATTCATGTTTCCAAATATTATTTATTACAGATTGTAATTGAATGGTTGTTGTTCCAAAAAAAGCTTTTGTACTATCTTGTGCTACTACTTTAAATTCACTCTGCTTCGCTCCTTCCATCCATAAATTCCATTTATTATAATTACTTATAAATGTTTCAACAGAATCTTTATTAGCACTAATGTTTACAGCTCTTGATACAATAATATCTGATGGAAATAAACTTCCTATTGCCGTTAATAATATAAAAAGAATAAGAATACTTAATAGTCCGTGTTTTAATAACCGCATGAAATAATTTTATAATTAAAAATTAAAAGACTCATATACAAACCACTATAGAAATACACTTTAAAAGAATTTCTTTGAAACAATGCAAATAGTTTTTCTTCGCTTACCATTGCTAAATTCAATTACTCCCACTTAAAAGTTTTTCCTGCAATAAAATATACAATTATACCCCAAACAGCCAATATACAAAGCTCTTTCCAACAGTTAAGCAAACTAACTCCTTCAAAAGATACATTTCGCATAGCATCGTTTACAGCTGTTAACGGGAGATATTTAATAATGGCTTGCATACTTTCGGGTAAAGCAGTTTTAGGGAAAAAAGTACCCGATAAAAAATATTGCGGAAACATAAAAAGGTTGGCATAAACAGGTATTACATTTTGATTTTTTGCAATACCACTAATTACAAAGCCAAAGCCCATAAATACAATTAATGCAAAAAATGATATTATTAAAATATTAATAAAAGTTATAACGCCATTTGCTAAAGTAAAATGATAAAAATATTTTCCGAAAAGAATTAAAACAACAACAGTTGTTAATTGAAAAATTACCCTTGCCAAACTTTCACCTAAAACAATATATTGTTTTTTAATAGGTGAAGAATACATACGTTTTAACACCAATGTATCTCGCAAAGAATAAAAAGCAAATGCTACACCAAATACAGCAGCTCCTATTAAGGCAAAACCAATCATTCCCGGTAAAAAGAAATCAATCATTTTATATTCTCTTCCTTCAATTATTTCTTTTGAAATAGTTAGATAAGAAGGGCGATCTTTAAAAATTTTTGCATCAATTCTTGCAGATAAATCGTTTAAAATAGATTGTAATAAAGGATAATCTTTTTGGCTTGCCGATGATGTTTTTACATGCAAAGTATATTTTGATAATGCAGTATCTTTTTTTGTTGGTTGAATATTTATAATTGCCGTTAATCTTCCTTTTTTTAATTTATCGTTCAATATTGAATCATCTCCACTTACCACATTTAACACCGGAATAGATTTCATTGTAGTGTATAAAATATTAGCAGTATCGGTATTTTTTGCAAATGCAATATCTACCGAAGCAATGCCCTTTCCACCCAAAGCTCCAAAAATGGCCACTAAAACAATAGGGAAAAAAAGACTAAAAAAAACAGCTTGCGGGCTTCTGAAAATTGCTTTTAAACTTGCTTTCGTAATTGCCAGCATGGCTTTAATTTGACTATAATTATTTGACATAATTGCTTTGTTTGCGAAACAAAACTATTGGTTTATTTATTAAAAAGATATTTTAAAAAATAATTGGTAAACCGATGAATGATATATAAAATATATAAGCTCAGAATTTGTGGCAAGTAAAAATATTTTCATCAAAAATTCCTTCTGCTATTATTCATGAAGAATATAATAGCATCATCACCCCTTACATCTATGCATAAAAAAATAAAATTAAAAGAAATGAAAGACTTTATTTTTGATGAAAGACTGTTTAATAACATATAATAATGCAAAGCACTTATTTACTTATTGGAGGAAACTTAGGTAATATTGAACAAAATATGCAAACTGCAATTAGTTTAATTAATAAACATTGCGGTGTGGTAATAAACAAATCATCTTTATACAAAACAGCAGCATGGGGATTAACAGACCAACCCGATTTTTTAAATCAGGTACTGGTACTGGAAACTAATTTATCTGCACAAAATTTAATGCAACAATTATTATTTATTGAAGAACAAATGGGTAGAGTAAGAACCCTGAAAATGGGCCCTAGAATTATTGATATTGATATTTTATTGTTTGATGATTTGGTTTTAAATACCGAATTATTAACAGTTCCACATAAAGCATTACCAGAAAGAAAATTTGCATTAATGCCATTAGCCGAGGTTGCAGGTAATATTATTCATCCTGTTGAAAAAAAATCTATTCAACAGCTATTATTGAATTGCAAAGACAATTTAGATGTGCATAAAATTTCTCCTTCTACATAATACCTAAGTATAATTTTGAAGACACTGAAACTAATTAATGAAGCATCATTTTATAACTGTAGAAGGAAATATAGGAGCAGGTAAAACAACACTTACACATTTGCTTGCCAAACATTTTAATGCCAGAATTATTTTAGAAGAATTTGCAGATAATCCTTTTCTAGCAAAATTTTATACAAACCCGCAACAATATGCTTTCCCGTTAGAATTATTTTTTATGGCAGAAAGATATAAGCAATTAAAAGATATGGTGCATACTAAAGATTTATTTCAAAGCATAACCATATCAGATTACTTGTTTACCAAATGTTTATTGTTTGCAAAAGTGAACTTACCTGATGAAGAGTTTAGATTATATCAAAAACTTTTTGACATTATCAACCATCAATTAATTTTCCCGGATATTTTAATTTATCTGCACTCTCCTATTCATAAACTTCAATCAAACATTAAAAAACGAAATAGAAGTTACGAACAAAATATTCCTGATGAATATTTATTCAACTTACAAGAAACCTATACCGGCTATATAAAACAACATAATATTAAAACTATTTTTATTGATGCCAGCAATGCTGATTTTTTAGGAAATGAAGAACATTTTAAAGTTGTTTTAAATGCTTTAGAAAACGATTATGAAGGCGGGCAACATTACTTTACCCTTCCATAAAAATTCTTAATTAGATTTGCTTATGGACAACGCAGAGCAGAAAAACAATCCTTACGCAGCTATTGCCATTCCTGAATTTCGCAACCTGTTAATTGGCAGATTCTTTTTTATTATGGGGTTAAGAATGATAAGCACTTTACTAAACTGGTGGATATTTCATTTAACCTCAACCCCATTAGCCATTGGAATTATTGGCCTATCTGAATTTTTGCCTGCATTTGGCTTTGCATTATATGCCGGTTATATAATTGATATAAGTGAGAAAAGAAAACTATTATTAACCGGTGTTTATTTATACTTAGCTACCTCATTAATTTTTTTATTTCTATCAAGCTCTATAACAACTACTCATTTAACTAAAAGTTGGATAGTACTTTGTATATATATAACAGTTTTTTTAACCGGAATTATAAGAGCATTTACCGGACCAACATTTAATGTAATGCTGGCAAACATTGTTCCTAAATCTGTTTTACAAAATGCAACTACATGGAACCAAGGAACATGGCTTGCAGCCTCAGTTACAGGGCATGCCGTAAGTGGATTATTAATTGCTTATATTGATATTACAGGAACTTTAATAGTGGTTACCGGCTTAATTACTTTTGCATTATTCTTTTTACTAAAATTAAAAAAGAAACCTCCATTAAATCAAAAAGGTGAAAAGAAAACATGGGATAGTGTTGTTGAAGGAATAAAATTTGTTTTTAAAACCAAAGAAATTTTGGGTGCTTTATCGTTAGATTTATTTGCCGTTTTATTTGGAGGTGCCGTAGCAATGATTCCTGTTTTTACAACACTTATTTTACATATAAGCGTTATTAAATACGGTTGGTTAAACGCTGCATCAGATATAGGTTCTGTTTGTATAATTATTTTACTTACATTTCTTCCATTAAAAACCAAGCAAGGCAAAAAATTATTATTTGCAGTTGCAGGTTTTGGAACATGTATTATTGTTTTTGCTTTATCAAGAAATTTTTGGTTATCATTTGCTGCACTAATGCTTAGCGGAATGTTAGATGGTATTAGTGTTGTAGTAAGAGGTACTATTATGCAATTAAAAACTCCCGATAATATGCGTGGCAGGGTGTTAAGTGTAAACTCAATGTTTATCAACAGCAGTAATGAGTTGGGGCAATTTGAAAGTGGTATTGCAGCTCAATTAATGGGCAATATTGCATCGGTAATATTTGGCGGAAGTATGACTTTATTAGTAGTTATTATCACATGGTTTAAAGCACCTGCATTAAGAAAAATGGAATATTAGGTTTTTTCAATTAGCTTTTCTAACACATAAAAAACAATAGGACAAAATTCACTGTTCTTTAAAGTAATATTTTGCCGCTTCAATAAAACATCTTCATTAGTATAAGGAAACCGATGACAATCACTTGGTCTTTGTTCATAAATACTGCAAAAGTTATCGGAACCTAAAAACGGGCAAGGAGAAGATTTTACAACATAATCTCCATCTTTATCTAAATGCAAATAAGTATCTATAAAAACACTTTCCTTCATTTTTAAATACTTGCTTATTCTTTTTATATCGGGCGTTTTAAAGCGTGGAGAATAGTTTTTACAACAAGCAGCACAAGTTAAACAATCAATTTTTTCAAAAGCTTCTTCATGTAAATTGGGCAACTGCTTTAATGTTTTATTTTTATCAGCACGCTGTAAAAAATTTTTATACAGTTTATAATGTTCTTTACTTTTTTGTTGCCAATTTTGCAATAATGCTTTTATCATTAAGCTAAGATAATAAACCAATTTGCTTTTACTATTAATTTATATATGCACTTAAAAGAACAATGGCTCTTACTTATTTCAACTCCGTTTTATTTATTAATAATTGGTATTGAAATTTTATTATCGCATTATAAGCATAAAAAAATATATACGTTTACCGATACAGTTACCAATATTTATTTAATGCTTTTAAATAGTGGTATTGATTTATTGTTTAGGTTAATATATTTAAATGTTTTTAAATTTTGTTTTGCTTATAAAATAATGAATTGGCAAAATGCTTTACTGTATTGGATTTGTTTAATATTGGCTGAAGATTTTTTATATTATTGGTTGCATAGATTTGATCATGAAATACGTTTTTTTTGGGCAACACATGTTACACATCACTCCTCACAAAAAATGAATTTTACGGTTGGTTTTCGTTCTTCTGTTTTTCAGCCTTTGTATAGGTTTATTTATTTTTTGCCATTACCTTTTTTAGGCTTTAAGCCTTTAGATATTGTTTTCATTTATTCTGTTACACAAATCTGGGGAATTTTTGTTCATACAGAATTAATTAAGAAAATGAACTGGTTAGAATATTTTTTAGTTACACCATCGCATCACAGAGTACACCATGGAAGCAACCCGAAATATTTAGACAAAAACATGGGAATGTTTTTAATTATTTGGGATAAAATGTTTGGCACCTTTCAAAAAGAGTTGGGTGAAGAAGAATATCAACCCATTCAATACGGGCTTACAAAAAACATTGAAAATCCTAATGCAGTCAACATTGTTTTTCATGAATGGAATGCAATTGTAAAAGATATTCTTCAACCTAATCTTTCATTCAAACAAAAAATAAAATACTTGTTTGGCCCGCCCGGGTGGAGCCACAACGGAAGCAGAAAAACCAGTGAAAAAATGAGAGAAGAAGAAAATGCTAACCTTCTAAAGTAAACACTACCAAAGCCTTTCAGGATATTCACCTGCTTTTATTAATTTATGTAAACTTGCTTTTACAACAGGTGCATCTTCTTTATAAGTAACACCAAACCATTGTGCAGAAGTAGGTACTACTTTCACACGTCCTTTTCCACTATGAATAAAATGATTGGTTACAAACGGTATAAAAAACTCAGCTTTAGGATCGTTGCGATTACGTTTCAAGAAATCATAAAATAATGTTTCACACAAATCAATTACATTAGGATGAAAGCATATATAATTCATACTTACCAATCCATTTCCGGCTAATACATGTAAATCACTTTCATCTTCATACACAATACTTCCATCTTCTAAACGGTATATTTTTGTTCGTTCATTTATTTCAGTTAAATTATTATTGGCATCTACACTACATACACCACGGCTAACACTTCCATGTTCACTTAAAGTATTTACCAAATGATACCCTATAATACTATACGTTTTTTCATTACACTCGTTTTTCAAAAAATAAGCAGCTTTTTCAAATGCATCTTTACCGTAAAAATCATCGGCATTAATTACTGCAAACGGTTCATTTATTTTTCCTTTACAACATAAAACTGCATGGCCGGTACCCCAAGGTTTTTTTCTATCAGGGTGAATATACTGTGCTTCTGCAAATGAGTGAATGCTTTGAAACACATAATCAACCTCAATCTTACCTTTTAATTTGGCTTCAAACTTTTCTTTAAACGTATCTACAAATTCTTCTCTAATAATAAAAATTACTTTTCCAAAACCAGCTCTTATAGCATCGTAAATTGAATACTCCATTATGGTTTCACCATTCATTCCAAAACTTTCTACTTGTTTCATAGAACCATACCTGCTTGCCATGCCTGCTGCAAGAATCACTAATGTTGGTTGCATATTCTCATTTTATGATTAATTCCAAAAATGCGAAAATATGGTTTATAGGCATTCAAAGCAATACTTTTGCCCTATTACATTTATGTTACACTTAGATTTTAATAGCATAGTACCACTACAAACAATTACTATTTCTAAACCTATAGATAATGTTTTACTAAATGTTTTAAGATTAGATAAACTTCACTCAATTGTTAGCGGAAACAAATGGTTTAAACTTCAATATTATTTGCAAGATGCTATTAAGAATAATATAAACACCATTGCCACTTTTGGCGGTGCATATTCAAATCATATTGCCGCTACCGCTTTTGTTTGCAAAGAATATAATTTAAAAGGCATAGGAATTATTAGAGGAGATGAAAACCAAACATCACCTACAATAAAATTTGCACAAGAGTGTAATATGGAATTGTTGTTTATTAATAGAGAAAATTTTAAAGATAAAAATGCTGTTAAAGAAAAATATAAAACCAATAATTGGTATTGGATAAATGAAGGAGGCTATGGAATAATGGGTTGCAAAGGTGCTGCAAGTATAATGAAATTTATTCCCGAAGATGCTACACATATTATTGCTGCAGTAGGCACAGGCACTACGTTTGCCGGATTAATAAAAGCCGCTTTACCACACCAAAAAGTTATTGGTATCAATATTTTAAAAGGAAACCTTTCTATTCATAACGAAATAAAGAATTTATTAACAGAAGAAGAACAGCAAAAAAAATTTGAGATAATTCATCACTATCATTTTGGCGGTTATGCCAAACACCCGAAAGAATTAATTGAATTTATGAAGCAGCTATGGTTTGAAAATAATTTACCTACCGATATTGTTTATACCTCAAAAATGATGTTTGCTGTTATTGATTTAATTACAAAAAAATATTTTAAACCCAACAGTAAAATTGTTGCCATTCACTCAGGTGGATTGCAAGGTAATTTTTCATTACCACCTAATACTTTACCATTTTAATAATAATGTGTTATTTATATTTGCTTTAATGAAAAGGCAATTTGCGTTTATTTTATTATTTATAGTAATTGGCTTTAACATAAAAGCACAAGATACATTACCCAAATTCTCCGTTAAAGAATTAGCAAAAGAAAAAGTATTAATTAGTTGGATAAATCCTTTTGCCAATTGCAATCAATTAATGGTTCAACGCTCTTACGATAGTCTTCAATTTTTTAAAACAATATATTCGGCACAATCTCCCACACTTCCGCAAAATGGTTTTGTAGATGTTGATATAACTCCGGGCATAAAAGCGTATTACAGAATATTTTATGTTTTAGAAGATGGAGGATATTTTTTCACAAAGTCAATTCCTCTCTTTAAAAAAAATGCTGTACAGCAAGAAAAAAATACAACTGATAATAATAATCAACAAGGGAAAGAAACAACTTCAACTAAAGTAGTTGAAAAAAAATATATTACAGTTTACAAGCAAACAAAAGATAGTGTTTTAAGAAAAATTGAAGTCTCTTTATATAAAAAATTTAAAGACTCTATTGCCACACAAACAAAAGATACTTTATACTTTTTTAGTAACGATGAAATTATCTGGAAACCTTATATACCTAAACCTGTATGGAAACCATCATCCTATGTTTTTACCGATGAAACTACATACGTTATTATATTTTTACCACAATACAAAATACATAAATACCGTATTAAATTTTTTGAAGAAGATGGTAAAGATTTGTTTGAAATAAAACATATTAATGAAGAAAAACTCATTTTAGATAAAACCAATTTTATCCACTCGGGCTGGTTTAATTTTGAATTGTATGAAGATGATAAACTCAAAGAAAAAAATAAAGTATTTTTAGTAAAAGATTTTTAAAGTAGCAGTATCAAGATATTACATTTATAGAAAATAAAATAGTAGTTAAACACAATACCGATAAGCCTGCCAAGAAAATTACATCTGCCACTCGTTCAAGATTTTCACTTTTTCTTCCTTTGCTTTTTATAGAAAGAAAAGATAAGATGCAACTTGCCATAAAAAGTAAAATGGCTCCGGTTGCAATTTCATCTACAATAGTTTTTTTATCTTGATTAAGCACTTTTAATGAAGTTAATAGAATAAAACAAATACCCAAAAGACTTGATGATGCATTAAGAATATGTACATGTGATCGATCGGTGTTGCTCATATTATTTTTATTTTAATTCGCAATTAAAAACTAATTCAAAATTTTTTTTCAATTTTTCTTTTACTTCATTTATATCAACATTGGTTTCCAATTCTTTTTGCAAAGAAGTTACTTGCTTATTTTGAATACCGCAAGGCACTATATAATTAAAATAATCAAGATTGGTATTTACATTAAAAGCAAATCCGTGCATTGTTATCCAGCGGCTGCATTTAATTCCCATTGCACAAATTTTTCTTTCTCTTCCTACTGTATTAGGATCTAACCAAACACCTGTTTCGCCTTTGCTTCTATCTCCTTGTAATCCGTATTCAGCAAGGGTTTTAATAATTACTTCTTCCAAACTTCTTAAATACCAAGTTAAATCGGGTTTAAATTTATCAAGATCAAAAATTGGGTAGCCAACAATTTGTCCCGGGCCGTGAAAAGTAATATCTCCACCTCTGTTAATATGAAAATATTCAATACCCTTTTCTTTTAATGTTTCATCATTAATTAAAACATGCTCTTTCTTTCCGCTTTTTCCTAAAGTATAAACAGGATTATGTTCAACAAAAAATAAATGATTAACGGTTGCATTGCGAGATGCTTCATTCATTTTCAAATCAACATTCTGCTTTAAAAAAATTTCTTGCAAATCCCATACTTCTTTGTAAGAACGAAGGCCTAAATCTTTAAAATAAACCGGTTGTTTCATTTCGCAAAAATAGGTTGAAAACTGTGAGGCCTGAATCGAGAAATTCATCAAACTTTATACAACACAATTAGTACTTAGTACTTCAATAATCATACTTCATAAGTACATTTGCACAAATGAATACAGAACTTGAAATAGAACAACAAGAGCAAGCCGAAGAAATGTATGAACGCCGTGCTTTTATAATTGATAAAGGGCAAGAACCCATGCGTGTTGATAAATGGTTGCAAATAAGATTAGAAGGTGCAACCAGAAATAAAATTCAACAAGGTATTGAATCGGGTTTTCTTACCGTGAACGGAAAAACAGTTAAAAGCAATTACAAAGTAAAACCCGGAGATGAATTGTTGTTAATGACGTTTATTAATCCTGAATACACAGAACTAAAAGCAGAAAATATTCCGTTAAATATTGTGTTTGAAGATGAGGAAGTGTTAGTAATAAATAAACCACCAAACATGGTAGTGCACCCCGGAGTTGGCAACCACAGCGGTACTTTATTAAACGGAGTTGCTTATCATTTACTGCAACAAAATCCCAATTTAAATGATGATGAATTGCCACGTTATGGTTTAGTGCACCGCATAGATAAAAATACAACCGGATTAATTGTTTTAGCTAAAACAGCCAATGCTGCTGCACATTTAGCTAAACAATTTGCAGCACATACCGTTAAAAGAAAATACGAAGCATTGGTTTGGGGAAACATAGAAGCGAATGAAGGAACCGTAAATGCACATATTGCACGCCACCAACAATATAGAAAAACTTTTACTACTTATCCCGACGGAGATATGGGCAAACATGCCATTACTCATTATAAAGTTATTGAACGTTTTAATTATGTAACATTAGTTGAATGTGTTTTAGAAACAGGAAGAACACATCAAATACGTGTACATATGAAATATATTGGGCATACTTTATTTAACGATTGGGAATATGGTGGAAACAAAATTTTAAAAGGAACTATCTATACCAAGTATAAACAGTTTGTTGATAATTGCTTTGAAATTTGTTCGCGTTGTGCACTACATGCCAAAACATTGGGGTTCATTCATCCTAAAACAAATAAAGAAATTTTGTTTGAAAGTGAGTTACCACAAGATATGCAACAAGTAATTGAAAAATGGCGGAGATATGTTGGTAATAAAACATTTTGATAGCTATTTATGCATCGCATCTTCAAAAAAATATTAAAGCCAATTGCAAACATTTCACCCATTGCATTAACAAAAAATGAGTTGTACGATAGGCTTACCAAAAAAATTATTCAACAACATTGTAATAAAAACAGTGTTTGTGTTGATATAGGTAGCCATACCGGAAAAATTTTACAAATCATGTTGCAGGTCGCTCCTCATGCTACACATTATGCATTTGAACCTATTGATATTTTATACGAAAAATTGTATCAAAAATTTCAACAAAAAGTTCAATGCTATCCAATTGCATTAAGTAATAAAAAAGGAGTTGAATCTTTTAATCTTGTAACTACCAATATGGCATACAGTGGATTAAAAAAAAGAATGTATGATAAAGTTGAAAAAGATAAATCAATACAAGTACAAACAGATTTGTTAGACAATATTATTCCTTCAACACAAAAAATAAGTTTAATAAAACTAGATATTGAAGGTGCGGAACTATGGGCTTTACAAGGAAGTATAAAAACTATTCAATCTTCTAAACCACTTATCCTGTTTGAGTTTGGGAAAGCAGCACAATATTATAATTACAATTGTGAAATGATGTTCCAATTCATCAATCAAACTATAAATTATCGTATATACACATTAAAAAGTTGGTTAAAAAAAGAAAGCTATTTATCTGAAAACGAATTCAATAATTTTTATAAAAATGGACATGAATTTTTCTTTGTAGCAGTTCCTCATAAACCTAACATTTAAAAAGCAACTACTTATATTTGTTCAATCAAAAAATTGCCATGCAAACTACTATACGCAATAATTGGACTTTACAAGAAATTCATACCATATACAATACACCATTATTACAATTAATTCATACAGCATCAAACATTCATCATCAGTATAACGATACAGCTGAAGTACAAGTTTGCACTTTGTTAAGTATAAAAACAGGTGGTTGCACAGAAGATTGTGCATACTGTCCGCAAGCTGCACGTTACAATACAGATGTAAATGTGCAAGCATTAATGAAAAAAGATGAGGTAATAATGTATGCACAAAAAGCTAAAGATGCAGGTAGTACAAGGTTTTGCATGGGTGCAGCATGGAGAGAAGTGAGAGATAATAAAGATTTTGACCGCGTATTAGATATGGTAAAAGAAGTAAATAAAATGGGAATGGAAGTGTGTTGTACATTAGGTATGCTAACAGAAAACCAAGCACAAAAATTAGCCGATGCAGGTTTATATGCATACAATCACAATTTAGATACCAGCTCGGCACACTATGCACAAATAATTACTACAAGAACATATGAAGAAAGATTAAATACGTTAGATAATGTTCGTAAAGCCGGCGTATCTATTTGTTGTGGCGGTATTATTGGTTTAGGAGAAACACATGAAGACAGAATTAAAATGTTACACACATTAGCAACCATGCCAACACATCCTGAAAGTGTACCCATTAATGCATTAGTTGCTATAAAAGGAACACCACTTGAAAATAATTCAAAAACAGATGTGTGGGATATGGTTAGAATGATTGCTACCGCAAGAATTATTATGCCTGCAACAATGGTTCGTTTAAGTGCCGGAAGAACCGAAATGAGTGTTGCAGAACAAGCATTATGCTTTATGGCAGGTGCGAATTCTATTTTTGCAGGAGATAAATTATTAACTACACCTAATCCAAGTTTTGAAGAAGACAACGAAATGTTTAACCTTTTAGGATTAAAGCCACGAAAAGCTTTTAAAGAAGAAAAACAATATTTAAGAGAATTGATTGAAGCATAAACTTTTTATTAATACTTTCAAACTTTTTAAATTTTCTGAACTTTAAAACAAAATACACCATGAAAAAAATGACGATGAATTTAAAAATGTTTTTAGCTGCACTACTTATGCTAAGTAGTTTTCAACTATTTGCACAAAAAAATGAAGAACCTAAGTTGGTAGAAAAAACAAGCTATGAAGGGGTTTTAAATGGAATACTAAAAGAAGGTTCAATTATTAAAACAGTAAATTTTCATTATTATATTTTAGATGAAGATGTGAAATTGGCCGCAGGCCTTAATAACCCAAGCATTACTATAAATAAAATTGGTAGAAAATTAACTATGCAAATTCAAGGTGTAGATAATGCTATTAAATGCCATAGAGAGTCTGACGTTTCTGATAGCCAATTAAAAGGAAATTTTTCAGGCTGGACAGGTAGTACATCCTTCTCATTAATGAATGGAGAAGTTTGGGTACAAGATGAACCTGGAATCAAAAATGCCAATATATATCAACCAAAAGTTTTAATATACAGAACACCCGATGGTTACAGAATGAAAATGGAAGGTGTTACAGAATTATTACTGGTAAAAAAAGTTAATTAGTTGAATATTTTTATAGAGAAATTTTATTAAAAAATATTAAACGCTATTTAACGCAAATCAACCTGTAAACTAATATTCATTTTTTCTTCTTTCTTCTTAACACTATCATTTATACTTTTAGGTTTTATTTAGAATAAAAAAAATCCCAATCAATTGATTGGGATTTTTTATTGAATATATTAAAGTATTATTTATTTTTTTACTTTAAATTCTACTCTTCTATTTTCAGCTCTTCCTTTTACAGTTTTATTATCTCCCACAGGGCTTGCATCTCCGTAACCTGTAGCAGTTAATCTATCTGCATTTATTCCTTTCTTAACAAGATAAGCTTTAACTGCATCAGCACGTTTTTGAGATAATGCTACGTTTGCAGCTGCTTTTCCGGTATTATCAGTATATCCTTCAATTGAAATATTAAGGCTTTTGTGTTCATTTAAAATTCCTACAGCTTTGTTTAATTCAGCAGTAGCATTTTTAGTTAATACTGCTGTGCCTGTAGCAAATTGAATTTTATTAAAATCAAAACCAAAATCTTTTAATTCTGGGCAACCGTGGTTAGCAACAGTTCCTTTTTCAGTTGGACATTTATCTTCTTCATCATTTACACCATCACCATCTGTATCTGGAACTGGGCATCCTTGGTAACGTGCTACACCCGGAACGGTTGGGCATTTATCATTTTCATCATTAATGCCATCTCCGTCAGTATCAGGAACTGGGCATCCGTTGTATTTAGCTACTCCCGGAACAGTTGGACATTTATCATTTTCATCATTAATGCCATCTCCATCAGTATCAGGAACTGGGCATCCGTTGTATTTTGCTACTCCCGGAACGGTTGGACATTTATCAACATCATCCGGAATACCGTCTTTATCTGTATCTTTTGGTTCTTGTTTAACAGGCGGCGGTGGTGGTGGTGTTACCACTACAGGAGCTGCTTTCTTTTCTTTTAACGGAGAAATGAAACCAATTGAGTATTGGAAGTTATAATTTGATTTATCTGAAATTCTTAAATGATAAGACCATCCTAAATCAATAAAATTACCTTCCCCTAACTTAAATTGAAAGCCTATACCAACCGGTACATAGGTAGAAAAATAAGTACCTCCGTACATACCTACCCCTAAACCTCCGCTAACATATGGAACTAAGAAGTAATGATCGGGTAATAGTTTTAAACGAACATTTGCATCGGCTTCCAACAAAAATTTACTTTGACCTTCTTTAGTACCATTAAAATATTGATAATCAGTAAATGAGGCATGTAAATTTGCAGCAAAATCAACATAGTTAGATAACCCATCTAAGTATGTTAAACTTACGCCGGGAGACATGTTGCTAAATTTATTCCACGTACCATCACGTAAAACAATAGGTAAGCTACGTTGGCCAATTAAATCAGGCGTTACAAAATCTTTCAAAAAGAAATTAAGCCCTAGTGATGGTGTTTTTTTCCAATTGGAAGTTGTTTGTCCAAAACTAAGAGCAAGCATAAATAATGCAGAAAATGATAGAAGAATTTTCTTCATAAGCGATTGTTTAGATAACAAAAATAATGGGTGAATTTGATTTTACGAAAATTATATAATTCACAGTTAGTTTTTAAAGGGTGAAATATATGTTGAAAAAGCGAATTACAGTACTTTTTTATTGAATTTATTATTTAGAAAGATCTTAAAATCATTATTATAAAGCCATTTTACCTAAAAAATTATAAATCTATAATACCAACAACTGCATTTAAATTAATAACGCCATATACATGTGGAAATGATTGGTTAATTGAAGGTGAAAAATCGTATTGTAACTTATGCTCTAATGCAGAAACATTTATGGTTAGTTTTATTAAATTGTTTTTCCCTTTAAAATATCTTTCTAAAACACCTTGTATTTGTTCTGCTTTACTGCAATGAATAAAACCTTCTAACTTTAAAGAAGGGTTTTCATAATAACCTTTTTGTAAAGCTTTATTCCATTCAGCCTTTGTTGTAATATGGTAAATAACATCCATAATTTTAGTTAGTTAATTATTTTCGGTAGCTTTTGTTCTAGCAAAATCATATCAAGTAAAACTATTGCTGTAGCTGCTTCTACAATAACGGGTGCTCTTAATGCAACACACAAATCATGGCGACCTTTTATTGAAAATTTTTCCATTTGTTCTGTATTCCAGTTTAAACTTGTTTGTTCTTTTGGAGTTGAAGAAGTGGGTTTAATGGCAATTCTGAAAATTAAATTATTTCCGTTACTAATTCCACCCACAATACCACCGGCATAATTAGTTGTTGTTTTGCCTTTTATATTTTCAATAGCATCATTATGTTGGCTACCAAACATTTTTGCTGCTTTAAATCCTGCACCAAATTCTATTCCTTTCACTGCAGGAATAGCAAACATTATATGAGCCAATGCAGATTCTAACGAATCAAAATAAGGTTCTCCTATTCCTACAGGCATTCCTGTTACTATACATTCAATAATTCCGCCAACAGAATCTTTTGTATCAATGGCTTTTTGCAAACCTTTTTCAATATTAGTTTCTCCGCCTACTTCAATAATAGTTGCAGAAATATTGATGGATGCTAATATTTTTTTGGCAATAGCTCCGGCTGCTACTAAACCTGTTGTTAATCTTGCACTAAAATGGCCGCCTCCTCTATAATCTTCATTACCGCCAAATTTTTGATGGGCAACCCAATCTGCATGTCCGGGGCGTGGAATGTCTCTTTGTTTTTGATAATCTTCGCTGCGAGTATTATTATTTTCAAATAAAATAGTTATAGGGAAACCTGTTGTTTTACCATTAAAAATTCCGCTTTTAAAAATAGGATAATCGTCTTCTTTTCTTGGTGTGGTACCTTTTTGTATTCCGCCTTTTCTTCTTTCTAAATCAAACAATAAATCTTCTGCTGTTAACAATAAACCTGCCGGGCAACCATCAATAGTAATGCCTACACATTCACCATGACTTTCTCCAAAAATGGAAACACGAAATAAACGACCGAATGAGTTCATAAATAAGTAAGTAAGTTACGAAGGTAACGTAATTGGTAAAAAACAATAAAAGGAAAAATGTTGTTACTAATATGCGTTATTTAAGTGAAGCACATTAAATATGTATATAATTATAGAATTATTTAAAAGAGAAGTGAGTAGTTAAAATTCGGCACTCACTTCTTTTTTACTATTACTCCTAATTGTTGTAAATGTTCATAAAAATTAGGATAAGATTTATTAACGGCATCTGCTTCTTCAATAATAGTTTCTTTATTTGCTTTTAAAGCAGCTACGGCACAAGCCATTGCAATACGATGATCATGATGAGAGTGTACGATAGTTCCTTTTAAACCATTGCCGCCATTCACTTTCATTACATCATTTTCTAAAATAATTTCAACACCAAATTTTGCAAACTCTTGTTGCAAGGTTAAACCGCGATTGCTTTCTTTATGTGCTAATCTACTAACACCTTTAATTAACGATGTTCCATTACAATAAGATGCTAATGCAACTAAAGGTGGAAATAAATCGGGGCAATCGGTAGCATCAAATTCAAATGCTTTTAATGTAGAATTTGAAATATGAATTTCCTTTTCATTAATTAAAATATTTGCTTTGCAATCTTTTAATGCTTCAATAATTTTTTTATCGGCTTGCGTTGAATGAGTATCTAAACCTTTCACTATAATATTTCCTGCAATGGCTCCTGCAACTAATAAAAATGCACCGCCACTCCAATCACTTTCAACCATATAGTTTACTTCCGATTTTTTATTTTCGGTTTCTGATTTTGTAAAAATGAATTCCTGATAATTATTATTTACGGGAACATTCATACCAAAATCATTCATCACTTTTAAGGTTAAATCTATATAAGGTTTACTTTTTAAATTAGTTACTTTAATAGAAACATTATTTGCATTGCTTGCAGCATAAGCCATTAACAAGCCTGTTAAAAATTGAGAGCTTAAACTTCCATCAATTTCTATATTTTTTGGTTGCAACGGGCCTTTTACAATTAAAGGCAATTTTCCATTATTAGATTTTATTTTAATATTTAATTGTGGAAATATTTCATCAAAAAAATTCATTGGCCTTGTAGCTAAACTTCCGGTGCCATTAATAGTAATTTCATTTTTGTTTAATGCAACAATAGGGGCAAACATTCTAATACTTAAGCCACTTTCGCCACAATGAATACCTTCAATACCTAAAGGAAGTTGATTAAAATTAGAACTATCAATTTCTATTCTATCTTCTCTTTTAATTATTGTTGCTCCGAAATACTCAATAATACTTAAGGCTGCTTTATCATCATTACTAATACCGTAATTATAAATTATAGATTTCCCTTTTTTTAGTAATGCTGCAGCACATGCACGTTGCATAGAACTTTTAGATGCAGGTGCCATAATTTTTCCGTGTACTGTTGAAGGTTGTATGGTAACTATCACAACAATTGTATAATTTGTTCTAATTGATTTAAAGGAATTTGTTTAATAATTCCTTTACCAATTTTTTCTAATAAAATAAAATTCATTTCTTTTCTTTCACGCTTCTTATCCATTTTCAAAACATTAAAAACTTTTTGTTTATTAAACGAAGCATAAGTTGGTAAGCCATATTGCTGTAATACATTTACAACATTATTTTTTTCTTTAAAGTTTAAAAGTTGTTTTGAAATTTCGGAAGCATACGTCATACCAATAGCAATTGCTTGACCATGAGATAATTCGTATTGATTTTCTAATGCATGGCCAAGAGTATGACCAAAATTTAAAAGTTTTCTATCTGCTTGTTCAAATTCATCTTGCTGAACAATTTTTAATTTAATAATTGCATTGCGTTGAATAAGAGAACAAATTTCTTTCTTCTTTTTAGAATAATAATTCAAATCATGTTGTTGTAATTCTTTAAACATTGCAGCGTTTTTAATACAAGCATGTTTTATAATTTCTGCAAACCCGTTCTGCCACTCTGTTTCAGGCAATGTGTTTAAAAAAATTAAATCGTGTAAAATAAACAATGGTTGTTTAGTTATGCCTACAATATTTTTATAAATACCTACATCAATTCCATTTTTTCCGCCAATACTTGCATCTACTAAAGCAAGTAATGTTGTAGGAATGAATCCGAATTTTATTCCACGCATATAAACAGAAGCTACAAAACCTGTGAGGTCTGTAATTACACCGCCGCCAACACCTACTAAAATTGTTTTTCTATCGGCTTCAAATGCTATTAATTGTTCAATAATACTATCAACTGTTTGTTGAACTTTATATTCTTCTCCTGCTTTTAAAACAATAGTATTATAATTTTTAAATCGTTTTGCATGGGCAGTAAAAACATTTTCATCGGTAATAAATATGGCATGTTTAACATCAATTATTTCTTTTAAACAACTGATGCCGTTTGCAAAATAAATATCTGTTGAAGTAGATGAGAATTTAAAAGTTTGTTTAATCATTGTCCATAATAATAGCCCATAGTCAATAGAAAATAGCCAACGATTGTGGGCTGTCAACCGTTGACTATTGACTGAACTATGAGTTCATAATTTTATTTTGATGATTAATACTTTCCATGTGCACTGCATCAAAATATTTGGTAATAAACTCTTTGCTTAAAGCAAGTTTTTCTCCTTTTACATAAGCTCTTTCTAAAATAGCATTCCAACGGTTGGTTTGTAAAATGGTAATATTATTTTCTTTTTTATATGCTCCTATTTTATCTGCTATCTTCATTCTTTGCCCAAGTAATTGCAACAGCTCATCATCTAAATGATTGATTTGCTGACGCAGTTTTTCCATATTATTATGTAGTTCTTCATTATTAATATCTTCTTTACGCCAAACAATGGTGTTAAGCATTTCAGCTAAACGTTGTGGTGTAATTTGTTGTTTTGCATCACTCCATGCATTATCCGGATCAAGATGGCTTTCAATAATTAATCCGTCAAAATCTAAATCAATAGCTTTTTGTGCAACATCTAATAAAACATCTCTTCTTCCTGCAATATGTGATGGATCATTAATCATCATTAATTCCGGATGACGGCGTTTCATTTCAATTGCTAAATGCCACATAGGTGCATTGCGGTAATCTGTATTTCCGTATGAAGAAAAGCCTCTGTGTATTAAGCCTATATTTTTAATTCCTGCTTTTGCAACACGCTCAACTGCACCAATCCATAATTCTAAATCAGGGTTAATTGGATTTTTAATTAAAACCGGAACATCTACCCCACGCAATGCATCTGCAACTTCTTGCACACTAAAAGGGTTTACTGTTGTTCTTGCACCAATCCACAAAACATCAATATCAAAATGCAATGCATCTGCAACCTGTTTAGCAGTGGCTACTTCAACAGCCCATGGAATGTTAGTAATTTCTCTTGCTTTTTGTAACCATGCTAATCCTTTTGTGCCAATACCTTCAAAGCTTCCGGGGCGTGTACGTGGTTTCCAAATGCCTGCACGCATGATATCAACTTTTCCTGTTTCGGCTAATTGTTTAGCTGTAGTGATTACTTGTTCTTCTGTTTCGGCACTACATGGGCCTGAGATAATTAAAGGGCGTTTGTTCCATGCTTTTTGTGTTACCTCTTTAATTGAGGGTTTTGGAATTGTTGCTTCCATTGTTTTAAATTTTATTATGCAAAGACGACTCCAAATGGTCTAGAACATTGCACAATTGGGTTTATAATACAATGCTAACAGTTATCTGCTATTAGCATCATTCATTCTTATTCTTCTTCCGCGATAATTTTTACCATCAACTGCATTAATCATTTGCTTTGCAGCTTTTTTATCAATTTCAATCCAACTATTCATTTCTTTCATATCAATTCTTCCTAATACATCTTTTCTTAAATCACTCATATCTAAAATAAATTGTAAAAAGCTTGCTTTGTAAAAACCATCTTTAGTGCCAAG
The DNA here is from genome assembly GCA_018267705.1 of Bacteroidota bacterium. GTDB lineage: Bacteria > Bacteroidota > Bacteroidia > Chitinophagales > Chitinophagaceae > CW01. Next base: position 26,124 of record JAFDXX010000001.1, on the reverse strand, counting down.
GTTTACAAATAATCTTACGGTATCTCCATCACTATACTTAACAGGTTGGTTGCTTCTTGAACGGGTTCTTCCTTGATCTCTTCCATCGCCACCAAAATTTCTTTCTTTGCGTTGTTCTCTAACATTTAGGTCTCCTGCATTTTCATAATATTTCAAGAATCTGTCAAACTCCATTGCTGCAAGCCTTGTAAGAACTTCTTCTTTAGTTACATTCGCAAATTTTTCTTGTAACATAGGCAAGTATGTTTCATAATCGCCATGAGAAATATCTGTTTGCAATAGTTTATCCATAAAAGCATGAAATTGTTTTCGGCAAACATCTTTACCGCTTGGTATTTCTAGTTTGTTGAATTTGCTTTGAACAATTCTTTCTATGCTTCTTAATTTATATATTTCTTTTGTGTGAACAATACTCATACAAACGCCGGTGCTTCCTGCTCTGCCTGTTCTACCACTTCGGTGTGTATATACTTCGGTATCATCGGGCAATTCATAATTAATAACGTGTGTGATTTCTTTTACATCAATACCACGGGCAGCCACATCGGTAGCCACTAATAATTGTAATGTTTTTTCACGAAACTCACCCATTACTTTATCGCGTTGTTGTTGGGTTAAATCTCCATGCAAAGCATCAATATCATAACCATCTCTCGTTAATTTTTCAGCAATGGTTTGTGCATCTACTTTTGTTCTTGTAAAGATGATACCATAAATACCGGGGTTAAAATCAATTAATCTTTTTAATGCTTCGTAACGATGATGTGCATTTACTACATAAAACTGATGATCAATACTTTTGTTGGCAGTGTTCATTTTTCCAACTGTAACTTCAAAAGGTTCTTTCATGTAGCGTTTGCTAACACGGCGAATTTCGGGAGGCATAGTAGCACTAAATAACCAAGTTGCTTCACGTTTTGGAGTGTTTTCTAAAATAAATTCAATATCATCTTTAAAACCCATGTTCAGCATTTCATCTGCTTCATCTAACACCACATATTTTATTTGTTCAAGATTAATTGCTTTTCTTTCAATTAAATCAATCAATCTTCCGGGCGTAGCTACCACAATTTGAATACCGCGTTTTAACTCGCGTATTTGCATACCAATAGATGTACCACCATATACAGCTACTACATGCATACCGGGTAAGAATTTTTTAAACTGTTCTATTTCAGTAACAATTTGCAAACACAATTCGCGTGTGGGGCAAACCACTAATGCTTGCGGATATTTTTGGCCGGCATCTACTAATTGCAATAATGGCAATCCAAATGCTGCTGTTTTTCCTGTGCCTGTTTGTGCCAACCCAATTAAATCTTTTGTACCACTAAGCAACACAGGAATAGCTTTTTCCTGTATAGGTGTTGGGTTCACAAACCCCAACGCATCGGTAGCTTTAATCAAATTCGCATCCAAGCCTAACTCACTAAATGTCATATTTTATTTTTTATAATTGGCGGCAAAGGTAACTTAAATACGCTGCCTGCTTATATTTTATTTGTTTTACTGTTTTGTACTAACTTTTGTTTTTCATGGTATCGTTTGTTGTGTCACTCACTTCATCGTTCTGAATTTTCCTTAACATCATTTAATTATTCTCTTAATTTTATTTGCTTTTTCCATCAACTCATTCAAATATTCTATGTTTTCTTTTTCTAAAGCACTTTTAAATTTTCTTAATTGAGAGATATGTTCATTCAAAACATCTAATACATTTTCTTTATTCTGCATAAAAATAGGAGCCCACATTGCAGGGTTACTTTTTGCTAAACGTACTGTACTTTCAAAACCGCCGCCTGCTAATTCAAAAATGGCATCTTCTTCTTTTTCTTTTTCTAATACGGTATTTGCTAATGCAAAAGATGTAATATGTGAAATATGACTTACATAGGCAGCATGAATATCATGTGCTTCTGCATCCATATACACTAAATGCATACCTAATTGTTTATAAATGTTTTCAACTAATTCAACTGCTTCTTTATTACTTTTTTCTTTCTCACATATTACACAGGCTCTTCCATTAAAAGCATGATGCACTGCAGCTTCGGGACCGCTGTATTCTGTTCCCCACATAGGATGTGTTGCCACAAATCTTTCTCTGTTAGAATAATTATTTAAAACACTGCACAAAGCAAATTTGGTAGAGCCTGCATCTATAACAATTTGTTGGGTATTAATTAAATTCATTATTTGTTGCATCACCGTAATAGTTGCATCAACCGGAATGGCAACATAAATTAAATCGGCTTTTTTAATTGCTTGTTCTAAAGGTAAAACTTCATCAACTAATTTTAGTTCTAAAACTTTTTGTTTAGTATGCTCACTATTACAAACGCCAATTACATTCTTAGCAATTTTTTTATCTTTTACTGCCAATGCAAATGAACCTCCTATTAAACCAACACCTACTATAGTTATATTATTGAACATAATTTTTAATTTCTGATTCTTTTTATTGCTTCTTCAAAACGTTCTATACTTCCGCATAAACTAACTCTTATATAATTATTACCTTCTGTACCAAAAATTCCTCCGGGTGTAATAAATACGTTTGCGTTATATAAAACTTCATCGCTTAACTCATATCCGCTTTTATATTTTGAAGAAATTTTCGCCCACACAAACATGCCAACTTGTTGTTGCGAATATTCACAATTCAATAAATTCAGCAACTCAAAAACTTTGGTTCTTCTTTCATTATAAATTTTATTTACACTATCATACCAATCTTTATTCAAGCTCAAAGCCTTTGCAGCAGCCAATTGTACAGGAAGAAACATTCCGCTATCCATATTGCTTTTAAACTTTAATATTTCATCAATTCTTTCTTTTGCACCGCATAACATACCTACTCTCCAGCCTGCCATGTTAGAAGATTTGCTTAATGAATTTAATTCTAATACCACCTCTTTGGCTCCATGAATGTTTAATAAACTTTTAGGATGATTGTTTAAAATAAAACTGTACGGATTATCGTGAATAATGAGAATATTATGCTTTCTTCCAAATGCAACAATTTTTTCAAACAACAAATCACTTGCAGTTTGTCCGGTTGGCATTTGTGGATAGTTTACAAATAAGCCTTTAATTGATTGATGTGATTCAATTATCAATTTTTCTAATTCATTAAAATCAGGTTCATAATTATTCTCTTCTTTTAAATTGTAGTAAACGGGAGTAGCACCGGAAAGTTTTATTGCACTTGAATAAGTTGGATAACCAGGATTAGGAACCAAAACACCAACTCCTTCTTCAAAATAAGTCATGCAGATATGCATGATACCTTCTTTACTTCCTATTAATGGCAAAATTTCTGTATCAGCATTCAATGTAACATTGTACCATTTTTTATACCAATCTTTTATTGCATTTCTTAAAACAGGAGAACCTTTGTACGATTGATATGCATGAACATTAGGCTTAGCACTTTCTTCTTGCAATACTTTAATTACATCAGGATGCGGTGGTAAATCGGGGCTGCCAATTCCAAGATTAATAATGTTTTTACCTTGTTTATTCAGTTCATCTATTTCTCTTAGTTTTTGAGAAAAATAATATTCACCAATATCTTCTAAACGTTTTGCAGTTTGCATAAATTATATATTACCATTTTTATAAATACCAAATATGGTTAATGATTGAATTAATGATTGAATTTTATAAATTGCTTTATTAAATTGTTGAATGTTGGTAAATTCTAAATCAACATGAAAACTGTATTTAAAATTTGTTCCTGCAATGGGCATACTTTGAAGTTTACTAAGATTGATATCTTCTTCTGCAATTCTTGCTAGTACTTTTGCCAAACTTCCTTTTGTATGATTTGTTTGAAAATTAATTGATGCTTTATTAGCGTTTTCATCTACAATATTTTCTTCTTTGCGTTGCAAAATTAAAAATCGTGTGTAGTTGTTTTTTTGTGTATGAATATTTGCGGCTGCAATTTCAAGATTAAATAATTCTGCGGCCAACTTGCTTGCAATAGCTGCAATATGTTTGCTTTTGTGTTGATGAATATGTTTGGCACTTAATGCTGTATCATCTGTATCTACCAACTTCCAATTAAATTTATCTAAATAATCCATGCATTGTTGTATAGCCATTGGATGCGAGTGTACTTCCTTTATATCTTCAAACTTTACACCCGGATTTATTAAGAGATGTTGTTTAATGGGTAAATAAACTTCTCCTACAATTTTTAAATTTCCTTTTTGCAATAAAGTATAATTAGGAAGAATGCTGCCCGCAATAGAATTTTCTATCGCCATTATACCACCATTACTTTCTTTTCTGTTTGATGCAATTTTTATTACTTCTCTAAATGTGGCACAGGGTATAACTTCTACATTATTGCCAAAGTATTGCTTGGCGGCCATTTGGTGAAAGCTACCCTCGTAACCTTGTATTGATACTTTTATTGCCATAAACTAAAAATCCCGGCTTTTTGCCGGGATTGTATTTTTTATTTTCTTATTTATTTTAATTAAGCTTTTACAAATACTACCCGACTACTTTGGTTAAAGTAGTAAAAGAAAAAATAAAAGAAAGTATTTGCAATAGTTTGTTTCATTCTGAACCAAAAGTAAAAACCTAATTTGTAACAGACAAATATTTTTTTGAATTTAATATTTAACTAACGTTCATTAGTAATTTGTTTGAAGAATAAAAAAACCGTTACAATATTGGAGGTGTAACGGTTTTAAAATTTTAATAATATAAAACATTAAACACTTGCACTGCTTTGTGTTTCTGTTTGTTTTAAAGCAAATGTTATTTTATTGTTTTCTTTATCTAAGGAAGCAATTAATATGTCTCCATTTTTAACGTGCATATTTAAAATTTCTTCTGCCAAAGGGTCTTCTAAATATTTTTGAATTGCTCTGTGTAATGGTCTTGCTCCAAACTGAACATCGTAACCTTTTTCAGCAATAAAATCTTTTGCTTCATCAGATAATTCAAGTGAGAAACCTAAATTGTTTAAGCGTTTCATTACGCTTTTCATAAGAATATCAATAATACTGAAAATGTTTTCTTTATTTAATGAATTAAAAATTACAACATCATCAATTCTATTTAAAAATTCGGGAGAGAATGTTTTCTTTAAAGCTTTTTCAATAACTGCTTTATTGTTTTCTTCTTGGTTTTGAACACGTGCAGCGGTTGCAAAACCAACACCATCTCCAAACTCTTTTAATTGGCGTACACCAATGTTAGAGGTCATAATAATTAAAGTATTTTTAAAATCTACTTTTCTTCCTAATCCGTCAGTTAATTGTCCGTCATCTAAAACTTGTAATAAAATATTATAAATATCCGGATGAGCTTTTTCTATTTCATCTAATAAAATAACACTATATGGTTTGCGACGAACACGTTCTGTTAGTTGTCCTCCTTCTTCATAACCAACATAGCCCGGAGGTGCACCAATTAAACGGCTTACTGTAAATTTTTCCATGTATTCGCTCATATCAATTCTCACTAAAGCATCTTCACTATCAAACATGTATTTGGCAAGGCTTCTGGCTAATTCTGTTTTACCAACACCTGTTGGGCCTAAAAATATAAATGTGCCAATTGGTTTTTTAGGGTCTTTTAATCCTACACGATTTCTTTGAATAGCTTTTACAATTTTTTGTATGGCTTCATCTTGCCCAATTACCATTCCTCGCATATCGTCATTCATTTTCCGCAATTTTTCAGTTTCGGCTTGTACCATGCGTTTTACAGGAATGCCGGTCATCATACTAATAACTTCGGCAATATGTTCTTCTGTTATAGGATAACGTTTGTGTTTGCTTTCTTCTTCCCATAGTGCTTTTGCTTTTTCTAATTCTTCTCCTAAACGTTTTTCTTTATCGCGTAGGCTTGCTGCTTCTTCAAAGCGTTGACTTTTTACAACTTTATTTTTCTCGTTTTTAATTTCTTCAATTTGTTTTTCTAACTCAACAATTTCTGTGGGTACATTAATATTTTTTAAATGCACTCTTGCTCCTACTTCATCTAATACATCAATTGCTTTGTCGGGTAATAATCTATCAGTCATATATCTATCACTCAATTTCACGCAGGCTTCTATGGCTTCTGCATCATACTCAACATTGTGATAGTCTTCGTATTTGCTTTTTATATTAGTTAGTATTTGAATAGTTTCATCAACACTTGGTGGTTCTACTAATACTTTTTGAAAGCGGCGGTCTAATGCACCATCTTTTTCAATGTACATTCTGTATTCATCTAATGTTGATGCACCAATACATTGTAGTTCTCCTCTTGCTAAAGCAGGTTTAAAAATATTTGAAGCATCTAAAGAGCCGCTTGCTCCGCCTGCTCCAACAATGGTATGTATTTCATCTATAAAAAGAATAACATCACGGTTTTTTTCTAATTCATTCATAATTGCTTTCATTCTTTCTTCAAACTGTCCGCGATATTTTGTACCTGCAACTAATGCAGCAAGATCTAAACTTATTACACGTTTATCAAACAATACTCTGCTTACTTTTCGTTGTACTATTCTTAATGCCAAACCTTCTACAATAGCAGTTTTACCAACACCGGGCTCTCCTATTAAAATGGGATTATTTTTTTTGCGGCGAGAAAGTATTTGCGATACTCTTTCAATTTCATTTTCTCTACCAACTATTGGGTCTAAACTTCCTGTTTCTGCTAGTTTGGTAATATCTCTTCCAAAATTATCTAAAACAGGTGTTTTACTTTTTATATTGCCTTGTTGTTTAGCACCGGGTTTGGGTTGCTGAAACCCACCACGTTGTTTTTCATCATCAAAATCATCATCATCATTTTCTGTAAATTCAGATTTTGGTGTTGATGGATAATTGGTGCTAACCATTCCTAACTCGTTTCTGAAAATATCATAATCTACATTAAACTGGCTAAGTATTTGTGTTGCAATATTTTCTTTATTTTTTAAAATACTTAATAATAAGTGTTCTGTTTCAACCAATGGGCTTTTTAATGATTTTGCTTCTAAAACAGTAACGCGTATTACTTTTTCAGCTTGCTTGGTTAAAGGCAAGCTATTAATGTTAGCAATATTTTTGCCTGATTTGTCTTTTACGGCTAATTCAATTTCTCTTCGTAATTCATACAAATCAACCTTTAATTGTTTTAAAATTTTTATTGCTAAATTTTCTCCATCGCGTATTAAACCTAAAAGCAAATGTTCTGTTCCTATAAAATCATTTCCTAACCTTAAAGCTTCTTCTCGGCTAAAGGAAATGATTTCTTTTACTTGTGCTGAAAAATTATTGTCCATACTGTTTTTTTGGATTTATACAATGATAACGAATATTTTTGATGATAATTGCTACCCATTTATACACAAATGTGATGAACAATTAAACTATGGAAATCAAAATTAATACCAAGGAAAAATTTACTGCTTTAACTCCGCATGTGTCTTATATTTATGACAACATGGCTGCAGAATTAGTTGCAACCTGTACTAATATTTTAGCATCTCCTGTAAAAAATGTAATTCTTAATTTGCAGGAAGTAACCAATATTGAAGAACAGGCAGCCATTGCAATAGCAAATACGCAACAAACTTTTTATGATGCCAATGCATCGTTTGTGATTTGCGAAATAAATTCTGAAATAGAAAACAAATTAGAACAGTGGGAATTATTAGATATTTTAAACATTACACCTACCGAAAGTGAAGCTTGGGATATTGTGCAAATGGAAGAAATTGAAAGAGATTTATTAGATAGTGATGATGTTGAATTTGATGTAGAAGAATAAAAGTATGTACGGGTACAATTAATGAATGAACGAATTATAAACTTACAATGTTTTCAGTAACTATTTTAGGAAATAACTCAGCTTTACCTGCTTATGGAAGATTTCCTACGGCACAAGTAGTTACATTAAATGAACAAGCTTTTTTAATAGATTGTGGCGAGGGTACACAAATACAAATGAGTAAGTATAAAATACGCCGCAGCAAAATCAATCATATTTTTATTTCGCATTTACATGGAGACCATTATTTTGGTTTAGTTGGTTTAATTACCAGTATGGGTTTATTAGGAAGAGAAAATGATTTGCATTTATATGCACCTGCACCTCTTAAACAAATACTTGACCTTCAATTTACCGTTGCAGATACCCGATTACCTTTTACGCTTAACTTTCATGCATTAGAAAATGAAGGTTTAATTGTTGATGATAAAAAGTTTACAGTTGAATGTTTTAAAACACAACACAGAATTGAATGTTGGGGTTTTATTATAAGAGAAAAAAAACAACCCAGAAAAATTAATAAAGAAAAAATTAAAGAATATACTATTCCTTCTGCTTATTATGAACGCTTAAAAAACGGTGATGATTACGAAACGAAAGATGGTAATATTATTAAAAATGAAATATTAACTATTGCCAACACACCTGCCAGAAGTTATGCATTTTGTGCAGATACTATTTACGATGAAAGCTTAATTGATAAAGTAGCCAACGTTTCTTTATTATACCATGAAACAACATATTTAAAAGATTTAGAAGATAGAGCTACCGATAGGTTTCATTCTACAACAATACAAGCAGCAAGCATTGCAAAAAATGCTAATGTGAGTAAATTATTAATTGGACATTTTAGCAGTAAATATGAGCAGTTAGATATTTTTGAACAAGAAGCTAAAGAAGTATTTTTTAATACACAATTAGCTATTGATGGCGTTACTTTTTTAATTAAATAATATTCACTTCTCGTTCTAACACAACAGCAAATTCTTTTTTTACAGATTGAATAATTTGTTCACTTAAATCATAAATTTCTTGTCCGGTTGCATTTCCATAATTTACTAAAACCAAAGGCTGCAAAGGGTTGCATCCCGCATCTCCATTTCGATATCCTTTCCATCCACATTTTTCAATTAGCCATGCTGCAGATAATTTAAAGTTCATTGCATCTATTGCATAACTCACTACATCTTTATGATATTCCCAAATGGTATATCTTCTAAATTTTGACACAATAGGGTTTTTAAAAAAACTGCCTGCATTACCAATAACTTTTGGATTGGGTAATTTAGAGGAACGAATATTAATGATAGCTTGCGAAATATTTTTAATTGTAAATTCTTTTACTTGCATTATTTCTAATTCTTTTTCAATAGCACCATATTGTGTATGAAATATTGGTTGTTTATTTAGTTTAAGCGTAACATTCAAAATAATAAATTGATTCTTGAATTGATTCTTAAAAACACTTTCTCTATAACCAAAATTACAATCGGTTAAATTAAATGTTTGAACTGTTTTATCATGTAAATGGTATGCTTGCAATTCATAAAAAACGTTTTTTAATTCAACACCGTAAGCACCAATATTTTGTATAGGAGCAGCACCCACACAACCCGGAATTAAACTTAAGTTTTCAATACCTGCATAATTATTTTCAATACAATATAAAACTAAATCATGCCACAACTCTCCTGCTGCCGCCTTTACATAAATATGTTCAGCATCTTTTTTCACCACTTCAATGCCTTTTAATTCGTTCTTTAAAACAATACCATCAAAATTTTTTGTAAATAAAATATTACTGCCGCCGCCAAGAATTAGTGTTGAATGCTGAGTATTAAATATTGCATGAGAGGTTAACTCTTCTAATTCATTGAATGATGAAAATTTTGCAAATTGTTTTGCTAAAACATCAACAGCAAAAGTGTTATATTTTTTAAGAGATGTATTGTGTTGTATTTCCATTCATTTATACTTTATAATTCAAAATAATTATAACGGATCAACATCGGGAATTATTGAAACGCCACTGTATGTTTTAATTGAGTGAATAATATTTACTTGTTGTAAAATTTCTGTTTTACATTGATTAATTAAGTTAGCATCTTTTGGCAACTTCAACATTATTTCCCATAAATATTGATTTCTAACTCTATCAACAATTGGTTGTGCAGGCCCGTTTAAATAGTTACCGTAATTGGTTTTTAAGCCATGCATCATAATATGGGCGGCTTCTTCTGCAATATGTTTTTCTTTATGCTTAAACGTAAGTATAATCATTCTGTAAAACGGCGGATATTGATAGGTATTTCTGGTTTCAATTTCATACTCAAATAATTTTGTATAATTATGTATTTGTACAAAATGCAACACAGGATGCTGTAAATTACTTACTTGTATCATTACTTTTCCATTGCCATCTTTTCTTCCTGCTCTTCCGCTTACTTGTTCCATTAATTGATAGGCTCTTTCATTTACTCTAAAATCTGCAAAGTTTAAAATGCCGTCTGCATCAATAATTCCTACCAGGTTCACATGTTCAAAATCTAATCCTTTTACTACCATTTGTGTTCCAACTAAAATATCAATTCTTTGCTGCTCAAACAGTTTAATTAAATTATCGTGTTCATTTTTTCCTTTAACCGTATCATAATCCATTCTTGCAACTTTTGCTTCAGGAAATTGTTCTGCAATTAATTCTTCCAACTTTTCTGTTCCAAAATTTTTTTGAATAAAATTACTGTTGCCGCACGCAACGCATGTATTAATTACAGGATAAGTGGCTGCACAATAATGACAGGTTAATTTATTTTTTGCTTTATGATAAGTTAAGGTAACATCGCAATGTTGGCATTGCGGTATCCAGCCGCAAGTTTGGCATTGCATATAAGGTGCATAACCACGCCGATTTTGAAATAGAATAATTTGTTTTTTTTCTTTTAAAGAATGCTGAACTGCATTTATTAGTTGAGGTGTGAGTGCAATTTTTTCTTTGTGTTGATTAATTATTTTTTTTATATCAATTAATTCAATGGCCGGCATTTCAACATTACCGTAACGTTCATTTAATTCAACTAAAGCATATTTGTTTTGTGTACAATTAAAATAAGTTTCAACAGCGGGCGTGGCACTACCTAATAAAACTTTTGCATTGAATAATGATGCATAATAAATAGCTGCATCTCTTGCATGATAACGTGGTGCAGGGTCTTGTTGTTTATAGCTTGCATCATGTTCTTCATCAACAATTGTTAATCCTAAATTATTAAAAGGAAGAAACAATGCACTTCTTGCACCTAATACAATTTTTGTTTCTCCGCTTTTTATTTTGTTCCAAATTTCTACTCTTTCATTGGCATTAAATTTTGAATGATAAATTGCAATATATCCGCCAAAATGTTTTTGTAATCTGCGAATAATTTGAGATGTTAAAGCAATTTCAGGAAGCATGTATAAAACCTGAAATCCTTTCTGAACATAGCTTTCAATTAGTTTTATATATAGTAATGTTTTTCCGCTTGCTGTAACGCCATGCAACAAACAAACATTCTTTTGAGTAAATGAAGTTTGAATTTGATTAAGAGCATTTTGTTGTGCAGCAGATAAAACAAAATCAATGGAAATATTTTTAGGAAGAGATTTCAATCTATCAATTGATCGTCTTTCTGCAATTAGAATTTGCTTCTCAATTAATCCGTTTAATTGTGCAGCCGAAGCATTAGATTTTTTTAGTAATGTGGATTGTGTTACTTCTCCTTCTGTTTTTATTAAATGTAAATATGCTAATAACAACTCCATTTGTTTGGGTGCTCTACTCCAATTATTTAATAACTCAGAAAGTTTATCATCATTGTTATAAACAGGATTTAGTATAATATAAGTTTCTATTTTTTCTTTATACTTTTCTTTCAACTCTTCCCAAACATAACAGACTTTTTTTTCAATTAATTTTTTTATAACAGAATAAACATGATTACTATCTAATATTTGTTGTACTTCACTCAGCTTTAATTCTTTTTTTATTTCTAGTGCTTGTGCTACCAAATATTCTTCATCACTAAAAAAGCTGCCATCATTCAAATCAATATCTGCATGTTCATTCCATATTAAAACACTTTCGCTTGATAGTTTAAAATTAGCCGGAATAGCCGCCTGCATTACTTCTCCTTCACTGCACATATAATAATTGCTCATCCAACTCCACAGCTTTAATTGCTTTTCATATACCAAGGGTTCATCATCTAACACATTTAATAAATCTCTCGTTTCAAATAATAATTTATTACTATGTATTGCTTTTACAATGCCTGCATATTTTTTATTTCTCAATTGCACTTCAACTCTTTTACCTATTTTAATAGCAGTTTGCATTTTTTTTGGCACAGACCAAGTATAAGTAACAGGCAATGCCAAAGGAATAATTACTTCTGCAAACAATACTCCTTCTTCATTTGTAGAAGTATTGGTAAATAAATTGGTTGATAATTTTTTGTTTTGCATTATAAAATGCTAAAATAATCTAATCTATTTTAGCTTATAAGTATCTTTTTAATCCTTCTTCCATTATGGTAAATACTTTTTGTTTTAGCTCGGGCAAATTGTTTATAGTATAACCTTTAACACTCACTTCATCTAAATAAATAACTCTGCAAGTGCCCGGTAATAAACTAAAAATACTTTTATAGTGCAAGCGTTTAATTGTGTCTGGAAAAAGTAATGGTTTGATTGGTGTCTGTGTTTCAATTGCAACACGAAAAGCTCCATCGTAAAAGGGTTTTAAAATATTTTCTGTTTCATTAAAAGTTCCTTCCGGAAAAATAAAAATAGAAATATTTTTTGCAATGGCTGCCTTTAAGGCACGCACACTTCTAGCTCTTGTTTCGGCATTTTTTCTATCTACTAAAATAACTGCAGCTTTATATATCCAACCAAATATGGGTACTTTAATCATTTCATATTTTCCTAAAGCTCTAAAGGGTTGATGAATACTTAAAACCATTACGGGAATATCCATATACGAAATATGGTTGGCCACAAAAATATACTGCTGTTTTTTATTATGTTTTACTTCGTAAACTTCTTTATGTTTTACAAAAATAAAAATATACCAAAGTTTAGCCCATATTTTACAAACATTGTAAATAAAATTTCCTCCTTTAATTGCAAATGCAGATGCAACAACTATTACAGGCAATGCTAATAACATTATAATTACAAACACACAAAAAGCATATACACTATAAATAATTTGAATTGCTTTTATAACAGGTTTCATTGTTTATAGTTAAACTGCTACTTCTTGAACAAAATAATTTTGAGGAAATGAAGGAATTATCTTTTTCTCTTTTTCAAAAATACCAAATACTGTGCTTCCACTGCCGCTCATAGCTGCATATATTGCACCCATTTTATACATTTCATTTTTTAAAGAATGAATGGAAGCATATTTTTTAAAAACAGGTTGTTCAAAATCATTCACCAATTCTTCTTTCCATGTATGAATGGGTTGTGTAATGATTTGTTGTATAGGTTTTATAGGAACAGTAGGCTGGATATTAGCAAATGCCCAACTGGTTGAAATATGTATTTGAGGATTTACCAATAAAAATTTATAAGTAGACAAATCAATATTTATTTCACTCATTTTCTCTCCTCTTGAAGTAGCCAAGCAAGGTTTATTGATAATAAAAAATGGGCAATCACTTCCTAACTGCAACGCATAATTAATGAATTGTTGTTGTGATAATTGGAGATGATATTTTTGATTCAATAACTTTAAAACAAAGGCTCCATCTGCACTTCCGCCACCTAAGCCTGCACCCATCGGGATGTTTTTGTGTAAGTGCATTTTAATTGAAGGTAATAAAGGGAAATCTTTCTTTAATAATTGGTATGCTTTAACACAAAGATTATTTTCTATGCTTCCTTCAACAGTTAAACCTGATGAATGAAAAGTAATAGAATCAATAGGTGGCGTTTGAGTTTTATCATTTACTTCCGAAATAATTTCAACAGCATCGTAAATATTAAGCGGGTAAAAAAAAGTTTCTAAATCATGATAACCATCTTTACGTTTACGAACAATGTTTAACCCTAAATTTATTTTTGCATTTGGAAATAGAACCATGATAAAAAGAGTTTAAAATGATCATGAAGTTGTACTCTTTCTTTATCAAGAAAGAGTACATGCAATTATTCAAATCATGGTTTTATTTGCGTTTATTAATTTCATCTCTAATGGCAATGGCTTTTATATAATCTTCATTTTCTAAAACTTCGTTAAGCAGATTTTGTAGTTCTTCTAAACTTAATTTATGCAGTTCATCACTTGCTGCATCACTAGCCACAGCAACTGTTTGCGATTTTTTCTTTTTAGTATTTTCGTTTTCATCCATTAAAATTCCTGCATTTTCTAAAATATTTTCAAACGTATAAATAGGGCAACCAAAGCGTACTGCTAATGCCAAAGCATCACTGGTTCTGCTGTCTATTTCAATTGTATCGTGTTCGTTATAACAAATTAATTTTGAGTAGAAGATACCTTCTTGTAAATCATTAATAATTATTTCTTGTAATTCAACGCCAAAAGCGTTCATAAAATTTTTCATTAAATCATGTGTAAGCGGCCTACTGGGTTGCATTCTTTCTAAAGCAACAGCAATAGCTTGAGCTTCAAAACCGCCAATAACAATTGGTAAGCGGCGTAATCCATTTACTTCGCCCAATACTACTGCATAAGAATGTGTTTGTGTAATGCTGTGCGAAAGGGCTACAATTTCCAATTCAATCTTCTTCATACTTGTTACGAAAGTAAATTAAATTCTTACACAAAAAATTGTTTTAAAAGAATGTGTTTTTAGACGTTTTTATAAGAATAAATGCTTTACAAATTGAGTGGTATATAAAATAAAAAAATCCCACTTGGCAGAAATGGGATTTTTGTTTGTTGAATTAAGCATTTTTCAGTTTCTTAATTTCGTCAGTTAGTTTGGGTACTACTTCAAAAGCATCGCCAACTATACCATAATCGGCTGCCTTAAAAAATGGTGCTTCAGGGTCTTTATTAATTACCACTATTACTTTACTTCTGTTTACGCCTGCTAAATGTTGTATAGCACCACTAATGCCGATAGCAATATATAAGTTAGGTGCAACTTGTATTCCTGTTTGTCCCACATGCTCGTGATGTGGTCTCCAATGTGCATCGGCAACAGGCCTACTACATGCAGTAGCTGCATGTAATGTTTTAGCAAGTTCTTCTAACATTGTCCAGTTTTCGGGGCCTTTTAAACCACGCCCGCCGCTTACTACAATTTCTGCTTCGGTTAAAGGTACTTCTCCACTTACTTTATTTACAGCAGTAACTTTTACTTTAGGTTCTGCAATATTTGCATTTACTGTAACCAGTTCTGCAGTTCCTTCGCTTTGTGATATGTGAAAACTATTAGGATTTAATGAAATTACTTTTATGGCTGATGTAATATTTACATTGGCAAATGCTTTACCGCTGAATACAGATTTTTTTACTACAAATCCATTGCCGGCAGTATTGGGTAGTGCAATAGCACCTGCCACTAGGCCTGCTTTTAATTGGGCTGCTACTCTTCCTGCAATTGCTTTGCCTGTTTGGTTGTGAGAAATAATAATTACCGATGCATTATTTGTTATGGCAGTATCGGCAATTTGTTTTGCATACAATTGTGCATCAACATGATTGAGTTTTTCATTAGCTATATGATGAATTTTTTGAACACCATATTTTCCTAATTGTATTAATGCATCGTTAGCAATTGTACCTAATACAATACCTTCTGCCGATACATTTAATTGCTTTGCCACGGCAGCACCGTAAGTAATGGCTTCTAATGAAGATTTTTTTATGCTGCCTTCTGATTGATCTATAAATATTAAAACTGACATAGTTAGTATTAATTTGAAAGTTTGTAAATGTGCAGATGTGCAAATGCTTTCTGCAAATATTTTGTTGAATAAAGAACTGAACGTACAAGTGTGCGACGCAACAAAGCAAAATAGTAAAGTGAAGTTTGATTAATAAAATTTATCATTTTCATATTTGTTTATTGCATGCTTAATTGTTATTGTTATATAGCTTTTGCTTCTTCATGTAATAAACGTACCAGCTCTGCTACATTATCTGCCGGTACTAATTTAACGCCGGCTTTTGCAGGTGGTAATTCAAAGCTAACAATAGTTGTTAGTGCATTAATTGCAGAAGGTTCTACTACTTTTAAAGGTTTGGTGCGTGCAGCCATTATACCACGCATGTTGGGTATGCGTTGTTCTGCAACACCTTTTTGGCAACTTACTACAATTGGTAATGCAACTTCATTTACTTCTTCTCCACCTTCTATTTCACGGTTTACAATTGCTGTTGTTCCGTTTAATTCAAATTTGGTTGCTAAAGAAATATAGGGAGCATCAATTAATTCGGCTACCATTGCAGCAACTGATGATCCGTTATAATCTATGGTTTCTTTTCCTGTAAAAACTAAATCATAATTACCTTGTTTGGCAATTTCTGCTATTTGTGCAGCAATATAAAAGCTATCGCTACTATCTGCATTTACACGTATTGCTTCATCTCCGCCTAAAGCCAATGCTTTGCGAATTACGGGGTCGCAATCTGCACCGCCAACGGTTATTAAATGAATAATGGTTGAAGCATCTTTTTCTTTTAATTCAATGGCTCTTACTAATGCATACCATTCATCATATGGATTAATAATCCATTGTACACCTGCATCTTCAAACTTTGTGTTGCTATCTTTAAAAGCAATTTTTGAAGTAGTATCGGGTGTTTTGCTAATACAAACTAAAATTTTCATTTGGATAAATTTTAAAGAATCTTTTAAAAATAGTTGCATAAACAACTATTTGCAAATATAGGGTTGTTTTTGAAGTAGCAAAGTTTATAGATTTTTTTTCTGCATACAGCAAATTTGTATCGTAGTTTTACACAAAATTATTTTATGGGCTTTTGGAGACAAATTGCGGAATACCTATATCTAAAAAAACCTGATCCCAATAAACCTTATACCAAATGGGTAAAGTATATGCATGGCATGAACAGGATTTCTTTATTCATGTTTATTATTGCATTATTTGTAATGCTTTTTAGATTGGTTATTTTACCAATGATAAGAAAACATTAATTGCCTTTTGCAAAATCGTAAATAATAGTTGCAGCATTTTTAGAAGCATTACCACCTGAGGAAAGTAATTTTTTTAAATCTGCATAATCATTTTGTAATTGCTGCTGTTTAGCAACATCATTCAACAACACATTCAATTCTTTCGTAATATTATCAACTGTTAAATCGTTTTGAATTAGTTCTTTTACCACCAACTTATTCATAATTAAATTCACTAACGATATATATTTTATTTTGATTAATTTTTTTGCTATTTGATAGCTAATGTTACTGCCTTTATAACAAACAACTTCGGGTACCGCAAATAAAGCTGTTTCTAAAGTAGCTGTTCCGCTTGTTACCAATGCTGCAATACTTTGCATTAATAATTGATAGGTATTGTTTTTTATGGTAGAAACATTATGATAAGGTTGAAGAAAAGGTTTATAAAAATTATCATCTTGCCCCGGTGCTTGTGCCACTATAAACTGATAATTGGGAAACGATTTAGAAACTTCTAACATAATAGGCAACTTTTTTGCAATTTCTTGTTTGCGGCTGCCGGGAAGCAATGCAATGATTTGTTTAGTATGCAATGTAAAGTTTGAATTGGAAGTATCAGAACTAATATATAATTTATTTGCAATTGATGATTCTATCACTTCTACCAACGGATGCCCTACGTACTCCACATTCCAATTCCATTTGTTTTGGTAATACTCTTTTTCAAAAGGAAGAATACAGAGCATTTTATCAATGCACTGTTTCATTTTTTTAACTCTGTTTTCTTTCCAAGCCCATACTTGTGGAGAAATATAATACACCACTTTATAACCTTGTTGTTTTGCCCATTCTGCAATGCGTAAATTAAAACCAGGATAATCAATTAACACTAAAACATCGGGTTTAAAATTGGCAATATCTTGTTTACAAAATTTTATATTTCGAAAAATAGTTGGCAAATTTTTTACTACTTCGGCAAAGCCCATAAAAGCTAACTCTTTGTAATGCTTTATTAATTTACCACCGGCGGTTTCCATTAAATCTCCACCCCAGCAATGCACATTAGCACTTGCATCTAACAACAATAATTGCTTTATTAAGTTACTACCATGCAAATCTCCACTCGCTTCTCCCGAAATAATATAATATTTCATTATTTAAATGTAAGTTGAAATAGTTTGCAAAATACAGTTAAGCCTTTAGCTAAAAAATTAAAAAAAATATTTTTTTAAAAAAAAACTAAAAAAATAGTTGTTAAACTAATATATTAGTTTTATATTGCATTCTTAATTATAAAATTATGAAACCGCTTACCCGTGCCGAAGAACAACTAATGCAAACATTATGGAAGCTAGAAAAGGCTTATTTAAAAGAGATTGTAGAAGACCAACCCGAACCAAAACCACATACCAATACCATTGCAACCATTTTAAAAATTTTAGTTGAAAAAGGTTTTGTTGGCATTATAGCACACGGCAGAATACATGAATATTATCCGCATATAAGTAAAGAAGAATATTCTGCAAGCACCATCAACAATTTAGTAGAAAACTATTTTGAAGGATCGTTTGCAGACGTTGTTTCATTTATGGTTGATAAAAAGAAACTGAAAGTAAAAGACATTGAATTGCTTTTACAACAATTGAAAACAAAAAAATAATTTGTATGATAACTCTTGCCTATTTTTTTATGCAAGTAATTATTAGTAGTGGTATTATGTTATTATACTACTGGTTACTACTACGCAATAAAAAATTTCATCAATACAACCGCTTTTATTTATTAGCATTGTTTGTATTACCCTGGATAGTGCCATTTCTAAAAATAAATTTATTGCCTCCAAAAGAAAATACAACAAGCATTATTTATTTTGTACAAGCCATTGCAAGCAATAATACGGTTATAGAAAGTAAAGTAAAAAGTTTAATATTTAATTGGAATACAACAATCATACTTACCTATATATTAGTATGCATATTTATATTAATTGGGTTAATTAAAGCTCTATTCAATATTTATGGTTTGTTAAAACAAAACAGTTGCAAACATTGGCAAAATATTTACTTGGTATTTACTAATGCAAAAGGAACTCCTTTTTCTTTTTTTAAATATATTTTTTGGAATAATGAAATAGCAGTGCAAAGCCAAGAAGGCAAACAAATATTAGCACATGAATTAATACATGTAAAACAAAAGCACAGTTTAGATAATATTTTAATACAAATTATTTTAGTTGTAGGATGGTGTAATCCGTTTTTTTGGTTGGCAAAAAAAGAAATGAATATGATTCATGAATTTATTGCCGACAATAAAGTTGTAAAAGATGGAGATGCCTCTTCATTAGCAGCTATGCTTTTAGCAGCTGCATTTCCACAACAAAAATTTTTATTAACCAACCCATTTTTCTTTTCACCTATAAAAAGAAGATTAGCCATGATAACCAATACCAAAAACACCAAATTTTCTTATGCAAGAAGAATAGTTGCATTACCTGTTTTGTTTGTAACCGTATTATTATTCTCATTTAGAAATGCAGAGCTTACTGCAAAAGCTAAAGCAACTAATCAAGAAAATATTATTATTGAGAATGTTTATTTAAATGATACTCCCAATTCAACTGACAGCCTTTCAACAGAAGATTTGAATTTATTTTCAAGTAAATTAAATGCTCTTGCCAGAACAAAGAAATTACCTAACGGAAAAACAATTACCACTTACGACAAAAATGATGAAGAATACAAAGAATTATATGCTTTATATAAAAGAATGAATCAATCTCAACAAAATAGATTTAATGTGGCCATAATAAAAGCTCCTCCAATAAAAAAAGCAATACCAACACAAGAGCAATTAAATAATTGGAAAAACGAAAACTTATATGGTTTGTGGATTGATGGAAAGCATGTAGCGAATAATGTTCTTACAAATTATAAACCAACCGATTTTGCACATTACAATGCAAGCAAATTATATGGCTCAGCAAAAACAGGCAAAAAATATAGTGTACAAGTTGATTTAGCTACTACAAAATATTATGATGAAAACTACAAAAAAGATTCATCAATTATTATTGGTTTTAGATTTGCACCACCAAAAATAGTACGCGATAAAGATGCAAAAGCAAGCAATACAAATGTTAAAGATGATAACCGGAATATAAAAATTGTTGCAGATACAATTTACTTTAATACTAAAAATAATTTGAACACAAAAAATGCTTTGATAATTGTTGATGGAAAAGAAGTTTCAGAAAATTTTCTTAGTACTATGCCTCCTAATTCTATTCAAACTATTTCTGTATTAAAAGATAATTACGGTATAAAAAAATATGGAGCAAAAGGAGAAAATGGCGTAATAGAAATTACAACTAAACCTACTAATAATGCAAAACTAATATTTACTGATGCTGCAGTTGAAAAAAACGATGATAACAACAAAAATGATATTCTAAAAAAACAAAATAATATAGCTTTTACAGTAGTACAAATTCCTGCAGAATTTCCGGGTGGTAATATTGGTTGGCTAAAATTTTTACACAGAAATGTAAACACCAATATTCCTCTTGATAAAGGTTGCCCTCCGGGCCAATATAAAGTAAACTTAGTTTTTACTGTAAGTGAAGATGGAGAAATAAATAATATAAAAGCATTAAATGATCCGGGTTATGGCACAAAAGAAGAGGCTTTACGAGTAATGCAAAAATCACCCAAATGGATATCTGCGGTACAAAATGGGCATAAAGTAAGTTCAGTAGAAAAAAGAGAAATTACATTTCAGGTAACTACAGATTAAATTAATACATCCACTTTAAAATTAGTGCAGCAATAACCCAAATTATAGTGGTAATAAAAATGCCTTTTGCAGTTCTATCAATATGTTTATTTATATATATTGTGAATACAATAGCATTTGCTAATAACGAAAAACTAACCATAGCTGTTAACAAAGATCTTTGTATGCCTAACCGCTGCATAAATTCTATAATGGTTAACCTTCGTAATTTTAAAAAATAAAAACCAAACATTCCAATAAAAGGAGCCAATAAACCAATTAGCAATCCTGTTTTTATATCATCTTTTTTTAGCATGCGTTATTTATTTAAATGCCCTGTTACTTTAAATGAAATGAGCTAAAAATTTATCGGAAGCCCACAATTTTTTTTGATAGAAATCTTAAAATAACAAGTAATCATTATAATATTTATTTCAAATTTTTTTCTAATTGTGTTTTCAATTTATAGTCGGTAAAATCAAACTGCACGGGCACTACACTTATATAATTATTTTGTAAAGCCCAAACATCAGTATCTTTCCCTTTATCAAAGTTTACAAATTCACCGGTAAGCCAATAATATTTTTTACCATGCGGATCGGTTCGTTCAATAAAATCTTCTTCATATTTAGCATTAGCTTGCCTACATACTTTTATGCCTTTAATTAAAGTAGCATCAATTGCAGGAATATTTACATTTAATAAAAAACATTTCTGTTTTTTTTGCTTCAGCATATATTTAGCAATTTGCTCAATATACTTTTTGCTGTGTTCAAAATTAGCTTCAATACTAAAATCTAATAAGCTAAAGCCTGCACTAGGTATGTTTTCTATGGCTGCTTCCATTGCGGCACTCATAGTTCCGCTGTATATAACATTAATAGAATGATTGGCTCCATGATTAACACCACTTAAACAAATATCTGGTTTACGGTGTAGTATTTTATCTACGGCCAACTTAACACAATCAACCGGAGTTCCATTGCAACTATATGCTTCAACATCATAATCAAAAGATACTTTTTGCAAACGCAAAGGATGCCCGATAGTTATCGCATGCCCCATACCGCTTTGTGGTTTATCAGGAGCCACTACTACTACTCTACCCAAATGTTTTATTGCATCAACTAAAGCTTTTATGCCCGGTGCATTAATACTGTCATCATTAGTTACCAGTATAATAGGTTCTTCTTTTTTCTTTGTTTTAGCCATAAGGTTTGCAATATAAGTATAAGAAATTATGTACTTAGCTTTTCAATGTTTATTAAACTTTTGTTGCGTCGCACACTTGTACATTTTTAACATTATTCCGCTTTTCTTTGCAGTACAAAAACGCACTATACCACAAGAACCAATGAAGGCGGTTTACAAAACCCGATTATGAAAACATTACTACAGTTGAAGATGAAAAAACATTGCTACAATTAATTAACAATTGGTTAGAGCGTATGCCATTTTTTGATGCTCAATTTTGGAACGAAAACATAAGCACCCATTTTACCAATCACAGTTTCTGGTTTGATTACAGGAATATTTATGAAAGTGGCTTAACCGAAAGAGAAGCAACAAAAATTAAAGACTTTGATTATGTTTTATTTGAACAAAAGCCAGCTTCTTTATCAGAAGAACAATTGCAATATTTAAGAAGCAGCTTTTCGCCCAAAGCATTAAGAGCAGCTTTGTTTATTATGTGTATAGAGATTTATCAGCCTTATCAACTTATTTAATTGAAAGAAGAAAATTGCCTAAACTGCCTGAAAGTTTAATAAAACATTTGGAGTTTGCATGAATTAAAAATTAAAAATAGCCTTTAGCACAAACATTCGTGGCCTGATGATATAATTGCTTTGCGAAAGGTTATTGGCAGATAGTGAAATAGTGGTGTATTGCCTTACATCCGCAATATTTTGAATACCCAATAAAAAGTCTGTTCTTATTTTATTGGCCTTATAAGTAAATGAAGCATCTGCAAAAAAATAATGTGTATTGTTATTTAACTGGCTTTGCCGTACAAAAAAATCTTCCCCTTTCAACCTGATAAAGAAGTTTTGAGAAGGTATTATATTTATATCCATATTCTGCTGCAGCAATTGTGTGGATTGAGTTGGTTGCTGGTTTTTCAGGCTGATATTCTTACTACTGTAATTTGTAAAAGAAAAATTATAGCCTGCATTAAACCATTTGAACAGTTTTGAATTAAGCCCGCCGCCAATGGTTTGGGTATAATTGGCATATTGCTGCAAGCTATTATTTTGCAATTGGTAAAATGTGCTTTGCTGGTAAGATGCTTTTAAAGAAACCGTTGTATGCAATGCAAAAATATATTTACTACTGCCCGCCATTATAGATAAATTATTTGATGAGTTATTTACAGCAATTGTGGTTTGCTTTTGTATGGTTTGATAAAAAGATGTGGCTGTAAGCGAATTATTATTGGTGATGCTGTAAGATGCCAATATATTAAAGAAAAAAATCTTAATTGTTTTCCGGTAATTAAACCCTAATGAAAAATTATGGTTATTGCCTTCTGTTATTGAAATATCATTGTTATCCAGCAAGCGGTAATTCTTCAAAAGATAACCACCATATATATCTTCAACAGTCCCTATCCTATTGCTGTAATTATAACCGCCGGTAATAAAATTTTCCTGGCCCGTTGCATATTTAAAGTGTATAGCCGGGTTAACAAGCACCCTGTTGATTGATTGGCTGTTTTTTAAAACCGCATCTTCATAACGGATGTATTGATAGTTCGCAGGCAGGGTTATGGTTATTTGAGCCCTTTCCCCTATAAAATCGTAATTGGCCTCTCCATATAATTTATAGTGCTGCCAGTTCAATTGGTTGCTGAAGCTATCCGGTGCATTATTGTATATGCCACTATTTTGCAATATATTAATATTGCTTTTTAGTTGCTGCCATTGGCCGCTGATACCCGCTTTATAAGCCTGCAATACATGCTTTGAAGGCTTGCGTACCGTAAAATAATTATTGGTAAACCAGGTAGGTACCCTTGCATTTTGTATAAGCTGTGCAAAGGGCTTGTTATTATTAAAAACATTTTCACTGATGCCCGGTGCAATGTTTAAACTTTGCGGTTGAGAAGTATAGTTTATATAAGAATACCCTTCAGTAATTATTTTTCCGAAGCTTTTTATGTAATTCAGCTCATTGGAAAAATTATTCAATTGATCATTTAAGTTTTGCTGCAATTGGCTGCTGTTGGCTGTTAGGTTGGAAGCAGCAGGCTGGTTGTTTATTTCTGCCAGTAAAACACTGTTTAAATAATGCTTATTCTTATTATCGTTAAGGGTTAATTGTGCCCTTACTTTGTCAAAATGCGTTGTTGTATATTGCTGCTCATAATATTGAACAGTATCTGTAGGCAGGTAATAAATACTCGTATTACTATAATCCTGGTGTTGTTCATCATGCAAATAATAGGCATTCAGCCTTAGTTGTACATCTTTTTTTGTTTTAGACAAATTATTAATATTCAACATTTGTGCATTATTGAATAAATAACGCTGCTTACTTATATTAGGATTGCCTGCACTGCTCAATCCCAGTAATGATTGGGGTACATCATGCTCCAACTGTTTTAAATAATCGGCAATATTGTGGGAAATAATATCATCTGCTAAGTCTAAACCGCTGTTATTGGCTTTAAATGAGTTGATGGCTTTATATTTTTTTCTAAAAGCCATCAGGTTTACAGTAGCATCATAATTATTTTCAGTAGAATAGCCTTCTCCAATTTCTGCATGTCCATTTAATTTTAAACGAGCCTTATCTTTTAAACTTAAATTAATGGCTACTTTATTGCTTACCGTTGCATCTTTTAAAACTTTTATAGGTTGGTGGTTTTCTAACACTTGTACTTTATCAACCATATCTGCACCAATACTATTGGTAGCCAAATTGTATTTATCATCCAATAAATTATCCCCATCAATATAAAAATTACTGATGGCTTTACCATTATAAGAAATTTTGCCATTGCCATCAACATCTATGCCCGGCATTTTACGCAATACATCCCCAATGGTCCTGTCTTGTATATTTTTAAAAGAGTCAACTGTATAATTTAAAGTATCGCCTTTTAGTTTTAAAAGCGGTTTATTGTTTTGCACAGCCACATTGGGCAATACAATATTACCTGACTGTAAAACACATTCAATATTTTGATTATTATTTGTTACTGAAAACTTTTTAGCAGTATAGCCTAAACAATTAATCAAAACATAAAAAGAATCGGGTGGTATTTGTGTAGCATATTGAATTTGAAAAACGCCTTTACCGTTGGTTATTGCATACGCAACAATCAAATTATTTTGCCTGCTTTGCAATGTTACACTGGCAGAAGCAACGGGTTTATTTAAGCTATCTTTTATGATACCACTGATTTGTATTTGGGCATTTAAAGTATTAAATAGCAATATTACAAGGAGAGGTGAAACTATTTTATAAAGCTTCATTATTTTTATTGTTAAGCCCGCCTAAAGGTATATTCAATTCAATTTCCTTATTGTGCCATTTCCTCCATTCAAAGGAATTGCCCTACCTGAATTCATTTCTTCTTTAAGATGCTGTTCTACAGTTTTAAATTCCACATACGAAGTAAAAATAAATGGATATCCCAATTTATTTTCTACATTAGTATTATAGCTTTGCGAAAAAGAGAGCAAGCTCATTTTAACTCCATTAGTTGTTTCACATTTTAATATTAATCCCGGTAGCCCTTTTAAGAAAGTAGGGCCATCAGAAACAGGTATAGAAGGTGCAAACCAGGCTGTATAAATTTCTGCGTTTAACTTGCCAATTGCTTTTATGCACTTAACACCGTTAATCATTACACTATCATTTTGCAATACCCAATTTATAGAAATAATGCTATCAATCGGATAGGCGTATTTACCGTCTAATAATGGAGCAATACGGTATATTTTATTTTGGGAATAATTCTTATAATACACATTTTGATAACAAGTAGCACAGGGTTGTATGTCGCCGCCGCTTTTAATTATTTTAATATTTTTTTCGTCCATAGCTAATTTGCCTAAACTAAAAAAATAAGAATAGCTTTTACTGATAGTAAGTTTGCAAGAATCATTTATTATTAAACTGTTTCCTTTTGTTAGTTCTATTTTATAAATAGCTGTAGACACTACCCTTTCATTAATTTGAGCAACTGATATATTAATAATTATAAAGAAGAAAAATATTATTATTAACATTATTTTTATCATCCTTATATATTATTGTTCTGTTAATTCAAGAGGGTTTTTACTTTTAGTTGAACGAGGTCTAAAATTTGCCGGCTTTTCCATAGTTATTCCCATAGTATTTTTCATATATGTAAACGGGTCGATAGCAATTGCTTCCTTTAACTTATTATACTCAGTTATAGTGGTTTTAATACAATCGT
>JAFDXX010000019.1 GCA_018267705.1 Bacteroidota bacterium | reverse complement strand
CGCCCACTTTCTTTTCAAAATTGGAATGATAATTTATTACCTGATGAACTAAAAAATAATAATCCGTTAAATATTTGGAGAATGGTAAACAATGAGTGGACGAAGGATAGTGCAAATAGGTAATTCTCTTATATATCAAAATGTGCAAATACTGTTATTAACCTGTGTATAAACTTTATCAATTTTAATTAAAATTTAATTTGTTAAAACAATTATACATGGTAGCTTAGTTGTATTGTTTTTGCCATAAACCAACTGACTATGCACCAACGCTACACTTTATCTTTATTGCTTATGGTTGCATGTATTGCAACCGCTAATGCCCAAACCCATGCGGGGGGGGGTAAACAACAACAGGTAACAATACCTGTAACAGCCCAAACAGCCAACAATGCCCAAACGGAATACTTGCCCGTATTTGCAGGCAGCCGCTACAATATAGAGGCAAGTTTTACCGCAACTGCCAAAAAAACAACATTAAGTAAAATTTTAAAAGCTGCAGGCTTGGCAACTGCCACATACCAAACCACCCAAAACATAGCTTGGGGCAAAGGCCAGTTAAAAACCGCCAACCCCAATTGGTTAATACCCGCAGGTTTAGGTGTAGCATTGGGGGCAGATAAATTATTACCTCATAAAAAAGCAATAGCCTATATACGCTATACTTTATACAATACCGATACCGCTATACAACAAGTGTATATAGAACCCGTAAGCGGTAATAAAAAACCTGTTGTTTTTAATGGCACAGTACCTGCAAACGGTTTTTTAACGGTAGCGTTTTTAAATACAAAACTTATACCCGTAACGGGCGGTAATATTACCGTAAGCATACAGCAGTTTACAGATGATGATAACCTGCCTGTTGTTAAAAAAATATTAGATACCCAATTACTGCTGCCCGAAAAAAAAGCATTGGTACTGCCCCAAATAGAGCCTGTGCCGCCTGTTTTGCCTGCATTATATGCAGTAGCAGAAAGTACTGCCGTTATAGTAAACCCCATTACAAAAAAAGGTAATAGCCATAATACTTACAACCCACCTACTGCAACACCCTTAAAAACACAAAGCAGTATAAACAAAACCCTGCATTTACCAAACCCTTTACCGCAACCTGTTGTGCCCGAAACACCTACAATACCTTTGCCGTTTTTTTTGTGGGAAGCTTTACCACCCAAACGTTTTGTAATTAATGAGGAAGAACCCGAACCTGAGCCGATTGATGACGGCGAGCATTATGCTTTGTTTGATGATAGTTACTCTATACATTCCGGATGGGGACCGCCTTTGCCAGATGTAACTGTTGTATCTCCGCCTTCACCTCAACCTCCTCCTCCAGACCCTTCATACCCAAGTTATGATGATGGTGGAGGCGGAGATGGTGGTGGTGGTGGTGATGATGGCGATGGAAGTGGAAGTGGAGATAACGCTCCGAGTCCTTGTGTTACATTAGATACTCAGTACATGGATGAAAAATATTTTGAAGCGTTAACTAATACTCAAGGTTTTGGGCCTTGGGTTACTGCCGGAAGTGATTTATTGAATTATTTAGCCGATATGCAATTCACTGATTTAATGAATTCGTTACCCAATCAACCAATAATTCATTATAATGAGGCTCCTCCAGGTTATCATATAGATGCAGATGGGAAGATGTTTGACGATTCAACTGGTGAACAGGTAGATG
Organism: Bacteroidota bacterium; assembly: GCA_018267705.1. Taxonomy (GTDB): domain Bacteria; phylum Bacteroidota; class Bacteroidia; order Chitinophagales; family Chitinophagaceae; genus CW01. The sequence continues at coordinate 7,321 of JAFDXX010000019.1, read as the reverse complement.
GATCAACAGCATTAAATGGTATTGATATTTATATATCAAAGACTGCATTTAAGGACCCTACAAATAGGATGTATACTTTAGGTCATGAATTAATGCATGCTTATATCATACAAAACTTTCCAAACGATTTTACATATGAAGAAGCGGAGTATATGTGTCAACTTTATGAAGTTGTAATTGCGGGAAAACTATTCGGGGCAACTGAAGCATTTAATAAGGTGATAGATGCCGAAAAATATAGAATAAAAAAAGGGATAGCAAATAATAGTGATAAATTAAATAATTTTAATAATAATAATCTAAAACCCCAAAAGCCTAAAAAACCTTGTTCGTAATATTATTTAAATAATTATGAAAAGAATTTATTTCTGCATTATACTTCTATTTTCCTATTTTTTAAAAGTTAGTGCTCAAGAAAATCATGCATCTTTAGAGGCTCAATTGTCATTAATTAGTAATGAAGCAATTCCCTCGGCGAAAGCTATTGGCATTTCAATAATTAATAATTCAAATATTGATTGTTATGTATCAGGTATGAGATATTATACTATTTATACGGGGTTACATTTTTACAAAAAAGATAGCTCTGGTACTTGGATTGAACTTGATATATTAAAGCATAAAGATAAAATAGAACTAAGACAAAAAAATTACTCTAGTTATAAAGGAGATATAGGGAAAATTAAAACTTATCATGATGATAACTTTATTACAAAAAAATATAGTTTGTTAACATGGCAACAAGAAGAATTTCAAGATTCAATTTTAAAAAAATGGCTTATAAAAGCACATCCTACTTATGATACTTCTTATATTGAATCTACAATAATAAGCAAACCTTTATTTATTAAAGCAAATAAATCTTTAAAGAATTATTTAGTAGTTAGCTTAGATTATTTATTCTCAAAACCTGGTGATTATAGAATAACTTTTAAGCCTATAGACGAAACTTATAAAAATAGATTTTCGGATACAATAATTCATCATCAAAATCCAAGAATTATTATTCCGAAAAAAATATTTACTTACAACCAATATGTACCTGTACAAATTCCTTCAAACGAACTTCTAATTACAGTACTGAAAGAAAATTAACCTACAAAATGTCTATTAAATCCATAATATTATTTTCTCAAATCCTTGTTAGCTTACCTATATTTTCTCAAACCCTCACAGGTACTTGGGAAGGTGTTTTCTTTAGTGACATGAGCCGTTATGAACGTAAAAAATTTATACTGCACATGGAGTTAAAACAGGAAGGCAATAAACTAAAGGGGGTATTCTACACGGCTAAATTTGAAAAACCCAATGAGCCAGAAGCTATTTATACTATCAGTGGCATATTAGGCAAAAAAGACCCTTTGGCATTTTTTAAATTAATGGAAGACAATTTAGTTGAGTACACCATACCTTATGAAATTGCCAATGCTTTTAATGAGTTTGCCTGCACTTATACTACTAAAGATTCTAGTGAATTTTTATATGGTAATTGGTATCCCAATAACCGAAACACATTAAGGGCAGATGGGGCAGGGGGTAGTTATCAGCTAAAAAAATTTGCTCCAGTAATTGGTGAACTATACATTAAATACATTGATAATAAAAAAAAGAAAAAGAAGGCAGATAATGTAACCGAAACAGATTCAACCAAACAACACCAATGAACATTAATATATTTTTTTACGGCAGCCTGTTGCTTTATGCAGCAGGCATTTTTATAAGCAGGCTATTGGTACTGTATGTAATAGATAAAAACAATACAACTACTGCAAAGTGGTGCAGTGTTAGCGGTAAGTTTAATTGTAATGCCGTATTAACATCGCCATTCAGTAAACTAAGCAAATACATACATTTGGCAGATATAGCATTGGCATATTATACAACCGGTTTATTGCTAACAGTTCTTTCCTTAATTAATGGGTATAAAAATGAGTGTTTGGCTGTTGGTTTTTTCCCATCTACTTTATTGTTTGCGTTTACTTTTTTCCTTTTATTGTATCAATCATTTATTATTAAAAGCTGGTGCAAGTTGTGTTTACTGCTTACTGCTATTATATGGCTGCAACAATTGGTAGAAATAATTTATGTTGCAAATATTGGTTCTATTAATGAAGCAATAGAAAGTGATAAATTCATTTCATTTATTTGTAACGCTTTGTTTTGTGTTTTAATAAGCAGTACTTGGTTAGTTTTAAAACCATATATACTAAAAGCAAAAGAAACAGAGCAAACAAGAAAGCAGATTACAAAATGGAAAACTAATGTTCATCTTTTTAATACTATATTAAAGCAGCAACGTTTTATAGAAACACCTACATGGAGTGATGATTTTGTTATTGGCAATGCTGCTGCAAAACTTCAATTAACAACAGCTTTTAATCCCTATTGTCCCGCTTGTTCTTATGAATACAAGATGTTGAAAGAAATTTTAAAACTTTATCCTAACCATATTGGTTTAACGGTAAAGTTTAGGGTTATTACTGCTATAAAATCAAAACACACAGAAGCTGTTCAGTATTTGTTGCATGAATATTTTTCTCAAGCAACTGAAAATAGAATAAATATTTTAGAGCAATGGTTTGATAAACATGATTTACAAGTATTAAAAGAAAAATACGGAAATATTAATGAGCAATATAAAGAGTTGATGCAAAAACACGAGCAATGGTTTAACAATGCACAAATAACACATACCCCAACTTTGTTTGTAAATGGATATGAATTTCCGCAACCATTTAATTTGAGAGATTTTAAAATATTAATACCTAAACTCATTCGTTCAGAAAAGAAACAAGAACAACCTGTTGCATAATGAATACACAAGAACTCGCAGCAAGAATTAATCAACATTTTCCCGGAAATGTTGGAATTATATTAACAGGCAGCCAAACAAATAATATTGAATTTAATAATATTTCAGATATTGATACTGTTGTATTATGCAGAGCAAGCAGCGATGTACATAGTTATGGCATTAATTTTAATGGCTTTAGAATTGATTGTACCGTTTTTCCTTTATGGGATATTGATAATGTTTTTGAAAATGAAAGTGAGCACGAAAGAGGTATTCTATTAACCATGTTGGCAAAAGGAAAAATGATTGCAGGAGAAAGAGAAATTGTTTTATTTATTCAGCAAACTGCCGGTAAAATAGTAGCCCAATTAAGTAATGCTGCAAAACTATTACAGAATGAATCGGTAATTGAACTTGAACGAATTAATAAATATTTTAAAAGAGAAATAAATGAAGATGAGAAAATTATACTGCTTTCAGAATTAGTACATGTAACCACAAAATTAGAAGTAATAAAACAAACTGCAAGAAATGCTAATTATTTGAAAAAAGTAAAAGCTATTCAGGAAAATAATCCAATTTTTTTGAAAGAACTAAAAGCTGTTTATTACAAAGTATTGATAGAAAATGAAACCGAATTGGCCACCAGTTTTATTAATAATTATCTTAAACAACTGCTACAAGATACTGCACAGAATACTGCCAAAAATTTTATAGCTATTGATTGTTTATTCAATATTTCAATTACAGAGTTTACAGAAAATGTGTTGCATCTAATACAGCAAAATGAAGTGCTACATAAATCATATCAGTATTTTTATCATTCTTCCACAAAATATCATAGAATATACAAGTACAATTACACGTTGGTATTTAAATGTAACAATAACAGCGATGAATTAGACATTCTATCGGAACTTAGGGCAGTGGCTTTAACATTGGGTGGTACAAATTTGTTTAATTATCAATTGATAACTATACCTGAAACCGCCTTAATTGACTTAAATAAGTCTTTATGTAATTTATATCAAGCAGTGGCAGTAAATGATATTGTAAAACAATCAGCAATTTTATTAATTCATTTTTTAAGTAAGCAACTTCAAATGGATATAACGGATTTGGTAAACCTTAATAAAATCTTGGTTCAGAAATGGATATTAGAAAGAACAGAGCAAAAAGATTTAAAGCAACATACTGATATAATCCGAATCCAAAAAAATAAATTCGGCAACTTAGATACAACATTTAAAAAAATCGAAAAAAATTTACTTGAATTCATAATTTCTTACGAGCAATCAAAGATTTTTTATAGCGAATTGCTAACTAATCAAATTAAGCAGGTTCAGGCAGAAATAATTAAATCGGTAGCATCTGTACAGCACCTCAAAAAGTATGTTTACTGGAATGACAGTGTTTTATCATTAATGGAAATAGAAAAATTACATGAAGCCAAAGCATATTTAATTATTATTCAGGAAATCTTCACAATGTTTAACTTATCTACTGCCGAAAAAGCTGAATGCATTTATTTTTCTTCTTTACTTACAATTCAAATGGCTTAAAATAATTACTATTAATGGCTTCTTGTATATTTGAGTAATTGAATAAACAACTTTATGAAACATATTTTTCATTGCATAGATGCACATACTTGCGGTAATCCTGTAAGGCTTGTAAAGCACGGTGGACCTGTATTGTATGGAAATAATATGAGTGAAAAGCGTCAGCATTTTTTAAAAGAATATGATTGGATAAGAAAAGGTTTAATGTTTGAACCACGCGGGCATGATATGATGAGTGGAAGCATTTTATATCCTCCGCATAATAATGAAAATGATGTTGCGGTTTTATTTATTGAAACAAGTGGATGTTTGCCTATGTGTGGTCATGGTACAATTGGAACAATAACTATTGCTATTGAAGAAGGTTTAATAAAACCAAAGCAAGAAGGAGTTGTAAAAATGGAAGCTCCGGCAGGTTTGGTATTAATAGAATATAAAAAAGAAAACGAAAAAGTAAAAAGTGTAAAGCTTACAAATGTGCCATCATTTTTACACTCAACAGAATTAACTGCCGAATGTGCTGAATTAGGTGAATTGGTTTTTGATGTAGCTTATGGAGGAAATTTTTATGCAATTGTTGATGTTCAAAAAAGTTTTAAAGGCATTGAACATTATACAGCAGATAAATTAATTGCTTATGCAAGAGCGTTAAGAAAAAATATTAATAAGAAGTATGAATTTGTGCATCCTGAAAATCCAACCATACATACTTGCACACATGTGTTGTGGACAGGAGTTGTACTAAATAAAAACTCAACAGCACGCAATGCAGTGTTTTACGGAGATAAAGCAATTGACCGCAGCCCTTGTGGCACAGGCACTTCGGCACGTATGGCACAATGGTATGCAAAAGGTAAATTAAAAAAAGATGACTTGTTTATACATGAAAGTATTATAGGATCAACCTTTACAGGAAGAATTGAAGAAGAATTAATTATTAATAATAAACCTGCTATTAAACCAAGCATTGAAGGCTGGGCAAAAGTATTTGGATATAATATAATTTCTATTGATAAAGAAGACGACCCTTATGCATACGGGTTTCAGGTGATTTAAGAATAATATGAAATATTTTCTTACTATATTATTAGTATTATTTTGTTCTTTTCTTTTCTCTTTTCACAAAAAAGAAAATGCAAAGCAAGCAGCCGAACAATTTATTCAAGTATTGGGTATAGCACAAGATGCAGGATACCCACAAATTGGCTGTACAAAAGAATGTTGTAAAAATTATTGGATTGGAAAAGAAACTAAAAAACATGTATCATCATTAGCATTGGTAGATAATGAAACAAATGAGTATTGGTTGTTTGATGCAACACCTGATATTACTGAACAATTGCAACAGTTACAAAATTCATTAAAAAATAAAAATCAATTTACACCCACAGGTATATTTTTAACACATGCACATATTGGACATTATACCGGGTTAATGTATGTAGGAAGAGAAGCAATGAATGCGAAATTAATTCCCGTTTATGCAATGCCTAAAATGAAAATCTTTTTAGAAAATAATGGACCTTGGAATCAGTTAATTAGTTTGCAAAACATTGATTTGAAACCTTTACAAAATGAAAATACAATAACACTAAATAAAAATTTTTTAGTAACGCCTATTCAAGTTCCGCATAGAGATGAATATTCTGAAACTGTTGGCTTTATTATTCAAAGTAAAAAGAAAAAGGTATTGTATATTCCTGATATTGATAAATGGGAAAAATGGAATAAAAATATTATTACTATAATAAAGAATGTTGATATAGCTTTTATTGATGGAACCTTTTATAGTAATAATGAATTGCCGGGAAGAAATATAAATGAAGTACCGCATCCGTTTATAAAAGAAAGTATTAAAAAGTTTGGCGAGTTACCTGTGTTAGAAAAATCAAAAATTTATTTTATTCATTTCAATCACACCAATCCTTTATTGAGAAAAAATTCTGATGAGCATGAAAGCATTATACATAAAGGGTTTCATGCTGCTGAAGAAGGAATGATAATTGATTTGTAATTGTTGAATAAAGAATAGAACGCACAAGTGAGTGACACAACATAAGCTTAATTATTAATTAAAAAGTTAAGTACATAAAATGAAAATTGTTATTATTGGCGGTGGCATTATTGGTTTAAGTAGTGCTTATTATTTGCAACAGAGCGGTCATACAATTACTATCATTGATAAAACAGATATGAGCAATAATTGCTCTTATGGTAATGCAGGTTATGTATGCCCTAGTCATTTTATTCCATTAGCAACACCGGGCATTGTAAAGCAAGGTTTAAAGTGGATGTTTAATGCTACAAGTCCGTTTTATGTAAAGCCCAGATTAGATATGAATTTAATTAATTGGGGTTTAAAATTCATGAAGAGTGCAACACCTGAAAAAGTTGAAGCTGCTGCTATTCCTTTAAGAGATATTGCATTATTAAGTAAACATATGTATGAAGAATGGATTCAACAACCACAATTTGATTTTGCGTATGAACAAAAAGGATTACTTGAAATTTTTCAAACAGAAAGTAATAGAGAACATGCAAAACATACGGTAGAAAAAGCTCATGCGTTAAATTTAAAAGATACGGTATTATTGAATTACAATGAGTTGCAAGCATTAGAACCGCAAACAAAAATTAACGGCTTAGGTGCTATACATTTTAAGTGCGATGCACATTTGTATCCTAATAAATTAATGCAACAATTAATAGCTTATTTAAAAAAGGTTGGTGTTACAATTATGAATCATGAAGAGGTTATAAATTTTGAAACAACAGCAAAAAATATTACAAGTATCATTACTGATAAGAACAAATACGAAGCAGATGCAGTAGTTGTTGCTACAGGATCGTGGAGTAGAGAATTGGTAAATAAATTAAGTATAAAAATTCCATTAATGCCGGGAAGAGGTTATTCTGTTACGGTTGAAGATGAAAAATATAAATTAAATTATCCTGCAGTGTTGTT
>JAFDXX010000018.1 GCA_018267705.1 Bacteroidota bacterium | reverse complement strand
TAACGGTTTCGGGCTTTGCGTTCGGGCGGGTTTAGAAGTACAAAGCTTTAATTTATTACTAAAGTTCATTAGAAGCACAAAGCTCCAAGTTTGCACGTCACCCCGCCTGACGCAAAACCCGTGTTAGCGGTAGCTTTCATTCAATTTTGTTTTTATAAATGTCTCTAAGTCGCTTATAAAATTGTTGTTGTCACTATTCAATCTAAACAACTGTTCAATGAGTCCAATAGGTAGTTCTTTGTTCACTACTTTTTTTGTAAAGTCTGGATTGCTATCTATAAACTCTGCTTTTATTGAATGGTCACGGCAAAAGGAAATTAATATTTCAGTTATGAACTTGTCACTAGACAAATTTGCGGCATCTTTAATTTTCTCTATGTCCTTGTCAAGGTCAGGATAGTCGGTTGAAATGAAACTTTTTGTTGGTTTAATTTGTATTTGGTTCTTTGGGGCAGTATTCAATACTTCTTTTGATTCAGGAATTGTCAATGTTCTTTGTTGTCTCTCCGAGCTGTATGTGTCATTTAGAAATTGAAGTATAGTAGTTAAAGAATTGATTTTATTGTCAAACTTATGCTCGTTCACTAATAATGCATATTCTTCTTTACCGTCAACCTTTAATGCTAATACGGTATCGTCTATGAATCCATGTTTAAATAGATAGCTACCGTCATTTCTGTCAATTAGAAGTGAGTTGTTACCTAAATACTCCCAAGTTCCTTTCTCTATCTTTCCATTTTCAGAAATAAGAAGTTGGCTATCTTTTTCTCTAAAAATGAAAACAACTTTTCTATTGAGTTCTTCGTCAATAACTACCCAATGCTTGTTTGTCAGCACAGTTAAGTTGTCAAGCTTTTGGCTAAATCTTTGAATTTTCGGGATTATGTCAAGTAGAAATGTTCTCATTGATTTGTCGTCATTTTAAGTTACCGCTAACGTCCGGCATATTTGCGAAGGCACGGCATTTGAAAAACGTTAGCCGAAAATATGCACAAAAGTTGATAGTAGCACAAATGCTCAATAACTTCCGTCTGCCGTGCTTTTGCAAATATGTTTGTTACCTGCTGTGTTTTTTTTGTCATTGTATTGCGATACGCAAGAATTCCAGATAATCTGTCAGCGTCTTTATTACTGCTTCTTTGTCTAAAATGGTCTCGTCCCTGCCTAACCAATTTTCGCTGTCCACAACTGCAACAGTCATGTAATTTCCGTTTCCAAATCTATCAGGTCGTCTTATGTGCTGATGTCCAAACTCGTTTGACCTTTTTAAAATTAGGTTGTGAAGTTGGTTACGAATTTCGCCTCTTGTCATGTTTTCAGGTAATTCAACTTCGTCTGGGTCTGTTGAAACTTTAAAACAAAGTTTTCCTTGTTCAAGTTGTAAATATGCTGGGTAATCGCCCCAATAATCCCAATTTAAAACTGCGTTCCAAAAACCACCGTTTGGATTATTTACATAGTTCCAATTTATTATTGGTATTTGCTTTTCAAGAAATTGAAAAAATCCTTGCCAATCGTTGCCGTTCCAATCTTTAATCAACTTGTTTTCAAACTCGTTGTTTGATTTTTCAATTCTGGTTAGTCGCTCGTAGAAGTCTGCAAAAATGTTGTTAGGTGTGTCTTTGAATTGAGTGAGCAAATTGATAAAATCAATTCTACTAAATATTGAAAATCCTTGTTGTTGAACGTGGTTTAAACTGCTTTGACTTTCGTTTCCTGTTTTGAGATAAATACAAATTGGCTTTTCGTAAATGTTGTTTACACACCACTTTTCAGAATGTTCTTTGTAGCGTTGCAGTTGGTTTGAATGATGCGATGTGTACGTTTTGTCTTCAATGATAATTAAATATTTGTCATTTATTTCAGCCCAAACGTCAATGTTTTCCCACTGTCTGCCCGCAACAACTTTTGTAATTGTTTCGTTGAAATCAGGAATTTGTTTTTGGATTAGTTGTGTTACAAATGTTTTACCGCATTTGTTTAGTAATTGGTCTATTGATTGATATTTGTCGTCAGCAAACTGAAAAAGCCAAGTGATAAAAGCGTCTTGGTTAAGTTCTTTTGTTGCTATGTCAAAAATGTTTGGGCTCATACTCTAGTTTAAATTAAAGTAGCAAAGGCGGCGAGCCGCCTTTGCTACGATACGTTTAGGACTATTTCTTCATCAGTTAATTTTTTTCACTTCAAGGTATCCTGTTGGAATTGAACCACCTCCATTTTTCTTTAAGTCAAGTCCATACTTACGCATAAATGCGTCTTGAACTTCATGTCCACCATTTGTTGTTGCTGGATTAGAGTAGTTTGAAGAAACTTCAACACTCATACCTTTTTCAAGTTTTATTCCGTTGGAATAATGATTTGATTTGACTGTAATTAAGAATAAAGCCATATTTTATTTGATGTGCCTACTCTAAATCGGTTTTCGGCTTTCCCCGTTAGTTTTGCAAAGCTAAAATGTTGGTCGGTCAAACTGTGTCGTTGTGAACGGACGTTTTTCTAACATAGCAGGTAACGTTTTGGGTATTGCCGAAGTGGCGGATTATTAGCACTAAAGTTCAATAGAATTACTGCCGTTGAATTTAGCACAAATGTTTCATAGTAGCACTTTTGCCGCCATTTTGGCAATACCGTGTTATCGGTTCGGTTTTCTGTCGTCATACAATTTCTGCTTGCCAATATTCAAACGTTTTTGTTTGTCCGTTGTCCAAATTTATGTCGTATGAAATTTTGTTTGTCTGTGAGATTGAGAAGTCAATTTGTTTTTTGAATAAAGCTCCCGAATACGAAAAAGTGTGATACTCCCCATTTTCTCCGCAAATGTCAATGTCGTCAGGAAATATGTTTATCGTATCTTCGTCTATGTCTTTTCCGATAAATGTCTTGTCTAATTTGTCTGCTTGCGTAACGATGATTTTTGATTTAATTCCTGACTTGATGAAGTCGGAAATGATTTCGGTAGATGATTTGTCCCAAAGCGGTTCAACAACTTCAATTCCTAATGGGTTGAGTTTAGTTTCTCTGTAAGTTTTTACGTCTGCCAAAAATATGTCGCCAAAAATGAAATGAGTAACGCCCTGCTTCTTAAAATGCTCAACAGTTTCCTGCATTTTGTCGTCATAGTTTGTCAGGTCTTTGGCAAATAATACGGTGTAAAGAGGAATACCAATACTGTCCGCTTGTCTTGTCAGTAGGTCAACAGGAATGGAATGAATTGAAGATGTTAGCGTTTCTTCGTTAATTGTTGTCAGCAATGCAATAACGTCAAACTCGTTGTCTTGTAATGTCTGTTGAAGTGCTAATGCAGAGTCTTTTCCGCCACTCCAATTAAATACCGCTTTTTTCTTCTGGTTCATTCTGTCTGTTTTGGTGTCGCTCTAAACTGACCGATAACGGTTAAGGCTTGTAGCAGTACGGGCCTTTGAACCCGTCCGCCTGGAACCGGACTTGAAGGTAAGCAGAATTTTGAGTTTATAAAGTGGCTGCGTAAATTTAGCGAAGCGTAAGCAGCCACTGACCAATGCCAGTTGAGCAACGGTCACCTTACAACCGAAGAACCATAGAAT
>JAFDXX010000017.1 GCA_018267705.1 Bacteroidota bacterium | reverse complement strand
GTATTTGCAGAAGGAGCAGATGCTTTTATTTGGAAACACAAGCTTCAGCAGCAGCCATATCTTACAATAGCTATTCAAAAAGTATTAAGTAATGAATACTATTGGGATGAACGTTTGGTTGAGTATAACAGTACTAATTTACAAGCAGCCATAACAAAGAGAAAAGAACAGCTTATTAATTTTAGAAAAGGTTTTCATATTAGCAAAAGACAGGAGCAGGTAATCATTTTAAATGCTGCCAGAATAAAAGTTTATGAAATGGCTGTTATTCTCAACCTTTCTGAACACACCATAAAAAACACATTGGGCAACTTAAACCAAAAATTAAACACCCCTTTTGGAAGAGAGGGCATTTTTAATACATCACTGCTATTTGGTTTTATTAGATTTCCCAAGCTAAATAAATTGAAGGGGGGGGTGAAAGTATTAAGTAATTAGTAACAGGTAAATAAAGCATTAGTTATAAGTTTTTGTTAGCTTTATTGTTGAATTTTTTTATGCGTTTACTTTTCACAATAGCAATTATCCTTATTTCTTACCAAATACAGGCCCAGTGCGTAACTTACCGCATTGCAGAAAATGGTGATACTTTAAATTGTAAAGACAAAAATAATTTGAAGCAAGGTAAATGGACGATACATGTTGATGAAATTAGAGGAGAGCCCGGATATGAAGAAGAAGGAATTTTTAAAGATGATAAACGCGAAGGCAAATGGCGTAGATTTAATTTAATGGGCGATTTAATTGCTATTGAAAATTATCGTTGGGGCTTTAAAGATGGCTTACAACAATACTTTTATATGAATGCCATAGAGCATGAAGAACGTTGGCTGGCAATGGATCCACGAAAAAAATTTGACACCATTAATATGCCCGATTTATATGACCCCGATAAAAATATTACAAAAATTATTAAAGTAGAAGGTTACTCAATGCGTAATGGTGTTTGGAAATATTACCAACCCGGTTCAATGAATTTAATAAGAACAGAAACTTATGTATTTGACTCTTTATATACACCCAAACCAGAAATAACCGTTAAACAAACATCAACAGTTCCGGTGGTTAAAGATTCTACAGATGTTAATCCACCTGCAAAAAAAATAAAAACAAAAGAAGTATTAGAATTTGAAAAGAAAAATGCCCGAAAGAAAAAAGTAGATATAAGAGACGGAAGAACAGGTGGGCCTTAATTATAGAAGGTTTATTTATTTTTTAATGCTGCTTCAAACACTTCAATACTTGTGGCGTTTTCTAATTTAAAACTACCAATTCTTGTACGGCATAAACTACTCAAATAACCACCTACACCTAAAACTGCACCAAAATCATTTGCTAAACTTCTTATATATGTTCCGGTTGAACATACTACTCTAAAATAAACAACAGGCATTTCAATTTTTGTTAATTCAAACACAGAAATGTTTATAGGTCTTGGTTCTACTTTTACTTCAATGCCCTTCCTTGCACTTTCATACAATCTTTTCCCATCTTTTTTTATGGCAGAAAATTGTGGTGGCATTTGTAAAATATTTCCAATAAACTGTTGTGTTGTGGTTTGCAACTTTTCTTCATTCAAAAAAGAAGTGTCTTTAAAATTTTCAGGTTGTGTTTCTAAATCAAATGAAGGAGTTGTAGCACCTAAAGTAATAGTACCGGTATACTCTTTTTCCATACCCATATACTCATTAATTTTTTTGGTAAACTTTCCTGTACAAATAATTAATAAGCCCGAAGCTAAAGGGTCTAATGTACCGGCATGGCCTACTTTAGGTATTTTAATAAGGTTGCGAATTTTTCTTACGGCATCAAAAGATGTCCATTGTAAGGGTTTGTTAATTAATAACACTTTCCCTAAAACAAATTCATTAATTGGTTGTTGCATAAAATATATACAATGCGTTTTTAGGGCGAGTATTATTATTTAATATTTTTTGCATGTATTAATATTTTAATATGCTCTTGCAAATAATACTCTTTCTTTACTTGGGTTTCCGGTTAAAATACATTTACCATTTTCTTGTACGTTATTTAAAGGAATACAGCGTATAGTTGCTTTAGATAATTCTTTAATTTTTTCTTCGGTTTCGGAAGTACCATCCCAATGTGCAGAAACAAAACCTGCTTTGGTATCTAATACATTTATAAATTCATCCCAATTATCAACTTTTGTAATATGTTCATCACGATATTTTTTAGCAGCATTAAACATTTGCAATTGAATTTCTTCTAATAATTCTTTCACATAAAATACAATACCATTAATATCTACTGTTAATTTTTGTTTGGTATCTCTTCTTGCTACTTCTACTACATTATTGCTTAAATCTCTTGTGCCAATGGCAATTCTAACGGGTACTCCTTTCATTTCGTGTTCAGCAAATTTCCAACCGGGTCTTGCATTATCGCTGTCATCATATTTTACACGAATACCTAAATCTTTAAATTGTTTTAGTAACTCATGAACTTTATTATGAATTATTCCTTTCTCTTCATCACCTTTATAAATTGGCACAATAACCACTTGTAAAGGAGCGATGCGTGGGGGTAAAATTAATCCGTCATCATCACTATGAGCCATTACCAACCCGCCAATTAATCTAGTACTTACGCCCCAACTTGTTGCCCAAACATAATCAAGCTTATTAGTTTTATCGCTAAACTTAACATCAAATGCTTTGGCAAAATTTTGTCCTAAAAAATGAGATGTACCTGCTTGTAATGCTTTGCCATCTTGCATTAAAGCTTCTATACAATAAGTATCTTCTGCACCTGCAAAACGTTCATTAGGTGTTTTAATTCCTTTTATTACCGGAACCGCCATATAATTTTCTACAAAGTCTGCATATACTTCTAACATTTTTTTAGTTTCATTAATAGCTTCTTCTTTTGTTGCATGGGCTGTGTGCCCTTCTTGCCATAAAAATTCTGCAGTACGTAAAAATAAACGAGTACGCATTTCCCAACGCACAACGTTTGCCCATTGATTAATTAATAACGGTAAATCTCTGTAAGATTGAATCCATGTTTTATAGGTATTCCAAATAATTGCTTCGCTTGTTGGGCGAACAACTAATTCTTCTTCTAATTTAGCTTCAGGATCTACAATTAATTTTCCTTTTTTTTCAGGATCTGTTTTTAACCGATAATGTGTAACAACAGCACATTCTTTAGCAAAACCTTCGGCATTTTTTTCTTCAGCTTCAAACAAACTTTTAGGTACAAATAAAGGAAAGTAAGCATTTACATGCCCTGTATCTTTAAACATTTTATCTAAAACATCACGCATGTTTTCCCATAATGCAAAACCATAAGGTTTAATAACCATGCAACCTCTAACTGCACTATAATCAGCCAACTGCGATTTTAATATTAAATCATTATACCACTGAGAGTAGTCTTGCGAACGAGAAGTAATTTCTTTACCCATTGTTAAAATTCTTTATTATAAACTGTATTGTTAAATATGCTTACCGTAATGCGTATTTGAATATTTTACCTTTATTTAACAATCTAACAATTGTTTGTTCGTTTCATGGTAAAAAATTTGCATTCATATACAATTACGATTGCGACAAATGTATGTAACTTCACATTATGTAACTTTTAAACCTGTGTAACATGAAAAACAAAATTTTACTTTTTAGTTTAACTATTCTTATTTTAAGTAGTTGTTCTACTGCCTATAAATCTACTCAAACACCTGATGATGTTTACTATTCCCCAGCTACGGGTGCAGACGATAAAGAAACTGTAAAATCGAATAAACAAAACGACCGTTACGAAAATTATTTGAGCAGTACAGATGATAATTATTTAAGAATGAAAGTTCGTAACTATAGTTTATGGAGTGGTATTGATGATTATGCTTACTGGTACGATAGCCGATATGATTTTAGTTATTACAATTTATGGAACCCCGGTTATTTTTATGGATATAACTACAATTACTACAATGGTTATATTTTTTACCCTTATTATCTTGGTGGCTGGGGTGGTTATTATATGCCCAACCCTGTTATTTATGTTATTGGCTATAAAAATCCTAAAACAACTGTAGCAACAAGTGGCGGCAGTGGAAGTTATTTAACAACATATAAAAACAATACGTACAATAACTCCAACTATAATCTTAAAACAAATCCTTACAGAAGAGAAGGTTTTGGTTCTTTAATTAAACAAGTTTTTAGTTCTTCAAATAATAACAATTCATCTGCCTCTAATAATACCAGTTGGGATAGACCGGCCAGAACATTTACGCCATCCACTAATTCTTCAGTACCGGCAACAAGCAGTAGTGCAGGCGGTAATAGTGGTGGATATGGAAGCAAAGGCAGCAGCAGCGGTGCACCAAGAACAACGAGACAATAAAGTTTTATCCAATAAAAATATACTTAGCATGAATGTTATAGCATTCATTTAAAATACTCATGTATGCAAAAAATTTTTCTTCTATTTTTTTTCACCATAACAATGTTTTCATTATTTGCACAAACACCCGATGATGCATTAAGAACAGCATGGTTTACACAAAACGGTACAGCAAGAAATGTTGCCGTTGGCGGAGTAATGGGTTCATTAGGAGGAGATATTACAGCAAATCACGTAAACCCCGCCGGTATTGGATTATACAAAACAAAAGAGTTGGTTTTATCTCCTGGTTTTAATTTCAATAACAATAAATTTAATTATAGAAATACCGATACTGCTAATAAAAAAAATACCTTTCAATACGGAGCAAGTGGAATTGTTTTAGGATGGGCAAATAAAAATAATACTAATGGATGGCGTGGTGGTGCATTTGCTATTTCAGTAAACCAGTTAGCCAGTTTCAATAACCATATTCAATATTCAGGCTTTAATAATTTCAGCTCATTCTCAGAACAATATTTAGAAGAATTAGTTAGAGATAGAGCCGATACTAATGCAGCATTAAGTAATTATATTTTTGGCTCATCATTAGCGTTTAGAACTTATTTAATTGATACCATTAGCGGTCCGGGTGGAAGTGTTGCAGGTTACCAGAGCCTTGTACCTATTTCAACAGGCATTAATCAAACATATAATTCCGATACAAAAGGAGGCTATCATGAAATTGCTATTGGTTATGCCGGAAACATGCAAGATAAATTATATATTGGCGGAAGCTTAACTATACCCATAGTATCTTATAAAAGAGATTTCTATTATAGTGAAACAGATGCTACCAATAATCCTAACAACGATTTTGCTTATTTTAAATATCATGAAGTAAATACTTCAAATGGAATTGGAGTGGGAGCAAAATTGGGTTTTATTTATAAGCCAAAAGAATATTGGCGATTAGGTTTTGCCATACATACACCACAGTTTATAGCTTTTAAAGATGAAATAAGAAGTTGGATGGAAACCAATACTGAGAACTACGCACACACCGTAAATGAAAGCAGTGATAATTTAAACAGCGGAAATCCCGGTACAAGAAATTACACTATACAAACACCTTTACGTTTAATTGCAAGTGCCAGTTATGTTTTTAGAGAAGTTGCCAACACAAAAAAACAACGTGCATTTATTAGTGCCGATGTTGAATTTGTAAATTATGACGGTGCAAGATTTAGACCGCAAAATGCAGATGATGCAATTGCTAAAAATTATTACACTACTGCTAACAATGCCATTAAAAATTATTTGAAAAGTAATTTTAATTTTCGTTTGGGTGGTGAGTTAAAATTTGACCCTTGGATGTTTCGTGCAGGTATTGCATATTACGGAAGCCCATATAAAGATGGTGCACTAACAGCTAACCGTATAATACCAAGTGCCGGCATTGGTTATAGAAATCACGGAATGTTTATAGATATTACTTATGCATTTTCTATAGTGAATGATGTAAATTTTCCGTATAGATTAAATGATAAACCTAACACTTACGCTACGCAAACCGGCAACAAACAACAAGTGGCTTTAACAGTTGGATTTAAGTTATAAGAATATTACTGATTATTAAAAAGCCTCACAAACTGTGAGGCTTTTTAGTTTAGGTTAATTTCGTTTTTAATGCACTATCTAAAGCATCTAAAAATTCTTCAGTATATAAATAATGTTCACCATGGTTTACTTTATTGCCATAAATACAAACAGCTAAATCTTTAGTCATTTTACCGCTTTCAACAGTTTCAATACAAACTTGTTCTAAGGCATGACAAAATTTAATTAAGGCATCATTACCATCTAATTTTCCTCTAAATTCCAATCCTCTTGTCCATGCAAAAATGGAAGCAATAGGATTTGTAGAAGTAGGTTTACCTTTTTGGTGTTCTCGGTAATGGCGTGTAACAGTGCCGTGTGCAGCTTCTGCTTCCATTATTTTACCATCTGGTGTAACTAAGGTAGAGGTCATTAAACCTAAGCTGCCAAAGCCTTGTGCAACGGTATCACTTTGTACATCTCCGTCATAATTTTTACAAGCCCACACAAAATTGCCATTCCATTTTAATGCACTGGCAACCATATCATCAATTAAGCGATGTTCGTACACAATACCTGCAGTATCAAATTTTGCTTTAAATTCTTGTTCAAAAATTTCTTGAAAAATATCTTTAAACCTTCCATCGTATTTTTTTAATATAGTATTTTTTGTAGATAAGTATAAAGGCCATTTTTTTTGCAATGCAGTATTAAAACAACTTCTTGCAAAACCTTTAATACTTTCGTCAGTATTATACATTGCTAATGCAACCCCATCTCCTTTAAAATTAAACACTTCATGTTCAATTGTTTTGCCATCTTCCCCTTCAAACTTAATAGTTAATTTTCCTTTTCCTTTTGTAATAAAGTCTGTTGCACGGTATTGATCTCCAAAAGCATGGCGGCCAATGCAAATGGGTGCTGTCCAATTAGGTACTAAACGCGGAACATTTTTACAAACAATGGGTTCACGAAAAACAGTTCCATCTAAAATATTGCGGATAGTGCCGTTTGGTGATTTCCACATTTGTTTTAATTTGAATTCTTCTACACGGGCTTCATCGGGAGTAATGGTGGCACATTTTATACCAACGCCACATTCTTTAATAGCATTAGCAGCATCAATAGTTACTTGATCGTTAGTGGCATCTCTATGTTCCATGCCCAAATCAAAATATTTAATCTCAACATCTAAATACGGAAGAATTAATTTGTCTTTAATAAACTTCCAGATAATTCTAGTCATTTCATCGCCATCTAACTCTACTACCGGATTGGCTACTTTAATTTTTGTTGCCATACAATTAATTTTAGTTTTAAAAAGAAGGGTTGCAAATGTAAGGGATAAAATTGTGTGAGGATGATTACGCTTATTGATATATAACTGTAAAATAATTAAAAGCTAATTAATTCTACATCAAAAATTAGTGTACTGTTGGGTGTAATTACTGTACCTACTTGCCTTTCTCCATAAGCTAAATGTGGTGGAATGAAAAAACGAAATTTACTTCCGGCAGACATTAATTGCAAACCTTCTGTCCAGCCTTTAATTACCATATTTAAAGGGAAAGTTGCAGGTGTACCACGTTGTACACTGCTATCAAACACGATACCGTCAATTGTTGTTCCATGATAATGACATGTAACTTTGCTTGTTGCTGTAGGTTTAGCACCATTCCCTTCTACTAAAATTTTATATTGCAATCCGCTTGGCAAAGCCACAACACCTTGTGCAGTTTTATTTTTTTCTAAAAAAATTTCGCCTGCCTTCAAATTGGCGGCAGCTTTTTCATTTTTAATTTGTGCTAATTTATCTGCTATACCCATATATTTTTTTCTGCAAAAATAAATGAGTACAGTTATGAATTACAAATTCATTCAGCCAACGTTTTAATAAAAAAAATTAATTTAAAAAAGGGTTTCGTTTAGCGGCAAGAATATATTTTTTTACATTCATCCAAAATGCCAATACCATATAAATAATTATGGGAGAACCGAATGTTAAAAACGAAATATAAATAAACCACATTCTAATTCTTGAAGTAGCAATACCTAATTTTTCACCAATGGCTGTACATACCCCAAATGCATGTATTTCAACAAAATCTCTAATTTTTTTCATGTAATAATATTTTATAGCTACGGGGTATAGGTATATATTATGCAATTTAATAAAATCTATTGTTTCAGAAAACTCATTTCTATTACCTTTTGTTTTAGCATACATTTGCACGGCAAAAATCAACTCTTTTCAAATTTTATATTTAACATCATAAATTAAAAAATAGAACTATGGCTTTTGATATTGAAATGATAAAAAAGGTTTATGCAGCAATGCCTGCAAAGGTAGATGCCGCTAAAAAGGTATTAAACCGTCCGCTTACACTTTCAGAAAAGATTTTGTTTTCTCACTTGCACAGCGATATGCAATTGCAACATTTTGAACGCGGAAAAAATTATGTTGATTTTGCACCCGACCGTGTTGCCATGCAAGATGCTACTGCACAAATGGCTTTATTACAGTTTATGCAAGCAGGCAGGCCAAAAGTTGCCGTTCCATCAACAGTGCATTGCGACCATTTAATTACAGCAAAAGTTGAAGCCAAACAAGATTTACAAATTGCTACAACAGAAAGTAAAGAAGTTTATGATTTTTTAGCTTCGGTATCTAATAAGTATGGAATTGGTTTTTGGAAACCCGGTGCAGGAATTATTCATCAAGTTGTATTAGAAAATTATGCATTCCCCGGTGGAATGATGATTGGTACAGATTCTCATACTGTAAATGCCGGTGGATTGGGAATGATTGCTATTGGTGTAGGCGGTGCCGATGCTTGCGATGTAATGGCAGGTTTACCTTGGGAATTAAAATGGCCAAAATTAATTGGCGTAAAACTTACGGGAAAATTAAGCGGTTGGGTAGCCCCAAAAGATGTTATTTTAAAAGTAGCAGGTATTTTAACCGTAAAAGGTGGCACTGGTGCTATTGTTGAATATTTTGGAGAAGGTGCAACAAATATGAGTTGCACAGGTAAAGGAACCATTTGCAACATGGGAGCAGAAATTGGTGCAACAACTTCCACATTTGGTTATGATGATAGCATGAGCCGTTATTTAAAAGCAACAGGACGAGAAGAAATTGCTGCTGCTGCCGATAAAATAAAAGAATATTTAACTGCCGATGCCGAAGTATATGCAAACCCTGAAAAATATTTTGATCAAATAATTGAAATTAATTTAAGCGAATTAGAACCACACTTAAACGGTCCATTCACCCCAGATTTAGCAACACCCATTTCTAAAATGAAAGAAGTTGCCGCTGCTAACGGATGGCCCACAAAAGTTGAAGTGGGTTTAATTGGAAGTTGCACAAACTCATCTTACGAAGATATTTCTCGTGCAGTGAGTTTAGCAAAACAAGTAAGCGAAAAAGGATTAAAAACAAAAGCAGAATTTACCATTACACCGGGTAGTGAGCAAGTTCGTTATACCATTGAAAGAGATGGTTTCTTAAGCACGTTTGATAAAATTGGTGCAAAAGTTTTTGCCAATGCTTGCGGCCCTTGTATTGGTATGTGGGAAAGAGTAGGTGCAGAAAAAAAAGAAAAAAATACCATTGTTCATTCTTTCAACAGAAACTTTGCAAAACGTGCCGATGGTAATCCCAATACTTATGCATTTGTTGCAAGTCCGGAATTGGTAACTGCATTAGCCATTGCAGGAGATTTAACTTTCAATCCATTAACAGATACATTAACTAACGAAAAAGGAGAACAAGTAAAATTAGATGCACCAACTGGCGATGAATTACCAATAAAAGGTTTTGCCGTTGATGACCCGGGTTATCAAGCTCCTGCTGTTGATGGAAGCAATGTTGTGGTAGAAGTTTCTCCAACAAGTAAACGCTTACAATTATTAGATCCTTTTGCAGCTTGGGAAGGAACTAATTTAAAAGGATTAAAATTATTAATTAAAGCCAAAGGAAAATGCACAACTGATCATATTTCAATGGCAGGGCCATGGTTAAAATTCCGTGGGCATTTAGATAATATTAGTAACAACATGTTAATTGGTGCAGTTAATTTTTTTAACGATAAAACTGATAATATCAAAAATCAATTAACAGGTGAATACGGTACTGTACCTGCAACACAACGTGCGTACAAAGCCGCAGGTATAGGAAGTATTGTTGTAGGAGATGAAAACTATGGAGAAGGAAGTTCTCGTGAACATGCAGCAATGGAACCACGTCATTTAGGCGTAAGAGTAGTACTTACAAAATCGTTTGCACGTATTCACGAAACTAACTTAAAAAAACAAGGAATGTTGGCATTAACATTTGCAGATAAAAATGATTACGATAAAATTAAAGAAGATGATACTATTGATGTAATTGGTTTAACAAGCTTTGCTCCGGGCAAATCATTAACATTAGTTTTAAATCATAATGATGGAAGTAAAGAAGAAATAGCTACTAACCATACTTATAATCAACAACAAATAGATTGGTTTAAAGCAGGTGGTGCATTAAACATTATTCGCAAACAAGTAGCAAATAATTAATAACTAAAAATAGTTATTTTAAAAAAGTTCTTACAAAAAAATGTAAGGACTTTTTTTATTCACCAAATTAATAATATATGAAATAATAAAATATTTTTTATTATTTGTGTTTTAATATGGTTTCTCTCCTATCCAATTTCCTGCAGGAAAATATCTACACACTAAATAATCATTATTACCATTAGTTGCAATAGCACAACCAACTTGCGTAGTAGTTCTCCAAACTATTTGTGTAAAATGCCCAACAACATTTCCGTTTTTAGAACAGTTAGGAAAAATATTGTAAACAAAGTCTTTTGCTTCTTCCGTCCATGAACCTAACATATCTTTTATAGTATATGCATTAGCGGTACCCATCCATAAATTTTCTCCTTCATTATTTCTGTTGGTGCTATGCTTAAATGTATTGGTTTTAGCTAATTGAAGTGCATATTGTTCTGCTTCTTTACTTAATATATCACTCCATTGTAAAGAGGCAACTTGTATTTGTTTGCGATAAAAATTATGTTCGGTCAATATGGCTTTTATAAAATTAGAATCTGATTGATTTACTTTTAAGTTTTGTGAATGCAATGATGTGAAAGCAAAAAAGAGAAAGCTAAATACAAAATATTTTTTCATTTTAATTAGTTGAACAATTAAAATTCAACTTACATAAAAAATAAATTTCAAAAGTAAGTTTTGCAACTTTTTCACAATTAAAACACTTCTCCCAAATTTACAAAAAAGCCACCTGACCCATTTTGCCCCCAACCATAATCTAAACAAAGGTTGGCCCCCGAATGTTTATTTAATTTAATTCTTAGCCCAATACCATACCCAATAAACACAGAGCTAAATTGATTAGAAATATCGCTCGAAAAACTTTGAAGGTTTGTAAATGCAACACCGCCAAGCAATCCATTACGCGTTATACCAAAACGATATTCACTTTCAAAATAAATCATCGTTTTCCCTCTAAACCTTCCTTGTATATAACCACGGCCTGTATTATATTGATCATCCCATCCGGTACTGGGTAATAATAAATACGGAGGTGTTTGCGAAGGGCTCAGCCAATCTAAGGTCCAAAATGCCAATACATTTTTTGATTTATCAGGAAAACGAAAGTATGTACGAGCATCTATTAATAAAGTTTGAGATGCACTATCACTACCTAAATCTTTTAAATTTTTTCTAAAAACAATATTATAATAAGAACCGCCATCAGGATTAATTTGATTTTTTCTTGTATCATGTAAAACTCTAAAAGCCCATCCCACTGCAGATTCTGTTGTACCTAATTCTTTTTGCAGTTGTTTATTTTCAGTTCTTGTTAAAGGATCAATAGCTTTTATATCCCAAAATTTATCTAAATAAAAACCTGCTCCTATATAAAAATCGTTTGATAGAGATTTTAAAATTGCTTGATGAATTTTTAATGCTTGAAAGTTGATAGTAACTCCTTTGTTAGGGTCTGTTCTTCCACCTAAACCAAATACATTTGATGGATAATTTATATAACGAAAATCTGAAATAATATTCCACCTATTACCTTTTGTCCAAATATTTGCAACAAAAGGAATAATAGTTTGTTTATACTGCGAATAAGTAAAACTTGTATTAACACTAGATATTTTTGTGTTATATCCCGTATCGGTTTGATAGGCCATATTGGCACTTAAAACCGCTGCAAACCCCGTTTGCAAAGTATAACCTACTGCCGGAACAAAAGCAATTTGATATTTGCGTTGAGTATTTGCTGAATCATTTTTAGCTTCTTTTTGGGGTTTAAAAATAGAACGATACACATCTCCTAAATCTTTTTCTTTCACAGAATCTTTAGGATTAATTATTATTGAATCTTTTTTTAATTCAGGATTAATTTGTGCAAAACAATGCACGCAAAAAAAAACAACGCAGCAAAAAAGAATGATTATTTTTTGAGTAAAATTTTTGTTCAAGTTTTTCATTTGGTTAAATAAATATAATTAATATACTACATATCGTTTACTATTTTCTTATAGCTTGTAACCAACCCTTTAATTAAAGATGAGCTAAAACCTTGATGTTCCATTTCATTTAACCCCGCAATAGTACAACCTTTTGGTGTGGTTACTTTATCAATTTCTTGCTCGGGATGTGTATTTTTTTGGAGCAATAATTCTGCTGCACCTTTAACTGTTTGTGCCGCAATTAATGATGCCACTTTTGCACTAAAGCCAATTTCAATTCCGCCTTGAATATTTGCTCTTATATATCTCATGGCATAAGCCGTTCCACAAGCTCCTAAAACAGTTGCTGCATCCATTAATTTTTCTTCAATAAAAACTGTTTTACCTAATTGATTAAAGAGATTCTCTACAAACTTTGTTTGTTGCTCGGTTGCATTGCAAGATGAAATACATGTAATACTTTCTTGAATGGCAATAGCAGTATTGGGCATTGCACGAAATACAGTAAAATTGTTTCCTATTGTTTCAATAATATCTTTTATCCATAAACCTGTAACAACACTAATTAAAATTTTATTATTTAATGCAGGCTGTATTTGTTGTAACACTTCTTTTGCCTGAAAAGGTTTGATGGCTAAAATAATATAATTGGCAAACTGAACTGCTTTAATATTATCAGTGCTAATATTTACACCTTTATCTGCCAACGGTAAAAGTGTTTCAATATTTCTTTTTGTAATAGTAATATTTGATGGAAGAGTAAAGCCACTGTTTATTAAACCTTCTGCAATAGCTGTTCCTAAATTGCCACCACCAATAATGGTTATTTTATTGCTCATGTAACTACTTTAAAGATAAATGTAAGATACAAAACACAAAGGTTGTTTGAAAACTAAATTGTTAATAAATTTTCAATCCTTTATTTAAATAATTTCTTACATAATCATCAACACCTTCTTCTAATGAATAGAATGGATTGGTGTATCCTGCATTCTTTAGCTTTTGCATATTGGCTTCTGTAAAGTATTGATATTTATCTCTAATATCTTCGGGCATATCAATATAAACAATATTAGGTTGTAAATCTAATCCTGCAAAAGTTGCTTTTACTAAATCATCAAAACTTCTTGCTGTTCCCGTTCCTAAATTATATAATCCGTTATTTTCAATTTCCCATTGTTGAGTGCTCATTAATTGAAACATCCAATAAATAACAGCAATTAAATCTTTTACATAAATAAAATCTCTCAACTGTTGTCCATCTTTAAAATCAGGACGATGTGATTTGAATAATTTTACTACTCCATCTTTTTTTATTTGATTGAAAGAATGCCATATCACACTTGCCATTCTTGCTTTATGATATTCATTTGGGCCATACACATTAAAAAACTTTAACCCTACCCAAGAAGAAGGTTGAGTGGTTTGTTGTAAAGCCCATTTATCAAATTCATTTTTACTTATACCATAAGGATTCAGAGGATGTAATTTAAAAGGAAGTTCATGATTATCATCATAACCAAACTCGCCTGCACCGTATGTGGCAGCCGATGATGCATAAATAAATGGAATATTTTTTTCAACACAATAATGCCATGCATTTTTTGAATATTGTACATTCAATTCTTCATGTACTGCATAATTAAATTCTGTTGTATCAGTTCTTGCACCAATATGTATAAAACAACTAATTAATGGGTTTTCTTTTTGTAACCATTCAAACAAACTTTGTCTTTCAATTACATCTATATATTTTTTAGATTCCCAATTTTTTCTTTTTTCTTCTACACCAAAATCATCAACAATAATAATGTTTTCAAAATCATTATTATTTAACAATTGCAACATGCAACTGCCAATAAATCCTGCAGCACCGGTTAAAATAATTTTTCCCTCTTTATTTGAAGAAGTATTTAAATTATTTTGTTGAAATATTTTATTCATATTTATTTTAAGTGTTTAGGAATTATTAATGATTTTCTCTATTGCCGTATCGTATTTCTCTTTCCATTCAATTATGCTTCCCCAATTATTTCCATCAATAATTATATGATTTGAAGTAACAGTACCTAAGCGTGTGATTGAAATATTTGATGTTTTACTTCTATCTTCTAACTCTTTCATTTTCATTTCTTTTATTGTTACCACAACCCTACTTTGTGCTTCACTAAACCAAAATGCATCGTTACGAATATTTGAAAGATTTCTTACTTCATTAGAAATAACGTTGAATCCAAGGTTTCTATTAAATCCTTTTTCTATTAAAGTAATCATTAAACCACCTTCACTAATATCATGTGCACTTTCAATTAATTTTTCTTTAATGATAGTTGAAACAAATTGTTGTAATTGGTACTCTTCATTTAAATCAAAATATGGAGCAGGAGAATATTCTATATTTAAAATTTTATGTAAATATTCACTTGAAGCAATATCGTTTTGTTGTGTACCTAATAACAAAATAATATCTCCTTCGTTTTTAAAATCTAATGTCATTTTATTTTCAATATCATCTAACACTCCTACCATTCCAATTGTTGGTGTTGGATAAACCGGACCTTCAGGGTTTTGATTATAAAAACTCACATTACCGCCTGTTACAGGTGTATTAAATTTTTTACATGCATCGCCCATTCCGGTTACTGCTTGTACAAATTGATAATATACTTCGGGGTTATAAGGGTTACCAAAATTTAAACAATTGGTAACACCAATAGGCTCACCGCCACTACATACAATATTTCTTGCCGCTTCGGCAACAGCAATCATTCCGCCAATATATGGGTTTGCAAAAACATATTTACTGTTACAATCTGTTGTTATGGCTAATGCTTTCCCTGTTCCTTTTGCTAAAACAATAGCAGCATCACTTGGTGCATTGGTTGAAGTATTGGCAGCACCTACCATACTATCGTATTGTGTGTAAACCCAACGTTTGCTTGCAATATTGGGAAGTTGAATTAGTTTTTCTGCAACCAATTTTAATTCATTGTTTGAATGAACATCTTTTACATTATCAATTTTAAATTGATTTATTTTTTCGAAATATTTTGGTTCAGCGTATTCTCTTGTGTATTGTGGAGCACCTCCACCTAAAACCAACTCATAAGCAGGAATAGTTGCTTCTAAATTTCCATGCATATAAAATTTTAATAAACCATCATCGGTTACTTCACCAATAGTGCTGCAACTTAAATCCCATTTTTCAAACACATCTATTACTTCTTGTTCTCTTCCTTTTTCAACAACCATCAACATTCTTTCTTGACTTTCACTTAATAACAACTCCCATGCTTTCATATTCTTTTGTCGCGTAGGAACTTTATCTAAATCAATTCTCATTCCTACTTCTCCTTTAGCACTCATTTCTGCCGTGCTACAAATAATTCCTGCAGCACCCATATCTTGCATACCCACCACAGCACCGGTATCAATTACTTCTAAGCAAGCCTCTAATAATTTTTTTTCTTGAAACGGATCACCCACTTGTACTGCCGGTAATTCTTCGGTACTTTCTTCGGTAATATTTGCACTTGCAAAACTTGCACCGCCAATTCCATCTTTACCTGTTGCACTGCCAACATAAATAACTGGATTTCCTTTTCCTTTTGCCGTAGCACTAATCATTTTATCAACTTTCATAATACCAATACTCATGGCATTTACCAACGGATTGGTATGATAACAATCTTCAAAATAAACTTCACCACCTACTGTTGGAACACCAAAACAATTGCCGTAATGACCAATTCCTTTCACCACACCACTTAATAAACGTTGTGTTTTTTTATCTTTTAAATTACCGAAACGAAGACTGTTTAAAGAAGCAATAGGTCTTGCTCCCATTGTGAAAATATCTCTTTGAATACCACCCACACCCGTTGCTGCACCTTGAAAAGGTTCAATTGCACTTGGATGATTATGACTTTCTATTTTAAACACAACACCCCAACCATTACCCATATCCATTAAACCTGCATTTTCTTCACCGGCCGCCACTAACATTCTACCACCACTACGTGGCAGTTTTTTTAACCATTTAATTGAATTTTTGTAGCTGCAATGCTCACTCCACATACCACTGAAAGCACATAATTCAGTAAAGTTGGGTGTACGACCTAATTTTTGTTTAATTAATGCAAATTCATCTGCCGTAAGGCGAAGTTCTTCGGCGGTT
Source organism: Bacteroidota bacterium (assembly GCA_018267705.1). GTDB lineage: Bacteria > Bacteroidota > Bacteroidia > Chitinophagales > Chitinophagaceae > CW01. Next base: position 201,429 of record JAFDXX010000017.1, on the reverse strand, counting down.
TTAACGGTAATTTCCATAAGGCTGCGAAGTTAAGGAAGCAAAACATGCATACAAGATGAAGTTATAAAGAAGAAAAGTGATTGATGTTGAAATAAAATGATGATTAAGGGCTTATATCCGGCTCAAAAATACTTCACAAATTATACGTTATAAAAAATAAAATATTTTAAAAAATTCATTTTAATTGTATTTTAATTAAATTATCTACTATTTTTATTTAAAATTTGCCACTTACTTATTTATTTTAACAAAAAAAATTATTTTTTGTTTTAAAAAATAGATTAAACGATGAAATTAATTACATTTATTTTATTTTAATATAAATAATTGAATTTTTAAGCAACAAAACCAACAATATGTCACTAAGATTTACCGCTATTAAAGAAGTAGCAACCAACCGAAAAGAAACTATTGAAACACCCTCAATTAAAGTTTCAACCATTTTTGGCGAAAATGTTTTTACATTAACTACCGCCCGCGAATATTTAAGTGATGAAGCTTATAAAAGTTTACAGGCAAGTATAAAAGGTTCAAAAAAAATTGATAGAGCAGTTGCCAACCAAATAGCTAGTGGAATACGTGCATGGGCAGAAGCAAAAAATGTGACTCACTTTTCGCATTGGTTTCAACCCTTAACCGGAACAACAGCCGAAAAACATGATAGTTTTTTTACTATTAAAAGTGATGGAACAGCTATTCAAGAATTTGAAGGCGGAGCATTAATACAACAAGAACCTGATGCTTCTTCATTTCCTAGTGGTGGATTACGTGCTACTTTTGAAGCAAGAGGATATACGGCTTGGGATCCTTCTTCTCCTATTTTTATTATGGAAATTGGAGCCGGAAAAACACTCTGTATTCCTACCATATTTGTTTCATATACAGGTGAAAGTTTAGACTATAAAGCCCCCCTATTAAAGGCATCAGAGGCATTAAACAAAGCTGCCGTAGATGTTTGTAATTATTTTGATAAGAATGTTACAAAAGTTACTGCCACATTAGGTTGGGAGCAAGAGTATTTTGTAATTGATGAAAGCCTCGCCAACGCACGCCCCGATATAGTTTTAGCCGGAAGAACCGTTTATGGAGCATCTCCTGCCAAAGGGCAACAATTAGAAGACCATTATTTTGGCTCTATTCCGGAAAGAATTTATGCTTTTATGAGAGATCTTGAAACCGAATGTTACAAATTAGGCATTCCACTTAAAACACGCCATAATGAAGTTGCACCATCACAATTTGAGTTAGCACCTATTTATGAAGAAGTGAGCGTAGCCGTTGATCATAACTCACTATTAATGGATATTATGGAAAGAGTTTCTCGCCGCCATAAACTACGTGTATTATTTCACGAAAAACCTTTCGCAGGCATTAACGGAAGCGGTAAACATAATAATTGGAGTATGGCAACCGATACGGGCATTAATTTATTAAGTCCCGGAAAAACACCAAAAACCAATTTAATGTTCCTAACATTTTTTGTAAATACCATTAAAGCCGTTCACGATTACGCTGATGTTTTAAGGTCTTCTATTGCTTCAGCAGGAAACGATTATCGTTTAGGTGCCAACGAAGCCCCGCCGGCAATTATTTCAGTTTTCATTGGAGAATATTTATCGAATGTTTTAAAAGAAGTTGAAAACCGTGTTGGCAACAAGTTTGATGAACAAGATGAAGCCATTTTAAAATTAGATATTCATCGCTCTATTCCGGAATTATTGTTAGATAATACCGATAGAAACAGAACCTCTCCGTTTGCATTTACCGGAAATAAATTTGAATTTAGAGCCGTAGGTTCTACTGCCAATTGCGGAAGCCCAATGACAGTATTAAACGTTATTATGGCAGAAACTTTAAAACAATTTAAAACCGATGTTGATACATTAATTGCAAAAGGTGAGAAAAAAGAAATTGCCATTATACAAACCATTCAAAAATATATTGTAGATAGTAAAAAAGTTTTATTTGAAGGAGATGGTTATAGTGAAGCATGGCACAAAGAAGCCGAAAAAAGAGGCTTACCTAATATACCTACTACGCCATTAGCATTAGATGCAATGATAACTGAAAAAGCTAAAAAATTATTTGAAAACAATAATATATATAGCCACGCAGAATTAGAAGCAAGGCACGAAATAGAGCTAGAAAAATATATTAAAAAAGTACAAATTGAAGCAAGAATAATGTGTGATTTAGCATTAAACCATATTATACCTGCAGCAGTAAAATATCAAAACGAAATATTAACCAATATAAATGGTTTAAAAGCATCAGGCCTACCTGAAACGGCTTACAAAATTCAATTAGAAATTTTAACCAAAATAAGTAAGCATTTACAAGAAGTGTATAACAAAACACATGCATTAGTTGAAGCCAGAAAAATTGCCAATGCAATAGATAATACACGCACCAAAGCCATTGCCTATTGCACCCAAGTTAAAGAAACATTTTTTGATGATTTACGTTATCATGTAGATAAATTAGAAGCACTAATAGGTGATGAATATTGGAGTTTACCAAAATACAGAGAGATGCTATTCTTACGCTAATAATTCTCAATTTTAAAAAGTCCTTTGCATAAACAAAGGGCTTTTTATTTACTGCCGATTTTATTTACCGTTTACCGAAAAAAAGAACTTTACTTTTCTTTTAAGAATTACTTTCAATTTCTAACTAAAAATAAAAATTGTATGAAAAAGTTATTTGTATTATTAGTAGTAGCAACAGCTTGCTCATTTACTGCATTACATGCACAACCTCCGGGTGGTGGGCAAAGAATGTCTCCTGAAGAAAGAATAGCACAATGGAAAGAAAGATTAAAACCATTAGGTTTAACTCAGGTACAAACTGATTCTGCTATTGCAATTTATAGCGAAAGACCTGCCAACATGGGTAATTTCATGGAAATGACTCAAGAAGAAAGACAGGCTGCAATGAAAGCTGTAGGAGAAGCAAGAATGAAAAGATTAATTAAAGCAGGTATCCCAGAAGAAACTGCTAAAAAAGTTGCAGAAGCCTTACAAATGCGTCGCCCTGGCAGCGGCGGCGGACAAGGCGGTGGTAAAAAGTAATTACAACTTGTTTAAATAAAAAAATCCTGATATATATATCAGGATTTTTTTATTTAATTAATTATTTAATCATTGCATTTTAAATGTTTCTAAAAACTTGGTGGTAAAATTTCCTTTTCTGAAATCTTCATTCTTCATTAATTGCAAATGAAAAGGAATTGTTGTTTTTACGCCTTCAATTACATATTCACTTAAAGCTCGGTACATAGTATCTATTGCTTCTTCACGGGTGCGTGCAATAGTAATTAATTTACCAATCATACTATCATAATAAGGTGGAATTACGTAACCTGCATACACATGACTATCTACACGTACACCATGGCCTCCGGGAGTATGTAGTATGGTAATTTTTCCGGGAGAAGGTCTAAAATCGTTATACGGATCTTCAGCATTAATTCTACATTCAATAGCATGCATGGTAGGTTCATAATTTTTACCCGATATTTTTTCGCCCATGGCAATTTTAATTTGTTCTTTAATCAAATCAAAATTGATAACTTCTTCAGTAACGCAATGCTCTACCTGAATACGAGTATTCATTTCCATAAAGTAAAAATTGCGATGCTTATCTACTAAAAACTCAATAGTACCAACGCTTTCATAGTTTATAGCCGATGCAGCTTTAATAGCAGCTTCACCCATGGCTTTACGCAATTCGGGTGTCATAAACGGAGAGGGAGATTCTTCAACTAATTTTTGATGACGACGTTGAATAGAACAATCGCGTTCACTCATATGGCACACATTACCGTATTGATCTCCTGCAATTTGTATTTCAATATGGCGTGGTTCTTCTACAAATTTTTCCATATAAATACCATCGTTTTTAAACGATGCGGCAGCTTCTGCTTTAGCTGTTTCAAAAGCTTTTTCAATATCTTCTTCTTTCCATACAACTCTCATTCCTTTACCACCACCGCCGGCAGTGGCTTTTAAAATAACAGGATATCCTACAACATTTTTTGCTAAATCTTTTGCTTGTGCTACATTTTCTAATAAACCACCACTACCAGGAACTACAGGCACACCTGCTTTAATCATGGTTTCTTTGGCAGTAATTTTATCACCCATTTTATTAATCATTTCGGGTGTTGGGCCAATAAATTTAATGCCATGTTCAGCACATATTTGAGAGAATTTTGCATTTTCTGCAAGAAACCCATAACCCGGATGTATTGCATCGGCATTGGTAATTTCTGCCGCCGCCATTATATGAGGAATATTTAAATATGAATCTGTTCCAGCCGGTTTACCAATACATACTGCTTCATCTGCAAAACGAACATGTAAAGAATCTTTATCGGCGGTTGAGTAAACGGCAACGGTTTTAATTCCCATTTCTCTGCATGTACGTATAACACGCAAAGCAATTTCTCCACGATTAGCTATTAATATTTTTTTAAACATTTATTTAATTTGAAGATTAGAAAATGTGTAGATGTACAAAAATCATTTGCACATTTGCATGCTTGCACATTTAATAATTATGCAGGTTCTACTAAAAACAAAGGTTGGTCATACTCTACAGGGCTTGCATTTTCAACCAATACTTTTACAATTTTTCCTGAAACTTCACTTTCTATTTCGTTAAATAATTTCATGGCTTCAATAATACATACCACTTTGCCAATAGACACCTCGTCTCCAACTTCTACAAACGAAGGTTTATCGGGAGATGATTTGCGGTAGAAAGTACCAATCATTGGGCTTTTAATAGTAATTAAGTTATCGGTTTTAACTGTAGCGGGAGCAGTTGTTTGTGGGGCTGAAGCAGCCTGAACAGCAGCAGGGGCTTGTGGTGTAACATTATAAACTTGAGGTGTAGAAACCGGTTGTGCAACTGTAACTACCGGTGCTTCTTTTTGTTTGATGGTAACTTTTCCATCTTTATCTTCAATACTAATTTCTCCAATGTTACTCTTATTTACAACTTTAATTAACTCGTGAATTTGTTTTAAATCCATAAACTGTGTTTTAATGATGGCAATTTGGTTAGGAAAAAACTTTAAAGTAAAAGTGAAGCAAATTAGTTAAAAAAAGGTAGAATTTGCAAGTTTTTAAGGTAAAATCATTCAAAAACTGAAGATTTTCTTAAAAAATTTAATCCAAACCAGTTTACCATTATTTGATTTTATTCATTATTTTTTTGAATAGCAATGCTCTAAAAGAAGCAATACCCTGCGTTTGCAAGGTATTGTATAAATATTTTTTGTTTATTCTTTTACTCTTTCAACATATTCGCCCGTTTTGGTATTAATGCGAATAGTTTCTCCTTCATTTACAAATAAAGGCACTTGCACCGTTGCACCAGTTTCAATAGTTGCAGTTTTTAGTGCACGTGTGGCTGTATCACCCCTAACACCCGGCTCACAATAAGTAATAGTAACAACAATTTTTTCGGGTAACTCTGCACCAATAGGTTGTTCGGTTTCGGTATTTATATAAACAAAAACTTCGCTGCCATCTTTTAAAAATTGTGGAGCATCAATCATTGTTTCTGCTAAAGCAATTTGCTCAAAAGTTTCATTATTCATTAAATTATAACCACTGTCATCTTTATATAAATATTGAAAAGCTTTTTTCTCTACTCTTACCGGAAAAATATTTTCGCCGCTATTCCATGTTTTTTCAATAGTACGGTTATTATCAACTCCTTTAAGCTTTGCCCAAACTTTGGCTGCTGCTCTAGCAGTTTTATTTTCTCCAAACTCTATTACACTATAAAGGCTACCGTCTAACTTTAAAATCATACCACGACTAATGTCTGATGTTGTTGCCATAAATTTTATTTAAGGCGGCAAAAGTAGGGAAGCTGCTCGAATTTTTGTTTATTGACTTTTTAGATTTATAAAATTCTTATTTTTTTGATTTATTAAACTTTATAAACAAATAAACATCTAAGTACTTAATTATAGGTTGAGGTAGTTTTAGTTTTTCGCCTGTTGTGTTTTCACAATAGGCGTTTTTTTAAAAACAATAAATAATTATTTTGGATAGGAAAAAGCAGCCCCCTATTTTTGCAGCCCGATAAACAAACGGCCGGTTCGTCTATCGGCTAGGACAGCCCCCTTTCACGGGGCAAAGACGGGTTCGATTCCCGTACCGGCTACCAAACAATAACGCCTTGATACATAAAAGTTTCAGGGCTTTTTTGTTTTTAACACTTTACCGTTCTTTTAATACACACCAATCTTTAAATTTCTAAACCTTCTTCTCTATTATCTTCGCAATATGCAGGTAGAACAATTAAGCAACGAACAACTTATTAAAGCAGCAGAAAAATTTGGTACCCCTTTATATGTGTACCATGCAGAAAAAATTGCAGATCAATACAATAAACTAAAACAAGCATTTAGCAAAAGCAATGTAACTTTTTTTTACGCTTGTAAAGCATTAACAAATATTAATATTTTAAAATACATTAAAAGTATTGGTTGTAATGTTGATTGTAGCAGCATTAATGAGGCAAAATTAGCCTTGCATGCAGGTTTCAATCCTAATTGCATTCTTTATACTTCTAATGGAATTGCTTTTAATGAAATTGAAGAAGCAAAAAATTTGGGTATTCATATTAATATAGACAGTCTTTCTAACCTTGAAAAATTTGGGCAAAAATATAAGCACACCTATCCTATTGGCATTAGGCTTCGACCCAATATTATGGCCGGCGGTAATTTAAAAATTTCAACAGGGCACGATAAAAGTAAATTCGGAATACCCATAAATCAAATTGAAGATATATTACAAATAATAAACAAATATAATTTACACATTAAAAATTTACATATACATACAGGCAGTGAAATAAAAGATGTTGATGTATTTGTAAAAGGAATTGAAGTATTGTTTGAAATAATGCCTAAGTTTAAAGAATTAGAATCTATTGATTTAGGCGGTGGTTTTAAAGTACCTTACAAAAACGGAGATACCGAAACCGATATTAATTTATTAGCAGAAAAAGTAAAAGAAGCTTTTGACAACCATCCCTACAACAAACCCTTACAAGTTTGGTTTGAGCCGGGTAAGTTTATGGTAAGTGAATGTGGTTATTTAATTACACAGGTTAATGTTTTAAAAGAAAGCAATACCACCATTTTTGCAGGAATAAATAGCGGTTTTAATCATTTAATTCGCCCCATGTTTTACGATGCTTATCATAAAATAAAAAACATAAGCAATCCAACCGGTGCAATAAAACATTATACCATTACAGGAAATATTTGCGAGACTGATACGTTTGCATGGGATAGAAAAATAAATGAAATACGCGAAGAAGATTATTTAGTTTTTTACAATGCCGGAGCTTATGGCTTTGAAATGAGCAGCAACTTTAACAGCCGTTACAAACCGGCAGAAGTATTATTTATAAATAATGAATTTCACTTAATTAGAGATAAAGATACTTTTGAAGATTTACTAAAAAACCAAAAAACATTATCGTTTCTTTAAGAAGTATTAAAACATGATAGAAGTAAAAAATATAAAAAAATCTTTTGGAGATAAAATTATCATTAACAACATATCTGCACAAATGCAAGCGGGTAAATGCAATTTAATAATTGGTACAAGCGGTAGCGGAAAAACTGTTTTTACCAAATGCATGGTGGGTTTATTTAAACCCGATGAAGGTGAAGTTTTGTATAACGGAGAGAATATGCTGAATATGAATAATGAAGCAAAAAAAATGCTTCGGCAAGATATTGGCATGCTATTTCAAGGCAGTGCATTATTTGATAGCATGACGGTTGAACAAAATATTTTATTTCCGTTAGATATGTTTACACAACTTTCTCAATCAGAAAAAAAGAAGCGTTGTAATGAAGTATTAGAAAGAGTAAATTTAAAAGATGCCAATAAAAAATATCCTAGCGAAATAAGCGGTGGAATGAAAAAACGTGTTGGTATAGCAAGAGCAATTGTCTTAAACCCAAAATATTTGTTTTGTGATGAACCGAACAGTGGGTTAGACCCACAAACTTCTTTATTAATAGATAAACTAATAAAACAAATTACAACCGATTATAATATTACCACGATTGTTGTAACTCATGATATGAATAGTGTTATGGAAATTGGAGATAATATTATTTACTTACACAAAGGCAATAAACAATGGGAAGGAAGTAATAAAGATATTATTTTTAGTAAAGATGAATTGTTGAACAATTTTATTTTTGCATCTGACTTTTTGCAAGATGCCAAGCAAATGCGAATGCTTGAAGCTGAACAAAAAAAATAAAATCAAATTCATTTTAACAGTTTTAATATTCTATCAATCCTTTATTTAAATACTTTTAATCATTCAAATAAAGCAAATGAAATATTTAATTACCGTTTTATTATTAATACCTTGTGTTGCTGCATTTGCACAAACAGAAAACAAAAAAGATTCTTCTGCACCTTATTTAAAATACCCACACACACCAACCATTAAAATTATTACATCAATATCAGGAACAGATACTACTTGGTTTACCAATGCACAACTACCAAAAGATAAAACAATTGCTATCATTTATTTTAGCCCCGAATGTGGGCACTGCCAATATGAAGCTAAAGAGCTAGTAAAAGTTAAAGAGCAATTAGATAATATATTTTTTGTATGGGTATCATACTATCCTGTTTCCGATAATACAGCATTTAAAGAAAAATATCAGCTCACTAAAATGCCCAATATGGTTGTAGGAAGAGACCCCAAATATTTTATTCCTGCATTTTTTAGAGTAGAATTTACACCCTATATGGCAATCTATAAAAATGATATGTTTTTTAAAGAATATAGAGAAGGTGTAAAACCTGAAGAATTACTTGAAGCAGTTAAATAATAATAAGCTGCCAAATATGTAAATTATTTTTATCCCTATTTTTTGTTTTATCCAACAATAAAAAACAATTTAATTCCCACATCATTCATGTAATTTTGCAACGCAAATTATTTCACTCACTTATAAATTTTATTTCATGAAAGTTACAGTAATTGGTGCCGGAGCCGTTGGTGCTACCTGTGCCGATAATATTGCACGCAAAGAATTGTGCAATGAATTAATATTACTTGATATTAAAGAAGGTGTTGCCGAAGGTAAAAGTATTGATATGATGCAAACCGCTGCATTACTTGGGTTTGACACAAAAATTAAAGGCGTAACAAACGATTATGCTGCTACCGCAAATAGTGATGTTGTTGTAATAACTTCTGGCTTACCACGTAAACCCGGAATGACACGCGAAGAATTAATTGGTGTAAACGCAGGCATTGTAAAAAGTGTAACAGAAAATATTTTAAAATATTCTCCCAACACCATCATCATTGTGGTTTCAAACCCAATGGATACAATGAATTATTTAACTTATAAAACTTCAGGCTTAGCTAAAAATAAAGTATTAGGAATGGGTGGTGCATTAGATTCTGCACGTTTTAGATATTATTTAAGTCAGGCCTTACAATGTTCTCCTGCCGATTTAAATGCAGTTGTAATTGGCGGACACGGAGATACAACTATGATTCCTTTAATTAAACATGCTACATGGAATAGCACACCCGTAACACATTTTTTAACTGAAGAACAACAAGCTAAAATTGTTGCCGATACAATGGTAGGCGGTGCTACTTTAACCAAATTAATTGGTACAAGTGCATGGTATGCACCGGGTGCAGGTGTAGCATCAATGGTTGAAAGTATTTTACGTGATGAGAAAAAATTAATTTCAAGTGGTGTTTATTTAGAAGGAGAATATGGTCAACAAGATATTTCTTTAGTAGTACCAGTTGTATTAGGTAAAAACGGTTGGGAAAAAATTGTTGATTTTAAATTAAGTGCTACTGAACAAGCCGCATTTAATAAAAGTGCTGATGCAGTAAGAAATATGAATGATGTATTGAAAACCTTATAAAATTTTATTACACATTGGTTATAACAAACTGCTCTTCAAAATTATTGAAGAGCAGTTTTATTTTATAACATCAAATATTTCACTTTGCATATAAGTTTATGGCTTAGCAATAATGTGTGTATTCGTGCTACAGTTATTTTTTATTATATGTATTTTTTTAAAAGTCATTTCAGCTAAAATTCCCATTGCTGAATAATTATACAAACATCTGATTCATCTTTTAACGCAAATTCTTTTGCTCTCCAAGGCTTAATTGAAATATTTTTTGAATTGGGGTGAAGTAATTCAGGGAATTTTTTTGTTACAGAATTATAAACTTCCTCTATGTTATTAGTTTCAAGACGTATTTCAGGTCTGTCTTTGTCGGCAAATTCTTTGTTTTGAATTAAATGTAATCCAAGGCCGTCTTTTTCAATAACACAAAAAGGATTGCTTGAATTTAAGTCATCATAACTAATTGTAAATTCAAGGCATTCAACAAAAAGCTTCAATCCTATTTTTATATCTGCATAAAAAACGTTTGGAGATAATTTAATAAATTTCATTGTATTTAATTTTAATTTATTTAAGCAATTTTATTGAAATTGCGTGTAGGTACCATATTCATTTTATGAGATTCTGTTTTTTGTAAATTATAATTTTGAAGTATTAGAAAGCACAACGAACAATATGCCAATAAAAATTATTTTATCAATTCAATTGTATTTTTTGCTATTCGTTCCACATTCTGTAACTGCATACATTTAAAATGTTTTTTAGGGCATTTATGGTAACCAATTTTACTACACGGCCTACAACTTAAATTTGAAACTTGAAATATGATATTTTGAATTTGATTATTTCCATAATACGGTGTCATTCCAAATTCAGGAATAGTATTTCCCCAAACAGATATTATTTTCTTTTTTAAGGCAGCTGCAATATGCATAAGGCCTGTATCGTGTGTAATTATACATTTAGATTGGCGAATTAAATCAGCACTTTCATTCAAATTAAATTTTCCGCATGCATTATAGATTTTAATATTATCAATCGTCATAATATCATCACCAATTTCTCTGTCTTCTTTTCCACCTAATAAAATTATTGGGTGATTAATTTTAGCACACAATTCTTTTAGTTTTGATAGAGGTAATTTTTTGGTATTTAAAGCAGCTCCAATTACAATTCCAATAAAACCAAAGTGATGCGAAGCAGGAATATCTTTTAAAGCAACTTTATCTTTTTCAGGAATAAAAAAATCTAATCCTTGCCCATCATTAAACACATTCATTTTTTTTAATGTGTTCATATATCTATCAACTATATGTTCGGTAGGCAGTATATTAATTTTAAATGCAGTAAGTAACCACTTTTGAATATTCAGTTTATTAAAAGAAAAACTTTTTACTTTTTTTAATGCTCGTTTTACTTTTAAGGTCCTGAGGTTATGATGAAGATCAATTATATAATCATATTGTTCTTTCTTTAATTCTGCAATCATTAAACTCCAATCATTATTTAATGTAATTACTTTATCTATATATGGATTAGAAGTAAGAATGCTTGCATAATTTTCTTTTGTTAAGTAGTGAACAGATACATTATTTATTTGTTGTTTTAAACAACGAATAGCAGGCGTTGTTAAAACAATATCGCCGATTGATGAAAAACGAATGATAAGAATTTTCATGCAACAAAGTTAATAGTTGGTGGCTCGTAGGTTATAGCAAAAACTATTGGCATAATTTATCTTCTACTCTTCAATATAATTTAAATCTTTATGAAAAGTTTCTTCGGTAAAATATAATGCAACTATTGCAATTAACATAACCACTATGCCTACAATCCAAGCACTTTTAAGATACCCAAATGCCGGCTGAAGTGAAGTAAATAAAATGGAAATTAAAGTTAATGAACCACGCACCATATTAGGTACTGTGGTTGCAACGGTAGCTCTTATATTAGTACCAAATTGCTCTGCGGCCATTGTTACAAATATTGCCCAAAAACCTGCACCAAAGCCCATTACAGCACAAACAATATAAACAGTATTAACATTGGCTCTATTTAAATTAAAAAACCAAATAATTGATAAAGCAGTAATACCATAAAAAATATAAATAGCTTTTTTTCTGCTTTTAAACCATTGGCTTACAAACCCTATTAATACATCTCCTATTGAAACTGCTACATAAGCATACATTACTGCCTTACCCGGATCAATAGAACCTTGTACATTCATTTTAATAGCAAATTCCTTTGAAAAACTTATTAAAATTCCTATAATATACCAGCAAGGCAAGCCTATTAAAATTGCTTTTGCATATTTTGAAAATATATTCCATTTTTTAAAGAGCATAAAAAAATCTCCTTTTCTAACAGTGCTTTTTTCAATTGATTTAAACATGCCGGATTCTAATACACCCACGCGTAATAACAATAATAAAAAACCTAAACCACCACCAATAAAATAGCAAGTACGCCAATCAAAATTTTCTTTTAAAAAGAAGGCAACCACAGCACCTGTTAAACCAATGCCCGCAACTAACGATGTACCAATACCTCGTTTAGCTTTTGGCAATAATTCACTAACCAAAGTAATGCCTGCACCTAATTCTCCCGCTAAACCAATACCTGTTATAAAACGTATAAGGGCATATTGGTTTACAGATTGAACAAAACCATTAGCAATATTTCCGATGGAGTATAAAACAATAGAAGCAAACAAAACTTTTAATCTTCCTTTTTTATCGCCTAAAATGCCCCAAATAATTCCACCTACCAATAAACCAATCATTTGTACATTAATAATAAATAACCCATCATTTGTAATTTCTGCATCACTTAAACCTAATGATTTTAAAGAAGGAATGCGAATAATGCTAAACAATAATAAATCATATATATCTACAAAATAACCTAACGCACCAATAATAACAGGAAGCGAAAAGATGCCGTACTCTTTTTTTGTCATAACAATTGGTATTGATAAGTAAATATAACTATTGTATTTATTTTATCTGCAACCAAGGTTTTTAATAACCACTATTATACTTTAGTGTTGGATTTATTTTTTTTCTTTTGAAAAAAGAAGTTTAAAAATTACGGGAGCTGTAGTTACTAAAACAATTCCTAAAACAATAATTTCTAAATGACTTTTTAAATCGAAATTAAATTGGGCAAGTATCCATTTTTGTAAGAAATGCCCTGCCATTAACATGCTTAATACCCAAGAAATACATCCAACAATATTATAATATGTGAATTTTTTTTTATCCATTTCAACAATGCCTGCAACAATAGGAGCAAACGTTCTTATAATAGGTAAAAACCTTGCAATAACAACTGCCCCTCCCCCATGCTTTTCATAAAACTCATGTGCTTGATGTAAGTATTTTTTTTTGAAGAACATATTATCTTTCCAATGATACATTGCAGGGCCTACTTTTTTCCCAAACCAATATCCTACTGTGTTTCCAATTATTCCAGCAAAAGAAATGAGTACCCACAATAGTAGTAATTGTATGTAATCGTTTTGAATAAAAGGGAAAATTGTAGTAATTAATTCTCTATTATAAATTCCTGCAACAAATAATAAACTATCGCCGGGTAAAAAGAAACCGGCAAACAATCCGGTTTCGGCAAATACAACAAAAAGTAATAGCCACAATCCGCCATGCTCAATGTAAAACTGAGGTTGTAATAATTGATGCCAGCTAAAATTGTCTAAAATAATTGATAACATATACCAGTATAAAATATTATATTAATAATTAAAATCATGTTTTATTATGCCGAATGTTTTAATTCTCCTTCCCATTTGCTTACCACACTTGTAGCTAATGCATTGCCTAAAACATTGGTCATGGTTCTACCCATATCGCAAAAAACATCAATTGCTAAAATTAAACCAACGCCTTCTGCCGGTAACCCAAACATAGCACCGGTTGCCAATACTACTACTAAACTTGCTCTTGGTACGCCTGCAATTCCTTTACTTGTAATTAAGAAAACAAGTAACATAACTATCTGCTGACTTATATCTCCGGTAATTCCTGTAATATTAAATGCTTGTGCAATAAACATGCTTGCAAAAGTCATATACATCATACTTCCGTCTAAATTAAAAGAGTAACCTAAGGGCAATATAAAACTTACAATTTTGTTATTACATCCAAACCGCTCTAATTCTTCTACCAATTTAGGATAAACTGCTTCACTGCTTGCAGTACTAAATGCTATACCCATTGGTGCAGCAATTCTTTTTACTAATACAAGTAATTTTTGTTTTAAGAATAAATAACCTACTCCCAATAACAACAACCATAGAATTAATAATCCTAAATAAAATTCTCCTAAATATTTTCCGAAAGTGAATAATATGCCAATTCCATTTTTTGCAATTGCAGCAGCCATAGCACCAAAAACTCCTGCCGGTGCCAAATACATAACATAACCTACCATTTTTAATACAACATGTGCTAATGAGTCTAATGCATTAATAATAGATTCTCCTTTTTTCCCTATAGCCGTTAAAGCAATTCCAAAGAAAATAGAAAATACAACCAATTGTAAAATTTCGTTATTGGCCATAGCTTCTATAACACTGCGTGGTACTACATGTTCAACAAATTTTTGTAAAGAAAACCCTTTTGATTTTTCTAATAAATCATTTACGGCAGCAACATCGGTATGTTTTATATCTGCACCAACACCGGGTTTAAAAAGATTTACTAAAACTAAGCCTAACGAAAGTGATACCAATGAGGCTGTAATAAACCATAACATTGCTTTTCCGCCAACTCTTCCTACCGTTTTCATATCGCCTAATTTGGCAATACCCACTGCTAATGTTGTAAAAACAATGGGAGCAACAATCATTTGCACTAATCTTAAAAAAATAGTGGTAAGCAAATTAATATTAGTTGAAAAAGTTTTTGCAGTAGCAATTGGGTAATACTCATGAACAAAGTATCCTGCAATAATTCCTAATATCATTGCCACTACAATCCATAAGGTTAACCTACTTTTTTTTTGAGGGGTTACAGGCACATTAGCCATACAGCAATTTTTATAAATAGTTAGGTTGGCAATATAAAGTATTCTATCTGCAAAATACGTTCTCATAAATTTTTAACTATTGGAAATGATTAAATCCTTATTTTTCCACATCAAATATTTTTTAAGAACCCCAATCAAACACACTTATGAGTTTATTTGCGAAAAAATCTTTAGACCAAATGTTGGCTCAGGCAGCCGATGGTGAAAAAGGTTTAAAAAGAACACTAGGTGCAGGAAACCTTATTGCACTTGGTATTGGAGCCATTATTGGTGCAGGTCTTTTTGTAAGAACCGCAGCAGCAGCAGGAGAAGCTGCGGGTCCCGCTGTTACCCTTTCTTTTATTGTAGCTGCTATTGGTTGTGCTTTTGCGGGATTATGTTATGCAGAATTTGCAGCCATGATTCCTATTGCAGGTAGTGCTTATGCATACAGTTATGTAACCATGGGTGAATTAATTGCATGGATTATAGGATGGGCTTTAATTATGGAATATGCCTTAGGTGCTGCCACCGTAAGTATTGCATGGAGTGAATATTTAAATAAACTGTTGGGAGGTGGTATTCCTTATGAGTGGTGCCACTCACCTTTTGAAAGTTTTACAGATACCGCAGGTGTTTTACATAAAGGTATTATTAATGCACCGGCTTTACTTATTTTATTATTGCTAACCCTATTACTTATTAAAGGCACACAAGAAAGTGCAATGGTAAATGCCATTATTGTGTTTGTTAAAGTAGCTATTGTAATAATATTTATTGCTATTGGTTGGCATTTTATTAAACCAGAAAATCATTCTCCTTATTTAATTCCTGAAAACACAGCTGCCGTAAAAGACAGTGCCGGAAAGGTTATTGCAGATTATAGTGGGTGGAATAAACATGGTTGGGGCGGAGTACTGGGCGGTGCCGCCATTGTATTTTTTGCCTTTATTGGATTTGATGCCGTAAGTACCGCAGCCCAAGAAGCTAAAAATCCTAAAAGAGATATGCCCATTGGTATTTTAGGATCATTAGTAATTTGTACCGTTTTATATATATTATTTGGACATGTATTAACAGGTGTTGCCAACTGGAAAGATTTTGTTGATCCTGAAAAAGGACGTGAAGCTTCTGTTGCATACGCCATTTCAACTTATATGCATGGTTACGGATGGCTTGCCACTGCAGTTACAGTAGCTATTCTTGCAGGTTTTTCTTCCGTAATACTTGTAATGCTTATGGGGCAAAGCCGTATTTTTTATACAATGAGTAATGATGGATTAATACCTAAAGCATTTGGTGTGTTACATCCTAAATTTAAAACACCGTACAAAGCCAATTGGATTTTGTTCTTATTTGTAGGGGCTTTTGCTGCCTTTGTTCCCGGAAGTATTGCAGGAGATTTAACCAGCTTTGGAACTTTATTTGCATTTGTATTAGTGAGTTTAGGCGTATGGATTTTAAGAGTAAAATCTCCACATATTCAACGTCCTTTTAAAACACCAATGGCTCCTGTAGTTTCAGTATTGGGTGCCGTTATTTGTTTAGCAATGATTGTTGGTTTAGATAAACGTACTTTAATGGTTGCCTTTGGTTGGATGGTCATTGGATTGATTGTTTATTTTTCATACAGTAAAAAAAATAGCAAGCTGCGTAATCCATCAGATATTTTACCGAAAGCATCAGATTTTGAATAAAACATTCGGGCAGTAGCTTTTCTGTTATTGTTTACTTAAAAGAGAATATTCAATTACAATTTTGTATGAATATTCTCTTTTTGCTTTTCATTCTTCACAATAAAAAAATCAGTATGAATGAATAGTTCAACAATTTTCGTATATAAATTTTAAAAAATCAGTTTCACCTTTTATGCCAATTTTTAATTTGATATTTTTTCGATGTGTTTCTGCAGTGTAGTATGAAATATTTAAACGACTTGCTATCTCTTTTGTTTGCAAACCCTGCTTAATTAAGTTTATTACCTCTAACTCTCTGTTAGAGAGCGTTAGTTTTTTAAGAAAAACATCTTCAGTAAGACTATGGTTATTATATAATTCAGGAAAATAATTTTCTCCATTAGCAACATCATGTATTACATTAATCAGTTTTTCTACCGATACAGTTTTTAATAAATATCCATTGGCATTATTCTTCTTAAACAGTTCAATAAATCTTTCATCGTTATACATACTCAATACTATAATTTTAAGTTGTGGATTTTTTTCTTTTAATAATTTAGTTAATTCAATTCCATTAATGTGAGGCATATTAAAATCTACTAAAACCATTTCCGGATTAAATTTAGATACTGCCGCAACCGCAGTTCTGCTATCGTAAACTTGTTCAACTACTAATACAGTTTTTTCGGTTGAAAGCATTGCAAATAACCCATCGTTAAACAATCGATGATCATCAATAATTACAATTCTTATTAGCGTGTTATTCATAGCTTTTATATGGTGTTTCTATTATTATTAATGTTCCTGTAGAGTTTGTTTCTATTGTTAATATAGCATTAATAAACCCTACTCTATGTTTAATATTTTTTAATCCCAACCCTTTTTTCTCTGTTTCATTATTATAATTATTTATACCTATTCCGTCATCTTCAACCAAAAGTATTAAACTGTTTTCTTGATATGTTAGTTGAATTAAAGCTTTGGTAGCATTAGAGTGTTTGATAATGTTTGAAACAAGCTCATTCAATATTCTATAAATAATTAACTCGGTAACCGGTTGCAATTTTTTGCTATCGCCTGTTTGTATATATTCAAACTTTATGCTTGGGTGTTCTTTAAATTTATCTATTGTTTGTCTAACAATAGTTGATAATGCATATTCATTAAAATCAATTGGCATAAGGTTATGCGATATATTTCTAATTTCATTAATTATATGTTCAATTTCTTCTTGAATATTGTATTTTCCACTATTGTACGTAACTAAATTTTTAAGTGCTGCTAAAGAGTTTCCTACCTCATCATGTAGATCTTGAGCAATCCGCTTACGTTCCTCCTCCTGAACATTTATGATATCTCTTTGAATTTCATTAAGCTGAATTTGTGAGTTAATTCTTTCTTTTATAGTACTTGAAAAAAGAAAACTTAAACTTATTATCATGCAAGTAATTTCTACAAGAGGAGTAATATAGAAAATATCAATATGTTGATTAATTCCATCAATTACTTGTAAATCAGCAAGTGAAAGTATGGTGCCAACAATTGTTGTACATAGAAAGCCAATTAAATAAATTACCACTACCGTTCTTCTTCTTTTAAATGAAAGAATAATAGCATAAAGCACAAAAGCATCTACAAGAAAAGCAATATAATATGAAGCATAACATAGCCACCAGCGGAGTGTGTTTGAAATAGGTACTAACAAAACAAAAGTAATTATGCAAAAAATTATTCCTAAAGTATAACCTAACCAATATCCATACTTTCCTGTGTTTTTATTTATACCTAACAATTCTACTGTAAAAAGAATATGCCAAGCCGAAAACCAATAATAGGTGCTTATGTTAAACCCGTAAAAAATATCTTCAAAGCGAGTATTAAATAAAAAAGCATTCAAAAATCCTGTACCAGAAAGCAGTAAGGTTAAAAACGCAAAACTGTATATACTATAATATATATATATTTTATCATTAATAAAATAGTATAGCACAAAACCTATACAGCTCACTAAAAAAATAATCCCAAATAAAGCCCAAATTCCAATATTAAACAGTTGATTGTTTGCATTAAAGTTTTGTTCTTTCTCTACACTAATAATTGCAGCATGCCTGCTAAATTTTCTACTAGTATATAAATAACAAGTAATTGTTTCATTAGGAGATAAAAAAATTAGGTTTGCATAATCAGCTGAAAAAAAAGGTTTGTTTTTAAGACTATCAAACCTACCAACGAGTCTATATTTTATAAGTTTACCTGTATCTCTTTGTATATATAATTGAACAGAATCTACTTTACCTTGATGTATTTTAATAATCCAACTTGTAACATTTGTATTATTTTTTAATTTGAACTTACACCAACTATATGGTTTATTAAACCCATAATTAACTTCTTGAACATTTTTATTTAAATAGAAGCATGAATCGGGAGCAGCTTTTATTGTTTCAACATCTTTAATAGTAACTTTTGAACTTTTATATACAGCAGCAAACTGATTAATGGGTGCATTGCCACTAATATTATCAAGCTCAATAGTAGGTTGACAAAATACAGAGTTAGCACAAAAAGCAATAAACAACAATTGTAGTAAATACACTCTTTTCATCAATTAACCTTAAAACTTTTTAAAAAGTAAATATGAAAATAAAGATTTGTCATTCATTAAATAAAAATCTAATAAAAAATACCTGCTATCAGGTATTGTTAACCATAAAATAGAGGGGAATCTTTGTAATGTTTTTTATCACTCAATTTTAAACTCTAATCACTATCTATGAAGCTTAAATTTACGGCTCTCGTATTCACAATTTTTCTATTCTCATTTAGTTCTACAAACTACGCCCAAACAGTTACGGCATTCCCAGAATATTATTCTGCATCTTCTGTTTTGGCAGTTGTAGGTTTACCTAACGGAACGCATCTCAGATTATCAGATCGAGTATCGGCATATAGCACTACAGATGCTTTCATAGGCTCATCACCATCAATGCCAAGTAACGGATCGGGAATTGCAGTAGATCCTATAAATGGAGATGTTTGGGTAGTTGAAGGAGTTAATATTAGAAAATATAATGCTTCATTAGCATCTACCGGAGCTTATTCTTCTCTTTTAATCGGATCTCCTTTTTGTATTGCGGTAGATGCAAACCAAAAAGTATATATTGGTCAATGGACAGATGGCGTAGGTTCAACTGGAAACGTAGTTAAAATGAATAATGATGGAACAGGTATTACCACACTTGCATCAGGGTTTAATCACATCACCGGCATAGTGGTAGATGCATCAGGAAATATTTATATATCAGAATTTGGGAGTGGTGCTGTTAAAAAATTAAATAGTTCGGGTACCGTTATTGCTACATACACAGGTTTTACCAATCCTTGTGGTTTATCTTTTGATGCAGCCGGATATTTACATGTTGCAGATAGAGGTAATGAATCAGTAAGAAAATTAAATAGTTCAGGTACTATTATTGAAACTTATGCGGCCGGGCAATTTTCTAATATTACAGGTATTAGTTTTGAAGCCACAGGTAATTTATTAGTTGCAGACCAAGGTAATAATAAGTTTAAAAGAATTTATATCCCAAACGTATGGACGGGAACTACCAGCACAGATTGGGCAATAGCCAGTAACTGGAGTGCTGCCAAAATACCAACTTCAGCTACAGATGTAATTATTCCATCTGCACCTACCAATCAACCAACTATTTTTTCAGGAGGGAAAAACGCAAATACTATTACTATTCAATCTAATGCCAAATTAACTATATCACCATTAGCAGGTTCATCTGCTCTTTCTGTTGGCACTATTACAGTTAACCCAAACGCAGCATTAATAGGAAGCAGTGACAATATAACAATCTTCAATTTGCTAAATATTCAAACAGCAATTACTGGCCAACGCGGATATAGAATGTTTGCCAACCCTTTCACAACTACACAAACCAATTTAAGCAGTACAGGGTTAAACGCAACAACTACCACAGGTAATGATGTAAAGACATATGATAATGCAAGCGACTCTTGGGTTTCAGCAGGCTCCGGATATAATGCAGTAAATATTGCCGCCAATCAAGCTTATGCTTGTTTTATACGTGGTGCAGCAACAGATAATGTATCAGGATTAAGTTACACTACCGGCCCATCAGCATTTACATATACTGTAAGCGGTAGCAACTTAAATAGCTCTTCGTCATACACAGTTCCTTCAGTAGTTGGTGCAAATTTTAGTTTAGTTGGCAATCCGTATGCGGCACCTGTAAATAGTATAGCATTGGCCGGTGGACCCAAGCCTTACTACATTTACCAAACTAATCAAAATGTAACCAATGCACAAACGAAGGCAGGCGGATGGGTTCCCGTTACAAATGCAGATGGTACAACACCCATTCCTGTGTTAGGTGTAATTGCACTGAAAACTTCAGGTAACTATAACATAACAACAGGGGATATTAATTTATTAGATGCTCCTACCAATAATTTATTTGGAAATAAATTACCCAATGCAATTGTAGAAATTATAGCAGAACACAATGGAAATTTTGCAGATAAAATATTTGTTAGATTAGATGCAGAAGCAACCGGAAAAAGTACAGATAAAAACGATTTAGTAAAACTATATAACGAATCGGTTAATTTTTACGCAGTAGCAGAAGACGGAAAAGCAGTTGCCATTGATGCCAGAAATTGTTTAAATACCATTCCCTTAGTATTTAATACCAACACAATAGGTAACTATAGTTTTAAATTAACCGCAAACAGTTTACCAGAAGGTACAACCATAATACTTAAAGATAATTATACCAACACACAAACAGAATTAAAACCAAATGAAGCTTACCATTTTTCTGTAACAACTGATAAAGCAACTTTAGGAGAAGAAAGATTTGTATTAACATTTAGCAGCAATAAATTAATAGTACCACAAGATCAAACAAACGCAGCTTCATCATTAAAAGCAGATATATTAGGAAATATTACAAACAGCAATTTAATTGGTTTGAATTTAAGTGGAGCAACCGGCATTGTAAATATAAAAGTGTTTGATATGAGTGGAAAACAAATAAACAATACAAAAGGCACCAACGGCATACAATATATAAATATAGGAAGAAACGCAAACGGGATGCTACTACTACAAATTAGCGATACAAAAGGTAACAGTTTAACAAAAAAAATTACAAGATTATAAAATTTAGACCCAGCCAATACACCAAATAAGTTTATCTAAAAAATATAGAAATGAAAAACATATTAAATATAAAAATAACAATAATTTTAATTACAATTTTACTACCGGTATTTCTATACGCTCAAATAGGTGACCCAAGTAATATTGACCCCGACGGCAATGCACCTATAGATGGCGGTTTAAGTTTATTAATTGCCGGAGGTATAGGCTATGGTATAAAAAGAATAAAAATGAAAAAAAATATCGAAAAATTTTAACTACCCTAAAAGCCTCGCAAATTGCGGGGTTTTTTGTTAGTAGAAAGCAATCTGCTAAATTTGCTGCCTCTTAAAAAATGTACAAGTGTGCGACGCAACAAATGTTTCATAGCATTCTTGTTGTTGGTTACATAAAATACTTACCATTTAACACATATAATTTATACCTTAATTATGGGAAGAATATTTGAAGTAAGAAAAGCTACCATGTTTGCCCGATGGGATAGAATGGCAAAACAATTTACGCGTATTGGAAAAGAAATTGCTATTGCAGTAAAAGCCGGCGGCCCGGATCCTGCAACAAATCCGGCGTTAAGAAGATGTTTTCAAAATGCCAAAAGTGTAAACATGCCCAAAGACCGTGTGGAGGCTGCTATTAAAAGGGCAATGGGTAAAGAAATGGAAAATTATGATGAAATTTTATATGAAGGTTATGGCCCTCATGGTGTTGCTATTTTGGTTGAAACCGCAACTGATAATCATGTAAGAACTGTGGCTAATGTAAAAAGTCATTTCAATAAAGGTGGTGGCAGTTTGGGTAATAGCGGAAGTGTAAGTTTTCAATTTAAAAAAATGGGTGTTTTTAAATTAAAACCCGAAGGTTTAAATATTGAAGAATTAGAATTTGAATTAATTGATTTTGGTTTAGAAGAAATGGGCGAAAGTACCGATGAGAATGGTAATAGCATTATTATACTACGCAGTGCATTTACAGATTTTGGCAAATTGCAAAAAGCATTAGAAGATAAAAATATAACGCCAATTAGTGCTGAATTAGAATGGATACCTGCTACAACTGTACCTGTTTCAGATGCACAAGCTGAAGATATAAGTAAATTAATTGAAAGATTAGAACAAGATGATGATGTAAGTAAAGTGTTTCATAATATGGGATAATGAATACCGAATTAACACATAGTGTTGTTTTGTTTGATGGTGTTTGTAATTTATGCAGCAGCAGTGTTCAATTTATAATTAAACACGATAAGAAAAGAATATTCAGGTTTGCATCTTTACAAAGTGCTTACGGAGAAAATATTATAAAACATTATAATTTACCTGCCAATAAGTTTGATTCTTTTGTTTTATTAAAAGATGGAATGATTTTTACAAAATCTACTGCAGCATTAATGGTTGCCAAACAATTAAGTGGAATTGTGAAATTACTTTATTGTTTTATTATTGTTCCTCCTTTCATAAGAAATGCAGTTTATACATTTATAGCAAACAATAGGTATAAGTGGTTTGGCAAAAAAGAAGCTTGTTGGTTACCTACTCCCGAATTGAAATATTTATTTATCAATTAAATAAATATTTACCAACCACCGCTAGCTCCACCACCACCACTACTGCCGCCACCAAAACCACCAAAGCCACCACCCCAATCTCCTCCGCCGCCGCCCCAACTACTGCCACGACTACTATTGCTTAACATGCTACCTAACAACATAGGCACTATCCAACTGTTACCACCACCACTGCCACCGCCACCACTCCTTCCACCGCCTCCACGCATTACAATTAACAACACAACAAATAAAATAATAATGAATGTTAATATTGAACTACCGTTTGAACTACTCTGATTTTTTTCTCTCTTAACTGTATATTCACCTACAGCAGCTTTACTTAAATCATCAACGGCTTTATTTAAACCTCCAATATAATTTTGCTGCCTAAATGCAGGTTTAATATCATTATTAATAATATCATTTGCTACAATATCGGGAATAGCACCTTCTAATCCATAACCTACTTCAATTCTTATTTTTCTATCATCAACTGCTACTAAAATTAAAATTCCATTATTTGTTTTTTTGTTGCCTATGCCCCATGCACGAAACGTATTGGTAGCAACATCTTCAATGGGCTCATCGTTTAATGTTTTTACAATTACAATTGCTATTTGGTTAGAACTGCTATCATCTAATGCTACTAATTTTCTTTCTAATTTTTCTGCATCATAACTATCTAATACGCCTGCATTATCTACAACTAATTTTGGTGGATTAGGTTTGGGAATGCTTTTTTGTGCAAACAATTGTATTGCACAAAAGAAAAATATTATGGAGAGAATTTTTTTCATTGTTTGTATTTATTCGTCATCTGTATAACCTCTTTAACAGTACAGAAATAGAGATGTTTCACCTTATGCAATATGACGAATTAGTAATTGTTTATTTCCCAAAAACAACATCATCGGGCAATTCATTAATATCTGTTTTAATATCGTAAGGAAAATATGATTGCAATGCTTCGCCAATATCTTTTACCACATTGGCAATTCCATCAACATAATTTTCTGTATTAAAATGCGATAACATTTTGTTTACTGAAGTATTCCAAAATACATCTCCAACTTTTTCGTGAATACCTTTATCTCCATATATTGCCAATTGCCTGTCTTTAACAGCAACATATACTAATACACCATTTTGCTGAGAAGTTTTATACATTTCTAATTTATTAAAAACTTCAACGGCACGGTCTAGTGCATTTACAAACCTGCATTTGCTTTCAATATAAACCCTTACCTCGCCACTTGTACTGCGTTCAGCAGCTTTAATGGCAGAGGTAATGATTTGTTTTTCTTCTTCAGAAAAATATTGAACTGCTTTTTTGCGAAAGAATGAGAACATTATTTAATGCCATTAAAGTTTATATCGGGATTTTTTTCTGCTCCTTCATCAGCTTTATAATATGCTTTCTCTTTAAAGTTGAATATTCCTGCAAAAATATTTTTCGGGAAAGTTCTTACTGATAAATTGTAAGAATTTACCGCAGTATTGTAATCTCTGCGAGCAGTATTAATTCTATTTTCTGTGCCTTCAATTTGAGCCTGAAAATCTTGGAACGATTTTGTTGTTTTTAAATCGGGGTAATTCTCTGCAACTGCCAACAATCTACCAAAAGCACTTTGCAATTGACCTTGTGCCGCCTGATATTTTTGTAAAGTTGCCGCATCATTAATATCAACCTTAACTTGCGTAGCACTTGCTCTTGCAGCTACTACGGCAGATAAAGTTGATTTCTCAAAATTGGCAGAGCCTTCAATCGTTTTTACAATACTGCTATATAAATCTGTTCTGCGTTGATAGTTTGTTTCAACATTGCTCCATGCAGTTTGTACATTTTGGTCGCCTTTTACCAAACCATTATAACCATTGCATCCGGCAAATGCTAACAATAAAACAGCAACTAAAATAATAATAAGGGTTAAATTTTTTGTACTCATATAAATAAATTTGTTAGGATAAATATACGGCAAACGAAATACCTAATTTTTAAATACTGCCGTAAAGGCATAAATTTAATATACACAATGTTGCAAAGTTGATAGGTGGTATTTATTAAAAGCAAAATCCATCTTAATTTTTTAAGATGGATTGATTACTGTTTTAATTACACATTATTCATTTACCGCAGCAATGCCGGGCAAAATTTTTCCTTCAAAATATTCTAACATTGCACCGCCGCCTGTACTTACATAACTTACTTTATTAGTAAACCCAAATTGATTAACGGCTGCAACACTATCACCACCACCTACTAAACTAAATGCTCCGTTTTTTGTAGCTTCTGCAATAGCAATGGCAATGGCTTTTGTACCATGTTGAAATTTGCTCATTTCAAACACTCCCATTGGTCCATTCCATAAAATGGTTTTTGATTTTTTTATAACATTAGCAAATTGTTGTTGTGCATTTTCTGCAATATCTAACCCCATCCAACCATCGGGTATATTGTTTGAAGGAGCTATTGATACATTAGCTTCGTTACTAAAATTATCTGCAATAACACTATCGCTCGGTAAATGTATATTTACATTTTTTGCAGCAGCTTTATTTAAAATTTCTAAAGCAGTTTGTAACCTTTCATCTTCACATAAACTTTTACCAATTTGCCCTCCTTGTGCTTTCATAAAAGTATAAGCCATGCCACCACCAATGATAATATCGGTTGCACGTTCTAATAAATTTTCAATAATTAATATTTTGTCTGAAACCTTTGCTCCGCCAATAATTGCAACAAATGGTTTTTCGCTATTATGCAATACTTTTTCGGCAGCATTTACTTCTCCTTCCATTAATAAGCCAAAAAATCTTTTTTCTTTGGGGAAGAATTTTGCAATTACTGCGGTTGATGCATGTGCTCTATGTGCTGTACCAAATGCATCGTTTACCCAAACATCTCCTAACTTAGAGAGTTTTTCTGCAAATGCTTCATCTCCTTTTTCTTCTTCTTTGTAGAAACGAAGATTTTCTAATAATAACACTTCACCTGCTTTTAATGATGCTGCTAATTCTGTTGCCGATACACCAATACAATCATCCGCAAATTTTACTTTTACATTTAATAAGTTGCTTAAATGTGCAAGAATATGTTTTAATGAATATTTGTCTTCCTGTCCATCTTTGGGGCGACCCAAATGGCTCATTAAAATAACGCTACCACCATCATTTAAAATTTTTTGAATAGTTGGTAACGCTGCACGTATGCGGGTGTCATCGGTAATTGCAAAAGTTGATTTATCTAAAGGCACATTAAAATCTACACGAATTAATGCTTTTTGATTTGCAAAGTTGTGATTAGAAAATTTACTCATAAATGTTGTTTAAAATAAAAAAAGCCGGAACTATGTCCGGCAATGTATAGATATAATTTTTATTTGCTTATTAAACCAGCAAAATGTTTTACTGTACGAACTAGTTGACTTACATAACTCATTTCATTATCGTACCAACTTACTGTTTTTACAATTTGTGTATCGCCATTTGTAATAACTTTAGTTTGTGTAGCATCAAACAAAGAACCGAAATGCATACCAATAATATCGGTACTTACAATTTCATCTTCATTATAACCAAAGCTTTCGTTAGCTGCTGCTTTCATGGCTGCATTTACTTCTTCGGCAGTTACTTTTTTTCCTAAAACAGAAACTAATTCAGTTAAAGAACCAGTAATGGTAGGTACGCGTTGTGCACCACCATCTAGTTTTCCTTTTAATTCAGGTAATACTAAACCAATTGCTTTTGCAGCGCCTGTACTATTTGGAACAATATTTTGAGCTGCTGCTCTTGCACGGCGTAAATCTCCTTTAGCATGTGGTGCATCTAAAGTATTTTGATCGTTTGTGTAAGCGTGAATGGTTGTCATACTTCCGGCTAAAATTCCATAATTATCACTTAAAACTTTTGCCATAGGAGCCAAACAATTGGTAGTACAACTTGCACAACTAATTATAGTTTCAGTTCCATCTAAAATAGAGTGGTTTACATTATATACAACAGTTTTTAAATCGCCTGTTCCTGGAGCTGAAATGATAACTCTTTTAGCACCTGCTGTAATATGAGCTTCTGCTTTAGCTTTATCGGTAAAAAAGCCTGTGCTTTCAATTACCACATCAACATCATGTGTACCCCAAGGTATTTGAGAGGGATCTTTTTGAGCATAAATTTTTACTTCATGACCATTCACTAAAATTGAATTTTCGGTTGCAGTAACTGTTTCATTAAATCTTCCCTGAGCACTATCATATTTTAATAAATGAGCAAGTGTTTTAGGTGATGTTAAATCATTAATAGCCACCACATCTATTCCTTTCATGTTATAAATTTGGCGAAAAACTAAACGGCCAATTCTTCCAAAACCATTAATAGCAACTTTTACAGTACTCATTTTTTTATAAGTATTAAATTAATAAAAAATTTTTGCGTGGCGAAATTACAATAATATAATAAATAAACAGATGCCATTTACATAAACTTTATTATTACAACCATTGTTATTGTGTTTCGCTTATTTTTGCGGCTCTTAAAACCAATTTAATTACCATGTCAGTTTTAGTGAATAAAGATTCCAAAATAATTGTTCAAGGTTTTACCGGAACAGAAGGTACTTTTCATGCAACACAAATGATTGAATACGGCACCAATGTTGTAGGTGGCGTAACTCCTAATAAAGGAGGTACAACACATCTTGATAAACCAGTATTTAATACCGTTGCTGATGCTGTAAAAACAACCGGTGCAAATGTTAGTATCATATTTGTTCCGCCGGCATTTGCCGCCGATGCAATTATGGAAGCTGCCGAAGCAGGTATTGCTTTAGTAGTGTGTATTACAGAAGGTATTCCTGTACAAGATATGGTTAAAGTAAAAAATTATTTACAAGGGAAAAATACAAGATTAATTGGGCCCAATTGCCCAGGTGTAATTACTGCAGAAGAAGCTAAAGTGGGTATTATGCCCGGGTTTATTTTTAAGAAAGGAAGAATTGGTATTGTAAGTAAAAGTGGAACATTAACTTACGAAGCTGCCGATCAAGCAGTAAAAGCGGGTTTAGGTGTTAGTACTGCTATTGGTATAGGAGGAGATCCGATAATAGGAACACCAACTGTTGAAGCAGTTAAATTATTAATGGCAGACCCTGAAACCGATGGTATTATTATGATTGGAGAAATTGGTGGAAGTATGGAAGCCGATGCTGCACGTTGGATTAAAAATAATGCTACCAAACCTGTTGTAGGTTTTATTGCCGGACAAACAGCTCCTCCGGGAAGAAGAATGGGACATGCAGGTGCTATTATTGGCGGAGCAGATGATACCGCAGCAGCCAAAATGAAAATTATGAGTGAATGCGGCATACATGTAGTTGCAAGCCCCGCAGATATTGGTAAAACAATGGCTGAAGCATTAAAAAAATAATTGAAAAATTAAAACTATACACAATGCCTCGAAAATTTTCGGGGCATTATCATTTAAAAAATACTACAAAAGGAGTATTGTTTAAACACAATTAACGCTTCATATTGCACTCGGAAATTTTGTTTTCACAGGGGGTAGGCCCGTAGCATTCTGCTGCTGGCCTTTTTTATTTTGTGAATTTAACAAGCTCATTACATCTACTTTTCAATTAGTTTACTTTACCTCCCGAAATTTGTTATATGATAAAAAAGATTAGCCTTGTTATTTTTCTTTTACTAAACATTCATGTTTTTAGCCAACAAACTGATATTAATTACACAAAGCAATGGAATGAAATTGATACGCTTATTATAAAAAAAGATTTACCAAAAACCGCTCTAGAAAAAGTAATGAAAGTGTATACACTTGCTCAAAAACAAAACAACTATTCGCAACAAATAAAATCACTCATATACAAACTAGCTTTAGAAGAAAAAGTTAGTACCAATAAACCCAACAACAACATAACCGTTTTAAAAACTGAAATTGAAAAAACAAATAACAAAACCGTTCAATCAATTTTACATTCTTTATTAGCACAACAATACAATCAATATTTTAAACAAAATAGTTGGCGTATTTATAACAGAAGCAACACTAATAATTATAAAAAAAATGATATTGAAACTTGGAACACCAATGACTTTAATACAGCCATCAATTATCATTTCAAAAAAAGTATAGAAAATATTGAAGTATTAAAAAAAGTTCCTTTAAATAATTTTAGTGCTATTATTATACGAGGCAATGCCAGTTTTTTACGCCCAACTTTATTTGATGTATTAGCACATGCAGCACTAGATTATTTTAAAACAGGCAACTATTATATTACAAAACCAACTTATACTTTTGAGCTGAAAAATATTAAAGCGTTATTACCTGCCCAACAATTTATTAAAGAATCATTTACACATGCAGACAGTACCTCCCATTTATTATTATCATTACAATTATTTCAGCAATTAATTGCCTTGCATTTAAATGATGAAAATAAAAATGCATTGGTTGATGTTGATTTAGAAAGAATAGAATGGGTAAACAGCAATTTAGTAAATGATAATAAAGATGATGCTTATGTTGCTGCCTTACAAAATATTATACAAAGCTATTTAACAACCAATAGAACTACACTAGCTTATTATTTATTGGCAAGTTATTACAACAATAAAGGTCGCTATTACGAACCTTACGGAGATACAACTAACAGATACTGTTTAGTAAAAGCAATATCAATTATTAATAATGGTTTATTACAATACACATTAAAAAACAATGAAGGTGTAAATAATTTATTAAACTTAAAATCAGAAATATTAAGCAAACAACTTAGTGTAACAACCGAAAAAGTAAATATACCTAACCTACCTTTTAGAGCATTGATAAATTTTACTAATATTGATAGTTTGTTTGTTAAAATCATTCCATCAACCTCAAACAATAACAATATATACCAGCTTAGTTTTAGTGATTTAGTTCAAAAAAAATCTATCCAATCCTTCTCACAAAAACTTCCTGTAACCAATGATTATCAGCCACATTCAACAGAAATAAAAATTGATGGACTACCTGTGGGAGAATATATTTTATTAACAAGCAGCAGCAAAAACTTTAACGATTCTACCGACAAATTAACCAAACAAATTTTATACATATCAAATATCAGTTATGCAACTAACGGTCATACTATTTTTGTATTAAACAGAACAACCGGCGAACCTTTACCCAACGTTAAGGCAGATATATGGATTAACAAATGGAATAGCAATAAAAGAGTAAATGAAAGAATTTTATTAGCAACACAACAAACAAATAGCAACGGATTCTTTCCATTAAAAGAAAAGAATAATAATTACGAATTTGCTTTTACTACAAAAAACGACTCATTACATATTAAAGAATTTAATTACATATACGATTCTTATTTTTTAACTAATGATAATACAAAAGATAGTTCAAAAAAACTGGAAAAAGATTTTGAAATAAACAATACAAAACTTTTTTTCTTCACAGATAGAAGCATTTATCGTCCCGGCCAAACCCTTTATTTTAAAGGAATTGCTATAACAAAAGAATACAAAACATTACAAAGTAAATTATTTACTATTTCAGATTCTATACAAATTAAACTGTACGATGTAAATAGAAAAGCAATTGATTCTATTAAATGTAAATTAAACGAATACGGTTCTATTAGCGGTAAATTTATTATTCCCACCAATGTTCTTACGGGTTATTTTAGTATAGAAACTAATAATTTAAAAATTCAAAGCAAGCAAGAATTTAGTGTTGAAGAATATAAACGTCCAACTTTTTATATTGATTTTGAAAACACAAAAAATAATTATCAATTAAATGATTTGGTAACTATAACAGGATATGCAAAAACATACAGCGGAACAGTTGCAAGTAATGCCAAAGTAAAATATACTATTATTAGAAAGAATAGATTTATTTATGATTGGGCAAGAAACAATGAAAAAATGTTTGGTAACAATGCACAAGAAATTAGTTTCGGAGAAACTGTAACAGATGCTTCAGGGAAATTTGAAATATCTTTTAAAACATTAGCAGACGATAAAATTAATAAAGCAACCGACCCTTTATTTGATTTTCTAATTACCGCAGATATAACAGATATTAATGGTGAAACAAGAAGCAAACAAACTACGCTTACAGTTGGTTATAAAGCTTTACTATTAAACATAAATTGTCCAACTATTACAGAAACTGATAGCTTAAAAAACATTTTAATTACTACAAAAAATTTAAGTAATGAAACTGAAGCTGCAATTGTTACTATAAAAATTTATTCTTTACAAACACCTGAAAGACTCATCAGAAAAAGGCTTTGGTCAATTCCGGATACTTATGTGTTTGATAAGCAAACCTATTTACAATATTTTCCGGAAGATGAATACGCGAATGAAAGTAATTATAAAACCTGGGCAATAAAACAATTAACAATAACCGGTTTATTAAATACTGCCAACAACTCAGTCTTTTCTATAGATGCGTCTCAACTAAATAATGGTTATTATAAAATAATTGCTACAACAACAGATAAATATGGTAATGAAATAAAAGACGAAAAATACATCATGCTCTTTTCCAAAAATAAATTAGCATATCCACAAATTAATTTCAACTACACCATTAATAACACAATACAGCCGAATGAAATAGCAACTTTTTTAACCGGAACTTATGCCAATAAATTATTTATTATTCAACAAAAACAAAATAACAAAACAAATAACACATTCAATATAATTCAACGCACTAAAGGAATACAGCAATTTAATTATACTGCCACAGAAGCAGATAGAGGTAATATTTCTTTTAATGAAATGTTTATTTATCACAATCGCTTTTATAACAATCAGTTTGAAATAAACATTCCATACAACAATAAAGAATTACAAATTGAATACAGCAATTACAGAAATAAAACAGAGCCCGGCAACAAAGAAACTTTTACCATTACCGTTAAAGGAAATAATAAAAATAAAGTTGCAGCAGAAGTATTAACAACTATGTATGATGCTTCATTAGATCAGTTTAGAAATCATAATTGGGCAATTCCAAATATTTGGAACTTGAATAAATACAATAATCAATTTAATAATGCCAACAATTTCTCTACTAATTTTTCTTATCAA
This sequence comes from Bacteroidota bacterium, assembly GCA_018267705.1. Classification (GTDB taxonomy): domain Bacteria; phylum Bacteroidota; class Bacteroidia; order Chitinophagales; family Chitinophagaceae; genus CW01. The sequence continues at coordinate 168,907 of JAFDXX010000017.1, read as the reverse complement.
AATTTTAGATATTTTAGTATCCCTTCTGCATCTATCATTTATGATAAAATGTTGAATCTCTCTTTCTTAAACACACCAATTTTCACTCAAAAAAATAAAGCACTGGCATATAGCACTCCGGCTTTACAAGAAAGTATTGCAGGTATAAACTCAAACAATCAGAATTTAAATGAAGTAGTTAATGTTAAAGAAAGGGAAAGTCATCGTAAAGCATTTAACGTTGCAGATAATGGAGTAATAACTGCTGCCATACAAGAAGAAGATTATGATAAAGTATATACTTCAATTATTGAAACAGATTCAGTAACAGGCGAAACTGTTATTAATGGAAGAAGAAAGAAAAATATAACTATAAATTATACTGAAGAACAACCTCAAATAAGAAAAAATTTTAATGAAACCGCATTCTTTTTTCCGGCTTTATATGCAGACAGTTTAGGTAATTACAATTTTAGTTTCACCATGCCCGAAGCTCTTACACAATGGAAATGGTTAAGCTTTGCACATACAAAAGATTTAGCATTTGGTAGAAATAGTGCAACCATTACCACACAAAAAATATTAATGGTACAAACCAATGCACCCAGATTTTTACGTGAAGGAGACAATATTGAAATACCTGTAAAAATAAGTAACACAAGTAATGCAGAACTTAGTGGGCAATGCAGTTTGCAATTAATAAATGCAACAACCAATACACCTGTTGATGGTTGGTTTCAAAATATTTTTCCGGTACAATATTTTACAGTGGCAGCCAATCAAAATATTATCGTAAAATTTCCAATACAAATTCCGTTTAACTATAATAAACCATTAACATGGCGAGTTATTGCTAACACTAATAATTATAGTGATGGAGAAGAAAATACTTTACCTGTTTTAAGCAACAGAATATTAGTTACTGAAACATTACCATTGTTTTTAAAAGCAACCGAAAAATCAAAATCTTTTTCATTCAATAATTTATTGAACAATAAAAGCGAAACTTTAAGTAATGAAAGTTTAACTGTTGAATATACTGCAAATCCCATTTGGAATGTAATACAATCGCTTCCTTATTTAATGGAATATCCTTATGAATGTGCCGAACAAACTTTTAATAAATTTTACGCAAACACTTTAGCAGCTTATATTGTAAACAATCATCCACGCATAAAAAAAGTATTTGAAAAATGGCGTTTAGATAGTACTGCTCTGCAAAGTAATCTTTCTAAAAATGAAGAATTAAAGCAAATTCTTTTACAAGAAACACCTTGGGTTTTAAATGCACAAAATGAAAATGAACAAAGAAAGAATATTGCACTATTGTTTAATGCCTTTAATATGAGTAAGCAAATAAATACTGCAATTGAAAAATTAAAACAAATGCAAAGTATTTATGGTGGCTTTGCATGGTTTAAAGGTGGTAACAATGATAGATATATTACACAATATATTCTTACAGGCATTGGCAAACTGCAAAGTATTGGTGCAATTGATTCAGCAAGCAAAAAAAATTTAGAAGACTTAACTAACAAAGCAATTAGTTATTGCAATAATCAATTGTTATTAGATTATAATGAAACATTAAAATCAAAAAATAATTTCAACAATAACCACCTCTCTCCTATTCAAATACAAGCTTTATACGCTTTAAGTTATTTTAATAATAAAGATGAAAAATATGTAACAGCAAAAAAATATTATAGTTTACAAACAAAAAAATATTGGAAAACACAATCTACTTATTTACGTGCTATCATCAGTTTAACATTATTAAAACAAGATGATGCAAAATTTGTCATCAACAATATTATTCCATCAATAAAAGAAAATGCAGTGTATGATGCAGATAGTGCCATGTATTGGAAAGATTTTTCAAATGGATATTATTGGTATCAATCTCCTGTTGAACAAGAAGCCTTAATGATTAATTTGTGTTACGAATTAAGTAAGCAAAAATTACCATCAACATTCAATAAAACAGATATTCCATTCATAACCACGTGGCTAATAAAAAACAAACAAACCAATAATTGGAAAACAACCAAAGCCACTGCCGATGCATGTTTTGCTTTATTAAGAGGAAATATATTTAACAATAATGAGAACATAAAAATACAATTAGGCAATCAAACAATTACCACATCGCAACAAAATATTGAAGAAGAAATAAGTTACGTGAAAAAGAAAATAAACGGTGATAAAATAAAAAATGAAATGGCTAATATACAAGTTGCCGTTTCTTCTTCTACAAACAATACACCATCTTACGGTGCAATTTATTGGCAATACTTTGAAGATATAAATAATATTACTGCTTCTGCCTCTCCTCTTTCATTAACAAAAAAATTATTTATTGAAAAAAATACTGCCGAAGGAAAAACTTTAATACCCATAAATGATAATGATGAATTAAAAATTGGTGATAAATTAATGGTAAGAATTGAATTAAAAACAGATAGAGCAATGGAGTATTTACATTTAAAAGATTTACGTGCAAGTTGCACAGAGCCTATCAATACTTTAAGCAATTACAAATGGCAAGATGGTTTAGGTTATTATGAATCTACTAAAGATGCATCAACAAACTTTTTCATAAATAACATGCAAAAAGGCACATACATTTTTGAATATCCATTATTTGTAACACATAGCGGCACATTTACAACAGGCATTGCAACAATTCAATGTATGTATGCACCCGAATTTAGTAGTCACAGCCAAGCCATAAAAATTAAAGTAGCTGAAAAATAATTTACAGTATTTCCATTTTCTATTTCAATTTTGCAACTATGGATTTTGTAATTATTGGTCAAGGACTTGCCGGTACTTTTTTAAGTTATTACTTACATAAAGCAGGTAAAAATGTTTTGGTTATAGATGAAGCAAACCCTTACTCATCAAGCAAAGTAGCCAGTGGTGTTATTAATCCTGTTACAGGAAGAAGATTAGTAAGTACATGGATGATTGATGAAATAATGCCTTTTGCAGTAACTACTTACCAACAATTTGAGAAAGAACTAAATACTAAACTAATTCGTCAATGCAATGTGTTAGATTTTCATCCTACACCACAAATGCAAATTTCTTTTGATGAAAGACTAAAAGAAAATACACAATATTTACAACATCCCAATAATACAGAACAATGGAGAAAATATTTCAATTACCCGTTAAGTGTTGGAGAAATAAACCCATGTTATGTAATTGATTTAAAAACATTATTAGCCCAATGGAGGAATGTTCTAAAAAACAATAATCAATTAATTGAAGAAAAAATTATTGTAGAAGAAGTTGTAAAAAAATATAACCAATCAACTATTATTTTTTGTGATGGAATTAATTCTGTAAAAAATACATATTTTAATTTATTACCATTTGCACCCAACAAAGGTGAAGCACTAATTGTAGAAATCAACAATTTACCTGCAACAAATATTTTTAAACAGGGTATAGCAATTGTTCCTTATACAAACAATTTATTTTGGGTGGGCTCTTCTTACGAATGGAAATATACCAATGCTAATCCATCTGCATTATTCAAACAAAAAACAGAAATACAATTAAATAATTGGTTAAAACTTCCTTATAAAATTATTGATCATATTTCGGCAGAACGACCTGCCAACATAGAACGCAGACCATTTGTGGGTTTACATCCCATTCATAAAAATATTGGCATACTAAATGGATTAGGTACCAAAGGTTGCACATTAGCACCCTATTTTGCAAATGAGTTTGCAGAAAATTTAATGAATGGAAAAACAATCAATCCATTAGCAGACATTAAACGATTTACGAAAATATTATCCAAATAAATTGGTATTTATTATCTTTCTTTCCTAACAAAAATTGTATGAGCAACCAACTCACTTATAAAATTCCATTAAAGTACAGAAAAATGGAAAATCTGCACATCGTTTTTTGGTTAATAAAAGATATAAGTTGGTGTATGATATGGAAACCATTAGGCATAGCAATGATATTTCCAACATTAATTATTTCAATTGTTATTGCTTATAGAACAAGGCAATATATGAGCGAGCTAACACATAATGTAGCCATATCACTTTGGATAACCGCCAACGCTTATTGGATGATAAGCGAGTTTTTTAAGTTTGATGAAAAAATTGCATTTGCTAATTGTACATTCAAACATTTAGCACTCATTCCTTTTTTACTTGGCATTGCACTGCTTGCATTTTATTATTTATATTGGAAACCTACACACAAAAACGAGTTTGAAACAATGTAATTAAAAGCATTATCCTTCTTTATAAAAGCTGCAATTGGCTTATATTTGCCGCCCGATTATATGTTATGATATTAATAAAATATGTTTGGTTAAACCCAAATAAAAAATTTCTTCATACATACTCAATCGCACTTCGTACATCTAAAATCAAAAATTAAAAATGTATCGTACACACACTTGTGGAGAATTAAGAATTGAAAACAAAAGCCAAACAGTAACATTAGCAGGCTGGGTGCAAACAGTTAGAAAATTTGGTGCCATTACATTTGTTGATATACGCGATCGTTATGGAATTACTCAATTATTATTTGGTGAAGAATTAAATAAACAGTTAGATGAAAATCCATTAGGCAGAGAATTTGTTTTACAAGCAACAGGCATTGTTAATGAAAGAAGCAATAAAAATAAAAATATTGCAACCGGTGATGTTGAAATAAATATTCAATCATTCAAAATTTTAAATAAATCAGAAGTACCACCATTTACCATTCAAGATGATACAGATGGAGGTGATGATTTAAGAATGAAATACCGCTTCTTAGATTTAAGAAGAAATGCCGTTAAAAAAAATCTAGAATTACGTTATGCAGTTAATAGAAGTGCAAGAAATTATTTGCATGAAAATAACTTCATGGATATTGAAACACCTTTCTTAATTAAATCAACTCCCGAAGGTGCCAGAGATTTTGTAGTTCCAAGCAGAATGAATGCAGGACAGTTTTATGCACTACCACAATCTCCACAAACATTTAAACAATTATTAATGGTAAGCGGCTACGACAGATATTACCAAATTGTAAAATGCTTTAGAGATGAGGATTTGCGAGCAGACCGCCAACCTGAGTTTACACAAATAGACTGTGAAATGAGTTTTGTAGAACAAGAAGATATTTTAAACATGTTTGAAGGTTTAATAAAAAGAATTTTTAAAGATGTTAAAGGAATTGATTATGCAGAAAAAGTAGAACGTATGAGTTGGGAAGAAGCCATGTGGCAATATGGCAACGATAAGCCCGATATTCGTTTCAGTATGAAAATTTGTAATTTAAAATTCCCACAATATATATTCCCTGCAAAAGAAAATATTTCATCATTAATAGAAAGTGAATTTGCCGTTTTTAATGATGCTGAAACTGTTATTGCCATTGCTGTTCCGGGTTGTAGTGAATATAGTCGCAAACAAACCGATGAACTAATTGAATGGGTTAAACGTCCGCAAATTGGCATGAAAGGATTGGCATTTATTAAATGTAATAATGATGGAACATATAAAAGCAGTTTTGATAAATTTTTTACAGAAGAAAAACTAAAAGCCATTGCAACAGCTGCCCAAGCACAACAAGGCGATTTAATTTTAATATTGGCAGGCACAGAAGAAAGAACAAGAAAAGCAATGAGTGAATTGCGTTTAGAAATGGGTAAACGTTTAGGACTAAGAAAAGAAAACGAGTTTAAACTATTATGGGTATTAGATTTCCCATTATTTGAATTTGCATTAGAAGATCAAGATGGTGGCGGTGCAGGACGTTGGGTAGCAAGGCATCATCCCTTTACAAGCCCTAAGCCAAGCGATATTCATATTATGATTAATAATCATCCAAAAGTTGAAAACTTAGATAAATACTTAGAACATCCTTACTCAAATATAAAAGCCAATGCCTACGATATGGTGCTAAATGGAAACGAAATTGGTGGCGGTTCTATTAGAATTTTTCAAAGAGAATTACAAGAAAAAATGTTTGCAGCATTAGGAATGGATAAAGAAGAATATCAACACAAATTTGGTTTTCTATTAGGTGCTTTTGAATATGGAGCTCCACCACACGGTGGTATTGCATTTGGGTTTGATAGGTTATGTTCTATTTTAGGTGGAAGTGAAAGTATAAGAGATTTTATTGCCTTCCCTAAAAATAATAGCGGCAGAGATGTAATGTTAGATGCACCAAGTGAAATAAACACCAAACAATTTGATGAATTACAAATTCAGTTGAATTTAAAATAAACCTATAAATATATTTTAAACCTTATAGGTTTATTTATCTGTAACGTACCGCAAGCAATAATTCAAAATTGTTATCTGTAAATTTTTGTTGCATATTGCACAAAAATATTCTCAATGAATGCCTTGATACCTTACAGAATTATTTCGTATTTGCTTTTAATTATTGCTGCATTTTTTAGTATTGTTTGCCTACTAATGCTTTTAATGGCTTTTGCTAATATTGCATTATTCTTTCCATTCTTAGTTTTTAGCAGCGTAATTATATATATAATAACCAGTTTTATTTTTTTTATTAAAGTAGTAGAAACCCGAAAAACTTGCAAACCACAATTAATTAAACTTATCAAAATTTGCTCTTTTGTTACTATTATTTTCAGTTTATTATTTTTAGTAAACGGACTGTTTACTCTTTATAATCCAACAATTATTAACCAATTTGTACATGAGTTTTTTGCCATGCAAAAAAACAATCCTGCAACTGCACAAATAAGTGCCGAAACAATGATTGTAACACTTAAAGGTGTTATGTATTTTATGATTTTGTTTGCCACCACTTTATTAATACATGTTTATGAAACGTATAAATTAATTAAGCAATACAATAACTCTATAACTAGCAACAAACAAAATACTACTTTAAATTAATTATGAATACTATTGCTCCATTAGCAGAAAGAATGCGTCCTAAAACATTAGACGATTTAGTGGGGCAAGAACATTTAACAGGTAAAGAAAGTATTCTAAGAACTGCCATTGAAAATGGAAAAATACCTTCAATCATTTTATGGGGGCCACCGGGTGTTGGTAAAACAACTATTGCCAATATTATTGCACACAGTTTATCAGCACCATATTTTCAATTAAGTGCCATAAGCAGTGGCGTTAAAGATGTACGTGAAGTAATAGAGCAAGCCAAACAAACTACAAATGCAATTTTATTTATAGATGAAATTCACAGGTTTAATAAAGGCCAGCAAGATGCTTTATTGGGTGCTGCAGAAAAAGGTATTATTACATTAATTGGAGCTACAACCGAAAACCCTTCGTTTGAAGTTAATTCAGCTTTATTAAGCCGCTGCCAGATATATGTATTAAAAACTTTACAACAAAAAGATTTAGAAAAATTATTATTACATACACTTTCAACAGATTATATATTAAAAGAAAAAAACATTCAATTAAAAGAAACCTCTGCATTAATAAACATTAGTGGAGGAGATGCAAGAAAGCTATTGAATTTGTTTGAATTGGTTGTAAACTCTTCCACACAAAAAGAAATAATTATTACCGACGATTTTGTAATGAAAATTGCTCAACAAAAAATTATTTTATATGATAAGCAAGGCGAACAACATTACGATATTGTTTCAGCATTTATAAAAAGTATTCGTGGCAGCGATGCAAATGCAGCCGTGTATTGGTTAGCAAGAATGATTGCAGGTGGAGAAGATGCAAAATTTATTGCAAGAAGATTAATTATTTTAGCAAGTGAAGATATTGGAAACGCCAACCCAAACGCTTTGTTATTAGCCAATGCAAGTTTTGATGCAGTTAATAAAATTGGTTTCCCCGAAGCAAGAATTATTTTATCGCAATGTGCCACTTATTTAGCATCATCTCCTAAAAGTAATACAGCTGTAACCGCAATAAGTAATGCAGAAATGTTAGTTTCTCAATACGGAAATTTACCCGTACCACTTCATTTGCGTAATGCACCTACACAATTAATGAAAAACTTAAACTATGCAAAAAATTATCAATATCCGCATAATGAAGAAAATAATTTTATTGAGCAAGAATATTTACCTAATGAAATTAAAGGACAATCATTATACAAACCCGGAAACAATGTCAGAGAAAATGAATTGAGAAAATTTTTAAAAGATAAATGGAAAGAAAAATACGGTTACTAAATATTATTTATTCAACCAATAAGCCATAAAGTAATAATTACGACTAAAAAAAGAATAACAAACGCCTTAGTACACTAAATTTCATTAAAAAGCAAAAAAATACAAGCTTTTTTATAATGTGGAAACAAAAATTACCGAAACGCTTGCTATTATATTAAAAACTATATTTTTGCAACCGTAACAAAACTTTTTACAATGTCAGACATCGCTACAAGAGTGAAAAAAATTATTGTTGACAAGTTGGGTGTAGATGAAGGTGAAGTAACCAACGAAGCATCTTTTACCAACGACCTCGGTGCCGATTCTTTGGATACCGTTGAATTAATTATGGAATTTGAAAAAGAATTCAACATCTCCATTCCGGATGAGCAAGCTGAAACTATTACCACTGTGGGTCAAGCTATCGCTTACTTGGAGGAAAATGCTAAGTAATCAACTTCCTGTAAAGTAATAATTTAATCCGTCTTTCATAAAGCAAACTGCTAAAAGAAAGGCGGATTATCATTATTGGCATTTATTTTTGTTATGGTTTTTATGTAAGTTTTAAAGCTAGGTTGTATAATTGCAGTAAAATTTATTTGAAATATATTTTAAGAAGTTTTAAAAAACTTCTACTTCCATTTAGCAATAAATGAGTTTTGTTCTAAAACGAACAATAAAAACAAAAAACATGAAACTAAAAAGAGTAGTTGTTACAGGCATAGGAGCATTAACACCATTAGGAAATAATTTAGAAGACTATTGGAATAATCTTCTAAACGGTGTTTCCGGTGCAGATATGATTAAGCAATTTAATGCTGAAAAATTCAGAACAAAATTTGCCTGCGAAGTAAAAAATTTTGACCCTACTTCATTTTTAGATAAAAAAGAAGCCAGAAAAATTGATCGCTTTACACAATTTGCATTATACGTAAGTGATCAGGCAATGAACGATGCCAACCTAAATAAAGATAATATAAACCCAGACCGCGTAGGTGTTGTATTTGCAAGCGGCATTGGCGGTTTAATTACTTTTCAAAACGAGGTTACAGAATTTGCAAAAGGTGATGGTACTCCGCGTTTTAATCCATTCTTCATTCCAAAAATGATACTAGATATTGCGGCAGGGCAAATAAGCATGCGTCATAACTTACGCGGACCAAACTTTGCCGTAGTAAGTGCCTGTGCCAGCAGTACCAATGCTATTATAGAAGCCTTTAATTTATTGCGTTTAGGAAAAGCCGATATTATTTTAACCGGCGGAAGTGAAGCCGTTATAAGTGAAGCAGGTGTTGGTGGTTTTAACGCTATGAAAGCGATGAGTGAAAGAAATGATGACCCCAAAACCGCCAGCAGACCTTACGATAAAGACCGCGATGGTTTTGTAATGGGTGAAGCTGCAGGTATGTTGGTATTAGAAGAATTAGAACATGCTTTAGCAAGAGGAGCAAAAATATATTGCGAAATTGCAGGAGGTGGTGCCACTGCCGATGCACACCATATTACTGCACCGCACCCCGAAGGTTTGGGAGCCAAAAATGTAATGCTTGTTGCTTTAGATGATGCAGGTATGACACCCGAAAACATAGATTATATTAACACACATGGAACTTCTACGCCTGCAGGTGATATTCCTGAAGTAAAAGCTATCATGCATGTTTTTGGAGAACATATTTATAACATGAATATCAGTTCTACCAAATCTATGACGGGCCATTGTTTGGGAGCAGCCGGTGTAATTGAAGCCATTGCTTGCGTGCAAAGTGTAGTACACGATATTGTACCACCAACCATTAATCATTTTACTGATGATCCTGGATTAGATCCAAAACTTAATTTTACTTTTAATACTGCTCAAAAAAGAACAGTTAATGCAGCATTAAGCAATACATTTGGTTTTGGTGGGCATAATGCTTGTGTAATTGTAAAAAAATTTGTAGCATAACATAGTGGAGTTACTAAACAGATTATTAAAATCATCTTCTTCATTTGATAAAAGCATTCAAAATGTACTTGGTATAAAACCAGGTAACACATTGCTTTATAAAACTGCATTAAGCCATCGCTCTATTAAAGATGCACCTAATGAGAATAATGAACGCCTTGAATACTTAGGCGATGCTGTACTTAGTACTATTGTTGCCGATTATTTGTTTAAACGATACCCTTACAAAGAAGAAGGCTTTTTAACTGAAATGCGTAGCAAAATGGTGAATAGGCAACAGTTAAACGAGATTGCCATAAAAATGGGTTTAAAAAGAATTGCCTTGTATAATAAGTTTGATAATGCACTTAAAAGCAGCCAAATTTTTGGTAATACTTTAGAAGCAATTGTTGGTGCCGTTTACTTAGACAAAGGTTATATAAAAACACAAAAATGGGTTTTAAAAACTATTGTTATACCACACATGTTTGTTGATGATTTAGAATTAATTGATATTAATTTAAAAAATAAATTAATTGGATGGGCAAGTAAAAACGGTAAAGCTTTATCGTTTGATTTGGTTGAAGAAAAATTTGAAGGCGGCAGAAGATTATTTACTATTAACGCTGTGTTAGACGGAACAGTACTATCTCAAGGTAAAGGCTACAATAAAAAAGATGCCAGCCAATTAGCCGCCCAAAATGCTATTGCTAAACTTGGTATATAATTTTTAAACTCTACTCGTTAAAAAATTATTATTTCTGTATCCCCGGATAATGATCAATGGTTTCAAAAACATTACGAGGATCTTGTTTTAAAACCTGAATAAATCTTGCTAATGAATCTGCATATTGTTTTTTCTCAAATAATCTATCATGAGATAAAATAACAATCATGTTTTGTTCATTCGTCATACCATCATCAAATTTTTGATTAAGCATTTTTATTAGTTGATCAACACTTTCTCTTGGTTCTTTTTTCTTTCCGTTTTGTCCCCACTCTAAATCCCAACCAACAATTTTATATCCTTCTGAATCTAATCTTTTAATTAAAGGGTTATCTGCTTTTTGTCCATGAATTTTTCCATTGCTTGCCCAAGTATTGTTTCCCGGAAGGCGAATAATTTTTACAGGTATTTGCAACTCTTTTTCATTTCGCATAAAATCTCCATAAGCACTATCGGGCATTGCATAAAATTTAGCATATTTATCATTAAACCCATGCGAAAAACTATGATTGGCTAATAAAAATTGCGGATATTCATTTCTTATAGAATCTATTAATCTTTTTTTGAATGGTCCAACTTGATTAAACCCTACTGCAAAAAATGTTGCTTTAACACCTTCTTGTTTAAATACTAATCGGCAATTGGTTGTACCCGGTGGTTGTGGAGAATCATCCCAAGTTAAAAAAATATATCGTTTAGAACTATCATATTTGATGGGCGACATTGGTGTTGGCTTTACTGCCACTGTTTTTGTTGAATCGGTTGTAGACTTATTGCCCGATTTGTTGTTGCAAGCAATCAATAAACCTATAATTGCCGTACTTAACAAATAAATTTTTTTCATAATATTAAGTTTAATAAAAAATCAATAACAAATATGGTGAAGCTTTTTAAATATTTATATAATGTGTATAAACTTACTTGAGTAAAAAAAACTAACAGTTGAATGGGGAAAAGTTATCAGGAATAATTGAATAAAAAAAGCCTTGTATAATACAAGGCAAGTTTAAAGCGTTGATGCTATTTTATTTTTTATTGAATGCTTGTACTAAGAAAATATAATCGCTCATTTTTTTAATTTGCTCTTTTCTATTCATCCCTTTTACTAAAGAAGCAGTTGGCAATTTTATGTGTTGAAATAATGTATCACTAACTGTATTTTTTAATTGTTCAACCAATTTATAAATGTTTTTGCTTTTAATGGCAAATGCTACACCTTCTGCTTGTTTTTCTCTTGTACTTAAAATACCAATTACTTCGCCTTTGCTGTTAAATACAGGCCCACCGCTGTTTCCGGGGTTTGCACTAATTTGTAATTGATAAGATGAACTATCTCCATTAAAACCAGATTGTGTACTTAAAAAACCTTGATTAAAAGTTAAATCATTACGAGGATAACCTAAAGTAAATATTTCTTCTCCTAAATCTGCACCTGATTTTTTTATTGAATAGGGTAGTGTTTTTATTGTTTTAAAATCTGCATCTTCAATTTTTAAAATAGCTAAATCTTTGTGTTCATCTTTAAAGGCAATAACTGCTTTAAATTCAACGCCGTTACTATTGATAACATTTGCAAATGAAGATCCGTCTAAAACGTGTGCATTGGTAATTATATATCCTTTACCATCAATTAAAAATCCTGATCCGCCGCCTGTAACAACTGCACCTTTTGGTATTTTAGAAGCAACTTCATTTAATTTACTTCCTTGATCTTGTTGTTTGCGTTTTACAAATTCAACATCGCGTTTTAGTTGTTGTATTTGATTATTATTAACCGGGCTTAGATATGCAAATAATCCGCTTATCATTAATGCAATAGCACCACCTACGCATGCTGCAATTGCAGTTACTTTGCGGTATTTGTTCCACATACGAACAACTTTACCTTTTGCAGAAACTTCGCCGCCTTCATTTATTTCTCCAAAGCTTAATAATTTAGAATGTATTTCGTTTAGTGTATGTTTTAAATTTAGCGTGTTTGCATAAGTCTCTATTTGGTGTAAAAACATATTATGTTCTACCACCATTTGATCAATTTCGGGTGTATTTTTTCTTAACTCTTCAAAATAGGCTTTCTCGGCGGGTTGCATGGTTCCGTCTAAATAACGTTCAATAGCCTGTAATAAAACAATATCTTCCATAACTTCTATTCTCCAATATTATATTGTGTAAAGAATAATTTTTTTAACCGCATTAAACATTTGTATTTCTGGTTTTTGGCATTATCGGCATTGGTGTAACCAAATACTTTTGATAATTCCTGCATATCCATTTTCTTTATATAATATCCTTCCAATAAACTTTTACACGGCTCTCCTAAACTATTTAATGCGCTATCCATTATAGCAAACTCAACATTTCTTTTTTCATGAAATTCTAAATCATCTTCTACGGCAATGGTTTCTTCAATATTTTCAATTTTTCCGGTATATCGCCCCATTTGATGTAAGCGTTTTAACCACAAACGCCTGCAAATAGAATAAACGTAAGTGTTTATTTTAGAAGTGAGAACAAAGGAACTGTTTTGTGCTTTTTCATAAAGAGTTATAATGGCTTCTTGAAAAACATCTCTTGCATCATCGTAAGTACCATTATTATTTAATATAAATGACTGTATAGTATTGAAATTTTCTTTATAAATAGTTTCAATAGCTTTAGAGTTGTTCTCTGCCAATCCTTTTAACAGTGCTTGTTCGTATAACTCAGATTTCACATCTATTTTTTAATACTTGGTGAATAGTAAAAGTAACCCAAAATAAACCTAAAATTTTTTTTTGAAATTTTTTCATTTTAACGGGTTACTTTTTATTATGTGGGGGTATTAACTGTAAATCACTCACAAAAAAATTAAAAAATGAAAAAAGTATTAGCATTATTAGCTATTGCAGGTTTTGTAGCTTGCAGCAACGGCGAAAACAAACCAGCAACAACAGATTCTCCTAAAACAACTGTAGATTCTCCTAAAGCAACTGTAGATTCTCCTAAAACAACTGTAGATTCTCCTAAAGCTAAAGTTGATTCTCCGGCTGTAAAAAAATAATTAATTACTACTAACCTATATTGCTTGGGGTTATAGTAATACAAGAGTTTTTCATATGGCAAGCAATCGTTAGAGGCCGTTCCGTTTCCACGGAAGGGCTTTTTTATTTTCCCCACCTGAATGTTGAAATATCTAATCCTGCCAAATCAAGTATCCTGTCAACAACTGTAGCAGCTAATTCTTCAAATGTTTTCGGTAAAGAATAAAATGATGGAGTAGCTGGGCAAATAATACCTCCTGCCAAGGTAATTGTTTCCATATTTTTTATGTGAATAAGATTGTAAGGCGTTTCTCTCACCATTAAAATTAATTTTCTTCTTTCTTTTAAAATAACATCGGCTGCTCTTGTAATTAAATCATCACTTACTCCTGATGCAATTCTGCCTAAAGTACCCATACTGCATGGTGCAACAATCATGATGTTATATTGCGCAGAGCCCGATGCAAAAGGTGCATTGAAATTGTGTTTATCAAAATATTGTACAGGATAATTCTTGTAATTATCATTGCCTAATTCTGTTTGCCATACTTCCTTTGCATTATTGCTCATTACAATACTTAATTCCTGCCATTGGTTTTGCAATTGCATTAAGGTATCTAATAAAACTTTTGCATAAACCGAACCACTGGCACCTGTAATGGCTACTACAATTTTATTTTGCATGATAGAATAAGTTTAAATAACTTAATATGAGCGATAATGGTTTTTACACAAACAAAAACTATTTTTATGCATGCGAATTTAAAATGAATTACATGAAACAGAATACTGAATTACCTGAAATACTTAAACAGCTTTTCTTATCCATATACCCAATTGAAGAAATAGTTTTAAAAGAAATTGCTTCTGTATTAAAATATAAAACAATTAACCGAAAAGAATTGTTATTAAAAGAAGGGCAGGTTTGTAAATACATATTTTTTGTAGAAAAAGGGCTTCTCAGGAGTTATTATTATGATGAAGAAAATGAAGTAACAACATGGTTTATGAAAGAAAATGATTTTGTTATTTCTGTAAAAAGCTTCTACCTACAAGAAAAAAGTACAGAATATATTCAAGCCCTTGAAGAATGTTATCTTTATTATATTTCTTACGAGGAACTTAATAATTTGTATTTAAAATACCATTCGTTTTGTATTATTGGAACATTTTTAACCCAACAATATTATATTAGAAGTGAAGACCGACTTTTGAATTTAAGACAAAAAAGTGCATTAATTCGTTATAAATTTCTTATAAAAAATCATCCGGATATTATAAATAGGTGTACAAATAAAATAATTGCCTCCTATTTAAAAATTAGCAAAGAAACGCTTAGTAGAATTAGAGCATTAAAAAATTGATATATATCAATTTTTTAATAAAATTCAAGTTATAGTTTGCAGACTCAACCTAAAACTTATACTTATGAATTTTAAAAACTTATTCTTAAAAAGTGTATTCATTACAATACTTGTATTAGGATGCAAAAAAACAGATTTTAATTTTAAGCCCACAGCAGAAAACCAAGCCTCAGTTGAAGCTAAATTTTTTAATACAAACAGAACCGGTAGTGCCGAGGAAAATGCCTTGGTTAATTTTTTACAACGCAAAAACAATAAAGAGCATTTTGTAGAAAAAACAGTTGCCCAAATAGGCTACCCGCGTTGGGATAAAATACTGAAGAAGCCCAACAAAAAAACATTGGTTGTTGGAGATGCTGCCGTAATGGGTACAGGCGGAGGTACAACAGCGGGTGATGATGTTTACTATATACCTTTTGTAAGAGATTCTCAGAATTATGTAAACGCAGCAATGGTTATAAAAACCAGTGCAACAGATACACTTCTAAGTTATAAATGCGATTGGCAGTATAAAAGCAAACCACACGGCAATGCAACAGAACAAGGAACTGCTGAAAGTTTTGCTTTATTTTTTATGTTTTTAGACAGAAACACCTTAGGACATGAGCAATTTCAAATTACAGATACCACTTTATTTTCAGGGAAAACATCTAAAACCGGAAAAAGAATAGTTGGCTCTATAAACCGAAGCACTAACAATAACAATGGCTACAGCCCTAATAAAATGGTTTATTATGAAGTATGTCTTGATTGGTATGTTTGCAATTGGCCTGAATACTGCCAACAACATGGTGGCTGTGACTATTCAGATTGTCCCGGCAACCCTCCCTGTTATTCAATTGGTACTAAATGTGGCGGTTATTGGGATGATGACGGCACGGGAGATGGTGTTGGAGGAGGAGGAGGAGACGGAGGAATAGGAGGAGATGGAAGTGGAGGTGGAGGTGGCGGCGGCGGCTCAGCACCGCCCAGCCCTTGCGGCGTAGAGCAGCCAAACGGCACTAATAGTGTACACAATAACCCCGAAACCATGGTAACTTTTAAAACCCCTTGCGGTGGTAATAGCCCGGGATGGGAACCAGTTGATGGTGGTGGGCAATACATTAATTCGCAAAACCCAGGAGTAGGTTTCCAATTTAGCTTTTTTAGTGGACCAGCAATAGATTTGAATAAATACTTTAAATGTTTTGATAATATTCCAGATGCAGGTGCAACCTACTCAGTAAAATTATGTGCTGATATACCTGACAATTCATATGTCGATAACCTTTTTGTTGGCACAACACCTGGTCATGTTTTTTTAACGATAACAAAAACAAATGGCACGCAATCTGTAACACAATCTTTCGGCTTTTACCCGAAAATTGCTTGGCTCAGTATTTCAATGGCAGCAGTTGCTAGCAAAATCGTTGATGATAGAGGACATGAATATAATGCAAGTATAACCATGGACAATATTTCACAATTAGATTTTTTATCAATTAAAAATCTGTCTTTAAGCCTTGCCAATTCGATGAGTTACGATTTAGATAATTATAATTGTACTAATTACGCACTTGATATTTTTAATTTTATAAGACCTACAAACAAATTAAATGTTCCAGATTGGATACCACAGTATTATGACCCTTTTACAAATAGATGGGTTAATGGAGATAACTATCACCAAACACCTAATGGACTTTATAAATTACTTAATTCTATGAATAATAATTCAAGCGTGCAGATTGGAACGTTTGCCGCTCCAATTAGTCATGGACCGTGTAATTAATAAAATTATCTTACATGAAAAAAAAACATATAATTTTTATTTTTTCTGGATTGCTTTTTTTCTTATCAAACTTTCCACCCTTAAAATATGTATTTGACCTTTCTATTGATAGCGAGTATCATAAATATAGTAATTACAATGGCACTTTTACTTTTGTCGAATTTAAGGGTCATAATTATGAAATGATGAAAAGGGTATATTCAGAATTTAAAAAAACTAATTCAACAAAAGAAGATACTACACTTTATAGGGTTTTTTCCAAAAATTACTTCTGCTTTTGGCGGTGGAAAGATTATTATGAAGATAAAAGGTTTTTATTACCATATAAGAGTTGGAGTATAATCAGACATAATAGAGGGTACGATTTAGTTTTCTCAAACAATTATCAAGATTTTTAAAAATTTCGCCGATGTTGGTGTTATCACCAACATCACAATGTGTAAAAATATGCCCATGATAAAGAGAAAATACAGAAAATGGGTTTGGATAATAGCTGTTACGTTGTTAATATCCAATTGGCAGGGTTTTAAAAACCTTAGCGGGCTAAATGACTGGTATTACAGGTATAGCAATATTTCAGGAACTTTTACAGTAATAGAAGTTCCGAGACAAGGAATAGTTTATAAAGAACCGCCAACAAAAAACTTTATTCTTGATAAAGCTTTTTTGGAGGGATGTAAAGCACCACGTATACCACAAAGCGATACCATTGTTTACCGGTTATTTGCCATTAATCCCTTAAAATTTTGGCGTTGGGGAGAATATATTTTTGATTGGAGGTACAGATTACCTTATACAGATTGGGAAGCTGTAAAGAAAAGAAGGGGTTTTGGTTATTTAGAAATTTCAAAGGGCTGTATGGGGTTTTAGATATAATTCCACTTTCAAAAGGTATATGCCCATGATAAAGAAAAAACACAGAAAATGGATTTGGATAATAGCTGTTACGTTATTGATATCAAATGTGTCAGGTTTTAAAGAGCTTACCGGATTAAATGACTGGTATTACAGGTATAGCAATATTTCCGGAACCTTTACAGTAATGGAAATTATTAGACAAGGAAGAGTATTTAAGAAACCACCAAAAGGAGAATTTATATTGAACAGACCTGACTTTGTCGGATGCAAGCTAATGCCACAAAGTGATACCATTGTTTACCGGTTATTTGCCATTAACCCTTTAAAGTTTTGGCGTTGGGGGGAATATATTTTTGATTGGAGATACAGATTACCTTATGCAGATTGGGAAGCTATAAAGAAAAAAAGAGGTTTCGGTTATTTAGAAATTTCAAAGGGCTGTATGGAGTTTTAAACGTATTACCTATTCTTTAGTGTATATAGAATTGCATGTGTAATCTGTTTTGATACTTAACGAAAAGGGTTCGCAAAATATTCTTAATAAAATTACAACAGTCATGAAATTAACAGTTCTATTTACTGCTTTTATTTTATTATCAAACCTTGTCAAAGCACAAGACTATGACCATTCTTATAAATATAAGAAAATTGTTCGAATTGGTTTTTCCCTTGAACCCAAAGTTTCGTTGCATACTAAGTTGATAACAGATATTGCTCATTATTATGAAACGGAAAAAATTTTGATAGATAGTACCAATGCAAAATCTTTAAGAGATACTTTATATGCAAAAAATAAAGCCTTTTATGCTTTCTTCAAAGCCAAACACGACACAGCAAATGTATTTGATAGGCTATTTAATAATGTTTGTATTTTTCTAAGTTTAGCTTTTAATAGAACTCTTGCACCTCATGAGATTAATTATGATGATACTTTATTTATTTTTAAAATAGTAAATACATCCCAACCAGAGCAACAAGGTGTTTTTAAAAAAGATAGCTTAGATTATTTAATTTCGATTGAAAACTTTACATCAGTACAGCAAACCTCATACTATAATATTCTTTTTAATTTATCCATTCAATCAAAAAAAGACAAAGCTCTTCAGGTAATTAAAATGAATGTTCCTTTTACAGACCAACAAAAGGAATATAATATGTTTTTCTCTTGCGACAAACCTTTTGAATGTTTAATTGCGAATGTAACTGAACTAACTGTTAAAGTGATTGCTGAGCGACTTTACAAAGATGGTTTTAGAAAATAAATGAAGATTAAAAAAGCCTTTGTAATTTTTACAAAGGCTTTTGTGTTGAGCTATTTATACATTATTTCGTAATATTCATGTGCCATTCGGTTACTATCAAATTGATAACGTACATCTCGCATTCCGTTTTTTACTATTTGTCTCCAACTATCTGGATTTTCATAATAAGCAGGTAAAATTTCGTTTTCTAAAATATCATATAATTTTTTTAAATCATAATCATCTTGTTCGTGAACGGTCATATTAGCATAATCTGCTTTGGGTACAACAAAACTATTTACGCCGGGATTTGCAAATTCGGGTATCCACCCATCATCGGTACTAAAGTTTACTGCACCATTCATAGCAGCAGTCATACCGCTTGTACCGCTTGCTTCGCGTGGTACACGTGGATTATTTAACCATACATCGGCAGCTTGTTTTAATCTTCTACTTAAAAACAATTCGTAACCAATTAGAACTGAAACGTTTTTATAATTTTTACTTAAATGCACTAGTTGGTTAAATTGTGTGATAGCCGGATAATCGGCCGGATAAGGTTTTCCTGCCCAAATAATTTGAACAGGATATTTTTTGTTGGCTAATAATTTTTCAAAACGTGCCATATCATAAGTAAGCATATCTGCTCTTTTATATCCTGCAAAGCGTCTTGCCCAAATAATAGTTAATACTTTAGGATCAAAAAGTTTTCCGGTTTGGTCTGCAACAATTTCAAATGCTCTTTTCTTTAAATATTGTTTTCTATCATCTATTCCCCAATCGTTTCCAATATCTAAATATCTATACAATGGTTCATCAGCCCAATAAGAATAATTTTGTGCGTTAGTGATGGATGTAATAGGGCAAATACCTTCATATTTTCCCCACATTTCTCTACTAACAGTTCCGTGCAATTTTGAAACACCATTAGCTTTGCGTGCAAAACGTAATGCTGCTAATGAATGGTTAAATTGATCATCGGTAATACCTGTTAATTTTCTTACTTCATCTATACTTAACCCACAGAAATAGCTCATTTTTTGACATAAATAAATGTCGTGTTTTTCGTTGCCGGCTTCTTCGGGTGTATGTGTGGTAAATACTAATTTTTCTTTTAATGCTTCAACACTTTTTAATTTATTTAATAAATAAAATGCAGCAGAAATACCATGTGCTTCATTTAAATGATATACATCCGGTTCAAAATTTAACTCATCAATTAATTTGGCACCGCCTACACCTAACAAAATAAATTGTGCAACTTTGGTAGATACATTAGCATCATATAAACGATGTGTAATAGTTTGAGATACATAATCATTTTCAGGCAAATCGGTACTTAACAGAAATAATGGTGCTGTTTTAAAAGTTTCGGGACTTAGAAAATAGGCTTTTACCCAAACCGGTGAATCGTGAATTTGAATTTGAAATTTTATCTCGGTATCTATTAAAAAGGAATAATTTTTTTCCATCCATGCGGGTTGCAATGTTTCGTCTTGATTACGGGTTTGATCATAATATCCATATTTCCATAAAATACCAACTCCAATCATATTTTGTTTTAATTCGTAGGCACTGCGTAAATGTGAACCCGATAAAAATCCTAACCCGCCACTATAAATTTTTAATGGTTGATGTATGGCATACTCCATTGAAAAATAAGCTGCCTTTTTTTTGTATTGGTCATTAACAGTGTAGGGAACAACAAAGTTTTTAAAATTCATAGTAATAATAATTTGATAAATAAATTGCTTGCGTTGTATTTTTATTTTTTGCGTTGAAAATAATTGAGCAGCAATATAGGTAAGAGAACGGTTTATTTAAAAAAAGTTTTTATTTCTTCTTTTTGATGTTTTCTTTTTTCTTTACATAACTATCATCAAACAAACAATCCATTCCTCTTCTATTACCGCAACTTCCTTTTTCTTTTACAATTATCGTATTGTTTTCAAAATTAAAATCAATAACACAAGGATCTCCTCCTTCTTGATAAATAGCGTGTGTAGCAGATTTCATTTTTAAGGTTCCTTTTAATTCGCCAACACAAGTACTATTTTTCTTTTCAAAATGAATAAAGAAATTATAATTATTGGCATCTCTTCCATCTCGTATTGATACAAAATTTTTAGTATCTTTTACGTAGTTGCCACTCCATTTATTTTTTTTAGGTAAGGTATCAATAGGATCTATAATTTGTGTTTTTATAGGGTCTTCATTTCCATCGTTTATAACCACAATAAAATTATTTCCACTGTTATTATATACCCAACCGGTTCTGCTAAAACGTAGTTGTTTGTATTCATCTGTTTTTTCTTTGCTAATTAAAAAAGTAGGTTCTTTATTTATTGATAGCGAATGAATATAAGCATCTCCATTATTATTGCTTAACAGTTGTTTTGCTGCAAGAAATTTATTTTTATCATTAAACACAAAAACTGCTAATATTGTTTTTTTATTATATGTAAAGTTGGCAAGCAGATAAATATTTTTTTGCTTATCAATTTTACCAACAGGTGTTATGATAGTTTTTTTTGTGGAAGGAACAATTTTAGTTAAAACAGTATCGGGTATAAATTGGTTAAAAACAGTATAATTAATGGTTGATGTATCGGTTGTAGTTTTAGTAATATTAGTATCTGCAATTGTAAACGGTAGCTGTAATACAGAAAAAGCTTCTACAAATTCTTTTCCGGTAACTACCTCATCTCCATGCAATGAAGTTTTCTTTTTACCGCAACCAATAGCAACAATAACTATAAAAAAACAAAACAATTTTTTCATGCACTGCATTTAAGCAATAAAAGTAACGTTTCTTTACAGATATACTGTAATACATGCATGAGATAATTAAATTTGTATAGCAAAAATGAATCAACCTTTTATTCACCATACCGAACAATCTTTAAGCGATGTACACGAAAGTGTTGATACATCTGTAAAACGTAAAGGTTTCAGAAGAATTTTAGCGTATATGGGGCCTGCTTATTTAGTAAGTGTGGGTTATATGGATCCTGGAAATTGGGCAACCGATTTACAAGGCGGTGCAAAGTTTGGTTACCAATTAATTTGGGTTTTATTAATGAGCAATTTAATGGCTTTATTATTACAAAGTTTAAGTGCAAGATTAGGAATTGTAAGAAGAAAAGATTTAGCTCAAGCAAATCGCGAAGCCTACCCTCCTTTTATTAATTTTTGTTTATACATATTAGCAGAAATTGCTATTGCCGCCTGCGATCTTGCTGAAGTTTTAGGTATGGCATTGGGAATTCATTTGTTAACCGGTTTACCATTAATATGGGGAGTTGCATTAACAGTATTAGATACCTTTCTTTTATTGTGGTTACAACGTTTTGGAATAAGAAAATTAGAAGCTTTTATCATAGCATTAATTGTGGTTATTGGTGTAAGTTTTTTTATTGAAATTTTTTGGGCCAGCCCTTCTTTACCCGAAGTAGCAAAAGGTTTTATTCCTTCTGTTTTAAATAACGATGCATTATATATTGCTGTTGGTATAATTGGTGCAACTGTTATGCCTCATAATTTATACTTACATAGTGCATTAGTGCAAACAAGAAAAATAAAAAACGATGAGGTAAGTATTAAAAAAGCAATTAAATATAATATAGCCGATAGTACCATTGCATTAAATACAGCATTCTTTGTAAATGCTGCCATATTAATTTTAGCAGCCACTGTTTTTTTTAAAACCGGTAATACACATGTTGCAAAAATTGAAGATGCACATACTTTATTAAGTCCTTTATTGGGTAGCAAATTAGCTCCTATACTGTTTGCTATTGCATTAATTGCAGCAGGGCAAAGCAGTACAGTAACAGGAACATTAGCAGGACAAATTATTATGGAAGGATATTTAAAACTAAGAATTAATCCTTTATTAAGAAGATTACTTACACGCGTATTAGCCATTATACCTGCAATACTTACTATATTAATTTTTGGAGATAATCAAATTGATACCCTATTGGTTTTAAGTCAGGTAATATTAAGCATACAATTAGGTTTTGCTGTAATTCCACTAATACATTTTGTAAGTGATAAAAAAACAATGGGAAATTTTGCTATAAAGCCTCTTACAAAAATTACAGCATGGTTGGTAGCTATTATCTTAATTTTTTTAAACGTAAAAATGGTTGCCGAGCAATGTATAGATGTATATAACACCAACGGAAATATATTATGGAAAATTATTATAGCAATGGCAGCTATTGGTTTTATTGTATTATTTGGTGTTACTGTTTTTCATCCTATTATTACCAAACGTAAAAGTTTCAGACATTCAAAAATGCATAATGAGCCTGCACAACTAAACAATTTATCTATTAAAGCAATCAACACAATTGCAGTAGCCTTAGATTTTAGTGAGAACGATGAAAAATTAATTGCTTATGCAGTTGCACAAGGCAAGAAAGACGCTGTATATATTTTACTTCATGTAGTAGAAAGTGTTTCTGCCAACTATTTAGGAAAAGAAAGTGATGATGATGAAACCCGAAAAGATTTACAAAGGTTACAACAATATGCCCAACAACTCAACCAATTAGGTTTTACTACAAATTATGAATTGGGTTATAACAAACGCATTAAAGAAATTGTTAGAATAGTAAAAAATGCTAATGCCAATTTATTAATAATGGGAGCACACCGCCACAAAGGTTTAAAAGATTATTTGTTTGGAGAAACTATTGAAGATGTGAGGCACGAACTAGATATTCCTGTTTTAATTGTCAATCTCAAACACATCTAATGTGTTTGAGATTGAAGAGTTATTAAAATAATTACATAGCAGCCAATTGTACTTTTTGCGTAAGTTCCATTACGTTTTCTCTAAATATAGAATCTGTATCCATTAAATCTTTTACAGTTTGGCAGCTGTGTATTACCGTGGTATGGTCTCTTCCACCAAAATGTTCTCCAATTGTTTTTAAAGAATTTTTTGTGAAGGCTTTTGCTAAATACATGGTTATTTGTCTTGCTTGCACAATTTCTCTTTTACGTGTTTTATGTAAAAGTTTTTCATACGAAACGGCAAAATATTCGCAAACCATTTTTTGTATAGCTTCAATGGTAATTTCTTTGCTGCTTGTTTTTACAAAATTTCTTAATACTCTTTTTGCTAATTCAATATCAATATCTTTTTTATTGAGTGATGATTGTGCTAATAAAGAAATTAATGCTCCTTCTAATTCTCTAACATTGGTGTTAATATTATAAGCAACATATTTTATTACTTCTTTACTCATATCCAACCCATCATTCTTCATTTTCTTTTCTAAAATTTCTATTCTTGTTTCATAATCGGGTAATTGAAGATCGGCACTCAAACCCCAACGAAAACGACTTAACAATCTTTCTTGCATACCTTCTAAATCTTTAGGAGATTTATCGGAAGTTAAAACCAATTGTTTTCCGCTTTGATGTAAATGATTGAAGATAGCGAAGAATGCATCTTGACTTTTTTCTGCTCTTGCAAAAAATTGTACATCATCAATTATTAATACATCTATTAGTTGATAAAAATGAATAAAATCGTTAATTGCATTATTACGGCTATGGTCTTGAAATTGATTAATAAATTTTTCGCTGCTTACATATAACACAACTTTGTTAGGATGCAAGCGTTTTACCTCGTTACCAATTGCTTGTGCCAAATGTGTTTTACCTAAACCAACACCACCATATACAACTAATGGATTAAATGAATTGGCTCCGGGTTTTTCTGCAACTGTTTTTCCTGCACGGCGTGCAACTCGGTTACTGTCTCCTTCTACATAAGAATCAAAAGTGTAAATATGATTTAATTGTGGATCAATCTGCATTTTCTTTAACCCAGGAATTACAAATGGATTACGAACAGGATTATCTATTACCAACGGAAAATTCATTTCATTGTTGCTAAAAGTTTTCACTCCATTTGTAGGAATATCCATGCTGCCACTACGCCCATTACCACTATCTACCATTATGCGATATTCTAAACGTGCTTCTTTTCCTAATTCACGCTTTAAAGTTTTTGCCAATAAGTTTACATAATGCTCTTCAAGGTATTCGTAAAAAAACTGGCTAGGTACTTGTATCATTAAAACACTACCTTTTACCTCAACAGGTTTAATTGGTTCAAACCATGTTTTAAAATGTTGCCATTCTACTATGTCTTTAATAATCTTCAAGCAGTTAGTCCAAATAGTGTCTGCGGTTTTTGTCATATAAGGTTAAAAAATTTTATATTTAATTAATTTATTTTTATAATATGTTTTATTTAGTTTTCCACAAAAATTGCATTTTGTGAAAAAGTTTTGGCGGACTGCGAATATGGTTACTTTATGTTGAAAAAAAAATTTTTTATTCACTTGTTTTTTTCGTTATGATAACAGTATGGGCTTGTGCCAAATTTTTCTTTTTGCCGCTGCTAAAACTATAATCCAATCTACCTAAATGCATACCTGCCCAACCCACCTGGTTTACCAAAGTGTTACCCCCGCGGCGGTTTCTGTATATTCTTGGTTCAGGAAATAGCCGGTGCGTATGCCCGCCAATAATTAAATCTATGTCATAACATTCTTTTGCTAAAATTTCATCGCTTACTTTATCATCATAATATTTATCTCCTAAATGCGATAAACAAATAATCATATCACATCCTTGTTTTCTTAAATAATCTGCCGTAAGGTTTGCTTTTTCAATAGGTTCTCTATAAACAGTTTTTTCGTATAAATTATCGGCAACTAATCCTTTCAATTCAATGCCAACGCCTAATACGCCTATTTTAATATTTCCTTTTTGAAAAATTTTATAGGGTATGAATTTATTTTCCATTGCTGTGCCTGCAAATTCATAGTTACAAATAATTATAGGAAAATTGGCATGCTGTAATTGATTGCTGAAGTTTTCAATACCTGCATCAAAATCATGATTTCCCATAGTGCTTGCATCGTATTGCATTAAACTCATTGCTTTCATTTCAGCTTCGCCTTTGTACATATTAAAGTAAGGTGTTCCTTGAAAAATATCGCCAGCATCTAATAACAACACATTACTTACTTCGCTTCTAATTTTTTTTATTAATGCACTTCTTGCAGCAATACCGCCAAGTCCTGCATTTTTACTTCCATCTTCTGCAAAGGGGTCTAAGTGGCTGTGTACATCGTTGGTATGTAAAATAGTTAGCTGTTCTTCTGCATTTGCCAACAAAAAATCTGTTTTAGGTGCTACCAGCAATGCAGCACTTGCTAAAGCAGATTGTTTTAAAAAATATCTTCGGTTAGTTATTGGCATAAATAATTCTGTTTTCAATTTTAGCATCAATAGGTTTTCCTTCTTCAGTATATTTTTTAATGTATTCAATTAAAGCCTCGCGGTATAGGTACCCTTTATTTATTTGTGGAATAGGTTTTAAAAAATCACACCCACTACCACCGCTTGCTATATAATCTGAATTGGCAATAATATAAAATTCGTTTTCGTTAATTGGGCGGCCTTCTACCAATATATTAATTGGCTTTTTATCTTTATTAATACTCATGGTAATACCACTCATTGGCCAACCGCCTGCTTCTGCAATGCGGGTTAATAGTTGAATTAATACTGCACCGGTTACTTCTTGTATTACAATTAAATTATCAAAAGGCATTAGTTCATATACTTTTCCAACGGTTACATCTCCTTTGGCTATATAAGAACGAATACCAGATGAATTAATAAATGCTGCGTGAACATGTGTAGCAAACTTTTTTTCGGCCATTTGTTTCATGCAATCCGTCATAAAATTTCCAAGCGGACTTTCAGGCTGTTTGTTGTATAATGCTTTTGTTGCAAAGCCAATAACCACATTCATATGTTTGCTTAAACTATCGGAATAAACAGAGAGTAATTGATATACAGCAGAGTCTGTTTTCTTTTCTTTATCAATTTTATAATCGGTATAATTTACTTTAAATTCTTGGGCAAAGCCGGAGATTGAAAAAATTAAAAAAAATAAAAATATATTTATTTTTTGCTGCATACTTACTACTTAAAGGGGAAAGATACATTTTTAATTGGTAGAGTAAAAATTTTTGAATAATAAATTTCAGCATTAGAAACCATTACATTTGCTGCACTTAAATTTTTATTATGAGTTACGAAGCAATAGGGAAATTAGTAGCCAAATTTGATACCGTACAACGTACAGAAACTTTTAAAACAAGAGAGTTTGTGGTTGAAAAAACAGAAGATATAAATGGGCGTACTATTACCAATTATATTAAATTTCAGTGTGTGCAAGATAAAACTGCTATGCCAGATAGGTTTAATATTGGCGATGATGTTAAAGTGCAGTTTAATATTAAAGGAACAAAGTGGAATAAAAACGGAGTTGATAATTACATAACTAATTTAGATGCATGGAGAATGGAAACGGTTAAATTAAATGTCGATGCAAGTAGCGATGCACCACCAACATTTGTACCTGATGCAACTCCAACAGATGTAGTAGATGATTTACCATTCTAATTTTTTAAAAAGTTGTAAAATTTCTTACACTTATATGCTTGCAATTTTTTAGGATAAAAACCTAACCACATGCAAAAAGAAATATCATTAAAATTAAAACCCAATGAGGCTTTTAATGAGGTAATAATAAAAGAATACCTCTCACAATCTCTTTCTATTGCACCAACACATATTACAGGCTTTTATAAAACCAAACAAAGTATTGATGCCCGCAGCAGAAAACAAGTATGGATGAATACAAGTTTTCAGGTTTATATAAACGAACCTTTTCAACCAAGAAAAATTCAAAAAATTTTACTACAAAACGTTAGTAAGGCTAACAAAAAAATTATTATAGTTGGTGCAGGGCCTGCAGGTTTATTTGCTGCATTAAAATTAATTGAGTTAGGTATTAAACCTATTATAATAGAAAGAGGGAAAGATGTACGCAACAGAAGAAGAGATTTAGCTGCATTAAATAAAGAAGGCATTGTAAACCCTGAAAGTAATTATTGTTTTGGTGAAGGCGGTGCAGGTACTTATAGTGATGGTAAACTATATACAAGAAGTTCTAAACGTGGTGATGTAACCAGAATTTTGAATTTGTTTGTACAGTTTGGTGCCGATGAAAAAATTTTATATGAAGCTCATCCACATATTGGCACCAATAAACTTCCGCATATTATTACTGCTATGCGAAATGCAATTATAGAATACGGAGGAAATGTTTTGTTTGAAAAAAAATTAGTTGATTTTGATATTGAAAATAATGAAGTAAAAACTATTAAAATTGCTGATGGAGATTCCTTACATGCCGATGCAGTAATATTAGCAACCGGACATAGTGCAAGAGATATTTTTGAATTACTTCACAATAAAAAAATTTTAATAGAAGCCAAACCTTTTGCTTTAGGCGTAAGAATTGAACACCCGCAAAGTTTAATTGATAGTATTCAATATCATAGTACAGAAAGAGATATTTGTTTACCACCGTCATCTTACTCGTTAGTAGAACAAGTAAACGGAAAAGGTGTTTTTAGTTTTTGTATGTGCCCCGGTGGAATTATTGCACCTGCTGCAACCAACCCTAATGAATTAATAGTAAACGGTTGGAGCCCAAGTAAAAGAAATAATGCTTTTGCAAATAGTGGAATGGTTGTAAGTGTTGATGAGAAAGATGCAATACAATATTTAAAGAAAATAGAACCTAAAAATAAGCAACTTAATTCTCCACTAACCTTAATGTATTTTCAGCAAGCAGTAGAAAGAAAAGCATTTGAAATTGGTGGAGGAAAATTTGTTGCCCCTGCACAACGCATGGTAGATTTTTCTATTGGAAAAAATTCTGCTTCTTTACCTAATTGTTCTTATTTACCCGGCATTAGTTCTGCCAATTTAAATGAGGTATTACCTCCTTTCATTTATAAAAATTTACAACAAGGCTTTAAAGCATTCGGAAATAAAATGAAGGGTTATTATACTAACGATGCAGTTGTGGTGGCTACAGAAAGCAGAACCTCCTCTCCTGTTCGTATTCCCAGAAATATTGAAACACTTGAACATCCGCAAATAAAAAATTTATACCCTTGTGCAGAGGGTGCAGGTTATGCCGGCGGTATTGTTAGTGCTGCAATGGATGGAGAAAATGTAGCTACTATTATTGCGGAGAAATTAAAATAAAAATTATGCGATATTATTCTTTTTCTACTCTTTCCGGAACCATTCTTCCAATAATACCTGCTTTATCATAAGCATGATCATTTTCTTCTTCACCTCTATTGCCTCCTTCATGGTATTCAGCATCTTCATTTACATTCCATACATCATACACATTGTTTCCTGCAATAATATTTTTAGCAGCTAACATTGCAGTCATCATGCTATGATCTTGATTATTGTATTTGTGCATTCCGTTTCTTCCTACTAAATACAATCCTGGATAGGATTTCAATGCATCTTTAATGCTCTCAACATTTTGTTTGTATGAATGATCATATACCGGATAAGCTTTAGGTTGCCTTACAACATATCCATCAACAACTGCACTTTGTTTAGTTAACCCAATTTGTTCAATTTCTTTTTTACCTAATGCAATTAATTGTTCATTGGTACTCGTCCACATTCCATCTCCTTCAAAACAAAAATATTCTAATCCATAACAAGCCATGTTTTGATCGGGAACCATATATGGGCTCCAACTTTTAAAGTTTTGAATTCGGCCAACTTTTACATTAGGATCATGTATATAAATCCAATTATCGGTAAATGCATCTTCATCTTTACAAATTAATACAACTGTTATAAAATCTCTATATCCTAATGCTTGTGATGCATTGTATGCTATTTCAGGCAAACGTGGTGTAACAGCAGCAATTAATTCACGCATTGGGGCAGAGGATAATACATAATCAAAATCGGTATAAATATTGGCATCGGTAGTTTTTACATTCCATTTATGGTTGCCTTTATATTCAATGCCGCTTACACCACAATTCATTTTAACTTCAACACCCATTGCCAAACATTTGTCTCTACACACTTCCCACATCATTCCCGGGCCTTTTTTGGGATAACGAAAGCTATCTATTAATGTTTTAATTACTTTGTCTTTATCGCCAGTTGCTTTGGGTTTAAATAATGCGTTCCATATAGCACTACTTAAACTTAAACCTTTAATGCGTTGAGCAGCCCAATCGGCACTAATTTCATTGCAAGGTATTCCCCAAACTTTTTCTGTATAGGTTTTAAAGAAAATATTAAACAGTCTTCTTCCAAATTGATTCACTACCCAATCTTCAAAATTTTTCGGATTTTTTACCGGAAATATTTTTGCTTTTAAATAACTTAACACACATAAAGTGCTTTCAATAATGCCTAATTTTTTTAAAGCATCCATTGCCACCAACGGATAAGAAAAAAAGTTATTGTTATAGTAAATACGACTGCTGCGTGGACGTTCTAACATTTCATCACTTAAAATTTCACTCCAAAAATCTTCTACTTCTTTACTCTTACTAAAAAACCTATGCCCTCCAATATCAAAACTATAGCCTTTATATGTTTCTGTTCTTGATATTCCGCCAACATATTGCGTATCTTTTTCAAAAACTGTTACTTGCACATTGGCTTTTCCTAATAAATAAGCTGCAGTTAAACCTGCAGGGCCCGCACCAATAATTGCTACTTTTTTTTGCATTAAATTTTATTTTTATGTACTTAGCAAAAGAATAAATATTTAACTTCTGTTGCGTTGCACACTTGTACTTTTTATGATTAATTCGGCAGGCAAAAATGCAAAATAAAAACGGTATTGGCAATCTTATATTAATTTGCTTTACATTAATAGTAAATGAATACTCGTTTAAACCAAACAAACTGGGTTTTAAAAACCTTTGAAACACTTACTCCATTTGAGTTATATAAAATTTTAAAACTACGAAGTGAAGTTTTTGTAGTTGAACAAAATTGTGTTTTTTTAGATATGGATAATAGAGATCAATTTAGTTATCATTTATTGGGTTTGGTTGAAAACAATTTAGCAGCTTATACCCGTTTAATTGCTGCCCAAAAAGTATATGATTATGTAAGTATTGGCAGAGTAGTTACTTCACCTCAATACAGAAAATTAGGTATTGGAAAAGAATTAATGAAAATATCTATTAAAAAATGTTATGAACTTTTTGGAGAAGTGCCTATTAAAATTGGAGCACAGTTATATTTAAAAAAATTTTATGAATCGTTTGGTTTTACACAATCAAGCCAAGTGTATGATGAAGATGGAATTGATCATATTGAAATGATAAAACCTGCACCGTAACTATTATTCATCAGTAGGCTCTTCTTTGTTATTGTCTTCTTCTTCTTGAGATAAGTTTGTTTGTTCAGGATATTCGTTTTGAGTATTTTTTTCAATTAAACTTCCTTCTTCGTTAACTGTTAAATTAGAATTTTCTTCTTGTTCGGGCAAAGTTTGTTCACTTCTAAAATCATCCGGGTTAATAATAGTGCCTTCTACAATTTGCTCGGCTAATACTTCTCTAATTTTGGGTAAATCATCTGTTGTATTAATTCCAAAATAATCCATAAAGTTTTTAGAAGTTGCATATATTAACGGATGCCCGGGCATATTTTCATTTCTTCCGCTAATAACAATTAATTCTTTTTCTAAAAGTTTTTGTACACTGTAATCGCTGTTTACGCCTCGTATAGCTTCTATTTCTCCTTTTGTAATAGGTTGCTTGTAAGCTATTATGGCTAAGGTTTCTAAAGCAGCAGTTGATAAACGTTTTAAAAATTTATCACCATTTAATTGTGCTAATGTTTTATGATAATCTACTTTGGTAAGAAACTGTAAACCGCCGCCACTTTCTTTTACTTCAAACGGATAAAATTCTGAAGCATATTTTTCTTTAATACCTGCAATGCAACTTTCAATTTGATCAAGCGTTACGCGTTCTTCCATAAAAGCAAAAGCATTATTGATGAGTTCAACAATTTCTAATGCAGTTAATGGTTTATCGCTTGCAAAAATTAACGCTTCAATATGTGGTATTATTTGAGAAAGTTCCATGATTGATGATGTGCAAATTAACAGATATGCAAATGTGCAAATAATTTAATACAACATTCGCACATCTGCATATTAAAAAACTATCCTTGTAAAGCAGCAGCTCCGCTTACAATTTCAGTAAGCTCTGTTGTAATGGCAGCTTGCCTTGCACGGTTGTACGAAATTTTTAATGTTTTCAATAATTCGTTAGCATTTTCACTTGCTTTATCCATTGCCGTCATTCTTGCACCATGTTCACTTGCATGTGCATCTAATACTGCTTTAAATAATTGTGTATTTAAAATTTTAGGCATTAATTCAGCAATCAATATTTCTTTTGCCGGTTGAAATATAAAATCTGCTTTTATATTTTTTTCTGCTTTGTTCTCTACTTTAGGAATAGGTAAAAATTGTTCTACTACAAATGATTGTGTTGCTGCATTTTTAAATTGGCTATATACAATTTCAACTGCATCAAATTCATTATTTTCAAAAGCCTTCATGGCAGCTTGTGCCGCAGTTTGTACGTTTTCAAAAGTTAAGTGTAAGAATATATCTTTATGTGTTGCATCAGTTTTATAACCTGCTTTGCTTAAAGCTTCGTAACCTTTCTTTCCTATATTCCAAATAGTTACATTTCCTTTTTTAAACTGTGCTTCATATTTATCAGCAATACTTTGTTTAGCTGCTTTTATTACGTTGGCATTATAAGCACCTGCCAAACCTCTATCACTGGTAATAACAATTAATAAAACTTTTTCAATAACTCTTTCTTCAGCTAATTTTAAAGAAGCACCTCCTTCAATATTACTTACAATATTGCTTAGCATTTCTTGTAATTTTTGAGCATAAGGTCTCATTTGCACAATAGCATCTTGTGCTCTGCGAAGTTTAGCAGCACTTACCATTTTCATTGCTTTGGTAATTTGTTGTGTGCTTTGTACGCTTTTAATTCTATTTCGAACCTCTTTTAATTGACCTGCCATTTTTTTATGTTTAATGGTTTAATGTTCCAAAAATTCAATACTAAAATACAAACCTCATTAAACTTTGAAACCGTTGAAATGGCGGCAAAAGTAACAGAAAACTGCTTAATTTTTACCATATCTTTTAAATCTGTTGAAAATAATCTATCACACTTTAAAAGTGATATACTAAACCAATGTTATTTTGAGTAATAACTAATGTAATTTTACGCATTAGGTTTTTCAATCTTTTGTCGTTTTGGCGGAGCATACCATTTCGTTACATCAATCCAACAAAAAATTAATCTGAAAATAGAATTGCTCCGGCATTTTTCATGCTCATCAATAAAGTTGAATTTAATTAGCAACGCATAAAGCTAAAACTTCTTAAAACTCCTAAACAATGCAGTAGCAAAATCTTTACATTTGCCAACCTTTTAAAAATGCCATTTTGACTAAATAAAAATAAAGCAAGGTTTTTGAAGGAAGATTTACTCATTTTAAAAAACTTATTTGCACGCAGCAATCAAAGTTAGATATATAAAAAAAACATCATGTTTAATTTAATAGGAAAATTATTAGGCGGTAATAAAAGCGAAAAAGATGTTGCAAAAATTACGCCCACCATTCAAAAAATAAACCAATTTTTTACTCAATATCAAAGCCTTACCAACGATGAGTTGCGTAATAAAACCAATCAGTTTAAGCAACGCATTAAAGAACATTTAAAAGAAATTGATGCCGAAATAGCTGCTAAAAAAACAGAAGCAGAAGCATTACCCGAAAATGAAATTATTGCCAAAGACGAAATATTCACCCATGTTGATGAATTAAAAAAACAACGTGATAAACATATTGAAGAAGCATTACAAAATATTTTACCCGAAGCTTTTGCAACAGTAAAAGAAACAGCACGCCGATTTAAAGAAAACACTGAAATAGTAGCTACTGCCACCGATTTAGACCGCGATTTAAGCGTAAAAAAAGATTATGTAAGAATTGAAGGAGATCAATCAATTTTTAAAAACACATGGACTGCTGCCGGCGGAACAGTTACTTGGAACATGGTTCATTACGATGTGCAATTAATTGGAGGTGTAGTTTTACATCAAGGGAAAATTTCTGAAATGAGTACCGGTGAAGGTAAAACACTTGTTTCAACCTTACCTGCATATTTAAACGCTTTAGCAGGAGAAGGTGTACACGTAGTAACCGTAAACGATTATTTAGCAAAACGTGATAGTGAATGGAATGGAACCATTTTTGAATGGTTAGGCCTAACTGTTGATTGTATTGATAAACATCAACCCAACACCGAAGAGCGTCGAAAAGCTTACTGGGCCGATATTACCTACGGAACCAATAACGAATTTGGTTTTGATTATTTGCGTGACAACATGGTACACAATCCAGATGAAATGGTACAACGCAAACACCATTTTGCAATGGTAGATGAAGTAGATAGCGTTTTAATTGATGATGCCAGAACTCCATTAATTATTTCAGGCCCCATTGGAAAACAAGATAATATTGAACAATTCTTTGAATTAAAACCAAGAATTGAAAAATTAGTAGAAGCACAAAAGCGTGCAACCAACCAATTCTTAAACGAAGCAAAAAAGAAAATTGCTGAAGGGAACGATGACCCTAAAGATGGCGGATTAGCTTTATTCAGAGCTCACAGAGGTTTACCAAAAAACAATGCCTTAATTAAATTTTTAAGCGAGCCGGGCATGCGAGTAAAACTTCAAAAAACAGAAAACTATTATCTCGCAGACCAATCAAGAGAAATGCCCAAAGCCGATGAAGAATTATATTTTTATATAGATGAAAAAAACAATAGTGTTGAACTAACAGATAAAGGCATTCATTTAATTACCCGAGCAGGTGAAGACCCAAACTTTTTTGTAATCCCCGATATAAGCATTTCATTAGAAGAAACAGAAAAAAATAACAACTTATCTGCCGATGAAAAATTACACAAAAAAGAACAGATAATTAATGAATATGCCATTAAGGCCGATAGAATTCATACCGTACAACAACTATTAAAATCATACACACTTTTTGAAAAAGATGTTGAATATGTGGTAATAGAAGGGCAAGTAAAAATTGTAGATGAACAAACAGGCCGTATTATGGAAGGCCGCCGCTATAGTGATGGTTTGCATCAAGCAATAGAAGCAAAAGAAAACGTAAAAATTGAAGCCACTACACAAACCTACGCCACCGTTACATTACAAAACTACTTTAGAATGTACCACAAACTTTGTGGTATGACTGGTACTGCCGAAACCGAAGCAGCAGAATTATGGGATATTTATAAATTAGATGTAGTTTCTATTCCTACAAATATTCCTTGCATCAGAAAAGATCATGAAGATTTAGTTTATAAAACCAAACGCGAAAAATTTGGTGCCGTAATAGATGAAGTAGTAAAACTAAGAGCCGAAGGAAGACCCGTTCTCGTTGGTACCACTTCAGTAGAAGTAAGTGAATTATTAAGCAGAATGTTACGCCAAAAACAAATTCCACACAATGTATTAAATGCCAAACAACATGCAAGAGAATCTCAAGTAGTTGCCGAAGCAGGTATTGCAGGTGCAGTAACTATTGCAACAAATATGGCCGGACGTGGAACCGATATTAAATTAGGGCCCAATGTAAAAGAAGCCGGTGGTTTAGCAATTATTGGTACAGAACGCCACGAGTCTCGCCGTGTAGATAGACAATTACGTGGTCGTGCTGGCCGTCAAGGCGATCCCGGTTCTTCTCAATTTTTTGTTGCCTTAGAAGATGATTTAATGAGAATGTTTGGTAGTGAACGTATTGCCAAAGTAATGGATTTTGCAGGCTATAAAGATGGTGAAGTTATTCAACACAGCATGATTACAAAATCTATTGAACGTGCACAAAAGAAAGTAGAAGAAAACAACTTTGGTATTCGTAAACGTTTATTGGAATATGATGATGTAATGAACAAACAACGTACGGTTATTTACACCAAACGTAACCATGCATTGCATGGAGATCGCTTAGCATTAGATATTGATAATGCTTTTTATAGCGTAGCCGAAAGTTTAATTTCATCATTTAAAGAACAAAACGATTATGAAGGTTTGCGTTTGGCAACTATTGTAAATTTTGGTGTAGATAGTTCTATTACTGCAGAAGAATTACAAAAGCTACCTCAGCAACAATTAGCAGAAAAATTATACAACGAAACAATTGCAAATTATCAACGCAAAAAAATAGAATTAGCAAAACAAGCACTACCTGTTTTCAAAAATATTAAACTTCAACAAGGCAATCATATTGAAAACGTAATTGTACCATTTACCGATGGAAGAAAAGGTATGCAAGTTTTAACTAATATGAAAAAAACCATAGATACGCAAGGAATAGAATTAGTAAACGCCTTAGAACGCAGCGTTACCTTAGGTTTAATTGATGATGCATGGAAAGAACACTTACGAGCAATGGACGATTTAAAACAAAGTGTACAAACCGCCACATACGAACAAAAAGATCCACTTGTTATTTATAAAGTTGAAGCATTTACTTTATTTAAAAACATGGATACTGAAGTAAATAAAGATATTGTTCAATTCTTATCTCACGCATCTATTCCATTGGCGGAAGGAGAACAAGTAAAAGAAGGAAAGCAACAAAAAACTGACCTTAGCAAAATGAACGCCAACAAAAATGAAATTGATGCAGCAGGACAAGAATATGGAGCCAATGAAAAAGATTATTACGATCCAACTCCCACAAAACAAGAACCTATAAGAGTAGAACCAAAAATTGGAAGAAATGACCCTTGCCCTTGCGGAAGCGGAAAAAAATATAAACAATGCCACGGTAAAGATATTTAACCGTACAAACACTATACTAAACATTGCCTATAAGTTTTACAATATGCTTATAGGCAATTTTATTTCATTATATTTGATGTTTTCAATTTAAAAAATATGATTGCAGAAACTCTATCATTTTCTATCCCAGATTTTAGGCTAAGCCCGCGTATAGACCAAATAGGCGTTGAAGAAAGAGCTTCTCGTTTTACCAAAAGAAGTATAAAAACAGAATCGAAAATTAACGGCTTAAAATTAGCTTTAAACATGATTGATTTAACCACCCTTGAAGGAAAAGACACCGAAGGAAAAGTAAAACAACTATGTTATAAAGCTCAACATTTACACGATGTTTACGAAAACTTACCAACCGTTGCAGCCGTTTGCGTTTATCCAAGCATGGTACGCATAGCAAAAAAAGCATTAGGAAATTCAGGTGTAAAAGTAGCTTCTGTAGCAACTGCTTTCCCTAGTGGACAAGCACCTAAAGACGTAAAAATTCGTGATACCAAATTTGCAGTAAACGAAGGTGCCGATGAAGTAGATATGGTAATTAGCAGAGGAAAATTTTTAGAAGGAGATTACAATTTTGTTTTTGATGAAATTGCCGAAATAAAAGAAGCCTGCGGCACTGCACGTTTAAAAGTTATTTTAGAAACAGGTGAATTAGTAACATACGATAAAGTTAGAAGAGCCAGCGATATTGCCATGTATGCAGGTGCAGATTTTATTAAAACATCTACCGGAAAAATTTCTCCCGCAGCTACTATGCCTGTTACATTAGTAATGTTAGAAGCCATTAGAGATTTTTATTATAAAACCGGAAAAATGATTGCCATGAAACCCGCCGGCGGTATTAGCAAAGCAAAATTGGCATTACATTATTTAGTTATGTTAAAAGAAACTTTGGGCGAAGCATGGATGAATAACGAATGGTTTAGATTTGGTGCAAGCAGCTTAGCAAACGATTTATTAATGCAATTAATGACTCAAAAAACCGGAGTTTACCAAAGTGCAAATTATTTTTCAATAGATTAAACTATCATCATTACAAAAAGAGGCGAAGCAACAAAGTAATTTGCTTGTTACGCAGTCAAAATTATTTCAAATAAATAATTTGAATTTGTAATGAAGAATAGAAAACAAACAGTACAAGAGTGCGACGCAACTAAACTTAAATAGTATTACAAAAGTTGGATACATAAAATAAAATATACAAAATGGCTAAAGCAAAAAACAATACACTAAAATTAAACTTCGATACAAAATGGGGCTACTCTCCTGCTCCTGAAAGTAAAAGTATTGCCAAGATTGAGGCTAAGTATGATTTATTTATTAATGGAAAATTTGAAAAACCATTAAGCAAAAAATATTTCGATACCATTAACCCTGCAACAGAAGAAAAACTAAGTGAAGTGGCAGATGCCAATGCTGCCGATGTAGATAAAGCCGTAAAAGCAGCAAGAATAGCCTACAATAATGTGTGGGGTAAAATGCCTGCAAAAGAAAGAGCTAAATATATTTATCGTATTGCAAGAATGATTCAAGAACGTGCCAGAGAATTTGCCGTAATTGAAAGTTTAGATGGTGGCAAACCTATTCGTGAAAGTAGAGATATTGATGTACCTGTTGCCGCTAACCATTTCTTTTATTATGCAGGCTGGGCAGATAAATTGCAATATGCTTTTCCTAACCGCAACCCAAAACCATTGGGCGTTGCAGGGCAAATTATTCCGTGGAATTTTCCTTTATTAATGGCTGCATGGAAAATTGCACCTGCATTAGCCACCGGAAATACTGTTGTATTAAAACCCGCAGAAACCACACCACTAACAGCTTTAAAGCTTGCAGAAATTATTCAAGAAAGTGAACTACCTGCCGGTGTTGTAAATATTATTACCGGTGCAGGTGCAACAGGTGCCGCTATTGTAAACCATTCTGATATTAATAAAATTGCTTTTACAGGTAGTACAGATGTTGGAAAAATTATTCAACGTGCCGTTGCAGGAACCAACAAAAAAATTACACTTGAATTAGGTGGAAAAGCTGCCAATATAATTTTTGATGATGCCCCTATTGATCAAGCAGTAGAAGGCATTATTAACGGAATATATTTTAACCAAGGCCATGTTTGTTGTGCAGGCTCTCGTTTGTTTGTACAAGAAAGTGTGTTTGATGAAGTAATAAGAAAATTAAAAGACAGATTAGAAACTTTAATAGTAGGAGATCCATTAGATAAGAATACAGATATTGGTGCCATTAACTCTAAACAACAAATGGAAACCATTCATAAATATTTAAAAATTGGAGAAAAAGAAGGTGCAGAAATGTATCAAAGCAATTGCCCGCTTCCTAAAAAAGGATACTTCATTCGTCCAACTTTATTTACCAATGTTGCTCAAAGTAGTCGCATAGTACAAGAAGAAATTTTTGGACCCGTATTAACCGTTCAAACATTTAGAACAGACGACGAAGTAATTGAAAAAGCAAACAACACACCATTTGGATTAAGTGCCGGCGTATGGACAGATAAAGGCTCTAAAATATTTAATTTAACAACCAAAATGCGTGCAGGTGTAGTTTGGGCAAATACCTATAATAAGTTTGATCCAACCTCTCCTTTCGGTGGTTACAAAGAAAGCGGTTTTGGAAGAGAAGGCGGTTTGCATGGATTAAGTGCATATTTAAATGTGCATTAATATTTTGCAATAAACAACAGAATAAAAATTAAACTTCTGTTGCGTCGCACACTTATACTAAAAATTCTTTATTCAGCTTTTATGAAATAAAAATATTATGGCAACAAAAACTATATCAAAAAAAGCAACAACAGTTTTCAGCAGCAATGGCCATTCTAATGGCATTACCAACAAACGTGTTGAAGTATTAAAAACATATAAAATATATATTGGCGGTCAATTTCCACGCACCGAAAGCGGAAGATATTATGTAGCCAAAAACAAAGCAGGACAAGCATTAGCCAATGCATGCTTAAGCAGCAGAAAAGATTTTAGAGATGCAGTAAATGCAGCAAGAAGTGCATTTGGAGGATGGAGTACAAGAGCAGCATTTAACCGCTCACAAATATTATATCGCATTGCCGAAATGTTAGAAGGAAGAAAAATTCAATTTATTGATGAACTTATAAAACAAGATGCCACACCAACCCAAGCCGAAGCAGAAGTAAATACCGCAATAGACAGATTAATTTATTATGCCGGCTGGTGCGATAAATACCAACAACTTTTTGGAACAGTAAACCCGGTTGCCTCTTCTCATTTTAATTTTTCTGTTCCTGAACCCACAGGTGTTGTAGCCATTATAGCACCACAAAACAATTCATTAATAGGTTTAGTTTCTGTAATTGCCCCGGTTATTGCAGGTGGCAATACTTGCGTAGTGTTAGCAAGTGAAACAAAACCATTATGTGCCATAACATTTGCAGAAGTTATTCATTCAAGCGATGTACCGAGTGGCGTAATCAATATTCTTACCGGTAAACCAACTGAGCTGATAAAATATTTTGCAGACCATATGGATGTAAATGCAACTGTTTATTGCGAGCGTGATGAAACCAATAAAAAACTTATTCAAGAAAAAGCAGCACAAAATGTAAAACGTATTCTGCTTTATGATAACATTGATTGGAATAGCAGCGAAGCAGAATCTCCTTACTTTATTTCTGATACACAAGAAATTAAAACAACATGGCATCCTATTGAAAATATTGGCGGTGCTAAAGCAGGGTATTAAAAAATAATGAATAATAAATTTTAAATGATGAATGTAAAAATCATTCCATTTATTCTTTGTTTCGTTTTTATTGCAAAAAACTCTTTTGCAAACGATACAGTTATTGTTCGTAAAGACCCCCGCTTAAATATTCTTTCCGAAAAACAAGCAATGTTAAATAAGCGTGCTGCACTCACAACAAGCAACGGTTTATACAAAGGCTTTAGAGTACAAGTAATAAGCACAAACAACCGAGAAGAAGCTTTAAAAATAAAAACAGATTTGCTTACCAAATTTCCCGATCAAAAAGTATATCTCATTTTTC
Organism: Bacteroidota bacterium; assembly: GCA_018267705.1. Taxonomy (GTDB): domain Bacteria; phylum Bacteroidota; class Bacteroidia; order Chitinophagales; family Chitinophagaceae; genus CW01. The sequence goes on along the minus strand of JAFDXX010000017.1, from coordinate 127,959 downwards.
AATCGCCTAACTTTAAAGTACGTATCGGAAATTTTTTAAAGAAAGAAGATGCTGAAGATTTTAGAACATTGCTTAACAAACACTACACATCGGGTGTGTATATAATTGCCGATGCAATTGAATATACTTTTAAAGATACCGATGAAAGCAACAATAACTAATTATATTAATTTTCTATAAATTAATGAATACAAACTCGTTAAAAGATAAAATAAAACTATTGGCAAACAATTATGCCAATGAGTTTATAAATGTTCGCCACCACTTACATGCACATCCCGAATTAAGTTATAAAGAATTTGAAACATCCACATTCATTCAAAAAAAACTAACCGAATTTAATATTCCTTACGAAGTAAAAGCAACCACAGGAGTTATTGGTTTAATAAAAGGTAAAAATGCAGAAAGCAGAATTATTGCACTACGTGCAGATATAGATGCACTGCCTATTACAGAAGAAAATAATGTTGAATACAAATCAAAAAACATTGGCGTAATGCATGCTTGCGGACACGATGTGCATACCACCATTTTATTAGGAGCAGCAAAAATTTTAAATGAGTTAAAAGACCAATGGGAAGGAACAATTAAACTAATTTTTCAACCAGGCGAAGAAAAAAATCCTGGTGGAGCAAGTTTATTAATTAAAGAAGGCGTTTTAGAAAACCCCAAACCACAAGGTATATTTGGGTTGCATGTTCACCCCGGTTTAAATTTTGGTAAATTAAGTTTTAGAAAAGGAAGAGTAATGGCAAGTGCAGATGAAATTTATATTACCATTAAAGGCAAAGGTGGTCATGCAGCAGCTCCGCATTTAACAGCCGATACAATTTTAATTGCATCACATTTAATTGTAGCATTACAACAAATTATTTCAAGAAATAAAAATCCGCAAGCACCTTCTGTATTAAGCATTTGCTCTATTCAAGGCGGGCATACAACCAATGTTATTCCCAGTGAAGTAAAGCTAATGGGAACCTTTAGAGCAATGGATGAAGTATGGCGTTATAAAGCTCATGCACTAATAAAAAAAATATCGGTTGAGTTAGTAGAAAGTATGGGTGCCGAAATTGATTTACATATTGATGTTGGATATCCTACTGTTGATAATGATGTAACACTAACAGAACATGCTTGGCAATTAGCCAATGATTTTATTGGAAAAGAAAATGTAGAAGAAACAGAAATGAGAATGGGTGCCGAAGATTTTGGTTATTACACACAATTAATACCCGGATGTTTTTATAGATTAGGTGTTAGAAATGAATCAGAAGATATTGTACATAATGTGCATACACCCAAATTTAATATAGATGAACGTGCTATTGAAATAGGAATGAGTATAATGGCATGGTTAGGTATGCAAGCCAAATTATAATTATAGCAAAAGCATATTATCGGTTATAACCACCACCACGATTACCATCATCTCTTCTATTATTATTAAATCTGTTGCCTTCACTATTTCTGTTATAAGGGCTGTTGTTACGGTTATCTCTTCCACCGCCACCACCAGATTGCTGTTCTGCTTTTTGTACTGTTAATTTTTTTCTTCCCAATGTAACTCCATTTAATAAAGTAATTGTTTCTTCTGCTTCAATATCAACGGGCATTTCAACAAATCCAAAGCCACGGCTTTTTTGTGTAAACTTATCGTAAATAACTTTTGCAGATTTTACTTCACCATATAATTCAAACATTTCTTTCAAATCAACTTCATCCATATCATTCATTAAACCTGTTACAAAAAGTAGCATTGGGGTAATTTTAAAAGTTGCTCGAAGATAAAGATTAACGAGCATTTTATTTTTTTTAATTCATATAATTCTAGCAGATAATAAGCTTTTGTAACGCTGCAATGATATTGAAAGAACAACTTAAAATATTTTAAAAGAAATTGCTACAACAAGATTTCAATATTTTTATTTTGTTCAAAAACATTCAACCCCTATTTTTGCCGCCCGTTACAGATTAGTAAGTGCGTGTTCGGGAGGTAGTTCAGCCCGGTAGAATACCTGGTTTGGGACCAGGGGGTCGCAGGTTCGAATCCTGTCCTCCCGACAGAAACAACAAACAAAGGCTTTGCAATTAAACTGCAAAGCCTTTTTATTATACTAAGTTGTTATTGATACTTAATCTGAAGTTTTTAGTTTTAAAATTGTTTCTGTTGGATTTGCACTTTTAAATACAGTATTACCGGCTACTAATACATCTGCACCTGTATGCAATAATGCACCTGCGTTTTCTACAGTAACACCACCATCAATTTCAATTAAAGCTTGAGAGCCTGTTTGATGAATTAATTTTTTTAAACTTCTTATTTTATCTACTGTGTTTGGAATAAACTTTTGTCCACCAAAACCAGGATTCACACTCATTAATAAAACTATATCAACATAAGTAATAATATCTTCTAACAAAATAATAGGTGTGTGTGGATTTAATGCAACACCGGCCTTTAATCCTAAACTTTTTATTTGTTCAATATTTCTATGTAAATGAATACATGCTTCGTAATGAATAGTTATATGATCTGCTCCTGCATTTTTAAAATCTATAATATATTTTTCGGGCTCAACAATCATTAAATGTACATCTAAAGGTTTTTTAGTAATGGTGCGTATTTGTTCTACAATGGGTAATCCGAAACTTATATTAGGTACAAATCTTCCATCCATTACATCTAAATGATACCAATCGGCACTGCTGTTGTTCAGCATTTCACATTCTTCTTGCAGTTTTAAAAAATTACTTGCTAATAATGAGGGAGCAATAAGTGCCATAAAAGTTATGAGTTATAAATTATAAATTACTAATGATAAATTCAAAGATAAACTTTTCAATTGTTGTCTTAAATTTTTAAACTTACTTCAATCTTTGCAAAGCATTTTTAGCTTCTTGCATATTGGCATCAAGTTGTAAAGCTGTTTGATAGTTGGTTATAGCTGCTGCTTTATTGTTTAGTGCTTCATTACATTTAGCCACCCAATAATACCCATCGGCATAAGTATTGTTTACCGTAATACACATGGTAAATGTTTTTAATGCATCTTCTTTTTTCCCTGCATCAAATAATATAAAACCTTTTTCTAAATAAGCTTCAGGATAATTAAAATTGTTGTTTATACATTCATCAAAAAAACTAATTGCTTTTTGTTTATTGTTTGTTCTAGCAAAAAAAACACCTTTTATAAAATAGCAATGAGCATTGTATTCTCTACCCAAACGCATAGTTAGAATAAAATCGGTTAATTGTAAAGCTGTACTGTTTTTTGTTTCAGCATATAAATTAGCTAAACTTAAAACAGCATCGGGTGCAGGATATACTTTAATTGCTTTACTGTACGATTGTATGGCACTCACCGTATCTTTTGCACTGCTGTATAACTGCCCTAACCTATACCAAAAAGCATAGTTTAAACTGTCTTTTTTTATTAACCCATTCATTTCAGATATAGCATTTGTATAATCATTTAAGCTGTCTAATGCATCTACTAATTGTAAGTGTAATCCAATACTATCGGGGCTTTTAGCAATTTTTGATTTTAAGTTTGTTACAATAGTTTCTTGTACAGCATTATTTTTTTTGCTTTCTTTTTTATTATTGCAAGAAATAAATATCCCTATTAATAATAAACATAACCATATATTTTTCATACTGCAAACTTAACTTTCCTTGCAGTTCTATGACAATTGGATTTTATTGTAGAATTACATTTGCCGAATTATTAACAAAATATCATGAAAAAATATTTTCCCCTATTATCATTTTTAGTAATTGTTATTGTAGGCAGTTCTTTTATTACTAAACATTCATTATTAATAAAATCTGCAACAACCGATACAGTTTTATATACAGATGAAAAACATTTTAAAAATATTCAGCAATTAACTTTTGGCGGAGATAATGCAGAAGCATATTGGAGTTATAACGGGAAGTACATTATTTTTCAAAGAACAAACCCCAAAGAAGGTTTAAACTGCGATCAAATTTTTATAGGAAAAGTGCCAACAAAACCCGGAGAAAAATTTACTTATAAAATGATAAGCAGCGGCAAAGGCAGAACAACCTGTGCTTATTTTTTACCCGATGGAAAACATATTATTTATGCCTCTACCTTCTTAGGTGGAAATGATTGCCCTCCTTTACCCGACAGATCAAAATACGGCAACAAATATATTTGGCCTATTTACGATAGTTACGATATTTTTTTAGCAGATACATCCGGAAAAATTATTAAACAACTTACCAAAACAAAAGGTTACGATGCTGAAGCAACCTTATCTCCCGACGGCAAAAAAATGATTTTTACCTCTATGCGTGATGGCGATTTAGACTTATACGTAATGGATTTAAAAACAGAAAAAGTTACACGCATTACACACGAATTAGGTTACGATGGCGGTGCATGGTTTAGCCCCGATGGCAAAAAAATTATTTGGCGTGCCAGTAGGCCCAAAACAAAAGAAGAAATTGATGAATATAAAAGTTTATTAAAAGATAATTTAGTAGCTCCTACAAACATGGAAGTATATACTGCCAATGCCGATGGAACTAATGTAAAACAAATTACCGATTTAGCTAATGCCAACTGGGCTCCTAACTTTATGCCAGATGGTAAACGCATTATTTTTTGCAGTAATTATGAATATAAACGCGGCTTTCCATTTAATATGTATTTAACAGACGAAAACGGAAAACATATAGAAAAAATTACACACGATAAAGTATTTGATGCCTTTCCAATGTTTACAAAAGACGGAAAAAAAATAATTTTTTCATCTAACAGAAATAATGGCGGCACACACGATACCAATATATTTATTGCCGATTGGGTTGAATAAATAAATTAATTACATATTACCGTAAACAGTATCTTCGTTGCATAAGGTAGCCTGATATGCCTTTGGTTTTTATTGTATTTTGTTGAAAATATTATACCACCAAAACTTTACTTTATGTACTATCAAGGAATTTTAGCTGCACACAGTTTATTACGTTGGTTAATTTTACTATTCTTAATTATTAATATAGCAAACAGTTTGGTAGAAGCAGATACCCCTTATACCAAAAAAGATAAAAGTTGGAATTTGCGTTTGCTTATTGTAGCACATCTTAATTTATTAACCGGTTTATACCAATATATTTTTGGTGGAAAAGGATTAAACTATTTTACAGATAAAGTGGCTTATCCTGATTTTGGACGCGATGTAATGGCAAACGCAGTAAATCGTTTTTGGGCAGTTGAGCACATTACTGGAATGATTATAGCCATTGTTATTATTACTTTAACCAGAAGAATTGCTAAAAACGATAATATAGATCCAAAATCAAAAAACAAAAAATTAGCCATCATGTACATTACTGCACTTGTAATTATTTTGGCTTGCATACCTTGGCCGTTTAGGTTTGATGGAGTACCTTGGTTTAGAGGCTTTGGTTTAAATTAATTTTTTTATAAATATATTATTGGGCATGTAGGAATAACGGTTTCATTAATTCCCATTCAGGTTTAAGAATACTGTAGCAAAAAGTATTTCTTCTATAACCATCATACATTATAGTGTGCTTGCGTAATACACCTTCAAACTTTGCACCTATTTTTTCAATTGCTTTTCTTGATTGTAAATTTCTTTCATCGGTTTTAAATTCTACTCTGTAAGCATTTACTGCATCAAAAGCATATTGCAACATTAAAAATTTACATTGGCGGTTTAACCCTGTTCCCTGAAATTGTTTACCAATCCATGTTGCACCAATTTCAAGTCTATCATCTGTATTAAAAATATTTAGAAACGATGTACTGCCCATGTAACAATTTTCATGTTTATTAAATATTGTAAAAGAATATCTTGAATGATTGGCTCTTAATTTAATGGCAGTTTCAATATACTCGGTCAATAATTCTTTTGTATAAACTTGTTTAGGCGAAAACTGAAGCAATGTTTGATCTGCTGTTGCTATTGCAAATAAATTTTCAATATCATCAATTAAAATTGGTTTTAATAATAAAACATCATTTTCTAAAATAATATCTTCATCAAATTCAAAATTCATGTATTCTTATTTTTAATACAAATTAAATACAAGTAAAGCTACCTGTAAATTTCTGTGTTGTTTAGGTAATTTTCATCCTTCCCAAAAAATAATTTCAGTATTAAATATTATCATTTATTACAATTTGTTTTACATAAGTTTTACCTATTACTTTGCAGCATGACAATTGAACAAATTAAATCACTCCGAGACAGAGTTGCTGTTTTAAGGAGGTTTCTTTGACTACGATAATCGCTTACAAAAAGTAGAACAAGATAAACAACTTTCACTATCTCCGGGCTTTTGGGATGATAATACCCGTGCCACACATATAATGAAAGAAATTAAAGTAAATGAGTACTGGTTGAAATTATATACCGAAGTAAACACTGCCGTAGAAGATTTTGCCGTACTATTTGATTTTTTTAAAACCGGCGATGCTACTGAAGAAGAAACGCAAGAAGCCTTTAACCATGCTGTAAATTTAATTGAAGATGCAGAATTTAAAAGCACATTAAACCAACCTGAAGACGAATTACCTGCGGTGCTACAAATTAATTCGGGTGCAGGAGGAACCGAAAGTCAAGATTGGGCAGAAATGTTGCTTAGAATGTACACCATGTACGGAAACAAACAAGGCTGGAAAATAACAGAATTAGATTATCAGGAAGGTGATGGTGCAGGTATTAAAACGGCAACCTTACAATTTGATGGTGCATTTGCTTATGGTTTTTTAAAAGCTGAAAGTGGCGTACATAGGTTAGTTAGAATTTCTCCTTTTGATAGCAATGCAAGAAGACATACAAGTTTTGCAAGTGTATTTGTTTATCCGTTGGTTGATGATTCTATTGATATTGAATTAAAAGATGCCGATATAAAAATGGAAACTGCACGAAGTGGCGGAGCAGGCGGGCAAAATGTAAATAAAGTAGAAACAAAAGTATTTTTAACCCATATTCCAACAGGTATTGTAGTAGTTTGCCAAACAGAAAGAACACAGTTAGGCAATAAAGAAAAAGCCATGCAAATGCTAAAAAGTCGCTTGTATGAAGAAGAACTAAAAAAGAGAGAGGCCGCTAAAAATATTGCCAATAGCAACAAGAAAAAAATTGAATGGGGAAGTCAAATAAGAAGTTATGTATTACACCCTTATAAATTAATTAAAGACCACCGCACAGAATTTGAAGTAGGCAATGTGCAACCGGTTTTAGATGGTGAATTAGATGGATTTATAAAAGCTTACTTAATGATGGAGAAAGAAGTGTAAAATGAATATATCATTAATTTAAGTTTTTAATGGATTTTTTTTGACGAAAAAATTCTCAACCAAATAAATCCAATAATCATTGAAATAAGCGAAGCAATTAACACAGTTATTTTAGCAATATCTTGTTCTGCTTGTGTTGTAAAAGCAAGTGTTGCAATAAAAATACTCATAGTAAACCCAATACCTGCTAATATACCTGCACCTAATAATTGTAAAGTATTTGTTTCATTAGGCATACTTGCCCACTTTAATTTTATCATCAAAAAACTTATTAAAAAAATACCTAATGGTTTACCCAAACACAATCCTGCAGCAATACCCCAACTTAGTGGTGAGTGAGCAATATTATTGAATGAATTGTTTGCCAATTGAATGGAACTATTTGCCAATGCAAATAAAGGAACAATTAAAAAATAAACAGGGAAATGAAATTTATGTTCTAATTGTTTTAATTGCTGCACCGGAATAAACAGTGCAAACACAACACCGGCAACGGTTGCATGAATGCCACTATTAAACATACAATACCATAATGCTAATGCTAATAGTATATGCAACAAAATATTTTTCACTTTAAATTTATTCAGCAAAAAAAGAAACGATATAATAACAGCACATGCAATTAAGAAAAATATTTTAATTGTTCCTCCATAAAATATAGCAATTACAACAATGGCTCCTAAATCATCTATTATAGCTAACGCTGTTAAAAATATTTTTAAAGATACCGGCACACGTTTGCCAAGTAACGAAGCAATACCCAATGTAAATGCAATATCTGTAGCAGTTGGTATTGCCCAACCTCTATTAAAAGAATTATTGTGATTAAAAAATAAAAAAAATAAAGCCGGCATTATCATCCCGCCAATGGCTGCAGCAATAGGCAATATTGATTTTTTAAAAGAAGATAATTCACCTTCCAATAATTCTCTTTTTATTTCCATTCCTGCTAAAAAGAAAAAGATTGCCATTAAAAAATCGTTAATAATTAATAAGAAAGAGTTGGGAAGTGAAAGAAAAAATAAATGTGTGTGATGATTATCTGTTCTATCAAAATGATATAACCATATTTGTTGATATTGCTCTCCTAATTCTGAAATGTTGCTTATTATTAATGAAAGAATGGTACAACATAATAGCGTTATACCTATAGCACGGCTATCTTTTATAAACTTAATTAATGGATCAATAATAATTGAGCGGAAAATTTTCATACAACAATATAATATAAATATTTGCTATATTAATCAGCCAATATTTCATATTTGCTTTTAGGGCGAATAGCATCTAACCAAACAAATTTCTTAACCTTTAAAGCATCATGGTCTGCTTGTCGCATCGGTGTCATTACGCCTTTTAAGTTATTAATAAATACAACTTTTTCGGGTTTCCCATCCTCATCAAAATAAACATTTATCACATCGCTTGATGATTTGTTTACACCAATTAATTTTTTATTATCATCTGTTGCATAATAAACATTATCGGCCGGTGAGCCTTTTGTTTTTAGGAAGTTTATTTTCCCATTTTTAAAAAATCCGTTAATGCTGTTGCCACGTACCTGATTAAAATATCCTTCGCGTTCTTTACTTATAGCCATTGCATTTTCAAAAACTTTTAATCTATCAGGTTTTTTATTTTGAACATATAAATAAATTGTATCACCTGTTATTTGATTTTGTTGTGCCCACGCAACAGGATTTTTAAATAAGCGAAAAGCAGAATCTTGCAGTGAGTAAAATAAACTATCTCCTACCGCTTGTAACGAATCGGAAAATATTTTTACATGATAATACGCTTCAAAAAAGCGGTTTATACTGCTATCTTTTTTAATAGTAGCTGTATCGGTAATAAATGTTGTTTCTGTTTTTGATGAATCTCTAATATTAGCTACTGTTCTGTATTTCAGCAAATCTGATAATCTTGCAGAATACAAAGTATCGGCAGCTACATAAATTGTATCGGTTGTTTGTTTAATAAAAAGAATGGGTTTTTTAGTGGCCAAAAAGGCGTTGGTTTTTCTATCGGTTTTAATATTACCCGCAATAACATCGAAACCACCAACACTATCTTTACTTCTATATACTGCATTGCCTTCAAATTCACCTAATCCTGTACTGTCATCAAAAGCCATTTTATTGGCAGTAAATGTATAAGTACTATCATCTATTGTTGGGCGTGAGCCAAAATTTCCTTTTCTTCTTTTTAAATCATAATTCCCATCTTTTGTTATAATAGTTCTTTTGCCGTTATAAATTTTTGTTGGTGAAACAAATGTTGAAATTTCTGTAGTTATATTATATAATAAAGTATCTGTATATAATTTAGTTTCCGGATCTGTTAAAACAACTTTTTGTTTGAAATAAACATCTTTTGTTTCTCCGTAATAATATCCTTCTTTACTGGTTATAATTGTTTTACCACTCACTACTTTTCCTCCGTTATAATATTTACCAATTTTTACTTGTGTATCGTATTCTAAATTATCGGTAGTTAAAACTCCTTTGCCATCGGTTAGTTTTACTTTTTTATTAAGAAATGCTTTTTTTTCTTTTCCTAAATATTTTACATATTGTGCATAAGTGTGTATGCTGTCGGCATCATTAATATGAATATTGCCAAAGGCTTCCATTAAATTATCTTTCTGATTTAATACAATACTATCGGCACTAAAAGTGGTTTTTTCTTGTTGCACTATTGCATGCCCAACCAAGGCTATAAACTTGCCTGAAGTATCTTTATCTAACAACATATATTTATCTGCACTAATTATATTTATAATTTTTCCGGGCGTAACTGTATCTGTTGCAGTACGTTGTGCAAATACGTTTATAAATAAAATACTTAAAATAATAGTGAATAAAAACCTGCCCATAATTTATTTTTTATTGGCCGAATCATTTAATGGTGCAGTTAATGGTGTTGATTTATCTTTTTTCCCAAATACAGAAATATTTACATAACGTTTAGGGTGTGTTTTTAAATCATCAATTAAAATATTAGCACTTCTAACAGTATTGGTTAAATTATTATATAATGTTTTATCATTCATTAATAAACCTAAGGATCCTTTTCCTGAATTAATTTTATCCAAAACGCTATTTAGTGTTTGTACCGATTTTTTTAATTCTGCTATAGAGCCTTGAATATCTGTTTTTGAAAGATTGTTGGTTGTGGTTTGTAAATTATCTAAGGTGTGCGTTATTTTATCATTATTGTCTGCTAAATTTTTTGTAAAACTGTTTATATTGTTCATTGATTGTGTAATAGCGCCGCTTTGTTTATCTAACATACTTTGCAATGAAATACTTGATTCTGTTAAGTTAGCAGTTGTTTTATTTAAGTTGGCTATAACTTGTTGTAAATTATTTTTTGTGTTGGGGTCGAAAATGGTATTAATATTTAACAACACCGTATCTAAACTATGCATGGTGTGTTTTAATTGATCTGTTACAGGAATTAATGCAGCTTTTACTTCGCCCATTATACCTTCACTATTAATAGTTTTTATAGTATCACCCTGATGTAAAAATGCTTCATCTTTTCCTAAATTAATTTCAATGCTTGATGTACCCAATGGATTACTATTAATGCTTGCAACAGAGCTGGTTGGAATATTATAACTGCTTTTTAATTTAATAGTTACTATAATGTTTTTTAAATTTTCATCTTCATTTTCAATATCATAAATACTTCCAATTTGAAATCCGTTAGCGTAAACCGGATTAGAAATCATCAGCCCTTTAGCATCGGTATATTTTGCATATAAAAAGTTTCCGGTTTTAAGTAAACTCTTTCCCTTTAAAAAATTAAATCCTAATATTAACAGCGTAATTGCAATGGCTGTTAATGCACCTACTTTTGTTTCGTTGGTTATTTTCATTGTTACTTGCCTATTTTTAAATGTACTTGTTCTATGCTAAGATAATACTTACAAAACTAAGGGATATTATTGGTGTGGTTTTTGTTAAAATGCCCAGTTAATAAAAGTAAAACATAATAAATTTTAGTAATTTGCATAAATTATTTATTAATATGCTGCAATTTTATAAACAATTATTTTATAAGAAGATTGCTATTGCGGCACTATTTCTTTTTGTATCTACGCAATGTGCCATTGCACAAAAAAGTGTGCATAATTATTTTAACAAATACAAACCATTGGCTGCTCAATTATCAGTAAAATATGGCATTCCTATGAGCATTATATTAGGAGTAGCTGTTATTGAATCGGGGGCCGGAAAAGATAGAAACCCCAAACTATTACACAATCATTTTGGTATTGTTGGAAAAAATAATTTATTGAAAACACAAGGAATAAAAACTAAGTTTAAAGCTTACGCAACAGATGAAGATTCTTTTATTGCCTTTTCAAAAATGATTACTAGAAAAAGTTATTATGAAAAATTAAAAGATAACCAAGATTATAATTTGTGGTTAAATGCTATGGCAAAAGCAGGTTACAGTACAACACCATTAATTTGGAAAAAACAAATTGGTAATGCAATAAAAAGATATAGATTAGATACACTTACTGCAATTGCCAACATTCCCAATATTGAATAATAAAAACTATTTAGATGTTTTTCCGTTATTCATTTTATTATCTAAAGAAAATTTATAGCGTTTAACAGCTCTGCCAATGGCTTCGGCAATTTCTTGTTGCCCTTGTTCACTTGCAATATATTTTCCTTCTTCAGGATAACTTAAAAAACCCATTTCAACTAAAATTGCAGGCATGGCAACAGCTTGTAAAACCCAAATTCCTTTATTGTCTCTTTGTTTTACACCGCGGCTTACCCTACCTTGTTTAGCAAATTCTTCTTCAACTGTTGCTGCTAATAATCGGCTACGTTCTGCATATTTTTCTGTTCGTAAAGAAATGGCTAATTTTTGTGCAGGATCTTTTGGATCAAAATTTACAATTGAACTATCAGAAAAATTTTGTTCTCCTACTGCCTCTTCTTTTTCATTATTTTTTCCAATACCCCAAATATAGGTTTCTGTACCGTGTGCCGGATTGGGTGTATAGTATGTATGATAAACAGGAACTTTTTTAGATATTTTTTTTCCTCTTCGTTTTACGGTAACTGTTTTATAATCTACAATTTCTTTGTGTGGTATAGGGTCTTGTCCGTTACAATGAAGTGATATAAATAAATCTCCTTTAAAATCGTTGGCTTTATTGGCTTTCACACGTGCATTATCAAACACATCGGTAGTTCTGGTTAAAAAAACTTCAACATCGGGAATAGATTCTTCTATAATTTTTTTAAGCTTAAATGCAACGGCTAACCCTGCATCTTTTTCTTCAATCCATTCACTTGATGCTCCATAGTTCCCCTGACCTGCTTTCGGAAAGCCGCCATGCCCAGGATCTATTACAATTCTTTTTAATGTTTTCTGAGATTTTGTGCCACTACCAACATTTTCTTTATTTGAAAAAGCCAATAAACTAACTATCCCCAAACCGAATAAAACCAATGCAATATTTTTTTTCAACTTCATATCAATTCGTTAAAGCATTTTGTTTACTTAATCTATTAATTGCTAACACTTATTTTTGCTACCACAAGCATGCCTATAAACTTTACTAATAACGTTAAAATACCCGCAGCTATTGTATTGCTGTTTATTTCTCTACGCTTAGTTGCAGTAAACTTTGCGGTGAAACCTATTTATCATTTATCTAACGGCGTACAAGATACTATTCCTGCAAAAAAAGTAAAAGTTAATTCTACAGAAAAAAAAGAAATTTCCGATACAGTAAACCAAGCTACCGATTCTGCAAAAGTTAGTAAGATTGATACATTAATATTATCTAAAGATTCTTTAGATGCTCCGGTAAAATATGAAGCTGCAGATTCGGGTGTTTTAAAATTGAATACACGAGAATTTTTGTTATACGGAAAAGCTAATGTAAAATATAAAGATCTTGAATTAGAAGCAGCCACTATTGAATATAATTCTGAAACACAATTAGTAAAAGCGTATGGTGCTTTAGATACAAGCAATAACCCTTTAAGTAAGCCCAAATTAAAGCAAGGCCCCACTTCTTCTATAAGCGACTCTATCATCTTCAACATGAAAACCATGAAAGGTATTACAAAAAATACATATATGAAAGAAGATGAAATTTTTGTAAACGCTTCTGTTGTAAAAAAAGTTGATTCAAATAGTTTTTATGCATACAGAGCAAGGTTTACCACTTGTAATTTAGATACACCGCATTTTGCCATACGTTCAAGAAAATTAAAAATGATTACCAATAAATTGGCTGTTAGTGGTCCTGCCTCACCTGAATTTGAAGGCGTACCTATACCCATTGGTATTCCATTTGGAATTTATCCGTTGGTGCAAGGAAGACATTCGGGCATTTTGGTTCCTGCATTTACCGTAAGCCAAGATTTTGGTTTTGGATTAGAAGGATTAGGCTATTATAAAGTAGTAAATGATAATTGGGATGTAACTACACGTGCCAATTTATATTCGTATGGCGGATGGACATTAAATGTTGCACCAAAATATATTAAGAGATATCATTATGCCGGAAGTTTAAGTATAACACTACAAAACCCTAGAACATTAAACACATCTCTTGTTACTAAAGATCAATTTACTACCAGCAAATCTTTTATGATTAATTGGAATCATACACAAGATACGCGAGCAAGGCCCGGTACTACATTTGGTGCGAGTGTTCAATTTGGAAGCACTAAGTATAATCAAACATTATTAAACAATCCATATCAGAATTATCAAAACCAATTAAGTTCATCTATCAGTTATTCAAAAAATTTTAATAACAAAGTCAATCTTTCATTAAACCTTAATCATAATCAAAACAATAATACACATTTAGTAAACTTAAATTTTCCTACGGCAACACTTAGTGTAGTTACATTTTATCCTTTTCAAAAGAAAGATAAAGTTGGTACACCAAAATGGTATGAAAGTATTGGTATTGGTTATAGCGGTAATTTTTCTAATCAAATCTCTTTTTACGATACTGCAGGTGTAAGTTTTAAAAGATTGTTAGATACTTTTCAATACGGGGCTACACACAGTATTCCCATTAGTATATCACTTCCTGCTTTAGGCCCTGTAACCCTTAGTCCATCTATATCATACGAAGAGAGATGGTTTGGACAAAAAATATATAGAACATGGGATTCTGCAAAAAATAAAATAGATACCTCCATTCAAAAAGGGTTTTACACACAAAGACAAATGAGTTTTGGTATTAATGCTAGCACCAGAATATTTGGTACGTTTAATTTAAAACACGGAGAAACAAAAATTAGACATGAAATAAGGCCAAGCATTGGCTTTACTTATAAACCAGATTTTGTTAGCAAATATTTTTACAACGCAAAGGTTGATAGTTTTGGGCATACAGCACGGTTTTCTGTTTTTGATGGAGTAGTTCCCGGAGGTTTTGGAGAAGGCACTTTTGGTGGAATAAATTTTTCTATTGATAATTTATTAGAAATGAAAGTGAAAGATAAAAAAGACACTTCAGGAAAAACTACCAAAAAAATAAAATTGTTAGATGGCTTTGGAATAAACGGTTCGTACAATTTAGTGGCAGATAGTTTTGCATTATCTACTTTTAATTTATATGCAAGAAGTACATTATTTGAAAAAGTAAATATTACCGCAAGTGCCACATTAGATCCTTATGTGCTTGATAGTTTAGGTTATAGAAAAAATATTTATGCATGGAATGGACCTAAACATAATTTAGGAAGTATAACCAGCGGAAACATTGCCATTTCTACTTCGTTTAAAAGTAAATCGAAAAACGGAAAAGAAAATAAAGACAAAAATATTCCGGTAGATCCTTTTTTAACACCCGATGAACAGCAAAGACAATTACAATTTGCAAGAGCAAACCCCGCAGAGTTTACAGATTTTGATATTCCATGGAGTATAAGTTTATCTTACTCTTTAACTTTTACTAAACAAGCCCAAATTTCAAACGGAACATATTCGTATAATAACGTAATGTATTCAAGTGCCAACTTTAATGGAGATTTTAGTTTAACACCCAAATGGAAATTTGGTGGCACCGGTTATTTTGATTTTAATACCGGACAACTACAACAATTCAGCATGTTTATTACAAGAGATATGCACTGTTGGCAATTAGCCATTAATGTTACGCCTATAGGTATGTATAGATCATTTAGTTTTACTATTAGCCCAAAATCAGGTGTATTACGAGATTTAAGAATTAACCGAAGCAGATCATTCTCTAGTTATTAAATTTTCACTGGTTTAAATTATAAAAATTTATTATCGGTTCATGCTGGCTAAAAATTCTTCATTGTTTTTAGTACCACGCATGCGTTTTAATAATTCATTCATTGCTTCTTCAGTATTCATATCATTTATATATAAACGAAGAATATTCATTCGTTGCAATACATCTTTATCTAATAATAAATCATCTCTTCTGGTAGATGAAGAAACTAAATCTATGGCAGGATAAATGCGTTTGTTAGCTAATCTTCTATCTAACTGTAATTCCATATTACCTGTTCCTTTAAATTCTTCAAAAATTACTTCATCCATTTTACTTCCTGTTTCAATTAAAGCAGTTGCTAAAATGGTTAAGCTGCCGCCGTGTTCAATTTTACGTGCTGCACCAAAAAATTGTTTTGGTTTTTGCATGGCATTAGCTTCTACACCGCCACTTAATACTTTACCGCTACTTGGTGCAACTGTGTTATGAGCTCTTGCCAAACGTGTAATACTGTCTAATAAAATAATTACATCATGGCCACACTCAACTAAACGTTTTGCTTTTTGTAAGGCAATGTTTGAAACTTTTACATGTTTTTCAGCAGGTTCATCAAAAGTGCTTGCTAATACTTCTGCTTTAACGCTGCGTTCCATATCGGTAACTTCTTCGGGTCTTTCATCAATTAATACCACCATTAAATAACATTCAGGATGGTTGGCTGCAATAGCATTAGCTACTTCTTTTAACAACATTGTTTTACCAACTTTTGGTTGGGCTACAATTAAACCACGTTGCCCTTTACCTATTGGTGTAAACAAATCCATTACACGTGTGCTATAGTTTGTGGGAGAAGTATATAAGTTTAATTTTTCATACGGGAATAAAGGTGTTAAATAATCAAACGGAACACGATCTCTAACTTCTTCCGGTTTTTTCCCGTTAATACTATCTACTTTTAATAAAGCAAAATATTTTTCTCCTTCTTTTGGCGGGCGAACAGAACCATTAACTGTATCTCCGGTTTTTAAACCAAACAATTTTATTTGAGAAGGTGATACATACACATCATCGGGAGAGGATAAATAATTATAATCTGATGAGCGTAAAAAACCATAACCATCCGGCATCATTTCTAAAACCCCTTCTCCATTAATTACGCCATCAAACTCAATATTAAAAACAGGTTCTCGGCGATAATTTTTTTGTGGTTGATTGTTATTATTGTTTGTTTCTTCTGTTGTTGTATTTTCTTCTGTAACAACTGGCTCGTTAGTTGTTTCGGTAGCTTGCAACATTTGCTGTGCAAGGTTAGATATATTCGCATCCTCTGCTACTAAAGCAACGGGTTCTATTTCTTCTGCCTTAGCTTTTTTGGGCTTAGCTTTTACTTTTTCTTTTTTAGGGGCTTCTGAAACAACTTCTGCTTCTTCGGTTCCGTTGGTTGTAGAAGTTTTTACCGTAATAGGTTTACGTGTTCTTGGTTTTCTAACTTCTTTGTTTTCAGATTGTTGCACAGCTTGGCTATCTAAAATTTTGTAAACAAGAGCTTGCTTATCTAATTTTTTTGCATCATTAATTTTAAGTTGTTCTGCAATATCAAGCAGCTCAGGAACCAGCATGTCGTTTAGTTGAAGAATGTCGTACATATATATGTTTGAATGAACAGATAGCTTTTAATAAGCTTGTTAATACTTGTAAAATTTTATTGAATACTAAAAATAATAATTGAAATTTTTTTGAAACTTATTTCGGTTGGCTAACCGGAAAAGGCTTGGTTGAAGAATAAGTGGACAAATAAAACTACACACTCATCAACCTATTTCTGCTGCAATGTTAGGTAGTTTTTTATTAATGAAAGAAAAAAATATTCACAATATGAAGGTAATGCTCTTGATTTTATTACAAAAAGTTATTGTTACGTTTTTTCTGCATACGCAAAACATTTGTTGGGCTTATATTTGCAGCCCAATTTTGTTTTTTTATTCAAAATTAAAATTGGTGTTTAAAAAAGTTTTTCATTGTTTATTATTCATCTTTTAAAATCATGTTTAACAACAGAACAAAAATTAAAACATTATTGCAAAGCAATTTTGTTGGAAAAGAAGTAACAGTTATGGGTTGGGTGCGTACTTTTCGCAATAACCAATTTATTGCATTGAATGATGGCAGCACAAATAATAATTTACAAGTTGTTATTGCATTAGGTTTATTAAATGATGAAACTTTAAAACGCATTACTACCGGAGCATCATTAAAAGTAAAAGGAGAAATTGTAACATCATTAGGCAAAGGGCAAACTATTGAATTAAAAGCTGTAACAATAGAAATTTTAGGAGATAGTGATGCAGAAAAATATCCACTTCAACCTAAAAAACATAGTCTTGAGTTTTTACGTGAAATAGCACATATGCGTTTTAGAACCAATACATTTGGTGCCGTTTTTCGTATAAGACATTCTTTGGCATTTGCAGTACATAAATTTTTTAATGAAAAAGGATTTGTGTATTTGCACACTCCCATTATTACTGCCAGCGATGCCGAAGGTGCAGGTGAAATGTTTAAAGTAACTACTTTACCAATTGATGGAACAGCACCTAAAAAAGAAGATGGCACAATAGATTTTGCTGAAGACTTTTTTGGAAAAGCAACCAACCTTACTGTTAGCGGTCAATTGGAAGGTGAATTAGGAGCAATGGCTTTTAGTGATATATATACTTTTGGTCCAACTTTCAGAGCAGAAAATTCTAATACAACAAGGCATTTAGCAGAGTTTTGGATGATAGAACCCGAAATGGCTTTTTATGATATTGAAGATAATATGAACTTGGCCGAAGAATTTATTCAATATCTTATTAGTTACGTT
This sequence comes from Bacteroidota bacterium, assembly GCA_018267705.1. Lineage (GTDB taxonomy): Bacteria > Bacteroidota > Bacteroidia > Chitinophagales > Chitinophagaceae > CW01. Next base: position 109,544 of record JAFDXX010000017.1, on the reverse strand, counting down.
ATAGAAAACAATAAAGAAGATCTTGAATTTTTAGATGCCCGCCTTGCTGAAGAAGAAAAACAAAAACCACAAAACGAAAGGCAAGAATTTGGTTTAGTTGAAAAATTAAAATTTGTTACCGATAATAAATTTGAACGCATTACTTACACAGAAGCCATTCAAATTTTATTAGATTCTCCTCACTACAAAAAGAAAAAATTTAAATACGATGTAAGTTGGGGAATAGATATGCAAAGTGAACATGAGAGATATTTAGTTGAAAAACATTTTAAAAAACCGGTAATTGTAACAGGGTACCCTGCTGCCATTAAAGCATTTTATATGCGTTTAAATGATGGCTGCGAAGCAGGAAAAGAAACAGTTGCAGCAATGGATATTTTGGCTCCGGGTATTGGAGAAATTGTAGGCGGCAGCCAAAGAGAAGAACGCTACGATGTATTAGTTAAAAAAATGGAACAATTTAATATACCTATAAAAGAAATGAGTTGGTATTTAGATACCCGCCGTTTTGGAACAGTACCACATGCTGGTTTTGGTTTAGGCTTTGAAAGAATGGTGCAGTTTGTAACAGGTATGACCAATATTAGAGATGTTATACCATTTGCAAGAACACCAAAAAATTGCGAATTTTAATTGTTTTAAAAACTATTTATAATAAGTTTTTGAAATTAAATATGGCAACCTATATTTGCAGCCCTTTACGGATGGTGCGGTAGCTCAGTAGGTAGAGCAAAGGACTGAAAATCCTTGTGTCGGCGGTTCGATCCCGCCCCACACCACAAACCCTCAGCATAAAATGTTGAGGGTTTTTTGTTGTAATACAGCAACCCATCTACCAATTTTCAACATATAATATTAAGAGTTTGTAGTAGCTATTTTAAATTTTAAAACCAAGAAAATAAAAAAGCTACTGTTATTATGAGTAGCTTTTTAAGTATCCCCGACAAGAATCGAACTTGTATCAAAAGTTTAGGAAACTTCTATTCTATCCGTTGAACTACAGGGACAATAAATGCGAAAATAAGTGTTCTTTCAATCTTAAAAAACTGAAAGAACACTTTAAAAATTTTAATAAACTTAAACAAACACGCAGGCACATAGTAAAAACAGAAAATGAAAAAAATGTAACCTATATGCCTTTGTGCCTGAGTATTTGTTTTATAAGTAAGGTTTATTATAGGTTTAGGGTTTTATCTTTTGGATATTTTATACTATAGGTAAATCTTATTTTTTTACTCTCACCTGCAGCCAATGTTAATTGCCAGTTTAAAATACCTGAGTCTTTATCAACCTCTGCATTAGCAGCATCAATTAATTCTACTTCAATTTCTTTATTGGTAGAAAGTGGGTATTGATCTTTTAATAACAAATTCACTGTTTCCTTTTTATTGTTCTTTACGGTTATTTCATATGTATATTTTTGCACTTTGTTGCTACCTAAAAATTTAACGCTATTGTAATCAACTATTTTATCGCGTTTTACAGCAATGCGTTTATCTTTTCCTAAGGTTAAATTTAAACTATCGGTTGTTACATTAGGATCAATAAACGATTTTCCTACATAAGTTCCTTCTACAATTATATTAGCATCACCAGGCAATAAATTTAGTTTTTCTCCATTAGGAATAATGGCTAACAAATAAGCATCGTTATCTAATTTAGGAATACTATAATTTTTGTACAATGCAGGTGCATCAATAGTTTTAAGCGTTGCTGTTTGAGCTTTGCCTGTAGTAGGCACATCATAAGGCAAATCAATATCAAATAAAAAGTTTAGTGTATTATCTGTAACAGAAACATAATCTTCTAATCCATCTTTAAGTGTAACAACAATTGCTCCGGCTACTGCTCTTGCACCATAAAGATTGGTTGCAGTTGCATCTTTTACTATTTCCATTTTTTTTATGGCAGAAGGATTTATTTTTTGAAACTCTTGCTCATCCATAATTGAACCGTTTACAACATAAATTGGTTGTGTGTTGTATGCGTTTTGTTTTTTATCTTTTATATCATAATCAACAAGTGCTACTTCATTTAATGGATAGGCAGTTGCAGCAGTTCTTGCTTGTAAATTTTTATTGATAGATAAGGTTTTATCCATAGCAACAACAGGATTAATATAACCTAAATACCATGATTGTATTTGTGGAGCATTACCCCATTGTGATGGAACAGAGTTGGATAATGAGAGTTTTACTTGTTTCCAATCTACTCCGGTAGTCTGAAAAATTTTTGCTTTGTAAATAATTTTTAATGGTGCAGTTATATTTTCCATTCTAACATCGTAAAAAGGAACCCAATAGGCATTGGGTGATATATAGGAAAAAGAAAAATCGTATTTGCCTGCAATAGCTGCATTAAACTGAATAATTAATCTGCCCGAAGTGGTTGTGTTTTTTTTATCGTCTTCTGCAATTTGATTTTTTATTCTATTGTATTGAATATCTAATTTTTTCTTTTTTTCTGTAAATACACTTAAATCATTTTGCAATTCTAACTGTTTGGTTTTATAGTATTCCATTAGCTTCATTAAATCGGCAACACTTAATCCTGTTTGTGTGCCTTTAATATCTCTATTGGCTTTTAGTACCTCCATTAATTCGGTAGTATTAGTAATAGAAATATTTATTTTTTCTTTTTCTTTATCAATAGTTTGTAAAGAATCTTCCAGCATTTTTATTCTTGAAGATTTTTCTGTTGGAACAACAAGATAATTATTAGAAAACTCAATACCCATAACTGTTACAGCCGGCGGAGCTTTTAATTGAATACTGTTAATATCAATATTATTGCTAATGCCATTCACCCAAATTTCATTGTTCCCTTGTTTTAATATTACTGAAAATTGATGTTGCAATTCAGCACCAGATTTATATACAGTTACAGCTTTTAATAAGGTAGAAACATTGTTTTTATCATCATTTGCTTTGGTAGATAAAACTAAACAAGCAAATGCCATACTTAAAAGAAATTTTATTTTCATAGATACTTTTTAAGCATGATGCAACAATTTTAGTGATTACACACGTAGTGATATAAATTTTAAAAATTTAGTCAGTTAACCATTAGTTTATAGTTATTATAAAACAAGCAATGCATATATAAGTTTCCCTTCTTTAATAAAAAAATGAGAAAAGATTGATATAACAAACCATGGTGAGGGAAGTGGAGAATATTTGAAAAATTTATGCATCCATCTTCTACTATGCAATTTATTAAAATAATAAGCAACTATTTTAAATAGCAATATTGATTACAAGCTTTCTACATTCACTTCATCATCAATATATAATCGTCGTTTTGCTTCTCGTAAACTTACAATTTTTAATTCATGTGTATCAATAAACTGTTGTACCCACTCGGCATTTATTTTCGAATATTCTCTTAATGCCCAGCCAATTGCCTTTTGCACATGATATACTTCTGAGCATAAATGTTTTTCAATATATTGAGTTAGCATTGCACAATCAGTATCTTGCTTAAAATGTTTTTGAAAAATAATACTACTTCTTTGTAACCAAATATTATCACTGTTATTCCATTTAAAAGAATAAGGTTGAATGTGTTGAGGAAATTTTCTAAAATAATCTACTAAAATACCTGCATCAATCGGATCAATTGTATCCCACCAACTTTTGGTTGACATACAGAAATCTATCAACTCAATAGTTTGTTCATTCCATAATTTTTTATTCGCAATAATTAGCTCAATCGCATAATATTGATACTCTCTAAAATCTAATTTCCACGCTTCTCTTACAATATCATCCATCTCTTTTGCAGAAGAAATAAGGTGGTGTCTGAAATGTATTTTACATAAATGCCTGCGTAAAGGTGTTTTAATTCCAAAGAAATTAAAATTGCCCATCATATATTTATGAAAGTCCGCTGCTTTTAACACATTAGCATTTTTCTCAAAATCTTTTGATATACTAATTAAATAAGGGTGCATATAGTTTTGCGTTGGTAAATGTATAAACCGCTATTTTTTTCGCTTTGCAATTTTAATAAAATTATTCAGTAACAATTACTTCAGCAACCTGAATTACATTTGCAGCCTATGCATTATGTTTCTGCCGAAAATATATCAAAAAGTTATGGAGTAGTTCCATTATTTAATAATATTTCATTTCACATAAATGAAGGAGATAAAATTGCACTTATTGCACGCAATGGTGTAGGAAAATCAACTCTATTAAAAATTTTAAATGGAATTGAAACACCCGATGAAGGAAAACTATTTATTAATAAAGATGTTACTGTTGCTTTATTTGAACAAGAACCTATGTTTGATGAAAGTAAAACAATTTTAGAAAATATCTTTCACATCAATCATCCTGTATTAAATACTATTAGAGAATATGAATTGGCAAGTGATAATGAAGATGGAGAAAAATTAGCAGATTTATTTGCAAAAATGGATGAACTAAACGCTTGGAATTTTGAAGTTAAAGTAAAACAAATATTAAATAAACTCAACATACATCATTTACAACAACCGGTTAGTAGTTTAAGTGGTGGCCAACGAAAAAGAGTTGCTTTAGCTAAAACATTAATAGATATTGGTTTTGAACATAAACACACTTTATTAATGATGGATGAACCCACCAACCATTTAGATGTTGAAATGATTGAGTGGTTAGAAAATTATTTAAATCAAGAAAACGTAACACTACTTTTAGTTACACACGACAGATATTTTTTAGATGCAGTTACAGAAGAAATATGGGAACTGGAACGAAGCAATATGTACGTGTACAAAGGAGATTATGAAAATTATATTGAAAAAAAAGCTGCACGTATTGAAAGCGAACAAGCAAGCATTGATAAAGCAAAAAACCAGTACAGAAAAGAATTAGAATGGATGCGTAAACAACCAAAAGCACGTACTACCAAAAGCAAAGCAAGACAAGATAATTTTTACAATATTGAAACAAAAGCCAATCAAAAAATTGAAAATGCACAAGTACAGTTACAAGTTAAAATGAGCAGATTAGGAGGCAAAATTGTTGAAATGAAAAAAGTATATAAGAGTTATGGTGAAAATATAATTCTTAAAGGTTTTGATTACACATTCAGCAAAGGAGAACGCATTGGTATTATTGGAAAAAATGGTGTTGGTAAAAGTACTTTCTTAAATATACTGCAACAAATTGAAAGTATAGATAGCGGTAAAATAAATATTGGAGACACAATTGTGTTTGGTAATTTTTCTCAACAAGGGTTAATAATAAAAGAAAACCTCAGAGTAATTGAATATGTAAAAACTTTTGCTGAAAATTTTCCGTTAGCAAATGGTGGAAGCCTAAGTGCAGCACAATTTTTAGAACTATTTTTATTTAGCCCCGAAAAACAATACACGTACTTATCATCATTAAGTGGCGGAGAGAAGAAACGTTTGCAATTATTAACCATTTTATTTCGTAACCCTAACTTTTTAATATTAGACGAACCCACCAACGATTTAGATTTACCAACATTAGCCGTATTAGAAAACTTTTTAAGTGAATACCAAGGTTGTGTTTTAATTGTAAGTCACGATAGGTATTTTATGGACAGATTAGTTGATCATATATTTATTTTTGAAGGCAATGGCATAGTAACAGATTTTCCGGGCAACTACACACAATACAGATTACAAGAAAAAGAAAACGACAGAAAAAAAGTTATAGAAAATAACAAAATCGAAGCAAATAACATATTATCAGATAGCACAAAAAAACTTGGCTTTAAAGAAAAAAGAGAATTTGAACTTTTAGAAAAAGAAATACCTACACTTGAAGCCGAAAAACAACAAATTGAACAGCAACTTTCTAATACAGAAATTAATTACGAACAAATTACTTTACTAAGTAAACGCATTGCAGAACTTAACAGCGAGTTAGCATTAAAAGAAATGCGTTGGTTAGAATTAAGTGAATTAATATAATTAAATAAACCATAAACCACATTAAACTTCTACTATTCTACAACAAAATAGAATTTGTTTTTTGTGATTTAAGGTAAGCTATTATATTTGCAGCCCTTTCAGTATAGCAGAAAGGGAAAACAGGTAGGTGAGGTGGATGAGTGGCTGAAATCAGTAGTTTGCTAAACTGCCGTACGGGTTAAACTGTACCGAGGGTTCGAATCCCTCCCTCACCGCAATAAAATTTTTCAAAAGCTTAAATCCTGCAAACCATTAGTTTGTAGGATTTTTTTGTTTTAATAAGTTCAATAAACCCTCCAATCAACATAAAAATTCACCCCAATCAATAAAACATTTACAATAAAATACCCAGTTATTTTTTATCTTGTATTTTGCAACACTTTTTAATGCAAAAGTTAGGGTGTAAAACATTTACAAATAACACACAACTCAAACATTAATAGTGCAGTTGATTACCAAAAATCAATTCATGGAAAAAATAGAACTAAGAAAAGAACAAGCCTTAGAATATCATGCACAAGGCAGGCCCGGAAAAATTGAAGTAACACCTACCAAAGAAGCAAAAACACAAAGAGATTTATCATTAGCTTACAGCCCCGGCGTTGCAGAACCCTGCAAAGAAATTGCTAAAAACCCCGAAGATGTTTATAAATACACAGCCAAAGGAAATTTAGTTGCCGTTATAAGCAATGGTACTGCAGTTTTAGGTTTGGGAAATATTGGACCCGAAGCCGGCAAACCCGTAATGGAAGGAAAAGGTGTATTATTTAAAATTTTTGCCGATATAGATGTTTTTGATATTGAAATTAATGAAACAGACCCCGAAAAATTTGTTCAAATAGTTAAAGCATTAGAACCAACTTTTGGAGGAATAAATTTAGAAGATATAAAAGCACCCGAATGTTTTTATATAGAACAGGAATTAAAAAAACAAATGAATATTCCTGTAATGCACGATGACCAGCACGGCACTGCCATAATTAGCGGAGCAGCTTTATTAAATGCATTAGAACTTCAAAAGAAAAAAATTGAAAAAGCAAAATTTGTTGTAAACGGTGCAGGTGCAGCTGCCATGGCATGCTGCCAACTTTATATATCACTCGGAGCCAAATATGAAAATTTTATTTTATTTGATAAAGATGGCGTTTTACATGAAGGAAGAACAGATTTAGATACAATAAAATTAAAATTTGCCATAAAAAAATCTGACACTACACTTAGCAAAGCAATGAAAGATGCCGATGTGTTTTTAGGTTTAAGTGTAGGAAATGTTGTAACACAAGAAATGGTAAAAAGTATGGCAAAACATCCCATTGTTTTTGCCATGGCCAATCCCGATCCTGAAATAAGCTATGAAGATGCAATTGCTGCCAGAAAAGATATTATTATGGCAACCGGTAGAAGCGATTATCCAAACATGGTAAACAATGTATTAGGATTTCCTTATATATTTCGTGGAGCTTTAGATGTGCGTGCCACACAAATAAACGAACCCATGAAACTGGCTGCCGTAAAGGCTTTAGCAGAACTAGCCAAAAGCCCTGTACCCGATATTGTAAACATGGCATACAACAAAAAAACTATTACATTCGGTCCGGAATATATTATTCCCAAACCGGTTGATCCTCGTTTGTTAGCCACCGTAGCCCCTGCAGTTGCCAAAGCAGCCATTGAAAGTGGTGTTGCACAAAAAACCATACAAAATTGGGATACCTATACAGTAGCCCTTAACAAACGTTTAGGTTTAGATAATCAATTACTCCGCATTTTAAGTAACAAAGCAAAAAGAGACCCTAAACGCTTAGTATTTGCTGAAGCCGATAACTTAAAAATTTTAAAAGCAGCAAGCATTGTTTACGATGAAGGATTAGCTTATCCTATTTTATTAGGAGAAGAAACAAAAATTAGAAAAATTGCCGTAGATAATAATATTGATATCAGTGAATTACCCATTATAGATCCACGACAAGATGAACATGAAGAAAAGAGAGAACATTACAGTGAAATATTTTTCAATAAACGTCAACGCAAAGGATTTAATAAATACGAAAGTTTAAAAATTATGAAAGATCGCAACCACTTTGGTTGCATGATGGTAGAAACAGGCGATGCAGATGCAATGATTAGCGGGCTTACAAGAAATTATACCGATGCTATTAAACCCGCATTACAAATAATAGGCACAGAAGATAACGTAAAAAAAATAGCAGGAATGTATTTACTGCTAAACAAACGCGGACCTTTATTTTTAGCAGATACCACCGTAAACTTTAATCCTACTGCAGAAGAGTTGGCAGATATTACATTAATGGTTGCTCAAGAAGTTCGCAACTTTAATATTATACCCCGTATTGCCATGTTAAGTTACAGCAATTTCGGAAGCAGCAATTCTGCCGAAGCAAAATTGGTAGCCAAAGCAGTAAAAATTCTTAAACAAAAAAATGCATCGTTAATTGTAGATGGAGAAATGCAAGGTAGTCTCGCTTTTAACAAAGAAATATTAAAAGATAATTATCCTTTTAGTGAGTTGGTTGATGAAAACGTAAACGTACTCATCTTCCCTAATTTAACAGCCGGCAATGTTGCATATAATTTATTAAAAGAATTAGGTGGAGAAGATGGTATTGGCCCTATATTATTAGGTATTAAAAAACCTGTACATGTATTACAATTAGGCAGCACAGTTCGCAATATTGTAAACATGGCTATTATTGCAGTGGTAGATGCTCAATTAAAATGCAAACAACATTCAGAAAATGAAGTGCAACAAAGCAAGTGGTGGAAAAGATTAAAGAAAAAATATTAATAATAATTATTATATATACAAATGTCTTTATTTACACATTTCGGAGCTTATTTAATTATGCTGAAAGGTATGTTTACCAAGCCCGAAAATTTTAAAATGTATTGGAAAGAATTAATGCACCAATGTGTTGAAATTGGTGTGGGTGCATTACCAATTGTATTAATTATTTCGTTGTTTTTAGGAGCCGTAACCACTGTACAAACTGCTTATCAATTGGTAAGTCCGTTAGTACCCGCAAGTACCATTGCACAGATTGTAAGAGACAGTATGATATTAGAATTATCTCCCACTGTTGTAAGCATTGTATTAGCTGGTGTAGTAGGTAGTAAAATAGCCAGTGAATTAGGAAATATGCGTATCAGCGAGCAAATTGATGCTTTAGAAATAATGGGTATTAATACTAAAAGTTATTTGATATTACCCAAAATTTTAGGCTCTTTAATTGTAATTCCCTGCTTAATAGTTATTTCTGCAGTTTTAGGCATTTGGGGTGGAAGATTGGCAGGAGATATGACAGGAATTTTAGCACCTGATATTTATGATAATGGCTTAAGACAAAATCTTAATTTATACAATATAGTTTTTGCTTTATATAAAGCTTACACATTTGCTTTTATTGTTAGCAGTATTCCATCTTATTACGGTTATCATGTAAAAGGTGGTGCACTAGAAATTGGTAGAGCAAGCACCAGTGCTGTTGTAGTAAGTTGTATTCTTATTTTATTTGCAGATTATGCACTTGCTGCATTATTGTTGTAATGAAATTTATAATGGTTTAAGCCAGCTATGTGGATTTAGAAATTGATTACTTAAATTCATAATTCTAAATTCAATTTCTCCGCCGTTACCATCTAAACTAACTGCAGCTTTACCTATTACAGTACCGGCATGCACTTTTTGCCCTTCACTCACATTTACCGATGCCAGTTTATTATATACAGTAAAATATTTTCCATGCTTTACCATTACAGCCTGATCATCATCTAAATTTATAATAGTAGCTACTTCACCATCTGCAACACATTTTACACCTGTACCTACAGGCACAGCGATAAAAACACCGTCATTTTTTTCTCTTAATTGAGAACTGATTTGTTTTACGCCAAAATCGTGTGTAATGATGCCTCCGTTAACAGGCCATGGTAATCTGCCTCTGCTATTTTCAAAATTTAAAGATAGTGTAGCACCTTCAGGTGTTGATTCAAAAGTTGTATAATCTCCATTTTCTTTTCCTCCTGATTTTACTAAACCACCCGTTGTTTCTATTGCGTTTTTGTTAGAAGTTGTTTTATTAGATGTTTCGGTTGAAGGTTTAGTGGTAGGAGCAACCGCTGTGCTTTTATTCTTTGCTGCATCTGCTTTTAGTTTAGCTAAACGTTCCTTTTCTTTACGGTTAGCTTCATCAATTTCTCTTCTAATGGCAGCAGCAAGGGCTCTGTTTAATTCTTGCCTTTGTTTTTCTCTTTTACGTAATTGTGCCTGTACTTCTTTTTCCTGATCTTTTAAATCTTGCACTACTCTTGCATTCTCTTTTTTATCGGTTTCTAATGCAGCTAATTGTTCATTCTGATTTTTTAATACTTGCGTTTTTTCTATTTTGGTATTACTTAAAGTAGAAGTAGCTTGTTCTAATAAATTTTGTGTTTTTAAAATAGTTTCTGCTTGCGTTTCACGATATTGACGATAACTTTTTAAATAAGTTAATCTTTTAAATGCATCATTAAAGTTTTGTGCAGAAAATAAAAAATTTAAATACTCATAACTGCCTCTGTTTTTATATGCAAATACAATACTTTTAGCATAATTCTGTTTTAAAGTATCTAATTCTTTTTTTAAGTGATTAATTTCTACTTCATTAGAATATAATTGATCTTCTACCCTACGGATATCTTTATTAATACTACTAATTAATTGCTCTCTTTTTCTAATTTTTGTTTGAACAATTGCCAGTTGTTTTAATGATAATTTTTTGTTTTTACTAATAGATGCCTGCAAATCATTCAACTCTTTAATTTCTTGCTCTAATTGTTTTTTCTGTTTTTGCAAATCATCTTTAGTTGGCTGTTGTTGTGCCAACATAACAAATGGAAATAATAATCCGATAAAAAATAGATTGAGTATTTTGTTCATAATACTTGAGAGATAGCGAAAGTGAATATTTTACCTAAACAAAAACGTTAAAATTGCTATTAAATTATTTATGCTTGTAATTTTTAGGGATGGTAAATGTGTACTTTAACGGTTCGTTAATGGAATAATCTTTAAAATCTAAAAAAATATCCAGTTTAGATTTTTCTGCTACGGAGATTTGACGATAAGTAGCAAACTGATAATTATTGAGTGGGACATATTCGCCGAAAGAAATATCGCAGGTACGATTTCTCATAATATCTACATCATCTAACTTACTATGTAGTAGGTTAAAATTGTTATTATCTAATGTAACTAAGTGTTTAAAAATATCTCCCACCATTAACACACGTAATTGGTTTTTGGTATTTTTAAATGAAACAATATTACTATCAATAAATACAGGGTTTCCTATAAGAATATCTTGCAAGGTTGAAAAATCGAAAGGTATTTGTGTAAGTTCGTTTAAATATGCAATTGACCTATATTGTACCGTTTTACTGTTACTGCCTTTTACTTGAGCCAATACTACACTATCTTTAGTAACTATTAACATTGCTACTATGCCAACAGGTGGCAGTGCTATTTTTGCATATAAAATACTGTCTTTTTTCAAACTTATGTACGCAGTTACTCTTTGACTTTCTTCAGCAGATTCGTATGTTACAGCTACTTTAGCATTAAAGGTTTCAAAGTTAATTTTTTGCTTTAAAACCTTACCCATAATATCTTTTACAATACGTTCAGAATCTACTTTAGGAACTTCTTTAACAATAACAGTTGTAGCGGTATCTTTTTTTTCAACAGCCGTTTGTATAGTTTGTATTTTTTTTGTAGGTCTGCATGCAAAAAATATAATTACAACAAATATTGAAAGAAAATAACGCATTATAGTGATTCTAATTCTTATTATAAATAAAAAAATTCAATTATGAAGGTATATAGCCGCAGCTAATAATCTGTTTGCGAATATTGTTATGTTAAACGAAGTAAGCCTTTTCTTATTAAGTAAATTCTTCACTGCGTTCAAAATGAGAATTATGTTTTTCCTGTATGACCAAAACCACCTGCACCACGCTCGGTTATATTTAATGCCTGCACTTCTATCAATTCAACCATTTCTACTTTTTGAATAACCATTTGAGCAATACGGTCGCCGTTGTTTATTGTTACAGGTTGATTTCCTAAATTAATTAAAATAACTTTTATTTCACCTCTATAATCTGCATCAATAGTACCGGGAGAATTTAAACAAGTAATTCCATATTTCATTGCCAATCCGCTTCTGGGGCGAATTTGAGCTTCATAGCCAATAGGTAATTCTATAAATAAACCGGTAGGAATTAATGCTCTTTCAAAAGGTTGTAATATAACAGCATTTTCTACAAAAGCACGAATATCCAATCCTGAAGATGCATTGGTGGCATAAGTAGGAAGTGGATGTGGTGAAGTATTGAGAATGGGGAGTTGCAAAGAGTATTTTTTAATGCCCGTTTGTTTTACGTCCAAGCATTTGAACAACAGTAGTATAAACTATCCACATATCAGTTTTAAATGACCATAGTTTAATATACAGAATATCAAAAGCAATTCTTTTTTTAGTTCTGAATTTGTTTTCTTCAAAATCTTCAACATCGCCTCTGTATCCACGTATTTGTGCCATACCCGTTATACCGGGTTTTACCAAAAGCCTTGCATCAATATTTTCAATAAAACTAGCATACGTTTTATGAAAAGCTATAGGATGTGGTCTTGGTCCAACGAGGCTCATTTCCCCTTTCAAAACATTAAAAAATTGCGGCAGTTCATCTAAATTAGTTTTACGTAAAAATTTGCCAAATAATGTTACTCTAGTATCCCTTGAAGTAGTTGGTGTATACATGTATTTGACATTAGCCACTTTCATAGTTCTAAATTTATAGCATCGGAATAATTTTCCATTTAAGCCTACCCTGTCCTGAATAAATAATATAGGGCCACGAGAAGACAGTTTGATTATTAGTGCTATTATGGGGAAAAGCCAACTAAACACAAAAAGGATAATAAAAAGTGAGAAAAATATGTCAAAAATTCTTTTGAAAAAACTATGATTAATACCAAAAGCTTTAAACTGAATATTGTCTATCCAATCATTTAATAAATTCTTTTCATTAAAAGTATCAAAGTTTTTAGCCCGCTTAAAATTCATAATTTGCTTCATTGTACAATTTTTGATTCTTGATGTTTTTAAACTACGGGGGTAATCGATTCGTAAATGAAAGACTACAAAGATAAGTAAAAGTTTATTTATTCAAACTCGTTATTAATTTAATTATTTAGTTTTTACATAAATAGATTCCCAATAAAATCGATGGCTACTTAACCTTTTCTTAAATGCTATTGGGAGAAATGTTACTCCGAAATACCCCAACTTAAAACCTATATATTTAGCAATAAGTATTGAAAGTGAATATGGTATATATATAATACCTTTTTGTTTTTTTGTTGCTTTTATAAATTCAATTGCAAAGCTAACGCCTATTTTTTCAGTTTTTCCTGTTGTATCTTCAAGTTCTTTAAATTTACCTCTTACAAAGCCTGCGTCAAAATGCCGTTTCAATTCCATTACTAAAGAATAATCATGAGAATGCTTAACAATAGCATTACTTACATACCCAATTGCGTAGCCATTTCGCAATAATTTAAATGACACCAAATAATCTTCGTGGGTCAATGTTTCAGGGAAACCCCCAATTTCATCTAATTTATCATTAGCATATGCAGAAAATGAATCTGAACAAAAAAATAATTTCGCACCATAAATATTTAAATTAGCCATTGTTCTTACTTGTAAAATACTTTTTACTATAGGGTAATTATAGTGTCTGGGAAAAGACTCATAAAATTTTGCTCCATCATGAGGTATTTGTCTACCATAAGTAACTGCACATTTTTTAAAAACAATAGGTTTTATTAGATTCTCTATTGAGCTCTCATCAACAAGGTATGCATCCTGAGTTAGCATTACTACAATATCTGTATTTAAATATTTTCTCGCTTTTTCTCTTGTTAACCCATGATTAAATTCAGACTGAGGAATACATAATAATTCAATATTCGTTTTTCTTACATATTCTACTGTACCATCAGTTGATGAAGAGTCTATAACCAAAACCTTATCAATGCCTTTTGAATTTAAAACAGCAGTAAGGCACTTAGGCAAATGCTTCATACCATTAAAAGTCAATATAGCTACACCAATTGAAGGGTTTGTGTTCATAAAAAATATATTCTCATTATGCTTGTTATCCCTACGTTAGTTTATTTAAGAACGAATTAATTTCAAACGCAACATCACTTGCCGTTTTCTCCCAACTGTATTTTTGTGCCTGCAGTCTTCCTTTTTGGATAACATCATTTCTTATAGATTCATTATTAATTATTAGAATCAATGCATCTTCAAGGCTATTCTCATCCAATGGATCAATAAACAAGCAAGCATTCCCTGCAATTTCTCCTAAAGAAGAGTAGTTTGAAGAAATTACAGGACAATCACATGCCATGGCCTCAATAACTGGCAGACCAAAGCCTTCACAAAGGCTTGGATAAACCAAACAAGCAGCTTGTTTGTATAAAGAGGACATCTCCTGATTAGTAACATAAGGTTTTATAATTACCCATTCAGATATGCCCAACTCAGTAATATAAACTTTTAGATTCTCTAAATAAGCGTTTTTTCCGCCTGCAATCAATAAATAATGCTTAATTAATTTTTTGTTTTTTAACTTATTGAATACCCTAATCAGATATTCAATATTTTTGTGAGGATATGTAGCCCCTACTGCCAATATAAAGGGGGGTGCTTGCTTAGATTCTATACCAGTTTTTTTAAAATTATTAAACAACTCTTTATTATAACCGTTGTATATTGTAACTATTTTAGTTGCATCACATTTCAGATACCTAATTATCTCACCCTTAGTAAAATTAGATACGCTTATTATTTTAACACATTTCTTAGCAAGAGAAGGTAAAAGAAAATTATAATAATGGGCTTGTAAATTGTAAACTGCATATAATTTATCAGTTCTTATAGATATTAGATCATGTATAGTTATTATTTGTTTTCTAATAAAAAGAGAGCCATGAGGCGTTGGAGAATAAATTAGATTGTATCTTCTGCTTATAAAAAGAAGAACCACTTGATTCCAATATAACCGATACAAGCCAGAGAGTTTCTTGAATTTTGAATATTGCAATAATTTTGAAGTGAGTTTTATATCAATATCATCCCTAAGATCTTTTGCATATGACGTATAAATAGTAAAATGTACATCTGGTAACAAATCTGGTAGTCGGTTAATAATATTCATTGTTACCATACCTAAGCCCGATGGTTTATCATCTAATATTGTAGCATTAATTGCTACTCGATATTTTTGTTCTTGTTGTTTCACTCAAAATAAATAAATTATTCAACGGATTTCTTTGATGAGGTATATAAAAAAATAGCACTAAATAAGATAATCAATAACCGAAATAAATCACCTAAAGTAAAAAAAACAGAAAACTCACCAGCATTTATCATAATTAAAAAATTATAAAAAAAACAGAAATATATATATATTATAATTAAATATTTAAATTTAATTATAAACATTAACCCCCTGAGAAGTAATGAAAACACTATAGAAAATAGAAAAAAAACAGCAAGAGAAAAAAATTTACCGAAAGTAGCAAGAAAAATTGCCGGGGAACCCCCAGTAAACATAAATTGACCATAATCTAACAATTCATATATATTACGAGCCTCAGACGCTTGTTCCATCAAAAATTTAAGACCAGTATATCCAGAATGCTGAGAACTTATCAGGCTTTGAAGTTCAGTACTCAAATGATTATACCAATTAATTTTTTCAATTGAAACCAAAAAAAAGGTCCTCCACCAAATCCCGCCTTGCAAAATAAAAACACGTTCTGCTAAATATTGAAATATGTTAGAATTACCATCACTTAATATATACGAATACTTAAAACTCTGAATAAATACTATACTTAATATCACTATTATTCCTAAAGAAAAATATAGCATTAGTTTAGTAACCGGTATTTTTTTTCTAATTATAAAAATAGACGGAGCCATTAAAAAATTAACGCATAAATCAAATAATGCAGAGAATTTATTTCCAGAAAGCACTAAAACCAAAAAAAATAACCCCACGAAAAAAAATATAATATACTTATGTTGTTTTCTTAATCTAAAGCACAAAATATAGCCCAAGAAAAATATAAGAGTCCGCATATTATTATATAAAAAATTCAGTATAGGTACTTTTTCAATTCTACTATTAAAATCAGCTCTATTTTCTCCTGAAAACAATGGGATACCAGTACTAATGAAGTAAGCAGCAAGTGCTAAAAACAATATAATACAAAATGTAATAATGATATAATAGCTAATATAAACATATCTATTACTCTGATGTATAAAAAAGGAAGAAGTTGTACTCTTATTTCGTAAAGCAAATTTAAGAAAGATATATTCATAGGTTATTAAAAAAATAAATGAAAAAAAAATTAAACCAGTAGTAGCACAAGTAGGATGAGTTGTTAAATTCAATTCAAACGAATAAACCCCACCAAAATCTAAATAATAAACAGAAAAAATTTGCCATAAGAAGATAAACAATATAGGCATTACCGGCAAAAGTAAAAAGCCATATTTCTTTAACACTCTTATTATATAATATAAAAACAAAAACAGAAAAAAAGTATTTATATATATTTCCATCTTTATTCCACTATATAATAAAATGCATTTGAAACTATTTCTATATTATTGTTATTAATACAATCAATGTCTGTTTTAGGATCAGATATTATCCCATCAAATGCATTAGAGTATATTTCATTTAACAATAACCTATCTTCTTCCACATTATAAGCTGTTTCAGCACATACTTGTTCTATTTTAAAAAGTAAATTCTTAAGTTCAGTATAAGAATTAATTTTAATAATCTTAGAAAGCTTGTCAAAATACATATCGCCAAACATTATAACCAACTTATTTAACATAGCTGCTTCAAATCCAACCGTTCCTGTAATTGTTATTACAGCCTTTGATTTCATAATTAAACTATGACTCTCGGTATTATAATTAATAATGTACAAATTAGGTATTCTTAATAAAGTTATAATTTGTGAAGAAGAAAGTTCTCCAACACCATTTGGATGAAATTTGACAAATATTTTCAGGTTACAAGGGCTACAGCGAGATATATTCTTTAATAACTCAACCTGATTAGAAAATAATCCAGCAAAAAGATCAATAGTGGCCTCTGGCTGTCGTTGCCAAAAATACAACACATAGGAATCAGTGGGTAAAGGAGAATAGAACCTAACACAATTGTTCAAGAAAAAAGTATTCCACAATAATAAAGTTTTCTTTAAGGTCCGCAACCAAACACCCGACTCTGTACAATCACCATTATAAGAAGAATTATCTATCAGATAGTTAAAAAATTTTTTTATCCATAAACCACTAAACCGTGGTTGCTTGAGTTGTGAGAAATAATATTTAGGTTTAGTTTTGTTAATTAAGGCTGAAATAGCATAATCATAATTAGCAATACTATCATTAACCTTCTTATGTGGATTAAAAATTTCTGTATTTGCAAAAGTTTTAAAAAAAGAAAATTTATTTCCAGGTATAGCCAATTGGGATATATTATAATGACTAACACCCAAGAAAAATGAAGTTTCAATTGACAAGACCTCTGCTGCATGCGTTACTTCAGAAAATATAGTTTCAATATTATTTTCTTTATAAAAATTCTTAATTAAATAATATACATACAATATATATGCTGTAGAAAAATCTCTTTTGTACCTTCTTAGGTTTCTATCCATTAGTATAATATAATTTATACTAAGATTAATTTTGCTTTCGATAGAATACAACTCTTCTTTTATAAGTTCAAATTCAGGACTTTTTATAAATTTTAAATATTTTTTGTTTGTAAAAGAAATATCTAAAATAAATTTATCCTTAACTCCTTCTTCTAATAACCATTGCTTCCATTTTGGAGAACTGCACACCCAATAATATGTGTTCCTACTATCTTTTTCCAGTCGAACTTGAAGTTTTCTAAAGAAAATTGTTTTATCAAAATTTGAAAAAAAACACACATTCATATCTAAGAATTAATCATTATGTTGTACTATCAATAATCACGGTTTTTATTCAGATCTAAAGAAGCTTTTAACCGTAAGAAGTAATTGTTTATGGTCCGTTGGGGTTAATCCTTTAAAAAAATAAATTATATAATAACTCAAAACAAAAAATGTAATTGCACACAAAAAAACTAGTATTGAATTAATCATATACAAGTAATTCACCCCTATAATTATAAAAAAAAGAAGTATAGAAATTATTAAATGATGTTTTATAACTGTATTATAAAAAACCTTCCCACTTATGGAAAATTCATGTAATATTATTTTTAAATACAATGGGGTTAAAATTAAAGAAGATACCCAAGCTAATATGGAAAGTCCTTTTGTATTAAAAAAATATAATACGAATACTGATATACAGGTAGTTGTTATAAAAAGAGTAACTGTTAATTTAATAATTATTCTTACTCTATTAATGCCAACTAAAATTACGCTGCCAACATTTATTAGCATTGTATTAATTAATTGCAATAAATAAAATTTTATCATAATATTTAGCTCAGGAAAATTACTCTTTAACCAATATTTCATTAGTAAATCTGTATAGCAAAAGCATATTATAATAAAAGGCATTACAATTAAAATAGAATATTTAGTTGCTTTCAAAAAAACTTCATTCAATTTATCTTTATGACCTTGTAAATTTAATGCAGAGGAGTATGCTATTAGGCCAACTTGAGAAATTTTTCCACCAATATTTCTAAGCACACCAACAACTCTCTGTGCTAAATCAAATAACCCAACATAATTTATGGGTAATATTAACCCAATTAAGATTCTCGGGAGCTGTACATCTAAAAAACCCACAAATCTACTTACAAAGAGATGTCTACTTAATGCAAAAAGGTGCCGAATTTCCCAAAAACTAAATTCAAATTTTAAATGAGCAAGTGATCTTCCCCTACCAAGTAAAAAGTAACAAATTATAAAAGATAAAATAACAATACAAAAATTGCATCCAACTGTAAAATATAACACAGCTTCAAAAGTTTCTGAAATTTTCCCAATAAAAAATATTACAAATATAAAATATACTAACAATTTAACTACATTCAAATAATCTATAATATCTTTACGCATTATTGCTTCTAAAATTGTCGAAGAAAAGATAAAAATAAAATCAAAAAAGATATTTAATGCAGCTAACAAAGAGAATATTTGAAGCC
This sequence comes from Bacteroidota bacterium, assembly GCA_018267705.1. Lineage (GTDB taxonomy): Bacteria > Bacteroidota > Bacteroidia > Chitinophagales > Chitinophagaceae > CW01. Next base: position 90,298 of record JAFDXX010000017.1, on the reverse strand, counting down.
CTCTTGAAGTTGAAAAAAAACTTGCTATTCGGAAAATATCAAAGAATAATAAGAAATATACAACTACAAACGCGATTATACCCATAATTGAAAAAAGAAGTAATGAATTTATTAATCGTTTCCGAATCATATTTCCATCTCCTCTTTCAATATCTTCTGCTAAGAGTTTTACCAAAGTTCCCTGTATTCCAAAATCAAATAATGCCAGTCCACTAGTTAATGAAAAAAACAAAAAAAGCGTATATAAGCTATAATAACTTAACCCTAGAAAATAAACTAACCTAGGTATAGCTATTAATTGTACCACAATAGAGATAAGAGTACTCAAATTTGCAGTAATAAAGTTAATGGCTAATCGTTTCTTAATATGCATTTATAAGATCATTAATAGTTTGTAAGGTTCTCAAAGCAGATTCGCCATTACATTGATACATATATTCCTCAACAAATTCTTTCTGCTTTAAAATCCGCGTTTTATCTTCCGAAAAATTGTATTTCTCGTTAATCATATCAACTACTATCGAATATAAACTTTGAGAAGAGTTTGCTACATATAAAGCACCTGAATCATGAAAAGGAATTAAGTTATCCTTCCACATTACTGCAGTTCCCCAAAAAATATAAATTATAGGTTTATTAACCATCATTGCCTCAATTAAAGCTGTTGTTTGAAAGCCAATAATAATATCCGAATTATATATTAAACTATTTGAAAGATTTGCACCCTCATAAACAAAAATATTTGAGCATTTATTTGCCCTATCTTTTATATATTTTACATCAGACATTCTCTGTTGCGGATGGGTCTTAATAATGAAATTAACATTGGGAAAGTTATTAGCTACATTAAAGAAAGTATCGTGAGCCTCTTGAAACAGCACATCCCAAGTAACCTTACCGGATAGATATAAACTTTCTGGTATGTAAGCATTCTTATCAAAAGAAAAAAATAGAACTGTTTTTCTTCCATTTTTAAGTTTGCCGGGTAGTTGCAAAATTTTATGAATATTCTTTTTAAACCAAAAATCAGAACGAGGTTGCCCACATATATATATTTTGTCACTATCTACACCTGCTTTTGTCCAAAATTTTTTCTGTCGTGCACTCCAAACTATCATAAAATCTGATATGAATGGGTACATCTCTTTTATTTCCTTTGAATAATAGTCAATATAATAAGGGCTAATTGTACCTTCTTTATCTATAACAACTGTTATTATACCTTCTTTCTTCAATATTGGTATTATATCTCGCAAGTAGGGAAACAAATCAGAAGGTGTTGCAAATAATTTAATTTTAAGTATCCGAAAAAGGGGCAATATAAATTTGCTAAAAAAAACAACATACCTCTCTCTTTTAGCAATATTGTTATCATTATAAAATGAGTACCATTCATCCTTAGAAGCTCTTAAAAATCTTCTAAATATCAAATTCAGTCTATACGCAGATAATTCGTAAATAAATATAGAGGTATTTATGTTTGCATTATGAAGTGCCTGAATATCTTGGTCAAAATGATGATTGAGAATTAAAATATTATTCTTATGTCGTCCTCCTTTACATAATTTTTTAATAAAAGAGGGTAACAAATCATAATAAAGCCAAAGCAACGAAACTATTCTTTTAAACATAACTACAACTATTACTATTTATCAATTCCCGTCACTCACTTAAACCAGTATGTTTTACCATCTAATACATATTTATTTAAACCATCTACTCTATCACAAAAATTTTTTATATCGGCAATTTTCTCAAGTTTATTCGATGTCCATAAACCGCTATCCAATAAATCTTTATAAACCGTAGAACCTGCCCCCACAATCACATTATCGCATATATTTCCCAGAACTATACAATTGGTCCCTATATAACAATTATTTCCAATTTGGATTACTCGTTGCAATCTCTCTCGATTCAAATCAAAAGAATGTGTAAAAATTTGAGTATAACCACCTGCAATAATTGTATTGTTTAAAATAATAACATTACTAACTGCATCTACTGTATGATGTGTTGTTAATATAGAGTTTTCCCCTAAAGAAAAACAGGAATCTGTATAATTATATTTTAAATCACTTGAAATTGTATTATAGGATCGTATAATTGCATTTTCAGCCAAATGAATATTAGTTACATTATTTATATTATTAAATTTTCCAATAACAGACTTCTTTTTCATTTCAACAAAACTAACATTTCGTATTAAATTAAAGTTTCCAATAACAGCGTAATCTTCCATGATTAATTTTGAAACTTTAATAAAAGAAAAACCTATTCTTGATTTGTATGATACATTATTACCTCTATATAAATTAAGAATAAATATTTTAACAAAATTTGGAAGTATCATTATTATTACTGAAACAAGAAAATGCATACTATTATTAATTGTATAATTATTTATTTTTTTTAATCTCTACACAATCCAAATATAACCGATCACCCTTCTCTAAATCTTTATTTACAGTATTACCTAAGATTTCTTTATAATATTTAGGATGTAGCCCAAACCCTGGCCTAATAGATTTTACATTATCTTTAGTAATTACTTCACCAGCTTTTATGTCTTTCACAACATAAAGTGATCTACAAAAGTCTCGACCTTTTTGTTGTTTTTCTGTTAAGGTATAATCAACAATTCCGATTGCCTTCTCTGCTTCTCTTACTGCTTTAACCATATCTGAGAATTCTTGTTCATTCATTGAAAATGAAGCATCGGGCCCACCTATAGACCTATCAATTATAAAATGCTTTTCGATAATTTTAGCTCCAAAGCATGTTGCTACAATAGGTACCGTACTACCCATAGTATGGTCAGATAAGCCACTGATTACACCATATCTCTCTGCTAAGTCTTTAACCATAATCATATTCGCTTCTTCTATTGGTGCTGGATAACTGGAAGTGCATTTTAATAAGGCAATTTCATTATTACCCATTCTTCGGCAAGCGTCTAAGGCCAATTCAATATCTTCGTTGGTAGCAATACCTGTTGAAATGATTATTGGTTTGCCTTTTGAGGCTATATATTCTATTAAAGGAATATCCGTAATTTCAAATGAGGCTATTTTATACGCAGGTACATTTAAATCTTCTAGTAAATCAACTGCCGAAAAATCAAATGGAGATGAAAAACAAATTAACCCTTCTTTTTCTGCCGCTTCAAACAATTGCTTATGCCATTCCCAGGGAGTGTAGGCATCTTTATATAAATCATATAAGTATTTGTCCTCCCAAATTGTACCTTTTATTTTGAAATCATCTTTTTTACAATCAATTGTTATGGTATCAGCTGTATAGGTTTGTAGTTTTATACAATCTGCACCAGCACGTTTTGCGGCCTTTATTGTTTCCAAAGCATTTGCTAAACTACCATTATGATTAGCAGATAATTCTGCTATGATAAAAACCTTCGATTGTTGATCGATTTTAAATGATCCTATTTTCATGATTGTTTCTTTAAATAATGAAAGCTTTCAAATTTTTCATACACAACCATTTTATTGAATATGAAACCAGCCCCCTCAAATGATTTCTTTGATTTAAAGTTCTCCTTTTTTATATAGGCATGGATAATAAAAGTCGGGTTGTTTTTTAGAAATAAATCAGAAGCCAACATTAGCATTTCCCTTGCGTAACCCTTACCCCTAAATTCAGACCCTACTGAAATGCCTATTACTGCCGATTTTTCTTCTTGCTTTGTAATTCTAATTTGTCCTACTTCTTTATTTTTATTCACTTCCTGAAAAATTAACATCATGCAGTTTGGATCTGCTATTTTTGAAATAAACCATTTGCAATGGTTTACGAAATCTATTTCATTTGACGAAAATGACTGTTTTCTTACTTCAGCATCGTTAGCCCAATCGAAATACAGTCTCACATCATCAATTGTGGGTTGCCTATAGCTAAGTCTTCTCATCTATCTTTGAATGGATTAGTACGTCTATATATTTTCCGTTATAAAAACAATGTTCCTTTAATCTTGCTTCTTTTTTATAATCTTTTGCTTCTATTGCTCTATATAAATGTGGTCTTAAATCAAATGCATATACATATATTTTATGCAGTTTTAATTCCTCAAATGCCACTTTCTCTAACAGCTCTAAATATATTCTCCAATGTTTATCAAACTCAGTTTTTTCGAGCTCTGTATTTATAATAAACGAAATCTCTGCATTTTTATCTATCCAATTGATATGAACCAATCCGCCATAGCCTATACATTTTCCATTCTCTAAATAGGAAAAAAGAATTTGATCCGGATGGTCTTGTTCAAAAAGTTTTGCTACTACGTTTTTAAAGTAATTATCTTGATCCTCCTTTGTAAGTGGCTTTGTTTGACGTAAATGGTAAATCTGTTCATTACGCCATTTCATAATGTCAAGTCTATCTTCATACCTTATAGGTATGATAACATATTCGCCCAAATGAAAAGTTTGACTTTTTAACGGTTTATATGCGTTCATAGCCTATTAATTTAACCTTTTAAAACCAGAATGCACCACAGGCCCTTTAAGTATATTATTTATATCTAACTCACCTCTTTCACATTTGGCTATAGTTGTATATACTTCATTCAAGGCATTAAAGTACAGCTCAAAATTATCATCCGTGTGTTCCGTACAAGCATAAAAATTAGTGCTAGCCAAAAAACCTTTGTTTAGCATTTCTTGAGCAATCAAGGTTTTATAAGCCAATGCACTCTGACTTTCAAAAGCATAAGTACTTAAAGCAGGTATGCCCGAAATAGAAATTGACAAATTATGCTCATTAGCTAGTTTCTGCCAACCCTCCTGCATTTTTTTTCCTTTGGCTGTTATAATTTCCCACGACTTAACATTCTCCATTACCTTTAATGTGGCTAGTGCTGCTGTTGGTCCAATTCTTTCGGTCCAAAATGTGCTGCTAATAAAAGTTGTTTGTGCCGCTTCCATTACGGATTTCCTACCAACCACAGCCGTTAAAGCATATCCGTTTCCAATCGTTTTTCCAAACATAGTAATATCTGGCTCAACTCCATACTTTTTATAAATTCCCCCAAAGGTCTCTCTAAAACCAGAAGTACATTCATCAAAAATTAGAACTATTCCTTTCTTTGTAGCTAAATTTCTAACTTTTTGTAAAAAATTATCTTCGGGGCCAAAGTTTCGTACTACCTCCATTTTTATTACCCCTATCTCATTATTTTCTACAATCTTTAATAGTTCTTCATAATTGTTATAATGAAATGGATATACCGTGTTTTTCAGATTTTTAGGTACTCCTTTTGGGCTTAACCCTGGCAATAAATGTCCAGAAAGTTCATCACTATCATTATGATTTGCAGATAAATACCAATCATGCCATCCATGGTAACCGCAAATAGCAACTTTATCTTTTCCAGATGCAGCTCTGGCAATACGAATAGCAATTGAATTGGCTTCTCCTCCGCTTCTAGCATATCTTACCATATCTGCCCATGGGTTAAGCTCTATTAGTTTTTCAGCAAGATACACTTCTTCAGGGCAGTTCAGCGTACTCATATTACCATTTTTAATGGTTCCCATAACGGCTGCATCTACCTCGTCATTACCATAACCTAGCGTATTGGTGCCAATCCCCATAATAGACATGTCTATTAGTTCCTTACCATCTAAATCCCACACCTTACAACCCTTAGATTTTGAAAAATAAGATGGCCACTGATCTGGCAGGAACATTTCAGGTCTTTTTGATAATAGCATGGTACCACCTGGTATCAATGTTTTAGCTTTTTTATACAGTTCTTGTCCTTTACCCATTTTAATCATTTTTTATAGATTTTAATAATCCTTCATTCCTTATGATGTCTTTATTAATTTCTTGAAGTCCTTTTTCTAATATATAATTTGTATATGATAGCCAAGTTAATGAAATTCCGTTATTGTTAACAATGGTTGTCATCAGTTCAAAATCTTTTGGTTCATCAACCGTCATACGTATTTTAGAAAAATCTGCAAAACAAGGTAAGTTAACGGATGTAAACTTGTTCTTACCTTTAAATGTTGAATTATTTCTAATGTATGGAGTAACATGTTCTCTTTCTGAATTTAGTTTAGCATTTAGCCAAGCATCTTGTAATGCAGCAAACTTAAACACTTCAACATCTTGACCATCTGGAAATCTCTCCTCTAGAATATTTGCAGCATAATCTACATCATTTAATTTCGCCAAATATATTACAGCATCAATCATGTCGGAATCTATCAATGGACAATCTGATGTAACCCGAACCACCCATTTGGGCTCTTTCGTTTTGGCTGCGTTATAAAATCTATCTAATACATCATGTTCTGACCCTCTAAAACATTCAATATTCCAATCAAAACATAGTTTTTCAATAGTATCATCATCTGAACTATTAGTTGTAGCTACTATGATTTTGTCTATATGTTTAGCTCTAGATAACCTCTCCAAATGTATTTTTAACAGCTCTTTTTCACCTATTTTTAAAAGAACCTTATTAGGAAGTCTTGTACTTCCTGTTCTAGCCTGTGTAATTAAAACTGTTTCCATAATGAAGGATTTAATAAATCTGGTTGCTTCACTTTTATCTTATCTATTCTCTCAAGAAGTTCTTTTGATAATGGTTGTTGTGCTTTTTGTATGTTCTGTCTAAGCTGTGTAATATTATCTACTCCAATTAATATATTATCTATATTTTCTTGTTGTAAACAGTAGTTTAAGGCTAGACTTTGCACATCTATGTGTTCTTGAACTATTATGTTATTGATGAGTTCTAATTCATATTGCAGTGCTTTTAAGATTGGATTGTTAGACGTAAGTGGCATAAAAAAAAGACCTTGTAAAAAAGCAGATCGAGTGTGTATAGTTTTTCCTGCATTTTTTGCTTTTTTAATCATATCGCCCCGTAAATTATTATTATCTAACAAATTAAAAGGCAGTTGGATAATGTCAATATGATCATTTTTTATTACCGCTTCCATTTGTGAGTTGGTATAGATTGAAACACCTATATTCTTTATAATACCAACTTCTTTAAAAGAAGATATGAGAGATAAATTTTCTAATTCTTTTTGATAGCTTTCATAAGAATGGAAAAGAAGCCCTTCTAATTTTTCTATCTGCAGTATTTTTAGATATTGCGTTATCTTCTCAGTAATATTACCATTAATTTCATGTGGAAATTTTGTGATAATTTTAAACAGGCGGTGTGGATTATTTGCGTGATATTCACCAATCAATTCATGGGCATCGCCGTATAACTCTGCTGTATCTAAAGTACGAACACCCATATCATAAGCTTCACCCAACAAAAAAAGCACTTCATCTTTGCTTAGCTTTCCAGTAGAATTATTTATACCGTACTTTATACCAAATTGGACAGTACCTAATGTGATTTTATTTATAGCTTGCACTGATATCTTTCTTTAAAAGACTGATACTGTATTTGTCATGGTAATTGCTAGAAGCATCTAATTCCTTTGTTGAATGGCTCCACGTTGATTTATCTAATAAATAGTACAGTTTAGATGCAGTAAAAATTTCATCATAATTTTGCTTAAATGCATAAGCTTTGAAATTTTTAATATGCTCATAAACATTCTTTAGTGCTGTTTCAGAGAAAAAATCAACAATAATTAATACTCCTCCATTTTTTAATATCCTATCTATTTCAGAAACTACTTTAAAAAATATTTCTCTATCAATAACATAAAACACAAACCCAACAATCACTACATCCATAGAATTCTCTTCGTACATGCTGAGGTTATCCGCTGTTCCTTTTGTAAGGGTTACTGATGGATAGTTTTTTTACCAAATTCTATAGCAGTATTAGATGGATCTATTCCAAATACTTTTATATCTTTTCCTATTGTTTCGATAATACCATTTAGTCTATAGCCAGCAGAGCAACCTATCTCAAGGATACTATCAATATGCAGATCGTAATATTTTAAGAGGCTAACTACTCTGTCTTTATTAGCACTGTAGTTTTCTATTACACTTTTATTTCTTGTAAACCAAGCATCTGCTTCATATTCCAAAATGCATTTTTTTGAGTATCGTTTTCCATTATATCTCTCAGATTTTTTGTGAGTAGTAAGAATTTATAACTTCTATTAGATATTGCTGCTCTTCATCTGTCAACGTTGGATACATCGGTAAACTAATACAGTGTTTATAATAATTCTCCGCATATGGAAAATCACCTTCTTTCCATCCAAACTGTTTATAATAAGGCATAAGGTGGCAGGGAATATAATGTATCTGTGCAAAAATATTTTTAGAACGCAAAAAGTTGTATAGTCCGAATCTATCCTCCACCTCGATTATGTATAAATGGTAGGCATGACCTTTTATTACCCCAGACTGGCCTTTTATAAAAGGTTTACCAGTAAAAGCCTGGTTATATTTTTCTGCAATGGATCTTCTTTTGGTTATTCCTTCATCAGCTCTGGATAATTGGCTTATTCCTAATGCTGCTTGAAAATCAGTTAATCTGTAGTTATATCCTAATGATTGCATTTCCATATACCAGCCGGGATATTCTTCTGTTTGTACTGCAGACGCAAATGCTGGATTATTACTAAATAGGTCTTTGTTGCGAGTTATTCCATGTGTTCTTAGTTGGAGCAATCTCTCATATAATTTTTTATCATTAGTAGTAATCATTCCTCCCTCACCACAAGCAATATGCTTAACAGGATGAAATGAAAAAACCGCTAAATCAGCAAAATTACCATTGCCACAGTTTTGCTTTTCCCCATTATTATCTACAAAATAACCTCCAGGCGAATGACAGGCGTCTTCAATAATCCAAAGCCCATATTGATTGGCTAACTCTTTAAACTTTTCCAAATCAACAGCCCTGCCTGCAAAATCAACCAAAACCAATCCTACAATTTCTCTTGCTGTATCTTTTTCAATAATATTTTTTACACTTTCATAATCAATTAGATAAGTATTAGCATCAATATCCGCAAACAAAACTTCTCCTTCACAATATCTGACACAATTAGCAGATGCTGCGAAGGTTATTGGAGTGGTTATAACTTTATCATCTGGTCTTACATTTAATGCTAAACTACTCAGATGAAGGGCAGCTGTACCATTTGAAACAGCCACCGCATATTTACATCCAATATATTCAGCAAATTTCTGCTCAAATTCCAATATTTGAGGTCCTTGAGTAAGATAATCAGATTTAAGGGCATTCACAACAGCACGAATGTCCGCTTCTGTTATATTTTGCTTGCCATAAGGTATATTATAGTGCTCCATATTCAAAGGAAGGATCTACGTGTTCTTTTATTAATTTTCGAAGTGAATCTACAGTTTCCCACTCTGTATTTTCGCCAGAGTTATAAGAAAAACCAGGTCTTACTAATTTCGCTTCAAAATTATTCACAAAGTCTTGAATTCTCCAAACTGGGGTTTGCGGTATAATAGCGTAGTATTTTCCTAAATCATAAGTAAAAAATGAATCTGATGAAGTAATCATTTCTTCGTGTATTTTTTCCCCGGGTCTAATTCCAATAATCTGATGTTCACAATCTGGACCAATTGCTTTAGCAACGTCAGTAATTTTATAAGAAGGAATTTTAGGAACGAAAATCTCTCCACCCCAAGCATGTTCCATTGCATGCAAAACCATTTCTACACCACCTTCTAAAGAAATATTAAATCTAGTCATTTCACTTACTGTTATAGGTAACACTCCTTCCTTTCTTTTTTTCAAGAAGAAAGGAATAACCGATCCGTTAGAACCCATTACATTACCATATCTTACTACAGAAAATTTAATGTCTTTTGTTCCTTTTATATTATTTGCAGCCACAAATAATTTATCAGAAGTTAGCTTTGTTGCCCCATATAAATTTATAGGAGCACAAGCCTTATCTGTTGATAGGGCAACTACATTTTTTACTCCTGTTTCTAAACTGGCCTTAATTACATTTTCTGCACCACCTATGTTTGTTTTCACACATTCATCTGGATTATATTCAGCAATATGCACATGTTTCATTGCTGCAGCATGTATTACATAATCAATATCATGAAAAGCTCTTTTTAAACGTTCATAATCCCTTACATCTCCTATAAAAAACCTCATTTGTGGAAATTTCTTTTCAGGATACTCGTGGGCCATTTGAAATTGCTTCTGCTCATCTCTAGAATATATCACTATTTTCTTAACATCTGGCCACTTTTTTAAAATGGTTTTAGTTAATGTTTTACCCAATGAACCTGTACCGCCGGTAATTAAGATACTTTTATTATTTAAATTTTGCATAATTATAATATAACATCATTTTATTTTTAAATAAGAAAAACAAAATATTCCAAAAATAACAAAAAAAACTATCATAAATAAAGAAAAACTACCAATTATTAATAAGTAAAGTTTTCTCGTTTTTTCCATCACCAATGGGAACTCCGATTTATCTAAAATTTGTATTACCGGTGTTTGTTGGCTTAACAATATTTTACTAGTTTCTAAATTCTTCATTACTTCTGCATAAATAGTAGCTATTACCGTTTTGTCTCTTACCGAAATTTCTGTAGCAACAATAGCAGGTTTCATTATAGGGTTTACATTCATTATTTGTGTTTCCGCTGCTTGATAAGATTTATTGTTGAGCAAAGCATATAATGAATCTGCTCTTTTTTGCAACCGATTTACATTAGCTTGAGAAGTGCCTGTTTTTAAAGTTATATATAAAATTTTAGCTTCGTTTACTACACGTTCTGTTAAATATTTCGAAAATTTTTCGTTTTTACTGGTAACAGAAACTTTAATAAGTGATGCTTTTTTTCTAAGCCAATCTACCCCTAAATAAGTTTTAACTACTTTGCCATAAATATCATTCAATACACTGTCTTGTACTAAACTCATTTGCCCGTTACTAGGTAAGGTAGCGAAGTTGATATTGGCTAATCTTTCCTTTTTAGCCCAACCTTGTTTTAATTTGGTAAATTCTAAAAATAAATCTGCTAATGTTTGATTTGAACTGCTATCTACTCTACTAAGTAATACTTTTTCTACAATATTTTTTGATGGAATAATTTCCAACAAATTATCTCCTGCAAATAAACTGCTTCCCATTGCACTACCAACCTCAAAACCAAAACTTGAAGCCAGCCCTGCCAAACCACTACCACCTGCACTTTTTTCTTCTAAAATAAAAGTACAAGTTGCTGTGTATTTAGGGCTTTGAATATAATAGAAACCCAATCCTAATAAACCACCTATTATGCCGGCAATAAATAGTTGTAACCATTTGCTTTTTAAATATTTAAAAAAAGCTTTGGTTTTTGCAATTAATTCTTGCAATGAAATTTCATCATTGTTATTTACATTACTAGCCGGTTGCATATCGCTATTCATTAGCAATTAATTATTTTTTTAAGTTAATTATACCATATATAATGCTTGCCATGCCCGCCAATGCACTACTTATACCTATAATTTCTCCGGTAGACATTGGTTTGCGTTCAGGTTTTAATGGTATAAATATTTCTGAACCAGGTTTTAATTTAGGGTAGCTTCGGAAAAATAAAAAACTATGAGATTTTTTTACTTCCCCATTAGGATATTGTACAAATACTTTTCTTTTGGCAGCATTGGTTAAAAAACCGCCTGACTCACTAATAGCATCACTAAATGAAAGTTCATTATTGAAATTTATTTTACGAGGAACATATACACCGCCAATAGTTTGCACTGTTCCTTTATATTGTGGTATTTTTAATATATCGCCTTCTTCTATAGCAATATCATCTATTCCATGTGGTGCTGCCAATGCTTTTTCAAGATGGATATTTACAATTTGTCTTGGTGTTTTTATTTCGGCGTAAAAAATATCTTTTGTAGTAGAATCTCTACTTTGAGAAGTAGTATAATATGCTTTACTTTCCGCCAATTGTCTTTCTAAATTATCTCTATATGAATTTCTTAATAAAATAGCACTAGAAACATAAGCACTTGACTTTAAACCACCTGCACGGGTAATTAAATCGGTCATCGTTTCTTTACTGTTTTGCAGAATATACTTTCCCGGATATTGAACTTCGCCTTGTATTGTAACAATTTTTTGATCTTTATATAATGGGTCTTTTCTTACGGTAATTACATCAAAAGGTTTTAGTGTGGTTTTTCTGCTGTTGTATTCATCTAAAGAAAAAGATTCTACAATAGCATACGCATTAGAATCTGCAGCCATTCCCATTTTTATTCTTCTAGAAATTTCTATTTTTTTATCGGTAGCACCGTCTTTTAACCCGCCGGCAATAATAAGAGCATCTTGCAATTTCATACTATCGGCATAATCATAAATACCCGGAGTATTTACCTCGCCTTGTACAATTATATTATAATTTTCTTGTAATTCAAAAATAGAATATATTTTAATACTATCTTCTCTTCGTAAATCAAGATCGTTTTTACCGTTTATGATATCTGCTACATTAAAATCAATGGCTTGTGGCATAAAATTATCTTGCAATCTTTTTATCAATCCTCTTTTTAAATAGGCCTCTTCTTTTAACCCTGCTTTGGCAATAAGCTGGCTTAATTTTGTAGTGCCATTATCTAAGGCATAATTACCGGGATGAAATACTGAACCATTAATAGATACACGATTGGTAAACCGATTAGTAATACTATCTACAATAATTATATCTCCACTTTTTAACTCAAAAGAAGGATAGTTGTTTTTTGTAATATTTATAATTTCTTTTTCTTTATCGCCCATTCTGGTTACGGTAAAAAATTCTTTGTATGCACCATCTGCAAAGCCACCGGCAAAATCTATAACAGAGCCCAGTGTTTCACCATTTTTGGTTTCATAAATAGCTTTACGTTTTATAGCACCGGTTAGTTCAACTCTTTTAGTGTAGGGGTTTACTTTTACAATATCATCATCTTCTAATCTTCTATTATTAGTTAAATCTCCTTTTAATAAAAAATCATATAAATCAAAAGTTGTAATTTTTTTTCCGTTGCGAATTAAATCTATACTTCTGAAAGAACCATTCTCATTTGGCCCTCCTGAAACATATAATGCATTGGCAATAGAAGATAATGAGCTTAAAAAATAAGTACCTGGTTTGGTTATTTCTCCAATTAAGGTAACACGTATGGTTCTTATTTGCCCTAATGAAACTTGTACAGATGTTTTACCGGTTAAAATTTCGGGATATACTTTAGAAAGTGATTGTGTTATTTTTTTCTGTGCATCATCAAAAGTTAAACCTGTTACTTTTAAAGGGCTTACATACGGAATACGAACAAGACCTTCTTCATTAACTCTTAAACTATATTTTGCATCAGAATAACCGAATACATCAATGGCAATTACATCGCCTACACCTAATACGTAGTTACGCGGAGTAGGAATTTTAAGGTTAGGCTCGAAAGTTAAATTGCTGTTGTTAAACAATTCTGCACCAAATATTTTTGATTTAACTGTTGTTTTAGCTTGAACAATATTTTGTTCAACAATTTTTTGTCTAGAAACTAAAGTATCTGCAATAGATTTAGCAGAGCTATTACTTGATGAACTTGAACTTAAATTATTAATTCTTGTACGTAGTTTGGCAATTTGATCGCTCGACAAGCCTTTTTCTTTGGCTTTGGTTTCTAATTCAGCATCACTTAATCCGGTAAGTTTTGCCTGTGCCATAAATTGTTGCAATTGTTCATCGGTAAGAGCATCAATATTTACATTTGCCTGAGCAAACCCTGTTACCGTTACAATAAGAAAAACAAGAAAAAGTTTTAAAAATTTCATGAAACTGAATTTGAATTTGTATTTCCATTTAGCTTAAAAATGGAAGGTAATAACCAAATAATTAAAAAAGGCATTGGTGAAGTGAAAAAGCTACGTGTTAACCCAAATAAGTCTATCCATTCTAGTGTTACAACTTTATTCGCAGCTTTTTCAATTAAACCTCCCGCCATTAAAAATAGTAAAGCAATAATATGAATCAATATCCAAATTTTTTTCTTCCATTTATTTGCATTTTTCATCAACCCAATATAACCCAAAGCCATGATAATTAAAAACCACGAAAAATTAATAAAATGTCCTATCATCCTCGGTAGGTTTTTTTTATAATCATTTTCATATAAAAACCGATAACCAAACCAACAAATAATTGCAATAAGCAATAGTACTATCAGCTCTCGTTTATTTTGTTTCAGCCACTGCAAGTTTTTGTTTTTTTGTTTTTAAAAACAATACCCATAAGCTAAAAATTACGGCGTACATAACTAATTTAAACACATAATGGTGTGCCACTTCTATTAAATTAAATCTATCGATATTCATTAAACTGATAAAATAACAACGTAAAATATTACCAACATAAATAACAGCAGAACCTACTAAAACATAAGTAATTATTTTAGTCCATTTGGCAGAGAAACAAAGTAAAAATGCAATATACAGTACATATAATTCAAGTCCGTTACAAGCATCTGCAATGCCAATAATTTTTCGGTTATCTTTTAGAATAATATCAGAATTGGTTTCTTCTCCTGTTAATTTATCTGTACTTACTTTGTTTTCTTTCAAAATAATACTTTGAGGAAATTTCAACTTTAAAAGTTGTATTGTACCCCAACTGGTGGCATTTCTTAACTGTGTATCAGGTGTTTTTAAGGGGAATAAAATAAAAGTGTATAATAATTTCCATACAATAAAAATTGCCAATACCTTTTTAAGAAAGGTTTGTACTTCAGCCGGTATTTCTACCCATGTTTTTTTTATAGATGTTACAGGATTAAACACTTTAATTGTTTCTTTCTATTAATACAGTTGAATAAGCTATTAAACCTTCTTCTCTACCTACAAAACCCATTTTTTCGGTAGTAGTTGCTTTTATGGAAACATCATTCACTTCAATTGCACAAATAGCTGCAATGGTTTGCTGCATTTGTTCTATATAAGGTTTTATTTTGGGTGCTTCCAAACAAAGTGAGGAATCAATATTTATAATATGATACCCTTGTTCTTGTATTAATTCAACCGTTTTTTTTAGCAATATTTTGCTGTCAATATTTTTGAATTCGTTAGAAGTATCGGGAAAATGTTTGCCAATATCTCCTAAGCAAGCAGCTCCTAATAATGCATCGCAAATGGCATGTAATAAAACATCGGCATCACTATGACCTAAAGTTCCTTTTGTGTGAGGAATTTTCACTCCGCCTATCCACAAATCTCTCTCTTCTATTAATTGATGAAAATCTACACCGTAACCAATTCTTAGTTTTGTCATTATTTAATACGTTGCTTTATTCCCATCTAAATCAAAACTAATTCCTAACCTTAAAGTATTTGAAAGCGGATTGCGTGTAATACCATTACCGGATGGAACTAAGTAAGATAAATTCACCCCTAAAAAATCGTATTTGATACCTGCACCTACAGAAAAAAACGGATTACGACCACTGCTTTTATCTTGATAAAAATAACCTGCTCTTAATGCAAATTTATTATCATACCAAAATTCTGCACCTAATGATGCTTGTATGCTTGCAGTTAAACTTGTGCCATCTCCGAAAGATTTAAACCAACTACTCATTACACTTTGATTTCTGTAATCTGCCAATAAAGTAGAATCGGTTGTGGTATTACCTGTTGCTTGTGGTGCTGCAGGTACTAATAATTTATTAATATCTAAGGCAAAAGTTATTTTGCTACTTTCATTTATTACCGATGTGTAAGCTGCACCAATACCAAAGTTGGCCGGAATAAAATCTTTATTTTTCGCATCACTGGTGTACCCAATTTTGGTTCCTAAATTTGAAAGTGCAATTCCCCACGAAAAACCATGACCATCACTTTGAATACCGTTATAGTATAAACCTAAATCTGCAGCAATTGATGTTCCTGCTTTATATACTACACCACTATTATTTACATCGCCACTGGCTAAAGATGAATTGATGTATCTGGCTGCAACACCTAAAGCAAGATTATCGGATAGTTTTATAGAATAGCCCGCATCAAAAGCAAATTCTCTTGGCCTGTATGAGCTTAATGTATTACCCGAATAATCTGTAAACACAATATTTCCCAAACTAAAATAACGTAATGATGCTGATATAGCTTGGTTATCATCTATTTTATAAAAACCTGCTAAACTTGCTAAATACACATCATTTAATCCTAAATCTTTTAACCAAGGTGTATAATTTAAACTTAAACCCGAGTTGTTTTTTAGGAAAGGAGTTTTTGCAATATTCCAATAAGAAGAATTAGCATCGGGCAATGTTGCAATACCTGCATCACCCATTGCACCGCCCCTTGCATCGGGATTAATACGCAAGAAGGGAACAGCAGTTGTTACAATGTTTACGCTTTGCTGTGCTTGAGCATATACAGCACAACAAAAAATACTAATAAATGCAATTGTTAGTTTATAAAACCTTTTTGTCATAGCAGAAAGTTGTGAATGATTGAATTTTAAGTAACAGTAAAATTTTGGAGTAGAAATTAAATCATTCAAACTTTTTAGTGTAAGTATAACTGCTGAGTTAATGTAGCAGTTTGGTTATTTGTTTGTACAATAATACGATAAATATAATTACCCGACAAAGCTTTCCTTCCGCCAGCAGTTGTTCCATCCCATTCAAAATCTATATTTCTATCTCCTGCATTATTTACTTGTTTACTAAAACTTTGCACCAATGCTCCATTAAAATTATAGATATTCAGTTGCACACTTAAATCAGCACCGGGTTGATTGTGTTCAAAAGAAAAAGTTGTTTTATTACTAAACGGATTAGGAAAATTATATAAATTTTTAATAACTAATTTTTCTTGTTTGGAAACTTTAAAATGAATGGTTGCTTCATTTGAATTATTTACTACATCCCAAGCTTTTATTTTTATGGAATGAATGCCTTCGGCAAGAAGGGGTAATTGATATGTTACCGTTCCTTGTTGATAGCTATTTAATGCTGCTTCGTAATAATTGTTCAACACAATTAAATTTCTTTCATCTCCATCTATTACTGCAGTTATATCGTGTCCTATACTTAAACCCGTTGTGTTTATACCCGAAGTATCTGCCAACTTTACTAATAATAATGGAGTTTCGTTGGCTAAACCGCCATCTTTAAAATTATAATCATTCAAATAAATTTTAATATCGGGGCCAACATTATCGGTATTAATATTTGACGATGTATTTCCTATTTTAAAGTTTGTTGAAACACCTGCTGCATCTGTGTTTCCGTTATCGGCATATAAACTTAACTTCCCGTTTCCAACGTTATAATTGATATCTTTAGGCACTACAAATGAAAAACTGAATTTTCCGTTTGTAACCGTTGCTTTCCCTTTATAAATAATATTGGTTTGTTGTGTAAATGTTGTTACGGGACTTGCAGGGTTATTTCCTAAAGTTGAAACAGTTTGTGGTTTATCAAACAAAGTTGGATATGCTGTTCCATTAAAATTATTGAATATATTTCCTGAAGCATCTGTAATGCTTCCCGCTAATGTATATTTTTCTAATGCTTTTAAAGTATCGTTTCCTAGAACAAGGTGGTTATTAATACTATCTAACTGCATTTTATATTTTGGAAAAGCAAGCCTCATAGCAGGATCTCCTAAAAGTGTAAACTTCCTATTATTCAATACATCGTTTAAGGTTTGATAAGTATAATTTTTTGCTTGTTTTACGGCATCTCCTAAGGTTAAATAATTACCATTTGAATTGGCAGTAAAAGCAAATTTTATATAATTATCATTCATTACCCTGTTACTATTGGCAAAAACAGCTCTGGTAGTTGTCATTAATGCAATAGCTCCCGTACTATCATTATACAGTAAACTTCCGCCTAATGAGTTTTTTGATGGATCATCATACGGGGCAAAATCACAAGTGGCTGTAATAAATAAAGGCAGCTTAGTGCTATTATGAAATTGTTTAGTTTCATCTGCACTTAAAACCGCCTCATCTGCTAATTGCCTATAACCTCCGTGACCGTTATAATTAAATAAGAAAATTCCGTTTGAAACTTTACTCACAATAGCTGAATTGACTCCGGGATAAAAAGCTCCGCCGCTCCCACTCACAAGTGGAAATGCATCTAAATATAATTTAGTTATGTTAAACTCAGGATAGGACAATGCTGCATCTGTAGAGTTTAATTCGGCATCATACAGGTGTGTATCATTGTCTTTATCATCCGCCACAAATATGCACTCGTTCTTCCAATTACCCAAATAATATTTAGTATGGTAATTGATAATTTTTTGTACCATTATCGCTGCTTCGTTCTTGTTTCTTGCAGGCAATCTTCCTATCCCCACACTAAGTATATTATTGGATGATGAGGTTATGTTTGTATTTATATTATCGCTATCATTTAAGAATCCGAAGAAATCGTCTGAAACATAAGTAGATAAAGGATCTAATGAATTTGTACTTTCATAAGAAGGAACAAAATTGGTGTTGTTGGCCACTCTGTTTTTATAATCGTACGATGCTGCACCAAACAGTAAAAGATATTTTGGTTTTTTGGTTGAATCTGAGCCTGCTTTATCGTAATACATTTTAATAAAATCTCTTATGGCCGCGGGGTCTTTAATACCTGATGAAAACTCATTATATATTTGATTGGTTAAAGCCACCACTACTTTGTATCCATATTGTTGCGTATGAAAAGCAGCTAATTTTTGAGCTTCGGTTTCAAAATCAGAAGGTGTAATAATTAAATAATCTGCTACCGAACTATTGTGCAAATTTTGATTACTTATTTTTCCTAATGCAACCGGAATTAAAAAGTTTAAATTATTGAAACACACATATTCTTTTAAATTTTCTGCCGTATTAATAAAAGTTGTTTGGTTGGCAATGAATGAAGTATTCATTTTTACAGGTTCCAAAGTATTGGTAATATCCCAAACAGTTGTTGCATTAGTTGTTCCAGAAATAACAAATTGAGGAACAGAAGTTGCAGCCACCGAATTCCAATCTCTAAAAAACAATTGGTTGGCATTATTCATCGCTAAATTTTTTCTTCCCAAAATTTCAAACCAGTTTAACCAACCTTGTGCACCTGCAACAGTTTGATTATAGTTAATAGAAATATTAAAAGGAGATTGATTGGGAATATAAGTTACCGATTGATTTGATTGAACTGCATATGCATCTAAAAAATAACCTGAAACACCTGCTATATTTATGTTTTGAACAAATTGATTATTAATGTTTATCAAAAAATTGCTGTTGCCGCCAATACTTCTACTTGCTAAACTTGTATTTAATTGAATAGGTTGGTTAACAACAAAACCTGTAAAATCAACCGGAAAATTTCTTGAAAGTGTATTTCCATTTACGGTGCTAAACTCTTCGCCATACCATTCTTTACCGCTATTTAAAAAATTTACTTTATCGTTTTCATAAAAGTATCTTTCATTATAAGAATTTACAGTTGTAGTAGAAATTAGATTAGCAGCAGAAGTTTTTATTCGTTTCCCATTTCCACTAATATTTATAAAATAATAAACCGAATCTGCATACAAATTTTTTTGATGATTGAAACTCTTGTTCACGCTATCTTTTATCCATTTATCTGCCCCTTCGGCATAAAATAAAAAATAATCGTTTCCATTAAAAATCCCATCTCCACCATCATATACATCAATAGCATTTTCATATAAATCATCAATTCTTGTTACAGCATTATCTTCTGCCAACATATTTCCACCATTTCCATATAATCTTATACTTGCTGAGCTTAAATTATTAGTATTTATTCCTAAAGTATTTAAAAATGCTACATCAATTTTATAAATGCCTTGTTTGGCTATAGCAATTTTATACCAATTACCAACTGCTAATACAGAATTGGTTGCATAATTTCTTTGGGCAAAACAAGTGCAAGAACCCAATATTAACAATATTATAAAAAAAGATTTTCTAAAAAACACAGCCATTATATGCAAATATTATATCTTTAACTACAAGTTAAAATTAAACTTGTTGCTGGCAATTTAAAAAAGGCAATATTTTCTATTAGCTAAAATCTCCTATATTCGCAAAGCACAGAAATTATACACTTAAACTTTTATTGAAGAAAAACTAAATCAGAATCTATGCAAGTGCTTACCAGCGTAAGAAACTGTGTTTTATTGGCGGCAACAGTTGTGTCAGTATCCTCATGTAACCTTATCAAGAAAAAACAAGAAAAATCTGCAGTTACGGGTTGGAATTATAACGATAAAACACAAGGTGGTTTTAGTGTACCCAAACCTAAAGATATTAAAACAGCTCCCGGATTGGTATTTGTGCAAGGCGGTACTTTTACCATGGGTGCTTCGCAAGAAGATGTAATGGGCGATTGGAATAATGTACCTCGTCGAGTTACTGTAAATTCTTTTTTTATTGACAGAACCGAAGTAGCCAATGTACACTATCGTGAATATTTAAATTGGATGGAAAATGTGTTTAACGATCCTCAATACGAATCTGTTCTTGAAGCAGCCAAACCTGATACTTTAGTTTGGCGTAGTGAATTAGCTTACAACGAACCTTATGTTGAAGATTATTTCCGCCATCCCGCCTATAACTACTATCCTGTAGTTGGTGTATCATGGAAACAAGCCAGCGATTTTTGTATTTGGCGAACAGACCGTGTAAATGAATTAGAACTCATAAAAAAAGGGTATATAAACAAAAACAATATCAAAACCGAATTAAACGGCGGCGGTCAAGAAAACTTTAATAGCAAATCCTATTTAATGGGTGAATATCAAGTGCAACCCGGAAAAACAGCTACTTCTAAAAGTAATCCACTAAAAGATGCTCAAGGCAGGCCCAGAACACAAGTAAAATTTGAAGACGGAATTATGTTTGGAGATTATCGCCTACCAACAGAAGCAGAATGGGAATATGCAGCCAACGGTTTGGTAATGGAAAATCCTCAAAGAAAAATGGGATTTGGTAAAAAACGCGGTGAAGAAAATATTGCCAACAAACAAATTTATTCTTGGAAAAATAGCGGATTTGATAACCTACGTTCAACAAAACAAAGTGCATACCAAGGTGCTTTTTTAGCTAATTTTAAACGCGGTAATGGTGACAATATGGGTGTAGCCGGCGGTTTAAACGATAATGCTGCCATTCCTGCTGAAGTAACTTCTTTTGCCCCTAACGGATTTGGTTTATATAATATGAGTGGAAATGTAAGCGAATGGGTTTTTGATGTATATAGACCACAAACAAATAGTGATGCAAGTGATTTTAACCCTGTACGCGGTAACGTTTTTAAGAAAGTAGATATGAGCAAAGGACAGGGTAATTTACGCGATAATATGGGAAGAATTATTATGGTACCTGAGTCAGATTCTGCTTTAAGAAATCGCCGTAATTACCAACGCTCTTATGCTGTAAACTATTTAGATGGAGATTCATTAAGCGGAGCAAGTTATGGATATGGTTTAACTACTTTAATTTCAGATAGTTCAAGAGTAGTAAAAGGTGGCAGTTGGAATGATATGCCCTATTGGTTAAGCCCAGGAACACGCCGCTTTTTAGAGCAAGATCAAGCAAGCAGTACCATAGGTTTTAGATGTGCTATGAGCCACTACGGCTCAGCCGAAGGTACTTCTACCAAAGCAAGAACAGGTAACTTCTTCCCGGGAAGAAGAGCTAAAAAATAAAAGGAAAGGTAAATTGCAAATTCCGTGAAAGCCGGACAATTTAGAAAGCCATTCATAACAGAATGGCTTTCTTCTTTTCAACATAATATTAAACCATATCTTCAAACATTTACTTTTGAAATAAATAGTAAGAAAATGAACATTGAAAATTTATATAAAATATTTTTAAAATATCCATCCGTTCAAACAGATACCAGAAAACTAAAGCAAGGCGATATTTTTTTTGCATTAAAAGGGCCCAACTTTAATGCAAATAATTTTGCTTTACAAGCTATAAAACAAGGTGCTGCTTATGCCGTAATAGATGAAACTATTGATGACACCAATAACAAATTAATTAAAGTTGATAATGTATTAACCACTCTTCAACAATTAGCAAAACATCATAGACAACAATTTAAAATTCCATTGATAGCCATTACAGGCAGTAACGGTAAAACTACTACCAAAGAATTAGTTAGTACTGCCTTAGCATCGCATTATAAAACTTATACCACACAAGGAAATTTGAACAATCATATAGGTGTTCCCTTAACATTATTAAGCATTAAGCAAGATGCCGAAATGGTTGTAATAGAAATGGGTGCCAACCATCAAAAAGAAATTGAAAGTTATTGCAGTTATACTTTACCTACACACGGTATTATTACAAATGCAGGAAAGGCTCATTTAGAAGGCTTTGGCGGAATAGAAGGTGTAAAAAAAGGTAAAGGAGAATTGTTTGATTTTTTAAGAAATAATAATGGTACTGCATTTATTAATTGGGATTATAATTATTTACAAGAAATGAGTACAGGCATTAACAATATTATTACATACGGCACACACAATGCAGATTATATTGGAGCAATTAAAACAAGTGAACCTTTTTTACAAGTTAGTTTTTCAAAAGGAGTTACCATAAATTCAATTCAAACAAATCTTGTAGGCGATTATAATTTACCCAATGTATTATGTGCTGTTGCGGTAGCTAAATATTTTAATATTCCCGAAGAAAAAATAAAACAAAGTATAGAAAATTACACCCCATCAAACAGCCGATCTCAAATGATAGAAAAAGGTAGTAACAAAATTATTTTAGATGCCTATAACGCCAACCCCAGCAGCGTAAAAGCCGCTATTGAAAATTTTGCAAAAATTAATGCTTCCAACAAAATAATTATGTTAGGAGGAATGATGGAATTAGGAGAAACAAGTATTACAGAACATGCTAATATTGTTCATTTAATTGAACAGTATAAATGGAAAGAAGTTGTTTTGGTAGGAGGTAATTTTAAAACTACACATAAAAAATTTTTATACTTTAATACTGCAACAGAAGCTAAACAATGGTTGCATCAAAAACATTTTGAAAATACTTATTTACTTATAAAAGGCAGCCGCAGCATACAAATGGAAAAAATATTGGAAGATTAAATGTAGAATATTTTAAATTATTACCTTGCACCACTTATGAAACCATTACAATATTTGATAGCTGTTTTTACCAATAAATGCCCACGTTGCAGAAAAGGCTATTTATACAAAACTACCAATCCGTATAACTTAAAGCAGAATACAAGAATGAATGAGCATTGCCCTGTTTGCGGGCAACCAACAGATTTAGAAGTTGGTTTTTATTATGGTACAGGATATGTTAGTTATGCCTTAAGTCTTATGTTTCTTGCCATTAGTTTTATTTTATGGAAAGTTTTTATTGGATTAACTTTTGATATAGACGATAATAGAATTATTTATTGGATGATTATTTCTATTGGTTTATTAATTTTATGTCAACCACTAATTATGCGTTTATCAAGAACATTATGGTTAAGCTGGTTTGTAAAATACGATGCCAATTGGAAATACAATAAACCCGAACAAAGGGAAAGAGTTGTAGAAGAACACATGCACAATTGGTAAACTAGAAACCACTATTTTCGCCAACTATTTTTAAAGGAGAGTTGTCCGAGTGGTTGAAGGAGCACGCCTGGAAAGTGTGTATACGGGAAACTGTATCAAGAGTTCGAATCTCTTACTCTCCGCTAAAATTTCTAAATAATTTTTCTGCATTTGTAGTTGTATTATTGGCTACTTCTTCTACAGAAATATTCTTTATTTCGGCAATTTTTTCTGCAATATATTTTAAATAACTGCTTTCATTTCTTTTCCCTCTAAAAGGTACAGGAGTTAAATACGGAGCATCGGTTTCTAATACAATATGCTGCAACGAAATATTTTTTAATGTTTCAGCCAATCCCGATTTTTTGTACGTAACTACTCCGCCAATACCTAATAAAAAATCAAGATCAATAATTTGTTTAGCTATTTCATAACTTTCTCCAAAGCAATGAAATATTCCTTTCAAACCTTTTTTGGCAAAAGGAGTTACAGCTTCAATAGTTTCTTTCATAGCATTGCGTGTATGAATAACTATAGGTAATTGTAAATTTAATGCCCATTGCATTTGCATTTCAAACGCTGCATATTGCTGTTCAGTAAAGGTTTTATCCCAATAAAAATCTAATCCTATCTCGCCTATTGCAATAAATTTTCTTTTATCTAACCATTGCTTTACAAGCATCAATTCCTCTTCAACATTCTCTTTTACAGAGCAAGGGTGTAAGCCTATCATGGCAAAACATTCATTTGAAAAATTTTTCTCTACCTCAAACATTGCAGCATGTGTAGTGCTATCAATTGCAGGAAGCAAAAATTTTTTTACGTTATTTTCTTTTGCACGAAATATTATTGCTTCTACATCGTTATTAAATTCTTCGCTGTACAAATGACAGTGTGTATCAATTAAAATCATTCTAAAAAAAGTTGGTATAAAAAGAAATAAAAAAACACAGAATACGTTTAATAAATGAAAAATCCGTCAAACAAAATTATACATCTAAAGCACGGAAATATTTAAAGATTGTTTTCATAGGGTACGGATTAAAACGGGCTGAGGTTTTTACCTCGGCCTTTTATTTACATTTGAATACTTTTAAAAACATACCCTTTATTTGAAAAATATTCTAAAGTTTTAGGCAAAGCAAATTCTAATCTTTCCATTGCTTTTGCACTATCATGAAATACAACAACAGAACCGTTTTTAATATTGCTAATTACATTGTTTAAACATTTTTCCGGAGAAATTTTTATATCAAAATCTCCGCTTAATACACTCCACATAATTATATTATAATTAGTTTTTAAAATTTTTGTTTGCGATTTTTTTATTCTACCATAAGGAGGTCGAAATAAGCTTGATTGAATAACATCCGCTGCTTTTTTAATATCATTGAAATAGATTTCATCACTTACTTTCCAACCGTTTAAATGATTGAAAGTATGATTACCAACCGAGTGCCCTTCTTCAATAATTGTTGTATAAATATCAGGATGCAGTTGCACATTTTTACCTATGCAAAAAAAAGTTGCTTTTGCATTATATTTTTTTAATATGTTTAAAACAAAAGGAGTTGCTACTTCATGCGGGCCATCATCAAAAGTTAAATAAATAATTTTCTCATCCGTTTTTATTTGCCAAGTAAGCAAAGGGTAAAGAAACCTTAACCACCATGGTGTTGTTATTAAATACATATTGTAAAGATATTTAATTGCCGTATGCAATTAAATGAACGGTTTTACCATTCATTTTATCTGCCTTACCATGTGTTTGTAAATACTGTTCTTGCAATATTTCGCTACCCAATAAATTATTGGCAAAAGTTTTTACAAGTTGAATATTTATTATTGTTTTAGCAATGCTGTCCTCTGTAGTAACTGCTGCAATAAAACTGCTAAACATTTCTTTATAAAACATAATAGTATATATTGGTAAAGCAAATATTTCACAAGCAATAATTTTATTATTTGCTAAAGCAATAAACCCTGCATAGCTACTATCACTTTGTTGAAATTTTCGAGTAAAATAATTCATATATGCAGTATCTGTTTTTTCTATTTTTTGTTTTAACTGGATATATGGATAGGTTTCAGATTTTTCTTTTCTGCTTTCAAATTGCTGTTCAATATATTTCCAAATTTGTTGTTGATATTTATTAATATCAATTTTTTTTCTCAAACCAATATCAACAGAACCTTTATATGCAAAGGGTTTTGGTTTATCATCCCACCTCCCCTTTTCTATACAGAAAACAGAAATATATTGTTCGCCACTTTGTGGTTTAATAATTTTTGTTTCTGCAATTACTCTATCTTGCTTACCACCGGTAATAATTTCTCCTGCATTTAATAAAATATTTTTGTTCGTTTTATTTTTAATAACCAATACACCTACATCTGCTCCTTTTTCAAAATTTATTTCTTTTATACTAACTTGTTTTTGCTGCATTGCTTGTTGCAGCGTAATAATATTTTGTGGAAATATTTTACGGTTTTCTACAACTGCATTATTTACAAATTTTATAGGAACAAGTTGTAAATTTTTATACACCCATACAGAATCGTATTGCACATATACATTAGGAAAAACTAATTGTGCTTTTGCCAACGAATTGATTAACAACAATAAAAATAAATTATAAAATATTTTATACATGAATTTAATGCACTATCATATTTCTAAATTATTTACTTACTTCAAGTACAATTACTCTATCTTCATCTTTACTATTTTTCTCTTTCAATTGTAAAACTAAATTATTAGCATTTAGCGTATATTGGGCTGGGGCACTATCTTTAAACCAATACGCTTTTATTATTTTGCTGAAAGGAAATTGAGTAAGTGTAATTTCGTTATCTCCTTCTTTTAATACATGTACAAATAATTTATTATTTTTTTCTGTAATGCATCCCCAATCTTGTGGTTTAATATAACCACCGGTTGTATTGTAAATTGTACTACCATATATTTTTAACCAATTGCCCATATAATGAAGTCTGTCAACAAATTCTTGTTGTATAGCTCCATTAGGCATAGGTCCAATATTTAATAACAAATTAGCCCCGTAACCACTTGCACGTACCAAATAATCTATTAATTGTTTTGGTGTTTTATAAGTTGTATCGGTAATATTAAAACCCCAAGAGTTATTAATGGTTTCGCAGGTTTCTAATGGCATCATTTCAGATGGTTTTTGAAAACTTAATCCGCCTTTATTTTCTCCCGGTAAATCTTTTTCAAACATTTGAAAATCTTCTCCTGCAAATGGTGTTAAATGATGATTATTTCCAATTAAACATGCAGGTTGCAGCTTATGTATTAGTGAATAAATTTCGTCGTATTTCCAATTAATTCTTGGTGTCATATCTTTATCTCCTTCCGGATTTGTTTGATCCCAATTTCCATCAAACCAAATACCAGCAATGCTTCCGTAATTAGTTAATAATTCAGTTAATTGGTTTTTCATGAATTGTAAATAGCTTGCATAATTTCCTTTACCTGTTCTTCCCGATTTTTGTCCTGTTCTTCCTGTTTCAAAAGGGTAATCATCTCTTCTCCAATCTAATAAAGAATAGTATAAAAATAATTTCACACCTTGTTTATGACATTCATTGGCAATTTCTTTTACAATATCTTTTTTATAGGGTGTATTCATAATATTAAAATCAGAGTATTTTGTATTCCACATACTAAACCCATCGTGATGCCTTGTAATTAAAGTAATGTATTGCATGCCTGCCTCTTTAGCAAGTTTAACCCAGTTGTGTGCATTAAATTCTATGGGATTAAAGAAATCTTTAAGTCTTGTATAATTTTTTACGGTAATACCTCTATTATTCATTACCCACTCGCCTGCACAAGGAATGCTAAATACACCCCAATGTATAAATAAGCCAAATTTGGCATTGGCAAACCATTGGCGTTCTTTAATGTTTGCCGCTGTTGGATGGTAGTTTGTTTGTGCATACGTAACATTTGCAAAAAACAATAATGCAAAAAGTATTTTTTTCATACTATTATTTATTTTTTAAAGTTAGGGTGATTGTTTATGAACAAACAAAATAGCAAGCATTATTTTTGTAAAATGAATATTAAAAAAGTAAGGGTACGTTTTGCCCCATCGCCAACAGGCGGTTTGCATTTAGGTGGTGTAAGAACTGTATTGTTTAATTATTTATTTGCAAAACATTTTAACGGAGATTTTATTCTTAGAATTGAAGATACCGACCAAACAAGATTTGTTGAAGGTGCAGAAGAATACATTTATGAATGTCTTAATTGGCTTGGATTACAGCCAGATGAAAGCCCCAAACACGGTGGTAATTTTGCACCATACAAACAAAGTGAACGCAAACCTATTTATAAACAATATGCCGAACAATTAATTGTACAAGGAAATGCTTATTATGCTTTTGATACGGCCGAAGAATTAGATACTAAAAGAAAAACAGAAGCAAATTTTCAATACAACCTTCATACAAGAATGGGCATGAAGAATTCTTTAAGCCTAAGTGCAGAAGAAACAAAAAAATTATTAGACGAAAAAAAACCTTTTGTTATTAGAATTAAAATGCCTGATAATGAAGAAGTGAAGTTTACGGATATGATTAGAGGCGAAGTAAAATTCAACTCTAACCAAATTGATGATAAGGTTTTATTAAAAGCAGATGGCATGCCTACTTATCATCTTGCAGTTGTAGTAGATGATTACTTGATGAAAATTTCTCATGCATTTAGAGGAGAAGAATGGTTACCAAGTGCACCCGTACATATTTTATTGTGGCAATATTTATTTGGTATTGAAAACATGCCTCAATGGGCTCATTTGCCTTTAATATTAAAACCAGATGGTAATGGAAAATTAAGTAAGAGAGATGGCGACAGACTTGGTTTTCCCGTATTTGCAATGGACTGGACAGACCCAAAAACAAACGAAAAAACTATTGGTTTTAAAGAACGTGGTTTTTTACCCGAAGCATTTATAAATATGTTAGTAATGATGGGTTGGAACGATGGTACAGACAAAGAAATTTTTTCATTGCAAGAATTAATAGATGCATTTTTAATGGAACGTGTACATAAGGCAGGTGCAAAATTTGATTATGAAAAAGCTAAATGGTTCAATCATGAATGGATAAAGAAAAGTACAAACTATAAGTTACAAACTACAATTGAAAATTTATTAAAAGAAAATAATATTACGGCTATAGATTTAAATAAATTAGACCAAGTGATAGAATTAGTGAAAGACCGTTGTACATTTTTAACCGATTTTATTCAGCAATCATCTTTCTTTTTTAAACAACCTGAAACTATTGATATTACTGCCATACAGCCCAAATGGAATGAACAGAGAAATTTATTTTTTGCAGAATTAATAAGAACTTATGAACTAACACAACAATGGCAACATGAGGTATTAGAAAATGAGTTTAAAGAAATTGCTGCTGTTAATGAAATAAAACCAGGTGAACTAATGTTACCATTTCGTATAATGTTAGTTGGTGGAAAATTTGGTCCACATGTATTTAACATTGCAGAAATATTAGGTAAAGAAGAAACAATTAAAAGAATAAAACACTGTTTAACTTTATTAAAATAAAACATAATATTTATTTTGCTCAACCAACCCTCTAATGAAATCATTCAACTGGCTTATTGCAATTTTGGCATTTATTAAATTGCTATTACCATTTATTCTCCAAGATAGTTTATATCAACTCCATCGCGATGAATTTTTGTATCTAGCCGAAGGAAACCATTTGGCTTGGGGGTTTATGGAAGTGCCGCCATTGTTAAGTTTGCTTGCATGGGTAACACATTTTTTAGGCAATGGTTTTATTGTGGTAAAACTTTGGCCTGCATTATTTGGTGCATTAACTTTTGTATTAACGGCAAGAATTATTGTATCAATTGGTGGAGGGTTGTATGCAATATTTCTAAGTTTTCTAGCTTTTATATTTGGAGCATATTTAAGAGTTCATTATTTATTTCAACCAAATTTTCTAGAAATATTTTTTTACACATTAGTTGCTTTTTCTGTTATCAAATACATTCAAACAAAAAACAATATTTACTTATATGTTTTTGGCATTGCTTGTGGTTTAGGAATGCTTAGTAAATATTCTATTGCATTTTTTATTATAGGTATTATAGTTGGATTGCTATTAAGTAAACAACGAAATATATTTATCAATAAGCATCTTTACTTCGCATCTGCTATAGGTATTATTATTTTTCTACCCAATGCTTTATGGCAATACAACCACAACTTTCCTGTTCAGCAACATATGCAAGAGTTACAAAGAACACAATTGCAATATGTTAGCCCTATTGATTTTATTAAAGATCAGTTTTTAATGAATTTACCCTGCGTTTACATTTGGATAGTTGGATTACTTTTTTTAATTCTTTCAAAAAAAGGAAGACAATATATTTTTATATTTTGGGCATACACTATTTTAATAACACTACTTATTATTTTTCATGGGAAAAATTATTATGCTTTAGGTATTTATCCTGTACTATTTGCATTTGGTGCCTATTTATTAGAAAGATTAACCCGTAAACGTATTCCATTTATGCGTTGGGTATTTATAACCATTACATTTTATTTTGGAATAATTGCTACTTTCTTAACACTACCTATGTTCCCTCCGCAAAAACTTGCAGAAATATATAAAGATAAAAATGTTGAAAAAATTGGTTTATTAAAATGGGAAGATCAACAAAACCATCCACTACCACAAGATTTTGCAGACATGCTTGGTTGGAAAGAAATAACAGAAAAAACTGCCAATGTATATAATAATTTAAGCGATGATGAAAAAAATAAAACCATTATTAAATGCGATAACTATGGTTTATGTGGTGCATTAAATTATTATGGTAAACAATATGGTTTACCTGAAGCATACAGCACTAATGCATCTTTTTTATTTTGGATGCCCGATACTTATAAAGTTGCCAATGTAATTACTGTTGGAGAAAATTATCCGGATACTACAAGAGATATTGTAAAACAATTTGCCCACATTACAATTAAAGATGAATTGATAGATTCCTTTGCAAGAGAAAACGGTTGTAAAATAATTTTATGGCAACATGCCAATGAAAATATTTTAAGTAACTTTATTACAACAGAAGTTTCAAAAAAGAAAGCGAGGTTTATAAGAAAATGATTTAACTATTTTTGTTGTTTAATCTTAATTGCATGAACAGACCTATTAGAGTTTTAGTTGCCAAAGTTGGTTTAGACGGGCACGACCGCGGAGCCAAAGTAATTGCTACCGCATTACGCGATGCCGGTATGGAAGTTATTTATACAGGCTTACGCCAAACGCCCGAAATGGTTGTAAATGCTGCATTACAAGAAGATGTTGACGCCATTGGAATTAGTATTTTAAGCGGTGCACACATGACTGTTTTTCCTAAAGTATTACACTTAATGAAAGAAAAACAAATGAATGATGTTTTACTTACAGGCGGCGGCATTATACCTGATGACGATGCACAGCAATTAAACCAATTAGGGGTGGGGAAATTATTTATACCTGGAACTACCACCACAGATATTGCCGGCTATATTGTTGAATGGGTAAAAAACAATAGAAATTTTTAATCCCTATTTTTTCTTTGCGGTATCTTTTGCATATTTTAAAATAGCATCAATAGATTTTTGAGAAGGAGATAAAGTTTTTCCTTTCAATTCTTCTAACTGCTTTTTAGACCGTTTAAGCATTGTTATTTCTTTTTTCAAATCAACATCTTCTTTCAAAGCCTTATCAATAGCTAATTTCAATATAGGCGAAGCTTCCCCGTACAGGTAAAGCATAATTTGCTCCTGAGTAAATTTTTGCATAATAATTTTTTAGAAACTTGCAATAGTAAATATACTGCTTTCGGAGGGTAAAATCGGAGGACATTATTAGAAACGCTATGCGTTGTAAATTATTGCGAGAAGAATTATTTTTTTGTTTCGCTTTCGTCTGAAGAGATAAGATAAATATCTTCTCCATCTTTTTTTAGTAAATATTTTTCGCGTGCAAATTTTTCTAATGCAGCGGGGCTGTTTTGTAAATCGGCTAAATCTTGTTTTGCTTTTTCTATTTCTTGTTCGTAATAATGTTTTTTATTTTCTGCTTCTTTTAATTTTTGCTTTTGTTCCCATACATAAAAAAAATCACGTTGGTCAAAAAATAACATCCATACTGCAAAAAATGTAATTACAAGTAAGTATTTGTTAGTGAATATTTTGAAAATATATTTCATGCAAAAAAAAAATGGTGATTGATGCTATTCAAAATTAAGTGAACTTAAGTATAGCAACAACCACCAATTAATAACATATGTTTATTTCGTAAATTTTAATTTCTTTCCAGGATAAGTACCTATTAACCCTAACTGTTCTTCAATACGAATGAGTTGATTGTATTTGGCAATGCGGTCTGTACGGCTTGCAGAACCTGTTTTAATTTGCCCGCAATTTAATGCTACTGCTAAATCTGCAATAGTTACATCTTCTGTTTCTCCGCTTCTATGGCTCATAATAGTATTATATCCATTGTGTTGTGCTAACGTAACTGCATTAATAGTTTCTGTAATAGTACCAATTTGGTTTACTTTAACTAATAGTGCATTACCCACACCTTTATCAATGCCTTGTTGTAAACGGTTTACATTGGTTACAAACAAATCATCTCCTACTAATTGTACTTTTTTGCCAATGGCATTGGTTAAATTTTTCCAACCTTCCCAATCATCTTCTGCCATTCCATCTTCAATAGAAACTATAGGATATTTTTTACTCCATGCTTCCCAATATTTTACCAATTGGTCGCTGCTCATTTCTTTTCCGTTGCTTTTATGAAAAACATATTTCTTTTTTTTGTTATCCCATAATTCGCTATTGGCAGCATCCATTGCAATTACAATTTGCGAGCCTGCTTTGTAGCCTGCAGCAGTAATGGCTTCTAATACTGTTTCAATGGCTTCTTCGTTACTTTGAATATTGGGTGCAAAGCCACCTTCGTCTCCTACGTTTGTGCTGTAACCACGTTTCTTTAAAACAGATTTTAATGCATGAAAAATTTCTACGCCCGAACGCAACCCATCACTAAAAGTTGTTGCTCCAACAGGCATAATCATAAATTCTTGGAAATCAATTTTATTATCGGCGTGTGCACCTCCGTTTAAAATATTCATCATTGGCACAGGTAATGTTTTTGCATTAGTGCCACCAATATATCGGTATAAAGGCAGTGCAGCTTCTTCAGCAGCAGCTTTTGCAACTGCCATGCTTACAGCTAAAATTGCATTGGCTCCTAACTTAGCTTTATTAGGTGTTCCGTCTAACTCAATCATTAACTGATCAATAGTTGCTTGTTCTGCAACATCAAAACCTATAATTGCATCTGCAATTATTTTGTTTACATTTTTTACTGCTTGTAAAACGCCTTTTCCTCCATATTTCTTTTTATCGTTATCTCTTAGTTCTACTGCTTCGTGAATGCCGGTACTTGCACCACTTGGTACAGCTGCACGGCCTGCAGCACCATCATCGGTTAAAACATCTACTTCAATAGTTGGATTGCCACGACTGTCTAATATTTGGCGGGCATGTACTTCAATAATGTAACTCATGGTTTGTTTATTGGTTAATTACGTAATTAATTGAGAAGGCGAAAGTAAATTATTTAGTTGATGTAAGTTGCCTGAAAATATTTTCCAAACTTCCTTGCTTTTTTAGTTGTTCCAAATTATCATCAGCAACTATTACGCCTTTGTTTATAATAATTACTCTATCGCAAATGGCTTCTACTTCTTGTAATATATGAGAGGAAAAAAGAACAGTTTTGTTTTTACCTTGCTCTTTTATAACGCTTCGTATTTCTATAATTTGATTAGGGTCTAAACCGCTGGTGGGTTCATCTAATATTAAAATTTCCGGATTATGTATTAGTGCTGCTGCCAAGCCTACACGCTGTTTATAGCCTTTCGAAAGTTGTCCTATTTTTTTGTTTTGTTCAACTTGTAAACCAACTAATTCAATTGTATTGGCGATTAAAGATTTACGATTCGCAATTGAATGTATTCCTGCAACAAACGTTAAATATTCTTTCACATACATATCATAATACAAGGCATTGCTTTCTGGTAAATAACCTATTTTTCCTTTTGCTTCAACGGCATTAGTTTTTACATTAATACCGCAAACAGTTGCTGTGCCTGCATCTTGTGCCAAATAACCTGTTATTATTTTCATGGTAGTGCTTTTACCTGCACCATTGGGGCCAAGAAAACCAACTATTTCTCCTTTATTAATTGAAAATGAAATATTATTTACTGCTTTTTGTGCTCCGTATTGTTTTAATAATTGTTGTACCTGAATAGACATACACCAAAGATAAGTGAAGTGTAAAAGTATAAAATGTGAAAACTTTATGTATTAGGTTTACTTAATATCATCATACTCTCCTTTTAAAGCATAATAACCAAAAATCATTAAACCAATAACAATAGGAATGAATACTATTACAAAAACATACCATTGAATTTTTGTGTCAATATGCGGTTTTTTAGCAGTTTCAGATGCTGCTGTTTTTATGAGATAAAAAATAGATATGGGCCCTAACAATATCCAAACAATACCGGCAATTCTTTTTAACTTATTCATATACAATATTTTTAATTTTTATTTGAAATATTTATTTTAGAACTTATATACAATGCCCCAATTACCAAACAAAGTATGCTTACAATTATGGGATAATACAAACCAACCAATTTATCTGATGTATAAATAGTAGTTAGTAATGTTGCTATAAACGGCGTTAAGCCACCAAATACACCATTACCAATATGGTAAGGTAAACTCATACTTGTATATCTAATTTTTGTAGGGAATAATTCAACTAAAAATGCTGCAATAGGCCCGTACACCATAGTTACATACAAAATCAAAACAAAAACTATGAATACCATTTTCCAGTAAATACTGCTGCTAAGTGTTTTTGAAACGGTGACTATAGGCTTAATAGTTTTCTTTGCAACATTTTTATACAATGTATCTATTTTTGTTTCTGTAAGAATGCTTTTATCTTCAAAAAAATGTTTTATCGTTATTTTTTTTAATGTATCGGTATTATTAGGAAGTAGCGTATAGTTTGATTTTATTTGGCGTAATGCTTCAATTTCAATTTTATTATTCATATCACTTAACTGCAATAACTGATTAAACAAAGGTCTGTATGTAATTACTGCTAAAAACATTCCTGCAAGCATTATCCATTTTCTTCCAATTTTATCACTCCATCCGCCAAACACAACAAAAAATGGTGTGGCAAAAAGTATTGCCCAAATAAGTATGGTTCTAGATTGATCAAAATCTACTTTACAAACATTTTCTATAAATGATTGAGCATAAAATTGCCCCGTGTACCAAACTACACCTTGCCCCATAGTTGCACCAAATAGTGCCAATAAAACCATTTTTAAATTGGCTTTACGTGCAAAGCTTTCTTTTAATGGATTGACGGAAGTTTTTCCTTCTTCTTTTAGTTTTGAAAACAAAGGACTTTCCTTCATTTTCATTCTTATATATACAGAAATAATTACCAGAAAAATAGATAGTAAAAACGGAATACGCCATCCCCAATCGTTAAACTTTGCAATAGATTTTGCTGCATCTTCATCTAACCAATATCTGGTTAATAAAATAACACCGAGTGATATAAACAAACCCAATGTAGCAGTTGTTTGTATCCAACTAGTAAAATAGCCACGCCTATTATCAGGTGCATGTTCTGCAACATAAGTAGCAGCCCCGCCATACTCTCCGCCTAAAGCAAGCCCTTGAATTAATCGTAACAACAAAACCAAAACAGGAGCAGCAAAACCAATACTATCGTAAGATGGAATACAACCAATAGCAAAAGTACTTCCACCCATTAAAATTAATGTTAGCAAGAAAGTATATTTTCTTCCAATTAAATCTCCTAATCTTCCAAATACCAATGCTCCAAAAGGCCTTACAATAAAGCCTGCCGCAAATGTTGCCAAGGTGCTAAGCAGTGCAGCCGTAGGATTTGTTTTAGGAAAAAACTGACTGGCAATAACTGTTGCCAAACTTCCAAAAATGTAAAAATCATACCACTCAATTAATGTTCCTATTGAAGAAGCTGTAATAACTTTCCAAATACCTTTTGTTGATGTTGAAGAAGATGACATGCAATTTATTTTGGTTGTTGTTGGAAAATTAATTGTTTTTATACAATTATTATTTCTCAAATGAATTATATCACCGAATTTATTACAGACTTTAGTAAATTCACGCTCCAAAATTTTATTATGTCATATCCTTATCAAATTAAATCTTTAGAAGAATACAAAGAACATTATAAAAAAAGTATAGAGCAACCCGAACAGTTTTGGAGCAATGTTGCCGAAAATTTTTTATGGAGAAAAAAATGGGATAATGTTTTAAGCTGGAATTTTAAAGAACCAAAAATAGAATGGTTTAAAGGTGCCAAATTAAATATTACAGAAAACTGTATTGATAGACATTTGGCTACAATGGGCGAAGAACCTGCCATTATTTGGGAACCCAACAACCCCGAAGAAAGAACAAGAATTGTAACATATAATCGTTTGCATAAACGTGTTTGCCAAGTTGCACAAATGCTTAAAAACAATGGTGTAAAACGCGGAGATAGAGTTTGCATATACATGGGCATGGTACCCGAATTAGCCTATGCAGTTTTAGGATGTGCAAGAATTGGTGCCATACATTCAGTAATTTTTGGCGGCTTCAGTGCACAAAGCATTGCAGATAGATTAGAAGATGCCAAAGCCGAATTTATTATTACTTGTGATGGTGCTTACCGAGGAGAAAAAATTATTCCGTTAAAAAATGTAATTGACGATGCTTTAATAGGAAACAAAACCGTAAAAAAAGTAATTGTTTATACCCGAACAAGAACTCCCGTTTCAATGATTAAAGGGAGAGATATTTGGTGGGAAGATGAAATGTTGTATGCCGAAGAACAAGTAGAAAAAGATGGGAAAGTTTTTTTTGAAGCCGAAGAAATGGATGCAGAAGATCCGTTGTTTATTTTATATACATCAGGCTCAACAGGTAAACCCAAAGGTGTAGTACACAGCAGTGCCGGTTATTTGGTTTGGATGAATTACACTTTTGTAAACGTATTTCAATACCAACCCGGGCAAGTTCATTTTTGCACCGCAGATATTGGTTGGATAACAGGACACAGCTATATTGTTTATGGCCCACTAAGTGCAGGAGCAACCAGTTTAATGTTTGAAGGAATTCCTACATGGCCCGATGCCGGACGTTTTTGGGATATAGTAGATAAATACAAAGTTGATATTTTATACACTGCACCAACCGCTATAAGAAGCTTAATGGGCTTTGGTTTAAAACCTTTAGAAGGAAAAGATTTATCATCATTAAAAATTTTAGGAACAGTTGGCGAGCCTATTAATGAAGAAGCATGGCATTGGTATAACGAACATATTGGAAAGAAAAAATGCCCTATTGTAGATACTTGGTGGCAAACAGAAACAGGTGGCGTATTAATTTCAAACCTTGCGGGTATTACACCATCAAAACCAAGCTGGGCAACACTTCCATTACCCGGCGTTCAACCGGTTCTTGTTGATGAAAATGGAAAAGAAGTTACTGAAAAAGATGAACAAGGTTTATTAAAAGGAAATCTTTGTATGAAAACGCCATGGCCAAGTATTTTAAGAACCACTTACGGAGATCATGAAAGATGTAGAACCAATTATTTTGCTACTTACGATAATTTATATTTTACCGGAGACGGTGCATTAAAAGATGAAAAGACAGGTTTCTACAGAATTACCGGAAGAGTTGATGATGTATTAAATGTTAGCGGTCATAGAATAGGAACCGCAGAAGTAGAAAATGCCATCAACATGCATGCAGGTGTAGTAGAAAGTGCAGTGGTAGGTTATCCACACGATATAAAAGGGCAAGGCATTTATGCTTTTGTAATTGATAATAATTTACATGGCGATGAAGAATCTACACGAAGAGATATTTTACAAACGGTATCAAGAATTATTGGGCCTATTGCAAAACCAGATAAAATTCAATTTGTAAAAGGATTACCTAAAACACGCAGCGGAAAAATTATGCGAAGAATTTTAAGAAAAATTGCAGAAGGCGAAACACAAAACTTAGGTGATACCACAACTTTACTAGATCCCGGTGTTGTAGATGAAATTAAAAATGGAAGAGTATAAATAATTTTTCACAGCATAGTAAAATGCATCGATACCATTCGGTGCATTTTTATTTGTATATTTTTTCTATTCCCTAATGAAAAAAAATATTTTAATTATTTCAACCGAGTTTCCGCCAGCAGTTGGCGGAATTGGCAATCATGCTTTTCATTTAGCCAATTCTTTTCAACATAAAAATTACAATACAACTGTTGTTGCCGATGTAAATGAACCCGATGAACAAAAAATAATTTCATTTCAACAAAATATTTCTTTTGCCTTTATCCCAATACAGCGAAAAAAAAATATCTTATTTGTTTATTTAAAAAGAATTAAGCAAACAATACATTTTGCAAAACAAGCAGATATTATTTTTTGCTCAGGAAAATTTTCGGTTTGGCAAATTCATATTATAAAATTATTTTATTCTTCAAAACCAATTATTTCTATTGTTCATGGAACAGAATTAGATTTAAAAAATAATTTCGGAAAAACGCTTTTGTTGGGTGCTTTAAAAAAATCAAATGCAATTATTGCTGTTTCTAATTATACCAAAAGTTTTGTTCCAAAAAATTTGCAGGAAAAATGTTTTGTAATTCCCAACGGAATTAATAATGAAGAATTTAAAAATTATATTTCAACTACTTCTCAAACAAATCCCTTACAACTCATCACTATTGGAAGTGTTACCAACCGAAAAGGGCAAGAGAATGTAATTAAAGCTTTGCCAACAATTTTATCTTCTTTTCCCGAAACTGTTTATCATATAGTTGGTAAACCTGTTGAAAAAGAAAAGTTGTTAGCAGTAGCCAATAAATTAAATGTAGCTAATAAAATTATTTTTCATGGTGCGGTTGAGAGAACAGAATTATTAAAAATTTTACAAGCAGCTACTATAAAAATTATGTTGAGCAATCATACCAGCGATGGAGATTTTGAAGGTTTTGGTATTGCCATTCTTGAAGGCAATGCAGCCGGAAAACCTGCTGTGGGAGCCAATTTTGGAGGAATTACAGATGCTATAAAAGATAATTTTAACGGAATATTAGTTGATGTAAATAATGCCAACAATATTACCAATGCAATAAAAGAAATTTTGAACGATTATAAAAATTATTCCAATCATGCATTGCAATGGGCTCAACAACACGATTGGAATAATATTATAGAACAATATATTGAAATGATAAATTGTTAACTTGCGTTCATCATTTTTTTAAGCTTAGAAGAAAGTATAAATAAAACGATTGAAGCAATTCCGGCCATATAAAAAAACAACATAAAAAAGTCGTGCAAGTTGTGCATTTGGTAACCCAAGAATGAAGTTGTTTTATTACCATCAGGATATAATGAACTTAATACACCTGCTAATTTATTTCCAAAAGCATTTGCAGTAAACCATATTGCCATTAATAAAGAAGAATATTTTAAAGGAGATAATTGATTAACCAATGAAAGACCAATTGGCGACAAGCACAATTCTCCGGCAGTGTGTAAAGCATACATGCCAACCAACCAAATCATACTTACTTTAATGCCTGTTTGTACATCTTTCACACCAAATGCAATCCACAAATAACCTAAAGACATAAACAATAAACCTAAAGCCATTTTAAAAGGAGATTTGGGTTCTCGTTTTCCCAACTTTAACCAAAACCATGCAAAAAACGGTGCAAACAAAACAACAAATATTGAGTTTAAAGATTGAAACCAACTTGTAGGCACTGTGAAAAAACCTAAATTTCTTTGTGTTTGTTCAGATGCAAAAAATGTGAGTGATGCCCCTGCTTGCTCAAAAGCCCCCCAAAAGAAAATTACAAAAAAACATATTAAAAAAATTACTCCTACTTTTTCTTTCTCAGATTTATTTAATTTTTTATCTGAAAAAATAATTAACGGAATACCAATAAAACAAGCACTTAACAAATAAAACAGATAATTAAATTTTGCATCTAAATAAAACAATGAAATAAATAATAAAACCATCAATGTCATTCCTAAAACAACAACAACCGGAGAAAATAATTTTTTAGGAGCATTAGCAGGTACTACGCCTAATTGTTTTCCTTCGGTATCTATTACATATTTCTTTTGAAATAATTTTTGAATAATAACACTTATAATCATTCCTATACCTCCTACTAAAAATGCCCATCTAAAATCTGCGGGGTTACCTGTATCTCCAACCAATCCGCAAATAAAAGGCCCAATAGCTCCGCCAACATTTATTCCCATATAAAAAATAGTATAGGCAGCATCTTTTCTAGTATCTCCATGTGGATACAAATGACCAACTAAAGAAGAAATATTGGGTTTAAAAAATCCATTTCCCGTAATCATTAAACCTAATCCGGAAAAAAATAAAATAGAAGATACATCAGGAGAAGAATGATACAAAGAACCACAACAAAATAAAACAAACTCGCCTATTGCCATTACAATACCACCCGTAATAATAGAACGATTATTACCCCAATATTTATCGGCAATAAAACCACCAATTAATGGAGATAAATACACTAAACTTAAATAACTGCCATATAAATTAGAGGCAAAAACTTTATCAAACAACAAAGCTTTTGTCATAAATAAAACCAATATGGAACGCATTCCATAAAAATTAAACCGTTCCCACATTTCAGTTGTAAACAAAACATACAAACCTTTGGGATGTCCTTTTTTTATTGAGGCTTTTGTCATAATTGTTATTTTAAAACAAATCGTTAGTGGCTCAAAATAAGCATTAATTACATAATAACTAATTCAAAATTGAAGATTACTTTCGCAGTCATGAATATTTTACTACTTGGCAGCGGCGGACGAGAACATGCTTTAGCATGGAAAATAAAACAAAGTTATCATTGTAATCAACTGTTTATTGCTCCCGGAAATCCCGGCACTGCACAATGCGGAACAAATGTAATGCTTGATGTTCTTGAGTTTGAGGATATTAAAAAATTTTGTATTGAAAACAATATAAACATTGTTGTTGTTGGTGCAGAAGAACCGTTGGTTAAAGGTATTTATGATTATTTAATGAATAGTGAATGGAACGGTTTTGTAATTGGACCAAGCCAAAAAGCAGCACAATTAGAAGGCAGCAAAGCATTCTCTAAAAAGTTTATGCAAAGGCATCATATACCAACAGCAGCTTATGCAGAATTTACCATAAAAAATTTTGAAGCAGGTAAACAATACATTCAACAACACACATTACCTATTGTTTTAAAAGCCGATGGATTGGCAGCAGGTAAAGGTGTTGTTATTGCACAAACGCATGAAGAAGCATTACAAGTTTTTGAAGCAATGATCATCAACAAACAATTTGGTAATGCAAGTAGTAAAGTTGTAATTGAAGAATTTTTAACCGGCATTGAAGTAAGCGTATTTGTTTTAACCAACGGAAAAGATTATCAAATTATTGGTCATGCAAAAGATTATAAACGTATTGGAGAAGGCGATACAGGCCTTAACACTGGTGGCATGGGCTGTGTAACACCTGTTCCGATTATGAACAATAATTTTATGAATGAAGTAGAAGAAACAATTATTAAACCCACCATAAACGGATTATACCAAGAAGAATTAATATACAATGGTTTTATATTTTTTGGATTGATTAATGTTGAAGGAAAACCTTTTGTAATTGAATACAATTGCCGAATGGGAGATCCTGAAACAGAAGTTGTAATGCCAAGATTATATACCGATTTGGTTGCATTATTTGCCGCTATGGATAACGGAACATTGGCAGATACAAATATTTCTTACAATGAAAATTGTTACGCAACTGTTGTTGCAGTAAGTGGTGGTTACCCCGGAGAGTATAAAAAGAATTTACCAATTGAAGGATTATCAAATATTTCAAATGCAAATAATTCAATTGTATTTCAAGCCGGAACAAAACAAGATGAAGCAGGTAATATTCTTACCAACGGTGGAAGAGTATTAACTATAACATCTCAAGGTAATACAATAACAGAAGCAGTTCATCAATCTAAAAAAATATTAGAGCAAATTAATTTTGAAGGAATGTATTATAGAAAAGATATTGGTTATGAGTTTGAATAAAATATAAATAACCAACTTATTTATGAGCTATAAACCTATACCGTTTTATTTAGATTCATAACTTCTTACTACTACAAATTTATATGAGCCTTTCTCGCCTTTAATCATTTTGTATTGAATAGTTCTTTTAGAATCAGTTGGTGGTGCATTTAAGTTATCGGCATTATATATTGGAAATTTTCTAAATAAATTTCCTTCAATAATATCAAACACATCATGCCCATTATAACCTATTCTCAATTTAACATCATCTCTAATATCCGGAAAATAAATAGGAACACAACTTTTGTTTTCTTCAGAAGCAATGCCTACAATATTTACTTTTAAAAAATCTGTTCCGCTATACACAAACAATAATAAATCGGGATAACTATCATTATTAAAATCATCAATAGCAACATATTTTATTTTTCCATCTACTAAAAAATCTAAATCTCTCGCATCATTATCAAAACCAATTAATTTAATGCTTACGGTATTTTTCTCTTTACTTTTATTAGAAGCATAAACTCTGTAACCGCTTTTACCAATTTGTACTAACGTATCAATTTTTTTAAATTGAGCATTGGTTTTTATACAAGAAAAAATAACTATTAAGAAAATAATTTTTTTCATTATTCAATTTTATGTGTTGCGAAACTACATACTTCTTCTATACTGCCCTCCAACTTCATATAAGGCATGTGTAATTTGCCCGAGAGAACAATACTTAACTGTTTCCATTAATTCTTCAAATAAATTTCCGTTGGTAATAGCAACTTGTTTTAATTGATTTAATTTTTCGGCAGCTACATTTTTATTTCGTTGATGAAATGCTTGTAAATTTTGTATTTGTTGTTCTTTTTCTTCTTTGGTTGAACGAATAACTTCGTTAGGAATAACTGTTGGTGAACCTTTTTTATTTAAAAAAGTATTTACACCAACAATAGGTAAATCTCCATTAGCTTTTTGCATTTCATACTGCATGCTTTCTTCTTGAATTTTATTGCGTTGATACATTCTTTCCATAGCACCTAAAACACCACCACGTTCATTAATTCTTTCAAACTCAAGCAGCACGGCTTCTTCTACTAAATCGGTTAATTCTTCAATGGCAAAACTTCCTTGTATAAAATTTTCTGTTTTAGCACTTCCTAATTCTCTATTAATAATTAATTGAATAGCCATTGCACGTCTTACACTTTCTTCGGTTGGTGTGGTAATAGCTTCATCATAAGCATTGGTGTGTAAGGAATTGCAGTTATCGTAAATAGCATATAATGCTTGTAAAGTTGTTCTTATATCATTAAAATCTATTTCTTGTGCATGTAAACTTCTTCCGCTTGTTTGAATGTGATATTTTAATTTTTGAGAACGCTCATTAGCTTTGTATTTATACTTCATTGCTTTTGCCCAAATTCTTCTGGCTACTCTTCCTATTACGCTATATTCTGCATCCATACCGTTGCTAAAAAAGAAAGAAAGATTGGCAGCAAAATCATCAATATTCATTCCTCTACTTAAATAATAT
This sequence comes from Bacteroidota bacterium, assembly GCA_018267705.1. Taxonomy (GTDB): domain Bacteria; phylum Bacteroidota; class Bacteroidia; order Chitinophagales; family Chitinophagaceae; genus CW01. The sequence goes on along the minus strand of JAFDXX010000017.1, from coordinate 46,899 downwards.
TCTACATAAGTAAATCCGTTTGATAATGTAAAGGCTAATTGTGTAATAGGGTTTGCTCCTGCTTCTGCAATATGATACCCGCTGATAGAAACGCTATAAAAATTTTTTATTTTATTATGAATGAAATATTCCTGCACATCGCCCATTAATTTTAATGCAAACTCGGTTGAAAAAATACAAGTGTTTTGAGCTTGATCTTCTTTCAAAATATCTGCCTGTACTGTACCACGTACTTGTGATAGTGCTTCTGCTTTTATTTTCTCATATACATCTTTTGATAAAATTTCATTTGCACTTAATCCTAATAATTTTAAACCGAGTCCGTTATTGCCTTCGGGTAATCTTTCGGGCGAAGAAGGGTTATAATAAGTAGGTTTATTTTGACGAGCATATTTTTTTGCAAATGCTTCTTCTACCATTGCCCATTGTGCATTATCCATTATCCATTTTTCACACAATTGATCAATGGCTACATTCATAAACATAGCTAAAATAATAGGTGCGGGTCCATTAATTGTCATACTTACAGAGGTTTTAGGATTGCATAAATCAAAACCGCTGTATAATTTTTTTGCATCATCAACCGTTGCAATACTTACGCCGCTGTTTCCAACTTTTCCATAAATATCCGGGCGAAAATCAGGGTCTTCTCCATATAAGGTAACACTATCAAATGCAGTGCTGAGGCGTATTGCAGGTTGCCCTAATGATACATAATGAAATCGTTTATTGGTTCTTTCAGGGCCGCCTTCTCCTGCAAACATTCTGGTAGGATCTTCTCCTTCGCGTTTTAATTCAAACACACCGCTTGTATAAGGAAATTCTCCGGGAATATTTTCTTGCAATTGCCATTTTAAAATATCGCCCCAATCTTTATACTTGGGTAATACAACTTTTTTAATTTTTGTTCCGCTTAATGATGTGTTGATTAATGATTGTTTAATGGTTTTATCTCGAACCGTATATTCAAAATAATCGTTATTGTATTTTTTTACAACATTATTCCAATTGCCAATTAGTTTTTTACAATCCGGATGAAGCTGTTGTTCGTAATTATTTTTTATAGAAACTAATTCAGGAATTTCTTTTTCATTCAACACGCCATTTATTTGATATAATTTACTGGCAATTACACATTGTTCATTTACCCAAGTATCATAATTTTTATTTGCATCAACTATTTCACTTAAATATCTTACACGTTTTGGTGGAATAATTTGTGATTGAGTGGTTGTATTTTTTACAGGTTGCTGATGTGTTGTTTTTTCAAAAGAAATATTTGTTTTGGTTTGTACTGCATTAATAATTTTTTCAAACAATTTATTTACACCTGCATCATTAAATTGTGCTGCAATAGTACCTACAATAGGTAATTCTTCATCTTTTGCAGTAAATAACTGATGGTTTCGTTTATATTGTTTTCTTACATCGTGTAAGGCATCTAAAGCTCCGGCTTTATCAAATTTGTTTATGCAAATCACATCTGCATAATCTAACATATTAATTTTTTCTAATTGAGAGGCTGCACCATATTCGGGTGTCATTACATACATGCTTACATTACAATAATCTAAGATACTTGCATCGCTTTGCCCAACACCTGCACTTTCTAAAATAATAAAATCGTAACCGGCTTGTTTGCATATATCAATAGCATCTTGCACATATTCACTTAATGCTTTATCACTTTCACGCGTTGCCAAACTACGCATATATGCACGTGGATGTGAGATTGAGTTCATTCTAATTCTATCTCCTAATAAAGCACCGCCTGTTTTTTTCTTACTGGGGTCAACACTAATAACGGCAATAGTTTTATTTGTAAAAGTGTTTAAATACCTTCTTACAATTTCATCTGTAACCGAACTTTTTCCTGCTCCGCCGGTGCCTGTAATACCAAGTACAGGAATATTTTTTTGAATGATTGGTGGTGATTGTTGTACACCGTTTTCTGCATTAGTAATTTTTCTTGCAATACTTCTTACATCTTTTACTTCACCCAAAGTCATTGCCTTTTTATACTCGCCATTCCCATTCAAATTAAAATCACATTGTTTTATTACATCTTCAATCATTCCTTCTAATCCTAATTTTCTTCCATCATCAGGCGAATAAATTTTTGTAATACCATAATTATGTAATTCTCTTATTTCATCGGGTAAAATAGTTCCGCCGCCGCCACCAAAAATTTTTATGTGGTTGCAACCATTTTCTTCTAATAAATCTTTCATGTATTTAAAAAACTCAACATGCCCACCTTGGTAAGATGTAATGGCAATGCCTTGCACATCTTCTTCAATAGCACACTCTACAATTTCATGTACACTGCGGTTATGCCCTAAATGAATAATTTCTGCTCCTTTAGCTTGCATTATTCTACGCATAATATTTATAGCAGCATCATGCCCATCAAATAAACTGGCAGCTGTAACAATTCTAATTTTATTCAAAGAAGTATAACTCATACAGAATAATAAAAATGCAAATGTAATTACAAAAACAAACAATTGTTAGTTTTTGGATGATTGGATTTATTTTACTTACATTGTTAAAAAATAAATTATGCGTTTTACAGTTTCGGTAATAGATAATTCAATAATTAATTTAACCGATACCACCAATAATTGCCAAGCAGTTATTTATAGTTTTGGTGCTTTATTGAATGAATTTTCTATTGAAAAAAATAATAAGAAGATAAATATTATTGATGGCTTTCATTCTGTTAAAGACGCTAAAACCAACGTATCACAAGCTTTTAAAAGTAGTAAACTTTCTCCATTTGTATGCCGAATGAAAAATGGTGAATACTATTTCAACAATCAATTATTTAAAATTGAAAAATTTTATTTGCTTACCGATGCTATTCATGGTTTGCTTTATGATGCATCGTTTTCAATTATTACTACCCATGCAGATAATAATTGTGCATCGGTTGGATTAAAATATGTTTATACTGCAACAGATAAAGGATATCTTTTTCCATATGAAATTTTTGTAAACTGGAAATTAGAAGCAAATAATAATTTATCGGTTGCAACAACTTTATTGCATCATAACCAACAAAGCATACCTATTGCAGATGGGTGGCATCCATATTTTTCTTTAAGTGAATGTATTGATGATTGTATGCTACAGTTTGATAGTGCAGAACAATTTGAATTTGATACTACTTTAATACCTACCGGAAAAAAAATAAAAGATGATCGTTTTATACAAGGTGCATCTTTAAAAAATATTGAGTTAGATAATTGTTTTGAATTGGCAAATCCCGGAAAATCAAACTGCATTTTAAAAACAAAAGATATGCAACTAACTATACAACCATCTTCTCAATATCCTTTCTTACAAATTTATACACCACCGCATAGAAAAAGTATTGCAATAGAAAATCTTAGTGCATTACCTAATTGCTTTAACAACAATATTGGTTTACTATTATTAGAGCCTGAAAAACAAATTAGCTTTAAAACAACTTATACTATAAAATTATTATAAATCAATTACGGCAGTTATACTTATTTCAACATTTACATTTTTTGGTAACCCTTTAACAGCAACGGTTTCACGTGCAGGGTAATCTCCAGAAAAATAGCTTCCATATACTTCATTCACTTCTGCAAACAAACTCATATCGCTTAAAAAAATAGTTGTTTTAACAGCATGCTCAAACGTAATTTTTGCTTCTTCTAAAATAGCTTTCAAATTTTTCATTACCTGATGAGCTTCCTCTTTTACAGAGCCTTTGATTAATTCATTTGTTGCAGGATCAATGGCAACTTGCCCACTAATAAATAAAAAACCATTTGCTTTTACAGCTTGATTATAAGGACCAATAGGTGCCGGAGCTTTATCTGTTTTAATAATTTGTTTAGACATACTTCTTTTATTTTAAAGCAAGTAACTGCATTTTCATTAATCAGCCAACTTACATTTGCAATTGGTAAAAATTTTTAAATGAGAATAGCAATATTTGCAAATGCAGAACAAAAAGAAGAATGGTTACTAAAAGGCTACAACCCCAATGTAGAAATAATTTGGAATGATATTAATGCCCAAGCCGATGCCTACTTTGATTTATTGTTTGAAAGAAATGGAGCATCATTTAAAAACATTTTAAATAAACCCATTTTTGTAAATGCAGTAATTACAACCTGCCAACAACTTCCTGAAAATTATATAAGATTGAATGCATGGAATGGCTTTTTAAACAGAAGTATTATTGAAATTGCTTCTATAAAAAATGAAGAAACTATACAGCAAATAATGAATAATTTAGGTTGGCTATATCAATTAACAGCCGATGAACCAGGGTTTATTGCAGCAAGAATAATTGCTATGATAATTAATGAAGCTTATTTTGCATTACAAGATAATGTTAGTACTAAAGAAGAAATTGATACTGCCATGAAGTTAGGAACCAATTATCCTTATGGCCCCTTTGAATGGTGCAATAAAATTGGCTTACCCAATATTTATTTATTATTAAAAACATTAAGTCAAACAGATAGCCGTTACCAACCTTCTGAAAAACTAATTGAAGAACTAAAATCTATTGCATAAATAAAATATGCCTTTAATTTTAAATATAGATACAGCTACCGAATTTGCTTCTGTTTGTTTATCAAACAACAACAAAGTATTAATGCATGTTACCAATGCCGAACAAAAAAATCATGCATCATTTTTACAACCTGCCATAAAACAAATATTTGATACAACTCATCTATCATTCAACCAATTAGATGCCGTAGCAGTATCAAATGGCCCCGGAAGTTATACAGGATTACGAGTTGGTTTATCATCTGCCAAAGGTTTATGTTTTGCTTTAAACAAGCCTTTAATTTTACTAAATACATTAGAAATAATGGCCAACGGGATTATTGAAAATTATACAAAACAAAATAAAAACATATCGAATACTTTTTTTTGCCCAATGATAGATGCTCGGAGAATGGATGTATTTACTGCATTATATAATGCATCTCTACAAACAATTATTCAACCAAACGCTATAACATTAACCCATGCATTTGCTAATGAATATGTGCAATCTAATATTATAATATTCTCTGGAAGTGGCAGCAATAAAGCATCTTCCATAATTTGCCATACAAATGCAATTTTTTCTGAATATCAATATAACGCTACAGCCATGGTTATATTAGCAAATAAAAAATACAATGAAAAAATATTTGCTAACCTTGCTTATTGCGAACCCTTTTATTTAAAAGAGTTTTATACACCTACAAAAACTTAGATTACACAGAAAAAATATTTAAGTATTGATTGATTGTTCTTATCTTAGCTGCGTACCTTTTTGTTAACCTCTCAATTAGTAAAAATGTCAAAAGAAAAAGAAACGGTTTTTGCTTTAACAAATGGCAAACCTTCGGCTAAATTTGATTTACACAAAAGTAAAAAAGCTGCCCTAGCATTAAGAGCATTGAACCACAAACTTCGTCAACAAATTTTAAAATTTATTGATGAAAACAAAGAAACGATGGTAACACCCGTTTACAAAAAATTACGTATCGAACAATCTGTAGCCTCTCAGCATTTAGCTATTTTAAGACGTGCTGGTTTAGTTACTGCAACTCGTGACGGAAAATTTATTAAGTACAAAGTGAATTATGAAAACTGCTCTGACTTAATAAAATTTGTTGATAGCTTAGTTAAATAGTTTCACTCAAATGAAAAAACATAATAACCCCACAAACTTGTGGGGTTATTTGTTGCCATTAGCCACAAAACATAAATTTATTTACACATAACAATTACTGTTTATGGATTTTATTCAAACAATTATTATTGCAATTATTGAAGGATTAACAGAGTTTTTACCGGTAAGTTCTACAGGGCACATGATTATTACCAGCTCAATTATGGGCATAGAAAAAAATGCATTTGTTAAGTTATTTGAAATAGCAATACAACTTGGTGCTATTCTTTCAGTTGTTGTTTTATATTGGAAAAAGTTTTTTGATTTTTCAAAATGGCAATTTTATTTAAAATTGATAGTTGCCGTTATTCCTGCATTAATATTAGGAAAATTATTAGCAGATAAAATAGATGCTTTATTAGAAAGCCCTATAACGGTTGCAATCAGTTTAATTGCAGGCGGAATTATTTTATTGTTTATAGATAAAGTTTTTACCAAATCAACAATTAAAGAAGAAAAAGACATTACTTATGCAAAAGGATTTATAATTGGTATATGGCAATGTTTAGCAATGATACCCGGTGTAAGCAGAAGTGCCGCAAGCATTATTGGTGGTATGCAACAAAAATTAAACAGAAAAGTTGCAGCAGAATTCTCTTTCTTTTTAGCCGTACCAACAATGGCAGCAGCTACAGGTTATAAACTTTTAAAAACCTATAAAGAAACACCGGAAATAATTAAAGATAAACACAACCTAATGTTATTAGGTATTGGCAATCTTGTAGCATTTATTGTTGCAATGTTAGCAGTTAAATTTTTTATCGGTTATTTACAAAAGCACGGCTTTAAAATGTTTGGTTGGTATCGAATTATTGTTGGTGTAATTGTTTTAATACTCATTTCAAAAGGAATAATTATAAAATAATCGAAAAAGGGTATTGAAGTTAAGAATAGAATAATTTATTTTTATCTATTAACCAAACAATAAAATGACATGAAAAAACTTCAACTAATTGTTACCGCCCTCTTAATTCTATTCATTACAGCTTGCACATCTTATGGCAAGAAAATCAAAATCAACGATACAATTGAAATATATACAAAAGGAGATAGTGTTACAGATGCTGATGCAAAAAAATTAGGAGATTATTTAGCCAACCTTTGGAAAGATTCTAAAAATCAAAAATCATTTCAGCTTTCAAAAACAAACGGAATTTATGAAGTGAAAATGGTAATTGATACAGCAAAATTAAAAGCAGACTCTACTCTTGAATTTGGTTTTATGGTAGTACAAAGCATGATTGAACACGATGTTTTCCCGGGTAGTAAAGTAAAATTTACAATAACAGATGATGTATTTAATCCCATAAAAAGTTTTCATGGAGATGCTGACAGTACATCGCCATCTAGTAAAAACTAATTTAGTTTTAACAAAAAAGCACCACATTTGTTGGTGCTTTTTTAATAATAAAATACCCCCAAATGCAAACTGCTTCAAAAAAAGTAATTAACGGTTGGGCAATGTATGATTGGGCCAACAGTGCATATAACTTAGTGATTACATCTACCATATTTCCAGCATATTACGATGCTATTACTACTACCAAAACTGCAAACAACATTGTTAATCATAAAGTATTTTTTTTAGGAACTGAATTTGAAAGTGCTGCATTGTACAATTATGCTATTGCATTTGCTTACCTAATTATTGCATTAATATCTCCTATTTTATCTTCTATTGCAGATTATAAAGGAAACAAAAAAATGTTTATGCAATTTTTTTGTTATTTGGGTGGAATTGCCTGCTGCACACTCTTTAAATTTAACAGCAGCACACTTTCATTAGGCATTATTTGTTGCATTTTAGCAGCCATTGGTTATTGTGGAAGTTTAGTCTTTTATAATTCATATCTTCCTGAAATTGCAGCCGAAGCAGATCAAGATAAAGTGAGTGCAAAAGGTTTTGCTTATGGCTATATTGGCAGTGTATTATTACAAATAATTTGTTTTGTATTTGTATTAAAACCCAATTGGTTTGGTATAACAGATGAAAGTTTTGCACCACGTTTATCTTTTTTATTAGTGGGTTTATGGTGGATTGGTTTCTCGCAAATAACATTTGCTACTTTGCCTAAAAGCATCACTACAACACAAAAAAATCCTAATAATATTTTTACCAACGGTTTCTTAGAATTAAAAAAAGTTTGGAATCAGGCAACACATCTTCCTGTTTTAAAAAGATATTTATTAGCTTTCTTTTGTTACAGCATGGGCGTGCAAACCGTAATGTTAGCAGCCACTTTATTTGGCAGCCAAGTATTACAATTAGAAACAAGCAGTTTAATAATGTGTATCTTAATTATTCAGTTAGTAGCTATTGCAGGTGCATATATTATGGCAAAACTTTCAGGAAAATTCGGGAACATAAAAGTATTAATGTTTGTAGTAATAATATGGATATTGCTTTGCATAGCAGCATATTTTGTTACAACTGCTACTCAGTTTTATATTGTTGCGGCAATTGTAGGTTTAGTAATGGGTGGCATACAATCATTAAGTCGTTCTACTTATGCTAAAATAATGCCTCCAACAAAAGATACTGCTTCGTTTTTTAGTTTTTATGATGTTGCCGAAAAAGTAGCAATTGTAATTGGTATGTTTAGTTTTGGTTTTATTCAGCAATTAACAGGCAATATGCGTAATGCAATTATTGTATTAGTTCTATTTTTTGCAATTGGTTTAATTTTTCTTTTACTTACTTTAAAAAAACAAAAAGAAATTATATAATATATGAAACTCTATTCAATAGAAACCGGATATTTTAAATTAGATGGCGGAGCTATGTATGGCGTAGTTCCTAAAAGTATTTGGAACAAACTAAACCCTGCCGATGAAAATAATATGTGTAACTGGGCAATGCGTAGTATGCTTATTGAAGAAGGCAATAAATTAATTTTAATTGATACAGGAATTGGTAATAAACAAAGCGATAAATTTTTTAGCCATTATTATTTGCATGGAGAAAATAATTTAGAATCTTCTTTAAAAAAATATGGATTTAATAAAGAAGATGTAACTGATGTAATACACACACATCTTCATTTTGATCATTGTGGCGGAACAATTGAAAGAATCAATGAACAATTAGTTCCTGCTTTTAAAAACGCAACATTTTGGAGCAATAAATTACATTGGGAAACAGCAACAAAACCTAATGCAAGAGAAAAAGCTTCTTTTTTAAAAGAAAACATTTTGCCTATGCAAGATTGCGGACAATTAAAAATGATTGATAGCAGCAATGTTTCCGTTAATCTTAATATAATCAATTCATTACACAATGAGCCAACTTCTATACTTCCACAAATATCTGTATTATATGTAAATGGGCACACAATAGGTATGATGTTACCTGTAATAAAATATAAAGACAAGACTATTGTTTATGCTGCAGATCTTTTACCAAGTATTGGGCATTTACCTATTCCTTATGTAATGGCTTATGATATGTTTCCTTTTACAACATTACAAGAAAAAGAAATTTTTATAAAAGAAGCATCCACTAAAAACTATATTTTATTTTTTGAACACGACCCTATAAATGAATGTTGCACATTACAAGAAACAGAAAGAGGTATAAGGCAAAAAGATTGTTTTAAACTAAGTGAACTATAACAATTAGTTACATTTTAAAACTTAACATAGAAGATAAAGGATGGCGTAAATTTTTATATTGCATCATATCAACCTTTACGCTACCAACACTAATAGGGCTTTCAATTCTTAATGGAATATGGTTGGCATCATCACTAACCCAAACAGTCATTTTTTCACCACCTTCAAAAATTGTTCCTTTAATTAATAGTGGTTTAAACTTAATGGCTTTAAATTTTCCGTACTTTGTTTTTACGGTTTCTTTTCCTAAATACTTTACATATAAATGATATATTTCATTATCTAAAAACATATCAAACGGAATTTTATCCTCTACATTATACTTACTAAAATCAATATTTCTTGCATAGTAAATAGCACTTAATACATCTTGCACACATGTAGGAACAGTATATACCCCTTTGGTTGTAATAGCTGTATTGTTTTGTTTGTTAAACGTAACGTTCTCATAGGTTTTATAACCGCCTTCATCTACATTTCTTATAAATTTATAAGGCTGCAAGGTAGCGGTATCAATATAAGTTTCGTATTTATCGCGTACTTTAAAAATCCAATCGTAGCTTGGGTTAGAGAAGCCTGTACCCGTTACATGATAAACAGGTTTTCCGTTATAAGTACCTAAAGTGGTGTTAAATGTTGCTGTGCCTGCATTAATGTACACGCCAATTACCGAATAAAATACCACATAGGTAAGATTTTCTCCTTCACTAAAAGCAAAATTTTTTACTCCGCAAAAATTATCTCCTGCTTTTAAAGGGAAAGAAATAATAGCCAACAATAAACCGGTTATAATTTTTTTCATTACCTATTCTTAAATATTCTTATGCTTAAAATTAGTAACGCACCAACAATGGCCGGTAACATTCTATTAATAAACCAAATTCCTACTGTTGTAAAAATAATGCCAATTAAATTATTGCTTACTAAAGCAAATAATTGCATGCTAATTTCTCCACGCAAACCTAATTCTGCTATTGCAATGCTTGGTATTACTGCTAAAACAAGAAACTTTACGCAAACCAACCATAAAAAACTAATAATATTTCCTTCAACATTAAATACGTTTAACAATAATAAATATTGTATTACAAATACAACGTATCTAATAAAAGAAAGTAGTAAAATCTTTGTTAATTGTTTGCTGTGTAATTCTTCTATTTTTTGAATGAGATAAATATATTTAGAAACGAAAGGAATTTTTTCTACCACTTTAATACACCATGCTAATGCATAATATAATATTAATAATGCTATAGTTACTGCAATTAAAATTACCGTTAAACCTTCCAACCAAAATATTGAAAGCCCATGTAGTTTTATTGAAGCAGCATCAAGCATAAACCATCGCATATAAAATAAACCAACAATGCCCATTACAAATGTTATAATTAATTGGCTTAAGCTGCCAACCATTGTTAGTGATATAGACCGAAGACGGTTGCCCTCATCTAAAAAAAACATTCTACCTAAATATTCACCCACATTATTTACCGTATTAAAAGCAAATGCTTGACCCGCAAAAATGGCTTTAAATGCTTTACCAAAACTTACGCTTTGTATATTCCGCATTAAATATTGCCATTTAATTGCTTCTAAACCCCAATTAATAAACATTAATAATACAACCAGCAATAAAAATATCCACTGCTTTGCTTTAAATGAATGTATAATTGTTTGCCAAGTATGATGTAGGTTTTGTTGCTGTTGAATTTGGTGGTAGATAGAAAAAGAAAGCCAGATAAATAAAACAGGGCCTAAAAAATAATTAATAAATATTTTTAAACGCTTATTCAGGAAAAAGATATTTGTGTTGCAAAGAACGGTTGAAACAATCATATAAAAAACTATGAAATAAACCTTTATTTTGAATACTGAATGAAACCAAAAATTATTTTAGGAATAGACCCCGGAACACAATTAATGGGTTATGCTTTGCTGAAAATACAAGGCAATACATTGCAAGTTTTATTAATGGATGTTTTAAAACTAACTGCACATAAAGATGTATATGAAAGGCTTGAAAAAATTCATACAAAAGTTTGTGAATTAATAAAATTATATCAACCGCACACCTTTGCTATTGAAGCACCTTTTTTTGGGAAAAATGTACAAAGCATGCTAAAGTTAGGCAGAGCACAAGGTGTAGCCATTGCTGCTGCTATGCAGGCAGGTATTGATGTTACAGAATATTCACCCAAAAAAATAAAACAATCTATTACAGGTAATGGTAATGCAGATAAAGAGCAAGTTTGGAAAATGTTGCAGCAAATTTTATTCATTGAAAAAAAGCCACAATATTTTGATGCTACCGATGCTTTAGCAGTTGCATTATGTCATCATTATCAATCATCTTCTGCGTTAGCAAAATTGGGAAAAGGTTTTAAAGGTTGGGATGATTTTATAAAGAAAAATCCGGGTAGAATAAAATAAACACTACAAAAGTTTGATAATTTTTTCTTGTACTGTTTTCAATTCCTCATCACTAGCTTTCTTTTTTCCTGGAAACAAATTCATATCATGCATTGTATTCATAGGAAGTAAATGAATATGTGCATGCGGAACTTCAAAGCCAATGGTTATAATATTTACTCTATCGGCATTAAATGCGTTTTGAATAGCTTTTGCAATGGGTTTGGCAAAAACTAAAATACCTTTCAAATAACTTTCGGGTAAATCAAACAAACGGTCTGTTTCAACTTTTGGAATAACCAAAGTATGTCCGGGCACAGCAGGAAAAATATCTAGAAAAGCTAAAAAAAAATCACTCTCTGCAATTTTATAACAAGGTATTTCGCCCACAATAATTTTTGAAAACAGCGTCATACTTTACAATTTTTGTTCTTGCAAAATAATTATAATAATTATACGTTTTATAATAAACTTTGCTATGAGTACAAGTTTAAAATCTTTTAAAATTGTTTTGTATTGCATTGGCGTTGTTTATTTATTAATGATGCTCACTTCTTGCAACAGAATTTTTTATCCTAACGGAAGAGTTGGATTGAAGGAAATGCGTCAAATACAATGCCCTGGGCGTATATAGCAATTTGCAAAATAAAAAAGCCCCGCATATAGCGAGGCTGATTGGCTTATAAATTTTTCTATTAAATACTTATTGCATCTACCTTAAACTTTAATACGCCATTTGGTGCTTGCACTTCTGCAACTTCACCTTTTGCTTTACCTAATAAGCCTTTACCAATAGGAGATGATGCAGATATTTTTCCTGCTTTTAAATCGGCTTCTTTCTCTCCTACAATTTGGTAAGTAACTGTTTTTTTAGTAGCCACATTGGTAATAGTTACTTTAGTTAAGATAGCCACTTTGCTGGTATCAATAGTAGAAGGATCTACAATTTTTGCATTGGCAATAACGCCTTCTAATTGTTTAATTTTTGCTTCTAAAATACCTTGTGCTTCTTTAGCTGCATCGTATTCGGCATTTTCTTTTAAATCACCTTTTTCTCTTGCTTCTGCAATAGCTTTTGATGCTGCAGGACGATCAATACCTTTCATGCGTTGTAATTCATCACGCATTTTGTTAAAGGTTTCTTGTGTTACATATTCACTCATAATCTTTTCGTTTAAAACAAAAAAAATACAACGCCACAGCGTACTGCGGCGTTGCAATATTGTAAAAGTATAATTTTTTCTTTTTATAAAGAAAAAATCCGGAATCTTTTTTATAGAAATTAATGAAATTCCAACTTATCCAATACCACTTTTGCCATTTTGTAAAATGCTTCATAACTATAGCCTGCAATATGCGGTGTAATCACTACATTATCTTGATTACATAACCAATTTAATTGTTCTTCTTCTGTTGTGGTATAAGATGTTAAATCTTCATTTTCTAAAACGTCTAAACCCGCAGCTTTAATTTTTTTATTTTGTAATGCTTGTATTAATGCGTTGGTATCGGTTACTTTTCCTCTGCAACAATTTAAAAAATAAGGTTGTTTTTCTAGCCCATTAAAAAAATTATCATTTGCATAATGAAATGTTTCATCTGTTAATGGTACATGAAAACTAACCACATCTGCATAACGTTGTATTTGTTGTAATGATGCTTCTTTAATATAATTTTTTGCAAATCCAAACTTATATTTATCGTAAGCTAAAACAGTAACATTAAATGAAGCAAGTAATTTTGCAAAAGCACTTCCTGTATTACCATATCCAATAATACCAACGGTTTTAGTAGATAATTCATTTGCTCTGTTTGCCTCTCTAAACCATTTTCTATTTTTAATTTCTGTAAAACTGCTGCTTATTTTGTTCATTAAATTTAATAGTAACCCTAAAGCATGCTCGGCTACTGCATTGCAATTACCTTCGGGACTACTTACACATTTAATGCCTTTACTTTCTGCATAAGCAACATCAACATGTTCCATGCCACTACCTAATCTGCCAATCCATTGCAAATGTTTAGCAGCATCAATCATAGCAGCATCAATTTTTAATTTGGTTGTAATAATTAATCCACTTGCATTATGAATAATTAATTTCAATTCATTGTATGGAATGCCGGGTTTGTCAATTACTTCAAACCCATGCCTTGCAAGTGTTTCGGCTAATACAGCATGACATTTTGCAGTTATAATTACTTGTGGTTTCATTTCATTTTAAAAGTTAGTGCAGCAAAATCTTCAATACTTAATTGTTCTGCTCTTTTATTAAAAATTTCGTTTTGTAAAAAATCAGTATCAAATAAATTTCTTACTGCATTACGCAACATTTTTCTACGTTGATTAAATGCGGTTTTTATTAAGAGAAAAAAATCTCTCTCACTCCGCATATTAAGTGTTGTATTATTTCTTTTTAATTGAATAACACCACTCATTACTTTAGGTGGCGGATTAAAACAATTGGGAGAAACATCAAACAAATATTCTACTTGATAAAATGCTTGAATTAATACACTTAAAATACCATACATTTTATTATTAGGTTTAGCTGCAACCCGTTGTGCCACTTCTTTTTGAAACATGCCAATTACAATAGGTACTTGCTCTTTCCAATCTAAAATTTTAAATAATATTTGAGATGAAATATTATACGGAAAATTGCCTATTACAGTAAACTCATTTTCAAAGGGTGCATAAATATCTAACACACTTTTATGTATAATTTTATTTTGAATAGAAGGAAATGTTTCTTGCAAAAAAGCTACTTTTTCATCATCTAATTCAACAGCTTTAAAATTTATATTAGGCAGTTGCAATAAATATTTAGTTAAAGCTCCACCACCCGGACCAACTTCAAGCAATTGGCTATGCGGAACTAATTGTAATGTATCAACAATTTTCCTACAAATATTTTCATCTTTTAAAAAATGCTGCCCTAAAGATTTTTTGAGTGTGTACTGCATGTAGCAAAAGTAAGCAGGTGCATATTTAAAACACTATCTTAGCAACTTAAAATGTACAAATGAATATAGAATTACAAAAGCCTGTTGTTGGATTTAGTTGTGGAGATTTAAATGGTATTGGCATTGAGTTGATAATAAAATCTTTAGCAGACCAACGTATTCTTGAAATATGTACTCCCATTGTATTTGCAAGTAATAAGAGTATTAATTTTTATAGAAAAAGTTTGCCTGAAATAAATTTTACTTATAACAGTACCAAAGATTTCACAAAACTTAGTCTTAAGCAAGTAAATGTTTTTAACTGTTGGGAAGAAGAAGTTGCAATTGCTCCAGGTAGTTTAAATGAAATAGGTGGCAAGTATGCTCTTTCCTCATTACAGCAAGCAGTAAGTGCATTAAAAGAAAATAAAATTCAGGCATTAGTTACGGCACCCATTCATAAAAAAAATATTCAATCAGATACATTTAAGCATAGCGGCCATACTCCTTATTTGCAAGAACAATTTAATGCAGCAGATGTTGTAATGCTAATGGTGGCAGATAATATGCGAGTTGGTTTAGTAACAGAACATTTACCCTTGCAAGAGGTTGCTAAGAATATATCAAAAGAAAAAATAATAAGTAAATTAAATATTATAAATGAAACCTTGCAAAAAGATTTTGGTATTACCAAACCACGTATTGCTGTACTGGCACTAAACCCGCATGCAGGTGATGAGGGTTTAATTGGAGAGGAAGAAATAAATATTATTAAACCTGCCATTAAAGAAGCAAAACAAAATATGCTAGCTTTTGGTCCATATAGTGCCGATGCTTTTTTTGCAAGAAATCAACATGAAAAATTTGATGCAGTACTAGCAATGTATCACGATCAAGGATTAATTCCTTTTAAATCTTTAGCAATTGGCGAAGGCGTAAATTATACTGCAGGTTTAAATGTTATTAGAACCAGCCCCGACCACGGAACGGCATTTGATATTGCAGGAAAAGGTTCTGCCGATCATACTTCATTTTTAGCAGCTATATATGAAGCTGTTGATATATATAGAAGAAGAAATGGGTTTGAGGAAGACAGAAAAAATCCATTAAAAAAATTAAGTGCCAAATTATTGGCAAATGCAGTTGATGAAAGAGTAGAACAGAATGAAAATTAACCTGTTGAACAATGAGTACATTTACTATAGCCAATAATTATTTGCAAATAGAAATAGCATCAAAAGGTGCAGAGCTTCAAAGTATTGTAAATAAACAAACAAAGATAGAATACATGTGGAATGCAGACCCTGCATTTTGGGCAAAAAAAAGCCCGGTATTGTTTCCTATTGTAGGCGGATTAAAACAAAACACATATTTCTTTAATAACAAAAGCTATCAATTAAACAGACATGGATTTGCACGAGATATGGAGTTTGACATAAGTTATCAATCTTCTGAAAAAGTCATTTTCAATATTCAATCTTCTGAAGAAACATTAAAAATATATCCGTTTTATTTTGTGTTTAGTGTTGTGTATGAATTGATTGATGATACATTAAAAGTGAATTATATTGTTGAAAATACAGGCAATGAATCTATGTATTTTTCAGTTGGAGCACACCCAGCATTTAAAGTTCCTTTTGTAAAAGAAACCAGTTTTAATGATTACTTTCTTCAATTTAATTGTGTAGAAAATATAGGAAAATGGCCATTAAGTAAAGATGGTTTAATTGAATTATCAGCTATTCCTTTATTAAAAAATTCAAATAAACTTTCATTAAATAAAGAATTGTTTTATGCCGATGCATTGGTATTTAAGCATTTAGCATCAGATGAAATTTCAATTCTTTCAAATAAAACAAAACATGGTATAAGTATTAGCTACAAAGGGTTTCCGTATATGGGAATTTGGAGTGCCAAAAATGCCGATTTTGTTTGCATAGAACCTTGGTGTGGCATTGCAGATAGCGTGAATACAACACAACAACTAACAGAAAAAGAAGGAATACATATTTTAAATTCGAAACAAAAATTTGAAGCATGTTGGTTGAGTAAATTCTTCTAAATTAATTTTTATAACGCTAGATGTAGCTATTAAAATCTCATCTTTTTTATTCTTATCAAAACCTTTCATTAAAAAATATTACCTTTTATATACTCGTCACTTGCATTTTTCAGAGTTAATTTTTATTTTGTTGTATCACCATCAACCTTAAAACATGAAAAAGGTATTCAAATTTTTAATGTATACAATTATTGTGCTTATTGTATTTATTGCCGGAGCAATTGCCTATATCACTATTTTTTTACCTAATGTTGGTAAACCTGAAGATATAAAAATTGTTTCTACACCTGAAAGAATTGAGCATGGAAAATATTTAGCAACTGCTGTAATGGTTTGTATGGATTGCCACTCAACCCGCGACTGGAGCAAATATTCAGGGCCCCCAACTCCAGGAACATTAGGACAAGGAGGAGATAGATTTGATCAATCTGTTGGTTTTCCCGGAGTATTTTATGCTAGAAATATTACACCAGCCGGAATAGGTAATTGGACAGATGGAGAAATTTTTAGAGCCATAACAACCGGTGTAGATAAAAATAATAAACCCTTATTTCCCATAATGCCTTATCATTATTATGGCCAGTTAGACAGGGAAGATATATATGATATTATTGCATACATTAAAACATTACCTTCTATTAAAAATGAAATCCCCTCTCCTAAACCAGATTTTCCTTTTAGTATAATAGAACATTTAATACCACATAAAGCCAACTTACAACCCAAACCCAAAGAATCGGATACGCTTGCCTACGGAAAATATATGATTACTGCTGCAGGTTGCGTAGAATGCCACACTAAGGTAAATAAGGGCCAAATTATTGCGGGGCTTGAGTTTGGTGGTGGAAGAGAATTTAATCTTCCATTTGGTACCATTCGTACTGCAAATATTACTTCAGATGCAACAGGTATTGGTGCTTGGACAGAAGAACAATTTGTAAAAACATTTAAACAATATCAAGATACTTCTTATCATATACCAACAGTTCAACCAAAAGATTTCAACACAATTATGCCATGGACAATGTATTGCCAAATGAAAGAAAGTGATTTAAAAGCTATTTATACTTATTTGAGAACAGTAAAAAAGCAAAACAATACAGTTGTACAGTTTACACCTAAACAGTAGCAATAGTATAATAAAAAAAACACCGCCCAAAAGGTGGTGTTTTTAATTTCAAAAATTCAATTTTATTACGGTGCTACCAATCTAAAACCATTACCATGAATATTTACAATTTCAATGTTAGCATCATCTTTTAAATATTTACGCAATTTGGCAATATAAACATCCATGCTTCTTCCATTAAAATAAGTATCGCTTCCCCAAATTTTCTTTAAAGCACGTTCACGTGGTAATAAATCATTTTTATGTTCTGCCAACATTTTAAGCAATTCATTTTCTTTAGGAGAAAGAGTTTGTGTTTGTCCTTCGTGCACTAATTCTCTTAGTTTCGGATTAAAATGATAAGTACCTAAATCAAATTCAATATTTTCACTAATTGTTCTTTCTTCTTCATTTCTTTTTAAGATAGCTTTTATTTTCAACAATAAAACATCACTATCAAAAGGTTTGGTTATATAATCATCGGCACCTAATTTATAACCTTGAATAATATCTTCTTTCATGGTTTTGGCACTTAGAAAAAATAAGGGAGTATCCGGATCAACATCTCTTATTTCTTCTGCCAATGTAAAACCATCTACATGAGGCATCATAACATCTAATAAACAAATATCAAACTTCTCGCGTTGAAAAGCGGCTAAACCAAGCCTACCATCACGTTCAAGTGTAACATCATAATCATTTAGTTCTAAATAATTTTTTAAAACCATTCCAAGGTTAGTATCATCTTCACAAAGAAGGATTTTATATTTTCTTTTCTCTTCCATACAAATTAATTTGATGTGAAATAAAGATAAAACATTTGCTGTTGTATTGTTTTGTGTGGCAATGTTTTGTTAAAAGAATGTGCGTGAAACTAAAAATAAAGTTTTATAGATTAAAACTCTACTGTTTTAATTGGTTTTGGAAATTATATGTACATACATTATTTTTGCAATTGAAATGTTGCAAACCTTAGACATATTGAAAGAAGCTCATAGAAGTGGTATTGAACCCAGCATGGATGTTTTATACAGTAAACAACAAAACATACCCGGCTCAATTCAATATAATATAACAAGGTATTACGCACAGCATTCGTTGGTTGCAGAAGATACAGGTATGATGGTTTATCATTACAATGAAAATAAACCAAGAGAAAATTATTTGGAGCTAAGATTTTGTGTTACGGGAAATAAATATTGTTACGAAAAAAGTTGCTCTTTCTGCGAAAGTCAACCTACTAATTGCAAAGGCCAGCAAGAAACAGTTGATGTACTTTCTTTTCATTTTTCTGCTACATTTTTATTTCAGTTTACCCACAATGTAAAATTGAGTAACAGAAAAGATGAAGTATTGGCTTTTAAACACCCTGCAGCATTTACAAAATTGTTTCCGCTATGCAATAAGAAACGAAATATTTTAGATGCATTACTAAATCATAGTTATTCGGGTGCATTAGAAAATATTTTTATTAATGCAAAAATTCATGAACTATTATTGTATAGTTTAGATTGTTTGATAGATGAAAAAGAAGTAGGTTTTGCTTGCAAATTTTTAGAAGATGAAAGAAGCAAAGAAGGAATTTATCAAGCAAGAGAAATTTTATTGCAACGTATTGGCGATCCGATTACTATTAAAGAATTGAGTAGAAAGGTTGCCATGAATGAATGTTATTTAAAGAAAGGTTTTAAAGAAATATTTGGCACTACAATTTTTGATTTTTATCAACAACAAAGAATGGAGCATGCAAAATATTTGTTATATGAAAAAGGATTAAGTGTAACAGATGTTTCAGCTTTACTAGGCTATTCTTCTATTTCACACTTTTCAGCTGCCTTTAAAAAGCATACCGGATTAAAACCTTGCGATTTGTTGAAATAGCTGAAATCAACTTCTATTTTTCATTTATTATCAAATATTTATTTTTCTACAGTTTTTTCAATTCTTTTATCGGGAATAAACCATACTCCGGCTACTAAAACATAACAAGCAATACCTAACCATGTTGATACAAACGTTAGTGCTATACCCACAACATAAAAAAGAATAGATATTTTCCCTTTAAAATCTTTACCAACACTTTTTGCCAAAATAGAATTTTCACCTTCTGCTTTTAATAAAGCTTGTACTAAAAAATAGTAAGCTAAAGCCGCCATTAATAAAATGAGCCCATACAATACAACCGGGTAAATGCTTGTATAACTTTCTCCCATCCAACTTGTTACAAAAGGAAATAACGATAACCAAAACAACAAATGTAAATTGCACCATAAAACACTACCGTTTACATGCTTAATTATATGAATTAAATGATGATGATTATTCCAATAAATACCAACATAAATAAAACTTAATATATAGCTAAGAAACACAGGCAGCAATGGTTTCAATGCTTCAAGTGTATTTGTTTCATGCGGTACTTTCAATTCTAATACCATTATAGTTATTACAATGGCTAATACGCCATCACTAAAAGCTTCTAATCTGTTCTTAGTCATAATGTTTTAGTTTTTTGTTATACCTCTTTAAAAGTGAATGTACATAATACTGCAAATAAAATGCATAATACATTTGTATAAAATTTTATCATATTTACGCAGAACAATTTACTTTGTATAATTAAAACCTCATTTATGCGTTTATTGATTACTAGTTTTTTTATACTTCTCTTTACATCTTGCATAAAAACAAAAGTTGATTTAATAGTTCACAATGCAATTATTTATACAGTTGATTCTTCTTATACTACTGCTTCGGCAATGGCTATTAAAGATGGAAAAATTGTAGCCGTTGGCGATAATAATACCATTTTTACAAAATATCAATCTGCTGAAACCCTTAATGCACAAGGCAAAGCAATTTATCCAGGATTTATTGATGCCCATGCACATTTTGTTGGTTACAGCCAATCTTTATTTACGGCTAATTTATACGACAGCAAAAGTTTTGATGAAGTAATTGAACGATTAAAGAAATTTGAACAAGA
The DNA here is from genome assembly GCA_018267705.1 of Bacteroidota bacterium. Classification (GTDB taxonomy): domain Bacteria; phylum Bacteroidota; class Bacteroidia; order Chitinophagales; family Chitinophagaceae; genus CW01. Next base: position 26,060 of record JAFDXX010000017.1, on the reverse strand, counting down.
ACATCCTGATGAAAAATGGATACTAGGAAGAGGTTGGGATCAAAATAAATTTCCCGATAAAAAATTTCCTACCAATGAAAAATTAAATGCAGCCTTTCCTAATAAACCCGTTTTTATTGCAAGAATTGATGGACACGCAGCTATCTGTAATCAAAAAGCATTTGATATTGCCAATGTAAAAATAGGAGCCACTTTAGTGGGTGGAGAAGTGGAAACAAAAAATGGAAAACTTACCGGTGTTTTAATAGATAATGCTACCGAATTAGTTAGCAAATTCATTCCTGCACTAACTAAAAATGATTATATAAAACAACTTACTGCCGCAGAAAAAAATTGTTTTGCTGTTGGCTTAACAACAATTACCGATTGTGGTTTAAATTATAGAATAGCCGAAGCTATAGATACTTTGCAACAAGAAGGAAAATTAAATATGCGTTTGTATGTAATGTTAAGTGATACAAAAGAAAATGAAGACCGTTATTTAAAAAGGGGTCCATACAAAACAGATAAACTTTTTATTAAAGGATTTAAGTTTTATGCCGATGGAGCATTAGGCAGCAGAGGTGCTTGTTTATTACAACCTTATACCGATAAAAAAGATTGGTATGGCTTTTTATTAAGTCAACAATCTCATTTTGATTCATTGGCCAAAATACTTTCTACTACTGATTTTCAAATGTGTACACATGCTATTGGCGATAGTGGCAACAGAGTGATATTAAACATTTATAATAAGTATTTAAACGGCAAAAACGATAAACGTTGGAGAATAGAACATGCACAAATAATTGATAAAAATGATTTTGATTTATTTGGAAAATCAAATATTATTCCTTCTGTACAACCTACACATGCCACCAGCGATATGTATTGGGCAGAAGAACGTTTAGGAAAAGAAAGAATTAAAAATGCTTATGCATACAAACAACTTTTACAACAAAACGGATGGTTACCTTTAGGTACAGATTTTCCGGTTGAAGATATTTCTCCATTCAAAACTTTTTTAGCAGCAGTTATAAGAAAAGATGCAAAAGGATTTCCTGCAAATGGTTTTCAAACAGAAAATGCTTTAACAAGAAAAGAAGCCATTTATGGAATGACTATTTGGGCAGCAAAAGCTGATTTTTTAGATAAAGAAATTGGTAGTATAGAAGTAGGCAAAAAGGCTGATTTTATTATACTTGACAACGATTTAATGAAAGTTGATGAAACTAAAATTCTTGATACAAAAGTAATAGCAACTTATTTAGGCGGCAAAAAAGTATATAGCAATAAATAAATTATAAACATATAATTATATCGTTTTTACTCTTTTTATATACACACTTCGTTTTTCCATTTTGCGTAAAGGTTTTTTCCCGATACGGGATCTTTTGATGATAACGTAACAACCAATTTTGCGTCATAAAATTTTAACTGAAATAAAAATCTATTAGTATTTATTGTAGCAAAGTTTTCATTAAAGCTTTAGATAACTGTGTGCATACCTTCTTATCTGTAAAATATTTTTTTGAACTGCTTTATTGTTTTTACAATTCTATGATAATAAAAAAATAATTGCAACTCACTTTTGCACAACCAAATAATAGCCCCTACTTATGTTGAAACATACAATCGTTATCCTACTTTGTTTTTTTAGTATTACAATATTTGCACAACAAAATAAAAAAACAACCGATACACTTCAAGCAAAATCTAATTTAGATGAAGTAGTTGTTACAGCCACTCGCAGCGAAAGAAAATTAAGTAATGTAGCCGTTCCTGTAACTATAATAAATAAAAAAACAATACAACAAAGTGGTTCGTTACGGTTGAATGATATATTGAATGAACAAGCCGGATTGTTTATTACAAACAGCTTTGGAAGCGGTTTACAAATGCAAGGTTTAAGTCCGGATTATACTTTAATATTAATAGATGGAGAACCCGTTGTAGGAAGAACAAGCGGAGTATTAGATTTATCTAGAATTACCGTTGCTAACATAAAAAAAATTGAAATTGTAAAGGGCCCTTCTTCAAGTTTATATGGAAGTGATGCAATGGCCGGCGTTGTAAATATTATTACTGAAAACCCGTATCAAAATACTTACGGAGCATCAGTAAGATATGGAAGTTTGGGTGTAACAGATCTTAACGCTAATACAACAATTATTAAAAATAAATTTACTTTCTCTGCACAAGGAAATTTCTATAACAACAATGGTTATAACTTAAATCCATCCTCTCCTGCACAAACTCTCGATCCATTTTATAACTATACTTTACAAGCAAAAGCAGGATATAAATTTTCAGATAATACTAAATGGACGGTTAATGCAAGATATTTTAATCAATTGCAAACAACTAACCCTTATTCAACTACAGATGCAGCCAATAATACTTATATTTTTTCAGGAAAAGAAACTACAAAAGATGTAAATATTAGCAACACACTTGAACATAAATTTTGTTCTGCAGTAAAAACTTATTTAAGAGTTTATTATACCGATTATCAATCGGCAACTAATCAATCTTATGTTTATAATAACTCATCTAACAATATTTATTATAACGATTATTTTGAACAAATATTTACAAGATTTGAAGACCAAACAGATATTACAATTAATAATAAAAGTAATTTAATTGTGGGTGCCGGTTGGATTTTTGATAACGTAAAATCAAACAGATACGATGAAACTAATGTTCTAACTAAGAAAAATAATATTGGTTATTTGTTTTCGCAGTATGATTGGCAAATTAATAATTGGTGGAATTTAATTGCAGGTGTACGATACGATTATAATCAAAACTATGCTTCGCATGTAAGCCCTAAATTGGCAATGCAATTCATTCCTATTAAAAAATTAAAAATTAATGCATCTATTGGAGGTGGCTTTAAAGCACCCGATTTTCGCCAGTTATATTTAAACTTTACCAATACATCAGCAGGTACGGGTTATACTGTATTAGGTAATAATGAAGTAGCAGCAGGTATACAACTTTTACAAAGACAAGGACAAATACAAAGTATTAATCAAACATTTTATAATGCAGCATTACAACCCTTGCAACCCGAAACATCAACAGGTATCAACCTTGGTTTCAATTATACTTTTACACAAAAAGTAAATGCTAATATTAATTTTTTTAGAAACGATGTAAATAATTTAATTACTACCTCGGCTATTGCACAAAAAACAAACAACTCGTTTGTATATTCTTACTTTAATTTAAACAGAGTTTATACACAAGGTTTTGAAACAGAAATAAAATATGCACCTACTAAAGGCCTTCAAATTTCAGCAGGGTATCAATTATTATACACAGCAGATAAACATGATATTGATTCAATAAAAAGCAGTGCAGGCGTGTATGGAAGAGATAATGGAGTAGTTTACAGATTAACTTTAAAAGATTACAAAGGCTTATTTAACAGAAGCACCCACAGTGCAAATATTAAAGTTTATTATGAAAACAAAAGCGGCTGGTTTACCAATATACGTGAGATATACCGGAGCGGTTGGGGTGTACAAGATTTAGATGGAAACTTAATGTTAAACCGCGGCGACTTATTTACAAAAGATTTCTTTCAAACGAATATAAGCATCGGTAAATTTTTTAATAACGGATTAAAAGTTCAGGCAGGTTGTGATAATGTTTTTAATTGGAAAGATATTATTAATTCTCCTAATATACCAGGTGCTTTATTTTATGCAGGCATTAGTTATTCATTCACTCAACATAAAAAATAAAAAATAAAAATTATGAAAAATAGGTTTCTTCAATTCGTATGTGCAGCGGTAATAGCAAGCTTTACATTGGCATCATGCAGTAAAGATTCAGGAACAACAACTACCGCTATTTCAACTTCTGTAAATAGTTTAAACGCAACAGGTAGCGATGGGCATTTTACTTTTTATTCACTAGAAACAGGTCAACAAATTTCAAACACAGATTCTGCTACAACCAAATGGGATATTGCTTTTCGTTCAACAACTATTCTAATAAATGGTGGTACAAGCGGTCCGGCTAATGGTGGTGCATTTGTGCAAAAAGGTGTAACTTTTGATACTTATAATACTATATCATCCGATTCAACTTTTAAAATAGATGGTATGAATGGTGTGGCACGTGCAATTACTACAGGTAGCGGCAATGGTTGGTACAGTTATAATTTTTCAACTGATATTATTTCTCCTATTGCAGGTAATATAATTATTATTCGTACGGCAAATGGTAAATATGCAAAAGTTGAAATTCAAAGTTATTATCAAAACGCTCCAATTATACCAGATGCCAATAGCGTATCTCGCTATTATACTTTTCGCTACGTGTTTCAAGTAAATGGATCAAAATCATTCAATTAAAAAATTACATAATACATAAAGTATAAACCCTGCATAAAATGCGGGGTTTAATTTTAGCACAAGTTTTATTTTCTATTTACTTCATTAATATAACTTTGCGTTGTTAATTACACATGCAAAACATTATCAACGTAAAAGGTTTAAGCAAACAATTTCATAATCTAACAGCAGTTAATCAATTATCGTTTTCTGTAAATAAAGGAGATGTGTACGGCTTTCTTGGTCAAAATGGTGCCGGCAAAAGTACCACCATGCGTATGTTACTTACATTAATAAAACCAACTGAAGGTAGTATTGAAATTGCAGGAATAGATTTATTTAAACACAGAAAAGAAGTATTAAGAAATATTGGTGCAGTAATTGAGAAACCTGATGTTTATACATATTTATCTGCTTATGAAAATCTTAAAATTTTTGCAAAGCTAAGTGGTATAAGGCTTTCAAGGCAGCAACTGATGCAGCAATTAGAAACAGTTGGTTTAGCACAAAGAGCTAACGATAAAGTAAAAACTTTTTCGCAAGGTATGAAGCAACGTTTAGGTATTGCTGTTGCTTTGGTACATAATCCGCAAATTGTAATTCTTGATGAGCCTACCAATGGTTTAGATCCACAAGGTATTGCAGATATAAGAAATATGATTTTACATTTAAGTAATGAACTGAAAAAAACAATCGTTATCTCATCACACTTATTAAGTGAAATTGAACAAGTTGCTACCAAAGTTTTAATTATTGATAAAGGAAAAAAAATAATTGAAGGAGAAGCAAGCGAATTATTTGATGCTTCGCAAACAATAGTTGAAATAGAAACTACCAATAACAACTATGCATTTGAGCAGCTAAAACAAAGTAGTTGGAATAGCTTTTTATTAAAAGAAAGAATAATACATCCTGTTTTAAAAATGAATAAAAAAGATATTCCACAATTGCATAAAGATTTAATTACAATGAATATTGCACTTATTTCTTTGCAACCCAAACACAGTTTAGAAGATTATTTTTTAAGTATTACATCAAATAATCAGTCATAAAATAAAAGCATGTTTACACTTTTACAAATAGAGTTGCATAAAATATTTAAACGTCCGCGTACTTATATTGCTTTTGCAGCCATAACAGCACTAATTGTAATTATACAATTAGGTTTAAAGGTTGATGGAAAAGAGTATGCAGATTTTGTTTTAGCAGATTTACAAAATACTTTAGAAATAAACGGAAAAATTATTAATGGTTATTTTGTGTGCTATATTATTCTTCAACTATTACTAGTACATGTACCACTTTTAATTGCATTAATTGCTGCCGATATGATTAGCGGCGAAGCAAATATGGGTACATTAAAATTATTGCTTACCAAACCCATTAGCAGAACAGAGTTTATTATTGCTAAATTTTTAGCCGCTGCCATTTACACAATATTATTATTAGTATGGATTGCATTTTTTGCATTACTTGCAAGCATTATTATTTTTGGAACAGATGATATGTTTTTAGTTAAGAATGCTTATGCAGTGCAAATAGAAAAAATAGATATTTTTTGGAGATACATTGGTGCATTTTGTTTTGCTGCTTTAGCTATGCTAACAGTTGCCGCTTTAGGTTTCTTTCTATCTAACTTCGCCGAAAACTCAATAGGGCCAATAGTTGCAACAATGAGCATAATTATTGTTACTACCATTCTAAGCACTATGAGTATCCCTTTATTCAACAAAATAAAACCCTATCTCTTTACTACACATATGGTTGCATGGAAAGAATTTTTTGATGTTAAAGTAAATGATGCAAATGAAACAATAAGAGGCTCCATACAAAATGCCGATAAAATAATTCGTTCATCTATTGTTTTAATTGTACATATAATATTATTTGTAGGTGCTTCTATTTGGGTATTTAGAAAGAAAGATATACTTAGTTAAAGTAAAAGAAACTTGTAATGAAACGTAATTTTGTTTTTTCAATAATAATTATTGCAACATTTTTTTCGGCAAATAAACTAAAGGCACAAGATGCTACCATTTTAGTGCAAAAAGTTAAAACCAAATTAGAACAAGTAAACGATTATGTTGCCGAAGGAAAAATGAAAACAGATGTTGCTTTTATTAAAGCCCCTGTAGGTAAAGTAAAAGTATATTTTAAAAAACCTAATAAATTTAAATTAAAAAGAGACGGAGGAATTTCTTTACTACCCAAAGGCGGAATAAGCGTAAACATGCGTTCAATAATTGAAACAAATGATTATACAGTTATCCCTGCAGGTAGTGTTGTTGTAAATGGCATTAACACAAAAGTTGTAAAACTGTTACCCAACAATGATAATAGTGATATTGTATTAAGCACTTTATATATTGATGAAACTAATTTGGTTATTATTAAAGCTACTACCACCACAAAAGAAAACGGAACTTATAATATTGAAATGCAGTATGGAAAATATATTAATTATGCATTGCCCGATAAAGTTACTTTTTCTTTTAGCACCAAAGATTATAAAATGCCTAAAGGGATAACGTTAGAATTTGATAGCGATTTAACACCAGAAGATAGAATTAAAATGAAAAATAAAAAAGGAAGAATAGAATTAAACTACACTTCCTATACAATTAATAAAGGCGTTGATGATAGTATTTTTAAATAAAATCAATTAGCGTAATACTTCCATTTATAAGTAAGATATAGTTGATTCAATTCTAATGCTTTGGTTTCGGTATTAAATGTTGTACCTCTTGCAATAAAAAGAAGAGATCTTTCATCTTTTTTATTTCTATAAACAGATTTTATTTTAATACCATTAACTTTTGAATTTTTTATATAAAACTTATTGTTCTCTGAAAATATTTCTACACAACTTTCTGCCACTGCTTCAATATTAGGTTGTGCTTTTTCACTAAACTCAAAAAGCAAAGCAGCACTGGGCAAACTAACTTTTGCTTTTGTATTCCATAAACTTAGCTGTTCAAAAAAAGGAACTATACTATCTTTTAAAAATTGAACATTGCCTTTGTGTTGTTGCAAAATTTTATCTACCGAATCCATTTTGTGCATTAAATTCTCTAATTCTGTGCATTTTGTTTGTGCAGATATTGAACCATTTATAATACACAATAGTATAAACACTAATATTAATTTCATGCAAGTTAGATTTAGGTTTAAATTAAATATAATAATTATTCATTACATTAAATTATACTACTACATTAATCATTTTATTCTTTACAAAAATTATTTTTTTAATTGGTTTATCTTCTACCCATTTTTTTACAATATCATTTGCCAAAACAATTTGTTCTACTTGTTGTTGTGTAGCATCTAAAGCAATAACAATATTGGTTCTTAATTTACCATTAATACTTACCGGATATTCTTTTGAACTTTCTACCAAATATTGCGGATTAAAAGTTGGATAATTTGCATCTAATACTGAAGTAACATTATCCAATGTATGCCACAATTCTTCTGTAATATGCGGTGCATAAGGTGTAAGTAAAATTAACAATGGTTCTAAAATTTCTTTTTTATTACATTTTGTATCTGCCAATTCATTTACACAAACCATAAATGCACTTACTGCAGTATTGTATGAAAAACGTTCGGTATCTTCTTCAATTTTTTTAATGGCTTTATGCAAAATTTTTAATTCAGTATCTGTTGCTTTTTCTTCATTCCAAACTTTTCCTTTCATTTCATCAAAAAATAAACGCCATAATTTTTTAAGGAAACGATGCACCCCTTCAATACCTTTCGTATCCCAAGGTTTACTTTGTTCAACCGGACCTAAAAACATTTCATACATGCGGAAAGTATCGGCTCCATATTTTTCAACCAAATCGTTTGGGTTAACGGTATTGAATTTTGATTTACTCATCTTCTCCACTTCAGCACCACACATGTATTTGCCGTCTTCTAAAATAAATTCAGCATTAGCGTATTCTCCGTTTCTCCATTTTTTAAATTCTTCAATATTCAATTCATAACCATCAACCATGTTTACATCAACGTGAAGCACTGATAATGCTGCTTCAATATTTTTCAATTTTTCAAAACCTTCAATACCTAATTCCGAGAATTTACTTTTTAATAATTGATTAGCAAGTTCTTGGTTATCTTTTACTTTCTCAAAAATTGATTTAGAAATGAAGATGTTTTTATTACTATTAAACTTATTTGAAATTAGTTCATTAGAATTTAATTCAGAGATATCTGCACGCAATGTTATTCTATACACAAACCTTGAACTTCCCTGTATCATTCCCTGATTCACCAATTTTTTAAATGGTTCATCAAAACTTATGAAACCTAAATCATACAAAGCTTTCGTCCACATTCGGCTGTATAATAAATGCCCCACAGCATGTTCTGTTCCACCCACATACACATCCACCTGATTCCAATAATCTGTAGCTTGCTTACTTGCAAATTCAGTTTCATTTTCGTTATCCATGTAACGTAAAAAATACCATGAAGAACCTGCATAACCGGGCATTGTATTGGTTTCTAATTGTTGTATAGTCCAGCTTTCAATATTAGCTAACGGGCCTTCACCTTCGGGGCCCGGAGAATAAGTTTCTACATCGGGCAATAACAAAGGCAAATCCTTTTCATTTAAAGGAATAGCTACACCATCTTTCCATTTTATAGGAAAAGGTTCGCCCCAATAACGTTGTCTGCTAAAAGCAGCATCACGCATTTTATAATTTATTTTTCTTTTTCCAATTTTTAGTTCAACCAATTTATCAACTACAATTTCAATAGCATCTTTCATTACAATGCCATTTAAAAAATGGCTGTTGCTAAGTATGGCATCTTTTGTTGGATTGGCTTCTTCTCCATTAAAATGTTCACCAATAATATTGGTTATAGGAATATTAAAATGTTTGGCAAATTTAAAATCGCGTTCATCACCACAAGGCACGGCCATAATTGCACCGGTACCATAACCTGCTAACACATATTCAGATATATATATAGGAATATTTTTATTATTGAAAGGATTAATTGCATAAGCACCTGTAAAACATCCGGTAATTTTTTTCTCGGCTTGTCGTTCTCTATCACTTCTGCTTTTTACATAAGTAATATATTCTTCTACTGCTTGTTTTTGTTCGGCAGAAACAATATCCATAATATAATCTAACTCAGGAGCCAACACACAAAAATCAACTCCAAAAATAGTGTCGGGGCGAGTGGTATAAACTGTGAGTGGAGAATGATAAGTGGTGAAAGAATTACTATTGTTTAATGTTTTGCCTTTTACAATTTGAAAACTTATTTCTGCTCCTATACTTTTTCCTATCCAGTTGGTTTGCATTTCTTTCATAGCATCGCTATAATCTACTGTTTGCAAGCCTTGCAATAATCTATCGGCGTATTCTGTTATTCTTAAATACCATTGGCGTAATTTCTTTTTTATTACAGGATGCCCGCCACGCTCGCTAACACCATTTACTACTTCATCATTTGCTAAAACGGTTCCTAATGCTTCGCACCAATTCACTTCACCATAGCCGCAAAATGCCAAACGATATTGCATTAAAATTTCTTGTTGTGTTTTTTCATCAAAAGCATTCCATTCTTCTGCTGAAAATTTTGAATTTGAAATTTGAAATTTTGAATTAGATGGTTGAAAACTTGCATCGGGAATTTCATTATGAATATTTCCTTCTTGTGTAAATGTTGCAATTAATTTTTCAATAGGTTCTGCTTTTTGTATAACGCGATTAAAATAAGAATTAAAAAGTTGAAGAAAAATCCATTGTGTCCATTTATAATATTTTGCATCACAAGTTTTTACTTCTCTATCCCAATCAAAACAAAAACCAATTTTATCTAATTGAGAACGAAAATTTTTAATATTATTTTCTGTTGATATTGCTGGGTGAATACCATGTTCAATAGCATATTGTTCGGCAGGCAAACCAAATGCATCGTAACCCATAGGATGCAATACATTAAAGCCTTTTAGGCGTTTGTAACGTGCATAAATATCGCTTGCTATATAACCCAACGGATGCCCCACATGCAATCCTGCTCCGCTTGGGTAAGGAAACATATCTAACACATAATATTTAGGTTTGGAAGAAATATTTGATACTTTATATGCTTTAGTATCATTCCAGTTTTTTTGCCATTTTTTTTCTATCTCGCTAAAATTGTATTCCATGTTTTATAATAAATAATGAAATTGAACAGTGAAAAATGATGATTGATTTAGTGTATTAATTACTGTTCGTTTTCGTTGTTATTTTTTAGGTTGTAAAAATCGGGGTTCTTCAATAAAAAATGTTGCTTCATTTTCAGAAACAACATTTATTAGTATATCTCATGAATAAGGCGTATTCATTTAATTCAAAGCTTCTATTGTTTTTTCAATTTCAAATTTATCTTTCAGTTCTTTTATTTTATTCCACCCGCCAATAATATTGCGTAAATTATGTATGCCTTCTTTTTTCATTATTGATGCGGCTATTACACTTCTGTATCCGCCGGCACAATGCACATAAATATTGTAGTTATCTTCTAAATCGGCTAATACGGTTGTATCGGTCATCTCTCCTAACGGAATATTAATAGCTTGTTTTAAATGTCCATCGGCATATTCTGTTTCTTTTCTAACATCTACTACTACTAAACTTTCATCAAAAGGAATATCCATTGCTAATTCATCTGCTTCTACATCAATAATCATATCAACGGTTTGTTCTGCATTTTTCCATGCATTAAAACCTCCGTCTAAATAACCTGCAAATTTTTCAAACCCAACACGGGCAAGGCGTATAAGGGTTTCTTTTTCTTTTCCAATTTCTGTAACCAATAATAATGTTTTATTAAATGGTAAGATGCTTCCTGCCCATTCTGCAAATCTTCCTTCTAAACCAATTGATATTGAATGGGGTATAAACCCTTGTGTAAAAACTGTTGCGGGGCGTGTATCTAAAACAATAATGTTATCATCATTCATTTTTTCTTTGAATGCAGTAACAGAAAATTTTTGTAACCCGTTTTCTAAAATTTTATCTAAACTATCGTAACCTTCTTTATTAATTTTTGCATTGATGGGGAAATATTGCGGAGGGGTTGCTAATCCTTCTGTAACTGCTTTTATAAACTCTTCTTTTGTTTGAGGTTGTAAAGCGTAATTGGTTTGTTTTTGTTCTCCAATAGTACTGTATGTTTCAGGGCCTAAATTTTTGCCGCAACTACTGCCTGCTCCATGTGCGGGATACATGATGACATGATTTGCCAAGGGCATAATTTTTTGTTGAAGACTATCGTATAACATTCCTGCTAAATCATGCATGGTTAATTCTTCACCTTTTTGTGCAAGGTCTGGGCGGCCCACATCTCCTACAAATAAAGTATCGCCAGTAAATATTGCATGTGCATTTTTGTTTTCATCTTTTAATAAAAAGCAACTGCTTTCTAAAGTATGCCCCGGAGTGTGTAATACTTCAATAGTAATATTTCCAATAGAAAATATTTCTCCATCTTTTGCAATGTGTACGGAAAGTTTGGTAATAGTATCCGGACCGTAAACTATGGTAGCACCTGTTGCAGCAGCAAGATCTAAATGACCACTGATAAAGTCTGCATGAAAATGTGTTTCAAATATATATTTAATAGTTGCTTTGCGTTTATTTGCTATTTCGAGATATTCGTCAATATCTCTCATAGGATCTATTATGGCTGCTTCTCCGTTGCTTTCAATATAATAAGCTGCTTCACTTAAACATCCGGTATATAGTTGCTGTATAAACATAAATTTATTTTTTGCAAAGATAGGTTATAGCTACTTGTGTGTATGTTTTCTTAAGTTATACAAAATAAAAAAGCGGTGAAGTACACCGCTTTGCATTTATTATATATTTTTTATAAAAAGCGTTTATTTCTTTTTCTTAAAAATTGCATATATCTCAATTAATAAACCCAGTATAATTAATATTGGTGCAACAGTAATTCTTGTTTTGCTGTACACTACATTATCATCAAACACATTGGGGTCTATATTTTTTCCGCCACTCATTAAAAACATTCCTAATGCAATAATTGCAGCACCAATACCCATCCATAAATAATTTTCTTTAGAGAATAATGTAGGTATGCTATGTTGTTTTTTATCTGCCGATTTCATGTTTAAAATTTTGAGAGCCGCAATATAGGTAAAGTAAACAGTCTATTAACTACATCCTACCGAAAAAAATCTTAAAATTAGTTTTATATTTTGGTGGAAGTATGAGGCTAATACAAATCATCTAACTTCATTTTCAAATATTTTCTTACACTTCTATGGGTGCTGAATACGGAAATACCTACACCAATTACAATCATTCCGCCAAACAATAATAAAGTTAAGTTTAAATCTCTTATTAGTTTTAACTGAGGTACTTGTGCTTCTAACCATTGAATCATTAAAAATAAAATGGCAATAGCAATACCGGCACTTATTAATCCGTTAATTACTGCTTTAATATTCATTGGTTTGGTAATAAACCCACGTGTGGCTCCTACCATTTGCATGGTTTTAATTAAAAATCTATTGCTAAACATAGCCAACCTAATAGTATTATCAATACTAATAATTACAATTACGCATAAAACAATGGCTACAACCAAAAAGCCTAATCCAAATTTTGATGCTTTTTCGTTCAAATTATTTACAAGATCTTTTGGATATTTTAGTTCGGTAATTTGATTACCATAACTCTGCATTATTTGGTCGTTAATTTTTTGGAGACTGTCTTTATTTACATATTGAGATTTGGCATAAAAATCAATACTTTCGGGTAAAGGGTTCGCATCTAAAATTTTTGCCCAATCATCTTTATTTTCTTTGTTCCATATTTCTTTAGCCGTTTCTTTATTAATGTACTGCACATTTTTGGCATAAGGTTGTGCAGTAATGTATTGCTGTATTAAACTAATAGAATCTTTATTGGCAGTTCTTAAAAAAGCCTGCATTTGAATATCTTCTTTAAATGCTTTTCCTGCTTTTTCAAAATTCAAAAATACCCACCCCATAATACCCATAATTAACAATACCAAAGCCACTCCTATAATGCTATAAATATAATTGGGTTTACTTCTTTTTAAAGATGATTTGCCTGCTGCCATAGTTTTTTGTTATTTACAAATGTACTTGGTGTAAACGTTTTTTAAAAGCCGATAGTATGTATAAAATGTGAAAATTTTCAATAAAATGAATAGAATTCAACCTTTCAATTTCCATTTATAAAATAGTGGAAAAATAGGTTTGCCATATACTACAATTGCAAGGGTTTTAACCTATATTCGCCAACCTTAAAATTTTCAACACAACATAAGCAGGATAAGTATTATGAGCGAAGAACAAAAGCCCAATTACGGTGCAGACTCCATACAAGTATTAGAAGGTTTAGAAGCCGTTAGAAAAAGACCCGCCATGTATATTGGTGATGTAGGAGTAAAAGGTTTGCATCACTTAGTTTATGAAGTAGTAGATAACAGTATTGATGAAGCTCTTGCCGGATATTGCAAAAATATTGTAGTAACAATACATGAAGATAACTCTATCTCGGTAGAAGATGATGGAAGAGGCATCCCTACCGGAATTAACCAAAAACAAGGCGTGAGTGCATTACAAGTTGCTATGACCATTTTACATGCCGGTGGCAAGTTTGATAAAAACACTTATAAAGTTTCAGGCGGTTTACATGGCGTGGGTGTAAGTTGTGTAAACGCACTCAGCACACACATGCACACAATTGTTTGCCGTGAAGGAAAAATCTTTGAACAAGAATATAAAATTGGAATTCCTTTATACGATGTTCGTGAAATTGGTGTAACCGATAAAACCGGCACCAAACAACATTTCTGGCCCGATGCTTCTATTTTTCAAGAAACAGTTTACAAAAGAGAAATTTTAGAAGGAAGATTACGTGAACTATCTTATTTAAACAGAAAAATTTCTATTACTTTAAACGATTTAAGAGAAAAACAAGAAGATGGTTTGCATTACTCAAAAACCTTTTACAGTGAAGGCGGTATTATTGAGTTTGTTGAAATGTTAGATAAAAGCAGCAATCGAAATCCACTTATTTCCAAAACATTATATTTTGAAGGGCATGATGAGGCAACCAATGTTGCTGTAGAAGTTGCTATGACTTATAATGATGATTTTAAAGAACATATTTTCAGCTACGTAAACAATATTAATACCATTGAAGGCGGAACACATGTAAGCGGTTTTAGAACTGCCTTAACACGTGTATTTAAAAGCTATGGCGATAAAGAAGGACTATTTGAAAAAGCAAAAGTTGAAGTAGAAGGAGATGACTTTAGAGAAGGATTAAGTGCCATTGTTTCCGTAAAAGTTCCCGAGCCCCAATTTGAAGGACAAACCAAAACAAAATTAGGCAACAGCGATGTTAGCGGAACTGTACAAACTGCTGTTGGGCGGGCATTACAAGCCTATTTAGAAGAAAATCCAAAAGAAGCAAAAAATGTAATTTCAAAAATTATTTTAGCAGCACAAGCACGTGTGGCAGCTCGCAAAGCCAGAGAATTAGTACAACGTAAAACCGTTTTAAGCGGAGGCGGCCTACCCGGAAAATTAGCCGATTGCAGTGAACGAAATCCAGAGAAATGCGAACTCTATTTAGTTGAGGGAGATAGTGCAGGCGGTACAGCAAAACAAGGTAGAGACAGAAGCTACCAAGCCATCCTTCCATTGCGTGGTAAAATTTTAAACGTAGAAAAAGCAATGGAACACAAAATTTATGAAAATGAAGAAATAAGAAATATGTACACCGCTTTAGGTGTAACAGTAGGCACACCTGAAGATCCCAAAGCATTAAACCTAACAAAGCTCCGTTATCATAAATTAATTATTATGACCGATGCCGATGTAGACGGTTCTCATATTGCCACATTAATTCTAACATTTGTTTTCAGATATATGAAAGAATTGGTAGAACAAGGTTATGTATATTTAGCTCAACCCCCATTATATTTAGTAAAAAAAGGAAAAGAAGCCGAATACGCTTATAACGAAGAACAAAGAAAAACATTAATTGAAAAATTAGCTGCCGGAAAAGAAGACAGTGTAACTATACAACGTTATAAAGGTTTGGGAGAAATGAATGCCGATCAATTATGGGAAACAACCATGGATCCTGCAAGAAGAACACTAAAACAAGTAACCATTGAAAGTGCAGCCGAAGCCGATAGAGTTTTCAGTATGTTAATGGGCGATGAAGTTGCCCCACGCAGAGAGTTTATTGAAACACATGCCAAATACGCAAAGATTGATGTGTGATAAAGTGATAGCTTATAAGTCTAAAATACTACTAATAGAGTATATGCTATCTATAATTTTCTTATTACATTCGGTTATTATTTAACCCAATAAAAAACATTTATGAAAAAAATTTTTACTCTTGTAATGTTTGTAGGTAGCGTATTCGCAGTTAAAGCACAACAAAAATCTAATAGCAACTCCGATAAAAAATTTGCTATTGCAGGCGGTGTTTCAATAGCATCTTATTCAGTTACCGGAAGTAGCAGTTCCGTAATGGGTTATGGTGTTGAATTAGAAGGTGCATTAGGTATAGGTGGAGAATTTCAAGCATTTGCTCAACTGGGCTATTTAAATTATTCAAAAAACGGTTCATCCATGGGTTTTATACCTGTATTGGTTGGTGCACGTTATTCTAAGCAATTTATTGGTGGTATGGGTATTGGGTATGGTACATTTACAGGTGGCGGAGGTTCTGTAAGTGGTTTCACCTTTAGCCCGCAAGCAGGTTATGACTTTGGTAAAATTGAAGCTTTGGCTCATTACACTTCTACTTCTTTAGTTGGTGGAAGTGCAAATCAATTTGGTGTAAAAGTTTTATACAAATTTTAATACAATATTATTTAATGAATAAAAGCAGAAAGAAATTTCTTTCTGCTTTTTTATTTTGTTGAAATAATTTCTACTCAAACTTCCTTACACTAAAGAGAAATAATAATAGATATGAAACCCAATATCATCATTCTAAAAAATGTGGATTAGTATTTGGGTTGATTTTATTATATTCAGAAAAAAAACTTTAATTTGTACCATACTAACCGGTTTTTTATTTTTAAACATTAAATTCTATTACAATGGACACAAGTAAAATGATTAAAGCATACTGCCTTAAAACAAAAGAAAAAAACGTTCCTATGCAAGATGCTGTAGTTAGCAAAACTGCTAAAGGTGGTTATATGGCCAGCGGCCACGATGGAAAAGGAAATAAAATGGCCGCCATTTTAAGTGAAGCAAAAGCCTTGCAAGCTATTAGTGATGGCGTTGCTAAAAAAGGATTTTAATTTTACTAAAAAGCCGCTAAAAAATAGCGGCTTTTTTATTTAGCTGGTTTGTTTTAATTCATCATTTCTTTGGCACTTGCCACAGCTGCCGCAGATGGTTTTTCTCCGCTTAGCATTTTAGCAATAGTAATTATTCTTTCATCTTCCTCTAATACTTTAATATTGGTTTTTACTGCGTTGTCTTTTATTTCTTTATATACAAAATAATGTGCATTGGCTTTGCCCGCAATTTGTGGTTGGTGTGTAATACAAATTATTTGTCGGTTAATAGCCAACTGTTGTAAAATAATACCTACTTGCTTGGCTGCTTCACCACTAATACCTGTATCAATTTCATCAAAAATTAAAGTAGGTAAATCTATTTTTTCTGCAACTAAGTATTTAATGCAAAGCATTAGTCTGCTTAATTCTCCGCCACTGGCAACTTTTTTAATCAGCTCAAATTTGTTGCTTTTATTCGCATCAAATAAAAATTCAATTACTTCATTTCCAAATTCATTTAAAGCTGTTTTAGTTAATGTAACTTTTAATTGAGCATTGGGCATGCCTATTTTATGCAATAAATTATTTACATTATTTGCAAAAGGAATAATTTGTTTGGTTCTGGCATTGCTTATTTTTTCTGCTAAAGTTTCTAATTGTTGTTGTAGCTGATGAAGTTCTTTTTCTTTTAATTGAATGATATCATCAATTTGTAAAACAGCTTCTAACTTTTTTGCCAATTCATTTTGTATTTGAAGTAAATGATTGGTTGTTGAAACATTATGCTTTTTTAATAATTTATATCCTGCTGCAATTCTTTCATTAATTAAATTAATTCTTTCTTCATCGTAATGCACAGCATTATTAATGCTATCAACTTCGTTGCTTAAATCTTGCAATTCTATTTGCGATGATTGAAGTCTATCAATAATGTTTTTTATATCTTGATGATAGTTAGCAATAGTTTGCAGTTGATTAATAAGTTGTTTTAAATTAGTTATTATAGGTTTTTCAGTTTCAGTCAGTTCAAAATATACTTTACTTAACGTGTTTTTTATTCCTTCGCTATTGCTTAAAATTTTTAGTTCGTTATCTAAATCTTCCAATTCATTTTCTTTCAAACTCAACTCATTCAATTCATCAAATAAAAATTGATTATAATCTGCTTCTTTTTGAAAATTATTTTTTTGTTGAATTAATGCTTGTAAATCTATTTTGGCCTGCACCCATTGCCGATATTGTGTTTGATAGTTTGTTAAGATTGCATTATTCTCCGCTAAGGCATCTATTACTTCTCTTTGAAAATTTGCCTCGCCTAATTCTAATGTATCAAATTGCTGATGCAAATCAACCAACAACAGAGCTAATTGTTTTAATTGTTGCAAGGAGGTGGGTGTATCATTTATAAATGCTCTCGATTTTCCGTTTACGCCAATTTCTCTTCGTAGCAATAAATCACTATCTGCTTCTAAATCGTTTTGTTGCAAAAAATCAATTACTTGTTTTTTATTTTCAATATTAAAAGTTCCTTCAACAAAACATTTTTTATTCTTGTTTACCAATATGCTGCTATCTGCTCTTTCTCCTAAAATTAAATTTAATGCCCCCATTAAAATACTTTTACCTGCACCTGTTTCTCCGGTAATAATATTTAGTTTATTTGAAAAGTTAATTTCAACCTCATCAATAATAGCGTAATTCTGTATGTAAAGTTTGGTAAGCATAATAAAATGTGCTGATGTGCAAATTAGTAGATATGCAAATATTAAAAAAGAAGTTTGAAGTTAATTTTATTTACAGATTTGTGAGCTTATAATTTGCTTATTCTCCTTTGCATCTTGCTATACCGCTTTTAGCTTTTTGGTCAATTGAATTTTTATAATCTTCTTCGTCCATATTTAAACAACGTTTATAATAATTTATGGCTTCGGTTTTTTTTCCGAGTTTTTCATAAATCATTCCGGTTTGTAAAGCAGCACGTGCCGCAAAATATTCGGGGCGTTGTTCTCCTATTTCAATAGTTTTATTGTACCAGTTAATAGCATCATCATATTTTTTTAAATCATCATTAATTCTTCCTAATCTATACGCATATTCTAATTGTTCTTCTTCTTTATCAAAATTATTAATATGTTTTGAGTTTAATAATTGCAAGGCTTCTGTGTTGTATCCACCATCGCTTAATAATCTTGCTTTTAATAATATGGTATTAGGCCATTGTAAACTTTTGGCTTCTTTTAATGCTTGTTTATCTGCATCTGCATCGGTTGCTCCTTTTTTCAAAACATTTTTTCGTGCATTTTCGGCAGCAACCATATTGCCTTGCAAATAATAGCACCAGCTTATTTTTTGATACACATCTTTCACATAAAATCTTCCTTTAAAGTTGTGTAAATATTTTTCAAAATAATTAATTGCTTCTTGTGTTTCTAATTTATAGAGTTTTACAAAACCCATTTCAAAATCCCATACATGTGTTTGAAAATATTCGGCAGATTTATTTCGGTTATTGATTACTTCTTTTGCAAAATCAATTTGTTTATTATTTATTCCCAAATTAGCTGCCATGTATGCAAACAATAAATTATTTACAATATCTAATTTTTTTGTATGAATAAATTGTAATGCTTCTTCTTTTTTGTTTAACACATAAAATTGCAAATAGCAATATATAAAATCTCCTTCGTTACTCATTAATCTTGCCCAAGGGTCTGTGCTATATACAAAATTGGTAAGTAGTTTATTGCCCTCTGCAATAGAACCTTTTAAACCTAATATGTTTGCCAACCATTTATATCCTTTGGGAATAGTGCCTACAACTGTTTGCAAGCTGCCATATAACATATCATTAGGTAAAAATGTTGGGAAGTTTTTTTTATTTTCTTTTATAAGTTGATATGCTCTTCTAAAATTCCATGCTGCACTCCATGTTTCACCAAATTTAATTTCTATCGTTCCTTTCTGCACATATAACATACTTAAGCAATATAAATTAAACGGAGAGGTTGTATTGCCTTGTTTAAAACTGTTGATTCTGTTTTCAATTACTGGTTTTAGTTTATTGTATTCGGCAATATCTTCATTCAAAAAAAGTGTAAAAAAATCAATATAATTATCAATAAAATCGGGAATTAAATTTTCGGGATTAGATAGCCTTGCTTTTGTTGTTAAAATTTTTGCAGCACTAAATTTCAACTTTGTCATTTCTATATATGCTTGCTGGCAAGTACTATTAAATTCATATACTTTTTCTGCAACTGCATTATTTTGTAATGCTGTGATTAAAACCAATAAAAAAAATATTTTCTTCATGCATTATAAAAATAAGAAAGGCAACCTATTAAGTTGCCTTTAAAAATATTAAACTAATTATAAATTATTTAGCTTCAACACTATCATTCAAGTCTGCATCTACTAAAATTCTTCCGCAGTTTTCGCAAACAATTACTTTTTTGTGTAAACGAATTTCACTTTGGCGTTGTGGCGGAATAGCATTAAAACAACCACCGCAAGCATCTCTTTCAACAGGTACAACAGCTAAGCCATTGCGGTAACTTGTACGAATTCTATCATAACTATATAACAAACGTTCATCAATAGCTTCACGTGCAGCACTGCTTAATTTTTTAAACTGTTTTTCTTCTTTTTCGTTTTCTGCTATAATTTTTTCTAACTCACCTTTTTTATGGTTTAATACACCTTCTTTTGTAGCAATTTGTTTTTTGGCAACGTCTAAATTTTTTACTTTTTCAGCCATTTGCTCGTTAGCATCTTTAATATGTTTTTCAGCAAGTTTAATTTCAAGCTGTTGCATTTCCATTTCTTTTTCAATTGCTTCAAACTCTCTGCTGTTTTTTACATCATTACTTTGCTTCTCATATTTTTTTACAAGCGTTTCTCCGTCTTTTATTATAGCACGTCTACTTTCTATATAATCATTAATACCGTTAATTTCTTCTTCAATACGATTTTTACGGCTGTGCAACCCTGTAATTTCATCTTCAAGGTCGCTTACTTCCATTGGTAATTCTCCTTTTAAAATATCAATTTCATCAAGTTTACTATCAATTTTTTGAAGCTTAATAAGTCCAACTAATTTTTCTTCAACTGAGTATTCTTTAACTGCTGCCATAATTATGTGCGATTTAAGATTTTAGATGTATGTTTTATTTTTATTTC
This sequence comes from Bacteroidota bacterium, assembly GCA_018267705.1. Classification (GTDB taxonomy): domain Bacteria; phylum Bacteroidota; class Bacteroidia; order Chitinophagales; family Chitinophagaceae; genus CW01. The sequence goes on along the minus strand of JAFDXX010000017.1, from coordinate 5,223 downwards.
CGGCTTTCAATTCTTTAAGCATCTTTTGTTGTGTCACTCACTTGTACGTTCTATTCATTATTCGCCCATCTAAAAAAAATATCTTGCCGGATTAGTATAAACTTCACTTTTAAGGACGGCAAAAGTAGGGAATTTAGCTTGTAAAAATTCAAGTAATAAATTAGGTGTAAACTGCTCACTTTCCCAATGACCAATATCGGCAAGTACCAATGCATCATCTACCTCAAAAAATTCGTGATATTTTATATCAGAAGTAATAAAAAAATCTGTTTTTGCAGCTTTTGCTTTATTAATTAAAAAACTTCCAGAGCCGCCGCAAACAGCAATCTTTTCAATTTTTTTACCTAATAATGGTGTATGTTTAATAGCCTGTAATCCAAATATATCCTTTATTTCAGCCAAAAATAGTTTTTCATCTTTAGGATGAGGTAAATTACCTATTATACCGCTGCCAACATCTTGATATTGATTTTCTACTGCTATTAAATCATATGCAATTTCTTCATAAGGATGGGCATTTTTCATGGCTTCTATAATTTCATTTTGTAACCACACAGGAAAAATAACCTCTAATTTTGTTTCTTTTTCGTTATGTCGCTCTCCAATTTTGCCTGTAAATGGGTTTGTTCCTTCGCTTGCTTTAAAAGTTCCAATTCCTTCGGTACTATAACTACACTCGTTATAATTACCAATATTTCCACCACCTGCATTAAAAATGGCATCTTTTAATTTATTTGTATAGTCTATTGGCACAAATACAATCAACTTTATTAATTGTTTGGCTTTTGAAGATAAAATTTGTTGGTTTTGTAACCCTAATTTATCGGCAATTATTTTATTTACACCATGTTTAATATTATCTAAATTGGTATGAATAGCGTAAATAGCAATATCATTTTTTATGGCTTTAATTATAGTTCTTTCAACATAATGATTGGTGCTTAATTTTTTTAACCCTGAAAAAATAATAGGATGATGTGCCACAATAAGATTACATTTTTTTGTAATAGCTTCATCAACTACTTTTTCTATACAATCTAATGTGCACAAAACACCTGTGCATTGCCATTGGTTATTACCTGTTAGCAATCCGCAATTATCATAAGATTCTTGCAAAAAAGGATTTGCTAATTTTTCAAGTGCATTTATAACATCTTGTATCTTCATAAAAAATAAAAAAATTATTGTTTAAAATTATTACATTATACCAATGCAGCAGAATAGTTTTTTTAATTACAATGGAAAAGTTTTTTCAATAACTGAAAAAGTAATTGATATAAACGATCGCTCATACAGATACGGTGATGGTTGTTTTGAAACAATGAAACTTATAAACGGTAAAATTATCTTGCAAAATTATCATATTGAAAGGTTTACCACATCTTTACAAATGCTTCAATTTATTAAAACAGATTTTTTTTCAACACAACAATTTATTGATTCTATTATTCAATTAGCAAAAAAAAATAATCATACAAAATTAGCAAGAATAAGAGTAAGTGTATCAAGAGGTAGTGCTGCATTGTATGATGAAATAACACAACAACCTAATTATTTAATACAAACATTTGAGTTAAATAACTCTAGCAATGAGCTAAATGAAAATGGTTTAAATATTGATTTTTATAGCTATTCTCAAAAGTCTTGCGATATGTTTTCGAATATAAAATCAAATAATTATTTGCCATATACATTAGTAGCTTTATGGGCCAAACAAAATAAATTAAATGATGCTTTAGTGTTTAATTCAAAAGGTAATATTTGCGATGCAAGTATTGCCAATGTTTTCATTATAAAAAATGGAATAATAAAAACACCTGCATTAGCTGAAGGTTGTATTGCAGGCACAATGAGAAAATATTTATTAAACTGTTTTAGTAAAGAGAATATTTTGTATGAAGAAACTTCTCTTACAAAAAATGATGTATTAAATGCTGATGAAGTGTTTTTAACTAACGCTATTCAAGGAATAAAATGGGTAAACCAATGTCAGAATATTTCCTATAAAAATTTAACTACAAAAATTTTATATAACAACTTTATTATACCTCTCTTTTTATAATGCAATAACTATCCTCCAACGCGTTGAATTTCATCTCCGGCTGCACCTGCAGAGCGTTTGGGTGTTTTATATTGTTTTCCAAAACGATATATAAAAGTGAAATTTATTTTTCTTGAATCTTGCAAAAGTTTAAAATATTCGCTTGCGTTATTAAAGCTTGTAAGCCCTTCCATTACTTGGGTATAAAAAATATCTTTAATACTTAATTTTACGGTTGCTCTTTTTTTCATAATAGGCATTGCAAATCCTGTTGAAATTTGACCTGTGGGATACAACAATTCTTGCAAATCATTTCTAGAATTTGTTATATAATTACCCGAAAGTTCTGCCGTTATTTTTTTACCAATTTTAAATTGATTAGTAATATTAAAATATAGTTGAGGTATTGAAGTTGTGTAATTGTTGGAAATATACCCTTGAAATTCTTTATAATTAAAAAGAGCTTGTGCAACAACTGTCCACCATTTTAAAGGAGATAATTGAACAGTTTCACTTAACGAAAAATTATACATTTTTCCCACGTTTCCTTCAGTATAAATAAAAATATTATTATTTCCATTTATAAATAATTGAGAAAAATAATCTTTAATAATGCTGAATGATACTGAACTAGTAAGCCATTGTTTGTATTGGTGGTCAATTCCAAAATTCCAAGTATCTTGAGGTGAGAAATATGGATTACCGGTTTGATAAGTATATTTATTTATTAAGAACACAAAAGGGTTAAGTTTCTGAAATGCAGGCCTGTCAATTCTTCTGCCAAATGTTACTGTAAATGTATTATTAGAATCTGCCATATATGAAATATAACCTGAAGGAAATAATCCGGAATAATTTTTATTAAAAGCCGAATCTTTTACAATGGCATTTCCTAATTGGTGTGCATCATAATGTGTATGTTCATAACGCAATCCTACTTGAAAAGAAAAACGTTTAAAACGTTGTTCATAGGTTGCATAAATTGCATTTATATTTTCATTATATAAAAAATGATTACTTTTTCCTAAATCGTCTTTCCATGTACTGCCATCAAAATATTCGTATGATGCTATATTATCTGTTTTAACAAAAGCAGTTTTAAAGCCTGTTTCAAATTTACCTTGTTTGCCAATTTTATCAGTATAATCTGCTTTTGCCGAAACAATATTAATATTAGAAGGAATGTTTCCTTTATTAGCATCTGTATATCCACCTAATCCAATTAATTGATTAAGAAAGTTTTGTTTACTATCTATATTATATTTTCCCAAATCAAAATCAAAAGAAAGCTCTTTAGTTTTACTAATTGTATGGCGTAAATAAAAACTACCAAGTGCACTTTTAAAATTATAAGTGCTATTACTTGTTGTATTAATGGTAGAATCAATTGTACCTGAAGTTTGCTTCCATATTGCATTAGCATTGCTAGCTCCGGTTCTATCCACAAAAGAACCTGTAAAACTTGCACCAATGATTGTTTTGCTATTTATGTTGTAATCAATACCTGTTCTAATTGCATGGCTGTATCCATTGCTGGTAAGATAGGATGGTTGTTCAAGAGTGTAAAATGCTATGCCGGAGGTATTTAAATAATTTCTTAACGCATAAATTTGATTAAAGTCTTTATTGGCATTAAATCCATAATTAAAAAATATATTAAATTTATTTCGTTTAAAATTTAATACAACATTTTCACTTGTTCTTGCATATTTACCTTGTCCATAATTTAAAGAAACAATTCCATTAAACCCTTTAACAACATTTTTTTTCATTTTTATATTAATAATACCTGCATTTCCACTTGCATCATATTTTGCAGAAGGATTACTAATTAGTTCAATTTGTTCAACTAAAGAAGCATTCATACTACTCAATAAATTATTAAGCTGCCCTGCAGATAAATAAGTTGGTTTATCATCTATCAAAACCAAAACGCCTTGCTTTCCTTTTAAACTAATAGTACCGTTTTTATCAACTATAACTCCCGGAGATTTTGCCAAAACTTCCATTATTGTTAATCCCGTATTGGTAATAGCAGCATCAACATTGATAACTGTTTTACCATGTGCCTGTAGAATTAATGGTTTTTTACTTGCAACAGTTACAGATCCTAAATTTTTTATAGAAGGGAATAGCTGGAAAGAAATGCTATCTTTTAAAATATTTTTATTAGAAGGAAAATTTAAGTTGCCTGATTTAAAATTAGTATATCCAATAAGTTTGCAAAAAAAATAATATGTCCCGTTAGCTAATTTTGTAATTTCTGCAATCCCTTTATTATTAGTAACAATATTTTTAATTAAACTCGAATCATTAGTACGTCTTATTTCAATAACAACATTTGGTAATGGTTTTTTTATTTCATTTTGAATAAACACTTTCAAACTAAATCCTAAAGAAGATTCTTGAGATTTTCCAACAAAAAAGAAGAGAATAAAAAATATTAGCAGTTTAATTTTCATAAGAATATTTAAAAGCTAATATAACAGTAAAAAAAAACAAAAGAGTATTTTCCCTAAAAATATTTATACAAATAATATATTATAATTTTTTTTAGAAACTTAACTACAATAAAAAACCCTACCAATAAAATTGATAGGGTTAAAATAAATATGGCAGCTACCTACTCTCCCAGAATTTAATCAAGTACCATCGGCCATAAGGGGCTTAACTTCTCTGTTCGGAATGGGAAGAGGTGAACACCCTTGGCAAAACCACCATAAAAACTTAAATAAGGTACATATTGGAAAAGCTATCATCAAGATTTAAATTACAATAAAGTAATTTAATAAAAAATAAAGCATACGGGCAATTAGTACTACTTGGCTTTGCTGTTACCAGCTTTATACCTATAGCCTATCAACGTCATAGTCTTTGACAGCCCTTAAAAGTAAACTCATCTTGTGGAAGGTTTCACGCTTAGATGCTTTCAGCGTTTATCCTGGCCGTGCATAGCTACTCTGCATTACACCTGGCGGCATAACAGATACACCAGCGGCACGTACAACCCGGTCCTCTCGTACTAAGGTCATGTCCACTCAATTTACTTGCGCCCACCACAGATAGGGACCGAACTGTCTTGCGACGTTCTGAACCCAGTTCACGTGCCACTTTAATCGGCGAACAGCCGAACCCTTGGGACCTTCTCCAGCCCCAGGATGTGACGAACCGACATCGAGGTG
>JAFDXX010000016.1 GCA_018267705.1 Bacteroidota bacterium | reverse complement strand
GGAGTAATTTCAACAGACTTTTTATAACCCGATTTTATAGTACCTGTTATTTCTTCGGAAGGTAAATTAGTTTTTATTTTGGGTTGAATTACTTGTTCTGTTTTAGGAAAATAAACAGAACTATCAATGGAAGTTTTAGGCTTATTAGCTTTAGTTTTCAGTAAATATTCGCTGTAATTCTTTAAAAATTCAGTTTTTTCTTTACTAATAGGCAAAGAATCTTTAGGCTGTTGTGCAACAGCATAAATAGACATTAAAGCCATGCCCGATAGCAAAAAAAATTTCATTTTATATGTTCTTAACACTATTAACGAATTTTTCTATCAAATTAATATCTTTTACCCCATAAGAAATTTCAAATTTGCTGTTAATATCTACGGCCAACAGGTTTTTTGCCACTGTATTTTTTGAAAATTCTTTCAATTTTTCAATATCATTCGGACCGATTCCTCCACTTAAAAAAAATGGTTTATCAATATTCAGTTCATTTAAAATGTTCCAATTAAACTGTTTTCCTGTTCCACCATAATCTGCTGCTTTGGTATCAAATAAAAACATATCGCACACATCTGCATAATCTTTTATTTTCCATAAAACATTTTCATCATCTCCTATTCTAAATGCTTTAATGGTAGTAATATAGCTCGAAATTTTTTCACATTGTTTAGGCGTTTCATCTCCATGCAATTGTACTAAATATAATCCGCAAGCATCAACCGTTTTTAAAATATCATCTTCATTGGCGTTTACAAACACACCTACTTTATTTATTTTTCCTTTTATTTTTTTTATAGAAGATGCAGATAAATGATTTAATACATAACGTTTACTTTTTTCATAAAAAATAAATCCACAAAACTCAATATTTAATTTATTCAGTTGTTGCACTTGTTCAACCTTAGTCATTCCGCACACTTTAACTCTCATACCAATTTTGTTTTAAGTTGTTGAACAAAATTTATAAACGCAGTGGGAGGATTGTTTTCTTTCATAAAATTTTCTCCAATTAAAAAACCTTTAAACCCTGCGTTACGTAAAGTTACAATTGTATCTACATTATTAATACCACTCTCGGCAATAGCTAATTTATTTGCAGGAATTTGATGAATAAGCTGTAAAGATGTTTGAATATTTACTTCAAAGGTTTTAAGGTTTCTATTATTTACGCCAACCAAATCAACATTGCAGTCAATATAATTTAACTCTTCTTCATTATGAATTTCCAATAAAACTTCTAAGCCAATATTTTTTGCTAATGCAGAAAAATTTTTCGTTTGTGCTTTTGAAAGGCAGGCAGCTATGAGTAAGATAACGTCTGCTCCATTTGCTTTTGCTTCTATAATTTGATATTCATCAATCATAAAATCTTTTCTAAGCAATGGAACTGCATTTATTCTTGCGTTTATTAAATCTTGCATATTGCCGCCAAAAAATTCTTCATCGGTTAAAACAGAAATACCCGAAGCATATTTTGCATAAACAGTAGTAACTTCTTCAACAGTTGAATGATTATTAATAATTCCTTTGCTGGGAGATTTTCGTTTGTATTCAGCAATAATTCCTGTTCTATTTTTATCTAACAAAAACTCTTTTAGTGATACAGTTTTATGAGTAAAAAATTTTTGTTTTTCTAATTCCTGAATAGAAATATTTTGTTTACGTTTTGCTACTTCAATTTTCTTTTTTGCTACTATATTATCAAGAATGTTCATTATTGTAAGCTTATTAATTTTTGTAAAGATTGATATGCTTTACCGCTTTCTAAACTTTCAACAGCAGCATTATAAGCATCGTCATAATTTTTATAGTTATTTGTACAAAGCAGTGCCATTGCTGCATTTGCAAGTACTACTGCATTTTGTGCCCAGCTTCCTTTGCCTTGTATAATAGTTGAAAATAATTTTGCTGCTTCTTCAACAGTACTTCCACCATAAATGTCTTTTGCATCAACCATTCTTTTTCCTAATTGTTGCGGAGTCATTATTTTTTCTCCTTCATTCGTAATTATTTTGGTATCATTAGTTAGTGAAATTTCATCGTATCCATCTAAGGAATGAATAATAGTAAATGAACGATTAGTTTGTTGCAATAAATAATTGTAGATTCTTGCCATTTCTAAATTATACACACCTACTAATTGATAGTTAGGAGAAGCAGGGTTTATCATTGGGCCTAACATATTAAAAAAAGTTCTTATGCCTAAATTTTTTCTTATATGGCCAACTGCTTTTAATGCAGGATGAAATAATGGAGCATGCAAAAAACAAATATTTGTTTCTTCAACTTCTTTCTTTAGTTGTGCAGCATCGTTTTTAAATTTATATCCTAATTGCTCCATTACATTACTTGCACCACTTATGCTTGATGCACCGTAATTGCCATGCTTGGCAATTTTTTGACCGGTGCCTGCAACAATAAAACAACTTAATGTAGAAATATTGAAAGTATCTTTTCCATCTCCGCCGGTTCCAACAATATCCATTGTTAAATAATCAGATAGGTCAATTTTTACACATAGCTCTAATAAAGCATTACAAAAGCCCTGCAACTCTTCAATTGTAATGGTACGCATTAAGTAAATCGTCATAAAAGAAGTAACTTCATATTCATTATACAAGCCTTTACTAATATTAATTAATGTTTCGTAAGCCTGTTGTTTGCTTAGTGTTTTATGTTCAAATAAATATTGTAATATTTTTTTCATGTTTTATTTTTTTGTCTTGCTATTCATAGGATTTTTAGTTTAAATTATTTTGAAAGCCAATTTCTTATAATCGTTTCGCCACTTGGTGTTAATACACTTTCCGGATGAAATTGCACTCCTTTTATATCAAACGTTTTATGTTGTAATGCCATAATAAAACCATTATCATCTTCTGCAGTTATTTCTAATTCTTCAGGAAAATTATTTCTATCAATTACCCAGCTGTGATAACGACCAACTTCAAAATTTGAAGACATGCCTGCAAACAATTGACAGTTAGCAGTTAGCAGTTTACAATTTGTTGCCACCCCATGAAATACTGTTGATAAATTAGTTAAAGTTCCTCCAAATGCTTCTCCAATTGCCTGATGCCCCAAACACACGCCCAATATAGTTTTTGTTGAAGCATACTCTTTAATTACTTGCAATAACAAACCTGCCTCACTTGGAATACCCGGACCGGGAGATAAAATAATTTTATCGTATTTTTTTATTTCATCTAAAATAATTTCATCGTTGCGAAAAACATCTACATTTTCTTTTGTTATTTTTTCAACCAAATGCACAAGGTTATATGTAAACGAATCGTAATTATCTAATATTAATATTTTCATTTTTTATTTTGAATTTTTAGTATTGCGTATTCAATAAAAGATTGACTTAATTTATCATTTATAACTCAACTGCAAGGTTGATAGCTTTCTTTAATGCTCCTAATTTATTATTTACTTCTTGCAATTCACTTTCAGGTTTACTTGCTGCTACAATACCTGCACCGGCTTGATAAAACAAAGTATTATTCTTACTTAAAAAAGTTCTTATCATAATAGCATGGTTGCAACTTCCGTCAAAACCCATAAAGCCCAATGCACCACCATAATAACTTCTGTTGGTTGGTTCAAATTCATTAATCAATTGCATGGCTTTAAATTTAGGTGCCCCGCTTAAAGTGCCTGCAGGGAATGTTTTTGCTAATAATAAAAACGGGTTACTGTTTTCTCTAACCTTTGCAACAACTTCACTAACCAAATGAATTACATGACTATAATAATGTACTTGTTTATAATAATTTACTTTCACATCATCACAAATTCTGCTTAAATCATTTCTCGCTAAATCAACTAACATTACATGCTCGGCATTTTCTTTTTCATCTTCCAATAAATGTTTGGCTGCTTGTTTATCAATTTCATCATTCCCTGTACGTTTATAGGTGCCCGCAATGGGATGCACAATTGCATTATTATTTTTTATAATTAATTGACTTTCGGGAGAGGAGCCCATTAACTTATAATCACCATAATCAAAAAAGAATAAATAAGGTGAGGGATTAATACTTCGCAATGCTCTATACACATTAAATTCATCTCCAATAAAACCTTGTTGAAATCTACGGCTGAGTACAATTTGAAACACATCTCCTCTATAACAACTTTGTATCCCCTTCTTCACCATTTGAATATATGCTTCATCATTTATATTGCTTGTTTCTTCACCCTTCATTGCAAATGGAAAATAAGGTACATCTTTACTTTTAATTAAACTTTCAACTTTCAATACATCACTTTCTAAATCATTTATTATATTCTCACATAAAAACAATTCATCTTTAAAATGATTGATAATAATTACATATTGATATAATCTATAACGCATCAATGGAATGTCAACAAATTGTTCGCAAAGAGTAGAAGATAAATTGATGGTATCAAAAAACTGCACAGCATCATAAGTGGTATAACCAAATAATCCTTGAGCTTGTTTTACAGTTTTTTCTTCACTTGGTATGGGTTGAAAACGATTGATAAAATTCCACAACAAATGCGGCACTTCATTTGTGTTTTTTATTTCTATTTTTTCAGGTTTATCATTCGGTAATTTAAATTCAATATTTTGTTTATTAGTAATTTCAATACCTGCAATAGCGTTAATACAAATAAAACTGTAACTATTTTCTGCAGCATGGTTATCGGTGCTTTCTAACAAAATAGTATCTCTAAATTTATCACGCAAACGCAAGTAAATGCCAACAGGTGTAAACACATCGGCTAACATTTTTTTTACTTTGGTTTCAATTACAATCTTTTTCATTATTCTATTTTTTGTCATCCTAATCGCAACAAAATATCTTATTGTTATTCCTCGCTTCGTTCAGAATGATATGTTATTTTTTTTGTTTTCAGTTTTTTGTTTTCATGGCATCACTTGTTGTGTCACTCACTTGTACGTTCTGTTCTTTGTGCATCTTTCAATAAACCAGATTTATTAAAACAAAAACCCCGATAAAATTTATCGGGGTTTAATATATTAAACAATAGTATTGGCAATGCCTTTACAATCCCCGATTCAGGTTTGTATGCCACCACCAAATATTGTTTGTTATTTTTATCATTGCAATACAAATATAACGGAGCAGATTATTTATTGCCAAATATTTTTTATAACACACCTTTAGTGCTTGGCAAATAATTGCTTAACGGATCTCGCTTTACAGCCATTTTAATAGCTTTTGCAAATGCTTTAAATATGGCTTCAATTTTATGATGTTCATTATCGCCATTACCTGCAATATTCAAATTACATTTAGCTGCATCGCTAAAAGATTTAAAGAAATGAAAGAACATTTCTGTAGGCATGTCTCCCACTTTTTCTCTATTAAATGTTGCATTCCAAACCAACCAATTTCTTCCACCAAAATCAATTAAAACTTTTGCTTCAGCATCATCCATTGGCAATGCAAAACCATAACGTTCCATTCCTCTTTTATCTGCTAATGCTTTTGCAAATGCTTCTCCTAAAGCAATTCCTGTATCTTCAATAGTATGATGTTCATCAATATGCAAATCGCCTTTTGTTTCAATCATCAAATCTATTTTACCATGACGAGCAATTTGTTCTAACATATGATTAAAAAAATTCAAACCAGTACTAATATTGGCTTTACCGCTTCCGTCTATATTTAATTCAACTTTTATTTTTGTTTCGTTGGTATTACGCTCGTGTATTACTTTTCGCAAATTCAATTTTAAAAAAGTATAAATATCATTCCAATTATCAGTTTCAAAAACAATTATGTTTTTATAATCTTCTTCTTGCTCATTGGTTAATTGGTGTAATGATTTTAAATAAATTGCTTTGCATCCTAAATTTTTTGCCAATTCAATATCACTCCATCTATCACCAATTACATAGGAATTTTTGATATCAAATTTTTCATTGTTTAGCAAATGATTTAATAAAGCAGTGCCGGGTTTTCGTGTAGGTTTATTATCTTTTGCTAATGTTTTATCTATTTGAATTTCATCAAACACAAAACCTTCGCTTTCTAAAATTCTAAGCATTAAATTTTGATAGGGATAAAATGTTTGTTCAGGATATGATGCAGTGCCCAAGCCATCTTGATTAGTGATTAATACTTTATAATAATCAAACTCGTTTGCAATTTTTGATAATGTGGTAATAACGTTTTTTACAAAAGATGTTTTTTCCAAACTATCAATCTGAAAATCGGTTGTCGGTTCATTAAGTATTACACCGTCTCTATCTATAAATAAAATTGGTTTCATAATTTAATATTTCGGATAAAGAGATTTGATTTTTTTTAGTAACTCAAAAACCAAACACCTATCTCCTTTCCTATTTCTTATATATTCTATTGTTTATTTCTTACTGCTTGCACTTCTGCAACAGTTACTGCACCTGCATTGTTACCAAAACTATTTCGCACATAAGTTAATACATCTGCTATTTGCTGATTGGTTAAATTGTTATGTGGAGCCATATTATTACTATACTTTTCATCATCAATAGCAATACGTTCTGTCATTCCTTTCAACACAATTTTTATCATTTTATTTTTATCATTAATATATTCTGTCACAATTAATGGTGGATTTAATTTGGGCACACCGCCTCCATCTGCTTGGTGGCAGCTTAAGCAAAACTTTGTGTACACTGCTTTACCACGCATTACAGATTGTTGCATAGCATTGGGTTGTTGTGCCAATACAAAAACAATTGTAATGATAGTGAATACAATTATAGTTGCTATTTTTTTCATGAAACAATATGTTATTTATTGTATCTTATCTTATAAATAGTGCCCTTACTATCATCACTTACATATAATGAGCCGTCTGCACCTTGTGCCAAACCGCATGGTCTGTGTTCTGCATCTCTGCTTGAAATAATAACTGCTTTACCTGCAAAACCGTTGGCAAAAATTTCCCACTTACCTGTAGGTTTACCATTTTGAAAAGGAACAAATACTACATAAAAACCTTCTTGAGGTTCGGGAGCTCTATTCCAACTGCCATGAAATGCAATGAAAGCACCGTTTTTATATTTTTCAGGAAATTGATTACCTGTATAGAACAATAAACCATTAGGGGCTAAATGTGCAGGGAAAGCAATAACAGGATTTTGAATATTTTTATCTGCACGATTAATAGCTTCATTCATATTATTGATTAATGCTTTATCATTTAATTTCTTTGAATTATTAAAAGAAGATTTCATTTTATTGTTCTCGTTATGCAAGAATTCTTCCCATGATATTTTTCCATCTCCACCATATTCTGGAGCAAGTATTTTTTTATTTACTAAATGATCATAATAAATATAAGGCCACCCACAATTAGAACCTTGATGTAATTCGTACATACATTCTGCCGGCAATGCTGCACTTTGTTGAGTGCTATATATTTCAGGAAATATATCATGCAATTGATCTCTACCGTGTTGCATTACAAATAAAGAGTTGGTTTGCGTATTCCAATCTAAACCAACCACATTTCTTAATCCTGTAGCATAACGAATTCCATCTTTATACGTTTGATTTTGTTTATCAGCTTTAAACATCCAAATACCGCCTGCAGAATCTAAAATAGGGCAAGGCTTCCTGCCCATTGACCCCGTTTGTCTATCTTTTTCCTGACATGAATTTGAATAGGCTCCAATATTTACATATATGTTTCCATTATTATCTAATGCAATTGATTTTGATTCGTGCTCTCCTCTGTTTAATAATCCTGTAATTATTTTTTCTGGATTGTTAGGGTGAATTATTTTATTTTTCTCATTCAATTTATAACGAAATACTTCTTCATCAGAAGAAGCATACAGATAGCCATTTTTTATAGCAATACCTGTACCTGCATAATTACCAATTTGCTGTATTGAATCCATGATACCATCTCCATTGGTATCTATTAAATGAAGTATAGCAGTTTTATATTTACTTCTTTTATTAAAATTTAGTTTTACATAAATTTCTCCTTGAGGTGTTACGGCAATATGCCTTGCAATACCTAAATTATCTGCTACTTTTATTGCAGTAAAATTGGAAGGAAGTTTTAAACCTGCATTATCATTAGCTATATTTTTTATTGTTGAATCGGTTTTTAAAGTACCTGCCAACACATTCATGCTACTAAACAAGGTTAGTATAAAAAAATATTTTTTCATTGTAAAGGGGTTTGTGTGTTAAAGTTATAAACTATTAATTTCTAAATAATTAATCAATGCATCTATCAACAATGTATTTTCTTTTTCTGTTCCAACGGTAATACGCAAACAATTATCACATAATTTTACGTTGCTTCTATCTCTTACTACAATTCCTTTTGTTAATAAAAATTCATACACTTTTCTTGCATCTTTTATTTTAATTAATAAAAAATTGGTATCGCTCGAATAAACTTTTTCTATTATTGGAATTTGTTGAAATACTTTTATTAATGCTACTTTCATAGCAACCAGCTCTCTAACCATATCATTCACCTGTCCAACTTCTTCTAGTGCTTTTATGGCTAACTCTTGCGTAGCCTGATTAATATTATATGGTGGTTTTATTTTATTGAATACATCAATAATTTCTGTTGAAGCAAACGCCATTCCTACACGTAAGGCAGCTAAACCCCATGCTTTACTTAATGTTTGTATAATAACCAAATTCGGATAATCGTTCAAAGCACTAATAAACGAATGTTGTTTTGAGAAATTTATATATGCTTCATCTATAACTACTATTCCATTAAAATTATTTAATATGAATTCAATGTCTTCTATATTTAATGAATTTCCTGTTGGATTATTGGGAGAGCAAATCCAAATTATTTTGGTATTTGCATCTATTAAATTTTCTAAATGAATTAAATCAAGTTGAAAATCATCTAACAACAATGCCTTTCTTACTTCAATATCATTAATGTTTCCACTTACTTCATACATGCCATAAGTTGGCGGGAAAATAATTACGTTATCTTTTTTGGGTTCACAAAAAATACGATAAAGCAAATCAATACACTCATCACTTCCATTACCTAAAAAAATATTTTTAATTGCTACATTTTTTACAATACTTATTTTTTCTTTTAACTGAAGCTGATGTGGATCGGGATAACGATTGTACCATTTAGGCAAGGGCGAACCCAAACTATTTTCATTAGCATCTAAAAATACTTTTGCTTCACCGCTAAATTCATCTCGTGCAGATGAATAAGGTGTTAGCTTTTTAATATTTTCTCTAATTAAATTGTTTATTTCAAAATTCATTTCAATTCTTCATTTTAATTATTAATTCTAATGGCCACTGCATTCTTATGTGCATCCAATCCTTCTGCTTCGGCCATTAATTCAACTGTAGTAGCAATTTCATGTAACCCTTGCTGTGTAAGTTTTTGATAAGTTATTTTTTTTACAAAACTATCAACACTAACCCCACTATACATTTTTGCAAAACCATTGGTTGGTAAAGTATGGTTAGTGCCACTTGCATAATCTCCTACACTTTCGGGTGAATAATTTCCTATAAAAACAGAGCCGGCATTTATAATTTTTTCGGCAATAGTATCTGCATTATCACATGCAATAATTAAATGTTCGGGGGCGTATTCGTTTGCTAGATTTATTGCTTCATTTATATTTTGTACTACAATTGCTTTACTGCCTTCTAACGCTTGTATTGCAATTTTTTTTCTTGAAATTTTTTCAAGCTGAATATTGATTTCATTATTTACTTCATTCACTAAATCAGCATTTGTACTTATTAATAATACCTGACTATCTGCACCATGCTCTGCCTGACTTAATAAATCGGATGCAACAAATTTTGCGTTAGCCGTTTCATCTGCTATTACACAAACTTCACTTGGGCCTGCAGGCATATCAATTGCTATCCCATTTTGTTGAATTAATTGTTTAGCACAGGTTACATACTGATTTCCGGGGCCAAAAATTTTATATACTGCTTCAATAGTTTCTGTTCCGTAAGCCATTGCGGCAATAGCCTGCACGCCACCAACTTTATAAATTTTTGTAATACCTACTAAATGGGCTGCAAACAAAATAGCAGGATGAAGTTTTTTGTTTTTATTAGAAGGAGAACATAAAATAATTTCTTTACAATTAGCAATTTTTGCAGGAATGCCTAACATTAATACAGTTGAGAATAATGGAGCCGTTCCACCGGGAATATATAAACCAACTTTTTCTATCCCAATACTTTTACGCCAACAACAAATGCCCGGCATAGTTTCAACAACTTCTACATTAGTAATTTGTTTTTGATGAAAGGTTAAAATATTATTTGCTGCTGTTTGAATTGCTTGCTTTAACTCGGTTGATAATAATGCTTCAGCTTCTTCAATTTCTTTTTTAGTAACTAAAAAATTATTTAATTCAATACCATCAAATTGTTGTGTATATTTTTTTAAAGCAAAATCACCATTTTGTTTTACGTCATTTAAAATATTTTTTACTTTTTCTGTTAAAGAAGAAATATCATAAGTTGGACGTTGTAATAAATTTTTCCAATCTTTTATATCGGGATATAAAAATGTTTTCATATTTAGATTATCATTTTTTCAATAGGTACAACTAAAATGCCCTCGGCACCATGAGCTTTTAATTGTTCAATAATATCCCAAAATTCATTTTCATTTAATACACTATGTACACTACTCCACCCTTCTGTTGCCAAAGGCAATACGGTTGGGCTTTTCATTCCGGGTAAGAGTGCAATAATTTCTTTTAATTTATTATTGGGAGCATTTAATAAAATGTATTTATTGTTCTTCGCTTTTTTTACAGATTGTATGCGAAACAATAATTTATTAAGCAATTGTTGTTGTGGCTCATTTAAATGTTTATTCTTAATTAATACAGCTTGCGATTGTAAAATAGTTTCTACTTCTTTTAATCCATTCATAAATAAGGTAGATCCACTACTAACCAAATCGCAAATAGCATTTGCCAAACCTATGCCCGGAGCTATTTCTACGCTGCCGCTAATTTCATGTATTTCGGCAGTAATATTATTTTGTTTCAAAAATTTTTCAACTATAACAGGATATGAAGTTGCAATTTTTTTATTGTTTAAATACGAAGCATTAATATAGTTTTCATTTCTTTGAATACCAATACTTAATCGGCATTTTCCAAAGCCTAATTTTTCTACTACTTCATTTTTTTTATTTTTTTCGTACACAACATTTTCTCCTACAAACCCAATATCGGCAACCCCATCTTCAACATATTGAGGAATATCATCATCTCTCAAAAAAAAGACTTCTAAAGGAAAATTATCTGCTTCTGTTTTTAAACGGTCTTTTACATTATGCAAATCAATTCCACAATCTTTTAAAAGTTTTATAGAATCATCCGATAATCTTCCGCTTTTTTGAATAGCCAGTTTAAGTTTCATAATTTATTTTTTCTTACTACAATTAAAAAAGGCTCACTCGTTTTTGAGTAAGCCTTTCATTATGTTTAAGTATATACCAACACCAATAGCTTACGCAATAAGCAAGTAATGATGATGTGTATGTACTGTTGTTATCATGCAGCAAAAGTAATAGCAATAATATAAACTGCAAATTTTATTTGAAAGAAGAATTTAAAAGCTTATTTGTATTTACTAAGCATTTTAAAACCTAACCATTTTAGGGCATTTAATAGATTTATCTCCTCCTTTCCAAATACCGCTTTTTATAATTGATACTTCGTAAGCACCTTGCATGGCATTATAAGTATTTACAGAAGAAATGGTAGCATCGTAATTAAAAGTTAATTTATAATTGTTTAGTTCATAACCAATTACAGGAATAATAGCATCATTATTACGATAGTATAAACCTAATATTAATTGGTTAGAACCATCTCCGCTTAAATTTCTATTGGCATTTAATCCTATAACGGTTTCGGTAGCTGAGCCCATTTTGCTTACATATATATTGGGGTTAACAATCCATAAATTTTGAATTTTAATTTGAGCATTTAAGAAGAAGTTTAATCTTGGATTTAATTGAGTATTAGCCGTTGAAGATGCTGCAAAAAAACTTTCGGAAGGTTGATTGATATGAAACGCACTAATGCCTGCATTTAAATATAAATTATCAGAAATAAAAGCAGCATAATTTACACCTATTTGCAAATCTGTGTAATAAATGGATGTATGAAAAAACGGTTCATTACTGGGTATAGTAATATCAAAGAATTGCCCATTCCATTGATTATTGAAAACTAGTTTTGAAACATCTACACGTTTATTAACCATACCAAAACCTGCACCAATACTTAATAATCCGTTATCGCTAATAACTTGGTGATAGGCTGCAGAAAAAAAACCTCTTGTGGCTGTTAATGTTCCACCGCCGGCTTCATCTTTTAACAATGCACCTCCTAAACCTATCCATCCATTTTCAAATTTATTATAGAATAACTGTCCATCTGCCCAAATACTCATTGTTTTGTAGGCATTGCCAAAGTTTGCCCATTGGTTACGATAGTTTCCGCCAATTCTATAATCATAATCGGTTATAAAACCTGTATTAGCAGGGTTTACCAATAACGGTGCATTAAAGTATTGCGAAAAATGTAAATCTTGTGCATTAATATTCATCCAATTAAACACAAAAAATAAAATAATAATATGTTTTACAATGTGCTTCATTAACGTAGTAATGTTATATTACCTTTTTTAGTATATTTTTCTCCGTTACTTAATTCTATTTCTAATATATAACTATACACATCTTGTGGTTGTAGTACACCTTTATACGTTCCATCCCATCCACTAGATTTATTGTTACTTACAAATAACAACTCTCCCCATCTATTATAAATTTTCCAATTCATTGTTATAATTCCATATCCATTTACAAAAATTTTATCATTTATGCCATCGCCATTAGGCGTAAATGCATTAGGCACATCAAATAACGGGTTAACTAATGTTTGAACAGAGTTGCATACTACATCTGTACAACCCGAAATGTTTTTTGCCGTTAAACAAACCGTAAAAGTATTTGTTGTATTATAAATATGACTTACGGGAGTAAGTGTAGATGTTGTAATAACAGAATCGCCATCTCCAAACGTGTATTTAAACCAATTGGCTCCGGTTGATGTATTGGTGAAATTAATAGGTGTATTGGCTATTGGTGGTTGTGGCGAAGCTGTAAAAGCTGCTGTTGGCTTATCGGATACGGTAATAGTAAAAGTGGCTACATCTGTTAAGTTACAAGTTGATGGATCGTTTGCTGTTAATGTAATGATGTAAGTACCTGCTTGTGCATATAAATGTGTAGGGTTGGTTTGTGTAGAAGTTGTACCATCACCAAAATCCCATATAAAAGATAAACCACCTGAACTTGTATTGGTAAATGTTGCACTATAGGGACTACAACCTGTTGCAGGTGTTTGAAAATTTGCTTTTACATTACTGGCTATACGCAAAGTATCAATCATATAATCTGAGTAATTACAAAAATTAGTATCTAATAAAGTTAGTGTAACAAAATAGGTACCTTCTGCAGGGAAAGCATGTGTAAATACTGTTTCGTTTTTTAATAAATATTTTTTTGCGGAACCATCTCCAAAATCTACTACAAAACTTGAATCTTTAAATTGTTTTAATGATAAAACCAAATACGAATTATTTGTAAATTGATAAGTGAATGAAGTACAAGGCGGTAGTTTTTGTTGTGTGAGAGAAAGGCGAACTGAATCACTTCCTACTCTAATGTTTAGATAAGAAGTATCGGCTATATTACAACTATTAGAATCTATTGAAGCTAAACTCACTTTATAAATTCCTACTGAATTAAAAATATGGCTACTTGATGGAGTTGTAGTTGATACTTTGGGAGAGCCGTCTCCATAATCCCAAACATAACTTTTACCTTGTGCTATTGAATCTCTAAAATCTACTGTTAGCGGTAAGCAGCCCGAAGTATCTCTGGTAGAACCTTGCACTTTAGATTTTATTGCTGATTCTATTCCCGCTAAATTAAAAGCAATTTTAATGGCTGCCATATTACATTCTCCTCCGTTAGTACCTAAAGCTTGGTTGTTGGGCGACCACACTCCGGGTGTTGTAGGGAAAACCGCACCGCCACCGCAATTGGCACAAATTGCTTGATAAATAATTCCATTTCTATCAAACCTGCTGGTGCCACCATCTACATGATCGGGATAATTACCACCATTTTGTCCAAAGAAACTTCCATACAATTGAGATTGTGCATTTTTTCCTAATACAAAAAAATAAAAATCACTTCCATCTGTTGTTTTCTGGATAGCATCGGCAGTGATACTCATTCCATTTGTATTACCTGCTTGATAACCTGTACCTGTATTACCTAAACCACCCCAACCTGAAACATAAGCTTGCTCACATCTATCAATTAAAAATGCAGTTGGAGAGAGATTAGGATCGGTAGAGTTGGTGCCAAATATTGTAGAGTATACCCAATTAGATAAATCTGGTTGTAGTTTGGCTATAAACTGTTTGCCGCCCGGTTGGTTAAACGGAGCATTTACAACAGGCCAGTTTCCGGTTGTTGTGCCCATTATATATGGATAATTAGATTTATCGAACTGAATACCATAAATTAAATCTATTCCACTTGTACCAAAGTAACCTGTTTGTATTAATTGAGATCCATCATTACTAAAAATGCTTACAAATCCATCTACATTTCCTTGAGAAGTTTGATATAGGCTATTGCCTTTATTTCCCGGGAAATCTGCACTGGCGGTACCTCCGGCAACATAAACATTTGCGTTTAATGGGTTTAGTGCAAGAACAAAAGCAGCATCATCATCACTTCCTCCTAAAAAAGTTGCATATAATAAATTTGATAAATCTGAATTAAATTTAATGAATACTGCATCTTGTGCTCTGCCACTTCCATTTTTTGCACCTATTATTTTTTGGAAGGCATTAGCTGTTGTAGGAAAATCTGCCGATTGTGTACAAGAAGCTACATATACATTATTTGCAGCATCTACAATTACTTCACTTCTTCCATCATCTCCATAATATCTTCTGGTTGTTATGGAGTGAGATGGACCGCTAACTGCAGTTTCTTTATCAGCAATATTTACACCGTCATCTCCACTTCCGCCTATGGCTACCGATCCAATTAAAGCAGTTCCGTTTGTATTTAATTTTGTAATTACAATATCCCAGCCTCCACCGCTGCCAATTCTTCCGTTTGTTGTAGGATAGTCTGATGATGCACTTCTTCCTGCAATTGTTAAATTTCCTAAACCATCTACTACCATACTTTGTGGTTGATCTCCTCCGGTTGCACCGCCAATATAGGTTGCATAAATTCTGTTCGTTCCACTTGGGTTTAATTTCATAATACCCATATCCATATTATATATTCCTGAGCCACCATTAAAATTGGTTTGAAATGCTCCGTTACTTACCGGAAAGTTGCTTCCAAAAACAATTCCTCCTAAATAAAAATTTCCGTTATTATCATAGGTGGCAGTATATCCCCAATTGTCTGATTTGCTTCCGCTAAAAGTTGAAAAAACAAATTGAGGATCTATAACTAATATTTCATTATTTTTTAATGTGTTTTTAAATTTAAATCTTACAATATTGCCCTTAATGTCAAAATTACAATCAGCATCTTGTCTTCCTTTATTGTTTATTAAATAAGAAATGGGAGGTTTTTCTTTTACATTGCTAACACTGGTTTTTATGTTTAAAGCTCCTTTATTTAGTGTAATTGCATCGGCTCCATCAAAATACAGGGCAATATTATTGGGGTCTCCACCGGGGTTTACAATTAAATCATATTTTAATGAACCATTGTTGGTATAATATCTTACATCAATATTTGGATAAATATTTTTATAGGTAATTGCCTGATATATTTTGCAATTAGTTGCCCATTTAGTTTTATCATTTCCAATAAAATAATTATTGTATGATGTAGATACTTTTTCAGGAACAGCAACAGGATTGGGGTTGGCATTTAAAAATTTCACTTCATATACATGACCTTTTAAAGAAGTATTGTTATTTGTTTTAGAAAGATTAGCTTGCTGTGTTGTAGAAAGAAATTTTGTTGTGTGTGATGTTATAAATGCAGTTGAATTGGTATCGTATAACAACATTCTGTATCCACCATCTGGTTTTAAGGCTAATGCTCCTGCTGTCATTTCTCCTTTAAAACTTATAGTTTTATCCCACTGCCCTTTGTTTTCTACAAACTCTAAATAAGATTGTGCAAACAAAGATGATGTTGGCAGTAAACAAAAAATTAGTCTTATAAAAAAAATTGTTCCTTTCATTATGGGGTATGCATATTAATCTTAGTAAAAGATACGGTTTTTTTTTAGGTTTTACTTTTCAATTACGAAATTTTACTCCAATTCGTTTTTCCTTTTTGTTGTTGTAGAAAGTTTTTCAATTGCAAATTTTTTGCCATATTTAAATCTATATCTTCTTGCAATAATTGTTCTGCTTCTTGTTTTGCCAAATCAAGCAGTGGTTTGTCGTTTACAATATTTGCCAATTTAAAATTTAATGCACCGCTTTGCCTGGTGCCTTCAATATCACCGGGTCCTCGTAATTCCAAATCTTTTTCTGCAATTTTAAACCCATCATTAGTAGCACACATTACAGAGATACGTTGTTTAGCCTCAACACTTATTTTGCCGGGCGTTAAAAGAATACAAAAACTTTTTTCGCTTCCTCTGCCTACCCTTCCTCGTAACTGGTGTAATTGAGATAATCCGAATTTTTCTGCACTTTCTATTACCATTACACTTGCATTGGGTACATTAACGCCTACTTCAATAACTGTTGTGCTTACCATTATTTGTGTATTGCCGCTTACAAAGCGTTGCATATTGATTTCTTTTTGTTCGGCAGGCATTTTTCCATGCACCATACTTATTAAATATTTAGGTTCAGGAAAATAACTTTTTACTTCCTCATAACCTTGCATTAAATCTTCATAATTTAATTTTTCACTTTCTTCTATTAACGGATAGATAATATATGCTTGTCTGCCTTTTGCAATTTCTGTTTTTATAAATTCCATTACTTTATACCGTTGCATTTCATTACGATGTACGGTAGTAATTGTTTGTCTTCCGGGTGGTAATTCATCCATTACACTATAATCTAAATCTCCATAAGCAGTCATTGCCAATGTGCGAGGAATGGGTGTTGCCGTCATTACTAAAATATGCGGAGGAATGATTGCTTTTTTCCACAATGCTGCACGTTGTGCAACGCCAAAACGATGTTGCTCATCTACAATTACTAATCCTAAATTTTTAAACTGAACGGTTTCTTCAATAACGGCATGTGTGCCTACAATAAAATGAATAGTATCGTTGGCTAAACCTTGCAAAATTTCTTTTCGTTCTTTAGTTTTTGTGCTGCCGGTTAGTAACCGAATTTCAATATTCATTTCTTTAACTAAATTACTTAAGCTTTGAAAGTGTTGTTGTGCAAGTATTTCAGTAGGTGCCATTAAACAGCTTTGATAATTATTATCGGCTGCCAATAGCATAGATAGTAAAGCAACAATTGTTTTACCGCTACCCACATCGCCTTGTAATAAACGATTCATTTGATGCCCTTTGGCCGTATCAATTCTTATTTCTTTTAATACACGTTTTTGTGCATTGGTTAATTGAAATGGTAAATGATTATTATAAAATGAATTAAAAAGCTCTCCTACTTTTTCAAATACAACACCTTTGCTGCTTGAATGGCGTTGCAATTTTATTAAGTTTAGCCGCACTTGTGCAATAAATAATTCTTCAAATTTTAACCGCTTTATTGCTGCTTCATATTCATTACTATTTGAAGGGAAATGTACAGCTTTGTAAGCGGCATAGCGAGGTATTAATTGTAAGCGATTATTAATTTCATTCGGTAAATTTTCCTCAATATCTTTTGCTTGCAATTGCGTTAATAATGCATAAGTTAATTTTGCTATTTGTCTTCCGCTTAAACCTTTTGTTTTTAATTTTTCGGTTGTTGGATAAATGGGTTCTAAAAATGCTTTGCCTTCACTTTTTTCATTTGTAAATATTTCAATTTCAGGGTGCACCATTTGAGGTTTTCCGTTAAATAAACTTGTTTTTCCAAATAACAAATAAGTAGTTCCTTCTACTAAATATTTTTTTACCCAATTAATTCCCTGAAACCAAACTAACTCTATTATTCCTGTTTTATCTTGAACACAGGCTATTAAACGTTTTCCGCGTTTTTCTCCTACTACTTCAATGCTTATTAATTTACCTGCAATTTGTATGTATTCTGTTTGAAAATTTATTTCGTTTATAAAAGCAACTTTTGTTTTATCTACATGCCTATTGGGAAAATGATTTAATAAATCGTTGAAGGTGAAAATGTTTAATTCTTTTTTCAATAAATCTCCACGCAAAGGCCCAACACCTTTTAAGTATTCAATAGGAGAAGATAATATGTTGAAACTATGAGTTATGAGTGCAATTTATGGGTTACAAATATCGTTGTGCAAGTTTAATAACTTTTATTTATCATTTTTAACTCATCGCTGTTTCCCTATCTTCGCCGCATGGCAAAAGAAGTTGTTTTAAGTGGGATTAGGCCCACAGGTTTTTTACATTTAGGAAATTATTTTGGTGCAATGCGAAACTATGTTCGCATGCAAGATGAATACAATTGTTACTTCTTTGTTGCTAACTGGCATTCATTAACTACACACCCCGATACCAAAACATTACAACAATCGGTATATAGAGTTGCTGCAGAAAATATTGCTTGCGGTTTAGACCCCGAAAAAATAGCGTTATATGTACAAAGTGATGTGCCCGAAATAGCAGAATTGTATTTGTATTTAAATATGCTTGCTTATAAAGGCGAATTAGAAAAAACAGCATCGTTTAAAGAAAAAGTTCGTTTAAACCCCGAAAACGTAAATGCCGGCTTACTAACCTATCCTGTGTTAATGGCTTCAGATATTTTAATTCATAGAGCCGTAAAAGTACCTGTAGGTAAAGATCAAGAACAACATTTAGAAATGGCAAGAAATTTTGCTCAACGTTTTAATTACAGATATGGCAATGTTTTTCCTGAACCTTATGCTTTTAATTATGGTGGAGAATTAATTAAAATATTAAGCCTTGATGGTAATGGGAAAATGAGTAAAAGCGAAAATCAAATGGCAACTTTGTATTTAGCAGATGATGATGATAGTATTAAAAAGAAAATAATGAAAGCCAAAACAGACGGAGGCCCTGCAGAACCTAATTCTGTTATGCCAGATTATATTAAAAATATTTTTACTTTAATGCAACAAGTTAGTACACCCGATACAGTAAAAAAGTTTGAAGAAGATTTTAACAATAGCTCAACAGGCAACATTATAATTAGATATGGCGATATGAAAAAACAATTGGCAGAAGATATGATAGCTTTTATAAAGCCCATAAGAGAAAAAGCTGCCGATCTGCAAAATAATAAAGAACTACTTTTAAAAATTATTAAACAAGGTGCAGATAAAGCAAGAGCAAGTGCCAACGAAACCATTCAATTGGTTAGAAAAGCAGTATTAGGTTAAACTTGTAATGTGTAAAAAATATAACCTTTTTTGTTGATTGGTTTAACGATAAATATTACATTCACACACTTTCTAAATCATACTTCGTAAACTCATTTAAATAGAGATGGCAAAACCAAAAAAACCAAAACATGTAGCAATAGCGGGCAATATAGGTGCCGGCAAAACCACATTAACCGAAATGCTTAGTAAGCATTATAAATGGATTCCACAATTTGAAGATGTTGATCATAACCCATATTTGATGGATTTTTATGAAGATATGCCTCGCTGGAGTTTTAACTTACAAATTTATTTTTTAAATAACCGCTTAAACCAGTTACTAGATATTCAAAGAGGTACAGAAACCGTTATACAAGACAGAACCATTTATGAAGATGCCAACATATTTGCTCCTAATTTGCACGATATGGGCTTAATGGGAAAAAGAGATTTTGAAAATTATTTCAGTTTCTTTCAAACATTAAAAACAATGGTGCAACCACCCGATTTATTAATTTATTTAAAAGCATCGGTTCCTACTTTAGTAGCACAAATTCAGAAACGCGGCAGAGAATACGAAGAAAATATTCGTTTAGATTATTTAAAAAAATTAAATGAGTATTATAACAAATGGATTGACAGTTACAAAGAAGGTCCATTATTAGTAATTGATTGTGATAAAAACAAGTTTGGCGATAACGAAGAACACTTAGGAGAAATTATTAATAAAGTAGATGGTATGTTATTTGGATTGTTTTAATTGATTATTTAATAAACAGTTCTTTTGGTTCATTTATTATTGTTATTTTATCACGCCAATTATCATACAAAAATCCTTCTGTTTGCATAGTATCAAAATGTGCCAATAAATTATTGTAATAATTTGCAGTGTTTAAAATATAAATTTTCTTTTCATGAATTTTTAAAGTATTCCAAGTTATCATTTCATACAATTCATCTAAAGTTCCATTACCACCGGGTAAAACAATTGCGGCATCTCCCAACTCATACAAAAACTTTTTTCTGATATGCATATCTGCCACCACTTTTAATTCGGTAATACCCGTATGTTGTTGTTCCCATTCAATTAATAATTCAGGTATTACACCAATTACTTTACCACCATTATTCATACAAGCATTAGCAAGTGCACCCATTATGCCAACTTTACCACCACCATATACTAATGTTATAGAATGCTTTGCCAGCAAGCATCCTAACTCGGTAGCCTGTTGTATAAATAATGGATTATTGCCTGTTTTACTTCCGCAAAAAACGGTTATGCTTGAGTACATTAAAATTATTTTCAAGCAAAATAATAGAGAGTTCTGAATTTATTGCAATGAAATTATCACCAAACTATTAATGTAATATCAGATCTAATTCTGCTCTTCTGTTTTCTGCTCTTCCTATAGATGTTTGGTTTGATGAAACAGGTTTATTTTTTCCGTATGCATTTGTTCTTATTCGTGAAGCACTAATTCCTTTATCAATAAAATATTTTTTTACATTTTCTGCTCTGCTTTGTGATAACCGTTCATTCGAAATATCCGATCCTCTGCTATCCGTATGTCCACTTATTCTTAAATTATATTCAGGAAATTGATTTAACAAAACAACCACATCATCTAACACAGGAAAAGAAGTTTTTAAAATGGTTGCACTATTGAGTTCAAAATTTATATTATGCGTTGCATATTCTAATCGTTTATTTATTTCTTCTTTATTTACAGGGCAACCGTAATTGTAAATAGGTCCGGGTATGGTTGGACATTTATCATCTTGATCAGGCAAACCATCTCCATCTGTATCCATAACAACAGGAGTTTGTGGTTGCGGTGGCTGCGGTGGTGGGTTATATGTTTGCGGCTGTGGCTGTGGCTGTGGTTGCGGCGGGTTATATGTTGTTGTTGTATTTGTATTGTAACTTTTTGTAATATTTGCGGGGCATCCAAAATAATCTACCAATGTGCCTTTTGGTGTATTAGGGCAATTATCTCTGCTATCAGGCACACCATCTCCATCACTATCTTTATCGGCAATAGGGCAACCTCTTCTATCAACTTTAGTTCCTAAAGGAGTATTAGGACAATCATCTCTATTATCATAAACACCATCATAATCGCTATCAATTTTTGTTGCTTTTTTGAATGTAAAAACCAATGCAGCACTGTGTTGCAGGTAAATATCATAATTATTTCCGGCAACTAAACCATCCCAACTATCATCTAAAGGCATATTTAAAATATTTGATAATTGAAAACTTATGGTGTTATTTATTTTAAAATTAACACCAATGCCGGCTTGCAAATTGGGCCGCCATGCAGTTAGAAAAGATGGATTAGAAATAGCACCCGGATTTCCTGTAAAAGGATATGAATTTAGGTAAGAAGCTCCTGCACCAACTAATATAAAAGGTTGTACAATAGATTGTTCTTTAAAAATATAGTTATTGTTGAATTTGTATTTGAGTTGAAGGCTAAGGTTATATATATCTGCATCAAATCCTTTTAAATAGTTGGGTGTTTGATATTTTACTCTGTTATACGAGAGAGATTGTAATAAATTAAAAGAAGGACTTAATCTTTCTTGAAAAAAAATACCGCCGCCTGCTTGTGGAAATAAAAATTTATAAAAATTAAATTGGTTAGGATTTAAATCCCCCCAATATTCATTTACATTGCCTTGAATGCCAATAGAAAAATTTTGAGCATTTGCACGAAATAAAAGCATTGTAACAAATGTACCAATAAGTATTATTTTTTGTTTTGCCTTCATTAAATAAATAAAATTAAACGTGAAATTATACATATTACAAATGAAAAACCTTCCCTTAAAAAAGGGATATTTTTTTTGTTGTGTATTTTATTTTATTATGCCCCTAAATTTGTTATATGAGTCCACTACTACTTTTCAGTTTTGTAATTGCCTATTTTTTAATATTATTGGCAGTTGCATGGTACACCGGCAAAAACGCTAATAACGATTCTTTTTTTATTGGAAACAAAAACAGCAATTGGATGCTAGTTGCCTTTGGCATGATTGGCACTTCATTAAGTGGTGTAACTTTTGTAAGTGTTCCCGGCGGTGTGGGAGATTTTAGTGGTAATAGCTTTAAAGGTTTTGCTTATTTGCAAGTGGCTATTGGTTATTTAATTGGCTATGCCACCATTGCCTTTGTATTACTGCCTTTATATTACAAGCTAAACCTAACTTCTATCTATCATTATTTACAACAACGTTTTGGTGTAGTAGCATATAAAACAGGTGCACTATTTTTTATTATTAGCCGTGTGGTAGGTGCAACTGCAAGATTATATTTAGTAATAAACGTATTACAATTTTTTATTTTAGATAGAATGGGCATTCCGTTTATAGTTACAGCTGCCGTTATTTTATTAATGATACTATTATACACATTTGAAGGCGGTGTAAAAACAATTGTTTATACTGATACTTTACAAACATCTTTAATGATATTAGGTTTAATTGTTTGTGTTATTTATATTCTTAACCACTTACACTTAGGCACCGGCGAGGCTTTAAGTAAAATGAGAGAAGTTGGATATCTGAATATTTTTAATACCGATGTTAATAGCAAAGGTTTTTTTGTAAAACAAATTATTGGAGGAGCTTTTATAACTATTGCCATGACCGGTTTAGACCAAGAAATGATGCAAAAAAACATTAGCGTAAAACGCCTAGCCGACTCGCAAAAAAACGTAATTACCCTTTCTATTATTTTATTCATTGTATTATTTTTATTTTTAATGTTAGGTGGTTTATTATATTTATACGCTACCAATAACGGAGCAGTTTATTCTTTAGATACTGTTGCCAACAAACATGAATTAACTAGTGCCGGTGTAAACATAATTGGCGATAAAATTTTCCCATCAATTGCATTAAATTATTTACCAACCACCATTGGCGTTATTTTTATTATTGCATTAATATCAGCCTTATTTCCCAGTGCAGATGGAGCTTTAACTGCATTAACTTCTTCATTTTGTATAGATATGTTGGGCATGAAAGAAAGAAATGATTGGCATGAAAAAAAGAAGAAAAGAGTTAGACTTATTGTGCATTTAACTTTTGCAATTATATTTCTTATTTGCATTATGGTTTTTTATAAATTAAATGATAACAGTATTATTGATAAAATTTTAGATCTTGCCGGATATACTTATGGCCCGCTATTAGGATTATTTGCGTTTGGTATTTTTACAAAGAGAAAACTACCCAATTCCATTACCATTACTATAATAAGTATTCTTGCACCAATTATTTCATACATCATAAGCAATAATGCAAAAACATGGTTCAACGGCTATCAAATAGGCATTGAATTATTACCCATTAATGGCTTACTAACTTTTATAGGCTTGCTTATCATTTCAAAAAAAACTATAGCAAAAACATAATTTACTAATGGAATTAATAAATGCTTTAGTAGAAGAATATGCAAGTAAAATCACCTCACCCGATGATGATTTGTTGCAGCAAATTCAACAACAAACTTTAGCAACTCATTTACATGCACACATGCTAAGTAGCCCTGTGCAAGGAAAAATTTTAACATTTTTAAGTACTATACTTCAACCAAAATACGTTTTAGAAATAGGAACATTTACAGGTTATAGTGCTTTATGTTTAGCAAAAGGCCTTGCCGCCAATGGAGAATTACACACTATTGAATTAAGAACTGAAGATGCCCAAATTGCTAAACAAAATTTTAGCTTTTCGGCGTATCATAACCAATTAATTTTGCACACCGGAAATGCTTTAGAAATAATACCTGCATTGAATTATAAATGGGATTTAGTTTTTATTGATGCAGATAAAACAGGTTATATTGATTATTATGAAATGATTTTACCAAGGTTAAGTGAAAGGGGAATAATAATTGCCGATAACGTTTTATTTCATGGACAAATTTTTGAACAACCGGTTAAAAACAAAAATGCTAAAGCCATTATTGCATTTAATAACCATGTAAAAGAAGATGCAAGAACCGAACAAGTTTTAATAACAGCAAGAGATGGTTTGTTATTGATTAAAAAGAAATTATGAAAAAAATTATTTTATCCTCTATATGTTGTATTGCTAGTTTTTTTGTATTTGCACAAAAAGAAAAAGGTTACGCATACGTTGCAACTTATAAAAATATTGCCATTGCCGAAATGCAAAGAACAGGTGTACCTGCTTCAATAACTTTAGCACAAGGCATTTTAGAATCTCAATACGGTGAAAGTGATTTATGCAAAAAAAGCAATAACCATTTTGGTATAAAATGTAAAACAGAATGGACAGGTGAAAAAGTTTATCACGATGATGATTTAAAACAAGAATGCTTTAGAGTATATCCTAATGCAGAAGCCTCTTTTAAAGACCATTCAGATTTTTTGAAAAACAGACCCTATTATACTTCATTATTCAACCTATCTCCTACCGATGTTGAAGGCTGGTGTTTTGGTTTAAAAAAAGCAGGATATGCTACCGAGAAGAACTATCCGCAAATGCTATTAAAAATTATTAACGATTATAATTTAAATCAATACACCCTAATTGCCTTACAACAACAAAACAATAAAACAAATACTGAAGTTGTAAACAACAATCAATCAAATAATTCAATACCTGCAAATGTTACAGCTAATCGACCACAAGAAGAATTGGTTACAGTAACAAATAATAATACTTCAATAAATACAACAAACCCCACAACTACTACAACATATCCTAATGGTGTTTTTACTATTAATCATACCAAAGTAGTGTATGCAAAAGCAGGAACCTCATTATTACTAATTGCTAACCAATACGATTTAGATTTAAACAAAATTTTTGCGTATAATGATATGCAAGAAATATCTGTTTTAGAAACCGACAACTTAATTTTCTTAGAAAAGAAAATGAAAAAAGGAGCAACAGATTTTCATGTAGTTGCTGCCAACGAAACCTTACATGATATTGCCCAAAAAGAAGGTGTGCAATTAGAAAGTATTTTACAGTTCAACAACTTTCAAAAAAACATTCAACTTAATGCGGGAGAAAAAATATATTTGAGAAATTTTACACCTGCAAATTCTAAAACAGTTCAACCTACCAAAGTATCTAAATAAAAATAATTATGCAGTCCATTAAAGTATTAGATAAAACTTTTGTTCCTTTTATTTCAGAATCAACCATTCTAAATAAAATTAAAGAATTGGCTACCACGCTTAACCAAGAATATGAAGGGAAAGATCCAATATTTGTAGCCATCTTAAATGGATCATTCATGTTTGCATCAGATCTTTTTAAAGAGCTTACCATAAATGCAGAAATTTGTTTCATAAAATTAGCTTCATACAAAGGCACACAATCTACAGGGCACGTAATTACTTCTATTGGTTTAGATGCTAATTTAACCGGAAGGCATATTGTTGTGTTAGAAGATATTATTGATACCGGCAATACACTTCATCAATTTTTACCACAACTCATTAATCAACAGCCTGCCAGTTTAAAAGTTGCTACACTTTTACATAAACCCGATGCCACTATTTATAAATTTCCTATTGATTATTGTTGTTTCTCAATTCCCAACAAATTTGTATTAGGTTATGGTTTAGATTATGATGGATTTGGTAGAAACATTAAAGAAATCTATCAGCTACACCAATAATACATACTGAGTTTAAAGTTTTGGCGTTATAGAAAAAGAAATCTTTGCAAGTGAAACACAGCTTGCTTTTAATATTATTATGCCTCTCATTTTCAGCTGTACAAAGCCAATATTACTTACGCGGTCAAGTAAAAGATGAAAGAGGCAAACCTTTAGAAGGTGCTAAAATATATTTAGCAACACAGGGTACTTATGTTTTTTATTCTGAAATGAATGGTTTATTCGGAATACCCTCTTCCTCCCCTTTCGATTCTGTTTTTATTTCTTTTGATGGCTACGAAACTTTCAGAGCAAAAGTTGATACACGGCTTTATCAAACTTTTTTTTTAAAAATGCTTCCCTCTACTGCAAAAAAAACAAGAAACAAAATATTATCACTTACAAAAAATTTAAATACAGATAATACTTCATTTTTTTCAGCGTTAGGTGAGAGTTACAGCAGTTTAGTAGAAAATAAATTCATTAATACAAGCAATTATCCCGAAACAGGTTTTTCATTAAATGTAGATAGAGCTTCTTATGCCAACATTCGCAGATTTATCAACAATAAATTAAAAGTACCAACCGATGCCGTTAGAATTGAAGAAATGCTAAACTACTTTAATTTGCATGCTGCAAAATCCAATATAGACAGCACCACATTTCATTGCACTACTACCATAGGAAATTGCCCTTGGAATAGTAAAAACAAATTATTTTATATTAATATAACTGCTCCTAAAATAAATTTAGATAATATTCCTCCAAGTAATCTTGTTTTTTTAATTGATATATCAGGCTCAATGGATAAACCCAACCGTTTACCATTACTGCAAGCCGCATTTAATTTATTAGTTCAAAATTTAAGACCAGTTGATAAAATAAGTATTGTTACATACGGCGGCGGAGTGCATGTAGCATTAGCACCTACCACCGGAGATAATAAACCTAAAATAAAAGATATTATAGATTCATTATATGCAGACGGAGATACACCCGGAGAAGGTGCTATTAAAACTGCTTATGCTATTGCCAAAAGTAATTTTATTGAAAACGGAAACAACAGAATAATATTAGCTACTGATGGAGACTTTAATGTTGGACAAACAAGTGAACGAGATTTGGAAGATTTAATTTCATTCTATAAACAAAGTAATATTTATTTAACTTGTTTAGGTGTTGGAATGGGTAATTACAAAGACAGCAAATTAGAAATATTAGCTAAAAAAGGAAACGGAAATTTTGCTTACTTAGATAATATACAAGAAGCGGAGAAAGTATTAATAACAGAATTTACAAAAACACTTTTTTCTGTTGCCAATGATGCTTATTTGAATGTAAACTTCAATCCTGAGGTAGTAAATCAATATCGCTTAATTGGTTTTGATAATAAAAAAGAAGCAGTTAACGATAGCACTAGTGAATTAGAAGGAGGAGAAGTAGGTAGCGGTCATAACACAGTAGCAATTTTTGAAATTGAAATAACAAAAGAATATATTGATACAATACAACCCTTAGCCCAACTGCATTTGCAATATAAACAACATATTACTAATAACCCTGTTAATATAACTTGGAATGCAATCTCTACACAAATTGCAAATACAGAAAACAATAACTATTTACGTTTTGCAAACGCAGTAGTAATGTTTGGTGAATTATTAAAACAATCAAAGTTTGTGAAAGATTATACTTTTGAAGATGTAATTACTATTGCACAAAACAATGCTGATATTACAGACAGAAGTCAAATGGAATTTATTACATTAGTGCAAAAAGCAGCATATATATACAACCCAACACAGAAAAAAAGAAGAAAGGAAAAACATTAATTAAATACTTCCTTCACTTTATCAAAAAAGCTTTTATTATTTTTATCCGGTTGCGGTTTAAAGTTTGCACTAACAGCTAACTTTTCAAGCATTTCTTTTTCTTCTGAAGAAATATGTTGCGGTGTCCAAACATTTACATGAATTAATTGGTCGCCTTTATTATAACCTTGTACTTCAGGAAAGCCTTTTCCTTTTAATCGAAAAATTTTACCACTTTGTGTGCCTGCAGGTATTTTAATTTTTGCTCTACCATCAACCGTTGGTACTTCTGCATTAGTACCAAAAACAGCGTCAGAAAAACTTATATATAATTCGTAAGCTACATTTAAACCATCACGCTGTAATTCAGGATGTTTTTCTTCTTCAATTTGAATAATTAAATCTCCGGGCATTCCACCTCTTTCTCCTGCATTGCCTTTCCCGTTCATGCTTAATTGCATTCCCTCTTGCACGCCGGCAGGTATATCAATAGAAATCGTTTCTTCTCCAAAAACTCTTCCTTCTCCTTTACAACTACCGCATTTTGCAGTTACGGTTGTACCTTCTCCATTACAAGTTGGACAAGTTGTTACCGTTTGCATTTGGCCCAAAAAAGTGCTTTGTACTTTTCTAACTTGCCCACTACCACCGCAAGTATTACAAGTTTGTACACTGCCTTTATCTTTTGCACCACTACCGCTACAAGTATTACAAACGATTTGTTTTTTAACCTTTACACTTTTAGTTACGCCTTTTGCAATTTCTTCATAATTTAATTTTAGTTTAATACGAAGATTGCTACCGCGTTGTCCGCCCGCTCTGGCTCTTCCGCCCCCACCGCCTCTTCTTCCACCGCCAAAAAAACTACCAAACACATCATCACCAAAAATATCTCCAAAATTGCTGAAAATATCTTCCATGTTAGTTGCATGAAAACCGCCTCCGCCGCCCATTCCGGGTGCAAAAGCCTGATGACCGAATCTATCGTATTTCGCTTTTTTGTCTGCATCACTTAATACTTCGTATGCTTCTGCTGCTTCTTTAAATTTTTCTTCTGCTGCTTTATCACCGGGGTTGCGGTCGGGGTGATATTGCATAGCTACTTTGCGATATGCTTTTTTTATTTCATCGGCAGATGAACTTTTGCTTACGCCTAATATTTCGTAGTAATCTCTTTTACTCATAATGTGCAAATATGCAAATGTGAAAATGTGCAGATATTATAATGAAATTAATTTGCACGCCTGCACATTTGCAAATCAATTAATTTATTTTCCTACCACCACTTTCGCAAAGCGAATAATTTTATCGTTTAAATAATATCCTTTTTGAATTTCATCCATTACTTTGCCTTTTAATTCTTCTGATGGTGCATTAATTTCTGTTATTGCCTCATGTTTTTCGTAATCAAAATCAGTATTAATGCTTTCCATTGCTTTAACACCTTTGCTTTGCATTACCGAACGAATTTTATTAAACACTAATTGAATGCCTTCTTTTTGTGATGCAATATCGGTTGTTGTATTCAATTGTTTTTCGGCTCTATCAACATCATCTAAAACATCTAATAAAGCAATAAGAGCATCTTTACTTGCAGTTTGAATTAATTCTAAACGTTCTTTAGCTGTTCTTCTTTTAAAATTATCAAACTCTGCTGCCAAGCGTAAATATTTATCTTTTTGTTCTGCCAATGCAGCTTCAAGTTTTTCAGTTTCATTTTCTTCTGCTACAGGTTCATTTAAACCGGTGGTGCCGGCTGCATTTTCGTCAGTATTAATTAAAGTTTCTGCCTCAACAGATTCGTTTTGCTGTAATTCTTTCTCTTCCATAATTATTTATAATAGTTGCTCTAAATACACAATTTTTTTGCCACGCAAAGAAAAGGGAAAAAATGGCAGGAAACACTAAGTATCATTTACTGCATAGAAAATATAATTTTTAATTGATTATGCTAATTCAAAAACTTACAATCGCACAAAAACTATCTTTGTCCACTATGATTAAAGTTTATTTGAAAAGAAAAATTGCGAACCGAATTTTTAATGGCCATCCTTGGGTTTTTGGAAATGAAGTAGAAAAAATAGAAGGCAATGCAAACCCCGGAGATATTGTAGATGTTTTTTATAATGATGGAAGATTTTGCGGAAGAGGTTTTATTAATCCTAAATCTCAAATATTAGTTCGGCTATTAACCAGACATAAAGAAGAAATTAATGAACAATTTTTTTATAACAGAATAAATAAAGCATGGAATTACAGAAAGAAAATTGGTTATACCAACAATTGCCGATTAATATTTGGCGAAGCAGATGAAATGCCTGCATTAATTATTGATAAGTTTAATGATTACTTTGTATTACAAACCTTGGCCTATGGAATGGATGTTTGGAAACCCGCTATAGTTAAAGCTTTGCAGCAAATTTTTAATCCAAAAGGAATTTATGAACGTAACGATGTGCCGGTAAGAGCATTAGAAGGTTTACCACAACAAAAAGGGTTTTTATCTAACACATTTGATACAAATATTATTATTAATGAAAATGGTTTGAAGTTTTATGTAGATATAGAGAACGGGCAAAAAACAGGTTATTTTTTAGACCAACAAGATAATAGAAGAGCTATAAAACATATTGTAAAAAATGCAGATGTATTGAGTGCATTTACTTATATCGGAACATTTGAAATTCATGCTGCTTATTACGGTGCAAAATCTGTTTTAGGATTAGATATTAGCGAGAATGCAGTTGCACAAGCTAACAAAAATGCTGCATTAAACGGGCTTGAAAATATTGTACATTTTGAAGCTGTAAATGCTTTTGACGTATTAAAAAAATGGAGTAAAGAAGAAAAAAAATACGATGTTGTAATGCTTGATCCGCCTGCATTTACAAAAAGTAGAGAAAGTATTCAGAAAGCAATAACAGGCTATAAAGAAATAAATTTACGTGGCATGCAATTAATTAAAAACGGTGGTTTTTTAGTTACCAGCAGTTGCACCAATTTAGTGCCTCCCGATATGTTTATACATACTATTGAATTAGCAGCAAAAGATGCCAGAAAAAAAATAAGGCAGGTAGTGTTTAACACACAAGCAAGTGATCATCCTATTGTTTGGGAAATGGAAAATACAAATTATTTAAAATTTTTAATTGTTGAAGTATGTGATAAATAGTGAGTAAAAATAAAATCTTGCTTTGTAAATAGTAGTTGCTATTTCCTTCTATTTACTCATTTTAATTCTCGGGTCAACAATTCCGTATAAAATATCTGCAGCAATATTTACAATAATAAAAAATGTAGCAGTTATTAAAACACTTCCCATTACAACAGGGAAATCTAATTTTTCTAACGCATCAACTGTAGTTTTTCCTATTCCATTCCAACCAAAAATATATTCTACAAAAAAAGCTCCTGCCAATAATTCGGCAAACCAGCCTGTAATAGCTGTTATTACCGGGTTTAACGCATTGCGAAGTGCATGTTTAAAAACAACTTGTGTTTTACTTAGCCCTTTTGCATAAGCAGTTCGGATATAATCCATATTTAATACATCTAACATAGCACTGCGTGTTAATTGTGTAATAATAGCCAAGGGTCTTATGCCAAGTGTTAATGCAGGTAATATTAAATTTTTTAATTGCAATTGTTTACCATTAATAGGATCAATGTCAAATAAACTTCCTGTCATTTGCAAACCAGTGTATTTACTTAAAACAAATCCAAACAAATAAGCTAAAATAATTCCCATAAAAAATGATGGTGCCGAAATACCTAACACACTTGCAAATACTGAAGATGTATCCATCCAAGTGTTTTGTTTTACTGCTGCTAATACACCTAACAAAATACCTATACAAGTTGCCACCAACATAGCTGCGAATGCCAATACAATTGTATTAGGCAACACATCTAACAATACTTCGCTTACATTTTTTTTTGTTTGATAAGAACGGCGTAAATATGGAATTTTAATTGCTAATTTAGTTTCATTGCCAATAAAAAATCCTTTTAATTGTTTGCTTTGTATTTCTTCTTTTGAATGAATGGCAATGGGGCTTACATCATTTACATAATTTAAAAATTGCTTCCATTTAGGTTGGTCTAATGCTAATTCTTTACGAATATTTTTAATAGTTGCCGCATCTCCTGTTTGACCCAAAACCAAACGTGCCGGATCTCCAAACCCTTGAAATAAAAAAAACACCAATGCTATTACGCCTGCTAAAACCAACAGTCCATATAATATTTTTTTGATGATGATGTTAAACAAATTATGGTTTTGAAATTGAATGAATAGCTTTTAAAATTTTGTCTTCATCGGCATAACTAATCTTATTCATAATGGTATCTTGCTTCATAAACATATACGTAGGATTTACTCTGGCTGCAGTTTTTATTACCGTAACATCGCACTTTAAAATAGTAAAATAATTGCTGTGCAAGCTATCTGCATTTCCATCTGCAGTAACAACAAATAGAGGAATATGGTTTGCTTTAATAGCTTCAAAAACTTTATTCTCAAAAATATTTTTATTTTTTGGTAATTCTTTCGCAAACAATAAAATATAAGGTTGTGTTTGTGCAAATATTTCTTTTGTGGTATCAACATCACTAATTGTTTTCAAAGCAAAATCAACAATTTTAGGAGTTGCATTCCCTTTTCTAATTAATTTATTCACTCTGTTTATATAAACATAAGTGCTGTCAAAATCATCAGGAAAATGATTAGCATTAAATTCAACTGTTTTATTATCTTTTTTATATTGATAAGTTATTTGAAAACTATCGGGTACTGCACCTTGAGGTATTTTCATTTGTTCTAAAATACTATTTCCTTTTTTGTATGGAAGGCAATCTACAAAAGGCAAATGTTTTAATACAAATAACTGCATAGCAATAGTTGCAACAATACTAAGCACTACAATAGTACTTGCAATTGTTTCAGAAAAAATTGGGTTTAATTTATTTGTTTGAAAGACCAATAATACAATCATCAACAATAATGCAACATCTTTTGCAAATGTTTGTATAGGTGTTAACGGAATACAATCTCCAAAGCAACCGCAATTGGTAATTTTACCGCTAAACAAAACATAGCTGGTTAAAAATGTAAAAAATAGAATGAGCAATAATAAAAACAAATTGGTAAATTTTCTTTGCCATCCTATTAGCAAAGCCATACCGGCAGACACTTCTAGCACATTCATTGTTACGCTCATAAACAAAGCATAATTATTAAAAGCCAACCAATGCCATGCTTCAAAAAATTCCTGCATTTTATAGGCAAGCCCCAATGGATCATTGGCTTTAACCAATCCTGAAAAAATAAATAATGCCCCAACTAAAACACGAATAATATTTACAATTATTTTCATATTATTTATTTTCTCCAATTAATATTAAAGCAAAAACGGCATAATTAATAATATCCACATAATTAGCATCAATACCTTCGCTAATTAATGTTTTGCCATCATTAAATAATATTTGTTTAATACGCAACAACTTTACTAAAATTAAATCTGCAAAACTTTCCTGACTCATTTCACGCCAAGCCTCACCATAATCGTGATTTTTATCTAACATTGTTTTTTTTGCAAAATCAATTTGTTTTTTATACCAATTATTGGCAGCTTCAACAGTTAAATCTTCTACCTGCGGGTTATTTATTTCTAATTGTATTAAACCAATTACACCATAGTTTATAATTCCCATAAACTCACTTGCAATATCATCTCCAACTTTTTGCACTTGTTTATCTTGAATAGTTCTTATACGCAGGGCTTTAATAAAAATTTGATCAACCACACTAATGGTTCTTAACACCCGCCAAGATGTGCCGTAATCTTTTGTTTTCTTTAAAAAAATATCAATGCAATTTTTTATCGCTTCGTCGTATTGTAAATTTGTATCGTTCATTTTTTTATTTAAAAGCAACGATTAGCTTAAACTTTTTACGTTGCTTACTTCAATTTTAGTTATTTAATTAAGCTTATTTATACCACTTATCTTTGATGCAGTTGCAATATAAAATAAAACCATGTTCACACTTAACTGTAAAGGTAAATTGTTAATAATTGATAAACCAATAGTAATGGGTATTATTAACGCAACACCTGATTCTTTTTATGCCAATAGCCGAAAACTTAATATAGATAAGGCTTTGGAAGAAGCCGCTAAAATGCTGAGTGAGGGAGCAACCATTTTAGATATTGGTGGACAAAGTACAAGACCGGGAAGCCAACCAATTAGTGAAACAGAAGAGTTAGAAAGAGTATTGCCCATTATAGAAGATATTCATAAAATATTTCCTGAAGTCTTTATTTCGGTTGATACTTATTATAGCAAAGTAGCAAAAGAAGCAGTAAATGCAGGTGCATGTATTGTGAATGATATAAGTGGTGGTTTGCATGATGAAGCAATGCTTTCAACAGTTGCAGCATTAAAAGTTGCCTATATCTGTATGCACATGAAAGGCAAACAACAAGATATGCAACTAAACCCGGTGTATGAAAATGTAACCAAAGAAGTATTAGACTTTTTTATTATGCAAACTACTAAATGTAAAGCAGCGGGCATACACGATGTTATTATTGATATTGGTTTTGGTTTTGGTTTTGGAAAAACGGCTGCTCATAATTTTCAATTAATAAAAGAACTGCAACTATTTAAAATGCTTGAAAAGCCTTTATTAATTGGCGTTTCAAGAAAAACTACCATTTATAAAACTTTAGGTGTAACTGCCAACGAAGCATTAAATGGAACCACTGTTTTAAATACGATTGCTCTATTAAACGGTGCAACTATTTTAAGAGTACATGATGTGAAGGAAGCAATGGAAGTTGTGAAGTTGGTTGAAGCAATGCAATAAATATTACTTCAATTTTTCTTTTATTTCGTTTAATTTAAGTAAAGCTTCAACAGGAGTTAATCTGTTAATATCTATATCATTCAGTAATTTTCTTATCTCATCAAAAGTTTCTGAGTGTGCATCAAAAATTGAAAGTTGTACTTTAGATGATTGTGGGCGAATGATATTTGAAAGATTTTTTTGTTTTTGATTGTCTGCTATTTGTTCTCTATCACTTTCCAATAATTTTAATATTTCATTGGCTCTATCAATTAATGTTGGCGGCATTCCTGCCATTTTAGCTACATGAATACCAAAGCTATGGGTACTTCCACCGGGAGCTAATTTTCTTAAAAAAATAATTTTATTGCCGATTTCCTTATTTGTTATATGATAATTTTTTACACTATGTAATTGTTCTTCTAATTCATTCAGTTCATGATAATGTGTGGCAAAAAACGTTTTGGGCTTGTGTACCGATGCATGTAAAAATTCTACAATGCTCCATGCAATAGAAATACCATCGTAAGTGGAAGTGCCTCTTCCTATTTCATCTAACAATATTAAACTTCGTTCAGAAATATTATTAATAATAGAAGCTGTTTCATTCATTTCAACCATAAAAGTGCTTTCTCCTCCGCTTAAATTATCGCTAGCACCAACTCTTGTAAAAATTTTATCTGTGAGTGGAATTTTAGCAAATGCAGCAGGAACAAAGCTTCCCATGTGTGCTAATAAAGTTATTAAAGCCGTTTGCCTTAGTATGGCACTTTTACCACTCATGTTGGGACCGGTAAGAATAATAATTTGTTGTTCATTATTTAATAGAATATCATTAGCAATATAATTTTCTCCAACAGGTAAATTTCTTTCAATAACAGGGTGGCGGCTTTCTTTTAATTCTAATTGTAAGCCATTGTGCAGTTCGGGTTTTTTATAATTAAACCGTAAAGCATTTTCTGCAAAGCAACATAAGCAATCAAGTATAGCAATTATATTTCCGTTGGTTTGTAATGCTGCAATATAATCTTGCAAAGCAATCAGCAAATTATTATAGAGTTCTAATTCTATTGCTAAAATTTTTTCTTCAGACCCGGTAATTTTTTCTTCATATTCTTTTAGTTCGGGTGTAATATATCTTTCGGCATTGGTTAATGTTTGCTTACGAATCCATTGTGCTGGCACTTTATCTTTATGTACATTGGTTACTTCTAAATAATAACCAAATACATTATTAAAACTTATTTTAAGTGATGGAATGCCTGTGGTTTCAATTTCTCTTTGTTGAATATTGATAAGATATTCTTTACCTCCGCTTGCAATGTTTCTAAGTTTATCTAATTCGTTATTAATGTTTTGTTTAATGAAATTTCCTTTATTAGCAGAAACAGGGGGCGTATCAATAATTTCATTTAAAATTTTATCGAGAATAAAAGTGCAATAATGCAACCCATCACTTAACCGTTTTAAATAATTATTAGAAACATCTGAACATAATTTTTTTATGATGGCAATTTGTTGTAATCCTTTTGCTAATTGCATTATTTCTCGCGGATTTATTTTCTTCATTGGTATTTTGCTTACCAATCTTTCTATATCTCCACATTGTTTAATGCAATTCATTATAGTGTGCCTTGTATCTGTTTCTTTTATTAAAAATTCAACTGCATCTAATCGTTCGTTAATTTTTACAATATCTTTTAAAGGCAATACCGTCCAGCGTTTTAGCAGCCTTGCACCCATTGGTGTGGTTGTATTATCAATTACTTTTAATAAACTATTTCCTTCAACATAACCTGAATTTAATATTTCTAAATTTCGAATGGTAAATTTATCCATCCATAAAAAATCGTCTTGCTCAATTCTTTGAACAGTAGCAATATGTTGTAGGTTAGGATGTTCTGTTTCTTTTAAATAATACAACACAACACTTGCGGCAACAATAGCAGCATGCATGTTTTCTATACCAAAACCTTTCAGGGAATGTGTTTGAAAATGTTTTAATAAACTTTCGGTGGCAAAAGCTTCTTCAAACAACCAGCTATCTAATGTATAGGTATAAAATTTTGTTCCGAATAATTCTTTGAATTGTTTTTGATTGCTTCGCTGAAAAATAACTTCGGCCGGTTTTAAACTTTGCAAAAGTTTATCAATATATTCTGTGTTACCTTCTGCCACAAAAAATTCTCCTGTACTGATATCTAAAAATGCAACGCCTATTTTTTTTTCTGCAAAATGAATAGCTGCCAAAAAATTATTGCTATTGTGTTCTAATAATTTATCGTTGGTGGCAACGCCGGGCGTAACCAATTCGGTAACGCCGCGTTTTACAACTCCTTTTGCTTCTTTAGGATTTTCTAATTGATCGCAAATAGCAACACGATGTCCGGCTTTTACTAATTTATGTAAGTAAGTATCTAAAGCATGGTGCGGAAAGCCTGCTAATTCCATACTTGTAGCATCTCCACTATTTCTTTTGGTTAAAGTAATTCCTAATATTGAAGAAGCTTTAATTGCA
Organism: Bacteroidota bacterium; assembly: GCA_018267705.1. GTDB lineage: Bacteria > Bacteroidota > Bacteroidia > Chitinophagales > Chitinophagaceae > CW01. The sequence continues at coordinate 87,529 of JAFDXX010000016.1, read as the reverse complement.
TCTTCTCCAAAAGTTTCATAAAAATCTCCTACTCTAAACAATAAAATGGCATCAGGATATTTTTGTTTAATAGCCTTATGTTGCTGCATCATTGGAGAAGCGGAACCTGCTTTTGCCATAACAACAAATATAGTGGTTGATACAGTATTTATATGGTTTAACTAAATCGTTTTTATAACATAAAACAATTCAACAAAAAAGGTCATGCAAATAACATGACCTTTTAAATTTTAATTTAAAAAAATTAAAACATTCTAGCACCTCTAACCGGTTTTTCTAATTTTTTTCTGGGAAGTTTTGTATCGCGTTGGGCAGCATCATAAACAAAAGCTGCTACAATGGTTGCAATTTGTTTTAAATCATCTTCACTTAAATGGTCGTACACATCCATATTGCTGTGGTGTGTTCTGTTATTATATTCCATTTCATCTTGAATAAATTGAAAGCCGGGTAATCCAATGCCATCAAAAGATTGGTGATCTGTACCGCCTGTATTGCTTATTGTTACTGTGCCATTGGTTAAATCTTTTAATGGTTCAAACCATTGTTTAAAAATATCTCTGCATGCTTCATTTCCTTGTAAATAAATACCACGAATTTTTCCTGTACCATTATCTATGTTAAAATAGGTAGAAAATTTTTCGTGTGCAGGAAATAATTTATAGCCGTTTGCTTGGGTAGTATCAGCATAACCAAATGTTTTCTTTACATATCCACGAGAACCTAATAAACCTTCTTCTTCTCCACTCCACAAACCAATGCGTATAGTTCTTCTTGGTTGAATACCTAAAGTTTTTATAATGCGTATAGCTTCCATCATTACTGCACTGCCTGCTGCATTATCGGTGGCACCGGTACCTGTATGCCAACTATCTAAATGCCCGCCAATCATTACTACTTCATCTTTTAAAAGGGGGTCTGTTCCGGCAATTTCTCCAATTACATTATATCCATTCAAATCTTTGGTTTGAAACTTTGTTTTTACATCAATATCAAACTTTACAGGTGTGCCTGCTTTTGCTAAACGAAGTATTGTATTGTAATCTTCAATTCCTAAAACCATATCTAAAAAGTTTTCAGGGTCTGCTGCTTTATATCCACCACCACCTTGTGTAAACAAAGTACCATCGTGGTTTTTAGGGCCTGTACTTAAAATAGCAATAGCACCTTCTTCTTCTGCCATCTTTTTTAATAAAGTTATAGTACGGTTATTACCACCACGGCGTTGCATATTTTCTCTAAACCTTCTTACAGCAGCAGTATCATTAGGATTGGGAGGTTGAAATCCACCACGGCCCACAGCAGGTTTTGCTGCTTCCATTGTGTTTAATTCTTCATCAGTATATCTTGAAGCATCGGGTTTAAAACTTAATTTATAAGCTACAGGTACATCAAGAATTAAAATTTTTCCTTTTAATTGACCTTTGTATTTTTCTAAATCGGCAGAATCTTTCGCATCAATCACCAATACATTAGCTGTTTTTAATCCTTTTGTTCCACCACACCAAGCTTTTGGATAGGCAGTTAATGGTTTATAGTAAGGTGCCGTAATGGCTAAATAACTTTTTTCTAAATCCCATCCCTTGCCAAATTCTCCCCAAGGGTCAATGGCTACATTTTTTAATCCCCATTCGTTCAAAGTCTGTTTAACGTAGTTTGCTGCACGAAAAAAACCTGCAGAATTGGTGAGCCTATTACCATTGGCATCTGTTAAATGATAAGCAATATCCATTACTTTAGAATGGTTTATTCCTTCATTTTTTATTTTTTGCATCATACCAACATCTACTTTTTCAGTTTGTGCTTGCAATAAGAGCGGAAGGCTGATTACTGTACTTAAAATAAACTTTCTCATATGTGTATTAATTTAGTTTGAGAGAATGGAAAGGTATGAAATGAATAATTTGTTAAAAATAAAATCGGTTAAATGAGTTTTGAATAAGATAAACAGCCTTATAATTTTGCAGCATGCACAAATTAAGCATGGATGAGTTAGAACGAAAAACGGTTAGCGAATTTAAGGAAGCTGCTAAAACACCTATTGTTGTTGTATTGGATAATATTCGCAGTATGCACAATGTAGGCAGTGTGTTTAGAACAAGCGACGCTTTTTTAATTGAAGCCATTTTTCTTTGTGGTTTTACACCACAACCGCCACATAGAGATATTCATAAAACAGCATTGGGAGCAACAGAAACGGTTGATTGGTTTTATTTTGAAAATACAAAAGATGCAGTAATTGCATTAAAAGAAAAAGGTTATTGTTTATTTGCAGTTGAACAAACCAGTACAAGTATTTCATTAGAAAAATTTAGTGCATCTAATTATAAAAAAATAGCAGTTGTTTTTGGTAATGAAGTAGAAGGTGTAGATAATGAAGTAATGCAACTATGCGAAGGTTGTATTGAAATACCACAAGAAGGAATGAAACATTCATTAAATATTTCAGTAGCGGCAGGTATTGTTTTGTGGGAATTAGTAAGAAATCGTATTAAATAGAAATTTTTAACCTTGAACATTGTATATTGATTATTGTTGTATATAGTCAATAACCAACATTTATGACTACAGTAAAAAATTATTTATCGTTAGTAAAGTTTTCGCATACCATTTTTGCAATGCCTTTTGCATTAATTGGTTTTTTTTTAGGAATGAAAACAACTTTTCATGGAGGAGGTATTTGGCAAGCTATAAACCCTTCTGTTCAATCTAATCTTCCTGCAATTTTATCTAATAATTTATTAATATTAAAATTCATACTTGTTATCATATGTATGATTTCAGCACGTAGTGCAGCAATGGCTTTTAACAGATATTTAGACAGAACTTTTGATGCAAAAAACCCACGCACTGCCATTAGAGAAATTCCAAAAGGCGTTATTTCCGCAAACAATGCGTTACGTTTTGTGATACTCTCATCCATCATTTTTATTCTTTCAACTTATTTTATAAATAAAATTTGTTTTTATTTATCACCCGTTGCATTGTTTGTTATTTTATTTTATAGCTATACAAAAAGATTTACTGCTTTATGTCATATAGTGTTGGGTATTGGTTTATCCTTAGCTCCCATTGGTGCTTACTTAGCAGTTACAGACAAATTTGATTTATTGCCTTTGCTTTTTTCTTTTGCCGTTATATTTTGGGTAAGTGGTTTTGATATTATTTACGCTTTGCAAGATGAAGATTTTGATAAAAACAATCAACTGCATTCTATTCCCGTAGCATTGGGAAAATTAAACGCATTAAGAGTGTCTGAATTATTACATATTATAAGTGCCGCCTGTGTTATTTATGCAGGTTACTATGGAAATTTTCATTGGATATATTGGAGTGGCATTAGTGTATTTGTGGGCATGTTAATATATCAACATTCTATTGTAAAGCCCAATGATTTAAGTAAAGTGAATATTGCATTTATGACAGCCAATGGTATTGCAAGTGTTGTGTTTGCAGTATTGGTTATTACCGATTTATTTATTTAAAATAGAAACTAAAAAATACTTGTAACATATAACATAAGCAAATGGCAAGAATTTTATGTATTGATTATGGCGGAAAAAGAACAGGGCTGGCAGTTACAGATCCTATGCAAATTATTGCTACTGCATTAACTACTGTTGCAACAAAAGAATTAATTTCTTTTCTAAAAAACTATTTTATTACCGAAGAGGTTGAATTAATACTAATTGGAGAGCCATTAAATTTAGATGATACCCCAACACATGCTACTGCATTGGTAGAACAAGCTGTTAAACAATTACAAAAAAAATTTCCTTCTATTCCAATTAAAAAAATTGATGAAAGATTTACTTCTAAAATGGCAAGTAAAGCCATGTTAGAAATGGGTATGAAGAAAAAACAAAGACAACAAAAAGGTAATATTGATCAAATAGCGGCAACTATTATGTTGCAAGAATATTTACAAAACAATACGTAAATACTCTTTACATTTCTTTTAATTTTCAATAGTTAAATTTGCAGTTAATACAATAAAATGATTTATCCAATAGTAGCATACGGCACAGAAGTTTTAAGAAAAAAAGCTGAAAATATTACAGCAGATTATCCGAGCTTACAAAATATAATTGAGAGCATGTGGGAAACTATGTATTCCAGCAATGGCGTAGGTTTGGCAGCACCACAAATAAATAAAAGTATTAGATTATTTATAATAGATAGTGCTCAAATTTTTGAAAATATTGATGAAGAAGAAACAGGGAAATACCCTGATGAACCCGGAACAAAAAAAGTTTTTATCAACCCGCAAATAATTGAACTAACCGGAGAAGAATGGAGTTATAACGAAGGTTGTTTAAGTATTCCGAAAATTAGAGAAGATGTATTCAGACCTCAAAATGTAACTATTGAATATTTGAATGAAAACTTTGAAAAACAAAAAGAAACGTTTAATGGAATTACCGGAAGAATTATTCAACACGAATACGACCATATTGAAGGAAAACTTTTTATTGATTATTTAAAGCCCTTGAAAAAGAAAATGTTGCAAGGAAAACTTTCTGATATTTCAAAAGGGAAAACAAAAGTTGATTATAAAATGGCGTTTCCAAAATAATGAAACAAGTTTTATTTTTTTTGCATGCTATCTTTTTATTTCCTGTAATCATTTTTTCGCAGGATACTTCAACATATAATAAAAAAAAAGATACCATTATTAATGATGGGAATACTAAACTAACATTACCTACTGTGTTGGTAAGAAATAATTTTGATTACAAAAAAGTATTACTACAAATTCAGGAAGATAGCAGTTTTTATAAGGCTTTCCGCAATCTTCGCATATTGAATTACACTTCTTACAACGATATAAAAATGTTGAATAAAGATGCAAGTATTAAAGCATCATTATATAGCAAAATTCAACAACAACGCCAAAACGGTTGTAGAACCATGCAAGTACTGGAAGAAAAAACAACCGGTGATTTTTACGATAGTAAACACAATTACAATTATTTAACTGCTCAACTTTATGCTTCACTTTTTTTTACTAAAGGAAGTGTTTGCGGAGAAACAAATATTATAAAAGGAAGTAATATTTCAACTACAAATACAGGGGGAATTGATAAACATAAAGAGCAATTAAAAATGTTATTCTTCAATCCCGGAAAAAAAATTCCAGGAATTCCTTTTATTGGAGATAAGTTAGATTTGTATGATGAGCATGCCAAAAAATTATACAATTACAATTTAGATATTGAAGAGTATAACGGAACAGTTTGTTATGTTTTTTCTATTACACCAAAAGATGATTTAAGCTCTTGGAAAAAAAATGATGTAATTATTGATGCGATGATTACAAAGTTTGATATGCAAACAATGGATGTTTTGTATAGAAGCTACACCTTAAGTTATAAGGCAGGCATTTACAATTTTGATGTAAGTATGGAAGTAGAAATGCAACGTTTTGAAAATTTAATTGTACCAAAAGTTTTACGCTATAAAGGCAATTGGAATGTAATCTTTAAAAAAACGGAAAGAGCTATATTCACGGCCACATTATTCAATTTTAAAAAAGAAGGATACTAATAAACATTTACTATAAGTCTACTAATTGGTAAATATAGTTGATGATGCATCTAACAATTTTCTATTCTCTTATTCATTCAAGCGATACTGCTTTCTAATAAGAAACTTGAAACGGTGTGCTTTGATTTTAAATATAAATAGCAATAACTATTACAAAAGCAAAAATTCCCGATTAATATAATCAACCACATTAATTAAATCCTTTTTTTCTTCATACACTTTTAATTGCCTATCTGCTCCCGTTCCATTTTCTAAAATATTTTTTACATAATCAATAGCATGACGGCTTCCTAATTCATCAACCACATCATCAACAAAATCTAACAATTCATTGATTAAATATTTAGTAGATACTTCCGTTTCTTTTCCAAAATCTATTAAAGTTCCATCAATACCGTATCGGCTGGCCCTCCATTTATTTTCATTTAATAATGCACGTTGATACATTATGAAGTTCATATTTTGGCTGCGAAGTTTGTATAGTTTAGCACATATTGCTTGAAATAATGCAGCAATAGCAATAGTTTCCTGAATTTTCATGGGTACATCACAAATACGAAATTCTACTGTATTAAAAAATGGATGCACACGTAAATCCCACCAAATTTTCTTGGCATTATCTATACAATTTGTTTTAATAAGAAGGTTTACATAATTTTCATAAGCTTCTATACTTTCAAAAAAATCGGGAATACCTGTTCTTGGAAATTTATCAAACACTTTTGTTCTGAATGATTTATAACCGGTTGTTCTTCCTTCCCAAAAAGGAGAATTAGTGCTTAATGCATACACATGTGGTAAAAAATACCGAGCACTATTAGCAATATGAATAGCCATTTTACGGTCTTCCATTCCTATGTGTACGTGCAAACCAAAAATTAAATTGCTGCGTGCTGCTTCTTGTAATTCATTTACTATTTGATGATAACGTACATGATCTGTAATCAGTTGATTATCCCAATGGCTAAACGGATGGGTACCGCTAGCACCCACCCATAAACCTAAATCTCCTGCCACTTGTGCAATATTTCCACGAAGACCTGCTACATCTTTAAATGCTTCATCTACGCCTTTACAAATGTCTGTACCTACTTCAACAACAGCTTGGTGCATTTCGGCTTTTACCTTATCACCTATTAATTTTTGTCCTTCAATAACAATTTTTTGTTCATGGCTTTTTAATTCACGAGTAGTAGGATCTAAAACCATATACTCTTCTTCTACTCCTATAGTAAAATGATTGTAATTTATCATGAATTTTTAATTAGTAATTATAAAAGATAAATTATTTTTTTAATATAATTTTTTCTTTCCGCTGCTCCTTTTAATATATTCACCCCATGTTAAATTATCTTTTTTAGCATCATGTGCCAATGCTTTTTCAATAGCAAAATTGGCTGCCGTTTCTACAACCCATGCAAAATTTTCTTCTCCTACACTTTTAACTTCTGCATCGGGTGCGGGGTTACAGAAATCAATAGCATAAGGTACTCCATCACGTACTGCTAATTCAACTGTATTAAAATCGTAGCCGAGATATTGATTTATTCTCAATACAATTTCTTCCATTTGTTTTAATCTTTCTTTTGTTGGCGTAAACCCTGCTACATAACGTAAGTGGTGTGGGTTGCGTGGTTCATACGGCATAATACGAACATGTTTTCCGCCAATACAATAACATCTGTAATATTCTTCAAAAATTATTTCTTCTTGTAACAGCATTACTAATTGTCCTGTTTCTTTATGTTTATCCAAAAAATCATCCATACTTTCTAATCTATATACATTTTTCCAACCGCCGCCGGCAAAGGGTTTCATATATGCAGGAAAACCTACATATTTAAATATGCCATCCCAATCTAATGGGTAAGCCAAGTTTGCAAATGAACCTTCAGATGTATCGTCGGGTAAATCGTGAGAAGGAAGTATTACTGTTTTAGGTACTGGAACATTTATTTTAGTTGCTAAACAGTTATTGAAAAACTTTTCATCGGCACTCCACCAAAACGGATTATTAATTACAGCGGTTCCACATAAAGCCGCATTTTTTAAGTAGGCTCGGTAGAAAGGAACATCCTGGCTAATTCTATCAATAATTACCGCATAATCACTTGGTTCTCCCTGCATTACTTTATCAATTTTTACAGGTTCAGCAATAATTCCATCAACTTTTTTACTGTTTACTCTTTCTACAAATGCTTCCGGGAAACTTCTTTCTTTTCCGTGTAAAATGCCTATTTTCTTCATAACAAATTGTTTTAAATTAAAAAATTTCAACTCTCCAATTTAGTATTATTCTTTTTTATAAAAAAATTTACTTACATAATAATATTATGCACATTATTTAAAAAACTATAAAGAAGTTTTCGTTTTAATTCTTTTATTTTGAAGTTATGGTTCAAGAAAAAATAACAAGCAGTATTGCAGTACAACAACATCTTATTCAATCTAAATATTTAGAAAGAGAAGTAACATTTGATGCTTATATCCCTAAAAATATTCATAGCTCTGAACAGTTAAGTTTATTATTAATTAATGATGGGCAAGATTTACCCAAAATGCCTTTTGACGAAATATTAAATACACTTATTTCAAACAATAAAATTGAACCCTTATTTTGTATTGGCATTTATTGTGGTGAAGAAAGAAAAAGAGAATACGGAACTGCTTACAGTGCTGATTTTAAAGGCAGAGGCGATAAAGCAGGGCTATACACAAAATTTATTTTTGATGAGTTGCTTCCATATATAAGAAAAAAATACAATGCACCATCATTTAAAGAAAAAGCTTTTGCAGGGTTCTCGTTAGGAGGATTAAGTGCATTAGATATTGTTTGGAATAATGCAAGCGAATTTACAAAGTCGGGTATTTTTAGTGGAAGTTTATGGTGGAGGAGAAAGAGTTATGAAGAAAATTACAGTGATGAAACAGATCGTTTAATGCATTTACAAATTAGATATGGAACTTTTGCTCCGTGGTTACAATTTTTTATTGAATGTGGTGCTTTAGATGAAAAAGCAGATAGAAATAAAAATGGTGTAATTGATAGTATTGATGATGCACTGGATTTAATTGTAGAATTGAAAGCCAAAGGCTATACCGATAATCATATTAAATATTTTGAATTAGAAAAAGGTAAACATGATGTTCCTACTTGGGCCGAAGCTTTTCCCGAATTTTTAAAATGGGGATGGGGAATTAATACAAAAAGCCGATAGTTATTCTACCGGCTTTTTTCTTCTTGAAGTTACTTTAACATGTTTTATTAAAACCTCTTCTGCCACTACGGTGGTTACAAGGCTTTTTTCAAAATTATCTTTTTTACTTTCTGCTTTCTTTTCGGTTTGCTTTTTTTCTGCAGCAATATTTTCTGTTTCGTTTTTCTTAAAACGCATGGCACTCCACACATGGTCTAAAGCAACCATATCAATGCTTTCATAAAACTTTTCAGTAAGTATATCCCAACTACAATCGCGGGTTAAATCGCTTACTATTTTACTCGTTTCTTTAGGATAAGCCACCCAAAGTTTACTGTTATTATGTAATGCAGGCAAAACCTCCTTCATTACATTTACTAACTGGTTTTGATTTACTGCAAAAACAAGTGCAAAATCTACTTTTTTGGTTTTAAGTAGCGGTGTTACGTTTTTTGCGTAAGAAAGTTTTGCAAATTGTTTTTCTATTGAAGATGGAAGACCTTGTATTAGAAGGTTTCTTTCGTCTTGTAAATTCAATTTTTCCAACAAACTCAAATTAGACATGCCTTAAATGAAATTTAGTTGACGTATAAATATGAGGTGCAAAGTTATAATAATATAAGTAAATAGCAAAGAGTTTTATACTTATCTTGATTGTGAACTGCTGTTGCCGTAATATTTCATCGCCTCCGGCATTATTTCTTTCAACTTTATAATACGATTTTCGTCTGACGGATGATCACTTAAAAATTCAGGTGGTTTTTGACTGCTGTTTGATAAAGCTGCCATTCTTTGCCAAAAAGGAATGGCCTCTTGCGGGTTATACCCTGCCATTGCAGCGAATATAAGTCCATATTTATCTGCTTCATATTCTTGTGTACGAGAATTGGGCAATACACCAATTGTTTGTGAACCAATAGGATATAATTGATTAAAAGCATTTACAACATCGGGATTTTGGTTAAGTGCAACATTCCCTACAATTTGTATTCCTTGCAAAGCCATTAATCTACTCATTCTTTCTGCACCATGTCCGGCCACGGCATGTGTAATTTCATGCCCCAACACAATAGCTAAAGCGGTTTCATTTTGTGTTACTTTTAATAACCCTGTGTAAACAACTACTTTACCGCCAGGCATACACCAAGCATTTACTTCGTTACTTTCTACCAAATTAAATTCCCATTTATAATTACTTAAAGCATTTGAATTGTTTTGAGAAGCATAATATTGTTGAATAGCTGCAGCTATTTTACTACCTACCCTTTTTACCATTAATGTATTTGCATTATTAGCTGCCACAACTTTATTGGTACCTAAAAAACTTTTGTATTGACTAAGAGCCATTGTTTGCATCTCACTTTCAGGTACTAAATTCAATTGCTTTCTACCTGTTATTTTATTAGTTGTGCAACTGATAAATGTGCCAATAATGATAAAGCCAACAATAAATTGTTTTGCTTGCATAGTTAAAAAAAATTGAATTAAGAAATAAGAGAGAGCATAAAGATTATAATAACTATTTTCTGCGTTGTTTTCTTCTATCTCGATATTTTAGAATGGGCACTTTACTTTCTGTTCCGCGAAGAATTCTTCCAATATTTTTTTGATGTGTAAACACAATCATTATAGCAACTACAACTGCAAATATTCTATATAATGTTTCTTTTTCATTAAAAACAAAAAGAATAAATACCATGAAAGCTAAACCGGCCAAAATAGAACTTAAAGAAACAAATCTTGTTAAATATAAAACTAACAAAAACACACCTACACAACTAACTGCTACAAGTGGTTGCATGGCTAATGCCATTCCAAATAAAGTAGCAACACCTTTTCCACCTTTAAAATTTGCCCAGATAGGGAAGATATGACCTAAAACTGCCGCTAAACCAAGTGTAATCATAAAATTGGTGCGGTGTAACTCGTTTGTAGCATAGTGAGGAATTAATACATATAAAGAAGTAGCTATAACACCTTTCAACATATCAACAATCATAACAAAAGTACCCCATTTGCTGCCTAATACACGGTAAGTATTGGTAGCTCCGGCATTACCGCTACCATAATCGCGAATGTCTATTTCAAAAAAATAACGGCTAACCCAAACAGATGTAGGAATAGAACCGATTAAATATGCCAGAACTAAAAGTATAGCCTCTTCCATGTGGAGTTATAGTTGAAGTTAGTAGACAAAGATAAGCTTAGAAGTCTAAATTCATAATCATTTTATTAACCAACAGTTTTATAAAGCCAAATAGCCAACCAACCGTTTTTTTCTCTAGTAAGTTTATGGTTTAGTTTTAGTGTTACAACTTTTGAAAGAATATCAGCCTCATCAGCAATTAATAAACCGCTTAGTAGCAATATTCCATTAGGCAATAAGCTATTTGATAAAGATTGAAAATTTTCGAGAATAATATTTTTATTGATATTAGCAAGGATTATATCAAATTTTTTATTTGAATAAAAACTGTTAACTTTTTGAATATCAATATTTTGAGAAAAATTATTTTTAAAATTTTCAGATGCATTATCAATGCACCAATCATCATTGTCAGTAGCCCAAACTTTTGCTGCCCCTAATTTTTCCGCTAAAATTGCCAAAACACCAGTACCTGTTCCAAAATCTGCAACTTGCTTTCCTTTAAAATCAATTTGCTTCATTAATTCCATCATCATAAACGTTGTGGCATGATGTCCTGTTCCAAAACTCATTTTAGGTGTTATGATAATTTCATGTACGATATTAACAATTGGCTCATGAAAGGAGGCACGAACTGCCACAAAATCTCCAACTATTACCGGCTGAAAATTAGACTCCCATAATTCGTTCCAATTTTGTTCTTTAATTATTGATTTTGAATAATTTAAGTTATATTTATTAATTATAAAATTTAACCTAACATCATCAAATAAATCTGTTTTAATAAATGCTTTTAAATTTTCATCATTTTGTTCAAATGATTCGAAATCAACATTTTCCAACTCTGCAATTAATATTTCTTGCAATTGCAAATCAGCTTTAATAGTTACTTCAACATAGTTCATATTGCAAATATAAAACCCCCGACGAATCGAGGGTTTTGTGTTTATAGATTTTAGAATGTAATTTTAACTGTTTAAATCTTCTTTTGTTTGTTGTGGTTTAGCTGGTTCAGGTTTGGGCATTAAAACTTTACGGCTTAATTTAAATTTACCGGTTCTTGGATCTAGACCTACCAATTTTACTTTTACTTTATCTCCTTCTTTAAAAATTCCATCCATTGTTTCTAAACGCTTCCAACTTATTTCACTAATATGCAATAAACCTTCTTTTTTAGGTAAAAACTCTACAAAAGCACCAAACTCTTTAATTCCTTTTACGGTTCCTTCATATGTTTCGCCAACTTGTGGAACAGCCACTAAACCTTTTACCCAATTTAAAGCTTTATCTAAATTTTCTTTGTTGGCAGAGAAAATAGTTACCTCACCATAATTTCCGACTTCTTCAATATTAATGGTAGTACCTGTTTCTCGTTGAATTTCTTGAATTACTTTGCCGCCAGGCCCGATAACAGCACCAATAAATTCTTTATCAATAATCAATTTTTCCATTCTTGGTGTGTGTGGTTTTACATCAGCTCTGGCTTCTGCAATACAATTGTACATGGCATCTAAAATGTGTAAGCGACCTTTTTTAGCTTGATTTAATGCTTCACGCATTACTTCCATACTTAAACCATCTACTTTTATATCCATTTGCACACCACAAATACCATCACGTGTTCCGGTAACTTTAAAATCCATGTCACCTAAATGATCTTCATCACCCAAAATATCGGTTAAAATAGCATATTTACCATCGGTGCTACGGGTAATTAAACCCATTGCAACTCCACTAACGTGCTTAGGAAAAGGCACACCGGCATCCATTAAAGCTAATGAACCGGCACAAACTGTTGCCATTGAAGAAGAGCCGTTGCTTTCTAAAATATCACTTACTACGCGTGTTGTATAAGCATAATCTTTGCCCGGCATCATTTGTTTTAAAGAACGCATAGCTAAATTTCCGTGACCAACTTCTCTCCTGCCCGGGCCACGCATCATTTTAATTTCTCCTGTTGAATATGGAGGGAAATTATAGTGCAAGAAGAATTTTGAAAACTCAGATTTCGCAGCACTTTCTATCAATAATTCATCTAATTTAGTTCCTAAAGTAACCGTTGTAAGTGATTGAGTTTCACCACGAGTGAATAAGGCTGAGCCATGTGGAGAAGGCAATGGTTCTATTTCCATTGCAAGCGGACGAATTTCATCTAATTTTCTTCCATCTAAACGGATACGATCATCTAAAATCATATTACGCACCACTTCCCATTGTAAGTCTTCATAATATTTTTTGGCAAATTTCTTATCGCTGTCTGTAGCTTCTTCACCAAGGCTGGCAATTAACTCATTTTTCAAAGTACTGTAAGCATCACTTCTTTCATGTTTTGCACTTGCACTTTTACTTATAGCATAAATTCTATCTTTTGCAAATGCTTCTACTTTAGCTTTTATTTCTTCGTTTTGCTCAGGTTTTTTATAATCTCTTACTGTTGTTATTCCTTTTTTAGCTCTTAAATCTTGTTGGGCTTTAATTTGTACTCTAATTGCATTGTGAGCTAATTGTAAGGCATTTACCAAATCTTCTTCACTACATTCTTTGGCTTCGCCTTCTACCATCATTAAATTTTTCTCGGTGGCGGCAATTATAAATTCCATTTCAGCTTTTTCTAATTGACTGCGAGTAGGATTAATAACCATTTCGCCATCAATTCTTGCAATTCTTACTTCACTTATAATTTCTTTAATAGGAATATCAGAAACGGCCAATGCAGCAGAAGCAGCCAAGCAAGCTAATGCATCGGGCATGATTTCAGGATCGCTAGATACAAGGTTAATTAATACTTGAACATCACATAAATAATCTTCAGGAAAAAGTGGGCGTAATGCTCTATCAATTAAACGGCTGGTTAATATTTCATAATCATTAAGTCTTGCTTCTCTTTTGAAAAAAGAACCCGGAATACGACCTGCAGAGGCAAATTTTTCTTGATAATCTACGCTTAAAGGGAAGAAATCTTGCCCTTCTTTAGGTTCTTTATTAGCAACTACTGTGGCTAATAACATACAATTGCCTTGACGAACAGTAACAGCACCGTCAGCTTGGCGGGCTAATTTGCCTGTTTCTATAATTACTTCGGCACCATTAGGTAGCTGAAAGCTTGATTGAATTGGTTGTGATAACATAATTCGATGTACGATTTGCGATTACAATTTTCGGTTTATATACCTAAAATAGTAATCTATGTAATAAAATTTTGCAGAAAAACTGTATTAATACAAAAAATTCCCAACCGAGCTAATTAAACCAGTTGGGAATATTTATATCATTAGTTTATTATTATTTTCTGATACCTAACTTTTCTATTAATGCACGGTAACCGGTAAGGTTATGTTTTTGCAAATAAGTTAGTAAACGTTTACGTTGACCCACTAATTGCATTAAACCACGGTGTGTAGAAAAATCTTTTTTGTTTTGTTGCAGGTGTCCGCTAATATGTGCAATGCGTTCTGTAAGCAAAGCAATTTGTCCTTCAATAGAACCGGTATTAGTAGCATTACCGGCAAATTCTGCAAAAATTGATGTTTTTTTTTCTTTTGTAATTGGCATCTCAGTTTCTTTTAAGAGCGTCTTTTAAATTATTTACTTCTTTTTATTATGGCGGCAAAAGTAGGGTTTTTATATGAAATGAAAGGAATTAATTAAAAGAATTTTACAGCCAATATATTTGTTGCTATTAATTTATCCAATTGAAACGTATTGTTTTTACTGTTACAAACAATTTGAATTACGACCAAAGGATGCATCGTATTTGCGATTCATTGACAAAAAACGGTTATGCAGTAGTATTAATTGGAAGAAAACTACCTCGCTCACTGCCACTTGAACACAAATTGTACAAACAAAAAAGAATTGCATGCATATTTAACAACTCGGTACTTTTTTATGCAGAATACAACTTAAAACTATTTTTCGCTTTATTGTTTTTACAAGCAGATTGCTATTGTGCCATTGATTTAGATACTATTCTTCCGGTTTGGGTAATTTCTATAATAAAAAGAAAAAAAAGGGTTTACGATGCACACGAATTATTTACTGAACAAAAAGAAATTGTAACCAGACCTTTTATTAAAAAAATTTGGAATACAATAGAAAAATTTACAGTACCCCAATTTAAATATGGATATACCGTTAATGATTTTATTAAAAATGAATTACAAAAAAAATACGGCATACAGTATGAGGTAATTAGAAATTTACCATCAAAAAAAAATCAAGATTCAACCAATCATATTCAAGATTCAAATTTTATAATTTATCAAGGTGCTGTAAATGAAGGAAGATGTTTTGAAACACTTATTCCCGCTATGCAATTTGTAAATGCCGTATTAATAATTTGTGGCGAGGGGAATTTTTTCAACCAAACAAAAAAACTTATTCAAACATATAATGTAGAAAATAAAATAATTTTAAAAGGCTGGGTTGAACCCAAAATATTAACGCAGCTAACAAAAAATGCAATTATTGGAATAACTTTATTTGAAACAACAGGACTAAATCAATACCAATCATTAGCCAATCGTTTTTTCGATTATATAATAGCAGGTGTTCCGCAAGTGTGTGTTAATTTTCCTCAATACAAAAAAATAAATGATGTTTTTAATATTGCATGTATGATTGATGTAACCGATACGCAAACAATTGCAAATGCAATAAATAAATTGCTGGCAGATAAAATTTTATATGCCAATTTAAAAAACAATTGCATAAAAGCCGGAGAAATTTTAAACTGGGAAACAGAAGAAATTAAACTAATTAACTATTGGAAAAGCATTTGCATATAATTTGTTTTACCGTGCCCTACCCTGTTATTTACGGCGGCGTGTTTGATTTGTTTTACAAACTTGAACATTTGCATAAAAAAGGTATTCATATACATTTACATTGTTTTGTATATGATAAAATACAGGAACAAAATGAGCTTACAAAATATTGTGCAACAGTTAATTATTATAAACGAAACAAAAACATTCTATCATTATTCAGCAATATTCCTTTTATAGTTTTTAGCAGAAAAAATAAAATACTTTTTAATAATTTATTGAAAGATAATTATCCTATTTTAATGGAAGGAATACATTGCAGTTATTTGATAACAAATAAAAAATTTACTCATAGAAAAAAATATATCCGTCTGCATAATATTGAATCAATTTACTACGCTGAAATAGCAAAAGCAGAAAAAAATTTATTTAAAAAATGGTATTATAAAAGAGAAAGCAGTTTATTAAAAAAATACGAAAATTCAATAAAAAATAAAATAGATAGTTTTATTTGTGTTGCACAAAAAGATGAAGAAACCATATTAAAATTTGGTTTTACAAATACTAATTATGTTCCTATATTTCTTCCTAATTGGGCAATAACCACTTCAAGTGAAGGAGAAAAATTTTGTTTGTATCACGGAGATTTAAGTGTAGTAACTAATGAAGAAACTGCATTGTGGTTGTACAATAATGTTTTTAAAAAAGTAAATACATTATTTATTATTGCAGGGAAAAACCCTTCTGAAAAAATAAAAAAAATTATCAATAATTCATCTAATGCAAAACTAATTTCCAACCCGAATAATAATGAGATGCAAACGTTAATTGCTGCTGCACATGTAAATATTATTTACGCTGAGAGTGTTACCGGCATTAAGTTAAAGCTATTGAATGCGTTGTTTAATGGAAAACATTGTATTACCAATACCACAACAGTTAGCAAAACAAATTTAGAAGTGTTATGTAAAATAGCCGATACTGCCGAAGAAATAAAAAATATGGTTGAAATAGTATTAACACAATCATTTACCAATGAAGAGGCAGAACTAAGAAGGCAAACTTTAAAAAATATATTTAACAATGAAAAATCTGCACAAAGATTGATAAATATAGTTTGGAAATAAAAATCTTAAACCAATGTTTCGTTTAAGAAAGATTTACTTTTTAAAAGAGCGAACATTTTAGTATCGTTAGCAAATTGCATTGCAGTATTCAAGTGATTATTATGATGAATATCTGTTCCAATAAAATCAATTAATTCTTCTTCAATTAATTTTTTTGCAATTTTTCTTACTTCATTTCCGTAATATTCTGTTAGCGACAAAAGGTTTAGCTGCAGCAAACAACCTCTATCTTTTATATCAATTATTTTATTAATATTTGAATGATAATACGAATATCTTTCAGGATGTGCCAACACAGGTTGCAAGCCTTTCATTTTCAAATCAAAAATTACTTGCTCTAAGTATGGAGAAGCAGCTATATAGCTCATTTCAATTAAAATATAATTATTACCAAATGTAAGCAGCGGTTCATTTTTATTTATTAACGCTTCCAACTCATGGTCAATCATATATTCGGCTGCGGCTTCAATTTCAATATCAATATTTTTTTCTTTTACTAAAGTTTTAATTCTATTTAAAGCAGGTAAAATTGTTGCAGAACTATTAGGGTGTACTCCACTTAAAATATGTGGTGTACAAATTATTTTTTTATACCCTACTGTTTTAAATTTTTCTATAAATGCAATAGTTTCACTTTCAGTTTGCAACCCATCGTCTAAACGGGGAAGTAAATGGTTGTGCATATCTGCACCTAAAAAAGATAAATTTGTTTGTGTATTTTTTTTTGAAAAGAAAAACATGAAATTATCTGCTACTTAATGCTGAATACAAAGTGCCTGTACGTCTTTGTTCATCAATAGATTCATAAATAGAATTATTGCTAATATATTCAGGAACAATGCGTTTCATTTGTTTTACAACTTCTTCATCTTCATTTTTCAAAGCGAATGCTATAAGAGTTTCAATATTTTTTGCAACAGTATCAAAATCGTATTCAATTACTTTTGCAATTAATATTTTTTTGTTGTGTGTAGGTACTACTTCTTCTTCTTTGTTTAATAATTCTTCAAATAATTTTTCACCGGGTCTTAATCCTGTAAATTTTAATTCAATATCTTTTCCCGGAATTAAACCTGTTAGCTGAATCATTTTTTTAGCAAGGTCTAAAATTTTAACAGGCTCACCCATATCAAATAAAAATATTTCTCCCCCATTGCCCATTGTCATTGCTTCTAAAACTAAAGAGCATGCTTCGGGAATGGTCATAAAAAATCTAATAATATCAGGGTGTGTAATGGTTACGGGCCCCCCGTTTGCAATTTGTTCTTTAAATCTTGGAATTACCGAACCATTTGAACCTAATACATTTCCAAATCTTGTTGTAATAAATTTTGTACGTTTAGGTTTGCCCATCATTTGTATAATTCCTTCGTCAATAACCGGTGATGTTTCTTTATTATAAAAAGATTGGCAATAAATTTCTGCAATGCGTTTTGATGCCCCCATTACATTGGTTGGGTTAATTGCTTTATCGGTTGATACAAATAAAAATCTTTCTACACCATATTTTTCAGAAACATTTGCCAACACTTTTGTACCCAATACATTATTGCGTATTGCTTCTGATGGGTGGTTTTCCATCATTGGTACATGTTTGTAAGCCGCTGCATGAAACACAACTTGCGGTTGATATTTTGAGAATAAAGTTTCAATACTTATTTCGTCTTTAATATCTCCTAAATAAACGCGTAATGCATTCCCTAATTTAAACTGTTGTTGAATTTCGTATTCTATTTGATATAAACCGCTTTCAGTTTGGTCGCATATAATTAATAATGCGGGATATACTGCCGCTAATTGTCTTGCTAACTCGCTACCAATAGAGCCTGCAGCTCCTGTAACTAGAATTCTTTTATCTCTTAAATGATCTATTACATATTGATTGTGCAAATTAATAGGCGGTCTTCCTAATAGTTCTTCAATCTTAACTTCTCTAAGTTGTTTAATATTTAAATGCCCATGAATCCAATCTTTCATGGGAGGAATATTCATTACCTTAATTTGATTATTAATACAAAAATCTACAACTCTGTTTTTTTCATCTAACTCAAAATCGGTTTTGGCAAAAAATAAAGTTTTAATATTCCAACTAACAAATAATGCTTTAGCATTACTAAAAGGAAATACAGGAGTTCCATCAACAGTTTTACCAACTACTGAGGGCTCATCATCAATAAATGCAACTACTTTATATTCATTATCAGAAGCTTGTTCAATAGTTTTTTTTAATGTTGTTCCATTGGCACGTGCTCCATAAATTATTACATGAATTATTTTTTTGCTTTCATCTTCCGATTTTTTATATACATATTTCACCAATAAACGATAACTGTATAACAAAAATGCAGCTACAAAAAAATAAACAAACAAAACCGATATAGGTGTTATTTGTTCTAACCTAAGTAATAATAAAAAACAATTGATTATTAGAAGAATGAAGAAGGAATAGAATACGGCCATTACACTTCTAAATGATTCTTGAAAACCGGAATAACGTATAATGCCTTGATAAGTTAAAAATACATGGAAGAGTGTTGCATTAATAATAAGAACCAATAAAATATTTCTTACAATATCATAACCTGAAATACTATTGAAATCAAAATTAAAACGCAAACTAAACGCAAAAACAATTGCAAAAACAGAAATAAATAAATCAAGCAAAAAAACTGCCCACTTGGGGGCAATGCTTTTATTAAGAAGATATGCTCTAATTTTTTTCACCAGAATTTTTACAACTAATTTTTAAAGAAGACTTGTGTAAAAGTAATTATTTAGCAGCAAATTTGCCATTCTAATATGCAAAACAAACAAAAATGCCCAATAAATACTGCTATTTTTTAATAATTCGAATAAATGTAGCCCAAAGAATTTGAAAATAAACTTTAAGAGAGGGATTATTAATAAAGAGGAGATTAAGCCTTATTTTTTCAGGTAAAATATGTGTAATATAAAATTCTTCCGGATTGGCTGCTTTGGCTAATAATTCATTTTCATTTCTATATTTAATAGATGCATAATCTGTAATACCGGGTAAAACAGTTAAAACTTTTAATTGTTCTTTATTATAGAAATTTACGAAATATCTTACTTCGGGGCGTGGACCAACTAAACTCATATTACCTTTTATTACATTTATTAACTGAGGTAATTCATCCAATTTAAAGCTTCGTAAAAAAACACCCACTTTAGTTACGCGTATATCTTTTTCTCCAATGGTTAGTAATTGATGTTTATCTGCATTTACATTCATTGTTCTAAACTTATACAGTTTAAAATCAATATTGTTTTTACCAACTCTGTTTTGTACAAATACTGCTGCACCCTTTGAGGTTAGTTTTATTAAAATAAAAATAATTAATAATAGAGGAGATAAAATAATTAAAGCAATTATTGAAAACAATAAATCAAAAAAGCGAATCATATTAACGGATTACAGAATTTACAGATGCAATGATACTATCTGTTATATAATTACATTGCAACAAAGATAATTGCGGATATATTGGTAAAGATATTTCACAGGAATAATTTTTATATGCTTGAGGAAAACATTGAATATTATACCCTGCATTTTTAAATACAGTAAGCATTGGCATAGGAATAAAATGCACATTTACGGAAACACCCGTTGCCGAAATGGTTTCAATTATTGCATCTCTTTGTTGTTCTGAAATATTTTTTATTCTTAAAGGATATAAATGATAACTGCTTGCACAATTTTTTTTTGAATAAGGCGGAATCCAAGCCCAATCTTGTTTTGTAAATACTTCCCCATAGAAATCAAATACACGTTTCCTTTCTGCTAATAATGTGGCATATTCTTTTATTTGTGCTAAACCAATAGCAGCACACACATCGGGCATATTCATTTTAAACCCCGGGTAAACAATATCGTATTTCCAACCGCCTGCCTGGCTTTTAGTAAGGGCATCTTTATTTTGCCCATTCAAACTCCATAAACGCAAAGTTTTATACACTTCATTATTATCAAAAGGTTCAGGAAGATTTATACAAATTGCACCGCCCTCGGCAGTAGTTAAATTTTTTACTGCATGAAAAGAAAATACTGTTATATCTGTTAAACAACCTGTTGGTTTATTATTATAAACGGCACCAAAAGAATGAGCGGCATCACTCATTATTAAAATTCGCTTAAGTTTTTGTTGCTGCTCTCCTTTTGCAATAAATTTATTTTTAATATGTGGTTGATTAATTAATGCATTAATATCATCATAATTGCAAGGCCATCCTGCAAAATCTACCGGAACAATTGCTTTTGTTTTTTCGGTAATAGCATTTTCAATATTTTTTATATTAATATTAAAATCTTCTTCCACATCAACCATTACAACTTTTGCACCAATATGCATAGCAGCCAAAGCCGTTGCACAATAAGTATAAGCAGGTACAATTACTTCATCTCCTTTTGTAATGCCAAACCAATGTAAAACTAACATCATTGCACTGGTAGCCGAATTAACACATAACACATTACTTACATTACTGTATGCTGCAGTTGCTTCTTCTAATGCTTTTGTTTTAGGCCCGGTAGTAATCCATCCGCTGCGTAAAGATGATAATACTTCCTGCTCTACTGCGTCATTAATAAAAGGTGGTGAAAAAGGTATTTTCATTTATAAAAATTATTTATTCTGTTTTAATAATCCATTCAATGTACCCCATCCATAACTGAAATGAAATCCAAAAAATATAAAAGGCAAGATGATTTTCTTAAAATTATTTTCTTGTATTAACGATTGAATAGTAGCCAAGCAACCCGCTATTAAATGTAATACCACAATTGCTGCAAAGCCTTTAAAACAATAGGTTGTAGCAAATAATAAGTATTCTGCAATACCTAAAATAGGTAAAGCAATAAGTGCCAACACAAAAAAGAATGGAACAAAATGATGTAAACGCATACTGCGATGATGTAAGTATAAACTCTTGGCATTCCAAAAACCGCCTTTAAAAGCGTATCGCATTAATTTATTTAAACTTGCAGGTGGACGATAATAACATGTTGTTTTCCAAGTACAATATAATTCATGTCCTGCATCAATTAAACGTTGGTTCATATCGTTATCCTGATTTCTTTCCATAGTTTCATTATATCCACCTAAATCTATTAATGCTTGTTTTTTAAATACAGGAAAATTTACAGAATGAGTAAACCCTTCTTTCATCATTCTAAATGAATTACCTGAAACACCAAAATTGCTAAGCATTACCCACTCACCAATTTTTGCTTCAAAATTATTAGTAGCAGCTTGGGTAATTACTCTGCCTGAAACACCTGTTACATTATGTTTAATTAAATCATCAAAACATGCTTGCAAATAATTATTATCATATTTTGTATGGGCACCTAAAATGGCAATGTATTCGCCTTTCGCTTCACGCAAACCAACATTAAAAGCAAAAGGAGTTTTGCGATTAATATTATCAACCAACTTTACGTTACTATTTTTTTCGGCAATTTGTTTTACAATAGTTCTTGTGGCATCTGTACTCATTCCATCACAAATTAAAATTTCTAATTCAAAGGAATGATGTTGTTGATGCAGAAAACTTTCAAGCGTTGTAGCAATATAATTTTCTTCGTTATAAGTAGGGCAAATAATGCTCAGAATCATTTTGAATAGAATGCTTTTATTTGTTGAGCAACATAATTGATTTGTTGCGTTGTTATTTCAGGAAAGATAGGCAGCGACAATATTTCATCTTTATACAAATTGCTTACAGGAAAATCACTATTACTGTAATTTAAATATTGATACGCTTCCATAAAAGGTAATGGTATTGGATAATGAATTGCTGTTTCAACACCATTATCTTTTAAATGTTTTGCTAAATCATTTCTTTGCTTTGCACGTATAACATATAAATGATACGTGTGTTTTGATTGAGGGCGAACCAATGGTGTAACAATTTCATTAATATTTTTTAATGCATCAGTATATGCTGCTGCTGCTGCAATGCGTTGTTCTGTCCATTTAATTAAATAAGGAAGTTTAGCAGAAAGAATAGCAGCTTGCAAACCATCTAATCTTGAATTAATACCTTCCATTTTATGTTGATGTTTTATTAATGCACCATGCCTTGCATACATTTTACATTTTTCTGCCAACATATCATCATTTGTTATAATGCAACCTGCATCACCATAAGCTCCTAAATTTTTTCCGGGATAAAAACTAAATGATGCTGCAATGCCTGTTAATCCGGCTCTTACATTTTTGTATTCACTCAAATGCGATTGAGCACAATCTTCAATTAAAAATAAATTATGTTTTTTGCAAATATTACTAATAACATCAATGGCACACATTTGTCCTTGCAAATGCACCGGCATAATTGCTTTTGTTTTTGACGTAATTTTTTGTTCAATTAATTGTTCGTTAATAGAATAATAGTTTTCGTCAATATCAATAAATACAGGTGTGGCACCGGTTTGAGAAATTGTTTCGCTACTGCTTATCCAACTGTTGGCAACAGTAATTACTTCATCATTTTTGCCAATGCCTAACATTTTCATAATAATGTATAAGCTATCTGTTCCGTTGGCACAGCTAATGCAATGTTTTACGCCATATAAATTTTGAAAATCTTTTTCAAATTGATTAACATATTTACCGCCAATAAAAGCAGTTTCAGTAATCACATTTTCAATAGCAGCATCAATTTGCGGTTTGATGCTTTGATATTGTAATTTTAAATCTACAAAAGGAACGTTCATAATTTATGATGTGATATTTTTAATATTTATTTTTTAGTGTTCTTATTTTATTTTTCGAATAAATTTTGCAGGGTTACCTGCATAAACACCAGGTTGAGTTATATTTTTTGTTACTACTGCACCGGCTCCAATTACAACGCCATCGCATATTTCAACAGGAAGTATGGTGGCATTACTGCCAATAGATACATGATTTCCTATTTTAGTAGCTTTCCATAAATTTTTATTTCCGCCAGCAGGTTTTCCTTCGCTAAATAAATCGTTTATGAACATTACTCCATGACCAATAAAACAATTGTTACCAATAGTTACCAATTCACAAATAAAACTATGCGATTGAATTTTACAATTCTCTCCTATTGTAACATTTTTTTGTATTTCGGTAAATGGGCCAATAAAACAATTGTTACCAATTTCACATTCGTACAAATTGCAGGGTTCAACAATTTTCACATCACTTCCAAAAACAACATTGCGAAGAGCAGATGAAAATATTTTAGGTTGATGAGACATTATTTATTTTTTTACCGATTGATAAATTTTGTTAATTATTTCAACTGTTTTTAGTCCTTCAAATGCACTGGTTGTTATAGATGCATTGTTTTGCAATACATCAATTAAGTTTTGATATACTTTATCGTGATTACTCATGCTGCCTACATAAGTACCATAATTATTGGCTGTATTGCCTTTGGGCAAATCTTTAAATTCAAAATTTTCTATACTTTGATATTCTAATTCATTCAAATATTGTCCTCCAATTTTTACGGTTCCTTTTTCAGCAAATATGGTTAATGAGCCTTCCATATTTTTTTTGTAACTATTAACGGTATAATTAATAGTGCCAATAGCTCCGTTATAAAATTCTAATGCTACAACACCTGTATCTTCAAACTCAATAATATTATTGTGTGCAAAGTTTCCAATAATTGCATAAGCATCTTTAACATCTCCAATCATCCAATACAATAAATCTATAAAATGACTGAATTGTGTAAACAATGTTCCGCCATCTAAGTTTTTTGTTCCTTTCCAAGAATTTTCGTAGTAATCTTTATTTCTATTCCAAAAACAACTTAATTGTATACTGTAAATTTTTCCAAGAATATTTTTATCAATTGCATCTTTAACGGCAGCTACCGGTGGATTAAAGCGATTTTGTTTTATAGCAAATAATCTTTTATTGGCTTGCTCGGCAGCTTTAATCATTTCGCCACAATCATAAACACTTAATGCCATTGGTTTTTCAACCAAAGCATGAAAACCTGCTTTTAATGTAGCAATAGCATGTTGTGCATGCAAGCCATTAGGTGTACAAATAGAAACTACATCAACTGTTTTTTCATTTGCCAATAAATCGTTTACTTGTAAATAATAATTG
Organism: Bacteroidota bacterium; assembly: GCA_018267705.1. Taxonomy (GTDB): domain Bacteria; phylum Bacteroidota; class Bacteroidia; order Chitinophagales; family Chitinophagaceae; genus CW01. Next base: position 62,623 of record JAFDXX010000016.1, on the reverse strand, counting down.
GCATTATATTTTTTTGCTAATGCATTTGCTTTTTCTTCAACCACATCGCAAACGGCAATTAATTCTCCAAATTTGTTTATATGCTCTGCATGGCGTTGTGCAATTCTTCCGCACCCTATGATTGCAAATTTTATTTTTGACATTTATAAATATTTAAGGGAAATGATTTTAAAATAGATGTTTTGCGTTTTAAAAATTTTACAGTATTTACTTAACGCTCTCTTCAATATTAAAATTGTTTAATTGAGATTTAATAACAGATTTTACAATTTTTTGAGTTTGCCAATGCGTTGTAACACGCAAGTAAAATATTTGCAATTGTTTTAAAACATATTTTATCTGGGCATTAAAACCTGTAGGATAATTTTTATGTGATTTTTTAGTAAATAATATGTACGCAGCTTCTTCCATTGCTCTTTTAGAAATAATTTGCTGCCTTGTCATTGCTTTATTATATTGGTAAAATAAAGGTATATGTATTTTTATGCTATACCCTGCTTTCAATACATGATATGCCCATACTTTATCTTCTGAATAAAAAAGTTTTTCATTAAACGCAATTTGCTGCCATACAGTTTTTCTTATTACCGAGCAATTATTCACTATTCCATGCAGCCAGATATTGTTTATATCGCCATGTTCTGTTTCCCAATTTATTAAAGTGTTTCCTTTAATAAAAGCTTTATGTGTAAGACTGCTATTAGATACATTTGTAAATTTTAAACCTGCAATAGTTGGATCGGAAAATAATTCGGGTATTTGTTGTAAAAAATTTTGACTCAGTAATGTTACATGAGAACTAAGATTTAAAATAAATTCTCCTTCACAATTTTGTATGCCAATATTCAGTGCCTTACCGTAAGTAAATTCTTTTCTTGAAAGATTTATAATTTTGCATTCATAATACTTTGCTATTTGAACTGAATTATCATCGCTTTCATTATCTACCACTACTACTTCATAAGCAAAATCTGTTACTTGATGTTTGAGTGATTTTAAGCAAATTTCCAATTCAGTTGCTTGATTGAGGTTGCGTATTAAAACAGATAATTTCATTAAAATATTTTATACTGATTGAGCAAATAAATGTTCCCATTTTTTAACTACAACTTCTTCATCGTAATTACGTGAAGTTGCCAATGCATTTGTAATTAATTTATTTGCTTCTTGTGTATGTTGAATAAGCCATTCAATTTTTTCGACCATTGCTTCTGCATCATTATAATTTACTAAAAGAGCATTTTCTCCATCCTTCACCAAAAAAGGAATACCGCCAGAATTAACAGACACTACAGGTAAACCCAAACAAAACATTTCAATAAAAGTTACAGGTGCATTATCAATTTTATTTGTGCATATATATACATCACATTGCTCTGCCAATTCATTTTTCTGTGCATTGGTTATATAACCGGGATAAGCAATTGCATTATTTATATTTAATGCATGGGCTAACATTTGTGTTGCATTTAGTAATCCATCATCTCTTCCTGCCATTACCATAGTTGCATTGGAATATTTTTTTTTTAGAATAGAAAGAACATGTACCGCCATTAAAGGATTGTATGCATCTTCAAAAGTTCGCATCCAAAATAATTTGGGTTGAATTTCATTTTTTTTATGAAATTGATAATCTGTTAAACATAAAACATTTTCAATTAACAATGCATGAATGTTGTATTGTTTTAAATGATGAATGATAAAGTTAGAAGGACAAACTACTGTATCTACTTTTTGAATTACTCTCAAATAACCATTGGGTTTTGTTTTCATTCTTTCAGGAATAGAGCCCCCATGAATAATTAGAATAGTTTGTTTGTTTATTAATTTTAATAAATATACCGAAACGGTTGCCCAAAGCAAACTTGCCGTACCACCATATAAAGGCACAATACCAATTGTGTATTGTTTTCTTTTTAAAAGAATAGTGCAAAATGTATCTAAAAATCTTTTTACTTTATTAGGATAATAAGAGGTTTTAATAATACAGTATTGGTGTTTTTGAAAAAGTTCGGCTAATTGATCGGCAGCAGTACGCATAATAATATGCTTATTCTTTTCATTTAAAAACAAACCAACAATAAGTATATTAGGTTTACGCATTACAAATAATTTTTTTGCATTACATAAGTATTTCCTAACTCTTCAACTATATACCAATTAAATTTTTTATACGCATTAATGGCTCTTGCATTATTTTGTTTAACGCTAAGCTTTGCAGCGTTACATGCATATTGCACTGCTTTAGTATCAAAATGTTGCATTAACAATTCAAATATTTTTTTGCCTCGGTATGCTGTATGTACACCAATTACAACCAACCCAATATTGGGTTGAAAGTGTATTGGTGTAGTTTTATTAATAACAGTTGTTGCATTTGTATTTCTAAAAACTTTTCTTTTAATATTTCTCCATAAAAAAGGGTACATTCTTCTTACTTCTTCATTAAACACAAGCCAAGGTTTTTTTATAATTCCTTTTACGGCCTCATTAAATGCAAATTGAAACATTCCGCTGGCACTACCATCTCCAATGCGTTGTGGTACAAAGCCTCCGCAGTACCCAACTACTTTATTATCTATTTCAATATGAAATAAAAAACGTTTATCATTTGCCAAAAACCATTGCAAGGTTTTTTTAATATACGGTTTGCCTAACTTAACAGTTAGTGAATTAGGGAAACAATTAATATAACAATCAACTACAGCATTAAGCTGTTGTGAGTTTGTTTCTGTTATTATAGGTTCCAATTTTTTTTGTTGAAATTATTTTTTGAGATACAGTATTTAAAGTTGGGTTTGCTATTGCCAAAATAATTAATAAGGGTTGTATAGAAATTTTTAGCCCATTGTGTACTATTATTAAACAAAATAGTAAGAAAAAATAAATAGAAAATTCTTTGGATGGCCCTTTTCTTTTATAAATAGTTATAAATAATGCAATAAAAAATCCCCAATAAGTAATCATCCCAAATATTCCGTGTTCTGCAATGGCCCTAACAAATTCATTGTGTGCCGTAGAAGTTTGTGAGAAATATTTTCTTTTCACAATCTCCGTATCAAAATTACTAGTACCTACTCCAATTAAGGGTTCATCTAAAAATAGTTTAAATGCTACTTCTACCAATACATCTCTGTTAGAGGATCCTTTTTTTTCGTAACGTTTTACAATAGCTCCGCCGGTTTGTCCAACTACAATATAGTACACCAATATACCTATGGGAATTAGAAAAATAATTCTTGCATAACTTTTTAAATTAGCTCGGTTAAAATAAATATAGGCAGCCATTACAATTCCTACAAAATATAAACCTCCACGCGAAAAGGTGAGAATCATAACAGAAGATACTAAAATAAATAAACTAATATTTAGTGTTTTATATTTTGCTTCTTGCGGATTTAGAAAAGAAAAAATAAATAGCAAAGATGCAAAACCTAAATAACCACTTAATTGTACGGGAGCTAAACCATTACTACTTCCGAAGTTGCTTTCTGTATTATATTCTATTCCACCTTGAATATGTGCTACCAATACAATCCCCGTTAAATAAACGCCGGCAATTTTTATATAGGTTAACATTCTATGAATTAATAGCGGAGATAATTTATTGAATGATGCCCAAATTATTACTACTACTAAACAAAGACTTTGTGTTAGAATTGGTTTAAGTAAAAGAGGATCGTTGGGTGATAAGCCATTTAATATTTCGATAATTCCAAATATTAACATAAAAATGAATGAGTTAGTATGCGGCTTTCGTGTTCTAATATGTTTTAATATAAGAAATCCAAATATAATCATGAAGCAATACTGCAAAGCAAGATATGGGAAGGTTCTTACAAAGCCTCTCATATACGCTTCATGATAACAGGCTATGGGTAATATTGCAAATAATTTATCAAACTGCTCACGTAAGCCTACAATTATACAATACAATAATACGGTTCCGGTAATTGCTATTTGTGCATTTGCAGGTATTAATTTATAACCAGTAACTATGCCAACTAACAAAGCCACCGCATACTTAATGTATAACCATTTATAAGCCGGAATTTTAAATTTTGATTTTACTAAAGCCATTCAATTTTGTTTCCTTGTTTAAGCATTGCGTTTGCTTTGTTTAAACTTTTTCTGAATTGTATTGCAAGTAAAGGCAACTTTATAATAGTTATTGCTACACTTTTTAATAACATTTTCCCACTGCGTTTATTTTTATAAGAAGTATTAGAAAGAAGAATTCCCAAATAAACTGCATTACGATAATATTCTTTTAAATGATATTTTTTATACAAATAAATAACACTTGGTAATGGTTTGGGTGCAAATAATTTTTTGGGTCTAAATCCATCCCAATGCCCTATTTCCCTTAATCCGCCTGCATTTGCTTTAAGATGCAATCTTTTTGCAAATGGATTTGAAATACTTTTAAATCCATTTATATATGCACGCATTCCAAATTCACTATCACCCATACTTTGTTTATTAAACTGCAAATCAAACAAACCAATTTTTTTAAACACAGAACGTTTTACCATTGCATTACCACTATCAAATTGATCGGCCCATCGAAAATGATTGTAGCTTTTTGATACTTTACCTCCAATGGTAGAGATAGAAACACCGGCAGAAATATCACATTCAAAAAAGTCAATACATTTTAAATGATGCTCAATCCAATCTTCATCAATTCTTGAATCATCATCATAAAACAATAAATAATCTGCATTACTTTCTTTAATTGCTCTGTTTCTTGCCGTCCATAACTCTTTTGCTTTTTGATGTATTACATTCAATTTTAAATTATATCCTTCATAAAATTTTTCATTAAAATTTTCGCTTTGGTCAATAACAATTACTTCAAAATTTTTATAAGATTGTTTTTCTAAATCTTCTAACACATCTTTCAAATATTCATATCTGTTTAATGTTGGAATAATAACTGTAACAAAAGGTTTTGCTTGAATTAAATGTGATTGAAAATTATTGTAGGCACTCCAATTGTATAATTCATTATACAGATTTATTTGTTTTACTTTTTTGCTTTTATTAAATGCAATAATTTCTTTAATGGGATTTTTAAATGAACACAAACGAACAAGCAATGCAAACAATGCCCATTTATTTCCCCAATATTTATTTAGAAATTTGTATTCATCTGTTAAAGAAATTTTTGATGTATGATGATTTTTTTCAATAGCACTCTTCTCTCCTTGCAATAAAAAACCGTTATGCCATGCTCTAAAACCAATGTCGGCATATTGGGCTGCTTGTGTCTCAAAACTGTTATCAGCACTCAATTGTAAGCCATTGGGTAATGGTAATTGTTGAGGGTGATACAATGCAGTTGGAATAACTCCTTCGGCTTTTGGTAAAATATTAAAGTACCAAGCCGGTTGTGTGTATTTAATAAATTGAAAAGGCACTATATTACAGATGAATAAAATTTATAAAATGTTTTTGCCTGATTTTCCAATGAAAATTTTTCTATTATTTTTTGCCTTGCAGCTTTAGCAATTTGTTTGGCCAAAATTTCATTTTGCATTAAGAATATAATTTTTTGAGCCATTGCTTCATGTGCATACAAATCAACAATAAAACCATCTTTACCATTTTCAATTACTTCGGCAACACCACCGCAATTGGTTGTTACTACCGGAATTTCTTTACTCATTGCTTCTAACACTACATTAGGAATGCCTTCAGCATAACTGGTAAGTATTAATGCATTGGCACTATTTAATATTTCATTCACTTCATCGTGTGTGCGTTTACCTAATAACCGTACATTTTTTTCTATTTGTAATGTGCGAATATGAAATTGTATTTGTTCTAATTCAGGTCCATCGCCAATTACATCCCAAACTACATTAAACCCTTGTTGTGCTATATGCCTTATTGCAAGCAATCCAATTAAATGACCTTTCACAAAAGACAATCTTCCTACAGAAACAATAGTAAAAATTGAATTTTCTTTTTTATTGGTTGACGGTTTAAAGATGCTTGTATCAACAGCAGGAGTGTTTACAAAAAGTTTATTTTTATCTCTACAAAAAGGCTCAACTGTTTCTTTCATTTTTTCAGATACACAATGTATTAAATCAACTTTCTTAAATAGTTTTGTTAAAGACTTTTGTCTTTCTTCATCATCTAACAACTTCACATTTTCAGCAGTTCCTCTACAACTCACTGCTTTAGCACCTTTCAGCTTATCCATTACAGGTAAAAAGAAAATTCCTAATCCTGAAAATTCGAAATGAATAACATCATATTTTATCTTATTAATAAACCATGCAAGATAATTATGCTTGTATTTTTTCTTAAATGTTTCATAAGAAATTGAAACCGATTTAAAAAACAGTGTAGGGCTTATTACAAAATTTCTTATAATAGAAAGTGGATTGGTAGAGAAATTAATTTTATGAATTGCAATATTGTTTTTAGATAAGCTATGTGTATTAAATATTGCCGATACTTCGTTTGTTTTTTTAAAACATACAACTTGCACTTTATGCCCCAATGCAATTAAAGAAAGTGCTTTATTAATAATAAATGTTTCACTAACTGTTGGAAATGTTTCTACAACTATACAAATACGCATTAATTAATTTTTAAATTTGTTTCTATGTACTGCATCCCATTTTATGAAAGAATATACCGCCCATAAAATCCAACTATTATCTTGTTGATTGGTTAAATGTTTTTGCCACATTTCTTCAATAGTTTTTCTATTAAAGAAGGTTGCTAAATGTGTAGGCATGTTTAAGATAGTTTGTGCTATCTCATTTTTTAATTCGTTTCTCATCCATTTTCCTAATGGAATTGTAAATCCTTTTTTTTCCTTGAAAACGAGTTCTGCACTGGTTTTTGTTGCAAGCAGTTGTTTTAAATTGTATTTACCTATCCCCTCTTTTATACATTCTGTATAATTACAAGTTGCACTATAATCCAGCATATCATTATCTAATAAAGGTACTCTAACTTCTAAGCTATGGTACATACTTGCTCTATCAACTTTTAATAAAATTCTTTGCAAATGCAAATCTGTTTCTAATTTTCTTATTTTATTCATTATAACAGAAGTATCTGCTAAATCAGATTTATATGCTTCAACGGTTTGCAAAAAATAAGGAGTTGTTGCATTAACATTCATCATATCATTTAACCACCATTCTGCTCCGTTAATAAATAAAGATTTATAATAGTATTCCAAATAATCGGCAGATAATAAATGTCTTTTTAAAATAGTTCGTTGCTTAGGTTTTAAAATTTTTTCTTTTAAGAAAGAAAAATTACGCCACACCAAATTATGTTCAAATGGTTTGGCTGCATTTATTATTTTTTGATTGCGAGGATAACCCCAAAATAATTCATCGCCTCCATCGCCACTTAAGGCAACAGTTACATGTTTACGTGTTATTTCGCTCAATAATAAAGTAGGTAAGGAAGAATAATCTGCAAAAGGTTCTGAATATGCTTTAAAATTTGCGTCAAGCATATTCAAAATATCTTTTTCTTCTATAAAAGTACAGCGATGTGTGGTTTTAAAAATATTTGCAAATGCTTGTGCTGCTTCACTTTCATCCATTACTTTATCATTCACACCAATAGTAAAAGATTGAATATTTTGCTGTTGTTTTACTGCATACGAAGTAACCAATGTACTATCTGTTCCTCCACTCATAAATGTTCCAATAGGCACATCACTTACTAATTGTTGTGTTACACTTTTTTCTAATATATCATTTAAAGAAGGTTTATCAATATGACTGATAGCAACAGGATATTGATAATATTCATGAATGGTTAATTCTTCGCCTTGTATTATTTCTGCATAATGCCCATGCGGAAACAACATAGTGTTTTGAACGATTCCATTTTTTTCGGGAACATAACCCAAATTCAAATACGTTGCAATGGTAGATGCATCTAAACTATTGTTGCTGCAATAAGAATGATTAATAATATGATTGTATTGAGAACTGTAAACAATACCATCACTACTCCAACCAATATACAAAGGTTTTATACCTACTCTATCTCTAGCCAACAATAATTTTTTTGTTTGTTTATCATAAAATGCAAAAGCAAACATTCCATTTAGTTTAGGAAGAAAATCTTTTATATTCCATTTTATTAAACTGTATAACAATATTTCCGTATCTGAAGTTGATTGGAATTGAATTCCATCTTTCTTTAATTCTTTTTCAAAAATTTGTTGATTATAAATTTCTCCGTTAAATGACAAAATATATCTACCACAACTTGAATGCATAGGTTGACTTGCATGTGTTGATAAATCTCTTATAGATAAACGCACAAACCCTTGATGGCAAATATCATCACACCAATTACCATTTGAATCAGGGCCACGCCTTTCCATATCTTTTAAAGCCCAATTAATAAAAGATTGATTATTTATTTTATTTGATTGATGTTGAAATACGCCAACAATACCGCACATATTACGCTACTTTACTTTTAAATTTTTTAATGGCTTGCAAATAAGTATTTCTATACTTTTCAGTTATTACATCCCATGTATAATTTGCCAACATTTTGTTATAACCATTGTTACCTAATGTATTTCTTAACTGAGTATTGTTTGCTAATAACAAAATATTTTCTGCAAAGCTTTTTGTATTAAACGGGATAGAAAGTAATCCATTTTGTTCATCATCAACCACGCAGCGAATAGAGCCTACATTGCTGGCAACCACAGGTTTTTTGCAAGCCCATGCTTCAACAAAAACAATACCGAATGATTCACTTGCGGAAGCAGAAGCAAACACATCAATAGCATGATATAGATTTATTTTTTCAGTTTCTGAAATGTTTGAAACCAATTGTACAGCATTTCCATTTTCATTGGTGTGCTGAATCATTTGTTTTAATTGTGGTGTGTACCAAGAGTCTGCTCCTGCAATAATGAGTTTTATTTTATTATTTATTTTTCTTGCATCAGCAACGGCATTCATTAATATATCAATACTTTTTAATGGTTCTTGTCTACCCACAAAACCAATTAATATTTCATCATCTTCAACATTTAATTGTTTTCTTGTACTTACTCTGTTATTGTTTATAAAATCGTTAGGTTCTACACCGCAACCTACAACTACAATATTATTTTCATGAATACCTAAATCAATCAATCTTTCTTTTTCAAATAAAGTGTTTGCAATATAAAATTCAGATGCAGTTATTGCTTTTAAAGTTTTTGCACGAATAACTTTTTCATTTTTATTTTCTGTAAAATGAATAGCACCCATAAAAACAAAAGGTTTTTTATTGATACCATTTCTTTCTAAAGAGTAATACATATAATTATATGCAGAAGATGAACCGCAAACAACATCTGCTTCTACATTTTGTAATTTGTTGTGTAATGATGAGGAAATTGGGCCGTATAATTTTTCTTGCCAACACTCAGGATGAGTTTTAAATAATCTGTTACTTAGTTTTACTAATATTCTTAAAAAAGGTAAATGCTTTCTTTGAAAAGAAAATCTTTCAATTTTAACTCCATTATGAATTTCAGTAGCAGCGGCAATTTTTTTATAATTCTTTTTTTCGGGACCATAATAAGAATTAACCGTAAGCACAGTTACTTCATCATTATAATTCTTTACCAAACGTTCAGAAATATTTTGAAAGAGCCATTGTGTGCCGCCTTTTGATGGATAATAATTTAATACTACATGTATTATTTTCATTTAGTTAACTCTTCTTTTAAAACATTTAGTACACGTTCTTTATTTTTCCCATCATCATAAGTTGTTATAGCTAATACAATATCTCTACATTTTTGAATATAATTTTCAGGGTGTTTCAATGCATCGTTCACATAATTAATGAGTTCTTTTCTATTCATTGCCACACTTAAGCCATTGGTTTGCATAATAGGTAAATAATATTCCTGATAATAATAAGTAATAATTGGATAACGGCTATGCGGATAAACTTCATCATAACCCGGACCAATTTGTGGTTTTTTATATGCACTTCCATCAACCGTCATTGTAGAGCTTGTGTTTACATGCACATCAGTATAATATAATGTTGAACAAAGTTTTGCTATATCTGTATCTGTAACATTTGCATAAGTCAATTTTGTTGTTCCATTCCAAGATGAATCAAAATAAATATTTTTAGGATTTTTAATAGCTTGTTTCCATCTTTCTACTCTATCTATTGGATGGCATCGAAATAAAATAATTGGATTGCCTTCAATAAGGCCTTCGCTAATTGCATCATCAATATGCTGTAAAAATTGAGGTTCTTGTGGAAATAAAGACACAGGGCCACCTGCAAATAAAATTATTTTTCTATCAACATTATCTGGCAAACCTACCAGCTGCAACCACTCTTTTCGTGGCATGATATATTGAGGTTGATGATAAAAATCGAATTGTGGAGCACCAACAATATGCACATTATTATTGTTGAATGCCATTGCTTCTGTATAAATTCTTTTTACCTCATTGGCATTGTATTTATTCCAAACCATGTAACAACTGTAATTAACGGTAAGCCAACCTCGTTTAATTACATTATCAAATGAAAGAATAGAAGTTATCATTTGTTTACCTGAAGCATTAGCGGCACGTAAAAAAATTTCTTCTTGTGCATGAAAAGGAGTTACAGTAAATACAGTATCAATATTTAATTCTTTAACCAAACAAAGCATTTCATTATAATTGGTATCGGTAATTAAATATTGTTCATCTTTTTTTAATAAATTATTTTTATAATTTGTAAAGGTGAAAAGAATATTGTTATAATACTCTCTCAACCTAGCAATAATAACTTTTTTAAAAGGTTTAAATTTTTCTATATAACGTGGTTCTACTTTGTAAGTTGGGCTTTTTAATTTATACAAACGGAACCAATAATCTAATTTTAAACGAGTATCTGTATATAGCAAGCCACGTTTAGATTCAGGAATAACATGTACTTCAAAGCCTTTGCAGCTAAGCTCTTCTATTAAATCGGGTTGATGCCAAAAAATACAAATTACGGGTTCACAAAATTCACGCATTGCATCAATCATTCCCGTACGAATTAAATAACGAATAGAAAAACTAAAACTAATAGTAACAGCTACTCTTTTCTTCATTAAATATGATCAATAAATTTTAATAAGCAATTAATCAATATGCCATGTATGATAAACCAATAAACCATTTCGCATTGAATCGATAATTTTTCCTGTACCAAAAAAGTCTCCTTTTTCAACATCAATGCTTATGGCATCTTCAATTTTATCTGTCATTTCAAAATCGTATTTTAATAAAATATCAATGCTATATCTGCCGGGCATTAAAGGCAATTTAGGAATATGACAAGTTACAGAACCTTCACTATTTAATTTCATTACACCATAATAGGCAATGCGTGTAAGCAAATTCATTACCTCATGTTGCAAACTGTTTCTTACAATAATATTTATTACAGGGTTGATGGGCTTTTCTATACATTTATAAAATATTTTAATATATAAATCCATTCCACTTTCAAGAATAGTAAGTTCTTCGTTCTTATTATTCAAAAAATTAATTCCTTGCAAAATAAATTTTCCGTTACCTGTTCTTAATGATGTATTGATTGAATTATCAGTAGAATTTAAGGTGTTGCTATTCGTTAAATAATAATCAACCACATCAGTAGGTTTTCCTTCTTTTACAATGGTTCCTTTTTGTAATAGCAATGCTCTTGTACACAAATTTTTAATGGCAGCCATATCATGACTTACAAATAAAACTGTTCTACCTTCTTTACTGGCAACCGATTGCATTTTACCTAAACATTTACTTTGGAATTCTGCATCTCCAACAGCCAACACTTCATCTATAATTAAAATTTCCGGATCTAAATGTGCAGCAACTGCAAATGCTAATCTCACTTTCATTCCGCTGCTGTAGCGTTTTACAGGTGTTTCCATAAATTGCTCAATGCCAGAAAAATCAACTATTTCATTGTAGCGTTCGTCAATTTCTTTTTTAGTTAATCCAAGTATTGTTCCGTTTAAATATATATTTTCTTTTCCACTTAAATCAGGATTAAAGCCTGTACCTACTTCCAATAAACTGGCAACTTTTCCGGTAATTTCTATTCTGCCTTCTGTTGGTTGTGTAATGCGTGATAGAAGTTTTAAGAGTGTACTTTTTCCTGCACCATTTTTACCAATTATACCCAATACTTCACCTTCGTTTACCTGAAATGAAATATTTCGGTTAGCCCAAAAAACATCTTCAGCATTTATGTTTCCAAACTTTCGAAGATTGGTAATGTTTTTAAAATTGGTAAAAGGTTTTTTTATTGTATTAAGAATGGCTCCAAATAAAGTTTCACTTTTTTGTTCTTTTAAACCAATACGATACGCTTTACCTAATCCTTCAACTTTTATAACGGTGTTGTTCATTAAAGTTATTAGTATTTTTTTTTGAAGGAATAATAATTGAAGAATTAAAACAAACTAGTTCAGTCAATTTATTTTTCTTTAGTATTAAACTCAATGTTTTTTATACTAAATTTTTTTCAAGAATCATATCAATAAATTCTCGCACAGCCCCATCTCCTCCTTTTTTTTCTAATTGAATAATTCCTTTTATAGCTTTTACTTTTGCCAAGGCATTAGCAGGGCAAGCTGCTAAACCCACGGCCTGTAATAGTTCTATACAATTTATATCATCACCAATATAAGCAACTTCCTTTATGCTTATATTTTCTTTTTCGCAAATTTCTAATGCTGCATTTAGTTTACCACCATCTCTTTTTCCTTGATATAAATAATCCATTTTTAATTTTGCAGCTCTTCTCTCTACAATTTTTGTATTCTCTGTTGTAATAATTCCACGTTTAATCCCACGTTCTTTTAATAGCATTAAACCCATTCCATCGTGTGTATTGAATTTTTTAAATTCATCACCACTTTCTGTGTAATACATTCCGGCATCGGTTAATACGCCATCCACATCTGTTAAGAATAATTTTATTTTTACCATGCTGTCCATCCTCCATCAACCATTAAAACAGAACCTGTCATGTAACTACTTCCATCAGATGCAAGCAATAAAAATGGAGCATCTAATTCCTCGCGGTTACACATTCTGCCCAATGGGCTCATTTTAGAAAAGTTATGTAAAAAAGATTCATCGTGATCATTTAAAATTCCATGTGGCACAATGGCATTGCAACGTATATTATTTTTTGAATAGAATGTAGCAATGTATCGTGTAAAATTGGGAATGAATGATTTAGATGCGATATAATCTATTGGTTTAAAATTTTTTATGCCTTCACCAAAATCGTATAAGTTTTGATTGGGTGAAACAATGGAATAAGTAGAAGCTACATTAATAATGTTTCCAAAACCTTGTTGCAACATTTGTTTGCAAGCAGCTTGCGTCATAATTACAGTGCCGGTTAAATTTACTTCAACAGATTTTCTAAGTAAATCAATAGGATAGTTTTCAAATCTACTTTGGTTTACTTTACTCATTCCGCTTTTATCAAATTTGGCATCAATGGCTGCATTGTTTATTAATACATCTAATTTGCCAAATGTTGCAACCGTTGCTGCAACTGCATTTGCAACACTCTCTTCATTAGTAATATCTAATTCAATTGCAATAAAATTTTCTTTTCCGTAATTGCTAAACTCTTTTTCAATAGAAGGGATTGCAGCAATATTTACATCGGCTAAAACAACTTTAGCTCCTTGTTGTAAAAATGCTTTACTTATTTGTTTGCCAATTAAACCGAAAGCTCCGGTAAGTAATATGACTTTATTTTTTACCGAAACAGGGTGATTATTCATGAGTACAAATTTTTGTGATACTATATGCGTTTACTAACTGCTGTTTAGAAAATGAAAAATGATTGTTCAGGCTAATTCTGTCAAAAAAATCATTTTGTTGTGCAATAAACAAGTTGTTTCTATCAAACCCTTCAACAACTATTTCTTTTTTTGTATTTGCCCCATCATTTATTATTAATGTGTTTGCATAATAATCAATATCTATAACAGCATCACTTGTAATTATTTTATACCAACGTTGTGCTTTACGTTGACAAAAATTTACATGTATATGAGCCGTTACATTATTTTCATAAGCAATATTAACATCAAATAAGCTTTCAGTTTCTACCTTTAATAATGAAGCATAATTTTTTAATGGTTGTACTAATTTAATATTTGCATTGCATAACCAATTAGCTATATCAATATCGTGGCTTAATGTTAATGCAGGGCCGCCGCCTAATTCAGTTTTTGCTGCATACGATTCTCTGTAATCTTCCCACGGATGCCAATCGGGTAAATACTCTCCCCAATATGTTTGAATATTTATCAGCTTTCCGTAAGTTCCATTTTCAATTATTTTTTTTGCTTGTTGCAATAAAGGATGATAATGCAGCATATAACCTATTTGCAACAAAGTATTTTTTTCTTTAATAAGTGAAATAAAAGGTTCTATATTGAATAGTTGATGCGATAAAGGCTTTTCAACCAATACATGCCAGCCATTTTCTATGCAACTATATGTTTGTGATAAATGTTGAGATGTTGGTGTGCATATTATTGCTGCAAAAATATTTAACTGCAGTAAAGTACTCCATTCTGTAATAACGGTAACTTTTGCATTGGCAATATCTCTAAAAGGAATATTGCGTTGGCGATAAACTATAATATTATGAAAACCTTGTTGCCAAAGGTTTCTAATATGCCTCTCGCCTATTGAGCCTGCACCAATTACTAAAATATTTTTTTCTTTCACTATTAAAATTTTATGCAATTGTATTGTTGAATTACAGCAGCAGCTTTATCAAAACTTGATATATCATCAATATCAACCGCAAGATAATTAGGTACAATATGTGGTAGAATATTTTGTCCACTCATTTTTTTATCATGAGTAATAACCGATGTTTTTATTACATCTAACGTACCTATTTGCCAATATACTTTTGGTAGTTGTTGTCGTGGCATATTATAAGGTTCATCTATTCCATCTACAGTAAGTAAAGGTTTCATAGGTTGATGTTCATCTTTTATTTGCCACATTTTATAAGGTGTAACAGGTGCTTCTGTTACAATGCGTAATGAATGTGCATTAGGATAATTTAATACCTTGGTGATACATTCATCAATCATTCCGCTTAAACGTACAGGAGATGTAGGCCTTAACTGCACTAAATAATCGGGTACATAATTTTCATTTTCTTCTAACCAATTTAATGCGTGTGTAAAGGTTTCAAAATCTGTACTTAAATCTTGTGCATATTCTGCAGGGCGTATAAAAGGAACTTCTGCTCCATATTGTTTTGCTACGCTTGCAATTTTTTCATCATCGGTAGTAACAATGGTTCTTGTTATTAAAGAAGATTGTTTTGCAGCTAATATGCTGTATGCAATTAAAGGATGATTGAGTAATGGCCTAACATTTTTTCCCGGTAAACCTTTGCTGCCGCCACGTGCAGGTATGATTGCTAAAATTTTCAAATTAATATATTAAACTTTTCTATACTTTAACTTGTTGCGTTGCTCTGCTTCAATGGTTAAAATTTCTGTGTTTTTATAATGTAGTGCATCAAAGCTATGTTGTAAATCTCTAACCAATTTTTGTAGGCCCGGCATTTCTAAAGATGCAGCATGGTCTGTTCCTTTCCACGTTCTATCTTTTGTAAAATGCCTTTCAATCCAAGTAGCACCAAGCGTGTAAGCAACTAAATCAATTGCAATACCTAAATGATGACCTGAGAAACCAACTTCTTTTACACGTGTATCAAACTTTTGTTTTAGGCGAACAATTTCCATTAAACAAACATCTTTAAATGGAACAGGATAACCCGAAGTGCAACTATAAATTACCAACCGATTTTTAGCATTATTTTTTTGTTCAAAAAATTCTACAACTGTATCTTCTTCTGCTTGTGTAGTCATTCCAAAAGAAACATGCACATCTCCTTTGTATTCATCTCTCAGCATTTTTAATAATTCAAAATTATTGTTACATGCAGATGGTACTTTTATAAAGTGCGGATTTAGTTCAATAATTTCTTGTGCAGAAATAACATCCCAAACAGAAGTTGTGTATTGAATATTAATAGATTCTGCATAGGCTTTTAACTCAGCATGTTGTTCTTTTGTAAATTCTAAAAATTCTCGGTGAGCTCCATAAGTGGCTCCATAAGAGTTATAAGGTACAGGATGCGGTGCATTATATTGCTCTTCGGTTAATAATGCTTTATTATTTCTTTTTTGAAATTTAGCATAATCTGCTCCGCAGCCTTTTGCCAGAAAAATAAGTTCTTTGGCAATTTCAAAATTGCCCATGTGGTTGCAACCAATTTCTGCTATTACTTTAGGTTTTGTGTATTGAGTTTGCATGAATAAAATTTATTATAGTTGTTATATTTAAGCTATATCGGCAAAATATTTTTCCATTTTTTTGAAGTACCATAATCCGGTTAAACAAATTAAAGAAGCACTTATAAAACTTATTCCAACGGCATCAAAAGGCAAAGCTTTATCAATTGCGAAGCTTGCTCTAAAACCTTCTATTACGCCAACCATTGGATAAGCACAATATGCATGATATGCATGAATGCCAAATTTGTTGAATATAATTGAAGCAGGAAACGCAACAGGTGCAACATACATTAATAATGGTAACATAAATGTAAGTGCAAATTTAAAATCGCGATATTGAATACTTAATGCAGCAAACCAAAATCCAAAGCCCATTGCTGTTATCATTAATAATATTAATGGAATAATAATAAATATAAGATTGGAACCCGGTTGGTATTTAAAATAGAATAGTAAGCCTACCACAATAATTAAGGATATTGATAAATCTACCAATTTAGAAAATACAGGTACCAACGGAAAAATTATTCTGGGAAAATATACTTTGGTAAGTATAGCATTGGCATTAATTAAACTACTACCCGCAGCATTTAGTGAGTTTGAAAAATATGTCCACGGAATAACTGCTAAGCAAGAAAATAAAGCATATGGCATTCCTCCAATATCTGGTTTTACACCAACTAAGCTTCCAAAAATTACACTAAATACAACTATTTGAAATAAGGGACTTATAATTGCCCAAGCAAAACCTAAAACAGTTTGTTTATATAAAACAGTAACATCTCTTAACACCATAAAGTATAGTAAATCTTTATAGCGTATTAGTTCTTTAAAATCAAATACATTAATTCTACTACTTGATTCTATAATTGTTTTTTGTTTTGTATGCATTAATTGTGTAACTATTTTTTAAATAAAGCTATCATTTTTTTGTTCGTTGATTTTGTAAATTAAAAAACAAATGGTTTTTGCCTATACAGGATATGCATAAAACATTTAATATTTTGTTGTTTACAAAAAGCATATTTTTTTAATAAAAACAGAAAATTAATAATATAAAGTATTTATTTAATTGATATTAAATACTCGGCAGGAAATTCTACCACCATAACTTGCCCAAGTGATTGTAATTGAACATATACTTTTTTCTTACCACCTCTTAATACCGTACCTTCATTATCCATAAATACACCATGAGTTATTTTTACTTTGGTATTTTCTCTAAAACCATCTGTTGAAATAATTTCAATTTTTGCATCTTCTTCAGATAAGTATTTTTTAATCATTTCAACTTCTTCATTTCTAATAATTGCAGGCTTACCTATATAATGAACAAAATTTAAAACACCATCGGTAGTTAATACTTTTAAACGTTCTTCTTCATTAATATATACAAACACATAAGATTTGAATAATGGTTCTTCAATAATTTTTTTTCTATCAGTCCATTGTCTTTCTATTTTTTGTAAGGGGCACCAACTTTTCACTCCTTTTCTTATTAATACGCTATCAATTTTTTTCTCCCAGCGTGGCTTGGTATAAATAGCAAACCATTTCCTTTCTTTTATTGTTTCAGTCATCGTATATCTTTTCAGTTGGTTATAAATACAGCTCCGCCATGTTACTCACAAGCAAGGGAAGCGGTAACTTAAAATATAAATTATTATACCCACTTTACGCTTTAAATAGCGAGGTAAACCTTGCTAATAAATTTTTCTTTTTCTCTGATATATATTTACTATAACTATATCCGAAACCAAAACTAAAACCATAGCTTCCATCTTTCTTAATTCCATTTACCACTAAACCCATTTGCCTGAATTTTTTATCGAAACTCATTTTTTCTATATATGGAAGTATTGCTTTTAAAGTAAATCTATGTCTTACAACAAACAAGGTAAGGTCTGCGTATTTTTCAAGTAATAAAGCATCTGTAACCAACCCAACCGGTGCTGTATCAATTATAATATAATCATAATTTGTTTTTAGATAATTAAACAGATCAGTTGTTCGGCTGTTTAATAATAGTTCTGCAGGGTTGGGAGGAATTGGGCCTGCGGTAATGATAGCAGCATTATTCATTTCATCAACATTCTGTATTACATCGTGCAGGCTTACATCGTAAGAAGATAAATAATTTGAAAGTCCTGCATCATTATTAACCTGTATAGCCTTGCTAAAATTCGGATTGCGTAAATCAAATTCTAAAATAATGGTTTTTGCACCTGTAACCGATAATGCATTGGCTAAGTTGAGTGATATAAAACTTTTGCCCTCACCACTCATAAAAGATGAAACCATAATGGTTTTTATTTGCTTATTTGGTGCTGCAAAATATAAATTGGTGCGTAATAATCTAAATTGTTCGGCAATAGGATTTTTGCTTTTTATATCAACCAAATATGATTTCTTTCTTTTTAAAGAAGAGAGTTCTCCAACAATAGGTACTGGTATTACTTCTATTTCGTTTTTAGCAGTTATTTTATTATTTAAAAAATCTTTTAATATGAAAATACCTGCGGGAACAACAATGCCTATAAGATAAGCTAATAATTTTATTTGGCTTTTATTAGGTTTTACCGGACCTAAATCTGTTGCATAATCAATTACTCTTGTATTGTTTATACTTGATGCTAATAATAATTGTGTTTCTTCTTTTTTCTTTAATAAATAAACGTACAATTCTTCTTTTACACTTGCCAACCTTTTTAAACTAAGTAATATCCTTTCTTTTTCGGGTAGGCCTCCAATTTTAGATTCAAGAGAATTATAATTCGTTTCTAAATCTGCAACGGTTTGGGCAAATGCTTTTTTTAAGATTCGAATATTGCGTAAAATATTTTCTCTTAAATCAAATATTTGTTTTGTTTTATCTAATAAATGAGGGTCTGAAGCTGCACTTATTTTTTCTAGATTTTGTTTTTCTGCAACTAAATTATTGTGTTGTAATATTAATGAAAGTAAAGCCTGTTCTGTAATACCCATTGATGAAGGAATAACTTCGTTTGTTCCTTTAAAATTGCTCATGTAATTTTCTAAAGCTTCTAATACTTTATATTGTGTATATTCTTTTACGCGTTGCCCATCAATATTCATTGCCTGGTTTTGAAAAATACCGCCTTGTACGCTAATATCTGTAATGCGATTATTTTTCTTAAACTCTTCAGCAGCGGCTTCAATTTTTTGTAGTTCTTTATTTACAGAATCTATTCTATCGCTTAAGAATTGTACGGTTTTAAATGTAACTACATTTTTATCGGCAAGGTCTGCACTGTTAAAAGTTCTTATAAGTGTGTTTAGTATTTCAACAGCTCTGTCTGGTAATTGATCTTGCATAGATATTTCTACAATACCCCCGCCTTTATCGTTTGTTAGTTCTACTTTTAAAGAGGCTCGTAAATCTCCGGCTTCATTGTGTTTTGTATTAAAATCTAATAAATAGGGTTCTGAACTTATTTTAACTTGTGGGTTTCGTTCTAATACTAATTTTCCGTATTCAATATCTAAAGTATCTCCCCATTTAAATGTTTTATTAATATCAAATCCTTGAATAGAGTATCCATCTCTTGATAAATGTAACTGATAAGAACGCGGAGAAAATTTTTCGTTTTCTTGTGCTATTTTAAATGTGAAGGGAACATCATCTCCGTATAATTGGCTTTTAGTTACACGCCCTTGTTGTCGTATGTGAATGTTTAGTTTTAAAGAATCTACAACTCGTTCTAATAAAGTATAAGATTTTAATATATCAATTTGATTGAGTATGTCATTTACAGATTGAACAACGCCTAATTCTTTTAAAACTTTATAATCTACATTGGCTTCATCTTCTTTTTTAATTAATAAGTAAGCTGCTATTTTATTTTCGGTTGGTGTATAACGTAAATATAATTTTACGGCAATAGTAGCTAAGAATAGGCCAATAATTATCCAAGGCAAAACACCCACAACTTTGTAAGCAATTTTTTTTACGTCGAAAGTATTGCCGGCAGAAATGGGTTGCTGTATTGAAGTTTCTTGTTCTTGTATGCCTAAAGGATAACTCATTAAACAAATTAGTTTATCGTCTTATTAGTATTGCCAAAGCTGCTATTCCACTACTTAATATTCCTACTAATAGTCCTGCTCTGTTATAGGTATCGCCGGTTTGTCTGTATCGTGTATTTGTTTCTACATAAAGCACATCGTTTCTTTGCAAATAATAGAACGGAGAGTTTAGAACTTTTTTTGATGAAAAATCTAGAAAACCAACTTGCCTTACTCCGCTACTGTCTCTTATAATTTTTACATTTGTTCTATTAGAAAAATAATTCATATCTCCTGCATAGCCTATTGCTTGTAATACAGAAATTTTTTCGTTGGGTACTGCAAAAGTTCCCGGTGCTTTTACTTCTCCTAATACTGTAAATCTGAAATTGAGTATTCGTAGATTTACGATGGGTTCTATTAAATACGGTGTTAGTAGTTTGGTTACTTTATCGGCTATTTGATCTATTGTTAAGCCATCTACCTTTACTTTTCCTATTAAATACACATTTATTTCTCCATTGGCATCAACTAAATATTGTGGTATTGCACCTTGCCCTAAAGCAAAGCCTCCGCTTTTTAAATTAAAATCATTAGCAGTTGCATCACTTTTGCCGGATATTTTCATTTCAATGATATCATCTTTTTGAATGGCATAAGTTTTCATTTGCAAAGTATCTAATTGTATAACCGGGCCTGATGAGGGTAAGTCATTAAAATATGTAAAATTTTTTGTGCTTGCACATGAAGAACTTAGTATAGCTATAAGCAAGTATAGTTGCACTACAATAACGGAGTTCCGTTTTATTAGTATTTGCATAATGGGTAAGTAATTAAAACACTTGCTTCAAAATTATATTAAAACAAGGGTCTTAATATCAATAATTCAATCATTAAGTTGCTTATAAAGAAATATGTAGAGAACTTGTGGAAAATCTTATGTATAGCAAGAAATTTATTTAGCAACTGTTTGCACTTGTGCATGTATCATTTCGCTAACAATTCTTGCTGCTTGGTTTAAGTATAAATCTGTTTTTTTATCTTTTAACCATGCTAAATAACGTTCTCCTTTAATTTTATCGGGGTTGTTATAAAATTTGTCTTTGTCTTCATTCATTACCTGAACATCCATTTCATTTTTTAGTTTTAATAAACTATTTAAACGTTCTGCAGTAGCTTTTAATTCTTTTTGTTGTTGTTGATATTTTTCAAGATTTAAATTAATGGGTGTTTCTGCATTTTTGCTAATCCATAATGCATCTTTATCTATTGATTTAAATGTATTATCTGTGCTTAATCTTTCGTTTTCTTGTTTTGTAATTGTTTCAAGATTTACATTTCCATTCCATTTTGCAATAGATGCTTTAGCAATTTCATCCCATGGTAAAGCAGATGGGTTATCTTTTTCACGAAACTTTTGATACTCATAAATATCAGGAATAATTACATCTGATTTTACTCCGCGTAATTGTGTAGAACCTCCATTCACTCTATAAAATTTTTGGAAGGTTAATTTTACAGCACCGAATTCTGTACGACCAGAATAAAAATCGATAGGTTTACCAAGTGATACATTTTTTTGAACAGTTCCTTTTCCGTATGTAGATGTGCTGCCAATAATTAAACCTCTTTTATAATCTTGAATTGCAGCTGCAAAAATTTCGCTGGCACTTGCACTGCCTTCATTTACCATAACTGCTAATGGGCCATCATAAATAATTTTATTATCTCTGGCTTCAAGTACTTGCACTTTTCCTTCTTTATCTCTTACTTGTACTACAGGACCTTTGCCTACAAACATTCCTACCATTTGTACTACTTCATATAATCCTCCGCCGCCATTAAACCGCAGGTCTAACACAATGCCTTTTACATTTTCTGCTTTAAGTTTTTCTACTTCTTTTGCTACATCTTCAGAGCATCTGTGTCCATTTATATTTTCGTAATTAAAATAAAAATCGGGTAAATATATATAGCCAATTTTATCGTTACCATTGTTTACTATAACACTCCTTGCAAAACCTTCGTCTTGTACAATTTCATCTCTTTTTAATGAAATAATTTTTATTGTTCCGTCTTGTTTTTTTACGGTTAATCTAACTTCTGTTCCTTTATCTCCACGAATTAATTTAACGGCATCTGTAATATCATATCCTGCAATATCAACAGGAGGTTCGTTGCCCTGAGCAACTTTTAGAATAATATCGTTTACCATTAAATGTCCATCTTTCCATGCAGGGCCACCGGTAATAATGGCGGCTATTTTAATTGTGCCATCTTGTTCTTGTAATTGAGCACCTATTCCAAAAAAGCTTCCATTTAAACTTTCATCAAAAGCACGTTTTTCAACGGGTGGAAAATAATCTGTATGCGGATCCATTAAATTAGTAATAACATTGATATAAGTATTAAAACGTTCATCATCAGTAAACTTTACTTTTATTCTTCCGTATAATTTGTTGTTTCCTTTTAATACTATATCTCTCGCTTCTTTTTCTAATTGTTCATTAGTTTTAGATTTGATACTATCTACACTGCTTTTGCTTCTTTGTTCTATTAAATCCGCATATCTTTCTAAAACCATATATTTTAATTTTCTCCTCCATCTGTCTTTACGCTCAGCATCGGTAGTGGGATAATTTATTTTGGTTTTATCTGTAATAAATGTTTCATCAGTTGTAAAATCAAAAGGTTTTGCTAAAATGCTTTTATACATAGTAATAGCTTCATCAATACGTTTATCATATATAATATTTACGGCAGGAGTGAATTTTAAATCTGCTCCATGAATTTCATCATCTAAATAAGTTTCATATTTTTTGAGTGATTCAATATCTGATTTTAAGAAAATTGTTTTATCGCCATCTAATTCTTCAAAATATTTTTTAAATATTTCTTTTGAAAAATTATCATCAATTTTTTTAGGACTATAATGTTGTTTTTCTAATAGGTTACCAACTTCTGATAATAGTTTTTGTTTTTGTGTAATAGTTATATTGTTATTGTTTCTACTATTAGTAAAAGCAAAGAATAAACTACCAAATAATACAATAGCTGCAACTAATATTCCTTTAGGGCTCTTCATAAATTTTACAATTTTTTGCATAACAAGTTTTCAAAAATAATGGAAACAATCGTTGTTTAAATGTACATAATGTATCTTAACATGGTTTTTGATAAAAGATTGAAGAATATTTTTATACTTTACATTGCCCTGAATACTCTTTTACCTTATTTTTGCTGCCCATTAAATATGGAGGGCATAGCTCAGTTGGTTAGAGCGACAGTTTGTGGCACTGTAGGTCGTGGGTTCGAAACCCATTGCTCTCCCTTAAAGCCTTCTCTATGATAGAGAAGGCTTTTTATTAATAAATATTTAAAGGAGATTATTGAAGCTTTTATCTATAAAACAAAATTTGTAAATAAATACTTTACAGATTAATTAGATGTATTAACCGAAAAGCTGATGCAGTTACCCAAACCTGAACGACTTTTACCCACTTAAACCAACAAAATACCGTTTATACATTTATTAAACCTTGTAATAAAAAGCTGTAAATAAAATTTGCACCATCAAATTAACTCATACACATGAAAAAAGTTTTAACAGTAATTATTTTTTTAGCTACCACAATTCATTACGCAAATGCACAAATGTCTGGAAATGGTAATAAAGGCAACGGTGCAGGAAGAAGTGGAGCCAATGCATCAATTGGCCATTTCTACGGAAAAGTGGTTGATTCTAAAACAAATAAAGGAATACCGGGTGCCAGCATTATTTTAACTGGAAATAAATACGATACGGTAACCAAACAATTAAAACAAGCTACACTTAAAACTGTTATCACTGAAAATAACGGAGATTTTAGTTTGGAAAATTTACCTGTTGCCGGAAATTTTAAACTAAAAATTTCTGCCGTTAGCTATAAACCCGTAGAAAAACAAGTGCGTTTTGATTTTAAAATGACACAAGGCGGAAACAACAATAGCAGTGGAAGTGGAACCGATATGGGAGCAATGGGGCAAGCCATAAGTGGCTTAGATAAAGATTTAGGAAATATTAAATTAGAACCCGATGCAACAGATTTAGGAACAGTAACTGTAACTGCTTCTAAACCACAACTGGAATTAGGTATTGATAGAAAAGTTTTTAATGTAGATAAAAACTTAACAAGTACAGGACAAACAGCTACAGAAGTAATGAAAAGCATTCCATCTGTTAGCGTAGATATTGACGGAAACGTAACCTTAAGAAATGCAACACCAACTATTTTTGTTGATGGAAGACCAACAACCATGACGCTTGACCAAATACCCGCAGATATAATTGATAAAGTTGAAATTATTACCAACCCATCTGCCAAATACGATGCAAGCGGAGGCAACGCAGGTATTTTAAATATTATATTAAAAAAGAATAAAAGAGTAGGTTACAACGGTGGCATTAGAGCAGGCTTAGATGCAAGAGGAAAATTTAATTTAGGAGGCGATATTAATTTAAGACAAGAAAAAGTAAACTTTTTTGCCAGTGGAAACTTCAACCAACGTAAATCAATATCAACAGGGTTTACTGATAGAAATACCACTTCCTCTCCTACAAGTTTTATACATAATGAAAATGACGGAACCAATAACGGATCTTTCAGATTTATACGTGGCGGATTAGATTATTTTGTTGATAACAGAAATACAATTTCTGCTACCGCCAACTATGTAAGAGGTAATTTTGATAACATACAAACACAAACAATAGATTCAACCGTAAATAGTATATACAAATCAAAAAGCTTTGTAAATACCAATAGTTCAATGATGTTTCAAAATTTTGGAGGACAATTAAGCTACAAACATAATTTCCAAAAAAACGGACATGATTTATCTGCCGATTTTAATTACAACAGCAGCAATAATGATAACAATGCAAATATTGGTACATATACTTATTTACCGTATTCATACACTTTATCTCAAAATCCATTTTTACAACAAACAGTAGGAAATGGTAATAGCCACAATTTTACTGCACAGTCTGATTATACAAATCCTATAAATGATAATACCAAATTTGAAGCAGGTGTAAGAGCAGCAATAAGAGATAACAAAAACACTAACGATCAATATATTTTTAATACTACTACAGGTAAATACGATAAATCATCGGTAGCAAGTAGCAAATATAGATATACTGATGCCGTTTATGCAGCCTACAGCACTTACAGTTTTAAAGTAAATAAATTTAGCTTTCAATTAGGTTTAAGAGCAGAAAGTTCTAACTATAGCGGTACGCTATTAAACAGTGCAGGTATAGATTCTGTAAACTTTAGTGTAAAATATCCATTAAGCTTATTCCCAAGCATTTTTGCTTCGTATAAAATAAACGACAAACAAGACCTTCAATTAAATTATTCAAGAAGAATTAACAGACCCAATTTCTTTCAATTAATGCCTTTCCCTGATTATACAGATCCACAAAATATAAGTATTGGCAATGCAGGATTGAAACCGGAATTTACTTATTCATTTGAAATAAATTACAATTACGCTTATGCACGTAATGCTAATTTCTTAGTTAGCTCTTATTTTAAATATAACACAGATTTAATTACACGTTATACATACCGAGATGTAAATAAAATTACAGGTGATAGTGCATATTTCTTCTCTTACATTAATGCGAATATTGGTTACAGCTATGGTTTAGAATTAACCAACAAAATGCCTGTAACTAAATGGTGGGATTTAACAGCTAACATAAACCTATTTAACTCTCAAATTAATGCAAACATTCCTGGCCGAAATATTAGCAACTCTTTAGTAAGTATGTACGCTAAAATGAATAATAATATTAAATTAGGAAAAGGTTTTAGTTTTCAAGTATCGGGAGATTGGCGTACAAAAACATTATTACCACAAAGCGGTGGTGGTGGCCGCGGTGGCGGTATGTTTGGCAATACACAAACCTTGGCACAAGGTTACACATTACCTAGATATTTTGACGTAGATCTTGCATTACGTAAAGATTGGACATGGAAAAATGGACAAAGCGGTTCATTAACATTAAGTATGAATGATATTTTCCGTACTAATTCAAGAACCTATTCTGAAGCTCTTAACTTTAGTCAATACACAGAAAGATATAGAGACCCACAATTATTAAGATTAAACTTCAGCTATCGCTTTGGTAAATTTGATCCTAACTTATTTAAACGCAAAAACAATAAAGCAGATCAAAATGGCGGAATGGATATGGGCGGAATGGGACAACAACAATAACACCTTATACACATAATACAAAAAATAAAGCTTCGTTTAATACGGAGCTTTTATTTTAAATTACATTTGCCGTATGCAATTAAAAAAGTATTTAATTAGCTGTTTATTAATAATAAGCATTAGTTGTAACAATAAAAAAACATACACACCTGCCGAAAACGCTATAGATGCAGGCCGAGAATTTATTGATGGTTGTTTGAAAGGAAATTTTGATAAAGCCAATTTTTATTTGCTGCACAATGCAACCAACGATTCTATTTTTACAAAACTCAAAGAAGCCTATCAACAAAAAAATAATACAGAAAAACAACAATTACAAACGGCCTCTATAACTATTTTAAAAGTGGAAGAAATTAGTGCAAACATTACTATTATTACATACAGTAATTCATTCAGTAATACAACAAGTGTTTTAAAAATTATAAAAAATAATACCGGTTGGTTAATAGATGCTAACTATACCGCAAAAGGAAATTTATGATTGGAAAAAATATTTTACTGGTTGCATTGGGTGGAATGTTAGGAAGCATAAGCAGATATTTATGTACGGTAATAATTAAACACGAATCTTTCCCTTACGCAACATTAACTGTAAATATAGTAGGCAGTTTTTTAATTGGTTGCATAATGGCAATAGCAACAAAACATGATAATTGGGGTGATTGGAGATTATTTCTAGTAACAGGCATTTGTGGCGGTTTTACTACTTTTTCATCTTTTTCTTGGGAGTGTATGAATATGCTTCAACATCAAAAATATTTACAAGCAATTCTATATGTACTCGTAAGTTTGTTGATGGGTTTTACAGCAACAATTACAGGTTACTGGTTATTAAAACAACCATAAATTATAAATTATAAATGCAAACAACAGTTTTACATCCATGGCACGGTGTTGAGTATGGTAAAAATGCACCAAGAATCGTAAATGCAATTATTGAAATTCCACAAGGCAGCCGATGCAAATATGAAATTGATAAACCAAGTGGTTTATTGAAGTTAGATAGAATTATTTACTCTTCATTCCACTACCCTATTAATTACGGTTTTATTCCGCAAACTTATGGAGATGATAAAGACCCATTAGATATTTTAGTAATAAGTTCTTTATCAGTTGTACCACTTACTTTAATGGAAGCCAAAGTAATTGGAGTAATGCAAATGATTGATGGAGGCGATGCAGATGATAAAATTATTGCAGTTGCCACTAACGATCCCGGCGTTAATCATTACAATAATATTGAAGAATTACCTAAACACTTTTTTGATGAACTTCGCCATTTCTTTCAAGAATATAAACGGTTAGAAAACAAAACTGTTGTGGTAGAAGATTTTGGAGATAAAACCAAAGCATTAAAAATTGTAGAACAAGCAGTTGATTTATATAAACAAACATTCTTAAACAAGTAACAATTGAAAAAAGATATGACACTTCTACTTATCGTTATTCTTATTCTTATAGGAATTGCATCGGGAGTTTTAAGTGGTTTAGTAGGTGTAGGTGGTGGAATAATTATCGTTCCTGCATTAATTTATTTTGCTCAGTTTTCACAAAGAGAAGCACAAGGTACCTCTTTAGGAATTTTATTATTACCTATAGGAATTTTAGCCGTATGGCAATACTACAAACAAGGGCAAATAGATTTAAGAGTAGTTGGTATTGTTTCATTAGGTTTTGTAGTAGGCAGTTACTTTGGCAGCAAGTTGGCTATATCTATTTCAGATAATCTTTTAAAAAAAATATTTGCCATAATGTTGTTAGTAGTGGCTGTTAAATTTCTTTTCTTTGATAAATCTTCTAAAACAACAATAAAAGAAAATATCAATGTCAATAAATCTGTAACAGATAAAAAATAACAATGAATATTTTATATTGCACACTTATATTTGCACTAAATAAATAACCAATGGAAACAAAAAAATCGAGAGCAAAATACTGGTTGTACTTCACTTTTTGGTTAGCACTAATGGTATTTGCATTGTTTGATCCTTATTGGAGACAATGGTTTTGGCTGGCATTGCCCGGAGTAGCTACACATTTTAGTTTAGGAATGGATATTATTTAATTGTACAATGTTTTATATGCTAAAATCCTGCATTTCAAAAAAGAAGTGCAGGATTTTTATTACCTATTATTTATCCGTTTAATAATTCTTAATTGATGTGTTCGTTCTCCTGTTTCTGTATTAATTATTCCTGCATTATCAATTACATCAATTCTTACTCTTCCTGCTGAATGAATGATTGTTTGGTTATTTAATAAAATACCAACATGTACTATTCTTCCTTCATCATTATCAAAAAAAGCTAAATCGCCACATTGAGCTTGTTGCAAAAATCCAACTACATCTCCTTGCTCTGCTTGCTGATAAGCATCCCTCATTAAAAAAATATTAAACATTTTAAATACTTGTTGAGCAAACCCACTGCAATCAATTCCAAATACAGATTTTCCTCCCCACAAATACGGCGTATTTAAATATTTATAACTCTGATACTTAATATTCTCTTCATTAAAACGCATTTCGGTAGCATTTAAAATATTTTGTTCAGGATAATGAAGTTTAAAATTTTTTGCAATAATGTTTTCTTTAAAATAAGGTGTGGCAAGGCTTACTCTACAAGGTTTTTCATTCACTTCAACTACACCAACGGCTTCATTAATATAAAAATGCGTTGCAGAACTATTATTAATTAATTCTGTTATTTGACTTTTTTGACACCAACCTTCATAACCATCATACAAACATTTCAATTTAAAAAAATCTTTAGTTTCATCTAATAACTCTGCAGTTTCTCCTAATAATAATTGAGAAACAATTTCTGCTTTATGTGTAGCTTCTCTTCTCATATGGCTAACAGCAGTAATACAAATAAATTTATTCATTAAAAAGAAATTTTAAGCAAATTATGTATTTATCTTGTTGCCGCATCTAACTATAAAATTTATTTACTAACTGTGCAACCCAACCAGTATAAAGATATAAGTGATAAGGAATTACTTGACCATTTTTATGCCGATGATAATAGCGAGTGGTTAGGTATTTTATTGCAACGATATACTTTACTGTTATTAGGTACTTGCATGAAATATTTAAAAAATCAGGAAGAAGCCAAAGATGCAGTACAACATATTTTTCTAAAAGCTTTAGGTGAATTAAAAAAATACAGAGTCCATTATTTTAAAAGTTGGCTGTATATGATTGCACGTAATTATTGCTTAATGAAGCTACGCAATAAAAATATTTTTGTAGAACCCGAAGATGTAAATATTGATAATACGATTGATGATAAAGAGCAATTACATTTAAAAGATAATACACTAAGCATTTTAGAAGCTTCTTTACCCGAGTTAAATACAGAACAAAAAACCTGTGTAACTTTATTTTATTTGCAAAAGAAAACCTATCAAGAAATTAGTGCAATTACAGGATATAATTTATTGCAAGTAAAAAGTCATATTCAAAATGGAAAACGAAATTTAAAAATAATTGTTGAGCAAAAATTAAAAACACTTAATGAGTGATTTAAAAAATATATTGAACGATAATAATGAATGGAATGAAGAGAAATTAATGCAATATTTAGCAGGAAATTTATCTGCTGAAGAGCAAAATGCTATTGAACAACAAATGGCAAACTCTTCTTTTACAACCGATGCATTAGAAGGACTTCAACACTTTAAAAATAATAACGATATAAATGTTTGTATAACAGAATTAAATAAACAATTACAAAAGCAAACTGCAAGCAATAAAAAAAGAAAAACAAAACGCAAAATACAAAACATACAAAACATTGAAATAATAGTAGCAATTGTAATACTGCTTTGCTTATTAGGTTATTTTGCCATAAAAAAATATGTTGAAAAGAAACAACCAATACAACATCCTATTGAACAAACACAGTAATTATTGCCTGCACAACCGTTGAATAATTTCTTTGTGTTGCGGATATAACACCATTAATTCTGTTGATTTTGCTAATTCAAAATCTTCAAAATCAAAAGCAGGAGCAACAGTACAACCTACAAAGCTATATTGTGTATTGAATGCAGGCTCACTTGCAAACCAACAATTAGCAGGCACAACAAATTGAAAAACTTCATTATTTAAAACATTATTACCCAATTTAATTGTTTGCAAAACACCATCTGTATTTATTATATGCACCAATAAAGTTTGCCCTGCATAAAAATGCCAACATTCATCACTTTTAATTTTATGAAAAGCCGAAAAATTTTCTTTCTCTAATAAAAAATAAATAGCCGTTGAAAAATTTCTGCTTCCTGAAAAATTTGATGGTAAAGTAGCTTGAGCAATTTTTCCATTAGAACGATATGTTTCTTTATAATAACCACCTTCAGGATGTGGCAGCAATTGAAATTGTTGTATTAATTGTTGTGCTGTTAGCATAAAGAATATGAATTACGTTTCTAAAATTCTATTTTCTTCTACCTCTTCTTCTTGTTTAACATCATGCAAATATTTATGCTTTAATCTATCATATAAAGAATGCTTGTCAAAAATTACAGAAACAATACTTGCCACCATACCTGCCAACATTAAATGAAGAATAACATTATGTCTGTCAGTCATTTCTAAAACTAAAATTGCAGATGTAAATGGTGTTCTGGTAACACCTGTTAAAAATGCTACCATACCTGCTAAAATTAAAATGTTGGCATTGCTGGCCGATAAACTAAACAAGCCGGCCACCCAACTTCCAATGCCTGCACCCGAACTTAATGCAGGTGCAAATACTCCTCCTGCTGCACCGGCAGAAAATGATAAAATAGAACCAATAATTCTTAAAAAAGGAACATACCAATGTGTATATTTTTCGTTCGTAAATAAAACATCCATCATTAATTCTTTTCCTGAACCCATTATTCTTTCATCAATAAAATAAATAGACAACACAGTAATAAGTGATGCAATAATTAAAAATAAAATTTGTTTAAATATTGAATTAAATTTCGATTTCCAATTCATTAAAGCAAGAATTATTTTGCACATACCACTGCCTGCCAATCCTGCAATAACAGCTACTAAAATAACGCCGCCAAAAATATATGGCGATAAATGTGTTACATTAGGATAACCTAAATACAAATAAGGCCCCGCAAGGGCTTGGGCCATTAAACCTCCAATAATAACAGACGTAAATAAAGCTGTTTTAAAATAATTAATATGCATTTTCGATAACTCTTCTACCGCAAATACAACACCACCCAAAGGTGTATTAAACGCTGCCGATAGTCCTGCGGCTGCACCGGCAACAATCATATTTTTTTTAGAAATTTTCGGCCACCAATCCGGTAAGGATAAATTTA
Source organism: Bacteroidota bacterium (assembly GCA_018267705.1). Classification (GTDB taxonomy): domain Bacteria; phylum Bacteroidota; class Bacteroidia; order Chitinophagales; family Chitinophagaceae; genus CW01. The sequence continues at coordinate 30,618 of JAFDXX010000016.1, read as the reverse complement.
TTTTTCTAAACACTGAGCCGGCAATTTGTATAGTTGGCCCCTCTCTACCAATAACACCACCACCCAAAACAAAAACTAAACTTGAAAGTATTTTTATAAAAATAATTCTAAGGTTGAGTAATTTATTTATTCTGTTGCGTTCTTTTGGTGTAGCTAAATCAATAGCAGCCATTATTTGCGGAATACCGCTACCTTTTGCATAAGGTGCAAATTTTGTAACTAACCACCACGCTGTTACATAACAAAACGGTGCTATTATAAATAATAACCAACCTTTATAGTGAAAAATTGCAAATGCTCCTTTTTCTGCATAGAAAAAAGCCTTGGCATATAATACTGCAAACACACCTGTAATTAATGATGCAACCCAAAAAGGAATAGCTTGTAAAATATTGTTCTTAAATTTTTCATTTCTAATACTATCGAAATATTTTTTTAACACTTTTCTAATCGTAAAAAATAGATTACCCATTATTAATTTAATTACTTGCTAACTTGTAGGCAATAAAGATAATAACTATATTTTCCAATATAATGAGAAACATAAATGCAAGAAAATAAATGATTTGATAATTTAGTTTTCTCTTGCCAAATACAACTCCACTATACCTAGTATGTAACGCTTAAAAGAAATTATTTTTAGAACAGCAGAAATTGAATAGCATTCAATATGTTGAGTGAAGTGAAGCTAAAATATTGTACCATAAAAAATATGGTTTAGTGGAGATTAGCGGGGTCGAACCGCTGACCTTTTGCATGCCATGCAAACGCTCTACCAACTGAGCTAAACCCCCAATTTTAAAGAGGTGCAAATCTATTTAGTTGCATAGCTCTTTCCAAAAAAAATATAGTTTATTTTTTATCGGTACTATACATAAATAGTTTCTACTTTGTTAGGCTTTGAATAACATCGTATTTGGTTACAATTTGATATTCGCCTTTTTCATCTTTAGCTAATACTGCACCGTTTTCTTTATTTATTAAATTGCTTAATTTTTCAACAGGTGTTGTAAAATCTACCACCGGAAACGGATGCTCCATAACGTTTTTAAGCGGGGCTGTTTTTATTTCCGGATTGCTGAATATTTTCTGAAACAAACCACCTTCGCTTATTGAGCCTAGTAATTGATTATCTTGTAAAACAGGTATTTGTTCAATATCATATTTCTTCATTAACTCAACAGCATCTGCAACTGTTTGTGTTGGTGAAACTGTTATTAATTTTTTTCCTATTCTTCCGTTTACAATGTCTTTAAATGTTTTTACATCTAAAAATCCGCGTTCCATCATCCATTGATCATTATAAACTTTTCCAACATATCGGCTGCCATGATCATGAAAAATACAAACTACTACATCATCTTTTTTCAAACTATTTTTTAATTGTATTAACCCTTGCAAACAGCTTCCGGCACTGTATCCGCAAAATAAACCTTCTTCTTTTGCAATTCTTCTTGCCATTACTGCACCATCTTTATCGGTAACTTGTTCAAAATGATCTATTACACTCATATCATAATTCTTCGGTACAAAATCTTCTCCAAATCCTTCGCTTATGTATGGGTGTACATAACTCATATCAATTTTTCCTGTTTTAAAATAGTGTGTAAGTAAGCTTCCATATACATCAATTGCCCAAATTTTTATATTAGAATTTTTTTCTTTAAGAAATTGAGCAGTTCCGGTAATGGTTCCGCCGGTTCCTGCCGTGCAAACTAAGTGTGTAATTTTTCCATCAGTTTGTTCCCAAATTTCTGGTCCGGTACTTTCGTAATGTGCTAATCTATTAGCAAGATTATCGTATTGATTAAAGTGATAAGAATTAGGTATTTCTTGTGCTAACCGTTTTGCTACGCTGTAATAGCTTTTAGGATCTTCGGGCATAACATTAGTGGGGCAAACAATTACTTCTGCACCCACTGCTTTTAAAATATCGGCTTTTTCTTTGCTTTGTTTATCGGTTGTTACAAAAATGCATTTATAACCTTTTACACAAGCTGCTAAAGCCAAACCCATTCCTGTGTTTCCACTGGTGCATTCTATAATAGTTCCACCGGGTTTTAATTTTCCTTCTGCTTCTGCTACTTCAACCATTTTTAATGCCATTCTATCTTTTATTGAGTTACCGGGGTTGAAATAATCTACTTTAGCTAAAACAGTGCAGGGGAAATCTTTTGTAATTTTATTTAGTTTAATTAATGGAGTATTGCCAATGGTTTCTAGAATGTTGTGCTTAATATTCATATATACAAATTAATGCTGCAAATGTAAGTTTTTACAATTGCTAACAAGTGTTAGTGCGTTATTCTTATGAATTAAAAAAGAAAAGAATTTAGGCTGATTTAAAACTTTCTTTCATTTTTCCGCAAACGTCTGTTTCAATCATTTTTTCTGCAAGCAATAACATGTTTTTAAATGCAGTCGCATTGCTTATTCCATGACCAATAATAACAGGTTTGGCTACACCAAGTACAGGTGTTCCACCATAATTTTCGTAATGAAAGCGGCTTATATAAGCATCCTTATGTAATTGGCGTTGATGTGCTATATCAAAAAAACTTTCTGCCATTTTTAAAACAATGTTTCCGGTAAAACCATCGCAAACAATTACATCGGTTTTATTGTTAAAGAAATCTCTTCCTTCAACATTACCATAAAAATTAATTTGATTATTTTCTTTTAGAAGCGAGTAAGTAGCTTGTGCAAGTATATTTCCTTTTCCTTCTTCTTCACCTACATTTAATAAACCTACTTTGGGATTTTGAATGTTTAAAATATGTTGTACATATAAACTGCCCAATATTGCAAATTGATTTAATTGTTCGGGTTTGCAATCTGCATTTAAACCAACATCTAACAATAAACCCTCGCCACCGCTAAGTTTGGGAAGAATGGTTGCTATAGTGGGCCTTAATATACCTTCAATGGCTTTTATGGTAAACATAGCACCAACCAGCATTGCACCTGTATTGCCTGCACTAATAAAAGCATCAATTTTTCCGGTAGATAATAAATAGAAACCAATGGCAATTGAACTGCGTTGTTTTTCTTTTAATGCTTTGGTAGGATGCTCGTGATAACCAATTACTTCGGGGGCATGAATTATTTGTACCGCTGAAGAAATTTTATATTCTTGAAATAAAGGTTTTATTTTTTCTTCATCACCTATACAAAATACAGTTGCCGTACCTGTATGTTGGCTTAAATAAAGCTGCAAACCTTTTACTGCTTCAAGCGGTGCAAAGTCGCCACCCATCATGTCAAGTCCAATATTCATGTACGGCAAGATAATGAAGTTTTACGTGTATGTTTTAAGTTTTATTTTTTTCTTTAAACTTACTACTTACACAGTAATATTCTTATGCTTTTAAAGGAGCTTTTTCAGCTACTAATTTTCCTTTGTAATATAATTTACCTTCACTAACATGTGCACGGTGACGAACATGTGTTTCACCTGTTGTTGTGTCTTTAGTTAAAGTAACTTCTTCAGCTTTGTAATGTGTTCTTCTTTTAGCACTGCGTTGCTGAGAATGTCTGCGTTTTGGATTAGGCATAACTCAAAATTTATACTGTAAAAAATTAAAATCTATAATTAGTTTTCTTCGTTTTTATCAAATCCTTTTAATTTTTCTAATCCTTTCCATAAAGGATTATTTTCTTTACTTACCTCACTTTCCATTTGTTCTAACTTCTTAATTACTTCTTCATTGCAAAGTGATTTTCCTTTGGCATCTTCTCCACAAACATTTTGCATTGGAATACTCAAATTTACAAATTCATAAATCCAATCGGCAATATGCAAATGGCTTTCATTTTTTCCAATGTAATATACATCTGGGTCTGCTTCTTGTTCATTCATCAATCCGGGTTCTTCTACCATTTTAACTACAATGTTAAATTCGTCCCACAATTGTTTTTGTAATGAATTTCCGCAGCGGTCGCAAGTTACATCTACCATTCCATCTACATCAAAATGTAGTTGCATAAACCCGTTTTTCTTATCTAAACTTAGTTTTATGTTGGCAGTACAGTTGCTAAAATCCTGCTCTCCGTAATTAATAAAGAACTTATCATCAACCCTATATTCAAAAACATGTAAACCGGGTTTTAAACCTACAAATGCTATTTCAAACTCTCTACGGCTACCCATTCTCTTATTTTTAGGGTGGGCAAAGGTAAGGCAATGTAGCGAAAAGGCAAAAGGAAACTTGATTTTTATGCCTTTTTGTGTTTTATTTACAGAAATGGAGTTACAAAGAACACGAATAATGCTGAAAAAAATACTAAAATGGCTTACTCCTTTATTGCTTGTTTTGATAATTGAGGTTTTAAAGTTTTTTCCGGCAATAATTGAAAAATATTATAGCACAAAGTGTTACGTTTATATTTCTAGATTTTTGAGAATTGTTACAGGATATATTCCTTTTAGTATTGGAGACATATTTTATACTATTGTTTTAATTAGCGTGGTTTATGGTATTATAAAATTAGTTGTAAGAATTATTAGGAAAGAAGCACAATGGAAATATGTTGGATTGAGGTTTTTAAAGTTTATACGAAAATTACTTTGGGTTTATATATGGTTTAATTTAGTTTGGGGATTGAATTATTATAGAGAAGGAATTACTGCACAATTGCATTTAAAAGTTGAAGATTATTCTACAGAAGATTTATGCAACCTTACCAATTTGCTAATTGCTAAAACTAATGAAAGCAGGTTGGCCATAAGTAAAGATTCCGTTTTACCCGAGCAATCTTTAGAAAGTATTTACCGGCAAGCATCAAATAACTACAATTTTAATAACTCTTATTTTTCATTTCTTCAATACAAAAATAAAGATGTTAAAAAAAGTTTATATACGTTTTTAGCTCCTTACTTTGGGTTTACCGGATATTACAACCCCTTTTCGGGAGAAGCTCAGTTAAGAGATGATGTTCCGAGAATTTTAATTCCATATACTACCAGCCACGAAATAGCACATCAATTAGGCTATGCCAGTGAAACCGAAGCAAACTTTGTTGGTTATTTAGCTGCAACCAATTCAAGCAACAATTATTTTAAATATTCTACTTATTTAGATTTGTACAGGTACGCAAGAATTGAATTATTTATGAGAAATACTGTACCGGACAATAACAATAAATTAGATAGTTTGGTAAAAAAAGATTTAAGAAATATTAACCATTTCTTTTTGAAAGAAAGAAATAATATTTCAGGTAAAGTAATGAGTTTATACGGAATGTATTTACAAGCAAACAACCAACAAAAAGGCATTAATAGTTATGATGATGTGATAAGTTTATTGATTGCTTATTATAAACAATACGGTAAAATTTAATTGCCTTGTTTGCTTACATGCAGTACATATTTTTCTTTAAAAAATTCTTCAGGAAAAATATCATAAACACGCATCATTTTAGGCCTTGTGTGGCTTTCAGAAATTTCATTATGCAGATCTCCTCCTTTTAAACAAATTAAACCATTAGCAATATTTTGATTTGCAGAAACTTTTATTAAAGGCTTACTCCATTGCCATAATTCTTTTAAAGGTGCAACAGCACGGCTGATAGCAAAATCAAACTTTCTATTTTTAATTTGCTCTGCTCTAATATGTTGTGTGGTTATATTTTGAATACCGGCTCCTTCACAAACTGCTTCTACTACTTTTAATTTTTTAGCAATACTATCAACCAAATGAAATTTTACTTCAGGAAAAAAAATTGCTAACGGCACGCCCGGAAAACCGCCGCCACAACCAATATCAATTACTTGAGCATTTTTAGGGAAATCTGCAATAGCAGCAATGGTTAATGAATGTAATACATGATGCAAATAAATTTCATCAATATCTTTTCTTGAAATTACGTTTATTTTTTCGTTCCATTCTTTATACAAATGCTCTAACGCTGCAAATTGTTTTAACTGCTGCTTGCTAAAATCAGAAAAATATTTAAGAATAATTTCCATTTGAAATGCCTGTTTTTAACTCCAATTTTTAAGTGGTTTTTTCCATAATGCCGGAACAAAAATTATGTAATAGATAAACATCCATATATCTAAAAATAAAAACCAAGGCCACAAATCTTTTTCGTTTAATTTTTTCATGCTAAAAAACCAAACAACCGCTTGTATTAAAAACCGCAAGCCATAAACAGCTAAGGCCAACCACCAACAATAAAAAATAATACTTGCGGCCAATAAAGGGTATATAAAAACAAAACTGAATGTATATAAACTCAATAAAAATTTATGTTTCCCTTTATAATATTTTGAAGTAGTGTAATGCCTATATTTTTGATTCATCCAACTCTTCCACGTGTGTTTAGGTTCGCTTAAGGTATGTGCTGCAGCATCTATAACAATAGTTGTATTTTGTTTATTGGCAACTTGATTAATAAACAAATCATCATCTCCGCTGGGAATATGATTGATAGAAGAGAAACCTTTATTCTTTATAAACACTTCTCTTTTATAACTTAAATTTCTACCAACACCCATATACGGCAATCCTGCTAAAGCATACGATAAATATTGCAATGCTGTATGAAAGGTTTCAAAACGTATTAATTTATTTAATAATCCGTTTTTTTTATGATAAGCACCATAACCTAAAACTATTTCAATTCCGGATTTATAGCCATCTTGCATTTTTTGCACCCATAATTCGCTTGCCGGAACACAATCTGCATCGGTTAATAACAGCGTTTCATATTTTGCACTTTTAATTCCCATTGATAATGGAAATTTTTTTCCAGAAATCATTTTAGCTTCCTGCGTTAATTCAATATGGGTAAGATTTTTAAAGCTTTTCTTAAACTCATCGATAATATATTTACTTTCATCAATAGAGTTATCGTTTACTAAAATAATTTCATGTGTTGTTTTATAATCTTGCACTAAAACGCCGGGTAAATTTTTTACAATATTTTCTGCTTCATCTCTTGCACAAATAATAATGCTTACAGGTTGCTCTTGATTTTGTTGTTTAAGAGGAACTTTAAAAGCAGCCAACCTGCTAAAAAAGAAAAGATAATAAAAAACTTGAATAGCTATTACAACACAAAATGCTATAAAAATAATTTCCCAAGTAATCTGCGGTATCATCATAACGGCAAAAGTATAGGCAGCAGTTTGTTTTAAAGGCCTTACTGTAAATATGTGGAAAAGAAATTTTAATTACGGTTATTAATAAAAACCCGAACAACGCAAAGGCTATTTATTTTTGCAGTTATGCCACAATTAGATTTTGAATTAGCTTGTACCGATAATCACAGTAAAGCAAGAGCAGGGAAAATTACTACCGATCACGGTGAAATTGAAACACCCATTTTTATGCCCGTTGGCACGGTAGGTAGTGTAAAAGCAGTAACACAGCATCAATTAAATAATGACATAAATGCTCAAATAATTTTAGGCAACACGTATCATTTATACTTACGTCCCGGAGTTGATGTATTACAAGCTGCGGGTGGCTTGCATAAATTTATAGGATGGCATAAACCTATATTAACAGACAGCGGAGGTTACCAAGTATTTTCATTAGCAGCCAACAGAAAAATTACAGAAGAAGGTGTAGTATTTCAAAGCCATATTGATGGAAGTAAACATTTATTTTCTCCTGAATCGGTAATGGATATTGAAAGAAATATTGGTGCAGATATTATGATGGCTTTTGATGAATGCCCTTCTGCCGGTAGTGAATATAAATATGTACATAACAGCATGCAGCTAACACATAGGTGGTTAGACAGATGTATTAAACGATTTAATGAAACACCCGATAAATATGGTTATACACAAAATTTATTTCCAATAGTACAAGGTGGAATTTTTAAAGATTTAAGAACTGCATCAGCAGAATTTGTTGCTTCAAAAAATGCAGTGGGTAATGCAATTGGTGGCTTAAGTGTTGGCGAACCAGAAGATAAAATGTACGAGTTTACAGAACTATGTTGCAATATTCTTCCAACAAATAAACCACGCTATTTAATGGGCGTTGGTACACCTTGGAATATTTTAGAAGGAATTGCTTTAGGTGTTGATATGTTTGATTGTGTAATGCCAACACGCAACGGCAGAAACGGAATGTTATTTACAACAAAAGGCATTATAAATATTCGTAATAAAAAATGGGCAACAGATTTTTCTGTTATTGATGATGGCTTTAACTGTGCAACAAGTAATTATTATAGCAAAGCCTATTTAAGACATTTATTTATTGCCAACGAAATTTTAGCATTACAAATTGCAAGCATTCATAATTTATCATTCTATTTGTGGTTAGTTAAAACAGCTCGCAAACATATATTACAAGGCAGCTTCAACAGTTTTAAAAATGAAATGATACCTGTGTTAAAACAAAGACTTTAATAACCACTTCAATACTAATAATTTATTTGTTTGTGGATAACTGAAAAACTACATGTTTATTTATTCACTAACACAATTAAAAACATATAGTTTAAAATCTTCTTTATAGTTTCACGTTACTTACTAATCTGTTACCTATGAAGTCCGGTATTTTTACATCCATCTCTATGGATGTATTTTTTTTATTAACTTCATAACATCACTTATTACATTACACAGTTCTTCTTTCAATGTATAAAGCAATAATACTTCATTACAATTCATTCATTCATATAATTATCTTTGTAAATATTTAAAGGGAATGAAGAAGATAGATTGGTATATACTTAAAAATTTTTTGAAGACTTTTTTCTTTGCAATTTTTTTATTTACAATTGTGGCAATTGTAATAGATGTTAGCGAAAAAGCTGATGATTTTGTAAAATCTCATTTATCACTCAAAATAATTATCACACAATATTATTTCGGTTTTGTTCCACATATTATTGCATTGCTATTTCCATTATTTGTTTTTATTGCCGTTATTTTTTTTACATCAAAAATGGCAGGCCGAACAGAAATAATTGCCATTCTTGCAAGTGGCACTTCTTTTAATCGCTGGTTAAGGCCTTACTATGTTGGTGGAGTATTTTTAGCAATATTACTTTGGTTTGCCAATCATTATGTTGTACCCAATGCCAATAAAATACGCGGAAATTTTGAAGCAAAATATTTCGACCCCAATTCATCTTATGAAAATTTAATTAAAAGCAGATTTGGCAGTGGTAGTGATTTTTATGTAAAAACAGATTCATTTACTTATACCGGTGTTTATAATTATGATACAACCAATAAACAAGGTGGTCCAATTTTTATGAACACAATAAAAAACAATCAAGTAATTCAAAATACAAGAGCCGAAATAGTACGTTGGGATACTGCCAAGAAAAAATGGTTATTACAAAACATTATTATTCGCAAACTAAATACATTAGGAGAAGATATAAAATTAATACCTGAACAAGAATACAATTTAAACTTTACACCATTAGAAATTAAGAAAGATAAATATGCAAAAGATAAATTATCATCTCCCGAGTTAGCAAAATTTATTAAATTAGAAGAGTTACGCGGTAGTGAAGGTTTAAACGAACTAAAAGTAGAACAAGGAAGAAGAAATGCTACTCCGGTAACAGTAGCGTTGCTTACTATTATAGGGGCAGTTATTGCCGGCAGAAAAGTACGAGGTGGCAGTGGTTTACATTTGGCTTTAGGTTTTATTATTGCAGCTGTTTTTATTTTAGCCGATAAATTCTCTACCATTTTTTCTACAAAAGGTAATTTACCACCAACTATTGCTGTTTGGATACCCAATTTTGTGTTTCTTTTTGTTGTTATTTATTTATATAAAAAGGCTCCCAAATAAATTTCTGTATTTAGCAAGCCATTCTTATTATTTCATTTGGGTTAATATGCATGTTGTTTTACCTTAGCCCCGTTTCATACTTTCATTCAAAAAATCTAACGTAAGCAATATCATTCATCACAAATAAATTTATTTAATATGGGCGTTATTAAAGATAGTTTTAAAGCAAAAGCAGATGCCGCCAATGCAGAAATTAAAGAAATACTAAAAGAGCATAGCACAAAAAAAATTGGAGAAGTAACTTTAGGTCAAGTGTATCAAGGTATGCGTGGCATAACAGGTTTAGTAAGCGAAACAAGTTTATTAGATGCACAAGAAGGTATTCGTTTTCGTGGATATTCAATTCCTGAATTACAGCAAAAACTACCCAAAGCAGAAGGTGGAAGCGAACCCTTACCCGAAGGCATATTTTATTTAATGTTACTTGGAGAATTACCAACAGCAGAAGATGTTAGTCATTTAACCAGCGTATGGCAACGCCGCAGCCACGTACCCACACATGTATTTGCAACAATAGACAAGTTGCCTTTAAACACACACCCTATGACGATGTTTGTAATAGGTGTAATGGCATTACAAACCGAAAGTAATTTTGCACGCGAATATGCAAAAGGAATCAACAAAAAAGATTATTGGAATCCAATGTATGATGATGTGATGGATTTAATTGCCCGTTTACCACGCATTGCAGCATATATATACAGAAGAAAATATAGAAATAATGAACATATACAACCTAACGGATTATTAGATTGGGCAGGAAACCTTGCACACATGATGGGTTATGAACAAGAAAGTTTTAAAGAATTAATGCGGTTGTATATGACCATTCATGCCGATCATGAAGGTGGAAATGTTTCTGCACATACCACTCATTTAGTGGGTAGTGCATTAAGCGATCCTTATTTAAGCTATGCTGCAGGAATGAACGGATTAGCAGGCCCTTTACATGGATTAGCCAATCAAGAAGTTATTAAATGGATTTTTGAAATGCAAGAGAAATTGCAAACAGAAAACCCAACGAAAGAACAAATTGAACAATATGTAAAAGATACTTTAACATCCGGAAAAGTAGTGCCGGGTTATGGTCATGCAGTATTACGTAAAACAGACCCGCGTTATACTGCACAAATGGAGTTTGGTAAAAAGCACATGGCAGATGATAAATTGGTGAATACCGTTTGGAAAATTTATGAAGTAGTGCCGCCAATTCTACAATCGTTAGGAAAAATTAAAAACCCATGGCCCAATGTTGATGCACACAGTGGTGCTTTATTAGTGCATTATGGGTTGGTTGAATATGAGTTTTATACCGTTTTATTTGCAGTAAGCCGTGCATTAGGAGTTTTAGCAAACCTTTGCTGGGATAGAGCTTTAGGCTTTCCGTTAGAAAGGCCTAAAAGTATTACAACAGAATCTGTAAAACTTTGGTTAGAAGGTAAAGCTGAAATTTGGGAATAAGTTATACAACTGAACCAATAATAAAAAGGCTTCGTAATTTATTCATTACGAAGCCTTTTTATTGTATATATCTATCAAAATATCAATCAACCAACTTGATACCAGTTTTGGTAAATTCTATTTTTTGTTGTTTAAACAAATTACCAATTGTCATTTTAAAAGTTTTTTTACTCATTCCAAAAAAAGCATATATATCTTCTGGTATGGATTTATCGTTATAAGGTAAATAACCATTATTTTCTTCTAATAGTTTGAGTATTTTATCAGTTTCACTTTCAACTTTTGCATAACCGCGTTTACCTGCAACAACGTCTATTTTATTATCAGAGCGTATTGTTTTAATAAATCCTTTCAATTTATCACCGGGTTGTAAATCTTCAAACACTTCATTAAAATATAATATACCTGTATGCAAAGCATTTATAATAACTACATAACCTATATCACTTCTTCTATAAACTATTAAATCAACTTCATCTTTTTCTTTTACGGTTAATTCATCATTGTTTAAAGTATAATCAATTTTTTCGGTGGCTGCTACTCTACCTGTTTGTTTATCAATAAAAATTTTCACCAAATACAATCCTCCAACACGCATGCCCGTTAGTTGTTGAGATTTTGGTACAAACAAATCTTTCATTAATCCCCAATCTAAAAATGCCCCTTGATGTGTTACTGAAACAGTTTTTAATTTCACAATATCTCCTACAACACCTAAAGGTTCTTGTGTTGTAGCAATTAATCTGTTATCAGAATCATGATATACAAAAACTTTCAACTCATCACCTACTTGCACATTACGAGGTACAAAACGTTTTGGTAACAAAATTCCATCAGCACCATCATCTAAATAAACACCAATGGCTATTTTGCGTAATACTTTTAAGTTATTATATGCTCCTACTTTTATCATTATCTATTCAATAAACTTTATCAAATGTAGTTTAGTTACAACGTTTATAAATATAATTTTGCAAAACAACTTATTATGCCGGTTTATATTGATCAATTAAATCAAGAAATTATACTGCCAACAACTCCTAAAAGAATTATATCGTTGGTACCCTCGCAAACTGAGCTATTATTTGATTTGGGCTTAAATGAAGAAGTAATTGGCATTACAAAATTTTGTGTGCATCCGCAAAATTGGCTTCAACAAAAAACAAAAATTGGTGGAACAAAAAATATAAATATTCAAAAAATAAAAGACCTGCAACCCGATTTAATTATTGCTAATAAAGAAGAAAATATAAAAGAACAAATTGAAGCTCTGCAAGTATTTTGTCCTATTTGGATAAGTGATGTTAATAATTTAAACGATGCAATAACAATGATTAAAAGTATTGGTGAAATAGTTAATAAAAAACAAGAAGCAATAAGTTTAGCAAATAATATTCATAATAAATTTTTACAACTTAGTACTTATAATAAACAATATAAAACTTGCTACCTTATTTGGCGTGAACCTTATATGACTATTGGAGAAGATACTTTTATTAATAACATGCTGCAATATTGCGGATTAATAAACATATATGAAAACAAAAAACGTTATCCCATTATTACTTTAAAAGAATTAGTAGAAAAAGAATGTGAATTGGTTTTATTATCAACGGAGCCCTACCCTTTTAAACAAAAACATATTGACGAAATAAAAGTGCAATTAAACAATTTTAAAATAAAATTTTTATTAGTTGATGGAGAAATGTTTAGTTGGTATGGAAGCCGTTTATTAAAAACTGCTGATTATTTTAATGAATTAAGAAAGCAATTGCAAGAAGAATAATAGCTATAAAACTCTCTTTATTAATGTTGTAACTAAAATGTAATTCTAATATACTTCAACGTTCTCTCTCTTATATTTTAAAATAATAATATGAAATTCAAATCGCAAATTCAGCTTCTTAAATTACACCCATTTTTTATTAAACAGTCTGCTGAAACTGTTGCAGCAATGTAATTTGATTAATAGCTCTGTTATAATTATGCTTTTCGTATTTGCAACCATAATAAATATCATTATTCAAATAATCGGTTAAAAAACGTAATGCCTGCATATAAATCATAAATTCTCCTGAAAAATAAAAATGATCTTGTTCAAATACCGATAATAAATTTTTCATGGGTTGCATATAACCGTTATAAATAGCAGTAATAATATTTTTGCGAATAGTAATTTTATTAAAATCTGTTTCCTCTTCACTAACAGGAGATATATAAGTTCTAAACATATCCCCTACATCACTAATAAAATAGCCGGGCATAATAGTATCTAAATCAATTACGCAAGCACCTTCATTACATTCATTAAATAATACATTTGAAATTTTTGTATCGTGATGTGTTACTCTTTGCTCTGCCTCTTTATGAGTAATAAACTTCCTCCATTCTTCAACAATATTTTTTTGAGATTGAAGAAAAGCAATAGCATCTTTACATTCAATTATTCTAATATTATTTCCGGTTTTCAACGCATCATTAAATTGTTCATAACGTAAACTTAAATTATGAAAATCGGGCAATACAATATGCAATGCATTACAATTCAATTCATTCAATAAAGCAGTAAAATTTCCAAACTGTTTAGCTGCTTCAAAAGCTTGCAATTCATTATTAACCGTAGTAAAAGTTTGCGTGTTTTTAATAAATGAAAGAACTCTAAACCATTCACCTTCCAACTTAATAAAACTATTTCCCGTATTTGTTTTTAGCAAGGTAGGGAAAAGATATTCAGGATTTTTTTTGGAAAGAAAATCAGTTACTAATTTTATATTCTCATCAATATATTCAGGATTTTTAAACACATGGTGATTTATTGCTTGCAACACATAAATATTATTTTCGGTTGTAACTTTCCATGTACTATTTATTAATCCGCTGCCAAGTGGTTCATAACAAGTATTATCATTCCAATTATACTCAGCACAAATTTTTTTAAACAAATGTTCTTTCATAAAAGCAAAATACATTAAAGTTTATTGCTACTTTTAATTTTTATTTTAAAACTATGCAACGAAGAAAATTTTTGCAACTCAGCTCATTAAGTGTTGCCAGCTTATCTATTAAGCAAAATAACTTAATACCCAATACAATAAAAAAACCAATTGTTATTTCTACTTGGGATGCCGGCATTGCAGCCAATAAAGCAGCATGGCAAGTTTTAAAAAATAATGGCAGAGCTTTAGATGCGGTTGAACAAGGTGTAATGGCAACCGAAAACTCAATTAACTGCTGTGTTGGTTTAGGTGCAAATCCAGATAGAGAAGGCATTGTAACACTTGATGCCAGTATTATGGATGAGAATTATAATTGCGGAAGTGTAGCTTTTTTAGAACGCATCAAACATCCTATTTCTGTAGCAAGACGAGTAATGGAAAAAACACCGCATGTTATGTTGGTAGGTAGCGGAGCACAACAATTTGCAGTAGCAGAAGGCTTTACTTTAGAAGAACAGAAACTAAGTACCGATGCACAAAAAGCTTATGAAAACTGGTTAAAGAAAAGTGAATATAAACCTGTTATAAATATTGAAAGATCAGAAAGTGGGCATGGACCCTTTGCACCTGCAAAATTAGAAAGTGGCGAATGGAATCATGACACTATTGGCATGCTTGCATTAGACAACAAAGGAAATTTAAGTGGCAGTTGCACTACAAGTGGGCAAGGTTTTAAAATGCGTGGAAGAGTTGGGGATAGTCCTATTATTGGTGCAGGTTTATTTGTAGATAATGAAGTTGGTGCAGCCGTTGCAACAGGGCAAGGTGAAGATGTTATTAGAATTGCAGGCTCTCATACAGTTGTAGAATTAATGAGGCAAGGTTTATCTCCCGAAGAAGCATGTAAAAAAACTATTGAAAGAGTTATTAAAGCAAAAGGTATTGAAAAATGTAAACAAATTCAGGTTTGCTTTATTGCATTAAATAAAAATGGACAAGTAGGTGCTTATGCATTACAAAAAGGTTTTAATTATTCTGTTTGTTATGCAGATGATTATAATAAATTAACAAACAGCAAATACATTTTATAATGCTTTTAGAAATTGCAGTATTCAATTATCATTCAGCCGAAATAGCTATAAAAGCAGGTGCAGATAGGTTAGAACTTTGTATGAATTATTTAAGTGGTGGCATTACACCATCTTACGGATTGATGAAAGTTATTAAAGAAAAAATCAATATCCCCGTTTATGTAATGATACGTCCACGCAGTGGAAATTTTGTTTACAGCAATACAGAGTTTGAAATAATGAAACAAGATATTCTTATTGCAAAACAATTAGGTTTTGAAGGAGTAGTATTAGGCTTATTAAAAAAAAATAATACGGTTGATGTTGAAAGAACAAAACAATTAGTAACACTTGCAAACCCAATGCAAGTTACTTTTCACCGAGCATTTGATGATACCTCTAATCAAATAGAGGCGTTAGAAGATATCATTAATTGTGGTTGCAAAAGAATATTAACCAGCGGAAAAGCAGCAACTGCCATTCAAGGCAAAGCCATAATTAAACAACTTGTTACACAAGCAAAAAAAAGAATAATCATTCTTGCCGGTGGTGGTATCAGAAGCAACAATATTGCAGAACTTAAAAAAAGTACAAAAGCTAAAGAATTTCATTCAGCAGCTATATCTGCCAATGAATTAGCCGATGCTAAAGAAATACAAAAAATAAAAATACTTCTATAACTTAATCGGCACATTCAATATTACATCCACTTTCATCAAGTTTTCCAATTGGCTCATCAATATATCCTGCATTAGTAGTTATCCAAAAAAACTTTTGCTGATAATAATGATGCACATACAATTGCCCTTTTTTACAACAAGTAAAATCTTTGTTTTCATTAAAAGCCTTACCAAACATTGTGGCTCTATTAGAATTCAGTACAGTAAAACTCAATAAAACTAATGCTCCACCAATTATGGCAATGTTTTGTTTTAACGTTAATAATGCTTTCATACAATAAAAATTTACAGAACAAAATTGTTATCCTTTTACTACTTATACAACCCCTCAAAATAGGGATATCAATCAGAGATAATTAAAATTTATTTTTTTGAAGATGAATACAAGTTGCGTATTACATAAAAAATTACTTATTTACATTAGCACCTTATCTTTACCATAAACGATTGTTATTATGATAGTGAATAGAACTATTTTAACCCTCGATGAATTTACCTTACAACAATTACGTGCATTTCCTACCGCCACCGGTGAGTTAAGTAGTTTATTACGCGATATTGGCTTAGCTGCCAAACGCGTAAATGTTGAAGTAAACAAAGCAGGCTTGGTAGATATTTTAGGCGATGCAGGTGCAGTAAATGTGCAAGGTGAAGATGTAAAAAAATTAGACATATATGCCAACAACCAATTTATGGGCGTACTAAAACATGGTATTAGTTGTGCAGGTATTGGTAGTGAAGAATTAGATGATGTTGTTGTATTTGATGATGAAGTAAGCAACAACAGTAAATACGTTGTTTTATTTGACCCATTAGATGGAAGTGGCAATATTGATGTAAACGTTTCTATAGGTACTATATTTGGTGTATATCGCCGTGTAAGTGAAATAGGCAAACCTTGTACAGCAGCCGATTTTTTGCAAGCAGGCAACAGGCAAGTAGCAGCAGGTTATATTGTATATGGTTCATCTACCATGTTAGTATATGCAACCAAACGTGGCGTGAATGGTTTTACATTAGATCCTAGTATTGGTGAATTTAGTTTAAGTCATCCTAATATCAAATGTCCTCCTTCAGGAAAAATTTATTCTGTTAACCATGGCAATTTTTTTCAATATGAAAAAAGTGTTCAGCAATATATTAATACCTGCCAGAAAAAAGATAAAACCAACGGAGGCCCTTACACACAACGTTATATTGGTAGTATGGTTGCAGATGTACATCGTAATTTATTAAAAGGCGGAATTTTTATGTATCCCGGAACCATTGACAAACCAAAAGGAAAACTAAGATTACAATATGAATGTAATCCGTTTGCTTTTATAACCGAAATTGCAGGCGGAAAAGCCACAAACGGCAAACAAAGAATTTTAGATATTGTTCCAACCGAATTACACCAACGCTCTCCATTATTTATTGGAAGCATAAATATGATGAATGAATTAGAAGAATATTTGAAACAAGCATAACAGAATGAAACATATACTAAGCATACTGATTGTAGTTTTTATTATAAGCATTGGAGCTAAAGCACAACAAAGATTAGACCCCCAGCAAATGTCATTCGTTCCAACTCAAAAACCCAATTCAATTTATTATAACGATACTTTGTATAAAGGAAGCAAAGAATTTCAATACCTTTTTTATAGAACATTAAATAAAGATATAATTGCATTATACAACAAACATCAAAGTAATAAAATATGGGGAAATGTTCTTACAACATTAGGAACCTTAGCCACCACTACCGGTGTAATTATGGCAACCTCAAAAAACGGAGATAAAACCGCCGGATGGATAATATTAGGAGGTGGTTTAGCTTGCACGGCTACAGGAGGTTATTTAATTTTACAGGGGCAAGTAAATTTAATAAAGGCAGTTAGTTTATTTAATTACAAATATGCTAAAACGCAAGTAGGCATTGGCGTTGGCAACAAACAAGCAGGATTAATAGTAAATTTTTAAATATGAACAATTCAATCATATCGGTAAAGAATTTAAAAAAACAATATGGAAATTTTGAAGCAGTAAAAGGTATTTCGTTTGAAGTATTGGAAGGTGAAATTTTCGGATTATTAGGTCCTAATGGTGCAGGTAAATCTTCTACCTTAGAAATTATTGAAACACTTAGAACAAAAACAAGCGGAGAAATAATTGTTGATGGTTATAATTTAGATACACATCCCAACCATATTAAACAAATCATTGGCGTTCAATTACAAACAAGTGGTTTTTATCCGGGTTTAACTTTGGTAGAATTGATAAACTTATTTGCAGGTTTATATAATCAACCTATCAATGCTTTTGAATTATTAGATAAAGTAAATTTAAAAGATAAAGCAAAAGCAAAATTTAAAGAATTAAGTGGCGGGCAAAAACAACGTTTTTCAATTGCCACCACCTTAATCAATAAACCTAAAATTATTTTTTTAGATGAACCTACAACCGGTTTAGACCCTCAAGCAAGAAGAAGTTTATGGGAACTTATTAAAGATATTCGCAAACAAGGTACTACCATAATTATAACCACCCATTACATGGATGAAGCCGAAATTTTATGTGATAGAGTAGCCATTGTAGATAGCGGGCAAATTATTGCTATTGCAAGCCCCGATAAATTAATTGATGATTTGGTTGCTTCAGGTTTTGAAAGACCAAAAGAAGTTAAAAAAGCTAATCTAGAAGATGTATTCATAAGCTTAACCGGCCATTCAATTAGAGAAGAATAATAATATTTTTAATTTATAATATATGGAAGACATTCGCTACCCAATTGGGAAATATGAACCTCAACCCTATTCTTCCAAATTAAAAGAGAAATGGTTATCTGATATAAAAACGCTACCACAGCATATTGAAAATGTTATTCAAAATTTAGACGCTCATCAATTAAATACTTCATACAGAGAAGGTGGATGGACAGTAACCCAATTAATACATCATGTAGCAGACAGCCACATGAATGCTTACATTCGTTTCAAATTAGGTTTAACAGAAAACAACCCAATTATTAAACCTTATAACGAAAAAAAATGGGCAGAATTATCAGATATCAATATAGTTCCAACCAATATCTCAATAACATTACTACACGCATTACACCAACGTTGGTATGCAACCATAAAAAATTTAACTGAAGAAGATTTTAACAGAACAGTTTTTCATCCCGAACAAAAAAAAGAAATGACACTTTGGTTTTTATTAGGAATGTATGCTTGGCACGGCATGCATCATACAGCACATATTACTTCACTTAAAGAAAGAAATAACTGGTAATGGAAAAAGATTTAAAATGGAAAATAAAAGAATCTAAACAATTATTAAAAGATAAATGGACTGATGTTAGAGCCGATGTTTGTATAAGACCTGATGGCAAAATTATTGAACCATTTTATGTTTATAGTTTTCCAGATTATGCAACTGCTGTAGCCATAACAAAAGAAGGAAAAGTAATATTAGAAAAAATTTATAGGCATGGCTTAAATGTTGTAGCAACAGAACTTCCGGGTGGATGTGTAGATAAAACAGATGCAACATTAAAAGATGCCATTGCAAGAGAATTACTGGAAGAAACAGGATATAGTTTTGAGAAAATAGAATACTTAGGAAAAATTTCTCCTAACCCAACAACTAATACCAATGTAATGCATATGTTTTTAGCAACAGACGGTATTTTTAATCCAAATCAACAATTAGATGCAGATGAAGATGTAGAAGTATTTTTGGTAAGCTTAGATGAATTTGTGCAAATGGTACA
Organism: Bacteroidota bacterium; assembly: GCA_018267705.1. GTDB lineage: Bacteria > Bacteroidota > Bacteroidia > Chitinophagales > Chitinophagaceae > CW01. The sequence goes on along the minus strand of JAFDXX010000016.1, from coordinate 10,938 downwards.
ACAACAAATGTTTATTCAATCCATGCAACTCTCAACTATTTTTTTTGCATTACAAAAATTAGGAAGAATTATTGTAAAATAATTGTATGAATAAAAATTATAATTGGAAACAGCTATCATCAAAAACAGTATTTGAACAAAGTTGGTTTAAAACCAAGGTTGATGTTTGCCAATTACCCGATGGTAGAATTTTTGATTCCTATTTTACAGTTGAAGTACCTAACTGGTGTAATGCAATTATTATAACTGAAGATGAAAAAATGGTTTTGGTAAAACAATACCGCTACCCTATTAATAAAATAACATATGAGTTACCCGGAGGATTAATTGAACAGAATGAAAACCCTATGCAGGCCACATTACGTGAAATGCAAGAAGAGACAGGCTACACATCAAAAAACATAGAATTAATATTAACGGTTGCCCCTAACCCTGCTTTGCAAAGTACAACAGCCTATTTTTATTTAGTTACCAATGCTATACAAACACAAAAACAAAGTTTTGATGAGTTTGAAGAATTAACTATTGAATTAGTAGATAAAAATTCTATTAAAGAATTACTTGCAAACAATGCCATACAACATGGTGTTCAAATAGGTGCTATTTATCAAGCATTATTAAAACTTGGATGGATAAGTTGGCAATTTTAAAATACAACACATTACTACTCTTATTACATTATACAATAAACTAATATAATAAACAGTGTTGAATTAAAACAAACATTTGTTAGTATACAATTTTAAAAAAAACTTTTTTGTTTATTAGCCAATGCCCTATCTTAGCAACATAGTAATGCAAAAACAAACAACCATATTCACTTCATTATTTGTAGCAGCAACAGCTACAACCATTACTATTACCCTGTAAAGGGTAAATCATTATCATATCATCCATATAGGATTAAAGCTCCTCACACCTTATAAAGGTTATTAACACTATTCTATCAATATACAAGTATTCTAAAAAATGAAAGTTCTAAAATTCGGAGGCTCATCTGTAGCCAATGCTCAAAGCATACAAAAGGTTGCAAATATTTTACAAAAAACATCTTACAAAAAAATAATTGTAATAGTTTCTGCATTAGGAGGTGTTACAGACAAATTATTGCAAGCCGGCTTTTTAGCATCAAATAGCAATGAAACTTATAAAGACATTTTATTAAGCATTGAAAAAAGACATATAGAAACCGTAAAAAGTTTATTGCCTGTTACTGCACAAAGTGCTTGTTTAAGCAAAGTAAAACAACAGTTTAATGAATTAGAAGATATTTGCGAAGGTGTGTTTCGTTTAAATGAATTATCAAAACGTACGCAAGATAAAATTGTAAGTTACGGAGAATTACTTTCATCACTAATTATTTCAAATTTTCTTCAAACACAAAATATAAATAATGAATGGTTAGATAGCAGAGAATTAATAAAAACAAATAGCAATTTTGGTTTTGCAGCAGTTGATTTTGTTAATACAAATAAATTAATTATAGAAAAAATCAATTCCACTTCACAAAATATTTTTCTTGCTCCGGGTTTTATAGCAAGTAATGCAGATAATCAAATTACAACTTTAGGACGAGGCGGAAGTGATTACACTGCAGCCATTTTTGCAAATGCAGTTAACGCAACCGATTTAGAAATTTGGACAGATGTTACAGGCATGATGACTGCCGACCCACGCTGGGTAAGCAATGCAAAAACAATAAAAAATATTTCTTATCAAGAAGCAATGGAACTCTCGCACTTTGGTGCAAAAGTTATTTATCCCCCAACCATTCAACCTGCTATGCAAAAAAATATTCCTATATGGATTAAAAACACATTTGCTTCAGATGAATATGGAACATTAATTGAACAAAATGTACGGCATGATGATAATGTTGTTACAGGAATTTCAAGCATCAACCAAATTGCATTATTAAGTTTAGAAGGAAGCGGAATGGTTGGTATTCCCGGTTTTAGTAAACGTTTGTTTGAAGCATTAGCAACCGAAAAAATAAATGTAATCTTAATTACACAAAGCAGCAGTGAACATTCTATTTCTGTAGCAATAAATGTAATTGATTTTGAAAAAGCAAAACAAGCAACCGATACTGCATTTGAATATGAATTAAAAATAGGTTTATTAGAACCCCTAAAGGTTGAAACAGAATTAAGCATTATTGCTTTAGTAGGAGATAAAATGAAAAGCCACCAAGGTATTGCAGGGCGTATGTTTGCTGCATTAGGAAGAAATGGTATCAACATTCGTGCAATTGCACAAGGTTCTTCAGAAAGAAATATTTCTGCAGTGATAGCAAATACCGATGTAAAAAAAGCAGTGAATGTTTTGCACGAAGCATTCTTTGAATCAACATATAAACAATTAAACTTATTTATTGTAGGTGCAGGAAATGTAGGAAGTAAGTTAATAGATCAAATAAATCAACAACAAAGTTATTTGCTTCAGAATTTAAATTTACAAGTTCGTGTTACAGGTATTGCCAACAGCAAAAAAATGTTATTTGTTGATAATGGAAATGATATTGATTTAAGTAAATGGAAAGATCTGTTACAAAATGGAGAATCAATGAATCTTGCTTCTTTTGTTGAAACAATTGGTATTAAAAATTTACGCAACAGTGTTTTTGTAGATGTTACCGCTAATACAGCTGTAGCTAATATTTACCATCAACTTCTTAGCAAAAGTATTTCAGTAGTGGCATGCAATAAAATAGCTGCATCAAGTACATACACACAATACAAGCAATTAAAAAATTTATCAAAAGCATACGATGCTGCTTTTTTATTTGAAACCAATGTAGGTGCAGGTTTGCCGGTTATTGGCACATTAAATGATTTAATAAAAAGTGGAGATAAAATAAATAAAATTCAAGCCGTTTTATCGGGCACATTAAACTTTGTTTTTAATAATTATGATGGAACAAAACTATTTGCAGATGTTGTAAAACAAGCACAAGAAGAAGGTTATACCGAACCTGATCCTCGATTAGATTTAGGCGGAACAGATGTAATGCGTAAAATTATGATTTTAGCCAGAGAAGCAGGTTACAAAATTGAAATGGAAGATATAACCAACAATGGTTTTTTACCTGAAGAATGTTTTAAAGGAGATGTAAACGATTTTTATACAAGTATGGCAAAGTACGAATCTCATTTTAAACAATTATATAATGAAGCTGCCAATAAAAACTGTAAATTAAAATTTGTAGCCAACTTTGAAAACGGAAAAGCCGCTGTAGGTTTGCAACATGTGCCTGAAGACTCAGATTTTTATCATTTATACGGAAAAGATAATATTGTATTGTTTTACACAGAACGCTACCCCGAACAACCAATGGTTATAAAAGGTGCAGGTGCAGGTGCAGATGTTACAGCAAGCGGAGTTTTTGCAGATATAATGCGGGTAATAAGATAATATATTTTTAATATGGAAAAAATTAAAATACATAGTCCTGCAACTGTTGCTAATATTGTTTGTGGTTTTGATATTTTGGGTTTTGCTTTAAATGAGCCAAATGATACTATTACATTATCAATAAGTGATAATATTGGAGTTGAAATTATTAATGAAGATGATTTTAATTTACCTACCAAAGCAGAAGATAATGTTTGTGGTGCTGCATTATTGGCATTATTAGAAGAAACGCCCGAAATAAAAGGCTTTAAACTTGTAAACAAAAAAAGTATAAAACCCGGAAGCGGTATTGGCAGTAGTGCTGCAAGTGCCGCCGGGTCTGTATTTGCAGCAAATAAACTATTAAACAACAAATACACAAATACAGATTTAGTTCGGTTTGCAATGAACGGAGAAAAAATTGCAAGTGGTGTAAAACATGCCGATAATATTGCTCCTGCTATTTATGGTGGCGTTACATTAATTCGTTCTATTCATCCTTTAGATATTATCAAAATAAATGCACCGGAATTGCACGTTACTGTTGTGCATCCCCAAATTGAAGTAAGAACATCTGATGCAAGACAAATTTTGAAGCAAAATATATTATTAAAAAATGCTATAAAACAATGGGGCAATATTGCAGCATTAGTAGCAGGTTTCATTAATCATGATTATGATTTAATTAGCAGAAGTTTAGAAGATGTAATTATTGAACCTGTTAGAAGTATTTTAATTCCAGGATTTGATGAGGTAAAGAATAAATGCAAAGAAGCCGGTGCATTGGGCGGCGGTATTAGCGGCAGTGGTCCATCTATTTTTATGCTTAGCCAAAATGCAAACACAGCAAGAATTGTAGAAAATGTAATGAAAGAAATTTATAACAAAATGGGCGTAGATTTTCAAACACATGTAACAACAATAAATAAAGAAGGATGCAGAATAGTAAATAAATAATTAATAACTAATAATTCACCACTCATAATTTATAACTTATAACTCCATATGCTATACTATAGTCTCAACCATCAATCGCCAAAAATAAACTTTGCAGAAGCGGCTGTTAAGGGTCAGGCACCTGATAAAGGTTTGTATTTTCCGGAATATATTCCAACCTTACCAAAAGAGTTTATTAATCATATAAAATCATATTCAAAAGAAGAAATTGGTTTTACAATAATGAAACCATATGTTGCTGAAAGTATTGATAATAACACATTACAACAAATTATAAATGAAACCATCAACTTTAATTTTCCATTAGTAAAAATTTCTGAAAATATTGCTTCTTTAGAATTATTTCATGGCCCCACCTTAGCTTTTAAAGATATTGGTGCAAGATTTATGAGCCGTTGTTTAGGTTATTTCAATAGAAATAATAACAAAGAAATTACTGTTTTGGTTGCCACAAGTGGAGATACCGGTGGAGCCGTTGCTAATGGATTTTTAGGAGTTGATGGAGTGAACGTTGTAATACTTTACCCTTCAAAAAAAGTGAGCCGCGTTCAAGAATTACAACTAACAACACTCGGAAAAAATATTACGGCTTTAGAAGTTGAAGGAACATTTGACGATTGTCAAACTATGGTTAAACAAGCATTTTCAGATAATGATTTAAACAAGAAATTATCACTTACTTCTGCCAACTCAATTAACGTTGCAAGATGGCTACCACAACAATTATATTATTTCTTTGCCTATCAACAATGGATAGAAAATGAAGCACCCATTATTTGTGTGCCCAGTGGAAATTTTGGAAATATTTGTGCAGGAATTGTTGCTCATATTTCCGGTTTACCTGCTAATCATTTTATTGCAGCATGTAATGCTAATGATGTTGTACCAAATTATTTACAAACAGAGCAATATCAACCAAAAGCAGCTGTGGCAACTATTTCAAATGCAATGGATGTTGGTAATCCAAGTAATTTTATTCGTATTATGCAATTGTTTAACCATCAATTTAACCAATTAAAAAATAAATTAAGTAGTGTTAGCGTAACCGATAGCAACACAAAAAAAACTATTCATTCAATTTATAAAAAATATAAATATATATTAGACCCACATGGAGCAGTTGCTTACAAAGCGTTAGAAGATTATTTGAAAAATAAAAATGAAAAGGGTTTTATTTTAGGAACAGCACATCCGGTAAAATTTCCTGAAACAGTTGAAGAAGTCATCAATCAAAAAATTGATATACCTAAAGATGTAGAAAGATTATTCAACTTAAAAAAGGAAAGTATTTTAATGCAAGCAGATTTTAAAAATTTAAAAGAATATTTAATAAGTAAATAAGAATAAATTATTCTTATTTTTTTCTTCTTATAAAAAAAGCCCCACCAAATTGGCGAGGGCTTTATATTATAAAAGTTGAATACGCTTTCTATTTTTTAGAACTTATTTTAGATACCCATAATATTCAGCATCGGTTGCACAATCCCACCAAACAGGCATACCCCAAATATTCGGATCAGCAGCATGCTTATTTAATGCAAGTGTATTCACTCCATTATATTGTATTTCATAAACCGGCGGCAATGACCAACGACGCATCCAATAAAAAGGATCTGTTTTAGAAGTTCCGGTTAATTGAGCGGTTCCTGTAAATAAAGGACCTCTATCATAACCAGGATATACAACGCCAAAGCTTCCAACATTACCTGCACTAAAATTAAATCTACGCATATCATTATAGTTTTCAATACTACAACCCATTGCGATATATTTTTGTAACATAATATCAGCCATTGTTATATTACCTGCATTGGCAACTGCACTACTACTCAAATAAGCACTAATTGTAGCTGTACTCATAGGCCACATATCAGGATTATTATAACCCGCAGCTTGCCATTGAGCTAATTTAGTTTGCATCATGTTAATATGAGATTGGATACCTAAATTATAGGCAGTAGCAGCATCTCCACTATTCCCTTTTCTCATCATAACTTCTGCTTTAATAAAACACATTTCGTGATAAGTTAAAATTTCTTGATCAGAAACAGGGCGTACTTGGAAGGATCCTGTAGAAGCAATGGCTCCGGCAGTAAATCCTGAAGCATTAATATACCAATTAAGATCTGTAGGGCCTTGAGCAGTTATACCAGAAGTAGCAAGTGAACTGCTACGCAAGTTTACATAAGAAGTATCGCCAGCTAATATGTAATTTGTACTATTTACATATATAGATCCTGCAGGATATGTAACAGATACTACTGTTCCACTTACAGAGTATGTTTTTCCACTTGCAGCAACAGCTGCAACAAAATTGGCAAAATCTGTAGGATTGCTTATTGTATATTTAAGGGTGGTACTAGAAACAGCATAAGATACCTGAGCAATAGAAGTTGGGCCTCCTTTTACCAACCGAGTTGATGGACCATAAGAATCTACCCCCACAGATCTATTCCATACATAAGATACAACTCTACCATTAACATCTAATTGAATGTTTGACATTGCTGCAGGTACAATTTTACTCATACGAGGGTCAACAACTCCTGCACCACGCATATTCGTTAATAAATTATAGTAATACTGGGCAATGCGTTGATTACTTCCGTATGCTACATAGTCCCAATTTCCATTTGTTACAATGGGATCTCCATATAAATAATCTACATCAGTTGTAGTATTATAGCAAGGAGCTAAAATATTATCTGCATTAGATTGAGGACCTTTTGATAAACAATATAAAATAGAATCCGGGTTATATAAATCTGCTTTTTTAGATAATTTAAGCATGTAACGAGCCTTTAAGCCCCAGCATAGTTTTGTCCATTTGTCAACATTACCGGTATTCCACATATCACCAGCAGCAAATGAAGGGGCTCCGGGATCTTGGGTTTTACTAAATAAATAAATAGCTTCATTTAATTTTGCCATACAACCATTAAAAATTGTTTTTCCATCGTCTGGTTTAGGGCTTGGATTTCCTGTTCCTGCCTGCGTATATGGCATTTCTCCATATAGGTCAAGCATTTCCATATAGCCTAAAGCATGAAATACATCGGCAGCAGCCATGTAATAATAAGCTCCTTGTTTTTGAGCAGAATTATACATATCTACTATATTAGAAGATACTTCAATAAAAAATGATTGATATGGAGTAGTAACATTTCCTGTAGAAGCAGCCCATGTAGTGCTAAAGGTATTTTGAGAACCATTGGTGCTATAATAAACACCTGTTTGGCACGAAGTACGGAAATTAGCAATACCTGATGTATATTGATAAAAATGCTCAATCCACGGTAACCGGTTTTGAATTAATACACTTGTATTGTTAGGATTATCAGGGTCTTTATTAACATCTAACCATTTTTTACATGAAATGGAGCCTAATACAAGTATGCAACCCAATATAAAATATTTTAAATTTTTCATATTCTTAATTTTTTTCATTAATTAAAATGTAAGATTTATACCAAATGTAAAGCTTGCCACTGCAGGCACTCCTAAATAATCAATTCCTGTAGAACCAGAACCTCCTGTTCCACCTGCAGCACTAACTTCAGGGTCCATACCTTTATAATTTGTCCATGTAAATAAATTAGTTCCTACTGCAGTTGCTGAAATTCCTTTGATAACTTTTTGATTCTTCAACATACTTGTAAAATCATAAGTTAATGACAATGAACGCAGCTTAACCCAGTTTACAGAAGTAATAAAATTCATAGAATTAGATGCGTAATTTGCCCAATAGCGTTGAATCATATTTTTTCCATCAACTGTTGTGCTACCAATAGTATAGGACTGATTGGCATTGTATGTTTGTGTGAAATCGGCTCCGGTTTGACTGTTAACGCCGGTTACGGTTACTGATTGCCTATCATTTAATGTAGTTAATTTACTTAACCCATTTGATACTAATGCATATTCTGTACCATTAAACACATCTCCTCCTTTTCTAATATCAAATAGAATAGATAGTATGAATTTTTTATAACGAAAGGTATTATTAAATCCACCAATAAAATCTGGTTCACGATTACCCACTACAGGATTGTTAGGGTTAACTTTATATAAACCTGTTGTAGGGTCAACTTGATAGCGTCCATTTGCTATTTCTTTTCCTTGTGCATTTAATTCATGATAAAAAGGAGAACCGGTCATTCCAAGAAAATACCCACCATTTGGAACAGAGGCTGCTTTTACTGTACCAAACTGAGCGTCTGTTGGATAGAAATATTGTACGCCCGGTATAAATGCACCTAATCTTCCTTTGTTATAAGAGAAGTTCAAAGTTGCATCCCAAGTGAAGTCTTTTTTAGCTATTAATTTTCCGGTAACTGCTATTTCCATACCATCATTAATAACAGTACCACTATTAAGAGCACTAAAAATAAATCCACCGGATTGAGCTAATCTTGGTTGCCCAATTTGGTTTTTAGTTTGGCTATGATAATAGGTATAATCTAATCCAATACGACCATTTAAGAACCTAAATTCACCTCCAACTTCCCAAGAACTTTGAATTTCAGGTATAATATATGGATTACCAGCATAGTATTGATTACCCACTCCTACATATGAACCATTTGAAAACGGAGGATTTACATAAGTATTAGTAGCATACGTATTAGCATCTTTACCTACTTGTGCCCAGCTTGCACGCACTTTACCAAATGAAAGAATATTGTTTTTAGGTAACAATTCCGTAAAAATAAATGAACCACTTATTGATGGATAAAAATAAGATTGATTTTCTACCGGTAATGTAGATGACCAATCGTTACGAGCTGTTGCGGTAAGGAATGCAATATTTTTATACGATACACCCGCTTCTCCATAGGCACCTATCAAACGTCTTCTACTTGTTCCATCAGTAAAAAATTTGTTTGCTGTAGCCATATTATTAAAGCTAATGGTTCCGGCTGTAATAAAATTGTACCCCCAATGGTTTTGAGAATTTGTTTCTGTATTTTCAGAAGTAGTACCTAGCATTAAGTGTGTATCAAACGCTCCAAATGTTTTATGAAAATTACTCATGAATGTTGTAGTAATATAAGTATAGTTAACTAAATCCTTACTTAAACGACCGCTTTGATATAAAGGAGCTAATGCTGATCCTGGAGCAATGTAAGTATAATCATTTGTAGAATATTGGTCATAACCCAAACGTGCTATAACATCCCACCACTTTGCAATTTTATAGTTACCATTTACACCTCCTGTAATACGTTTAGTTGTTGAGGTTAAGTTATCTTGATTAATAATCCAATAAGGGTTATCAATATCATTCTCTAAAGGAAGTGTTGCTGCATACGGACGATACTGTGTGCCATCAGAGTTTATATACTTCTTCATATTAAAAGCTTGCGGCCAATTATACAATGATTGCATACTACCAACTCCACTTCCGTATAAACCTGCTGTGGTTAAAGTTCTATTGATATCTGCAATAGAATAGGCAACATTAGCATTTAATGTTAATCGTCCATACTTCTGTTCTCCATTAAATCTAAACGTAGTTTTTTTATAACTTGTATTAGGAACAATACCTGTTTGATTAAAGTTAGAACCTGATAAGAAAAAAGAACCTGTTTTTGAACCACCTGATACATTTACATTGTTATCATATACCACACCATTTTGAAAGAAGTTACCAATATTATTATATAATGTATCGGCAGATGTGAATTTTTGCCCCCATGAACTATAAGAGTTTAGGTTGCTAAAAACACCGTTAGAAGCATAAGAACCAACACCAAAAGTAGTTTGTACTTCTGGTAATTTATTGGCCCAAGATGTGCTTACTTTACTGGTTACACTAACCTTTGTAACACCTTCTGCACCTTTTTTAGTGGTTATAATAACCACACCATCTGCTGCTTTAGAACCATACAGAGCTGCTGCTGCTGCACCTTTTAAAACGGATAAACTTTCAACATCTTCCGGATTAATATCCATAATACGGTTTGAGTATGTGGTATTGCTACGAGACAAACCATCAGTTCCTGTATTACCTGTAACTGTTGTAGAGTTATCGTATATAATACCATCTATCACAAACAAAGGTTGGTTTTGTCTTGTTTCAGATGTAGAAGTACCTCCACGTATAGTAATAGAGGCTCCTGCACCTGCCGAACCACTAAATTGCGTAATATTTACACCAGGTACTTTTCCTGCTAAAGAGTTTATAACATTTGTATTTTTGTTTTTCATCAACTCTGTTGCATTTATTTCGGTAACTGCATAACCTAAGGCTTTTCGTTCTTTTTTAATACCCATAGCTGTTACTACAACAGAGTCTAAATCAGAACTTTTTGCTTTCAAAGAAACATTTGCAGTAGCACCTACTACAGTATATGTTACACTTTCAAAGCCAACATAATTAAAGGTTAATTTTTGCCCCTTTGATGCTTTAATGCTGAAAGCACCTTGTGCATTGGTTTGAGTTACTGTAGTAGTTCCAAGTACTTTAACAGTAACTCCTTCAATGGGAGTATTTTTATCTGCATCTATTACCTTGCCCGATACAGTTTGGGATTGGGCTTTTACTGAAATACAGCACACAATGAGTGCTGTAAAAAGTCCCATCAT
>JAFDXX010000015.1 GCA_018267705.1 Bacteroidota bacterium | reverse complement strand
ATATTCAAACAAACGGTCATACTAAGTCTGGTTGGGCAAGGGTAGGAGAGAAGTGAGTCTATTGTCAGTCCTGGCAGGTCATGTCAGCCCTTGGAAAGTACTCAGCATGTCAAGCCGTAAATAATGGAAGGATGGTAAACATTTACAAGCATAACACAATCCATTCAAGGTGGCATTTCAGCCTGACAAACCTAAAAAGTCAAAAAGGATAATTAAACGCCAGTGCTTGTAAATGCAGCTTGCAAATAACGAAAAAGGCTTGGCGTTGTTGGGGAATTAGCATTCCGTCTGCCCATAATTGAAGCCAAATGATTGCAATATTGCTGATGTTTTATTCATAAGCCAAATTTATAACGTCCAGCCCGAACTGAAGTACAGTAAAGAACAAATGCTGAGGCAATATTCGTCAAGCCCCAATAATGCCAAACCTAATGTTGTGCGTTTGCCCTTCTGTTTTCGCTATTTGTAAATTTCTGTATATCCTTTAAGTCTTGCCCCATCAATTAATTCTATTAGTTTTCCACTTGCAAAGTCATAGCAACCTGATGTAAACTTACCATTAGTTACAATAAAGCCTTTTGTCAATTTGCTGTTTGCAGAAAGAACACCAAATAGTTCTCTTACTTTGTCAACGCCAACTGTTGAGCTTGTGTCTTGTTTGTGCTTACATTGGATTATTATTTCGTCTATGCCTGTTGGTGTTTGAAGTTTAGCAAAAATATCTACACCACCATCGCCACTTTTTTTAGTTACTCTTGAGAAATAACCCATTTTAGAAAATAGGTCACCAACAAAATGTTCAAATTCAAATGGGTCAAGTGCATCGAAGTTGTTTGAGTTTTTTATTGTTTCTGTTTTGGGTTGTGGTTTATTTTTCTTGAGACCAAATAGTCCAAATATTTCAGCTTCTGTTAATGATTCAGTTACTAAATCTGTGTCACTTAATCCGTCAACAATTTCATTAAACAGCTTTTTCTTTTCTGCCAGTATATTATAAATTCTTCTTTCTATTGTGTCCTCTGCCAAAAGTAAACGTTCAAAAACTGTTTTCTTCTGCCCAATTCTGTGTGTTCTGTCAACAGCTTGTGCTGAAACAGCAGGATTCCACCACAAATCAAAGTGATAAACATAGTTTGCTCTTGTCAATGTAATACCTGCGTTTCCTGCTTTTAATGATAAAAGTAATAATTGACTGTTGTCTGTTTCTTGGAAGTCAGTAATTATTTTAGTTCGTTTTAAGTCTGACAACGAGCCATCATAAATTGATGGATTATAAGTTTCCAAATGAGGCAGTAATTTTTTTAAAGTTTCATTTGGATATTGTGAGAAAACTAATGCTTTGTCGCCTTGTTCTTTTAGTTCTTCTAACTCTTCCATTAAGTAATCAAGTTTTGCACTTTCTTTTTCGACTATATCGTAGTTGCAAATCTGTTTCAACTTTGTGATTAATGCTAATACGTGTTGTATTGTAAGTTGTTCGCCTTTTTCTTCCAAATCAATGATACCTTCTTTTTCAGCTAACTCATATTTTTTTCTTTGTGAAGGTAACAAGTCGAGCCAAACTTCTTTTGTAATTTTTGGTGGCAAATCTTTTAAAGCATCTTCTTTTTTTCGTCTCAAAAAAATTGGCTTGTATGCTTCAATTAATTGACTGTTTATATATGGGTTTACATTTTTAAAAATGTCAGGTTTAATGGTTTCGCAGATTGTAATTAAATCTTCTAATTTATTCTCTAATGGTGTTCCTGAAAGCCCCCATTTATAGCTACATTTAATTGCTCTAACTGCCTTTGTTGTTTTTGCACTTGGGTTTTTTGTCTTTTGAATTTCATCTAAAATGAGCAAATCGAATTTAGCTGCTTGAACATTTTCTGGGCTTGGGTAAATACTTGAAAAATTGCAATGTGGGCAGCGACCAGACTCAAAAAATAATGCGTAAGGAACAAGAGTTCTTTTACCACAGTCAGTATTTGGGCAAGTTACTGAATGACCTTTTGGTGTAATACGAACATCGTTATTCGTTTTAATTTTATCAAAAACATCTTTCAGCAAAGTTTCATAAGTGCAGATATAAAAATGCGATGGCGTTAGCCATTGCATTTCTCTTTGCGTTTTATCGCCACTTATTTTTGAAACTTTTAATTCAGGTGCCCAATCCCAAATTTTCTTTTCCCAATCTGTTAAAACTGCTTTGGGGCAAATGATACAAGCACTTGTTATTTTGCCTTCACGAAATAAAAACCTTGCAGCAGTTATGGTTTGAATTGATTTGCCCAAACCCATTTCATCACCAAGTAAAACGGTTGAAGAACTATGTAAAAACCTAACTCCATCAACTTGAAAAGGATAAAGTGTTTTGCCATTAAATGAAATGGCGTTATTAAAATGTTTTCCTAATGGTGGTTGAAGTGCAGGGAATACAATATCAAAAATGTCAAATGGTTCGTGCTTATTTTCTTCGTTGTATTGTCTTTCAATTTTAGGTTTCCCTTCTTTATTTGTTTCAGTTCTTTCTTCAAGGTTAGAGAACAAATTAGTTTGCTGTGGCTCGTTATTTTTATTATAGTTCTTGCCGTTTATTGATGGCTTTGTAAACTTGAATTCTATATTTTCAATTTCTGTAAATAAGGTGTCAAAATTAGTGATGTCATATATTGTAGGAATAGCAACACTGGAACTGAAACAATCATAAATATTAAGGCTTTCAAATAATTCAGTTTTGGCGTTATTTATAGTTGGATGATATAGTAATTCTGTATATTTTTTGTCTGCAATAGAAGGATATGCTAATAGCTTGATAGTATATTTTGCATATGTATTATCTGATAAAGTATAGTTTGATGAAATGTTTACATTGCTAAAAGCAATCTCTAAAACTGAATTTAAGTTTGGGTAAGATAATGCAAAATCTACTTGCTCAAAGGTTGCTACGTTTGTTTGTTTTATTGGTGCAACAGTTTGAGCAATTTTTAATTTTGCCTTTTGAATAAATGATAAATTATCAGAAAGCATATTAACTGAATTTGTTGTCGCTTCTTCCTAAAATTTCGATTGACTTTTTCATTCTCTCAAATGGTTCTACCAAATCGAAATTATTAAACAACTCATTTATTTTAGAGGTATATGTTTTTACTTCTTCTTTATGGTCTTGATGTGATTGAATAATGATTGATTGAAATGCCCCAAGTTCATTTTCAATTCTTTGTTTTTCATTATCATTCTGTTTGTCTGTTCCAAGATTTATGACTTCGCCAGCACGCCTTATGAGAATTGTTGGTGTTTCAATCTCTGTTCTAATATCTAATATGAATGGAATGTTGATACAGAGTAAGTCGGGTCTATTTGTAATTGAATTTAGTAATGGAATACCACACAACGTAACAGCAATGTATGGTTTAAGTTTGTCGCCATACAGAGTTTTTTGAATGGCAGTTGGTTTAACTGAATGTGTGCATTTGAATTCGAGAGGTATTCCATTCTCGTCAGTAATTAGTAATGAGCCAACGTAAGTGTCAGGTGTTTCCAAATCATAGAGAGATAAAAAACCAATTTTTTGTTTGTCCATATTAAGCAATTATTATGATGTAGTTTGTTTTAGAATTGAGGGTTGTCATAGGGTAACGCACAACGTTTTGCGGCTTGGCGTAGTGGCGGATTTTTAGCACAAAAGTTCAATCGAAGAACTGCACTTGAACCTACCACAAAACTGTCATACGAAGCACTAAACCCGCCATTACGCCAAACCGCTGTTAGCAGTAGGCCTTCTGTCGTCTGTCGTTGCAAACCATTGTCAGTATTGAGTCTCGTTGTCATTGTCGTGTCGGCTGTGCGTTGCGTTTTTTATTTTTTTTTGAAGGGTAGGAAATTTTTTTAAAACCATTTTTGTTGTGCGGTTGGACAGACACACTCTTTGCCAAACTTGGGTTTGAGGGTTGGCTTGAGCGGTTTGGCAATGTGTGTGGCTGTATGCGTTGGCTTGTCCTCTCATTTCAAATTAATTCTTCATATTGTCAAAATGTAGTTTGTCATTGTCTGCTATAAGTTTCATTAAATATTTTGCAGATTGGTGAATTTCTTGTGGGTTCTTTGAGCCATTTATAGAATGGGATAAGATATTGCACACCTTTAGTAATAAACCAAGCCTTGTCTTTTCTCTGTTCTCTGTAATTTTCAATTCGCTTGTTATCCTGTCTTGTTGTGAACTCGTTAAATTCAAATCCCTACCAATTTTAAAACTATACCACTCCTCAAAAACCCTTCGCATCACATTTGGGTAATGATAAATTTGACAATCTGTTTTCAGGTCATCTTCTCTTTTTTGTGAAAATTCAAATATTTCTTTGAACAAGTATTTGTAAGGTTTCTCAATATTTTTTAGCTGTGATAATTCACTTACACCATTCGATTTCCTTATTTCAAAAGTTGCAAAGGGTTGATTATTTTCCCAAGCCTTTTTTCCGTATGATAGATTGCAATAGTCCTCCCAAGAATGGGTCAACACAAAGATTTGTTGATTTGAGAGTTCCAAAAGGTTTTTCATAAGTTCTAAAATGTAAAACTTATTTGAATCATCCATACTTGAAATTGGGTCGTCAACTATGATAAGTTCAATTTCAGGTTTTACGCTCTGTTGTTTGTTGTCTGCAAAAAGTTCATAATAGAAAAACAACAATGCTAAAAGGTTTTTTTCTCCTTCGCTAATATCCTTAATTGTAAGAGTTGCGTTTTCGTTGGTGCTTTTGATAATGTAATTTTTGTTGTCTGTATCAAGCTCAACCTTTAATGAAATATTTATGTCATTCAAAATTTGAGAAACAAAATCAGCAAAATCTTTTGTTAGACTTTTCTGTTGTTTTAAATCTTGAATTTCTTTCTGTTTTTTCTTGTTGTTCTCTCGCTTTTCCTTGAGTTCAGTTTCTTTGTCTTTAACCTCCTGTAGGTTATCTTTTATAGAAGTTGATTTTAAGATTTCTAAGCCAATTGCACCTTTTACTAAAGTGGTCAGGTTGTTTTGTTTCTTTCTTAACTCTAATAGTTGTTCGCTTTTGGTTTTAGAGATAGTTGACAATGATTCATCAAGCTCTTTCAAAGTTTCTGCTAAAAGTTCAAAGTCGAAATTTTCTTGAATTTCAATGTTGTCAATTTTGGATTGACAAGAGGTTGTAAGGGTTTCAATATTGTTCTTCTTTGCATAAATTTCAGTAAAATGTTGCTCTATCTCATTGCCAATGTTAGTGGTGTAAGTTTTAGATTCTTTTTCAATAGCTTTGATACTCTCAAAAAGATTTTGAAGCTGTTCTCTGAATTGCTTTAGCTTTTCTTTTGCCTTGTGCTTTTTGTTTTCTTTGTATTGAGCTATTTTCGATTTGACATCTGAAAAATCTAACTTACCCTCACAGAATTTGCAGTTATCGCCCTGTTTGTGAAGCTTCAAACCTGTTTCAATCCATTGAACAACTTCAAATTCCGGGATTGATATATCTTCTCCGAATTTTTCTTTGAATATTACTTTTACTTCTTCGATTAAAGTTGTTTGAATTTTAGATAGGTTTAATGGCCTCAAATTTTCGTTCTGTGCAATTTGTTTCTCAATTGCATTGTCGCCATTAATCTTTATCAGTTTATCGTCATCTGCTTCTATTTTTTTAGCATCCTGAAAATCTTTTTTATAAAGTTCAATTACTCGCTCAACTGATTCTTCTTTGGCCTTTCTTTGAATATTGGCTTCGCCTTTTCGGCTATCGTGAATTTTATCAATTTCAGTTCTAATTTTCTTTCTTGAATCGACAATATTTGAATCAAGTTTGGAAATTTCAACTTCACTAATAATTTGCTTTTCTAATTCCTTAATCTTGTTTTCTATATCAACGCCACCTTTACCAAAACTTGCCTCAACGCCTTTAATTTTACCTTCCGAATTTTCAAGTAATAGTGAATTTGAAATGTAATCTCTATCGAAAATTCTTAGATTCTCAGACTTTTTGGAAGTGTCTTTAAGAAATTCATCTTTAATGCCAATTGCAACAGAACTTTTTCCATTGTAACCGAATAGAATGTTTTTGGCACGAAAAAGTAAGTCGTTGGGATTTGTGTAGCCAACAAAAGATTTAAGAGTGAAGTTATTTAGCTTAGTTATCATTTTACTTCAATTTTGCTAAAACACAATCTTCACATCTTCTTTATAGTTCTGCAAAGTTCCGTTGAGGCTGGCTGTCCAACCGTCAATAAATACTTT
>JAFDXX010000014.1 GCA_018267705.1 Bacteroidota bacterium | reverse complement strand
CAGATATTCGCACTCCGCAATGATTACTCCAAATACCATAGAACAAATTAAAAGATCTATCAATATTATTGATGTGATTGGCGAATATGTTAAACTAAAAAAACGTGGAGCAAATTATTTGGGTAATTGCCCTTTTCATAACGAAAAAACACCATCGTTTACCGTATCACCAAGCAAAGAAATTTATAAATGTTTTGGCTGTGGTAAAAGCGGCAATACCATTACTTTTTTAATGGAGCATGATAAGCTTAGTTATGTTGAAGCATTAAAATGGTTGGCTGCAAAATATAATATTGAAATTGAAGAAACTGAAACATCACCCGAACAAAAGCAAGCTTTACTTATATCTGAAAGTTTATATGCCATAAATAATTTTGCTCAAAAATTTTTTGAAGAAAAGTTATTGAATACAGAAGAAGGCAACAATGTTGCTTTAACCTATTTATATGAAAGAGGCTTTAGAGAAAATGTTATAAAAAAATTTCAATTAGGTTATAGCCCTTCTGCTAAAAATGAATTAAGCAATGCATTGGTTAATAATCAATTCAACAAAGAAATACTTTCTAAAACCGGATTAGTTATTACAAGAAATGAAAATGAATTAGTAGATAATTATCGAAACCGTATCATTTTCCCAATTCACAACAACTCAGGAAAAATTATTGGCTTTGGAGCAAGAGTAATTGGTAAAGCCGATAAAGCTCCAAAATATATTAACACCCCCGAAAACGAATTATACAGCAAAAGCAAAGTATTATACGGAAGTTATTTTGCAAGAATGGCTATTGATAAAGCCAACGAATGTTTATTGGTAGAAGGTTATACAGATGTAATTAGTTTACACCAAGCAGGCATTGAAAATGTTGTTGCCAGTGGCGGCACAAGTTTAACAACCGAACAACTTCGTATAATAAAAAAATATACAAATAATCTTACAATTATATACGATGGTGATAATGCAGGTATTAAAGCAGCATTACGCGGGTTAGATATGGCTATTGAAGAAGGCTTGAACGTAAAGTTGGTATTAATTCCTGATAATGAAGATCCGGACAGTTATGTAAATAAAGTTGGCACCGAAGCGTTTAAAGAATTTATCTCCATCAATAAAAAAGATTTCATCATTTTTCAATTAGAAATAATGATGAAAGATGCCGCCAATGATATTAATAAAAAAAATGAAGTTGTAAATACAGTTGCCGCCACACTTAGCAAAATAGATAAGACAGAAGATTTTACGAAACAACAAGAATATATTAAACAATGTGCGTATTTATTAAAAATAGATGAAGGCGGTTTATTACACTTAGTTAATAAATACAGAAGAGACAGTATTGCCAAAGTAGAAAAAAAATTACCCTTTGAAGAAGCAAACACTTTATTACAACAAAATACGCAACAACCATATACAGAGGATTTTTTCATTACAAGTAACGATGAAATTCAAGAAAAAAATGTGCTAAAAGTTTTATTAGAAAATGGTTTAAAAAAATGGAACGAAAACCAAACCATTGCAGAATATATTTTTACCGAATTAGAAGCCTTTCAGTTTGATAACAAACAATTAGAAGATTTATTTAATGAATATAAAATTTTATACAACCAAAATGCAGAACCCACTATAAAATCTTTTTTATATCATACTAATGAATCTGTTAGAAATTTAGTAACCAATATTGCTATTTTCCCGTTTGAGTTAAGCCAAAATTGGGATGAGGTTTTAGAAGGAATGAACATTGTAAACAGAGATGTTACACAAATGGATGTACAACTAAGTATTGCTTATTTTAAATTGAAGAAAATAAAAAAAATGTTAGAGCAAAACCAAGCAGATATGGAACAAGCTTCTTTTAGTGAACAAGTAAAGCTCATTCAAATTCATAAAGAATTAAAAGAAATTGAAATGCAGATTACCAAAAACTTAGGTTCGGTAATATTATCATCTTAATCCAACTTCAACACAGCTAAAAAGGCTTCTTGCGGAACTTCTACATTTCCTATTTGCCTCATACGTTTTTTACCTTCTTTTTGTTTTTCTAATAATTTACGTTTACGGCTAATATCTCCACCATAACATTTTGCCGTAACATCTTTTCGCATGGCACTAATATTTTCACGTGCAATAACTTTTGCACCAATAGCTGCTTGTATGGCAATTTGAAATTGTTGGCGTGTTAAAAGTTCTTTTAATTTTTCACATAGTTTTCTTCCAAAATCTTGTGCACGACTGCGGTGTATTAAACTTCCTAAAGCATCTACCTTATCGCCATTTAATAAAATATCCATTCTTACAATATCAGCATCTCTATAACCAATTGGATGATAATCAAACGAAGCATACCCGCGTGTTTGGCTTTTTAGTTTATCATAAAAATCAAAAACTATTTCTGTTAAAGGCATTTCAAAAATTAATTCAACACGTGTTGTTGTAATATAAGATTGATTGATAAGAATACCACGTTTGCCCAAACACAAAGTCATAATATTTCCTATATAATCGCTTTGTGTTATAATTTGTGCTTTAATATATGGTTCTTCAATTCTATCAAGCTTAGTAGCTTCGGGCATTTCAGCCGGATTGTTTACAATAATTTTTTCTCCTCGTGTTGTATAAGCATTAAAACTTACGTTAGGAACAGTGGTAATAACAGTTTGATTAAATTCTCTTTCTAAACGTTCTTGTATAATTTCCATGTGCAGCAATCCTAAAAATCCGCAGCGGAAACCAAAACCTAATGCTTGAGATGTTTCTAATTCAAAAGTTAGTGATGCATCGTTTAATTGTAATTTTTCCATACAATCTCTCAACTCTTCAAACTGATCTGTTTCTACAGGAAAAATTCCTGCAAACACCATTGGTTTTACTTCTTCAAAACCTTTAATAGCTGTTGTATTACTTCCTGCAACAGTTATTGTATCTCCTACTTTAATTTCTTTGGCATTTTTAATTCCGGTAATTACATATCCTACATCACCTGCTTTTACTTCGTTTTTAGGTGTCATACTTAATTTTAATACACCTACTTCTTGTGCTTCGTATTCTGCACCGGTTGCAATAAATTTAATTCTATCCCCTTTTTTAATAACGCCATTTAATATTCTGTAATAAACTATAATTCCTCTAAAACTATTAAAAACACTATCAAATATTAATGCTTGCAAAGGTTCTTCTACATTACCTTTCGGGGCAGGAATGCGTTGCACAATGGCTTCTAAAATTTCTTCAATACCAATTCCGCTTTTACCACTTGCCAATAAAATATCTTCAGGTTTACAACCAATTAAATCAACAATTTGATCGGTTACTTCCGGTATCATTGCCCCATCCATATCAATTTTATTAATAACCGGAATAATTTCTAAATCATTATCAATTGCCAAATATAAATTGCTGATTGTTTGTGCCTGAATACCTTGAGATGCATCTACCAACAACAATGCTCCTTCGCAAGCTGCTAATGCACGGCTTACTTCATAACTAAAATCAACATGCCCTGGTGTATCAATTAAATTTAATATATATTCTTCTCCTTTATAAGGATAATTTATTTGAATAGCATGGCTTTTTATGGTAATACCTTTCTCACGTTCTAAATCCATATCATCTAAAATCTGAGCCTGCATATCACGTTCACTAATAGTTTTGGTATGTTCTAACAGCCTATCTGCCAAAGTACTTTTACCATGGTCAATATGTGCAATAATGCAAAAATTCCTAATGTTTTTCATTTAATTTTTTTTATGAAACCGGCTGCATTAAAACCAATTGGCTTTACTTGCGTCGCACTCTTGTACGCCTTGTTCCCTGTTCTGCAACAATTTATTAAAGTGTGCAAAGATAATAGCAGGAAAGCTCTCTTTTTTTATCTTTACAATAATCTTTCAACATTCAATATCCTACACAATCAACCCCAAAAGCTGTATGGATATTGTAATTTCATTTATCAGTCATTATTTAACTGCATTTTATTTAATTGGTGCAATCACTTTACTAGTAAAAATATTAGTAGTAATTGGCTATAAAGGATTTGATTTTGTGCAAATTGTTTTCAGTTTTGTGCATTTATATAATGTTGATAGAGTAGAAACCGAAAAAAGATTAAGCAGAACAAGAGCTTTTTTAATGCGTTGTAATAATGTACTGAATATTTTAATTTATCTCTGGCTTATTGTAATGATTATTTATTGGGTAGTTACCAGCAATTTAAACCAGTTTTAAATTATTCAATTATACTTTTATAAACATCAATAATTTCTTGGGCAATTTTTTCTTTATTGTATAAAGCCCTTGCACTTACAGAAATTTGTTTTCTGTTGTAATATGAATAATTATTGATAACATTATTGAGTGCATCAGTTAATGCAATAATATTTTCATTAGCAACTAATAACCCGTTAGTAACATTAACCGCTTCTGCAATACCGCCAACATTACTTGCAACAACGGGTAAACCACAACACAATGCTTCTTCTATTACACAAGGAAAATTTTCGTGCCTGCTAAATAATACAAAAGCATTAGCTTGTTGTAATTGCTTTGCTACTTCGCTATATTCAACTTCACCAATAAAAATTATTTTGTTATTAAGATTATGCTCTGCACATATTTGCATTTGTTGAGTTGTAAAAGGTCCAACCATTACCAGCTCCCAATTAGTTTGTTGTTTATTCAATTCAATAAATGCTTTTATAATGCCGTTTATATTTTTTTGATGTTCATTCAAAGAAGAAACATGAATCCATCTAAAAATTTTATTACTAACTTCTTTATAATAAAACAAATTCACATCAACCGTGTTTCTAATTGTTTGATGCCTTTTAATTTGAAATAATTCGTTCATTTTTTGGGCAACCGCATTCGATACATTAATTACACAACTAGCACCGGCAAACACTTTTGCAGTGTTGTGCCGAAAATATTTGCTTCTTTTAAAAAAACTATCGTAAGAATGTTTTGTATAATGCGACGAATGTTCGGAAACGATATAAGGCACATTTAATTGAGTTGCAAAATATTTAGCCACCAACCCTGCTTTTATTGGAATATGCACATGAATAATAGCTGGTTTTCCATATTCATTAATATATTTTTTAATTTCTTTTTTATAAAAAGAATAGTATTTAAAATTATATCTGAGCTTATCAATTAAAGCAATTCCGATTGGTTTAAAAGCAAATGCCTTAATCATTTCTTTTGTTTTTTTTGATTGGCGTGTAATATTTATTTCCTCTTGAAATACAGGTCCACATTGCATTACGTGAATAACGGTAATTGGTAAAATTTCGGCAACAGCCATTGCCTGCCTTTGAATAAAATCTCCATTAACCGGCTCTTTCA
Organism: Bacteroidota bacterium; assembly: GCA_018267705.1. Classification (GTDB taxonomy): domain Bacteria; phylum Bacteroidota; class Bacteroidia; order Chitinophagales; family Chitinophagaceae; genus CW01. The sequence continues at coordinate 147,430 of JAFDXX010000014.1, read as the reverse complement.
AATTAGGATACCAGCTTGCTAACCACAAAATATTCATCACAGTAAGTTAGTTTTTTTTGATAATAAAGATAACAACCACTTCCAATCTTCTTTATCCGGTACAAGCAAATTTTTAAAAGAAAAAAAATGTGAAAGTTTAAAAATTCTAACAGAATACAATAAACAAACAAAATATCCTACTGAGCTAATAAATGCAGCTATATAAATATTGTACCAATGCATTAAAACTATACTTAACAATAAAACAATTATTAACCCACTAAATGCACCGCTTATATTAATTTTTATTTTATTTATTCCCGCAAAATAAGCAGAAAGCAATGATAATATAGATAACGCCAATACCCCGGGCAATAAGATTAAGAGTATTATATACAAAGTATTAAATGAGTTTCCTAATAATAAAGAAAAAAATGTTTTTCCAACCAATAATACTACAACAAAAACTGCGGCATAACACTGCACAAAAATTCTTGATAATCTAACAATTATTTTTTCTACTTCACCTTCATTAATGTTTGCTGCCGTTTTAGGAAATATAGCTGTAGCAATAATTTGAGGTATTATCCAAAGCAGTTGTGCAAACCTTGCAGCTTGCATATAATTACCTGCATTTTCTTCAGAGCAATTGTTTTTCACAAACCAATAATCAATTCTATATACTAAAAAGAAAATAATATTTGCCAATAAAGCATTGCCTGCATAATTGAACAAAAGTTTTCTTTCAACATGATTTGGTAACTGAATAGTTTGATATGCTTTAGAGCTTATAAAAAAACTAAGCATAATAATTAAACCTTGCACAAATGATAATAAGAAATAATTGCTAATTAAATAAGTGGGGTTAGTATTCATCTCATTTACACCAATAACAACACATATTAAAACAATGTTTAAAATTGTACAAACAATGTTTGGCATAAAAAAATTATCGTTAGCATAATACAAGCCACTATAAAAGTTAATTAACAAAACGCCGGTTATATATAGCAAACCCCAATTTCTATACAACAGTTTTTCTGTATTAGTTAGATTTTCAAATTCTACAAAATAGATGGGTAGTAAGATAAAAATAATAACAGCTACGGCAGTGATGCATAAAAGACCAAACCATGCCAATTTATTGGTATTAATTTTTTTGCTGGAAGAAAAATACGTTAAAGCCGACTCCATGCTAATGCTTGCAACCAGTAACACCAATGCAAACACATTACTCAAATAAAATAAGATAGAACTTTGTGATGCACCTAAAAATCTGGCAATGCAAATATTTAATAACAATGTACTAATTAAATAAAAGCTACGCCATTTAAGGCTTTGTTGCAATGCACTATTGAGGGACATACAGTAAGGTTTCAAAATCAGGTATTGAAAATAATGTACTTTAAAATACCATTTTTAATTAAAGGATATTTTAATAATGTTTTAATAAGAAAAACAGATTGAAACAATATACATCGAAACCCACCACTAATATAGTGCAGCTATATTCTATTTATTTCAACGCATTAATAATTGTTACAAAATCATTGGCAATTAAAGAAGCTCCGCCCACCAAGCCACCATCAACATCTGTTTCAGAAAAAATTTCTTTGGCATTATTGGCCTTTACACTTCCGCCATATAAAATAGAAATTTCGTTAGCAATAGCATTGCCATATTTTATAGCAATTTGTTGGCGTATAAATGCATGCATTTCTTGTGCTTGTTGGTTGCTGGCTGTTTTACCTGTACCTATTGCCCATATTGGCTCATATGCAATAATAGTTTTAAGAATTTGTTCGGGACTTAAATGAAATAAGGATTCTGTTAATTGTTTTCCCACAAATTCATTTTGAGTATTTGTTTCACGAATTTGCAAAGGTTCTCCACAACAAAAAATAGGCGTAATATTATTTTCTAAACAAATATTTATTTTTTCTGAAATAAATTGATTGTTTTCATTAAAATATTCTCTTCGTTCACTATGCCCCAGTACAACATATTCAATGCCTATTGATTGTAACATTTCAATACTTACCTCGCCTGTATAGGCACCATTTTTTTTATTAAAACAATTTTGTGCAGCAACAAACATGTTTTTCTTTCCGTTTAATTTTTGTTGAGCCATTGTTAAATAAGGGAAAGGCACGGAAAATATTACTAATTGGTTTTCTTTTAATGTAGTAGGTGCAGCAAGAATATTGTTTAATAATTGTTCTCCTTGTTGAAAGGTTAAATTCATTTTCCAGTTAGCTGCTGCAATTTGTTTACGCATGATTTTATTTTATAAGTTTTCAAAAATATGATTCAATATACTTTCTTCTGTTTTATTTAATTGTTTATGTTTAAAATGTTTCCAATTTTTTATATCGCGAATTGCTTTTACAAATTCATATTCGTGATTTAAGCCCCAACTAAAACTATCAATTACTTTTGGCAATAGAAGTTCTCCATACACGTTAGCACAAACGCCAATAACCGTTCCGGTATTAATTGATGAGTTGATTGCTGTTCTTGAATAATCTCCTATAATAACACCTGCTTTTGGGCCAACTTCTTCAAAATTATTAGTTGCTATATTTAACATTTTAACAATAGCAGCAGTATTTTTTACATTACTGTTAGTAGTACCGGCACCAAGGTTACACCACTCTCCTATTACACTATCTCCCAAATAACCATCGTGTGCTTTATTAGAGAAATTATTAATAATTGAGTTTTTTATTTCTCCACCAACGGCACACCAATTTCCAATAGAAGTTGCTCCATAAATTTTTGCTCCTGCTTTAACAACTGAATTTTCTCCTACTGCAAATGGGCCTCGTATTACAGAGCCTTCCCATACTTCTGAATTTTTACCAATATATATTGGCCCAGTGGTTGCATTTAAAACAGCACATTCAATACTTGTGCCTTGTTCAACAAAAATATTTTCTTTATTTATAATATGATTTGTTGATGAAATTGATTGAGATTTTCTTCCTTTTGTTATTAAGTTAAAATCGTTTCTTAATTCCTCATCATTCCATTGAAACAATTGCCAACAACGGGTTAGCCTTTTTACATTATCTACTTTATATACTTTATTTACCTCATTTCCTCTAAATGCAATTAAAGCATTTTCATCTTCAATACTTTCATTTGTTTGAAGAGAAAGAATTTGTTGTATTAATTCATTGTTGGCAAAAACACTTGCATCTACATAAATATTTTCTTCGTTTGGTGCTGTTTTATAAAGAGGTTGCAAATAATTTTCTGTTTTAATATAAACAGAATAATTTGTTTTATATTCCCATTTTTCTTTAATAGTTAATATGCCACAACGCAAGTCTGCTATGGCTTTGGTAGCTGTTAACGGAAATAAATTTTTTCTTTCTTTATTATCAAACAAAACTATTTGCATGTTACACTATTTATAGTTTACCGTATTTATAAATTAGTTTTACCCATAACCACACATTACTAAATTTTTCCATATCTACAATTAAAATTTTGCGAGGCAAATATCTTAAATCTGGCATTTCTTTTTCATTGGCTTGAATACGTTTTAATTGCTCAATAGCTACTAAACCCAATGTGTAAGTTGATGCAATAACAATACTAAAATATTGTTTTAATCTTTTTTTATACGGCAATACAGTAATGCAACTTTTTATTTGCTGAATTTGGTATAAATAAATTTTCTCTATTTCATACACATTGGTGCAGCGTGTTGCTAAAGTATAACTATGTTGTTGCAAATCTTTATAAGTATCAAATAAATCGTTGGTTAATTGAATCATAGTTCCTAATAAATACCAACATTGTTCTTCGGCCTTGGTTGGTTCTACCTCTAAATAATATCTGCAAAGCAATACACTGTTCCCTCCTTTTTCAAATGTTATATGTTGAATAGCTTCGTTCGTTATTTCTTTATCAAACTGTTTTAAAGAAAGTTGCTGTGCCAAAAAGGTTTTTTGAGATAGGTTTTGGTAAGCTGCTTTATCTTTCACATAATTCTTTAAAAATAAATGGCTTTCTATAAAAACTTTTTCATCAAAATTTTTTGGTTGATAGGTTTCCGGTTCAAAAGAAATTGCCTTCAACATTTCTAAAGAATGTGTTTTATTATCCCAAAAATTATCGAACAAAGAACTACAAGTAAAATAATGAATACTGCGTAATTGTTCTTCTTTATTGGTAAGCCTTCCATGCAATGCAGTAAAGCTATCGTTTACAATATGCAAATAAAGGCTATGACTTTTTACAATTTTTTTGAAAGTAAATTCATCAAACTTTCCTTGCAAATTTTCTTCCACTTTATGCAAATGTGCAGTAGCTTCTTTAGCAGCCTGTTTTCTTATAGCAGGTAACCTAAAAGCAAATTTGGTAACAATAACTATAAAACGTAATAAGTACATTGCAACAAATATCAAACCCTGTTCATCAAATTCCAAAAGCAATAAATCGTATCTTGCAAACCTTAAAAAAATCTTATATGAACCTCGGATATTTTTCTTACCCCTTACCCACAAATGAACCAGTTTTAAATTATGCTCCCAACAGTGCAGAAAAATTAAAACTGAAACAAACGTTGGCCGAATTAAAAAGTACAGAAGCCGATATCCCTATGTATATTGGAAATAAAGAAGTTAGAACCAATAAAAAAGTAGCTATACATCCGCCACATGAAATAAAACACACTTTAGGGTATTTTCATGCAGGAGAAGAAAAACATGTGCAACAAGCTATTGATGCTGCTTTGGCAGCCAAACCGAATTGGGAGAATATGAGTTGGGAAAGCAGAGCTTCTATTTTTTTAAAAGCTGCCGATTTAATTAGTACCAAATATAGAAGTTATATGAATGGTACTACTATGCTTGGACAAAGTAAAAATGCTTTTCAAGCAGAAATAGACAGTGCTTGCGAAATAATAGATTTCTTACGTTTTAATGTTCACTTTTTAAGTGAAATATATAAACAACAACCCATTAGCAGCACAGGCATTCATAACAGAATGGAATGGCGTGCATTAGAAGGTTTTGTGTTGGCAGTTACTCCATTTAATTTTACGGCTATTGGCGGAAATTTACCAACCAGTGCCGCTATGTGTGGCAATGTAGTAGTATGGAAACCTGCTAACACACAAGTTTATTCTGCACAAATGTTTATGCGTATTTTAAAAGAAGCAGGCTTACCCGATGGTGTAATTAATTTAATATATGTTGATGGCCCTACTATTGGTAAAGTATGCTTTAATCATAAAGACTTTGCCGGCGTGCATTTTACAGGAAGTACAGGCGTATTTAACAATATGTGGGAAACCATTGGTAAGAATATGGGATTATATAAATCTTATCCTAGAATTGTTGGCGAAACTGGCGGTAAAGATTTTGTATTGGCACATAAAACTGCCAATGCAGATGTAGTAGCCACTGCTTTATTACGCGGTGCATTTGAGTTTCAGGGACAAAAATGTAGTGCAGCCTCAAGAGCTTATTTACCCAGCAATATTGCCGATGAAGTAAAAAAGAAACTAATAGCAGGCGTAAAAAGCATGAAAATGGGAACCGTAGAAAACTTTACCAATTTTATTAATGCCGTAATAGATGAAAAAAGTTTTGACAAAATAAAAAGTTATATTGACGCTGCTAAAAAAGATCCCAAGGCAGAAATAGTTGTTGGAGGAAAATGCGATAAAAAAGAAGGTTATTTTATTCAACCAACGGTTATTGAAACCAAAAATGCCAAAAGCATAACTATGTGCGAAGAAATTTTTGGACCGGTATTAACTATTTATGTTTATCCTGCCAACAATTTTGAAAAAGCATTAGAATTAGTTGATACCACCAGCCCTTATGCTTTAACAGGTGCCATAATTGCAACCGATAAAGCAGCTATTGAATTAGCTACCAATAAATTAAGGCACAGTGCAGGTAATTTTTATATAAACGATAAACCAACCGGAGCCGTTGTTGGCCAACAGCCATTTGGTGGAGCAAGAGCCAGTGGCACCAATGATAAAGCCGGTAGTATGATTAATTTATACCGGTGGTTAAATGCAAGAACTATTAAAGAAACTTTTAATCCGCCAACAGATTATCATTACCCTTTTTTAAATGAAGAATAAACAGTATTCACATATTATACAACACAAAAGCTCTCCAAAGAATTGGAGAGCTTTTTATTTAACCCTGCTGCATAAAAAAACTAAGTTTATAATAACGTGTACACTATTTTTTCGCAATCAAAAGCATGTAACACGATAATTTTTTAAACAAGTGCCATTAAAAGACTTGAAGATTTTAAAAAGGTTTAACCAAGTTTCAAAAAAATTAAAAAATAACTTTAGCTATTCTACCCATAGCACCTGCCAAATAAACAGTTTTACCTTTTTTAGCTTTTTGAACCACATGAAAACTTTCGTTGGAAATGAGTTGCCAGTTATTACCGCCATCGTTACTTATATCAATCCCACTGGTACCGCAGGTAATTAATTTTTTATCGGTTACATAAATAACACAGGAACGATAACCATGCGGTGGTGTTTGAGGTATAGAAAATTTAGATTCTTTTGTAAAATCAATTAATATACAATTACTTGTTGAATTTTTATCGTTTGTGAAATCTCCTCCTACCACAATTCCTCTTTTTGATTTTACATTAACATCCATTGAATTTGCACCAGTTGATTCTGTTCCTTGAATAATCTGAAGTGAGTCAATATGCTTATCAAAAGAAAATAATCTTGATTTTAGGCCTCCTGAAACACAAAAGAAATAAGGTCTTTCATCTTTAGGGGTAATTAATTTTATATTAGTTCCACTTGAGGCAAAAAAGGCTTCTCCAGTATTCAACTTAAAGGATGATTTCTTTGCTTTACTAATTTTAGTCCATCTCTCGCCCCCATTATCTGTCATTGCAATAAAAGCAGTATCATTAATCGGGTCTCCTATAACAACTCCATTCTTTCCATCAAAATCCATTGCATCTAAAAACATTCCTTTGGTGCTGTCTTCAAAAACTTTATACCAATTTTTACCACCATCTTTTGTTTTTAAAATTACTGCAGGCCAATCAACACCCATAATTATTGCAGTATTACTATCAAATGCTTCAATATCTCTAAAGTCTCTTTTTTCATATCCTTTTACTTGTTGCCATTCAATGGTTTTACCACCATTCGTGCTTTTGGCAATCATTCCATTACTTCCGCTTGCCCAAAAAATATTATCATTAACTACACTTAACCCTCTTATAGATGTTTTGTTTCCTTTGGTTAAAATCTCAATTGTTTGAGCTTGAGTTTTAATAGAAAAGAAACATGTGATAACTAAAATTATTTTTTTCATGTTGAATTGTTTAATACAAAAGATAATTTTTAATTGCTGTTGGCCAAGATGTAACATTTATTAACTCATTTATTTTTTGAATGAAATGAGTGAGTGATAAATCAAATAATTTTTCACTTTCAAAAACACCCAATAATTTATCTAAATGGTTTTTACCCGATGGGTTTACATTGGTAGGATAAGGATTCCAATGAAATTTATTTTCTTGTATATCTTTCACTAACTTAATTAATAATAATCCATTTTTTACCGATTGAAATGTAGAAACATCATCAACACAAAATTCAACACCCATACAAAGTTCATTTGCATATTTACTTTCAGTTGGTATAAACTGAACGGTTTTACAATGAATACCTAATTTTTGCAAATTTTCTACTAATAAATTATTATTCATCCACACGGCACCTGCAACAGTAAATGATTTTAGCGTTCCTCTACCTTCACTTATATTAGTGGCTTCTAACAAACCTAAACCCGGATACAACAATGCTGCCGTAAAATTTTTAATTGCCGGAGATGTAGGCACAAAAGGCATTCCCCAATCTGTTTGAAACATATTTCTATTCCAACCTTCGCATTGTATTATTTCAATATTTGCATGAATATTTTTTTGTTGGTTAAAGTATAAAGCCAACTCTCCCAATGTGCAACTATGTCTTAAAGGAATATTCCATCTTCCAATAAATGATGAACAATTCACTTCATCTAACATTGTACCTTCTGTTAAATTTAAATTACCTGATAAAGGATTGGGTCTATCAAGAATAATTAATTTTTTATTGTGTTTACCACATGCTTGTAACACATGTGTCATGGTCCATAAATATGTATAGTATCTGCAACCAATATCAGGAATATCAAACAATACAATATCAATATCATTCAAATCATTTTCATCAGGTTGTAATTTTTTATTATATAAACTTATAATTGGCAGTTGGGTTAAATCGTCTTTTCCATCTTTCATTTGTACACCATCAGCACCTTTTATATCTAACCCATGTTCGGGAGAAAATAATTTTATAATGTTAAAACCTTCATTCAGTAAGGCTTTTCGCGATGGCTCTAATTGATTGGTGGTTGCTGCATGATTGGTTACTAAAGCTATGCGTTGTTTTTTCCAGCTGTAATTATTTTTTAGTAAAACATCTATTCCAAATAAAATCATCTTACTTATTTATTTTATTTTCAAAATAAATTTCTTGTTTCAATGCTTCAACAACATTAAAAATTATAGGGCATCTTTCATAATGCATAAACACAGTAAATAATCTTTTTATAAAGTTGGGCAAATGCAATGCAGGAAATTCCTTACAACCTGCAAATCTGTTTTCATAAACGGTACATATATTATTGTGTAAAAAATGGCAAGGCATTTTATTAATTACCATTAATTGTGTACTTTTTTCTAAATAGTTTTCATCAAATATTTTGCGAGGTTGGTTTAGTTTATTTGCTAAATTATTGGCTTCTTCATCTGTAACATTTATCATTAAAGTTTTACAACAATTTCCGCAAGTAGTACAATCAATTTGGGTAGAAATTTTTTTATTTAATTGATGCACAATCTTATCAATGGTTTCAGCATTTTGCTCTTTTAAGAAAGATTGAAATAAATCATTTTCGTTTTCTTTATCAGCAGCTTGTTGTTGAATAATATGTAAATCAGTAAGCATGAGGGCACAAACCTAAAAGTTTTATCCACAAATACAGCAAGTTTGTTTATAACCTGTATTTTGCCCGCTTGGCTTGTTAATTAGATTTGCGAGTTGTAGATTTTGTTGAATAGTGTACGAGCATTAAAGTATGCAGCACAATAAAAATTGATAACAAAAAAATTAATCACCATCATCTATTATTGAGGATGGTCTTATTCACTATATTATGGCTGAAACAAAACAAACGGTAAATTATACCGAAGATGATATTAAAAGTCTTGATTGGAAAGAACATATTAGGTTAAGACCCGGTATGTATATTGGCAAATTGGGTGATGGCTCTGCACCTGATGATGGTATTTATGTATTGGTTAAAGAAGTTATTGATAATTGTATTGATGAACATACAATGGGTTATGGTAAACATGTTGAAGTAACTATTGAAAATAAATCTGTAACTATTAGAGATTATGGCAGAGGTATTCCTTTAGGAAAAGTGGTGGATGTAGTAAGTAAAATAAATACCGGTGCAAAGTACGATAGTAAAGCATTTCAGAAGAGTGTAGGTTTAAATGGTGTGGGTACAAAAGCCGTAAATGCTTTAAGCAGTTATTTTAAAGTTGAAAGTTTTAGAGAAGGAAAAACTAAAGTTGCAGAATTTGAAAGAGGTAATCTTACAAAAGAATATAAAGAAACAACTACCACCGAAGAAAATGGAACCAAAGTAACTTTTACACCAGATAATACTATTTTCAATAACTATAAATTTCTTCATGAATATTTAGATAATCAGTTTTGGAATTACTGTTATTTAAATGCAGGTTTGGTTATTAATTTCAATAGCAAACGTTATGTAAGTAAAAACGGGTTATTAGATTTGCTTACGCGAAAAACAAATCCCGATGAACTACGTTACCCAATTATTCACTTAAAAGGAGAAGACATTGAAGTTGCCATTTCGCACAATAATGATTACGGTGAAGATATTTTTTCATTTGTAAACGGTCAATACACCACTCAAGGCGGCACACACCAACAAGCATTTAGAGAAGCTTATGTAAAAACAATCAGAGATTTTTTTAAGAAAGATTATGATGCGGCAGATATTCGTACAAGTATTGTTGCAGCAGTAAGTGTACGTGTGCAAGAACCTGTTTTTGAAAGTCAAACAAAAACAAAACTCGGCTCATCGGTTGTATATGAAAATGGGCCAAGCATGAAAAAATTTGTAGAAGAATTTCTAGCAAAAGAATTAGATAATTTTTTACACAGAAACACACAAACTGCCGAAGCATTAAAGAAAAGAATTGAACAAAGCGAAAAAGAAAGAAAAGAATTAAGCGGAATCAGAAAATTAGCCAACGAACGTGCAAAAAAAGCAAATCTTCACAATAAAAAATTACGCGATTGTCGTGTGCATTTGAATGATGATGTGCCCAACAAAAACAAAGAAGAATTTATTGCCTTACAAAACAACAGCACCATTTTTATAACCGAAGGTGATAGTGCAAGCGGTAGTATTACAAAAGCCCGAAATGTAGATACACAAGCCGTTTTCAGCCTACGTGGTAAACCATTAAACAGTTATGGTTTAACCAAAAAAGTAGTGTATGAAAATGAAGAATTTAATTTATTACAACATGCTTTAAATATTGAAGATGGTTTAGAAAGTCTTCGCTATAACAATATTGTAATTGCAACAGATGCCGATGTGGATGGCATGCATATTCGTTTATTATTAATGACATTCTTCTTACAATTTTTTCCCGATTTAGTGAAACGTGGTCATGTATATATTTTAGAAACACCATTGTTCAGAGTAAGAAACAAACAAGAAACAATTTATTGTTATGATGAAAATGAAAAACAAGCTGCCATAAAAAAATTATCAAGCAAACCTGAAATAACACGCTTTAAAGGTTTAGGAGAAATTAGTCCTGATGAATTTGAAAGATTTATTGGCGGAAATGATATGCGTTTACAACCCGTAATATTAGAGCAAGGAGATCATATACAACAATTACTTGAATATTATATGGGCAAAAACACACCCCAACGTCAAGATTTTATTATTGATAATTTAAGAGTAGAATTAGATTTAATAGAAACAAATTAACAAGAATTAAAAATTAAAATTCGAATGATTCACATAGTATTTGAACAAAATAATGTAGAAGTTTTACAAAAAACATTTGAGTTAGATCAAAGCATACAAGGAGATATTGTTGAAATAAAAGATGATTATGCAGTAGGCCCAATTCTAAATATTTATGAAGCAGAGGGCTACCAACAAAGGCGAGATTGGTGGAAAGAATTATTAGAATTTACCAACTACAAAGAACAATTAGATATTGTTGATGATAAAATGGCCGTTCATCATCTTTTAAAAAAACTAAATGAACAACCCGATGAAAAAGTTTGGATTTGGATGGCACAAAACCAACATGATGTATGCAGTTACTATTGGCTAACAAGCCAATTAAAAGATTATCAAGGCAAAATAGAAGTATTATATTTAAATAATCTTCCATTTATAAATGAAAAAGGTTTAATATTTTATCCGCAGCATTTACATGAAATTCAACCTAAAGAATTCTTAAAAGCAAAAAAATTAGCAAGACCCATTACACCCAGCGAGTTTGAGATTGATCCGGATGAATGGAAAAAATTATGTAATGAAAATGCTTATATAAGAATTTTAGAAGGTGGAAAAAAAATTATAAGCAAAGAAGAAACCTTTTATGATAAAGATTTACTCATGCACATAACAACCGATTTTCAAAAATTAAATAAAGTACTAAGTCAAACATTATCAAAAATGAAAATACAAACAGGCGATGTTTTCTTGGCATGGAGAATTCAAAAATTAATTAAAGAAGAAAAACTAATTGCAGAAGGAGATTGGAATAAAGGTTGGAAAGAAGTAGCAGTAAAATTAAATGTTCAATAAAATAATTTAAAACCAAACAATAACCTAATAATTAAATATTAAGTATTGTTTATTGAATTTTAAAAATGTCTGATAAAATAGAACAAATAAATAATGAAAGTGGTGTACAAGGCCAATATAAAAATTGGTTTTTAGAATATGCCTCGTATGTAATATTAGAACGTGCAGTACCTGCTGTTGAAGATGGTTTAAAGCCCGTGCAACGCAGAATATTACATGCCATGAAAGAAATGGATGATGGTCGGTTTAATAAAGTAGCAAATATTATTGGACAAGCAATGCAATATCATCCGCATGGAGATGCAAGTATTGGAGATGCATTGGTAAACATGGGGCAAAAAGATTTATTAATTGATACACAAGGTAATTGGGGAGATATTAGAACAGGAGATGATGCAGCAGCACCCCGTTACATTGAAGCTCGTTTAAGCAAATTTGCTTTAGATGTAGCTTTCAATCCTAAAACAACCGAATGGCAATTAAGTTACGATGGCAGAAAAAATGAACCCGTTACATTACCAATGAAATTTCCTTTGCTATTGGCACAAGGTGCCGATGGCATTGCCGTTGGGTTATCAACCAAAATTTTACCACATAATTTTTGCGAGTTAATAGATGCCTCCATTAAATATTTAAAAAATAAAAAATTTGAATTATATCCCGATTTTCAAACGGGCGGCTTAATAGATGTAAGTAATTATAACGATGGCAAACGTGGCGGAAAAATAAAAGTGCGTTGCCTAATTGAAGAGTTAGATAAAAAAAGTTTAATTATTAGAGATGTACCTTATGGCGTTACCGTTTCTCAACTATGCGAAAGCATTACCAAAGCTAATGATGCAGGTAAAATAAAAATTAAAAAACTTACCGAATACACCGGCAAACATGTTGAAATACAAATAGATTTAGCCCCCGGAATTTCAAGCGATATAACTATTGATGCTTTATATGCATTTACAGATTGCGAAGTAAGCATTAGCCCCAATGCTTGTATCATTGAAAATCAAAAACCACGTTTTGTAACAGCCTCCGAACTTTTAAAAACTTCGGTTGATTTAACTAAGCATTTATTGCAACGCGAATTGCAAATTAAATTACATGAGTTAGAAGATAAATGGCATTATACTTCGTTAGAAAAAATATTCTTCGAAGAAAAAATATATCAAGAGTTAGAAAAGAAACATGAAACATGGGAAAAAGTTTTAACAGCAATTGAGCAAGCCTTCACTCCTTTCATAAAAAAATTAAAAAGAAAAGCAATATCAAAAGAAGACATCTTAAAACTTACAGAAAAACCCGTTAGAAGAATTTATAAATTAGATATTGATGAATTAAACGAACAAATAAAAAATATTGAAGCAGAAATTGCACAAGTAAACTTTGATTTAAATCATTTAGTTGAGTTTTCTATTACCTATTTTGAAACTTTATTGAAAAAATACGGCAAAGGCAAAGAACGCAAAACAGAAATAAAAATTTTTGATACCATTAAAGTACAACAAGTAGCAATTGCCAACACAAAACTATATGTAAACAGAGAAGAAGGTTTTGTTGGAACAGGATTAAAAAAAGATGAATTTTTATTTGATTGCAGCGATATTGACGATATAATCGTTTTTACCAAACGTGGCATAATGAAAGTAGTAAAAGTAGGCGACAAAGCCTTTATAGGAAAAGATATTATTCATGCTGCCATATTTAAAAAGAATGATGAACGCACTACCTATAACATGATTTATTTTGATGGCAAAGAAAAAACTTATGCCAAACGTTTTAATGTTACAGGCATTACCAGAGATAAAGAATATATTCTATCTAACCAAAACGAAAAAAGTAAAGTGCATTATTTTACAGCCAATGCAAATGGCGAAGCCGAAGTTGTAAAAATTAATTTAAGTCCAAATTGTACTGCACGAAACAAAGAGTTAGACTATTATTTTGAAGAATTAGAAATTAAAGGAAGAAGCTCACAAGGAAATATTGTAACAAAATATCCCGTTAAATCAATTAAACTAAAAGAAGCAGGAAGAAGTACTTTGGCAGGAAGAAAAATTTGGTTTGATACACAATTTGGAAGATTAAACACAGAAGAGAAAGGAAAATATTTAGGCATGTTTGAAGACGATAAAATTTTAATTATTTATGCCGATGGTAATTATGAAATAACCGATACAGAATTAACACAACGCATTGATGCAGATAAAGTAATACTTATTGAAAAATTCAATCCCGAAAAAATTATAACAGCTGTTTATTTTGATGCAGATAAAATGCAGTTTACCGTTAAGCGTTTTAAAATTGAAACATCAACATTAAAAACAAAATTCTTCTTCATAAAAGAAAACGAAAAAAATAAAGTAGAAGTTGCCACAACCGATAATGACCCTATTTTATCTGTACAACAAGGTACTGGCACACAAATAAGAAAAGGCAAATTAAAGTTGGCAAAAATTACAGAAGTAATGGGCTGGAAAGCAGTAGGTGCCAAACTTTTAGACTTTAGCAAAAGCGTAAAAATGGAATGGGATGAAAAACCAAAAGAAGAAAACAACCAACCTGAATTGTTTGAAGAATAAAAGTGTTTGTAAACTTTAAACTTCCTCTTATGCCCACACAATATTCCTTTATTACTAAATGGGAAATAAAAGCACCTATTGAGGATGTATGGAATGCAATTTATCTATCAAACAATTGGCCCAATTGGTGGAAAGGTGTATTAGTTGTAAAAGACATTTCAACAGGCAACACCAATGGAATTGGCGATGTAAAAAGATACACATGGAAAAGTGCTTTACCATATAAATTAACTTTCAATATGAAATTAACAGAAAATAAATTATATGAAAAACTTTCTGGAATTGCATTTGGAGAGTTAGAAGGAAATGGAACATGGATCTTCACTCATAAAAATAATATTACATATATAGAATATCATTGGAATGTAATTACCAATAAATGGTGGATGAATATTTTCTCTTTTTTATTAAAACCTGCCTTTCAATACAATCATGATGTTGTTATGCGTTGGGGTGCAAAAGGGCTTGCAAAAAAATTAAATACCGAATTAATTAGTTACTAATTAATTTCAATTAATACTAACAAGTGTTAGTACTCAATCTTTATATTTGCTTTTCAAACAAATTTTCATGAGCACAAAAACAGTTTACATAGTTGCAGCAGTTCGTACACCAATAGGAAGTTTTGGAGGATCATTAAAAGATTTTTCCGCAACACAATTAGGAGCAATTGCCATAAAAGCAGCCGTAAAAAAAGCAAACTTACAACCCAATCAAATTGAAGCTGTTTATATGGGAAATGTTATACAAGCCAATGTAGGACAAGCACCCGCAAGGCAGGTATCAAAATTTGCAGGCTTGCCAGATAATGTTGTTTGCACAACAGTTAATAAAGTTTGTGCAAGTGGTATGAAAGCTATTGCACAGGCTGCACAAGATATTTTATTAGGCGATGCAAGCATTGTAGTTGCAGGTGGTATGGAAAGCATGAGTAACGTTCCGTTTTATATTCCTAACCTTCGTTGGGGTAATAAATATGGAGATACCAAATTGATTGATGGTTTAGCAAAAGATGGTTTAACAGATGTATATAATAATTATGCAATGGGCAATGCTGCTGAGTTATGTGCTAAAGAATGTAATATTACCAGAACAGAGCAAGATGCATTTGCAATAGAAAGTTATAAAAGAAGTCAAACCGCATGGAATGAAGGAAAATTTAAAGATGAAATTGTGCCCATTGAAATTGTTACAAAAAAAGGAACTACTGTATTTGATAAAGATGAAGAACCCTTTAACGTTAAGTTTGATAAAATACCCGAATTAAAACCTGCATTTATAAAAGATGGAACAGTAACAGCTGCTAACGCAAGTACCATGAACGATGGTGCAGCAGCATTGGTTTTAATGAGCGAAGAAAAAGCAAAAGAACTAAACATAAAACCAATTGCAATAATTAAAAGTTATGCCGATGCAGAACAAGCACCTGAATGGTTTACAACTACGCCAAGTTTAGCAGTGCCAAAAGCAGTTGCAAAAGCAGGCTTACAAATGAGTGATATAGATTTTGTAGAATTAAATGAAGCATTTAGTGTTGTTGGTATTGCCAATATGCAAAAAATGAATTTAAATACAAGCAAAGTAAATGTGCATGGTGGAGCTGTTTCAATCGGGCATCCGTTGGGTTGCAGTGGTGCAAGAATTATTGTTACGCTAATAAATGTTCTACAACAAAACGGCGGGAAGATAGGTGCAGCAGGCATTTGCAATGGCGGCGGCGGTGCCAGTGCAATGGTAATTGAATTAGTTGAAAACCAATAAATTTCAATAAACAGTTAATTATTTTTAAAAAGTTAATACAACATAAGCATTACTTTATCATATTAACAAATTTTTTAATATATAAAATTGATATTTTTCAATACCAACATTAATAAAGAAAATATTATCCCACAATTATCAGAACCTTATTCAAAAAAAATAATAAATACATTTTAAAAGAAAACACCATTACAATTGAGTTACAATTGAAACAATAATTTTTTCTACAATTCTAAAAAATATTTTTTTACATTCATTGCATGAAAAAAATATTACTCTCTTCCACAATAGTTTTCATAAGCATTGCAGTAACATATAGTCAAACATCTTTTGTGGGTGCAGGCAAAGCTGTTAATCCATTTCATTATGAAATTGTGAAAACAAAAACATTCAGTAAAGCATCTGTAGCTTCTGCACATCCGTTGGCAAGTATGGTAGGTGCCGAAATAATGAAACAAGGTGGTAATGCTTTTGATGCGGCAATTGCCGTGCAATTAACTTTAGCAGTTGTGTATCCAAGTGCAGGTAATATTGGAGGTGGTGGTTTTTTAGTAGCAAGAAAAACAAATGGGCAAACCATTGCTATTGATTACAGAGAAGAAGCACCCGGCAAAGCAAGTAGAGATATGTATTTAGATAAAAATGGAAATGCCATTACCAATCTTTCACTTAATGGTCATTTAGCAAGCGGCGTACCAGGTACTGTTGCAGGTTTATTTGAAACATATAAATATGCAAAACTTCCTTTCAAACAATTAATTCAACCTGCAATAGATATTGCCGAATTTGGTTTTGTTATTACAGAAAGTCAAGCTCATGGTTTTAATGTAACCAAAGAATCATTCATAAAAAACTCAACACAAACACCGGCATTTGTACAACATAATAAATGGAAAGCAGGTGATACATTAATTCAAAAAGATTTAGCCGAAACATTAAAACGTATTAGAGATAACGGGCAAAAAGGTTTTTATGAAGGAAAAACAGCACAACTAATTGTAGATGAAATGCAACGTGGTAATGGAATTATTTCACTAAATGATTTAAAAAATTATAAAGCCAAAACAAGAACCGCATTACAATTTAATTATAAAGATTATAAAATTATTGGTATGCCTCCGCCCAGCAGTGGTGGTGTTATTATTTGGCAAATGATGAAAATGATTGAAGATAAACCTATTGCATCTTACGGCTGTAACTCAACCAAAGCAGTACAATTAATGGTTGAAACAGAAAGAAGAGCTTATGCGGATAGAGCAGAACATTTAGGCGACCCTGATTTTTACAAAGTACCTTTAAAAGAAATTACAAGTAGTACATATATTAAAAAAAGAATGATTGATTACGATAGCACCCAAGCAACACCCAGCAAAAATATTACAGCAGGAAATGTAAAAGAACACGATGAAACAACACATTTAAGTGTAATGGATAAAGAGGGAAATATGGTAAGCGTAACTACAACTTTAAACGGCGGTTACGGATGCAGAACAGTTGTAGGCGGTGCAGGTTTTTTATTAAATAATGAAATGGATGATTTTAGTGTAAAACCCGGCGTACCTAATATGTATGGTGCAATTGGCCGAGAAGCTAACGCTATACAACCCGGAAAAAGAATGTTAAGCTCTATGACACCAACTTTAGTTTTAAAAAACAACAAACCTTATATAGTTTGTGGTACACCCGGAGGTACAACTATTCCCACAAGTGTTTACCAAACATTGGTAAATATGTTAGAATTTAATATGAGCCCTGCAGATGCAATTAATAGCCCAAAATTTCATCATCAATGGTTGCCTGATGTTGTAAGAGTTGAAAAAGATTTTAATCCAACAGTTAGAAAAGAGCTTTCTGCAATGGGTTACAATATTGTAGAAACAAATAGTTGGTGTAGATTAGAAGTGATAAAACTTCATACTAATAAACAACAAGAAATAGCTGCCGATAAAAGAGGAGATGATAGCGTGGCAGGATTTTAATCATCAACACAAAACTTATAGCTTATAATTCACAATTTCATTAGCCCACTCTTTTCTATAAGGTGTTTGTATGCGTATGTAATTATCGGTATAACCTTCCATTAGTCCATTTTTTTCTGCATCTTCAAACAATACTTTTCTTGTTTGTCCTTCATGTAATTGTGTAAAGTATTGCATTTTCATATAACTAAGGTTACGTAAAGTTTTATTACGTTCGTGCCTAATGTTTATAGGAACTGCATTGGGCATGGTTACTGCCAAAGTATTATCTCTTTCAGAATAAGTAAATACGTGTAAATAACTAATATCAAGACTGTGCAAAAAATCGAATGTTTCTTTAAATAATGCATCTGTTTCTCCCGGAAAACCAACAATAACATCAACACCAATTGCACAATGTGGCATTAATGTTTTTATTAAATTAACTCTGTCTGCATACAATTCTCTTTTATATCTTCTTCTCATCATCCCTAAAACTTCATTGCTACCGCTTTGTAAAGGAATATGAAAATGAGGCATAAATTTATCTGAGCCGGCAACAAAATTGATAATGTTATTCGTTAATAAATTAGGTTCTATAGATGAAATGCGATAACGTTCAATGCCTTTAATTTTATCTAATGCCTGAATAAGTTCGTAAAAATTTTCTTCACGTTGGTTAATACCCACAGTAGCTCCTGCCCCATTGGGTCCTTTGCCAAAATCACCTAAATTAATTCCTGTTAAAACAATTTCTTTTGTGCCTTTAGTTGCAAGCTCTTCTACATTTTGTAAAACATTATTAATACTATCACTTCTACTTTTTCCACGTGCCATAGGAATGGTGCAGAAAGAGCAATTATAATCGCAACCATCTTGCACTTTTAAAAATACTCTGGTTCTATCGTTAAGAGAGTATGTAGAAGTAAAGCCAGTTACTTCCTCAATATCGCAACTACAAATTTTATTGCTGTTCCCTTTTGCCAATTCATTAATATGCTTGGCAATATTGAACTTTTCGGCTGCACCTAATACCAAATCTACTCCGGGAATTTCTGCAATTTCTTTTGGTTTTAATTGTGCATAACAACCGGTAACAACCACCAAACTTTCGGGAGATTTCTTTTGTATGCGACGAACAATTTGCCGGCATTCTTTATCAGCATTATCTGTAACCGAGCAAGTATTAATTACATAAACATCTGCAACTTCATCAAAACTTTTTTTGGCAAAGCCTTCTTTTTCCATCATTCTAGATAAAGTAGATGTTTCAGAGAAATTTAATTTACACCCTAATGTATGAAAAGCTATACTACGTTCCGTTTGCATGAGGCCGCAAAGATAAGTTTCTTAACCGCTAAAAACTACCAATGGTTTTAAATAAGGAAATTACCATTGCCACTAACCCAATTACAATAAGCACTATAAATATAATTGATGTTCTATCTGTTTTATGTTCACCAATATTCATAACACATTATTTTGGCAATTTAAAAAGAAAAAATCGTGCCTAAAACCTTCAAAATATTATTTATTATTCAGATTGTAAAGCATTTCATAACATCATTAATTATAGAAGCATATTGCTTTAAACCTATGCTTATTACTAATTGGGTTATTGTTTAAATAAATTATGTTCAAAAGAAAAATCTCTTTTTCACCCTAATGCAAATATTTCTTTTTAAACGAGGTATTTTAATGCTTAAATAAAACATAAATCCACTTCATTTTGCTCAATACAATTCGTTTTACAACTTGAAATTTTTGTTAAAAAATAATTATCTGCAGAAGTTAAAAATCAATTCTTTATTCTTCTTATCTAATTCATTATGTTTGCTCCACTCTTTAAACCAGAATCATGAATTTTAAAAAGACGAATAACATTATTGGCTGGATTGTTGGCATTATTGCCTGCACTACCTATGTTTTAACTACCGAAGCAACGGGCAGTTTTTGGGATTGTGGCGAATTCATTAGCAGTTGTTACAAACTTCAAATACCGCATCCACCCGGTGCCCCTTTATTTGTAATGTTGGGCAGAGTATTTATTATTTTATTTGGAGATAACCCTTTAACTGCTGCAAAAGCTGTAAACGTAATGAGTGCATTGGCAAGCGGTTTTACCATTTTATTTTTATTTTGGACTATTACCCACTTTGCAAGAAAAATTGCTAAAGTAGATGTTAACGGAAACATGACAACTGGCCAAATGTGGAGTATAATGGGTGCAGGTGCTGTTGGTGCATTAGCATACACTTTTAGCGATAGCTTTTGGTTTAGTGCCGTTGAAGGCGAGGTTTATGGAATGAGTTCATTTTTTAGTGCCATTGTATTTTGGGCAATTTTAAAATGGGAAAATATTGCAGATGAACCCGGTGCAGATAGATGGTTAGTATTTATTTTCTTTTTAATTGGCTTATCAATTGGTGTACACTTATTGTGTTTATTAAACATTCCGGCGGTGGTAATGGTTTACTACTTTAAAAAAAGAAACCAATTTAATTATGCACGCATACGCCAATGGTTTATAAGATTAACACTTATTGGCGGAGTTTTAGCTTTTATAGGTGCAATAATAGTTGCCAGAGGTGAAATAAATGAAGAAAGAGGTTTAAGTGATATGGATGGTACATTAGCAGGCGTAGTATTTTTAGGAACAGCCATTGGAATTGGTTTATTATACTTAATTGAAAATATTAATAAAGAAAAAAAAGAATACTACGGTGGTATATACATTTTCTTCCTTATTGGCTGTATAATAACCGGTGTAACCCAAGTTGCAGTTATTCAATACTCAATAGCCGGTGCCAGTGTATTTGATAGAGTATTTGTAAACAGTTTTAGCCTTCCTTTCTTTAGTGGTTTTACATTCTTCTTTATATTAATTGCTTTTTTAATATGGATAGGTTTACGTTTTACACAAAAAAAAGGATGGGCCTATTTACATTTAGGTATTTGGGCTTTTGCATTTATGTTAATTGGTTACAGCAGCTATTTAACCACAATGATTAGAAGTAATGCAGACCCTGCTATAGACATGTATAACGTTGATAACCCAATGAGTTTAGTAGGTTATTTAGGAAGAGACCAATACGGAGATTTCCCTTTATTATACGGTCAAAAATTTACTGCAGATTATGTGTATTATAAAAAAGGAGGAGCAAAATATCAAAAAGGGAAAAATAAATATATACAAATTGGCAACGATATGCATGCCGTTTACGCACCCGATGATAAAATGCTTTTTCCGCGTGTATGGGATGCAAGCAACGACCAACAACATGCAGATTATTATGCAAGCTTTTTAGGTATTGAAAAATTACGTGATAAAGACGGAAGAGAAAAATACGATCATGCTCCTAACCAAATTGATAACTTTAAATTCTTCTTCTCTTACCAATCATATTGGATGTACTTCCGCTATTTTATGTGGAACTTTAGTGGCAAACAAAGTGATGTACAAGGCGTTTATACCGGCAATGTAAGAGACGGCAACTGGATTACAGGCATATCATTTATTGATAATATGATGTATGGCGACCAAAGCATGTTACCCGATAGTGTAAAAAACAATAAAGCTCATAACAAACTATTTTTATTACCATTTTTATTAGGTTTTATTGGTTTCTTTTACCATTTAAAAAGAAGAGGAGATGATACATTATCCAACTTCTTATTATTCTTCTTTACAGGTTTTGCCATTATTTTATATTTAAACCAAGCAGGCAATCAACCACGTGAACGTGATTATGCTTATGTTGGCTCATTTTACGCATTTGCCGTATGGATTGGTATTGGCGTAATGCAAGTAGTAGAATGGTTACAGAAAAAAATGTCTCAAACAACTGCAGCAACATTAGCAACCGTAGTTTGCTTATTAGCAGTACCGGTTTTAATGGCCCAACAAGAATGGAATGATCACGATAGAAGCAAAAAAGTATTAGCACGAGACTCAGCCAGAAATTATTTAGAAAGCTGCGATAAAAATGCCATCTTATTTTCTTTTGGAGATAATGATACTTATCCTTTATGGTATGCCCAAGAAGTAGAAGGCATAAGAAGAGATGTACGCGTAATTAATTATAGCTTATTAGGAATAGATTGGTATATTAATCAATTACGCTATAAAATAAATGAAAGTGCACCTATTGATGTTATTTGGAGTGCAGACCAAATTGAAGGAAGAAAAAGAGATTACGTTTTATACATGCCAAAACCCAATATTCCCGATGACAGATATTATAATTTATATGATATGATGAAAAATTATGTGGGAAGTGATGACGCAGATAAAACATACAAACCCAACCCCAATGAAGATGATGTATACAATACCTTCCCAGTAAGAAAAGTATCTGTACCGGTTGATATCAATTTTGTAAGAAAAAATGGAACTGTAAATGCAAAAGATAGCGTTGTAAGTGAATTACGTTTTGAAATTCAACGTGGCAACGGCTTACAAAAAAACGATTTAGCCGTATTAAACATTATAGCTGCCAACAATTGGAAACGACCTATTTATTTTACAGGAGATTTTGGCGATTTAGGTTTTGGCAAATACTTACGTAGAGATGGCCTTAGTTACCGTTTAGTACCCGTAGAAGATGATCCGATAAATGCAGATTGGATGATGGATAAACTAATGAACAAATTTTCTTTTGGAAATGCCAATATTGAAGGTGTTTATTTTGATGAAGAAAACCGCAGGCAATTACAAGGCATACGCCAATCTTATGCAGAATTAGCAAGCTATTTAGCAGATAAAGGCAGAAAAGAAGATGCTAAAAAAGTTTTAGAAAAAGCTGATAAAGAATTACTTCAATCAAACTATCCTTATGGTATGGTTAGCCGTGGAGATTTTCATAACAGAGTTTCTTTACTTTTCTTAGATGCCTGTTACCGAGCAGGAGATTCTGCATTAGTAAAAAAAGTTTCTGCAGCCATTAAAAAAGATTTAACCCAGCAAATAAAATATTACGAATCATTACCAACGGGCAAACAAGCTGATATGGCAATTGATAGAAATTATACAGAAAATTGCATAAAGGGTTTAACACAAATGGAAGCAGCTTATGCAACTAAAACAACGGTTCCAACAATAGATACACCAAAATCTAAAAAAGATTCTGTTGTTAAAACAAAGAAATAACTACTACAAATACTGTGTTATACAATGCCTCATTTTTAATGAGGCATTTTTTATGTGTAGAATAACTGTTTATTTTATAAAGAGATTTCTTTCCTTATTCAAAAAACAAGCATAAAAATTCAAAACAATAAATCTACACTTAGTATTTTTCAATATTTACTTATAATTTTCCGTTCCTTATATTTGCCAAATATTGAATAAGGCGTTGAAGTGTGCGACGCAACAAAGTTTAATAGTTGTGTTGTTGTTCAGTTCAAAACCTATTCTTCTTAAAAAAAAATTATTCAGTTAGTTTATGGCAAATCAAACCACTGTGCAACTTTTAGGAGATAAAGCAGAATATCTTCTTAACCACACCAGTAAAACCATTGATAAAAATTTATTGCATTTACCGGGTGCTGATTTTGTTGACCGTATTTGGGCTCAAAGCGACCGCAATGTAAACGTGCTTCGTAATTTGCAATTAATGTATAATACAGGTAGATTGGCAAATACGGGTTATTTATCTATTCTTCCGGTTGACCAAGGTATAGAACACAGCGGAGGTGCAAGTTTTGCAAAAAATCCAATTTATTTTGATCCGGAAAATATTATAAAATTAGCTATTGAAGGGGGTTGCAATGCAGTTGCTACCACTTTTGGCGGATTGGGTTTTTTATCTCGTAAATATGCACATAAAATACCTTTTATTGTTAAGGTTAATCATAATGAATTTTTAACTTACCCCAATAAATTTGATCAAATAATGTTTGCTTCCATAAAAGCATCTTACAACTTAGGTGCTGCTGCTGTTGGTGCAACAATTTATTTTGGAAGTGATGAATCTACTCGCCAAATTCAAGAAGTTGCTAAAGCTTTTGAAATGGCACATGAATTAGGAATGGCAACCATTTTATGGTGTTATTTACGAAACCCATCATTTAAAAAAGAGGGTATTGATTATCATGTTTCTGCCGATTTAACCGGGCAAGCTAACCATTTAGGCGTTACAATTGAGGCAGATATTATTAAACAAAAACTACCTGAAAATAACGGAGGTTATAAAGCATTAAACACTAAAGAATCTGCATACGGCAAAAATGATGAAAGAATTTATTCGCAATTAACTTCTGAACATCCTATTGATTTATGCCGTTACCAGGTTGCCAATTGTTATATGGGTAGAGCAGGTTTAATTAATTCTGGCGGTGCATCATCTGGTGCAGGAGATAAAGCAGAAGCAGTTACCACTGCGGTTATTAATAAACGTGCAGGAGGAATGGGTTTAATTTCGGGACGTAAAGCTTTTCAACGCCCAATGAAAGAAGGTGTTGAAATATTAAACGCCATTCAAGATGTATATGCCGATACAAGCATTACCATAGCATAAAAAAATAAAACCTGTTGTAAAAAACAGGTTTTTCTTATTATCATAATATTGAAGAAATTATAATTAAATTTTTATCAACCCAAATATTGTGTTTTTCAATAAAAACAATAATATACAATCCATTCAATTTTAATTATCTTCAACACCCCTAATACAGAAACAACGTTATGAAAAAAGAACGTGAAGAAGATTTAGATCAAAATTTAACAGGCGAAGAAACCATTAACCCGGCCGGAGAAATAAAACCTAAATGGTACAGCCGTATAAGGCAAGGTATTACTACTTCTACCGCCGATAAAAAAGAAACACCGGAAGGTTTATGGAACAAATGTCCGCAATGCAATTTTATTTGTACAACATCTGAACTTAAAGAAAATTTATTTGTTTGTACTAAATGTAATTACCACCATAGAATTGGAAGCGAAGAATATTTTGAAATAATTTTTGACAATAAAACATATACCGAGCTTTTCGAAAATATTCAAAGCAAAGATTTTTTAAACTTTACCGATTTAAAAAACTATCAAAAACGTTTAGATGAAATTCATTCTAAAACAGATTTAAAAGATTCAATGCGTGTTGCCGTTGGAAAAATTAACGGTGAAGAAATGGTAATTGCTTGTATGGATTTTGAATTTATAGGTGGAAGTTTAGGAAGTGTAATGGGAGAAAAATTTAGCCGTGCTGTTGATTATTGCATTAAACATAAATTACCATATTTAGTAATAAGTAAAAGTGGTGGTGCAAGAATGATGGAGAGTGCTTTTAGTTTAATGCAATTAGCAAAAACAAGTGGTAAACTTTCTCAGTTAAGCGATGCCCAATTACCTTATATATCACTATTAACCGATCCTACATTTGGTGGAATTTCTGCCAGCTTTGGCATGTTGGGCGATTTGAATATTGCAGAACCGGGAGCATTAATTGGTTTTGCCGGCCCACGTGTTATAAAAGAAACCATTAAAAAAGATTTACCCGAAGGTTTTCAACGCAGTGAATTTTTATTAGAACATGGTTTTTTAGATTTTATTGTTGAAAGAAAACAATTGAAAGAAAAATTACATCAACTAATTGTTTTGTTTAAAGGATAATTTCAATTCATCAAAAATCATCAATCAATTGTTCTGTTTTGGCTAAAGAAATGAACAACAGGCAGGCTTATTTTAATTACTACATTGAAGATAAATATGTAGCCGGTATTGTATTGTTAGGAACAGAAGTTAAAAGCATACGAGAAAGTAAAGTAAGTTTTAATGATGCCTTTTGTTTGTTTGATGATGGAGAATTATGGGTACGCGGTTTATATATTGCCGAATATAAATTAGGTACTATTAATAACCATATTGCCGTACACGACAGAAAACTACTGCTTACCAAAAGAGAATTAAAAAGATTACAAACTGCCCTGAAAGAAAAAGGTTTAACCATTGTGCCTTTACGCATTTTTATAAACGATAAGCATTTGGTTAAATTAGAAATTGGTTTAGCCAAAGGAAAAAAAACACACGATAAGCGTGAAACTATAAAAAAACGAGATATTGAAAGAGAAATAAAACAATATCATTAAGCCTTTATAACTTCTCTCAAAAAATATTTTTACTTTTTGTAACTTTTTTTATACATAGCTACTCTAATTGAATAGCAATGTGGTATAAAAATAATTATACACTTCATCAGTCATCTTCAATCTATTAGTGATGTATGAATACATTTGAGACACTTTCCGATACAGAACTTACACAACGAATAATTGCAGGAGAAAAGGTTCTTTATGAAATAATTGTAAGAAGGTTTAATCCATACTTATATAAAATTGGAAGAACATACAATTACAACCACCAAGATACACAAGATTTAATGCAGGATACATTTGTAGATGCATACAAAAATTTATCGCAATTTGAAGGAAGAGCAAATTTAAAAACATGGATTATTCGCATAATGATGAACAACTGTTACAGAAAAAAAGAAAAATTAAGTTTTAAAAACGAAATTATGCAACACACTAATGATGCTTCTACTCCATTATTTACCAATACAAATAACAATACAGAAAAAACTGTGCATAACAAAGAATTGGGAGGCATAATAGAAAAAACATTGGAACAAATACCTTTCGATTATAGAATAGTATTTTCATTAAGAGAAATAAACGGGTTAAATATATCTGAAACTTCAGCACTGCTAAATATTAGCGAAACCAATGTAAAAGTTAGATTAAACAGAGCAAAAACAATGCTGAGAGAGCAATTAGAAAAAATATATACTGCAAACGAATTGTACGAGTTTAATTTAATTTACTGCAACGAAATAGTAGAAAGCGTAATGAAAAAAATAAACAAATTATAACTTGTTATGAAAGAGCCAATAAACTTAAACGAAATCATAAAGGCAACACCTTTGCGTAATAACGCTTTCGAACTTAATGATGCAGAAAAAATAAATAAGATAGAATATTATTTCGCAGAAATAATGGACACCTTAGGTTTAGATTTAACTGATGACAGTTTAAAAGATACTCCAAAAAGAGTAGCAAAAATGTTTGTAAAAGAAATATTCAGCGGCTTAAACCCAAAAAATAAACCTGCCATCAGTTTGTTTGAAAACAAATACAGCTACAACAGAATGTTGGTAGAAAAAGATATTACATTGTATTCAAATTGCGAACATCATTTTGTTCCAATCATCGGAAAAGCACATGTAGCGTACATTCCTCACAATCACGTTATAGGTTTATCAAAAATTAACAGGCTGGTTCAGTATTATGCCAAACGCCCACAAGTGCAAGAAAGATTAACCGTACAAATAGCAGAAGCATTAAAAGAAATTTTAGAACATGAAGATGTTGCTGTAGTTATAGAGGCAGATCACCTTTGTGTAGCCTCAAGAGGTATACACGATACCAATAGTAAAACCATTACAGATTATTTTTCGGGTAAGTTTGAAAATGAAATAATAAGGCAAGAATTTTTATCTTATATAAAAAATAAATAAAATGTTTAATGTAGTTAAAATAAAATCTATTGAACATCTTACACACGATGTTCTAAAAATTATTGCAGAAAAACCTGCTAACTTAATTTATATGCCGGGACAAGCTGCAGATATTTCTATTAATAAAGCAGGGTGGGAAAAAGAATTGAGGGCATTTACGTTTACATCATTACCCGAAGATAATTTTATTGAATTTACTATTAAAATTTATCCATTACACAACGGCGTAACTAACCAACTACTTTCTTTAAAAGCAACCGATGAATTAATTATAGGTGATGTTTTTGGAGATATTAATTATAAAGGCGAAGGTATTTTTATTGCAGGTGGTGCAGGTATAACACCTTTTATGGCTATTTTAAAACATCTTGAAAAAGAAAATAAAATTGGAAATAACAAATTGATTTTTGCAAATAAAACCAAAGCAGACATTATTCAAGAAGATAAATTAAATAAGTTGTTAGGCAAAAATTTTATTAATATTCTTTCGCATGAAAATCTTACCAATTATGAATATGGTTTTATTTCAGCCGAATTAATAAAAAAGTATATGAGCAATACTTCAAAATATTTTTACCTCTGTGGCCCTCCACCAATGATGGATGCCGTTGAAAAACATTTAACTGCATTGGGTATTGCAAAAGAGTTTATAGTTAAAGAAGCCTTTTAACATAACAAAAAACAAAATTTCCTCATTCAATCCATTTATTCTCTTTATACCATGCAATAGTTTCCTCCATTCCGTTTTGTAAAAAATATTGTGGTTGTGTTTGTAAATCGTTCCATATTTCGGTTGCATTGCAAAGCCAGTTAGCTGCACTTATTTCATTAATTTTTTCAATATTTAAAAAAGGAATAGTGCCAAACAATTTATAAATGCCATCAATAACAGTAATAATACTTTTAATAATAAATAATGGAATTTTTATTTTAATTGTTTTTTTGTGAAGAATAGATTTAACCGCTTCTCCTAATTCTAATTTATTATAATCTTTTGTATCTGAAACAATGTATGATTTGTTTTTGATTGAAGCGATTGTTGCTTGAACAATAACACTTGCTAAATCTTTCACATAAATCATTGAAACCATCTGTTTATGCAAACCAATATATGGTTCAAAACCTTTATTTATTAATTTTACAAATTCAAAAAAATCTTTATCTCTTGGTCCATAAACAGCAGTGGGATTAATAATTATAAAAGGAAAATTTTCCAAACTTTTAATATACTCCTCTCCCATTAATTTACTTTTTCCATAAGTACTTATCGGATGCTGCGTGTTAAACGTTTCTATTTTTTGAAAAGAATCAGCATTACCAGGACCATAAACAGCCAATGAACTTATTAAAGTAAATTTTTTCACTTTCATTTTACAAGCAATTACAGCATCTGCTAAATTTTTAGCACATTCATAATTTACTTTAAAAAAATCTGATTTTGTTTTTGTTTGTGTTACACCTGCATTGTGAATGATATAATCAAACCCGCCAAATTCTTGAACATAATTATTTAATTGCTGTGTAAGTATTTCTACAGAAGAAAGATTTAATTCAATAAAATGAATTTCTTTTTGCGAAAGGTACTGTGTGTTACTTGTTTTGCGAATATTGGCATATACTTCTAAACCAGCTGCTAATGCTTGTTCTACAATAAAACCGCCAATAAAACCCGTAGCTCCGGTAATAAGAATTTTTTCTTTCATTACATTATTAACTCAAATGTTTAATATAACACCTGCGTCTTTTATGTTGTACATGATCAAAATCTTTCCAAATAGTTTGCACTTTTGTATTTAATTCCAATTCATGATTGGTTTCAATACTTTCAATTCCTCTTTTAATATATGCGTTTCCTATTTCACGCATTAATACGGCATTAATACCTTTTCCTTGTAAATCTTTTTTTATAGCAATCATTAAAAAATCAGCTTTCTTAGGTTTATTCATTGCTTTTAATATATGAATAAATCCAAATGGGAAAAGCGAACCTCCCGATTTTTGTAGTGCTTCAGATAAAGAGGGCATGGTAATTCCAAAAGCAACTAATTGATTGTTTTTATCTACGATCAACGAAACAAAATCAACCTTCATAAAACCAAAATAAGCTTTAGTATAATATTCAATTTGTTTCTCGGTTAATTCTGTTACACCAAATAAATCAGAATAAGCATCATTAATTAAATTGAAAACATCTTTTGCATAGGGAAGAATATCTTTTGGCTTTTTGGCTTTTATTACTTGTAAGCCGTATCTTCTTTCAACAATTGAAGCAATTTTTATAAGGTTTTCGGGTAATGTTTGGGGCATTTTGATATTATACTCTACCCAATCTGCGTCTTTTGTATAACCGTTGTTTTCTATAAATGTTTTGTAATAGGGATAAGTGTATAGTGTTGCTAAAGTTGCAATTTTATCAAACCCTTCAACCAATAAACCTTCATGATCAAGGTCTGTAAATCCAAGTGGGCCTTGAATAGCGGTCATTCCATTTTGTTTTGCCCAGTTTTCGGCAGTGTTTAATAAAGCTTTTGCAATGGCTTCATCTTCTTCAAAATCTATCCAACCAAAACGGGCATATTTATTTTTCCATTTTGATATATAATTATTATTTATAATTCCTGCAATTCTTCCTACTACTCTTCCATCTTTTAATGCAATCCAATATTTCGCATCACAATGTTCAAATGCGGGGTTTTTTTGTTTATCTAAAGTATGGGCTTCATCAAACCTTAATGGTGGTACAAAATAAGGGTTGCCTTTGTATAAACGATAAGGTAAATCAAGAAAGGCATTCATTTCTTTCTTGGTACTTACTTCTTTAACAGTAATAGCCATTTGTTTAAATTGAAATTATAATATATTAAGTTTTTTTGCAGCAGAATATATTTTTTCAATAGCTATTTCAATTTGTTCTTTGGTATGTGTTGCCATTAAACTAAAACGAATTAACGTATCGTCTTTTGAAACAGCCGGAGAAGTAACAGGGTTTACAAATACGCCATCATCTAATAAAATTTTAGATAGTTGAAATGTTTTTAAATCATCTCTTACATAAATTGGAATAATGGGTGTACAAGCTGCACCGGTATCAAAACCTAAACGTTTTAACTCGGCAAGTGCAAAATGTGTATTGTCCCACAATTTTTCAATTCGCTCAGGTTCGCGTTTCATAACGTTTAATGCTGCTAAAGCACTTGCAGTAGCTGCAGGAGAAATGCTTGCACTAAACATTAAAGAGCGTGCATGGTGTTTTAAATATTCAATAGTTGATTTGTCTGCAGCAATGAATCCTCCAATAGAAGCTAATGATTTACTGAAGGTACCCATAATTAAATGGGTTTTATCTGAAACATTGTAATGTGCAGATGCTCCTTTTCCTAATTCTCCTAAAACACCTAAAGAGTGGGCATCATCAACCATTACACAAGCAGCATATTTATTGGCAAGATGTACAATCTCATCTAATTTAGCAATATCTCCATCCATGCTAAATATACCTTCGGTAATAATTAATTTAAATTTATCGGGATGGCAAGATTGTAGGGCTTTTTCTAATGCATCCATATCATTGTGATGATATTTAATGGATTTTCCAAAAGACAATCTTGAACCTTCTATAATTGAGGCATGATTTAATTCATCTAAAATTAAATAATCACTTCTTCCTACCAAGGCAGGAATTACACCAAAATTTACCTGAAAGCCTGTACTGAAAACCAAAGCAGCTTCTTTGCCTACAAAATCAGCCAACGCTTCTTCTAATTCAATATGAATATCTAATGTGCCATTTAAAAAGCGAGAGCCGGCACAACCGCAACCATATTTATTAATGGCTTCTTTAGAAGCCTGCTTTATTTCGGGATGATTGGTTAAGCCCAAATAACTATTAGAACCAAACATTAAAACACGTTTACCATTAATGGTAACTGCAGAATCTTGATCAGATTCTATAACACGAAAATAAGGATACAAACCTAACTGCCTTACATGCTCTGCTCGTTTATCATGGGTTACTTTTTTGTGTAATAAATCTGCACCACACAACGGTTTTACTTGGGGCAATATCTCCATTAGTAATTTGTTTTTTTAGTTAAACAAGTAAAAATTAAATTATAAAGTAAACTTCACCTAATCTTCTTTACAATAATTTGCAAATATAAAGGTCATACCACGTAAGAAGTTACCAATACTTAACAATAATTTAATTTGCTAATTTACACTTATACAGATTAAATGTATTAAAATAATTCTGTTGTGCAAATGGCACATTGATTGTAAAGAAAAGCTTTTTGATTTACTTAAATATACAATTACTTATAAATTCTGAAATTTAGTTTAGAGGAAACGCAAGTATTTGAGCTCATAAATGAATTTCTGCACCTTTTATTTTCTAGTTTTCATATATCTGTTTTACAAATTAAGAAATTACACTCATTTGTGCTTGCATATAGAACATCAATAAATTTAAATTTCATACAACTTATTCATCACAATTTTAAATTACATTATAGCTTATGCCGTAACTTAGAAACTTTTAAATACCAAAACTAAACTTGTTATGAAAAAACTACTCATTTCCTCTTCATTTTTTCTTTTAATGCTAACAATTAGCAAAGCTCAACCATTTGGTGGCCGCCCTACAGCACAACGAAAACTTGACCCCATTGTACAAAAAATTTTAGAGGAAGAAACCAATAACTCGCAGCTTAAACAAATTGCACATGAGTTGTTTGATAAAATAGGTCCAAGATTGGTAGGAACACCTAAAATGCAACAAGCAAACGATTGGGCTGTTGCCAAATATCAATCATGGGGTATTAATGCACGTAATGAGAAATGGGGCGAATGGCGAGGCTGGGAACGAGGTGTTTCTCATATAGATATGATTACGCCTTGGGTTAAAACACTTGCCGGTACTCAATTAGCTTGGTGTCCATCTACTAAAGGGAAAACCATAACAGCAGATGTAATTATTCTTCCTGAACTTGCCGATAGTGCTGCTTATGCAACTTGGTTTGCAAATAATGCTAAAGGAAAATATGTAATGATTAGTATGTTACAACCTACTGGCAGACCCGATGCTGATTGGAAACAATACGGCACCGATGAATCTATAAAAAAAATAAATCAAGAGCGTGATTCTCTCACCAAAGCTTGGGCAAAAAGAATTGCAAATACAGGATATAATACACGTACACTACCGGTTGCCCTTGAAAAAGCTGGTGCAGCAGGTATTATTACCAATTATTGGAGTAAAGAATATGGTGCCGATAAAATTTTTGCAGCCTATACTAAAACAATTCCCACCGTTGATATTTCTCTTGAAGATTATGGTTTAATTTATCGCTTGGCAGAAGGTGGTTCTCCCGTTAAACTAAACATTCGCACAGATAGCCGTGAAACAGGCGTACAACCTACTTTTAATACCATTGGAGAAATTAAAGGAACAGAAAAAGCAAATGAATATATTTTATTATCTGCCCACTTTGATTCTTGGGATGGTGGCACAGGTGCTACCGATAACGGAACGGGAACTTTGGTAATGATGGAAGCAATGAGATTATTGAAGAAATTTTATCCTAACCCCAAAAGAACAATATTAGTTGGACATTGGGGAAGTGAAGAACAAGGCCTTAATGGCTCAAAAGCTTTTGCCGAAGACCATCCTGAAATCATGAAAGGGTTACAAGCATCTTTTAACCAAGATAATGGTACAGGACGTATTGAAAACATTTCAGGGCAAGGTTTTTTACATGCATATGAATATTTACAAAGATGGCTCGATGCTGTACCTTACAATGCAAAAAAAGATATAAAAACTACATTTCCGGGTTCGCCTGCAAGTGGCGGCACAGATAATGCATCTTTTGTTGCAACAGGTGCCCCCGCTTTTGGTTTAGGTAGTTTAAGTTGGGGATATTTTAGTAATACTTGGCATACTAATTTAGATACTTACGATAAAATTGTTTTTGATGATGTAGAAAAAAATGCAATACTTACTGCAGTTTTAGTGTATATGGCCAGTGAAGATCCCACATTCTTTAATCGTGAAAAAGCTGTGCTTCCCATTAGTCCGTTTACAGGGCAACCTAGTAAATGGCCACCCATTACTGCCCCTACGCGTAAAGGTGGGTTAGATTAGAAATTAATTGAAAGTAAAAACCCTCTCAAAAAAAATTGAGAGGGTTTGCATTTATAACACATTACAAATTAATCGTATTTTCTTTTTTTAATCGGCTTATACTCCATTTGTTCTATTAATGCTTCGGGAGTTGGGTTTTTATTAATTGCTTTGGCAATTTCAATAAGTGCAACCAATAATAGTATAGACGCCATTAATTCACCCCATGTAATCCAATATCCCCAAAAATCATACACGGCAGCTTTTTCAGGGTTTGCAGTTTCGTAAATTACTTGAATTTGTTTTCCTTCAGGTAAATTTCTTAAAACATATCGTGCATCTATAGCGTATTGTATTTTATTAATTGTAAATACTGCTTTAGGAATTGTTTTTTGTGTGCTGTCTTTTATCCAATGAATGGTTGCTGTAGTTGTTTCTCCATCAAAATAATCGGGTTGGCGTGAGAATAAAATATAGGCAACAAAAACAACTATGTATATAAGTATTATTGATTTATACATGATATTTATACGGTAATATTATTGTGCATATTTAGTTTATGTAATTCTAAAATAGTGGTGGTGCCCATTTCATTTTCTCGATACATTGGAATAAATTTTCGATTAAATAAAATTTCGTTGTAGGTATAAGAGGTTCTTCTATGTACATAATTTGAAAACACATCATCAAACCCTCTTAGCATTACATATAATTCTACATCTGCCAGTTTCATATCTTCTTCTTTAAAAGCATAAAAGGGGCTGTTTTCATTTATAGGATGTACAATTGTCCAACTCATAGGCATACTTTCTGCTCGGTTTCTTTCAAGATCTAATGCAAAATATTTATAGGTTTCTATATCTCCATCTAATACTTTCATTCCTACATTTATTTTTACTTCTACATCTGTTAATGTGTGCATGTCTTTATAAGATGCCAACCTAAACATTAAGCCCGTTAAATTTTTATAGGGGCTAATTAATGCATGCTCACTAAATAATAAATAACTTCTTGGCATAGAAAATCTTCCATAAATTAAACCTGTTGCAATAGCTAAGGAAGATAAGCCTGCTAAAGATTCTATTCCCGAAATAATATTAGTTGCATCGTTTGCGGGGTTTACTCTGCCATAACCAACAGTAGTAAATGTTTCGGTACTGAAGTAATATAACTCTTTAAATAGCTGCCAATGGTTTACTGTACGAATACCTTGAAAACCTGTTATTCCAATTATATAATAAACAGAAGTGAAAATTAAATTAATTGCAATAAAGAAAAATAATATAACTACAATAAACTTCCAGAGTTTTAGATGCAGCATATCGTGAAAAATACTAATTCGTTTCCAAAAAGGCATGCCTTCTTTTATTAAATTATAGCTTCCATCTTTATTGATAAACCTTCCGCCTAATGTTTCTGTTGCATTGGTGCTAAAACCCGTATCGTTATTTTGTTTCCAGAAGTGTTTTATTTTTTTGATTGACATAATTTTTATTTTTAAAAATAATATTACTACAAAAATTTAAGTTGATTAAAATTGAGTGCTGCTTATATGTATCAAAAAAATATCTGCCCTTGAGCAGATATTGAATTATTGTATTAAATTTTTATTTAATTTGATAAACTCCTAAAATCTACCGGAACTAATTTACTAACGCCGGGTTCTTGCATGGTTACACCATAAATAACATCAACTGCACCCATTGTTTGTTTGTTATGTGTTACAATAATAAATTGAGAGTTATCGCTAAACTTTTTAATCATTTGCGTAAACTTACCAACATTGGCATCATCTAAAGGAGCATCTACTTCATCTAAAATACAGAATGGTGCAGGTTTAATTAAGTAGATTGCAAACAATAAAGCTGTTGCTGTTAATGTTTTTTCTCCTCCGCTTAATTGTGTAATAGATGATGGGCGTTTACCTTTTGGTTTTGCAACAATATCAATGCCTGTTTCAGCAAGGTTTTCAGGATTTTCTAAAACCATATCAGCAGTATCTTCTTCTGTAAACAATGCTTTAAATACTTTTTGGAAATTATCTCTTACTTGATTAAATGTATCGAGAAATTGTTGATTGGCGGTAGCTTCTACTTCTTGAATGGTTTGTAATAAACTATCTTTTGCGGTAACCAAATCATTCTTTTGTTCTAGAATAAATTCGTAGCGTTTTTTCATTTCCATGAAAGCTTCTATAGCTGTTGGGTTTACTTCGCCCATATTTTCTAACCGCTTTTTCATTCTATCTACACTTGCTTGCAAATCTTCAACTGCTTCTTCAGTTTGCCTAGACTGACCTATAATTTCATCTAATTCAATTTTAAACTCTACACTTAATCTTTCTTTCATTCCTGCTAATTGCAATTTCAACTCATTTAGTTTATCTTTTATTTCACTAACTAAATGTTCTAACATTTCTTTGCTCTTTACTTTTAAACGCAGCATACTTTCTTTTTCTTGCATTTCATTGCGAAGGTTATGATAAGTTTGGTCTGCTTCGTTTAGTTTTAATTCTTCAGTTTCTTTATTTCTTAATAGTTCAATTAATACTTCTTCTGCAGCTGCTAAAGTTATTGCACCTGTTTCAATAGCACTGGCTGCCTCGGTTAATTGTTGTGTGTTTGAATTTATTTGATAAGTTAAATCATTTAATTGATTTCTTTTAAAATCTAACTCTTGTTGTAATGCAGTTATTTTACTTTGTTGTTTTGTAAGTTGTATGTTGGTTTCGTTGTATTGGGTATTAGCGGCTGAATATTCTTCTTCGGCTTGCTGATAATCTTGCTCGGCCAGTTGCATTTGTTGTTTTGTTTCTTGCAACTGTTTATTTAGCTGATTAAATAGTTCACGTGTTTCGGCAATAGCATCGTGTTCGTCTTGTAAACGAATTTCAATATCATTTAATCTTGTATTGGCTTGCTCTTGTGCTGCATGCAAATTTTCTATTTTATTTTTTGCTGCAAAAACATTGTTGGTTAATTGGTTGATTTCGTTTTCGGTTTGTTTAATTGCATTTTCTTTTAACTGTTCGTTATAACCAATTACTTCATTGTGTTTTGTTTGAATATTTGTTTTTAATTCATTAACAATTATTTCTTGTGCTGCAATTTCTTCTTGAAGTTTTTCTAAATTTTTGGCTCGTCCAATTTTCTTTCCTTCAAATAAACCAACACTACCGCCTGTTAAAGTATATTTTCCTTTTACATATTTTCCGGTTTTTTCTAAAACTATTGCCCCGTTTGAGTTTGCAATGGCATCATCATTTTCTGCTATAAAAACATTTGCCAATAAATACTCTGCTAATTTTTTATATTGGGCATCTACTTCAATAACATTTAATGCTGCAATGGTATTTGCAGGTTGGTGATAGTTATTTTCAGTTTCACTTAATTTATCTAAAATAAAAAAGTTGGCTTTCCCTTTTTTGTTATTGTCTAATAAATGGATAGCTTGTAAACCTTGTTGCAAGTTGTTTACAACATAATAATTTAAGTAAGGTTCTAATACATTTTCAACGGCTGCACGATATTCTTCTTTAACATAAATAATATCTGAAAGAATAGGTGCACTATAATTCCATTCGGCATTGTTATGTAAAAACTTAACGCTTTCAGGATAGCCTTCCATACTGTTAATCAAACTTTTCAATAAATCATGCTCATTACATTTGGCATCTAATTTTCTGTTTTCTTCGGCTAATTGATTGCGTAAAACTTCTAACTGTTGTTGTGTTTCTAAAATTTGTTCTTTTGTTTTTTCATGATGTTCTTGCAGTTGTTGTAAATCTATTCTTCTGGTTTCTAATAAAATTTCTTTTTCGTTCAACTCATTTTCTAATTGAGTTATTTGTGCACTGCGATTATTTTTTTCTTCATTCAACTGCAATTGAGCTCTTTGCAAGTTTTGAATTGAAGTATCGGCAACTGCTACTTTTTTTTCTGCATCAAACTGATTGCGTTGAATTTGTTGATGTTGATTTCTTAAAACATCGGTAGCACTACGTTTTTCATCAAACACTCTGCGTTTATCTTCTACTAAAAATCTTGCATTGGTTAATTGTGTTTGCAATAGTTGCAAATTATTATCTTCCTCAACTACTTGTTGTTCTGTAAATACAATACTGTCTTCAATGCCTTTTAGTTGTCCTTCTGCTTTTTGTAAAAAACCGGCGAGGTTAGTTTCTTTTTCTTTTAAAAAATGAAGGCTTTGTTGTGCTAAGTTTTTTTCATTTTCTTTTGTACGAAGTTTTTGCAGCAACTCATTAAATTCATATTGCATGCTTTGCAAAGATCTTTCTTTCTCAATAAAAGAAACTTTTTCCGCTTCTACTTTTGCTTCTTCAATAGCTATTTCTGCTTCTAATTGAATTTTTTTATTGGTTTCAGTTTCTTGTTGTTCGGTAAGATTTTGATAAGTTAAGTTAAAACCTTCTAATGCAGCTTTTGCTAATTCAATAGAAACTTCTTTATATTCTTTTTTTATTTCATAATATTTCTCTGCTTTCTTAGCTTGGTTTTCTAAAGTTTTTAATTGATTGTTTATTTCAAATAATAAATCTTCAATACGTGCCAAATCTTGCTCGGTGGCATCTAATTTATTTTTAGCTTCTTTTTTTCTTGTTTTGTAAATGGTAATGCCGGCAGCTTGCTCTAACATTTTACGGCGGCTATTGTCTTTATCTTTAATAATATCATCTACCATTCCTAATTCAATAATGGCATAACTATCATTACTTACGCCTGTATCTAAGAACAAATTATGAATATCTTTTAAACGGCATTGCACATCGTTTAAGCGATATTCGCTATCGCCATTTTTAAAAAATCTGCGTGTAACTGTAACAGTTGTAAATTCTGTTGGTAATAAATTTCTTGTATTTTCAAAAGTAAGACTAACTTCTGCCAACCCGCTTGGGCTACGTGTTTTAGAGCCATTGAAAACTAATGCTTCTAAATTTTCACTTCTTAATGCAGATATTTTTTGCTCGCCAATAACCCAGCGAATACTATCTATAATATTACTTTTACCACAACCATTTGGCCCGATAATTCCTGTTATTCCTTCATCAAAACTAACTACGGTTTTATCGGCAAAACTTTTAAAGCCTTTTATTTCTAATGATTTCAATCGCATACTAACCCATTTTAGTACCTGCGAACATAGCCTATTTAAAGTGCTAAAGGAAATACAGTAATATAAATGTGAATAAGTAGTGAGGAAAATGGCTGTAGAGAAAAAAATACTTTCTTTTAAAAGATAAAAATATGTTTTGTGAGAAAAGAAAATTGTGGTAACCATATAAACATAAATGCCCCAACATTAAAGTTGAGGCATAAGGTTAAACTTGAATTTAAGGTATTAATAGGCTCTGCCCAATGTATCGCAAACTGCTTTCATTAATGAATTGGCATCGTTAGTATCTTGTCCCATTTCCCACATCATTATTCCGCCGGCACTATTTTTTGCCAACATTGCTTTTTTCTTAGCTGTAGGTTGTCCATTATAGTAAATAGTATAATTAGTATAAGCACCTGCAGATACAATTGCAGAATCTGATAAAGGGCTACCGCCTTGCGATAAAATGCCTGAATAAGTAAGTATAGTACCACTTTGTGTAATACCCGATGGCCTGCCGTATGCCGGAAAACCCAATACGGTTTTAGAGCTTGCAAGTCCTCTTGTATTAATCCAATAATTTAAACATACTTGTGCCAATGTATAATCACTATGCTGCTTATATGGTACAGATGTATTAAAATCATCATAAGCCATAATATTATAAAAATCTATATAATTACTTTTTAATAATTCATCTTTTATGGCATTGGTATAGGAACCAACATATTTACCTGATGTTAAAGCAGTAGATAAATAATATTTTGAATTAGTATGGCAGCTATCACTCAATTGTTTCATTAAACTTGTATAAGTTGCATCTGTACCATCGGAAGTAGAGGGGAACTCCCAATCAATATCAACTCCATCTAAACTGTAAGTTCTTACCAAATTCATTATTTGAATAATAAAATTTGTTCTTCCACTTGCGGTAGATGCCATGTTTCTCCAATCGGTTGTACTTCCATTAATAGATATAAAAGTTTTACAATTATATGTTTTTGCTTTTGCTTGAATAGCAACCAAATTAGCAGGCACAGCTAAAGACAAACCACCTGATGATGTAACCGATGCAAAAGCATAATTAATAATATTGCACATTTTATATTTATTATCTGCCAAGGTAGAAGGGCTTCTATAGCTTGGCATATAACCTACCACATAAAATGCCAAAGGTGTAGGTGGTGCAATGGTTGGTGTGGTGGGTGTTGGGATTG
Organism: Bacteroidota bacterium; assembly: GCA_018267705.1. Classification (GTDB taxonomy): domain Bacteria; phylum Bacteroidota; class Bacteroidia; order Chitinophagales; family Chitinophagaceae; genus CW01. The sequence continues at coordinate 107,246 of JAFDXX010000014.1, read as the reverse complement.
GAGGAGTAGTTCCGCCGCCGCTTGAACCAGAAGAGCCAGCATCTTTGCTACATGAAGAAAGCAAATAAAGCATAAAGCCGCAAATAACTATTTTTTTAATGTACATTTAAGGTATTTTCCGCAATATAATATAATTTTTGCGGAAAAAATCCGCAATAAAAATTAACATTCACTCAAATTAACAGGAATGTGAATTGCCAGGCCACCATCAGAAGTTTCTTTGTATTTGCTATTCATATCTAAAGCAGTATCCCACATGGTTTTTATACATTTATCTAGGCTTACTTTCGCATAATCGGGAGAACTTTGTAAGGCTAATTGAGAAGCAGTTATAGCTTTTATTGCACCCATTGTATTTCTTTCTATACAAGGAATTTGTACCAACCCACCAATCGGATCGCAGGTTAATCCTAAATGATGCTCCATAGCAATTTCTGCTGCCATTAATGTTTGACGTTGTGTACCTCCTAAACTTTCAGTTAATGCTGCAGCAGCCATTGCAGACGATACACCAATTTCTGCCTGACATCCACCCATTGCTGCAGAAATGGTTGCCCCTTTTTTAAAAATGCTTCCTACTTCTGAGGCAGTTAATAAAAATTTTATAATCTTATCTTCATTATTACCATTACAAAAAGCAATAAAATACATAAGCACTGCCGGTATTACACCGGCTGCACCATTTGTTGGTGCAGTAACAACTCTACCAAAACTTGCATTCTCTTCATTTACGGCTAATGCAAAACAACTTACCCAATCTAGAATACTTTTAAAATCTTGCTTTTGCTGAATAATTTTTAACCAATCTTGATAGCCTTCATATTTTATACCGTTAATTAATTTGTTGTTTAAATCGTAAGCTCTTCTTCTTACGTGCAAACCTCCTGGCAATTCACCCTTTGCATGGCAACCTCTATAAATACAATCTCGCATTGTGTACCAAATATTCAAAATGCCTTTTCTTGTTTCGCTTTCGTTTCTCCATGTGTTTTCATTTTCCATTACCACTTCATTAATGGTTAATCCAGTTTTCATACACCAATGCAATAAATCGTCTGAAGTATTAATAGGAAAAGGTAAATCAACAATATTTTTCTTTTCATTATTCACACCTTCTTTTACCACAAATCCACCACCAATTGAATAGTAAGTTTCGCTAAAATTATTATTATCTTTTGTTTCAATTAAAAATGTTAATCCATTCGGATGAAAAGGCAAACTTTCATTATATAGAAATTGAATATTTTCTCTTATATCAAAATCTATATTTATTTCTCCACCCAAATGCAATATGTTATTACATTGAATATGATTAATTTTTGGAGTGATGGAATTTACATCTATTGTTACGGGATCTTCATTTTCCAGCCCTAATAAAATGGCAATATCTGTTCCGTGCCCTTTACCTGTTTTAGCTAAAGAACCATATAATAAAACCGTTATTTTTTTTATGCTTTGAAGAGAAGTTTGTTTTTTAATAGCTTCTATACATTGCAATGCAGCCCGCCAAGGGCCCAATGTATGTGAACTTGAAGGACCAACACCAATTTTAAACATATCAAAAACCGAAATACTTTCATGTGGCATACTGCAAAAAAATTATAGCTTGCAAGTTACAAGTTATAATTATTTTAAACCAAGCCTTATTTATTCAACATGATATTCTTTTTTATCTATAGCATTAAATTTGTTAGTCTTTTTAACGTTGTACGTAAATAGTAAACATGTGCTTTTGTTCACTTTTATAATCAAATTAGTTTATTAGAATACTAAAACAATAAATCACCTCCATTTTTTTACCAAACACATTGTAAGATTTTGGTTTTGTAACAATATTTTTCCATTGTTGTACTATCGTTTCATCTTGTACCAAGAACGACAGTGTAAAGCAAAAAAAACTGTAAATGCAATAAAATTTTTCGCATGTTTTAGGGTTGATGGATACAAGATAAAAAAGCATTATCAACTAAAATCTACTAAATCTATTCATCTTGCAACAAGCTAACGTATCTTTGCTGCAGTGGTTATTGCATAATTTACTTGGCTTATTAACAGTTGCTCAATGCAATAAAAATGCTCAAAAAACGTTGAATGTTAAGTTAGAGAAAGGCTATACTAAGAATGGAATTAATGAATAAATCTTTTGATTTTTATTTGAAAAATAAGTTGCATTTGTATGATTTAAGTTCTTTTAATAAATTGATTGAGAACCACAAATTAAAACAAGAAAGAAAACACCCCTGATTTGAGGGATTTTATAATTAATTACAATAAAAGATAATTGCATTTGCAAATGCAGTTACCCAACATGAAAAAAAACTGGAAACATATTATTGCGTTTGCATGTTTTACTATGGTAATAGCCTGTTCAAAATATGTAGATACAAGAACTACTTCCTCATCCGGAAGTGGAACAGGAACTACAACGCCAATTTCTGGCGGAGGTAGTGGCTCATCAGGCGGCGGCAGTACTACCACTCCCGGAGCAACTCCAGGTTCAGGTAGCGGTTCTGGTTCGGGCTCAGGCTCTGGTGGAGGAAGTACAGGAAACCCCGGAGCAACTCCATTACCACCCGGTACAACTCCACCCGGTTCAGGTGGCACTACAACTAAGGACTCTATTTATAATATAGGAATAGATACTTTAAGAACAGGTGTTTGCACCACCGGTGAAACTTTTACTTTTACAAGTACAGCAAAAGGTGTTCCCGCAGGTGCAACATACGAATGGTATTTTGCTGATGGCTCGCAAGATATTGGTACTAAAACAACCTTAACGCATCAATATCAATATAACGGCACTTTTACGGTATTATTAAAAATTAATGCTAAAGGTGTTTATTACAATGCTTCCATTAATGTAAAAGCATACGGACAAAATTTAGTTCCATCAGCAAACTTTAACGCACAACAAACCAACCCCAATAGTGGGGGCAATATTTATTTTTTTAATGCAAGTGGCTCTCAAGGCCCACAAGGTGGTTCTATAAATTATTATGAATGGGATTTTGGTGATGGAACAAGTAGTGCAGGTTCTTCTCAATCTACCAGAACAAAAAGCTATACTCCAATTCCTAAAGATCAAACTTTGTATGTTAAGTTAACTGTAACCGGTAATCCGGGTGGTTGTAAAAGCAGTATCACTCAAGATGTTAGCATTCCTGCAAAATATTCGGTAACCGGATCTTTTAGTATTTCTTCAACAAGTGCATGTTTACCAAGCCATGAAGTTTTCACTTTCACTCCCAATTATTCAGGTGTACCTTCTGGGGCAGATTATAAATGGGAATATAGCGATGGGAGTCCTGCAGATTACGGTTATATAATTAGTCATACTTTTTTATATAAGAACTTTTATACAGTTAAACTAACTATTTCTTATAACGGATTAATAATTTATACTGAACAACAATCTATAAGTTCAAAAGGACAAGACACCAATCCTACAGTTTCTATTTATTCTCAATATACCAATCCAACAACTTATAGTTATAATGCTAATACAAGCATTGGAGGCGGTTGGGCAATTATTAAAAGTGAATGGGATTTTGGTGATGGAACAACAGCCACAACGCCTAATGTTGTAAACCATGTTTTTCCTAAAAGTTCTGTGGCAAAAACTTATACTATTACTATGAAAGTTACCAGTAATTCAGGTTGTACTGCACAAGATGCTACACAAACAACCATTCCTGCTAATTAATATTATTAATTATTTGAATGAAAAAAAGTGCTTTACATATTATTCTATTTTTTAATACACTAATTATTATTTCATGTACTAAAACTGTAAGTAGCACAGGAACGGGTAATGGCAGTGGAACAACAACAGGTAAAACTTATTTAAATGTTACTCAAATTAGTAATGGCTCTAATACAAATATTATTGTTTCTCCGTCAGATGGAAATATGTTTATAACATTAGGAAATTTATATACATCAGGATATGCAAATATTGCCAGCGGTTCAACTAACATAAAAGTACAATCTCAATTAACAGGAAAAATTTTTCATGATACAACTTATGTATTAACCGATAATGCAAAAAGTACTGCATTTGTTTATCCTATCAATGCTATTTATAAAGTTTCTGTTGTGCAAGAAGATTATTCATCTCCTGCAGCAGGTTACGCAAAAATCAGATTACTTGATTTTTCAAAAACAGCACCCGGTAACACAGCTGACTTCAGTATTTCAAATGGAAATAACAGCTATAGTTTTACAGGAAGAACATTTCTTGACCATGAATTAGATAACACCTTAACTAATTTTACAACTGTTAATGCGGGCAACTATACATTATATGCGGTTTCAGGTTCATCGGTTATCATTAATCCATACAATTTTAATTTAGTAAGTGGAAAAATATATAGCATAGTAGTAACCTCTATAACATCAACCGATTTATTAAGCTATACTATGCCTCATAACTAAAACACAACATTATTCAACCAACAAAAAAAATATCATCCTTTTTATTTAACAGTATAATAATTATTATACTTATTAATATATCATTTACTAGCTGCACCAAAACAGTTGATAGCAATGTTGTTACCGTATATGATAAATGTTACTTAAAAGTTTTTGATTTTACTAATACAAGCACTACTTATTCAACCATATTAGTTGGTCCCGATAAAAAAAGTTATGTATTTACGCCGGGTATTGATACATTGTATAATGAAATACCAAGTGGTGTTTCTGTTGCAAAAGTTGAAGCATTCGGAACAGGCTATTTATACTCTCCTACATCAGTTAATTTAACAACCGGCAACTATTTCACTTCGTTTATATATAATCAATCTAACAATATACCGAATATTGGTTTTATTGCTGATGATTTAACTATACCACCACCTAATTATGCCAAATTAAGAGTTCTATATTTTATAAGCCCCGGTGCAACAAATTATCCTACCAATGTTGGTGTTGCCAATGCAACCGATACATTAATGACCTACAACAGAACTGATGTAGATTTTGTAAGAATTGCCCCACTAACAAGTTTCGGCAATATAAAATCAAGCATATACAGTGTGTTTGCTAACAATAGTATAATTGGTGTAATAAGTTTAACAGGCGGAAGAATTTATACTTTAGTAATAAATAAAACTGCAAATACTGTTTTTGCTTATAACTTATATATTAACAAGTAGCCGAAAATAAATTAAATTAAAAAACGTTTAACCAATAATGAAAAACATATCAACATACCTTTTAGTAATAGCAGTATGCTTACTAACTGCTTGTTCAAGGTATATTGATAATAGATCAAGCTCTTCATCATCAGGTAGCGGAAGTTCAGGCACCGGCAGCGGAGGCTCTACACCTGTAATTCCGCCAGGAGGAGGAAGTTCAGGTTCCGGCTCAGGTGGTACCGGAGGTAGCGGCAGCGGAGGCACAGGAAGTGGAGGCAGTACCGCAACTACTCCTTTTATAAAATTTTTTAATGTAGTAGATTATGGTAACGTTGGCGTTTCTTTAAACGGAAGTAATGTAGGCTCTATTGCTCAATATTATCCATCAATTTATACAACAGGGGTAAATGGAACAAATAATATAAAATTAACATATAATAATAATACCATTTCAAATATAGGAGTAGATATGATTGCAGGTGCCTATTATTCCTGCTTTATTTATCGTGTTGGCTACGAATGGAAGATTAATGTAGTAAAAGATGATTTAACTGCCCCTGCTACAGGATATGCCAATATTAGATTATTAGATTTTAGAACGCAAGCATATTTTGATTATATCAATGTAAGGGTATACGCATTAGGAGTAGACGAAATAACTTATAAAAAAAGAAATTTTTTAGACCACACAACATACAGTACTTATACAAGTTTTAATTCGTTGGCAGCAAATTCATCATACAATTGCATGATATATAATGATACTGCCAACCTTGCCAGTAAAAAAGGTTTCCCATTAAACTCGGGTAAAATTTATTCAATCATTTTAATGACTCCTACAGGCCTTTCTGCCGGTAATGCCATTTACAATATTGCTATTGATGTAGAACAACATAATTAATAATTCAGTACTTCTTTCAATAAACAATATCAAACAATCCTAAGTATATTTTTGTTCAATAACATTTATTGCTATTCTGTTACATTTGCTCAATCTTTAAAAGCAATAAAAAAATGAGCAATCAACTTTCTTCTTTATTACAACGTTTTAATGAACCCGAAACTTTAAAAATGGCAAAATTGGGGCGTGAATTACGTGCCAAAGGAATAGATGTAATTGATTTAAGTTTAGGTGAACCTGATTTTGATACGCCACAGCATGTAAAAGATGCTGCAATTAAAGCCATTCATGATAATTGGAGCCACTACACCCCCGTTCCGGGATTTTTAGATTTACGTGAAGCTGTTTGCACCAAATTAAAACGTGATAATAATTTAGATTATAAACCCGAAAACATTGTTGTTTCAACAGGTGCTAAACAAAGTTTAGCCAACACTATTTTAGCTTTAATTGAAGCAGGTGATGAAGTAATTATTCCAACGCCTTATTGGGTTACCTATAGCGAGTTAGTAAAAATTGCTGGTGGCAAAGTAGTTGAAATAAGAAGTAAAACCGAAGATAAATTTAAAATTAATGCTGCTCAATTAGAAGCAGCCATTACTTCTAATACAAAAATGTTTTTGTTTTCTTCTCCTTGTAACCCAAGTGGTGCAGTTTACAGTAAAGAAGAATTAGCAGCATTAGCCAATGTATTTCGCAAACATCCAAACATTTATATTTTATCTGATGAAATTTATGAATATATAAATTTTGTTGGAACACATGAAAGCATTGCACAGTTTCATGATTTAAAAGACAGAATAATTATTGTAAACGGATTGAGTAAAGGTTTTGCTATGACTGGCTGGCGTTTGGGTTATATAGCTGCCAATACAGAAATAGCTAAAGCTTGCGAAAAATTACAAGGACAATTTACAAGTGGCACTTGCTCTATTACACAAAAAGCAGCAGTAGCAGCACTTACAGGAGATTTAAAACCATCTCAAGAAATGACGGAAGAGTTTGGTAGAAGAAGAATAAAAACAATAGAATTAGTAAGAAATATTCCGGGAATAAAATGTTTTGAACCCGAAGGTGCTTTTTATATTTTTCCTGATGTAAGTTTTTATTACGGAAAATCTGATGGCGAAACAACAATTAATAACTCAGCAGATTTTTCAATGTATATATTAAATACAGCACACGTTAGTTGTGTAATGGGCGATGCTTTTGGAGAACCCAATTGTGTTCGTTTCTCATTTGCCAACAGCACTGTAAACATTGAAAGAGCTTGGGCAAGAATTAAAGAGGCATTGGCCAAGTTGAAATAAATTGTTGAACAACACAATAGAACACTAATATTCAAGTGTAAAGTTTTATTACTTTACACTTTTCGTTTTATATTGAATAATCAAATACAAAATAATTCTCCTTTGCAAGCAAAAGATTTAATGTTTCAAAATCGTTTACTTAAAGTATATAAACATAAAAGCAAACAAGCTAAACGTTTAAACATAGAATGTTGGCGAGTTTACGATCATGATTTACCCGAATTCCCTTTTTGTATTGAATTATACGGAGATAAAGTTTATGTAGCCGAATATCTTAGAAGGCATGGTATGACTGATGAAGAACATGATACATGGTTAGAAAATTGCGTTACAATTATTTGCAATATTTTAAACGTACTCAATGAAAATGTTTTTATTAAGCAACGAAAAAGAATGCACCATCGCAGTCAGCAGTACGAAAAATTAGCAACTGAAAAAGAATATTTTACCGTTACAGAAAATGGTTTGAAGTTTTTAGTAAACCTAACAGATTATTTAGATACCGGTTTATTTTTAGACCACCGTACAACAAGGCAAATAGTTAAAGAGCAATGCAGCAATAAACATGTATTAAATTTATTTGCTTATACAGGTTCATTTTCAGTATATGCAGCTGCAGGCAACGCTGCAAGTGTAACAACGGTTGATTTAAGTAAAACTTATTTACAATGGGCAGAAGATAATTTTAAGTTGAATGAATTAACGAATGAACAGTATTTTGATGACAAGAGAAATTTTCCAAATAATATTTTTCAAACAAAAAATTCTGAAAAAACAAATAATAAGAAATATCAATTCATTCATGCAGATGTAAAACAATATTTAAAAACGTTACAGCCAAATAGTTTTGATTTGGTTATAATGGACCCTCCTACCTTCAGCAACAGTAAACGGATGAAAGATATTTTAGATATACAACAAGACCATGTAGAATTAATTAATAATGTAATGCATATTTTATCTACAAACGGAGTTTTATATTTTAGTACCAATTACACAAAATTTATTTTAGATATTGCTAACATTAAAGCAAATTCAATAAAAGATATTACCAAAAGCACTACCCCATTTGATTTTGAAGGGAAACTAAAACGTTGGTGTTTTAAAATTGAGAAATAATTAAGGTTACTAAAAAATTGATGGGATATTGAAAACCGTACAAATGGAAAGTGCTTTATAATTAAAATATAAGTAACCCATCTTCTTCCAATAATTCAAATAATTTCATAACACCCGGTGCAATGTTTGGTTGTTGCAAATATTCAGTTTTAGAGAACCATTCCGTTTTTTCAATTTCTGCAGAGGGTATAATATTTAATTCTCCATCATAAAAAAAGCAATCTTGTTCCATTATAACATTGTCTTTCTCGCCAAATGCAGGTGCAGTAATATGTTTATAAAATTTTAAGTTTTCTTCTTTTAAATTACAGCTCAACTCTTCTTTTATTTCTCTTATTAAAGTTTGTTTAGAGGTTTCATTTTTATTAGTCTTTCCGCCGGGTAAATAAAATGCATTTTTATTTTTACTTAAAGCAAGTAATATTTTGTTTTTATTTATGAAAACCAACCCTGAAGTATATAATTGCGGCATGTATTAATTTATTTTTCAAACTCATAATCTCTTTCAACCAAACAAATTCTTGTTTTATATTTTTCGTACCATTTTTCTTTTCCTAATTGTTGGGTAATAATATGTTCACCATGTTGTTTCCAGTTTTTGATAGCATTTCAATAAGAAATAGTAATCCCAATTTCATTTCGTGCAGACTCATAACCCAAATAACCGGGTTGTTGTTCAGCTAACTCAACCATTTTCATTGCCATATCGTTATAACCTTTTTCAATATTACTTTTTACAGAAGTAAAAATTACTGCAAAATAGGGAGGCTTAGGTGTTGTAGCAATCATATAAATATATTTTTATTTATAATGTTTCAATCATTTCTATACATTCTTCTTCAATCATTAATTCGGTTTCTTTGTGTTCAATTTTTTTAATTCCGCCTAACAACATTAATAATGCACCGCTTGCACATAAAGCCATAACGCCCGTCATAGGTATGGCTGTATTATTTTGCAATACACTTACTAATGCAGACATGATTGAGCCTATTGCCATTTGTACAGCACCCATTACTGCAGAAGCACTACCTGCATTTTTTGTAAATGGTGCCATTGCTAATGCAGATGTATTAGGGAAAATAAAGCCTTGACAACATAAGAATAAAAATATTAATGCAATAGTTGTATATACATTAAGCAACTGTAATATGGCAGCAGCAAAAAAAATAATTGCAGTAGCTGCTTGAAAACTTAAAGCAACCGTTATAATTTTTTTTAACGAATATTTTTTAACAATAAAACTATTTATTTGACTGGTAGTAATTAATCCTGCTGCATTAAAAGCAAAAATCCATCCGTAATGTTTTTCGTTTACTTTAAATATTTCCATAAATACAAAAGGTGAACCTGCAATGTATGCATACAAGCCTGCTGCACCAATAGAACCTGTTAAGGTATAGGTGTAGAATTGCGGAATTTTAGATACTTCAAAAAAATTTTTTATAATATTTTTAGGGAGAAGAGAAAGTTCTTTATCGCCTTTTTTGCTTTCGGGTAAATAAAAATGTATTAAACATAAAATACAAGTACCCATTACAGTTAATACAATAAAAATAGAATGCCAACCTAATGTTGCTGTTAAATAACCGCCAACTGTTGGTGCAATAATTGGAGATACACCAACTACCAACATTAACATTGAAAATATTTTTGCATTTTCTTCAACAGGAAATAAATCTCTTACCATTGCTCTTGCTGCTACCATTCCTACACAACCACCTAATGCCTGAAACAATCTTAAACCTATTAACATATTGCCTGTTGAGGCAATTGCACAACCTAACGACGCTAAAATATATAAAACAAATCCATAATATAATGGTTTCTTTCTTCCATATTTATCTAATAAAGGGCCGTACAATAATTGCCCAAGAGAAATACCGATAAAAAAACTTGATAATGATAAAGACACATGTGCTACGGTGGTAGAAAAATCTTTTGCAATTGCCGGAAATGCAGGTAAATACATATCAATAGAAAAAGGGCCAATAGCAGTTAAAAGTCCTAATATAAAAATTACTAAGTTTAAATTTTTCTTTTGCATTAAAACTATTCTCTTACTTACTGTTATAAAATATTAATCAATTTGTTTGTTGTTTACAATTGCTAAAAACTGTTGGTGCAATTGCAATACTTGCGGAATTATCATTTGCTGTTCATCGTTAACAATAACAAAATCGCAAAGTTTCATTTTAATTGTTTCATCAATTTGTTTATTCATTCTTGCTAAAACTTCTTCTCTTGAAATACTATCACGTTGCATAGTTCTTTGAATGCGTATATGTTGCGGAGCAGTTACACCAATAACATAATTTAAGTTGAAAGCAGAGCCAGCTTCAAACATTAATGCAGCTTCTTTTATAATGTAAGGTGCATTTTGTTGAGCAGCCCATTGAATACCTTTTGCAATAGCAGCAGGATGCACTAATGCATTTAATTTTTCTAATTCAAACGTATTATTAAAAACAATTTCGGCTAAATATTTTCTATTTAAAATTCCATTTGCATAAGTAGCTGCACCAAAAGTTTGGATGATTTTTTCTTTCAATACTTCATCCTCATTCATAATGGTTTTAGCAGCTTCATCGGCATTAAATACAGGAATACCCAATATTTGAAAAATTTTTGAAACAGTACTTTTACCACTGCCAATGCCTCCTGTTATTCCTATTTTGAGCATGAGTGAAGGGTTATGAATAAGTAAAGGTATAAAGTTGAAACAAGTTATTGATATATATGTGATGAGTGTAGAGAAGTATTTGTATTTCAATTCATCATATTAAGCATCAGTGTCATCTTTTTTCTCTAATTTTTCAATTATTTTTTTGGCAGTTGCCAATTTTATTGCATTATTTTTTTTAATCATTTTTTCTTTTATTGAATGTTCTAACCAATGGTGTAAGGGAATTAATAAAGCTGCAATAATTACTAAAGATGATAACATTAATACAGGCTTTTCGTGTGTAATTAATGAAAGCCAAGGGTGAAGTAATAAATTTATAAATTCAAATATTACTAACAAACCAAGTATAGCAAAAAATGAAATCAATTTTTCGTTTGCAATAATGCTTCTTGAAAATAATAAGAAGAGCGTAATAAAAATAATAATACCTAACGCAATAAAAACATATTCAATATTTTGATGTCGTTTTTCTTCGGCATTACTTTCTGCCAATGCAATTTCTTTTTGTTTAGCATCTTGTTCAAAACTTATTAACTGTGTTTGTTGTATTTTTTTAAAACTAAATAAGCTATCGCTAGTAACTCGGTATATTTCTGAATATTTAAATGCACTATCAACATTGCTGCCTTTATACATACTAAGTAACATTTTTGACGGCTGTAAACTAAGCATTGAAAATGCTGTATTTTGAACTGCTTCTATTGCTTTTTTTGAGTGAATAATAACAGAATCTTTTTCATTCAACTTATAATAATAATTGGCAATTGCGTTGTGAGCAAGGTTAATGTATTTAGGAGATTGTATTTGATTGGCTTGTTGCAACGATAAATTTAAATAGCTTAATGCCAAAGATGTATTATTAAGTTTAGACTGTATATTACCCAACTGCATATATATACTGCATAAATATTCTTTTATACCTGTACTCATGCTAAGCTCATAAGCTTTTTGAGTAAACATAAGTGCCGAATCAATTTTATTTATTGCTAAATAAAGTTCACCTGTGCCTACATTTATCATTATACTAAAAATATTCGGTTCTACATATTTGCAATTTTCCAAGGCTAATAAACAATAGGTTTTAGCTTTTGTATAATCACCCAATTCAAAATAATTTCCTGCAAGCAAATAATTAGCAGGGGCTTTTGTTCTGTAATCATTTATTTTATCGGCAATTTCTTTTGTTTTAAAAGCATACTCTAAACTTTTAGTGTGGTTACCAAAAGCAAGATAATCGTAACTTAAACAAGCAAGCCCTTGCGTTATGCAGATGTTATCATTATTTTTTTGTCCATATAATAAAATGGCTTGAGCATTACCCATATCATCAACAGGGTTTGTTTCAGACATAGTTAAAGCACTAAAAGCCAAGTAAAAGCGAGCACTATCATTTTTTTCTAAAGGAAGACGTTTTAATATACTATCGAGATTGGGTTGAGATTGTGCAAATACAAAACAAACACTAAAACACCCAATTAAAATAAATACTATTTTTTTCATGAGTTATTAGTTATTGGGAAATATAAAATTATTTAGCCCTTATGTATATATAAATATTTGTAATGTGAAGGGAGGTTCTCTACTGCTTTGTACTTCACAATAATAAACAAAAAATCCGAAACACAATTGCTCCGGATTTTTAATGAATGCTTTTAATTAATTCTATTTAGTAGGTGCTGCTACTTTATTAATAGCGGCTGTCCATTCTTGGCTTATAGCACTTTTTTCAATTTTTAAATAACTGCCCGGGTTTACTTCAATTTGTAAAGTGCCGTCTTCATTAATTTTATTTACAGTTGCATGTATGCCTGCAATGGTTACAATTTTATCTCCTTTCTGTAAATTTTCTATAAACTTTTTTTGCTCTTTTGCTTTTTTAGCTTGTGGGCGAATCATAAAGAAATAGAAAACAGCAATAATGCCTACCATCATTATTAAAGAGAAACTTGGGTTACCTTGTTGTTGGCCGTTTCCTGCCATTAAAAGAATAGAATTCAACATGTTGTTTGGTTTGATTGAGTGTATAAAAAATTTAGTTTTCTTTTTTTAATTAACAGAGCGTGGTTGCACAACCTTATCGTTGCTTTGGCAATCAGTAATATTACCGGTAAACTGCAAGTTATAATCTGCTCTTTGTTTTGTATTAGCAGTGGCAATAATTGTTTTATGTACAGTACCACAAAAATGCTCGCTGTTAAAACCTGCTATTACCGTACCTTCTGCACCGGGTGCAATAGGTTCTTTAGTATAACTTGCTACCGTACAACCGCAGGTTGGTTTTACGTTTACTAATATTAAAGGTTTATTACCTGTGTTTTTGCAATAAAATTTTATTTCAATTTTCTCACCTTGTTTTATAGTACCAAAATTTACAATACTGTCTTTCCACTCAAGTGTTGTATAGTTGGTAGTATCTGCCAAAGCTTTTTGTACTGCACTATTGGGTTGATTACCATTGTTACAAGCAGTTAGTATTATAACTAAACATATAAAAACAAATACTTTTTTCATGTGTTTATTTTGATGCAAATGTAATAGTTATGCTTTTCGGTTTTTAAACTCTATTTTATGAATTTTTCCTGTAGCAGTAAGTTCTTTATGAATATTATCTAAAATACCGTTTACAAATTGACCACTTTGTGGTGTACTGTAATCTTTAGCCAAATCAATATATTCATTAATAGTAACTTTTGTAGGAATGGTTTCAAAATATAATAACTCACAAATACCCATTTGCAAAATAATCATATCTAATAATGCTACACGGTCTGCATCCCAATTTTTTAATTTAGGGTTTATTAGTTCTAATGTATATTTCTTTTTATCTAAAACAGTTGTGAGTAAAGTTTTGGCATATTCCCATTTGTCTTTAGTCATCATTTGAGTAATATTAGTAGTAGGTTTTTGCAAGTATTGCATTACCAATTGCCCAATCATTTCAATATCATCTTGCCAATTAGCAAATTTTTCTTCAAAATAACTTTCAATTATTTCGTTAGCTGCAACTATGTGTGTGAATATAAATTCAAGAATTTCTTTTTCTTGTTTAGGTTCTCTGCTTTGCAAAGCAATGTATGTTTTATATTCATTAGTTTCAACTAATTCGTTATAAGATTTACGCACCCATTCCCTATCAATAAAGTTTTCCGGTTTAAATTGTTCTATTAGTTTTTTGTAAGAAGAAGATTCTAATATTTTCCATATTAATTCGTTACCTGCAATTTTTATATTAATATTCAAATCTTCATAAGTAGGAATATTTTTAGACGCCCTTTGCTTGGCATCTACTTCTGCATAACGTGCTACTTCAGTAATATAATAAAGTAGGCTAATAAATAATTCACTGCTTTTATCAAACTGTTTGTGTAATTCATCAACAGGGTTTTTAATGGCGGTCTGTTCGCCGGTACTTTCAATAACGTACAATAACTGCATTACTTTAACCCTAATATTTCTCCTGCTAATCATCTGCTAAAGATCTTTAATTTGGCTGCGAATGTAAAGCATTATACAGATTATTATCAATAATGAAAATTTGGCATTGCATTTTCAAAAAAAAATGCATCTTCGCCGCCCGTTGCTGTCAATAGTTTGAAGATTTTATAAAAAAATATTTTAAACCTGAAATTTTGACTTTTAAAATTTTAATGGCAAACAAATTGATACATAACCAACGGAAAAATTTTTCATCAATTAAAACCTATACAATTATGGCTACTCCAAAGCTGAAAGTAACTCCACTCCACGATAGAGTGATTGTAAAACCAGCCGCCGCCGAAGAAAAAACAGCAGGTGGCATTATTATTCCCGATACTGCTAAAGAAAAACCACAACGTGGTGTTGTAGTAGCAGCAGGCACGGGCAAAAAAGATGAACCCGTAACAGTGAAAGCAGGCGATACAGTATTGTATGGCAAATATGCTGGTACTGAAATTCAAATTGAAGGTGCAGATTATTTAATAATGAGAGAAAGCGATATTCTTGCAATTGTTTAATTGTCAATACTCATTTCAAAAAATCTTAATTACTAATTATTAATTCTTAATTGAATAAAAATGGCAAAACAAATTTACTTCGAAATAGAAGCAAGAAATAAAATGAAAAAAGGTGTTGACACTTTAGCCAACGCTGTAAAAGTTACATTAGGACCTAAAGGCCGTAATGTAGTTATTGAAAAAAAATTCGGTGCACCACAAGTAACTAAAGATGGTGTTACTGTTGCTAAAGAAATTGAATTAGAAGATGCTATTGAAAACATGGGTGCACAAATGGTGAAAGAAGTAGCTTCTAAAACTGCTGATATTGCAGGAGATGGTACAACCACCGCAACCGTTTTAGCCCAAAGCATTATTAGCGAAGGCTTGAAAATGGTAGCAGCAGGTGCAAACCCAATGGATTTAAAACGTGGTATTGATAAAGCTGTTAGTTTAGTTGTTGAAAATTTAAAATCACAATCTCAAACAGTTGGAAGCGATAGCAAAAAAATTCAACAAGTTGCCACTATTTCTGCAAACAATGATGAAACCATTGGAAAATTAATTGCAGAAGCTTTTGGCAAAGTTGGAAAAGAAGGTGTTATTACGGTTGAAGAAGCAAAAGGTACTGATACAACTGTTGATGTTGTAGAAGGTATGCAATTTGACAGAGGTTATATCTCTCCATACTTTGTAACCAACAGTGAAAAAATGGAAGCAGAATTACAAAACCCTTACATATTAATTTATGATAAGAAGATTTCTGCAATGAAAGATATTCTTCATATTTTAGAAAAAGTTGCACAAAGCGGTCGTCCTTTATTAATTATTGCAGAAGATTTAGAAGGAGAAGCATTAGCAACATTAGTAGTAAATAAATTACGTGGCACTATTAAAGTGGCTGCAGTTAAAGCTCCGGGCTTTGGCGACAGAAGAAAAGAAATGTTAACCGACATTGCTATCTTAACAGCAGGTACAGTTATCAGCGAAGAATTAGGCCACAAATTAGAAGGTGCAGATTTATCTTCTTTAGGTCAAGCTGCTTCTGTAACTATTGATAAAGATAATACAACTATTGTTGGCGGTAAAGGCAAAAAGGTAGATATTACTGCAAGAGTAAATCAAATAAAAGCACAAGTAGAAAATACAACATCTGATTACGATAGAGAAAAACTACAAGAACGTTTAGCAAAATTAGCAGGTGGTGTAGCCGTATTATATGTAGGTGCTGCCACTGAAGTAGAAATGAAAGAAAAGAAAGACAGAGTAGATGATGCATTACATGCAACACGTGCTGCTGTTGAAGAAGGTATTGTACCAGGTGGTGGTGTAGCTTATATACGTGCAATTGAAAGCCTTGAAACAAAAGTAAAAGGTCAAATTGCAGATGAGCAAACAGGTATGGTAATAGTAAAACGTGCATTAGAAGAACCTATTCGTACATTAACTATTAATGCAGGAATTGACGGTTCAATAGTTGTACAAAAAATTAAAGAAGGAAAAGGAGATTTTGGTTTTAATGCAAGAACCGAAGTTTTTGAAAACTTATTTAAAGCAGGTGTTATAGACCCAACTAAAGTAAGCCGTGTAGCTTTAGAAAATGCAGCTTCTATTGCAGGTATGTTATTAACTACCGAAGCAGTAGTTGCAGACAAACCTAAACCAGAGCCGGCACATAGCCACGCTCCTGCACCAGATATGGGCGGAATGGGTTATTAATAGTAAATACAAAACTGTATATACAACATCAAACAAAAAACCTGATTATAATAATCAGGTTTTTTGTTTTCAAATAAAGTTAGTTGTTATTAGTAGTAAGAACTTACTGTGTAGTATTAACCTTTAAGCATTTTTGCAAAACCTCCTCCTAATAATGCAAGTGCATAACCGTAGCTAAGCATTACAGTTACATTTAAAAATTTAATATCATCAAATCTGTATTTTGCTACAACCAATATCCCATCTGAAATAATAAATAATGCAGCAGCAGGTAAGAAAAAAGCAAGTGTATTAATTTTTCTAAAACTATTACTCATTTGGTTTGCTACCATCATTAACATAAATGCTAAGCCTACCATATAAATAATTATAGGAACTTTCATTTCAGGAGGAATACTATACTTAATAAATTTAAACAATACAACAGCTGCGGCAATAAATACAACCAATGCCAAAAAAGCTTCTTGGCATTTTGCTAAGTTTATTTTTTTAAATCGATAAAAAATAATTCCTATTAAAATATGAAAAATAAAAAAACACCCCATTCCTAAAAGAAAAAAAACATTTCCATTGTTTAATAACAAAATATCTCCTACCCATGCAGCCATTAATGCCAAAAACAATAATGTTTTGGTGGTGGGATAAGCATTACGGCGAGCATTTAAAAAAATAAAAAAAGCAATTATTGGTACTAATAAAATTTTTGTAAAAACTCTATACTCATGGTTGTTATCATAAATGCAATAACAATCAAACAATAATATTGCCCAAAAAATTAAAATGCCACGTTGTTTTAATAATTGCATAAAATAGAAATAAACTTATTACTTGCGAAAATAAGGGGTTTAAATATTTACTTACTTCCAATTTTATTAAGAATAAAGAAGTTTGTTTAATACTTTTGTGCTATGCTTACCGAAAAAGAAGAAGCGTTTATTGCTTATTGGCAAAAGGAAAGAGAACATGAAAAAAAAAGTTTAATGCAGTTTATAAAAGGCCTATCTCGTGGGCTATTAATAGGCATTGGCATTATATTATTACTAGCAATTGGTTGGTATCAACGTGCCAATATGGTGGCAAACACTCAGCTTAATCCATTTCTCTTCTTATTTATTATCATTATAATTGCCGTATTTATTGCTTATTTCTACAGACAATACAGATGGGAGCAGTACGAACAGCAATATTTAGAATTGATGGCAAAAAAGAAAAAACAAACACCCACAGCATAACTTGCACGTCATAATTTTCACTAAATTTATTTTATAGAATTTCAACACATTTTTCAGGCTCGTATTTTCTGAATAAATATCATTCTCATTCCCCTATCTTTGCCCACTTAAAAAATTAAAACCCGTAGTATGCAACTGAAAGGTTTAGTGCGATTTTTTGCGATTGCCCTTATTTTAATTTGTGTTTATACCTTATCGTTTACATGGATTGTTCGTAGTTATGAAGGAACAATTAACCAAAAAGCTGATAAACAAGTAAAGAATTTATTTGCCCTTACGCCGGAACAAAAATATCCGGCAAGTGCAGAATTAAGAGCAGCTTATACCGATACCTTAAAACAAGTAAAAGATAGTTTGGTTAGGCACATGCTTGATAGTAGTAATGATGTAAAAATTGGCCCATTTGGATGGACTACCTATCGCAGTGCAAAAGATAAAGAACTTCAATTAGGTCTTGATTTGCAAGGCGGTATTAGTGTAACCATGGAAGTTGGTTTAGATGGATTAATTAAATCTCTAGCCAATTATCCTAAAGACGAAAAATTTAATACTGCCTTAAACAGTGCTATTACACGTAAAGCCAATAGCGGTGCAGATTTAATTAGTTTATTTATTGAAGAATATAAAAAAGCAAATCCTTCAGGAAACTTAGCTCCATTCTTTAGTGCACAAAGCAATGGTAAAATAAAATTTACTTCTTCTGAACGCGAGGTAGTAAACTATTTAAAAACCCAAGCTGATGCAGCATTTAAAAATACAGTTAGAATTATACGTACAAGGGTAGATAAATTCGGTGTATCATCTCCCAATATTAATCCTGATGAAAATAAGGGAATTATAAATATTGAATTAGCAGGTGCCAATAATCCTGAAAGAGTAAAATCATATTTACAATCAACTGCCAACCTTCAATTCTTTGAAGTATATACTGTTGAAACTCCCGAAATACGCACAGGTTTAGAAGCTGCCAATAAAATTGTAAAAGATTATTTAAGCGGAATAAAACCAACTGATTCTTCTGCTACAAAGAAAAAAGATACAACTAAAGTAGCTGCTGTTACAAAAACAGATACAACCAAAAGCGTAAACTTATCTGATGTTGCAAAAAATACAACAACAAATGCAGCAGATACCTCTGTAAAAACAAAACCAAATGATAACCCATTAATAGGATTATTAATGGCAGGTCCGCAACCATACCAATCAAATGGTAAAACAATTTATCCTGCAGCTATTGCATACATTCAAACAAAAGACACAGGTACTTTCAGTACTTATATGAGAATGGAAGCCGTAAAAAGCAAATTCCCTTCTAACCTTGTTTTTATGTTTGGAAAAATGGAGAATAGTGATGATCCTTCTAAAACAAAAAACATATTAACATTATATGCTATAAAAACTTTAGATAACGGACAAGCAGAATTAGGCGGAGAAGGTATTACTGCGTTTCCAGATTATGATGAACGTGGAAGACCGGCTATTTCTATGCAAATGGATAGCAAAGGAACTGCTATATGGGCTAAAATGACTTCAAAAAATGTAAACCATCCTATTGCCGTTGTATTAGATAATGTAGTGTATTCTGCTCCAAACGTAAATGGTGCCATTACAGGTGGTAACTCGCAAATAAGTGGAAACTTTACCGTACAAGAAGCTCAAGATTTATCTGAAATATTAATGACAGGTAAATTACCTGCTCCTGCTAAAATTGTACAAAGCCAAGAAATTGGTGCAACATTAGGAGAAGCCGCTATTAAAGGTGGAATTTTATCATTCGTTATTTCATTCATCATCATATTCGGTTTAATGTTAGTGTACTATAACACGGCCGGATGGGTAGCAAATATTGCATTAATTTTAAATTTGTTATTTACTATAGGTATATTAACGGCAATGGGCTTTACATTAACTGCTGCCGGTATAGCCGGTTTAGTATTAACCATTGGTATGGCCGTAGATACTAACGTAATTATATTTGAACGCATTAAAGAAGAGCTTACCAAAGGAAAAGGTTATAGCACTGCCGTAAATGATGGTTATAAACGTTCACTAGCACCGGTATTAGATGCCCACGTTACCAGTTTATTAACTGCAATAATATTAGCCTACTTTGGTTTAGGTCCCGTATTAGGTTTTGCAACCACACAAATTATTGGTATTCTTTTATCATTATTCTGCGGAATATTGGTATCAAGATTAATTACCGATATGTATGCAGGAAATAAAAACAGACACTTTGAATATTTCACACCAATATCTAAAAAAATATTTAAACATGCCGCTTATAAATTTATTGAATATAGAAAAATTACTTATTCAATTTCAGCTGTAATATTTGTATTAGGTATTGCTTCTTACTTTAATGGTTTTGATAAAGGCGTAGAATTTGAAGGTGGTAGAAGTTATACTATTAAATTTGATAAACCAGTTAAGCAAGAAGCTGTTTTAGATGATTTGAAAAAAGTATTTGAAGGCGAAGCCCCAATAATTAAAACAGTAGGAAGTGCAAACCAATTGAATATTACTACAGCCTATAAAATTGAGGAAACAGGAAAGAATATAGATTCATTGGTTGAAAGAACTTTATTTACCGGTTTAAAAAAATATTTACCTGAAAACCTTGCCTACAACGAGTTTGATAGTAAATATAAACAAAGTACACAAACCGTTTTACCAACCATATCAGACGATTTAAAAAGCGGTGCAACCAAAGCAACCATATTTGCAATTATTATAATTTGCTTATATATATTTATTCGTTTCCGTGATTGGAGATATAGTTTGGGTACCATTTTCTCTTTATTGCACGACGTGTTAGTTACTTTAATCGTATTTAGTTTTGCACGAAAAATTGTTCCTTTCCCGTTAGAAATAGATCAACATTTTATTGCAGCTATACTTACGGTTATTGGTTTCTCTATGAACGATACTATTATTGTTTACGATCGTATTCGTGAAGACAGTAGATTATATAGAGGAGAAAGCAATGCTGAAATTATTAATAAAGCTATTAACCAAACATTAAGCCGTACCATAATGACATCATTAACAGTATTCTTAACCATTTTAATTTTATTTATTTTTGGTGGTGAAGTAACACGCGGTTTCTCATTTGCAATGTTAATAGGTGTAGTTACCGGTACTTACTCTTCAATTTTTGTGGCAGCTCCAATATTGGTTGATTTTGCAAAAAATAAACCTTTAGGAAAGCAAGAAAAAAAATAGAATAAAAAAACTAAATACAAAAAGGCTTGTACAAAATATACAAGCCTTTTTTAATGCCCTTAAAATTAGCTTAGTTATTATATTAACATACTATTAATACGTTTATATAAATATCTTTACAACACAAATGAAGGGTAAATTTAAAAAAGCAGGAATAAAAATAATAGTATTTGTAGTAGCATTACAACTGCTTAATATTGGCTTATTTGCCCAAAACATTCCCATAACATTTACTGCCAATCATCAACCATTAAATGTTATTAATTCTGTTACAGAATATATAGCCGAAGTAGTATTAAATAAAAAAGATGCAATTCCCGAAACCGGCACTAATGGAGATCATGATAAAGGGGAAGTAACATTTGCTTTAAAATTTCTTGCCTTTAATTTATTATACAATTCAAATTGTTCTGAGCTAACAATTTCAAACTTCTTAAAAACCAATTTGTATAACAATTATAAACAAACTAGTTTTACAAATTGGTGTGCCGAAATTATTCCTCATCCTCCCAAAGTAAGTTGCTAAGAACAAATACTTACATCAATACTACTGCGTAATAGTATCATTCTAATACGCACAATTTCTTTTTAATGCAAAGGCAATTATAACTTATTAATTATTTTTTTAACTTTAGAATACTTCAATTAAATCTTTATGCAACCAATAAAGCGTGTACTCTTTATCTTTTTAATGATAAACACAATGTCTTCAACTGCATTAGCCCAACCACCTTCAACAGGTGCAAAAACTACTGTAGATACATTGAGTTTAAAATTAGAAGATGCAGAAAATATGTTTCTTAAAAATAATCTACTATTACTATCGCAGAAATATAATATAGATGTTCAAAAGGCTTTAGTTATTCAAGCAAAACTTTATCCTAATCCTAATATATCAATATACAATGGCCCTATTTTACCAATACATGATGCACAAGGAAGGTTTGATTCGGTAGGCTTTTTAAAGAAAAATGATTACGGAATAAATGTTTCTCAATTAATAATACTTGCAGGCAAAAGAAATAAATCAATTAAAGTAGCCGAAGCCAATGCAAAACTTGCCGAATACCAGTTTTACGATTTATTAAGAACTTTAAAATATACATTACGTTCAGATTTTTTTAATATTTATTACTTACAACAATCGGCAAAAGTTTATGCAAAAGAAATTAGTGCATTACAACAAATTGTAGCAGCATTCAATCAGCAAAAAGATAAAGGATATATAGCAGAAAAAGAAGTAGTACGCATACAAGCACAATTATATAGCTTACAAAGTGAGTATAATGATTTAATTAATCAAATAAACGATACAGAAAGTGAGCTAAGGTTAATCCTTCAAATTAAACCTATCTATATTAATCCAATTCCTAATTTAGATGCAATTGAAAAATTAAATCCGCTACAATATCCATTAGCCACATTAATTGATACGGCATATAAAAACAGAACCGATTTACAAATTGCAAAACAAACCACTGATATTAGTAAGCTTAATTATAATTATCAAAAAGCTTTAGCAGTACCCGATTTAACAGCAGGGCTTTCTTATCAAAAATATGGCGGTTATGTAGAAAGTTTTCAATCTGCCAATTTAGCTATTGATTTACCTTTTTTTAGCAGAAATCAAGGAAACATAAAGTCTGCAAAATCTACCATTAATATGAATGCAGCTTCGCAAAAAAGTATTGAAGCTTCTGTTGAGGAACAAGTTTTTAGAGCAGTACAAAAAAGTATTGATAATCAAAAAATGTATAAAACTATTGATGCAAAATTTCCGAAAGATTTTGAACGGCTTTTAAACGAAGTACTCATAAACTATCAAAAAAGAAATATTGGTTTATTAGACTTCTTAGATTTTTACGATTCGTATAAACAAAATACACTTCAGTTAAACAATATACAATATAACAGAGTACAAGCTTTTGAAGATATTAATTTCTATACAGGAGCAACCATGTATTAATTAAAAACAAATACAATTTTTAGTATGAATATTTTCTTAAAAAACATAATAACTTTCTTACTGTTACCCCTCATTTTTTTTAGTTGTAATACAGAAAAAGAAAAATCCATTTCTTCTAATAGGCAACAATATATTATTCCGGATTCTTTATTAAAAAAAATGCAATTTGATACAGTAAACACTTGCCCATTAGTAAACACTTTAACACTTACAGGCAGTGTAGATTTTGATCAAGAACATCAAGTAAATATATATCCGTTAGTAAGTGGTAATGTAGAAGATGTAAAAGTACAATTAGGAGATTATGTAACTGCCGGACAAACATTAGCAATAGTAAAAAGTAGTGAAATGGCCGGTTACAGCAATAGCCTTATAGTTGCACAAACCAATATTACTACAGCAAAAAAACAGTTAGATGCTCAAAAAGATTTGTTTGCAAGTGGCTTAGCATCACAATTAGATGTTACCAATGCACAAGCAAACTACGATCAAGCAGTAGCACAGTTAGAATACATTAAAAGAGTTTTAAAAATAAACGGTAACAACACACAAGGCAACTATATTATAAAAGCACCACTTAGTGGTTTCATTGTTCAAAAAAATGTTACCAACAACATGGCAATTAGATCAGATAATGGTGGTAATCTTTTTACTATTTCAGATTTAAAAAATGTTTGGGTGCAAGCAAATGTGTACGAGTCTAACATAAACTCAATACACTTAGGTGATTCTGTAAATATTACTACACTCTCCTACCCCAATAGAATTTTCAGAGGAAGAATTGATAAAATAATAAATGTGTTAGATCCTACTAATAAAGTAATGAAAGTACGCATTGTAATTGCCAATAACGATTATGCTTTAAAACCTTTAATGTTTACCAGCGTTCAGGTTACAGATAAAAACAATAAACAATCTTTATGCGTTTCAAAAAAGGCTTTAATATTTGATAACAGTCAATATTTTGTTCTTAAATATGAAGGAAAAGGCAATGCCATTATTACGCCTGTTACTGTGCAAAGCATTTATAACAATAAAGTGTATTTATCCAATGGAATTAATGTAGGCGATAAAGTAATTGCTTCAGATGCTATTCTTATTTACGAAGCACTTAATAATTAATGAAACGTTTAAAAATAATTTATGATTAAAGTATTAAAAAGCATTATTGCTTTCTCATTAAAAAATAAATACTTTATACTTCTCTCATCATTTGCTTTGGTTTTAATAGGCATTATTACTTTTAAAAATATGCCTATAGAAGCTTTTCCTGATGTAACCAATACCGAAATAAGCATTATTACACAATGGCCCGGAAGAAGTGCCGAAGAAGTAGAAAAGTTTGTTACCATACCAATTGAAATTGCATTAAACCCCGTTCAACAAAAAATAAGTTTACGCTCAACTTCCATTTTCGGATTATCGTATGTAAAACTAATTTTTGATGATAATGTAAAAGATCCGCAAGCAAGGCAACAAGTAATGAACTTATTGCAAAATGCTACACTACCAACAGGTATTTTACCTTCTGTACAACCACCAACAGGGCCAACCGGAGAAGTTTTCAGATACACCTTAAGAAGCAATGTAAGAGATGCAAGAGAATTAAAAACAATACAAGATTGGGTAATTGACAGAAGGCTAAGAGCCGTACCCGGCGTTGGTGATATTGTAAGCTTCGGCGGAAAAACAAAAACTTATGAAATAAAAGCAGATCCCGGAAAATTAACTTCACTAGGTATTACTCCCTTAGATGTTTTTACTGCTGTTCAAAAAACCAACATTAATATTGGTGGAGATGTTATCATACAAAACAATCAAGCCTATGTTGTGCGTGGTATAGGATTATTAAATGATATTAATGAAATAAAAAATATAATAGTTACCAACAACAACGGCGTACCCATTTTAGTAAAAGATGTAGCAGATGTACAAATATCTAACGTTCCAAGATTAGGTTGGGTAGCAAGAGCAGATGGTTTAACTGATAAAAATGGAAAAAGAAATATAACAGATGAAGATGATGTAGTAGAAGCAATTGTATTAATGCGAAAAGGAGAAAACCCTTCAAAAGTTATTGATGCAATAGATAAAAAAATAAATCAACTTAACTCAACCGTATTACCCGCCGATACAAAAATTGTTCCTTATTATGAACGCTCAGATTTAATTGAATATGCCACACATACCGTATTACACAATTTAATTGAAGGCATTTTATTAGTTACTCTATTGGTTTCACTATTCATGTTTAATTGGCGTACTACATTAATTGTTTCTCTCATAATTCCCATGTCATTATTATTTGCATTTATCTGTTTAAGTTTAATGGGAATGAGTGCCAACCTGCTTTCTTTAGGTGCAGTAGATTTTGGAATTATTATAGATGGTGCAGTAGTAATGGTAGAAGGAATGTTTGTTGTATTAGATCATAAATCAAGAGATCTTGGTATCGAACGGTTTAATAAAATAGCCAAATTAGGTTTAATAAAAAATAACGGAGCACAATTAGGTAAAGCAATATTTTTTGCCAAAGTAATTATCATAACAGGTTTACTACCCATCTTCTCTTTTCAAAAAGTAGAAGGAAAAATGTTCTCTCCCCTAGCCTATACTTTAGGTTTTGCATTATTAGGAGCATTAATTACCACATTAACATTAGTACCTGTTTTAATAAGTTTATTATTAAAGAAAAATGTAAAAGAAAAACACAATCCGTTTGTGCACCACTTAACCAGTTTTATGCTCAATGGTTTTGTAAAATTATTTAAACTCAGAAAAATTATTATTCCACTTTCATTTATTGTAATGGCAATAGGGTTTTATTCTTTTAAATATTTAGGTTCTGAATTTTTACCCGAATTAAATGAAGGCTCTATTTGGTTACGCATCCAAACACCATATAGCATTTCATTAGAAAAATCTGTACAAGTAGCCAAACAGGCAAGAGATATTGTAATTCAGTTTCCGCAAGTAAAATATTGCGTTTCACAAACAGGAAGACCCGATGACGGGACCGATGTTGCAGGTTTTTACAATAATGAATTTTCTGTAATGCTATATCCCGAAGCAGATTGGAATCCGAAAATTTCTAAAGAAGAATTAATTAATGAAATGAACAAAAAATTATCTGTTATTCCCGGTATCAATCTTAATTTTTCACAACCCATTATGGATAATGTTGAAGAAGCCGTTTCCGGAGTAAAAGGTTCTATTTGTGTAAAAGTATATGGCGATTCATTAAATTATATGGAAGGGAAAGTTGGCGAAGTATTTAATATTTTAAAAAATATAAAAGGAATTGAAGATTTAGGAATAATATACAACATTGGTCAGCCAGAATTAGACATTAGTTTAGACCAACAAAAGATGGCATTATACGGTGTATCAACCGCCGATGCTAATTCAGTAGTAGCTATGGCAATTGGCGGTTTAACGGCATCAACATTATACGAAGGAATTAGAACATTTGATATTAGAGTAAGATTTCCTGAAGAGTTTAGAAAAAGCCCCGAGGATATCGGAAATATTCTTGTGCCAACACAAAGTGGCTCTAAAGTTCCTATTAAAGAAATTGCCACTATTACACAAAAAACAGGTCCATGCTTAATTTTTAGAGATGATAATGAACGCTACTCAGCTTTAAAATTTTCTGTTCGTGGCAGAGATATGGGCAGCACCATTGCAGAAGCTCAAGAAAAAGTTAATAAAGCTGTTAACCTGAAACGTGGTTATACTATGGCATGGCAAGGAGATTTTGAAAATCAAAAAAGAGCAGAAACAAGATTAGCACATGTAGTACCAATAAGCCTTGCACTAATTTTTTTATTACTATTTGCAATGTTTGGTAACTTAAAAGATGCTGCATTGGTTTTTTTAAACGTTCCGTTTGCAATTGTAGGAGGATTATTTGCATTACACATTACAGGCACCAACTTTAGTATTTCTGCAGGCATTGGATTTATTGCACTTTTCGGAATTTGTATTCAAGATGGTGTTTTACTTATAACGGTATTTAAACAAAACCTCGACACTATAAAAGATAAATCAAAATCAAATTCACTCTACACTGCAATTAAATTAGGCGTAAATTCAAGAATACGCCCTGTAATGATGACGGCAATGATGGCTGCCATTGGTTTACTTCCGGCTGCAATATCACATGGCATTGGATCTGAAAGTTCAAGGCCTTTAGCAAGAGTTGTTATTGGCGGAATACTTTGTGCAATGTTATTTTCATTATGGGTATTCCCTTCCATTTTTGCATGGAGTTATAAAAACATTAATGAAAAATATAAATCAAATTTTATGGATAATGAAGAGTTAACCAAAGAATAACTGTATCATTAAATTTTATTTAGATTTATAACAGATATATTAGCAAAAAATATTAATTATCGAATCATACAAAACAAATATTCACATACAATTTTCTAACATCTTCATCTTTAATAAACAAAAGAAAAATGATTAAAAAAAAATTGCATATAATAAGCAGTTTAATAATTTTAACAACTATAGCCTGTAAAGAAAACAAGCAACCTGCAATAGTAAAAGAACCACCTTTTGAACTAAGCGATACAATGGCAAAAATGATTACCATTGATACCGCTAGTTTATGCAATATAGATAATACACTTACCTTAGGCGGTGAAGTAAGTTTTAACGAAAACACAGTAAATAAAGTATTTCCCCGCAATAGCGGGCAAGTAATAGAAAGTAAAGTAAGCATTGGTGATAAAGTAACTGCAGGGCAAATTTTAGCAGTAATTAAAAGTGCAGATATTGCAGGCAACTATGCAGATATATCAAGTGCAGATGCAGACATTAAAATAGCAAAAAAACAATTAGACAAAGCAACTTCATTATACAAAAGCGGGCTTGCAAGCGAAAGTGATTTAACTGAAGCTACACAGAATTATGAAAAAGCTTTGGCAGTTAAAAGAAAATTAGAAGCTACTTTAAATATTAATGGCGGAAACCATACGAATGCTGCAGGTACTTATGTTTTAACCTCTCCCATTAACGGTTACATTGTAGAAAAAAAAGTAAATACCGGAAATTATATCAGACAAGATATGAATGATAACTTATTTACAATTTCAGATCTAAAAGAAGTTTGGATAAATGCCAATGTTTTTGAAGCAGATATTCCCAACGTTAAAGAAGGATACAGTGTAGAAGTGAGCACATTAGCTTATCCCAATAAAATTTTTAAAGGAAAGATTGATAAAATTAGTGAAGTATTAGACCCCACCAATAAAACATTAAGAGTTAGAATAAAACTTCCTAATAATGAATTATTATTAAAACCCGAAATGTTTGCGAAAGTAGTAGTAAACAATAAAGAAACCACTCAAGTAACTTGTATTCCTACCTCAGCATTAATAACACAAAACGGTAAAACTTTTGTTGTAGTATATAACAATAAAAGCGATATGAAAATTGTTGAAGTAACTATTTTAAAAACAGTAGGTAATACTACCTATTTAGCATCAGGGTTAGCCCCAAAGCAACAAATCATTACTAAAAATGAATTATTAATATTTCAAAAACTATTAAACTAATATTCATTTATTTCAACTTAATATTTAAGGTTACTTCGCATGAATAAACTCATAAAAAGCATCATACATTTTTCACTCAGGCATCGCTATTTTATTTTCTTTCTAACAGCAGTATTAGCAATAATTGGTTTTATTAGTTATAAAAACACACCAATAGAAACCTTTCCTGATGTAACCAATACGCAAGTTATTATTATAACACAATGGGCAGGAAGAAGTGCCGAAGAGGTTGAAAAATTTGTTACCATTCCTTTAGAAACAGCATTAGCATCGGTTCAAAAAAAATCAAATCTTCGTACAACATCTTCATTCGGTTTATCTTATATAAGAATAATTTTTGATGATAATGTAGATGATGCATTTGCACGCCAACAAGTATTTAGCCGTATTGCCAATATAGATTTACCCGATGCTATTAAACCCGATATTCAACCACCATACGGTCCAACCGGAGAAATTTTCAGATACACTTTAAAAAGCAATACCAGAAATATTAGAGAATTATATACCATTCAAGAGTGGGTATTAGACAGAGAATTTAAACGTGTACCGGGCGTTGCAGATGTAAACAGTTTTGGAGGAGAAGAAAAAAGTTTTGAAATAAGCGTAAACCCTAACTATTTATTAAAATACGGTTTAAGTTCTTTAGATGTATATAATGCAGTTGCCAAAAGCAATATAAATGTTGGAGGAGATATTATTGAAAGAAATGGACAGGCCTATGTAGTAAGAGGCATTGGCTTACTTAACAACATTTCAGAAATAGAAAACATTATTGTTACTAAAATTAACAGTGTTCCCATTCTGGTAAAAAATCTTGCACAAGTTAAAGAAGCCGGGAAGCCAAGATTAGGGCAGGTTTCAAAAGATACAATCTCCGATGTTTTAGAAGGAATTGTTGTAATGACTAAAGGAGAAAATCCAAGCGAAGTATTAAATAGATTACATGAAAAAGTAAAAGACATTAATGATAATATATTACCAAAAGATGTAAAGCTTGTTCCCTTTTACGATAGAACAACATTAATGGATTATGCCACACATACTGTAATTCACAATTTAATTGAAGGCATTGTTTTAGTAACCTGCATTGTAATGATTTTTATGGCAGATTGGAGAACAACGCTTATTGTAAGCATTATTATTCCGCTATCATTACTATTTGCATTTATGTGTATGCGTTTAAAAGGCATGCCCGCCAACTTACTCTCAATGGGTGCAATAGATTTTGGAATTATTATAGACGGAGCCGTTGTAATGGTTGAAGGATTATTTGTTGCATTAGATCATAGAGCAAGAGAAGTAGGCATGGAAAGATTTAATAAATTAGCCAAGCTGGGTTTATTTAAACAAGTAGGTACTGAAATGGGCAAAGCCATCTTCTTCTCTAAAATTATTATTATCACTTGCTTAGTACCCATTTTTGCATTTCAAAAAGTAGAAGGAAAAATGTTTTCACCTTTGGCATATACATTAAGTTTTGCTTTATTAGGTGCATTAATTTTTACACTAACATTAGTTCCTGCTTTATCCAGTATTTTATTAAAGAAGAATGTAAAAGAAAAACATAATCCTATTGTTACATTTTTTGAAAAAGGAATTAAATTCTTATACGAAAAAATACATCGCGTTCCTAAGCTAAGTATATTAATTGCTGTAATTGTAATGGCAATTACATTTTATTCATTCAAATTTTTAGGAAGCGAATTTTTACCTGAGTTAGATGAAGGTGCATTATGGGTAAAAGCCCAATTACCAATGAGTGCCTCTTTAAATCAATCAAAAGAAATTTCCGATAAAATGACAGCCATTATCAGAAAATTTCCGGAAGTAAAACACACATTAGCACAAATAGGGCGAACCAACGACGGCACTGACCCTAAAGGATTTTTTAATGTAGAAATTGCCGTTGATTTATATCCGAAAGATGAATGGCGGAAAGAAGTAACAACCGAAAAATTAATTGACAGTATGAATAGGCAACTTATAAAATTGCCCGGATTATTATTAAACTATTCGCAACCCATACGAGATAATGTAGAAGAAGCAGTAGCAGGTGTTCCCGCATCTTTAGCCGTAAAAATTTTTGGAAAGAATTTTAATACCTTAGATAGCTTAGCCAATCAAATTCAAACTGTGTTATCAAAAATTCAAGGTGTAGAAGATTTAGGAGTATTAAGAAATTTAGGGCAACCCGAATTTAGAATTGAATTAGATCAACAAAAAATGGCACTATACGGCGTTAATACTGCCGATGCACAAGCCGTTATTGAAATGGCATTAGGCGGCAAAGCGGCTACACAATTATATGAAGAAGAAAAAAAGTTTGATATAAGAGTTCGCTATCAAAAAGATTTTAGAGATACACAAGAAAAAATTGAACGATTAATGATTCCTACACAAGACAGTGCTAAAGTTCCTATTAAAGAAATTGCTAATATAAAAACATTAACTGGCCCGGCATTTATATACAGAGATAATAACAGCAGATATATTCCTGTTAAATTTTCTATAAGAGGAAGAGATTTAGGAAGCACCATAAAAGAAGCACAAGAAAAAGTTAGTGCAGCAGTAAAACTTCCGGAAGGTTACCGATTAACATGGAACGGAGAATTTGAAAATCAACAAAGAGCCACTTCAACTTTAATGAATGTTGTGCCACTTTGTTTATTAGGTATTTTCTTAATATTATTCATCACATTCGGTAATGTAAAAGATGCTTTATTAACAATATTAAATGTACCATTTGCTTTAATTGGTGGCATATTAGCACTACACATTACAGGTATTAATTTTAGCATTAGTGCAGGCATTGGCTTTATTGCTTTATTTGGTGTATGTATTCAAAACGGTGTAATTCTTATAAGTGTATTTAGAAAAAATATTGAAGCAAAAATGACATTACACCAAGCCATATTACATGGTGTAATATCTAGAGTAAGACCAGTGGTAATGACAGCCCTAATGGCGGCTATTGGTTTATTGCCTGCTGCAATTAGTACCGGCATAGGCAGTGAAACACAAAAACCTTTGGCAATAGTTGTAATTGGCGGTTTAATTACTTCTACTATTCTTACACTATTAATATTACCAATTATTTACACATTAGTTTATCAATTTATGCATAAAAGAACTAATATGAAATTGCTGAAAAAAATGGGAGCAGCGTAACCCTTTCTCCTATTTTTTAATGAATTAAAAAACATTCTCTCCCATACTTAAAAAGGCATTGAAAAATTCAATGCCTTTTATATTAAAATAAATTTTAATTTTTAATTATCTGCTATTTTTTTAATACTTCCGCTGCCGGCAATTTTTTGATCAATAGTTGGGTTGCCTTTATAATTTACATCGCCACTGCCGGCAATATGTATAGATAGTGTATTAGCAGCAAAAACATTAGCATTACCGCTTCCGGCAATATGCACATCGGCATTCTCAGATTTTAAATTAATAGCTTTGTAATTACCATGCCCGGCAATATGTATTTCTTCGTCTTTCGTTTCTCCACTTAATGTAATATCTCCGCTGCCGGCAATACTACTTTTTACTTTTGGTGTATTTACTTCTAAAGTGGCATTACCACTTCCGGTAATATTTATTTCTAACATATCTCCTCCAATAAATTTTGTTGTACCCATTATATTGCCGCTTCCGGCTAATTTAATTGCTTCTAATTTATCGGTTGAAATAATAATTTTTATAGGATTGTTTGATGAAAGACGATAATCTTCTTTTGTTTTGATAACTAACCAACCGTTATCATTATATGTTTCTATATAGGGTAATAAATTTTCATCGGCATTTATTTTTAAGGAAGTATTTCCTTGAGAAAGTTCAACATTATAACTGCCTGCTAATTTTATTTTTTGTGCAGATGAAATATTTCTTGTTTCGGAAGATTGATTGCCGTTTCCATTAATGGGTTTACTAAAAAAATTACAAGCCGTAAATAAAAGGGCAATGGTAATAATAAGAAAATAATTTTTTTTCATGATGAGGATTATTGATTGCAAAATACGGAATTTAACAAATACGCCTCAGTGTCAGTTTATACATGCAGCTTCGTCATAAAACACAATGGTGGAAAAGTCAATTAGGTAGTAACACCTGCTTATTTTTATATTTGGTATTATTATTGGCACTTAGATGCATAGTAAATAAACAGTACAAGTGTGCGACGCAACAACAGTTTAATTGAAACACTATTGCTAAGTACAAAAATTATTTTTATAAAAATTAAAACACAAAAAAATGGCTTTAGAATTTACAGATGCTAACTTTCAGAAAGATGTAATTGAAAGTGATAAACTAACCGTAGTTGATTTTTGGGCAGAATGGTGCGGGCCTTGCCGTGCAATTGGGCCTGTAGTAGAAGAGTTAAGTAAAGAGTATGCAGGAAAAGTAAATGTTGGAAAATTAAACGTAGATCATAACCCTAATGTTAGTATGAACTACGGTATTACTTCTATTCCTGCAATTTTATTTATTAAAGGCGGTAAAATTGTAGATAAACAAATTGGTGCTGTACCTAAAAGTGTGTTAGAGAAAAAAATTCAGGCACATTTATAAATTGTACTAAAAAAGAAATACAAATCTCAATCAAATATTTTGGTTGAGATTTTTTTATTACCCGAATTGTTTGATTGTTTAAAGTACAATTTTATTATCTTCATCGTTTAACTATAATAACTGCTATATGAATATTAAGTTTCGCTTAACTGCTATGAGCTTTTTACAGTTTTTTATTTGGGGTGCATGGCTTATAACAATTGGTAATTATTGGTTTGGAACAAAACAATGGAGTGGTGCTGAATTTGGAGCCATATTTTCTACCTTGGGTATTTCATCAATTGTAATGCCTGCATTAACGGGAATTATTGCAGATAAATTTATTAATGCAGAGAAACTTTACGGCATACTGCATATACTTAGTGGATTAGCATTATTTTATTTACCACAAGCCGGCAATTCTGTTGTATTTTATTGGGTAATTTTTGCTGCCATGCTTTGTTACATGCCAACCATTGCTTTATCTAACTCGGTTGCCTATACTATTTTAAAAAATAATAATTATGATGTTGTAAAAGTTTTTCCGCCAATACGTGTATGGGGTACTATTGGTTTTATTGCAGCTATGTGGCTTACTAATTTGTCTGGTAATAAAGCTTCTGCCAATATGTTTTATATAGCAGCCATTTCTGCAATTGTATTAGGAATTTATTCTTTTACATTACCTAAATGCCCACCACAAAATTTAATTTCTGAAAATGCAACATGGAGTGAGAAGTTGGGATTAAATGCATTTAAATTATTTGGTACTTATAAAATGGCATTATTCTTTATTTTCTCTATGTTTTTAGGTGGTGCATTACAACTTACCAATATGTATGGAGATGTTTTTTTATCGGAATTTGCAAAAAATCCTTTATACGAAAAATCGTTCATGGTAAAATATTCTACCATTATTATGTCTATTTCACAAATGAGTGAAACCTTATTTATTTTAGCCATACCATTTTTCTTAAAAAAATTCGGAATAAAAAATGTAATGCTAATATCAATGTTGGCCTGGGTTTTACGTTTTGGGTTATTTGCTTATGGAAATCCGGCAGATGGTTTATGGATGATTATTTTGTCTTGCATTGTTTATGGAATGGCATTCGATTTCTTTAATATTTCAGGTTCTTTATTTGTAGAAACCAATACAAAAGCCTCTATACGCTCAAGTGCACAAGGTTTGTTTATGATGATGACAAACGGCTTTGGTGCTTTTTTTGGCGGCTTAGTAAGCGGAATTGTAATTGATAAATTTTTTACACATAATGGAGCAAGAGATTGGCACAACATCTGGCTTTCATTTTCTGCTTATGCGTTAATAATTGCCGTTTTATTTGCTATTATGTTTAAACATAAACACAATCCTAATGAAGTGGTAACTATAAATCATTAATAGTATATTACAGTATTTAAACAATGCTTTCTTCAAAAAAAGCATTGTTTTTTATTTTATAGAATATCATTGAATGCATTGATGTATTGAAACATATCTTTGCAACCAAATTTGTAGGGCATGAAGCAAACGCATAAACACATTCAATCAATAGTTTCTAATACTTCAAACAAACAATTACAATTAATAGGAGAAAAAATAATTAACAACCAACGCATTAGCTTTGATGATGGTGTATTGTTGTTTGAAAAAGCTTCTTTACCTTATGTTGGTGCATTAGCCAATTTTGTTAGAGAACAAAAGCACGGAGATAAAACTTATTTCAACAGAAACTTTCACATAGAACCAACCAATATATGTGTATTTAATTGCAAGTTTTGTTCCTACTCGCGTTTATATGCACATAAAGAAGAAGGTTGGGAATTAAGTATTGATGATATGTTGAACATTGTAAAAAAATACGATAATCAACCTGTTACCGAAGTGCATATTGTTGGTGGTGTTCATCCAAAAATGAATTTATATTTTTTTGCAGATTTATTAAATGCCATACATGCACACAGACCCGATTTGCATTTAAAAGGTTTTACTCCTGTTGAATTAGATTATATGTTTCGCAAAGCAAAAGTTTCAGTTGAAGAAGGAATGAAAATATTGAAAGATGCAGGTTTACAATCTTTACCCGGCGGCGGTGCAGAAATTTTTCATCCTGAAATTCGCCAACAAATTTGTGAAGATAAAGTTGATGCAGAAGGTTGGTTACATATTCATAAAGTAGCACATACATTAGGTATGCATAGCAATGCCACTATGCTGTTTGGACATATTGAAAAATATGGACATAGAGTAGATCACATGGAGAAACTAAGACAATTACAAGATGAAACAGGTGGCTTCAATACTTTTATTCCATTAAAGTTTCGTAATAAAGATAATGATATGAGCCATGTTGCAGAAACATCTATTGTAGAAGATATGCGTTTATATGCCATTGCAAGATTATATATGGATAATTTTTCTCATATAAAAGCATATTGGCCAATGTTAGGCAGGCAAAATGCTCAATTAAGTTTAAGTTTTGGCGTGAATGATTTAGACGGAACAATTGATGATACAACAAAAATTTATAGCATGGCAGGTAGTGAAGAGCAGACACCAAGTATGCGTACAGAACAATTGGTTACTTTAATTCAACAAGCAAAACGCCAACCTGTTGAGCGAGATACTTTGTATAACGTAATTAAAGATTACAGCAATATTGCTTATAATGAAACAATTGCTGCACTATCTAATTAAGCAATATAAGCACCTAACACTTCAGTTCCTTCAACCTCAACAACAATATTATCTTGTAAAGTTGTAGCTACAGATAAACCAACAAAATCAGGTTTAACAGGAAAGAGTTTGTGCATTCTTTCAACCAACACTAAAGTTTGTACTCTTTTAGGATAGAATGCCAGCAAAGGTTTTAAAGCATACAATAATGTTTTACCGGTATTGGCAACATCATCAACCAATAAAATATTTTTATTATCAAAACTTAGTTCTCTACTTAAAACAATATCAACAAGTTTTACTTTATCAAACTTTGCACTTATTGTTTCAATAGAAACAGATAAATATTGTTTAAGCAATAAATTTATTTTATTGGCAATTACCATTCCGCTGCCACTAATACCAATAATTATCAATGCAGCATTGTCTCCCTGCAAATGCTCTGCTACTTCTAATGCAAGCCGCTGCAATTTATATTCAGACTGTGTTTTATCTAATAAATAATTTTTCTGTTTCATACAATAAGTAAAAATAAAACTTTCGGTTATAATTAAACAATTTATAAATTAATGTGCTATAACTTACCTTAGCAACATAATAAAACATTATGCAATACCTGCCTCAATTAATTTTTATTTTATTAACTATAACTGCTGTTTATTTATTTAGCAAAAAGGCAAAACAAATAAAAAGAAATATTTTTTTAGGAAGGGATGAAGAAATAAACGATAACAAAAACCTTCGTTGGAAAAATGTTTTATTATTAGCGTTTGGGCAAAAGAAAATGTTTAAAAATCCGTTGGTAGCTGTAATGCATTTTTTTGTGTATGCTGGTTTTATTATTATAAATATTGAGGTATTAGAAATTGTATTAGATGGCATTTTAGGCACGCACAGATTATTTGCAAAACCATTAGGCAGCTTTTATACTTTATTAATTAATGCATTTGAAATATTAGCCGTATTGGTAATTATTTTTTGTGCAACATTTTTAATAAGAAGAAATATTATTAAGCTAAAACGCTTTGCCAGCAATGATTTAAACGGATGGCCAAGAAGCGATGCCAACTATATTTTAATTACCGAAATTATTTTAATGTTTTTGTTTTTAAAAATGAATGCTTGCGATATTTTATTACAAAGCAGAGGTTACGGGCATTACGGAGAAACATTAACTGGTAATTTTATCATCTCATCAAACTATCATTTCATATTACAAAATTTTAGCAATCAAAGTTTAGTTTGGTTTGAAAGAACTTGTTGGTGGGTGCATATTACTGGCATATTTATTTTCTTAAACTATTTACCATACAGCAAACATTTACATATTTTACTTGCATTTCCTAATGCTTATTATGCAAGGCTAATACCACAAGGCAAAATGAAAAATATGCCTGATATACAGAATGAAGTTTTATATGCCATGCAGCCAGAATTAGCACCAACAGAACCATCTACAGAACATAAAAAATTTGGAGCAAAAGATGTGTTTGATTTAAGTTGGAAAAATTTATTAGATGCATATAGTTGCACAGAATGTGGAAGATGCACTGCTGCTTGCCCTGCAAATATCACAGGTAAATTATTAAGTCCGCGTACTATAATGATGAAAACAAGAGACCGATTAGAAGAAATTGGAAAAAATATTAATGCACATAAAATTTTTACAGACGATAATAAATCTTTACTACACAACTATATTTCTGTTGAAGAGTTAAGAGCCTGCACCACTTGCAATGCATGTGTAGAAGCTTGCCCTGTAAGCATTTCGCCATTAGATATTATTACACAACTACGCCGTTATTTAATTATGGAAGAAAGCAATGCTCCGCAAGAATGGAACAGCATGTTCAGCAGTATTGAAAACAATTTTGCTCCATGGAAGTTTTCACCAGATGAAAGAGATAAATGGGTAAGTGAAAGTTAATGATGAGTTATGAATTATTGTGTAATTTATCATTCATCACTTATAATTCATAACTTCTAAACTACTTTTTCAAATAACATTCTCCATAATTGTGCAATGCCTGCAATAAAAAAAATAATACCCATTATTTTATTCATTCCCTCACTTTTATATCTGCTATTATTGCATTGTTATAAAATTATAGGCTGCTACATTCCATTGACCTCTATTATTATTAGTGGCACGAATAATATTAGACTGATTTGCATTTAAATATTGTTGCCAAGATATTCGCAGACTTGGGTATGTTAAATACATTTCATCTGCATTTTGTGGGAAATAAAAACTAAATTGAGTTGAAGTTTCTTTGGTTTTGTCATACGGTAAACTTGCAAAAGGGAAGAAAAACTTGACTTGAATTTGCAAACTATTTTTAAGAATAGAAAACGGCTGTCCTATATATTGAGCCTTGTTAGCTACAATGTTTTGTAAATACGCAAGTGTATCGGGTACACCTGTTTGTGCGTTTATATTTTTTGTATTAGCTAACATTATAATAAGTGATATAAAAAATATTTTTTTCATGGTTTCTTAATTTAAATGTTAATTACATGTTTGCGTATAAGTAGTAATTGTTTTTTTAAATATTCCCCTGCCGGTGGTTGTAATATTGGTTTGCACCACAATAGGCTTAAAATTGCCGTTGGCATCTTTTTTATTTAAGGTTACACCCACATCATACTGTTTAAGAACAGCAGCCATTGCCATTTCGTAGGCGTAATTTCTTTTGGTAGTATCTCCACTTTCAAAATGGTCATA
Source organism: Bacteroidota bacterium (assembly GCA_018267705.1). Lineage (GTDB taxonomy): Bacteria > Bacteroidota > Bacteroidia > Chitinophagales > Chitinophagaceae > CW01. The sequence continues at coordinate 68,453 of JAFDXX010000014.1, read as the reverse complement.
AACCTTATCAAATGCTTTGCCAATATCCGAATCTTTGCTCCAATTGGTACCATTTAAGTATTGGCTTTTAGTGCCCCAAAAAGCCGCCGCTTGGGTAGGGTCTGTTATGGTAATGGCATATTGGCTTCCATCGGCTGCGGCAACAAAAGCACCTTTATAATAAGGGTTTTGTACAGCCTCTTCTATTAAGGCGTAAATATCATAAGCCGATTGAGTTGCATAACCCTTTGCAGGGTGCGTATGTATATAACCACGAACATCATTTACGAATTAGTTGCTACTATTGCGGAGAAGAAAAGGATGGAATATTACTGTATTGGTCTATACCCATATATAATAATTGGCTTAAGAAATATAATTTTTTTATAGCTTGGAAATTTATCGAAACTTCTGAGTTGCCAAGATGAATTATTCTCCCAGTTTAAATCGCTACTATTTTTAGTATCTTCATCAAGCATTATTTGAATTATTGGTAATATAAAGTTCCCTTTTTTAAGTTTGTTTACTTCAAAAAAAAATTCATGTTTTTCCATCATACTATCAACAATTTTTTTACTCAAACTATTTGAAGATGCCGATTTAAACCTACGAAATGAGTTTGGATTCAATTCAAAGTAAATTAGAGTAAAGCCACTCCCATTTTTAAACTGGCTTAATTCTTCAGTTATATTTTTTAAAAAAATATTATTAGCTATTGTATAAACAGTGTTTTGTTTGGATTGGCATAAGGCTATTAACGGGAAAGCCAATAATAATATCAGTAAAGTTGAAAGCCTTCTCATTTAATCACATTTAATAATTTTTAATGAATCTGCTGTTCCTATAGTAGGATTAGCTGCACGATAATTAATATCAAGTATTTTCTTTATTTCTGTTGAATCTTTTGCTTTCCATATTGCGGTTCGCTCTAAACCTCCCCACGCTAAAGCTTCTGCTACATTACTAGGTAAATTTGTATTTATATTTTGTAAAAAGTTTACCATGAAGTTAATATAGCTATTTGACATTTGGTTATGTTGGGCTTCATTTCCTCTATATTCCCAATAAATTGGAAATAATGTTTTAAAAGTATTTGAATCAAGTGAGCTTCTCATATATCCAATGTATGCATGAATGGATTCATGAATTAAAGTCGCTGCAATATAATCTTTAGAGCCCTTTAAATATTTAGGGTTTAAATCTATCACGGCAACGTAATTTGCTAAACTACCATTTTCTACTCTTGTTTGCCCAACTATAGAATCTGGAAGAGAATAATTAGGTTCAAGCTTAAGGTTGACTTCGGTAGTTACATTAAAAACATCAGCAATCATTTTTTTTATTTCCCAATTACAATTAGGCATCTCTAATGCAACTTGTTTCGCACATGGGAAACTGTCAAGTTTAATGATTATACTATCGTTAGGGCTTAGAGAATTTTGGTTGAAATTATCAACAGGCTCCCAGCCCGGGGTATCGCCGCCGCAAGGGGCTTTAAAAGTTACCATGGTTTCGGGGTTATTATGTACACTATTAGTGCCGTTGGGCTGCTCTACGCCGCAAGGGCTGGGCGGTGCAGAACCTCCTCCTCCGCTACCGCCTCCTTCATCTCCACCACTGCCACCTATTCCGCCGCCACCTTCGTCTCCGCCATCTTCCCATTCCTCCCAACAAACAGTGGTTCTATAAGACTCCCAACATCGCGGGCATTTATCACATACCGTTGGGTTGTAGCGGTCATTACAATAACCCCGGGTAGGGTCTGCCATATAGGAGCATATTTTGGGTAAATATGATATCGTTATATCCTGGCAACGTGTTACCAATTCCATAAGAGGTTGGATTCCGTTATTATTAGTTTGTGTTGTTAAAGTTATTTCAAATGGAGAGTGATTATTGGTTCTAAAAATACTGGTATCAATAATTTTAAATTTAGTATGTCCAAAAACATTGTTATCCAAAACCATAAAAAATACCGCAAAATTTTCGGCAGCATCATTTAAGCTATTTACATCATTTTGTTTTTGCTTATACTGCCAATCACATTTATAACTTAATGTAGTATCTGTCGTACTGGTTTTTATTACCATTGCTGCGTTTACATAGTTTTGAGAATCTCTTACAAAAGGAATATAATAAACATCATCTGCTGTGTTTCCGCTTGCTGTACCCATAACAGCAGCATCTCCAACAACTAATGTTTTTTTGTTGGGTTTCTTTAGCATTTTGTCCCAACGCGGGTAACCTATTTGGGCAGCTGTTTTTGCTACAAAATGTTCTTTACTGTTTTTGCGTTGTAAAAAACTTATTAGGGCATTTTCTTCGCTGTTACCGGTTCGGTGGCTATTAAAGAATTTGCTTTCAACAGACATTTCTGTTTCTTTCTGAAAACTAAAATCTGCCTTTTTACATGCATACATTATTAACACGGTAAATAAGGCAAAAGCCGAAAGTAGTTTTAGGGTTTTCATGGCAGCAGGTTTGGTTGTAATTAATAATTAAATTTACAACACAAATGCATAAGTTGTATATAAAAACAATTAATATTTATACGGTATTTTTTACCCGTAATTTTCCCCTTTTATCGGGGGAGTTTAACGGGGATATTTACCCCGTAATTTTACACCGGCTTTAAGCATTATACCTTTCCAACCTAATAAATAAACATATGTGTTTGCTTTATAATACCCATTACAAAAGCACTTTGCACATGCCCAATGTTTTCGCTTTGGCTTAATTTGTTTACATGAAAATCATAATAAGCATCCATATTTTCTGCAACTACTTTTAACATAAAATCAAATTCGCCAGAAATATTGTAACATTCAATCACTTCATTTAATTCATGAATTTTTTTAATGAATTTACTTCCTGCATTTTTATCGTGCTGCCTTAATGATACATAACATATTACCATTAACCCTTTTTTTACTTTAGTATTATCAACCAACGTAGCATATTGTTTAATAACTGCTGCTTGTTCCATTCTTTTAATTCTTTCATGCACCGGCGTAGTACTTAAATGCACTTTATCGGCAATTTCTTTTACAGTTGCTTTAGCATTGTGTTGTAATATTTTTAAAATATGCATATCGGTATCATCTAATAATAATTGATTGATAGCGTTTTGTTCTTTTTTAACTGCTTTTGCCATAATAAACTATTTATTTATTCCAAAAATAAGCTAATAATAAGTGTTTTATTCTAAATTATTTATATTATGCAGGTATTTTATTCTACCATTTATATTTGCATTTCAAATCACACATCTATGTCTACACTTACAAAAACTATTGATTTTACACTACCCTACAAAGTAGCCGATATGAGTTTGGCTGAATGGGGTAGAAAAGAAATTCGTTTAGCCGAAGCAGAAATGCCGGGCTTAATGTCGTTAAGAGCAGAATATGCAGCATCTCAACCATTAAAAGGTGCACGCATTGCAGGTTGCTTACACATGACCATTCAAACTGCTGTTTTAATTGAAACATTAATTGCATTAGGAGCAGAAGTTAAATGGAGTAGTTGTAATATTTTTTCAACACAAAACCAAGCTGCTGCTGCTATTGCTGCTGCAGGTATTGGCGTATTTGCATGGAAAGGACAAACTTTAGAAGAAGCAGATTGGTGTATTGAACAAACATTATTTTTTGGCAGTGCAGACAAACCATTAAATATGATTTTAGATGATGGCGGAGATTTAACTAATATAGTTTTTGATAAATACCCTGAATTAATTTCCGGCATTAAAGGTTTAAGTGAAGAAACCACAACAGGTGTTCATCGTTTATACGAAAGAATGGCAAAAGGCACTTTACCTATCCCTGCAATTAATGTAAATGATAGTGTTACAAAATCTAAGTTTGATAACAAATACGGTTGTAAAGAAAGTTTAGTAGATGCTATTCGCCGTGCTACCGATGTAATGCTTGCCGGTAAAGTAGCAGTAGTAGCAGGTTATGGAGATGTTGGTAAAGGAAGTGCTGCAAGTCTTGCAGGTGCAGGTTGCCGTGTAATAGTTACAGAAATAGATCCTATTTGTGCTTTACAAGCTGCTATGGATGGTTTTGAAGTTAAAAAAATGATAGATGCAGTTAAAGAAGTTGATATTGTTGTTACCACTACAGGTTGCAGAGATATTATTTGTGGAGAACATTTCAAATTAATGAAAGACAAAACTATTGTTTGCAATATTGGACACTTTGATATTGAAATTGACATGGCTTGGTTAAATGAAAACTATGGCCATACAAAAGATACAGTAAAACCACAAGTTGATATTTATAATGTAGAAGGTAAAGACATCATTATTCTTGCAGAAGGCAGATTAGTAAACTTAGGTTGTGCAACAGGCCACCCAAGTTTTGTAATGAGCAATTCATTTACTAACCAAACACTTGCTCAACTTGAATTATGGACAAACAGCGATAAATACGAAAATAAAGTATATGTGTTGCCCAAACATTTAGATGAAAAAGTAGCTCGTTTACATTTAGCAAAAATTGGTGTAGAATTAGACACATTAACTCCCGAACAAGCTGGCTATTTGGGCATCCCTCAATTTGGACCCTTTAAAGCAGAACATTACAGATATTAATCTTTATTTATTGAAGAACAATCTTCATAAACAAATAAAACACATCCCCGTTTCAATTAATTGAGGCGGGGTTTTTGTTTACCAATTTTAAAACATTAAACTACTTATCTTACAAAAAAAATTATTGTTGGGCTTTACAAAACATATTATTTATTTTACTATCATTTGCAATATTTTAATTGCTACACAATGCCATGCACAAGATAAAGAAGACAGTTTTTTTCTGTCAAAAAAAAGAGGCTGGCTTGGCAAATTAGGCAAAGCAATTTCAACCAATCCTGATAACAACAATAATACAGACAGCAGCATACTATCTGCAACACGAAACGTTTCACCCTATATTCTTTACAACAATGCATTCATAAAAAATATTTACATAAAAGAAATTGACTTTGGAGAATCAATAAATGATACCACTTTTCATAATAAAAATTTTCTTACAAAAGCCGCAAATACATTACACGTTCTCACCAGAAAAAAAACAATAAAAAATAATTTATTTTTTAAAGAAGGAACCAAACTATCTCCCACATTATTAGCAGACAATGTTAGATACTTACGCGATCTGCCTTTTTTACAAGATGCCAAAATTTTAATAAAAGATTTATCTGAAAATCACGATACCATTGATTTAATTGTTTTATATAAAGATGTTTTTTCTTTAAGTGCATCGGGGCAAGTAATGAGCACAACTTTGTTTTTACAAGCACAAGACGATAATTTATCAGGCAGTGGAGACAGGTTGCAATTTTCAACATTTAGTGATCCACTGCGTATACCTGTTTTTGGATATGGAGCAGAATATTTAAAACGAAATATTAATGGAACATTTGTAAATCTTACCGCAGGATATCAAAATTTAAACAATGCTTTCAATAACGGATTAAGATATGAAACCAATTTATATGTAAAAGCAGAATTGCCTTTACCAACTCCATATTATTTATGGACGGGAGCCATAGAAGCACATAGAAAATATAGTAATCATTATTATTTATCAGATTCATTATATAATTCAGATTTTAAATATAGCAACTATTCATACGATGCATGGGTTGGATATAATATAACCGGGAAAAAACTAATGCATGAAACATCATATAGAAAAGCAAAAGAATTTATTGCATTTAGAGCCAGCAAAATAAAATTTACTGAGGTTCCGGATATTTATGAAAATATTTATAATTATCAATATGCAAATGTAACAAGCCTTTTAGCCTCATTCACTTTATTCAAACAAGAGTATTACAAAACAAATTATATATATGGTTTTGGAAGAAACGAAGACGTTCCCGAAGGCTATAATGCATCTGTAATAAGCGGTTGGAGTAACAATGAAAACAATAATCGCCCATACGTTGGATTAAGTTTACAAAAAAATTATTTCACAAAAAGACAAGGTTATTTAAACTATACGGCAAAAGCAGGCGGCTATTTTTATCAGGGTTCATTACAAGATATTGGTATATTATTAGGCCTTGAATCATTTGATAGATTAAAAATTTTTAATCCACGTTGGTATCAACGAAATTTTTTTAGTGCAAGTTACACACAACAACTCAACACCGCTTTTAATGAACCTTTAAGAATAAACAGTACTTATGGAATTCCATCATATAACAATATTATTAATTTATATGCAACTGTAAGGGCTACTTTAAATTATGAATTTGTTTTATACAGCCGATGGAAAATTTTAGGATTTGGCTTTGCACCTTTTGCCGGCACCAGCCTTAGTTATATTAAACCCAAAGGAGAAGTATTTTTTAACGGAAACTTATACAGTTCAATTAGTGCAGGTTTTAGAACAAGAAATGAAGCATTAATTTTTGGCACTATAGAGTTTCGTTGCACATACTACCCTATTACCATAAATAATATGACACCTTGGAATTTTACTATATCAACCGATTTGCGTTTTAAGTATAACAGTCAGTTTATTAATCGCCCCGATTTTGTTTCATTGAATTAATACTTCATTCAAAATTTAGAAATTCGAATATTCTATTTTCTTATGACAGCAATCATAAATGAAGGGTATATAAGCTTTTACCTTACATAAAATATTTTATACCAAAACATATTTTATTATGAAAAAGATTTATTTGCCGCTTATGGCATGTATAACCTTAGTTACAGTTTCTTGTAACAATAATGATAATGCCAGCAACACAGTTTCTACACCTGCTGCAACCGAAACAAAAGCAAGTGGCCAATCTGGTGTAAAGGACGATCAGTCTGCAAAAAATGTTGTGCAAGTTGCTATTGAAAGTAAAGACCACAGTACTTTAGTAACAGCAGTTAAAGCTGCAGAATTAGTTGATGCTTTAAGTAATGCCGGGCCTTTTACTGTATTTGCACCAACCAATGAAGCCTTTAATAAATTACCTGCAGGCACAGTTGAAGGTTTATTAAAACCTGAAAAGAAAAATGATTTAACAGATATTCTTCAATATCATGTTGCCGTTGGTGTGTACAAACCGGATGCTTTACAAGATGGTCAAACTATTGGTGAAGCTAATGGTGGAAATGTTACTATTTCAAAGAAAGATGGAAAAATTGTAATTAACGGAGTAGCTAATGTAATTGCAACAGTACCTGCATCAAACGGTATTGTTTATGTAATTGATGGTGTATTGCTTCCTCCTAAAAATTAATTCTTTTTGTGTGTTTGTTGTTTTTAAATTGAAAAAGCATAAACCAAATGGTTTATGCTTTTTTCTTGGCAGCTATGAATTTATTTTGCATTACACTTGCAATACTTATAGCTCTATTTCTTGCTAAATCTGCATTGGTGCCTTCAAATAACTCATCAATAGATTTCAAGAATAACTTAATCCATCTTTTAAAATCATTTTTATTCAATTGCATTTTCCCTGCAAGTTTTTCATGAATGTTCATTGGGTTGCCTACATACGAGCCTGTTTGAAAAATTATATTTTCCCAAAAATCATACATAATGTTTAAATGCCTATCCCATTTTATTTTTTCAAAAAATTGACTTAATAAATTATCTTTTTTTACTTTTTCGTAAAAAGTGTTTATCAGCAATTCTATATCGGCACGGCAAGTGATATCTTTTTTCATAAATAAATTATTATATACTATATAACAATGTATTAATTTGGTTACAAATCTTTATTATCAAATTTTTTAACTGCTACCCAAACCGGAATAACAATCCACAAGAACATTACTAAAAATGATGTGCTAAGGCCCATATTGGTTCCAAAAAAATCTTTAAACACAGCCCCGGTATATCCCATTAATGCAGATACATCCATTTTCAATAGAATTAAAATTCTTCCTAGATCTATTGGGTTTAAAGCCGTTAAGCCTACCATTACTTTTTCTAAAGGATAATCGGAAAATTGAAAAAGTAAAAACAAAACCAATCCATCAAACAATAAAGAAAAGTATAACCACAATAAAATGCTTACACCAATTCCTTTAGCTTTATCGCGTGCAAATAAAGTTGCCAGCATAGCTATAGCAATAAAAATTATGGTTAGTAATAACCCAACTATAATCATAATTATACCGGTTGCAGAAAAAGCATAAATTAAAATGGGCAATGCCGTTCCAATTAAAAAAGCAATAGATAAAGAAGCAGCTAAACCTATAAATAAACTTAACCAAATGGTTTTACGTTTAAGTGGTTGGCTTAATAAAAGTTCTATAAATTCAGCACTATTATAAATATATATTGCCGAAAAAATAATGCTAATAAGTGGTACAATTATTAGAATAATATTTAATAAACTTAAAAGGCCTTTTGTAATATTATCTTCTAAACTTAATACACTAAAGGAAAGTACCAGCAAACAAAGCATATAAGCCAATACTATTCTATTTCGTAATATATCGGTAATAACGTATTTAATTATTTTGTTCATAATTCATTACTCTTGCTATTGCTTTAGATAGTTTTACTTCACCTGTATCGGTATGTACTTGTTGAATTGATTTATGAAAAATTAATTTGCCTTCTTGCATGTATATTACTTGCGATACTAAATCATCTAACTCGCTTAATACATGTGAAGTGATGAGAATTAATTTTCCTTTCTTTTTTTCTTCAAGAATTTTTTCTTTTAATATTTCAGAAGCTACCGGATCTAAACCTGCTGTGGGTTCGTCTAATATTAATACTTGAGGGTTAAATAAAAATGCTAACGTTGCACTTACTTTTTGTCTTGTTCCGCCAGATAAAGTTCGCATACGTTTGTGATACATTTCTTTCAACTCAAAATTTTTAATTAATGTTTCATCGAGGTTGTCTTTATGATTTCTAATATCTTTCATCATATCAATAATTTGACCAATAGTCATATTATCTGGATAACGGCCAATTTGAGGCATATACCCAATATATCCGCGATAATCCCATTGATGAGCAATTGATTTTTTATTGAAAAAAATTTCGCCTGAATTAGGAACAACCATTCCTAAAATAGATTTTATTAAAGTTGTTTTGCCGCTTCCGTTAGGGCCAATAAGAGCAATACATTCAGCAGCATTACAATTTGCAGTTACATTATCTAATGCTGTTAATTTGCCAAATTTTTTTGATATATTTTTAATTTCAATCATAATGGTAATGGCTTCATTAATGGATGTTCGTCTTTTAAATTTTCAGGTGTTAAACTTGGCACTACTTTTTCTGTTTTATCCATCAATGATGTTATAAAACTTCTAAACAACATCATAGCTGTAGGATATTTTTCTACAATCATAGAATACATACTTACCGGTCTATAAGGAACATCACCAATTTTATCTTTATTTAAATCATATCCATCGTATTTATCCCAATAATTTCTGTCAAACTTATTCAATACTAAATTTCCGTTGGTGCCCACATCAAAAGTATTACCAATAAAATTGTTTTCATGTAAATCAATATCCATGCAGCTTGCTTGAATTTTTAATGCCCATCCATTGTTTTTAAAACTGTTTTTTGTTACAATAATTCTGGTTGCACCTTCCATATAAATACCGCTGGTGTTTTTTACAAAAAAATTTCCTTGCACATAACTGTCTGAAATTTCTTTTAATAAAATTCCGTAAGCAGCATCACCCCAATTATCTTTAAAATAATTACTAAACATGCGTACGTTGTGCGAATACATTACAGATACACCTGATCCATTATTTTCAAATTTATTTGCAACGTATGAATCGTTATTTGAAAACATAAAATGTAAACCGTAGCGAATATTTTTATAAGAATAATTTTTTAAAATAATACTGTGTGTAACAAACTCAAAATAAATTCCATCTCTATGTCCGGTAATTGTATTACCAATAATTTGCATACTATCGCTCTTCCAACAATGAATACCATTTCCGCTTTGCTGTTCTTCTTTTTGGTGTGCTGTTAGTATATTGTTTTTAATAATACAGTTAATACCATATTGAGAATAAATTCCGAAGAAAGTATCATTCAGTATATTATTAATTATTTTAACATGATGTTTGTTGTAAATTTTAATTCCTGCAATATCTACAATGCTTGATATGCCACTGTTTTGAATTTTAAAACCATCTACTACTACATTATCGGCTTTAATAGAAATAATTTCATATTTATGTTCTCCGTCTAACTCAGGTAAATCAATTCCTTTTAAAACAATTTCTTTATCAATAATTAAATTATGTTCTTTATATACACCTTTGTTTACCATTATTGTATCACCTTTATTGGCAACAATAATAGCTTGTGTTATTGTTTTAATTGATTGATTGGCTCCTACCCTAATTGTTTTTGCTTTACCAAAAGTTGCACTTAGAATAAACAGAACAATACTAAATATTATTTTTATTTTATCAATTGGCTCCATGAAACAATAGTGGCTTTATACTCTTCTTTTATTTTATTCATTTCAATTTCAGTTGCAAATGCAGCAGTATTACCACCCATTGGGCTTTTTAATAAATTGCTTTGTAGCAACAAAGCTGTTTTTACATTTATTAATTGATGATTAGCGGAAGAAAAATCAGTTATATATACATCTTTCACTTCGTTTTCTTCTATCATTTTTGATTTTAATGAAGAAAGTATGCAGTGCATATCATCAAACTTATATTTCTTATTTTTTGTTGTAATTATTTCTCCGCCAAACTTAGCATCACTTACCATCATTTTACAAAAAGAACATTGATCTTTACCTACAATAATTGGCTCTGGCTGTGAGTTACAGCTAACAAAAAATATAATTGCAAGTAGGATAAAAATTTTTTTTACAAATAACATTATAATTTTTGTTTAGCCTTTTTGAATTCTGTAAAAACACATAGCATTAATATTACACCCACTCCAATAAAAATCCAACCGCCAATATCGGGTATTGAATAAGCTCCAAAATTAAGTAACTGCTTAAAGCCTATTAATGGTGGTTGGTATGCCATTCCTGGTACTTTTATTGGTGCATCGGGGCTTAAATTATGGCCATAATTATATTCCCATTTCCAAAAATCTATCATAGCAACTATTCCAAACAATACAAAAAGTAGGAAAGCAAAATTTAAAAATTTTCTTCTGTTTATAATTGCAACTATAATAAACAATGCTGCAAAAAATCCAATTAAGTATGGTAACACTGTAAATTCAATAAAATTTTCGTTATGCAATGTTTGCATTCCTATGTAGTGGTTTAACCCATTTACAATATCTACGCTTCCTCTTAATCCGTTTGCGTGAATGTTTAAACTTAATCCTTCAGGATATTGTGGTGCATCTAAATCAATTCTCCATATTGGAGTAAATAAAACTGCTATTAATCCTAATCCGCATATTAAAACTAATAAACGATTGATAGGTTTTAATTTATTTTTCATATAAGAAATTAAAAAAAGTGAGGGAACGATTTTTTTAAAAACCGTTCACGCTCACTTTAGCATTAAAATTTATTTTTTTTGAGAAGAGTCGGTTTTGGGCATGTTTTTACCTGTGCTAAATAATAGCGGAACATTGCTACCTGCAGGTGAAACACGTACATAGCCTTGCATTTCTTGGTGTAATGCACTACAGAAATCTGTACAATAAATAGGAATAATACCTGTTTTTTCAGGTGTCCATTTTAATGTTCTTGTTTCTCCAGGCATAATTAATAATTCTGCATTAGGAGCACCTTTTATACCAAAGCCATGTGGTATATCCCAATCTTGTTCTAAGTTGGTAACATGAAAATAAACTTCATCTCCTACTTTAATTCCTTCAATATTATCAGGTACAAAATGAGAGCGTATTGCTGTCATATAAACATGTACTTTATTTCCTTCACGTACTACTTTACTTGCAGCTTCTCCTTTGGTTACATAAGGATTTTTATTTTCATCTATTTTAAAGAATTTTACTGAATTATTCTTAATTAAATCTGCCGATACTGCTTGTGCATAGTGTGGCTCACCTGTTGTTGGGAAGTCTAATATTAATTGCATTTTATCTCCGCTAATATCATACAGTTGTGCACTTTGGTTAAGTTCGGGCCCTGTAGGCAAGTAACGATCTTTTGTAATTTTGTTATAAGCAATTACATATTTTGCATTAGGTTTTTTAGTATCTCCACCAGGAATACATAAGTGGCCTACACTGTAAAAAGTGGGTTGTCTGTCAATTACTTTTAAATCTTTAATATTCCATTTTACAATTTCAGATGAAACAAAGAATGAAGTAATTGCATTTCCTTTTCCATCAAACTCTGTATGTAATGGTCCTAAGCCCGGTTTTTGAACTTCGCCATATAAAGCAGATTCATATTTAATAACCGGAATGCCGTTATAATCGCCGGCATAATCTTTTTTAGCAATAGCCGCTTGTATTTTATCGAAACTGAATACAGGAATTAATGCTGCTAATTTTCCACTGCCTACAATGTATTCGCCTGTAGGATCAACATCGCAACCATGTGGAGATTTAGGGCAAGGAATAAAGTAGCAGATATCTTTTAATTCTTTAACATCTAAAACGGTTACTTCATTTTTAGTTTCAGATTTTGCTGTTTGTGTAGCTTCATCATATACATTGTGAACATATTTTGTTGCTATCTTTTTTCCTTTTCCCGCTTTCAAATATTCTTCTGCTTTTTTCCAGTTTACAGCCATAATAAAATCTTTATCTCTTTGTGAAGCATTTACTTCTAATAAAGTATTAGCTTGTTCTGTATTATAGCATGAGAAGAAGAACCATCCATGAGATTTACCTTTACCGGCATGGCTTAAATCAAAATCAACCGGAGGGCAATTTAATTGGAAAGCAATGTCCATTCCGCCATGTTCTTTATCAACTTTAATAAAACTTATAGTGCCTTGAAAGTTTTGTTTGTAAGAATTAATGGGAACATCACCATTCACATTATCTGGTGGAACACTAAAACGAGTACCTGCAACTACATATTCTGTATTTTCTGTAATAAAAGGTGAGCTATGGTTACCTGCACTGTTTGGTAATTCAATAATTTCTGTAGTGTTGAAAGTTTTTAAATCTATTCTTGCAACACGTGGTGTATTGTTAGCATTAGCAAAAATCCATCTTCCATCAATTTCGCCATTGGTTTGAGATAATGCTAAATGGTGTTGATCATCCCAAGGAATAGAGCCATGTGAAGTGTTTAACATAGGTTTTGTTTCTTCACTATAACCATAACCACTTTGAGGATCATTAGAAAAAACGGGGATAACTCTTAATAAACGACCACTAGGTAATCCATACACACTAACTTGTCCACTAAAACCACCTGATACAAAATTGTAAAACTCATCATAATGCCCCGGAGCTACATAAGCTTTTTCTGCAGCACCTGCACTTACTGCATTTCCGGCATTTTTGGGTTTGCAACTATTCATTGCAAACAATACTGCTGCAGAAAGTGCAACTAAGCTAAAATTTATTTTTTTCATATTGTTTGTTTTGATTTTTTTAGAGCAGAGAGTAATTGTTTTATTATTTTACGCCATCATTTTTACGCATAAATTCATAAATATTTCTAGCATCATCATCACTTAAATTTTGATTAGGCATACGCACTAAACAAATTTCAAGCATGGCTTGTGCTTTAGGGTCTTTATCAATCATTTCATCTGTATTGGTAGAAAAGTTCATAATCCATTCTGCAGAGTGGCGACCTGTAACACCTTTCCAACCCGGACCAACTAATTTTTCATCAGTTAATTTGTGGCAACTGCTACATTTTACATTAAATACTTTTTCACCTGCACTGGCTTTTGCAGCATCTAATGTAGCCGGAATATCAACTTTTGTAAATTTACCTGTACCGCGTTTAGGATCGTAAGAAGGATTCCCATTATCGGTTTTTGTTTCAGCAGTTGATGCTGTTGGTGCTGCTGCGGGTGTAGAAGGTGTGCTGTTATTACCTCCGCCACAAGATAACAGGGTAATGGTTAGAAACATGATTGCTGTTGAAAACATTGCAAATTTCAATTTCATATGTGTAGTGTTTGTTTGAATAATAATGCAAGATTATGAACGAAAAAAAAAGTGAACTATGCGTATAATCATAAAATATAATCTAACTGAATATTGGTTAATTTTTCATTGTTTTAAAAATAAAAAATATAATTGAAGTATTTACATTTTTAAGTAATTTTTTATTATAGTATTACTTTTGTAACACACTTAGCTTTATGATGATAGATATTGATATATTACTGGCATGGGGGGCTACTTATAAGAAAATAGATGCTGAGGAAATTATTTTTAATGAAAATACAGTTTGTAATTTTTATTTCCAATTAGTGGAAGGAAGTGTAAGATGGGTTAATATAAACGACGAAGGAAAAGAGTTTATTCAAATGCTTATTGAACCCGATGAATGTTTTGGAGAACTTCCTTTGTTTGATGAACAAGTACATGTTGCAACTGCTATTGCCAATACCGAATCTACCATTATTCGTTTACACAAAGCAACATTTCATCAATTAATTACTGAAAGGCCTGATATACATTTTAAATTTTCAAAACTATTAGCAGAAAGAGTACGTTATAAATTTCTTACCTTAAAAGAACTGGCAGGTAACGATCCGGAAGATAAAATTTCATTCTTACTAAATTATTTTAAAATGAATCATAAAAATATTTGTGCAGAATGTAACCAATTACAACTTACACGCCAGCAAATTGCAGATATGACGGGGCTTAGAGTTGAAACTGTTATTAGAGCCATGAGGCAAATGCACGATAAAGGAGAATTAACAATTAAAAAAGGAAAAGTATATTGTTAATTTATTATTGGTTAGGTATGACTAAAATCATACTACAAAAATTGAATGATTTTTAATTTTGCAAAAAAAATTCATGCATATTTCAATTCATAAATGGTTAAGAATTGCATTTATAAATTTATTAATAGTTTCAATTCTTGGCATTATACTTCGTTATAAAATAGCTTTCTCACTTCCCTTTATTGAACAAAAAAAAATACTACATGCACACTCTCATTTTGCCTTTGCCGGTTGGATTACGCAAGCATTAATGTTCTTACTTATTAAACAATTAAAACATACTTCATTAGAAAATAATTTAGCCAAATACAAAACAATTTTGTGGGCTAATTTAATTACTGCTTATGGTATGTTGCTTACTTTCCCATGGGAAGGTTATGGTTTATACTCTATTATATTTTCTGCATTATCTGTTTTTGTTTCGTATTGGTTTGCTATTGTTTTTTGGAGAGATTTAAACAAACAAGCACAACCTAAAATAGCACACAAATGGTTTAAGGCGGCGGTTACATTAAACGCTATCTCATCTATTGGAGCATTTAGTTTAGGCTATTTAATGATGAATAAAATAATGACACCCAAATTATATTTATCTGCTATTTATTTTTTTCTTCACTTTCAATATAACGGTTGGTTCTTTTTTGCCTGCATGGGTTTATTAATGGTAATGATGGAAGATTTAATTACCGATAAAAAGAAATTATTGCAAGTATTTTATTTCTTTTTAATTGCTTCGGTTCCTGCATTTTTCTTATCGGCATTATGGTTAAACATTCCTTTTGTACTTTATTTAATTGTATTAATAACTGCCATTATGCAACTTATTGGATGGTTTTACATTACCGAAATAATCAGAAAAAATAAAAATATATTTTCACAAATAAATTCAACAAGTAAAATTCTTTTTATTCTAAGTGCAGTTGCATTAACAATTAAATTATTATTACAAGCATTTTCAACAATACCTTCATTAAGCCAATTGGCATTTGGTTTCAGGCCCATTATTATTGGATATTTACATTTGGTTTTATTAGGTGTTATTACAATTTTCTTGTTTGCATATACTACAAATTTTGAAATGAATTTTATTTCAACAAAACTTAAAAAGGGCATTATAATTTTTGTTGCAGGAATTATTTTAAACGAAGTAATATTAATGTTGCAAGGCTCTGCCGACCTTGGTTATGTTAGCATTCCATATTTAAATGAATTATTGTTTGTAGTTGCACTTATTTTATTTTCGGGATTAGCTGTTATCAATTTTTCCTTTTCTCGAAAAAATAAATTGCCATAAAATGATTTGAATCACAAAATATTTTTTCTACACATTGCACTTTTACATAAGTTTTTAAGGAACTCTATTCTTCACCAAAAAATAAAAATTTATGGAAGTAGCTTTAGAAAATATTTTAAATGTAACATTGCTTGAACCCCGTTTAAAACATCCAACCATTTTTGCTCGTTTTGATGAATTACAAGAAGGACAAACGCTTACTATTCATAACGATCACGACCCTAAACCTTTATATTATCAACTATTAGGCGAGAGAGGAAATATATTTAATTGGGAATATATTGAACAAGGACCGCATTGGTGGAAAATAAATATTACCAAACGCATTATTGGTGAAGACGAAGAAACATTAGGACAAATTGCTGCTAAAGATTTACACAAAGCACAAGTATTTAAAAAGTATGGTTTAGACTTTTGTTGCGGTGGTAAAAAAACAGTGAAAGAAGCATGTGCAGAAAAAGGAATTGATGTAACCAAAGTAGAGCAAGAATTACAAAGTGCAGATAAAAATAATTTTACTTCAAGACCTATTCCTTATAATGAATGGAGTTTAGATTTTTTAGCTGATTATATTGTAAATACACATCACACATATGTTCGCAATAATTTGCCTGATATTAAAACATATGCACAAAAAGTTTTGCGAGTACATGGCAGTCATCATCCTGAATTACAAAGAGTTTATGAATTAGTAGAAACAGTGAATGCAGAATTATCATCTCATCTTGTAAAAGAAGAAAAAATATTATTTCCATATATTAAACAAATAGTTGCAGCAAAAAACGGAACACAACATTTAGCTGATAACCCTTTCGGTTCAGTACAACATCCTATTAACATGATGGAAATGGAACACGAAATTGCTGGAAATGCAATGGATGAAATTAGAAGAATTACCAACAATTACACATTGCCCCATGATGCTTGCGCCAGCTATAGTTTATTGTACAGAATGTTAGATGAATTTGAAGATGATTTACATATTCATATTCATTTAGAAAATAATATTCTTTTTCCAAAAGCAGCTGCAATTGAAAAAGAATTGGTACACTAATCCCCTCATATATATATATATATACCCACTGCAAAAAGAATGGCAATTAACCGCCATTCTTTTTCGTAATTAAAGTTGGTGAGGAATGTTAAAATCTACATACTATATTACTAACAAAACATTGTTTTATGCCTATAGAAATAAATGCTAATACAAAAATTGCTACTATTTTAAAAGCAAACCCTAATGCTTTAGAAGCAATTATCAGTATATCGCCTAAGTTTAGCAAATTACGTAATCCTTTGCTGCGTAAAATAATGGCAGCCCGAACTTCAATACACACAGCAAGTAAAGTTGCTAATTGTAATATAACAGACTTTTATAAAGTATTACAACCATTAGGTTTTACAATTAACGAAACAATTGTTGCAGAGAATGAATCACCAACACAAATTGTATTACCCAATTTTATGCAGCAAATAAATAATTTAAAAGTTGATGTATTAGACGTAAGGCCTATAATTGAAGGAGGAGAAGATCCTTTTAAAATTATAATGAAAAAAATTAAAGAATTACCTAATCAAACTGTTTTAAAACTAATAAATACATTTGAACCCACACCTCTTATAAATATTTTAAGCAAACAAGGTTTTGAATATTTTATAGAAAAAGAAAATGAAGATTTAATTAATTCATTCTTTTACAAAAAAAATACAACACAAAAAATAGAAGAAACTAAACCCGCAGCAAGTAATGATTGGAATGAAACAATAAAACAATTTGAAAACAATTTACTTGTAATAGATGTTAGACATTTAGAAATGCCTCAACCAATGATGACAATTTTAGAAGCTTTAGAAAAATTACCCAATAATACTGCGTTATTTGTTTATCATAAACGTATTCCTGTTTTTTTATTACCCGAATTAAAAGAAAGAAATATGGATTATCGTGTGAAGGAAATAAAAGATAACGAAGTGCATTTGCTAATTTTTCATGCAAAAAATTAAATAAATGTTTATTACCGGAATCAATAACACAACTACTAAAACTACAACATGGAAAGTAGTGTTGCCATTTTATTTGTATGCTGCATTATCATTCTTAGCAGCAACTATTTTATTATTCATCTCATCAAATAAATTTTTGATACATTATTTTCAACCAAACACACTTGCCATAACACATATTATGGCATTGGGCTGGGGCACAATGATTATTTTGGGAGCAAGCCACCAATTAGTACCTGTAATAGTTGAAGGCAAATTATATAGTAATATTTTAGCATATATTAGTTTTATTTTAGCAGGCATTGGTATCCCATTATTGGTTTATTCATTATATATTTTCAGTTTTGGTGCAACTGCTAAAATAGGTGGCTCTTTAATTCTTACTGCATTGTTGGCATTTGTTATCAATCTTGCTTTAAGCATTACACAATCTAAAAGCCAAAACATACATGCAACATTTGTTTTTACTTCAACATTGTGGTTATTTATTACTGCATTTTTAGGTGTGTTGCTTGTGTTTAATTTTTCATCTTCTGTACTTTCACAAGATTCTGTTTATTATTTGCCATTACATGCACATTTAGGAATTATAGGTTGGTTTTTACTTTTAATAATTGGCGTTGGTTCTAGATTAATTCCCATGTTTTTAATTTCAAAATATGTAAATGAAAAATTATTACGAATAATTTATTACCTCATTAATATTTCACTTCTTAGTTTTATTGTTATTTTTTTTATTCCTGCTTTTAATAAATATTTATTTGTTTGCTATACCATTTTATTTATTGGAATAATGTTGTTTCTATACTATTGTATACAAGCACACAAACAACGTATTCGTAAAAAAGTAGATGAGCAAATGAAAATATCATTATTATCCGTTATTATGATGCTAGTACCTTTATTACCATTATTTATTATCATTTTTCTCTTAACATTCTCAGCACAATCAAATATTCATTTGCTATTACTCTATGGGTTTTTAATTTTTTTTGGATGGATAACTGCCATTATTTTAGGAATGACTTTTAAAACACTTCCTTTTATTGTATGGAATAAAGTATACCATATACAAAGTGCAAATGGCAAAACACCCAATCCTAAAGATTTATTCAATAATCAATTATTTATTGCAATGAGTATTTGCTATCTCTGCGGAATATTTTCTTTTGTTCTAGGAATATTATTTGCACTAATCTTATTATTGCAAATAGGTGCAGCATTACTTATTGCAACAGCTTTTTTATACAACTATAATGTTGCAAAAATTTTATTACATAAACCTATTAAGTTATGAATGTAATTACCAACAATAATTTAAAATGTACTACTGCACTTGCTTTACTGCATGATGTATATGACCCCGAAATTGGATTAAATGTTGTTGATTTAGGTTTAATTTATCAGATAGATTTTGATGAGGATAATGCAAATATTATTTGCACCATGACGCTTACTACACAATTTTGCCCCATGGGAGAAAGTATTACCAATAATGTTACAAGCATGCTACAAGCAGGTTTTACAGGTTATACAATAAACGTAAACTTAACATTTAGCCCACCTTGGAATTATGAAATGATTTCTGAAGAAGGGAAAATTTTTTTAGGCAGATAATTCTTATTCTATTAATGCTTGCCATTTAAAACAAAACCCTTACAGTGTAAGGGTTTTGAAGTATTTTGCGGAGAGAGAGGGATTCGAACCCCCGGACCTGTTACAGTCAACGGTTTTCAAGACCGCCGCATTCGACCGCTCTGCCATCTCTCCGGGTGCAAAATAATAGTGTAAGTACATATCTTCCAAAAACAATTGCAATAAGTTTTATTTTTCCTCTTTTTATCTTAACTTTCTCATATAAACTTTTGCTTATGAAAAAAGTAGCTCATATACTTTCAAGAAAAGGTAATTCAGTAATAAGTGTATCTCCGCAAAGCACCGTACTATCTGTATTACAGCTAATGGCCGATAAAAATATTGGTTCTGTTGTAGTAATGGATAACAACCAATACAAAGGCTTAATTACAGAAAGAGATTATGCCCGAAAAATAATTTTATTAGGAAAAACTTCCGGAGAAACAAATGCAGCAGAAATTATGAGTACCGGTTTACCAAGAGTTACACCCGATTCTTCTATTGAAGCCTGTATGCATATTATGAGTGACAATAATATTCGATATTTACCTGTGTTTGATAATACAGATGCCATTTGCGGTATTATTTCAATTTTAGATGTAGTTACCGAAGCTATTCACTCACATAAAGAAACTATTGATCTTTTACATAGTTATATACAAACAAGCTAATCAAGTATAGGGCTGTATATTTGTAACAATGTGGCACTTAAAAGTTATTAATAAATATTTTTGGCGTTATAAAACAAGATTAATATTAGGAATTGTTTTTATTGTTCTCTCCAACTATTTTAAAATATTATCACCACAAGTATCAGGCTATGTTATAGATAAAGTAGAACGCTCTATCAGTTCCATTAATACATCTACCCTAAATGCACTACATCACCAAAAAAGCTATAATATTCTTGTAAAACAATTAATTGATGTTGTAGAGGGTTCTTCTGTTTCATTTAATAAAAGCATAATTCTTTGTGCAGTGGCTTTATTAGTATTGGCATTACTAAGTGGTTTCTTTATGTTTTTAATGCGGCAAACTATTATTGTAATGAGCAGATATATTGAGTTTGACCAAAAGAATGAAGTGTTCAAACATTACCAACAATTAGATGCCAACTTTTACAAAACACATAGTACAGGAGATTTAATGAATAGAATTACTGAAGATATAAGTCGTGTAAGAATGTACACAGGCCCTGCAGTTATGTATCTTATTAACCTTGCAGCCACTATTGGTTTTAGTTTATTTTTTATGCTGAGAGAAAATTGGAGGCTTACGCTGTATGTATTGGCACCACTGCCTTTGTTGGCAATAACAATTTATACGGTTAATACGGTAATCAACAAAAAAAGTGAAAAAATTCAAACCCTATTATCCGATTTAACTTCTATTGCACAAGAATCTTATTCGGGCATCAGAGTTATCAAATCATTTGTACAAGAAAAAGCAATGTTGGGATTCTTTAATAAAAACAGTGAAACATATAAAAAAAATGCAATAAGTTTAGCAAAGGTAGAAGCTGTTTATTTCCCTTCAATGGCATTATTAATTGGGCTTAGCACTTTATTAACCATTGCCATTGGCGGATGGTATGCAATACATCATCAATACAATGTAACGGCAGGCACCATTACCGAATTTGTTATTTATATAAACATGCTCACGTTTCCTGTAAGTGCTATTGGTTGGACGGCAAGCATGATACAAAGAGCAGCAGCATCTCAAAAAAGATTAAACGAATTTTTACAAACAGAACCAACTATACAAGATAATGCAAATGCAGCAACCACATCTTTAAAAGGAAATATAGTTTTTGATAACGTTAGTTTTACTTATTCAAACACAGGCATTACTGCTTTACAAAATATTAATTTACACATTAATGCAGGTGAAAAAATTTTATTATTAGGAAGAACAGGTAGTGGAAAAACAACGCTGGCACAGCTTTTACTGCGTTTTTACAACCCTACTAAAGGAAATATTTTTATTGATGGAAAAAATATTCAACACCTTACTTTAAGCAACCTTCGTACACAAATAAGTTTTGTACCTCAAGATGTTTTTTTATTTAGTGATACAGTAAGCAATAATATTTCATTCAGCAATGAAAAAGAATCTGCCACAGAAAGCATTATAGCATCTGCAAAATTTGCAAGTGTAGATGCTGAAATAAAAAACTTCTCTAACGGTTACCAAACAACTATTGGCGAAAGAGGTGTTACACTTAGTGGCGGACAAAAACAAAGAATATCTATTGCCAGAGCTTTACACAAAAACCCTGAAATAATTGTGTTTGATGATTGCTTAAGTGCTGTTGATGCAAAAACCGAAACAGAAATTATAAATAACTTATACCAATTTCTACATAACAAAACAGCAATTATAATTACACATAGAATATTTTCTTCATTTAAATTTGATAAAATTATTGTATTAGAAGAAGGTATGATAGCTGAAACAGGAACGCATGAAACACTTATGCAAAAAGGCGGTTTTTATGCAGAGTTATATAGATTGCAAATGCAAGACATAGCTACGCCCAAAATAAATGAATGAATATTTATACGAAATTTTTATTTGCTGAATTTGAAATAAACCGTTCAAATTTTGGCAATTCATAAACAATCCTATATTTGTTACACTTTTAAAAAAAATTAACATAAAAAACTTAAAAAGTGGCTTACGAGAATAACGAAAAGAAGATGGAAAGCGTTTACAGCAAACGTATTAGAGCAGGTAAAAGAAGAACTTATTTCTTTGATGTACGTGCAACACGCGGAAACGATTATTATTTAACTATTACAGAAAGCCGTAAAAGGTTTGATGATAATGGTTACGATAGACACAAAATATTTCTGTACAAAGAAGATTTTAATAAGTTTATTAAAGCTTTGAATGAAGCTGTTGATTATGTAAAAACCGATTTAATGCCCGATTTTGATTTTGATGCATTTAATCATGAATATAATGAAGATGGAAACAGTTATACACCTGATACTGTTGAAACCTCTGAAACACCTGCCGCAACTGATGTTACACCCGTAGTTGTAGCTAAAACTGCTGCAACCGTTGTAGATAACGGAGCATCAGAACAAGTTGATAAATGGTAGAATAGCTATCATAAAAACAACCTCCATTATAAACCAATTGCTTATAAAAAATCTCGCCAACTTAGGCGAGATTTTTATTTATTACAGGCCGTATAATAATTCCACATTATTTTAAATACCTCTTCTTTTAACTCTTTTGCAGAAATATTTACAGAGCTTACCGGTGGCAAAAAATGTATCTCTAATTTTTTAGGTAACAAATAAAACGTTTTATGTATTGGCATTGCCTTGTTAGTATTTAGAATAATAGCGGGAATAATAGAATTTTTGGTTTCAACGGCTAATTTAAAAGCACCATCATAAAAACTTTTTAAAGGTTGTCCTGTTCTGTTTCTTGTTCCTTCAGGATAAATACTCATATGCATCCCTTTTTGCAATACTCTTTTCATGGCATCAAAACTTTTACGACGGCTGGCGTCGCTTTTTCTGTTTACTAAAACCGAACCTCTTGAATAATACAAACCAAACAACGGAATTTTTGCAAATGAATCTTTAGCAATTGTTTTATTAGGACCCGGAATAAAAGGGCAAGAAAGTGGAATATCTAATAAAGCATTATGGTTGCAGGTTACAATGTACACTTCATTGGGATTGAAGTTTTCTGTTCCTTTTATTTTAATTGTGCAACCTATTAAGGTAAGCCAAATTCTCATCCATACTTTAGAAGTTTTTATAAAGTACGATTGTCCTTTTTTTTCTTCCATTAAATAAGAAATCATAGATGGCAACAAAACAATTAAAAACGTTATAAGAAAGCTTATAATGCCCCACAATGCCCAAATGCGGGCAAATATTTCTAACCCCAACACGCTAAAAAAGTTTTTGTATGTATTTGTTTGCTGTTGCATTGTATTAAAATAATAAAAAATTAATGGTGAGAATGAATATCTTTTGGTGTTATAATTTCCAATCAATAGGTGTTAGCCCTTGTTTAACAAGTAATTCGTTTGTTCTACTAAAATGTTTGCAACCAAAAAAACCTTTATCGGCACTAAATGGCGATGGGTGAGCTGCTTTTAAAACATAATGTTTTAGCTCATCAATTAGTATTTGTTTTTCTTGTGCAAATCTTCCCCAAAGTAAAAAAACAATTCCTTTTTTTTCATCAGAAATCTTTTTTATAACAGCATCGGTAAAATTCATCCAACCAATTTTAGAATGACTAGCAGGCTCATTTGCACGAACAGTTAATACTGCATTTAACAATAAAACACCTTGTTTAGCCCAAGCAGTTAAATTGCCAATTTGAGGTATTTGCATGCCAATATCATTATTCAATTCTTTAAAAATATTAATTAATGATGGTGGCGGTTTAATTTCGTTGGGAACACTAAAACTCAATCCCATCGCTTGATTGGGGCCGTGATAAGGATCTTGACCTAAGATTACTACCTTAACATTGTTAAAAGGAGTTTGCTTAAAAGCATTAAAAATTAATTTACCCGATGGGTATATAATAGTATGGGTAGAACGCTCTGTTTTTAAATGCGAAACAATCTGCAAAAAATAGGGTTTATTAAATTCAGCTTGTAATTTTTCTTTCCAAGAATCTTCAATTTCAACATTCATTATTTTAAGTTTGGATGCAAACTAATTAAAATTTACTTTTGCTGCCCATTAATAAATGGTCCGGTAGCTCAGTTGAATAGAGCAACAGCCTTCTAAGCTGTGGGTCATTGGTTTGAATCCAATCCGGATCACGTTTTGGCCTCACAAATTTTGTGAGGCTTTTTTGTTGTATTCCTTTTCTTTATTTTGCTGTCCTAATTTATATTGTGCCATGACGAATAATTTAACGATTGACTTAAATAATATTTCTTTTCAGGAAATTAAGAACTCTATTCTACAAAAAACAATTATTACTATTTCATTAGAAGCTGAAAAAAAAATAATTGATTGCAGAAATTATTTAGATGAAAAATTACGCACAAGTAACCAATTATTTTATGGTATTAATACAGGTTTTGGATTTCTTCAAAATGTTCAAATAGATAATCATCAAATAGAACAATTACAATACAATCTTTTAATGTCTCACGCTTGCGGTATGGGTGATGAAGTGCCGGAGTTAATTGTACAATTAATATTATTACTGAAAATAAAATCTTTAAGTTATGGGCATAGTGGCGTACAAATAGCTACAGTAAAGCGTTTAGCAGAAATGTATAATAATAAAGTATTACCGGTTGTATTTACACAAGGTTCGTTAGGGGCATCGGGAGATTTAGCTCCGTTAAGTCATTTAAGTTTACCATTAATTGGTATGGGACAAGTATATTTTGATGGGAAAAAACAAGATGCTCATAATGTTTTGCAACAATTAAATTGGCAAACTATTCATTTACAAAGCAAAGAAGGATTGGCATTAATAAACGGCACACAATTTATGAGTGCTTATGGAATGTACTGTTTAGCCAAAGCAGAACATATAATAAAAATGGCTCAACTAATTGCAGCCTTATCTATGGATGCATTTAATTGCACAGCCGAACCTTTAACCCATTTAATACACACTATAAGGCCACATGCAGGACAAATAAATGTAGCTAAAACAATTAAAAAATATTTAGAAGGCAGCGAAATTAATAACAGCAAAAATAAAGCAGTACAAGACCCCTACAGTTTTCGCTGCATACCGCAAGTACATGGTGCAACACAAGATGTATGGCAACAAGTATTAAATATTTTTATGATAGAAATAAATGCCGTAACAGACAATCCGAATATTTTTCCTGATGAAGATGTTATTGTTAGCGGTGGAAATTTTCATGGGCAACCATTAGCTATGCATTTAGATTTTTTAAGTATTGCCATGAGTGAGTTAGGTAATATAAGTGAACGAAGAACTTATCAACTCATTAGCGGACAAAGAGGATTACCATTATTTCTTGTAAAGAATGCCGGCCTTAACAGTGGTTTTATGATTCCCCAATATACCGCAGCAGGTATTGTAAGTGAAAATAAACAATTATGTACACCTGCCAGTGTAGATAGTATTTCATCATCAAACAACCAAGAAGATCATGTAAGTATGGGTGCTAACGCCGCAACTAAATGTTTACGCGTAATAAATAATGTTGAGAAAATTTTAGCTATAGAATTACTAACTGCAACACAAGCATTAGACTTTAGAAAACCTCAAAAAACATCAATCATATTAGAAAATTTACATGCTGCGTTTAGAAAAGAAATTTCTTTTAACACAGAAGACAGAATTTTACATAATGATATGAAGCAAGCTCTTTCATTTATTCAGGCATACCAAATAAATTAATTTAATTTCATAATATAAATTTTTACACATCATTGGTATCCCCTATTTTCGACCCATAATTAAAACCTCTTTATGAAGAAAAAACTATTACTTATTGCAGCCTCGTTTGTATTTACTGTATGCATTTTTGCACAACCTGTACAACAAAAAGTTTCTGATAAATTAACTGTTACTTTTCCCGGGAAACCGGAAGAACAAAAACCTGCAGGAGATGCAGGCCCTGCTATATATTCATATTCAAAAGATAGCTCAACTTCATATATGGCTATGAGTTATGATTTATCTCCTATGGGTTTAACTGCAGAAGCTATTGCAGCTGCAGGAGATGGTTTATGGGATCAAATGAAAAGCGGAATGACTCAACAAATGGCTGGTGCTATTATTACTAAAGATGAGAAAGCGAAATATAAAGATACCGATGCTTATTTTTTAGAAATTGATGGTGCAACATCAACAGCTCCGCAATTAAAAGGTAAAAAAGCATTTGTATATGTATTCTTTATAGGATCTAATTTGCACCAAGTAGCTTTTTACTCTGCAAAAAAAGATGCAAAAGTAGAAGATGGAAAAGATTTTTTTGACAGTGCCGTAATTGCCAAATAGATTTTTAAAAAATCATTTCGGTATAACAAAAGCAAATCCCTTTTAATTATAAAAGGGATTTGTTATTTAATAATTAAATAATATAGTCAAGTAAAAAATATATAGCGAAATACTTTGTTCCTCTATCAATCATTCATCTAATTAATACTGTTGTGCCCTTCAATGCAATTCGTTTACCTGTATCTTTTTCCGTATAATTTAATATCCAAACATAAGTTCCACTGGGCTGTGCAATACCTTTATAAGTTCCATCCCATTTGTTTAACCAATTTGTTGTTTGAAAAATAATTTGGCCATAACGATTAAATACTCTGAAATCTAAGTTATCTGCTTTATATGCATTTAACGGATATAAATAATCGTTTAACCCATCTCCATTGGGTGTAAAAGCACTGGGTACCGCTATATAGCAATTAGGAATAATATTAATGAGATGATAAGTAGTATCGCTGCAAGCAGCATCGGTTACAACTAAACGTACAGGAAATTCTTTTATAGTTGTAACCATTGGATATTGCTGTGCCGGCGGGTTTTGCAATGTGCTTGTTTGTCCGTTTCCAAAATCCCAATTCCAACTTAAAATATTTCCTATACTTACATCTTTAAAAACACTGGTATCATTAGGGCAATTATAATCGGGCCCTGCAATTATTGCCTTTAAATTTATCAACGGTAAACTATAAGTAACACTTGAAGTATCGGTGCACTCTCCATTACTAACAAATAAGTTTACTGTTTTTGTACCATAATTGGTATAGGGATATATGATAAAAGTGTTTTGAGTAGTTCTTGTAATGGTTCCATCAATTGTCCACAACCATTGGTTTACACCATAATTACTATTGTAAGTAAATTGCACATTATCATTTTTACAACCATAATTTATTGCAATATTAAAATGAGCATCTACTGCTTGTTTTACATTAAAATTTAAAGTAGAGTTTACAGGAGTTTCCAAACCACATTCATTAATAAGCGTATTCCCGTCATTTCCACGTATTAATTTTATTTGATATATACCTCCGGTAAAAATGGGTGACGTAACTACTTTAATTGTATTCGTTAATCCATCACTTGTGTAAATACCTTGTGCAGAAATAATTGATACAGTAGATGGTCCTGTAATAATAAAATCACTTCCATCATTTGCAATTGATGAGCATTGCATAGGTTTACTAAAAATTAATTGGATGGTATCAGGTTTGCAAGTGGTTAATGCAGTTATACTATCCATTGGTGTAACAACTACCGGATAAACCGTAACAGTAGTTGCATCTCCTACAGCAATGCCATTTCCGCAATTATCAATAATTGTATTACCATCTGTTCCTATTTTAGCAGTAATGGTATAATTACCGGGCGGTAAAGGATTACTTAAAGTTAGAATAACAGAATCCATATCAAAACTGTTACTGCAATTAAAACCTGTTGCAGCAATAATAGAAGTTAGTGGTGTATTTATTAAAAAATCGCTGCCATTGCTTGCAACAGAACTGCATTTCATTTTTTTATTTACAATCACTCGCATTTTAGTTCCATCACAAATAGCATCGGCTTTTAATATTGCCGGTGTAATTGGATCAGTAATAACAGCAGTGCCTCCTTTAAAATATAAACTATATCCATCTTGTGTATCGGTAAAATGACTAACCATTAATAAATAAGTATGGCCTACAATCAAGGTTGGCATAGCTGATTGATTAGGATAAGTTGGACCTGCACAAGCTTTTGTATTGCCATATCCTGCCGAAGTTCCTGTTGTATCTGGATTTGATGACCAGTTATTTGAAATAGTTAATGCAGCATTGGTATATACATCATTTAAATTGGTAACACCTGTTATATCAAATAATTGCCAATCATAATCATCGCTTGCTGTATTGGGTTTTACTTGGAAACCTAAAGTACCTGCCTGAAAACATGTAAACCTGTACCAATATGGATTTTTATCGGAATATAAAGCTCCGTCTGTGCAGCCTGTAGGTAAATTGCCATTGTTACATATTGGTACTTTTGTTTGATGAAAAGTATCAATACCACAAACAGGAAATGCTGTTTGTGGTGTTTGCCCTAAAGTAGAACAAACTTGTGCTACAACCAATTGTGTTGTAATGGAAATAATAAAAACTAAAATTATTCTAAGTGGCATATTATTCTTCTACATAATACTATATAAAATTAGGGTGGTGTTGCATGTATCAGAAATAATTTAACATTTATACCACATTATTTTTTGATTAAAGAATTTGTAAAAAAAGATGCCTTGCTCTTTTGAGCAAGGCATCGGTAAGAAATTGTTTATTATAATCTTAGAAGTTGAATCTTAAACCAATTTGGCTAACCCAACGATTTGCATAAGCTGGGGTAACAGAGTTATTATAGTTCCATGGTTTAGTAATAGTAGGATTAAATCTGTATTGCGGTGTTAAGTTAGTTGCACTTACATATCCTGCAAAACCTATTAAGCTAAATTGATCATTACCTGCAAAATAACTTCTACCCCAATTTCTGTTTAATAAATTGGTGAAATTATATACATCCCATGTTAATTGGAATTGATAACGATGACCTGATATTTTTATATTAAAGTCTTGTGCAATTTTCAAATCAACAATATTTGAGAACGGCAATCTAGTTCCATTTCTTTCAGCAAATCTTCCTCTGTTTTTGCTTAAATATGGATCGTTTTGAATATAGTTTTCTAATGCAGTTTTTTGTTGTACATCATTATAAGTAACAGACCCTACCGTATTGTTTAAGAAAATTTGACTTTGTAATTCAGATGCAGTTGGTATATAAATTAAATCGTTACCGCCGCTTGAGCCATCATCTCTTGTCATACTTTGTGTACCATACACATAGCTAAATGGAGTACCGCTTTGGCCAGTATATACTAATGAAACAGTTGTAGCCATTGTTTTATTTGCATAAGAGAATTTCTTACTTAATAAAGCAAATATTCTATGTCCTTGGCTAAAGTCTGAAATACTTCTTTGAATATAATTTCTACCATTAACAGTTTCCATAAAACGCCATTGGCTTAAGTTTACAGAACTTGTTCCTTCATTTAATACTAACGAATTGCCAAATGCATAGCTTACGCTAAAATTAAATCCTGTTGTTGTTTTTTTATCAACAGTTAAAGCAAAATTGTATGAAAATCCTTTTTCGCTTCTATCATTATTTGAAACTAAAATTTCATTATCGTAAGGGTTTGTGCCGTTGTATCTAATTGGTATTGGAGCTGCACTTGATGAACTTGCAAATGCATAAACATTTCTAGAACCTGGTCCTACTGATACACCAATTGGAGGTAAGATACCTATATTAGTATAATCAATTTCATTAATGTTTTTACTAAATATACCTTCTATAGTTGCACTCCAACCATCGCTAAATTTCTTATCCACCGCTAAAGAAGTTCTCAACAATTTAGGCATTCTGAATTCAGAAGAAAGTAAATTCAAAGGTCCTTTTGTTTGAGAAGTTGGTCTCCACACACTTCCTGCAATGTTATTAGGATCCCAACGGAATCTGATTGAACTTAATGTTGGGTTTGAAGCAGCACTTGCTGTATAACCGCCAACAAATAACCCGTTGTTGTTATATATACCACCCGGCCATACTAATGGCATACGACCTGAGAATATACCAATACCGCCTCTAATTGTAATATTCTCTTCAGGTATTTTATAAGTAAAACCAAAACGAGGAGAAATTGATAAAGGTAAATTTGGTCTTACACCGCTTCTTGCTCCTTTCAAATCATAATATTGAGCAAATTTTGGTAAAGCAGAATCGTTAGTAAATTGATCTGCAGTAGGTATTGATAAAAATTTATATAAATCACCTCTAACACCAAAACTCAATGTTAAGTTATCACTTACACGCACTTCATCATTCCAAAAAGCAGAACCTTTTGCCACTTTAAATTTTGCAGCAGCATTAGTATTATCATCTAAATTATTGTCGGTAAGAGGAAACCCTAATTGATAAGAAGTTGGAGCTAAATTAGTTAAGAAAGCATTCATATTTCCAAATCGGAAATTTCCAAAAGTGTTTTGAATAAATACGTTCAAATCATCAAAATATTCATAATCAACACCTAATGTCATTGCGTGTTTGCCTACATTAAATTTCAATTGGTCAACTATACCCAAATTCTTTTGTTTTAATAAGTTTTGAGTAGAACTATTTTCTGAACCAAAATTAATGGTTCCTATACCATCAGTAATTGATACGCGTGGAAAAGGATTACCGGCAAAGCCTCTGTCATCAATTACATTTGTATATGTAATTAATAATTTATTGCTCGCACTTCTTCCTACTAAACTTTTTAACTCAAGAGAAGCTGACCTTGAGTTACTTGGAAATATTTGAATACCATTACTAAAGTTTATTGAAGTTGCTGAACTTAAACTTGGCAAAGTTGCTTCTGCTTTATTTTGACGGAAGCTTAAAGATAATTTATGCCTATCGCTCATATTCCAATCAACTTTTGCAACAATTCTATCAACATTTAATTTTCTGTTTGTTTGCAAATAATCACCAATATCATATTGATAATTATTTTTAACATAATCAACTAAAGATTGAATACCTGCAGCAGTATTGGTATTACCTAAATAAGTAGAAAAGTTATAGGGTTGTGGTGTTAAATCTCTTTGTTGCTCTAAACTAATAAAATAGAACAATTTATTTTTAATTAACGGACCACCAACATATACGCCATAAGTTTTATTAGAAAAATCGGGGAATCTTGTAGCGATAGATTTATCAACCAGAGGATCTTTTCCTGCTAAATTTTGATTACGGAAAACATAATAAACAGATCCTTTTGTAAAATTAGTACCCGATTTTGTTACCGCATTAATACCACCTCCTGTAAAATTACCTACCGAAGCATCGTAAGGAGAAATTACTACTTGAAATTGGTCAATTGCATCTATTGAAATAGGAGCCGCATTATTAGCTTGCCCGCCATTTGTACCAGATGCAGCTAATCCGAATACATCGTTATTAATAGCACCATCTACATAAAATGAATTGTAACGGTTATTTTGGCCTGCAATAGTTACAGCACCTTCGGTTCCACCTACTAATCTTGCTTGAGGTACCGCTCTTAAATAATCGTACACATTACGACCTACTGTAGGTAATACATCCATTTTATCACGTCCAATAGTTGTAGATGCACCACCTTTACCCGATATTTCTGTAGCTCTTGAGGTGCCTTTTACAGTTACATTTCCTAAGTCTGCTGTTTTAGGAAATAAAGTAATATCAATTTTATACGTTTCACCTAAGTTTAAATAAACATCTGTTTTCTTTTCAACAGCAAAATTTAAGAAACTTACTTCAATAGTGTAAGGCCCGCCATTGTTCATGTTGGCAATATCAAATCTGCCACCGGTACGGCTTTGCACTTTATACACAGTACCCGTAGGCTCGTGTGTAGCTTTAATAATAGCACCTACTAAAGGTTCGCCGGTATTGGTCTTAACTAAACCACCCATAGCACTGGTTGTAATTTGAGATTGTGCAATAAAGGGAAGTAAAAATAGTACCGAAAGTACCGGAATAAGTTTTCGTCTAAGCATAATGTTAGTTTTACAATTGCAAATAAAAGGAAAATATTTATTTAAATTAAAATTTACTTAAAGGTTTTAAAAAAAAATGGTAAAAGCATTACAACCATAAGATTGTTTCGCTACTTTTTTAGGTATGAAATAAACTCTTTCAGAATGAATTAAGATTGCCGAAAAGTAGTAAAATATAATATAGCCTTATTGATTACTTGAAATAATAAAATAAAAAGAATTGTTAGAGTTTTGAAGCTATAAAATAAAATTGGGCTGCAAATATTATGCAACCCAATTAATATGTGAAATAAAGTATTCTTTACTTAATTAAATAAATATCTTAAACCCAATTGCATTTGCCAACGAGATGAAATACTTGTACTATTTGAAAATGCATTTGTATAAGGTGATGTGCCAGTTGCATATGGCATTGAATATGCAGGGGTATTGATAGCTACACCATTTGCATTTACTGCTGAAGTTGTTAGCCCTTCATATCTCAAGAAATTTGAAACCGTAGGTATTTGACCAACGCCCCATGAATTATTAAATAAATTACCAGCATTAATTATATCTAATGAAACTTGTAATGTATGTGAATTTGAACCAAATTTAAACTTAATATTTTGAGTTACATTAATATCTAATCTTTGATACATAGGATAAACATTTGCATTTCTTTCTGCATATTGTCCACGATGTTTTCTTAAATAGGGACTACTTTGAATAAATGCATCTAATTGACTCCAAATTTGAGCAGTCGTTCTTGTATCTGCAGGAGTAGCAGTAGTGCCATTACCACCAGAACCAACTCTAACCAAATTAATATCAGATGGATTTTTGGGGATATAAATTAAATCATTACCTGTATTTCCATCACCATTAACATCACCATTATAGATATAATTACCAGTTCCGTTTGGAGCAATTTCAAACACTGCACCAAAAGTGGTATTAAATACTTTATTCCAAGTTAATCTATAAGTAGCAGTAGCTAAAATACGGTGTGGTTGATAATAAGAAGCCAATCCTAAATTTGGTGCATTAGGGTCTTGATTGCTAACTGCACCAGCACTCCATAAAGAAGATGCTGTGCTTCCCCCCTCAGCAGTATTCATTGCCATTTGATAAGTATATGCTAATGATCCTGTAAAATTGCGAGTGTTTTTTTGAATTCTAGCTGTTCCAGTAAATACATATCCTTGAGAGTTATTACTCATCAGAATTGCATTACCAATATTTGGATTAGCTAATGAAGTTCCAGAGTAATAATATTTATTACTTGTAGAAACAGTTGTTAAGTAACGCGTTCTGTTATCAACCCCTGCTAATGCATAACCATTAGATTCGTTTAAGTTTACATTTGAATAGTACACCGAATTAATATCTCTTGAATAGTTAGCTTCTAAAGTTAAAACCCAATCTTGACCCATTCTTTTATCCATTGCTAAAGTAGTTTTTAAAACTGTTGGAAATTTAAAATTTGAAGCAACTAAAGCTGTGCTATACAAAGTATTTGAAGCACTTGCAGATGGTCTATAGGCATTAACATCTTGTGAAAAAGCAACTCCTGTTCTTGTAAATGAACCAAATTGTATTCCATTATTACTTGCCTGGTTACTTATCCATACAAATGGTGGAGCACCTTCAAATACACCAATACCACCACGTACTTGCAACGTTTTATCTCCAATTACATCCCAGTTAAATCCAACTCTTGGAGAAATGATTAAATTATTCATTGGAGCTTGACCAATATTGTATTTAGCACCATTTGCAAAGGTTAATGCATCAAAATAAGGATTATCCGTCATAGCTTGTTTATATATTGTATAATCGCCACGT
This sequence comes from Bacteroidota bacterium, assembly GCA_018267705.1. GTDB lineage: Bacteria > Bacteroidota > Bacteroidia > Chitinophagales > Chitinophagaceae > CW01. The sequence continues at coordinate 34,288 of JAFDXX010000014.1, read as the reverse complement.
AAACCATAAGTTAATGTAAAGTTTGGCGTTATTCTCCATTTATCTTGAATAAACAAACTCAATTCAGTTGATCCTGCATAAGCCCATGGGAAGGATCCATCTGATAAAGCAGTATATTGTAAATAATAATTTTTTGCTGGAGCATTATTATAAAAATCACTCAAACTATTAAATTGATATACACCTTGCCAACCAGGTGCAAATGCATTTTGATATTTTTTATAAGAATTTTGAGTACCAATAGTAATTTCATGAGAACCTTTATACATTGTAAATATGTCATTAAATTGATATATATCTGTATTCAATTTGTTATTATAAGTGTACATTTCATAACCAAATGTTGTATAAATATTACCACCATTTAAAATATCCACCAACGGGAAATTATCAGTTGAAGTATGTGGTGAACGGAAATCTCTCAATGCAGTATAACCTATCTGCAATTTATTAGTTGATTTATTACCGAAACGAGTATTTAATTCAGCTAAATAAATATTGAAATTATTATTAATAACATAACCGCTACCAAAAAATGGCATTGAAGTATTACCGGGTTGACCACCAGTTGTTTGACCGCTACCCGGTCTTGAAGTACTTGCAAATTGATCAGAAAAAGATTTTAAATAATTATACTTTAAAGTTAATATACTATTTCCTAAATTAATATCAATTTTAGCAGTTATTTTATCACTATTAGTATGGAAAGAATACCCTTGATAAGCCCCTGGGTCATAATTGTATTTCGATTTCAAAAAATTAGATAAACTATCCATACTACTTGCAGTTACTTGCGAAACTGCACCTGGTGTTACTGGATGTGCAGCATCGCTAGCTATATATGAAGTAGCGGGTGCGGTTTGCCTTACTTGTTCACCACTGAAAAAGAAAAATACTTTATCCTTAATTATGGGCCCACCAATTGATAATCCTTGAATTTTATAATCAAAATTTGTTTTTGGAACAGTAACACCACTTACATTATACCCCTGATAATCTTGATTTTTCATGTATGTATAAATAGTACCTTTTACTGTATTAGTACCACTTTTTGATACAGTATTAATACCTGAACTTGCAAAACCACCTTGTCTAACGTCGTAAGGGGATACTTGAACTTGAATTTGTTCAATTGCTTCCATACTTATTGGTTGAGCACCTGATTGCCCACCTAAAGTAGATGATAAACCAAATGAATTATTAAAATTAGCACCATCCAAAGTCATATTATTATATTGATTGGTTCTACCGCCAATATTTAACCCATTAGCAGTGGGTTCTAATCTAGTAAAATCACTAATGGCACGGCTAATAGTAGGTAATTGTTCTATTTGGGTTCTTGTAATTACTTCTTGGCTACCCGTACGTGCATTATTGATAATTTTGTCAGCACGTTTTGTTGTATTTACTACAACTTCCTGTAAATTTTTTGTTTCAGGTAATAAAGTAAAATCTGCTCTAAATTCCTGACCTAAAGCAAGAATTATTCCTTCTAATTTTTCAACTTTGTACCCAACAAAAGATACAATTACAGTATATGGGCCACCAATTTTTACGTTAGCTAAATTGTAACGACCATCTTTACGAGTCGTAGTAATATATTTTGTATTGGTTGGTAGATGAACTGCAGTTATTATAGCACCTGTTACAGGTACTTTCCCGTCAGTTACTACTGTACCTTGAATTTCTGATGTAGTTTCTTGTGCATTCACAAAACAGGAAATCCCTATTATTGCGAAAATCATTATCAACAATTTTTTACTCATAGCATGTTATTTTTTTGGAGGAATGACAAAATTAGATTTAGGAGCAATAGCAAAGCATTAAAAAAAGCTTAAGTCGGTAAAGAGTTGTTTTTATTAAAATTCTAATGCAAAGAAAATAAAATAACTCACTTTAATCACAACTCATTAGTTAACAAATTATTTCCTTTTTGTTAAGTTCTTACATTAAATCTTTTCACATAAAGAAAAACATTGCCATACAAAACACAGCCCTTTAACATAACATTTATCTTTGCCTTCATTTTATTATTATGCTTAATACAATTAAAGAAGGAATACAAGATATAAAGAAAGGGAAAATGATAATTGTGGTAGATGATGAAGATCGTGAAAATGAAGGCGATTTAATTATAGCATCAGAATTTGCAACACCAGAAGTTATTAATTTCATGAGCAAAGAAGCCAGAGGGCTCATCTGCGTGGCTTTAAGTGAAGAACGTTGTAATGAATTAAATCTTCATGCAATGGTTCAATCTAATACCTCGTTACATGAAACGGCTTTTACCGTTTCGGTAGATTTAATTAGTGCAGAAACTACCACGGGCATTTCTGCACAAGACCGCTCTAAAACCATTTTAGCATTAGTAAACCCAAACACTAACCCAGAAGATTTAGGAAGACCCGGGCATATCTTTCCCTTAAAAGCAAAAAATGGCGGTGTATTAAGAAGAACAGGACATACTGAAGCAGCAATTGATTTAGCAAGATTGGCGGGTCTATACCCATCGGGCGTATTAGTAGAAGTAATGAATGAAGATGGCACTATGGCAAGGCTTCCACAATTATTAAAAATATCAGAAAAATTAAATTTAAAAATTATTTCAATTAAAGATTTAATTGAATACCGATTAAAAGAAGATAGTTTAATTGAAGAAGTAGTTAAAGTAGAAATGCCAACAAAATATGGAGCATTTAAATTAATAGCCTTTAAAGAAAAATTAACCGGTGGAGAACATTTGGCCTTAATTAAAGGAGAATGGGAAGCAAATGAACCCGTTTTAACAAGAGTACACAGCAGTTGTTTTACCGGAGATATTCTAGGAAGTTTTCGTTGTGATTGTGGTGAGCAATTACACAAAGCCATGCAAATGGTACAAGCAGAAGGTAAAGGAGCTATTTTATATATGAACCAAGAAGGACGTGGCATTGGGTTAATGAATAAATTGAAAGCCTATAAACTGCAAGAACAAGGCATGGATACCGTTGAAGCTAATTTACATTTAGGTTTTGGAATGGATGAAAGAGATTACGGTGTTGGTGCACAAATATTACGACACTTAGGCATTACCAAATTAAAGTTAATGAGCAATAATCCACGCAAACGTGCTGCTTTAAAAGGTTACGGATTAGAAATAGTTGATATTGTACCTATTGAAATAAAACCCAATCCTTTTAATGAAAAATATTTACAAACTAAAAGAGATAAATTAGGACACGATATCTTAAAAAATTAACGCATCTCTCTTCGTTTTTGTATCTCATATCCTTTAGAATAATTTCGTATTTCTTTTTTGTGTTGTTCTGGCTGAGTGTGCGGTATAGGCACCATTCTCTGTTTTTCATTATGAGGCGTATTTTGCATTATATTTTCTTTACGAGGAGAAGGATTTATATTCTCTCCTCTTTCATTAAAACGACCCCCTCCTACTCTTTCCATAGCCATACTGTGAGGTTTTCCTTTATTAGCTGAAAAATATTGAGCTTTGTCATTTCTTGCTTCATTTTCATGATTATATTGGGTAGTTGTTGTAGGTAAATGTTGTTCTTTCATTGCAACTTGTTCTTCTTTATTAGGAGATGCCATTACACCTCCTTGCCCATTAAAACTGTAATGATTATTATTCACAACAGTATTATTAATTACACTTCTATTAATATATGTATTATGTACAACGGTTGTATTTACATTAACTACAGCCGTATTATACCTAAACACATTGCCTTGCCACATGCCGCCTACAAAACCAACACCACCATAACCAAAGCCATAATTAATACCACCATAATAACCTATATGTAAGCCCCAATAACCTAGATGCCATCTATAAAAACCTTCGGTAAATGCCCAATAACCGGGTGTCCATAAATAACCAATACGTGGTGGAGCCATCCATACACCGGGTACCCAATAATAACCATCTACATTATAAGACCAATAACCGGGTGTCCATAAATAACCTTCTACCGGACAAGGAGGTTGTACATAAGTTGGCATAGCGGGAGGAGCAATATTAATTGATAAACCAATACTTACTTGTGCTTGAGTAGTGTTTATAATTATTGCAAACATTATTATTAGTAAACTGCGTGATAATATTTTCATACTTGGTGATTTTGGTAATCAACGAGTAGATACTATAATGATTACATAGTTTAATGCAGTTTAAGAAATTTATAAAAATTAGGGAAGTTTTAATAGTGAAGAATGGCATGCATAAATAAACATTGAACATGTTTATTTTAAAACCTATAATGTTACATTGAATTTTTCTCCCACTTTTTTTAAATCATCAATAACAGATTGAATAATTGGAATTCCGTTTTTCATTCTTTCTTTTTCCATTTCTCTTTCAGGGTCTCCCGGAATTAATATTTTATCAAAACCAGTTGCCGGCTTAGCATTTCTAAACCGTTCAATCCAGTTATCCATGTGCTGCTTAAATTCTTTTGCAGGCCTAAATGCATCAACTCGCATGGCTCCAAAAAAATGACCTAATCCTTTTCCCGGCATATTTTCAGGCATAGGTACATAAGCAGGAAATGGTGGTGCCCACGGGCCATAACTTCCTCCACTTAATACTGCAGAAAAAATATCTACAATACTGCCTAAAGCATACCCTTTATGAGAACCATGTTCTCTATCACTTCCTAAAGGCAATAAAGTTCCTTCCTTTTTTAAAATATTAGCATCGGTGCTGGCATTAGCATTTTTGTCTTGCACCCAACCTAAAGGGGCATCTTCATTTTTTCTTTGTAATATTTCTAATTTACCATTAGCGGCCGTTGTAGTTGCAAAATCTGCAATAAATGGTGGTTGTTGTAATGCAGGTATTGCAACAGCAATTGGATTGGTTCCTAACATTCTTTCTACAGAAAAAGTGGGAGCTACTAATGCACTTGCATTAGTCATAGCAATACCAATCATATCATGTTCTAATGCCATCATAGCATGGTATCCTGCAATTCCAAAGTGGTTACTATTGCCAACACTTACCCAACCTGTACCAACATTTTTTGCTTTATTTATAGCTATTTGCATTGCATAAGGTGCTACCACCAAACCCAAACCGGCATCCCCATCAATTGTTGCGGTTGATGGTGTTTCATGTATAATTTTTATAGTAGGATTTGAGTTAATTCGTTTAGCTTCCCACAAACGTATATAACCATTTAATCTTGCAACACCATGACTATCTATACCTCTAATATCAGCAGATAGTAAAACTTTTGTTGCAGTGCATGAATCGTTTAGTGAACATCCAATTGCTAAAAAAATTTTTTGTATGAATTGAGATAATTGTTGGTAAGAAAATATTTGCTCTGTCATAATTGTCCCTTATAATTAAAATCACAAATTGATTGCAATGTAAAATAAAAATGGCTGCATAATTATTTAAGCAGCCATTCATTATTTCAATTAATTGTTTTACTAAAATGGCAAATCCTCTAAAGGTTCTCCAATTTGTTCAGGTTGTTGAACGGTAACACTTGTTGTTTCATGTTTACCATAATTTCCCGAGTTAGTAGAAGACATAACAGTATTGCCTTCTTGTGGGCGATTACCTAATAATTGTACATTGGCAATTCGCAAAGTTAATGCAGCACCATTGGTACCATCTTGCTTAGTGTAAGTTCTAACATCGGGTGTGCCTTCAACATACACTTGTGTTCCTTTTTTAAGATAGGGAGTAATTGCTGTGCGATCTGTCCAATATGCACAATCTACCCAAGTAGTTCTTTCCTTTTGATTTCCTTGTGCATCTTTAAATTTTTCTGTGTGAGCAACAGTAAAATTAATTACGTTTTTTCCGTTTACATTGTTTACAGTGGCGTCTTTCCCCAAATTGCCAATAACTTGTAATTTAATCATAGCATAAGCGTTTAATAGTGTAAAAATGATTATGTGGGAAAAATACAACAAATAAAACAAAGTGAAAATATTTTTTCTTTATATATCACAAAAAATACAGTTTCTCTTTAGTTGGTAATTATAAAGAAGATTGCATGTGTAATTTCTACTCTTCCCAAATTTTTGTATGGCTGGCAAAATACGGAATGGCAAAGGCTCCCATAATGCCGGTTATAATTTCAATTCCTAAAGTTAATCCTCTTGCACTTGCAGGCATAGGTTCTCCTGTTGGTAACAAATTAGGGCCTAAAGGAATAAAAGCAATAACAGTGGCTAAAACAATGCATAGTACAATATATATCCATAATCCATTTTTTATATACTGCATAATTAATGCATAAACAATACCGGCAGCTATTAATGTAGGAATAGTAAAGAAAATAATACTGTATGTATTAACAAATTCAGAAAAAAAGTAATTTGTTACTTTTCGATAAATATAATCGAACAATAAATTGAGTATTACAGTTATAATACCTACAAACAATCCACCAAGAATACCTCTTGTAAAAAGTGGGTATTTGAATGAAAGTGATTCTGTTTTCATATACTTTAATTTTAATATTTTACATTAATTGTAAAAGACGATTTAATATAAAGAACTATTTTTTATGCAACAGATTAAAGTATAAAACAGAACTAAAGGTATACATTTTTCGTGGATGAATAATTAAAATATGTTGAGTAGATAATTATGGTGCGATGATTACGATATAAAAATTTATTTGGTTCATACTAAATAAAATTCGTAGAAATAAAAAAGCCACTTAAATTAAGTGGCTTTTTTATTTGTGATCCCGCTGGGACTCGAACCCAGGGCCCCAACATTAAAAGTGTTGTGCTCTACCAACTGAGCTACGAGATCTCACCCGTTTTGTTTTTGGGAGTGCAAAAATAGGGGAATTCAACTCTTTACCAAATTTTTAAAAACTTTTTTCCTAATTAATTTATAAATTGAATGTGATACTAAAACATAAGCAACTTATTTTTGTTTGTAAACAAAATAAATGAGCAGATTCGAAAATAAAATAATTGTTGTAACTGGTGGTTCTGAAGGTATTGGTAAAGCATTGGTAGAACTATTTCTTTCAAAAAATGCAAAAGTGGCAACATGTGGTCGTAATTACGATAAGCTTTATAATCTTCAACAACAAAATGCAGGTAAACCTTTATTAATTTATACTGCCGATGTAAGTGTTGAAAGTGAATGTAAAAGTTTTATTGATGCTGTTATTAAACTTTATGGCACTATTGATATTTTAATTAATAATGCAGGCATGAGTATGCGTTCTTTATTTAAAGATGTTGAACTTTCTACATTAAGAAAAGTTATGGATATTAATTTTTGGGGAACCGTTTATTGTACAAAATTTTCATTACCTTATATTCTAGAAAATAAAGGAACCATTGTTGGTGTTTCATCTATTGCAGGTTATAGAGGGTTACCCGGAAGAAGTGGTTATTCGGCATCAAAATTTGCAATGAATGGATGGATGGAAGCATTAAGAACAGAATTATTAAAAACAGGCGTAAATGTAATGTGGGTATGTCCGGGTTTTACAGCATCAAACATAAGAAATGTTGCATTAAACCGAGAAGGAAAAGCACAAGGTGAAACACCAATGGATGAAAGTAAAATGATGTCTGCGGCAACATGTGCCATACATATTTTAAAAGCAATTGCAAAAAGAAAACGTACACTGGTATTAACTTTTCAAGGAAAAGAAACAGTTTTCTTAAACAAATTTTTCCCATCTGTAGCAGATAAGTTGGTGCAAAAATTTTTCTTTAGAAACGGAGAATTAATAAAATAAATTTTACAGATTATTTTTAGTTATGGCAATTATTACTCTTTCATCAGATATAGGCCTGCAAGATTATCTTGTAGGTGCTATTAAAGGGCAATTGCTAAGCGAAAATGAACGCTTTCAATTAATTGATATTACACATCATTTAATACAAACCAATTATCCTCATGCTGCTTACAGTTGCAGTAGTGCATTTAAACATTTTCCTGAGCAAACCATACATATTATTTTATTTGATATGTACGCTGCTAAAGATTTAAAAATATTGGTTGCTTCCTTTAACAATCAAATAATTATTTGTCCTGATAATGGTATATTAACTTTAATAACACAAACAAAACCTAAATTAATTTTTTCTCTTCCCACAAATAAACAAAATACATTTTTAGAAATTACCCAAATCATTGCAAAAGCTATTGGTATTATTACCAATCAAAAAACATTCACTGAAATTGGTATTGCAGAAAATAATATTATTGAAAGAAATGCTTTAAAACCAACTATTGGCAATAATTGGATTGAGGGGCAAATTTTATTTATTGATAATTTTGAGAATGTAATTATCAACATAACAAAAGAAGTGTTTGATGCTGAATGCAAAAAACGAGCATTTAAAATTAGGTTTAAAAGAAATGAAACCGTTAATACAATTCTATATAATTATGCTTCGGTAAATGAAATAGAAAAAGTTGCATTTTTTAATAGTGCCGGCTATTTAGAAATAGCTATTAACAAAGGCAATATGGCGGGACTATTTGGCTTAAACAGTTATAATGAAAACATGAACCAACATGCTGCTGCTATGCAGAATAAATGGTTTTATCAAACAGTACAAATTATTTTTGAAGATTAATGTGAACCTAAAAAATATTACTCTAATTTCTTACTTCACTACTTGAAATTTACCGCTTTCAATTATTTGACCTGCTTTATTTTTTAATTGAAATACATACAAACCGCGTTGATATGTTTCTAATGTTAAAACAATTTTTGAAGTAGTAACAGATACTTCAGACATTTTATTTCCAATAAAACTATATATAGCTAAAGTATAATTTTGTTTTTCAGTATTTGTTGCAAATTCAAAATTTATAAACGAAGTTGCAGGGTTAGGATAGCATTGAATTGTACGTATTTGCATATTATGCATATCAATATTTTCAGCAACTTTAAAATTTGTTGTGAAAATAAAAATGCTTAATAAAATTATTGTGTACAGTTTTTTCATTACACTATTATACAGCTAAATTAACATCTTTTATTAATATACTATGCTTATCCTATAAATGCCGCCCTATACACTTAACGATAAAATTTGCTAATAATTGTATATGCTTGTAGTAAGCAAGATTAATTTAGTTTAGATAATGTAGCTTCTATTGCTTCAAAATTAGGAAGCTCTCCTGCATTTTCTAACACTTCAGCATATTGTACAATACCGTTTTTATCTATTACAAATGCACTACGTTTGCTTACACCTTTCATCCAACCAATAAAAGCTTCGTAAGAAGTATGATAAGCTTCACTTGCTTCTTTATTAAAATCACTCAATAAAGTAAAATTAAGATTTTGTTCTTCTTTAAACTTAGCCAAAGTAAAAGGAGAATCTACCGATATGCCTAATACCACTGCATTGGTATTATTGTAAACAGACAAATTATCTCTTACACTGCATAACTCCTTTGTACAAACACCTGTAAATGCCATAGGGAAAAAAAGCAGCAATACATTCTTCCCTTTATAATTACTTAATGAAACTTCTTTTTTTTCTGTATCATGCAATGTAAATAAGGGGGCTACTTGTCCAATTTGAATTTTCATTTTCATCTATTTTGTTTACAAAGAAAATATAATTATAAACAATGTACTCAACTTTTATATAAACTATTGCAAATTTCAAGTTAAACTATTATTTTGTTTTAATTTAATTACCCATTACAAAAAATTTAATTATGAAAAAGTACATTGTAGAATTTATTGGAACTTTTTTTCTGGTGTTTACAGTTTGCATGGCGGGTAGTACAGCCGGAAACTTTGCACCCATTGCTATTGGTTCTGCATTAATGATTATGATTTATGCCGGAGGTTATATTTCCGGAGCACATTATAATCCAGGTGTATCAGTAGCTGTTATGATACGCGGTAAACTTTCGTCAAAAGATTTAATAATGTATTGGATTGCACAAATTGCCGGCGGTGTTGCTGCTGCTGCTTTAGCTAAATATTTCTTTCATTACGGAGATCATGCAACAGCTATTTATTTAACCAGTCGTAAAATAGCATTGGCAGCAGAAGCAATAGGATCTTTTGCTATTGCATTTGTAGTTTTAAATGTTGCCACTTCTTCTAAAACTGCCGGTAATAGTTTTTACGGATTGGCAATTGGTTTTACCGTAGTAGCAATGGCTTATACGCTTGGACCTATTACAGGTGGAAGTTTTAATGCAGGTGTAGCTGTTGGTGGCACTGTATTTGGCATATTTGGTGCAAATTTTTTATGGGTTTATTTAGTTGGAAATATTTTGGGTGGCGTTGTAGCAGGCTTAATATATAATTTCTTAAAGCCAGATGATAACTAATATTTTATTAGAACTATTTCAACACCATAAGATTTAAAAATTTTATGGTGTTTTATTTTATAAACTGCATGTAAGCTCTTTCTGCCCAATAATTATAACCAACATTTTCAAATTGTGTTCCCAATAAAACAGAATGAATAAATCCGTTTCTTTCAACTTGTGTTGTATGAAAAATTTTCTTTTCAGGATTATCAATTAATAAGAAATTAATTCTGTTGTTGAGTGCTGAAAATTGTAAAACGCTGTCATTTCTAATTTTCGTAAATTGAAATTTTTTTGATAAATCTTTCATCATTAATTTACTTCGGTACCATGTGCCTCCTGTTGGTGAAACCAATGGTTTACCATTATACATTACAACACTATCATTATATGCAAAAACAGAAAGATGATTTTGTTTGTTTGAAGATAACCAGTTTATAAACTTAGTTGTGTAAGTTGAATCATACCCATAATCGCTATCTAAAAAACTTATTCGTTTTACGGCAGAAGGAATTTGCTGAAAAGCTTGTAGATAACCAAATATAAAAGCACCGCCGCCACTATGCCCATTCAAATGCAAGTAATACTTTTTAAGATGTAATGTTTGAATAACCGTATCAATAATTGTTGGAATAATTTCAGTATAATTAGTATGTTGTTTTTTCCAAGAAGGCCATGCTTTCAAATCATTTTCAAGATATACAACAACAATATTTTCGGTTATTATTTTGTTGCGAATAAATTTTGTTTGTGCAGCAATATGTTGAATATTAAAATGCCAATCATCACCTTCTTTAAAAATTTTTCCCATTGTTTGTGCAGTAGTGTTTCCATTAGGTAACGCATAAAAAATTATTTGTGTTGTTTTATTTTTATTGAATGAAGATGGAAAATCTACTGTAATCGTTATATTATTTTTATAACGAAATGAAAATACAGAATCAGTTGTAGCGAAAGTTTGATAAGTAATAGAAAAAATAAAAATAAATATGCAGAAGAATTTCATGCTATAAATATCCTAATTCTGCTAAACATTCTTTTAAACTTTCTTTCCAGTTTTTAATTTTTAATTGAAAGTCATTTGCAATAAGTTCTTTACTCATGGCAGTAAAAAACGGTCTTTTTGCAGGAGTTGGATATTGTGAAGACGGAATAGGGTTTACCTTACAACTCAATCCAGATAAGCTTTGTATTTCTTTTGCAAAATCATACCAAGAAATAACTCCCTCATTACTATAATGATAAATAGTAGTAGTAAGTTGTGAATTGTGAGTAGTAAAATAATTTACAATTTGCATAATTGCATCTGCTAAATCTTTTGCATAAGTTGGTGAGCCAATTTGATCGCTAACTACATTTATACTTTCTTTTTCTTTCATTAAACGCAACATAGTTTTTACAAAATTATTTCCGTAACTGCTGTAAACCCACGATGTACGAATAATAATTGCCTCCTTATTATTTTTTATTGCCAGCAACTCTCCTTCCCTTTTTGAATGGCCATATTGATTTAATGGATAAGTTGCATCTGTTGTTTCATACGGTGTATTTTTTGTTCCGTCAAAAACATAATCTGTTGAAACGGTTATGAATTTGCAATTAATTGCTGCACATTGTTTTGCTAATTCACCCACTGCTAATGCATTAATATTAAATGAACTGTCTTTTTCTGTTTCGGCTTTATCAACTGCAGTATAAGCTGCACAATTAATAAAATATGAAGGTTTGTTTTGTTGAAAGAAATTTATAATAGAGTGAATATTGTTTAAATCTAATTCCTCTCTTCCAACAAATAAAAAATTAAATTGCTGTGCATAAGAATTATGCAACCTTTGTAATTCATAACCTAATTGGCCATTTTTCCCGGCAACAATTATTAATGGTTTATTCATTTAAAAAAAGTTATAAACTCCAATATTTTCTTGATGCTATTTTATTTCTGTAAATGCCTTTTAAATCAACTACTATAGCAGTATTTTTTGTGATTGATGCGAAATAAGCATCATTCAAATCTAAATAAGGTTTATGCGGAACAGTAACAATAACAGCATCGTAATTATTGGTAATTTCTTTTGTTAAACTAAATCCGTATTCGTGTTGTAGTTCATTACTATCTGCAAATGAATCTGTAACTTCTACTTGTATATAATAACTCTTTAAAGCATTTATAACATCGGCAACTTTTGAGTTGCGTATATCAGTTACATTTTCTTTAAATGTTGCACCCATTATTAACACTTTAGCATGGCGAATATTTTCAGAAAATTCTAACAAATGCTTCAACACTATTTCGGCAACATATTTTGCCATACCATCATTAATTGCTCTGCCTGCAGTTATAATTTTTGAATCGTATCCTAAATGTGCTGCTTTGTAAGTTAAGTAATATGGATCAACACCAATGCAATGCCCTCCAACTAAGCCGGGAAAAAATTTCAAGAAATTCCATTTTGTTCCTGCAGCTTCTAATACTTCGTAAGTATTAATATTCATTTTATTAAATATGATAGAGAGTTCATTCATTAACCCAATATTCAAATCGCGTTGTGTATTTTCAATAATTTTTGCAGCTTCTGCCACTTTTATTGATGAGGCTTTATGAACACCTGCACTAACAACAATTGAATAAACTTCTGCAACAATATTTAAAGATTCTGCATCACACCCCGAAACAACTTTTATAATTTTTTCTAGTGTGTGTTGTTTATCACCCGGATTAATTCTTTCGGGAGAGTAACCACTTTTAAAATCGGTAATATTTTTTAATCCACTTAATTTTTCAATAATAGGTAAACAATCTTCTTCTGTGCAACCCGGATAAACAGTAGATTCATATACAACATAATCTCCTTTTTTAATTACTTTTCCTACTGTTTCAGATGCTTTTAAAACAGCCGTTAAATCGGGTACATTGTATTCGTTTACAGGTGTAGGAACTGCTACAATAAAAAATTTTGCTTGCTTTAAAATTTCTAAATTGTTTGTAAAAACAATGTCGCAACCATCAAAATCTTTTTTTTCTAATTCATCACTTGGGTCTATTCCTTGCTTCATTAACTCAATACGCTGAGCATTAATATCAAAACCAATAACCGATATTTTCCTTGCAAACGCTAATGCAATAGGTAAGCCAACATAGCCCAAACCAATTACAGCAAGTTTTTCTTCTTTATTTAGTAATGATTGAGTGAGCATATTATTTTCTGCTTTGAAATTCTTTAGGTTGTTTTATTAATTCTTCTTTCGGAAGAGATTTAAAATATTCGTATGTTTTTTTTAACCCTTCTGCTCTATCAACCTTTGGTTGCCATCCTAAAATTTCTTTTGCTTTTGTTATATCGGGTTTGCGTTGTTTAGGATCGTCTACTGGTAAGGGTTTATAAATAATTTTTACCGATGAGCCTGTTAATTTCAATACTTCTTCGGCAAAATCTTTTAAAGAAATTTCATTGGGGTTACCAATATTTACAGGCTTTTCGTAATTACTTAATAATAATCTGTAAATACCTTCTATTAAATCATCAACATAACAAAAACTTCTTGTTTGAGAGCCGTCTCCAAACACTGTTAAATCTTCTCCACGCAATGCTTGGCCAATAAATGCGGGCAAAGCTCTTCCATCATTTAAACGCATACGCGGACCATACGTATTAAATATTCTTATAATGCGTGTTTCTACACCGTGAAAAGTATGATAAGCCATTGTAATGCTTTCCATAAAACGTTTTGCTTCATCGTACACACCACGTGGGCCAACAGGATTTACATTGCCCCAATATTCTTCTGTTTGCGGATGCACTAAAGGGTCTCCATATACTTCACTAGTACTTGCTACTAAAATTCTTGCTTTTTTTTCTTTTGCTAAACCTAAACAATTATGTGTACCGTGTGCACCTACTTTTAATGTTTGAATAGGAATTTTTAAATAATCAATGGGGCTAGCCGGAGATGCAAAATGTAAAATATAATCTAAGTTACCGGGTATATGTATAAACTTAGTTACATCGTGATGATGATATTCAAAATTTTCTAAAGGGAAAAGATGTTCAATATTTTTTAAATCGCCTGTTATCAAGTTATCCATTGCAATAACATGATAGTTTTCTTTGATAAATCTATCACATAAATGTGAACCCAAAAAGCCTGCAGCACCTGTTATTAATATTCGTTTACGCATTTGAAATTTTAGGTTTGAAATTATAAATTTTATGCTCTTCCAATACTTTCGTAATGATATCCTAAATCTTTTATTTGTTTTACCTCAAACACATTTCTTCCATCAAATATTACTTTATTTTTTAATTTATTATTTATTATTTCAAAATCTGGTGTGCGAAATTCACTCCATTCAGTTGCAATAATTAAAGCATCGGCATTATTTAGAGCTTCGTATTCGTTATTGGCAAAACTAATTTTATCGCCAACAATTTTTTTAACATTGGGCATTGCTTCGGGGTCGTATGCTGTAATGGTTGCACCGGCTGCAGTTAGGGCATCAATCATGTATAAAGCTGGTGCCTCGCGAATGTCATCGGTATTGGGTTTAAATGCTAAACCCCATAATGCAAAATGTTTTCCTTGCAAATTATTTTTAAAATATTTTTCAATTTTTGGCATTAAATGAAGTTTTTGTTTTTCGTTTACGTCTTCTACTGCTTTTAATATTTTAAAATCGTAATTTGCTTCTTCGGCAGATTTTACTAATGCTTGCACATCTTTAGGAAAACAACTTCCGCCATAACCAATACCCGGAAATAAAAATCTTTTACCAATACGTTCATCACTACCAACACCTTTTCTTACCAAATCAACATCTGCTCCTAATTTTTCGCACAGTTGGGCAATTTCATTCATGAAAGAAATTTTTGTTGCCAAAAAAGAGTTAGCTGCATATTTGGTGAGTTCTGCACTTTTTTCATCCATATAAATAACGGGATTTCCTTGTCTTACAAAGGGTGCATACAAATCTCCCATTATTTTTTTTGCTTTTTCAGAATCTGTACCAATTACTACTCTATCGGGTTTCATAAAATCATCTACTGCAACACCTTCACGCAAAAATTCGGGATTACTAACTACACTAAACGCTTTACTTAAATCAACATTAATTTCTTTACCGCTTTGCAATACTGCATTTTTTACTTTTTCTGCAGTGCCAACAGGAACGGTACTTTTATCAACTATAACTTTATATTCTGTTGGTTGTAAAATTTTCCCTAAATCTTTTGCAACACCTAATACATATTTTAAATCAGCACTACCATCTTCTCCGGGTGGCGTTGGTAATGCCAAGAAAATAATTTGTGCATCTTTAACCGCTTCGGCAAGATTGGTTGTAAAATTTAATCGACGTTCTTTTAAATTTCTTAAAAATATTTTTTCTAACCCGGGCTCGTAAATGGTTATTGCTCCGCTAGAAAGTTTTTCTATTTTATTTTTATCAATATCTACACATGTTACGGAATTTCCTGTTTCTGCAAAACATGTTCCTGATACTAAGCCAACATAGCCTGTGCCTACGACAGTAATTTTCATAATTAAATATTATTTATATAATTTAAAATTTCGGTTGTAATATAAGTTAATTGTTCGGTATCTAATTCTGTATGAATGGGTAAAGAAATTACTCTTTCTGTTAACCAATCTGTAGTTTCAAGGTTATAATTATTTAACCCAAAATTTTCAAACATTTTTTGTTTGTGCCCTGGAACAGGGTAATATATCATTGAAGGAATTTTCTTTTCTGCTAAATAAGCATTTAATCCATCTCTATTTACATTTTGTAATTGCAAAGTATATTGATGATAAACATGGGTAGAATAATGTGCAACAAATGGTGTTGTTATTTTAGAATGATTGGCAAAGGCTTTATTATAAAAAGCGGCAGCAGTTTGTCTGGCAGCATTATATGCATCTAAATGTTTTAATTTTTCGTTTAAAATAGCGGCTTGTATGCCATCTAAACGGCTGTTGCATCCTACTACATCATGATAATATCTTTTGCTCTGACCATGATTGGCAATCATTTTTATTTTTTCGGCTAATGCATCATCATCTGTAAAAATTGCTCCGCCATCTCCAAAAGCACCTAAGTTTTTGCTGGGGTAAAATGAGGTACAACCAATATGACCGATAGAACCTGTTTTCTTTTTTGTGCCATTGCTGTAAGTGTATGTGCAACCAATAGCTTGGGCATTATCTTCAATAACAAATAAATTATATTCTTCAGCAATTTGCATAATGGCTTCCATTGGTGCAGCTTGTCCATATAAATGTACCGGAACTATTGCTTTTGTTTTGGGTGTAATTGCTTTGCGAATAGCATTTGCATCTATACAAAAAGTTTTAGCATCTACCTCAACAAAAACAGGTTTTAATTTTAAAAGTGCAACTACTTCGGTTGTGGCTATATAAGTAAAAGAGGGAGTAATAACTTCATCACCTGGTTGTAAGTTTAAAGCCATCATTGCAATTTGTAAAGCATCGGTACCATTGGCACAAGTAATGGTATGTTTAGAACCATTATAAGTATTTAATGCCGTTGTAAAATCTTGTACTGCTTTTCCCCCAATATATGCAGCACTGCTAATAACCTGCTCTATAGCTGTATCAATTTCGTTTTTAATTTTTAGATACTGATTTTTAGTATCTACCATTTGTATTGGCCTCATATTATAATTTAGTGCGGGCAAAACTACATTAAAAACTAATGCAACGGTTTGTGTAAAACCTTTATACGCAAAAGCCTTAATATTTAATTTTGTATGCTTAATTTGTATTAAAATATTTATATTGAAACTCTTTTATAGGTTTTTTGTTTTTCTATATCCCACAATTGCCAAACTTATTAGTGGCAACAATACTAAAGCTGCACTATGGGTGCAAGGAAGAAAAAATATTTTAGAAAAAATTGAAGGTGTTTTACAAAATAATACACACCCGATTATATGGATGCACTGCTCATCATTAGGTGAATTTGAACAAGGAAGACCACTGATTGAAAAACTAAAAACTGAACATAAAAATCAAAAAATATTACTCACGTTTTTCTCTCCTTCAGGATATGAAATAAGAAAAAATTATGAAGGTGCCGATTGGGTTTTTTATTTACCAATGGATAACCCTTCTAATGCAAGAAAATTTATATCAATTGTAAAACCATCATTAATAATTTTTGTAAAGTATGAGTTTTGGTTTTATTATTTAACTGAAATAAAAAAACAGAATATTCCTTTATTACTTGTTTCAGGTATTTTTAGAAAAGAACAGCCATTTTTTAAATGGTATGGTAGTTTTTATAGAAATATGTTACAATGCTTTACTCATTTATTTGTGCAAACTGAAACATCAGCACAACTACTTGCAAGTATTGGTTTTACAAAAAATATAACTGTTACAGGAGATACAAGATTTGATAGAGTAATTGAAATTGCCAACAATTTTAAGCCAATAGAAATTATTGAACAATTTATTGGTAACAATAAAGTAATTGTGGCCGGAAGTACATGGACAGAAGACGATGAAGAATTAAAACATTATGCAAACACACATCCTGAAATTAAATTTATTGTTGCTCCGCACGATGTGCAGCTAGAAAGAATAAATGAATGTTTACAATTGTATAAAAATGTAATGCTGTATTCATCACTCATGAATCATGAATCATTAATTGATAATAAAAATAAAATACTCACGAATTGTAATTGCTTAATTATTGACAATATTGGTATGTTAAGCAAATTATATAAATATGCAACCATTTGTTATGTAGGCGGTGCATTTGGCGGAGATGGCGTACACAATGTATTAGAAGCAGCAGTTTATAATAAACCCGTTGTATTTGGACCTGAGTATGAAAAATATGTTGAAGCTATTGAGTTGATTGATGCAGAAGCTGCATTTACAGTTGATAATGCATTAGACTTAGAAAAAATATTTAATGAATTATTAAATGATGAAAAAATATACAATGTAACTAAAACTAATGCAGGCAATTATGTAAAAAGCAAAAGCGGTGCTACACAAAAAGTTATTGAATATATTTATGAGAAACGCCTTTTAACTATCGTATCAAATAGTTGAACTGTTTCATTACCATCATTCCAACCTAATTTAGTTTTCAGTTCTCGTTTAATCCAAAATTCAGCTTCGGGATATATTGAAAATCCATTAATAGTTTTAATACTTCTTTCATACATAATTTCATCGCCTCTAAACAATTCATTAATGATTAAATATTTATCATTTATACCAACTGCTTTTTTCAAATCTCTAACAGGAAAATCTTGCAAAACATTAGCTATTTCAGTTTTATCTTCTTTCAATTTATCATTCAAACTTTGTTCAGCATCACCAATTGTTTCATTCAATTCATGTACTTCTTTAGTTTCTTCTTTAATTATATGATGAGCTAAAGTTGGTATGGTTTGCACTGCATCAAAATTCCATAAAGAAGTTTGTTCTTTTACCGGTTCTTTTTTAACAACAGGTTTTTCTGCTTTTTGTTCAACGCCTTCTGCAACAGTTGCAAAACTTACATGAGGCATAATTACAGATACTTTTCCGCTAATTTGTTCGGCATAACCTGCTTGTAATTCTGTAAGTAACATTTGTGCAGTAATGATTAATTTATCATTTCCGGCTTGTTGTTCAAATTGTTCTTTTAATTTGTTAATAAGAGTTTCCACTCTTTCCATAACATATAATACATTTGAGGTTTACAATAATTGCCGTTAAAGTTACGGTTTTCAATATTAAAGCAACAAGGTTATGTTTATAGAACCCCATTTAAAAGCTGAAAAGATTGGTTGGATTGAAGTTATTTGCGGAAGCATGTTTAGCGGAAAAACAGAAGAATTAATTCGCCGTTTAAAGCGTGTAAAAATTGCCAACTTAAAAGTAGAAATTTTTAAACCTGCTATTGATGTTAGGTACGATGAAAATAATGTAGTAAGTCACGATGCCAACGCTATACAATCTACACCTATTGATAACTCTCAAACCATTTTATTATTAGCACAAGATGTTGATGTAGTGGGAATAGATGAAGCACAGTTTTTTGATGATCAGATAGCTAGTGTATGCGAAACCCTTGCCCTGCGTGGAATTCGCGTTATTGTTGCAGGATTGGATATGGACTATTTAGGAAATCCTTTTGGCCAAATGCCTGCATTATTAGCAAAAGCAGATTATATTACAAAGCTGCATGCTATATGTGTTAAATGCGGAAACATTGCTAATATTTCTTATAGAAAAACAGCACAAGGCGGTCAAGTTTTATTAGGAGAAAAAGATATTTATGAACCACGTTGCAGAAAATGTTGTCAAGAAAAATAATGCCCAACGCTAAACATATTATTACTTTAATTAAAAAAGATGTATTACTGGAAACCCGCCAACAGTATACATTGTATGGCATATTGCTTTATTTATGCTCTACCATTTTTATTGTGTATTTATCTATAGGGCAACCCGAAGAAAAAATATGGAATGCATTATTTTGGGTTATTCAACTTTTTGTTTGTGTAAATGCAGTTGCTAAAAGCTTTTTAGCAGAAAACAAAGGCAGAATGTTGTATTACTATTCTATTACCGGAGCCGTAGATTTTGTGATAGCAAAACTTATTTTTAATTTATTGTTAATGCTTTTAATGAGCTCTCTTAGCATTATTTTATTTACATTGTTATTAGGCAACCCATTAAATAATATTTTTATATTTATAGGTATTGCCCTATTAGGCGGCGGCAGTTTAAGTTTGGTTTTTACTTTTTTAGCTGCTATTGCCGCCAAAGCTCAACAACAAGCTGCATTAATGGCTATAATGGGTTTTCCCATAATTGTACCTCAATTATTATTGTTGAATAAAATATCATCTATTGCTTTTGCACAAGTAGTACAAAATGGTTTATGGCAAATGATTGTTTTAATGATTGGGTTAGATATTTTAGTAGCAGCCCTTGCAATCATATTATTTCCTTTTTTATGGAAAGATTAAAATTTCAAATGCCTTACTGTCATTCCTTTATTAATCAATTGTTTTAAAGAATCTATTCCAATTTTTATGTGTTTTTCTACATATTGTGAAGTAACTTTTTTATCGCTGGCTGCTGTTTTAACACCTTCCGGAACCATAGGAGAATCGCTTACCAATAACAATGCCCCTGTTGGAATATGATTGTAAAAACCAACGGTAAAAATTGTAGCAGTTTCCATATCAATGGCATAAGCTCTTACTGTTTGCAGCTTTTTCTTAAATTCTTCATCATGCTCCCAAACTCGGCGGTTGGTTGTATAAACAGTACCCGTCCAATAATCGGTTTTGTAATCTCTAATAGTAGTAGATATTGCTTTTTGCAAAGCAAATGCAGGTAATGCAGGTACTTCTGCCGGAAAATAATCGTTACTGGTACCCTCTCCTCTAATAGCTGCAATAGGTAAAATTAAATCTCCAATTTTATGACGTTTTTTTAACCCTCCGCATTTGCCCAAAAACAATACGGCTTTGGGTTGTATGGCACTTAATAAATCCATTACAGTTGCTGCACCCGGACTACCCATTCCAAAATTAATAATAGTTATACCTTGAGCAGTAGCACATTGAAAGGCTTTATCTTTTCCCACTACTTGTACTTTATTCCATTTAGCAAACATTTCTACATAATTGGCAAAATTTGTAAGCAATATATACTTGCCAAACTTTTTTAACTCTTCGCCTGTATAACGTGGTAACCAATTGTTTACTATTTCTTCTTTTGTTTTCATAAAATCTTCTTTTATTTTATAAGTTATAAAAAAATGGTTAATCAGTAAAAATAATGTTTTTATTTTATTGCATGATTACTATTTTATTTCCTGCACAAAATTTCCGTTTAAAAAAAGAAAATAATAAGGAATTTATTTTTGATGAAGTACGCAAACAATGGATTAAACTAACACCTGAAGAATGGGTTAGGCAAAATTTTATTCAATATTTAATTCAAACAAAAAAATACCCTGCAAGTTTAATGGCAATTGAAAAAGAAATACATATTGGCGAATTAAAAAGAAGATGTGATATTGTTGTTTATAGCAATAACTTACCATGGATGATTATTGAATGTAAGGAAATGAATGTTGCTTTAAATGATAAAGTAATTGAACAAGTTTTTAATTATAACCGGCATTTGCAAGTGCCTTATTTAATTATAACGAACGGAAAAGAAACTTTTGGGTTAGATACAAAAAACAAAACTCAGCTTAAAGATTTACCTACCTATTAAAGAAATAAATTTTGTATTGTTTTGTTCTACTACTACAAAATAAATTCTTGTTGAAAGTTTAATGTATAAACACTTAATTTGCATTACAATTAACTCCTGCAGAAATATCAGGTATAAATCTTGATATATTATTCTCCTTTACCAAAAGAAATTAAATTTATTGATGAAGCAAATTATACTGAAGGTTAATGTTATTATCAGTTGCTTTTTTTGTACGCAAGTTAAATCACAACAAAGCAAAGATTCTGTTTTACAACAAGCAACTTTATCAGCTTGTATTCAATATGCCATAAAACATCAACCTGTTATACAACAATCTTTATTAGATGAGGTGATTACCGAAAAAACAATTCAAACAAAATTAGCAGATTGGTATCCGCAATTAAATTTCAACTACAATCTTCAACACAATTTTCAATTGCCAACTGCTTATTTTAACGGTAATTATATTCCTACCGGAACATTTAATACTTCAAATGTAGGTTTAGGTTTAACTCAAAATATTTTTAATAAAGATATTTTATTGGCAAGTAAAACTGCCAATATTGTTCGCTCACAAAGTAAACAAAACACTACCTCCAACTTAATTGATGTAGCAGCAACTGTTAGTAAAGCTTTTTATGATGTATTGCTTACACAAAAACAAGTTGCCGTATTAGATGAATCTATTATTCGTTTGCAAAGAAGTTTAAAAGATGCTTTCAGCCAATACCAAGCCGGCATAGTTGATAAAACAGATTATAAGCGTGCAACTATTTCTTTAAATAATGCCAAAGCACAACGCAAACAAACCAACAGTTTAATTAATGCAAAATATGAATATTTAAAACAATTAATGGGATATCCTGATAGTGCAACATTAGTATTACAATACGATTCTTCTATAATGGAAAAAGAAGCATTAATAGATACACTTCAAATGATTAACTATAATAACAGAATTGAGTTTCAACAAATTCAAACTCAAAAAAAATTACAACAAGCCAACTTAAAATATTATAAATGGAGTTATTTGCCCACAATTTCTGCATTCGGAAATTACAATATTGGTTTTTTAGACAACAATTTTTTAAAAACATATAGTCAAAGTTTTCCCAATTCAAATATTGGCATTCAATTATCGTTACCAATTTTTCAAGGAAACAAAAGGGTAAATCAAATTAAACTAGCGGAGTTACAAGTGAAACGTTTAGATTGGGATGAAGTTTTATTAAGAAATAAAATTAATACACAATATGCACAAGCATTGGCAATATATAAAGGTAATCTTGCTAACTACCAATCGTTAAAAGAAAATGTATTATTAGCAGATGAAGTATATAAAACAATTAGGCTGCAATATACTTCAGGTATAAAAACTTATTTAGATGTAATTATTGCCGAAGCAGATTTAAATACTGCACAAATAAATTTCTACAACTCGTTATACCAATTATTAGAAAGCAAAGTAGATGTAGAAAAATCTTTAGGGATAATTAATTATTAATTTAAATACAAAATATTAATACTATATGCAAAAAATTTGTTTAAATAAATTCATTTTTGTTTATGTTTCGTTTTTCATAATCTCATGTGGAAACAATAAACAGTCTGAACAAAAAGTTCTACCCCCTCCTATGGTAAACGTGTATGTTCTTACAAAAGAAGCAGCTGTATATTACAATCAATATCCTGCAACGGTAAACGCTTTAAATGCTGTTGATTTAAAAGCACAAGTAACAGGCTATATAACCAATATTTATTTTAAAGATGGGCAACATATAACTAAAGGACAAAAATTATATGATATAGACAGACAACAATATCAGGCCAATTATGAACAAGCAATTGCCAATGTAAATGTTGCCAAAGCTAATTTAGATAAAGTTCAAAAAGATGCAGACAGATACAATGATTTATTAAAGCAAGATGCAATTGCTAAACAAATTGTAGATCATGCAATGGCCGATTTACAATCTGCCAAAATGCAATTAGCAGCAGCAAAAGCAAATGCTGCACGCATTGAAACAGATTTAAAATATTCGGTAATATATGCTCCGTTTGATGGAACAATAGGAATATCACAAGTAAAACTTGGAGCATTAGTTACTGCCAACCAAACATTATTAAATACTATTTCATCAGATAATCCAATGGCTGTAGATGTTGCTATAGATCAAAATCAAATTCCACGTTTTGTATTATGGCAACAAAAACCTCCGCCGTCTACCGATTCTATTTTTACTTTAAAAATGCCCGATAATTCTATCTACACAAAAATGGGCAGCATTGCTTTAATTGATAGAGCCATTGACCCGCAAACAGGAACCATTAAAGTACGTTTTGTTTTTGCAAACGAAAACAACTTACTAAAAGCAGGAATGAATTGCGAAATACGCATCAAAAACAATCAAGCAACCGATAAATTTTTAATGATTCCCAACAAAGCATTAGTAGAACAAATGGGAGAATTTTTTGCTTATGTAGTGAATGATAGTAGCCGTGCTATTCAACATAAATTACAATTAGGTGCAAGAGTAAATGATAAGGTTATTGTGAAAGAAGGATTAAATGAAGGAGATAAAATTATAATTGATGGTGTTCAAAAATTACGAGATAGTATAAAAGTTACCGTAACATCACCCAAAACAAAATAAATTTTTATAATATAATGATAGCCAACCTTTTTATAAAAAGACCAATAACAGCAATAGTAATATCAATAGTTATTGTTTTATTAGGAATTTTATCATTAATAAATTTACCAATAAGTCAATATCCTGACATAACACCGCCAACCGTACAAATTACAGGTAATTTTAACGGAGCCGATGCACAAACAGTTGAACAAACAGTAACCACACCAATAGAAACTCAAGTAAACGGTACACCAGGCATGGCATACATGCAAAGCAACAGCACCAGCGATGGCAGAACAACTATTAATGTTATTTATAATATTGGAGCAGATGTAAATATAGGAGCATTAGATGTTCAAAATCGTGTAGGTATTGCCACACCTCAATTACCTGATGATGTAAAACGATTAGGTTTAACAACTCGCAAACGCAATCCAAGTATTTTATTATTAGTTGCCATGTATTCTCCTAATGGAACACATGATGTAACTTTTGTAGATAATTATACAAATATATTTGTTAAAGATGCTTTGTTACGTGTAAAAGGTGTTGGAGATATTTTTACCCGAGCCGATGATTTTAGTATGCGTGTATGGTTACAAGCAGATAAATTAGCACAATTAGGTTTAACAGCTAATGATGTATTAGCTGCATTGCAAGAACAAAATTTACAAATTGCTGCTGGCTCTGTAGGAGCACCACCACAAAATTCTACTCAAGCATTTGAATACAATGTTTTTACCAACAGCAGATTAAATACTACCGAACAATTTGGTAATATCATTGTTCGCTCTAGCCCGCAAAATGGTGCAGTAATACATTTAAAAGATGTTGCCAGACTTCAATTAGGAAAATTTAGTTATACAAGTAATTCTTTTGTTGATGGAAAAAGAGCTTCTTATTTATTAATATACCAAGCACCCGGAAGTAATGCATTACAAACTGCAGAAGGTATTTATAAAGCAATGGATCAATTAAAAAAATCTTTCCCAAAAGATATTGATTATATAGTTCCTTTTGAATCGGTTTCTGTTGTAAAAGTTTCTATTGATGAAGTAATAACAACTTTATTAGAAGCTTTAGCATTAGTAGTATTGGTAGTTTTTTTATTCTTACAAAGTTGGCGTGCAACACTAATTCCTATTCTAGCCATTCCTGTTTCAATTATTGGCACCTTTGCATTTTTTGTTCCACTTGGTTTTACTGTAAATACATTAACCATGTTTGGTTTTGTATTAGCAATAGGTATTGTGGTAGATGATGCTATTGTAGTTGTAGAAGCTGTTCAGCATTATATTGATCATGAAAAATTACTCCCCAAAGAAGCAACTGCCAAAGCCATGAAAGATATTTCGGGACCCGTTGTTGCTATTGCATTAATATTGGCTGCAGTATTTGTACCTGTGGGTTTCATTCCGGGAATTGTTGGTAGATTATATCAACAATTTGCCATAACTATTGCTATTTCAGTTTTAATATCGGCATTTGTTGCCTTATCCTTAACACCTGCACTGTGTACTCTTTTATTAAAGCCAATGCATTTAGATAAACAATCAACAGGTATTAATAAATTCTTCTATAAGTTTAATTTATTGTTTGAAAAAACATCTATTAAATATAAAAATACTGTTGGTAAAGCCATTAAAGCATCACCTTATATATTGGTTTTATTAGCATGTTTATTTGTAGGAACGGGGCTACTTTTTAAAAGCAAACCAACTAGTTTTATTCCTACGGAAGATGAAGGAAGAATTTATATAACGTTTGAATTGCCAGAAGCAGCATCAACAACAAGAAGCCTAGATTTATTAAACAAAGTAATGGTTACTATTAAAGATATTCCCGGTGTTGCACACTTTGCAGCATTAGGAGGTTTAAACGTAGTAACTTTTGCTACCAAATCAAACAGCGGAACTATTTTCTGCCAATTAAAACCATGGAAAGAAAGAACACATAAATCACAACAACTGCAAGCCATTATTGCCGAAATGCAAAAACGTTTTGCAGCATTTAAAGAAGCAAGTATACGTGTAATACAACCACCTGCCATACCGGGTTTGGGACAAACTGCAGGTTTTACTTTTGAATTAGAACAAAAAGAAAGCAATGATGATATTAAAACTTTTGAGAAAACAGTAAACAACTTTATTGCAGAAGTAAATAAACGCCCCGAAATTGCATCGGCATTTTCTTATTTTACAGCAAAAACTCCCGGTTATCAAGTAGATGTAGATAGAGAAAAATGTAAAAAATTGGGTGTGTCTTTATCAGATGTTTATAACACCATGCAAACATTTTTAGGTAGCAGATATGTAAATGATTTTACAGCGTATGGAAGAAATTTTCATGTAGTAGCACAAGCAGATACTTTATTTAGAGGTGATATAAAAAATATTGAACAATATTATGTAAAAAATCAGGCAGGTAATTTATTGCCATTAAGTACTTTAATAAATTATAAGATTATTGAAACTGCCCCATTAATAACACATTATAATCTTTTTAGAACCGCCGAAATTAATGGCACACCTAAAGAAGGTTACAGTAGCGGGCAAGCCATTCAAGCTTTAAGAGAAGTAGCAGCAAAAGTTTTACCTGCAGGTTATGGCTATGAATTTTCGGGTTTAAGTCGGGAAGAAATTAATGCAGGCTCTAGTACAGTTTATATTTTTTCTTTATCTATTTTATTTGTGTTTTTATTTTTAGCAGCATTGTACGAAAGTTGGTCCGTTCCATTTTCGGTATTACTTTCTGTACCTATTGGTGCTTTTGGTGCTATTTTAACATTAACACTTCTTCCTAAATTAAGCAATAGCGTATATGCACAAATTGGATTAGTTACCTTAATTGGCTTAGCAGCTAAAAACGCTATTTTAATTGTTGAATTTGCAAAAGAACGAGTTGATAATGGTATGGAAATTATTGCAGCCACTTTAGAAGCAGTTAAACTTAGATTAAGACCAATTATTATGACCTCATTAGCATTTATATTAGGCGTATTACCCTTAGCATTTGCTAGCGGTGCCGGTGCCGTAGCCCGCAGTACAATTGGGTTTACCGTATTGGGCGGAATGTTAGCTGCAACAATGCTTGCAATATTTGTTGTGCCTGTTTTATTTGTAGTAATTTCTAAAATTGCTTACAGAAGAAGACTTAAAAAAACAAATTAACATTAGCTAATTCTACAAAAAATAGTTGGTAATTAATTTAAAGTTTAATAGCATTTATAATAGTTTTATAACGGTTGCAAGCAACAAACATTTTGTATAGTTGAGTGAAATTTATTTAACTATTTCTGCAAACAAATATTCATTCAAATAAAAATTTTAATAGATTGAATGTTTGTGCAACTACAACATAATTTTTTTCATACATAAAAAATCAATCTGAAATATTTTCGAATATGCTTTACTAAAACTCTTTGCAGCTTTAACTTACAACAAATTCTATTAACCAATTTTACTATTCTGTAATTTTTTGGGTTGAATATTAGCAATGGCTAATCCGGCAACAATAACAAAACCACTTATTACATGCATAAGTGTAAATTTTTCTCCTAAAAAAATTACGGCTTCAATAACAGTAAATAAAGGAAGTAAATTTCCAAACAATGATGTACGTGCAGCACCAATTCGTGCAATAGAAGCATTCCAAAAAAGGAAGCCCATTACAGAATTTCCAATTCCTAAATAAATGATAGTGGCATACATACCTTGCGTAAAATGCAGTGTAGGATAATAATGTAGTTCAAGCATTGAAAAAGGGAAAAGTATAATTGTACCAAGAATAAATATTACAAACAATAAACTAATTGGTGAAATTTTAGTTGGCCTTTTCTTTACTAATATATTATAAACCGAAAAAGCAATAGAACTGCAAAGAATAAAATATTCGCCTTTGCCAAATTGTAGTTGTTTTAATTTTTCAATATCACCATTAGATAAAAGCATCATAATACCTATAATGCAAAGAATCATTCCTATTACTCTTAAATTATAAATTTTTTCTTTTAAGAAAATGGCCGATAAAATTGTAATAAAAACAGGAGATGCAGTTGTACCAATTAATGCCAAATTAATAGCAGCAGTATAATGCCCTGCTAAATATATAAACGTATTAAATAAGGTTATACCAAATAAGGCAGTAAAAAATAAATAAGTTTTATGTTGAAGAATGGTTTCTTTTTCTGCAAGAAATTTTTTTAAGCCTAGTGGAATAATAAAAATACAGGCAGTGCCCCAACGAAAAAAAGCTAAACTAATAGGAGGAATTTTTTGTGAAATTCCTCTTGCTACTACATAATTACCACTCCAAATAATTACGGTAGCCAATGCAAGCAAAAAGCCACTACGATAATGTTTGCTATGATGGTGAGATGGATTTGTCATGAATTATTAATGTGCAAAGTCTAATTCGTAATTGCCTTTTATTCTTTCAATTGGAGGATTAAAATAACCAAATTTAACTTGTGGAAATTCTTCGTGTATTAATTGTTGCAGTTGTTTAATTCCTAATATATCTCCAGTTTCTGTAATACCAATTTGCTCTAAATACCAGTCAGGATCAATATTAAAATTTCTCCATTGAATCATACTTAAATTAGTTTTCTTAATTAAATTTCTTAAGGCTTCGTATTCCACTTCGCAATCTGTCATTCCCGGAAAAACAAAGTAGTTAATACTTGTCCATACTTTAAAATTATTGGCAATTTTTAAACTTTCAATAATATCATCAAAAGAATAGTTGTTGGGGCGGTAATAAGGTGTATAAATTTCTTTTCTGGCAGAATTGGTACTTACACGAATACTGTTCAAACCTGCTTCACATAATGTTTTTACAGCATCTGGTTTAGAACCATTTGTATTAATATTAATACTTCCTCTTTTGGTATGTTTTCTAATTTCTATAATACTATCTCTTAAAACTTCCCACATTAATAAAGGTTCTCCTTCGCAACCTTGTCCAAAACTGATAATGGGATAAGGTGCATTTATTAAATGCGGAACAGTGAATTCTACAATTTCTTCAACGGTTGGTTTAAAGGTAAGCCTATCTTGCGGAGAAGTGATTTCTTCTTCTTGTGGTTGAAAGGAAACGCAACCAATGCAATTGGCATTGCATGCAGGAGATGCAGGTACCGGGCATTCCCAACGGCTTAATGCAAAATTTCTTGCTGCGGGGCAATTGTAAGTATTACAACAATTTTGCATTAAATGTTTTACTAATCTATTATGCGGATAATTTTCTATTAAATGTTCTGCACCTGTTTTAATTTTTTCATCATTATAACCTGCACATTCTTGTCGTATATCTTTTTCAATTCTAACCCCTGTTACATAAAATTTATTATTAAACCAACCGGCTGCTGTGTAACAAAATAAAGGTAAGGTAGGGGCATCAACCATTGTTTCATAAGCCGCTAAATATAAACCTGTATGTGCTGGGGGTATAAATGCAGCTACAGCCCAACCTTTTTCGCATAAACGCATTTCATGGGTTATCACATCAATACCAATACCTTTTCTTCCGGGTAATTCATATAAATTTCCTCCATCGGGTAATTCAATCCAATCTGCTGTATTAATAGGAAATGCATCCCAACCTGAACGCCCAACGGCATATAATGTTGTGTCTTCAAAAATATTTCCGTTTCCATCAGAATATAATAAGTAGGGAGATTGTTTAAGCATGTTTAAAGTACAATTTACGAAGTACGATTTGAAAAATTAGTATAGTATTAAAGTTGAAACAATCAATTACTTTTCTGCCAATTGTTTTAAACAAAATGTATTGAATTCTTTTTCAATATCAATTGTTACTTCATCATTAATTTCTTTTTGAATGAGTTTGTTGTTTTTTAAATCAATGGTTAATATACCATCTTTCATTACAACATTATTTACTTCATTCCATTTGTATTTTTTTATAGGTAATGTATTAAATACAATTTCATATTCATCAATAGCAACTTCAGGTAAAAGTTTTACCGGCTTTTCTAATACAGATGCTATTAAATAACCAATACATAAATAAAAACCTTTAGGGTAATTATACCAACCTATTGCCGCCAATAATAATGCAAACCTGTAAAATGCTTGTTTACCTTCTCGTTCTAATTTATAGCAATACAACCACCAAGTAATTATTAGAACGGCAATTAATAAATATCGAATAGGTACACCTGAAAAATCTATATGCCAATTGTTTGTTTTGGCACTAATAATATAACTATAAAAGAATGAAATAATAGCTATAAACATTAGTAATTTACTAATCCAATCAACCCATTTTAATGAGTTGCTTTTAAATACTACAATATATTCGTAGGTTTTTACAGGTTTACGCATAAGCAGCAAAAATAAGGTTTAAGGTTTAAGCAGAATGAATTATACATTCCTTCATTACGTTGCTAACCTCTTATTTTCTACTATCAATTCCTTATTCTCACTACTCATTATGTTTCTTTTAACAAAATTATTTATTCAGTATTTATGTAATTTTTTTAAATAGAATATCTTATTTTCGAACTCCCAAGTTCAAAACAAAATTCCCAATAATTATTAATTGTGTAGTTCTGTCTGCAGGCAGAAAAACATTCTTTTAGAATCGTATATCTATTGAATTGCCGTAATAAATTGTTTAAAAACCTAAAAAATAAAAAAATGAAAATGAAAATTACCCTTTTGCTGTTAGCCACAACTATTGGTTGGCAACAAATTAACAGTCAAGTGCGAAAAGCACCTATTGCCTGCTCTACCGTTGAACCGAAACAAAACTTTGTATTTGATACCACCAAACCACGTGGTTTGGTTGATCAATATTATTTGTGGGATAACGGGCAAACTATTTATGTAAAAATTATGGATGGCAGCGATGCTAAAAAACAAATGATTGAACGTTATGCAAAAGAGTGGGAAAAATATGGTAATATTTATTTAACCTTCGTTACTTCCGGTCCATCAAACATACGTGTTTGGTTAGATAATAAAGGCGGAAACAACTCTTTAATTGGTATAAATGCAAACTCTGTTGATCAAGATACCAAAACAATTAATTTAGATACTACTTCATTCGTTACTCCATCATATACTTATACAGCTATTGTACATGAATTTGGCCATGCCTTAGGTTTATTACACGAACACTATAGCCCAATTTCCGGTATTAAATGGAATAAAGATTTTGTATATGCAGAATTAAAACGCACACAAGGTTGGACCAAAGAAGATGTTGATAACAACTTATTTAAACAAATGAATGTTTCTTATACTAACGGAACTACTTATGATAAGAAATCAATTATGCACTATCCTATTATGAAAGGATGGACAACCGATGGTTATGTTGTAGATTGGAATTATTCAATTTCTGATGGAGATAAAGCTTTAATGGCAGCATTATATCCTAAAAACGGAAACCGCACTACAGAAAGACCTAGATTTTATATAACTGATTATACTACGATGAGTGTATTGCCAAGTGCAACAAAACAAGGTATTTCATTATACCCTTCGTTTAAAATTAAAACTGCCGGCACTTCTGGTAACGTTTATTTCATAGCAATTTTTTATGACAAAGATGGTAACGCTATTAAAGCCGGATCTAATGATTCATATAATGTATTTGGTTATGCAGGTTGTTACAGAGCATTAACCTTAGCTGCCGATAAAAATTTAAGTGCAAATAAAATTTCTGCACAAGATTTTGAATTATTTATTCCTTACAGTGCTTTCCCTGCAGGAACACCAACAGATGTAGAAGCTAAATTTATAGCCATATTGAAAGATGGAGATGAATGGAAAAACTTATACTCGTCAGAGCCTGTTAAATTCAAATTAATAAGAAAATAAACCCTGCACTCTTATAAACACAAGCGGCTTGCAATAATGCAGCCGCTTTTTTGTTGCGTTAAAGTTGCATAAATAGTAATACCTCAAAAACTTTATTTCATCAATATTTATTCGAACCACCTCTTCCGGTTTTTATCACCATAAATATTTGCATCTAATAAACAACATTTATTAAAAAACAATATTCATCAAGTCTATTATAACAATAATCTATATTAAGTGAAGGGCAAAAAATTTTCACTTTCATTAATAATTGGAATAAAATTTATAACATTAACCGTTTTATTATACTGCTCACATAACGATGTTACTTCTATAATTAAACTTTCTCTAACAACAACAATTATTTGTAATTGATGATATGTTTTGTTTAATAATTCTTTAAATACATTATAAAATCCTTTATGCTGCATCATTTCCAATGGACCAATTTCATCAATCACCAAATAACGAATAGGAGTTGTAATTGCCGATAACAATACTAATGCAGCTTTTTCAAAAGCAACAGCAGAAAAAATATAGTTACCAATACTAAATGTACTATTATCTGCAACCCCTATTTCCATTTCAAAAAAACTATTGCTACTTATATTATGAAAAAAACGTTTACCATTTATTACAGGAGTTAAAATTCCTGCAACATCATTTCTATTAAATGCCCATTTAGCGAGGTATGTTGTTTTGCCACTTTTTGTTGGTGCAGTAATTATTAATACATCAGCTTTTTTCATATAAAGCAAGCATTAATGAGTTGAAAATAAAATTTTTAATGCGTTTAAAGAAACGTAATTCTTTACTTGCTTGCCAACTTGCCATTACAATATTTTTTATATCGGGCATTAGCAGTAAAATATTTTCAATAACAGAACGATTATTTTTTTTGTAATGCTGCACCCATTTACTTATAAGCTTTATAAACAAAGGTGCCAGCAAGTACATCCATATAAGTATTATAAAAATTCCTCTTACTACAATTGGTAAAATTTTTCCTTTCAATAAATTTTGTTGTAAAAAAGGTATGTAAGAAATAAGTAATAAGCACAATAATATGATACCAATTATTATAAAGTTATTTTTCTTTTTTTTCTGTTTGAGATTTGTATAGGTTGAATTATTGGCATTCAATAATTCTAATGCATTATTAAAATTTTCAGGAAGTTTATTTTGTTTAAACTGTTCTATTAAATACACATTAAAAATTCCTCCAAAAATTCCGGCTAAAACATAACATAAGAGATAAATAACAACAATATATAAAGAATAATGTTGCTGAGAAATGAATGATTGTGTGATTTTGTTAAGAAACACATCTAACCCCTTCCAAAAACTTTTTCCGAAAATTATTGTTAACGTTATTAACTGTTGTAATGCAGAATAAATTAATGAAAATAATGTTAAACAAAAAGTAGTTACTTTAATAAACTTTCTTTGCATAAAAAATAACTCCCCTGCAATACCTTGTACCAATACTGCTAAATAAGCCATTGGTGGCGTATAAGGACTTAATATAAATTTTACTGCAATAACTACTAAAGTTGCTTTTAAAATAATTCCTTTACTTGTGTTGGCTAATGCAATTAAAGTAATGCAAAGCGATGCAATAGAAGCAAGCACCAAACCTGATAGTGGTATTTGAAATCCGTGTAAAATTCCGCCAAGAAATGCTTCTGAAAAAGCCCAAAATGCTACAATACGAATGGTTGTTGTTTGCTGAAAAATATTTTTAGATGTTGTATTTTTTTGCGTCATTAATTGTTTATCTAATTTTTAATTCATACATCAAACCGCTCTACATTAAATGGTTGCATATTTATTGAAGCAGGTTTTTCATTTACAATTTCGTCAACTAATTTTCCGGTGCCTGCCCCCAAACTCAAGCCCAGCATAGAATGTCCGGTAGCAATTGTTAGATTATTCCATTTATTTGTTTTGCCAATATAAGGCAATCCATCGGCACTGCAGGGTCTGTAACCATACCAAATTTTATCTTCTGTAGGAAAAGGAATATCAAACTCCGGATAAAAATTTTTCACTGCATTTAATAAACCACGCACTCTATTTAATTTAGGTGGTGTATTAGTTGGTGTAATTTCCATTGTACCTCCAAAACGAGTTTTATTGCCATCCATTGGTGTTACGGCTGCTCTACCTTCTAACAACACTGCAGGATAATTTAATTTATATTTTTCATCTTCAACCGTAACAGAATAACCTCTTCCCGGCATTAATGGAATTTTTATACTTAATTTATTTACCAATTCTCTACTCCACGATCCTGT
>JAFDXX010000013.1 GCA_018267705.1 Bacteroidota bacterium | reverse complement strand
TAACTCCCAAATATACGAAACTAATTAAATATAAATAAGCTATTGTTAATTTCGTTTTCTTTATTGTTGTTTATGCTAACTATCCAAAAAACGAATGCTTTCTACTTCTTTTGTATGTTGTAATATTCTATCTAAAGGGCTTTCTATTTTCTTTAAATCTCGATTGGTTACATGTAAATAACGCAGTGTTGTTTTTATATCGTTATGCCCTAATAAATTTTGTATATATTTTATATCGGTTCCATTATCTAATAAATGGGTGGCATAACTATGCCGTAAACTATGAAAACTAATTTGTGACGGTAATTTTAATTGTTTAATGGCATCTTTAAAAATTATTTGGGCACTGCGTATGCTGTAGGGTGTGCCTTTTTCTTGCCCTTCAAAAAGCCAGTATTGGGGTTTGTATGCTAAATAATATTGTCTTAATAAAATTAGAATGGCTTTGCTTAATGTGATTACTCTGTCTTTTTTGCCTTTGCTATTTTGAACCGTTATTTGCATTCTGTCGCTATCAATGTTGTTAATAGTTAAATGTACTACTTCACTTACGCGTAATCCGGCACTGTATGCAAGTAATAAAAGTGTTTTGTGTTTTAAATTTTTTACTTTGAAAAGTGAGGCTATTATTTTTTCTTCGCTTATAACTTTGGGTATTATAAATTGTTTTTTAGGGCGTGGTATTTCCCAAAAAAATTTCTCTCGGTGTAATACTTGTTCATAATAAAATTTTAGTGCATTTATTCTGCTATGTAATGTATTTTCTTTCAATTTTAAAATAGTATAACAATATATAAAATATTTTTTTAATTCATTTGTGCCAAGACTATCTACTTTTATTTGTTTGAGTGCTTTAAGAAAAACAGTAAACTCGTTTTTATAGGTTCTTATGGTATTTACACTATAGCCTTTAAGTATTAAAAGTTGAATAAATTTTTTTAGTTGCTCGCAATTATAACTGCTTATGTTGCTGAGCAATATATTATTTGTAACAATTATTTGTTTTGTTGTTTGCTGTGGTTTTGTTTGTTTTAAGTTTTCAATATTTACAATTGCTATTGCCTTTACATCGGTTATTAGTTGCCGTAAATTTTGTTTGTTTTTTTCAATATACCATGCTTGTAATGTTCCGCTGAAATGAATGTATGAGCTATTGCTGAAAATTTTATTGAGTGCTGAATTTTTAGGGCATTGCAGCACTATTACTTCTTTTTCATTTTTATAATTGGCGTATTTACAAATTATAGATATCATATTGTAATATAAAAAAAGGATTGCATAAAAGCAACCCTTCTGAAATTTTAATGATTTTTTTATTTATAATTTTTCATACAAATTTCTTAGCTTCTCTTTTGTCATTATTTTTTCCCAATCTTTTCCTAAAGCGTTTTCCCACAATGGTTTCATGCCCATTGATACGTTTATCATTATATCAAATTGTTCATCGGTTAAATTTTTACATATGCCTTGAGGGATTTCAATATTATTTTTTTCTACCATTTGTTTAAACTCGTTTACACCTTTTGGATAGTACTCTTGCAAATGATTCATTACTATACAATTTCCTATACCATGTTTTGTTCCTAATAAATAACTTAAACCATAGCTTACGGCATGGGCTACACCAACTTGACTGTATGCAATGCTCATTCCGCCTGCATAAGATGCCATCATTAATTTATTATCGCTATCATCATCCCAATTATTTTTTTCTAAAAATATTTGCTGGCACAGTTGTAAGGCTTTCTCTCCGTAGCTTTTACTAAATTCATTTAAATAAGTTCCTTCTAAACTTTCAATACAATGTATATAACAATCCATCCCTGTATAAAACCGTTGATTTATGGGTGCATTTTTAGTTAATTCAGGATCTAGTATAATTTGATTGAATGGAGTGAAATCGCTATTCATTCCTAATTTTCTGGTTGGTCCGGTTAATACGGTTGTTCTACTAACTTCTGCACCTGTTCCACTTAATGTAGGTACACCTGCTTTATATACGCCGGGTTGTTTTACTAAATCCCATCCTTGATAATCGGCTGAAGAACCGGGGTTGGTCATCATTAACGAAACCGCTTTTGCTAAATCCATAGTGCTGCCACCGCCAATACCAATAATTCCACTTATGGTTCCAAATTCATTTTTTAATTGTTGTGCTAATGCATCAACTTGTTTTGTTTTGGGTTCAAAGGTTACATCGGCAAAAATTATTTTATCTTTTCCGCGTAAAGGAATTCTGTTTGGTAATTCTTTTCCCTGAAAAAAATGGTCTACTAAAAAAATTATTGGGGCATCATTTTTTCTTTGTGGTGCAAGAATTTCATCTAACTGATTAAAACAGCCTCTTCCGTACACTACATAATCTACCATTTTAAAGTTTCTAAATTGCATAACCATTTATTTATAATGCAAATTAACAGCAAATCTTAAAATAGCTATAAAATAACTCAATGATACTTGTTTAAATAATATTTAAACTTAAATTGCTGCATTGTTTTATGCTGCATAAAGAAATTGTTTTTATACATTTTAAACAACAATTTCAATCAATTCAATATGAATTCGTTTTTTTACTCTCTTTACACAATCATGAAAAAAAATTTTTTACTTTTTATTTTTTTATTCTTAACGCTTATTGTTAATGCTCAAAAAATTGATTCTGTTTTAAACATTTATGCCAGCCTTTATCAGCCTGAAAAAATGCACCTTCATTTTGATAAAGCTGCATATAATAAAGGAGAAACGATTTGGTTTAAAGCTTATATGTTGGCCGGTAGTGATTGGACTGAATACAGTAAAAATTTTTATGCAGACTGGTATGATGATAAAGGAAAACTTTTAATGCACGAAGCTGCTCCTATTTTTGAATCTTCTGCTAAAGGGCAATTTCAAATTCCTGAAAAATATACCGGTCATTTTGTACATGTAAAAGCATACACACAATGGATGTTGAATTTTGATGAAGGATTTTTATTTGAGAAAGATATTCCCGTTAATCAGCCTCAAACAAAAACTTCAATTCCTAATTATATTACAACCGTTACATTATTTCCTGAAGGAGGAGATTTGGTTATCAATACCAATTGCCGCATTGCATACAAAGCAGAAAATCAATTTGGAAAACCTGTATATATTAAAGCTGCCATAAAAAACAATAAAGGAGAATTAATAGATTCTGTTGCCGCTGAACATGATGGAATGGGTAGCTTTAACCTTGAACCCAAAGAAAATGAAACATATTCATTTAATTGGATTGATGAAAATGGAAAACAAAATACTACTGCGTTTCCTATTGCAAAAAAAACAGGAGCTACATTAGAAATTGAAAATTTAGATAATAAAATATTAGCTTTTATAAAACGCACCACCAATGCAGATGATATATTTAAAACCATGTATTTGGTTGCAACCATGAATCAGCAAATGGTATATCGTTCTCGCATAAATTTTTCTGTAAAAACCAATGTTAGTGCAGAATTACCAACAAACAATTTACCAACAGGTATTCTTCGGCTCACTTTATTTACAGCAGATTGGAAACCCATTGCAGAAAGAATAACATTTATTAATAATCACGATTATGAGTTTTTTCCCTCAATAAGAGCAACCACCAAAGGTTTAGAGAAAAGAAAGAAAAATATATTAGAGGTTGAAGTAGGTGATACTTTATTAAGCAATATGTCTATTTCTGTTACCGATGGAGATTTGGAACAAGATAAATCTAACGATATTATTTCAAGCCTTTTGTTAAGTTCTGAATTAAAAGGGAACATACACAACCCTACTTATTATTTTTCTAGCAATGCAGATAGTGTTGCACATTTTTTAGATTTAGTGATGCTAACCAATGGATGGAGAAAATATAAATGGGATGATATTGTTGCAGGAAAACTTCCTCAATTAAAATATGCAAGAGATACAGATTATTTACAAATAAGCGGTAAAGTTTTTGGTAGTGCTTTTGAAAGAAACGGATTAAGCAAAACCATTAATATTGTTATACAAAATAAAGATAGCAGCAAACAATTTTTATTTTTACCCGTTAATCCCGATGGTACATTTGTACAACGTGGAGCTATTTTTTATGATACCGTTAAATTATATTATATGTTTAATGGAGATAGAAAATTAACCGATAGAACAGATGTTAGATTTAACACCGGATTATTTTCTGCATACCAATCTACATTTAAAACACATGCACAAAATATACAATATACCAACAGCTTTATGGG
Organism: Bacteroidota bacterium; assembly: GCA_018267705.1. Classification (GTDB taxonomy): domain Bacteria; phylum Bacteroidota; class Bacteroidia; order Chitinophagales; family Chitinophagaceae; genus CW01. The sequence continues at coordinate 115,696 of JAFDXX010000013.1, read as the reverse complement.
GCAAGCAAGATTAAAATATTTTTTAGATGAACAAGACCGTTTAAAAAAATTGGCTGCTTCTACAACATTAGAAACTGTTACAGTTAAAGCAAAAACAAAATCTAATCTTGATTTGTTAGACGAAAAATACACAACAGGAATGTTTAGTAACGGAGATGGTTATTCTTTTGATGTAAGTAATGATCCCTTTGGTGCAAGCTCTTTAGATGTGTTTAGATATTTACAAGGAAAAGTTGCCGGATTAAATATAAATTATGGAGGAGGAGAACCTACACTAAGTTGGAGAGGAGGGAGTCCCAGTTTATTTTTAGATGAAATGACAACACAAACCGATGTTTTGCAAGGCATACCTATGAGTGATGTAGCATATATTAAAGTTTTTCGTCCTCCATTTTTTGGTGCTTTTGGCGGAGGCGGAAACGGAGCTATTGCTATTTATACTAAACGTGGAAAAGATGGTAAACGCATTTACTCAAACGCACCCGGTTTAAACACTTCCGTTTTAGCCGGTTACAGTACATATAAAGTTTTTTATTCTCCCAATTACGATAACTCAAAATATGATAATGGCCCAGATACAAGAACAACTTTATATTGGAATCCATATTTACTTACCGATAAGAAAACTAAAACAGTACAAATAGAATTTTATAACAATGATGTAAGTAATAAATTTCATGTTGTTATAGAAGGTATTAATGCAGAAGGAAAATTAGCAAGAGTAGAAAAAGACATTCAATAACTTTTAATATTGCCTTGTGTATTTCAAATTGCTGCTACACAAACACAATTAATGAAAGAATACAAACATCTGTTTGGGATACAAATTGTAGGTTAATAAGTATAGATGCAATTGTAAGTTGGTTTAGCAAAAAACAGAGCAAAAGAAAAGTTTGAAAAAGTAAAAATCCAAAATAAAAATTTAAACATTATTACCAAAGAAACAAACTTGGTGTTGGTTTTGATAATAAGAGATAGTACAACTTTACACCCATTTATTTTTATACGCAATATTTATAACTTGTGTTCTATTGTTTACATGTAATTTTTCATAAATATGTGATACATGTTTGCGTACTGTAAGTGGTGAGATGAATAATTTTTCTCCAATAGTTTTATAATTTTTTCCGCTAACTACTTCTTTTAAAATTTCCATTTCTCTTTCAGAGAGTGCTGTGCCTATATTTCCTTCTGTTGTAGGCAGTGTAGGTATTTTAGCTAACATATCGATTGCTTTTCTAGCAATAGACGGGCTCATGGGCATTCCATTATATTCAATAACATTTGTAATGGCATCTATAATATTTACGGCACTATCTTCTTTTAATAAATATCCGCTTGCTCCGGCTTTAATGGCTTCAAAAATTTTATCATTGTCTTCAAAAACAGTTAATACAATAAATTTAATATCAGGATATGCAGCAGCAGCAATGCGAATGGTTTCAATACCATTTAATTCTGGCATTTCTAAATCCATCAATACAACTTGTGGTTTAAGCTCTGTTTGTTTTAATTTTTCTAAAAATTCTTTTCCGTTTTTTGCTTCTATTAATAGTTGTACTTCGGCATAAGAAATTATTTTATCTTTTACCGTTTGTCTGTTAATTGATTTATCATCTACTATTGCAAGTAGTATAGGCATACTGCAAATATTGTTTTTATTCTATTTAATTTCAATACCCAAAAAGGAGTATTATTTTTCTGTAATAGTTACTGAAGTTCCGCTTTGGGTAGATTGAATTGTAAAATTAAATGCTGCATTTGCAGCACGCCATTGCATATTTTCAATTCCATTTCCTTTACAAATATTTTCAACGTTAAACCCTTTTCCATTATCTGCAATAACAATAATTATTTTTCCATTACAATTTATTGAATAATTAATGCTGGTTGCTTGTGCATGTTTAATAATGTTTTGTATAGCTTCTTGCATTATTTTATTTAAATGAATAGCTGTTTGAGCCGAAATAGTTTTATTAACAGTAATACTTTCTTTTACATCAAAATTAATGTCCTCAAAATTTTGAAGCAGTTTAATGCAATAGTTTTTAAAGCTATCGCTAAAATCATTTACAGTTATTGATTGATTATTTAGTACCCAAATTGTTTCTCTTAAGCTATTCAAAATTTGCTCGGCATTATTTTGCATTTTGTTTAATTCTTGCTCATTTACACTTTGGGTTTTTTTTAATTGTTGTACATTAGATAATAATGCGGAAGTATAGGCTCCCATTGTATCATGCATATCTCGGCTGATTCTTTTTCTTTCTTCTTCTAATTGTTGCTGTAATTTTAATTCTTGTAATTGTTTTCTGTATTTTATTTTATTAAAATATTGAATGAAATAAATTAATACTGCAACAAGCAATAATATACAAGCAACAATAAATATTTCTGTTTTCCAAAAAGGTGGTGTAATAATAATTTTTATTGTTTTTAACGGTTGAGCATTTTTGTCAAAAAAATTAGATGCGTATAAATCAAGATAATATTCTCCGGGTTGTAGTGTAAGTAATATATTATTGTTTTGTTGCAAGTTTATCCAACTTGTATAATTATTTCTTAATCTGTATTGATAATTATAAGCAGTTGGTTGTTGTTTGCCTATTGCATTAAATACAAATTGAATAACATTGTTGTTATAATTAAGTTTCAACTCATTAATATTCCAAAAAGCTGTATCAATTTTATCAAAATATTTGCCTGCTTTTAATTCAACCACTTTTAAAGCGAGTGTTTCATTTTTAGAAAGTAATAGCTGTGGATAAAAAGAGTTGATGCCGTTTTCTCCGCCAAAAAATAATTCTCCGTCTTTTGCTTTATATACTGCATTCGTGTTAAACTCATTATTTTGTAACCCATCTTCTTCTGAAAAATTAGTAATACTTCCTCCGCTGGTTATTTTACTAATTCCTTTATAATGGCCACACCAAATATTATTGTTTGCATCTGCCGCTATACTAAAAATATTATCGTTAGCAAGTCCTGCATGTGTGGTAAACTTTGCTAAAAACTTTCCTTCTCCCGAAATTTTATATACACCGGCAGATGTTGCTACCCAATATGACCCATCACTTGTTACGGCCATTGAGTTAATTGAAATATTTTTAGGGAAAACATTATATATTTTTAAACTATTATTATTGAATATACCCAAACCTCCGGGTTCAACAACTCCTGCAATGGTTGTTTTATATTTTACAAATGGAATTAATTTTTTTGCATTTGTGCTTATGGCTACAACTCTATGCTTTTCTATTTTTAACAGAAACAAATTACCATTTGTAAGTTGGTAATAAAAGCTATCTATTCCTGCTCGTATTAATTTTTGATAATAACTTCCGTTTACTGAAAGAATTTGTTTTTGTGTTTCTTCATTAAAAATTTTTAAAGAAGTAATGCTATAATTTTTTGTATTTAATTTATATATAGTATTCATTGCTCCGTAGCATATCAATATATATTCATAAGGGGCTATTCTTTGTATAGAAGTAACTATTGTAAGTTCCGGATGTTGTTTATCTATTATTGGAATTTGCTTTTTAAAATTTCCTGAAGTATCGTAAATAAAAATGCCCTTACCGTAACTTCCGCTAATTACTACATTATCTTCTTTGTTTGCTTCTACTTCAATTGAAAAATCGGTTGCATCATTAGTGGGCATGAAATATTTAAAGCTATTAGGCAAATAATTTATTTTATAAACGCCTTGTGCATTACTACATAACCAAATATTTTTATGACTATCTATATATATAACTTCAACATATCCCGTTTGCAAAATAGTTTCATCTTGCGTTGTGGTAATTTCATTAACAATTGTATTGGTTTCTGCATTATACACCAACAACTTTTTACCTACTGCAACAACAAAAATATTAGGTGATAGTTTTTCATTATGTATAACACTATATATTTCAGTTTTAGGTTGAGAAGAAAAATTAACAGAGCTTATTATACTGCCTGTTTTATTATCTCTTTTTATAATTCCATTTTCTGTAAAAGAAATATAATTATTTGTGTTGTAGAAATTTGATGAAGAATAACTTAATGATGAAGCAGTGGGTGAAGAAAATTTTTTTACACTTTTATCTTTTGTATTGATAATAACATCATTTCCTGTTTTGTCTGTCAATAATATTAAATCATTTTTTTGTTCAGTACTTACAATATAAAAACTGTTTTGTACTTTTCCTTTAAGGTTTATACTTGTTATTACTTTCTTCTCATCAATATTATATTCTTGAAAATCTGTTCCGTTTAAAAAATAAAAAACATTTCCTGAGTCTTTCAAAAAAACAGGATTGATTTTATTTGATTGTAATATATAGTGATTAAAATTATGTGTTTGAGGTTGATAAACTGAAAATCCATTTGTATAAACAAATAATATTTTTTTATCAGATAAAGAATAAATATCAACCTTATTAATATTGGGCAATTGGTGTATTCCATTACCTTGTTGTATAGAATGAAAATGAACACCATCAAACCATTGCACTGCATTAAAAGTTGAAAGCCACATAAAACCATTGCAATCTTCTGTTAAAGATTTTACATGATTAGCCGCTAACCCATTTTTAACCGTATATCGTGTATAGTTGTATCCCTGCTTGGGTTGTGCGTTTATTAATGCAATGGGCAATATGCCAATTAAGAAAAATATACAACGGTACAAGGGCAAATATTTTACTTACAAGTATAACAATTATTTTGGCTGCAATTGGGAATACTCTTAAAAGAGTATTGTACACCATATAAATAAAAATATTTTTGCAAAAAAAGGTTGTGAAGGTACTTTGTGTTTTATTTTTTATTTCATTAGTATTTGCGGCTTGTAATTTGCAAACCGGCAAACCCAATAAGGTTAACACTAAGGGGTATGTTTTAAACCAATTAAATGGCAACTGGATACACACCGCAACTTATTCAACCAAAAATAATTTTACTCGCATTTTTGATACTGATAAAAATGTAAAAAACGGATATTTAAATTTTGATACTACCGGAGTTTTAAATTTTTTAATTGCAAACAGAGATACCGTTAATGGTAATTTAGTGGGTTGGAATAAAGACAATATGTATTTATTACCTATTAAAGATGATAAAACAGGCGTTACTAAAAAAATGATTGTACAGGTAATTAATAACGATTCTTTATTAGTATCGGATACTAATGCTACTTTTTATTATCAATTTGTAAGAAAAAGAAAATAATTGTGTTTTAGTTTTCAAATTTCTCCGGCCTCATTTGCGGAAATAATAATACATCTTGAATGCTGGGTTGGTTTAACATCATCATGCATAATCTATCTATACCAATTCCTATTCCGCTTGTTGGTGGCATACCATATTCTAATGCACGTAAAAAATCATAATCAATATACATTGCTTCGGCATCTCCGCGTTCCATTAATTTAAGTTGCTCTTCAAAACGTTCGCGTTGATCAATGGGGTCATTCAATTCACTATATGCATTTGCTAATTCTTTTCCATTAACCATTAATTCAAAACGCTCTACCAGTCCGGCTTTGGTGCGGTGTTTTTTTGTAAGCGGACTCATTTCTACCGGATAATCTATAATAAAAGTTGGTTGTATATATTTATGTTCACTGGTTGCTCCAAAAATTTCATCAATTAATTTTCCTTTACCAATATTGGGTGCAACATCTATATTTAATTGTTTACAAACCTTGCGTAATTCATCTTCTGTTTTATCGGTAATATCAATTCCTGTGTTTTCTTTTATGGCATCAATAATAGAAATTCTTTTAAATGGAGCTTTGAAATTAATAATTTTATCTTCCAACAAAACATCTGTTGTTCCGTGTAAAGCAATGGCAACTTTTTCAAATAATTGTTCTGTTATTTCCATCATCCAGAAATAATCTTTATAGGCTGTGTACCATTCTAACACCGTAAACTCCGGATTGTGCGTTCTGTCCATTCCTTCATTTCTAAAATTTCTGCTGAATTCATATACCCAATCAAACCCGCCAACTATTAATCTTTTTAAATATAATTCATTTGCAATGCGTAAATAAAAGGGAACATCTAATGCATTATGATGTGTAATAAAAGGGCGTGCTGCTGCACCGCCGGGAATGGCTTGCAATACAGGTGTATCAACTTCTAACGCACCTTGTTCGTTTAAAAAATTACGAATAGTATTAATTAATTTAGTTCTTTTTTCAAAGGTTTCTTTAACTGATGTATTAATAATTAAATCTGCATAGCGTTGGCGATAACGAAATTCGGGGTCTGTTACTTCATCAAATACATTTCCTTCTTCATCACGTTTTACAACAGGTAATGGTTTTAAACTTTTGGTAAGTAATGTAATTGTTTGTGTATGTAAACTTGTTTCGCCGGTTTTGGTTATAAAAACATAACCGGTAGCTCCAATAATATCTCCTAAATCTAGACCGTGCTTTACAACAATATCCCAAAAGCTTTTATCTTCTGTTGGGCAAACATCATCTCGTTTTACATATAATTGAATAATGCCTTTTGAGTCTTGTATTTTAATAAAGAAAACTTTTCCTTTATCATTAATGCTCATTATTCTTCCGGCAATACAAACATTAGTAAATGCTTCTTTATTTTCTTCTGAAAAATGGGTTTTAATATCTGTTGAATAATGTGAAACGGGATATAATGGTGCAGGATAAGCTTCAATTCCTGCTTCTTGAATTTTTTTTAATTTTTCTCTTCTAATAATTTCTTGTTCACTTAAATGCTGGCTCATTCTATGTTCAATTTATATTGTTGATTCGTCCTCAAAAAATTTACAGTTTAATTAATTAACGCTGTAATTGGTTTACAATAGTAGGAATTTTTCGATAATATTTTTTTCATAATCCTCTATTTTGATTTTTGCTTTTGAATAATGAATATGATTTGGCACGAAGTTGTTAATACTTGTGTAAGGTTTTTTGAAATTGTATAAATCTATAAACAGTTTTAAATAATATCACTTACTGAAAGCTAATTAGGTACAGCAATAGAAAAATTATAGCCAAGAGTTAATACAAAAAATATAAAATATCGTATTGCAGCCAACAAACAAATAATGGTTTATTATTATACTTATAACACAACATACAGCAATTAACTCAAAAAACCTACATTTGTTGTTTACAGAATTTATTTGTGAATGGAATATAATACAACAAGAAGTTATTTAAGCATGAGAGAATATGGTCGCCATATTCAAGGTATGGTAGATTATGTTTTAACTATTGAAGATCGTACAAAACGTAACGAACAAGCTAAAGCAGTTATTGAATTAATGGGTTTTTTAAATCCTCATTTACGTAATGTAGAAGATTTTAGACACATGCTTTGGGATCATTTATTTTTTATAAGTGATTTTAAGTTAGAGGTAGATAGCCCCTATCCAATTCCGCAAAAAGAAACCTACAAAGCAAAACCCGAAATATTACCTTACCCTAAACGCAAACCGCGTTACTCACACCTCGGAAAAAATTTAGAGCTGGTTATAGATAAAGCTTTAAAAGAAGAAGATCCCGAAAAGAAAGCAGGCTTTGCACATGCCATTGCATATTACATGAAATTATCATACAGCAATTGGCATAAAGAATTAGTACACGATGATGCCATTAGAAGCGAACTAAATAATATAACCGGAGGTGAATTAGAATTTAGTAACACACCTTTCATAAAACACCGCAATCAAAATTTTGAACGAGATGATTATGGAAGAAACAACAACCGCCGCCAGCAAAACTTCAATGGAAGAAATAACAGAAATAATAATGGCGGGGGAAGAGATAATAGAATGAATGCAGGAGGAAGAGACAACAGAAATAATAATGGCGGAGGAAGAGATAATAGAAATAACAACCGCAACAACAATAATAATCGCAATTTTAAAAAGCGATATTAACCTCTAATTCCTAAAGGGGTTTTTCTTCATTATATTTACTGCAAAATATTAATCTTAAATGCTCCCCCCTTAGGGAGATGGAGGACTTTTATGAGTTCATTTGAAGTAATAGGGCGAAAAAAATTACATGGGGAAATTACACCACAAGGTGCAAAAAACGAGGCATTACAAATTTTATCTGCCGTATTGCTAACTGCCGAACCCGTTACCATACACAACATTCCCGATATTTTAGATGTAAACTTATTAATAGAATTATTACAAGAAATTGGTGTAAAAGTTGAAAGACAAAATAAACACTCTTGCACATTTACCGCCAATAATATTGATGCAGATTATTTAGCAAGCAGTGCTTTTAGAAAAAAAGGAGGAAGATTAAGAGGCTCTGTAATGCTTGCCGGGCCTATGTTAGCTCGCTTTAAAAAAGCATATATACCCAAACCCGGTGGAGATAAAATTGGAAGAAGACGATTAGATACACATATCATTGGGTTTCAAAAATTAGGAGCTGCTTTTGAATACGATACAGAAAATAATTGTTCTAAATTATCTTCTCCCCAATTAAAAGGCACATATATGTTATTAGATGAACCCTCTGTTACAGGTACCGCAAACATAACAATGGCGGCAGTTTTAGCAGAAGGCACTACCACAATATATAATGCAGCCTGCGAACCCTACATTCAACAATTATGCAACATGCTAAATAATATGGGTGCTAATATTAAAGGTGTAGGAAGTAATTTATTAATAATTGAAGGTGTAAAAAAATTATCAGGTACCACACATACCATGCTTCCAGATATGATTGAAGTAGGTAGTTTTATTGGTTTAGCTGCAATGACCCAAAGCCAAATAACCATTAAAAATGCAGGAGTAAAACATTTAGGTATTATTCCTGAAAAATTTCAACAACTAGGCATTCAATTACAAATAAAAAATGATAATATTATTATTCCCGAACAAGATATTTATGAAATACAAAATTTTTTAGATGGAAGTGTTTTAACTATTTACGATAACCCTTGGCCTGGTTTTACACCCGATTTATTAAGCATAGTTTTAGTAGTAGCCACACAAGCAAAAGGCAGTGTATTAATACATCAAAAAATGTTTGAAAGCAGATTGTTTTTTGTAGATAAATTAATTGATATGGGTGCACAAATTATTTTATGTGATCCGCACCGTGCAACAGTTATAGGCTTAGGAAGAAAAAATAATTTACGTGGTATAACAATGAGCAGCCCCGACATTCGTGCAGGGCAAGCCTTATTAATTGCAGCCTTAAGTGCCGAAGGAAAAAGTGTTATTCAAAATATTGAACAAATAGACAGAGGTTATCAATACATTGATGAACGCTTAAGAAATTTGGGTGCAGATATTAAAAGAATTAATTAGCATTAGTGTTTTATTACACCAAGCTAATATCAAAACTACTTAGCTGTACAAATTCTTTTAATCTTGCTTCAATATCTGCTTTGCTTATTTCGCGTAAGCGTTGTGTTCCAAATTTTTCTACACAATAACTTGCCATTGCACTACCCACAATAATGGCTGTTTTCATATTATCAAAACTTACATCTTTAGTTTTTGCAATATGTGCTATAAAGCCTGCAGCAAAAGTATCGCCGGCTCCGGTTGGGTCAAATACTTCTTCTAAAGGTAAAGCCGGTGCAAAAAACACATTATTCTCTTGAAACAATAAAGCTCCGTGTTCTCCTTTTTTAATAATTAAATATTTAGGGCCCATCTTTCTAATTACATGAGCAGCTTTTACTAAAGAATATTCACCGCTTAATTGTCTTGCTTCTGCATCATTCACCAATAAAATATCTACTTCTTTTAATACCGCTTTTAAATCATCCATTGCAATATCCATCCAAAAATTCATGGTATCCATTGCAATAAATTTGGGGCGTTGTTTTAATTGTTTTATAACACTCAATTGTACCGAAGGGGCTAAATTTCCCAACATTAAAAATTCACTGCCCTGATAACTTTCGGGCACTACAGGTTCAAAAGTTCCTAAAACATTTAATTCAGTAACTAATGTATCACGACTATTCATATCGTTGTGATAACGGCCACTCCAAAAAAAAGATTTCTCATCTTTTTTAATTTGTACACCTTCTAGGTTAACATTACGTGCTGCCAATGCATTTAATTCTTCTTGTGGAAAATCTCCTCCCACAACAGAAATTTGTTTTACATCAGTAAAGTTGCTTGCACACCATGCAATATAAGTTGCGGCACCGCCAACAATTTTATCGCTTTTACCAAAAGGGGTTTCAATTGCATCAAAAGCCATTGATCCTACAACAATTAAACTCATACTTTTTTTATTTGGCTGCGAAGCTATGTTTTTCAGTTGAATAAAAACAGATTTTGTATCTTCCCTCAATATGGATTTTATAAAACATTCTATACAAAAACATGTTGAGCTTTCTGCTTATAGCAAAGCAAAAAAAATAAGAAAGCTAAGAATTACCATTAAAACATGGATAAAAGAAATTTTGCTTATTTGTTTAGGTATTGGCTCTGCTGCATTTGGTTTAGAATCTTTTTTATTACCCAATAGTTTTATTGATGGCGGTGCAACCGGATTATCGTTATTAATTTCAGAAGTTACGCAATTGCCCTTATCTATTTTATTAGTATTAGTAAATATTCCTTTTGTTATATTAGGATATACAACCGTAGGAAAACAATTTGCCATAAAAACAGCTTGTGCCATTTGTACTTTAGCCATTTGTATGGTTTCATTTAAATTTCCGGAAATAACTCATGATAAATTATTGGTATCTCTTTTTGGCGGATTTTTTTTAGGAGCAGGAATTGGTTTATCTGTAAGAGGTGGAGCTGTATTAGATGGTACCGAAGTTTTAGCTATTTATTTAAGTAGAAAAATAGGCGGAACAATTGGTGATGTTGTTATTGTTATTAATGTGCTTATTTTTTCTGCAGCCGCTTATTTTTTATCAATAGAAACGGCAATGTATGCTATGATAACTTATTTATCTGCTTCTAAAACTTTAGATTTTATTATTGAAGGAATTGAAGAATATACGGGCATTACTATTATATCAACCCACTTTGAAGAAATTATTGATATGATAGTAAATAATATGGGAAGAGGTGTTACAGTTTATAGCGGCAAGCGTGGTTATGGTAAACAAGGGCATGTAACCAACAGCGATATTATTTTTATTGTAATTACAAGATTAGAAATTAGTAAACTGAAAGTTGAGATAGAAAAAATAGATCCCAATGCATTTGTTGTAATGAGTAGTATTAAAGATACCAAAGGCGGAATGGTAAAAAAAAGGCCGCTGCATTAATGCAGCGGCTGAAAAAAATTGCTATTATTTTTTAGTTGCCATAAACGCTTAAAAATTTAATTCGCATAATTTTTAATTGTTCCCAAGTATAATTATTATCACTTAATTCTTTTTGTGCCACATCTAATGATGAGGTTTCGCAACCTTTAAAATAATCTATAATTTCTTCCTGATCGTATTCATCTAACCATTCTTCAATAGCATAATCTAAATTTAGTTTAGTGCCGCTTGCTGCAATGGTTTCCATTTCTTCTAACAATTCATTTAATTGTAATCCTTTATTACGTGCAATGGTTTCTAAGGGAATTTTTTTATCTACATTTTGAATAATATAAATTTTGTTGCTGCTTTTGTTGGCAACACTTTTCATCATAAAATCTTCCGGTTTTTCTATTTCATTTTCTTCAACATATTTGGTAATTAAATCAACAAATGGTCTTCCGTATTTTAAGGCTTTTCCTTTACTAACGCCTTGGCATTTTTCTAAATCTTGCAAACTTGTAGGATACATTGTAGCCATATCTTGCAAAGAGTTTTCTAAAAAAATAACAAATGGTGGTAGGCTTTTTTTCTTGGCTTCTTTTTGCCTCAACTCTTTCAGCATTTCAAATAATTTTTCATCTGCTGCTGCACCGGTTTGTTCTTCTGTTTCGGTTTCATCATCATCGTCATCGTCAGAACTTTCATATTGTTCATTAACAACAATTTTAAATGATGTTGGTTTCTTAAAAAATTTCTCACCTTTTTCGGTAACCTTTAGTAAGCCATATTCTTCTATATCTTTTCGTATTAAATTTTCTAACATTAATTGCCGTATAAGGCTATTCCAATAATGGTTTTGTTCGTTTTCTTTTCCTATACCAAATTCGGCTAATTTTTCGTGCCTAAACATGGTAACTTGTGGTGTTAATCTTCCTATAATTACATTTACAACATATTCTGCAGGAAAACGTTCGTCTAATGCTTTAATTACTTTCATTGCTTTTACGGCATCCTCTTTTGCTTCTATTTTTTCTTTAGGATGTTTGCAGTTATCGCAATTTTTACAATTAGGTGTATTCCATTCTTCTCCAAAATAATGCATTAATATTTTTCTTCGGCATACACCACTTTCGGCAAAAGCAACGGTTTCATCAATTAGTTGTGCCCCTACTTCACGTTCACTTAAGGGTTTGTCTCGCATTAAGTGTTCAAGCTTGTGTACATCTTTATATGAGTAATATAAAATACAATTTCCTTCTAAGCCATCTCTTCCTGCACGTCCGGTTTCTTGATAATAATTTTCTATTGATTTAGGAACGTTATAGTGTATAACGAATCGAATATCCGGTTTATCAATTCCCATTCCAAATGCAATGGTGGCAACTATTACTTGTACATCTTCATTTAAAAAATTGTCTTGTCTTTCTGCTCGTAGTTTTTGGTCAAGACCTGCATGGTAAGCAACGGCTTTAATATTATTGGCTACTAAAACTTCTGCTAACTCTTCGGTAGTTTTTCTATTAAGCGTATAAATAATACCGCTTTTGCCTTTATTGTGAGAAATATATTTTACAATACTTCTTATAGTTTGTTCTTTCTTTAATTTGGGTTGAACTTCGTAATAAAGATTAGTGCGGTTGAATGATGAAATAAAAATATTTGGTTGGCGTAATCCTAAATTTTTTATAATATCACTTTGCACTTTGGGTGTTGCAGTGGCCGTTAATGCAATAACCGGGATATCGGGATTAATAACAACCATCATTTCTCTAAGCCTTCTGTATTCCGGTCTAAAATCGTGCCCCCACTCACTAATACAATGTGCTTCATCTACCGCAAAAAATGAAATGGTAAGCCCACTAAAGAATTCTAAATTTTCTTCTTTGGTTAAAGTTTCAGGAGCAACGTATAACAATTTTGTTTTACCTGTAATTAAATCATCTTTTACTTCTTTTACTTGTGTTTTGTTTAAAGAAGAATTTAAAAAATGGGCAACATCATCTTGCTCACTATAACCTCTCACTAAATCAACTTGGTTTTTCATTAAGGCAATTAAAGGAGAAACAATAATGGCACAACCTTCCATCATCATTGCAGGTAGTTGATAGCAAAGGCTTTTACCGCCGCCTGTTGGCATAATAACAAACGTATCATTGCCACTCATTAAACTATTAATTGCTTCTTCTTGTCTTCCTTTAAAATCTTTAAAGCCAAAGTGTTGTTGCACTCCTTTATATATATCAAATTTTGAGTTATCAATTTTTTTAGGTAAAGAACCATCTACTATCGGAGCTTTTCTTGAAGCCGTTTTAGAAGTGGTTTTTTTAGGTGTTGCTTTTTTTGTGGTTGTTGCCATTACATTCAAATTAACTTTTCTGTTTTATAACAGAATGGGTGAAACGGACGAATAAGTTACTTATTTTTCTCGAAACAAAAAGATATTTTTTTTAAAAGAACCTTATTGCACCAAATAAGTTTTATTGCAGCAGTATTATTAAAAAATTTTTGTACAATTTTTTAAAAGGATGGCGAAGTTAATAAAGCAATTGTTTGAAAACAAGAGTTGATTACTACATTTGTTTTATATTATGAATTCATCTATTATTTTATCGGCCAAAAAAACTATTGAATCTGAAGCGGCTGCTATTGCAGATTTAATAAATTTTATTACCGAAGAATTTGAAAAAGCAGTTCAAATTATTCACCAATCAAAAGGTAGAGTTGTAATGAGTGGTATAGGCAAAAGTGCTATTGTAGCACAAAAAATTGTTGCCACATTCAATTCAACAGGAACTCCTGCATTATTTATGCATGCAGCCGATGCCATTCATGGTGATTTAGGCATGATTCAAAAAGATGATGTAGTAATTGTAATAAGTAAAAGCGGAGAAAGCCCTGAAATAAAAGTATTAATTCCACTTATAAAAAAATTCAATAATACATTAATTGCTATTGTAGGAAATACTAATAGTTTTCTTGCAAAAGAATGTAATTTAATAATTAATACAACCGTTAAAGAAGAGGCCTGCCCCAACAATTTAGCACCCACCAACAGCACTACCGCTCAAATGGTAATGGGCGATGCTTTGGCTATTGCTTTAATGAAATTAAATAGTTTTAATGGCTACGATTTTGCCAAATACCACCCCGGCGGCAATTTGGGAAAACGTTTGTATTTACGTGTTGAAGATTTATATAAAAACAACCAACAACCCAAAGTTTATTTAACAACTACATTAAGAGATATTATTGTAGAAATTACAGAAAAAAGATTAGGAGTTACTGCCGTAACAGATACCAATAATAATGTTATAGGAATTATTACCGATGGAGATTTAAGAAGAATGCTCGAAAAAAGCGATGTTATTAGCAATGTTACCGCTAAAGATATTTATTCAGCCAACCCTAAAACTATTGCTCCATCTGAATTAGCGGTTAATGCACTTGCTATGTTTAAACAGTACGATATAAGCCAATTAGTTGTTGCAGAAAATAATAAATACCTTGGTATTATTCATATTCATGATTTAGTAAAAGAAGGAATTATTTAATAAACAATTTACTATCTGTACAGAGCTTAATCTATATTTGAAAAAATATTTAACCAAATAAAAATGAACCAACATCACTATGTAGCTATTATGGCTGGCGGTATAGGCAGCAGATTTTGGCCTAAAAGCCGTACCGGATTTCCTAAACAATTTTTAGATATTTTAAATACAGGTAAAACACTTATACAATGGACGTTTGAGCGTTATGCTTCTTTCATGCCCGTTGAAAATATATATGTGGTAACCTCAGAAGAATATAAAGATATTGTAGCACAACAACTTCCTTCCATACCTAAAGAAAATATTATTGCAGAACCAAGCCGAAAAAATACCGCACCTTGTGTTGCATACATTGCTTTTAAATTATTACAAAAAGATCCTGAAGCAGCATTAGTAGTTGCCCCCAGCGATCACATGATTTTAGATGGAGAAGGATTTAAAAAAATTGCTACTACAGCATTAAATTTTGTTGCCAAAAATGCTTCATTCATCACATTAGGCATACAACCTACACATCCCAACACAGGTTACGGTTATATTCAGTATGATACCAATGCTAAAGAAGAAAATATATATAAAGTAAAAACATTCACAGAAAAACCCAACTTAGAAATTGCAAAATCTTTTTTAGCTAGTGGAGATTTTTTATGGAACGCCGGCATATTTGTTTGGAAAGCAAAAGATGTTGTTGATGCTTTTGAACAATATCAACCTGAAATGTTTGAATTATTTGATGGAGAAAAAAACAACTTTAATACCACAGGCGAAAAAGAAGCTATTGAACGCATTTATCCTTTATGCACCAACGTTTCAATAGATTTTGCCATAATGGAAAAAGCAAAAAATGTATATGTAATTCCTTCTTCTTTTGGATGGAGCGATTTAGGAACATGGAACAGTGCTTACGATAATTTAGAAAAAGACGCCATGGGCAATGCATTAGCAACAGAAAATGTAATAATTATTGATGCTAAAGAATGTATGATTAGTGCCCCCGCCGATAAACTACTTTTATTGCAAGGCTTAGAAGATTTTATAGTTGTTGATACTAAAGATGTATTAATGATTTGTAAAAAAGAAAAAGAACAAGCTATTAAAGAATATGTTGCCGAAGTAAAAAAACAAAAAGGCGAAAAATATTTATAAAAAAATAATACTTAAAAGCTGCTTCATAATTAAAATGAAGCAGCTTTTTATTTCATACCATATACAGATATTTTTACCTTTGCACCCATGAACAAACCAGTTATTTGTATTGGTGCAGCATTGGTTGATGAATTATATAGTACCCGCCAACCCATAATTTTAGCAACAACAATTGATGCAACCGTACACCGCAGTGCAGGCGGCGTTGCCCGAAATATTGCACACCAAATGGCATTGTTAGGCGTACCCATTCAATTAATTTCTGTTTTTGGAAATGATGGCGAAGGAGATTGGCTTAAAACCATTTGCGATTATGCCAACATACAGTTAGATGCAGCTATTACCGGCAATACTTTAACCGGAAAATATACAGGAATTTTAAATACAGATAAATCTTTATTTACTGCTTTGCTTACTAACACCTCTTTAGAAGCAATCACACCGCAACATTTAGAACAGCATGAAAATTTATTAACCACCGCATTTGCAATAATTGCAGATGCCAACATTCATCCCAACACCATTGCATGGTTAGCATTATTCTGTCATAGAAAAAATATTCCGTTTATAATAGAACCCGTTTCGGTTCCACCTGCACAAAAATTTGCACAAATGAATTTGCAAGGCGTTTATATGGTAACACCTAATGAAGATGAGCTACCCGCCATGTGCAGCAACAATGCAACAACTATTCAAGAGCAAGCCAATGAACTATTAAGCAGAGGCGTGCAAAAAGTTTGGTTACACAAAGGCAAGCAAGGTTCAATTCTTTTTACAAAAGAAAAAAATTACATATTACAAGCACCCGAAGTACCTTTTATTAAAGATGTTACCGGAGCCGGAGATGGAAGTTTAAGCGGTTTTATGTTGGCACAATATCTCGGCAAATCAGATGAAGAATGTTTAAAAATTGCCCATACATTAAGTGCAGAAATTTTACAAGTAAATGGAGCCATTGCCACACATATTACACAAGAAAAATTATTAGCAGCAGTAAGTAAATATTATAAAGATTAATTTTTGTTTATCAGTTTTTTATATGCTATTAAACATTTGTTGCGTCGCACACTTGTACACTTATAACAATATTCAACCATGAATTCATTTTTAAAAATATCTCCCGAAGTTGCAAATGCACTCAACAATAATCTACCCATTGTTGCCTTAGAAAGCACTATCATTTCTCATGGAATGCCCTATCCAAAAAACGTAGAAACGGCATTAGCAGTTGAGCAAACAGTAAAAAATAATGGAGCCGTTCCTGCAACTATTGCTATTATAAACGGCAAATGTTGTGTGGGTTTATCCAATCAAGAAATAGAAATATTTGGTAAAGAAAAAAATGTTTGGAAAGTTAGTTTACGAGATATGCCCTATGTAGTATCTCAAAAAATATACGGAGCCACAACAGTTGCTGCAACCATGCGTATAGCAGCAATGGCAGGTATTAAAATTTTTGCAACAGGTGGTATTGGCGGCGTACACAGAAATGCAGAAAACACAATGGATATTTCGGCAGATTTAACTGAAATGGAAAACACCAACGTAGCAATTATAAGTGCCGGCGTAAAAAGTATTTTAGATATTGGTTTAACCTTAGAGTATATTGAAACAAAAGGCATTCCGGTAATAACCATTGGTCAAGATGAATTTCCAAGTTTTTATTCAAGCAAAAGCGGATTTACATCTCCATTAAGAATAGATACTATATCTGAAATTGCAGAATTATTAAAAGCCAAATGGGCACTCGGTTTAAACGGAAGTGTACTTATTGCCAATCCATTGCCCAAACAATACGAAGTGGCCAACGATATTATTGAAAAATATATTCAGCAAGCATTAGAAGCCGCAAAAGAAAAAAACATTAAAGGAAAAAACGTAACTCCCTTTTTATTAGAACATATTGCCACACATACACACGGCGAAAGCTTAGAAGCAAACATTGCATTAATAAAACATAATGCAGAAATAGCAAGTAAAATTGCTGTAAGCTTAACAAAATAAATATTCTTTAGTAAATTATAATACAGAGCCAGAAAGTGTATAGTTTATTGCGTAAAATAAACTTTAATATTAATACAACTTTGGGTTACTACTTCATTTCATTTTATAAAAAATAACAACGTATTTATTGTTTTGCAGTAACATATTTTTTTATAGTAAAGTAGTTGGTTAAAAATAAAATTACTGCCATTATTACTGCAACAGCAATGGTTGCCACAGAAATAAATTGATTTATAAATATATTTTGCTTTTGCAAAAACCCATGTGCAAAAAATTGAAATACACTTATTATAACCAATGCAACAATTATAATTATAATGTTAGAAGGATAAAACTGTTTCAATAAAAAACTTTGCAATTGTTTGGGTGATGCACCTAATGTAATTAATAATTCAATTTCTGTTTTGCACGATGCAATGGTTAATTGAATAAATAATGTAAATATTAATAAAGCAAAAACTAACATTACAGCACCTGCTCCGCCACTAATATTTACCACTACGTTTACAATTTGTCTATACTTACTAAACCGTGTTTTATCCGCATCAGTAGTTAAATTATTTTCTTTTAAATATTTTACCAGTAAAGGGTTTCCGGGGTCTTTGGTTTTTATTATTACTCTTGATGGTTGTTGTGTTTTTTGTGTATTGCCATAATGGTTGTTTGCCCAATCCATAAAATTTTGTGGTACTAATAAAGAAGTTATTCTATCACTAAAGCCAACAATTCTTCCGTTAAAACTTATTTTTCCATTAAGTGTTTGAATGTTTACTTTAAACACAATCATTTTTACAACATCTTGTGTTAGTTGCGGGAGATTTTGTGAGAAAGAAAATTGAAAATTATAAAAATCTAAAAACATATTGGGTGCAATCATGGGAATAAAGTTGCTGCTTTCATTCCAATTCCATTCTTTAGTATTTACATCAATAAATTGCGAAGGCACTGCTTCAAAAGAAATATCTGTGCTAAAGGGAAATCTGTCGCTATAACTTTCTATAGAAGCTTTATATCTGCCAGGTGTAAGTATGCCAACATCATCAACAAACGGTTGTTGTTTTAATTTACTAATCTCACTATCAGATAAAGAAGCATGCCCGTATGTTTCTGTATTTAAAATTTTATTTAACACTAAAAAATTAGCAACACTATCTTGATTAGTTTTTCCATTCAACAGTTCATTATAATTTGCTTGAATTTGTACCGCAGCAAAAATTAAAATTAATGCAACGGATAATCCTATTATGGCCATTACAAATCTTGTTCTGCCGCTTGCTGCTTTTATTAATTTTTTTAATAATTTATTCATGCCTGTTTGGTTTTCAGCATCTATATTTTATAATAAAAATTTATTGCTGTAATCAAAATGTTCATCTTCATCTAAATCGGTTAAAATAAATCCTGCATTTCTTTTTTTACATTCTTCTGCAATTAATGTTGCGGCTTTGGTAATATTTGCTTTATCTAAATGGCTAAAAGGTTCATCCATTAACAACCAATTAAAAGGCTGCATTAATGCACGTATTATGGCAATACGTTGTTGCTCGCCATAACTGCACAAGCCTGCTTTTTGATTTAAAACACTTGCTACACCTAATGTTTCAGCCATTTCATTAATTTTATCTTCATTGTAAAAAGGTGTTTGCATTACTCTGTTTAATTCAATATTTTCTTTAGCAGTAATGTTTGGAAACAATTTTAAATCTTGAAAAACAATGCTAATGTTTTGTTGTCGGTACAACGCTATTTTAGTGGCATCAATTTGTTTTATATCACTATCATTATATCGTACAATTCCCTCATAATCGTTACGTAGTTTATATAAAATATGAATGAAAGTTGTTTTACCTGTTCCGCTGGGTGCATTAATTTTTATCCATTCTTTTGGGTTGAATGTTAATGATTGATTCCATACATCTGAAGAGCGTTGTATTAATTTTTCTTTTAATGGAATAGGAATAATGTTTTTTAATACTAATTGCATACCGCATGAATATACAATAAAGGCTGCATACGCAGCCCTTATTGATGATTGTTATTAGATGTTATAAAAATTTAAGAAATGAAAGGCCTTTAATATCATCTGCCGTAATATTTTTTTTGCGAGCAGTATTAGCAAACTCAGGCATTAATTTCATTAATACTGCCAAACTGTTTTGCTTATCATCTTTCATTCTAAGAATGGCTTCTGTATGAAACTTGCTGCCATCAAAATTATTTCCGGTAACAATTGCATCTTTAAAAATATTTTTAAAATTTTTATTCTTAGATGCTTCTGCAATGCTTTCAATATTTACATATATGGCAGAGCTTTTTCCTTTTATTTTTTCTAACACATCATTACTAATATTTGATTTTGCCGTTTGAGCTATATAGGTATTATATAATAAAGAATCTGTTGCCACAATAAAATGTTTATCATCTATTTGCACAGTTATACCCATACTTTTTACCAAATCTCCGCCCGTATATGTGTTTCCTGTTTTTATTATAAAGCCGCTTTCAACTGCTTTGCTCATTATTTTATCAAGGCTTACTTTATCTCCAACGTTAGCGTCTATCAACATTTTAGCAAGCGGTGCTTTTTTCCCGTTCACTAAAGAGTCAGAAAAATTTACGTCAGAAACCGTAAGTGCAATATCTCCTTTAAAACATTTAAAAATATCGGCAGTTGTAAATCCGCTTTTATCTAAATAAGAATCTGCAATAGGTTCTACTCCTAATTCTTTTAATAACCCTGTAAATATTTGCGGATTAAATGCAAACAACATAAAACCATTTATATTATTAGATGGATAATTTTGTATATATGAAGTATTGATAGAAGTGCCGGGATATTTTTTAAACAATGCACTTAATGATGCATTGGTATATGAATTTCCTTTTACTTCAATTTGTCCATCTGCAAAATTTATAGCTGATGTTGAATAATTATCTCTCAACAACTCTTGCAATTTGGGTAATTGTAAATAAGGTAAGTTATTTAATGAGTTTAAAAAACCATTGGTACTACTATATGTATAAGCATCGGCTTTTTCTTTAAACATATCTGTAAACTGCTTAACTGATGCTACACTCTCTTCTTCTTTTTGTGTGTAGTAAGCTGTTACTTGTTGCAATAAATCATCAGTAGTGTTTTTATTATCGGTTGGTATAAATTGTACTTTACTAATACTATCAGAAGGAAATTTTGGAGTTTGAAAAGTTGTATGTGCTGCCGTTATTATTGCATATTTGTTTGACCATGAAATAATTATTTCGTCACTTACTTTTAAATAAGAAAAATCTTTAGTGCTTTTAATTTCGTTGACGTTTTTACTATTATGTTTTTTAATAAATGCTACAATTTTTGAAGAGTCGTTAATATTTACCAATGTGTTTATATAAAAAGTTTGACTATTGTTGGCTCCGCTTTTAGTATGCATATACACAAACATATTGCCTAACCAGTTTACGCCACAATTTTTCAACTCTTCAAACTTTAAATTAAATGATGAATCTTTTTCTGAAAATTCTTTATATAATGTGTCTAAACTTATATTCGCTTTTGTTAATTTATCATTAAGTGATGCGGGTTGTGCCACTAAAACAAATGTTGCATCTTTAGGAATAAACCTTGCCTCTTTTATAGTGTTAGAGCATGAGCTAAAAAAAATTGCTCCTGTTAATAACACCAAAAATAATTTTAGAAAATTTTTCATTATTCAATTTTTTATGCATGTGAAGATAAGAGTTAGTTTACAACACTTACAACCGTTTATCAAAACAGTGTAGTTGTAACTATTTCAAATTTATTACGTTTAAATAAATTAATTGTATAAATTGTTTTTTAAGGAATTACTTCAAACAAAAAGAATTGTGTTTTTTCTAATACAGAAAAATTGTTATCTACAACAAACAGTAAGGTTTTATGCCCGTTGGGCAATATTGGTCCAAAAGTTACGCCTTCAACATTATCAATATAAGTTCCTAAATCATCAAAGTTGAATAATAATTTTTTTGTTGCGGGAGTGAAATTTTTATCTGTTTTCATTCCTTTATTATTAATAATATTTGATGCATGAGTTAAATCTGTTTCAAAAACTTTAATGGTGCACGCCATATTTCCGGTTGAAAAAGAACGTTCTATTACCAGCATTTTATTATTACCAATATATAGAATATCGGGTATGCCATTTACTTTATAGGCGTTTTCAGGAATGGCGGGATGTGCCACAGGGTCTAACTTATAGGCATATTGTGCAACACATTTTTTAGTTGATATATTGAATTTTAAAATACGAATGTAAGCATCATTATCGTACACATCTGCTCTTGGGCCATCTTCGTATAAAGGCTCTTCAACACTTACGTATAAGGTTTTATAATTGTTTGCAAAAGTTAACCCTTCAAACACACCATTTACTCTTGGGCCATTTTCTGTGGCTTGCATTAATAAGTTTTTAGGTAGTGCAAATGTGTCAATATATTTTCCGCTTTTTGAAATAATTGTTACGGCAGGGTTTTCAAGAATAGTATCGGCAACTCGTATTTTTCTTTCGCCTTCGCTGCTCCAAACAAATTGATTAGCGGCTACATTAAATCTTAACGCTTCGGGGTCTGGAACATGAAATTTATCTTGTAAATTATTAGGATAAGGTTGGCCGTTTTTTTGTAACAGCGTTGTTACATTTACAAACTCTACACTGTCAATTCCTTTTTGTGTAAAATGAATTTTTGCAGTATAAAATCTTGCCGGATTAATGGCACTTCTATCATCACTAATCATATAATATACTTTCTTCTTCGCATCATAATCAATACCTGATAAGCCACCAACTGTTGTGTTTTTATATTGAAGGTTATGAGGAAGTGTGTATTCACTAATAAATTTTAATTGGCTTATTGGTTGTGTGTAAGCATTTTGAAATACTATTAATAAAATAAACCACGTCGTTTTTTTTATGTTCATACTATTTAATTATATGGTAAAAATAAAAAAGAAGGCTATTGAAATAGTTTAAAACAGTTTCTTACAATTTTAACAGAAAGCTCTGTTTCGGTTTCTCTTGGCTCTCCATCAACATGTAAGGGTGCATATTTTAAATTACGAATGGTTAAAGAAGGTGTTTGAAAATAAATAATGTTTTTACTAGTAATATCATCAAACAATTGTTGTAATTTATTATTACCACGTAATTGTTTTAATAAGGCAAAAGGCAATTTGGCTTTATTCATTTTTTGTACAATTACAATATCTAACAAGCCATCATTTAAGCTTGCATGTGGTGCAATGGTTACATTATTTCCGAATTGATTACTGTTGGCAATACTTATAGCAAACGCATCTGTAAAAAAAGAAAAACCATCTAACAATATTTCAAACTGATAAGGTTGTGCTTTGAAGAAATTAATAAGACTTTGTTGTGTGTAGGTGAATAATCCTCTTTTTTCTTTTGCGGCAAAATTGTGTGCTACCTGTGCATCAAAACCAACGCCGCTTAACATGCAAGAGTAATGGTTGTTAATATAAAATGCATCAACATATTTTACTTTTCCTGAAAAAATAATAGCCAATGCTGCTTCTGTTTTTTTGGGAATGCCGGCTGCCAATGCAAGTCCATTGCCACTTCCAACGGGTATAATACCAAAATTTATTTTTTCATTTTTGAATGCGTTAGTCACTTGGTTTACGGTTCCATCTCCTCCAACAATTACAATATCTGTAATGTTTTCTTTTGTAATTCGTTCTTTTAATTCTTCGTAATTCCCTTTTGCATTGGTTGATAAAATTTCAAAATCTACTTGTTGTGCTTTTGATTCTCTTTCTATTAATTTTTTTACGCTATCTTTTTTTGATGTGCCTGATATAGGATTAATAAGATAAATAATTTTGCCTCTTTCCATCTCTATTCACTATTTTTTCTACTAAAATAATTTCTTTTTTATGTTGAAGTTTACCACTTTAACAATGCACTTGCCCAAGTAAATCCGCTACCAAATGCTGCTAAACAAACTAAATCTCCTTGTTTAATTTTCCCTTTCTCCCATGCTTCGCATAATGCAATAGGAACGCTTGCTGCAGTTGTGTTTCCATAATATTGAATATTGTTATATACTTGTTCATCTTTCAAGCCTAACTTTTGTTGAACAAATTGTGCAATACGCAAATTTGCCTGATGTGGAATAAGCATAGAAATATTTTCAGGTGTATAGTTATTTTTCTTTAACGCTTCTAGTATTACTTCAGGAAATTTTACAATTGCTTTTTTAAACACACTCGGACCATCCATATAAGGAAAGTTTTGTGCATTATCAATCATAGCATGGCTCATAAACATATCTGCAATTTCACCATCGTTAAAACTTGCGTAGTTTTTATTTGCCCAATGGTTTGCATGTGTACCCGGATTGTACATGGCTAATATTTCTGCACTTTCGCCATCGCTGTGTAAATGTGTGCTTAAAATACCTCTGTTATTATCTTCTGTTGGTTGTAATACTACGGCACCTGCTCCATCTCCAAAAATTACACTTACGTTTCTACCTCGTGTAGAAAAATCTAATCCAAAAGAATGTTTTTCAGCTCCTACTACCAATATATTTTTATACATACCGGTTTTAATAAATTGATCTGCTACACTTAAGGCATATACAAAACCGCTGCATTGGTTACGAACATCTAATGCTCCAATTTCTTTCATCTTCATGGCACGTTGCAATAATACACCACAGCCCGGAAAATAATAATCGGGTGATAGTGTTGCAAACACAATAAAATCTATATCCTGTGCTGTTATTCCTGCTCTTTCAATAGCAATTTTAGAAGCTTCAACCGCCATTGTGGTAGTGGTTTCATTAGTTCGGTGGGCATATCGGCGTTCTTTAATTCCTGTTCTTTCTTGTATCCACTCATCGCTAGTATCCATGTATTTAGTTAAGTGATTGTTGGTAACAATGTTTTCAGGAACATACATGCCAATACCGGCTATTATACTTTTAAACATAGTTTTTTTCGTTAGAATTAATGAAGGTAAGGGAATTTATTTTTGATAGTTTTACTGAACCGGAAGTTTAATTACTTCTTTTAAAAACGCAGCAATTTCTTTTTGTGGAGTTATAATATCTTTTGATTGAATGGGAGAGCAGAGTACATGATTTTCTGCATTGGGTACAGCTATTAATCTTTTTTCGTTTGCAGGTGTTGCTAACTCATTAAACATTTTTTCTATAGCACCTACCTTTACAACATTATCTTGGTGTTGTGCATCTTTATAATAGTACAACGTCAATGTTGGTTGCGTTACTTTAGCAAAGGTGGTTTTGTTCATAGTTGTTTCTAACAACTCTTCTAAGGCTACTGCACTCTCTAATCTATAATGTGTATTCCAATATTTTTTATAGTCATTAGGTTTATTTGTTATGTCTCTATATTTTGATTTTAAAACCATTCTTGCAATTTGTAAACCCCAATGGTTATTTAGTACCCATGCATTGGGATCGTTAATTTCTATATTGGGGCTTATTAAAATTAAGCCGGCAATATCGGGATATGTTGCTGCCAATTGCAATGCTAAACTTGCTCCGGTTGAAGTGCCCATTAAAATAACTTTATCACCCAATTGTTTGCCAATGGTATAAGCTGTTTTTGCACTTTCCCAATAATTATCTGCCGTTAAGTTTTGTAGTTCGTCTGTTGTATCTATACCATGTTGTGAAAGCCTATATAGGTAAAGGTTGCAGCCAAATTGTTTTGCGATGTTTTTATGTACGGGATTTCCTTCTTCCTGCGAAGCAGAAAAACCATGTAAATAAACAATGGCGTATTCTGTTTTTTCTTTTAATGAATCGTTGTTCCAAATAATTCTGGCTTCATTATCTGGTTTTATTTTATGTGCCGATTCGTTTGTTTGAATATAGTTGAGTAATGCAGCACTATTTTCTGGAATGGATGGTAAATTAATATTATAAACAGGTGTTGATGGTTTGGGTCCCAACAAATAAATAATCAGTAAAATGGAGATGATTGCAACTATTTTTTTAAACCAACGCATAAATTGTTTTTATTATTGTTCTTGTTCAAATCCTACAGTTTTTTTCTTTTTATCTTTTTTTGATTGTTCTGATTTTTCTTTTTTTGATGTTTCTTTTTGTTGTTTGTTTGAAAAATTATTATCAATAGTACAAACACATCTAAACCCTAAATATCTGTTGGGAAATTTGTATGCTGATTGTTCTTTTATTTTACAATATTCTAAAGGTAAATCATAAAAGCCACCTTTGGCTAAGCCTTTTTCAGAAACCATTTCTGCAACATTTCCAATCATATTATACATGCCGTATTGGTTGGGTTTGCTAAAATTTACGGGCATTATATTGCTTTGGAAATCGTTTAACGAATCTTTTTCAGGATATACGCAATTAAACATTCGTACAACATCTTTATTTTTTAATTTTTGCAAGGTTTGTTCAGACCCATATGGATATTTTGTTGTATCTAATTTTCCTGCTGCTGCAAACTCCCATTCACTTTCGGTTGGTAATCTGTATTCAATCCGTTTAAAAGTAGAACCCGGTGTTTTTTGTAACATTTCATTTACCCTTTCGGTTCTCCATTGGCAAAATGCTTTTGCTTGCTCGTAGCTAATGCCAACTACCGGATAACTTGCAAATGTGTTGGAAGAAAAATAAGAATTAACATAGCGTTCTGCATCAACTTTTAAAGCATACCAAACCGTTACATCGGGTTGAAGTTGTTTGTATTTAGCAGTATCTTCATCGTACTTTTGTACCCACGCAACAAATTCTTGCCATGCTATGTTGCTTACTTCATAATTATCCATATACAAACCTTCTTTAATAAATGAAGTGCCAGGAGGAACAGTAATTTTTGTATTTACCGTTTCTTTGTTTCGCATAAATGCAAAAAGAAAAAATGTTGTGACGACTACAAGAAAAATTCTCATTACAGTATTGTTTTACCAAATGTAATTTTTATTTGTATGTGAAGTGTTGGCAACATTTTTTCTTTAATTATTTAAACAAGTAATATTAGTTTAATTGTTTAAACTGTGCAGTAAAGTGGCGTAGTAATGGTGTTTCAAAAGTTATTTGTAAGCCTTTAATTTGTTCTCGTTTTTTAAATACTTCAATAATTACTTCGGCAACATAATCTATATGACTTTGTGTGTACACTCTTCTGGGTATTGCTAACCTAACTAATTCCATTGGAGCGGGAATTGTTTTTCCGTTGGTATCATATTTTCCAAACATTACGGTTCCTATTTCTACGCCGCGTACACCGCCTTCAATAAACAACTCGCAACACAATGCTTGTCCGGGATATTGTTCTGCAGGAATATGTGGTAAAAAATTTTTAGCATCTAAATAAATAGCGTGGCCGCCTGCCGGTTTAATATAAGGTACACCGGCTGTATCTAATTTTTCGCCAATGTATTCTATACTTCTAATTCGATATTTTAAATAGTTTTCATCCATTATTTCTTTTAAGCCAATAGCAATAGCCTCTAAATCGCGTCCGGCAAGACCTCCGTATGTTGGAAACCCTTCTGTAATAATTAATAAATTTCTGCATTGTTGTGCTAAGGCTTCATTATTCATCGCTAAAAATCCGCCAATATTGGCAAATGCATCTTTTTTGGCACTCATGGTGCAACCATCGGCATAAGAAAATAATTCATTCGCAATTGCTTGAATGCTTTTATTCTCATAGCCTTTTTCTCTTTGTTTTATAAAATAACAATTCTCGCTAAACCGGCAAGCATCAATAAATAAAGGAATATTATACTGTGTACAAATGGCTTTTGTTTCTTTAATATTTTGCATGCTTACGGGTTGCCCACCTCCTGAATTATTGGTAATGGTAATGATTACCAATGGAATATTTTCGGCTCCTTTTTCTTCAATAACTTTTTTTAATGTTGCTGTATTTATATTTCCTTTAAATGGTGCAATTAATGATGGTTGTTTCCCTTCATCACATAACAAATCAATTCCTTCGGCACCAGAAAATTCAATGTTGGCACGTGTTGTATCAAATAAAGTATTACTAATAAAATATTTTCCTTTACTGCCCAATATGCTGAATAATATTTTTTCTGAAGCTCTTCCTTGGTGTGTTGGAATAATATACTTCATGTTAGTAATAGAGCGTACTGTTTCTTCAAACCTAAAAAAACTATCACTTCCTGCATAGCTTTCATCACCTCGCATAATACCTGCCCATTGCTCACTACTCATGGCACTAGTACCGCTATCGGTTAATAAATCAATAATTACATTATGTGCTTTTATTAAAAACGGGTTGTAAAAAGCTTCTTTTAAAATAAGAGTACGCTCTTCTTTTGTAGTGAAATAAATAGGTTCAACCGATTTTATTTTAAATGGTTCAATAATTGTTTTCATTATTAAATAAGTAATAGAATGAATTTGCAAACCTGCAAATATGCAGTTGTGCAAATAAAATAGTGGTTTAATTAAATGTGAAATGGGAAATTTATGCTACTAATATTTCGTAACTTGTACTTCAATACTTACTTCTATTAAGTGGGGCTTTTAATAATATTCTTAAAAATATTGGTCATATACAAATCAATCGGTAAACAAATGTAGTTAAAATATTAAGTTACAAGTTAAATGCTTTAAAGCCACTGTAATGCCCTACATTTGCAGCCCTTTAGCAGTTATAGGTATAAATATTTTCTACACTTATAACTACTTAATATCAACGTTTATGAAAATAAGAAATATAGCAATTATAGCTCACGTTGACCATGGTAAAACAACTTTGGTTGATAGAATTTTGCATGCTACAAAAGTTTTTCGTGATAATCAACAAACCGGTGAGTTGATTATGGATAGTAATGATTTAGAAAAAGAAAGAGGTATTACCATCTTTTCTAAAAACGCAGCAGTAACATATAACGGAATTAAAATTAATGTAATTGATACACCGGGCCACAGTGATTTTGGAGGAGAAGTAGAACGTGTATTAAAAATGGCCGATGGTGTTATTTTATTAGTTGATGCTTTTGAAGGCCCCATGCCACAAACACGCTTTGTATTACAAAAAGCATTACAATTAAATTTAAAACCAATTGTAGTTATTAATAAAGTTGATAAACCCAATTGCAGACCCGATGAAGTACACGATGCTGTATTTGAACTATTTTTTAATTTAGATGCAACTGAAGAGCAGCTTGATTTTCCTACATTTTATGGTAGTGGTAAAAATGGTTGGTTTAACAGCAAAAATGAACCATGCGAAGATATTACACCACTAATGGATGGTATTTTACAATATGTTCCCGAACCAAAAGTTAGCGAGGGTACATTGCAGTTACAAATTACTTCATTAGATTATTCTTCTTTCTTAGGAAGAATTGCTATTGGCAAAGTAACACGTGGCTCTATTAAAGAAAATCAAAATATTGCTTTAGTACAAGCCGATGGAACCATTAAAAAAAGTAAAGTAAAAGAATTATATGTGTTTGAAGGAATGGGTAAACGCAAAGTTGCAGAAGTATTAAGCGGAGATCTTTGTGCCGTAGTTGGCTTAGAAGATTTTGGTATTGGTGATACTATTGCAGATGCCGAAAATCCTGAAGCTTTACCGGTTATTAGTGTAGATGAACCAACCATGAGTATGATGTTCAGCATTAACAACTCACCCTTTTTTGGTAAAGACGGAAAATTTGTTACCTCTCGCCATTTACGTGATAGACTAATGAAAGAAACTGAAAAAAACTTAGCATTAAAAGTAGAAGATACAGATAGTGCAGATAGCTTTTTAGTATATGGCCGTGGTATTCTTCATTTAGGTGTATTGGTAGAAACAATGAGAAGAGAAGGTTATGAATTAACGGTGGGTAATCCGCAGGTATTAATTAAATATATTGATGGTAAAAAGAATGAACCTTACGAAAATTTAGTAGTTGATGTTCCGCAAGAATTTAGCGGTAAAGTAATAGACCTTGTTACACAAAAAAAAGGGGAAATGCTGGTAATGGAAAGCAAAGGAGAAATGCAGCATTTAGAATTTGATATTCCTTCAAGAGGCTTAATAGGTTTACGTTCTCAAATGCTTACCAATACAGCAGGCGAAGCTGTTATGGCACATCGCTTTAGTGAATATAAACCATGGAAAGGAAATATTCCGGGAAGAAACAATGGCGTTTTAGTAAACAAATTTGCAGGCACAACAACTGCTTACTCAATTGATAAATTACAAGACAGAGGAAGCTTTTTTATTGAACCAGGAGAAGATGTTTATGTTGGACAAATTATTGCAGAAAATATTAAACCCGGAGATTTAAATGTAAATGCAGTTGAAGCAAAAAAATTAACCAATCATCGTGCAAGCGGTAGTGATGATAGCGTACGCATTACACCAAAAATTCAAATGACTTTAGAAGAATGTATGGAATATATTCAG
The DNA here is from genome assembly GCA_018267705.1 of Bacteroidota bacterium. GTDB lineage: Bacteria > Bacteroidota > Bacteroidia > Chitinophagales > Chitinophagaceae > CW01. The sequence goes on along the minus strand of JAFDXX010000013.1, from coordinate 85,333 downwards.
CAAGATGAATGTATTGAAGTAACACCTAAAAACATTCGTATGCGTAAAGTAATTTTAGATGAAAATGAAAGAAATAAAGCAGCTAAAAGCATGAAAGCAGAAGTTGCTTAAAATAAAAATTACACGTTGATTACAATAAAGGCTGTTCTATATAGAGCAGCCTTTATTATTATCAAGAACTCATGTATTTTATTTAATTGAATCATTTTTTGGGTTACTATATTCTCCATTTTCATTCTTTAATGAAAAACACATTTGAGCATTTAACAAACCATATCTTCTTCCATCTTTATTTATAAAATTCATGTATAGTTTTCCATTAGGTCGCCATGCTTTTCCTTCTACATCATTTCCATTTTTATAAACAATAAATTTAAACGGTTGGCCATTTTCATACCATTCTTGATAAAGCCCATTATAGTTTCCTTTCAAAAAATGAATTTCCGATTTTTTATTTCCATTATGCCACCACGAAGTATGAATGCTGTCTTTTTCACCATCATGAAAATATCTTTCCATTTCTTTTACACCATCAGTATAAAATGTTTTTAACCAACCTTCTTCTTTGCCTTTCAAAAAAGTTTGTGTTGATTTTATTTGTTGGTTGAAAGAATATAGTTCTTGAATAGTACCTGAAAATAATGAATCATGATAATACCATTTACCTTCTTTTAAATGTAACGAAGAATCTAATACACTAACAATTATATCAGGAATTGCAATAGCATGAAATAGTTGCTGTTCTTGCGTTTTATTAGAGTTTAATTGACAAGAAAACAAACCGATACTTAATATGATTAAAAAAAATTTCATTCTTCTTTTTCTAATTGTTTAATATCATTAATCAAATCTTTAATCTGTAATACTGATGTTCCTTTATATACCCCACGTATTCTTTTATGTTTATCAATTAGTACAATATTTTCAGTATGCAAAAAATCGTTGGTTGATTTTTTTTCTCCTAAATCCTCATCAGCGAAATAAGATTTTCTAGCAATAGAATAAATAGAATCTTTATTCCCCGTTACTAAAAACCATTTTTTTGAATTGATATTAAAATCAGAAGCATACAACTTTAATTTTTTAACCGAATCAATATCGGGTGTAACACTGTGCGATAAAATCATTACATCATCATCTTTTATAAATTCATTTTGTACCAACAATAAATTTTTTGTAAGTGTTTTACAAATACCCGGGCAAGAAGTGAAAAAGAAATTAGCTGCATAAATTTTATTATTAAAATCGTTTTGCGTAACCTTTTTCCCTTCTTGATTAATAAAAGAAAAATTATTAATTGTATGAATACTATCTGCGACAATATTTTCGTTAAACCAATGTGGTGTAAAATCGCTGTTATTAAAAAAAGGTAGTTGATGTTGCGAATTAGTGGGCGTTGAATTTTGATTACAACTTAATACGCAACATGCAATTAATAAAACTATCAAACGCATATTCATTGTTTTTATTAATGGAAAGAATTTAATTAGTAACCGTTCCGGGATTTCCATAAAAACCTGTTCCATTTATATAAGGTGCATCTGCTGTAATATGATAATGATATATACCGTTTGGATAATCTGCAGTTGCACTTGTGTGTCCATGATAAGCATCTAAATCAGAACTGGTAAGTGTTTTACCGTTTTCTAACGGACCATAAACAGGATAACCATCTAATAAAAATCCGAGTAATGCATCTTTCCCTTTATTTAAGGTAATATATAAAGGCTCAACATGATAATGATAATCGCCGGCTTGTGCAGGATGGCCTCCATATTGATCAAACGAATAAATTTCTGATGTTAATGCAACTCTACCTGCAGCATATTGATTAAAAAGAGGAACACCATTAATAGCTATTCCCATGGGGCCCATGGGTGTTTGTTGCGATGATGATGCAACAGATGGTGTTATAGGAATTTTAAAAACATAATTCTGTGATGCAATAGTATTAGGATTTTGACTAAAAGAACCGGTTCCGTTATAAGCTTGATACATAGTAGATGCCCATTGTGTGCCTTTATAATAAGGACTTTTATGATCGGGTAACCCGTTTGATTTTATTACAACATAATTTCCATCAACATAAACCTGCAAATTACTTCCTTGAATGGTTGAACTTATTTTTTTGTAAATATCAGGCAGCGATGTTGAAGAAGAAGATGATGATGATGATGACGATGAACTACTTGGTGTACTAGTATTTTTTGAACAAGAAAAAGAAATAGTAGCAACTGCAATAGTTGTTACAACTACTGACAAGAATATTTTTTTCATATACTGTTTTTATAATAAGATGTTTATTTGAAAGAAACCCTTTGCTGAATTTGCTTAAAAAATGTTAAAGAAGAAATGATTGAAATTGTTCCATCATTGAATTGTTGTGTGTAAATATTATTGTTCGGGTGGAGGTGGTAAACCATCAAATGGTGGTGCCTTATCTTTTCCATTCCTATCTCTAAGCGGAGGTCTGAAATTATTATCAGGCCTTTGCCCACCCTGCATACGCAAGGCTTGCTGAATAATTTCATCGAACTTTTTCTTTTGTTCTTGTGTGCAAATAGCTCTTAGTTTTTTAAAATGTTCAAACGTAATTAAATCAAGTTGTTGTTCAATAGCTGCGGCATGGGCAACTGCTTTTTTTACTATAGTATCAGCAGCATTTTCATTATTTAATAAAATAAAAATAGCGTCTTTAGATTGTCTTAATTCATCTCTTAACTGCATTGCTTTTTCATGATGTTCTTCTCGAAGGGTTTTAAATATTTGTTGTTGAGAACTATCTAATTTTAATTCATTAATTATAAAAGAAGCAACATCTCCCGAAGCTCTGTGCACCGGTATTGAGCCATTTTCTTTCTTCCACCAAAACAATCCCATTGTTATAATATTGCCAATTAACAGCAATAAAATAACAGTATTAAAAATTTTATTTTTTGTGAGCGTGTTCATAACACATTAATAATTAATTGTTGATGATAAATTATACTCATTTGCAAAACCTTGCAAGATTGATTCAGGTTTATTGTTTATAGAATTTGCCGGTTTATTTTCTTGTGTAAGCATTATAGTATTTGCAATGAGTAAAACAAATAAAGCGGCTATTATCCAAACAGGTTTTTTAACTGTAAACCAATTGTTATTATTTATTTCATATTCTTTTGAAAGCCTTGCCATTAAACGTGTTTGAAAGAATGGTTGTACTTCTGCTCTATCCATTTCGTTAAAACTGTTTAAAGTGCTTTCTATTTTATTGTTTAACTCTGTATTCATAATTATTATTTATGCTGAGTAATAATGTTGTAATATTTTTCTTAAATTTTCTTTTGCTCTGTGCATTAATGCTTCAATTGATTTTATACTTGTTTGCATTATATCGCTTACTTCCTGATAACTTAATCCTTCTGTTTTAATTAATACAAATGCAATTCGTTGATTATCGGGTATCTGTTTTAATGCCTTAAATAAAACTGAAGCACTTTCTTTATTTTGTAATGTAATGCCCGGATGATGAAAGTCTGTAATACTAATTTCTTCTTGTGTTCTAATTCCAATCATGTTTTTTAAAGTATCTATTCTTTTTTTAGATTTCTTTTTTCTTTCCCAATCCAATGCTTTTGTAATTGCAATTCTATATATCCAAGTAGAAAGTTTTGCTTCTCCTCTAAAATCATAAATGCTTTGATACACTTGTATAAAAACTTCTTGCGAAATATCTTCGGCTTCTTCATTGTGTTGTACAATTCCTAATACCGTATTATATACCAAATGCTGATAAGCCTCTACCAGTTGTGTAAAAGCCTGCTCATTTCGCTGTTTCAGCAATTCAATGAATGCCGGATCGTTCAACAAAAAATTTATTTAATAGTTTGACGTAGAAATAAATTAAATCCTTCGTTAAAATACAAATTATTACAACTATTGTAACATAACAATGCAAAAAAGCTACTCTATGTATATAGAGCAGCTTTTTCAATTTTGTTTTATTTATAAAAGTTTATTTGTTTAATGTGTGCTGTTAATAAATTTGGCAACACTATTATGTAATAGTTTTAAAGATTCGGGATGAAGATATACCATGTGCCCCGATTCAAAATATTGATAGCTGATATTTTGTTGTAAAGATGCGGGCATTGGTAAATGTTTCATTTCATATTTGCCTTCAAAATACGGAGTGCCTAAATCAAAATAACCACCGGTTAATAAAACTTTTAATGATGGATTATAAACCATTGCTCGTGCTAAATCATTCATCACATTCGGGAAACCAATAAAATTTCCTCTGCGTTGAAAATTCCAAGGTTGAACACTTCCACTTATTTTGTATTGTGCATCTCCACCAAATTTTAAATCGTTACGCATGTAAGTATTTAATGTTGAAGTAAAAGCTGCAGCAATAAAAGAATTCATAGGGTCGTATTGTGCATTTTCACTTAATGGGTTAATGGCATCTCCAGAAAAACGAGAATCTAATCTGCCTACAATTTCATTGTCTTCTCCTAATAATGTTTGAGAAAACTGAGGGCCTGTTACTCTTAAGTTTGCCTTTTTTAAATAGCTTACCGGAAGCCCTGTATAAGTATGTAATTTTTCTGCAATAGCATTAAAAGCATCCGCAGAAATATCGGCTCCTTTATTTAAAGCCAATGCATAATCGGTTAAAGCAAATTGTTCAACTTCTTTTAAAAAAACATCTAAAGATTTTGGTTTAACCGGTAATTTATTGTGGTAGTATGCTGTTGCAGCATAGGAAGGAAGTATTAATATAAAAGGCATATCTGTGCCGGGATTTCCTGCGGTAGTTTCTGTCATATTGCTATAAGTAAGCAATTGTGAAAGAAGAATAACTCCGTTTAAGCTTATATTTTTTGAGCTTTGAAGAATGTTGGCAACCAATGCAGATCTGAATGTACCATAACTTTCTCCAAACAAATATTTTGGAGAATTCCATCTATTAAAATCTGTAATAAATTGAGCAATAAAAGATGCAAAAGTTTGTCCATCTTCATCAATTCCATAAAATTCTTTTGGCTCTCCTGCTCCGCCTTTTTCTTTTGTAATAATTTCTCCAAACCCTGTGCCCGGTGCATCAATAAACACTAAATCGCTAGCATCTAATAAACTATAATCATTATTTACAGTACTATACGGAGCTCTTGAACGGCTCATATCTTTTATATTTACTTTTTGTGGCCCCCAACAACCCATGTGCAACCATACGGTAGAACTTCCCGGGCCTCCATTATAAATAAAAGTAATAGGGCGTTTTGAAAGATCTTTTTCTCCATCTTTAAAATAAGCAACATACGACATGCTAATTGTTGGCACATCTTGATTATTTTTTAACACCAATGTTCCAGCATTTGCTTCGTAATTAATTAATTTACCTTCAACTGTAACAGATCCGTGTGTAACCGATTTTTGAGATTTTTTAATGTCTTTAATTCCGCTGCTTGTGCTATATGTGGTATCTCTCATAGCCGGTCTTTGTGCTGAATTTTCTCTTCCCGGTTGTGCTTTTGCAAAAAGTACGGGAATTAACATTCCAGCAATCAACATTGTTTTAATAACTTTCATACAATTAATTTTAGTAATTTATAAATGTGTAAGAAGAAAGAAAATGCTACCAAAGGTATATGTTTGATATAGAAGACAAATTCCATTCATCAATTTTTCTAATTAAAAACATGAGTTATTACCAACAGAACATAACTTTAAAACCAATGGTTTAATTTTTAAAAAGAGAGAAGCAGAGTTTTTACTGTTTTCTTCTAATCAAAATATTATTTATAATAAACATATTTATTTATGATAAAGAACATATTTCTACTTGCAATAATAATTTTATTGGCAGCATGCAATAACCAATCTGAAAATAAAATAAAAGAAATTTCAGGTATAGATACAACACTTAACCCCGGTGATAATTTTTTTAATTATGTAAACCATATTTGGTACGATACAGCACAAATACCGCCTTCACAAACGGGAGTAGGTACTTACATGTTTATGAATTATAAGCAACAAATGCTTTTACAAAAAATTTTAGATAGTGTTTCAAAAACCGTAAACCCCGCCGGAAGTATTGAACAACTACTTGGAGATTTTTATAATTCAGGTATAGATACTGTTACTATCAACCAATTGGGTTATGAACCCTTAAAACCTTTGCTTCTTCAAATTGATAATATTAATGATATTAATTCTTTAATGAAGTTTGTAGCTACTGAAGCAAAAGCCGGTAATAATTCTATTATAGGTTTTGGTATTAGTCCCGATAATAAAAACAGTAATTTAAACATTGCACATTTATATCAATCAGGTATTGGTTTACCCGATAGAGATTATTATTTTAAAACCGATGCTCCTAACATTGCCATTCAACAAGCTTACAAAACTTATCTTGCTAAATTGTTTGAGCTTATAGGTAATGATGCTGCAACTGCTACAAAAAATGCCGAAGTTGTTTATAAAATTGATAAAGAAATTGCTTCTTCACACAAAACAAATATTGAGTTGCGTGATATTAATGCAAACTATAATAAAACTTCAGTTACCGATCTTGCAAAAAAAGAACCTACAATTGGTTGGCAAAACGTATTCAATGAAATGGGTGTTAAAACAGACTCTATTGATGTAGGCCAACCTGCTTATTACGATAAACTCAATGCTCTTTTAAAATCTATTTCTATTGCCGATTGGAAGATTTATTTAAAAGCTTATTCCTTAAATAATTATGCATCGCTTCTTAGCAAACCTTTTGTTGATGCAGCTTTTGAATACAACAAAGTTTTAACGGGACAAGCCATTCAAAAACCAAGAGGAGAAAAAATAGCCGGCATGGTAGATCAATTATTAGGGCAAGCTCTCGGACAATTATATGTAAAAAAATATTTTACGGAAGATGCTAAAAAAAGAGCATTAGAATTAGTAAATAATTTGCAAAAAGCTTTTGCTGCAAGGATGGATAAATTAGATTGGATGAGTGACAGCACCAAACAAAAAGCAAAAGAAAAATTATTTGCCATTACTAAAAAAATAGGTTACCCAGATAAATGGAGAGATTATAGCAATGTAAAAATTACTAAAGGAAAATATTTTGAAAATGTAATTGCTGCATCATCGGCAGATTATCAATTTCAATTAGCAAAATTAAATAAATCGGTAGATAGAACAGAATGGTTTACAACACCCTCAACAGTTACAGCTTATTACAACCCTTCCGGCAATGAAATTGTTTTTCCGGCAGCAATTTTACAACCCCCTTATTTTGATCCCAATGCAGATGATGCCCTTAATTATGGTGGAATAGGAATGGTAATTGGTCACGAAATGACACATGCTTTTGATGACCAAGGTGCACAGTTTGATAAATATGGAAATGTAAAAAATTGGTGGTCAAAAGATGATTATAATAAGTTTAAAACAAAAACACAACAAGTAATTAATTTATATAATTCTTTTACTGTATTAGATACCGTACATGTAAAAGGAGCTTTAACACTTGGTGAAAACACAGCAGATATAGGCGGTGTGGCCATTGCCTACGATGCTTTTAAATTAACAAAAGAAGGAAATGATATTGCAAAAATTGGAAAGTTTACACCTGACCAACGGTTTTTTATTTCGGTAGGGCTTATATGGCAAGTAAAAATGAAAGATCAATTTTTACGTTATTGGATTAATAACAACCCTCACTCTCCTCCTATGTGGCGTGTAAACGGACCCTTAATGAATTCAACACATTTTTACAAAGCATTTAATATAAAACAAACCGATAAAATGTATTTACCCGATAGTAACAGAGTTCATATTTGGTAACATACCAACCCTTCTACAATAAAGAATTTTTTCGGTATGCGAAACTTATTAAAACATTAATGTTTGCTGTAGTATTTTTACAGCCTTATGGCCTATTTTAATTTAAACGATAGTATTAATTTTTTAAGCAAACTTACTCCACGCCGTTTATTAAACGGTGCCAAAGTATGGAGCAGCTATCAATTAAGTAAAATTGTACAAAAACCTATTCAATGGGGTTATCCGGTTTCAATATCATTTGAGCCAACAACATCTTGCAACCTACGCTGCCCCGAATGCCCAAGTGGATTAAGAGAGTTTACAAGACCAACGGGCATGTTGGAAGAATCTTTTTTCAAAAAAACTATTGATGAGATATATAAAGAATTATTATATCTTATTTTTTATTTTCAGGGAGAACCATTTTTAAATCCTAATTTTTTAGAAATGGTAACATACGCTCATGCAAAAGGAATTTACACAGCAACCTCTACCAATGCACATTATTTAACAGATGCAAAAGCAAAAGCCACCGTTGAAAGTGGTTTAGACAGATTAATTATTTCTATTGATGGTACAACGCAAGATGTGTATCAATCATACCGTGTGGGTGGTAAACTAGATAAAGTAATAGAAGGGGCTAAAAATATTATTAAGTGGAAAAAAGAATTGAAAAGCAAAACTCCATTTGTATTCTTTCAGTTTTTAGTTGTAAAACCTAATGAACATCAAATAGAAGAAATAAAAAAATTAGGAAAAGAAATTGGCGTAGATCAAGTACGTTTTAAAACTGCACAAGTGTACGATTTTGAAAACGACCCCAATCAACTTATTCCAACCAACAATAAATACAGCCGTTATAAAAAAGATAGAAACGGAAATACTATTTCAAAAAGCGGATTAAAAAATCATTGTTGGAAATTATGGCAAGGCAATGTTATTACTTGGGATGGCTTAATAGTACCTTGTTGTTTTGATAAAGATGCCATGCACCAATTAGGAAATTTAAAAACACAAACATTTAAAGAAATTTGGAATAACGATAACTATAAACAGTTTAGAAAAGAATTAATGACCAGTAGAAAAAATATTGACATCTGTGCCAATTGTAGCGAGGGTTTGCACGTTTGGGAAAGCTAATGTTAATACTTCTTCTCACATTCGGTAAATCATGCACAACTATACCTACACCTACTAAGTACAATATCTTTACAGCATGAAAAAAATTAGCTTTTTAATTATTGCCCTTCAATTTTCTATTCTATTATTGGCACAAACACCTCCTAAGTTTGAGTTTAGAGCCGTTTGGGTTGCAACCGTAGAAAATATTGATTGGCCAAGTAAAAAAGGATTAAGTGTTGAAGAACAAAAAGCAGAATTTATTCATTTAGCAGATATGCATAAGCAAAATGGAATGAATGCTTTAATTGTACAAATTAGACCCACTGCCGATGCATTCTACCCCTCACAATACGAGCCATGGAGTGAATATTTAAATGGCACACAAGGCACACCTCCAACACCATATTACGATCCGCTTCAATTTATGATTGAAGAAACACACAAACGTGGTATGGAATTTCACGCATGGTTAAATCCATACAGAGCCGTTTTTAAAATTACCAAATCAACCGTATCGCCATCACATATTACAAAAATTCATCCTGAATGGTTTTTCACTTATAACAATCAAAAAATATTTAATCCGGGTTTACCCGAAGTAAGACAGTTTGTAGCAACAGTGGTAAAAGATATTGTTAGCAGATACGATGTTGATGGCATACATATGGATGATTATTTTTATCCGTATAAAGATGGAAAAGGAAGTGACTTCCCCGATAACAAAGCCTTTGAAAAATATGGCAACGGATTAAGTAAAGATGATTGGAGAAGAAGCAATTGCGATAGCATTATAAAACTATTAGATGAAACTATTAAAAGCACTAACCCTCGCGTAAAATTTGGTGTAAGCCCGTTTGGTGTATGGCGTAATAAAAGTAAAGACCCCGATGGTAGCGATACCAAAGCAGGTATTAGTAATTACGATGATTTATATGCAGATATTTTATTATGGTTGAAAAAAGGATGGATTGATTATGCAGCCCCACAACTGTATTGGGAGATAGGCCATAAACTTTGCGATTATACCGTGTTGTTAGATTGGTGGAGTAAACATACTTATGGCAGGCAAATGTTTATTGGTCATGGTATCTATCGTTCATTAGAAACAAGTGAAAGAAGTGCTGCATGGAAAAGCCCTAAAGAACTTCCAAATCAAATAAAACTTTTACGCAACAATAAAAATATAGATGGCAGTATTTATTTCAATAGTAAAAATTTTGATAAAAACCCCAATGGCTGGAGCGATTCACTTCGTTTAAACTATTACGCATTGCCCGCCATTGTTCCACCAATGCCTTGGATTGACAGCATTGCACCCGATAAACCCATTGTTCAAAAAACAAAAAAACAACTTTATAAAATTTCTTATAACGGCAAACAAAAAATAAAAGGATTTGCTGTATTTGTATTACCCGCACAGGTTGATGCTAAATTAGAATATGCAACACTTACAAAAATTATTACAACTAATAAAAATGCAGAGTTTGATAAAAGCACATCATTAGCAGGTACAACAGATAGAATTTTTATTGCAACCATAAGTATAAACAATAATATTAGTGATTGGGTTGAGATAAACTAATGCATCAACTTATACAAATAAATAAACACAACATTGAATACGGTTTTAATAATTGATGATGAAGAAAAATTACGCAGCCTTATGGCTCGTATTATTAGTTTAGAAAACTTTACCGTAGTAGAAGCAGCAACACTAAATGCCGGTTTAAAAAAATTAGACTCCCAAAATATTGATGTTGTTTTATGCGATGTTAAACTTCCCGATGGAAATGGTGTTGATTTTGTAAAAGAAGCAAAACAAAAATTTCAACTTATAGAATTTATTTTACTAACCGCATACGGTAATATTACCGATGGTGTACAAGCTATTAAAAACGGTGCTTTTGATTATATAATTAAAGGAGACGATAACAATAAAATTATTCCATTATTACACCAAGCAGTTGAAAAAGTAACTATACAAAAACAGAAAGCAATTAGCATTAGCAGTAAAGAAAAATATCATTTCGATAATATTATTGGCGAATCTGCAGCAATAAAAAATGCTATTCAATTAGCACAAAAAATAGCAATAACAGATATTAATGTTTTACTGTTAGGCGAAACAGGTACAGGCAAAGAAGTTTTTGCCAATGCTATTCATTCAAATAGTAAAAGAAACAATCAACCTTTTATAGCAATTAATTGCAGTGCTTTTTCAAAACATTTATTAGAAAGTGAATTATTTGGTTACAAAGTTGGAGCATATACTGGTGCAGTTAAAGATAAAAAAGGGTTAATTGAATTAGCCAACAACGGTACTTTATTTTTAGATGAAATTGGAGAAATGAATGTTGAATTACAAGCCAAACTTTTGCGTGTTTTAGAAAATAAAGAGTTTATAAAATTGGGCGATGAAAAAACAACCAAAGTAAATATTCGAGTTATTGCTGCAACCAACAGAAATTTAAAAACAGAAATTGTAAAAGGCAACTTTAGAGAAGATTTATTTTATCGGTTAAATGGTTTTACAATTCAACTTCCATCACTAAAAGAACGAAAAGAAGATATTGCTTTATTAGCACATTATTTTTTAACATTATATGCTACAAAAAACAATATAGATTTATTACACATTAACAGCAACGCCCTACAAGCTTTACAACAATATGAATGGAAAGGAAACATACGTGAATTAAAAAATGTAATAGAGTGTGCTGCTATTTTAACCGATAGTAAACAAATTTTAGCAGAACACTTACCATATGAGGTACAGCAATCAAACAACGCCATACCCAATAATTTATTATTAGCAACTATTGAAAAACAACATATACAAAAAGTATTGCTGCATACTAAAGGCAATAAAACAGAAACCGCAAAATTATTAGGCATTGGCTTAACTACTTTATACAGAAAAATTGAAGAGTATCAAATTAGTTACTCTTTTCCAAAATGACATACCGCCCTTTCATAATGAAAGGGTTTTTTATTGGTTAAAAAACAAACAAATATTTACTACCTCTGTAATTCCCGTCTGTAAAGGGTTTCAGCTTTTATAATTTGAGTAAGTAACATGGCACATGCCTTGTTCTTTAGTAGCAGTAATTAACCAAATGCAAAACAAACCTTTTACTAAAAAAGAAATCAGCATAATAGTTTTATGTTGGTTAGCAGTTTTTTCTCTTTTGTATTTGGTGTATTTAAAAATTGTCATGAAGCTACATCATGGCTAAATTAATCTCGTCATATTATCATGCAAAGCAATCTGAAAAAAGTTACTGCAGTTGGATTATTGGTAACACTTGGAATTATTTTTGGCGATATCGGAACATCACCACTTTATGTTTTCAAATCAATTATTGGCGAAAGAGCTATTACCAACCAATTAGTTTACGGAGCTATTTCTTGCGTTTTTTGGACGCTCACACTTCAAACAACATTTAAATACATTCTACTTACTTTACAAGCAGATAATAAAGGTGAAGGCGGTATCTTTTCTTTATATGCATTGGTTTGGCGTTATAGGCATTGGTTATATTTTCCTGCCATTATTGGTGCCGCTACTTTATTAGCAGATGGCATTATTACTCCGCCAATTTCAGTTGCATCGGCTATTGAAGGTTTAAATGGTGTTAAAGGTTTGGAAAATATTATTATTCCGGGTAATGCATTAACTATAGGTATTGTTATAGCCATTATTTCATTATTGTTTTTTTTCCAAAAATTTGGAACAAAAGTGGTGGGTAGTTCATTTGGGCCAATAATGTTTGTATGGTTTAGTATGATTATGGTTTTAGGTATCATTCAAATAACACATTACCCCCCAATTTTAAAAGCATTCAATCCATACTATGCTTATGATTTATTAAGTCATTACCCGAAAGGTTTTTGGTTATTAGGTGCTGTATTTTTATGTACAACCGGTGCAGAAGCACTGTATTCAGATTTAGGGCATTGCGGTAGAAAAAATATTCAGGTTAGTTGGATGTTTGTAAAAACTGCATTATTAGCAAACTATTTTGGGCAAGCTGCATGGCTATTACATAGTGGCAAAACAACTTTAGGTAGCTTAAATCCATTTTATGAAATAATGCCAAATTGGTTTTTACTTATTGGAATTATTATAGCAACATTAGCAACAATCATTGCAAGCCAAGCTTTAATTAGTGGTTCTTTTACTTTAATTAGTGAAGCAGTTAGCTTAAATTTTTGGCCACGCATAACTATAAAATATCCTACAGACATAAGAGGTCAAATTTATATTCCCAGCATTAACTGGATTCTTTGGTTAGGATGTGTTGGAATGATGTTGTATTTTAAAGATTCTGCTAAAATGGAAGCTGCATACGGATTTTCAATTACTGTTGCTATGCTAATGACAACTACTTTAATGTTTTATTACATGAAGTTTGTAAAGAAATGGGCATCTACAATTATACTTGTTATATTATTTGTTTTTCTTGCTGTTGAAGTATCATTCTTTATTGCCAACGTAGCAAAAATTAAACAACGTTGGATGTTTTTAGTATTTGAATTTGCATTAATATTCATTATGTCAATTTGGTATAAAGCAAGAAAAATTACCAATCGCTTTTTACAATTTCAAAGCCTTATTCCGTTTCTTCCTTTACTTGAAAATTTAAGTAATAATGATAGTGAACCTAAATATGCAACTCATTTAGTTTATTTAACAAAAGCAAATAAAAAAAGAAGTATTGAAAAAAGAATTTTAGAATCAATTCTTACCAAACGCCCTAAAAAAGCCGATGTATATTGGTTTATACATATTGACAGAACAGATGAACCTTACACAATGGAATATACTGTTGATGAAATTATAAAAGATAAAATCATTCGTATTGATTTTAAATTAGGCTTTAGAGTACAACCGCGTATTAATTTATTTTTCAAGAAAATTTTAACCGAATTAACTGCAACAAAAAAAGTTAACGTACCCGTTGGTATTGCAGAAGAAATGTTACACCCTAACGAAGTAAGCAGCAGTGTTCGTTATGTTCTAACAGAAAAATTCTTATCAATTGAAAATGAATTTTCACTACGTGAAGGCTTTATACTAAACGCATATTTTAGTATAACTAAAATGGCACAAACCGATAAAAAAGCTTTCGGATTAGACATAGCCGATTGTGATATTGAAAAAATTCCTTTAGTTGTTACTCCCTTACAAAATGTGCCTTTAAAATATGTTCACAACTAAACATTCTTACAATAATTTACCTTAATTAAACCCTCAATAATGAATATCAAAATTTTAATCTGTATAATTATTTTAGGAAGCGGACTAAAAAATTTTGCTCAAAATACCTTAAAACAAAAAGAAAAAATTCCTTTTGAAAATATTGATGCAAGTTGGCAAAATGGTAGTGATAGAAGAGATTCTGTTGTATGGAAAGGAAAATATTTTATACCCAGTATTTTATTAGATGTAAACTATAATTACTCTTTTAATAATCCTATTGATAATACCGCTATTGGCTCTACCGCTATTGCAAGAACCAACGAACTGCAATTATCGGCTTTGCATGTAGGTGGAGATTTTACTTATGAAAATACACATGCAAGAATTATGACTCAGTTCGGCACAAGATCAACAATTGTTCCTAGAAACGATCTTAGTCCATACAGAGGCCAATATAATCTTGCAGATGTATATCGCTATTTAAGTGAAGCATATGCCGGTATTCATATTAATAAATGGTTTGGAGTAAATATTGATGCAGGTTTATTTATGTCTTACATTGGTTTAAACTCATACTATCAACCAGAAAATTGGGAATATCAAGCTTCATTTACATCAGATAATACTCCTTGGTTTTTTAATGGCATACGCATTCAAATGTTTCTTTCAAAACATATAAAATTAGAACCATGGATAATTAATGGATGGCAGAGTTATGGTAAGTTTAATAGCATGCCCGGTTTTGGATTCAACTTTACATATATGCCAAACAGTAATTTTAAAGTACTTACTAACGATTATTTTGGAACAGATGCTGGCGGTATACCTGAAAGAAAACGTTTTCATTCTGATAATAGTTTACTGGTAAGGTATTATAAAACCAAAGGCAATAGTAAAGGTATTAGTCAAGCTGCATTATCTTATACGTTTGATATTGGTTTTGAAAAAGGTGGTGGCGTAAATGGTTTCAACAATAATAATTCTGCAAAAGGCCCTGCACAATATTTTATAAGCTCAATGGTTTATAATAGAATTTGGTTTAACAATAATAAATACGCATGGACAATTGGCGGTGGCTGGATGACAAATCCCGGAAGATATTTAGTGTTACCGCCAACAGGCCAGGCAAGTCCTCTACCAGATCCAAATAATCCAACACAAACAGCAGGTGCTTATCCTTTCACAACTAATCCCGGAGATTCTTTTACAGGTTTCGATATGTCAACCAATTTTGATTATATGCCCAACCAAAGCACCACCTTGCGTTTTGAAGTAGTAAACCGAAATTCAAGTGTGCCATACTTTGCAGGGCATGGCGGTGTAACCTCACCTAACGGGTATTCAACAACACCTTTAATACCAGGCTGGAAACCCGATTTAGTAAAATCAGAAACAAGAATAATACTTGCTCTTCTTTTTAGAATGTGATAAAAAAGAAAAGGTATTATCTGTTTAAATAAAAAAATGCAGAATATATTTCGTTATCAATACAAAGGCACTTACTAAATAATTTTAAACCTATTATTCAAAATTGCATTAAAAATAAATTATAACTGTACACGTTAACAAACCTCATATAAATATTTTACAAGTACTTTTACAAACAACTGTTTTTAATAAACTTTTAAAAGCACTAACACAAAATGATATTGATTTAATTGTTTTAAGCAATGCCATTTAAATTAAAACAAAAAGTAACGCTAGGTGTATTTTTTTTATTTACACTTCTTATACTGGTTGGCAGTACTAGTTTTTTTTATTTAAACAGAACTATTTCAAACCAACGAGATATTTTAAAAAATAATTATGAAACACTTCAGTATTCTAAAAATATGCTGCATGCATTAGATATTTGGAATATAGACAGTAACAAAGCCAAACAAGAATTTGAAAAAAATTTACATAACCAAGAAATCAACATAACCGAACCCGGTGAAGATACACTTACTAAAAGCTTACTTAAGTATTACACAACTACTTTTATAAAAAACGAAACACAAATTCGTTATAGCATTATAAAAATAATGCAGTTAAACCTGCAAGCAATTATTAAAAAAAATCAAACTATTCAACAAGGTGCAGATGATGCAAGGTTTGTAATAACTATTTTATTAACCATATGTGCTTTAATAGGTTTTACTTTTGCTTTTAACTTCCCAGATTTTATTGCAACTCCCATAATTAAACTTACCGAAGGCATAAAAGCCATAGCAGCAAAGAATTACAGCCAACGTATTCATTTAAGTAGAAAAGATGAATTTGGAGATTTAGCCAACGCATTTAATTACATGGCTGAAGAATTAGATAAATATGAACACAGTAATTTATCAAAAATTTTATTTGAAAAACAACGTGCAGAAACAGTAATTAATTCTTTAAAAGATGCTAGCATTGGTATAGATAATAACGGAATTATTTTATTTGTTAACCAACAAGCATTGCAACTATTAAATATAAAAGAAATAAATGCCATTGGAAAAAACAAAGAACAGTTAGCTGCACAAAACAATTTATTTAATGCTTTATTAAAAGAACAAAACAACCAACCCTTTAAAGTTGTTATAGATAATAAAGAACAATTTTTTTCAAAAGAAATAATTGATATTACTAATGCAAATGATATATCAGGAATTGTTATTGTAATTAAAAACATTACCACTTTTAAAGAATTAGATGTTGCAAAAACAAATTTTATAGCAACCATTTCACACGAGTTAAAAACTCCTTTAGCTTCGTCTGATTTTAGTTTAAAACTTTTAGAAAACGAACAAATAGGCACATTAAATAAAGAACAAAAAGAATTAATACAAAGTTTAAAAGAAGATAATCAACGGCTGCTAAAAATATTAAGTGAGTTGTTAGATCTTTCACAAGTTGAAAGCGGTAAAATTAAATTAACTATAAAAACAGTACAACCATTATTAATAGTTGAAAGGGCTTTAAAAACAGTTACCACAGTAGCATTAGAAAAAAACATACAGTTTAATACTATTCAAAACACAAACGCAAGCATAAAGGCAGATGAAGAAAAAACATCGTGGGTTTTAATTAATTTATTAACCAATGCCATAAAATATTCTGCAGAAAATTCAACTATTCAAATCAATATCCGGCAAAAACAAAACACTGTTGAGTTTAGTATAAAAGATACCGCCAGCGGTATTCCTCAAGAATATTTATCAAAAGTATTCGATCGGTTTTTTAAAGTTCCCGGTACCGAAAAAACAGGTGCCGGCTTGGGTTTGGCCATATCTAAAGAGTTTATTGAAGCAATGGGCGGAACGATTGGAGTAGAAAGTAAATTAAAAGAAGGCAGCAGATTTTATTTCAATTTACCCATCATCGTAAATTAAACGCCTTTACAATTTATCTTTGAAATATGTCAATCCATTTCAAAGAAGAGTTTACAAAAATTTATAATAGCTTAAACCAACAACAACAACTTGCTGTTAATACTATTGAAGGGCCTGTAATTGTAAACGCAGGTCCGGGCACCGGTAAAACACAAATATTAGCTGCACGCATTGGTAATATCCTATTACAACCAGATACCAATCCAAACAATATTCTATGTTTAACATATACCGATAATGGTGCTGTTGAAATGCGTAACCGCTTACTTACTATGATTGGTACAGCAGCCTATAATATACAAATTCATACTTACCATTCTTTTTGTAATGAAATTATTCAAGATAATATTATTTATTTCGGAAAATTAAATTTAGAACCTATCAGTGAATTGGAAGAAATTGATTTGTTTTATAAATTAATTGATTCTATTGAAAGCAATAGTCCACTAAAACGTTTTAGAGGAGATATATACTATGAAAAAAACAGATTAAAATCTCTGTTTAGTTTAATGAAAAAAGAAGCATGGGCTCCCGAATATTTAAATGAAAGAATTGATACTTACATAAAAGAATTGCCCACTAAAGAGGGTTTTTATTATAAAAAAAAATACAAAGAGTTTTCCGCAGGAGATCCAAAGCAGGCCGCTATTGCAAGCGAAACAGAAAAAATGGAAATGCTACGTGCAGCCATTAATTTGTATCCAAAGTATAACGAAATGATGAAGGCAATTAGCCGTTATAATTTTGATGATATGATATTGTGGGTATTAGATGCATTTGAAAAAAACAAAAATTTATTGCTCGATTATCAAGAACGTTATCAATATGTTTTGGTTGATGAATTTCAAGACACTAGCCGTTCTCAAAATTTATTAATACAATATCTTATAAATTATTGGGAAGTTCCAAACGTGTTTGTAGTTGGAGATGCGGACCAAAGTATTTTTTCTTTTCAAGATGCCAATGTGCAAAATATAGAAGCATTTATAAAAAAATATAAAACCAATATTGTTCAAATAGATTTAGTAAATAACTATCGTTCAACACAAAATATTTTAGAAGCCGCACATCAGTTAATCAACAATAATCAACAACGTATAACTAATAATAATACTGCATTAATTTCTTCTAAACCTGAGTTACAAAACATTACTATTCAACCACAAATAAAAGAATTTATTAATCCGGCACAAGAAGCTGTTTATGTTGCTACAAAAATTGAAAACCTTATACAGCAAGGAGTTAGCGGAAAAGAAATTGCAGTTATTTATCGCAATCACGCACAAGTTGAGGGCATTATTAAAATTTTACAACAAAAGAAAATTCCTTTTAATACAAAAAGAAAAACAGATTTATTACAATTGCCTTTGGTGCATCAAATTATTTCTATACTCAGTTGGATTGATAAAGAAAATTATATTTCATATAGTGCAGATGATTTATTGTTTCAAATATTACATTATCAATTTTTTAATATTAACTCATTAGAAATTGCTAAACTAAGTATTGCCGTAAACGAAAAAAAGAATAAGAATAAAGAAGATGTTTTTTCTTTAAGAAGATTAATTGCAGAAACACCAAACATTAAAGCAGATTTATTTAATGAGCCCAACGCCTTTATAAAAAAAGCAAGTAATATTTTAGAAACTCTTTTACAAGAGCAACACAATATAACACTACAGCATTTAATTGAAAAAACAATTCAACAAACAGGTTTACTTTTTTATATTATGAAAGATGCTGAAAAACCTTGGCTAATAGAGGTTTTAACAACTTTCTTCAATTTTATAAAAGAAGAAACTAAACGCCAACCCGATTTAACACTTCATGAGTTTTTAAACAACATTGAAGTAATGAAAAAAAATAAAATCAGTATCCCATTATACAAAACCACAGCAAGTGATGTTGGCGTAAATCTTGTTACCGCACACAGCAGTAAAGGAAGTGAGTTTGAACATGTTTTTATTATTGGATGCACACAAAGTATTTGGGATGATAAAAATAGTGCCTCAAACAAAGTATATTCTCTACCAGATAATTTAATAAGCAATCATAATATATCTACTAATTTAGAAGAAAGCAGAAGATTGTTTTATGTAGCCATAACAAGAGCTAAAATAAATTTGTATATTTCTTATGCAGCTACAGATAATAAAGATAAACCACAACTAAAAAGCAGTTTCATTACAGAGCTAATAACATTACCTACATTAAACATAGAGCAGGCAATAGTTTCAGACAACGATATGACGGATTACTTAGCACTGCAATTTATGGAAACAGCTATACCCGAAATTAATTTGATTGATGAAGCTTACATAAACAAACTATTACAGAGCTATACTTTAAGTGTAACACATTTAAATAATTATTTAAGCTGCCCATTAAAGTTTTATTATCAAAACTTAATAAAAGTACCTTCTGCAAAAAATGAAAGTATGGTATTTGGAAGTGCAGTGCATTACGCATTAGAAATGTTATTTAAAAAAATGAAAACCAATAATGATGTTTTTCCCGATGAAACAATTTTTGTAGATGATTTCAAATGGTATTTACACACAAACCGAGAAGCTTTTACACCTGAAACATTTAAATTAAAATTAGATTATGGAGAAAAAATTTTACCGGCATACTATCAATACCACATTAATACATGGAATAAAATTATAAAGCCTGAAACACCTATAAGAAATGTTGTTGTACAAAATGTACCTTTAAACGGAAAGCTTGATAAACTTGAGTTTAATGGAAATGAAGTGAATGTAGTAGATTATAAAACAGGTAATTTTCAAAACGCAAAAAAGAAATTATTACCTCCTAATGATAATGACCCATTGGGTGGAGATTATTGGCGACAAGCAGTATTTTATAAAATTTTAATTGATAATGATAAACGTAACAATTGGCAAGTTGTATCAACACAATTTGAATTTGTTGAACCGGTAAACAATGAATATAAAACAGAAAAAGTTATAATTACACCTGCCGATGTTACAACCGTAACACAACAAATTACAACTACCTGGCAAAAAGTTCAAAACAAAGAATTTAAAAAAGGATGCGGAAAAAGCGATTGTGATTGGTGCAACTTTGTAAAGAACAACAATCTCACCGTTGCTTTACACAAATTAAATGAAGAAGAAGCTTGATTAACAACTTGTAAAGATTAATAAAGTTATGTTTGCAAATATTGAATGTGCATTTAAATGAAAAAGATATTATTATTTTTTACTATAACTTCTATTACAATAATTATTAGTATTTACAATGTTGGTTGTGCTAATATTATTCCTCCGGGTGGTGGCCCAAAAGATACTATTCCGCCCGTTTTAATTAATGCATTACCAAAAGATTCTGCAACCAATATTACAACCAACAAAATCACTTTAACTTTTAATGAATATGTAGAAGTGAAAGATGCACAACAACAAGTAATTGTTTCTCCCGTTCCTAAACACACACCTCTTATTGATTATAAATTAAAAAATGTAACCGTTAAACTAAGAGATTCTTTAGAACCCAATACAACATATACCATAAACTTTGGTAATGCAATAAGAGATATTAACGAAGGAAATATTACTAAAAATTTTTCTTACGTTTTTTCAACCGGAAACATAATTGATAATAACACTTTTAGTGGAAAAATATTATTAGCCGAAACCGGAAAAACAGACAGCACTTTAATTGTAATGCTTTACAATAATTTAAGCGATACGGCCGTTGTTAAAACAAACCCACGTTATTACACAAGAGTTGATAGCAAAGGAAAATTTTCATTTCAACATTTACCAAAAGGCACATTTAATGTTTTTGTTGTAGAAAACGGATATGATAAAAAATATAATGATAGTACTAAACTATTTGCATTTTTAAATCATACTATTGAAATTTCAGATTCTACAAAACAAGAACTATTATATGCTTATCATCAAACAAAAAAAGCAGAGAAACAAAGTACAACCACGCTTGCTACTAAAACAAATAAAACCACCGATAATAATCGTTTGCGTTTTACAACAACATTAGAAAGTGGCTATCAAGATTTAATTAGCCCTCTTCAATTAAATTTTAACAGAAAACTTAAAAAAATTGATAGCTCAAAAATTGAATTAACAGATACTGCTTATAAAAAAATTACAGGTTATACTTTAGATATAGATTCAACTAATTCAAAAATTTCTATTCATTATAAATGGAAAGAAGAAAAATATTTTCGTTTAATTATAGCTAAAGATGCTGTAGCAGATACCAATAATATTTCATTGCTAAAATCTGATACATTAAAATTTGTTACAAAAAAAGAAAGTGATTATGGCTCACTACAATTACATTTTATAAATTTAGATGTAACTAAAAAACCTGTATTACAATTTGTGCAACAAGATAAAGTTGTAGAAGCAGCTGCCATTACTAAAAATGAGTTTAGTAAAAAATTAATGAAGCCCGGTGAGTATGAATTAAGAATTTTATTTGATGCAAACGGTAATGGTATTTGGGATGCAGGCAATTACAAATTAAAACTACAACCCGAAATTGTACAACAAATACCTAAAAAAATTGCAATAAAAGCCAATTGGGAAAACGAAATAACTATTAATTTATAAACTAATCATTTATAATCATTAGCGGAGTGTGGGTATGAAATACCAATTGTTTTAAATGGCTTCTTTTAAATAGTTTTTCAAACAAGCTGTGTTTTTTAGAAGTAGCAATAATCATATCTACTTCTTTTTCAATAGCAAAATCATTTATCCCTTTCATAAAATCATTATCTTCTGAAAAATAAAATTCAGGTTGCAAATCGGTAAATAAATTACCTAATACTTTTGTTTCTTGAAACATTTGGGTTGAATAGATTTCTCCTTCAGGGCTTATATGTAACATATTTAATTTTGCTTTAGTTATTTGTGAAAAATTAATAATATGTTTAACTGTATTTTCTGTAAGTGATTTCTTAAAATCGCAAGCCAGCACTATACTTTTTATTGTTTTAAATGTAGTATTAGGAGAAATAATTACTACCGGAATTTTAGAATTTTTTGCTATACTTAAAGTGTTATTCCCCAATAAAAAATCTTCTACTTCATCGTTACTATTTGTGCCTGTAATAATTATATCTATAGTATGCGTTTGTATTATTTCGTTAATATCAGAAGTTAAATTACTCATCTCACACAACTCTTCTATATCAATTCCTTCAGTATCAACTTCATTTAATATTTGCTTGTGAAAATTTTGTAAATTTTTCTTTTGTATGTTATTGAACATTTCATAATCAAACAACTGAACAGCCGGAACCAAAGGATCTCCGCTTATAGCAGGTAATTGATATGTATGGTATAAAATAATTTTTTTTATACCATATTGTTTTGCAAAAGCATAAGCATATTTGGCTGCTTTTATAGAAATATCAGAAAAATCGGTAGGTAATAATATTGTTTTCATAGTAAACTATTTTAATACGTTAAACAAACAACATCATTAAACATACATTGGTGCAATAATTATAAATTTTCAATAATACCTGCAATACCTTGTCCGCCGCCAACACAAGCCGTAACCATTCCGTATTTTTTATTCAACCGTTTCATATCGTTTAAAATTTGTACGGTTAGTTTAGCACCTGTACAACCCAAAGGGTGCCCTAATGCAATAGCTCCTCCATTAATATTTACAATCTCATTGTTCAAGCCTAACTCACGTATTACGGCTAAAGATTGAGATGCAAAAGCTTCATTCAATTCAATTAAATCAATATCATTTAAACTCATATTGGCTTGCTTTAAAACTTTGGGTACGGCCGCCACTGGACCAACTCCCATAATACGAGGATGTACGCCGGCACTTGCACAATTTACCAATCTGCCAATAGGTTTTACTCCTAATTCATTCACCATTTTTTCACTCATTACAATTACAAATGCAGCTCCATCGCTAGTTTGAGAGCTGTTGCCTGCAGTAACACAACCTCCTTGTGCAAAAGCAGGTTTTAATTTTGCCAACCCTTCAATTGTTGTATCTGTGCGTAAGCCTTCATCGGTATCAACTACATAATTGCGTGTTGTTTTTTTACCTTTTTCATTCAAATATGTTTCTTCAACAGTTATCGGCAATATTCCACTTTTAAAATATCCTTCTTTAATAGCAATGCCTGCTTTGCGATGTGAGTTGTATGCAAATTCATCTTGAGCCTCGCGGGTAACATTAAATTCTTTGGCAACTGCTTCTGCAGTTAAACCCATGCCTAAATAATAATCAGGTTCATCTTTTGCAATAGCATACGATGGAACAGTTTTCCATCCTGCAGTTGGTACTAAACTCATACTTTCTGTTCCGCCGGCAACAATACATTCTGCCATACCTGTTCTAATTTTTGCAGTTGCCATTGCAATACTTTCAAGCCCGCTTGCACAATAACGATTAATGGTTATTCCCGGAACTTCAATACCCAAAGCTTTGGCAGCAATCATTCTACCTACTTGTAAACCTTGCTCTGCCTCGGGCACAGCATTTCCAACTATTACATCATCAATTCTTTTATTATCTAATTGTGGAATGGTTGCCGTTAAATTTTTTATTACTTCAACCGCTAAATCATCCGGGCGATAAAATCTAAAACCGCCTTTTTTACTTTTGGTAACTGCAGTTCTGTAACCTGCAACAATGTATGCTTCTTGCATAGCAAAATAATTTTAAACCAAATGTACAAAAAAGTTGTTTATGCAACTAATTTTGGTGTAAGATTAATACCTCCTATTTAAAAATTGCTTTTGCATCTTTGCAGTATGTTATATTCATTGATAAGAAGTTTGCTTTTTACACTTGAACCTGAAGTTGCACATTATTTTAGCATGAACAGTTTACAAAAAGCTTGCTCTATTCCTTTCATTAAAAAAATTATTCAATCTTCCTATACTTTTCGGCATCCTTTATTAGAAAAAGAAATATTTGGATTAACATTTAAAAACCCTGTTGGCTTGGGTGCGGGGTTTGATAAAAATGCTCTGTATTTAAATGAATTAGATGCTTTAGGGTTTGGTTTTGTAGAAATAGGAACAGTTACGCCAAAAGCACAAAACGGAAATGATAAACCAAGATTATTTCGTTTGCCAAAAGACAAAGCACTCATTAACCGAATGGGTTTTAATAATGATGGAGTAGAAATAATCAGAAAAAGATTAGAAAAATGGTCAACCAACAATCATCAATCATCCATAATTATTGGCGGAAACATTGGTAAAAACAAAATAACTGCAAATGAAGATGCATGGAAAGATTATATAATATGTTTTAATGAATTATTTGATGTGGTTGATTATTATGTAGTAAATGTAAGCAGCCCCAATACACCCGGCTTACGGGCATTACAAGAAAAAGATGCATTGAAAAAAATTATTGGAGAATTACAAGAAATAAATTTTGGAAAAAAAAATAAAAAACCAATATTATTAAAAATTGCACCCGATTTAAGCAACAATCAATTAGATGATATTGTTGCTTTAGCACAAGAAACAAAATTAAACGGGTTGGTTGCAACAAATACAACCATTTCACGTGAGCAGCTTAAAACACAAAATTTAACTCTTACAAATCAAACAGGTGGTTTAAGCGGAAAACCTTTACAGCAAAGAAGTACAGAGGTTTTGCAATATTTGCATACGCAACTACAAAACACAATTCCTATTGTAGCAAGTGGTGGTATTTTTACCGGAGCAGATGCAAAAGAAAAATTAAATGCAGGTGCTGTTTTAGTGCAAGTATGGACAGGTTTTATTTACGAAGGCCCTGCAATTACAAAAAATATTTGCAAAGAATTGATTCGCTTTTAGCATAAAAAATAATTTTAAAATTTTTAAATACTCTTCTTATTCTTCAAAAAGACAAAGAATTTATAACGCTTTATTGCTCAGTTCAAACGGTAATTAACAATCATTCCGGCTTAATAATTATAATTGGTTCTTTATCTTCGCCACTCAAAATTTTATTATGCAATTAAGTGCCGATATTCAAAAATTACCTCGCAATTTTCTTCCCAAAAATTTTACAGTAACAACTTGGGAAACATTAGAACCTTATTTTAAAAATTTGGTTGAAAGAGAAATAAATTCTGTTGATGATTTACATGTTTGGTTAAAAGATATTAGTGAGGTTGAAGCGGTAGTAAGTGAAGATGCTTGCTGGCGACAAATAAAAATGACTTGCGATACAACCGATAAATCTTTAGAAGAATCTTTTACTTTTTTTATGATGGAAATTCAACCTAAAGTACTACCCTATGTTGATATATTAAATAAAAAATTAATAAATTCTTCTTTCACACAACAACTTCCACAAGAAAAATTTTTTACATATTTACGTTCTGTAAAAAAGAATATTGATTTATTCAGAGAAGAAAATATTCCATTGCAAGCAGAGCTATCAGTAATGCAACAACAATACGGATCTATTGCCGGAAAAATGACGGTTGAAGTAAACAATCAAGAATATACTTTACAACAAGCAAGTAAATTTTTACATAATCACAATAGAAGTTTACGGGAAGATGTATATAAAAAAATATTTACAAGAAGATTGGAAGATAAAGATGCCATGCATAATTTATATTCTCAATTAATTGCAAAACGCCATCAAATTGCAATAAATGCAGGGTTTGAAAATTATAGAGATTATAAGTTTGTTGAAATGGGAAGGTTTGATTACAGTAAAGAAGATTGTTTCAACTTTCATGAAGCCGTTAAATTACATGTATTGCCTTTGGTTGAAAAAATCTATCAACAAAAAAAACAAAAATTAAATTTAGATACATTAAAACCTTGGGATACCGAAGCAGAGCCTTTAGGTGTTGAACCTTTAAAACCATTTACTACAGGAAAAGATTTATTAAAAAAATCTGAAATATGTTTTGAGCAACTCAATCCGTTTTTTGCAGCCTGTTTAAAAAAGATGGATGAATTACAACATTTTGATTTAGAGAGCAGAAAAGGAAAAGCTCCCGGCGGTTATAATTGTCCTTTAGCAGAAAGTGGTGCTCCTTTTATTTTTATGAATGCAGCAGGGCAAATGGATGATGTTACAACAATGGTACACGAGGGCGGTCATGCTATTCACTCCTTCTTATCACACAATTTAGAGCTAAGTGCATTTAAAGAATATCCTATGGAAATTGCAGAAGTAGCAAGCATGGCAATGGAATTATTTAGTATGGAATATTGGCAAAGTTTTTTTGATAAAGAAGATGATTTAAAACGTGCTAAAGAACATCAATTAGAAAGAGTAATTACTATTTTTCCTTGGATTGCAATTATTGATAAATTTCAACATTGGGTATATGAAAACCCAACACATTCAGTTGAAGAAAGAACAACAAAATGGTTAGAAATTACAACTGAGTTTTCTGTAAAAACTATTGATTTTACAGGGTTGGAAGAGTTTAGAAAAATAAGTTGGCAACGCCAATTACATTTGTTTGAAGTTCCATTTTATTATATTGAATACGGCATAGCACAATTAGGTGCTATTGGTTTATGGATGCAGTTTAAAAACAATAAACAAACTGCTATTAATAATTATATCAATGCATTAAGTTTAGGTGGTACAAAAACTTTACCTGAATTATATGCCGCCGCAGGTTTAAAATTCAACCTATCTCCCAACTATATAAAAACATTAATGGAATTTGTAAGAGATGAAATGGAAAAATTATAATTCAATAATTTAAACATTAAAAAAACCACCAACAAGTTGGTGGTTTTTTAATTAATTTTTTGCAGCATATTTAAACCAATTGGCAAGCATACTGCAACCTGCATAATCTTTATCGATACTTATATAATAAGCAGGCAAATGTTCATTAAACCATGCTTCTAAATATTTTTGTTTTTTCTCTTCTAAAGCACGTTGTGAAATTTTATTATAATCTAATTTAAAATCTTCTCTATGTGGAGTTGTTTTAGTTTTTATATAAACTAATCTAACCATTTTTTTACCTCGTTGTTCATCGGTATAAACTTGTGGTGTTGATATATCGCCTGCTTTCATGTGCTCAATTGTTTTTACCATGTCTTTATCTAATGCATCAATGGTAATGTATGTAGAGCCATCTCTTCCTTGTATTTGCCCTCCATTAAAACTGGCATTTTTATCATCACTATATTTTTTTACCGCTTCTCCAAAAGTTAATTCATGTTTTAAAATTTTATTACGAACACTATCTAATTTTTCAATTGATAATGCCACTTCATGCTCTGTAACCGGAGGTACTTTTAAAATATGCCTAACAACTGCATCATCTCCACTACGGCTTACCATGTAAATAATATGATATCCAAATTCAGATTTTATTACCGGAGAAATTTGCCCTTCTTTTAAACGAAAAGCTGCAGCAAGAAAGGCCGCATCTATTACACCCTTATCATTTCTATTAATAGCTAAAGTACCGCCTTGGCTTTCTGTACCTTTATCATCAGAATACATTTTTGCCAATTGTTCAAACTTCTTTCCTCCATTTTCTACTTGTCTTTTATAATCATATAATTGTTTAATTACATATTCATCAACATCTTTATTTGATTTTGGAGTAGAAATGATTTGACTTATTTCTAATTCTGTTTCGTAAAATGGTAAACTATCTTTCGGAATTTTATCCCAATAAATTCTTGCCTCGGTAGGTGTTATTTTAATTGATTCAACAATTTTTTTACGCATTTGATCTGCTAATGATCTTTCTTTGAATGGTTGCCTAAATGATTCTTTAATTTGATAAACAGATTGACCGGCAATTTCTTCTAAAATTTCTTTAGATCCGTATTCTCGAATAAATCCGCGAATTTGGTTATCTAATTGTGCATCAATTTCATCGTCACTTACTTGAAGCGAATCTTTTTCTGCTTGTAATACCAATGCTTTTTGAATTAATTGCCCTTGCATAAAAGCACATTTTGCATTGGGTGGAAGTTCTTGTCCTTGTCGCTTATAATCATTTACAGCATTATCAATATCAGATTTTAATATGATTTTATCGCCAACTTGGGCTACAATTTTATCTGCTACTACTTTTTTTACCTGAGCAGTTGCTAATAATTTAAAACTTAATAATACAATTAATGCTCCTATTTTCTTCATAATCAATTCATTGTTCCGCTCAAAAGTAAAGTTTAGAGTGGTTACAGCCGTAAAAAAAAAATGTTTTAACAAAAAATAAGAATGCGTTTATATAAAATTGGAAGATAGTTTCTAAATATTTGGTGTTGTTTTCTATAAAGCAGCAGGTTTGTTCAATAAACTCCACAGAGCATCTTTTAATTCGGTAAGCCCTTTATTGGTTAGTGATGAAATAAAATAATGTGGAATATTTTGGGGTAATTCTTTACTAATTTCTTTTTTCAATTCATCATCTAACATATCGCTTTTGCTTATGGCTATTATAAAATCTTTTTGCAACATTTCTTCGTTATATTCTTTCAGTTCATTCAATAAAATTTCAAATTCTTTTTTATGATTTTCGCTATCTGCCGGAATTAAAAATAATAAGCAACTGTTTCTTTCAATATGCCTTAAAAACCGATGTCCTAACCCTTTTCCTTCTGCAGCTCCTTCAATAATTCCGGGTAAATCGGCAATGCAAAAACTTTTCCCGTCTCTATACTCAACCATGCCCAATTGCGGAGTTAAAGTAGTAAAAGCATAATTGGCAATTTTGGGTTTTGCTGCAGTTATAACACTTAATAAAGTTGATTTTCCTGCATTGGGAAAACCTACCAAACCTACATCTGCCAACACTTTTAGCTCTAATTGTTTCCAACCTTCAATACCAGGTTCGCCGGGTTGGGCATGTTCGGGAACTTGGTTAGTTGGTGTTGCAAAATGTTGATTACCTAAACCACCACGGCCACCTTTCATCCAAATAATTTCTTGTCCGTTCTCTAAAATTTCTGCTTCTATTTCGCCGGTTTCTTCATTTTTGGCAATGGTTCCTAAGGGCACTTCAATAATAATATCATCGCCATCTTTACCGGTTTTGTTTTGCTTCATTCCACGTTCACCGTTTTTTGCCAAAATATTTTTAAAATATCTTAAATGAAGTAAAGTCCAAAGTTGTGCATTACCTCTTAAAATAATATGTCCGCCTCTGCCACCATCTCCACCATCGGGGCCTCCTTTAGAGGTTAGTTTATCTTGCCTGAAATGTTTTACACCCGGGCCACCATGCCCGCTTCTGCAAAAAATTCTGATGTAATCAATAAAGTTATTTTTTTCCATTGCTTGGTGGCAAAGATAACAGAATGTTTATGTGTATTGGTTTTCCAAAAAACACCATAACAAAATTTATAACACTTATTTTTACGGCTTCATTAAAAGAGAACGTGTGACCGATATTATTCAATTACTACCCGATAACATAGCAAACCAAATAGCAGCCGGCGAAGTTATACAACGGCCTGCCAGTGCTGTAAAAGAATTATTAGAAAATGCAGTAGATGCAGGTGCAACAGAAATAAAATTAATTATTACAGATGCAGGCAAAAGTTTGGTGCAGGTTATTGATAATGGAAAAGGAATGAGCGAAACTGATGCCCGAATGGCTTTTGAACGGCATGCTACCAGTAAAATTAAAAATATAGAAGATTTATTTCATATAAAAACAATGGGCTTTCGCGGAGAAGCATTAGCAAGTATTGCTGCCGTTGCACAAGTTGAATTAAAAACTCGTAAACCCGAAAATGAAATAGGCACTTATATTGAAATAGAAAACAGCAATGTTGTAAAACAAGAAGCTTGTGCATGTAGTATTGGCACAAGTATTAGCATGAAAAATTTATTTTTTAATGTACCCGCCCGAAGAAATTTTTTAAAAAGTAATGCTGCCGAAACAAGACATATTTTAGATGAATTTATTAGAGTAGCAATGGCTTTCCCGCAAATATTTTTTTCGCTTACAAGTAATGGTCAGCAAGTTTTTTATTTAGAAGCAGGCAGTTTAAAACAACGTATTGTGCAAATAATGGGTAATAGCTACAATGCCAAAATGGTAAGTGTAAAAGAAGATACTGATTATATGAATATTCTGGGTTTTATTGGTAAACCCGAAACAGCTAAAAAAACAAGAGGCGATCAATATTTTTTTGTAAACAATCGCTTTATAAAAAGTGCTTATTTAAATCATGCAGTAAATACGGCTTTTGAAAATATGATTGCGAAAGATAGTTTTCCCAGTTATGTTTTATTTATTGATATAGACCCAAGCCAGATTGATATTAATGTGCACCCTACCAAACAAGAAATTAAGTTTGAAGACGAAAAAATTATTTATGCATTTGTACAAGCTGCGGTAAAACATGCATTGGCACAATTTAGCGTTGCACCCAGTTTAGATTTTACATTAAATGCCGATATTCAAAATTTAGATGCAATAAGCAAACCTTTTACAGAAGAAAAAAAAGAAACAGTTACTGCTTCCTCTAATTTATACAAAACATTTACTCAAAAAAATC
This sequence comes from Bacteroidota bacterium, assembly GCA_018267705.1. Taxonomy (GTDB): domain Bacteria; phylum Bacteroidota; class Bacteroidia; order Chitinophagales; family Chitinophagaceae; genus CW01. Next base: position 54,362 of record JAFDXX010000013.1, on the reverse strand, counting down.
AAGCACATTTTATTGAAAAAAATAATACAAGTGAATTAAAACATTGGAAAAGTTTTTTTGAAAAAAGTTCAACAAATCAGGAAACAGAAAATCAGAAAGAAGAAAAATTAATTTCTTCAGATTTTGAACTTCAACCTTCAAATTTTTTTCAACTTCATAACACCTATATTATTGCAACTTATGATAATGGTTTTAAATTAGTGCATCAACAATTGGCACACGAACGCATTTTATATGAGCATTATAGCAATACAGCACACAATAAACAAATGCCTACACAAAAAACTTTGTTTCCGGCAACACTTGAATTATCATCTGCCGATGCTGCTTTAATGACCGATTTATTAAATGATTTAAATTTTATTGGTTACCATATAGAACCTTTTGGCAATAATACTTTTGTAATTCAAGGTACACCTGCCGATGTATTACAAGGCAACGAAAAACATGCTTTAGAATTATTAATAGAACAGTTTAAACATTTTAGCAGCGATATAAAATTCAGCAAAAGAGAAAAACTAATTCGTTGCATGAGCAGACAACAAGCTATTAAAGAAGGACAAACATTATCTCAACAAGAAATGCAAGTGTTGGTTACCGAATTATTTAATTGTCAAACACCCAATATATCACCCAGTGGTAACCCAACTTATATAGATTTTAAAGAAGATTATTTGCTTAGATTATTTGGTAAGTAATCAATACACTTCAATAAAAGAAACAATAAAATACAGTATAATTTTACAATATGTTTATAACAGATGATATACAACAACGTTGGTGGAACTTAGAAGCTAAACTAACAGAACGTTTTGGTAAAAAACCCGATGTTGAAGCCGTTTTATTTTTAATTGGTTTACAAGAAACCGGTTTTTTACAAGATAAAATTAGCAAAGAACAAAAACAAGATTTAATGCATGTAGCTATTTGTACTTTGTTACAACCAAGTGGTTATTATGAGTTAGAAAAAACAGATACAGACGGATGGCCTCACTTTAAACAATTAAAAGAATTACCTGTAATGAACCTACCCGAGCAAGAAAATTTTTTAAAAGACCATATTCTTCTTTATTTTGAACAACAAGGTTTCTAATTTCAATTAACTTCATTTATAATGAAAAAATTTTTTTTTGTTTTAATTTCTATATCAATTGCATTAAGTAGCAATGCACAGATAAAAAAAACAGCAACGCCCGTAAAAAAAACAGCAACAACTTCAACAAAGCCAACTAAACCAATACCCAAAGAAACATTGGTAGAAATAACTACAGATTATGGTGTAATGATTGCCAAATTATACAACAGCACTCCTTTGCACAGAGATAATTTTATTAAGTTGGTAAAAGAAGGTTTTTATGATAGTTTATTATTTCATAGAGTTATAAAAGATTTTATGATTCAGGGAGGAGATCCAACCAGCAAATATGCCGATAGCAATACAATGGTAGGTGCAGGCTCGGCACCGGGTGTAGAAAGAATTCCTGCAGAGTTTAGAAATAATTTCATACACAAAAAAGGAGCTTTAGCTGCAGCAAGAGATGGTAACCCACAAAAAGCAAGTAGTAATTGTCAGTTTTATATTGTTGAAGGAAAAAAATACGATACAGCACTATTAAATCAAGTATATAATCAATCTGTAAAACACAATAATCCTTCTTTTAAATATACGGCGGCACAAAAAGAAATTTATGAACGCATTGGCGGCACACCATTTTTAGACCAGAATTATACTGTATTTGGTGAAGTAATTAGCGGAATGGATGTGATTGATAAAATTATTTCTGTACCCACTGCAATAGCAGATAGGCCCGTAAAAAACATAAGAATGAAAATAAAATTGCTTAACTAAATTTTCTTTCAATATTTGCAAAAAAAATAGTTTATGAATTTTCCTGCTAACCTACGTTATACAAAAGACCACGAATGGGTAAAACTTGAAGGCAATATTGCTACTATAGGTATTACAGATTTTGCACAACACGAATTAGGAGATATTGTTTATGTAGATATTGCCACACTGGGCAAAGATGTAAATGCCGAAGAAGTTTTTGGAACAGTTGAAGCCGTTAAAACCGTAAGTGATTTATTTATGCCTGTTACCGGAAAAGTAATTGAAGTAAATACACTATTAGAAAAACAACCCGAAGCAGTTAATAACGATCCCTATAAAAGTGGTTGGATGGTAAAAGTAGAAGTAAAAAACACTGCCGATGTTGATGCTTTAATGGATGCAGCAGCCTATACATCAATGGTTGGATAAATTTAAATAATTAATAATATTTATTGTGCAAACGAAGTTACATTATGTAGCTTCGTTTTTTATTATCGTATAATAGTAATAGTTCCTTTTTTTGTTGTTTGCGGCAAACCGTTGAAAGAATAAGATGCGAACCAAACAAAAGTTCCACCATCTAATTGCATCCCTTTAAATGTTCCATCCCATTTTTTAAATGGATTAGTTGATTGAAAAATAATTTCACCCCATCTTCCATAAACAGTTAATGTGTAATTTTTTAATGCAGCCAAATTTCCCAAAGGCCCAAAATTATCATTTCTTCCATCTCCATTAGGAGTAAAACCAGATGGAAAATAAATATCAGAACAATCAACCGTTACATTAATGCTGCTTGTACCGGTGCACCCATTGTTATCTTTTACTTTTACGCTATATGTTCCGGTTGTAGTTACAACATAAGTAGATGATGTAGAATTATCTTGCCATAAATATTGTGCAAAAACTCCGGGTTTTAGTGTAAGCATATCTCCCGGGCAAATACTGGTATCATTCCCCAAAAAAACATTTACAGGAATCGTTACATCGGCTACTATTATATTATTAAAGTTACTAATACAATTATTAGCATCTGTAACTTGTAATGAATAGTTGCCTGCCATAATATTATTAATAGAAGCCGTTGTTTGTCCACTATTCCACAAATAATTATACGGAGCCGTTCCGCCGCTAACACTTGCTATTATTGCACCATTGCTATTGCCACATTTAGATTTTGTTGGTTGAATAGATGCCGCTATTGCAGTAGGTTCTGTTAATATAACATTTGAGCTAACGGTGCAAGCATTGGTTGCACTAACCGTAACCGTATATGTTCCTGCTTTTAAATTACTTGCTGTTGCTGTTGTTTGCACCGGGTTTGTATTCCAAGTATAATTATAAGAGCTGCTGCTGCCACCACTTACTATTGCTGTTGCTGCTCCTGTTGCATCTCCATTACAATTTATGGTAGATGTAATATTTGTACTAACACTTAACACAGTAATATTTTTTTGAATATTAGCGGTAGATCCGTTTGAAAACCTAATATCTTCTGTTACCGTGTAAGTTCCTGCAGCAGAAAACGTGTGTGTTGGATTTGCAATAGTTGATGTGTTGTTGCTTCCACTTGCAACATCTCCAAAATTCCAAGAATAACTGACCGGACAACTTCCTGCAGTAACAGTTGTAAATGAAACGGTATTATTTGCAGAACAAGTAAAACTAAAATCTGCTGAACTTGCCGGAGCTTCATTAATATATATATCATCTACAGCAACGCCATCAAAATCATTACATTTTGTTCCTGCACCAAATAAAAATCTAAATCTAACATTCGGTTTTCCTGCCAACATATTTAAAGTGTGTTGTGCAGTAACCCAATTATTAGGTCCACCGCCAATACCACAATTAGTACCGCCATCGCTATATGAAACAGTTTTAATATTTCCTGTCCATCCGGTATTTCCCAATACACTAATATTAGAAGTATTAAACCAATTATTAGAGGGGCAAGAAGTATAATCGCTATAAGTACCTAAAGCTGCCCATGAATTTCCACCATCAATACTATATTGAAAGGTAACACCATCATAGTTTTTTTCTGTATTCCAAAATATTTTAAAACTTATATACGGATTAGTTAAAGCAGAAAAATCGAAACACGGGCTAACTAACCAAGAGGCTTCGTTATTTGGATAAGAACCTCCCGTTAATCCGCCATTTACCCAACATTTATTTCCGCCACCTGCCGTTTTTATAACAGGTTTATTAGGTGTGCCCCAAGCCCAAGTAGAAGCATTACCACCTGTAATCCAATTACCGTTATCATTTTCAAAACCTTCATTATATGGGTAAGTATTAATTGTTGTACTGCACTGAGCAAACAAATTTTTATTTATAGATATTGCCGTAAAAAGCAAAAAGTAAAATATTGGCGTTTTCAAAAGCTCAAGTATAAGGAAACATGCAATATACAAAGTTGTAAGTAATAAGTTTTCAATTAATAAATCATTCATTCATTTTTTGTAGTTTATTTGTACATGGAAGTACACAATAATCAAAAGTTAATTATACTTACTGCACCAAGTGGTGCCGGAAAAACCTCTATTACGCATTTTTTATTAAATCATTTTTCTCAATTAAGTTTTTCTATTTCTGCTGCAACAAGGCAAGCCAGAGAAGGAGAAGTTGATGGGAAAGATTATCATTTTATAAGTATAGAAACGTTTAGACAAAAAATAAAAGAGAATGCTTTTGTAGAATGGGAAATGGTATATGAAGGAAAATATTACGGCACATTAAAAGAAGAATTACAACGCATTTGGAATTTAAATAAAATTCCGGTTTTAGACATTGATGTAAAAGGAGCTATTCATGTGCAGCAACAATTTCCACAAACCACACTTTCTATTTTTATACAACCGCCCAGTATAGATGAATTAAAAAAACGATTGATAGCCAGAGGAACAGAAACTGCTGAAAGCATTGCTACACGTATAAATAAAGCTACTTACGAAATTTCTTTTAAACAGCATTTTACAAAAGTTATTGTAAACGATGTGTTTGAAAATGCTTGTAAAGAAGCAGAAGAAACCGTAAACAATTTTTTAGATTGAAAAAATTATTATGCGTTATGAATGATAAATAATAAGTTTATTCAATCATTTATAATTTTTCATTTACAATATGAATAATATGAACTTTAAAAACAAAACAGTTTTTATAACAGGTGCAAGTAGAGGTATTGGTAAAGCTATTGCATTAAAGTTAGCACAAGATGGAGCTAACATTGTAATTGCTGCAAAAAGTGTAGAAGAAAATTCTAAATTAGGAGGAACCATTTTTTCTGCCGCAAAAGAAATAGAGGAAGCGGGCGGCAGGGCTTTGCCTTTACAAGTTGATATTAGATTTGAAGACCAAATTGAAGCTGCCATAAATAAAACTATTGAAGTTTTTGGCGGAATTGATATTGTTATTAATAATGCATCTGCCATTCAACTCACCAACACCGAACAAACAGAAGCCAAACGTTTTGATTTAATGCACAGCATTAATGTTCGCGGAACTTTTTTGGTAACTAAACATTGTATTCCGCATTTAAAAAAATCTACCAATGCACATATTCTTACTTTATCTCCACCTATAAATATTATTCCAAAATGGTTGGGTCCGCATATAGCTTATACCATGAGTAAATTTAATATGAGTATGATGGCTTTGGGCTGGGCAGAAGAATTTAAAAAAGATAACATTGCAAGCAATGCATTATGGCCCAAAACAACTATTGATACTGCAGCCGTAAGAAATATTTTAGGAGGCGAAACATTAGCCAAAATGAGCAGAACTGTTGATATACTTGCCGATGCAGCTTATTATATTTTAAATAAAGAAAATTTACAATACACCGGAAATACTTTTATTGATGAAGAAATATTGGCTAAAGAAGGTATAACAGATTTGTCTAAATATTCTGTTATTGATGGAGCAACTTTATTTACTGATTTATTTGTTTAATATTTATTAATAATTTCTGTAATAAATTTTTCAAACCCTTTTCTAATATTACTTGCAGATGTTTGATGCGAATTAACCAATAAAGAAAAAATATATTGCTTGCCTTTGTTGGTTATAATGTATCCGCTTAAAGCTACTACACCACTAAGGGTACCTGTTTTAGCATAAATTTTTCCTGCATAATTTTTATATAAACCTTTTAATGTGCCTTGATTGCCTGTTTGTAAAATAGAAGTTATTCTATTCCAACTAAATTCTTGTTTCATTTTATTTAATACAAAAACAAAATCTTGTGGTGTTACTAAATCATATCTACTTAAGCCGCTTCCATCTACCCAACGTGGTTTTTGAGGCATAGCAGCATAATCTGTTTTTAAAAGAGTATCAATTATTTTTCTATCATTCATATAACCCAACCTTTCATTGCTTATCATTAATAAAGTTTGTTCTGCAAAAAAGTTATCACTTCTGTGCATCATAGTTTTTAATAATGAGTCTGTTGGTTGAGAGTATAAATTTTTCCATCCAATATTTTTTACTTCGGCATCAATAGCTGTAATATCATTGTGTAAGCTATCTTGCAATAGTTTTATTCCTAAATCAAAAGAAGTAATAAAAGGAATTTCTGCACCAGTAAATTTAGAGTCACTTGCTTTTACGGTAAAGTAATTTGCATTTTCATCTCTTTCAATTTTAAAATTATTTTGTCTTGTATCTGCCAACATTAATATAGAATCTTGAAACAATTTTGGCATGGCAATAATTGCGTTTCTATTTTTAGAAAATTTAATCGTATTGCCATATATAGGCATTGCACTTCTTTCGGGCATATAATCTGCATCATAATCGTTCCAAGCCCAACCGGCACCGTATTTTGCCGCTTTCCAATCTGCAGGAATTACTGTTATGTTATCATGATTTTTTTTAAAGAAATCATACACAGGATGTTGTTTAAAATCAGAATGCAATAATGTAGGATCTCCTGTAAATTTTACAGTATATTCATTTTCATCTTTTATATATTTTAATCCAACCAAACTATCTCCTAAATATTTCATGGCTGCATAACAAGTAAGCAGTTTAGTATTACTTGCCGGAACAAAATATTTATTCCCTTGATAATTATAAACATATTGTTGTTTTTCTACATCAAACAATGCAATGCCAACATGTGCAACAGAAAAATTACTATCGTTTAAAATAGATTGTTGTGCTTGCTTTGCAATTTGTTTTTGAACAGAACATGCAAAAAATAACCAGCAACCTACAATAAGTTTTATAAAAGAATTAATGTGTGTTTTCTTCATATCAATATTTATTTCACTTTTAGTTTATACAAAAATGATAGAGCAAATGAATACCAAACCATGTTATTTTTTAATAAACAAACGACTACGGTTTCTATTCACCTAAAAAGTTAAAATTATAATCATCAAAGCATTAATTTCATTCTCCTTAAAATTAACTGAGATGAAAATACAACATCGTTTACTAATTGCTTCTGTTTTATTTAGCAGTATAACTTACGCTGCAGATGGTGGTGGTAAAAATAAAAAGCCATTACCGCCCGAAAAGAGAAAATATATTGATAAAACTAATATGGATTTATCTACAAAACCCGGAGATAATTTTTATCAATATGCTAATGGTACTTGGGTAAAAAATAATCCTGTTCCTGCATCAAGAACACGTTGGGGCAGTTTTGATGAATTGCGTCAAGAAAGTTCAAAACGTTTACAAAGCTTATTAGAAGGTGCAACCAAAACAACAAACCCCGATAGAAAAACAAAAATCATTGGCGATTTTTATAAAAGCGGAATGGATAGTTTAGCTATTGAAACAAAAGGATACCAACCCATTAAAGCAGATATAGAAAGAATATATAATATTTCAAGCATTCCCAATATTATTCACGAAGTAATAAATATGCGTATAAACGGATTAGGTAGTGCTTTGTTTGGAATGAATGTTGGTCCCGATAGAAAAAATGTTATGGTTTATATTCCATCAATTAGCCAGGGTGGAACAAGTTTACCCGATAGAGATTATTATTTGAAAGATGATGCCCGTAGCAAAAAAATTCGTGATGCCTATACATTGCATGTACAAAAAATGTTTTCTTTAATTGGACAAGATGCTGCTACTGCTGCTGCAAGTGCAAGCTCTGTTTTAAAAATTGAAACAGCTTTAGCAAATGCACAAATGAGCCGTATAGAAATGCGTGATCCTAATAAAACCTATCACAAATTTTCTGTAAATGATTTAAGTACAACTACATCAAACTTAAACTGGGCCTCTATTTTAAGCGAAGCAAAAATAAAAGGTGCCGATAGTGTATTAGCAAATAATCCTGAATTTTTAAAGAAAGTAAATACACTGTTGAATGAAGTACCATTAAATGATTGGAAAAATTATTTGTGTTGGCATTTAATAAGAAGTGCTGCCCCCTATTTAAGTCATGATTTTGTGGATGCAGATTTTGAATTTAATAAAGTTCAAACAGGGCAAAAAGTTCCAACACCACGTTGGGAAAAAATGAGTAGTTTAATTGATAGAATGTTAGGTGATTTAATAGGAGAACTTTATGTAGAAAAATATTTTAAGCCCGAAGCAAAAGCATATATGGTAGATTTAGTAAACAATATGCAATCAACATTTGCAGACAGAATTAAACGATTAGATTGGATGAGTGAAGCCACTAAACAAAAAGCATTAGAAAAATTAAATGCTATTGTTAAAAAAATTGCATACCCCAATAAATGGAAAACTTACGATGGTATAGAAATTTCTGATAAAGATTTTTATAAAAATGTTCGTAGCTGCAGTGTTTGGTTTTACAATTTTAATGTAAATAAAATGGGCAAACCTGTTGATAGAACCGAAATGGGAATGACACCTCCAACCATTAATGCCTCTTATAATCCATCAACAAATGATATTACTTTCCCTGCAGGAATTTTACAATTTCCATTCTTTGATTTTGGTGCAGATGATGCGGTAAATTATGGTGGCATTGCAGCGGTTATTGGTCATGAAATGACGCATGGCTTTGATGATCAAGGAAGACAGTTTGATGCTGTAGGTAATTTAAAAGATTGGTGGCAAAAAGAAGATGCCGATAAATTTAAAACTAAAGCAAATGAAGTAGTAAAACAATATGATGCTTTAACAGTACAAGATTCCATTCATGTACAAGGGAAATTAACATTAGGAGAAAACCTTGCAGACTTAGGTGGATTAAGTATTGCTTATGAAGCCTTTACTAAAACTAAACAGTTTAAAGAAGGAAAAAAAATAGATGGCTTTACACCACAACAGCGTTTCTTTTTAAGTTGGGCACAAGTTTGGAGAAACAATATTTTACCAGATGCCGAAGCACAATTAATTAAAACAGATCCTCACTCACCGGGTATTCATAGAACGAATGCTCCTATTACTAATATTGATGCATGGTATGATGCATTTAATATTACACCCGGAGATAAAATGTATAAAGCTCCCGAACAAAGAACACATATTTGGTAATAAATCAATTCTTTATATGCAAAACCCCGACAAGTATTTTAAATACTGCCGGGGTTTGTTATTTTATTTCATTATACTGAAAGTGCAAAACATTATAAATGATACATAATTACACATTCAAATTTTTATATTGAATTAACCTCTTTCTACAGCTCTTAACCAACGTTCGGGTATTTCATTTTGCGATGCAATAAGATAATCTGTTTTGCTACACGGAATCATTTTCTCATCATTTATTTGTATCCACCATCTGCCTGTTTTTTTACTTTGCAAGAAAACAGTTTCAAAATCTGCAAGTATTAGTTTTACTTCATTAAAATCATTACGGTGTTCTATACTACTCTCTCTTTTTCCTTTATGAATGCCATCCATTAAATACCAAAGCATGTGTGCAATTTGTGTAGCGGTTAAATTCTTTTCATCTTGTTCATGCAAAAAATTATAAATACCCACGCAGCAAGGGTTTGTACTCATTCCTGCATATTGCATTAAAGTACAAGCCTCTTCTCCATTAAATCCATTAGGTGTTAAATAATTTGCAGGGGCGTGTGCATGTTGAATAGCAGATATATCAAAAGAAAATAATGAGGCATTGCGAATTGCAGGTTCTATTTCTTCAATAGCTTCTTTTACTTTTCCTACACGCCAACAATCAAAGCCTAATTTATCAATAGTTTCTAACATTTGCGGATGCACATAATAACTTTGAAAACCAATATGATTATAATGCTTTACGAAATTGGGTTCGCCGGTAAGCATTTCCATTAAAAATTTATCAGCTGGTAATGCACTATCCATATCTAAATCAATTTTTGCATCTACACAAACAGCTTCAATAATTTTTTGTTGTTGTACATATGCGTTGTATTGTGCCAATGTAATATCATGCGAGCCTCCAATAATTACAACACGTTTACCTGCTTCAATTAATTCGTTCACAACTGTTTTAACAGCAGCATAACTATCTTGCAAACTTGCACCTTGTTTTATATTGCCAATATCTGCAACAGTTACATCTTTGTGCCAATGATATAAACTATAAAAATTTTTTCTTACTGCATCTGCACTTCCTACTTGTGCACTAAAATTTCCTGAGCCTCTGTATTCATCACAACCAACAATAATTAAATCGGCATGGTTAATATCCGGAAAAGCATCTTCATATATTTCTATATGTTTTCCTAATTGTGTATCTCTAAAACCTTCATCATTAGAAATAACAGAAAGATTGACGGGATTTAAAAAATCTATAATTGTATGAAAACTCATGTACAGTTGTTTATAACAAACTTAATTTATTTGCAACTGAAAAAATTGTTGCACCTGCTTTTGTTAATAAAAGAAATTGTATGGAAGAATTATTGACTATTTGGTGAATTTATAACCTGCACCACGTACCGAATGAAAGTGTTGCGGATTGCGACTATCAACCTCAAAATATTTTCTGAAAGAGAGAATAAAATTATCTATGGTTCTTGTAGTTGGATAAACATTGTAACCCCAAACAACTTGTAAAATTTTTTCGCGTGTTACTACTTTTCCTTCGTTTTCTATTAACAATTTTAAAAGCATGGTTTCTTTTTTGCTAAGTGCAATTTTCTTTTCATTAGTTATTGCTATTTGTGCTTTAAAATCTATTGTATAATTATTAAAAGAGTAAGTATTTGCGATGGTTTGTTTTTCTTGCAGTTTTCGGTTTTTATCAATCAATTTTTCAACACGCAACAATAATTCTTCTAAATTAAATGGTTTGGTTAAGTAATCATCTGCACCTTTTCGTAATCCTAAAATTTTATCTGCTCCGCTATTTTTTGCACTTAAAATTAAAATAGGAACATCATTATCAGAAACTCTAATAGTTTCTGTAATGCTTATGCCATCTATTTCTGGCAGCATTACATCCATAATAATTAAATCAAAATATTCTTCTTGTACTGCTTTTAATGCTGCACTTCCTGTAAATGCAGAAGTAACACCATAGCCTTCTAACTTTAAATTTAATTTTAATGTTTCATGAAGGTTTTCTTCATCTTCAACCAATAATATATTGTATTTATTTTCTTGCATTATATATAAAATGTTACGGTAAAAATACTTCCGCAGGGTTCATTATCGGTAATGGCAATAATGCCTTTGTGCATTTTTACAATTTTATGGCAAAGATATAAACCCAAGCCTGTTCCCTTTGTTTTGCGTGTGTTTTCACTACCCGAACGATAAAATTTTTCGAATACTTTTTTCTTTTCTTCTTGTTTTATGCCAATACCTTCATCTGCAACGCTAAACAATATTTTATTGTTTTTTTGTTGAAGTGAAATATTTACAATAGTATTTTTAGGAGAATATTTAATGGCATTTTCTATTAAATTATTTAACAACATTTGCAATAAAAGTTCTTCTCCGTTAATAACAATATCTTCGCAAACGTTTGCTGTGAAAGGTTTTTGAGGAAATCTTATAGAAAAATTATTAATAGTTTTTTGCAATAAATTACTTAAATCTATTTCTTGAAAATGGTAGTGATATTTGCCTTCATCTAACTTAGCAGAAAACAATATGTTATTGCACAAATTGTTTAATCTGTTTGCTTCTTGCAAAGTATTGGTTAATAATTTTTCTTTTGTTTCATCATCTAACTTTCGTTTTTGTAATGTTTCTAAGTTAAGTTGTGTTATGGCAATAGGTGTTTTTAATTCATGCGTTACTGCCATCATAAAATTTTGTTGTTGCTTAGATGTTTTTAATTGCCTTCTTACAATTCTGTAAACAAAGCCGGCAACTATAAGTATAAGTAATAAAAAGGTAATGCCTTCTCCAATATATTGTATTGTTTTGCGGTGTTGTTCTGTTTCAATTTTTGCAACATCATTTAAATAAGTGGAAGTATCTTTTTTTAATTCTAATAGTTTGTAATAAGCCATTGCATTGTTCTGGTTATTTAGTTCTATAAACCACCACAATAATGCAGCCACCATATATAATAATAAAAACCAATATGCTACAGAAACCGTTGCTAATTGATGTTTTTTAAAAAATTTCATTACAGTTGTTTTTCAACACGAATGCCAACATTTAAAATATGTTGTAATGGATCTTCACGCATTGCTTGCTGTAAAGTAAATGTACAAGTTCCTTTTTTTAGCTTGGTTGGTGTTGTATTAAAGTTTAATCTGTGTTCAATAATATCATCCATTGTTGTACCTAACCAATGTTTATTATCTGATAATTGAAATTCTCTTTTTATAGTGTAAGAAGAATCTGAATCTTTTACATGAATATTCAACCAAATATTTTTAAAGCCATAAGCATCTTGATGCCTTAATACAATGTATAAATTATATAATGCAGCAGTATCTTCTATTGTAAAATTAAAGGAGGGTGTGTCTGCAGATTTCCAATTATGTTGTGGAAAGAAAACAGTTTTTTCATATACTCCCATTGTGTTACAAGAGATAATAAAAAGAGAAAAGATTGCAGTTACAAAAAATAATTTCATGATTTTTTTTCGAAATAAATTATAAAACATTTAAAATTTGTTCTTTGGCTTTTTCTAATTCATCTTTCATTAATACAACACATTTTTGAATTTCGGCATCATACGCTTTTGATCCGGTAGTGTTAATTTCTCTACCAAATTCTTGCAAAATAAAAGATAGTTTTTTGCCTTTGCTTTTTTCTTTTCCTTCTAAAATAGATTTAAAATAATTGCAATGATTTTTCAATCGTACTTGCTCTTCGCTTATATCAATTTTTTCTATATAATAAATTAATTCTTGTTCTAAGCGGTTGGCATCGTATTTATCTGTTCCTACATTGTCTTCTAAAATTTTTCTTAATCCGTCTTTTATTTTTTGTCGTCTTTTAGGTTCTAAAACTATTATAGCTTCTTGCTGTACATTAATATTAGCAAGCCTTTCCAACAAATCTATTTCTAAATTTGCTCCTTCTTCTGCTCTATGTTTGTTTAATAAATTAATGGCTTCTTGCAATAATTTTTCAAGTTCTACCCAATCGGTTTCGGTTAATATTTCGGTTGAGTTTACAACTACTTCGGGTAACCGTAAAACGGCGGCCAACAAATCATTTACCGGTGCATTAATTTCTTTGGCAACATCTGTAACCGATTGGTAATAGGCTTTTAATAAATCTGTATTAATAACAACGGGTTTTGCTTTACCGCTTTGTTTAATGTTAATAGAACACTCTATGCTTCCACGTTCTAACCCTTCATTTAAAATATTTCTAATTTCAATTTCGTATGGTTTTAATAAAGGAGGCATTAACAATCGTAAATCAAATTGCTTTCCGTTTAAAGAGCGTACTTCTATTAAAAAAGTTTTTTCGCCAATTGTTTTTTCTGCTCTTCCATAACCCGTCATTGAATATAACATATAGAATATTTATTGTTGCAATGTAAGAAATGTTTGTTTGTATAAGCTTATAAAAAGAAGGGCAGCATAAATGCTGCCCATAAAAAACACAATACTGAAAAACTAAACCTTACTTATTGAACACTATAAGTATAATAACCGGAATTACTTAAATTTAAAGTAACAGTTTTAGTGCCTGCCGTTAATGCACTGTTTTTGCTTGCATCACCAATATTATTTCCGCCATATGATAGTGTGCCAATTGCAGATCCGCCGGCATCGCCTAAATTAATAGTCCAACCATTATTTGCACGAAATTTAAATTGATCTCCTGCTGCTACTGTAATAGTTCCTGTCCATGTATTTGTACCAGCATTATATGTCATAGGCACATCTGTACTCCAACCACTGGCAGCAAAACTGCCAATTAAACTCCAGCTTATTTGAGTTGCCGTCCACTTATTGGTATTAGTATTAGCTGTTAAATAATAATACCCTGCAGCCGGCACATTTAAATTGCCCCCCCCGGTTGTACTTAAATTGCCTCCGCCTGCATCGCCATAATTCGTACCGCTCCATGTAGGAACACTGGTAAATTTAAATCCTCCGGTTGTTGTTATATTTAAATATCCTTCATAAGTTCCATCATTGTTTACAGAAGCTAAAGAGCCTGCATTTGCAGGATTCCATCCTTGATAATCGCCGGGAGCATATAATAACCCAAACACTTTTACAGGTACCACTGTAAATTTTCCTTTTTGAAAATCTACCGTTATAGTGTACATACCTGTTGCTGCCGGAGATGGTATATTGCTTCCGCCTGAAGTATAAAATCCAAAATCTCCACCTGCACTTAACCCTGCTACGCTAGCGTCTGCAACTGCATATTTGCTGCTCCAATCTCCATTTACAGGTAATAATAAATAGTTTTTCCCTCCGTTTAAATAAAAAGTTCCTTGATAAGTTGTAGTGTTTAATTGTGTAAACTGTTGTGTTGGTACAGGTACCGGATTATTCCATCCTCCTGCAGAAGCATCTCCTACTAAAAATAATTTTCCGGAAGAAGGTACTTGTACTTTGGGAGGTATTAAGTAGGTTTTAAAATTAATTACAAGTGTGTTTGATTTTAACTGCTCATTATTATTGCCTTGAGAAGATGTAATTCTAACATCAATATTATAAGCGGTATTGTAAGCAAACCCATAACTTAATAAAATGGTGTTTAATTGTTTGGCTGTAAAAGAAGCGGTACGCATACCAATTACGGTAGTAGTAGTTTCTTTCGCAAAATTTCTTCCTGATGAATCTATTTCAATAATATATTTTACAGTAGAAGAATCAACAGAATAATTTGGATTACTCCAGGTTAATGTTAGTGCTACTTTATCTGAATCAGAAACAGCCGGAGCAATAGTAGCTGCAGATGCAGATAAAGTTACTGCCGTACCATTTGCGTATACCGGCAAATCGCCAATCTTTTTTTCGCAGGCCACAAAAAATATTGTTGCCAAAAATGCGAAGGTTAATAATTTAAAAATATTTTTCATATCTTATTATTTAAGTTTTGAAACGTTATTGTTTGGTTACTATGAATTTTCCTCTCTGAAAATCTACATCAATTTTATATGTTCCACTTGCTGTTGGGCCCGGAAAGTTATCATTCCAATCATAACCAAAATCTCCACCAATATTTCCATCAGGAGGGGATGTTGTTTTATTACAAGCAAACTTGTGGCCCCAATCTCCGTTTAATGGAAGAAATAAATATTCTTGACCACCAATAAGGTTAACTGTAATGGTATAAAATGTAGTACTTACTTTAGTAAATTGTTGGCTTGGTACGGGTACCGGATTGCTCCAACCACCTGCAGTTGCACTTCCAACCAAATATAAATTACCTGTTACAGGAGGTGTTACTTTTGGAGGAATAGCGTATGGAGTTACTGCAAATTTTAAAACGTTTGAAACTAATTTGGTAGCAGTTGTATTATTAAGTGTTGCCGTAACTCTTATTTCAATATTATGAGCCATTGTAGTATTTAACAACAACTGGTTTAATAAATAATCGTTTAAGCTGCTTTGAGAAATTGATACACTTAAATCTTTACTGAATGAAAGTGTTTTTTTATTGGGGTTGGTGAAGTTTGCTCCGCTAGTATCTATTTCCATTAAATAAGATACATCTTGCGAACTAACACCTGATGCAAATTGATATGCAGGGTTTGTCCAAGAAAGTTTTACGGCTTCGTTAGAAGCAGTACTATAAGCTAAAGGAATGGTTGTGCTAACTGAGGCTGATAATACCGGAGCGGTACCGCCCTGATATACTTCCATTGCCTGATCTTTTTGGCAAGACCACAACATGCTTGCCGCTGTACTTAGCAATAAGAGGCTGGTTAATAATTTTTTCATAATAATTTATTTTAAAATATAATATATTTATTATTAATATCCGGTATTTTGTTTTAGGTTGGTGTTGGCAGATACATCTGCTGATGGTAAAGGATAAAGGTTTCTAAAATCATCAACAGCAGTACCATCTTTTACACCTCCTTTCCATGGCCACAAATACGTATTGGTTGTAAATTTTCCGTAGCGAATTAAATCTGTACGGCGAAAGCCTTCCCAATACAATTCTCTTGAACGTTCATCTAAAATAAAATCTGTAGTAAGTTGTATGCCTGTAATATTGCCAGACGTGTTACCATACGCTCTTTGTCTAATTGCATTTATGTATCCAAGGGCTGTGCTCACATCTCCACCTGCACCTCCACGTAAAACAGCTTCGGCATAAATAAAATACATTTCGGGTAATCTAAATATTGGCATATCAATATCTACAAAAGTTACGCTAGACCCCACAGCTCCGCCTCTTTTTTTGTTTCTAAATTTAGTTACAGCATAGCCATCTGTAAAAACGGTTAAATCATTAATATCTAAGTTTTGGCCACTTGTGTAAAACTGAGAGCGTTTATCGGCAGTGCCTGTAACATCGGGAAATAATTGAGGTAATTTTTTTGTGCAACGAATACCACCCCAACCTCCATCAATACCATAGTTTGAAGCTGTCATAGAACCACCAACTGCTGCGTGTGTTAAGAAGGTAGTGCCTCCGTATGTTTGTGTTCTAGTTCCATCGTAATTAATTGTAAAAATAAATTCATTGGCATTTAAATCATTATCGGCCAACATTAACCAACCATAGTTAGGTGTTAAGGTATACCCTGCACCAATAACTTTTGAGGCATAGGTAATGGCATCTGTCCATCTTGCAGTACCTGTATAAACTTGAGCATTTAAATATATTCTTGCCAATAATGCCCATGCTGCTGCTTTATCAGCACGGCCATATTCGTTTGTTCTGGGTGCCAATAAATCTGCATCAATAGCTTTTAATTCTGCTTCTATATATGTAAATAAATCTGCACGTTTAATTTGTTTTGGAAGAAAAGTTCCTATTGGATCATTTTCTGTTGCAAAAGGAGGATTACCAAACAAATCCATTAATATAGAGTATTGATACGCTCTTAAAAATCTTGCTTCAGCTTTGTATTTACGAATAGAATCGGCAGAAGCACCTGTAATACCTCTGCTTGTTAAATTTGCATCAGAACATTGATTAATAAAATCATTACACAATGTAATTTGATACGCTGAACGATAATAAACTCCTTTTAACATTGGATTATCGGAAGTCCAGTTCATTTTATGAAAATCTTGAATACCGGGGTCTCCCCATGCTACAACGGCTTCATCTGTGCTTAATTCTTGTGCTTTCCAATATAACCGGAAAAAATCTGAAGTACCTTCATCAATTCCTTGTACATCTCCATTGCCTGCGGGGCCTGCATTTCCCGTTAATGCAAAACTTCCGTAAACTTTTGCAAAAGCTTGCTTGTACCCTGCCGATGTACTGTAAACATTGGCAGCAGTAACATCATTAGTTGGTGTTAGATCAAGGTTTTTTTGACAAGAAACCAATAACCCTGCTATTAGCCCTGTAACCAACCATTTTTTTAGAATATTATTTTTCATAATTATTTTATTTAATGTGTTTTAACTGAATTAAAAATCAATATTTGCACTTAAGGCAAATATTCTTGGACGTGGATAAAAACTGTTGTCTATACCACCATTAATTTCAGGATCAACACCTTTATAATTGGTAATAACAAACGCATTTTGTACAAAAACACCTACTCTTAAATTGGCTTTGTTATTTAATACTTTTCCAAAATTGTAGTTAATGTTTATATTATCCATTCTTAAGAATGAAGCGTTTTGTACGTAATAATCTGATAAGAAATATTGTGAACCGTTACCACTAAAATTTGTTTTTAATAAATCAGAAGATCCATTAGCTAAAAAACCAAGTGGGTTTAAAATATTTCTTGCAACACCTGTGCTTGATGCAACGTTGTTATACATATAGTTACCAATATTTGCACGCATTACAAAACCGCCGCTCCATTTGTGATAGGTAAGGTTTGAATTAATACCTAAAAACACAACAGGGTCAGGACTTTTGTATTTGTATAAATCTTTATCATTAACAATTCCGTCTCTATTTCTATCGGCAAATAAATTATCAATAGGATTACCTAATTTATCATACACTTGTTGATATACATAAAATGAATTGCGAGGATATCCAACTGCATTAATTTGTATGGTATTACCTGTACCGCCGGAAATTCCTCCTGTTAAAGCTCCGGGATAATTAGGATCGTTGGAAACGGTTAGTTTGGTTATTTTATTTTCATTATAGGTAATGTTAAAACCAAAATCCCATCTTATATCTTTTGTTTGAACAGGAATTGTATTTACGGTAATTTCTACTCCTCTATTTTCCATGCTTCCTATATTAGCAACTATAGTGTTTGAGAAGTTAGATAATGCAGGTTGTGTAACTGCATTTAATAAATCGGTTGTGTTTTTATAATATGCTTCTATGGTACCGTTTATTCTATTATTTAATATTCCAAAATCTAAAGCAACATTATAGGTTTGTGTTTGCTCCCATTTACGATTGGCATAATATCCGCCCGGTCTATACATTTGATAGAATGTATCGCCTAATTGATATCGAGCTGTTGTATTACTTAAGCTGTAATAAGAAATATAATCATAATTTCCAATACCATCTTGTTGTCCGGTAATACCATAACCTAGGCGAAGTTTTAACTCACTTATTACTCTCAAATTTTTCATAAAAGATTCCTCTTTTATATTCCATGCAAATGCAGCTGAAGGGAAGTTTGCAAACCTATATGCAGGACTAAATCTTGAAGAACCATCTCTACGAATAGTTGCAGTTAGCATATATTTATTTTTATATGCATAAAATAATCTTCCAAAGTAAGAGATAATAGTGTTGCGTGGTTCGTTATAAGGATAGGTGGGGTCTGAATTTTTTACTTTAGTACCATCGGCAAAAAAATCTGCAAAGTTGTAATTAGTAGTTAAGTAATCATTGTATTCATAACCTCCGGTAATATCAACACGACTGTTTATTGATTTGATATCTTTTGTATAATTTAAATAGGCTTGTAAAAATTTGTTAGAAGTTATTTGTTTGTATTGTGTGTTTTGGCCGCTTTTGTAATTATTACTTGCATCTTGTGCACGATAATAAGAACTTGCTGCACTATCTGAAACATATACTGTTCCTTCTCCTTTTGATAAATCATACATCACATTTACTTTAGCATGTAAATCTGGTAAGAAATGGAATTTATAATCTATTTGTGCACTACCTACACTTCTTTGTACAGTACTTTTATCATTACGTAACATTAAAAGGCCTACAGGATTTCTGGGTGTTAAACTTTTTAAACCAGATGCGGTTGTAGGGTCAAGCCATTCCCAATAACCTCCATATCTTTTATTTCCTGAATATACGGGTTGTGTTGGGTCGAATGTTACAGCTGCACCAATTGCACCTTCGTTAGCAAATCTGTTATTACTTACTGCACCTAATAAACTTAAATTCACTGTTAAATGATCATCAAAAAATTTAGGTGAAACATTTATAGATAAAGTTGTACGCTGAATATTTCCTGTTTTCAAAATACCATCTTGATTTAAAAAACCACCAGAAATACGATACGGCATTTTGATTGATTTAATAGTGCCTGATACACTTAAATTATTATCACTGGCAAATGCTGTTTGATAAATTTGGTTTTGCCAATCTGTACTTGCATTTCCCATTAATGCTTTAAAAGCATTAGATCCTGTAGCGTTTACATAATTACGAAACTGATCTGCACTTAATACATCTACTTTTTTTCCTAAAGTTGAAAAGCTTGCCTGCGTTGAAAAATTAAAAACCGGTTTACCGCTTTTTCCTTTTTTAGTTGTAATAATAATTACACCATTTGAGCCTCTTGCACCATAAATAGCAGTAGCAGATGCATCTTTTAATATATTAAAACTTTCTATATCATTTGGGTTAATTAATGATAAAGGATTAGCAACGCCACTTATTCCATTATTACTTAGTGGAACTCCATCAATTACAATTAACGGAGAGTTGCTGGCAGATAATGAAGATCCGCCTCTAATACGAATAGTGCTTCCACTACCCGGAGCTCCGCTATTTGAAGTAACTTGTACACCGGCAACCTTTCCTGCAATTAATTGCTCGGGGGTTGCAATAACTCCTTTATTAAAATCTTTAGTGGTTACAACTGCTACAGATCCTGTAAGATCTTTTTTACGAGTAGTACCATATCCAATCACTACTACTTCGTTTAAATTTAAACTTGTTTCTTCGAGCATTACATTAATAGATCCTGACCCAATCGCTATTTCTTTATTAGCATAACCAATAGACGAAATAACTAATGTTTTTGCGGATGAGGGGGTTTTTAAAGTAAATGAGCCATCGGCAGCTGTTGAGGTTCCTAATTTTGTTCCTTTAACTAATACAGAAGCTCCTGCTATTGGGCTTCCGGTTTTTAAATCAGTTACTTTTCCGGTAACTGTTTTTTCTTGTGCAAAAGTGGCTATACTAAACCATAGTAGCGGCAGCACTAGTGCAAGCAGTCGTTTTACATTCATAGTTGTTGTTTTACGGTTTACAAGTAAAAATTTTTATATATAATTAATAATTAGTTTGCGGTTAGTTAATTTATTTTGCTATCATAAATTTTTCTGTTTTTTTTATTCCATTTATTGTTAACTCTAACAAATACAATCCGCTGCTTAAGGTTTGCGTTGCAAAACCATTTGTATTTAAGCTAATGGTTTGTGTTCCTTTGGGTTTGAAAGAATTAACGAGTGTTGCTATATTATTTCCGTTAAAATTTTTTATACTTATTATTACATTACCACTTTGTGGAATGGTATATTGAATATTGGCATTGCTATAAACAAGATTGGGAGTAATATTTAGTTGTATATTATTTTCTGTTATGGAAGGGCTATTGTTAATAGCTGTAACAACTGAATTATTAATATTTTTATTTGTATAAACATAATATTCTCCCGGTTGAAGTGTTATATTTTCTGCACTGCCTGTTGCTGTTCGGCTTGTATTGCCTAAATAACTATAGTAAGTGCCTGCTGTAGGAAATGTAACAGAACTTGTTTGAGGAGTTACATCAAAATTTCCTATTACAACAACTTTTAATGAATCATCATTTAATATTAATGATTTAAATAACCCGGAAGTATTCCATGTAACATTGTTAGTTGTAAATGTAGTAAAGTAGTTTGGCGTTAATTTTAGTTTGATAAGTTTTGCATAAATATCAAACAAAGCTTTTCTGTTTATATTGTTATAAAAATCCCATCTAATAGGTTTTGCATCTGTTCTGCAATTAGTATTGATTGTTAAATCTGAACATGTATTTATTGAATAATGAAACCCTAATTCTCCAAACTGCCACAACATTTTTGGTCCGGGTATCATTGCCCAAAATGCTGCTGCCATAGCGTTTCTATTTAATGCCGTTACGGTATCTTTTACATTATATGAACCGTTGCTATTACCGTAGTTTATATTTTTATACATTAATCTTTCTTCATCATGGCTTTCTTGATAGGTAACTAAATATGGGTTGGTCCATCCTCTGTTTTTTGAAATTCCATCACTAATATCAGAACCGCTTGCATAGCCCATTGTGCTTTGGTTAAAACTGTAATTGCTATTGCCCCATAATAACATTCCGTAATTAGATAATTCTATTTCTTCAGAATTGGCTGCAAAGTGTTCTAATATACAAATTGAGTTGGGCGAAACTGCTTGCATGGTATCATAAATTCTTTTCCAAATAGCAATGCGGCTTGCATCATAAGCACTCCACGCATTTACATCGGTTGGATTATTAGTTTGTGTAAATCCTTTTGATAGATCCCATCTAAAGCCATCTAATTTATAATTCGTTAACCAATGTCTTACAACTCTTGCAACTAAATCTTTTGTGGCTTGTGCTTCGTGGTTAAAATCGTTTCCTACACTATATGGATGTGTTGCCGTAACATTTAACCAAGGATTGTTTGTAGCCGGACGATTGTTAGCGGTATCCCAATACATTTGAGCTTGCGGAGCACTATTCATACAATGGTTCATTACTAAATCCATAATTACAGCCATCCCTTGTTTGTGGCATTCATCTACAAATTGTTTAATGGCTGTTTCGGTGCCATAATATTTATCGGGTGCAAAAAAGAAATTAGGATTATAGCCCCAACTTATATTTCCTTCAAATTCACTAAAAGGCATTACTTCTATAGCATTAACACCTAAACGTTTTAAATATGTAAGTGTATCTTTTAATGTTTGAAAATTATGTGCTGCAATAAAATCTCTTACTAATAATTCATAAATAACTAAATTTTTTTTATCGGGCCTTGTATAGGAAGTGGTTGTCCATGTATACGTTGGTTTTGCCGTTTGCAGAATGCTTACAATGCCTGTTGTTTTTCCGGTTGGATATACTTTTAATGAAGGATAAGTTGAAGAAGGAATATAGCTATCATTGTTGGGGTCTAGTATTTTTTCCGTATTATAATCTGCTACTTTTAAATTGTTATCTATATAATATTGATAGGCATATTCAGTACCCGGAGTAAGCCCTGTAATTCTTACCCAAAAACGGTTTCCATCGGGTGTTTTATTCATTTGTGAGGAAAGTGTTTCAGTCCAATTATTAAAATCTCCTATTACAGAAATTTTAGTTTTGTTGGGAGCATATAAAACCAAGATAACAGAAGTATCGCCGCTTTCATAATTAATTCCATCTTTTACATTTGCGGGCAAAGCTGCAATTGTTGTTCCGCCACTTACTAAAAAATTAACCGTATCTCGTGAAGTAGTAATGCCATTATTAGCTTCTGCAATTATTTGCTGTGTACCGGCTGTTGTTATAGTTGTATTGGATGAAATTGTTGATGCACTGCTTACCGTGTTGATTTGTGTTCCGTTAAAATAAATTTTTAATCCTGCAGATTGGCTTGCATTTGCGGTAATATTAATATTATCATTAATGTTTTTATTAATATTTTCCGGAGATAATGTATAGTCTGGTTGGCGAAGTGGATTATCTACTCTAACATATAGTCCATTATCATAAACAGGAATATACATATCGCCGCCATCTGTATTTGCTAGTTTTTTTGTACCTGCTCCATTACGAAACAGAATAGCAATTTTTAAAATTTTTTCTGCAGAATTTGTAATTCCAAAGAAATTTCTTAGCCCACCTGTAATTGTAAACGTCCATTGATTAGCACCTGCTGATGTGCATTGTGCCAATGTATTCGTAGTACCCCATACACAATAAGCCGGTACATATTTCCAATCAGAAGGGCTGCTGCTTAAAGATGTAATTACACCAATATGAACGTAAACATCTGTAGTAGGTGTATAATTGTTTAAGCCTTTATTACCTTTTGTAGCATCTGCCGTTATTGTAATGGTTGAAGAAGATTCTTGAATAAATGAAGGAGACCAATTTAATAATTGGGCGTTTACTTGCAGTAAATAACAAACTAAAATAATTGTAAGAATAAATCTCATACAACGAAGTAAAATTGCAAACGTTACATAATGTGTAATTTTTACACATTACTTACAAAGATGTGTTTTTTTTACACAAAAGAAAAATTTTTTGCCTACTTTTTTTTAGTGAGTGTACATCTTATAAAACAAACAGAAAAAAGCAGAAACACTAATATGCAGCAGCCTGCAAAAATTTAGAGATATTATTATTCATTTTTACTACATCGCTATGTTTGTTTTTGCTATGTAAAAAAACAATTCGGTTTTTATTTAATTGAGATTGTACAACAGCATCTTCTTCTCCAAAAAAATACAACCAACCCCATGCTTTCATATCTGCCATTAATTTTTTTGAATTTTGCAATGTGCCGCCACTATCTGTATAAATATTGATGAATTTAGAAGATGGATGTATTTGCAGATGCATAGCAAATTTTTCTACCTCGTCGTACAAAGCATCAAACAGTATAACACCTTTACAATTATATTTTGAATAAAGCAGTAAATAAGCAATTACTCTATATGCACCACTGTGCCCTGCATAAATGATATTATTTTTTATATGGGTTGTAATTAAGTTCTCTTTTTCAAGAAAATGTTCAACATCTTTCATAAAATAATTAAACGTATCTGGTTTTTCAAATTTGCCACCATAACTATCGGGAGCATTTTTGGGGCCTTCAGGAAAAACAAACACAGCATTTATATGTGCCCTATAAAATTGTTCTTGCACTTTATACTCTTTTAAAGCAGAATCAATATTATTTCCCCAACCATGAAACCACAATACATACGTGAAAGGTTTATGTTTATCAAAATAATCCGGAACAAAAATGTACACGCTGCTATCACTGTAATGCTCGCTTGCTTTATACGTTTTATTATCATACACTCTTGGTTCGTTGTTTCGTAAAGAATCAGGAAACATAGCATGTGTTGATGTTATACGAAAAGATTTACCTTGTTGTGCCATGCAATGCCAACAACTAAAACTTAGTATTATGGTTATTAAAATTTTCATGGTAATTAAATTATTTACAGTATTTTATTTTTAACCAACTTTGCAATTTCAATTTAAAATTATACATGCAACTTTATTGTAACTCGTTAACTCAATATAGCCGTTTAAAAACACGTGAAGTAAAAGTAGGAGATTTATTGCTGGGAAACCTTAATCCTATTCGTATACAAACCATGACTACTACCGATACCATGAATACTATTGCTACTGTTGAACAAAGTATTCGTTGTATTGAAGCAGGAGCAGAACTAATTCGCATTACCGCACCCAGTAAAAACGAAGCAGAAAATTTATTAAATATAAAAAATGAATTACGCAAAAGAGGATACAATACACCTTTAGTTGCCGATATACATTTTACACCCAATGCTGCAGAAATTGCTGCCCGTATTATTGAAAAAGTAAGAATTAATCCGGGTAATTATGTTGATAAGAAAAAGTTTGAGCAAATAGAATATACCGATACAGAATATGTAGAAGAAATTGAACGCATACGTGAACGCTTTACACCATTGGTAAAAATTTGCAAAGAGTATGGAACCGCTATGCGTATTGGCACTAATCATGGAAGTTTAAGCGATAGAATTATGAGCCGTTATGGTGATACCCCTAATGGTATGGTTGAAAGTGCAATGGAGTTTTTGCGTATTGCCAGAAACGAATCCTATTATAATATTGTTTTAAGCATGAAAGCCAGCAACCCGCAAGTAATGGTGCAAGCTTATCGTTTATTAATACAACAAATGAATACGGAATTTGGAGAAATTTATCCTTTACATTTAGGTGTTACTGAAGCAGGAGATGGTGAAGACGGAAGAGTGAAAAGTGCCGCAGGCATTGGTACTTTATTAGAAGATGGAATTGGAGACACCATAAGAGTTTCCCTTACCGAAGATCCTGAATTTGAAATTCCTGTTTGTAAAGATTTAGTGAAGAGATATGAAAACAAACAATCTAAAATAGAGAATGAAAAATCCTCAATCCCTTCGCTTACCAATCACCACAATTCACAATTTTCCATACCTTATTCCCCTTTCAATTATAAAAAAAGAAAAACTTTTTCCGTTAATAATATTGGCGAAAACCACGTACCTGTTGTAATTGCAGATTTCAGTAAGGTTGAAAACATTACACCACAAACATTACAAAGCATAGGTTATACATACAACCATGTATTAGATAAATGGAATATTGCCGATACTGCTGCCGATTATATTTTTACCGGTAAAGCAGCATTAAACTTTGCATTGCCCGGCACCTTAAAAGTTATTACCTGGCCCGACCATGCAATACAAGCATCTGATATTAATAAATACTTTCCTATATATGATGCAAAAGGTTTTGTTGAAGCAAACAACCATCATCCAACAACAAATTTTGTAATGTTTGATTGTTTCAGTGATAATACAAATATTAACGATTTTACATATTTAGATGAATGTGCCAACAATAAAACAGTTGTATTGTGTTTATCATCAACCAACAAAAATGCAATGCAATCTGTAAGAAGAATGTTTATAGAATTAATAAACAGAAATATTGAAAACCCCGTTATTATAACCGTAGATAGCAATTGGCAAACTACCGACGAGCATTTAATACATTATGCAACAGAAGCAGGTGCTTTACTTTTAGATGGATTAGGAAATGGTGTTTGTTTTGGTATAACACATAAAAGCTACAATCAATCTTTAATAAATGGTCAGCAATCAACTTTCGGAAGAAATTATTTACAAAATAATTCTATAGAACAGTTTATAAATAACACTGCGTTTGGTATTCTTCAGGCAACACGCACTAGAATTTCAAAAACAGAATATATAAGTTGCCCAAGTTGTGGTAGAACTTTGTTTGATTTACAAGAAACAACTGCTAAAATTCGTAATAAAACCAATCATTTAAAAGGTGTAAAAATTGCTATTATGGGTTGCATTGTAAATGGACCTGGCGAAATGGCCGATGCCGATTTTGGCTATGTAGGCAGCGGTGTTGGAAAAATAACTTTATACAAAGGCAAAGAAATTGTAAAGAAAAATATAGATAGTGAAATTGCAGTAAACGAATTGATAAATTTATTAAAAGAAAATAATGCATGGGTAGAACCTGCTTAATATTTCGATAAACGAAAAATCAACCTTAACAACACTTTCAGCCCAAGCAAAGCTTTATTTTTGCAATTGAATAAACAGATGTATTATGATTAAAACAGGCAACCCTATTATTAGCATTTACACCGAAATGACACCCAACCCCGAAACAATGAAATTTGTTGCCAACAAATTATTATATCCGGGAAAGAGTATAGATTTTCAAGATGAAAGTACAGCCAACCCATCTCCTTTAGCAAAAGAACTGTTTAGTTTCCCTTTTATAAAAAGTGTTTTTATTGCCAGCAATTTTGTTACACTTACTAAAACATCCGATATTGAAGATTGGCAAGATGTAATTCCCAATATAAAACAATTTTTAAAAGATTATTTAGAAAATGGCGGTATTGTAATTAATGAAGAAGAAGTTGCCAAAGTAAAACACGAAGCAAGTAATATTATTTCTGCTAATGATGGTGATATTGTAAAACGTGTAAAAGAATTATTAGAAAATTATGTAAAACCCGCCGTTGAAATGGATGGCGGTGCCATACAATTTAAAAGCTATAACGATGGTGTTGTAAACCTAATGCTACAAGGTAGTTGCAGTGGTTGCCCATCATCTATGATAACTTTAAAAGCAGGTATTGAAGGTATGATGAAAAGAATGATACCCGAAGTAAAAGAAGTAGTTGCCGAAGCAGAATAATAACTTATAAATTATACAACTAAAGCATCATGTAAAACACATGATGCTTTTTTATTTAACGCTTTATTACCGTTATCATTATTACTTTTATAAAATGACAGATGCAACCAAAACAATACACAGAGATTTTTTATTTGTAAAATCTGAATATAAATTAATTAAAATAATTTTAGGAGACGTTTTGTTTTTATCGGGATTAAGAGATTACACACAAATTTATATTAAGGGTAAAAACACACCTTTAACCACTTTACAAAACTTAAAAGAGTTTGAAGCAAAACTTTCTGCCAACGAGTTTATAAGAGTACATCGCTCATATATAGTTTCTATAAAACAGATTGATACTATTACCAGAAGTGAAATAATTATGGGCAACCACAGAATACCTATTGGCACCTCGTATAAACAGGCATTAGATGAAATGATAGAAAAAAACTCTTAGCAAAATGCTAAGAGTTTTTTATTAATGTGTTATATGTAAACTATCAATTTCGGCAGGTGTTACAGAAGGAAATTGCATTTTACCTTCCGTCATTTTTTTTACTACATAATCTCCTAATCGCTTGGCTTCTTCTTCACTTACAAAACCTTTTCGTCCTTCAATTGCAGGAATATAATCTTGCCTTATAAAGGGCTCATGGTTTTTATAAATTTCATAGCCGTAACCAAAATCTGTTTTAATAATTTTCAGTTCAACATAAATGCTGTCACTTTTTTTAGCTTTATCCATTTGTTCTTTTGCAACAGCATCGGCGGGTAAAACATTATTTTTTGTTTCTTCCGGTTTATGTTGATTGCATGATAAAACCAAAACAGCTATTCCTGCTACACTTATTTTTAATAATTGGTTAATCATTTACATCATAAGTTGCTGCTGGTAAAAATTCATCTAAATCATCTAAATAATAACTGCTATTGCTACCTAAAGCAACAAAGCCTCTTCCTTTAACTGCAAAACCAACTGCACCACCGCGTTCAGATCTTTCATACGTTGTTTTGCGTGTCCACAAATCGGTAGCAAAGTCATATTCCCATGTTTTTTTAATGTATCCACCATTTTGTCCGCAGGTTAAATAACCTTTAGGTACACCGTTATTATTAATTACAAATGCAACTGCATTATTTCTTACAATATCGGTATAGTCATCATCATAACTATCACTACTTGTATTGGTAATATTTCTTAATTGTGTCCACGGACCTGTAGAAGAACTAATTTGAGAAGGATCAAATACCCAACCATCATTTACTGTAACTACTTGTCCATTATTAATACCTGTAAATAAATAGGCTTTGTTGTTATACACAAAAACAATCCCTTGAGAGCGTTTGGTTCCTCCATTACTTACAACAGACACCCATGTATTTGTTGAAGGAGTAAATTGCCAAATATCTTTTGTGTACCCACCATTAAATCCGGAATAAACATAGCCTGAATTTCCTATACCAAAGCCAACTGCATCATATCTGGCACCGCTTCCTACGGGTGCATTGGCAGGGTCTGGCAATGGAGCTTTTGCAGCCCATGAATTGGTGGCTTGGTTATATTCCCAATTGTCTTGTAATCTATTTGTACCATCATAACCGGTAGCTATATAGCTTTTTGTTCCAACTGTAAATGCAACAGCACTATTACGTGCCACTCCAGGAAATTGTGCCCTCTGTGTCCAAAAGTTTTTATTTTGGTCGTAAGCCCAAACATCTTGATAACGAATATTGCTTCCATCTATTCCGGTTGCTATATATGCGGTATCGCCAATTACAAAAGAAACAGCTTCTGTGCGTGCATTACAATCACACTCTGCACGTTTAACCCAGTTTCCACTTGATGTTGTTGGATCTGTTACTGAAGAAGGGTTACATGACACGAATGTAAATAAGCAGATAGCTACAGGAAGAAAAAATAAGTACTTTACTTGATTCATCTTTTTTAAAATTTTGCCCAAATTATTTGTATAGGTTGTCTGAAAATCGTTAAAATGGATTTTCAGTCTCATTTGCCCGACGAATATTTATTTTTTGTCTGCAAAAGAGAGCCGCAAATATAGGGGGCTTCTCTCAAACTAAAATAGAAGTTAAAATATTTTATAAATGAATTAATTTGAGAGGTACATAAATATATTTGCCGCACTTGAACAGAAAAGACTAACCTTTTTTGTGAATACTGATTGACTTTATGCAGAAAATATTTTACCTAAGTTTCTTTGCAGCAATAATTGTGGCAGCAACTGCTTGCAACAAAACCAATATTACATTTGGAGATGCTTATTTAGACAATGGTGCTACACAAATTATTCGTACAGATACATTTGGCGTAAACCTATCTACTGTTTATACCGATTCGTTTATAACATCTTCAACCGGCGTTACATTAGTTGGTGGATACACAGATCCATATTTTGGAAAAATTCAAGCTCAAACTTTCTTAGAAATGGCTGCACCTGCTTATGCTGATATTTATCAATACACTTCTTTCGATTCGGCTTCTTTAATATTATACCTTAAAAAAGGTTCTAACTATTATGGAGATTCTACACAAAGCCTACATATTGATGTAAATCAACTTACAGAAAATATTGTTCCTTGGGATAATGGAAGTTATTTATATAATGTAGATAAATTTAATTACAATACAACAGCATTAGGATCTACAGATATTATTGTAAAACCAAATTTTACAGATACTATTGCTATACGGTTAAACAATGCTTTTGGAATGCAATTGTTTGGCATGTTGCAAAGAGGTAGCGATACTATTAAAACAGAAAGTGTTTTTTTAGATTTCTTTAAAGGGCTGAGATTGGGTGGTGGAATAAATAATAAAATGATATTAGGACTTTCGGATAGTTTAACCTTGCGAATTAATTATAAAAAAGCAGGTGTTACTACAAATAATATGCAAGTTAATTTTAAACTCTCCAATAAATCACATCATTTTACAAATGTTACCGCAGATAGAACAGGAACACCCATTGCTGCTTTAGGACCCACATTACATGAAATAAATAATACTTTAACCGGCAATGCTGCTTATACACAAACTTCAACAGGCATAACGGCTAAAATTACTTTTCCAAGCATACGAGATCTTTTAAAAATTCCTAACTATGCAAAGCTTTTGCAAGCGGTATTAATTGTAAGGCCTCAAACATCAACATTTAGCCCTTATTATTATTTGCCATCACAAATGCGTTTGGCTTCAACAAACATTTTAAATCAATTAGGTAGTAATTTATTTGTGTTATTGTCCAACGGCAACACTTCTATTCAATACGGAAATTTAGTAACTGATTATATATATGGGCAAAACACAACTTATACTTATGATGTAAGTTCATATATTAAATCTTTACTTACAGACCCAACAATTAATGTAAGCAATAACGGTGTTTTATTTGCACCACCTTCCGGAGCATATGAAACGCAATTTAGCAGAGTAATTATTGCTAATAAAAATAATACCACTAATACCATTTCTCTTCAATTAACGTTCGCAGCAATTCAATAGTAATTAAAAATGAAAAAAAATATTTTATCATATATTGTTTTATTATGTTGCATTAGTAATTATGCAACAGCACAACAAAACAATTCGCCCTATTCAATAATTGGTATTGGTGATATTGAAAAAAGTTATTTTGATAGAACAACAGGCATGGGTAATACAGGTATTGCATTATCTTCTTACAGGTATATGTATACCGCTAACCCCGCCGCAAATGCAGCATTAGAGTATCATTATTTTAATATGGAAGTTTCTGCAAGGTTTAAAAGTATAAACTATACTGGTAAGCCGGTATCTACCGCATCTCAAACCAATTCATCAGATCTTCAATTCAGAAAATTATTATTAGCTGTAAAACCTAAATCATATTGGGCAACCACATTAGGTTTACTTCCATTTAGCACTGCTAAATACTCTATGTATGGCTTAAAAAGTATTCAGGGAACACCCACTAATACGCTCGTATATTATCAAGGAGATGGCGGATTAAATAATTTCTTTTTAACTAATAGTTTTAGAATTGATTCAAATTTTTCAGTTGGTGTTCAGGCATCGTATTTATTTGGGCACATGAATGAAACAGAATCTATTTTAGGCGGTGTTAGTGATAGCTCCCTCACCTCTACGCGTTATGTAACTATTGCTAATCCATATTTTAAGTTTGGAGCACAGTATAAAACAAATAGAAAAAAGAAATGGAATTATGCTGCTGGTGTTACAGGATCATACCAAACCAAATTAAATGCAAATTATAGTTTATTGGTTACAGATGGCACAACAACATTAAGAAATGATAATATATACAAAAAAGATTATTTTACGCTTCCTGTAATGTATGGAGCAGGTGTAGCTGCTACTTTAAACAACAAGTTAACTTTTGCCGCTGATTATAACTATGAAGGATGGAGTAGTTTAAATTACAAAGGCATTAGCTACGCTTTAGTAAACAGCAATAAATATTCTTTAGGATTTGAATATTCGAAAAAAATAAACTTTAGAGATGTATCGGGAAATACAGTTGCATCAATTGAAAAAAGTTACTTTCAAGCAGGATTTTTTTATAAAACTTCTTACCTAAAAATAAATGGTTACCAAATTGATGAAGTAGGTGGTACATTAGGCGTAGGCACACAAATTTCAGCACTTTTTGCTGTTAATGCTGCTTTAGAAGTTGGAAGAAGAGGCACAACCAATAATAATTTAATAAGAGAAAATTTTACACAATTAACCGTTTCTTTCAGTTATAGAGATTTGTGGCGTTCAAAAAAATTAATCCGATACGATTAGTTCATTGTAGGTTGCCATTCATCAAATATTTTATTTAAACAATAACGGGGTATTTATACATCCCGTTATTTTTTTATTACTTTCATGCAATGAATAAGATTATACTGCTTATTACTTGCCTTGCATTTACAATTGCATTAAAAGCACAAGAAGATACTTCTGCTAAACATTATTGGTTAGCAAAAACAAAAGGTAAATTACCATCATTAGCATATGGCTTGGGCGACGATAGATTGGGAGGAGCTAAACTAGGTTATATTGATACCAATGTTATATTAAAAGTAATTGATTCAACAGGGCATTTATACCATGTTCAATTATCAAAAAATCATACCGCATTTATAGATAAATCATATATACATAAAGATTCTACTATAAAAGAAAAACCTTTTTACTTAACCAACTCATGGAAAGTAAACGGAACCGATAGTTGTTATGACATTCTTGCCATAAGTGTTGATGAACGTTTGCCTTATAAAAGTTGGATGGAGATTAATCCATCAAAAATAATGTTGCAGATATACGGCGTACAAAGCAATACAAACTGGATAACACAATTACAATCGCTTAAAGAAATAAAAAACGTGTATTACAAGCAGGTTGAAGATGATGTTGTTGAAGTAACTATTGATTTAAAACACCAACAACATTGGGGTTATAGTATTGAATATAAAGGCAAGCATTTAATAATAAAAGTGAAACATCAACCTGAAGTTTTAAATTTAAAAAAATTAGTAGTGGCTATTGATGCGGGGCACGGTGGCAATAATTTAGGTACAGATGGTATTAACACCAAAGCAAGTGAAAAAATATTAACGCTTGCTTTTGCAAAAGCATTAGAAAAAATATTAAAAGCCAATGGCGTTAAAACTATTATGACAAGAACAACCGATACAAGTTTTGATATAAAAGATCGTGTATTGTTTTTGCAAGAAAAAAATCCGGATATGCTAATAAGTTTACACTTAAACTCTTCAAGCAATACTACAATAAACGGTAGTAGCACTTACTATAAGCATATTGGTTTTAGAACTTTATCGCAAAGTATTTTAAAACGAATGCTTGAAATAAAGATGAATGATTTTGGCAATGTGGGTAGTTTTAATTTTACACTAAACACCCCAACAGATTTTGTAAATGCATTATTAGAAATTGGTTTTTTAAGCAATGCCGAAGATGAAAAGAAAATTATTACTACTAAGTTTCAAAACAAAGTTGCTTTACAAGTTTACAAGGCTTTAAAAGATTGGGTTCTCCAAGTAAAAACACAAAAATTAAATTAAATGTCTTTTATAATATCCATTCTACTTCATGCAAGTTAAAACTTTCATAAGCAGGATGTTGTACTAATAATTTACCGTATTCATCCACTCCTTTAATTACACAACTAAAAACAATTTGATTTTTTTTCAGTTTAACCCTTTCGTTATGTTTAAATAAAATATTATTAAATTTTATTAACTGTTTTGCTTGTTTTCCTTTTTGTAATTGCAAATATTCTTTTTCAATAAATACACACAATTCTTTTGCTAAATCAACAACATTAAATTGTTTGCCTGTAATTTGTTTTAGTGATACAGGATTTTTTATTCCTTCTCCAAAAACAGTTTGATTAATATTTAATCCAATACCTACAACTGCAAATCTTATATCACTCCGCTCTTTATTTCTCGTTTCCGAATTTTTTCTATTCATCGTTTCAATTAAAATACCTCCTGCTTTTCTTTCTTTCCAATAAATATCATTCGGCCATTTTATTTTGGTTTCTTCTCCGGCATATTTACTAAAAAATTGATAACAGCCTAAAGCAACCATTACACTTATACAAAACTGATTATTAAGTGGTATAAAAGACACATCAATTGCTAATGATAATATAATATTTTGTCCAATTTCGCTTTTCCAAACTTTGCCCATTTGCCCTTTTCCGGCAGTTTGTTCATCAGCAAAAACCGCAGTTCCGTGTGCAGCCAAACCATTTCGCAATTTGTCTAATAAAAAAGTATTACTACTTTCAACAGTATTTAAGTGTATAAATGGCAGGCCAATGGTATTGAAGGTAGTAGAAGATGACAAAAGAGTATTACTTTTGGCGAAGATAGAGAAGCAAATAAAAATGGTACAATATTTATACTGCTTTTTCGTCTATAAAAATATATCATTACAAACCAAAGTTTAATTTATTGGCAACACCAGTTTCAGTTTTAAGCAACCGCAAAAAAAACAGCGTAGTACGTATAAATCGTAATTCAAAAATTTTCAAAACAATTATAAAAGCCATTCAAGAAAAAAAAGGCGAAAATATTGTAAGTCTTGATTTGCGTAAAATACACGAAGCTGTTGCAGATTTTTTTATTGTTTGCCAAGCAAGCAGCACAACACAGGTTAAAGCAATTAGCGATTTTGTGCAACATGAAGTTTTAAAACATTGTAGCGAAAATCCATATAAACACGAAGGCTACCAACAATCGCATTGGATACTGATAGATTATGTAAACATTGTCATTCACGTAATGCAGCCCGATGCCAGAAAATTTTATAAATTAGAAGAAATGTGGAATGATGCTGAAGTAATAGGCCATAATGAATAAATAAAAAATTTTATCTGAAAAAAATAAATAATTTACTTGTAGAGAAAAGTAGAAAACAACAAACAAACTATGCAACCTGATCAACAAGATAAAAAACCGAAAATCCCTTTTATGGGAGGAGGAGACTCGAACAACGATAATAAACCGCAACGCAAACTTCCAAAATTTAATATTTATTGGATTTACATTATCATTTTTGCAGCATTATTAGGTTCTACCTTTTTAAAATTTACGCCCGAAACCAATACTGTTAGCGAACAAGAAGTTTTTCAAAAAATGATATTACCCGGTGATGTAGATCATTTATTACAAGTTACCAACAAACAAGTAGTAAGGGTTTTTATGAAACCCGATAGCATTACCAAAGCTTGGTATGAAGAAAGATTTAAAATGAAATTTGAACCCGCAAAAGTAAAGGGCGTTCCATTATTCGAATTTCAAGTAGTAGATTGGAAAGTTTTTAGTGATAACCTTTCAAGCTTTTATAAAAACAATCAAATTCCCGATAACAAACAAGTTCCTGTTGTTACCAAACAAGACCCCGATTGGTTTGGTCCAATAAGCAGCACTATTTTTTCAATGGTAGTAATAGTAGTTATTTGGATTTTATTAATGCGTAAAATGGGCGGCGGCGGTGCAGCCGGAGGCGGTGGTATTTTCAGCATCGGAAAATCTAAAGCACAATTATTTGATAAAGGCACTAAAGTAAACATAACTTTTGCCGATGTAGCAGGTTTAGATGAAGCCAAAGTAGAAGTAATGGAAATTGTAGACTTTTTAAAACAACCCAAAAAATATACTTCACTTGGTGGAAAAATTCCGAAAGGTGCATTATTAGTTGGCCCTCCCGGTACAGGTAAAACCCTTTTAGCAAAAGCAATGGCAGGTGAGGCTCAAGTTCCTTTCTTTAGTTTAAGCGGAAGCGATTTTGTTGAAATGTTTGTAGGCGTTGGTGCAAGCCGTGTAAGAGATTTATTTAAACAAGCCAGAGAAAAAGCACCTTGCATAATTTTTATTGATGAAATAGATGCAATAGGTAGAGCAAGAGGCAGAAATGCTATAATGAGTAATGATGAAAGAGAAAACACGCTAAACCAATTATTAGTTGAAATGGATGGTTTTGGTGGAGATAGCGGTATTATTATTTTAGCCGCTACCAATAGACCCGATGTATTAGATAGTGCCTTATTACGTCCCGGAAGATTTGATAGACAAATCACTATTGATAAACCAGATGTAAAAGGAAGAGAAGCAATTTTTAAAGTGCATCTGGCACCAATAAAAGTTTCAGAAACTTTAGATATTCACAAATTGGCAGAACAAACACCAGGCTTTGCAGGTGCCGATATTGCTAATGTTTGTAACGAAGCAGCATTAATAGCAGCACGCAATAACAAAGAAGGAGTTGATATGAAAGATTTTCAAGATGCCATTGACAGAGTTATTGGTGGATTAGAAAAGAAAAATAAAATCATCGCCCCACATGAAAAAGCAATCATTGCTTATCACGAAGCAGGCCACGCCATTTGTGGTTGGTTTTTAGAACATGCTTATCCGTTATTAAAAGTAACCATTGTGCCAAGAGGAACAGCAGCATTAGGTTACGCACAATACACACCCAAAGAACAATATTTATACAATACCGATCAATTAATGGATCAAATTTGTATGACATTAGGCGGAAGAGCCAGCGAAGAAATTTTCTTCGGAAAAATTTCAACAGGTGCAAGTAACGATTTACAACAAATAACACGAATAGCTTACAGCATGGTTACCGTTTACGGTATGAATAGCAAAGTAGGTAACGTTAGTTTTTACGACCCTTCTCAAGAAAATACTTTTACCAAACCTTACAGTGAAGAAACAGGAAAATTAATAGACAATGAAGTAAGAAGTATTATTGAAGAAGCATATAAAAGAACATTAGCTTTATTAACCGAAAAAAAGAAAGAAGTTGAATTATTAGCAAAACAACTGTTAGATAAAGAAGTTTTATTACAAAGCGATGTTGAAGAATTAATTGGTAAAAGACCATTTGAAGAAAAGAAAATTTTAGAAGTTGAAACCACCGATGGAGAAGAAAATAAACCAACTGATGGATCAATAGATGCAGGAGTTCCGGCATACGATAGCAAGCAACCCGTACCACCATTAAATTAATTTTTTGTAATGAATGTTTCGGCATCAAAAGAAAATATTTTAAAAAAAATAAGGCAAGCACTATCACATCCAACAAATTTGCCATTCCCCGCAAGTGAAGGTGTAGATAGTGTTTTCAAATCATCTCAACAAGAATTAGAATTTGAGTTTGCAGAAAAATTTACCAAACTGCAAGGGCGTTTTTCTTTTTGCGAAAACCAACAACAATTAACCGAACAACTCAATACATTAATTACTGCACGCAATTGGCAAAAAATTTTTTGTAAAGAAGATATATTAAAACAAAATTTAACTAACAACGGGTTTACAAACTTTCATACAACCGATATACATAGTTGCGATGCAGCTATAACAAGTTGCGAACAGCTAATTGCCCGAACAGGAAGCATTGTAATGAGTGCCGCCCAACAAAGCGGAAGAACAGTTAGTGTATATGCACCCGTACATATTTGCATAGCCTACACCAATCAATTGGTTTATGATATTAAAGATGCAATAACAAACGTAAAAGAAAAATATTTCGAAGCATTACCTTCATTAATAACATTAGCAACAGGCCCAAGCCGTACTGCAGATATTGAAAAAACATTAGTAGTTGGTGTACACGGCCCTAAAGAAGTTTTTTGTTTTTTAGTTGAGGAATAAATTATTAGAACGTTTTTAAAATGCAAGCAACCGCAACAAACCCTATATATTTTCTTTCAGACTTTCATTTAGGAGCACCTGATTATGAAAACAGTTTATTGCGAGAAAAAAAAATTGTTTCGTTTTTAGATTCCATCAAACACAATGCATCTGCTATTTTTATTTTAGGAGATATTTTTGATTTTTGGTATGAATATAAAAAAGTAGTACCAAAAGGCTTTGTAAGATTACTTGGAAAATTAGCCGAATTAACCGATGCAGGAATTGACATTCGTTTTTTTGTGGGCAATCATGATATGTGGATGGTTAATTACTTTCAAAAAGAATTAAACATTAAAGTTTACTTTCATCCAACAACATTTCAAATTAATAATAAAAAATTTTTTATAGGGCATGGAGATGGTTTAGGACCCGGAGATCACGGTTATAAATTCATTAAAAAAATATTCCGCAATAAAATTTGTCAATGGCTATTTGGTCAATTACATCCAACCTTTGGAATTGGTTTAGCAAATTATTTCAGCAGAAAAAGTAGAGAAAAAACAGGCAGCAGCGATGAGGTTTTTTTAGGTGAAGAAAATGAATGGTTGGTTATTTATTGTAAAGAAGTTTTACAAAAAGAACAATTTGATTATTTTGTTTTTGGACATAGACATTTGCCTTTAACTATTCAATTAAATGCCGGCAGTAAATACATTAATCTTGGAGATTGGATAAGAAATTTTACTTATGCCGTTTTTGATGGAAACGATATGCAGTTAAAAAAATTAGAAGAATAATTATCTTGCACACATGCAAAAATTTTTACAACAAGTTTTTTTAGATAATACTATTAAGAGCTACTTAATTGTTTTTGCATGTATATTATTTGCATTTATTGTAAAACGTTTTATTTCAAAATATTTTGCAAGAATATTATACAAAATTTTTTCTAAAAAAGGAAAGGCCTTACATAAAGATGCTTTTGTTAATTTAATAATTCCGCCTTTAGAATTATTCTTACTCATTTTTATTTCATTTATAGCTTTTGATAAACTTTATTTTCCTAAAGACATTGATTTTAAAATTTATAAAATTACACTACGTGTTTTATTAGATAGTTTATCAAACGCCATTATGGTTTGGGTTTTTATTTGGCTTTGCTTGCGTGCCATAGATTTTGCCGCAATGATTTTAGAAGAAAAAGCCAATCAAACAGCAGACCAATCAGAAAACCAACTTGTTGTTTTTTTCAAAGATTTTTTTAAAGTAATACTTGTATTAATTGGCATATTATTAATTCTTCGTTTTTCATTCAATAAAAATATTAGTAACATATTAACCGGCTTAAGCATTGTTGGTGCAGCTGTGGCATTAAGTTTAAGAGAGAGTTTAGAAAATTTAATTGCATCATTTATTATATTTTTTGATAAACCCTTTATAACCGGTGATACTGTTAAAGTACAAAGTTTTACAGGCACTATAGAAAAAATTGGATTACGCAGCACAAGGGTAAGAACTGAAGCAAAAACTTATTTATCGGTTCCCAATAAACAAATGGTTGATACCATTATTGATAATATTACACTACGCACACAACGCAAAACAGAATTAAAAATTGAATTATCTATTTCAACTTCTACAGAACAATTAAAACAATTTTTATTTGCCGTAAAGCAAACTATTGAGGCAGAGCCTACTGTAGAAAAATACCATGTATATTTAATGGATACGGGCAAAAATGCACATATAATTGCTATAGATTATTTGTCTGCCATGCCGCAAGATATTGATGATTATTTTGCTTTAAGAGAAAGAATTAATTTAAAAACAATTGATATTCTAACCCAACAAAATTTACAATTAGCTGCTGCAAATACCGAAGTTGTTATAACCAATAAACAATAGTTACAACTTAGAAACAATCTCTCCTAATTCTTTATCAATTAATCCATATTTTCCATATTCAACCACACGTGCAACTTCTTTTTCATTTTGCAATACAATAAAAGTAGGCACACTTGTTACAGCATATTTTATCTGTAAATTATTTATAGTTTGTTTGTTTTCATCAACCGCTAATAATAGAATATTTTTATCCGGATAATGGCTTTCATCAACCAATTTATAAAATTGTGGAAGTAAAAATTGTGTATCGTGGCACCATGTTCCGCAAAAAATAATCATGGTAAATTTATTTTTATTCTTACTGAAAGCCGCTACAGCACTGGCATCTGTTTGTCCGAGTTGCATGTTCTCATTAAACCATTTAAAAGAAGAATCATTTTGCAATACTTTACGGGTAATATATCCCTTTAATATTTTTTCATTTCCGTTTTGTATGGTTTGATAAACTATTTTATGATGTGTTGAACAAGCAATTAATCCTGTAAAGAATAATAAACCAATTATTTTTTTCATAAATCCTATTATAATTAACAATGCGTAAAAATAACCAAATGCTTATTTAAGAGTGAGTTTGTTATAATGTAAAAATATCTATCCTTAATAATTACAATTTTTGTTGCAATAAGTGATAATACTTTTTTGAGTACAACTATGTAAATATATAGAAAGGTAAAAGCTATTAACAAACAGATTAAACTAAGAATTCAAATTAGCTTTCAATTCTAATAAAAATGCCTTACAGTTGTTTAGTGCTGCTGTTAGTTGTTGGTGAAGTGCCAAATTGTTTTTATTATTTTTCAGATAATCTTTTGCACCTTCAATGCTGTATTTTTTATTACGCAACAAGTAATGTATCAACTCTAAATTTTTAATGTCTTCTTTTTTAAAAAGCCTATCACCTTTTCTGTTTTTACGAGGTTGTAAAATATCAAACTCACTTTCCCAAAAGCGTAGTAAAGATGGATTTACATTAAACCATTCCGCCACTTCGCTTATAGAGTAATATAATTTTTTATCAAGCGTTTCATCATCAGGAATATTAATCAAATCGGCACTATTGTACATTTCTTTATAAGACTTTCTGCCGCGTTTTCCTTTTTCTTTTAGTTTAACTTCTTCTTCAATAATAATTTCTTCTTTTGTAACAATAGGTTTAACAGCAGGCTTAACCTTTTTTGTTTTTACAACAGGTTTAGGTGCTTCGTAGCCAAATAAATCTAATTGTTCTAATGCCATACTGTAAAAATAATATTTAATTCCAACTATCTTGCACCTATGTTAGTAATAAAAAAAATAGTTGTTTGTGGTGCAGGAACCATGGGTAGTGGCATTGCACAAATTATAGCTCAACATGGATTTAAAACTGTTTTATTTGATTTAAATGAAGAAGTATTAAACAAAAGCAGCCTTTTAATAAAAAGCAGTTTGCAAGCATTAGTTTTAAAAAATAAAATTACTAAAGATGAAGAGCAGCAAACAATTGATAATATACAATATACATCTAATATTAATAATTGTACTGCCCATTTAATTATTGAAGCAATTGTTGAAAACAAAGAAGCTAAACTAAATTTATTTAAACAATTAGAACAAATAAACAATACAGAAACTATTATAGCAAGCAATACATCTTCCATTTCAATAAATCAATTAGCAGCTGAAATGCAGCGTCCGCAAATGTTTGCAGGAATGCACTTTTTTAATCCTGCAACTATTATGAAATTGGTTGAAGTAATTAAAGCAACTACAACAAATAATAATGTTATTAAACAATTATGTTTATTAAGTACCGCATTGGGTAAAACAGCTGTTATTTGTAATGATGCCCCCGGCTTTATTGTAAACAGAGTTGCAAGGCATTATTACTTAGAAGCAATGAGGTTGATAGAATTAAATTTAGCAACTATAGAAAATGTAGATACTATTATGCAAGCAAGTGGTTTTAAAATGGGTCCATTTAAATTGATGGATTTAATTGGAATGGATATTAATTATAATGTTAGCAATATTGTTTGGAACGATTTAGGTAAACCCGAAAGATTAAAACCTTCTATTATTCAACAACAAAAAGTAGAAGCAAAAGAATTGGGTAAAAAAACAAGAAAAGGTTTTTATAACTATTAGTAAATGTGTTTTAAATGCGAATTGCAGTAAATACTATTTTTTTACAGAAGAATAATTTGGAAGGCTACGGATATTTTGTTCAGGAAATATTCAGAAGATTGGCCGCAAAATATGTTGAACATGAATTTATTTTTTTATTTGACAGAGCTTATGATGAACAATTCATTTTTTCTGCTAACATTAAACCAATTGTAATAAAACCTAAAGCAAGGCATGCATTAGCATTTAAATTCTGGTACGACGTAAAATTGGCTTGGGCATTGCGTTCTATTAAACCTGATGTTGTTGTACAACCTTATGGATTTTGCAGTTTAACAACAAAATTTCCGCAACTATTAATAGTGCATGATTTGGCTTTTATACATTATCCAAAATTTATTGGCAAACAACATTTGTTATACTATAAAAAATTCACACCAAAGTTTTTACAAAAAGCAAAACAAATAGCAACCGTTTCTGAATTTTCAAAACAAGATATTATTAATCAATATAAAATTCCTTCAGAAAAAATTAGTGTAGTATATAGTGCAGCAAAACCTTTATTTACAACTATTCCCTATGTATTACAATCTGCCGTAAAAGAAAAATATACCAATGGTTGCGAGTATTTTTTATTTACCGGAGGCATTCATCCAAGAAAAAATTTATTAACCTTATTAAAAGCATTTTCTGTTTTTAAAAAAAGACAACAAAGTAATATGAAGTTGTTGATTGCCGGAAGGTTAGCATGGCAAAACAATGATTTTTTAGATAAACTGGAAACCTATAAATATAAAAGCGATATAGTATTATTAGGATATATAAATGAAGATGAATTAGCCCACATTACAGCATCGGCTTATACATTAATTTTCCCTTCGTTTTTTGAAGGCTTTGGTGTACCCCCTTTAGAAGCCATGCAATGTAATGTTCCTGTAATAACAAGCAATGTAAGTAGTATGCCTGAAATATGTGGTACGGCTGCATTATACGCTAATCCAAATAATTATAATGAATTAGCAGAAAAAATGATGCAATTATATAAAGATGAAACGCTGCGTAATAATATTATTGATGAGGGAAAACAACAATACAAAAAATTTACTTGGGATATAACCGCCAATTTAATGTGGCAAAGTATTTTAAAAACAATGGCTTAGTTTTTTTTAATTATAAACTAATGGTTACAATCATCTTTATGTGCATGATTGTGTTTTCTGCAAGATTTATAATTTAATAAATGAGCATACACAATAAATACAACAGCAGGAATTAAAAACACCAATTGAAGATTATGCCAAATTTGTTTGGCCACCAATAAAAGTATTCCAACAGAAAAAATAATTAACGGAATAACACTATGATGATGTTTTTTCCATCCATGATACAAAGAATATGCACCCACCAAAAACGCTAACGCAATCATTCCATATTCAAAAGAAACATTATCAATTATTTCTACACCAAACAATGGCAAACTGGTTAGCACCAAAGGTAGTATGGCACAATGTATGGCACACGCCAACGAAGCAGCAATACCAAAAGCATCCCAATTAATTTTACGAAACATTTTGCAAATATAACATATTGCAACAATGTTGCAAATCTACACAATCAATATTTTATTCTCCTTTGCTTGCTTTAGCAATAACTAAATTTGCATTTTAATTTTTAGAAATGAATAAGAAAAAGATATTGTATTATTTATTGTTCTTTATTGTTTTAACTATTGTGTTTCAAGTTTTTATTTTTAAAGGAACCGATTTTTTTAATAAAAGTTCTTTGCCCAAAAGAAGCAGAATAGAAAGTTTTTCATTTTTAAATCAAGATGGAAATGTATTTACAAATACTAACATGCAAGGCAAAGTATGTGTTGTAAATTATTTTTTTACAACCTGCAAAGGTATTTGCCCCAAAATGAATAACAACATGAAATTAATTTATGAAGCCTTTAAAAACGAACCCAATTTTTTAATTGTTTCTAGCACCTGCAACCCCGGTACAGATTCTGTTTCAGTTATAAAACATTATGCCGATTCTTTAAAAGTTGATACAAAAAAATGGGTATTCTTAACAGGAAGAAAAGATAGTTTATACAATATTGCCAGAAATAGTTATGGTATTGATGACCCCAAGCGTGCACTTGCCAACATTGATGATGATTTTATGCATACGCAATTTTTTGCATTGGTAGATAAAAATGGAAATGTGCGTGGCGGTGTATATGATGGGTTAAAAAATAATGAAATAGAAAAATTAAAAAAAGATATAGCAGGATTATTAAAAGAAAAACAAGAACAATAGAATTTTATTTACTAAGCAAAATGAAGAAGTATGAAAAGTGATACTAATGATATATTAAAAAAAAATCAACTAAGTGTTACCGGAAGCAGAACAGCTATTTTAGAACTGTTTCAAAAAAGTAACGGAGCTTTAGCACATGCCGATATAGAAAAAAAATCTTCCGAACAATTTGATAGAGTAACCATTTACAGAACCTTACAGGTTTTTGTTGAAAAAGGAATTATTCATACCATTCCCACAACAGATAATTCTGTTCTATACGCTTTATGTAAAGACAATTGCTCGCAAGGTCATCATAATGATAATCATGCTCATTTTATTTGCGATGTTTGTGATCTTACATATTGTTTAGAACATATTGCAATACCTGCCATAAATTTACCTGCAGGGTTTAAACAAACAAGAACAGATGTTGTAATGAGCGGAATTTGTAAAAACTGCAGCAACAAATAAATAATTATTATGATTTTAGTTACCGGTGGCTCAGGTTTAGTAGGCTCACATTTAATAAAACAACTTGTTGCCAATGGCCATACTATTAAAGCATTATATCACTCTACAGAGCCCTCGTTTACACATCAAAACGTTCAATGGGTAAAAGGAAATATTTTAGATGTTGTTTCTTTAGAAGAAACAATGAAAAATATAACACATGTGTATCATTGTGCTGCTGCGGTTTCATTTAATCCAAAAAATAAAAAACAATTATATCAAACCAATGTAGAAGGCACAACCAATATTGTAAATGCTTGTATTGATGCCAATGTAAAAAAATTAGTGTATGTTAGTTCGGTTGC
Organism: Bacteroidota bacterium; assembly: GCA_018267705.1. GTDB lineage: Bacteria > Bacteroidota > Bacteroidia > Chitinophagales > Chitinophagaceae > CW01. The sequence goes on along the minus strand of JAFDXX010000013.1, from coordinate 9,574 downwards.
TGCATTAGGAAGAATAAGAGAAGATGTAATGATTACCGAAGAAATGAAATGGTCTGCAACAACAAGTAATAGCGAATACGGAAAAACAAAATATTTAGCCGAAATGCAAGTTTGGCGTGGCATTAGCGAAGGTTTAAATGCTGTTATTATAAACCCAACTATTATTTTAGGAGCAGGAGATTGGAGTAAAGGCTCATCAGAAATATTTCAATCTGCATACAATGAATTTCCTTGGTTTACAAATGGCATTAGTGGTTTTGTAGATGTTAAAGATGTTGTACATGCAATGATTGCTTTAATGGAAAGTGATATTGTTGAACAACGTTTTATTGTGAGTGGGCACAATGTTTCTTATAAAAAAATATTTACACTTATTGCAGAGGGCTTTAATAAAAAACCACCGCACAAAAAAGTAACACCATTAATTGCTGCAATAGTTTGGAGGTTAGAAGCTATTAAAGGAAAACTAATGGGCAAAGAACCATTGCTTACAAAAGAAACTGCAAAAACTGCACAAGCTAAAGTAAATTTTGACAATAGTAAATTATTGAAAGCCTTGCCTACTTTTCAATACACCGCATTAAATGAAACAATACAACGCGTTTGTAAAGAATTAAAACAAAAATATAATTTGTAAGTTATACTTATTTATTGTTTGCAATTATCCTTCCATTACTTTTTTCCATAATTCTGGAATACGTTTTACCCAAACCAACTCTCTTCTTTTAACAGAAGCATCTTCTGCAGGATAACCAAAATAAGTTTTATCTCCTTTTAATGAAGAAGGCACTCCGCTTTGTGCTAATACAACTGCATTGGCACCAATAGTTAAAGTTTTACTTACCCCAACTTGCCCCCATAATGTTACACCATCTTCAATAGTTGTTGCACCGGCAATACCAACTTGTGCAGCAAACAAACAATTTTTACCAACAACAGTATCATGTCCAATATGCACCATATTATCTATAATGGTTCCTTTCCCAATTCTTGTTTCATGTGTTACACCCCTATCAATGGTGCAACCTGCTCCAATTTCAACATTATCTTCAATTATAACTGTTCCGCAACTTTTCATTTTTTTAAACCAAATTTCTCTATCTTTTTTTCCGTTATAATAAAATGCATCGCTGCCAATTACGGTGCCGGCTTGTATTACAACATTGTCTCCCAACACACAATAATCCATAATTGTAACATTAGGATGAATAATACAATTATTACCTATTGTAACATTATGCCCAATAAAAACATTAGGCATTATAATAGTATTCTTTCCTATAGTTGCAGTATCACTAATTTGTTTTGTGTAAGAAATAAAAGGTCTGAAATGTTCAACAATTTTTAGATATGCTTCAAAAGGTTGCTTTGTAACTAACAATGCTTTACCTGTTGGCACAACTACATTTTTTGTATTAATAATAATAAATGTTGCGTTGCTGTTTAAACAGGTATCATAATATTTTGGATGATCAACAAAAGCTAAATCGCCTTCTTCAACTTTATGAATTTCATTTATTCCTAATGCATTGGCAGTTGTATTGCCAATTAATTCTGCATCTATTAATTCTGATATCCATTGCAATGAAACAGGAGAAGGAAACTTCATACAACTATATTTTTTGTTGCATCAAAGGTAATAGCAATGCACTGCACTAAAATTTTTTGTTGTGTTGAATACTGTTTTGAAATACGTTTTTACCATAAAAAAATGAAACAAAAAATAACATACTGTGTAAATAAAAAAACAAACAACATGCTAAAGCTCTTTATTCATGCATGTTTCATAAGAATGAATAAATTCATTTTCAAAAAAATTATTGTACTGTTTGATGTTTAACCAATTATAATGGAAGAAAAATTAAAAACGCAATTCACAAATTATTTTAAAATGTTAATAAAATTCTTTCTAATTTATTTTGAGTTGGTAAAAACTATTTATAATATTGTATTGGAAACGAAAGTTTCTGGTACTTACTAACCCATCCATATACAAAGCTTCGCTTCTGCGAGGCTTTTTTATTTTCCTTTTTATTTTCACTAACAAAAATTTATTGTATGAAAATATATGAATCAACTAACAATGGTTATGTTATAACAACCAATAAAAATAAAATTGATATTACTGTTGTACACTACTATTTATCAACGCAATCTTACTGGGCAAAAAATATTCCGCTGCATGTTGTACAGCGTTCAATAGAAAATTCATATTGTTTTACATTGTTATATAAACAAGAGCAAGTTGGTTTTGCAAGATTAATTACAGATTATGCAACCTTTGCTTATTTAGCAGATGTGTTTATTATAGAAACACACAGAGGCAAAGGGTTAAGTAAATGGCTACTGCAATTTATTCATAACAACCCCGAAGTACAAGGCTTAAGAAGATGGTTATTAGGCACAAAAGATGCACATGAGTTATACAAACAATTTGGTTGGGAAAGTTTTGGTGAAGAACAATCTAAGCGGTTTATGCAACTGCATAATGCCAATGTATATGATAAGAAATGATAATTTAAATACTTCTTTTATCCTATTGCACGTTGTAAATCTGTAATTAAATCATCAACATCTTCAATACCTACACTTAATCTAATTAAAGAATCGCTCAATCCGTTTTTAATTCTTTCTTCTTTAGGTATAGAGGCATGCGTCATACTTGCAGGATGATTAATTAAACTTTCAACGCCGCCTAAACTTTCTGCTAACGAAAATAAATGTGTTGATGATAAAACACGTTTTGCTTCTTCAACACTATCGTTCTTCAATTCAAAACTTATCATTCCTCCAAAACCACGCATTTGTTTTTTTGCAACAGCATAGCCCGCTATATCTTCAAATCCGGGCCAATACACTTTTGCCACGTTATTATTATTGCGAAGCCAATGAGCAATTTTTTCTCCGTTCTCACAATGGCGTTGCATACGCACATGTAAGGTTTTTATACCACGCAAAACCAAAAAACAATCTTGGGGACCCGGTACTGCACCGCAACTTTTTTGTATAAAATATAATTGTTCCCGCAAAGCAGCATCATTCATTATTAAACAACCTTGTATTACATCGCTATGCCCACCTAAATATTTGGTAGCACTATGCATTACAATATCTGCACCCAAGTTTAAAGGGTTTTGTAAATAAGGAGAAGCAAATGTATTATCAACACAAAGTATTACATTATGTTTTTTTGCAATACTTGCAACAGCAGCAATATCAACAATATTCATTAACGGATTGGTTGGTGTTTCTGCCCAAATTAGTTTAGTATTATTGTTTATTAATGCTTCAATATTGGTAACACTTTGCATGTTTATATAGTGAAACTTAATGCCAAATTTTTCATATATTTTAGTAAATAGTCTGTACGTGCCGCCATACATATCATTACCACAAATAACTTCATTACCGGGCTGCAATAGTTTCATTACAGAATCAGTTGCAGCAACACCACTACTAAATGCTAATCCAAATTTTCCGTTTTCAATTTGTGCATAAGCTTCTTCTAATGCTTTACGTGTAGGGTTTTGACTTCGTGCATATTCATATCCTTTATTTACCCCGGGAGCTTGCTGCACATAAGTTGAGGTTTGAAAAATAGGTGTCATTATTGCACCGGTTGAGGGATCGGGTTCTGCACCTGCATGTATATATTTTGTTGCTATTTTCATATTTATATTTTTTAAATGAATTGTTTATGCAAAGAAATAAACAAACAACCAAATAAAAGGTGTTGCTAATAATAAAGAATCAAATCTGTCTAAAAAGCCACCATGTCCGGGCATAATGTTTCCGCTATCTTTTACATTGGCTAATCGTTTTAATTTACTTTCAACCAAATCTCCGGCAGTGCCAACAATTGCGGCAATTGCAGAAATACCCATACATAATTGTAAAGGAATATTTATTATATAATAACCAACCAACGAAACAACAATAATGCAAAGCAAAGAACCTCCTACTGTGCCTTCCCATGTTTTTTTAGGAGATATTTTGCTGAATGGTGTTTTGCCAATGAATGATCCTACAATGTATTGCATGGTATCATTAATCCAAATAGAAGCAATTAATAAAATAGGAATAACAAATCCCATTGTTACAGAAATATTTTTTCCTTCAAAAAAAGTTTCATTGCTTCTTAATCCAATCATTAAACTCCAACTTAATGAAATATATAATAAGCCTAATACAGAATAACCAATAGGTTTTATATTCAGTTTTTTCTTAAATACTATTTCAAACAAACAAAAAATAATAGTTAATATTAGAATGCCGTATTCACCAATTCCTTTTAAACTAAAGTTTCCTATTTTATACATTCCGCCACACATAAATAACATACAACACCAACCAATTAGCATAATACAATTTCTATGAAAAGATGTAATGGTTAAATAATCTTTATGAATTATACCTATTAATTTTTGATATTCTATCCAACAACCAATATGTATAATAGAAAATAAAATAAAAAAACTCCAGTAATTATATAATAATCCTGTTAGCATAATTACTGCAAATATTATTGCGGTTAATGTGCGTGTTTTAAATGTTTGTATGTTGAATGCCATAGTTAATAATTGGTAGTTATTGGTTTTTATTATGCCTATAAACTACAACCATAAATTGTTTGCTAATTAAGCAGTGCTTTATGCAGTAAGTTTTCTGCTACATTTTTATAATAATCGGGAACATAAATTTCAATATCGCCGAAATTAAGATAGCTGCTATCTTGTTTGTTTAATAACTGAACGGGTATATCGTTTTCTTGTAATAATCCTTTTACAATATTTGCTTCTGCAATGTTACGGGTGCTTTTTAATAAATACCAAGGTTGCATTATGCCTGTAAATTTTGTTTAGCAGTTTCTTTCTTTAATAATTGAAACAAATAAATAATAACCAATAATGCAATGGCACCAATCCAAATAGGATAAGTATCATCATTTAAAGCCTCTTTAGTTACTTTTTCTTTTTTCATAATAAAATACAACCCTGTTATAGCAACGCCGTTATTAATAAAATGCATTAAAATATTTAACCACAAGTTTTTTGTTTCATAAAAAATAAAGCCTAAAACCATTCCCAACATTGCTCTTGATAAAAAGCCGTAATAACTAAAGTGAATAGCACTAAATATAATGCTTGTAATAACAATGCCTATCCATGCACTTTTTGTCCATTTTACCAATATGTTTTGTAAACCTCCTCTAAACAAAGTTTCTTCAACAATTGCAGGAATTAATGCAATTACAAGTAATGAAAATAAATAATCTCCAATGGTTTTCATATTTGCCATTATTAAAACTTGCTCACTGTATTTATCTTCCATTTGTTTAAAGTAAGCCGTCAAACTTTTTGATATAGGAATCGTTTCGTTTAACCGTGCTAATGCACCACTTAAATACAAGCCCATAATAGCAATAGCTATTACAATAAATATTTGTTTTATGCTTATTTGTTTACTAAAGCCCAGTTGTTTAAACGGATTTTTATTTACTATACGAGCATAAAAAAATGCAGGAACAAAAAATATAATAACAGAACCAATTAACTGTGCAATTTTAGAAGCATTGGCATAAGCAGGATTTGCCATTGTTTTTTCTAAATCAAACAAACTGGTATGTGTTAAGGTAATAAAAATAATTCCGGTAATTAATGATCCAATAATTAATGCAGCACCCAACAAACCAATTAAAATACCTAATTGCCCGGCATAACTTATAGCTGTGGTGGTGGTTTTCTTATTAAAAAATTGTTGAAAATGTTCCGAATCTTCAAAACTTTGTTGTTGTTCTTCTTCATTCATAACTAATCATTAAAAAATCAAACTGTAAATTTGCAAGCTAAGATAATAGAAGCATTTTGATTAAAATACATAACATACAATTACCTGAGTTTCCTTTGTTACTGGCTCCAATGGAAGATGTAAGCGATCCTCCGTTTCGTTCGGTTTGTAAAGACAATGGTGCAGACCTAATGTACACTGAATTTATAAGCAGTGAAGGTTTAATACGTGATGCCATTAAAAGCCGTAAAAAGCTTGATATATTTGAAGAAGAACGCCCCGTAGGTATTCAAATTTTTGGAGGAGATGAAGAAGCTATGGCTTTAAGTGCCAAAATAGTTGAAACCGTAAATCCAGATTTAGTTGATATTAACTTTGGTTGCCCCGTAAAAAAAGTAGTTAGCAAAGGTGCAGGTGCAGGTGTATTGAAAGATGTTGATTTAATGGTTAAACTTACTACAGCAGTTGTAAAATCAACTTCATTACCTGTAACTGTTAAAACACGTTTAGGATGGGATGATAACAGTAAAAATATTGAAGAAGTAGCCGAGCGTTTACAAGATGTAGGTATTAAAGCATTAAGCATACATGGCCGTACACGTAGCCAAATGTATAAAGGTGAAGCAGATTGGACATTAATTGCTAAAGTAAAAAACAACCCACGTATTCATATTCCCATTTTTGGAAATGGCGATATTGATTCACCACAAAAAGCATTGGCCTATAAAAATCGTTTTGGTGTAGATGGCATTATGATAGGAAGAGCTGCTATTGGATACCCTTGGATATTTAATGAAATAAAACATTTTATTAAAACAGGCGAAATGCTTGCCCCGCCTAATATTCAACAACGCATTGCAGTTATAAAAAAACATTTACACAAAAGTATTGAATGGAAAAATGGTGTTTTAGGAATTTTAGAAATGAGAAGTCATTATGCTAATTATCTTAAAGGATTTCCTAATATTAAAGAGTTTCGCAATAGGTTGGTACAAATAAAAAATATTGAAGAAATAGAAGCTGTACTTAATGAAATAGAAAATTATTATACCGGTTATGAAGTAGAAAGAACACCAATTGAATTAATTAATTATCACGAAAAATGTGCGGTATAATTTTAAAATAAAAAACCCAATAGCAAACAACCCACAACTATAAACGGAACTTTTATTGAAGTATATTTTAACAATAAAAAAGTTGCTGCAATTACAAGTACATCACTAATTCCGGTTAAAGTATTAATAACAAACTGTGGAAACACTATTGTGTTCAATAAAAATAAAACAGTACCAATCATTACTCCAACAATACAAGCAGTAATACCCTCTAACGACCTATAAATAACTGCATACTTTTTTAAATTATTCCATACCGGAAAAAAGAATAATATTAATAATGCACTGGGTAAAAATATTCCTATACTTCCCAATACACAACCCATTAACTGTGCAGCAGGATTATTTTCATTACGCAATGCCATACCGCCCGCAAAAGATGCTATTGAAAATACAGGGCCCGGTATTGCTCTAACAATTCCACTTCCTGCAAAAAAATCATCTTGCTTTATACTTAATACATCTCGTTTGGTTTGTTGTATATGTTTAGTTTGCGGCCTCACAACGTATTGGTTATACATAATAGAAACTAATACATCTCCTCCGCCAAAAACAATACTTCCAAAACGATAGCTATTTTCAAACACGTTGTATAACTTTCTGTTCTTCCAGTTTTCTCGGGTTGCTGTTTCAGATAAATATCCTGCAATAGCAAATAGTGAAATAAATATTAATATGTTTCCCCATTTAATTTTTTTAGGAGGAACTTCTTTTTGAGGAATACGTTTGCTGCTGAAATTGGTTGCAATACCTGCTGCTAAAATTAATAACGGAATTGTCCACGGAGTTTTAAAACCCAATAGAGTTACCAATGCCGTAACCGTAACAATTGTTTTGGTAATAGTATTATTAACGGCAATACCAAAAGTTTTAACAGCAGAATAAATGATAAACCCAATTACCATAGGTTGAATAAACTTGAATGATTGAACGGTAATTTTCATATCATCAAAATAATCTAACAAAAAAGAAAATGCACCCATTAAAGTACATGCCGGAAAAATCCATATTAATAAAGTAAGAATGGCTAAGGGTATACCGCCACGTTTATATCCAATTAATGTAATGGTTTGTGTAGATGATGCTCCGGGCAGCATATTACAAAAACTTACATACTCTAATAATTCTGCTTCAGAAACATCTCTTCTTTTTTCAACAAAAGTTTTTACCATCATTCCATAATGCCCTTGTGGTCCACCAAAAGCAGTAACACTGTACCATAATACAGAACGCAAAAAAGGAATATGTCTAAGTAACAACATTTATAAATGAAGGTATATGTGGCATAAAGTAAATAAATTATTGTTTAAGTTAACAGAAACAATCTTTATAAAACAAAAAACTATCGGCAAAATATTGCAACTTTATTATATGGAGTTATTTAAAATAGCAGCAATCTTGTTTATTTTTATTCTTACTTCTTGCAGCAATAAATATCAGCAGCATATTAAAGAATATACTTTTCATTCTGCCAATGGAAATCCTGATTACAGTAATTTAGACTATTGGGCTGCACACCCTTATAAACATGATGCTTCAGACAGTGTGCCTAAACCTTTAAGAAAAGAATATCATTCTGATTCTGTTGTTGATGTTTTTTTTATTCATCCTACTACTTATACCGATAAAGAAAAAACTTTAGGTTGGAATGCACCTATTGATAATGCAACTTTAAATGCTAAAACAGATTATACTTCCATTTTATTTCAAGCAAGTATTTTTAATGAAGCAGGAAGAGTATTTGCTCCGCGTTACAGGCAAGCAAATTATTATAGTTATTTCCCGAAAACTAAAGAAGATACCATAAAAGCTGTTGCTGCTTTTGATACAGCCTATGCCGATGTAAAAGCTGCATTTGAATTTTATTTACAACATTGGAACAATGGCAGACCTATTATTATTGCATCACATAGCCAAGGTACTACACATGCAAAAAAATTATTACATGATTTTTTTGAAAACAGCCCTCTTAAAAACAAATTAGTAATAGCATATTTAGTAGGTATGCCTGTAGAACCTAATTACTTTAAAGAATTACAGCCTTGTGAAAATCCTAATCAAACAGGTTGTTATTGTAGTTGGCGTACTTTGCAACAAGGTTATAAACCCAATTATATTTTGAATGAAAAATACATTGCCGTTGTAACTAACCCGCTAACTTGGGACAACCTAAAACCCAATGCTGATAGGCATTTGAACAAAGGATCTATTTTACTAAATTTTAATAAATTATACAAACATGTAGCTGCTGCAAATATTGATAGTGGTGTTTTATTTACACCTAAACCAAAATTTTTTGGAAGTATGTTTTTAAAAACAAAAAATTATCATGTTGCCGATTATAATTTTTATTATTTAAGTGTAAGAGAAAATGTACAACAAAGAATTAATGCATTTTGGAAACATTAAACGTAATTAAAATATAACTCAGTTAATTTTTTATTGCTTTCGCCTCTCAATATTCTTGTTACGTTTATGTAAAAAACAATTTAAAAATATATTGTTGAAATCAATTCTTACTAATTTTTTATTTTATTTTCTTCTTCCGCTAAATGTTGCAAGTAATAACAATATATCAATTGCCCTTTACGAATACTTGAAAGTCTTATGAACTCATTTGCTGCATGCCAATGCTCGTCTGCCTGCTGAAAGCCTAATGAATAAGCATAAAG
>JAFDXX010000012.1 GCA_018267705.1 Bacteroidota bacterium | reverse complement strand
TACAAGTAAAAGATGCAAACGGAAAAGCAATTGTTAGTCAAACAGCAATCAATGGATTAAATACAATAAATGTAAGCCGAGCCAGTTTAGGATTATATATACTGCAAATAGCAGATGGTAATAGTATTATAACCGATAAAGTGATTAAGCAATAAACTATTATCAATAAACCGTAAACAATTATAAACACTCAAACAAAAAATAAGCTATGAAAAAAATATTGAATACAACACAAATAGAAAAAATAGTTACCTTATTAATTTTAATGTTAGTACTTACCAATATTGTACATGCACAAATAAGTGAGCCCGGTGGTGATGTAGATGCACCCATTGATGGAGGTTTATCTCTCTTAATAGCCGGCGGTGTAGGTTATGGTGTTAAGAAAGTAAGAGAAGCAAGAAAGAAAAAATAATCTTTCAATAAATGTTTAGCTAAAAGCCTCGAATAAATTTCGGGGCTTTTTTGTTTTTCCTGCATAAGTTTTAAAAAATAATTTGGTTTATAATATAAACTACTTTATGTTTGTGTTTTAAAATTAAAATCGGTTATGCATAAAGTGTTTCTATTTTGTATTTTTTGTGTACTATTTTTTACAAGCAGTTTTTCACAAACCAAAATAAGCGGTACAGTAAAAGACAATCGCAATCATATTTTAGCAGGGGCAACCATTACTTTAAAAACCACATACGACGGAGCTATTACCGACAGCACCGGCTCGTTTTCTTTCAAAACATTTGAAAAAGGCGATTTTATTTTAGAAATAAAAAGTGTAGGTTATAAAACAGTAGAACAAAAAATAACCATTGCAAAAGATCCCATTACTATAGATTTTTTATTGAAAGAAGAAGTAAACGAATTAAAAGCCGTAACCGTTACCGCAGGCACTTTTGAAGCAAGCGATAGAAAAAAAGCCGTAACCGTTTTAAACCCATTAGATATTTATACAACAGGCGGAGCCAATGCCGATATTACGGCAACCGTAAAAACATTACCCGGAGCACAACAAGTAGGCGAGCAAGAAGGCTTATTTGTTCGTGGTGGTGCAGGTTATGAAACCAAACAATTTATTGATGGAACTTTAGTAAATAATCCATATTACACAAGCGTTCCGGATTTAGCACAGCGTGGAAGATTTGCTCCTAATTTATTTAAAGGAACTGTTTTTACAACAGGTGGTTACTCTGCTTTATATGGTGAAGCACTATCTGCCGCTTTAATTTTAGAATCTATTGATTTACCCGATAAATCGGAAGCCACTGCTTCAATTTCAACAGTATTTGTGGGAGGCGGTTTACAACAATTGGCAAAAAATAAAAAATCATCTTACGGGTTTAATTATGGTTACACCAATGTGTATCCATACTTTCAAGTTGTAAAACAAACACCCGATTATTTTAAAGTACCACAATTTCATAATGCCGATTTTAATTTTCGTGCAAAAACAAAAAAAGGCGGTATTGTAAAATATTACAGCACGTTTGCACATAACGATTTAGGTTTACGCAGACCAAATATTGATAGTGTTACTTTAAAAAATGCTTTTGGCTTAACCAATACCAATTGGTACAATAATTTAAGTTGGAGAGAAAACTTAAGTAATGGTTGGAAAATGAATATAGGGCTTAGTTACAGTACCAATAAAGACAATATCAGCAATCAAATTCAAAACCAAAATAATCAGCAAGTAACCACCGGTTTATTTTATATTGATAGTACCAATTTTACTTTAAACAGCAGGCAAGATTTAGCTCAAATAAAAGCGGTGTTTGAAAAGAAAATTACAGGTATAAGTGTGTTGCGTTTTGGTGGAGAATATTGGTATGCATACAATAAAAATATTTACAGTAACGCTGCGGGTATAAATTATACTTCGCTTTTACAAGATCATTTTAAAGCTGCATTTGCCGAAGCCGATTTATATATTACCAATAATATTGCTGCAAAAATTGGTGGAAGAATAGAACATTCTTCTTTATTAAACCAAGCCAATATTGCACCCAGATTATCTTTTGCCTACAAAACAGGAAAAGATGCACAAATGAGTTTGGCGTACGGTATTTTTTATCAAAAACCTGAAAATATACAATTATTTTATAATACAAATTTAAGCTATACAAAAGCTACACATTATATTATCAATTATCAAAAAATGAATCGGTTTTATACTTTTCGTGTAGAAGCTTTTTATAAAAAATATGATAATTTGGTAAAAACTTTTCCAACATATAATAACAACGGAGATGGCTATGCACAAGGTGTTGAACTTTTTTGGAGAGATAAAAAAACTATTAAAGGGTTTGATTATTGGGTAAGTTATTCATATTTAGATACAAAAAGAGATTACTTGAATTATCCGCAACAATTGCAACCATCATTTGCAGCCGGGCATACATTTAGCATTGTAACTAAAAAATTTGTTCTTCCCATAAAAACAGGTTTCAACTTTACTTACACTTATGCAACAGGCAGGCCTTACTACGATTTAATGTATAATACAAGCAGCAGCAAATTTGTAATTGCCGACCAAGGCACTACCAAACCATACAGTGCATTAGGTTTTAGTATGAACTATGTACCAAGTGTAGGCAAAACCAATGCAAAAACATTTTGGGTATTTGTAGCAAGTATAACTAATGTATTAAATAATAATTTAATTTATGGATACAATTATTCTTACAACGGAAAAAATAAAGAAGCAATTACTCCGGCAGCACCACAGTTCTTTTTTATTGGTGTGTTTTTAAGTTGGGGAGTAGATAGAACACAAGATGCCATTAATAATAATTTATAAAATAATAAAATAACAACGTATGCAAAATTTTGAATCACCCCAAGATGAACAACTTTGGCAGTTAGCTAAAAAAAGAGCCTCTTTCAAAAAAAGTGTAATTAGTTATGTTTTAGTAAACTGTTTTTTAGTAGGTGTTTGGTTTTTTACCGATACCACTTATTTCTGGCCAAAATGGTGTATGCTTGGCTGGGGCATTGGTTTATTTCTTCAATACATAAATGCCTATAACTGTAACACTTTTTTTTCTGTAGAAGAAGAATATCAAAAACTTAAACAAAACTAATTATTCACTTAAAATAAAAATTAATAATATGAAAAAAACAATTTCACTTTTAGTTATTGCAAGCAGCTTTTGCTTTTCTGCATTTGCACAGTCCGATAAATTTACCAGTGCAATGGCAACTACTTTACAACAATACGAAGCTGCAAAAACAGCTGAAGACTTAATTGCCGTAGAAGCAAAATTTGAACGCATTGGCGATGCAGAAAAAACACAATGGCTGCCTTATTATTATGCAGCATTAGTTAAAGCAAGAATGGCACAACAACGCCAAGGCGGAGATCCTGATAAAGTTGCAGATGATGCACAAGTATTATTAGATAAAGCAGAATCTTTATCTCCCAAAAACAGCGAAATATATTGTGTGAAATATATTATTGCTTCTGCAAGATTAATTGTAGATCCGCAATCTCGTTACATGCAATATTTACCCATTATGGAAGAAGCAATTGCTAATGCAAAAAAAGCAGATTCAACCAATCCAAGACCTTATGTTTTACAATCAATTGGAGCTAAAAATACACCTGAAGCTTTTGGAGGCGGATGTGCTACTGCAAAACCCTTTGCACAAAAAGCATTAGAAATGTACACTACATTCAAACCTGCATCTGCCCTAAATCCTAATTGGGGAAAAGAACTTGCAGAATATGTTATAAAAGATTGTAAATAATATCAATTCTATCACCATTTAAATAAAAAAATGGAAAACGAATTTTCGCCCGAAGAAAGTTTACGCATTATTCAATCTATGATTGATAAAGCAAAAAACAACGCAGCCAACGATGCATTTTATTTTTTATTTTGGGGTTGGCTTACACTTATTATTTGTATTACACAATATGTATTGTTAGTATGGGTTAAATACCCGCAGCATTATTATGCTTGGAGTTTATTATGGGTAGGGCTTATTTATCTTATTTTTAGAACAGCACTAAACAACAAACAAAAAAAACAAAAAGTAAAAACTTATATTGATGATAGCATGAAGTATTTATGGACGGGTTTAGGAATTACATTTTTTGTTTTAGGTTGGATATGTGCTATTAACGAATGGAGAAATTGCTTTAGTTTATTTATTATGCTTTATGGTGTTGGCACTTTTGTTTCGGGATGTTTTTTAAAATTTAAACCATTTATAATAGGTGGTGTTTTAGCATGGATTATTGCATTAATTGCTGCAACTGCTAATTATCAAAATCAATTGTTGCTTACCTGTTTAGCAATAGTGGTTAGCTATATTATTCCGGGCTATATGTTGCGTTACAGTTATAAAAATCAAAACAAATAATGTATGGCAGAAGATAAACAACTTAATCCGCAGGAGAGTTTACAATTAATAACCGAAACAATTCAAAAAGCAAAAGGTGGTTTTCATGAAACCGGTGTCAGTGCTATATTGTGGGGCAGTGTAGTATCTATAGCAGGCTTGGTTTCTTTTGTTGAAGTTTATTTTAATTTTTATATTGGTTTTGATATTTGGTTAATTGTTTTGGCTGCCATTATTCCGCAAATATTTATTTCAATAAAAGAAAACAAAAACAAAAAAGTAATTGCACACGATGAAAAATTTTTAGATGCTACTTGGATGGTTTACGGCATTAGCATATTTGCATTAATATTTTATATCAACATTGTTCCCGGTGTTAGCGAGCAAATGATAACTCATTATGATAACAGTCAACTATTTACTAAAAATATAACAACTAACGAGCTTACTATTTGGAAGCCGTACATCTTCAGCCAATCATCATTATATCTTATTTTGTTTTCTATTCCAACATTGGTTACGGGTATAGCAAGAAAATTTAAACCAATGTTATTAGGTGGTTTATTTTGTTTGGTGTTTTTTATAACCTCTTGTTATACTACCAACTTGTGGGATATGTTATTATTGGCTTTAGCAGGAATTTTTAATTGGTTAATTCCGGGGTTGATTTTACGTTCACGTTTTTTAAAAGGTAAAACTTGCTAATGTTTGCCGAATTAGATCCCATATTACATTCACAATTGCGGTTAGCAATAATAAGTTTGCTTATTGGTGTTAAAGAGGCAGAGTTTACATTTATTAAAGAAAAAACCAATTCAACCGCAGGCAATCTTTCCGTGCAAATTCAAAAACTAAAAGATGCCGGTTATATTGATGTAGTAAAAGAATTTAAAGACAATTATCCCAATACAACCTGTAAAATAACATCCAAAGGCATTGCTGCTTTTGAAACCTATGTAAATGCTTTACAGCAATATTTAAAGGTTCAAAAACCCTAAATAATTATTTATTCTTTTCCTTACCTTCGCTGCCTTTAAACTTAGACAGGATAAGGTTTTATGAATAAAAAATACGCAGAATTCAGCGGCTTAAATCTTCCCGCAATTGAAAAAGAAATCTTGCAAAAATGGCAAGCAACTCATGCTTTTGAAAAAAGCATTTCTTTAAAAGAGGGAGCAACTCCATTTGTTTTTTATGAAGGCCCGCCAAGTGCCAATGGCATGCCCGGTATTCATCATGTTATTTCAAGAACTTTAAAAGATTTGGTTTGTCGTTATAAAACCATGCAAGGCTTTCAAGTAAAAAGAAAAGGCGGATGGGATACACATGGATTACCCGTAGAACTAGGTGTTGAAAAAGAATTAGGTATTACAAAAGAAGATATTGGTAAAAAAATTTCAATAGAAGATTACAATAAAAAATGCAGAGAAGCTGTATTGCGTTATAAAAAAGAATGGGATGATATAACTACTAAAATGGGTTATTGGGTTGATTTGAATAATCCATACATCACCTTCGAAAATAATTATATAGAAAGTTTGTGGTGGATATTGAAACAATTGTATAATAAAAATTTGTTGTATGAAAGCGTAAGTATTCAACCCTACTCACCTGCAGCAGGCACAGGATTATCATCGCACGAATTGAACCAACCCGGCACTTATAAAGATGTAAAAGATACAAGTGCTACGGTAATGTTTAAAGTAATTGATAATGCACAATTGAAAGCAAATAAAATTGAAGGAGATATTTTCTTTTTAGCATGGACAACTACGCCATGGACACTTCCTTCCAACTTAGGTTTAACTGTTGGTGCAAATATTGATTATGTTGTAGTAAAAACATTCAACCCAATAAATCATCAACCTATTCATGTAATTCTTGCAAAAGCATTACTACACAAATATTTTAAGCAAGAAGGAGAAAATGGAGATTTTGAAAATTATTCAAGTGAAACTAAAATTATTCCATACACAATTATTGCAGAATATAAAGGCAAAAATTTAGAAGGAATACCTTACGAACAACTCCTTTCTTTTGAAGCCAATAAAACAGATAACCCCAATGCTTTTAAAGTTTTAATAGGAGATTTTGTTACCACAGAAGATGGTACAGGCATTGTACACACGGCTCCTGCATTTGGTGCAGACGATTTTAGAGTTGGTAAAAAATATGATATTGGTATTTTAACAATGGTTGATAAAAGAGGAAAATTTTTAGAAGGAATAAAAGATGAAGTGTTTTTATATGGCAATGAATATGTGAAAGAAGCGTATTTAACAAACACTGAAAAAGAAACAGAATTTAAACATCAAAAACAAGTATTAGAAGCCAACCAAAAAGTAAAAGATTTAAAAAAATATTTGAGTGTTGATGATAGAATTGTTTTGAAATTACAAGAAGAAGGAAAATTATTTAAGAAAGAAAAATACGATCATAATTATCCGCATTGCTGGAGAACAGATAAACCCATTTTATATTATCCGCTAGATGCATGGTTTATTAAAACAACTGCACTGAAAGATAGAATGGTAGAGTTAAATAAAACCATTAACTGGAAACCAAAATCAACAGGTGAAGGCCGCTTTGGTAACTGGTTGGAGAATATGGTAGATTGGAATTTAAGCCGTTCTCGTTATTGGGGAACACCGCTTCCCATTTGGCGTTCAGAAGATGGCAGTGAAGAAACTTGTATTGGCTCAATTGCTGAATTGCAATCACAAATTCATCCCAATAGCCCTGTAAAAGAAATTATCGATTTACATAAACCACAGGTAGATGAAGTAATTTTAAAATCAGCTTCAGGCAAACCAATGAAACGTGTTGCAGATTTAGTAGATGTTTGGTTTGATAGTGGTGCGATGCCTTATGCACAACAACATTTCCCTTTTGAAAATAAAGAATTGTTTGCACAAAATTATCCGGCAGATTTTATTGCAGAAGGGGTTGATCAAACTCGCGGTTGGTTTTACACTTTACATGCTATCGGTTCACTTATTAAAGAAAGTGTGATTGAAGAATTACAAAAAGCAAATCTTCCAACAAATAAAGTTGATGGCCGTGCTTATAAAACAGTTGTAAGTAATGGTTTGGTGTTAGATAAGAACGGAAATAAAATGAGTAAACGTTTGGGTAATGTGGTAAATCCGTTTGAAACAATTGAAAAATATGGTGCAGATGCTACACGTTGGTATCTCATCACCAACGCATCTCCTTGGGATAATTTAAAATTTGATATTGCAGGAATACAAGAAGTACAACGCAAATTTTTTGGAACCTTATACAATACGTACCAATTCTTTGCATTATATGCAAATGTTGATGGCTTTGCGTTTGAACAAAATTATATTCCTTTGAATGAAAGACCGGAAATAGATCGTTGGATTTTATCTTCTCTCAATACATTGATTAAAAAATGCAATGAAGCAATGGATGATTACGAACCAACTATTGCAGGAAGATTAATTGAAGAATTTGTAGATGAACATTTAAGTAACTGGTACGTACGTTTATGCAGAAGAAGATTTTGGAAAGGAGAATATGAACACGATAAAATTTGTGCATATCAAACTTTATACGAATGTTTAGAAACCTTAGTAAAATTAATTGCACCAATATCACCATTCTTTAGTGATGCAGTTTTCAAAAATTTGAATGAGATAACACATCGTTTTAATGTTTCATCTGTACATCATACTGCTTATCCAAAATATAATGAAGCTGCAATGGATACAGATTTAGAAGAAAGAATGCAATTAGCACAAGATGCTTCTTCTTTAGTATTATCTCTTCGCAAAAAAACAAATATTAAAGTTCGCCAACCTTTACAAAAAATATTAATACCTGTTCTTAATCCGCAAATGAAATTGCAATTAGAAAAAGTAGAAGATTTAATTAAGGCAGAAGTAAATGTAAAAGAGGTAGAATATATTACAAAAACCGAAGGCATTATTCAAAAAAAGGTAAAACCCAACTTTAAAGTATTAGGAAATAAATTAGGAGCTAATATGAAAGAAGCTGCCAACCTAATTGCCAACTTTAATCAACAACAAATTACCGAATTAGAACAAAACGGAGAAATTGAAATTTCCATTCAGGGTACTAACTACTCAATACTCATTACAGATGTAGAAATAACTGCCGAAGATATTCCCGGTTGGAGTGTAGCATCCAAAGGAAAGCTAACAGTAGCCTTAGATATTACCATTACAGAACCTCTCCAAAACGAAGGGAATGCCCGAGAGTTTATTAATCGTGTACAAAATATTAGAAAAGAAAGCAATTTTGAACTTACAGACCGTATATTCGTGCAAATACAGCAGAATGACTTGCCGATAAATATTCAAAATGCTGTAAATGATTTTAAAAACTATATTTGCGGCGAAATTTTAGCAGATAATATAGACTTTTTGCCTGTTATAACCAATGGTACAGAAATAGAAGTTAACGATGCTCTGTTAAAAATTGCAGTAACCAAAAAAGGATAAAAGAGTATGGCTACAAAAAAACCTGCTTCTAAAAAAGTGGCTAAACCCGCAGCAAAAAAATCTGCTGCTAAACCTGCTCCTAAAAAAGTGGCTAAGCCTGCAGCAAAAAAACCTGCTGCCAAACCTGCTTCTAAAAAAGTAGCTAAGCCTGCAGTAAAAAAACCTGCTGCCAAACCTGCTTCTAAAAAAGTAGCTAAACCCGCAGCAAAAAAACCTGCTGCCAAACCTGCTCCTAAAAAAGCAGTTAAGCCTGTAGTGAAAAAACCTGAACCTGCTAAAACACCAAAGGCTGCCGATAAAATAAAAGCAGTAGAAATAGCTAAACCCGTAAAACCGGCAAAAGCAGAAAAACCTGCTAAGCCTGCCAAACCTGTAAAGCCCATAAAACCACTTAAGCCTGTATCTAAAGGCATAAAGGTGAGTGGTATAGAAAAAGCTACAACAGTAATACCTATGAAACAATTACCGGTTAAGAAAAAAGAAGAACCGGTAAAAGAAGTAAAAATTCCTAAAATATCAATAAAAACAAGTGTTCCCTATACACCGGGATATGTACCAATGGAAAAAAGAGAAGCTGAAAAAAGACAAAACGGAGAGCCGATAGTTAGATATAATGATTCGGATTTAAATGAATTTCGCGATTTAATTAATAAAAAATTAGATGCTGCTAAAAGAGAATTAGCATATTTACAAGGTTTAATTACGCGTAAAGATGAAATGGGTGGAGATGAGAGTGAAGGAAGATATATGACAATGGAAGATGGCAGTATGAGTATGGAACGCGAACAACTTAGCCAAATGGCAAGCCGCCAAATTACATATATCGATCATTTAGAAAAAGCCATTATGCGTATTGAAAACAAAACTTATGGCATTTGCAGAGTTACCGGAAAATTAATAGATAAAGCCCGTTTGCGTGCCGTACCACACGCCACTTTAAGTTTAGAAGCTAAATTAGGTTTAGTAAAACCCAATAGCGGAGAATAATAAAATTTTATGTATGAATTTTAAAGAGAAGTAGCAATACTTCTCTTTTTTATTTTATAAACTTTTATAAGGAGAACTCTTGCTTAGCAGCTTTTTTTGCAGGAATAAATGCAGCTAAAGCCGCAATAATTAAAACAGTAACTGCTACCAATATAAAATCGAAAATATTTAATTGTACAGGGTAATAATCTATAATAAAACTTCCTCCACTTAGTTTTACTAAATGAAATTGTATTTGTAAAAAACAGATTACGGAAGCAAGTATAATTCCGCTTACTCCGCCAATTACGGCTAATAAAATTCCTTCATATAAAAATATAGTTTGAATTTTATTAGTGGTGGCACCCATTGCTTTTAATACTGCAATATCTTTTTCTTTTTCAATTACCAACATAGTTAATGCTCCAATTATATTAAAGGCCGCTACTACAAGTATTAATGAAAGAATAGCATAAATAACCCATTTCTCAATATTCATTACCATGTATAAACTTTGGTTTTGCTCGTACCTTGTTTGTACTAAATAATGAGTACCCAAAATTTTTTGAATTTGTTTTTTTACAGTATTGCTGTTTTGATTTGTTTTAATATCTGCAGAAGTGTATTCATTTGCATTTAAGCCAAGCATAAATTTTGCAAAAGCTAAATTGGTAAACACATATTTATTATCAAAATCTTGCTGCACCAAAAAAGTTCCGGATGGTTGTA
Source organism: Bacteroidota bacterium (assembly GCA_018267705.1). GTDB lineage: Bacteria > Bacteroidota > Bacteroidia > Chitinophagales > Chitinophagaceae > CW01. The sequence goes on along the minus strand of JAFDXX010000012.1, from coordinate 169,255 downwards.
ATGTGTATGCAGTAAGGTTTTCGGGGTTTAAAAAATTTTTTGCTTTTCTGTCGGGCAAATAAATATTGGCAGGCGTTAAACCTCTTTGTACATCTAAACCTGCAGCGTTTTCAATACCTGCACCAACAACTATTTGCGGTGCTTCAATATTTCCCAAATTAAATTTTCCTCGTATAATATGTGCTGTAATATTGTTTGTATTTGTATAGTTATTATCAACACCTTTTATATAAACAATTACTTGGTTTTCGCCATTTACCAATAATGCCTTTTCTTCTGCAACCAAACTTGTTTGTGATATGCCGTTAATATTTTTTAACTGAGTAATTTGTTCCGGTGTTAAAACAATGGTTTTTCCTTTTAATGGGCTAATTTTTATGTCTGCATAAAAATCAGTATATAAATTTTTAACTAAGTCTTCAAATCCATTAAATACACTAAGTACAACAATAAGGGCTGCTGTGCCAACGGCAATGGCAATTACACTTATTCTTGCAATAATGTTAATGGCATTAGTTGTTTTTTTAGATTTAAAATAACGCCATGCAAAAAGTAAATTCAATGATTTTAAATTTTAAAACACTTATGGGTTTTGTTTTTCTTCGTTAATTTTTTTGAAAAGATCTTCCATTTTAAACACATGATCTAATGTATCATCAACAAAATAATGCATTACAGGTATTCTTCGAAGTTGATGTTTTACTTTATCTGCCAATAGTTTTTTTATTTCCCAAGCTTTGTTATCAATTAATTTTAAGGCAAATTCGGGTTGTTCTATTTTAAACAAACTAAGGTAAACTCTGGCTTCTAACAAATCGGGTGTTACTTTAACAGCCGATATAGAAACCATTCCGCCTCCAATCATATTCAACCCTAATTTTCTAAAAATAAAATTTAATTCTTCCTGCAAAACTGCAGCTACTTGTTTTTGACGTTTTCCTTCAACCATATAATTTATCTTTGCGGTTGTAAAATTAGCAGTAATAACAGTAGCAGCACGTTATTTGTTAAACAATGCTGTCACTAAATAAATATAATGAAAAAATACGCAAGAATATTTCGCTATCTAAAACCGTTTAAATCTAATATTGGGCTTTATTTATTGTTTTCGGTGCTTTCAATTGTTTTTTCTTTGGTTTCTTTTGGTGCTGTTCCCTTTTTTGTGAAGATGATTTTTTCTCCAGAAAAAATTGTTGTTCTACCCCCTAAAAATATTTTTAGTACCGATGAAATAAATTATCAATTAAGTTTATTTATTCAGCAGCATGGGAAAGATGGCCCTATATTAGCTTTGGGCATTATTTGTATTTTAATTGTCGCATCCACTTTTTTAAAAAATCTTTTTTACTATTTATCGTTTTACATTCTATCACCAATGAAAATGTCTGTTATTACTAAATTTCGGTCAGACATTTATAATAAGTTACTGCAATTGCCTATAGGTTATTTTACAGAACAAAAAAAGGGAGATGTAATGAGCCGGGTAACCAACGATTTAACTGAAATTGAAATATCGGTTGTGGGTACTGTTGAAGGGTTTATAAAAGATCCCTTGAATTTAATAATTATTTTATTTATACTAATTGCCATTAGTCCTAAACTTTCATTAATGCTGTTTGTGTTTTTACCACTTACAGGTTTTATTATTGGAAGAATAAGCCGTAGCCTGAAAAAAAATTCTAATGCTTCTGCCATAAAATTAGGAGAAGTATTAAGCATATTAGATGAAACGTTAAGTGGATTGCGTGTGATAAAAGCATTTAATGCCGAAAAAAAAATAAAAGAAAAATTTGAGGAAACTAATAAACAATTGTATGTTATTAAAAATAAACTTCAAATTCGAAGAGATCTTGCTTCTCCTTTAAGCGAATTTTTGGGTGTTACAGTATTGGCCGGTGTTTTATGGATTGGTGGTAAACTTGTTTTAGGCGGTAATGCAGCAGGCTTAGATGCAGAAGGTTTTATTTTATATATAGTTTTATTTACACAAGTAATTAATCCTGCAAAATCTTTATCTACTTCTTTTTATAATATGCAAAAGGGTAGTGCAGCCATTCAACGCATAGAAGAAATTTTAAACGCACCTGTTTTGGTGGATGAAAATATTAGTGGTAAACAAATTCAAACCTTTCATCAATCTATTCAATTTAAAAATGTTTCGTTTAGTTATGATGATAAAATTATTTTGAAAGATATTAATCTTACTATTCAAAAAGGAAGAACAATTGCATTGGTTGGTAGTAGTGGTGCCGGAAAAAGTACATTGGCGGATTTAATTCCTCGCTTTCATGATGTTTCGGGCGGAGAGTTATTGATTGATGGAATCAACATAAAAAATTATTCTTTACAAAGTGTTAGAAACCTTATGGGCATTGTAACGCAAGAGCCTATTTTGTTTAATGATACTATTGCAGCCAATATTGCTTTAGGAAGTATTAATGCAACGCAACAACAAATTGAAGAAGCTGCAAAAATTGCTAATGCACATAATTACATTATACATAAAGAAGAAGGATATAATACGAATATTGGCGATAGAGGAACTAAATTAAGCGGCGGTGAAAGACAACGCTTAACTATTGCACGTGCCGTATTAAAAAACCCACCTATATTAATTTTAGATGAAGCAACTTCATCTTTAGATACCGAAAGCGAAAAATTAGTACAAGATGCTATTAATAATATGATGCAAAACCGCACTAGTATTGTAATTGCACACAGGCTTTCAACTATACGGCATGCTGATGAAATTATTGTTTTACAAAAAGGTGAAATTGTAGAACGTGGTACGCATGATGAGTTACTTACATACAACGGTATTTATAAAAAATTAGTTGATATGCAAGAGGTAAAATAAAACTATCTTTTCAAATAATATTTATCTTAAACTTTTTGTATCTACTCTTGTAGGAGTTTGTTTTCCACTAATAATTCCTTGGGCACTAATGGCAATAGATTTAATAATTTCAGCCATATTATTCATATCTAATGTTTCAATTTCATCACTTACTTTATGATAGTTAGGTTCATTATCCATTTTAGATGTTGAAATAGTATGTGCCGGTACACCTAATCTTGCAAGTGTTGCATTATCGCTTCTATAAAATAAATTTTGTGTGGTATATGGGTCAGGATAAAAAGTAAAACCACTACCTTCTAAATTGCTTTGTAAAATTTTTCCCATATCTGTTTTTTCATAACCGGTAATGTATGCAGAGTTTTTTCCCCATTTACTTTCTGTGCCAATCATTTCAATATTAAACATTGCCATTACTTGCTCGGGATGAAATTGTTTTGAAAAGTGTTGAGCACCAAAACCTCCAATTTCTTCGGCTGTAAATGTTGCAAAAATTAAAGTGCGTTCATTATTATTTAATTTTTTATAATATTTGGCTAACATAATAACAGCAGTAGTTCCGGCAGCATCATCATTTGCTCCGTTATAAATAGAGTCTCCATTAACGGGTTTGCCTATGCCTAAATGATCGTAGTGGCCAGAGAAGATTACATATTCATTTGGTTTTGATTTTCCGGGAAGAATACCAACAACATTGGTTAAAGATTTTTTATTAATGTTGTTAGTTAGCTCAATAGAAAAATGTGTTGCTTTTGAAATACCAAATACAAACACAATACTATTTTCCGGTTGTTCAAATTTTGATTGTGGCCTGCCTTTTAATCTTTTGGCAAAGGAGCTGAAGGCTGCATCTACTAATACCAATAAATTTTTTTTACTTGAAATTGCTTCTACATATTTTTTTCTAAAATCATCTGAAGAAGTGATAACTAATACTTCAGTATTTTTTTCTGTAAGAGAAACTTTTGGTTGGAATGATACTACGGCAATTAAACTATCTGCAATATTTTGTCCGTCTACAGTTGCGGCTGTATTTGTGTTTGTAGATTCAAGCATGAAAAAATCTTGCTTATAACTGTTTAACCCAGTCCAGTAATGTAATCCTGTTTTTTTAAATTCACTTGCAATAAAATCTGCTGCTCTGTCTATATCGGGTGTAAAAGTTTTTCTACCACGCATTTCATTGCTTGATAAAACTTTTTCAATTTTTTCTACTTCTTTCGCATTAATTATTTTATTAATATCTTGTGCTTGCAATAGAAAGGTAAGAACACAAAAAACTGAAGTTAGAATAAGTATTTTTTTCATGTGGTTGGTTTAATTAATTAATTATTTATTTATTGCTCTATTTTTTATGCATTACCCAACTTTTAAAGAATGTTGAACGATTGTAGCATTATTAAATGTACAAGGCTTAGTTCTGTATAATTAGCTTTGAACAAGCAAAAAGAATATTGTGGTTACAAACTCATCATTTCTTTAAACTTAACGGTTTGCCTACGGCTTACTTCAATTTTTTCACCACCTTTTAATTCTACTAATAAACCTCCATTAAAATAAGGTTCAATTCTTTCAATCCATCTTAAATTAATAATGTGCTTTCGGTTGGCTCTAAAAAACATTTTAGTATCTAACCTCTCTTCTAATGAGTTTAAAGATTTTAATATAAGTGGTTTGTTGCCGGCAAAGAAAACTTTGGCATAGTTGCCTACACTTTCAAACAATCTTATTTCATGTAGTTTTACAAACCAGCAACGTTCTCCGTCTTTAACAAATACTTGATCGTTTTCTGTAAGTGGACCTCTGTTAGCACCGTTTAATCCGGCTTTTTCTTTTTCTAATTCGTATTTTAATTTAATAATGGCATCTGCTAAACGTTTGGGCTCAATAGGTTTTAATAAATAATCAAAAGCATTTACTTCAAAAGCTTTAATGGCATATTCGTCGTAAGCAGTTGTAAAAATTACTTTGGGGGCTTTTTCAACTTCTGCCAATAAATCAAAACCGGTTTTACCGGGCATTTGAATATCTAAAAATATTAATTCTGGGTTGTAGGTTTCAATTTTTTCAATGCCTTCATCAACATTAGCGGCTTCTTCAACTATTTCAATATCGGCATGCTCTTGCAATAATTTTTTTAACTCATTACGGGCAAGCCTTTCATCATCAATAATAATAGCTTTAATAGACATATTTATTTTTATTATTTATTGTTTATGGGAATAATAATTTTTGCCTGAACAGTTGTATCTCTTAATTGTTTTAATTCAAAGTTTGCATTATTTCCGTACAAAATATTTAATCTATTGTGTGTGCTTGCTATTCCAAATCCATCTCCGTTTGCGTTATTGCTTAATTGTCCGGTATTTTCAATTATTAATTCAAAGTTATTTTCTTTTAGAGTTGCAATAATTTTTATAAACCCACCATCTTTTATTTTACTAATACCGTGTTTAATGGCGTTTTCAACTAAGGTTTGCAACATCATTGGCGGTATATGTATATCTAAAGTTTCTTCATCAATGGTATATTCAACATTAAGTCTATCTTCAAATCTAATATGTTCTAATGCTAAATAATCTTTTACAATATTTAATTCTCTTTCAAATGGTACGGTTTCTAATTTTTCAGCCTGCATACTACTTCTCAAAATATTACTTAGTTCTGTAATAGCGGTTCTGGCACGTTGTGGATCTTCATCCACTAAAGCTCTAATACTATTTAATGCATTAAAAATAAAATGCGGATTAATATGAGATTTAATGGTTTTTAATTCTAATTCTTTCACTAAACTTTCTAAGCGTATATTATCAATTGTTCTTTTTCTGTCACTTACAATATAATGCCATATATAATAAATACATACCCATAAAATTATGATAGGAGCATCACTTATTAAACTTAATAAAAATCTTTGTGAAATAGTTCCTTTATAGGCAGGATCAAATAAACCTAACCATTGAATTAAATAACTGCTTAACAAACTACAGGAAATACAGGTGAGTAGTACAATTAAAAAAACAGTAAAAAATTTATTTTGACTTAAGGGTGGTACTAATTTGCTTTTTTTAATAATTACACGCAGTAAATGTGTAAACAAAAATCCTAATATTACAAACAGTGCTATTCTTTTTAAAAAAAGTGCATTGAATTTTACAAAAATGTAAGAAAAGAAAACCATGGTTAGGGCGTAAAACAACCAACCCGCTAACTGGCACAACCAATAAGTAGAAATTTTTTTTCTCATGTTTAACAAATGTAATTAAGCAGCATTGCCCTTTTTAGCTTTTATTTGATTAGTGGTAAATTAACTTGCTGTTTGGAGAAATAACTCCTTTAACAACCAATTTTTACTATGTTTATAGTCATTTAATAATGCTTGGCAGCAAAATAGTATTTTTGAGCCGTTTAAAACAGTCTAAATGGAAATTTTACCTGGAAAATTATTGGCTACACTAAACAACCCTAACGATTTAAAAAAAATTGACAAAGCAGATTTACATAAAGTTTGCGATGAATTAAGGCAATATATTATTGATGTAGTAAGTGTTTATGGGGGTCATTTTGCTGCAAGCCTTGGTGTGGTAGAATTAACAGTAGCATTGCATTACATATATAATACACCTTACGATCAATTGGTTTGGGATGTAGGGCATCAAGCATACGGACATAAAATTCTTACGGGACGTAGAGATAGTTTTATTACCAACAGAAAATATAAAGGCTTAAGTGGGTTTCCTAAACGCAGCGAAAGCGAGTACGATACTTTTGGGGTAGGGCATTCTTCAACCTCTATTTCGGCAGCATTAGGTATGGCAATAGCTGCAAAATATAAAAATGAAAACAGAAAAAGTGTTGCCATTATTGGAGATGGAAGCATGACGGCCGGAATGGCTTTTGAAGCAATGAATCATGCAGGCGTTGCTGATACAGATTTGTTGGTAATATTAAATGATAATGGAATTGGTATTGACCCCAATGTTGGTGCATTAAAAGAATATTTAACAGATATCACTACATCACCTACTTATAATAAAGTAAGAGATGATGTTTGGAAATTATTAGGAAAATTACCCGTAGGGAAAACTTTTACTCGTGATATGGCTTCTAAACTTGAAGCAAGCGTAAAAGGTATGGTAAGCAAAAGCAGTAATTTGTTTGAAGCATTAAATTTTAGATATTTCGGCCCTATTGATGGTCATAATATTACAAAATTAGTTGATACGTTGCAAGACTTGAAAAATATACCGGGCCCTAAATTATTACATATTATTACTACCAAAGGAAAAGGATATGCATTAGCAGAGAAAGACCAAACCAAATGGCATGCACCCGGTTTATTTGATAAAGTAAGCGGAGAAATTTATAAGAAAAAATTTGATGTTCCGCAACCACCAAAATATCAAGATGTATTTGGACATACGATTTTAGAACTCGCAGAAAAAAATGAAAAAATATTCGGCATTACTCCGGCAATGCCATCTGGTTCTTCATTAAATATTATGATGAAAGCAATGCCTCACAGAGCAATAGATGTAGGTATTGCCGAACAACATGCTGTAACAGTTAGTGCCGGTTTAACCACACAAGGCATGAAAGTTTTTTGTAATATATACTCCTCTTTTATGCAAAGAGCTTACGATCAGGTGGTGCATGATGTTGCCATTCAAAAACTACCGGTTGTATTTTGTTTAGACCGTGCCGGTTTAGTGGGAGATGATGGACCAACACATCATGGCTGTTATGATATTGCATATTTCCGTTGCATTCCTAATATGATTATTGCTTCTCCAATGAATGAAGGCGAGTTAAGAAATTTAATGTATACTGCACAATTAGATGCTATAAAATATCCTTTTGTAATTCGTTATCCGAGAGGCGAGGGTGTAATGCCTGAATGGAAAACTAAATTTGAAGAAATACAAATTGGCACAGGAAGAAAATTAAAAGATGGAAATGATATTGCTATTCTTTCATTAGGTCATCCCGGAAATTTTGTGCAAGCCGCTATTCGTGAGTTAAAAACAGAACACATTAACCCTGCACACTACGATATGCGTTTTGTAAAACCAATTGATGAAGCATTATTACATGAAGTATTTTGTAAGTATGAAAAAATAATTACGGTTGAAGACGGAACTGTTGTTGGTGGCTTTGGAACTGCAGTATTAGAATTTATGGCTGCAAATAATTATAAAGCAACTGTAAAAATATTAGGTATTCCCGATAGAATTGTTGAACATGGCACACCTAAAGAATTATATGAAGAATGTGGCTATAATACACCTGCAATTATAAATGCAGTAAGAAACTTACATAAGGAAGAAGTAAAAGTTTCAATAGTAAATTGATAAGTATTTGTAATTGTTTCTTAGTGTATTAATACTGCAATTAATGAACTGCATTACCATATAGCAACTACAGTTAATAAATTTATTTCATACTTATTTAATTCACCACTTTATCGGCACAGCAACTACTTGCAAAAGCTTCGGGCTTGGCTTTAAAAGCAAAGCCCATTCCTAAAATATAGCCCATAGCTTCTTTTAATGCATCATTACTTTTAAAGTGTGGGTTGGTGTTAATATCGGCATGTACTTCCATTTCAACACCAAATTCAATAAACAAATTACAAAGCTCGTAAGCAATTTCTATACTTTTGGCTACTTCAACCAACATTCGTTCTTTAATGTGGTATTTGGTTTTTGTTTTCTCGTTATGAATGTACATAAAGCCGCCATTGTGTTCACGTAAGAAAACAATTACAGTTGCAAATTCTGTATCATCGCCTTTTACCTGACTATCGGTGCCAATACAAACTTTTAATTTTATTCCTTTTTCTGCTTCGCGTTTTATAGCTTCTGCAACTGCGTTTTTGATGGGGAGATTAATAGGTTCTCCGTTAAATTTTCTCCAACGCATAATTTTTGAGGTTTGTTGAAGTTAAGGAAGAAATATTTGTATTTCCATTAATTTATTATTAACAGTGTTAATAACCTTGTTGTTTTAAGTTATTATAGAATGCTTTTAATGGGCAAAAGAATGACTACTATTCAGTGTTTATATATTAAATTATAAAAATATAATTATCCTGCCCAACCTTCTCTATCTAAACTTCTGTATTGTATGGCTTCGGCTAAATGTTCGGGTTTTATATCTACGCTATTGGCAAGATCTGCAATGGTTCTGCTTACTTTTAAAATACGATCGTATGCACGGGCTGAGAGATTTAATTTTTCCATTGCTTTTTTTAATAAGGCTTCGCCAACAGTATTAATTACACAAACTTCCCGTAATAATTTACTGCTCATTTGTGCATTGGCATATAAGCCTTCTGTTTGTTTAAAACGTTCTGTTTGTAATTCTCTTGCTTTAATAACACGCTCTCTTATTACAGAAGATGCTTCTCCTTTCTTCGTATTACTTAATTCAGAAAAAGCAACGGGTGTAACTTCTACATGTAAATCAATGCGGTCTAGTAGAGGTCCCGATATTTTATTCAAATATTTTTGAACACTTCCCGGTGGGCAGGTACATTCTTTTTCAGGATGGTTGTAGAAGCCGCAGGGGCAGGGGTTCATACTTGCTATTAGCATAAAGTTTGCAGGAAAATCTATAGCTACTTTAGCTCTTGAGATAGTAACTTTTCTTTCTTCCATTGGTTGACGCATTACTTCCAATACCGTTCTTTTAAATTCAGGCAATTCATCTAAAAACAATACACCATTATGTGCTAATGAAATTTCTCCCGGTTGTGGAATACCTCCGCCGCCTACTAATGCGGCATCGCTAACGGTATGATGTGGTGAACGAAAGGGTCGCTTAGATATTAATGAACTATTTTCAGGAAGCTTACCTGCAACACTATGAATTTTTGTTGTTTCTAATGCTTCATATAAGCTTAATGGAGGAAGAATAGTTGGCAAACGCTTTGCAAGCATGGTTTTTCCTGCACCCGGAGGTCCGATAAGTATTGCATTATGCCCGCCTGCGGCTGCAATTTCTAAAGCTCGTTTAATATTTTCTTGCCCTTTTACATCATTAAAATCAAATTCAAATTCGTATTGATTATTAAAAAAATCTTCGCGTGTATTGATGCTTATAGGCTGTAAACTATTTTCGTTGTTTAATAAATTAACAACTTCATTAATATGTGTTACGCCATATACTTTTAAATTGTTTACCATTCCTGATTCGCGGGCGTTAGCAAGTGGAACAATTAATCCTTTAAAACCTTCTTTTCTTGCTTGTATGGCAATAGGCAATGCACCTTTAATGGGTTGAATAGTTCCGTCTAAACTTAATTCACCCATCATTATGTAATCTTTTAATTGTTCAACATTATTTAATTGTTCGCTTGCACCCAATACACCAATAGCAATTGGTAAATCAAATGCGGAACCACTTTTTTTTATATCTGCGGGTGCCATGTTTACCACAATTTTGGTACGTGGCATTTTATAATTGTTGGTTTTAATAGCACTTTCAATGCGTTGCAAACTTTCTTTTACTGCATTATCGGGTAGGCCAACTATGTAATATTTTAAATCTCCGTTGCTTATATTTACTTCAATGGTAATAGTGATAGCATCTACACCATACACGGCACTTCCAAAGGTTTTTACCAACATAATAAAATGTTTTAATACAAATATTTTTAAAATACCGAATGTTGAAAATGAATATTTTTTACTAATAAGGAAGGTAACTGCAATATATTAAATTTAATGTGGATATAAAAACTTTAGTTTAATATAGTAATACACTAAGCAATATAAATGGGATGCATTGATAACAAGGGTATAATAATAAAAGTATTTTGGTTGCTAAAAGAATACTTCACTATATAAAAAATAAGTACCTATTTTGTATAAAATTATTATTAGGTGAAAAATATTGTTTCGGCTATAACGTATTACTGTACACTGCCCTTTCTGTATCTGCTTTCTTTATTACCTTTTCCGGTTTTATATTTTTTATCTGATTGTGTATATGTGTTATTGTTTTATGTTGTTGGTTATAGAAAAGAAATAGTTTTTAAAAATCTACAGAATTCATTTCCTAAAAAAACTGAAGTTGAAATAAAAAAACTCCATAAAGAATTTTACCATTATTTCTGCGATTTGTTTTTAGAAACTTTTAAAACATTAACCATTTCAAAAAAGCAAATGTTGAAGCATTGCAGCATGAAAACGGAAACTCTACAGTTGTTTCAACAACTTCATCATGATAAAAAAAGTATAATGTTGGTTATGGGGCATTACGGAAATTGGGAGTGGGCCGGTAATACATTCAGTTTATTGTGTAAACATCAACTCTATGTTATTTATCATCCTTTAAGCAATAAATATTTTGATGGATTAATGTATCAGATGCGTACTCGTTTTGGTACTAAACTTATTGCTATGAGAGATACTTTTAAAGCAATGGTTGCTAATAAAAATGAAATAAGTGCTACCGCTTTTATTGCAGACCAAACTCCTCAACCAGATAATGCTTATTGGACAACTTTTCTTAATCAGGATACGCCTGTTTTTTGGGGTACAGAAAGAATTGCAAAAAAGTTGAATTATCCGATTGTTTACATCAGTGTTCAAAAAATTAAACGAGGGTATTATACTTTGCATGCAGAATTATTAGAATTAACCCCTGAGTTAACAGCTGATTGTGAAATATCAGAGAAACATACTAAAAGGTTAGAAGAAGATATTATATTGCAGCCATCTACATGGCTTTGGACACATAAACGGTGGAAACACAAAAAAAATTAAACCCAACTTTGCTATATGCTTTGCGGTAAACAATTAATATTGGCTACAAAACCTTATGCTAAAGAATGTGTTCGTACCAGTTGGATGCATTTAATTGCTACGCTTTTACTTTTATTGTTTTGTTTTACCGGTACTTTGTTTGTATCTAATATTTGGCTGAGGATTTTATCGGCTATTTTGGCAGGATTAATTGTAATACGTTTTTTTATTATTTATCATGATTTTGAACACTATACTATTTTGCATAAATCAAAAATTGCAAAAGTAATTATGACTGTTTTTGGCGTTTATATGATGGCTGCACCAAGTATTTGGAAACGTTCACATGATTACCACCACAAGCATAATTCAAAATTATATACTGCAGATATTGGCTCTTTCCCTATTGTTACTGCTAATAAATTTTTAACGATGCCTCAAAATGAGCGAAGACTGTATTTAGCTATTAGGCATCCACTCACTATTTTGTTTGGATACATTACTATGTTTATGTTGGGAATGAGTTTACGATCTTTTTTAAGTAGCCCTAAAAAACATTGGGATTCTTTGGTAGCATTAATTATGCATGCAATAGGCTCTATTGTAATATTTTATTTTTTTGGATGGATAGGTTGGTTGTTGTGTGCCGTAACACCTTTGTTTATTGCATGTGCTATTGGGTCTTATTTGTTTTATGCACAACATAATTTTCCGGGAGTATTTTTTAATGATAAAGATGGATGGACTTATGAAGCAGCTGCATTGCAATCATCAAGCTACATGAAAATGAATAAAGTAATGGAATGGTTTACCGGTAATATTGGATACCATCATATTCATCATTTAAATGCACGTATTCCTTTTTATAAATTACCTGCTGTAATGGAAGCCTTTCCTGAATTGCAACAGGCTAAAACTACATCATTAAAAATAAAAGATATTATTGCTTGCTTTAAATTAAAAGTGTGGGATGTTGAAAATAAAAAAATGATTAGTTTAAAAGAAGTTTATTTACGAGTACCTACTGTATAATTTTTATTCATTCTTAAATACTTTGCCTTCTTTCATTACAAATTTTACATTTTTCATTTCGTGCAAATCTTTTACAGGGTCTCCATCAACAGCAATGATATCTGCATATTTCCCTTTCTCAATATTTCCAATCATATCATTGCCTAATAAATCGGCTGCACTAATAGTTGCTGCTTTAATACATTCTAATGCAGGCATTCCTGCTTCATTCATGTAAACAAATTCCATCCAGTTTTTGCCATGTTCATATACGCCGGCATCTGTGCCAAAAGCAATTTTTACACCTGCTTTATATGTTTTTGCAAATGCGTGTTGTATAACACTGCCTACTTCGGTTGCTTTTTTTGCAATAATAGGTGGATAGTAACCCGGCTTTTTTGCACTATCTGCAACAGATTTTCCTGCAATAATGGTTGGTACATGATAGGTTCCCATTTTTTTCATTAAATCAATGCCTTCATCATCTATATATGTACCATGTTCTATAGATGCAACGCCAGCTCTTATTGCACGTTTAATTCCTTCTGCACCATGTGCATGTGCTGCTACTTTTAAACCATAATCTTTTGCAGTAGTTACAATTGCTTTCATTTCCTCTTCAGAAAACTGAGCACCACTTCCATCTTTTTCTAAACTTAAAACACCACCTGTTGCATGCATTTTAATAACATCTGCTCCTTCTTTATAACGTTGTCTAACCATTTTCACACATTCATCAATACCATTTACAACATCTTCATTTAACTCAGGTATATGCATTAAATTATTTTTTAATCCGTTTGTGCCATCTCCATGTCCACCTGTACTTGATAATGGTTTGCCTGCGGCAAAAATTCTAGGACCAATAATATATCCTTTATTAATTGCATTGCGTAATGCAATAGTTGTACTTCCTCCTAAATCTCTTACGGTTGTAAAGCCGGCCATTAATGTTGTTTTACAAAATTTAGTAGCTTCTAATGCAATATCTGCTTCATTTTGTGAGAAACGTAAAGTTCTATCTGGATTAGTTTCATGATCCATGTGTACATGGCAATCAATTAAACCGGGCATTACAGTTTTGGTTTTTAAATCAATTATTTTATCGGTTGTATTGGTAGTAATATATCCTTTTTGTACATCTATAATTTTGTTGCCATCAACCACAATACTCATTTCATTTAATACGATTAAGTTTTTGGGATCAATAAGTTTTCCGCAATAGATAACTGTTTTTTGTGCTGATAACAAGCAAGGCAATATAAAAAGTAGAAAGAATAATTTTCTCATAAAGCATTTGTTTTAGCGAAAGATACTTTGTTTGTTTGAGAAGTTATAATTGTTTTTGATAATTGAAAGGAGGATAGTTTGGTTGATGCGTATAATAAAAAAATCTCGCCTTAAAAAAAGCGAGATTTAAAATAACAAGTACAACGAAACCTATTTTATAATGTTTTAATTTAAATTGGGTTGTGGTGTATAACGCAAATAAGGTTTTACAACTTTAACGCCTTTTGGAAATTTTGTTAAAGCATCTTCTGTTTTAATGGTTGTTCCCACAATAACTTCTTCTCCGTGTTTCCAATCTGCCGGTGTAGATACACTATAATTAGCAGTTAATTGCAGAGAATCTATTACGCGTAATACTTCTACAAAATTTCTTCCGGTAGATGCAGGATAAGTGATTATTAATTTTATAGTTTTATCAGGACCAATAATTACTAATGAACGCACTGTTGTAGTTGCTGAAGCATTGGGATGAATAAAATCATACAACTCAGATACTTTGCGGTTTTCATCTGCTATAATAGGAAAATCTACGGTACAATTTTGTGTTTCATTTATATCTCCAATCCAACCTAAATGTTGTTGTACAGCATCTACACTTAATGCTAATACTTTTACATTTCGTTTGGCAAATTCTTCTTTTAAGGTAGCAGTTTTACCTAACTCTGTTGTGCAAACGGGTGTATAGTCTGCAGGATGCGAAAATAAAACGCCCCAACTATTGCCGAGGTATTCATAAAAATCAATTTCACCTAATGATGTTGATGCTTTAAAATTGGGTGCAACATCGCCTAAACGTAAACTCATTGTGTATTTGTTTTAAGATTAAAAATGATGTGTGAAGGCAAATATAGTATTATCCTACTAATAAGGTAGAGTATTTAACATTATTTTTTCATGTTTATTTTAATGCTCTATTTTATAAAGGAGAAGTTGTATTATTTTATGTGTATAGGTTTTGCTAGAATACTTCTATGATTATCTATTTTTCAACTGTTCTTGCTTTTTGTAGTTTGCTTTTGCCAAAACGATTTTTTACGGTATCAATGGCTTTATACAAGTTTATTTTTCTTTCTGTATCAATAAATAAACTTGTTTGTATTGCATGGTTGGTTAATTCACTTAAACGCACACCCAGTAACCGAATAGGATAATTTTTTTTCCATAATTGATGAAATAGTTTTGTTGCAACGGGAATAATTTCATCATCACTTAAAGTATAATTAATAGTGGTTTGTTTTGAAGTTGTTTCAAAATTCGGATAACGAATTTTTACTGCTATGCATCCACAAAGTTTTTCATCTTGCCTTAATTCGTAAGCAACTTTTTCTACCATGCGTACCAACTCTTTCAATAATTCTTTTTCATTGCTAATGTTTTCTTCAAAAGTATTTTCTGTTGAAATACTTTTTGCTTCCCGATAATTATTTACAATACTATTATCAATGCCTTGTGCTTTAATGTACAAATCTATACCGAGTTTTCCCAGTTCTTTTTCCAGTATATTATTATCATTTTTTAAAATATCGCCAATTAAAAAAATACCCATTGTTTTTAACTTAATAAAAGTTTGTTCTCCAACTCCTGAAAATTTATTTACAGGCAATGGGGCTAAAAATTCTTTTTCTTTTCCGGGTTTAATAAATAAATAACTATTAGGTTTTGCTTCATCTGTTGCAATTTTGGCAACCATTTTATTGCTTGCTAAACCAAAAGAAATAGGGAGGTTTGTTTGGGTAATAATTTCTTCTCTTAATGCAATAGTCCATTCTAATACATTAAAAAATTTATCCATACCTGTAAGGTCAATATAAAATTCATCTATGCTTGCTTTTTCAAATAATGGAGCTTTTGCTGCAATAATATTAGTAACCCAACGGCTGTAATAACTATATTGAGCTCTGGCACCGTTTAATATAATTGCTTGCGGGCATAGCTGCATTGCTTGTTTCATAGGCATGGCAGAACGTACACCAAATTTTCTTGCTTCGTAACTACAAGTGGTTACTACACCTTTATCTCTGGAGCCGCCAACAATTACGGGCAATCCACGCAATTCCGGTTTTTGTAATAATTCAACACTTACAAAAAAAGAATCTAAATCAAAATGAGCAATATATGGTTGCGGTGTTTGCATTATGTATATGAAGGTAGGAGATAAAATATAATTCTTTTTTTAGATTCTTCTATTTATCATTTCAATGGGCTATCCTTCAATTTCTATTTTCCATTTGCTACTGTCCATTATCTTCGTTGTAATAATGAAAGCATTAATTTATAAATCTACGGGAAGTTGGTATTGGGCTAAAACGGTTGATGGCAAAACGTTTCAATGCCGTGTAAAAGGTATTTTTAAAATTGATGATATTACTTCAACAAATCCAATTGCAGTAGGAGATGTAGTTGAAATTGAATTAGAAAATGAAGAAGGAAATATAGCAACTATTGCAGCTATTGATGAAAGAAAAAATTATGTTGCAAGGCAAAGTCCACACAATAAATATCAGCATCATATTATTGCTTCTAACTTAAATCAGAGTATTTTATTTGCAACATTAAAAGATCCTAAAACATCTCAAGGTTTTATAGACAGATTTTTAGTTGCTTGTGAAATGTATCATGTACCTGCCATTATTGTTTTTAATAAAGCAGACATATATAGAAAAAAAGAAATGCTTTTATTTAATGAAATGAAATTAATGTATGCAAACATTGGTTATAAAGTATTACTTACAAGCATAATTAATAAAGAAGGGATTGATGAAGTAAAAAACTTGTTGCACAATAAAATAAGTTTATTAAGTGGACATAGTGGTGTTGGAAAATCTAGTTTCATCAATACTATTTTTCCTGAGTTAGATTTAAAAACTTTAGAAGTAAGTAATTGGAGCGGAAAAGGAATGCATAGTACCACTTTTGCCGAAATGTTTGATTTGCCTTTTAAAGGAAAAATTATTGACACGCCCGGCATACGTGAATTAGGGTTAATAGATATTGATAAGCAAGAACTCTCTCATTATTTTCCTGAAATGCAAAAGTTGCTTAACAACTGCAAATACAATAACTGCTTACACATAAATGAACCGGGGTGTGCCATAAAAACTGCTGTTGAAAAAGAAATAATTAATATAGAAAGATATATTAGTTATTGCAAAATTTTAGATACAATAGATGAGAATAAATATTAATAATTAAATTGTTTTGTTTGATTAAACTTACTTGCTTTTTTAGCTTCTTTTACTGCTTTAGGATCATCTCTTACCAATTTTTCTGCCCCTATATTTTTGCCATTACTTGGGCAACCATTTTTATCTTTTTTATAAAAAATAGTGCTAATAATATTGCATGATGCAAATACTGTAATAATTAAAATATAGCTCACTATTTTTTTCATGCTACTAAATTAACGAATAAGTTAATCTTTTATTTCTCTGGCCAATTGTTTACATCTTTAAACCAAGATGCATATTTTATATAATTATTTGCAATACGATTAATTTCTCCGCTTATTAAACCCTCTGAAACTTCTTTTATTTTTTTTGCAGGTACACCGGCAAAAACATAACCGGCTTCAACAATAGTACCTTCTGTAACTACTGCACCTGCTGCAATTATAGCATGTTTATGTACCTCACATCTATCCATAATAATAGCACCCATTCCAATTAAAACATCATCGTGTATTGTACATCCGTGTACAATTGCATTATGACCAATAGAAACATTATTGCCAATAACGGTTGCATTTTTTTCATAAGTACAATGTATGATTGCACCATCTTGAATATTTACTTTATTTCCAATTTTTATATAATTCACATCACCACGTATAACGGCATTAAACCAAACGCTACAATCATTGCCCATAACAACATCTCCAACAATTGTTGCATTAGGGGCTACAAAACAATTATTCCCCAATTGTGGTTCTTTACCTAAAACAGAAAGTATTATTGACATAAAAAAACGAATTTTGAATTTCGAATTTCGAATTTTAAATTGATGTAACGAAAAAAGATGACTGCAATTTCTAATAGACAATTATTTTTCAATCACCTAGGCCAAACATCTCAGGCACCAATGGGTATTGAAATGCTAAAAGCCAAAGGAATTTATTTATACGATATAAACAATAAAAAATATATTGATGCTATTTCTGGTTTTAGCGTTGCCAATATTGGCCATAGCAATAATGAAATTATTACTGCAATTCAACAACAAGCAGAGCAATATATGCACTTAATTGTGTATGGAGAATTTATTCAACAACCACAAGTTGCTTATGCAAAACTATTAGTAGATAATCTTCCTAAAATATTAAACTGTGTTTATTTTACCAATAGCGGTGCCGAAGCAACCGAAGGTGCTATGAAGCTGGCAAAAAGAGTTACCAATCGTTCAAAAATTATTGCATTTAATCATTCGTATCATGGCAGCACACAAGGAGCGTTAAGTGTTATGGGTAGTGAGTATTGGCGTAATGCATATAGACCTTTACTGCCTAATGTGTATCATTTTAATTTTAATAATGAAAATGCCATTAATGCTATTGATGAAAATACAGCTTGTGTTATTTTAGAAATTGTACAAGCCGAAGCAGGCATTATTCAACCCGATAGTAATTGGATAAAACAAATACGAAAAAAATGTAATGAAAATAATGTATTGCTAATTGCCGATGAAATACAAAGCGGCTTTGGCAGAACAGGTACTTTATTTGCGTTTGAACAATTTAATATTATACCCGATATTTTGTTATTAGGCAAAGCACTGGGTGGCGGTATGCCTTTGGGAGCTTTTATTGCTGATAAAAAATTGATGAATGCATTAACCAATAATCCGGTATTAGGGCATATTACAACATTTGGCGGGCACCCGGTTAGTTGTGCTGCCGGTAAAGCCGCAATGGAATTTTTATTGAAAGAAAATTTAATTCATTCAATAAAAGAAAAAGAAAAAATATTAAAACAAACATTGCAACATCAAAAAATAAAAATAGTAAGAACTTGCGGATTGTGGGCTGCTGTTGAGTTCGACAGCTTTGAAATAAATCATGCTATTATACAAAAATGTATTGCTAACGGTGTAATAACAGATTGGTTTTTGTTTGCAGATAATTGCTTACGTATTGCACCACCATTAATTATAACAACCGAGGAACTTGTAATGCTTTGTAATATTGTAAAACAAAGTATTGATGATGTTTTTAAATAATTTTATTTTTTTGTTTTTGTTGAATTGCTGAATGTAGATTGTAAATAAGGTGGTAACAATGTTCTTTTTTTACTGCTAATAGGTTTACTGTATTCTGCATAATAAATTTTTAACAGTAATAAAAAGTAAGAAATAATTAAAGGACCAAAAATTAATCCGGTTAATCCGAAATATTTTAAACCAATAATTACACCTAATACTGTTACAATGGGATGCACATCGGCCATTTTTTTTGCCAATAAAAAACGAATAACATTATCGCTTAATCCTATAATAATAATTCCCCAACCTAAAACAAAAAAACCTTGCCAATTATTTCCGGTAGCTAATAAATAAATAGCAACAGGCACCCAAACAATAGCGGTACCTACCAAAGGAATAACAGAGGCAAAGCCTGTAATTACGCCCCAAAAAGCAGGTTCTTTTAAACCGGCAATCCAATAAGCAGTAAAGGCCAAAATGCCATGCACTATTGCAATTAAAGGCACACCAACGGCATTGCTAAATGTTTGCGATACTAATTCGTTTCCAAACAATTCTATTTTTTTCCTTTTAAAAGGAAGGTATAAAATAATGGCAGCTTCCATTCGGTTGGTTTTGATAAGCATGAAGTATAAAAAGAAATACATCATGATAACTGTTGAGAAAAAATTAAAACCAGAATTAATGATAATACCAATTAATGAAGCAGCATATTTTTGAATATCATTAATATAATTATCGCTTAAAATATTTATATCAAACCTTTGACTAATAATTGAAATGAAATGTTGAAAAGGCTCGGTAACAGTTTTAGGATTTTGTGCAATAGTTATTACTTTGTTGTATAACATTGTTGCCAATAAAATAATAGGTAGCATAATTATAAAAAAAGTAAATAAAATAATTACCGTTGCCGCAATTGATTTTTTCCATTTTCTTTTTATTAAACGCTCCATATTTTTTTTACACAATACATAAAACATAAGAGCTCCTAAAAAGGCAGTAAAAAATTCCATTAAACTTAATAATAACAATAAGCCCAACAATATAATAATGGCAAGAAAAAAATACCTATTTATTTTATAACCCTGAACGTTTTCCATTTAATAACTTTTAATTAGTTTTATTGTGATGATAAATAAAATGTATTAATTATGAAAGATAATCAGAAAATATTAACCATCATTATTTTAAGTGCATTGGCAGGTGCAGGCATTGCTTATTTATTAAGTACAGAAAAAGGGAAAATATTATTGGCAGAGCTAAAGGAAAAAGGAATAAAAATACTTGATGAAATGAAAGAAGAGCTTACTGCAGAAGCAAAAGAAGTTGTAGAAAAAATTAAAACTTGTGTACTTGAAACAGTTGAAAAACATAGCACCATCAATGAAAATTCTGTTTAAACGCAAGAGGTCATTCTGCACCAACGGCTATATAATTTTTCATATTTTGGAATAATATTTTTTATATCAAACTTTAAAGCTTGTTCATAAGCTTTTTCCTTCATTTGTTGTAATTGAGTTTCATTTTTTAATAAGGTTATGGCAAAATTACTCATAGCAGCTACATCACCTACGTTGGCCATAAATCCTGTTTCTTCCTGAATGTTAATTTCACTTAATCCGCCTGCATTGGTGCTAATTACAACAACTTTAGCGGCCATTGCTTCTAATGCTGCTAAACCAAAACTTTCATATTCGCTGGGCAATAAAAAAATATCACCAACAGCTAAAATTTCTTCCATTTGTTCTTGCTTGCCAACAAAGCTTATAAAATCTATAACACCCAATGCTCTTGCTAAGTCTTCTGCTGCAGGCCTTTCGGGGCCATCACCTACCATTAATAATTTTGCGGGTAATTGTTTTTTTACTTCTGCAAAAACTTTTACTACATCTTCTACACGTTTTACTTTTCTAAAGTTTGAGGCATGCACTAAAATTTTTTCTCCTTCGGGTGCAATTACTTTTTTAAAAGCATCAATAGGTTTTTTGTTAAATCTGCTTACATCTACAAAATTATTTATTACCTCAATTTCTTTAGTTATAGCAAAACTTTTATATGTTTCTTCTTTTAAATTATTAGATACTGCAGTTATGGCATCGCTTTCGTTTATAGAAAAAGTAACAACAGGTTCGTAAGTTTTATCTCTGCCAACTAATGTTATATCTGTACCGTGTAAGGTTGTAATAACGGGAACATTTCTTCCTGTTTTATTTTTTATAATTTGTTTTGCCATGTATGCGGCACTTGCATGCGGTATGGCATAATGTACATGCAATAAATCTAAATCGTAATTCATAATTACATCAACCATAGTGCTGGCTAATGCTACTTCGTATGGCGGATAATCAAACAGCGGGTAAGTGGGTACACGTACTTCGTGATAAAAAATATTGGTATTAAAAACATTTAATCTTACAGGTTGTTGGTAAGTTATAAAATGAACTTTATGTCCCTCATCTGCCAAAGCTTTTCCCAATTCGGTTGCCAATACACCGCTACCGCCAAATGTTGGATAACAAACAATTCCAATACGCATAGTTAATTAATTGATAGTTCGTGGTTGATAGCTCATAATCAGTAATCATTTTATTTTCTAATGATGTTTTATGAACTATTTATTGATACGAAGTAACAACTAAATATTCATTCAACATCGTTACTTATTTGTTATTCATTGTTCATTATCTTTAACCATATGAAAAAGTTATTCCTTTTTTTTACAATCATTCCTTTTATAGCAATTGCTCAAAATCAAGATTCTGTATTTATTAAAAAAATATCAGATGATATTTTTACAAATGGTAAAGCATACGATTTGTTAAGAGAACTAACCAAAAATATTGGTGGAAGATTGGCAGGGTCTCCGCAGTTTGCTAAAGCAGTGAATTGGGGTAAACAACGGTTAGAGAATTTAGGAGCCGATAATGTGTATTTGCAAGAATGTATGGTACCACATTGGGTACGTGGTGCAAAAGAAAAAGTAGTTATTACAGAACAAAACGGAAAAAAAATTAATATATCATTAGAAGCATTGGCATTGGGAAATTCTTGGGGCAGTAATGGTAAGCCTATAGTTGCAGATGTAATTGCAGTAAAAGATTTTTCAGAATTAGAAAAAAGAAAAGATGAAGTAAAAGGTAAAATTGTTTTTTATAATTATCCTTTTAATCCTACTTATATTTTCCCGGGACAAGCCTACGGAGAATCGGGTGCATACAGAAGAAACGGAGCAAGCCGTGCTGCCAAATACGGAGCAGTTGCAGTTTTAGTGCGTTCATTAACCGAAGCAACAGATAATAATCCGCATACGGGTACAATGACTTACAACGATTCATTTCCCAAAATTCCTGCACTTGCATTAGGCTTATATGATGCCGATAAATTATGGAGAATAGCTACCAATCAAAAAGTGAAAATTTCTATTACTTCTTTCGCAAAATTTTTACCCGATACAATTGCACATAATGTTATTGCAGAATTAAAAGGAACAGAATTTTCTAATCAATATATTACTGTTGGCGGGCATTTAGATAGCTGGGATGTTAATGAAGGAGCACATGATGATGGAACCGGTATTGTGCAAACAATGGAAATTTTGCGTGTATTAAAATCGTTAAATTATAAACCTAAACATACTTTACGTTTTGTATTATTTGCCAACGAAGAAAACGGAATGCGTGGTGCAAACAAATACGCTGAAGAAGCAGAAGCTCATAACGAGCAACATATTTTTGCATTAGAAAGTGATAACGGTGGTTTTACACCCAGAGGATTTAGTTTAGGAATGAACAGCGAAAAAATTGCAAAAATTAAAACTTGGGCAAACTTATTAAAACCTTATGGTTGCGATAATTTAGAATTAGGTGGAGGCGGTGCAGATGTAACGCCATTACAAAGAAATATGCAAACACCTGTTGCAGAATTAAGACCCGATAACCAGCGTTATTTTGATATTCATCATGCAAAGAGTGATGTATTTGAAAATGTAAACAAAAGAGAATTGTTATTAGGAGCCGTTAATATGGCAGCATTAATTTATTTAATAGATAAATATGGACTCTAAGAAAAAACATATTTTAATTTTATTGCTATTGTTTTTTGTTGGCATAAAAATTAATGCACAAATAAAATCTGATTTAACGGTAAAAATTGATTCTATTTTTAAGCATGTATTAAATTTTACGCCGGGCACAAAAACGATTATAAAGAATAATGGAGATTATAAAACAGATACTATGATAAGTTATGCTACAAGAGATGCTGCCATTGCCATACCTGATAATCCGTTAATTATAATTAACAAAAAATTAGTGGAGTATCAAGTGTTGAATAATTATACTTTGAAAGATGTAAAAACTATTAATGTTTTAGCAAGAGATGCTTCTGTTGAAACCTATGGTCCGCAAGGGTTACATGGTGCTGTTGTAATCACATTGAATAAGAAGAAATAACAATACCTTAATTAGCGTGTATTAAAAAAATAGCTAATTTTTTATGAATATCAAAACTGTGTTGTTTCCACTGAGCAATAGATTTAGTAATAATGTTTTCTGTTGAAGCAGTAATATCTACAGCAATGCAAAGTTTTGTTTCGTTTTTACAACTTTCAATTAAATCTTTTATAAGTTGATGATTTCTATAGGGTGTTTCTATAAAAATTTGTGTGCAATTTTTTTTAAAAGATTCTTGTTCTAATTCTTTTATTTTCTTTTTCCTTTCTGTTGAATCAATTGGTAAATAGCCGTTAAATGTAAATTGTTGCCCGTTCATACCGCTTGCCATTAATGCAAGTAATATTGAGTTAGGGCCAACAAATGGTTTTACAACCGCATTTATTTTTTGAGCCGCGGCTACTAAAATTTGTCCGGGATCTGCAATTGCGGGGCAACCTGCTTCGCTAATGATACCAATATTTTTTCCTTCTTTTAATAGTTGTATAAACTCATGTTGAATTGTTTCTTCTGCTTTGTGAATGGTAAACCATTGATAATCATCAATCACCATTTCTTTCCAAATTTTTTTTAAAAATCTTCTTGCAGTTTTTTCATTCTCTACAAAAAAAGCAGAACAATTTTTTGCTGCATCTAATACATAAGTAGGAATAGTTTGCAAAGCATCTTCATGCAAAAAAGTTGGTATTAAATAAACGTTTCCAATACTATTCATTAATTGAATTATTTTCTTCTTTTAATGGATACATACTTAAAGTTGCGGCCACCACTGCATAAGCCGGAGCCAGCACCCAGCCTACAATTGGTAATACATGCATTAAATAAAATACTGCACCGTTTCCTATGGCAAGCCCTTTATGATTACCAATATAATAAATACTTTCTGCCGCAGTTTTTTTGTGTCTATACATACTATAATCTAACATTGAAAAACCATAATAATAACATTCAACTATTACAGCTAAAATTGGCGTTGCCCAACCAATTAACGGAATAAGACTTAATATTAAAATGCCAATAGAATAAACAGTTTGCCAAAGTGCATTGCGTAAAGCAATTTTTATTCCTCTAATAATATTATTGAATAATTCTTTAAAGCTGAAAGACAAATCATGACCTTCAATAATTGCTTCGGTTTTTTCACTTAAGTATGTAAAAATGGGTGAACCAACTATTAATGAAAAATATTTGAATAATGAAAAGTAAAAAAGCACAGTCATTATCCAAACCATTATGGTTCCTAACGTAATTAAAAAACCTAAAAAACTTTCTTTTAATTTTTGTAAAGAATTTTCTAAAAAATGTTTATTTACATATTCAAAAAAATTGTTGGCGGTATGCACAAAAAAATACATTCCAACAAAAAATAAAATAGCATAAATAATACCCGGTATAATAATCCACTTCCACAGATTATGTTTTTTTATAAATCTGTGTGCTCTGTAATATGCTTGTACCGATATTATAATTTCTTTTAGCAACTATGGGGGTTTTCGTTTTGCGAATTTAATTGATTAAAAATTAAGTTGTATTTAATACTAAGTACCATTAACATATTAATTTTTTTATTAACCTATTGTTGTATGTGTAAAAAAGAACCTTTTTTGATTATTTGTTTTACTTTGTTATATCTTAATTAAAACTTTATTTATGCAAACTTGGATTATATATGCTATCTTATCAATGATATTTGCAGGTATTACTTCTATTTTAGCCAAATATGGCTTGCAAAATGTTAATGCAGATTTAGGACTTGGTATTCGCACAGCAACAATATTTTTTATTATTACTGCTATTAATTTATTCGGTTCAAAATACAAAGCTGTTGCCGCTTTAACTACTAAAGAAACTTTGTTGTTAATTGCATCGGGTATTGCTACTACATTAAGTTGGTTGTTTTATTATAGAGCAATGAAAGATGGTTTAGTATCTTATGTTGCAGCTATTGATAAATGTAGTATTGTAATTACATTATTGTTATCATTTATTTTATTAAAAGAACCGATAACACCAAAAATTTTATTAGGAGGGGGGTTAATTTTTGCGGGAACAATAGTATTAATTTGGAAATGGTAATGGATAAAACCTTTGTGTTTTATTATATTAAAACTTAGGGCAATTAATAGATTTTTCTGTTGAAGGTCTGCGAACATATATTAAAGAAATTTCTATACCGCCAACTCCTTCAGAGGCTGTTTTTAAAGAAGAAGTATTTATATCGTAAGTAGCACCTAATCTAAAATCTCCAAATTCCAAACCTACATACGGAAAGAACGCATCGTTTAAGCGTATCCATGCACCCGTATATAAACTTACAGGTTTTTCTGCATCGGGGTTGGCCATAAATTGTACGGCACCACCTAATACGGTTTCATTTGTTCCGCCTTGAAAACTTTGTAAAGCACTTAAATGTAAAGTACTTCTATCGCCTAACGGAAAATAAGTTCCTGCATGTATTGTGGCTCTGGGATTTAATTGATAAGTAGCTCCTGTAAAACTTTGTGTTGGTCGGTTAATATGGTATAAGCTTACACCAAAATAAAAATTATTTCTATCGTTGGTACTTCCATTATATAAAATTCCGGCATTAACATCAATATACTTTGTTTGTAAAGTTGAGTTATTAAATACTTCATTGGTAATTCCTGTAAAACCTGAAGTTGTTAATTGGTCTGCAAAATTTAATTTAGAAGTTGTTATAAACATGTTAGAGTAACTAATTTGTAAGCCAACTCCTAATTGATGATAACCTTCTTCATCTAAACCTTTGTGATAAGCTGTTGATGCAGTAAAATAATTATAGTTTACGGCACCGTTGGCACTTTTATCGTTATATGCAATAAAGCCTAAACCCCATGTATCATTAGATGCAATTTTATTTTGCATGATATGAAAATCGGCAGATAATGTACTTGTTGTAAATGCATTATTAATAGATGGCCATTGGTTTCTATAGTTGCCGGCAACACGGTAGCTTCCATCAAACTTTCCTGTAAATGCAGGGTTTAATGTAAGTGGTGATGAAAAAAATTGCGAGAAATGGGGGTCTTGTGCAATTATGTTTTCACAACAAATAATTAAAAGAATAAAAAGTAATTTTTTCATTAATGCATTAAAAATGCTCAAATTAAATGAATTGCTGTTATGAATAATTTTTGATTAAATATTTTAACAACAAAAAAAGATAAATAGATGATTAAGATTGCATTTTGGTACCAAATGCTAAATCTCCTGCATCACCCAATCCGGGAACAATATAACCTTTGGCAGTTAATTCCTCATCAATATCTCCACACCAGATTTTAATATCATTACCACATTCTCTTTGTACATATTCAATACCTATTGTTGCGGCAATAGCACAAACAAAATGAATTTCGGCAGGTGTGTTTTCTTGTTTTAAATAATTGATTGTTTTTACTAATGATGCTCCTGTTGCTAACATTGGATCGCTAATTATTACAACACGGTTGGTAAGTGATGGGCAGCTCATATATTCTAAATTAATTTCAAAACTACCATCGTGATGGTGTTTTCTGTAAGCGGAAATAAAAGCATTATCTGCTTTATCAAAATAATTCAACATGCCGTTGTGCAGTGGAAGACCGGCTCTTAAAATAGTTGCTAACACAGGTTGTGCCTTTAGTGTTTTACTGTTATGAATACCTAAAGGGGTTTGTGTTTCAATTTCATGCCATGCCAATTGTTTGCTTATTTCATAAGCGGCAATTTCTCCTATGCGTTCTAAATTTCTACGGAAACGCAATCTGTCTCCCTGAATATTTATATCTCTTAACTCAGCTACCCAGTTGCTTAACAGACTATGCTGTTTACTTAAATTTACAATCATACAGTTGTAAGGTTTATTTAAAACAAACGCTGTAAAGTAACGTTAATTCTTTTACTTTTCACAGTACATTTGAGAATAATACTTTTAAACAAATTGGGTATGAAAAAAACTTGTATTTATTTTCTATTGTTTTTTATATTTTTTTCGTGCAATACTAAAGAGAAGAAGTTTGATGAACATACTTATGTAGAGCAAAAAGTTTCGTTGGCCAAACGAGAAAAAGAAAATCCTAAAGCCTTTTTAAAATTAGAAGGAGATGATCATCGTAATATTTGGGGTAAAACCGTTTATAAAGGTACAATAAAAAATACCGCAAGTATTGTTGCTTATAAAAGTATTAGAGTGAAATTACTGTATTATAAAGAAGGTAACCTTGTTGCTAACCACGAAGAATTATTTGATAACACTATTGCACCCAATGATGCGTTTGCTTTTAAGGCAAAGTATAAAACACCACGTGGTACAGATAGTGTAGCTGCTTTTATTGTGAGTGCAAATGCTGTGCAGTAATTTTAATGTACAAACTCAAATTTCTCTCCATCAAACAAACCTTTATCGCTTAATTTTAAATAAGGTATTACTAATAATGCCATAAAGCTTAGTGTCATAAATGGAGAACCTAATGTGCTACCTAAATCTTTTTTTGTCATAATATCAATAGCAGTGTAAGCCTCTGCAACTTTATACCCGTCTTCGGTTGTCATTAATCCTGCAACAGGTAAACCTAAAACCATTTCTTTAGTATTGCTTACAGCACTAACACCACCTTTTTCTTGTATAACTAAATTAATTGCTTTTACAAGGCTTTCATCATCTACACCTACGGCTACAATATTATGGCTATCATGTGCTACACTACTTGCTAAAGCACCTTGTTGTAAACCAAAGTTTTTTATAAAACATTTTGCAACAGTTGCATTATGATAGCGATTTACAACTACCATTTTAAGAACGTCTGTTTCTGTATTGCTTATTAATAAATTGTTTTTAATGGTAGCAGGTAAAAATAATTTATTGGTAATTAGTTGTCCATCTAACGCTTCAATAACAGGAATGTTTCCGTTATTGTTTGGATATTCTGTAACAGAAATTTCAACATTTTTAGTAGTTACC
The DNA here is from genome assembly GCA_018267705.1 of Bacteroidota bacterium. Taxonomy (GTDB): domain Bacteria; phylum Bacteroidota; class Bacteroidia; order Chitinophagales; family Chitinophagaceae; genus CW01. The sequence goes on along the minus strand of JAFDXX010000012.1, from coordinate 140,737 downwards.
TTATTGCAATTAAATTGATTTATTGCATTGGCTTTTACAGATTGAATAAATGTTTTTCCGTTTTCGGCAACCAATTCTCCATTTATAAATGTTTTTAATATGTTGAAGTTGGTTAAATTTTCGGCTACAATAAAATCGGCATTATCACCTTCTCGTAATAAACCTACATCTAACTTATAATGTAAGGCAGGATTAATGCAAGCTGCTTGTAGTATTTTAAATACATCAATACCTTTTGCAACAGCTCTGGCACATAGTTGATTAATATGGCCAATGGCTAAACTATCGGGGTGTTTATCATCACTACAAAACATCATCATTTCATAATGTTCATTCATTAAATCAATTAATGCTTCAAAATTTTTGGCTGCACTTCCTTCGCGTATTAAAATCTTCATTCCGTATTTTAATTTATCTAATGCTTCTTCGGCGGTAAAACATTCGTGATCGGTACTGATGCCTGCATCAATGTATTGTTTTGCTTTTTCTCCTCTTAAACCCGGGGCATGGCCATCAATAGGTTTGTTGAGTTCATGTGCATGTTTAATTTTTTGCATTACTTCTTTATCATTAAACAATACACCCGGAAAATTCATCATTTCACTCAAATATTTTATTTCGGGTTTTTCAAGTAATGTTCTTACATCATTACTATTTAATGCAGCTCCGGCAGTTTCAAAAGTTGTAGCAGGCACACAACTGGGTGCACCAAAGTTGAATTTAAAATTTACTTGCTTGCCGTTTTCAATCATAAATTCTACACCTTGCATTCCGCATACATTTGCAATTTCATGAGGATCGCTAATGGTAGCAACGGTGCCATGTGTTACGGCTAATCTTGCAAATTCACTTGGTATTAGCATACTACTTTCAACATGTACATGGCTATCAATAAAACCGGGAAGTATGTAATGTAAGGTTGAATTATTTTCAACATTAATTTTTGTAATTGCCTTTATTTTTCCGTTGTTCACCGAAATTGTAGCAGGATAAATTTCTTTATTCCAAACATCTACTAATTTTCCTGTTATTGTAAAATTTGCTTGTTGCATAGTAAAATGTTAAATATTGTTTTCAATAAATTTCGAAACATAAATTTGATAAAATATTTTTATAAAACTAAACTTCATGAAAAAAATAACGGTTGTTGTTAGTTGTATCTTATTTTCTTTTGTGCTAAAAGCACAAACAGTTGATGAAATTTTTGCAAAGTACGATACTGCTGTTGGCGGTATAACTGCTATGAATAAATTAATTACGCTGCAATATAAGAGTGTAATTACTATGAAAATGATGGGCGGTTCATTTGATATTACTGTAAATAATTATAGAGAAAATAATAAACTGTATCGCCGTGAAGTACAGGGTATGATGGGGATGCGTAATTCTTATTCTTTATTAACCGATACTGCGGGTTATTTATATATTCCGCCAATGCGTGGTTTTGGTGGGCCGGGTGGTGAAATGCCATCTGCACAACAATCTTTAACTAAAATGAGCGATAAAGACTTGGCAGAACAAATGTATCAGTTAGATTGTGCAGGCCCTTTTGGGCATTTTGTAAACTATGCAGCCAAAGGCCATAAAGCAGAATTAGTTGGATCGGGAAAAGTAAATAAAGAGGATTGTTATAAAGTAAAGTTTACTTTGAAAAGCGGACAAGAAATGACGTATTATTTCAGTAAAACATCGGGATTGGTTTTAAAAATGGATTGTATAGGAAGAATAGCTTTACAACAATTTGGTATTGGGCCACTAATGGAACAAATGGGTACTAATGCTGCTAAAATGAAAGTATCTATTTTATATTCAGATTATCAAGATATTGGTAATGGAGCAAAATTTCCTATGAAAGAAATGTTAGAAGTTGGTGCTGCTGAAATAGGATTAGTAAATTCAGATTTTATTAATAATGTAGAAATAGACGCTAAATATTATAAAGCTACTAATGGCAGCGGTAATAATAGAGGTGGAGGGTTTGGATTTTAATAAAAAGAAAATATTTAATCTTTCAATAAATCGGGGCGGCGTTGTTGTGTGTTTTGTAGCGATTGTTCGTAACGCCACTCTTCAATTTTTTTTTGATTGCCTGATAATAAAATATCGGGCACTTTCATTCCATTAAAATCTTCGGGGCGTGTGTAAACAGGCGGTGCCAATAAATTATCTTGAAAAGAGTCTGTAAGTGCAGATGTTTCATCATTCAATACACCGGGAATTATTCTGCCAATTGAATCTACAATTATTGCAGCAGCAAGTTCTCCGCCACTTAATACATAATCTCCAACAGAAATTTCTTTGGTTACATATTTATCTCTTATACGTTGGTCTATGCCTTTATAATGCCCGCAAATAATTAATATATTTTCTTTTAATGAAAGTTGGTTGGCAGTTGATTGATTGTAGGTGTTGCCATCGGGTGTTACATAAATAATTTCATCAAATTTTTTTTCTTGTTGCAATTCTTCAATAGCATTGGCTAGTGGTTCACACATCATAACCATACCTGCACCGCCACCATATTGGTAATCATCAATTTGTCCGTGTTTATTAATTGCCCATTTACGTAAGTTGTGAATATATACTTGCAATAAACCCTTATTGGCAGCACGTTTCATAATACTATGTTGAAAAGGGCTTTCTAATAATTCGGGAACTGCAGAAAGAATATGAATAATCATAAATTAATTGTGCGTAGTTTTTTAAAGATAATTACCCTTCCATAAATTCATCTAAATCTCTTCTTTGCTTTTTTGTGGGTCTGCCAATTTTACTAAGCATTTTACCCGTATGAAATGAGGCTGCTTGAAATTGTATTCTTTCAATTTCTTCGGCAGGTGTAATATCTAAATAATGTTTAATGGCTTCTGCATATTGCACACGTTTGTATAATAGTGCAGTTACTTTTATTAACCATTTTTTAGCTTCGGTTTTTACTTCATACTCATCGCCAACGGTTACTGTTTTGGCTGGTTTAATAGCAGTGCCGTTTTGTTTTACTTTTCCTTTATCGCAGGCTTCTGCAGCTAAAGAGCGTGTTTTAAATAAACGAATTGCCCAAAGGTATTTATCAATACGAAGTTTTTCTGTTGATACTGCCATAGCGTAAAAATATTTTTTGTTATATTGAACGAAGTGAGACAACATTATTAACAATAAAATTCTTCATTTCGTTTGGAATAACATAAAAATTTATTGTTTCATCTGTGCATAAAACTGATGAAAATATGGAATGGTTTCTATGCCTTTATAAAAATTAAATACATCATATTTTTCGTTGGGTGAATGAAGATTATCGCTATCTAATCCAAAACCCATAAAAACAATTTTAATATTTAATTCTTTTTCAAACAATGCACAAATAGGAATACTTCCTCCGCCACGTACGGGAATAGGATCTTTGCCAAACGTTGCTGCTATTGCTTTTGAAGCTGCTTTGTATTCATTAGAATCAATAGGCGTCATATAAGGTTCGCCACCATGATGCTCGCTTGCTTTAACAGTTACACCTGCAGGGGCAATGCTTTGAAAATAATTAATTAATTTTTCTGTTATTTTTTTTGATGATTGATTGGGAACTAAACGTGCTGAAATTTTTGCAAATGCTTTGCTGGGTAAAACTGTTTTAGAACCTTCGCCGGTATAGCCACCCCAAATACCATTTAACTCTAATGTTGGGCGAATACCTGTTCTTTCATTAGTAGTAAAATTTTTTTCGCCCCATAATTTTTTAATACCTAAATCATTTTTGTATTCTTCTTCATTAAATGGTGCTTCTGCCATTTTTTTTCTTTCTTCATTTGATGATTCAACAACATCATCATAAAAACCGGGAATGGTAATATGATTGTTTTCATCATGACAACTTGCAATCATTTTTGCCAACATAGTTATAGGGTTTGCAACAGCACCGCCGTATACGCCGCTATGCAAATCTCTGTTTGGTCCGGTTACTTCTACTTCTATATAACTTAATCCGCGAACACCAACATCAATACTCGGATTTTCCATGCTAAGCATAGAAGTATCGCTAATTAATATTACATCTGATTTTAATAAATCTTTTTTTTCTTTTACAAATTTTGCCAAATTAGGACTTCCAATTTCTTCTTCACCTTCAATAATAAATTTTATGTTGCAGGGTATAGTGTTTGTTTGTACCAAAGTTTCTAATGCTTTTATGTGCATAAAAAATTGTCCTTTATCATCTGCACTTCCTCTGGCATAAATTTTCCCATCTTTTATTACGGGTTCAAAAGGCCCGCTGTGCCATAGTTCTATAGGTTCTACAGGTTGTACATCGTAATGCCCGTACACTAAAACGGTTGGTTTGTTTACATCAATTATTTTTTCTCCATATACTATAGGGTGCCCTTCGGTTTCAAAAATTTCTGCTTTGCTTGCACCCGCATTTAATAAATGTTGTTGAACAGATTTTGCACAGGTATGCATATCTGTTTTGTGTTCACTTCTTGCACTAATGCTTGCAATGCGTAACAAATCGAGTAATTCATTTAAGAACCTTTCTTTATTTTTTAATTGATAATCTTTCCAAACTTGCATAATTGTTTATTTTAAGTTGTAAAATTTTGTTATTGAATTATATGCCGTATTAATTTGCATGATGTTTTTGATTAGAAACAATATTTTTTAAAGTCCATTCTATTTTTTTATTGAAAGGATGTAATCTTTTTGTACAATCGGTTTTTATACAAATGGGGCAACTAAAGTCTAAGCAACCATCTGTATGTACAAATAATTCTATTGCATTGCCAAATTCTTTTTTTATTAAATCGCTTAACGCATCTATTTCTTTATGGGCTTCGTGTACGTTTAAGTACCAAGGTACTGTTAAATGACAATCTACATGCAATGTGCTTCCATATTTTATTACACGAAGGTTGTGTAAATCAACCCAATTTTCTTTTCTGTTTTTATTTAATATCAAAACTAATTTGTTTAATAATTCCATATCAGCTTCGTCCATAATTCCTGCTAAAGAAACTCTTAAAATTTTATATCCGTTAAATAAAATAAGTATACTTATTAATGTGGCCAATACTTTATCTAACCAAAATAGTTTTGAAAAATACATCAACAATAAACCTGCAATAATGCCTAAGGTTGAATAAGTATCTATTTTTAAATGTTTTCCTGATGATATTAATGCCAACGAATTATTTTTTCTTCCAATATTTAAACATATACTTCCTGCAATAAAATTAATAATGGCTGTGGCTGCAACTAATATTAAACCAATGTCTAATGCTTCAATAGGTTTGTTATTAAATAGGCTTTGTACGGTTTGATACAAGATTAAAATTCCTGATGCAATAATTAATGCACCTTCAACTGCTGCTGAAACAAATTCTGCTTTTCCATGCCCATACGGATGTTCAATATCTTTAGGTTTGGCAGCAATGTATAATGCGTATAAGCCAATAAAACCGGCAACTACGTTTACTATACTTTCTAAAGCATCGCTTAAAATTGCTAATGAGTTGGTTAAATAATACGCAATTATTTTAGCAATAAATAATACAACACTTAGAATTGTTATATATAGTTGAAGCCGATAGTTTTGTTTAGCTTGTTGCAAAACTTTTTTTATGCTTTAGTAAGTGAAATTAAATAATTTGTAGCGTGTAATTGATGGCACAATGTTTTTTGAGCATAATGCTTATGCCACAATATTTATCGTGTGATAGTTCTGCGGCACGTTTAAATTTATCTAAATCAGTTGCAGCAATATTGGCTTTATATACCATGTTTATATATTTAAAAACCTTTGGCTGCTCAGTAGTTTGTTCTGCTTCTGCTTCAATAATTAAATTAGAAAAAGGTACTTTCATTTTTTCTAAAATACTTACTACATCCATACCGCTGCAACTGCATAATGATGCTAACAGCATTTGTTTGGGGCTCATACCACTGTTTAAACTTCCGCCTTCAACGGTTGTATCTAAACGTGCAGTATGGTTATTATCGCTGGTAACATCAAAAGCTAATTTGCTTACCCATTTTGCTGTTGCTTTCATTAATTTTTATTTTAATATTTAAATATTGTTTTGAATGAAATGTAATTACACTTCAAATCTTTTTTCAACTTCGTTCCAGTTTACTACTTTCCACCATGCATTAATATAATCGGGGCGTTTGTTTTGATAACGTAAATAGTAAGCATGTTCCCAAACGTCTAAACCTAATAATGGTGTGCCTTTCAATTCACAAACATCCATTAAAGGATTGTCTTGATTGGGTGTTGAGCCTACTATTAATTTTCCGTCATTGTTTTTTATTAACCATGCCCAGCCGCTTCCAAATCTGTTTTTACCTGCATCTGTAAATTTTGTTTTGAATGCTTCTACAGATCCAAAATCTTTTATTATGGCATTAGCTAATTTGCCGGAAGGATTGCCAGTGGAGGCAGCACTCATACTTCTCCAAAAAAATTCATGATTGAAATGCCCGCCACCATTGTTTCGCATTTTTGGTGAATACTTAGAAATGTTTTGCATTAAATTTTCTAAAGAAGTTGATTGTGTATTTATATGCTCTGCAACACATGCTTCTGCTAAATTTTTTGCATAAGCGGCAGCATGTTTGGTGTAATGAATTTCCATTGTTCTTGCATCAATAGCTGCATCTAAAGCATTGTATGCATAAGGTAATGGTTGTTGTGTAAAAGGAATAATTTGTGGTTGATTGGGTGCAAATGCTTTAGCAAGTGATGGTAATATTGTTGCAGATAACCCCAATGCAACTCCTGCTTTGCCTGATGTTTTAATAAAACTTCTACGGCTTGTGTTTGTTTGTTTCATGTTAAAATGTTTAATAATACAATAATTTGTAAACAACACTTTTATGTATGCAGGGCTTTATTATTTTCTGTTTGTAAAATTACCAATTATAGTTTTTATACTTCTGAATAAACGGAAATAAAATTCTTGATTAAATAATTGTGAATCTCTCATGGCTTTGTATATAAGAAATATTCCTACAGGAATTAATACTAAAGTTGAAAGCCACATGCCAACGAAAACGCTTGTTACACCTTCTTTTGCAAACTTTTCTCCAAACGTATTTAATAAATGAAATAATACGAAAAAAACAATTGCAAACACTAATGGAGATCCTAAGCCGCCTTTACGAATAATAGAACCTAAGGGTGCACCAATTAAAAACAATACCAAGCAAGCAAAACTTAAAGTAAACTTTCTATGCCATTCTATTTCGTGGTTGCGTAAAGATTGTTGCTTCATCAGGTAATCGTTGTTTAGTATATTGGCATTGGCTTTTACTAAATTTATTTGATTGGCAACTCGTTCAAAAACTAATAAACTTATAGAATCTGCAAGTGATTTTGGATAGCTGTATGTTGTATCAATATGTTTAGGCCAAACAGAATCTTTATACTTTGTAAAAGTTAAGTAAGGGTTTATTTCAATAGTGGCTCTTTTTATGTAAATACTATCGTTGTTTTTTATAGAATCTACGGCTTTTTGTAATTGCCTAACACTTAAAATTTTTGGATTATATAAACTGCTGTCATTGGTTTTGTTTAACTGAAAACTTTTTAAGTCAAATACTTTTTTGTATTCTTTAAAATGTGTTTTAATATAATCAGTAGCAAAAGTTTGGTGTGGTCCTTTTTCTTGATAACGCCATCCGTTGTGCATTACAAATTCTAAAAATTTTTTATCGGGTGTGGTACGCATTATACCACTTTCGGCAACCAATAAATTATCTTGCAGGTTATAATTTTTTTCATAAATAACAATATTTCTAATGGTGCTGTCATCTTTTTCTTTTTTCCCAATTTTAATAATGTATCCATCTATTTTATTATAAAAAACGCCTTCTTTAATATCAAATGCAGGTTTTGAAATAATAATATCATATTTTAAAGTATCTAACTTTAATTCAGCATACGGAATAATATTGTTGGCAAACAAAAAAGCAATACCACTTATAAAAACAGATGTTATAAAAAGTGGTCTCATAAAACGAAGTAAAGGAATGCCTGCAGCTTTAATGGCAACTATTTCAAAGGTTTCGCCTAAGTTTCCAAACGTCATAATTGATGATAACAACAATGCCAATGGTAGTGCCAACGGAACCCAATGTATGGCTACCATTCCAATTAAATAAAACAGTGTACCGGTATCAAGTCCTTTTCCAACAAAATCATCTAAATACACCCAAAAAAATTGTAATACCAATACAAAAATTGAAATAAGAAAAGTGGCAAAAAAAGGACCTATAAATGCACGCAGAACAAGTATGTCTAATTTTTTAATCACGTTATGGTAGTTCTTTCATTATTGCAATATCAAGTTCATGCTCAATATTGCTTTTTTATTAGAGTTCTCAGGTATAAACCTTTGAAATGATGCTAAAATATTTATTTTTATTGCATGGCAAATGTAATGCTTTCCCCTGCTGAAATGAAGTTGATAACAGATGCTTCTTTTATTTTAACAAAGAACAGTATTATTAATAAAGTGTATACTTTGTTTGGAAACTTAAGTACTGCATTCAAAAAAAATGCAGTAGAACAATATTTACCTGAAGAAGTTTTAAACACAAACCCTAAAATTTACAGAGGAGAAAACTATGAAGGGTTACCATGGGTAATGTTAGATTATCCGCGATATTTTAAGAATGAAGATTTTTTTGCAATACGAACATTTTTTTGGTGGGGAAATTTTTTCAGTATTACATTACAATTAAAAGGAAAATATAAACTGAAATTTGAAAATTTAAGGAATCAATTTTGTGAAGATGATTGGTTTTTATGTTTGAATGAAGATGAGTGGCAACACCATTTTAGAGAAAACAATTACAAGCCACTTTCATTAGTTACCGCAGAAGAAATAACTGCTTTGCCTTTTATTAAATTGGCAAAAAAAATTCCACTCGGTGAGTGGAATAATGCAGAAAAATTTTTCTTAATATATTTTAAACAGTTAGTTGTTTTAACTTCCCAATCTGTGAAATAATTCTTTTATCTGGTAATCCCACAATTGGCTTTGATCTTTAATTTCAGATTTTTCTGCAAAATCAGAAACAATTAAAATAGTTTGATTAGATATTTCTGTGGTAGCAATTCTAAATTCAAAATATTCTCCTTTTTCAGAATGTAACCATTGGTAACGTATAAATTTATCGTCTTCTTGATCAAGAATTTTTGCTTTATCAGGTGTACCGCCGCCCCAACTAAAACTTAAAACACCTTCCCATTCATCTACTTTATCTGCAAACCATTCTTGCAAACCTGTGGGTGTGCTTAAAAACTCAAACAATATACTTGGTGAGCAACGCACTTTATATTCAAGAGTATATAATTGTTTTTTATTCATTTCAAAGTCATTTCGTTCTATTCAAAAAATACCTTCTCAGGGCTGCAATAATATTAAATAATCTATAGCTGCCAACTTTTTTTTACAACTTGTTTCAAATATTTCAAACAAGTTGCTTAAATTGCTGAGGTGATTAAAGACGCTGCGTTTTAAGATAACAACCCAAACATCAAAAAAAATCTTGTATTATGAGTATGCGTCAGCTCAAAATTTCTAAATCTATCACTAACCGCGAAAGCCAAAGTTTAGAAAAGTATTTGCAAGAAATTGCCAAAGTAGAATTAATTACACCCGAAGAAGAAGCACAACTAGCTATTAGCTCTAAAAGCGGTAACCAGCATGCATTACACCGTTTAGTAAAAGCCAACTTAAGATTTGTGGTTTCGGTTGCAAAACAATACCAAAACCAAGGTTTAACATTGCCCGATTTAATTAACGAAGGTAACTTAGGCTTAATAAAAGCAGCACTTAGGTTTGATGAAACCAAAGGATTTAAATTTATTTCTTATGCCGTATGGTGGATAAGGCAAAGCATTTTACAAGCGTTGGCAGAACAAAGTCGTATTGTACGTTTACCCTTAAATAAAGTAGGATTAAGCAACCGAATAAACAAAACAATTCAACAATTAGAACAAGAGTATGAAAGAGAACCCAGTGCAGAAGAGTTGGCATTTGTATTAGATACAGATTTACAAGAAATATCGGCAACCATAAGTGTAAATACAAGACATATAAGTATAGATACACCTTTAAGTGAAGGAGATGATACCACATTAATAGATGTAATGATTAATGACAATGCCGAAAGAGCCGATGAAAAATTAGCACACCATGAATCGTTAAGGCAAGAAGTACAACGCAGCATGCTATCATTAACCCCAAAACAACGAGAAGTATTGTGTTACTTTTTTGGTATTGGTACAGGCAATGCTTTAAGTTTAGAAGATATAGGTGCAAGATTTAATTTAACAAGAGAAAGAGTAAGACAAATAAAAGATAACGCTATTAATAAATTACGCTCAACCAGCCGTTGCCGCCAATTAAGAGTTTATCTCGGATAAAACCGTTACAACATTATATTTGCATTTTTAAAGTGAATAAAGCTTACACTTTGTTCACTTTTTGTTTTATAATAATTGTAAGTAAAAACTATGTTTAATAATCTTAGCGAGAAATTAGAAAGTGCTTTTAAAAACTTAAAAGGTGAAGCAAGAATTAACGACCTTAATGTTGCCAATACTATTAAAGATATTCGCCGTGCATTAATAGATGCCGATGTAAACTTTAAAATAGCTAAAGAATTTACCGATAAAGTAAAAGAAAAAGCCGTAGGAGAAAAAGTATTAAATGCAGTAAGCCCCGGCCAGTTAATGGTAAAAATTGTACAAGATGAATTAACCGAATTAATGGGCACCACTGCAAGTGAGTTTAATGTTTCAGGCAACCCCGCAGTTGTTTTAATTGCAGGTTTACAAGGTAGCGGTAAAACAACTTTTACAGGCAAATTAGCACACTATTTAAAAGCTCAAAAAAAATCTCCTTTAGTTGTTGCGGCAGATATTTATCGCCCCGCAGCCATTGATCAACTAACTGTTTTGGCAGAACAAATTGGTGTAGATATTTATAAAGAACCCGAAACAAAAGATGCAGTGCTTATTGCACAAAATGCCATTAAAGAAGCTAAATCAAAAAACAAAAACGTTGTAATTATAGATACGGCAGGCCGTTTGGCAATTGATGAAATAATGATGAATGAAGTTGCCAATATTAAAGCAGCAGTGCATCCAACAGAAATATTATTTGTAGTAGATAGTATGACAGGCCAAGATGCCGTAAATACAGCCAAAGCATTTAATGATAAATTAGATTTTACCGGCGTTGTACTTACAAAATTAGATGGAGATACACGCGGCGGTGCTGCCCTTTCAATTAAATACACTGTAAATAAACCCATTAAGTTTATGAGCAGTGGCGAAAAAATGGATACGTTAGATATCTTCTATCCCGATAGAATGGCACAACGTATTTTAGGCATGGGTGATATTGCCAGCTTGGTTGAAAAAGCACAACAGCAATACGATGAAGAACAAGCAAAAAAATTAGAAAAGAAAATTAGAAAAAACCAATTTGATTTTCAGGATTTTTTAGACCAACTGCAACAAATTAAAAAAATGGGCAACCTGAAAGATTTAATGGGAATGATACCCGGCGTTGGTAAAGCCATTAAAGATGTAGATGTAAGTAACGATAGTTTTAAAGGAATTGAAGCCATTATACAAAGCATGACACCTGCAGAAAGAAGCAACCCCGATTTATTAGATGCTAAAAGAAAACAACGCATTGCTAAAGGAAGCGGAAAAGATTTGAATGAAGTAAATGCTTTTATGAAACAGTTTGAACAAATGAAAAAAATGATGAGTATGATGAATAAAATGCCAATGGGTGGTTTTCCGGGAATGAAGGGTATGATGGGTAAACGATAACTTCTTAAAAAAATAAATTATTAATATAACCACTTGGTTAAACAATACATTATGCAAATAGTATTTTTGCAAAGCAAAATTTAATTATGAGTAAAGTTCAAGTAGGCTTAGTACAAATGAGTTGCGTAGCAGATAAAACTACCAATCTGCAAAAAGCTATTCAAAAAACAAAAGAAGCTGCCGCAAAAGGAGCACAAATAGTTTGCTTGCAAGAATTGTTTACATCACTATACTTCTGCGATGTTGAAGATTACGAAAACTTTAAATTAGCCGAAAGTATTCCCGGAGAAAGTACAAATGTATTGTGTGCACTTGCAAAAGAATTAGGAGTGGTTATCATTGCTTCTTTATTTGAAAAAAGAACGCAAGGTTTGTATCACAACACAACAGCTGTAATAGATGCAGATGGAACTTATTTAGGTAAGTACAGAAAAATGCATATTCCCGATGATCCTGCATTTTACGAAAAATTTTATTTTACTCCCGGTGATTTAGGTTATAAAACTTTCAAAACAAAATTTGCAACAATAGGTGTGCTAATATGTTGGGATCAATGGTATCCTGAAGCAGCAAGAATTACAGCATTAATGGGTGCCGAAATTTTATTTTATCCAACAGCAATTGGTTGGGCTACCAATCAAGATGAAGCAACCAATACAGAACAATACAATGCATGGCAAACCATACAACGCAGTCATGCAGTTGCCAATGGTGTACATGTTGTTTCTGTAAACAGAGTAGGTTTTGAACAAAACGGATTAATGAAATTTTGGGGTGGAAGTTTTGTAAGCAACCCTTTTGGAACGCTTTTGTACAAAGCATCTCATGAAAATGAAGAAATTGCTGTTATAGAAATAGATACTAAAAAAACAGATAATTACAGAACACATTGGCCATTTATGCGAGATAGAAGAATTGATTCTTACCAACCTATTACAAAAAGATTTATTGATGAAGAATAACTTGAAAGATTGAAAGAAAAAATATCTTCTAATTAAAAATATTCAAACAACAAAAGTTATAAAATAAATAATGAATTCATCGCTTTCCGGATTTACCGATTTCCTTACCTCTCGACTACTTAAACCCAAAGATTTAGGTTACTATTTTCCTGCAGAATTTGCAAAGCATGAAGCAACTTGGTTAAGTTGGCCGCATAAAGAAGAAAGTTGGCCCGGTAAAATAGAAACTATTTATGCACCTTATACCGAGTTTATTCAGTACTTATCATTTAGCGAAAAAGTGAGAATTAATGTTGCTGATGAAGCCATGAAAAACTTTGCTTTATCGCATATTGAAAAAACCGATGCAGATTTAAAAAATATTGAATTCTTTTTTCACCCAACCAACGATGCTTGGTGTAGAGATCATGGTCCTGCTTTTCTTCTCAACAAAAAAATAAAAGGTAAAAAAGCTATTATAGATTGGGATTACAATGCATGGGGAAATAAATATCCACCGTATGATTTTGATGATATCATTCCAACATTAATTGGTAAACATTATGATTTATTAGTATTTGAACCCCAAATAATAATGGAAGGTGGTTCTGTAGAATTTAATGGAGAAGGAACGTTGCTCACATCAACTGCATGTTTATTAAACCCTAACCGAAACCCGCATTTAACCCAACAACAAATTGAAGAATATTTAATAAATTATTATGGTGTTGAACAAATTCTTTGGGTAGCGGAAGGAATTGTAGGAGATGATACCGATGGACATATTGACGATACAGTTCGTTTTGTAAATGCTGATACAGTAATTACTGTTATTGAAGAAAACAAACAAGATGAAAATTATAATTTGCTGCAAAAGAATTTAAAACAATTGCAACAAATGCGTTTATTAAACGGTAAACAGTTAAACATTATTGAATTGCCAATGCCCAATGCAGTTGTGTATGAAGAGCAACGGTTACCTGCATCTTACGCTAATTTTTATATATGTAACGAGTACGTAATTGTGCCTACTTTTCGTTGTAATAAAGATGATAAAGCATTACAAATTATTCAATCTGCATTTAAAGACAGAGATGTAATTGGTATAGATTCAACCGATATTATTTGGGGCTTGGGAAGTTTTCATTGTTTAAGCCAGCAAGAGCCAAAGGGATAAAAATTTTTGTTGAATAGCTTAGTTGGTGTTAGTGTTTTACCACAACATCAACTAAGCCTATTTTTTATAGCATTAATTTAAAAGAGGATAATTCAATAATTAATCATCATCATCTTTTTTCTTTTTATTCAATTTTACAAATGCTGCTCTTGCGGGTGCGGGTGCTAAAGTTCCTTTTAAACCTAACCATAACACGTTATTAAAAACCAAATCGGGTACGTTATCTTCTTTACTAAAATCTAATTTTTCACTCATTAATGCTGCGGTGTTTTTTTGGGTAGTTTTATCGTTTAAATTAACGTTGCTGGCTAAGTGTGTATAAGCAGAAAAATTGGGTTGGTTTGTAAAGCTACGCCACATTGAATTGGCGGCTGCATCGTACTGAGTCATAGGTGGCATTCCTAAAATTAATTCCATTGTTCTAAGTACAGATGAAGTTGAGTACATGCTGTGATCTATAAAATTTCTTTTTACATAAGGGCTTATAATATATGCAGTACTTCGGTGTGCATCAACATGGTCTGGTCCGTTTTGTGCATCATCTTCTACAATAAATACAGCACTTTCATTCCATATTTTACTGTGGCTTAAATATTCTATAAATAAGCCAACTGCTAAATCATTATCGGCGGCATGAGCATAAGGGGTAGGTCTTCCTATTTTTAAACCTTCTGTATGATCGTTTCCAAAACGCACGGTATTAAATTGAGGAACAGCGTTAATGTTTAGTAACGAATCAAAATCTTTTTGCCATTGATAAAAACGTGTAGTATCTCTGGTGCTCAAATCCCATCCTGTATAATGTTGTGCAGTATGTTTTTTTAAAACGGCAATATTGGGTTTATCTGCTTTATCGGCAAATTCTCCATAACTGCGGTAGGTAATATTATTGCGTTTACATAAATCCCAAATAAAACCTGCTTTATTATTAGCAATAGGCCTTCTGCCTTCTGCATCGTAAGTGCCGCCTCTGCCGCCATAACTACTTGGCCAAGTTTTTTCTAAATAATCTGTTGCATAAGCACCCATGCTCCAATTATGCCCATCGGCACTTACTTCTGCATCACAATAAAAATTATCGAGCAACACAAAATCTTTTACAATTTTATGTAGGTTCGGTGTGTAATGTTCTCCAAATAAAACTAAACTGGTATCTCCGTTACCGCCTTTTACATCTCCTAATACTTGATCGTACGTTCTATTCTCTTTTATTATATAAAAAATATATTTAATTGGTGAAGTATCTCCTACTTTCATAGGAATAGGATTGCCTTTTTCTCCGCCTGCATTTATTTCTTTTTCTTTTGTGTAAGGAGTGTTGTGATATACTGCCTGAGAATAAATACTTAATTGTTTTTCGTTAGGTTCATTAATAATACTTAATGTGCCTTTAAATAATCCACCAATATATTGTACTTCTTGGGGTTTAGTTAAATCTCCTCCTTGGTAGGTAACGCTTTCTCTTGGTTTGTATGGACCGGGACCGTTAGGGTTTGCCATTGATGTTAAACCTTTACCATTGCTTACAAAAATTTTCTTGCCAATAATTTTTACATTGGTAGGGTACCAACCAACCGGAATAAAACCTTTTGATTTGCTTTTGCCCGGTGTGCTAATATCAAAAACGGTTAAGCAATTATTATCGGCATTGGCAACATATAATGTTTTTTCATCATCACTAAGTGCAACGCCATTACTGGTAGAGCCGCTGGGTGCATTGGGGTATAATGCAGCATTTAATGTTTCAATAACTTTTTGTGCAGCAATATCTATTACACTTACCGAATTGTCGTTAGCATTGGCAACATATAAATATTTATTGTTTTTACTTAAACAAATTTCATTGGGATTGTCGCCTACTGCAATTTCTTTTTGAATGGTTTGTGTGGCAACATCAAAAAACAAAACCTTATCTGCACCCCATGCAGAAATATATAAAGTGGCTTTATTGTTTGAAAGTTGGCAGGCGTAGGCTTCTGCTCCCAATTCTATTTTATTGATTATTTGATGGTTTGAAAGATTGATGATGTATAATAATTTATCTTCTCGTGTTACAACATATAAAATTTGTGCGTTATCATCTATAGCTATGCCTGATGGCCCAATTTTATTTGGCCATTTTTTGCCAAGAATTATTGAATCAATTAATTGAAGTTTATTATTGTTAATTGCGTATTTTAAAATCCAATTATCATGTCCGCCGGCAGCATATAAATATTTTTCATCTTTACTGAAACATAGGCCGTACCAGCTTTTTTGAATATTAATACTATCTAACAATATTTCTTTTTTAGCATCAAACAGTTCTATACTTTGTGTGCTTTGCCCATTGTTGGTAACGGCAATATATTTTTTGCTTTTGCTTACAACTATATTTAAAGGTAAATCTCCTAAAGGTAAATTTTTGCCAATAGGCGTTAAGCTCCATCCGTTGGGTAATTTAACTCTGGAGTCTTCTAATTGTTGTAGGGTTTGTGCTTTGGTAGTGAGTGCTGTAATAACGGCAAGTGCTATAAATATTTTTTTCATGCCAATATGTTTTAAAAAAATAAAGTTATAAAATAAAGCACTGGTTTAATTTTGATTGTGTAAAAAACAATTGTGTGCTGTGTTGGTAATTGAATTTGTTTTATTAAAAACGTCTATCAATTTTAAAACTGCTTTTTCCCCTTCTTTATCTAAATTAATAGAGTATTTGTTTACGTACAAATTAATATGCTGTTGCATTACGACTTCACTCATTTCTTGTGAATGTTGTTTTACATAGTTGGTTAATTGTTGGTAATGATTGGCAAATGCATATTCAACGCTTTGTTTAATTAATGCATCAACCTGTTTGCTTATTGTGTTGTTTATTTTTTTATGTGCAACAATGCCTCCTAACGGGATAGGAAGCTGAGTTGTTTGTTCCCAGTATTCACCTAAGTCAATTATTTTATGTAACCCTTTGTTTTGATAAGTAAATCTGTTTTCGTGAATAATTACACCACAATCAACTTCTCCATTTAATACAGCATTTTCTATTTGGTTGAAGAGTAAGAATTTTTTATTTTTTGCCGTAGGGTAGGCTAAAGAAAAAAGCAGATGTGCTGTAGTGTTTTCTCCGGGAATAGCAACTGTTTTATTGTCTATTATCCACTGTGCATTATTTATTGATTTTGTAATTAACAGAGGCCCAACACCTTTGCCTAAAGCACCGCCACTATTTAGTAAAACATAATTGTGGGTAATAAGCGGCAATACACCATAGCTTATTTTTGAAAAATCTAATTTTTCTTGTAATGCCCATTGGTTAAGGGTTTGAACGTCTTCTAATACAATATCAAAATCAATTCCTTGTGTATCAATTTTTTTATTTGCTAATGCATCAAAAATAAAAGTATCGTTAGGGCAAGGGGAAAAACCGAGTGTATATTTCATGTATAAATACTTAGTGTTGGTTGTTATTTCTATTGATTATTTATTGCTTCATTTTTTATTTCAGTTTATATAATTTATCAATCATTAGCAATAATGTTTTGTTTAAATTTTCTATGCTTGCTTTTAATTTCCATTTGGTTTTATCTCGCTCTCCAACATAATTGCTAATACTTCTTATTTGAATAAACGGTACATTCATTTCTCTGCAAACAAAATGCAATGCTGCACCTTCCATGCTTTCAATTGCAGGGTTATATTTTTTTTTAAATTGTTCTATTCTTTTCTTGTTGGTGCTTATTTCATTAACAGTTATTGCATTTACTTCAGGTAGGTTTAATAAATTATATTTCTTTAACCATTGGTTGGGTAATTTCTTTTTTTCAAAAGGATGATAATTTGTTTTTTCTAATTTCAAATCAAAAATATCTTTCCATTTACCCTCTTCTTCAACACCTAAATCTGCAATGGTTTCTTCTTTAACAACAAGAGTTGTTGCTAAAGGTATTTTGTTGTTTAATGTACCTGCAATGCCGGCTTGTATAATTAAATCGGGTTTTTCATCTGTAATTAAACGCATTAATGAAACAGCAGTAGCCAACATGCCTACACCGCATTGATGAAAGATTACTTTCATACGGCTACTTTCTTGTGTGTATAAAACATTAATGTCTAAAAAAGTAGGCATCCATTCACCTGTGGTTGCGGCTGTAATAATTATTTTCATTTGCGGTATGAAGGTCGGGTTTTCGAATAAAATATAACAACAATTTTTTTGCTTTTACTTTTGTATAAATTTTTTTGAACAATGGTTTATTTAACAAGGAAAGAACATTTTAATGCAGCACACAAACTATATAATGCTGCATGGAGTATAGAAAAAAATGAAATGATGTTTGGTGCTTGTGCGAATGAAAATTGGCATGGTCATAATTACGATTTATATGTAACTATTAAAGGCGAACCCGATGTGAATACGGGTTTTATAATGGATGTAAAAGTTTTTAGTAAAATTATTAAAGAATATGCGGTAGATAAATTAGATCATAAAAATTTGAATTTAGATGTTGATTTTATGAAAGGAAAAATGTGTAGTACTGAAAATTTAGCAATGGCTATTTGGCAAGAAATTGAACCGCATTTACCAAAAAATGTAACATTGCATTGTATTAAATTATACGAAACGGCAAGAATTTATGTTGAATATTTTGGAGAATAAATTAAACAAATATTTTCTGTTTAACTTAAATACACATCTAACAAACCATCGGGAAGTATTACGTGTAATTGATTATTTTTTTTATCGGTTTTTATAATAGTTTCTTCATGCAATGGAATTAATACTTCTTTGCTTTGTAATGTTATTTTAACCAATAATTGGTGTGGTTGTTCTATAATTTCTTCAATAACCGATAAGGGTTTGCCGTTATCTACAATCATCATTCCCAATAAAGAAATAGCAGATTGCTTGGCGGCTAATTTTTTAAAATTGGTTTCGGGTATCCATACTTTTTTTCCAATAAATTTATGTGCTTCTTCTTTGGTAGTTATGTTTTCAAATAATACCAAACTTTCTTCTGTAGTTCTTGCTTTACTTGCTTCAACAAAAAAAGGTAAGGGGGTATTTTTGGTAAATTCAATAAACAAAACATCTCCTTTTTTAAAAGTTGTTTTTTTGCCTAATACATGTAATAAAATAAGTTCTCCTTTTACACCAAATGTGGCTGCTATTTTTCCTATGTGAATGTGTTCTGACATAATTTATAACTTTCAGAAAATAAAAAAAGTCCTTCACAAATAAAGGACTTTTAATTTTTTGTGGTTGGCTTGCAACTACGCTTCAGTTTGTTCACCTGCAGCACTATCAACTTGTTTTACAACAGGTTGTGTGCGGCGTGCTCTCTGAGTTTGGCGGTGTTCACTACTGCGGCGTTGAATGTTTTTCTCATGCTCTGTATGCCATTCTTGAAATTTAGTCATTGCCGTTGCATCGTCAAACAAACCTAATTTCACTCCACGCAATAAATGTTTTAAGAAAAGCACTCCTTTAAAAGAAAGAATGCGGCGTACAGTATCAGTAGGTTGTGCTCCTTTATGAAGCCAATCTAAAGCTTTCTGACGATCTAATTGAATTGTTGCGGGAACGGTTAAAGGATTGTAAGTACCGATTTTTTGGATAAACTTACCATCTCTTGGTGCACGTGCATCTGCCACTACAATAAAGTAAAATGGTCTTTTTTTGCTGCCGTGACGTTGTAATCTCATTTTTACTGCCATGTTAAATAGACATTTATAGGCGTTAATAAATAGGGTTTCAAAAAAATTTGGACTGCGAAAATAGGAGTTTCAGTTTTTTCAGCCAAGTTAAACTTATATGTTTTTCAATTTTTTGTTGCAAATAAAATTCTTTGCAATTCATTTGTATAATAAATATAAAAATGCCTCTATTTTAAAAACCAATTGCACCAGCATTTATTTTTGTTTAAGTGAAGTTGTGTAAACACATATTTTTAATGGTTATGATGCTGCATTTGGCAGTAACGGTTTTGTTTGCCCAAACAGATAGCGGTAGTGAATTTTCTAAACCTAAACAAACGGTTGCAAAAACAAATGCAGATTCAATAACAAAACCAATAGTAAAGGTAAAAGATACTGTTAGCCCCAAAACAGACAGTTTAAAAAGTAAAGTTGATTCTGCCGTTATAAAAGATTCTTTATCTAAATTAGTTGCAGATTCTCTTAGAAAAGATTCTTTACAAAAAGCAACTACAATAAAAGAAAACACAACAGATACTTCTACTTATGCTTCTTTATTTACGCATCCTTTTCTACCTTTTAATAAACCACCCATTTATCAAATTATTAGTATTAGGCAGCCACAACAGTTAGATGAATTATTTTATTTGTTGCTTGCAATAGTTTCTGTTATTGCGTTAATAAAAATCATTTTTCCAAAATACTTTAATAATATTTTTAGTATTTTCTTTCAAACATCATTTAGGCAAAAACATACAAGAGAGCAATTGCTGCAATATAAAGTGGCTTCATTAAGTATGAATGCTTTTTTCTTTGCAGTAGGGGCATTATATATAACATTACTTGCCACGCAAATGCAATTAGTAAGTATAAGTTTTTGGTGGCTTTTACTTGATTGCTTTATTTTATTGATTATTATTTATGTAATAAAATATTTGTTTCTTCTTTTCTCCGGTTGGCTTTTTAATGCTAAAGAAACTGCAGGTACTTATGTGTTTTTGGTTTTTTTAGTAAATAAAATTATTGGGATAGTTTTGTTGCCGGTTGTTTTAATATTAGCTTTTTCATCAACGGAGCCTTACATAAAAATTATTATAACAGGTTCACTAATTCTTGTAGGAATATTATTGCTGTACCGCTACATTACAAGCGTTGGTACAATGCGTAAAGATTTGAATATTAGTGCTATTCATTTTTTTCTTTACCTTTGTGCCGTTGAAATAATGCCTTTGTTGTTGATATATAAATTACTTTTCAATTACATAGGTGCTCATTAAAAGCTAACGATTTATTTACACAACAGCATGGTAAAAAAAGAGAGCAAGCAGTTTGGCATAACTAAAGCGGAAAAGAAAATTCTTATTTCTCAGCCCAAACCTGAGAACGAAAAATCTCCGTATTTTGATTTACAACGCAAGTATAATCTTGAATTGATTTTTTTACCTTTTATTAAATTAGAAGGTATTGCAGCCAAAGAATTTCGCCGTCAAAAAATTGATATTGTATCATTTAGTGCAGTAATTTTTACAAGTAGAAATGCCATTGATCATTTTTTTAGAATGTGCGAAGAAATGAAATTGGCAGTAGGTCAAGACACTAAATACTTCTGTATTACAGAACAAGTAGCATTATATCTTCAAAAGTTTATTTTATATCGTAAACGAAAAGTTTTTTACGGAGCAGATAGCTCTAACAAAAGCATGTTCGATGTAATTAATAAACATAAAGAAAACGAAAAATTTCTTTATGTATGTAGTGAAAACCAACAAGATAATGAAATTGTAAACTGGCTAAAAAATAATCATTGCGAGTTTCAATTGGCGTTCATGTACCGCAGTATAAGTAATGATATTAAACCAATAATGGACGCAAATAAATTTGATATTATTTGTTTATTTACACCAAGTGGAGTAAAAAGTTTATTCGATAATTATCCCAAATACAAACAAAATAAAACTTTATTAAGTGCTTTTGGCAGTAATACAATTAAAGCTGCCGAAGATGCCGGTTTAACATTAAGCATAAAAGCACCTGCACCGCAAGCACCAAGTATGGTTTCGGCATTAGATAAATTTTTTGCAGAAGCTAATAAAGCAAAATAAATATATTGTATATAATTCCTATAAAGCCCTTCTAAAAAGAGGGGCTTTATATTTTAACTAACTTGCCGTATGCATACGAATCATTTAATTAATGAAACAAGTCCCTATTTACTGCAACATGCACATAATCCTGTGAATTGGTATCCTTGGTGTAAAGAAGCGTTAGAAAAAGCAGAAAAAGAAGATAAACCAATTTTGGTAAGTATTGGCTATGCTGCTTGCCATTGGTGCCATGTTATGGAAAAAGAAAGTTTTGAAGATGAAACTATTGCAACATTAATGAATGAATTTTTTATTAATATTAAAGTAGATAGAGAAGAACGCCCCGATCTTGATCATATTTATATGGATGCAGTACAAGCCATTAGTGGCAGTGGTGGATGGCCTTTAAATGTTTTTTTAACACCCAATGCAAAACCATTTTATGGTGGCACTTATTTCCCGCCACATAATGCATACAACAGAATTAGCTGGAAAGAATTAATAACCTCTATTCACCAATCATTCAAAGAAAAAAAACATGAAATAATTGCTCAAGCCGATAACCTTACACAACATCTTTTCAATGCTAATATATTTCATACAAATGCAAATCATAATACAATAATTTTTAATAAAGATGATCTTGAAATAATTACTTCAAATATTTTAAAACAAGCAGATACCGTTTTAGGCGGATTTGGAAAAGCACCAAAATTTCCACAAACATTTTCTATTCAATATTTATTAAGACAGTATTATTTTTTTAAGAACGAAGCCGCTTTACAGCAAGCATTATTAAGCATAGATAAAATGATAATGGGCGGGATTTATGATCATATTGGCGGCGGTTTTTCACGCTACAGTACCGATGCACAATGGGTTGTGCCACATTTTGAAAAAATGTTATATGATAATGCTTTATTAATTAATGTTTTATGTGAAGCATATCAAATAACTAAAAATAAAAAATATGCCGAAGTAATTGAGCAAACTATTGATTTTGTTGAACGTGAAATGTTGGATGTTGAAAACGGATTTTATTCGGCTATTGATGCCGATAGTGAAGGAGTAGAAGGAAAGTTTTACACATGGAGCAAAAAAGAAATCGAATTAATCCTACAAGAAGATGCCTCTTTATTTTGTGCATATTATCAAATAACAGAAAATGGGAATTGGCATGAAGAAACATCTTTAAAAGAACACACAAACATTTTATTTATTAAACAAGATATTGAGTTATTTGCCAATGAAAATAATATAAATGATGTTGAAGCATTAAAAAATAAATTTAAAACAAACAAACATATATTATTAAACTACCGCAATAAAAAAATAAGACCTTTAACGGATGATAAAATTTTATTAGGATGGAATGCTTTAATGTGTACGGCTTTATGCAAAGCGTATGCAGCTTTAGGTAATAAAAAATATAAAGCATTAGCAATTGCTAATATGAATTTTCTGGAAGAAAAATTATTTGATGTAAACAATAATTGGCAACACACATACAAAAATGGTATTGCAAAAATTTCTGCTTTTTTAGATGATTATGCTTTTCTAATACAAGCATATATTCACTTACAAGAAATTTCATCCAATAATCAATACTTACAAAAGGCAAAACAAGCTACCGAATTTGTATTAGAAAATTTTTCTGATACGCAAAGCCCACTTTTCTTCTTCACACAAAAAACACAAAGCGATATAATTGTTCAAAAAAAAGAAGTGTATGATGGTGCCACGCCCAGTGGAAACGCTGTTATGGCATTCAACCTTCAATATTTAGCAATCATTTTTAATATTAGTGGTTGGAAAGAACAATCAATAACAATGTTCCAATTGCTTCACAATGCTATTATACGTTACCCAACCTCATTTGGTATTTGGGCTTTAGTGTACCAAAATGAATTAATGGGTTTAAATGAAATAGTAATATCAGGTAAAAATGTAGAACAAAATCTTTTGCAAGTATTACAACTATATATTCCCAATAAAATTATTCAATCATCCTCTCAAAAGGCAGATGAAATATTTCCTCTATTGCATAATAGAATTGAGGAAACTAAAACCCAGTTTTTTCTGTGTCAAAACTATTCATGTAATATTCCGGAAGAAAATTTTTCAGCATTTTTACATTTATGTAACAACAAATCTCTTATTTTAGCTAAATAATACTCTTTCATTTATAATAAACGCTATAAGGAATCGTTTTAAAATCATCAATATCGCATATATTTACCCTCTATAAATTTAATTGAGAAACAGGACAGAAGTTGGCTGTTGTGCTAATTTTACTCCTATATTTGTCAATATTAGTTAACTAAAATAGAATGAAGAATTTTTTTGTTTTTACTGCAGTAGCTGTTATATCAATAACATTTCCTTCTTGTTTTTTTAAGAAAAAAGGCGGAAGCGGAAAAGATGCTTTGGGTGATGGCCAATTACATGGCGTTGCACCCGGTGGCAAAAAAAGCATGAATAGGCCACGTGGCATGGTATATATACCGCCGGGCACTTTTCATATGGGGCCTAGTGATGAAGATATTAATTACAACTATACAGCTCGTAATAGGCAAGTATCTATTCCCGGTTTTTGGATGGATGCAACAGAAATTACAAATAACGATTATCGCCAGTTTACCAATTGGGTTAGAGATTCAATTGCAGCCAAAGAATTAGGCTATTACAAATCTTCGGCCGGAGGATCAAACGGAGACTCTGCAATAGCAATAGATTGGGTAAAAGCGAGAACAATAAAATACGATGCAAGCAACTTAGAAAAATTAGGCAACAAACTAATATTAGCACCCGATAACAGATTAAATGGTAAAGCAGAAATAGATCCTGATAAATTGGTGTACCATGTAGAAACTTTTAAATTAAGTGAAGCCGCAAAAAGAGAAAATGAAGGAGTTGCCCGTACAAAATTTATTGAAAGATATAATCAAAAAATTTATCCTGATACATTGGTTTGGATGAGAGATTTTTCTTATTCATATAATGAACCAATGACTAAAAGATATTTTGCACATCCATCATTCGGTAATTATCCGGTTGTAGGTATAAATTGGAAACAAGCAGTTGCTTTTTGCCATTGGAGAACACATATTCAAAATTCATATTTAGAAAAAAACAAAATGGCCGTTGAAAGTGATTATCGTTTACCGAGCGAAGCTGAATGGGAATATGCAGCTCGCGGAGGACGCACAAACTCTATGTTTCCTTGGGGTAATTACTATGCAAGAAATAAAAAAGGCTGCTTATTGGCAAACTTCAAACCGGGCAGAGGCAATTATGCCGAAGATGGCGGTTTCTATACTGTAAGAGCCGATGCTTATTGGCCTAATGATTATGGTTTATATAATATGAGCGGAAATGTGGCAGAGTGGACAGGATCTTATTTTAATGAAAGTGCTTACAATTTTATGAGTGATATGAGCCCCGATGTAAGATACGATGCAAAAGCTACAGACCCTCCTTTTATGAAACGTAAGGTTATTAGAGGAGGAAGCTGGAAAGATATTGGCTACTTTTTGCAAGTAAGTACACGTGCGTTTGAATATCAAGATAGTGCGAAATCTTATATAGGCTTCCGTTGTGTAATAGACTTAGCCCCAAGAATGAAAAAATAATAAATTCAATATTTTAAGTATTCCTTATTCAATCTAAATTTTTTAAAAAACCTAAAATTAAAACTTTATGTCAGCAGGTGTTTCTCCTACCGTAAACAGATTAGTAAACGTTTTCGTATGCGTTGGTGCATCAGTTGTAATATTTGGTGCCATGGCAAAAATTCTTCACTTGTCATGGGCAGATTGGGCTCTAAAAATTGGTCTTACTACCGAAGCATTAATTTTCTTGGTATATGCCATGTTACCTCCTCCAGACGCTGGACATGCACCAGAACCGAAACCTACTTCAAGACCTGCGGCTCCTGAAATAGATTGGGACAGTTTTAAAGTTGATCTTTCTAAAATGAGTGGAAACTTTCAAAAATTAGGAAATACTGTTAATCAAATGACCGAGTTGGGAGATGTTGTAAAATCAACTGGTGATTTTAGTGCAAAAGCAAAAGAAGCAGCAGGTGCATTAGGTACAGTTGCAGGTGCCGTTACTCAAACTACTACCAACTTATCTGCACTAAATGCATCTTCAGAAGGCGTAAAACAATTCCAATCTCAAATACAAGTAATGACAAAGAATTTAGGTTCTTTAAATGCAGTATACGAATTAGAATTACAAGAAAGCAATAATCACTTAAAATCATTAAATCAGTTTTACGGAAAATTAGCTCAAGCCTCTGCAGCAATGAATGCAAGTGCCGATGATGCAATGAAAGCAAAAGAGCAAATAAGTACGTTAGCTGTAAATCTTGGTAAATTAAATCAAGTATATGGTAATATGTTAAGTGCTATGCAAGGTGGCAGATAGTAACATTGTTTGATTATAAAAGTTGATTGAAAAAAATTACAACCAAAACCTAAAATCTTTATAAACAAATGTCATTACCTAAAGAGCCGAGGCAGAAAATGATTAATATGATGTATTTAGTGCTTACAGCATTGTTGGCACTAAATGTATCATCGCAAATATTAGAAGCATTTAAAACTGTTGATAATAGTTTAAATACTGCAACAGGAACAATAGAGAAAAAAAATGAAGAAATATTTAAATCATTCGAAGCTAAATTAAAAGACCCTGCAAACCGTGTAAAAGCTGAAGAATGGCAGCCAAGAGCTTTACAAGCAAAAAAATTGGCTGATGATATGATTAGTTATTTAGATGCATTAAAACTAGAATTAAAACAAGAATCGGGTTTACAAATGAAAGATGGTAAAGAAGATTATCGGGAAGATAATTTAGATGCAGCTACCCGTTTATTTGTTGAAGAACCTCCAACCGGAAAAGGAAAAGGAAAAGAATTACTAGCTAAATTAACTTCTTATAAAGAAGGACTATTAGCTATACATCCTGATATCAAGAAAGACCTTGAAGCTACTTTACCAATAGATTTAAGTATGCCTGCTTCAAAAAATAGCGAAGCAAGCAAAAACAATTGGGAATATGGGTATTTTCATATGACACCAACTATTGCTGCCATTACCTTATTAAGCAAATTTGAGAATGATGTAAAAAACAGTGAAGCACAAGTTGTAGAATATTGCCATAAAAAAGTAGGAGAGGTTGCTATTCAATTCGATACTTACCAACCATTAATAGGGCAAAGTGCAGAATATTTACTACCAGGAAGTGAATTAAGAATTACAGCAGGTATTGGTGCATATAGTTCAGCTGCACAACCGGTTGTAACTGTTAATGGAGCACCAGCTACTAAACAACCAGACGGTAGTTTAATGTGGAAAACTACAGTAAATAGTGTTGGCCCCGCACAAGCCAATGTAGTTATAACATATAAAAAATTAGATGGAACAACTGAAAGCAAAACAGTACCTGTAAAATATACAGTAGGCTCACCAACAGGCGTACATATTAGTGCAGAAAAATTAAATGTATTATATGTTGGGTTAGATAATGAAATTTCAATTTCAGGAGGTAGCAAAGGAGCAGAAGCAATTCAAGCTTCTATAGATAATGGGCATCTTAAATCAGAAGGAGGTGGTGTTTATGTGGCAACATTTGATAATGTTGGTTCAGGTAAAGCTACTGTTACTGCTACTGTTGATGGTAAACAAACGCAAAAAATATTTAAAATAAAATCTGTACCAGAACCCGTTGCTAAAGTGGGTAATAGCAAAGGAGGATTTATGTCTTTAAATGAATTCAAAGCAACAGCCGGTGTACGTGCAGATTTAGAAAACTTTGTTTTTGATGGAATTAAATATGATGTGTTAGGTTACACAGTTATTTGTGTTGGAAAAGCATTCTCAGAAAGACCTGGTATTACAGAAGTTTCAGGCCCTGCTTTTGATGCTGCCACACAAGCAAATATTCAAAGGCTTACGCCAAATTCAACTGTAATGATTGATAGAATAAAAGTAAGAGGTCCGGGAGGTACATTTACAATTCCACCTATATCTTTTTTCTTGAAATAAATGTATTAAATTTTTAGGTTATGTTTAAGTGTATTTTGAAAATTGGTATAGTTATGAGCAGTTTATTAATAGTTACTACTACTATTAATGCTCAAAATAAAAAGTCTAAAACAAAATCATCTAATAATAAGGCATCCTCAAAAAATCCTTATTTAGATGTTACCCCTTCGGGGAATAATAAGAAAAGTACTACAGAGGACAAAAATCCATACACTGATAATTCGGTTTCTAGTACTACAAACAAAAAAGACACTATACCTAAAGGAGGCAGAGAGTTACCAATGTGCCCTGTAGATAGCAATGCAATTAAAACATCCTCTACTGAAATAAAAAGATCTTTAGTTACAGATGGTGCAGTAGATATGCAGTTGGTAAGAGATAAAAAACCATTAGCATACGATTATATAAGAGAAGATGATGCGTTTTTTAAAGAAAGATTATGGCGTGAAATAGATACAAGAGAAAAGCAAAATCAAGTATTTCGGTATGCAGCTAATGAAGATAATGGCAACCAACTATTTATAAGCATTTTGCTTAATGCTGTTAAAATGGGAGAGATTAAAGCTTATGATGACGAGAGATTCACAACAGAATTATCAAAAGATAAAGCTCTTTCAATTTTAGGCGGAACCGCTGATACTGTTATTCAAAGAGATATAGATGGAAACGCCATTTGCAGAAAAGCAACTTATAAACCATTTGAATTAGATTCAATAGTAAAATATAGAATTAAAGAAGATATTATTTTTGATAAAGAAGCATCAAGGCTTGTTACTAGAATTATAGGTATAGCACCCATGACCGTTTATAGAAACTCTGTAGGAGAAGCTAGCGGAGACCCTTATCCTGCATTTTGGATTTACTATCCCGATGCTCGCCCGGTTTTGGCAAAATATCAAGTATACAATCCAAGGAATATGGGAGCAAGAATGAGTTGGGAAGATTTATTTGAAATGCACATGTTTTCAAGTTATATAGTGAAAACGACATTAAATAATTTTAGAGATCAAAAATTGAAAGAGTATATTAAAGATCCTCTTTTCCAACTTTTGGAAGGCGAAAAAATAAAGGAAAAAATATTCAATTTTGAACAAAATTTATGGCAATACTAAAGCAGTAGCTTAAGTATAAAAAATGTAATAGAAGGGGGCATATAGCCCCCTTTTTATTTTCATTAAAAAAATATTTTTTTGTTTTCTTGCAAAGAAAGTTCTACTTTAGCAACGGTTTTTCATAGGATATTGGATTTTAAAAACGGGGCTGGATTTTCATCCTGGCCCTTTTTATTTTAATACTACTTCTATATTGTTTGTTTTAATACGTTCATTCATTCAATTTATCAATTACTTTTACATTTCATAAAACAAAATTTAGTATGCCATACAATTTATTGAAAGGTAAACGAGGTATTATTACAGGAGCTTTAGATGCTAACTCTATTGCATGGAAAGTTGCAGAAAAAGCACATGAAGAAGGTGCAACATTTGTATTAACCAATGCACCTATTGCTATGCGTATGGGTGAAATAAATAAATTAGCCGAAACAACTAATTCAAAAATTATTCCTGCAGATGCTACTAATGTTGAGGAATTAACAACACTATTCACCCAATCTCAAGAAATATTGGGAGGGAAGATTGACTTTGTATTACACTCAATCGGAATGAGTGTAAACATTCGCAAAAAAATACCTTATACAGAAAGTAACTACGATTATTTTATGAAAGGAATAGATGTTAGTGCTTTAAGCTTCCATAAAATGTTGGCAGTTGCAAAAAAATTAGATGCAATAAATGAATGGGGAAGTGTAGTAGCATTAACCTATATGGCAGCACAACGTACCTTCCCTTTTTATACCGATATGGCTGATATTAAAGCTATGCTTGAATCAATTGGCAGAAGTTTTGGCTACCATTATGGGTTAGAAAAAAAAGTAAGAATAAATACGGTATCTCAATCTCCTACAAAAACAACTGCAGGTACGGGTATTAAAGGTTTTGGAGATTTTTATGATTATGCAAATGCTGTTGCACCATTAGGTAATGCTACTGCAGAAGATTGTGCAAATTATTGCATTACCTTATTTTCTGATTTAACAAGAATGGTTACTATGCAAAACTTATTTCACGATGGTGGCTATTCAAGCACTGGTGTAAGTAATGAAGTAATGCATAAGCTAGGAATTAACAACGAATAATTTTTTTTAATATATACGCCGATATAAAATATCGGCGTAATAGTTTATAATATAATTTTAATGAATACGTTATTATTGCAACTTTCTAACCAAGCAGTTCAAACAATTGGTTATATCGGTACATTTTTAACTTCTATAACTTTTATTCCACAAGTTATAAAATCATGGCAATCAAAAAGTGTTGGAGATTTAAGTTTAATAATGGTTTTAATTGTTATCGTTAGCACTATTGTTTGGTTAATTTATGGTTTTGGTATTGATAATGGTGGCCCTGTAATTGTTGCCAATTTTATTGTATTAGTTTTAACTTTAGTACTGCTATACTTTAAGTTTACTTTTAAAAAATAATCACTTCTCTTGCTTATCTTGTATTAGCTTTATAATACTGCAATTTCAGTAGTATTATTCGTTTGTCATTGCTTAAACATTCTATTATGCCTTTAGCCAATATTGTATGGGTTGATGATGAAATTGAAAGCCTTCAATCTCAAAAATTATTTTTAGAAAATAAAGGTTATGTGATAAACACTTTTGCCAGTGGTTTTGATGCTATTGAATTTGTAAAAACAAATGATGTAGATGTTGTTTTATTAGATGAAACAATGCCGGGAATTACAGGCTTGCAAACACTTTCAAAAATTAAAGAAATTCATAATTATTTACCGGTAGTAATGATTACTAAAAACGAAACCGAAACTTTAATGGAGGAAGCAATTGGTAGTCAAATAACCGATTATTTATTAAAACCCGTAAACCCCAATCAAGTACTGCTTTGCCTAAAAAAAATTATTGATAATAAAAGATTAATTGCAGAAAAAACAACAACGGCCTATCAACAACAATTCAGAGAGTTATTTATGGCATTAAATAATAATCCCGATTACAATGAGTGGATGGAAATTTATAAAAAGTTGGTTTTTTGGGAATTAGAAATGGAAAAAAGTGATAGCCCGGAAATGCAAGAAATTCTTTCACAACAAAAAGAAGAAGCCAATAATGAATTTTTTAAATATATATCTAAAAATTATACTAAATGGGTGCAGCCAAAAAATATTGAAGCCCCGATAATGAGCCATAATTTATTACAATTTAAAGTGTTGCCACATGTAGAGCCGGGTATTCCTGTATTTTTTGTGTTAATTGATAATCTTAGGTTTGATCAATGGAAGGCCATACAACCCATATTTGCCGAGAGTTTTAAAATTTTGGAAGAAGAAACATTTTATTCTATTTTACCAACTGCTACACAATACAGTCGCAATGCAATATTCAGCGGACTACTTCCTATTGATATTCAAAAACAATTTCCGGAACAATGGAGAAATGATGAAGATGAAGGCGGCAAGAATTTATTTGAAGAAAACTTCTTTAAAGCACAGTTAAAAAAGTTAAAGAAAGAACAACTTAAAACAAGTTATACTAAAGTTTTAAATCATGCCGATGGGCAACAACTGGTAAATAATATTCATAATTTATTAAATAATGATTTTAATATAATTGTTTATAATTTCGTAGATATGCTTAGCCACGCACGTACCGAAATGGAAGTGTTAAAAGAATTGGCGGCAGATGAAAAAAGTTACAGAAGTGTTACCAGAAGCTGGTTTGAGCATAGCCCATTGCATACGGCACTTAAAAAAATTGCTGATAAAAAAATAAAAGTGATTGTTGCTACAGATCACGGAAGTGTTAGAGTTAAAACATCATATAAAGTTTTGGGCGATAAGCAAACCACTACAAATCTTAGGTATAAACATGGCCGAAATTTAAATTATGAAGCAAAAGATGTATTGGCATTTCGTAATCCAAATGATGGAGGCTTGCCCGTACCAACCGTCAACTCATCTTTTATTTTTGCAAAAGAAGATGGTTTTTTATGTTATCCTAACAATTACAATCATTATGTTAATTATTACAAAAATACTTTTCAGCATGGTGGCGTGAGTTTAGAAGAAATGATTGTTCCAATTATAAAAATGATTAACAAATAAAATTTTTTAATTCACTTTTTTGTATTTTTCAATTTACTGCTCCGTTTACTTTGTGGATAAATCAAATCAGCTCAAACCTAACTCCAACTTATATTTGAGGTATAAATAATTCGTACATGAAAGCTACTCAAAATACTTTAGATAAGTTAGAAGATATTTTAGGAGAAAGTGGATACATGGTTCGTTATGAGCGTGGCACTTTTCAAAGTGGTTGGTGTATTTTAGAAGCAAAAAAAATTGTGGTACTAAATAAATTTTTAGATGTTGAGGCCAGAATAAACACTATGCTTGAACTAATACCTCAATTAAATATTGATATAGATAAACTTACACATGAAAGTCAAAAATTATACGAGCATGTTTTAGCAAATGCTGTTTTGGCATAAAATTCTAATTAATTCTTCTCAATTATTTTTTAGCTTGTAGATTTGTTTGTGGCTATTCCATTACACATTAATTTTTTAGGTACAGGCACCAGTAGCGGTGTGCCTATGATTGGTTGTAATTGTGCAGTTTGCACTTCTACCAATAAAAAAGATAATAGGCTTCGCAGTAGTATCCTTATTCAATCTCCGCAAACAACAATTGTAATTGATACAACACCGGATTTTCGTTATCAAATGTTACGCATCAACAATACAAAATTAGATGCAGTTGTTTTTACGCATGCACACAAAGATCATATTGCAGGATTAGATGATGTAAGAGCCTATAATTATTTTCAGAAAAAAGATATGGAAGTGTATGCTAATGCAACAACAGCACAAGATTTAAAAAGAGATTATTATTATGCTTTTACAGAACACAAATATCCGGGCGTACCACAAATAAATTTGCATATAATTGATGAACAAAATTTTCAAGTAAACGATATCACTTTTCAACCCATTGTTGTTTGGCATTTAAAAATGAAAGTATTTGGTTATAGAATAGGAAATTTTACATATATTACAGATGCAAATAAGATAGACGAAGCCGAAAAAGAAAAAATAAAAGGATCAGAAATATTAGTACTGAATGCATTAAGAAAAGAAAAACATTTATCGCATTTTACATTAAACGAAGCAGTAGCTTTAGCAGAGGAATTAGAAGTACCAAAAGTTTATTTTACACATATCAGCCATCAGTTAGGGAAGCATGAAGAAATAAATAAGCTTTTACCTAAACATATTTCTTTAGCTTACGATGGTTTAAATTTTACTACGCATATATAATACTCCATTCAAATTTTTAAAACAATGGGGTATGAAAAAAATTCTAAAAGAATATTTTACGTTTTCGCGTAAAGAAAGAACAGCATTAATTATTCTTATATTATTAATAAGTGTTTTTATTGTACTACCTTATATTATCCCTTTTAAAAAAGAAAAATTAATTATTAATGAGCAACTACAACAGCAAGTAACGCAACTACTTGTAAAAGATTCTTTGTCAAATAATAGTTTAACAACAAATGAAATTTCAAATGAAAAACCTTACACTGAAAATTTGGTTTATGAAATGTTTGAATTTAATCCTAATACAATTAATGAAGAAGGTTGGAAAAAATTGGGACTGAAAGATAAAACCATTAAAACTATTTTAAACTATAGAAGTAAAGGTGGAAAATTTAAAACTGCAGAAGATATTAGAAAAATTTGGGGGTTAAAAAAAGAAGATGCTGATAGAATAATTCCTTATGTTAAAATTGAAAATAAAGCAAGCAATGCTATAAATACAAAATCGGATGCAGTTAAAACAACTCTTAAAATTGATATTAATATTGCCTCTCCGCAAGAATGGTTGAGTATTCCAAATATAGATAGAAGTACTGTTTATAAAATTATTAAGTATAAAGAAAAATTAGGAGGTTTTTTAATCATTCAACAAGTAAAAGAAACCTACGGCTTAACAGATTCTTTATTTAAAACTATTGAACCTTACTTAATACTTCAAACAATAAAGATAAAAAAAATAAATATTAATAGTGTAGATGAATATTCTTTATCAACACATCCTTATATTAGTAAAGATGTTGCTAAAGCTATTATTATTTATAGAGCACAACATGGGGCTTACACAAAAATTGACGACATCAAAAAAATTGTATTTATTAAAGAAGAGCTATACCAAAAAATCTCACCTTATTTAGCAGTTGAATAACTTTTATTGTATTACATAATAATTTATTGAAGCCATAATACGCTTAATTAAAAATGTTTTAGAAGATATAATAAATGAAATTTGGTAGAATAGAAAATCATACTATTTTTGTTTAAAGCTAACATTTGTTAGTTTTTAATTTTGGCCTTTTACGATTGCTGACCTCAACCCTGCAAACAATTTGCAGGGTTGTTACTTTAAAACTTATAGAATGAATTTTGCTTCATCAGAATTAACACAACAAGTTGCACAAACAGCTAAAGATTTTGCACAACAACATATTTTACCACATGTAATG
This sequence comes from Bacteroidota bacterium, assembly GCA_018267705.1. Lineage (GTDB taxonomy): Bacteria > Bacteroidota > Bacteroidia > Chitinophagales > Chitinophagaceae > CW01. Next base: position 106,336 of record JAFDXX010000012.1, on the reverse strand, counting down.
CAGTGGGATGAAACACAAGAATTTCCCGTTCAAACATTTAAACAATTAGGGCAATTAGGTTTAATGGGTGTATTAGTACCCGAAGCTTATGGCGGTGCAGGTCTAGGTTATTTTGAGTATGTTTCAATTATTAAAGAAATTTCTAAAGTGTGTGGCTCTGTGGGTTTAAGTTTGGCTGCACACAATTCTCTTTGCACCAATCATATATTAACTTTTGGTAATGAATATCAAAAGAAAAAATATTTACCAAAATTAGCAAGCGGCGAATTTATAGGAGCATGGGGTTTAACCGAAGCCAATACCGGAAGTGATGCAGGCAATATGCAAACAATTGCCATAAAAGATGGAAGTAATTGGATTATTAACGGAACCAAATGTTGGATAACACATGGCAAAAGTGGAGATGTTGCTGTAGTTATTTGCAGAACAGGAGAACCACATACAAGCGGCAACAGCACTGCATTTATAATTGAAAGAGGAACCAAAGGTTTTAATGCAGGAAAGAAAGAAAATAAATTAGGAATGCGTGCAAGCGAAACAGCAGAAATGATATTTGATAATTGTATAATAAGTGATGAGCAACGTTTGGGCGAAGTAGGAGATGGTTTCAGACAATCATTAAAAATATTAGATGGCGGCAGAATTTCAATTGCGGCATTAGCCGTTGGTATTGCACAAGGTGCATACGAGGCTGCAATTAAATATGCAAAAGAACGCCATCAGTTTGGGCAGCCCATTGCTAATTTTCAAGGCATAAGTTTTAAGCTGGCAGATATGGCAACAGAAATTGCTGCTGCAGATTTATTATTACTACAAGCCTGCGATTTAAAAGAACGCCACGAAAAACTTACCAAGCAAAGTGCTATGGCAAAATATTATTGTAGCGAGGTTGCTGTAAAAGTTGCTAACGATGCAGTACAAATTTTTGGCGGCTACGGTTATACTAAAGATTTTCCGGTAGAAAAATTTTACCGAGACGCCAAATTATGCACCATTGGCGAGGGCACCAGCGAAATTCAAAAAATTGTTATTGCCAGAAATGTGTTAAGTTAATTGCATGAGCCAAGCAATAGAATAATTATTAAACTTTTCTTGCGTCGCACACTTGTACTTTCTGTTCTTTTAGTAGCAATTAACCTTGAAACAATTTATCAACCGCACCGGCCATCATCGGAAATTTTTCTTTTATAAAATCTGCAACGGCTTCTAATGCTTTTTGTGCTTGTTCGGGTGCAATATTTGCTTCAGCACAAATTTTTTCAACTAATTCATTCATAAATTACAGTTTATTATTAAAATATTGTGTTATTAATTTTGCTTTTGAATTACCAATTATTGTTGCAATCTCTTCTTTATTTTTTGTTTTAATGTTTTTTACCGATTTAAATGTTTTTAAAAGTTGATTGACTGTTTCTTCTCCAATACCTTTAATATTTTCTAACTCATTTTTAAAAGTTCCTTTTGATCGTTTATTTCTATGAAAGGTAATACCAAACCGGTGTACCTCATCTCTTATTCTTCGAATTAATTTTAAACTGTTACTATTCCAAGGTAATTTAATAGATTGTTTGTCTCCTGCAAAAAATATTTCTTCTTCATTTTTTGCTAAACCAATAAAAGTTAGTTCTCCGTTTAACTCTAAATCTTTCATTGCCTCTAATGCGGCACCCAGTTGACCTTTTCCACCATCTATAATAACTAATTGAGGAAAAGGTTGTTGCATTTCTTTTAAACGTTTATATCTTCTGTAAACAACTTCTTTCATTGTGGCAAAATCGTTAATGCCTTCAACTGTTTTTACGTTAAAATGCCTATAATCTTTTTTGCTTGGTAACCCATTTTTAAAACAAACCATTGCCGATACAGGAAAACTTCCTTGAAAATTTGAATTATCAAAACACTCAATATGTATTGGTGCTGCTTGTAATTGCAAATAATTTTTTAACTCGTCTAATATATTTTCCTTTTCTATATCTGTCTTTTCTTCTAAATGAAGAATTTTTTTCTTTTTAATTTCTAATTTAAAATAGTTTACATTTTTTATTGACAAATCGAGCAACTTTTTTTTGTCGCCGCTTTTGGGTATAGTTATAATAATATTTTTTTCGGCATATTCAATTTCAAAGGGTACAATAATTTCATTTGAAAGGCTGTTAAAGGTTTCTCGTAAATTACTAATGGCATAGCTTAAAACTTCTTGTTCAGATTCTTCTAAGTGTGTTTGTAATGGTACTGTATGCGTTTGCACAATTGTTCCGTTTTGCACCATTAAATAATTTACATAAGCAATATCTTCATCTTTTAAAATAGAAAATACATCTATATTGTTTACATGTTTACTTACAATAACAGAACGTGCTTGATAGTTTTCTAAATATTCTATTTTTTTCTTAATTATTTCAGCTTTCTCAAATGCAAGGCTGGCAACATTTTGCTGCATTTCATTTTTATAATAATTTATAATGCCTGATAAATTTCCTTTTAAAATTTCTTTTATATGTTGTAAACCTTCGGCATAATCTGTTGCTGTTTGTAAAGCTTCGCAAGGGCCTTTACAATTACCTAAATGATATTCTAAACAAACTTTGAATTTTTTTTTGGAAATATTATTTTCAGTAAGGTTTAGTTTGCATGTTCTTAATGGAATAAATTGTTTAATGAACTCTAACAATTCTCTTAACTTACCGGTAGATGTAAATGGGCCAAGATATTCTGAGCCATCATTTATTTTTTTTCTTGTTAAAAATACTCGTGGAAATGGTTCTTTTTTTATTACAACAAAGGGATATGTTTTATCGTCTTTTAAACTAATATTGAATAATGGGCGAAATTGTTTTATTAAAGAATTTTCTAATAAAAAAGCATCTTGCTCAGAATCAACAATTGTAAATTCTATATGATGAATGCGTTTAACAAGTTCGTGTGTTTTATATGATGTATGTGTTTTGCTGAAATATGAACTAATTCTTTTTCGTAAATTTTTGGCTTTGCCTACATACAATAATTCTGCATCTACACTAAAGTATTTGTATATACCGGGTTGTAGTGGAAGTGTTGGTGCTATTTTTTGAAATTCATTATTTGTCATTCCAACTTACAATTGTTGTTTCTATGGTTTCTGGTAAATTTTCTTTTTTTATATCATGATGAATGCTAAAATTTTTTCCTGCATTCCATGTTAACCGCTCGTTTATAATTGTATTATTGCTTGTGTTTACTGATGTAATAAAAACATTTTTTAATTTATTGGTTTCATCGTTTAATAAAATCATTACGCTTCTTACAGGTAATGTATCGCGTAAGGCATCGTAAGTAAAAGTTATGCTTTGGGTAGATAAATCATTAAATAAAGAAGGCTTATATAATGAATGTAATTGTGGCTGTGTAATATTTTTCGATAAAAAAATATTTGCTAATGCAGTAAATTCTTTAGCATTAATTACAATTGAATCTTTTAAAATTTTATTCTCGTAAACTTTTTTTATAATTAAGTAAGGTGTTTTTTGTACGTCTTCAATGTCATTACTTAAATAATCATTCACCGGAAAAAAAGCTGTTGTATCTGTATTTGTTTGCTGAATAGCTTTTTGTTTTTTATTACTGTTACAACTTATTAATATGCTAACTGTAAAAACGATAAAATATAATTGCCTCATGCAACAAAATTATTGTGCATGCATATACTTATGAAAAAATGTTTAGAATGGTCTGCTTATACCGAATTTAATACCGTAATCTAAGCGATGTTCTTTAATAGAATATAAATCGTTGTAGGTAGGTAAGTGTTGGTAGCGTATTTGTGGGCCAAAAAATAATTTGGATCCATTGTTTAACTGGTAATTGAATAATAATTCTCCACTGCTATTATAGTTCCATTTACGAAAGAACGATTCGCCATCTGCATAATATTTATAATCGTTCGATATCATATAAATATTTTTATTTAATGTAAAGGTTGGTTGAATGCTTCCGCCAATACTTACACCGAATTTTTTTAATTGTAAAACATTCCATTCAAATCCTATAGGAATAGAAAGTTGATAAAGTTTATTGTCTAATTTGGTAGAACCAAAGTTGACGGTGCTATTGTTTGCATTGCTATATGCAGATAGGAAACTAATAGAATCTAAATGATTGTTTTGTACAAATGCAAAAGTTGCCATGCCCCAATTTCTATTTGCATCTATATAATATTGTCGCATATTAAATTGCAGACCTGTTTTAATAGAAAAGTTTTTGGTTAAATTGTATGACAGCCCGAAACCAACTTCTAAACCTAAAGCAGGTTTGTGTTTTACTGCACTATTTACATTTGTGCCAGTATATAAATTATAAGAAGCTTCATCTTCTAATTTTCTGTAACTAACAGAAGGAGAAATATATAGCTGCCAACTAAGTTTACGAAGAGTTTTAGTTGTTTTTGTTTTGTTTGCTCCAAAAGTTTTTACATATTCATCGGCATTGTTATTGCCATTTTCATTGGCAATACTTTCGTTAATAGAAGGAAGGTTGCTTTTTCTTGTAGTAGTAGATTTATTATAATTATTGCTGTCTGTATTTAGATAGAAGTTGTCTTCTTCACTATCAGCAGTATTGTTTGTTGAAGTAATGGTTGTTGCAGTAGAAACTATTATTTGTTTTTTAGGTAAAGATGCTATGGGTGTATAAGGAATATTCAGTACTGCAATATTAAACTTAGGTTTGGTTAATGTGAAAGATACATTTCCATCTTTCATTAGTTGTATTTCTTCGTTAATTACTTTTAATGTTTGTTGTGTATAACGATTAGGGTTTATTTGGTTCACAAACTCTTCATTATTAGAGGCAATAGCCACTGTTTGTTTTTCTGAAAGATTGTTATTTTCTGTAGTATTAAAAGGTTGGTTTGGTATAGTTTTCAGCAGAATATTTTTTGGCGGATAATTCAAAAACGTGATTACACCAAGGCTTATTATAATTAATAAAGAAGCAATTGTTAAAGCAGGCCAAGACTTGTTTCCATGTATTTCTGTACGTATGTTTTCCCATACGGTTTCAGATGGATACATTTTTTGATCTTCCGTTTCGTTTTGTAACCACTGCTCAAACTTTTCGTTTATGTTGTTTGTGCTTCTCATAAAATTGCTGTGCAACTGTACTTTTAAAACTTATATTACTGCTACTAAAGTTGCAAATGCATCTGCTGGTTTTTCAATAATTTTCTTTTTAACTAAAATTGTTTCTAACATTATTTTTGCTCTGGTAAATTGGCTTCTGCTGGTACTTTCTCCAATTTCTAACATTTGTCCAATTTCTTTATGACTATAGCCTTCAATCGCATACAAGTTTAAAACCGTTTTATAACCTAAAGGCAAAAGCCTGATACATTCAATTATTTGTTTTCCTTGTAAAATAGAAGCGATAGATTCTTCTTTTACTTGAATGTTTTGTGCGTATTCTAAACTTATATGTTCATTAAACTTCTGATTCTTTTTTAATGAATTAATACATGTATGCACAATAATTCTTCTTATCCAACCTTCAAAAACGCCCTCATTTCTAAACGTATGTATTTGGGTAAACACTTTAATAAATGCTTCCTGCAACATATCTTCAGCATCTTCGCGAGTTTGTGCAAAACGATAACAAACTGCCAACATTTTAGAGCTATATTTATCATATAACGCTTTTTGTGCAATTGTTTCGTTTTGCAAGCAACCTGCAATAATTGCCTGTTCTGTCATGTGGGAATGATTTTACCCCTAAATATAGGACATTCTTATTGATATTATGCTGCTTATTTTGGGTGAAGAGCAAATTTTTTGGGGTAATTCAAGGATCTGAGTTATTTTGCAACGTAGTTTCAAATTTGAAAACGAAAATTTTCATACAAAAAATAATCGCTGTTTTTCTTTTAGCAGCATTTGCTTTGGGTATTACGCCTAAAATTATTCTGCATAATACTATTGCAACGCACAAAGATGTTGGTATTGTTTGTAAGGATAAATCGCCTGTTACACATTTTCATGAGGTTGGCATAAAATGCAATTGTGATAATTTTGTTGTAGATGTTCCTTTTTATTTTACTCAATTCAATATTCCTGTTTTTTATCAATCTTATGCTGTTATTCAACAAACAGTTTTTTCTTCCATCTATTTATCGTTTCATTATCATTTAGCATCATTAAGGGCACCTCCAATAGTTTAAACATTTTCAGTCTATCAATTTTTATTTTTCATTCAATTTATTTGATTAAACATTTTTATAATGCGTAACAAAAAACTTGTTATTGGGGTGTGTTCACTTTTTACAATATTATTGTTGTCTTCTTTTTCTTTAATTGCAGATAAAGGCTTGCTTACCGGTAAAGTAACCGATGCAACCACTAACAAACCTTTGGTTGGTGCTTCAATATATATTACCGAAATAAAAACTGGGGCCGTTACAAAAGATGACGGAACCTTTACCACACCTACTGTTCCTTCGGGAAAATATTTGGTTGAAGTTTCTTTTCAAGGATATGAAAGCAATATTCAAACTATTGAAATAAACGGAACGGTTACTAAAAATTTTGCTTTAAAAATTACGTATGCCGAGCATGAAAATGTAACCGTTACAGGTGTAGCATCGGCAATAAAAACAAAAGAATCTGTGCAACCCATTTCAATTGTAAAAAAAACAGATTTATTAAAAGAAGCTTCTACAAATATCATTGATGCTCTTACACATCAGGTTCCGGGTGTGGCTGCACTATCAACCGGCCCGGCTATTTCAAAACCTGTTATTCGTGGTTTGGGTTATAACAGATTAGTAGTGATTAACGATGGAGTGAGGCAAGAGGGGCAACAATGGGGAGATGAGCATGGAATTGAAATTGATGAATACAGTATTCAAAAAGCAGAAGTGCTGAAAGGTCCTGCATCATTAATGTATGGAAGCGATGCTATGGCAGGCGTTGTAAATTTTATTACTAATGCACCTATTGCACAAGGTACTTTAAAAGCTAACCTAACAAATGGTTTTACAGATAATAATAATTTATATAATATAAGCGGAAATATAGCAGCCAACCATGCCAACGGCTTTAATTGGAATATTTACGGCACTTACAAAAATGCCTCAAGCTATCAAAATAAATATGATGGTTATGTTTTAAATAGTGGCTTTAACGAAAGAAATTTTGGTGGGTATATTGGTTTAAATAAAGCTTGGGGATATACACATTTAATAATTAGCAATTTTAATCAAAAGCTTGGTATTATTGAAGGTACAAGAGATTCTGCTACAGGAAAATTTTTAATATATTCTGAAACACCTTTTGCAAGAATTGCAACAGATACAGAATTAAAAAATGGGAACCTTTTTACACCTTATCAACATGTTCAACATTTTAAAATTGCCTTAGATAATAATATTAGTGTAGGAAATGATAGATTAGTTTTTTTAGCAGCGTATCAACACAATCAGCGAAGAGAATTTGGAGATCCATCTAATTATACTACACCCGATTTGTATTTTAATCTGCAAACAGTTAATTATAATTTGCAATATAATATAGCCGATCATAACGGTTGGAAAACCTCTTTTGGTTTAAACGGAATGTATCAACAAAACAGAAATTTGGCAATGCAAGTTTTAATTCCCGAATACAACCAGTTTGATATAGGAAGTTTTATTCTTACAAGAAAAACATTCAATAGCAATTTTACTGTGAGCGGAGGTTTACGATACGATAATAGAAACCTGCATAGTTTATATTACAACAATAGATTTCAAGATTTTAAAAGAAATTTTTCAAATATAACAGGAAGTGCAGGTTTAAGTTACAATGCATCTGAAACAGTTACATTAAAATTCAATATAGCAAGAGGTTTTAGAGCACCAACTGTTGCCGAGTTAGCAAGCAATGGTGCACATGAAGGTACAAACAGATATGAGTATGGAGATGTAAATCTAAAATCGGAAACATCTCTTCAGTTTGATGGCGGTGTTGAAATAAATACCGAACATGTTTCGGTTAATGTTTCTACTTTTTATAATTACATCAATAATTATATTTTTTACAGAAAATTATCGAACAATACGGGAACAGATTCTTTAGTAAATGTAAACGGTAATATGCTCACTGCTTTTCAATTTAGTCAATCGAATGCTTTTTTATATGGTGCAGAATTTAATATTGATATACACCCGCACCCTTTAGATTGGTTACATTTTGAAAATAGTTTTTCTTATGTACGCGGGCAATTTGCAGAAAGTTTTGGAGGCTCATCAAACATACCATTTATGCCTGCAGCAAGATTATTGAATGAATTAAGAGGCAACTTTAAATCATTGTTTAAAAACTTAAAAAACTTTTATACAAAAATTGAATTAGATAATACATTTAAACAAAACAATATATTTACTTCATACAATACAGAAACTGTTACCAATGGTTATTCTCTATTAAATTTTGGTATAGGTGCTGATGTGCAACATGCAAATAAAATTTTATTTGGTATTTATTTGTCGGCAAATAATATAACAGATGTTGCTTATCAAAGTGGTTTAAGCCGATTAAAGTATACCGATATAAATAATGTAACCAATAGGCAAGGTGTATTTAATATGGGCAGAAATTTTTCCGTAAAAATTAATGTGCCTCTTTCGTTTAAATTGTAATACAATATAAAATAAAAAATCCTCACATATTATGTGAGGGTTTTTTTTATGCAGAAATATTATCTCAATCTTTCTGTACTCTTTACTAATTTTTCATCTTTCCAAATTCCCCTTACAGCAAAAAATAAACAAACAGGTATAGCAAAATAAGCTACTGCGGTTAATGCCAGTCCTCCTGCAATACTTGATTTTATTGATAAAAAGCACAACGCAATACTCAGCACGCTAAGTATTAATGCAACAACAGCAAACCTTAATTGTAATTTTCTGTTACCGAAAAGAAAAATATTTACAAGAGATAAAACGGCCACAGAAACATTCAACACTAAAACAAAAATGCTTTCTTTAGCATTAAATTTTAATGGAGGATTAGTACCTATATAAAAATCTACATAAAAAGTTGCAAACGCCGCAACGGCTGCTAACAATAACCAAATAGTTTGTATGCGTTGTATCATAATGAATTAAGATTTTAAAATTAAAAATTCAAGTATTGAATAATCTTAGTTGTAATTTAATCTTTATCTCTTTTATCCCATTTCAGGATATAAAATAAATTGTTTCATAAATGTGTTTACTTCTGCTTTTACGCTATTTAATTTAGTTTCATCATCTGCATTCATTAAAACGGTATCAATAGCTTCAACAATAAATTGCATGTCATTTTCTTTCATACCACGTGTGGTAACAGCAGCCACACCAAAGCGAATACCACTTGTTACAAATGCACTCTTATCATCGTACGGAACCATATTTTTATTAGCAGTAATATCTGCTTTTCCTAAAACATTCTCAGCCTTTTTACCACTAATATTTTTATTTCTTAAATCAATTAGCATTAAATGATTGTCTGTTCCGTTGCTAATAATATTATATCCTTTATTTACAAAAGCTTTTGCCATAGCTTGTGCATTGCTTTGTACTTGCTTTGCATAAACTGTAAACTCATCAGTTAAAATTTCTCCAAACGAAATAGCTTTGGCAGCAATAACATGTTCTAATGGTCCACCTTGTGTACCGGGAAAAACAGCCATATCAATCAAATGGCTCATCATTCTTATGTTGCCTTTCACATCTTTTAAACCGAATGGATTTTCAAAATCTTTCGCCATCATTATAATACCGCCACGTGGCCCACGTAAAGTTTTATGTGTAGTACTTGTAACAAAATGACAATGGTTAAATGGAGAGGATAATAAACCTTTTGCAATTAATCCTGCAGGATGTGCAATATCTGCCATTACAAATGCACCAACTTCATTGGCAGCGGCTCTTATTCTTGCATAATCTATATCACGGCTATAAGCACTGGCACCGCAAATAATTAATTTAGGTTTTACTTCTCTTGCTTTTGCTTCTAGCATTTCATAATCTATTAAACCTGTTTCTTTTTTTACGCCGTAAAAATGTGGTTTATAAAGTTTACCACTAAAGTTTACACTACTGCCATGTGTTAAATGCCCACCCATGCTTAAATCTAATCCTAAAATAGCATCACCGGGTTGTAAAATGGCTAACATTAAAGCTGCATTGGCTTGTGCTCCACTATGTGGTTGTACATTAGCATATTCAACATTGAAAATTTGTTTTAATCTATCTATTGCTAATTGTTCGGTTTGGTCAACTACTTCGCAACCACCGTAATATCTTCTTCCGGGGTAACCTTCGGCATATTTGTTTGTCATTACATTACCCATTGCCTGCATTACTTGTAAACTGGTAAAATTTTCGCTTGCAATTAATTCAATACCGCGTCTTTGCCTTTCTAATTCTTGTTTAATTAAATCAAAAACCAAATTATCTCTTTGCATTAGTTTATTTTTTAAGTTTATGTAAACAAAAGTAAAACTTCAATCAAAGCAAACATGTAATAGTATGTACTATTTTAAGGAAGATTTGCATTTGTCGGACTTTTTACTAATTTCACGCCCTCAAAAATTCAACCTATTCTTAGAAAAGCTAATGAAATTTATTTCATTAAAACAAACCGCTGATGAAAGCTATTATACCCGTAGCCGGAGCAGGAACTAAGCTACGCCCCCATACATATACCCAACCCAAGGCATTAATACCTATTGCCGGAAAAACAATTTTAAGTTTTATTGTAGATCAATTGCATGAAGCAGGTATTACCGAATTTATTTTTATTGTTGGTTATTTAGGGGAAAAAATTCAGGAGTATGTGAATCAAACTTATCCGCATTTAGCTACTCATTTTGTTTATCAGAATGAAAGACACGGAACTGGCCATGCGATAGAATTAACCCGAAATATTGTAGGCTCCGATGAAGTTTTTGTTGCATTGGGAGATACAATTTGTGAGTTTGATGTTAATGAAGTATTGCAAAGCCCATACAGCATGTTGGGTATAAAAAAAGTAGATGATCCCAGAAATTTTGGGGTAGCAACTATTGATGAAGACGGATTTATTGAACAAGTAGTTGAAAAACCTACAATACCTAAAAGCAATATGGCATTGGTAGGTTTGTATAAAATAAAAGAAACACATTTTTTGTTTGAATGTTTGCATCATTTATTTACACAAAACATAAAAACAGAAGGGCAATACAATTTAACCGATGCTTTAGATTGCATGATACAACGCGGTGCAAAATTTCAATCGTTTAGAGTAAAAAATTGGTTTGATTGTGGTAAGAAAGAAACGTTATTAGAAAGTAATGCTACTTTAATGAAAAAATTTGGAGGGCATGTAAGCGAAAATATTCAATCTGAAAATTCAATTTTTATACCTCCTGTAAGTATTGGGCCCGGCTGTGTTTTAAAGAATGCAATTATTGGTCCGCATGTTTCAATTGGTGCCAATACAACCATACAATATTCTACTGTAAAAGATAGTATTATTGGTTCTTATACTAATTTATATGAAGTTGTATTAAACAATTCTTTAATAGGAAGCGATGCCAGCGTTAAAGGGCTTGGCCGTAGTTTAAATATTGGCGATAATACCGAAATAGATTTTGGATAAAATTATGCAAATATGCACTGTATGCATGTGCATTGAGTATATATGTATTAAATAATTTTATTTCTTCTTCAGCTAATGGGCACATTCATTAATTTGCACATTATGAATAATCGCATTACGCAACTCTTTACTATTCAATTTCCCATTATTCAAGCAGGAATGGTTTGGGCAAGTGGTTGGAGATTAGCAAGTGCTGTAAGCAATGCAGGCGGATTAGGAATTATTGGTGCTGGCAGTATGTATCCGCATATTTTAGAAGAACATATTCAACAATGTAAAAAAGCTACTCATAAACCTTTTGCCGTTAATCTTCCTTTGTTATATCCAGATATAGAAAAACATATTCAAATTATTATTAATGAAAAAGTGCCTATTGTTTTTACAAGTGCAGGCAATCCTAAAACATGGACCTCTATTCTTAAAGAAAAAGGAATAAAAGTTGTGCATGTAGTTAGTAGTAGTGCATTTGCCGTAAAGGCTCAAAATGCAGGATGTGATGCAATTGTAGCCGAAGGTTTTGAAGCAGGCGGCCATAACGGAAGAGAAGAAACAACTACAATGGTTTTAATTCCGGCGGTGTGTAATGCAGTTACTATTCCTGTTATTGCAGCAGGAGGTATTGCAACGGGAAAACAAATGCTGGCAGCAATGGTATTGGGTGCAGATGCAGTACAAATTGGTAGCAGGTTTGTTTGCACCCCCGAAGCATCATCACATCTTTCTTTTAAAGAAGCTATTATTAATGCAAAAGAAGGAGATACTATGTTGATGATGAAAAAAACAGTACCGGTAAGATTATTAAAAAATAAGTTTTATGAAAGTATTGCTGCTGCCGAAGCTGAAGGTGCTACTGCTGAAACATTAAATAATTTATTAGGAAAAGGCAGAGCCAAAAAAGGAATGTTTGATGGGAATTTAGCAGAAGGTGAATTAGAAATTGGGCAAGTAAGTAGCTTAATAAATGAAATAAAACCTGCTGCCGAAATTGTAAAAGAAATATGGGCAGAATATTGTGAAATAAAGAATTTGATTGCAAATCCAATTAAAACATAAATATATTTTAATTGGAATTCTTTAAAACAATCTTATAAAAATTTAAAAGTTGATTAGCTTATTAATTATTACCTTTTGAAAATATTTATAATTATTTCCTGCTGTAATTTGGAGCTTCTTTGGTAATATCAATATCATGTGCATGGCTTTCTTTCATACCTGCATTGGTAATTTTTACAAAACTACTTTGCTGTAATGCTTTAATATTTTTTGCACCACAATAGCCCATTCCGCTTCGTAAACCACCAACATATTGATAAACAATTTCACTTAAGTTTCCTTTATATGCTACTCTTCCTTCAATACCTTCAGGAACAAATTTTTTAATACCATCTTCTACATCCTGAAAATATCTATCTCCACTTCCTTGGCTCATAGCACCCATACTACCCATGCCACGATAGGTTTTAAATTTTCTTCCTTCATAAATAATAGTTTCTCCGGGGCTTTCTTCTGTTCCGGCAAAAACACTTCCCATCATTACCACATTTGCACCGGCAGCTAATGCTTTAACCATATCTCCGGTATAGCGAATTCCTCCATCTGCAATAATTGGTATATTTTTATTTTTTAATGCATTGGCAGCCTCCATAACAGCAGTTAATTGCGGAACACCTGCACCTGCTACAATACGTGTGGTACAAATACTTCCGGGGCCAATACCTACTTTAACACAATCTGCACCTGCATCTGCCAAAGCTTTTGCACCTGTGGCAGTACCAACATTGCCTGCAATAATTTGTAGTTGTTTAAAATTTTTTTTGAGAGATTGTAATGCTTGGATAACTCCTTTACTGTGGCCATGAGCACTGTCTAATGTAACTATATCAACACCTACTTGTTGAAGGGCAAATGCTCTATCCATTAAATCTTTGGTAATACCTAAAGCTGCACCCACCAATAATCTTCCAAGATTATCTTTTACTGCATTGGGGTAATTTTTAAGTTGAAGTGTATCTCTGTAAGTAATTAAGCCTATTAATTTTCCTTGTTTATTTATAACAGGTAATTTTTCAATTTTATATTGTTGTAAAATTTTTTCTGCTTTTTTTAAATCTGTTCCTTCTGGTGCGGTAATGAGTTTGTCTTTCGTCATTACTTCGCTTACCTTCTTTTTAACATTATCTGTTTCAAAGCGTAAATCTCTATTAGTTAAAATACCAACTAATGTATTGTTTGCATCAACAATAGGAATACCGCCAATTTTATTTTCACGCATTAAACGTAATGCATCTCCTATAGTAGAATGAGGAAATAATGTGATAGGATCTATAATTAAACCGCTTTCACTTCTTTTTACTTTACGCACTTGCTCTGCTTGTTGTTCGATGCTCATGTTTTTGTGAAGAATACCCAAACCACCTTCGCGGGCTAAGGCAATAGCAAGGCTTGCTTCGGTAACGGTATCCATTGCGGCAGAAAGCATTGGAATGTTTAATACAATATTTTTTGTGAGGTTAGAACGGATATCAACTTCTTTAGGAAGTATTTCACTAAAAGCAGGGATTAACAATACATCATCAAACGTTAAACCATCAATAAAGTTTCTTGAAACTGATTTTTTTGCGGAAGATTTTATTGTTGCCATGTGCAAAAGTAAAAGAATAAGTTGGAAAGTTTTAAAAACCTATTAGCTACTTTTTAAGTTTTATATAGATGTGTTGTTTTAAATTAATTTATAAATTTTTCCTGGCAGGCTTGCAATGATATTATTCATTTCTAAATTTAAAATGGCTGCTGCTACAGAACTGCTGCTAATATTGCTTTTTAAATAAATTTCATCAATATGTATTTGTTCTTTTTCTTTTATTATTTGGAAGATAGTTTTTTCATCTTCGCTTAAATCAATAAATAGTTCTTTTTGATTTTTTTTCTTTAATACATTGCTTTCTTGCCAACCTAATTCAGTTACTAATGCCTCGGGTGAGGTATAAATGATGGCTTTATTTTGTTGAATTAATTTTAAACAACCTGCACTTTTTGTATCTGTTATTTTTGCGGGTACTGCAAATACATCTCTATTATAATTGTAGGCCAATTCTGCCGTAATCATACTGCCACCTTTAATAGCGGTTTCAATTACAATAGTTGCATCACTAATGCCGGCAACAATTCTGTTTCTTTTAGGAAAATTATGTTTATCGGCTTTTGTATTTTTATTAAACTCGGTTAATAATCCGCCATTCATTAAAATTTCTTTTGCTAAATTTTTATGTTGCGTTGGATAAATAGTTTGCAAACCATGAGCTAATACACCTACCGTTTGCAAATTATTTTTTATGGCAGTTTTATGTGCAATAGCATCTATACCAAAAGCAAGACCACTAATAATTGTAACGTTATGCTGTTGTAAATTTTCAATTAAATTTTCTGTTATTTGTTTGCCATAATCGCTATTGGTTCTGGTACCAATAACAGATATTATTTTTTTGTTATTTAAGTTAGCATTGCCTCTGTAATATAAAACGGTTGGAGCATCGTAACAGTGTTTTAAACGTTGTGGGTAGTTTTGATTGTTGAAAGAAAGTATATGTATGTGATGTTTCTCGCAAAATTTTATTTCTTCTTCTATTAAACTAAAAGCATTGAAATCTTTAATGGCTTTTGCTTTTATTTCTCCAATACCTTCAACATTTGATAAATCTTTTTTCTTGGCTTTAAAAATATTTTCTGCGGTAGAAAAATGCTCTAATAATAATTTAGCTTGAATAGAGCCAATACCACTTATTTGCGTTAATGCAATTTGATAGTATGTTTCAGATTGTTGCATGATAAATATTTCTCATGCAATAAAAATAATAATTATAGTGATGTAACTATCATTTCCGTTCTTCTGTTCTTTGCTTTACCTTCTTCGGTATTGTTATCTGCAATAGGTTGTGTTGCTCCATAACCTTTATATTTTAAACGATTTGATGCAATACCTTTTATAAATAAATAATTGGCCACTGCTTTTGCACGTGCAGAGGATAGTGTTTGATTGTTGGCTTCATTGCCTGTATTATCGGTATGTCCGTTTATTTGAATGGTAAGAGTGGGGTTTTCTTGCATTAATAATAAAAGCTTATCTAATTCAATTAAACTAATTGATTTTAGTTCAGATGAATTGCTTTCAAATTGAATATTTTTAAAAACTAATTTTGAGTTTAATTCAATTGGTTCTAATGGAATATCTTTTTTGTAAGTACTATCTGCTTGTTTTTTGCTGAGCTGATACAACTCGGTATAAAATAAATATCCTTTTCTGTTTACAATAAATGTATAATCTGCACCAAAAGGTAGTGGTACAAAATATTTTCCTAATTCATCTGTTTGAATTTTTATTAAAGTGTTATTGTTGCTGTTGTCAATCAGTTCAACCGATGAAGGAATGCCTTTTTGTGTTTTGGCATCATACACTCTTCCTTTTACATATAATGTTTTATGTGGGCGAATATCACTTCTTAAATTAAACATATATAAATCTAATCCACCTCTTGTATCGCTTCTGTCACTAGCATAATATGCAGTTGAGCCATCAGATGATACGGCAATACTTCCTTCATTATCTATGGTATTAATAGGGTAACCTAAGTTTTCGGGTTTGCTCCATAAACCTAAACTATCTTTTCTGCAAATAAATAAGTCTTCATTGCCATAGCCCGGTAATCCGTTTGATGAAAAGTATAATGTTTGATTGTCTGAATGAATATATGGAGCGATTTCATCTCCCACAGAATTAATTAAGGGCCCCATATTTTTTGCAGGACCAAACCTTCCGTTAGATTGTTTAAAACTTATATATAAATCTTTTCCGCCAATTCCTCCGGGTCTATCACTGCTGAAATATAATACTCTGTTATCGGGACTTAAAGATGGTGTACTTTCCCAATATTCTGTATTTACATTCGGTCCAAGATTTTCAGGTTCACTCCAACCTTGTGGCGTCCAATATGAAATATACAAATCATAATTACCCATACCATTGCGAAAGTTTCCTGCAAAAATTAAAAACTCTCCGTCTGATGAAATGGTTAATGCACCTTTATAAGGTTCGTTATTTATATCGCCTTCAATTTTTTTTGCTTGCGATATTTTTTTTGCATGAATAATGCTTTGATAAAAATCTTCTCTTCCATTAATGCGTCTTGTAAAAACCAATAATGAATCATCAATACTTACGGTGGGACTATATTCTAAATATTGGGTATTAACGCTATCACCTAAATTTATTGGGTTGAATTGATAATTATTGTTTGAATGATTTTGTTTGTATTGAATTGCAAATTGGTAACAACGTTTTCTATATGCTGCTGCTTTTAAACTTCTGTCATTTAATCCTTGAATAGATAAAAATTGATTAACTGCATTTAGTGCTTCTTCAAATTTTCCAAGTCCTGCAAGGTTTATAGAGTAAGGCAATAAGTAAGGTTGAAAGTAAGTTGTATCTTTATTTCTTGCAATTTCATACGTGCTTACTGCAGTACTATAATTTTTTAATTCTCCATAAGCACCTGCTAAGGATAGATATGCATCTATATAATTTTCATTTGCTTCAATACATTCTTTTAAAATAGCAATTGCATTCTTTATATCTCCATCGGCTAATTTTACTAATGCAGTTTCGTATAATTTAACTGTTTTTTCATTAATATTATTTGGATTATATATTTGTGCGTAGTTGTTTTTTACAATCAGTAACAGGATAATGAAAACTATTTTTTTCATAAAAGCAATTTCGCAAAAAATATGCGTGAAGAATGTTAAAACAATAATTAAGGAACATTAATGTATTTGTGTATTTGCAAACTCAGTTCCCATTTAGGGTTGGTTTTAATATAATTAATAATTAAAGGTGTTACGGTTTCTCTTTTATCCCATTCAGGTTGTAAATACAATTTGCATTTATCAGAAACTTGTGAAGCATATTGTTCTGCCCATTCAAAATCATGTTTATTAAAAACTACAACTTTAAGCTCGTTAGCAGCTTTAATAACTTCGGGTAAAGGAGCTTTAAATTTTTTAGGAGAAAGACAAATCCAATCCCAATTACCACTTAATGAAGAAGAGCCGGATGTTTCAATATTTGTTTGAAAACCTGCTTGCTGTAAGGCTTTGGTGAGATTATTTAATTTATGCAGTAATGGTTCTCCACCTGTTATTACAGCTATAGGTTGATAATTGGTTATTGATGGTTGGCTGTTTTTTGCTTTCTCAACAATTTCTTCTATACTAAATTTCGGATGATTTTCTGCGTTCCAACTTTCTTTCACATCACACCAAATGCAACCTACATCACATCCTCCTAAACGAATAAAATATGCAGCTTTTCCTTGATAAAAACCTTCTCCTTGTAAAGTATAAAAACTTTCCATTACAGGCAATAAGTCTTCTTTTACTATTTCAAATTCTTTATTCATTATTCATATATGCTTGTAATGTATTTTTTAATAACCCTGCAATTGTCATAAGCCCAACACCGCCGGGAACGGGTGTAATAGCAGTTGTTTTAGTTGCCACTTCATTATAAGCAACATCACCTTTTATTCTAAAACCTTTTTTAGCTGTTGTATCTGCTACGCGTGTTATGCCAACATCTATTACAACGGCACCTTGTTTTACCATATTCGCTTTTACAAATTCCGGTTTTCCTAATGCTGCAACAATAATATCTGCTTGCAAACAAATTTCAGAAAGGTTGGGTGTGTGGCTATGGCAAATAGTTACCGTACAATTACCTCTTTTTATATTACTGCTTAATAAAATGCTCATGGGTCTGCCTACTATATTGCTTCTGCCTATAACAACAGCATGTTTGCCTTTTGTTTCAATATTAAAATATTCAAGCATTAGCATTATACCGTATGGTGTAGCGGGGATAAAGGTTTCTAAACCTTGCACTAGTTTACCAATATTTACAGGATGAAAACCATCTACATCTTTTTGGGGATTAATGGTTTCGATTACTTTTTGCTCACTAATATGTTTGGGAAGTGGTAGCTGTACAAGAATGCCATCTACTGCTTTATTATTATTGAGTTGTTGAATTGTTTCAAGCAATTTTGATTCCTCAACGGTATCTTCTAATCTAATTAATGTAGATTGAAACCCTATTTCTTCGCAATTTTTTACTTTGCTGGCAACATAAGTTTCGCTGGCACCGTTGTTTCCTACCAAAATAGCAGCCAAATGCGGAGGACGCTTTCCGTGTTTAATAATTGCAGAAACATCTGTTTTAAGGTTCTCTTTAATGCTTTGAGAGGCAATTTTTCCGTCTAAAACTATCATAAGGCAAAAGTAAGGGTTGGTTTTGCAAGCTTTCTATTTAAAGTTTCGGAGTGTTAAAAAAAAGCAAACTTGCGTGCAGCGATTAATATTTACCGCTTGTCATGGATATCAGAAGTTCAAATAAATTAACAAAGAGTTGATTTTTTTTTAACAATTTAATTGAATTCCCCTATTTTCACATTTCAAAAATATACGCAACATGAGAAAAATGCTACTTTTTGCACTTGCAATACTTGTTGGTAGTATTGTAATGGGGCAAACTAGATCTGTTACTGGAAAAGTAACAGATTCGAAAGGATCTCCCGTTCCTTCAGCTTCTGTTATGATTAAAGGCACTAAAAACGGTACATCTACCGATGCTAATGGTGTTTTTAAAATTAACGTAAAAGCAGGAGCTACTCTTGTTATTTCTGCGGTTAACTATAAACCTTTAGAAGTAAGAGTGGGTTCTGAAAACACTATTAACATTACTTTGTCTGATTATGTAAGTAATTTAGATGAAGTTGTAGTAACTGCCGGTGGTATTACTACAAAACGTAAAGAACAAGGTTACACTGCCACAACTATTAAGGCAAATGAACTAACTGCAGCTAAACCAACAAATCTTGCAGGTGGTCTTGCCGGTAAAGTTGCCGGATTAGAAGTTAGTACAACCGGTGGAGGTGTAAACCCAACCTATAGGCTTGTATTAAGAGGTTTACGCTCTTTATTAGGAAATAACCAAGCATTAATTGTATTAGATAATGTAATTGTTCCTAATTCTGTTTTAGGTAATTTAAATCCTGAAGATATTTCCGACATCACTGTTTTAAATGGTGCTAATGCGGTAGCTCTTTATGGTTCTGATGCCTCTAATGGTGCCTTAATTGTTACTTCTAAAAAAGGAAGAAGAGGCCATAATGAAATTAAAATAAGCAACACTACTACTGTAGAAGCGGTTGCTTACTTCCCACAACACCAAACTAAATTCGGACAAGGGGGTTCTTCTTATGGAATTGATCCTAACGGAAATCCGGTATATAGCCCACGTGAAAACCAATCTTACGGCCCTGCTTTTGATGGCAGCCTTCGTAATTTAGGAGATCCGTTGGAAGATGGTTCTGTTTTTCAAACCACTTATGCTGCTAAAGATGATTGGAAAAAATTCTGGGCAAACGGATTAACTAACCAAACAGATTTTTCAATCTCAACAGGCGATGAACGTTCAACAATGTTTTTCTCTGCACAATATGTAAATACAACTGGTACTACACCAAAAGATGCTTATAACAGAGCCTCTTTCAGATTAGGTGGTACACGTAGTTTCTCTCCTAAAATAAGCACTGCTTATACTATTACTTATGTGCAAAATAGATATGATCAATTATCATCTGGTATGTTTGGCACTATGTATGATAATTTAAATAATATTGCCGGAAACGTACCTATTACTCAATTTCAAGATTGGAGAAATAACAAATTTGCTAACCCTAATGGTTATTTTAACCCATGGTATGCAAACCCATATTTTAATATTGATAATTATCGTACAAAAACAAGAAACGATTATATTATCGGATCTGTTGATTTAAAATACGAACCATTTAAATGGTTAAACTTTACCTTACGTACAGGTTTAACTACTCAAAATCAAACTTCTCAATCTACAGTAGGCGTATTTACTTATACTGATTATACATTAAGAACCAACTCTGCAGTTGGAGGTACTAAAACAAATATTGTAGGTAGCGATGCGGAAAGTTCTTATTATTCTACTCAATTAACTTCTGACTTTATTGTTGGAATGAATAAAAAAGTAAAAGATTTTACTTTTGATTTAATGTTATCTGCAGGCTTACGCCAAAACATGAGTAACTCTTTAAGTGCATCAGTTTCAGGATTAGTTGTACCGGGTTTGTATAATTTATCTAACAGCTTAAATGCACCAAGTACTTCTAATGGATACTCTACTACTAGAAGATTAGATGTGTATGGAGATTTTAAAGTAGGATTTAGAAACTATTTGTTTTTACACCTTACAGGTCGTAATGACTGGGTTTCTGTACTTAATCCTTCTAACTACTCTTTCTTCTATCCGGCTGCTGATATCTCTTTTATTGCAACAGATGCAATTCCTGCTTTAAAAAATATCAAAGGATTGGATTATTTAAAATTAAGAGGTGGTATATCTAAAGTAGGTAACGTAAACATTGGAGCTTATGGTTTAAATACAACTTTTGGACAAACCAACGGTTATCCATTCTCAGGTGCAGGTGGTTTTACTGTAGGAAACAGAGTTGTTGACCCTAACATTAGACCAGAGTTTACAGTAGGTACTGAAGCAGGTATAGATTTCAGCTTATTTAAAA
The DNA here is from genome assembly GCA_018267705.1 of Bacteroidota bacterium. Lineage (GTDB taxonomy): Bacteria > Bacteroidota > Bacteroidia > Chitinophagales > Chitinophagaceae > CW01. Next base: position 85,038 of record JAFDXX010000012.1, on the reverse strand, counting down.
ACTATGTTGATGCAAGTGTAACTTGGTATCAAACCAATACTACTGCTCAAACAGTACCTGTAAGTGTTTCATGGGCTACAGGATATTCAAGCTACTTATTTAATACTGGTGAAACCAAAAACGTAGGTGTTGAATCAAGATTAGCAGTAACACCAATAAGAAGAAAAGATTGGACAGTAACTGTAGGTGGTAACTATACTTATAATAATAATACTGTTTTATCTATTAACTCTGCATTACCTCAATTAGCTATTGCTACATATGGCAGTGGTGCAGGTGCTTATGCAATACCGGGAATGGTATTCCCTGTAATTATGGGTAATGATTATGTGCGTGATTCTCAAGGAAGAGTAATTGTTGATGGTACTACCGGACGCCCAAGTCTTGATAAAACACTTAGAGTGTTAGGTAATGCTGCCACTAAAGATAAATTAGCTTTAGATCTTACTGTTCGTTACAAACAATTCCGTTTATATACTTTATTTGAATACAGAGGTGGAAACCAAGTATATCAAAACATGGGACAAAGTTTAGACTGGGCAGGTACTGGTATTAGAACCGCTGCTTATGACAGAAAACCATTTGTATTCCCGAATTCAGTTATAGCAGATCCTGCACACCCTGGTTCATATATTCCTAACACAAGTGTAGTAGTTAATAATGCCAATGATGGTTTTTGGGCAGATAATGACGGCACATACAACCGTGGTATAAACTCAAACTATGTTACGAATGGTTCATTTTGGAAATTAAGACAAGTTAGTATTTCTTATGATGTTCCTACTTCTGTTTTACGTAAAACAAAAGCTATTAAAGGAGCTACTATAAGTGTACAAGGACGTAACTTATTCTTGTGGTTACCTAAATCTAACTTATATACTGATCCTGAATATAGTGATGCAGGTAATGATAGTAATGGTATAGGGTTAACAGGTATTTCAAACGCTCCGCCATCTCGTTTCTATGGTGCCACTATTACTTTAATTTTTTAATACTTATTAATATGAAAAGAATATCAATAATTTTAACTCTTATAGTATTTCTAAGTACGTCATGCCAGAAATACTTAGATGTAAATACTAACCCTAATTCGGCTACCACTGCTACACCTGAATTGGTATTACCTCAAGCTATAGTATATACCGCCAATGTAGCCAATAGTTATAATACTTATGGTGCTCAATTAGGTGGTTATATGGCAAATGCTTATGGTTACGGTGGATTTGGAAATAACTTCTCTTATACCTTTAATTCTAGTGATTATACAGGTTTATGGTCTGCTTCTTATGATGTATTGAATGATTTTCAATATGTATTAAACTCAACTAATGATGCTACCAACAGAAGTTATTATGCTTATTATAGAGCTGCAGCATTAATTATGCAGGTGTATAACTATCAATTATTAGTTGATACTTATAATAATATACCTTTTGCGAATGCTTTAAAAGGTACAGCTAGTTTAACACCTTCTTATGATGATGCTAAAACTATATACCCTAAACTGTCTAACATGTTAGATACAGCCATAGCGTATATTAACACAGCACCATCTTCAGCAAAACCTTTAGGTGTAGGTAAAGATCCACTTTTTAACCAAACTGCTATTACAGTTACAGCAAGTAATACTTTGTGGAAACAATTTGCCAACACTTTAAAATTGCGTTTAATTGTTAGAGCTGCGGCAAAAATAACTATGCCAAGCACTACATTTGATGCAGTTGGATTTTTAGCAACTGATGCAGTAGTAAATCCGGGTTTTGGAAGAACTAACGCATCAAGCGGTACGCAAGTTAACCCAGAGTTTAATACATGGGTAGCTACTTATTCCGGTGGTAAAGGCAATAGAAGCTGGGTACCTACTAAATGGATTTATTCATTTTATAGTGGTACAAAATTAGCTGATGCCGGCCGCGGTAATGCTATTTTTTATGGTTATGCTACAAACACTACAGGGCTTAGTCAGTTAGGTGTTATTCTTTCAGGAGGTTCTTCTAATGGAAATACAAGTAACTGGTATTGCAGTAGTTATGGTGCATCAACTGCATTAACTAGTGTGGGTAATAATATTGGTGTAATGAAAGGACCAGATATGGGGCAACCTTTAATGTTGGCTTCTGAAAGCTACCTTTTACAAGCAGAGGCTGTAGTAAGATCTATTCCAAATGTAACAGGTACTGATGCTGCTTTGTTTAACAATGGCGTAACTCAATCATTTAATTATTTATACAAATTACCTAACGGCTCGGTAGCTCCGGGTTATAGTGCAGCAACAAGTTTTACTGCATATCAGGCCGCTAATCCAACTAGTTATTTGGTAAATTATGCATTGGCAACTACAACAGCTCAAAAAATAGAAGCTATTATTACACAAAAGTATATTGCATTGAATATGATTAATTCTAACGAAGCTTGGAATGAATATAGAAGAACAGGCTACCCTACCGTAGTTGCTGGCTCATCTAATGCAATTTTAACTTTTGCATCAACACAATCTTCTGCAACAGCAGCAGATAAACTGCCTACAAGACTTCAATACCCAATTAGTGAATTCTCGTATAATGCAGCCAATGTTCCTAATGTTAATGTGTTTACTGACAAAATATTTTGGGCTCAATAAACACCAAGTAGCGATAATTTTAAATAATTTAAAATAACGAATTATGAATTATAAAATAACTAGATTAATGACCTTAAGTGGAATTCTGATAGCAATGATGAATTTTACTTCATGTCTAAAAGATGCAACCGCTCCCAATTTGAGCCCCGCTGCCGGAACTTCTGCAACGGTTGGTATTCGAATTGATAATAGTGATGGTGCAGTAGATGGAGTAGGTGGTGGCTATTCTCAGTCAGGAAAATTTAATGTATTTAATCGTACAGTAAAATTTTTCCCATCACCTGATACGGCTAAAATTAATGTAACAGTAAGCTATTTAGGTCCTGATGTTGCTCCACAAGATATTCAAGTTACCTTAGCTGTTGATGCAGCTAATCTTACTGCATTTAATGCAACAGGTGCATTTTCTGGCAACTGGGGCTTTAATGTTACACAACCTAATGCAACCGATGTATGGAGCATTCCTACAACTGTAACTATACCCAAAGGGCAAAAAGAAGCTACCGTTCAAGTTAAATTGAAAAACTCTTTAACTTTAGGTCAGCCTTATGCTATGCCAATAAAAATTAGTGCAACTTCTTATGGTACCGTTAGTACTAACCAAGCAAGTGTTATTTATCTATTTCAACGTGTAAACAATTATGATGGTGTTTATATGGTAAATGGTAAGCTTACAGATGCGTTAGGTACATATACAGGAAAATATCCAAAATATGTTGAATTAATGACTTATGATGCTAATACAGTTGTTATGTTAGATCAAAACTATGGTAACTTCTATTACATTATGGTTAATTTAGCAACAGGTGGTGCTGCAAACTTAAGTGGCATTGGTTTTGGGTTTGATGCTTCAGGAAATTGTACTAATGTATATTCAGTTGCTGGTGGAGCACCTGCTTCGCCAACTTTTGGTACATTAGCTACGGGTGCAACAAATAAATTTACTCCACAAGTAAATTCTTATTCTCCAACACCGGCGTTTTTAATTAATTTTACAGCTGTGGCAGCAAGGTTTAATATTAATGACAAATTCACTTATGTAAGTGATAGAAATGATGCTAACTAATTTACTTCATTTTTCATAAAAAAAGATGCAACAACTGTTGCATCTTTTTTTTTATTTTATAGCTTTACCAACATGAAAAATATTTTTTACTTAAGTATAATAATATTGTTGCTATGTATTGCTACAACAGCAAAAACTCAAGATATAAAAACTATAAAACGTACAGTATCTGCAAGTTTAACAGAAGAGTATGAAGTGTTTAAAGACAATAAAAAAGTTAAAAACGGCAACTATTGGGTGTTTGATAATAATAAACAATTGGTAGTGAAAGGATTTTATAATAACGCTACGAAAGATAGTATATGGACCTATTATAACAATAATGGTGAGGTAGTGCAATGCTATAACTTTAGACAAAATAAATTAATAGTTAATAATACAGATGCTACTACCAATGTGCAACAAAAGTTTGAAATAATACCTGCTGTTAATAGCACGAATGCAATTGAACCTCCTGTAAAAATTGGAGGTGTAAATTATGGATTTTATTTATTATATGATGAAAGATTAATACCTGCAAAACTGAAAAATGAAACAAGAATATCAACCGATACATTAAGTTATGTATTTACAATTTCGGAATTAGGTAAATTGAAAAGATGGGATGTTAAAACAATGAACTCTTATGGTGATAGTACCGTTCAAAATTATTCAATTAAAGGCCTTCCGGCAGATGCTTATGATTTTGTTCCGGCCAAAATAAACGGAACACCTGTAGAAAGCAAATTGATTCTTTATGTTGTACTTAATATAAGACAAGATAACAATCCTGCACCCGCATCAACCAATATAATGACTTCTCAAAAATCGAATTAGAGGTTTAAATAAATAGGGAATGAAATAAAGTATATTTGCCACTTAATAAAAAGCATTTCATGTCAGAACAACAACCTAACAATCAATTAAATATAGAAATTTCAGAAGAAGTTGCCGAAGGTGAATACGCTAATCTTGCCATTATAACACATAGCCATGCAGAATTTGTAATAGATTTTGTAAACGTAATGCCGGGCACACCCAAAAGCAAAGTAAAAAGCAGAATTATTTTAACGCCCATGCATGCCAAACGTTTTATGAAAGCATTAATAGACAATATTGAAAAATACGAAAACCTAAACGGTAATATTCAAGATTTAGAACAAGTTGAAATTCCTATGAATTTTGGTGGCCCAATTGCTCAAGCTTAATTAGTTTTTATAATATTCCCGAATCTGCAAAACTATAATAACCCTCGTTACTTACAATAATGTGGTCTGTTACAACAATATCAAAATAAGTAGCAGCTTCTTTTATTTTACGTGTTAATAAAATATCAGCATTGCTGGGTTCTAAGTTTCCGCTTGGGTGGTTATGGCAAAGTATTATTGCTGTTGCATTATGCTCTAAGGCTTTTTTTAATATAATTCTTGGGTCTGCCACCGTACCTGTTATACCGCCTTCACTTATAATTTCGTGATGTATAATTTTGTTGGCACGGTTAAGAAAAACAACCAAAAAAATTTCATGTTGCTTATATTGTAAAAGTGCTTTTAAATACTCAGCAATATCTCTGCTTTGCATTATTTTTTCTTTTCTATTTTCGGTAGAATTTCTTCTTATACCTAACTCTAATGCAGCTACAATGGCAATGGCTTTTGCTTGTCCCAACCCTTTTATTTTTAATTGTACAATCTCTTTTACTGAAAGATTTCCTAAACGTTCAAGATTATTATTGGTTGCCGTTAATAACTCTTTTGCCAAATCAACAGCGGTTTTATTGGGTGTTCCATTATTAATTAAAATAGCAATTAATTCAGAATTACTTAAAGCATTTGTTCCTTTCAATAGTAATTTCTCTCTGGGTCTGTCATCAATACTCCAAGTTTTAATTCCATTCATACAAAAAATAATTTAGCAATTACATTTTAGTTTCAAGAATTTTAAAAATAGGGAGCTTCATTTTTTTTGGCTCTGCCAACTAATATTATCTTCGCCGCATACTTTATATATATGAATCCTTCAGTAAAAATATTTTCAGGTACAGGATCTCAGAAATTGGCAGAAAAAATTGCTCAACGCTTTGGAGCTAATTTAGGAAAAATAAATATTCAAAAATTTAGTGATGGAGAATTTCAACCTATATTTCTTGAAAGTATTCGTGGTGATTATGTTTTTTTAGTACAAAGCACCTATGCACCAACTGATAATTTAATGGAATTATTATTGATGATTGATGCAGCCAAACGTGCAAGTGCTGCTAAAATAATTGCAGTGTTACCATATTATGGTTTTGCACGGCAAGATAGAAAAGATAAACCACGCGTAGCCATAGGAAGTAAGCTGGTAGCCACTTTGCTTGAAGCAGCAGGTGCAGATAGAGTTATTACTATGGATTTACATGCACCACAAATTCAAGCTTTTTTTGATATACCTGTTGATCATTTAGACAGTTCTGCAGTATTTATTCCCTATATAGAACAATTGCGTTTACAAAACTTAACTTTTGCAGCACCCGATGTTGGCAGCACAAACCGTGTAAGAGAAATTGCCAGTTACTTTAATGCAGAAATGGTTATTTGCGATAAGCATAGAAAACGAGCCAATGAAATTGCAAGCATGGTTGTAATTGGAGATGTTGCCGGAAAAGATATTATTTTAATTGATGATATTTGCGATACAGGAGGCACATTAGCAAAATCTGCCGGATTACTAAAAGAAAAAGGAGCAAAAAGTGTAAGAGCATTATGTACACATCCTATTCTAAGCGGTAAAGCTTATGAAAATATTGAAAATAGTGTATTAGAAGAATTAGTAGTTTGCGATACTATACCCATAAAAAAGCATAGCCCTAAAATTAAAGTAATATCTGTAGCAGATTTATTTGCCATAGCCATTCGTAATGCCTATGAAAATAAAAGTATTACCAGTTTATTTATCCATTCTCAATTAAGAGGTAGAGATAAATAGCTTCTATGTGTTAAGATGAATAGGTAAGTATATTATAGATAAGCAATTTACTTAATTTACTTTCCTATTTTCTCATAATTTCCCTTACTTTTGCCGTCCAAAAAAAATAAACAATGAAAACAGTTACAATCGAAGGACAACTGAGGACCGAATTCGGCAAAAAAGCCACCCGCGAAATTCGCTCTCAGGAATTAGTGCCGGGTGTAATTTACGGGGGTGCGGCAGAAGTAAACTTTTCTGCTCCTGCAAAAGCTTTTAAACCTTTAGTGTACACCGCAGAATTTCAATTAGCACATGTTAATGTTGGCGGAAAAACTTACAAATGTATTTTAAAAGATTTGCAATTTGATAAAGTTGATGATTCTTTAATACACATTGATTTATTGGAATTAGTAGATAACAAAAAAGTAATAGCTACTTTACCATTAAAATTTGTAGGTAATTCAATAGGTGTAAAAGATGGCGGTAAATTAGTAACCAAAATGAAATCGTTAAAGGTTAAAACTTTACCTAAATTCTTAAAAGAAAATATTGAAGTAGATATTACCAATTTAGCTGTAAACGGTAATATTCGTGTAGAAGATGTAAAAGCAGAAAATATGGAGGTTATGAATTCTCCACGTATTCCGGTTGCATCTGTGGTAATGACACGTCAGTTAAAACAAGAAGAAGCTGCTGCAACAACTGCTGCTCCGGCAAAAGCAGCTGCTGCACCTGCCGCTGCAAAAGCTCCGGCTGCAAAAAAATAAAGCTTCAAAATTTTATAAAACAAATCCCTCAGCACACTTTTGTTGAGGGATTTTTATTTTATGCATCAGGTTATAATATTTTTACAACATGAAATTTTTAATAGTTGGTTTAGGAAATATTGGAAATGAATACAGCCATACACGCCACAATATTGGTTTTGATGTTGTAAATGCTTTTGTATTAAAGCACGGCGGAATGTTTAAATTAGATAGATTAGCTTATGTAGCAGAAGTAAAAGTAAAAGGCCGAACATTTATTTGCATTTTACCTACTACTTACATGAACTTAAGTGGCAAAGCATTTAAATATTGGATGGATAAGGAAAAAATTGAAATTAATAATACACTTACTATTGTTGATGATTTAGCCATTACACTCTCAAAACTCAGATTACGCCCATCAGGTAGCGATGGCGGTCACAATGGATTAAGAGATATTCAATTAACCTTAGGTACCGATGCTTACCCCAAATTACGTTTTGGTATTGGCAATAATTACCCCAAAGGCATGCAAGCACAATTTGTATTAAGTAAATGGTGGAATGAAGAAGTACCCATTGTTAAGCAAAAAATAGATAAATGTATTGAAACCATTGAAAACTTTGCCTTTATAGGCATAGAAAAAACCATGAATTTGGTAAATAATTTAAACTTCACACAATAAAAAACAATTTTCGTAGTTTATAAGTAGTGGAAATATAATTCAAGTAAATCTCACAAAGGCAAGTTTCAGGTTATTCTTAACCATTTAAGCCTCAGGTTACTTAATTAATATTCAAAGCTACAGCTATGAAAATATTTTGTGTTGGCAGAAACTATGCCGACCACATAAAAGAATTAGGCAATGCCGTACCGGAAGATCCGGTAATATTTATGAAGCCAAAGAGTGCTCTACTCCAAGGCCATACTCCTTTTTATTACCCTGAATTTTGTAACGAACTGCATTATGAAGTAGAGTTAGTACTTCAAATTTCAAAAAACGGAAAATACATTCCCGAAAAACACGCATCAAAATATTATAATCAAATTTCTGTTGGTATAGATTTCACTGCAAGAGATGTGCAAGCAGAATTAAAAAAGAAAGGTCTTCCATGGGAAAAAGCAAAAGCATGGGATAATTCTGCAGTTATTGGCAAGTGGTTAAATATAACTCCAGAAATTTTAGAAAACCCTATTCATTTTTCTCTTCAAAAAAATAAACAAACAGTACAAAACGGTAATAGTAAGGATATGATTTTTTCCTTCAATTACCTCATTTCACATATATCACAATACTTCTCCTTAAACATAGGCGATATGTTATTTACAGGCACACCCGCAGGTGTGGGTGAATGTGTTGTGGGAGATGTGATAGAAGGTTTTTTTGAAAAAGAAAAAATGTTTGAAGTAGAAATAAAATAATATAACAATGCTTACGAAAGATACATTAATGCACGCTTACAAGCTTATGGTTACGGCCAAAGCTATGAGCGATACATACGAGGCAAACCGCCAGGTTTGTAAGTATGTGCATGCTTGTGCACGTGGGCACGAAGCCATACAAATTGCAGCCGGCATGCAATTACTTTCCATAGATTGGGTTAGCCCATATTATAGAGACGATAGCATGATGTTGGCATCTGGTTTTTCGGCGTATGAATTAATGTTGCAATTGTTGGCAAAAAAAGATGATCCGTTTTCGGCAGGCCGTTCATACTACTGTCATCCTAATAATAAAGATGGGCAACGCCCGGGTATTATACACCAAAGCAGTGCAACCGGAATGCAAGCTATACCAACCACAGGTATTGCACAAGGTATTCAATATATTGAAAAACAAAATTTGGCATTATTACAGCCCGGTGAAAATGGAGAAAACCCTGTTGTTATTTGTTCAATGGGAGATGGAAGTATTACAGAAGGTGAGGTTAGTGAAGCATTGCAATTTGCATCGTTAAAACAATTACCTATTATTTATTTGGTTCAAGATAATCAGTGGAGTATTAGTGCAAGTGCCGAAGAATTTAGAGTAGGCAATGCTTATGAGTTTGCCGATGGTTTTAAAGGATTAAAGAAAATGCAGTGCGATGGAAGTGATTTTATCCGTAGTTATGAAACTATTTCTCAGGCTATTACTTACGCAAGGCAAGAACGTAAACCTGTTTTAATTCATGCAAAAGTTCCTTTATTAGGTCATCATACAAGTGGTGTAAGAAAAGAATTTTACAGAAATAGAGAAGATTTATTGAAGCATGGTTTATACGATCCTATGCCTAAACTTCGCTTAATGCTTGCAGGTGCAGGTTTTGAGGAACATGCAATCAATGAAACAGAAGCTGCCGCATTGCGTGAGGTAAATGAATCTTTTGAAAAAGCAATGGCTGCTGCAGAACCCGATATTAAATCTGTTGAAGAAAATATATTTGCTCCAACAAATATTAAAGAAGAAAAAGGGGTACGCTCTCCAAAAACTGCTGAAAAAGTATTGATGGTAGATGCTGCTTTGCATGCTATTGAAGAAATAATGGAACAGCATCCGGAAGCAATTTTATACGGACAAGATGTAGGACGCAGATTAGGTGGCGTTTTTAGAGAAACGGCAACATTAGCCGATAAATTTGGTGATGCTCGTGTATTTAATACAGCCATTCAAGAAGCATATATAGTTGGTTCTACCATTGGAATGAGTGCATTAGGATTAAAACCAATTGTAGAAGTTCAGTTTGCCGATTATATTTTTCCTGCCATCAACCAACTAGCTACTGAAGTTGCAAAATCTAATTATTTAACTAACGGAAAATTTCCGGTTCAAATGGTGTTGCGTGTGCCGGTGGGTGCTTATGGTGGCGGAGGCCCTTATCATAGTGCAAGTATAGAAAGTACTTTATTAAGTATAAAAGGAATTAAAGTAGCGTATCCATCAAACGCTGCCGATATGAAAGGTATTATGAAAGCAGCCTTTTACGATCCTAATCCGGTAGTAATGTTAGAACATAAAGGGTTGTATTGGAGTAAAGTAGAAGGTACAGACGATGCTAAAACTATTGAGCCTTCAAAAGATTATATATTGCCGTTAGGCAAAGGAGCTGTGGCTTTGCAAGCCGATGCTGCCAAAATTAAAAAAGGCGAAACCGTTACTATTATTACTTACGGCATGGGCGTGTATTGGGCAAAAAATGCTGCAAAAAAATTTCCGGGACAAATAGAAGTAGTTGATTTAAGAACACTTTATCCTTTAGATGAAGAATTAATTTTTGGAAGTGTAAACAAACACGGAAAAGTAATTGTATTAACTGAAGAACAACAAAATAATTCATTTGCCGAAGCTTTATCACTACGTATATCAAATAATTGTTATCACTTCTTAGATGCAAAAGTTGAAGTAGTTGGTGCATTAAATTTACCTGCTGTACCTATAAATATGGCATTAGAGCAAGCCATGTTGCCTACGGTTGAAAAAGTACAAAGCCGTATAACTAAATTATTGGCTTATTAAATTGCTTTTCATTAAAAGCTTTCAATCCCTATATTTGCAGCCCAAAATAAAAATTTTGTTTGGCGAGGTAGCTCAGTTGGTTAGAGCATCGGATTCATAACCCGAAGGTCGGCAGTTCAAGTCTGCTCCTCGCTACAAAGCTGAAATACTATATAAGTGTTTCAGCTTTTTTATTTTATTGAATAGTAATAATATATTGATTCCATTATAACAGTAGAAATTTTAGGAAAAGATTTTAATGTAATTAGTTTTTTGTTTGATAGTACAGATACTCCAACAGATTTAAAAAAAACCATGAACATTATTGGAATTGGACGGTAATAATTGGAAAGCAGTTTCTGCTAATAATAAAACTATTCATGAATTAATGAATGCCATAGGATATGAGTATGAGGTTAATACTGTTGCTAAACTCTTCAAAAAATGAGAATTAGTTTTTGTATGTTATGGTTATTTATACTCCATTACAGGATGCCTTTCAAATTTATATTTGTTTTCATTGAATATGTAACGATAAGTTGTCATTCTTCTGCTTGGTGTGGCTCCTAATGCTTTGTATATATTAATCATTTTAGGATTCCATTCTCCTGCCCAACCCATTTCATAGTTGTTGTACCAATTTTTTCCTTGTAATAGTAAGGCACATTCGTAAATCATAAAACTGTCAATACCTAATGCCTGATATTTGGGAACTACACCAAATGCAAGCCCTGTAAGCCTTTTGCATTTTCCTGTTTTTTTCATCCATAATAAATATAGTTTTTGTAATAATCCCATTTTCCCGTTAAAGTGTTTAAAGTATTGGTTTATATCGGGAATATTAATAAACATAGCAATAGGCTCCTCTTTATAATAAGCAAACCAAATAACACGTTCATCCATAATTGGTTTCATGGTATTAAATAATTTTAATACATGTTCTTTGGTAATTTCTTTATTTTCTCCGTGTTGTGCCCAAGCTGCATTATAAACGGTTGCAAAATCTTGAGCATGTTTCTCTAAATTTTTTATACTAATATGTTTTGCTTCATAACCGGGTTTTGCTTTAAATTTTGCATGACGCTCAGGGAAACGATCGGGTAATGGTGCATCAACCATCATTTTATAAAAAAATTGATTATAATAATTTTTAAAACCATAATCTTCAAATAATTTTTTATAATACTCAGGGTTAAAGCTCATGCCATACACCGGTTCGTCATTAAAACCTTCAACCATTAAACCCCAATTTTTATCTCTATCTCCAAAATTGATAGGTCCATCCATTGCTTCCATACCATTATTTTGTAACCATTTTTTTGCAGTATCAAATAATAAGTTAGCAGCATCTTGGTTATTAATACAATCAAAATAACCAATACCGCCGGTTGCAAATTCGGTTCCATTATTAATATATTTCGAATTGGTAAATGCAGCAATTCTTCCTATTAATTTATTGGTATCATCTTTTAAAATCCACCTTATTGCATTACCGTATTTGAAATTTTTATTTTTTGTTTTATCAAAAACGGCATTTACTTCATTATCTAAAGCACGTATATAATTTGGATTGTTTTTATTCATTAAAACATTTACCTCCAAAAAATCTTTTTCGTCTATTTTACTATTTACTTCAATAACTTTCATAACAACGAATGTAATAATTGTGCAGATAATTTTTGAAATGAAGATTTGCTTTTATATTACATTCGCTGCAATATATTATGGAAGCAATTGTACAAGGCATAGCCCAACTATTTGAAAGTTGGAAAAAACAGCAACCAACACGTATTGAAAAATTACCTCAAAGCGGTAGTGATAGAATTTATTTTCGTATTTATTTTAAAGAAGAAACTTTTATTGCAACCTATGGTTTAAATGTAAAAGAAAATAACACCTTTATCAATTTCAGTAATCATTTTAAAACAAAACATTTACCTGTTCCTCAAATTTTTTGTGTAAATGCTGAGCAAACAATTTATATACAAGAAGATGTAGGCACTGAAAGTTTATTAAATAAATTAGAAACAGCAGGACATAAAGAATATGTTTATACTCTTTTTCAAAAAAGCCTTACAGCCCTTGCCCGTATTCAAATTGAGGGAGATAAAGGGTTAGATTATAGTTGGTGTTTAACTGCAAAAGAATTTGGTAAACAAGCCATATTAAGTGATTTGTTATACTTTAAATATTATTTTTTAGATACACTACAATTGCCTTATGATAAACAACAAATGCTGGATGATTTTGAAGCATTAAGTACTTATTTAACTTTTACCGAGCATAAATATTTTATGTTCAGAGATTTTCAAAGTAGAAATATTATCATAAAAAATGCCGAATGTTATTTTATAGATTATCAAGGTGGAATGAAGGGTGCATTGCAATATGATGTTGCCAGTTTATTATGGCAAGCAAGAGCAGAATTAAGTGAAGAATGGAAAGATAGTTTATTGAATTTTTATATTGATGAAATAAGCAAGGTTTTAAATAAACAAATTGATAAAGTAACTTTTATTAGTCAATACAATGGCTATGTATTAATTAGGTTATTACAAGTATTAGGAGCTTATGGTTTTAGAGGCTTGTTTGAAAGAAAAGCACAATTCTTATCAAGCATACCATTGGCATTAAATAATTTAAAATTTTTTTTAGAGCACAAACGTGTAGGTATTGCTACGCCTGAGTTTGATAGGATGTTGAAATTAATTGTAAGTAAGGAAATTATAGAACGATTTACATCAATACAGGCTACTGAAGAAACTCCGTTAGTAATAAGTGTTAATAGTTTTAGTTATAAAAAAGGAATTCCTCAAGATAGCTCCGAAAATGGCGGTGGTTTTGTTTTTGATATGCGTGGAATATTAAATCCGGGAAGATTTGATGAATATAAAAATTTAAGCGGGAAAGATAAACCTGTACAAGATTTTTTAGAACAACGTACTAAAATGAGTATTTTTTTAAATAGTGTTTGGGATTTGATTGATATAACAATTGAAGATTATTTAAAAAGAAATTTCAGCAGTTTACAAATAAATTTTGGCTGCACCGGCGGGCAACATAGAAGTGTGTATGCAGCTGAACAAACCGCGAGACATTTAAGAAATAAATACAAAGTAAAAGTTGTATTAACACATACTAATCAAGCAAATTGGATTAAATAAAATTAGTAAGTATGAAGGCAATGATTTTTGCAGCAGGAATGGGTACAAGGCTAAAACCATTTACAGATAAGCATCCTAAGGCATTAGCCGTAGTAAATAATAAAACATTGCTGCAAAGAAATATTGAATACTTGCAACAGTTTGGTATATACAATGTTATTATAAATGTGCATCATTTTTCAAATCAAATTATTAATGCTCTTGAAGAAAATAAAGGATGGGGAAGTGATGTTTTAATAAGTAATGAAACAGATGAAGTATTAGAAACGGGTGGTGGTTTAAAGAAAGCAGCATGGTATTTCAAAAACGAAAATGATTTTGTTGTAATGAATGCAGATGTGCTTACAGATATGCATTTAAATGAAATGATACATCAACATCAACAAAAAAAATGTTTAGCAACTTTAGCGGTTAGCGATAGAATTTCATCGCGAAGTTTTTTGTTTAATGCCAACAATGAATTGTGTGGATGGCAAAATGCACAAACCAATGAACAGAAAATTGTTCGTGCAAGTGAAACCTTTATTCCTAAAGCCTTTAGCGGTATTCATGTTATAAATACATCTATATTTTCATTAATACAACAAGAACGAAAATTTTCAATGGTTGATATTTATTTAAGTTTAGCATCAAAATATAACATAGTTTCATTTAATCATTCAGGAAGTAAATTTATTGATGTAGGTAAGCCTGAAAACATTATTAAAGCAGAAAGTCTTTTTATATAATGAATTTTGATTATAGCATTTGTAAGCTTTGCGGTAACGGTGGCAACACTATTAAATATCGTTTACGCATGGCTAATGTAATAGTTTGCAAACATTGCGGCTTTCATTATACAGATTATATTGATGAAGAATATAAAGCAGCAGCTTCAAATGCAGCTATAGTTTTAAGTGAAAAAGAAATTGATTTTATTGAACAAAAAATGCAGTCTAATGCTGCAAGATTTAACAATCATATAAATAAGGTAGTCAGTTATGTAGGCCCTAATAAAATTCTTTTAGATGTTGGTTTTGGTGGTGCATTGTTTTTGAATGAAATGGTTAAGAAAAATTATAATTGTTATGGTATAGAATTAGACCAACGTTGGATGAGTTATGTAAAAAATAAATATCAACTACCTAATTTATATAACTTACCGGTACAAGATAATTTTTGGCAAAAAGAACATACAAATTTTTTTGGTGCAATTGTTTTGTGGGATGTAATTGAGCATGTAAATTATCCTATACAAATAGTACAACAATGCACAAACCTTCTTAAAAGTGGTGGATATATTTTTATTGATACGCCATGCAGAAATGCATTTTATCATAAGTTTGGAGAATTGATAAGTACAGTAAGTTTTGGAAAAATGAATACATTATTACATGCTATGTATTCTAATCATCCGTATGGGCATAAACAAATTCTCAGTAAAAAAGATATGCATTTAATAATGCACAAAGCAGGGTTAAAAATTGTTGAAATAAAACTTTTTCATGAACTTAGTTTCCCGATTTCATTTTATTTAAATCGTATTTTATTTTCTAATTTTTTGGCTAAAACACTTTCTGTGCCTATTTCATGGGTTTTAAAAGTATTTCGTATAAAAAATAAAATGCTTGTTGTAGCAGTAAAAAAATAATAACATGTTGTTTATATACACAACTGTTTTATATAGGAAGATGTGTAGTGCATTGTGAGTAAAAAATAAATTGTTCTATTCTTTTTTTCTTCCCAAATTTTTATTCGCTCTTTTTGGTTTAGCCACTCATTTAAATAATTACTTTCTATAATTATTTCTTTTACGGCATTTGATTGAATAATTGTATTAACAGGGTTATATGTGGTAGTAGGTTGTTCTTTTAGAAAATACCAGTTACTATTAAAATTGTTGATTGATGTTGAAATGTTATTATTGCCAAATTGCATTAAAGCCGGTTGCAATTGGTTAATAATTGTTTTGTGAAAAATACTGTTGAGTTTCTTATGTCTATGTATGTGATTGCATAAATTAATAAAACGATAATCTAAAAAAGGAGATGTTGTTGTTATGTTGCAATTATATAAAGCTAATCCATTACTAATAAAGTGCCTAACACGCTCAAAAGTGTAAAAGTTATCTAAACTATTAAGAAATCCATGTTTTGTATTTTGAATACTTGCAATTGCAATAAATTTTTTTTTATGTGAGGCATTCAGTAGCGATGGAATAATATAATTATCAGATTTATTTATTTTAAATTTAAAATAAATGTCAAATAAATTTATAGGTATTTTATCTGCTGTTTTTGCAATAATGCCTTTGTCGAAATAATAAGTTCGTGCAAGTTCTCCGTTAGAGCCCGCTAAATGTAATAATTCGGTATTCTTAAAATAGTTTGAAAAAAAATAAGTATGCCAATGGTTAAAGGTTTTGCTTCCACTTGTTGCATTAATTATTTTAAAAATATTTTCCTCTTTAAAATAATCTTCTGCTACTAATTCAATTGTTTGGTGTGATAGGTTTAAACTATTGGCAATAGATTTTGCTACTATTACATCAGTAGCGTTTGAATTGCCCATTGTGGCTAATAAAGGTTTTTCCCCAAAATAAAGTGCTGTTGCTAATAATAATCTACTATCAAATCCGGCACTTAGAGAGAGTAATAATTTTTTTTGATTACGAAAATATCCCTCACAAAGAGTTATATAATCTTCTAAAACTTCGTTATCATTCTTAAAATTATTGTGTTTAATACCTGCTTCTTTTTTTTCAATAGTTAATGTATGATTGTAATATGTAATGAAACTATTTTCAGGTATGCGTTTTATATGTGCATGTATGGTATGTTCATTAATTGTATGTTCAATAGAATTAATGCAGAATAAAGAAAAATCATCCCATTGCCATTGCAGTTGAGCAGCTTTGCAAACTTCAAAAATAGAAACTCCATGAGCAAATTTATTGTTGTGTTTTGTGTAGAAATATGGGATAGCACTAACAATACTTGTACCTATAATTGTAATGGATTGATTATGTAAAATTCCATCAATTATTATAACAAAATCTCCGGGAATATTGCTACAATTTTTTTGAGATAATAATAATGCAGCTATTTTTTCTTTACTAAATGAAGAATAACCTTTTAATACAATTGATTCTATTTTTATATTAGTTAATTCCATTATACTTTAACATAAATCTTCTTTTTATCCATCCAATACACAATGCTCCAATAAAAAATAATCATAACTATGGCATATACTAATGAGCCCACACGTAAATCGGCAGAAATATTTTTACAAATATGTTCGTAAAACCATCCAAACGGGGTAGTATATAAAAGAGTACCATCGCTTTTTGTACCATTATTAATTCGTATTAATCCTAATAATCTCGGTAAAAAACCACTTATTACAAAAATGAATAATGGGTTTTTTCCAAACACATCAAAAAATTTACTCCATATACCTTTCTTGCCATTAAATTCAATCAAATAAATCATTACACCTAATACGGCCATGGCAAGCCCTGTTGTGTATAATACATAACTACTTGACCATATTTTTTTATTAATAGGAAAAACCATATCCCAGCAATAACCTGCTACCATTAATACGGCTGCAGCTACAAATAAATTGCTAAGCATTTCAAAAGTTTTTCCTTTTTGTTGAATGTATGCTCCTACAAAATATCCGAATATTACTTGCACAATTGCGGTAGCTGTACTTGCTAAGCCTTCAGGATCAAAAGCAACACCTTCTCCATGATACACATGTGCATCTCCAAAAAGATTAATATCTACCTGTGTACCCCAGAAACCTTGTAAACTGAATGGATTTGTTGAATTGCCTAATAACCAAGTAAACACCCAATAGCTTAGCAATAAAATGCAGCTAATTAAGTAAGAACCTTTTTGTTTAAAGTAATAAACTATTAATGATGCAAAAAAGTAGCATAAGGCAATTCTTTGTAAAACGCCCATTACTCGAATACCGGTAGTTGAACCATCGGCCTTAGCCCATTCCCATCCTTTTAAAACAAGATTACCTGCTTGATCATATCTAAGAAAAGGACTCCAATTAAGAAATAATCCTATTAAAAAAATAAGTAATGTTCTTTTAATTATTTTTTTCAAGAAAAAATTATTTCCTTTTTGTTCAAATTTGGGCATTACAAAACTCATGGCATTGCCTACTGCAAATAAAAAAAATGGGAACACTAAATCTGTTGGTGTACATCCATGCCAAGCAGCATGCTCTAATGGTGTAAAAATGTGCGACCAAGAGCCCGGGTTGTTAACTAAAATCATTAAAGCAACAGTGGCTCCGCGAAACACATCTAACGAATAATAACGGTTATTCATTTAAAACAGTTTATTTGGGAAAGATACTTATATTGTTGATTTATAGAAAACTGAAAAATAAAATAAAGGTAATATCCGAAAAAAAGTAAAAGCCCTTATATTTGTCATGCTTTATAGTAAGGGGTTTTAGTAGGAAAATGTGGTTGTTAGTAGTTATGAAATTTAATACTTTCAGTTTATAATATATTTTAAAGGCATCTGTCGCATTGATTTGTGATAATGCCTTATTTTTTGAAAAGCCTTATCCTTAATCTGTGATTGAGCAGGCGAAGCTTTAAACTAAAATTTATGCTAATGAATAAAACAAATTTTTTACTTATAGCTATTGCTATTTTTTTGCTTAGTTCTTGTGCAAGCGTAAAAAAAAGTCAGTTTGATTTTTTAATGTTTCAAAGAGGGTTAGATAGTATGGGAAAAGTAAATGCTGAAGAAATACTTATAAAACCTTCTGATAAGCTAAATATTCAATTTTATACACAAGCAACTACTGCTCAAGACCAAACAGAAATATTTAACTTGCTAAATAAATCGGGTTATACGGTTGATATAAATGGTAATTTAAGTTTTCCAATAATTGGAATGGTAAAAGCAGCAGGATTAACCAATAAGCAGTTAGCAGATACTTTGATAAAATTATCGGCCCCTTATATTAAAAATCCTTTTGTAAATGTGGTGCAACAACCAATTAAAGTTTTTTTATTAGGAAATTTAAAAAAACAAGATGTTGTTGCATTACCGCCAGAAAATGCAAATTTATTATACCTTTTTGCTTTAAGTGGAGGAGAAAATAGTAATTCTGATATACGTAAAGTAATGGTAATAAGAGAAGATAGTTTAAAAAATAGAAAAGCTAATATTGTTGATATGACAAGTGGAGCTTTTTTTACTTCTCCGGTATTTCAGCTACAAACAAATGATTTAATATATATAAATCCTAATTCAAGATATCTTAGAGAGGAAGAAGCAAGAAGCAGCTATTTAAAAACACAAAAACTGCAACCTCTTATGTTTTATGTAACTGCAACCTCTACAGTTTTGAGTTTATTAATTATTCTTAAATCTATAAAGTAATTATTTTCAAATGAATGATTTATCAAACAACACAATAGGATCTTCATTTATCAATGAAAAAACGTTTCAACTAAAAGATATATTTTTAAAATATCTATCATATCTACCATTATTTATTCTTTCATTGGCACTTTCATTAGCTGCTGGTTATATTTATTTAAGATATACAACTAAAATTTATAGAGTAAACGGGTCAATGTTGGTAGGAGGTGGGCAATCAACTACATCTAATGGTCAGGTTGATTTGATTAATAGTGCATTATATGGAACTCGCTCTGTGAATATGCAGAACGAAATTGAAGCAATACGATCAAGGATATTGTTAGAATCTATGGTTCGTAAAAATGATTTTAATTATTATTATTATAATCTAGGTAAAATTAAAAATAGTGATATATCAGATTATGCTCCATTCAAATTAAAAATACTTTCCAACCCCGATACAAACTTAGTTTACACTTTCAACATCTCGGAACTTACTCCAAAATCATTAAATATAAGTTTAAATAATGGCCCTATAAACAAAATACATTGGGGAGATACAAGCACAATTAATAAAGTGGTATTTATTGTTACAGCATCTTCTAAAGTTAATGAAATTAGTAGGGAGCCTTTTCAAGTAAAATGGACACCCCCTGCATATGCGGTAAGCGATATTCAAAGTAAACTATCAATAGGTGGGCTAAGTGAGAAATCGAGCATCCTTACCTTAGGTATGCGAACTGATAATCCTACACGAGCTGTAAATATATTGAATTCACTTATGGTAGAAGTTCAAAAAAGAGATGTATTCTTAAAAAAAGAAATCGCTTTTCGAACAATCGATTTTATTGATGAAAGAATGGATACTATTTCAAGAGAAATAGATAAGATTGAAGAAGATATTATTCTCAAAAAAGGAGACCCAAGATTTAATAACTCGCAAGATGAAAACAATTATTATAGTGCTCAATTATCTGATATTGAAGTAAAAAGTAAACGATTAACAACAGACAATATGCTGTCTGCATTATTAGTTTCTTTTATTAATGATGATAAAAATATAGGGAAACCAATACCTCTTTATGTTTTTGATGGAACTGCTGTAAGTGATTTGATAAAACAATATAACACTCTTGTAATAAATGGAGCTTTTGCTAAAAAAGATAATACTGAAGATGGGGGAACTATTTCTACAATTTCGTATCAATTAAAAGAAGTGAAAAAGAAACTAATAGAAACTTTAAAATATATTCAAAATGAAAATAATAACCAAATATTACGTTATCAGAATGAATCAAATTCGATTTTAGATCCACTAGGGAAACTACCTATTAAACAAAGAGAAGTAGAAGAACTAAAGAGGCAAAAATCTATAAAAGATCAATTATATGCATATCTACTCCAAAAAAGAGAAGAAACTTCTATCACTTCCTTATCTGCACAATCTAACTATACAATTCTTGAGAATGCAACTATGCCGGGAGCCGAATTTGAACCTCAAGCAAGTAAGATAATATCTTTTTGTGGATTGATAGGGTTAATTATTCCTGTTGTAATAATATTTTTAATAGAACTGTTTAACGATAAGGTAACTTTAAGAGATGATATTACTAAAAAAACTGCTATACCAATTATAGGAGAAATTATCCATAGTAGCCGAACAGATTTATTGGTAGTACTCAATAATAGAAATGTAATTTCAGAACAGTTCCGCATCATGCGTGCCAACCTCCAATTTTTATTAACCAATAATGGGCAATGCAAAACTTTAATGGTAACCTCTTCTGTAGGTGGAGAAGGTAAATCTTTTACCAGCCGAAATTTAGCAGCAGTTTTGGCATTAGCCAATAAAAAAGTTATATTATTGCAATTTGATATACGAAAAATACAACCTTCTATTGGTAAACAACAAAACAATAACTCAAGTACTACTTCAAAAGGAATTGTAAATTATTTAATTGGTCAAATAAATAATCATGAAGAAATTATTCAAGATGTAGAAGGGTTTCCTAATTTAAAAGTAATAGAACCCGGACCTATTCCCCCCAACCCCGCAGAATTATTACTTTCTCCTTTATTAGGAAGTTTAATTGAAAAATTGAAAAAAGAATATGAGTATATTATAATGGATACGGCCCCGGTAGGTATTGTTGGAGATGCATTTATTTTAGCACCGTTTGCAGACTGTATATTGTATTTAATACGGCAAAGATTTACTTTGAAAAAACAATTAGATTTTATAGTTGAATTAAATGAAACCAAAAAACTGCCTAATATGGCAATCATTGTAAACGATGTACAAGTAAGTGGGCGTTATAACTATTATGGCTATAATAGTTATGCTTATGCATACAGGTATGGTTATGGCTATACTAATAAAGGAGGCTATGGATATTTTGGTAAAAGAAAAGGTAGCAATAGTTATACTTATTTTGATTCAGATTCAAAATCGAACGCAGGCTTTTTTGCAAAATTATTTAAAACAAAAGATTAAGTAATTGAATAATGACAGAAACTAAGGTTGATAATTGGACGGAAATCATATCGCCACAATCTCATATATTAGATTTAAAACTGAAAGAAGTTTGGCGTTACAAAGATTTGTTGATAATGCTTGTAAAAAGGGATTTTGTAGCAACTTATAAACAAACCATTTTAGGTCCCATTTGGTTTTTTTTACAACCGCTTTTAACTACTGTTATTTATGTAATTATTTTTGGAAACATAGCAAAAATTTCAACAGATGGCTTACCCATGACGTTATTCTATTTATGTGGCATAACCTTATGGAATTATTTTGCAGATTGCTTAACCAAAACTTCAACTGTTTTTAAAGATAATGCCTCCATTTTCGGAAAAGTATATTTCCCACGTTTAATAATGCCCTTATCTATTGTGGTTTCTAACTTAGTACGGTTTGGTATTCAGTTTATGTTATTCTTATGTTTTTGGATATATTTTTTAGTTGAAGGAAATAACGTTCATCCTAATATATATATAATACTTACGCCATATTTAATTCTATTAATGGCAACCATTGCTTTAGGTGCAGGAATGATTATAAGTGCATTAACCACCAAATACCGCGACCTTACCTTTCTACTAACATTTGGTGTACAATTATTAATGTATGCTACACCCGTAATTTATCCTATGAGTACTTTAAACGCTAAATACGCTTTATTTATAAAAATAAATCCATTATCATCAATTGTTGAAACGTTTCGTTTTGCTTTTACAGGTTCGGGCACATTTAGTTGGTCATACCTTGGATATAGCAGCTTAACGGCATTTATATTATTAATAGTAGGATCTGTTGTTTTTAATAAAGTAGAAAAAAGTTTTATGGATACGGTATAAGAATTATAAGTTATGAGTAACACAGTTATTAAAGTAGAAAATTTATCAAAACAATACCGTCTAGGCGAAGTAGGAACCGGAACTATTAGTCATGATATTAATAGATGGTGGGCAAAAGTGCGAGGCAAAGAAGATCCCTTTTTAAAAATTGGAGAAGCTAATGATAGAGCTACCAAAGGTAATAGCGATTATGTATGGGCTTTACAAGATATAAATTTTGAAGTAAAGCAAGGAGAAGTTTTGGGTATTATTGGAAGAAACGGTGCAGGGAAAAGTACACTTTTAAAAATACTTTCTAAAACAACCACACCCACAACAGGCAATATAAAAGTGAAAGGAAGAATAGCCAGTTTATTAGAGGTAGGAACAGGTTTTCATCCGGAAATGACAGGCAGAGAAAATATTTTTTTAAATGGTGCCATACTTGGTATGACGCGAAAAGAAATAAAAAGCAAATTTGATGAAATAGTAAATTTTAGTGGTGTAGAACGTTATATAGATACACCCGTAAAACGTTACAGCAGCGGTATGTATGTACGTTTGGCATTTGCAGTAGCTGCACATTTAGAACCTGAAATTTTAATTGTAGATGAAGTATTAGCAGTAGGTGATGCCGAGTTTCAAAAAAAATGCCTAGGCAAAATGAAAGATGTTAGCGGGCAGGGAAGAACAGTATTGTTTGTGAGTCATAATATGAATTCTATAAAAGATTTATGTAATAGAGGTGTTTTATTAGAAAATGGTCTGCTTGCAAAAGATGATAATATTAACAACGTTCTAAAAATATATACCGAAAATTCTATATGGAACTTACAGAAAAATTTTAAAGATTTTCGGCATCATTCTGGCCCAAGATTGTTTGGTTTTATAAGTGAGATGTTTATTCAAAATGCCACTAATGAAAAAATACAACACACTTTTTTAATGGGGTCTGAAGTTTTAATTACTTTAAAAGTTCAAGTTCATTCCTATATGAAGAATGCTGAAGTTGGAATAAAAATTAGTAGCATTTCTGGAGTACCATTAACATACTTAGTTTCATGTTGGGAAGGGTTAGAATTTGATTTAGATATTGGAGAGCATATTTTTAATGTTTCTATTTTAGATATTTATTTATATCCGGGAAAATATTTTATAAGCCCTTGGCTTTTAATTCGTGGAAGTGCTGCAGACGATTCTATTCAAGAAGCAGAAGTAATTGAAATACTTAACAACGATATAACTGGCTTTAATACTCGATTTGATTCTTACGCCTATAGCGGATGTGAAGTATATCAAAAAAGCATTTGGACAAAAGAAAAATAAAATGATAAATGTATAAATCAGCAATAATTTTAGCTGCAGGAGTAGGCACAAGGTTAAAACCATTAACAGACCAAATTCCCAAACCTCTAGTACAAGTTACCGATAAAACAATTCTTCAAAATGCATTAGACCACTTAGAAAAAATTGGTATAGAAAATGTAATTATTGTTACTGGCTATCTCAAACATTCTTTACATAATAATATAGGGAATTTTTATAAAAGAATGAAAATAACATATATTAATAATGAAGAATACTATAACACTAATAGCATGTACAGTTTATTATTAGGGTTAAATCAGGTAAAGAATGATAGTGTATTGATATTGGAAGGAGACGTTTTTTTTGAATATTCAATTATAGAAAAAATACCATTAAATGATATTGTATGGGTTGGAGATTCCTCAATTAAATCAATGGATGGATGTTACTTAATAAGTAAAAACAATAAAGTAACAGAGATTAAAATTTTCAACAAGGATGAAATGAAAAATGATAATGAGGTTGTATATTCAAAATCTGTAGGGCTTTTAGCATTAAAAGCAAAAAGTGTTCTTATTATAATTGAAATGCTGCAAAGAGGTATAGAAGAAAAAAAAGAAAAATTATATTATGATTTAATTATAGCTGATAATATTAAAAACTTGGATATCACTTTGCACGATATAGCAGGTAAAAAATGGTTTGAAATAGACTCGGTTGAAGATTTAAAAACATGTCAACGAATTTTTTCTAATGATAAAAACAGTTTTAA
Source organism: Bacteroidota bacterium (assembly GCA_018267705.1). GTDB lineage: Bacteria > Bacteroidota > Bacteroidia > Chitinophagales > Chitinophagaceae > CW01. Next base: position 60,233 of record JAFDXX010000012.1, on the reverse strand, counting down.
TAATAATTGATGGGTTAGGAGATGCACCTATTAGTGCATTAAATAATAAAACTCCTTTAGAGATTGCATTTGTTCCTAATATTCATTATATAGCAACAAAAGGTCAAATTGGTAGAATTAACACTGTATTCCCCGGCTTCCCTATTGAAAGTATGGTGTGTATAATGGGATTATTAGGTTATGAACCTGAAAATTTTTATCCATCGGGAAGAGCATCTTTTGAAGCCTTAGCAAAAGGGATTCCTTTAAATCCTGAAGATTTAGTATTACGATGCAATCTTATTTCATTAGACAATGAACAAAAAAGAATTACAGATTTTACAGCTGGTCTTATATCAGATACTGAAGCAAGGAAGATTATATCTAAAATAAAATTACCATCTTCAAGATGGGAATTATACCCTGGTCAAAGCTATAGAAATACACTGATAATACGTGATGCAGCCATAAACCCTAAGTCTATAAGATGTGCAGAACCACATATGAATATTGGCAAAGAAATTGAACAAATATTACCTTCTTTTATAAGTGATCCAGAACTTAATAATACTCTTAATAATTTTCTATTAGATACGAGAATACAAATAAAAAATATGAACGGCACTCAAAGTAAAGCAGATATGCTTTGGGTTTGGAGTCCTTCCGTTAAACCTAACTGGCCGTCATTCTTTTCACGTACAGGTATTAAAGCAGGATTTGTAGGAGCACTTGATTTTTTACATGGTATTGCAATGGCAGCAGATATAGATTTTGATTTAATTCCAGGAGCCACCGGTTATATTGATACTGATTATAAAATGAAAGGATTATATGGAATTAAATATTTGCATAAGTATGATTTTACGTTAATACATATTAATGCCACTGATGAAGAAGCTCATCAGTTAAATTATATAGGTAAAAAAGATGCAATTGAGAAAATTGATAAAGAAATTGTTGGTCCTGTTCTTCAAGAATTAGAAAATTGCTTTAAAGATAATTATAGAATTGTAGTATGCGGAGATCATGAAACGAGATCTACCGATGGTAAACATGGAGACACCCCTGTTCCATATGCTTTATATGGCAAGAATGTTTCATCAAATAATATACACAATCAGTGGCATGAAAAAATTTGCGAGACTTATCCTTTAAAATCATCTTTAACTTTTCTCAACGAGGTTATTAATTCTTATGAATGAAACTGTAACTAAATATTGGAATTCGAAACAACTAAATCCGGATATAGATGGAGTTGCTGCAATGGGAGATTGCGGGAGAGTAGAGATTTATTTTAGGAATTTTTTTGAATCAAAACATTTTAGAAAATTCATATCAAAAAAAAACATAAATATTTTAGAAGTAGGTTGTGGCTCGGGAAGATGGGCTTTAAATCTTTATCAACATGTTGGTATATATGATGGTATCGATATCAGCCGACCATCAATTGAACAAGCACAACATCGAGTTAAATTGCATAGTATTGGGAATTGTAATTTTTTTTGTTGTAGTATTCAAGAATATCAACCAAACAAAAAATATGATATTATATACCTTAGCGGAGTAACGCAATACATTGAATCTGATGAATTAATCAATTTATTAAAAATAATATTAACTTGGTTAAAACCAGATGGAGAAATTATAGATAGATCAACGATTAGCTTGGAGTATGAAACAAAAAAAATTAATAGAGATAACTATTATTCCATTTATAGAACATTAGATGAAATGATAAATATATTTAATGAAATTAATTTTAAGATGATATATAATAATAAGTCTTATCGCTTTCTCCGAATTGGAAGGTTAAAAAAAACCTTTAATCGCCCTAAAATTATCTCACTTATAAACGCCCTATCTCCTTTTTCTTATAAATTAATGTATTACTATACATATATAAAAGATGTATTGAAGCCTAAAGTATATAGAGAAGATATATGTGGAAAGTTTAGCCATGATTTTATGATTTTTATAAAAAATGATAAAAAATAATAAAATAACTATTGGAATACTTGGTGGGATGGGGCCATATGCTTCATTAAGTTTTTTAAAAAAACTTTTAGATTTAACCGAGGCAAAAAAAGATTGGGAGCATCTTAGAATAATATTAGATAACAACCCTCATATTCCAAGTAGAACAAGGGCCTTTTTATATAATGAAGAAAGCCCGGTTGAGGGTATGATTGAAAGTTGTCAAAAACTTGTTAACTATCCGGTAGATATTATTCTGCTTCCTTGTAATAGTGCAACATATTTTTTACCCTATGTACAACCTCAAATTAATATTCCAATTATTAGTATTGTAGAAGCAACTTGTAAATCTTTAAATAACAAGGTAAGTAATGGTGCAAGAATTATTGTTTGGGGGGGTGTTATTACTTATACAGCTCAGTTATATAAATCGCAACTGCAACAATTCGGCTATGAATATGTAGAGATGGATGAAAATGACAGTAAAATTGTATTTAATTTTATTGAGGAGATAAAACTAAATAATAATCAGGTTGATATTGATAGAATAAAATTACACATTAAAAATACATTACATAAATATAATTGCTCTAATATTATTTTAGGTTGTTCAGAATTTGGATGTATTATAGATCAACTATCCCAATATCCTCTTATTGATTCTGATACTGAATATGCTAAGTATGTTATTGAACTTATGAAAAACAATGTATAGTTTATCAAAAAAATATCTTATTCAATTATATTGGCTTAAAGTTTTATTACGAATAAATCGCTTTTTTAAAAAACGAGTATTAGTTTTTGCCAACTATTTAGGAGAGTACCAATTTTATAAGGATGTTTTACATACGTATAAGAAAGAATTCCCATCAGATATAATCATTATAGCACATGAAAGTGAAGATTGTTATTTAGATTTTTTAAGAACTAATTCTAATAATAAGTTTAAGCATATACAATTAAATGTTTTAAGTAGCAATTTTTTTTCCAATAAAGAAATCAATCTTTATCTCTCAACAGAAGATCGTGGTATTGATAATATTTATAGTATTTATTTGTTTCATGGCCAGCCATCAAAAGCCTTAAGTTTTCATTGGGATAAAATGTTAAAATATGACGCTTTTTTTCTTTATGGAGAAATGCATAAAGAGGCATTTAATTTTTTTGCACAAAAATATTATAATCAAATTCCTGCTCATATTCGTTTATATGAAATAGGATACCCCAAAGGTGATGAACTATTAAATGGAACTTTAAAAGATGAAGGTAATTTTAAAAATTTAGGTTTAAGTCAAAATAAAAAAATAATACTATATGCACCAGCATTTAATAAGTATGCTTCACTTCGTGAAAACGGTATTGAAATATTAAAAGTTTTAGCAGAAAATAATCAATACAACATCATTGCTAAACTCCCTATAGATTGTTTAAGGCCTATTCATGATGAATATGCGAATGGAGGTGTTGATTGGTTTAAAGAGATAAATAATTTACAAAAGCAATATCCTAATTTGTTTCTTTATAAAGAAGATAAAATTGATATTCTATTGCAAAAATCGGACATATTACTTACTTGCATATCAAGTGTTGCATTTGAGTTTTTAGCTTTAAATAAACCAGTTATTTATATTGATACTCCAAAATTTTTTGAAATTACTTTAAAGCAAGACTATTTCCTCGGTTATGATATTGGCAATTGGGATAAAATAAATTTTATTAATGGGGGTAAAGAGTTTGGGCCAGTAGTAACAGATATAAAAGAATTACCTTTAATAATTGAAGATGTGTTCTTGCATCCCGATAAATATCCTTTTAATAAAAAAAAATTAAGTAATTATCTTTTATACAACCCTGGAAAGGCAAGCGATGCAGCTGTAAATCAAATAAATAAATTACTTCTTTCTAACTTTAAAACTAATAGAGTAGCCGGTTCTAAAAAATTTAACGGTTATAGATATGCAACTGCGGGAATAAAAAAACATATTAAGACAAAGTTGAAAATAAATCAGCCATCAGTTGTAACAAATAAATATGCTAAAGATTATATTGATGCTACAGTAACTGAAAACGAAGCAAAGAAACTAAAACTTAGTATATGTGAATATTTGGAGTCAAAAAATACTGATACAAGAAAAATTGGAAGAAGAGATAGAATTATTGAACAGATGCTAAAATATTTTCCAAATAATAAAATATCAATACTAGAAATTGGTACAGGTACGGGAATGTATCTTGAAAAATTGCTCCATTTAAGTATTGCAAATTATGACGTATATGAAGTAAATGATGGGTGGAAGCAATATTTAAAAAGAAATTATGAGAATAATATTGTTCATATAATTGATGCAGATGGAATAAGCCTAAAACAAACCAAAAATGAATCAATAGATATTGTTCATGCACATGCGGTATTTGTTTATCTTCCAATTATACAAATTATGCAATACTTTAAGGAAGCGGCAAGAGTTTTGTGTAAAGGTGGTTTGTTTATTTTTGATGTAATTAACGATAAAGATTTAAAAGTAAAAGATGCTTTAAACTGGCATCAGGCAGGATATGATTTTGCAGTAATTACCCCACATGCTTTTATTGAAGATTTTTGCTTGAGTTATAATTTAAAAATTACATCTACGTTCCAAGAAATTTATGCAGGATCAACTTCTACTTACTATATACTAACTAAAATATGATAGAAAAAATATACGATAACAACCTTCTTCTCTCCATCATCATCAGAAAAGATTTTAAGAAAAATGGGATAGAGTTTTTCACCAATGATAACGATTCTCAACAATTAGGCTACATGAATCGCCCTAAGGACTATGTTATTCCTCCACATAGACATAATCTTGTGCCAAGAGAAGTTCATCTTACACAAGAAGTATTATTTATTAGATCTGGTAAAGTAAGAGTTGATTTTTTTAATAACACACAACAATATATTAAGAGTACAATTCTTTATGCAGGAGATGTTATTTTACTTGCAGATGGAGGGCATGGTTTTAAAATGTTAGAACAAAGCGAACTTATTGAAGTAAAACAAGGGCCCTATTGTGGCGAACAAGATAAAATAAGATTTACACCTGTTGATGATAACTATGTAATATTCAGTTAATGAGTAATTTTAAACTATACAGCAAATACTACGATTTATTGTATAAAAACAAAAACTATTTTGCAGAAGCAAATTATGTCATGACTCTTGCTAAGAAGTATAAAAAAAATATACAAAACTTTTTAGAGTTAGGTTGTGGTACGGGAAACCATGCTGAAATTATTTGTGAACAAGGCTTTGAAGTTATAGGCATAGAGCGTAGTACCGAAATGGTTGCCATAGCTAAACAAAAAAACATTAAGAATTTCAATGCTATTGTTGCAGATATAACTTCCTTTCATGTAGATAAAAAATTTGATATAGCCATTTCTTTATTTCATGTAATAAGCTATTTAACAGATAACAACGATTTAATTAATTGTTTCAAAACAATAAACAAACACCTCAACACTGAAGGCATTTTTATTTTTGATGTATGGTATAGCCCTGCAGTTTATATACAAAAACCCGAAACAAGAGTAAAAAGAATGAGTGATGAAAATATTGATGTAATACGAATTGCTGAATCACTTATCCATTTTAATCAAAATGTTGTTGATGTAAATTATAATATTATTATTCAAGATAAAACAACACAGCTAACCAATACTTATACAGAAAAGCACCCTATGCGTCATTTTAGTATTCCAGAAATAGAGTTATTGGCTGCTTTAACAAACTTTAAAATAATACAAACTGAAGAATTTGAAACAGGAAAAACACCTAGTGAAAATACTTGGGGTGTTTGCTTTGTTCTTCAAAAAATATAAATATGCAAAAACCAATACCTGTTAACACTCCATGGTTGGAAGGCAATGAATTAAAATACTTAAAGGAATGTATTGAAACCGGCTGGATTTCAAGTGAAGGGCCATTTATAAAAACTTTTGAAGAAAAAATGGCAGCTTATGTTGGAAGGAATTTTGGTATAGCTGTTAGCAATGGCTCTGCAGCTTTAGATATTGCTCTCAAAGCATTAAACTTAGAAAAAGGATCTGAAGTGATTATGCCAACTTTTACAATCATTTCTCCAGCCCAATCTATACTTAATGTAGGAGCTATTCCTGTTTTGATAGAAAGTGATGAAACTACTTGGAATATGGATGTTACCCAAATAGAAGAAAAAATAACTTCTAAAACAAAAGCAATTCTAGTAGTGCATATTTATGGCTTGCCTGTTGATATGGAGCCTGTATTATCGCTTTGCAAAAAATATAATTTATTTTTAATAGAAGATGCTGCTGAAATGCATGGACAAACCTATAACAAAAAACCATGTGGTTCATTTGGTGACATTAGTATTTTTAGCTTCTATCCTAATAAACATATTACTACTGGTGAAGGAGGTATGATAATGTGCGATAATCCTCAACTTGCTGAACGTTGCAAAAAACTAAGAAACCTTGCTTTTGAACCTAATGGTAGAAGATTTGTACATTATGAACTTGGCTGGAATTATAGAATGACTAATATGCAAGCTGCATTAGGCTTAGCACAGTTAGAGAGAATAGAAGAACATATAAAAAAGAAAAGATATATTGGGAAAAAATACAATGAAGGACTGGCAGGCTTAAAAAAAATTCAATTACCACATGCTAAAACTGCATATGCAGAAAACATATATTGGGTTTATGGCTTAGTAGCAGAAACAGAAGAGCTAGCTAATGAAACTGTAAAAAAATTAAATGATTCAAAAATTGGCACACGTCCATTTTTTTGGTGCATGCATGAGCAACCGGTATTTCAAAAAATGGGATTATTTAAAAATGAAAAATATCCGGTTGCAGAAAAATTAGCTCGTAATGGTTTTTATCTGCCTAGTGGTTTGGGGTTGATTGATGATGAGATTGAAATTGTTTGCAACTGCTTAATGAAATGATTTTAGTAGTTACCAAAAATTCAGATACTTTTAGTAACCCAACGCTATTTGGTTTATTTAAATTCTTAGAAGAACGGAAAATAAAATCAATCTTAATCTGTACAGAAAATTTTTTTAATTATAAATTTAATTACAATAAGATAATAATTTGGCAGAAGCAGCCTAATTATAGGGCTAAGAATATTTTTAAAACATCATGTGCACTATTTATATATATAAAACAAAAATTTTTTATTCAATTTGTTTCAAAAAAAGTTACCACAATAATTGGCGTTGATCCTGAGGGTATAATTTGGGCAGATGAGATACGGCATCATTATATACCAAATGCAACATTAGATTACTTATCGTTTGAAATATTTTGGAAACATGCTTATAAGAATAAGAAGAAAGAAATTGAGGCTTGTAAAAGGTTGAGAAATCTTATAGTTCAGGATGCGTTACGAGAAAAATTATTGAGAAGCGAGTCTCAAATAAATAATAATATAAAAACCTTTTATATCCCCGTTGCTATTCCGGATTTCAAAGAAAAGTTTAATAATGATAAAGTTGTTGACATTAGGAGAAAATACAATATCTCTAGCGATAAAAAACTTATTGTGTTTTTTGGCACATTCGCTAAGTGGAGTGGTGGGGAACTAATTTATGAGCTCATTAATAATAAAAAATTACCAGATAATTATGTTCTTATTATTCATTCAAGATATCCCTTCAATTCAAAAGATGATTTGCAAAATAGAATGATACAGTTAGCCAATGAAAGGGAAAACTTTTTTATCTCTACTGACTACATTAGTTCATTCAATCAAACCATAGATTATTTAACACAGTTTGATTTAGGTTTTGTTTTTTATGTGCCTGATTTTAATAACATGTATGTTGGAGAAAATATTTATAATATTGGATTAGCATCTGGTAAATTCTCTCAATACATGAAAGCGGGGTTGCCAGCAATTACCGTGAATTTGCCTACTTATGTTGAGCTTAATAATGAATACAATTTTGGATACACTATTAATACTGTAGATGAAATACCTGTCATCTTAAATAATAATATAAACTATAAACTATTATCTCAAAATACTTTGAGATTGTTTAAAGAGAAGTTAAACCCCACTATAAGACTTAATCAATATATTGATCAACTTTAATAGTAATTATTATATATAGTTAAGTATTGAAAGCAGTTATTACAATACAAATATCCTAAAAGATTAACTAATCATTATAATGGTAAGGCTATCCATCATTACTATAAATTTTAATAATAAGGTTGGTTTAGAGGCAACTATTCAATCTGTAATTAACCAAACGTATAGCAACTTTGAATATATTGTAATAGACGGAGGAAGTTCAGATGGAAGCAAAGAATTAATTGAAAACTACTCCTCAAAAATTACTTATTGGGTTTCTGAAAATGATAATGGTATTTATCATGCAATGAATAAAGGTGCTGCTAAAGCAACCGGAAATTATCTTTTATTTTTAAATGCCGCAGATGTTTTAGCTAACAATAAAGTTATTGAAGAAGTTGCTGATGCAATTGCCAAAACAAATGAACTGTATAGTTTTTACACCGGCAATATGCAATTAATAGAAAATAAATTTATTGCCAAGAGCCCAATACCTTCTGAAATATCCTTTAACTACTTTTATAAAAGTTCATTATGTCATCCTTCAACATTTATATCTAATAAATTATTTAAAATCATTGGTGGTTATAATGAGAAAAATAAAATTGTTTCTGACTGGGAATTTTTCATTACTGCTTTTACATATTATAGTGCAACCTATTATAGGCTGCCTATATTGATTACTTTATTTGATACAAACGGAATTAGTGCTAATCGTTTTGATGAAACAATGAACAATGAAAGAAAACAAATTTTAGAAACTAAGTTTTCTTTTTTCTATCAAGATTATAAAAAGATGAATGAAATGGAAAACGATTATAAACAATACCATTACTCTCGCTTGCATCAATTATTGGCTCGTTTAATTAGTGTATTCAGAAAAAAATGACCTTCTATCAAAAAATAAAAAACAGGTTAATGAAAAGTAAAACCAATAAACCTGTTTCTGTATTATACAAAGCAGAAAATAATAAACGGGCATTGGTTAGTTTAATGTTACATGATTTGCAAAGTAATAACCATACGCATACTATTTATGCAGAAACAAAAGCATTTTGTTTTGCTTTATTTGAATTAGGGTACAATGTTGATTTAATAAATTTTTTTGATAATAATGCAACAATAAATTTTGATCAATACAATGCAGTGGTGGGAATGCGTAAACATATTGATGATGCCATTGTTTACAAACACCAATCGGCAACTAAAAAACTTAAAATAATAACTTATGTTAATGGACCTCATCCATACTTTCAAAATGAAGTGGCAATACATAAGTTAATTAATTTCTATAATCAAAAAAAAATATTACTTCCTAAATCTGTTTCGTTTATTGAAGAAAATTATGCTTTGCAATACAGTTTTGCAGATGCAATTATTCTTCATGGCAATGAGTTTGTGAAAAGCACATTTCTTCCATATACCCAATGCCCTATTGAAACTGTTAAAGCAATTGCATTTCAATCTCCGTATACAATTGATATTGCTTTTAAAGAAGAAAATAGAAAAAATTTTTTATGGTTTGGAAGCACTAAATGTTTGCATAGAGGACTTGATATTGTACTAGATTATTTTATTAAACGAAAAGATTTGCAGCTAACTATTTGTAGTGCTGCATTGCAAAACGAACCTGAATTTTATGATTTATATAAAGAGCAATTAGCCAACAGTTCTAATATTAGTATTAAAAATTTTGTTGCTATTGGTTCTGAAGAGTTTAAACAAATTTGCGAAGCCAATACATTTTTAGTATATATGTCAATTACGGAAGGCAATTGTGCATCTGTAATTACTTGCATGAAAAATGGTGGGCTCATTCCGCTTGTTACCAATAATGTTGGTGTTGATATAGATAATTGCGGATTTACAATAAAAGCATTTACAGAGCTGGCTTTACAAGAAACTATAAACAATGCATTAATAGCAGATAGCCAAAATTTAAACAAGATGAAAATAAAAAGTAAGGCTTATGGAATGTATAGCACAGATGAAAAAGATTTTAGAGTAAGCATTACGGCACACTTAAAAAAACATCTCTTTGCGAATATTACACATTAATTCTTTTCTGCAAGGTGGTGCTGCTAATGCATCTATTCTACTGCATAAAACTCTTTTAGAAAACGGATATGATTCTTATTATTTATCCATTTCAAAAAACGAAATAAAAATACCCAACCATATTGCAGCTAATACTTTACCATCAGGGTTTATTGATAAGTTATTGAACAAACTTAATATTATACTTAATAAAAAAAAATTTGCGGTTGAAGAACAAGTGCCGCCCTTTATGTTTTCAGTACCTGTTAGTTATTTTTTACGATTGAAAATTTTTTTAGAAAAAAATAGATTCGATATTATTCATTTGCATTGGGCATACGGATTGTGGGATTTTAAATGGTTTAATAAATTAAATGCAAAATTCGTAATCACCAATCATGATATGGGTTTTTTTACGGCAGGATGTTCGCATAGTTATGGATGTATTGGTTATATTTCTAATTGTAACAATTGCCCTGCAGTAACAGAAAAAAAATCTAAACAAAAAATTTACAATAGTTTTTTATATAAACAGAAATTTTTACAATCATCAATAAAACTTAAAGTAATAAATGTGTCTGATTGGGTTAAATCTGTTTCATTAAAAAGCAAACTGCTAAATAAATTTGAGCATGTTATAGTTGAGAATGCGGTAGATACAAAAATTTTTAATTATCAAGCATCAACAAATCATGATTCAGTTAATAAACAGAAAATTAATTTACTATTTATTGCAGCTAAGTTTTCATATAAAAACAAAGGTTATTTTGATTTGCTGGAAGCATATTATTTAATAAAAGAAGAGATTAGAAATAAAATAAACATTATAGTTGTTGGTAATGATGATGTAGGAGCTGATGAACATTTTACACATATTGATTTAATTAATGAACCTGAAAAACTGGCAAATCTTTACAATGCTTGCGACATACTTATTTATCCTTCTCATGCTGAAACACAATCTTTAATTGTTTCTGAAGCATTATGTTGCGGCTTGCCTGTTATTGCGTATAAAATTGGCCCGTTACCTGATATAATAAACGAAGAAAGTGGTTTTGTAATTGAAAAATCGCCAATGTATTTAGCACAGTCAATTGAAATGCTAACGAATATAAAAGTATTTAACAGAGAGTTTATTTCAACAAAATATAAAGAAAGATTTAGTACAAATAAACTTGTTGAAAAAACTATACAATTATATCAATCATTTTCTTAATGCTGAAAATTTGTCTTACACCTATAAAAAATGAAGCATGGATTTTAGAAAGATTTTTGCAATGTGCTTCATTATGGGCTGATAAAATAATTATTGCAGATCAAAATTCAACAGACAATTCAATTGAAATAGCAAAACGTTTTGAAAAGGTTCATATTATTAATAACAATGAAGAAAACTACAACGAATTAGGGCGGCAAGAACTACTTATCAATGAAGCACGAAAACTATTCGGTAACAACAACTTTTTATTAGCATTAGATGCAGATGAAATTATCTCAGCTAATTTTATACAAAGCAATGAATGGGAAAATATTTTTTCTCATCCTCCCGGAACAAAAATTGCTCTACAATGGGTAAACCTATCGCCGGGTTGTAAAACATACTGGGCAAATTTTCCTCATTTTGTTTTAGGCGTAATTGATGATGGTACAATAAAAAAAGGAACATCCATTCATAGCCCAAGAGTTCCTATTAACATTACAGGAGAAACCATAATATTAAATGAAATAAAGCTGCTGCATTATCAATATACAGATTGGGATAGAATGTTGTTAAAACAAGCTTGGTATCAATGTTATGAGAAGGTAAGTTATCCTAAAAAAGGAAATGTAGATATTTACGAAATGTACAATCATTTTCGATATATAAAGAATAATGTACAATCTATAAATCAAACTTGGTTTCAGTATTACGAAGAAATTGGCATTAATATGAAAACTACAACTGCTCATCCTGCTTCTTATTATTGGATTGAGAAATTGAACAATTATTTTGCAGATTATGGAGAACAATATTTTAGAAGGTTAGATATTTTTAATAATGCCACCACCCAATATCTAACAATGAATGTAGCTGAAATAAATGATTTCTTTTCTATAGCTTACAGAAAACTGCTTCGTTTTTATGGAGGACTACCTAACAGATTTTATAAACGATTTTTTAAAAAAATATTAAACATAATTTCATAAAATGAAACTTTTAGTTACAGGCTCATCTGGTTTGGTAGGTAGCGAAGTGTGCGTACATTTTGCAAACAAAGGATATGAAATACATGGTATTGATAATAACCAGCGTGCTATTTTTTTTGGCCCACAAGGCGATACAAGATGGAATCAAAAACGCTTACAATCATTAATAAAAAATTTTCATCATCACGAAATTGATATAAGAGATAGAAACAAAATTTTGAATTTAGTAAAAGAAATAAAGCCCAATGTAATTGTACATACTGCAGCACAACCCAGTCATGATAAAGCTGCGGCAATTCCTTTTGATGATTTTGATACCAATGCAGTAGGCACTTTAAATTTATTAGAGGCTGCAAGGCAATCTGCACCCGAAGCTCCTTTTATACACATGAGTACTAATAAAGTGTATGGAGATGCTCCTAACAAAATAAAATTGAAAGAATTAGAAACACGTTGGGATTATGATGATGATAATTTTGAAAACGGTATTGCCGAAACTTTTACAATAGATCAAAGTAAACACTCATTATTCGGAGCCAGTAAAGTAGCATCAGATGTTATGGTGCAAGAATACGGAAGATATTTTAACATGCCTACTTGTTGTTTAAGAGGTGGTTGTTTAACGGGCCCTAACCATACAGGAGTAGAACTGCATGGCTTTTTAAGCTACTTGATTAAATGCAATATTGAAAATAAAAAATATTTTATATATGGTTATAAAGGCAAGCAAGTAAGAGATAATATTCACAGCCACGATATTGCTTGTTTTATGGAGGCATTTATTAATACACCAAGAATTGCAGAAGTATATAATTTAGGCGGCGGTAAACAAAACACTTGTTCTATTATAGAAGCTTTTGAAATGGTAGAATCATTTACAGGTAAAAAACAAGTATTTGAATATATTGACAAAAACAGAGAGGGAGATCATATTTGTTATTACAGCAATTTACAAAAAATGAAATCGCATTATCCGCAATGGGATATTACAGTTAGCCTGAAAGAAACCATTAAACAAATTGTTGAAAGCTGGCAGAAAAGAGTATAGTATTTAATGAAGTATATTAAAGCATTTGATACATTGAGAGCCTTTGCGGTTACGTTTGTTATCATTAATCATTCTTTTCCAAACACACCCTTTATTCATAAAATTGCATTTGGAGAAATTGGTGTTTTCTTCTTTTTTGTATTGAGTGGTTTTTTAATAACAACAATTTTGCTTAACGAAAAAGAACAAACCTATTCAACAAAAAGAAAAATCGGAATATTTTATATACGAAGAGCATTAAGAATTTTTCCTGCTTATTATTTGTTTCTATACATAAACTTTTTATTTCAACAACCCGATTTAATAAAACATACCACTTACTTTTTAACTTATACACAAAGCTTTCTTTTTTTTAAAACAGCTTCTTATGCAGGTGCTTTATCGCCCACATGGACGCTGGCAGTTGAAGAGCAGTTTTATTTGCTATGGCCTTTTATAATATTATTTACTCCAAAAATGCAACTGCAAAAAATAATAATTGGTTGCATTTTATTTTCTCCATTATTTAGAATATGTGTGGCTGTTATAGGAAGATTAATAGGTCAAAACACATCATTAAGTTTAGCTTTAATGCCATCTAACATGTTATGTTTGTGTAGCGGTGCATTATTAGCGTACACGGTTTTTTATGATAAAGAAACTTTTTTATATCGTATTCTTTCAAAGAAAATTTTTATTCTTTCAATAATTATTTATTTGGCTATTCCTTTTTTTATTACAAAAAATTTATGGATGTCAATAGTTAGGCAAACATTCATGTCAATTATTTCTTTATACATCATATTAACCATCGTAAAAGGCAAATCAAAATATATTCATTTTCTTCATAATAAAATTACTGTTTACTTAGGTAAAATAAGTTATGGTATGTACTTGTATCATACAGTTGCAATACCCATTATTTCAAATATTTTACTAAAATTATTAAACATACATATTGGTTTGGGAAATTCTGATTTGCATGATTTCTTTCTTACTTTTTCAACTTCCGTTATAGTGGCAAGTGCTTCATGGTTTTTGTTTGAAAAACCAATTAATATGTTTAAAAGAAAATTTAGTTATTAGTTTGAAAGTAGTACTTATTTGTGAAGCTCCTTTGTGTGTAAATTCCGGCGGTATTGGTCAAACCTTGTACAATATTTTTTCTTTTTGTAAGCCCGAAAATATTTTATGTGTTGCACCCGATTATGAAGTAGCACAGTATCCGCCATCAGAGCTTTTTTCAAATTCTTATATTACTTATAAATTCAGAATTATAAATATTGGTGCCAACCGGTTGGCAAAATATTTTGGTGGTTTATTTGGTTGGTTAAATCTTTCAATTAATCAATTTCGGAGGTTTAAAAAGTTGAAAGAAAAAATAAAAGCATTTAATGCAGATGCAATTGTTTCTTGCCCAAATGGAGTGGTTGGTGTGTTAATGCATCAAAAATTATGTGCAAATATTAATGTAAAAGTATATCCTTATTTTATGGATGATTGGATGTATTTAGCAAAGAATAAATGGTTAGGTGGAAGCTTGCATGGTAATATACAGTTAATGCTGAGTGAACATAAAAATTGGTTAATGATAAGTAATGAGTTGAGTGATTTGTTGAGTGAAAGATATAAGATACAACCCAATAATGTACTACCAATTCGCAACCCGGTTAATATAAATAATGCACCTGCAGAAAGAGTTCCTGTTGCAACAAATAAATTTCAATTAGCGTATGCCGGTGCTATTTGGGATATGCATTTAGATGCTTTATTATTAATTGCAGAAGCTTGTGAAATATTAAGTAATCAAGGCATTCATTTATCATTTACCTTTTTTACGCCTGAACATTTTTGGAATTGGAGAAAAAGTGATTTTGAAAAATTTAATGTTCATTATGGCGGTAATATTTCTTATAATAAAATACATGAAGTTTTAACAGAATATGATGCATTGATTTTGGTTTCTTCTTTTTCAAAAGAATTATTTACACATTCAAAAGCATCTGTTCAAACAAAAATTACCGATTATTTTAAAAGTAGGCAACTAATAATAAGTTGCGGACCTGAATATTCTGCTAATCATCATTTTTTAAAAAAATACGATTGTGGCGTTTGTATTGAAACCAATAAAATTAATGAAGTGGTTACTCAGTTAAAACAAACTTTGTTATCGCTTTCACAACTTAGGTATAAAGTAAATAATGGATGGCAATTATTACAAACCGAATTTAATCAAACTATTGTGCAGCAAAAACTTCAAAAATTTTTAGCATCGGCATAATGAAAAAGAAAACAATTTTTATTGTGTGCACGGGTTTGGGTAATATTAACAGAGGCTACGAAACTTTTACAAGAGAATGTTTTGATGTTTTAAAAAACAGTGATGAGTTTAATTTAATATTGTTAAAAGGTGCAGGCAATACAACGAATAATGAAATTGTTATCAATAATTGCAAACGTAATTCCACAACAACTTTACTAATTAGTAAAATTTTTAAATGTGAAACTTATAAAATTGAGCAGATAAGTTTTGCATTAAATATGTTGCCAAAAATTTTTAAATACAAACCTTCTTTAATTTATTATAGCGATTTTATTTTAGGTACTTGGCTTTGGCATTTTCGTAAATGGTTAAAATTTAAGTACACATTATTATTTTCTAATGGTGCTCCCAATGGCCCGCCATTTACACGAACAGATTTTGTACAGCAACTTTTGCCTTTATATGTTGAACAATCAATGAAAGCGGGTGAACCAAAAGAGAAATTTATTGTGTTACCTTATGCCATTTATTGTAATAAAGAAGAAAATATTGAATCATCTAAACAAATTGTTGAGTTAAGAAAATCACTTAATATTCCTCTTGATAAAAAAATTATTATAAGTGTTGGAGCAATAAACAGCAATCACAAACGAATGAATTATGTTATTGATGAGTTTGCTGTAATGAATAATGATAAATATTTTTTGATATTGTTGGGTCAGTTAAATGCGGAGAGTGAAGAAATTATTACTAAAGCAAGCAAACAACTTAAAACAGGCACTTACTTAATTAAGCAAGTTGATAGTAATTGGGTGAAACTTTATTTACTAATGTCAGATTATTTTATTTTGGCTTCTTTAAATGAAGGATTACCAAGGGTTTTGCCTGAAGCATTAAGTTGTGGCTTACTTCCTATAGTGCATGATTATAATGTAACAAGAGAAACTTTAAAGGGGAAAGGTATTTTTAAAAACCTTACTCAAAGCAGACAATTAAGCAATGCAATTAATGAAGTTGATGAGTGTAAAATAAGTAAAGAAGATTTAATAAAGTTTGCTTTTGAAAACTATTCTTGGAATGTTTTAAAATACAATTATCAATCAATACTATCTCAATATGCATAAGAATAATAATAAAATTGTTTCATTAGATGGGTGGCGGGCAATATCAATTATATTCGTTTTACTTGGGCATTTGGGTGGCAATCTTCCAAAAACTCATCCATGGCATAACTTTCTTGATAAATACAATTTCTCATTAAATGGTGTGCAAGTTTTTTTCGTAATCAGTGGATTTCTAATAACAACATTACTTCTAAAAGAAAAAGAAAAAACGCAAACTGTTTCAATAAAAAAATTTTATATCAGAAGATTTCTTAGAATTTTCCCGGTATTATACCTCTATATTTTTACTGTGTTTTTAGTTGATAAAACTTTTGGTTGGCACTTACCGGGCTATGTGTATTTAAAAGCAATTTTGTATTTAAATAATTTTGTATATGGTGGACTGGCTTGGGCATTAGGTCATTTGTGGTCGTTGGCTGTAGAAGAGCAGTATTACTTATTTTGGCCTTGGGTTGCTAAAAAACTTAATTATAAAAAGGCACTTAGCTTCTGCATTTTATTTATTGTATTTAGTGCAGGTATGCGAGTATTTATCTATAAATATGGAGGTCATTTTAATACCAATTGGGTGCTTGCGGGTTTTTTTACTTTTGCCGATATAATTATGATGGGGTCTGCGGCGGCTATTCTATATAAATATTATGGAGTAAAAAATATTTTTAAATCAAAATCTTCAAGCTACTTACTTGTTGTTGCCAGTATAATTGCATACACATTAATGGAAGTTTCTGCAAGAAAGATGATATTAGGATTTATAACAGTGCCTTTAGGAGCCCTTATTCAATCTGTAAGTATTATTATATTAATTATTTATACAATTGAGAAAAAATCTCTGTTTAGTTGGTTCTTAAACACTAAAGTAATGGTATTTATTGGCGTGTGCTCATATAGCATTTATGTTTGGCAGCAACTATTTCTATTAACACAGAATAAAGATTTTTTCCCTCAGTCAGCACCACAATATTGGTTCTCAAAATTTCCTGTAAATATTGTAATGATATTTATTGTTTCAACAATTTCATATTATTTTTTTGAAAGATTCTTTTTAAAATTTAAAGAGAAATTTAGTTCTGTAAAATGATTATTGTTGGTTATGTATATAATAATAACGGAATGGCAACTTGGTGCTACGAAACGGCTTATGCTTTACACGAAAACGGATATAATGTTTTGTTAGTACACAGCTCTAAAATTATTCTTCCTAACAATTTGCCTTTTAAAACTTTTGCTTTTGATTTTGCAGAAAGCCCTGCAAACAGTGGATTAGTTAAAAAAATAAAAACCTTTCTTGAAGTCATCTCATCATCTTCAAATCAGTTTTCTTTTTTAATTCAGAATCAGTTAAAAGAAAATAATATTCAAGCTCAAGCATTTTTTTTAAATCAAAGCAATTTGGTTTATACAAAGACTACCATACCACAATATGTTTGCTCATGGGTTTATCCTTTCACTCTAAAACAATATATAACTTCTTCATTCACACACATGAATAAAGGAGTAAAAAATAAAGTATTGGCATTAGCAACTGCAATGGGCTTTTATAGAAAAGATTTAACCGGATTTAAAAATGCAACCTACGCACTTGCTATAACAGAAGCAATGCACAAACAATTAATAAAAAAAAGAATTAAATCTTATTTACTACCACCTTGTTGTGAGGTAATAACAAATGTGTTTAATAAAGAACAAATAGTTGCTAATAAAAAAATATCCATTGTTATTTCTGCTTTAGAATTAGAGAGTAAAAGAAAAAATATTATATGGTTATTGCAATGTTTAAATAAAATAAGCACACAAACTTTTGAAATTACTTTAATTGGTAAAACAGGAAATAGTATAAATGAATTTATTAAAAATTCACCCCACACTTTTTATTGTAGCGGCCAACTAAACAGAAATGATGCTTTGAAATTAATGCAGAAGGCAGATATTTTCTTATTTGCTTCTTTAAGTGATGATTGGGGTTATGTTATTGTTGAAGCAATGTCTAAAGGCTTGGCAGTATTAGTTCCTAACAATCATCCGTTTAATTTTATTGTAGAAACAAATAAGTATTGTTTTGAATTAAATAATGAAAACGATTTTACAAATAAGTTGTTGCAATTAATAAATACAGATAATCTTATAAAAGCAAAACAACATAGTTTATACAGAACAGAAGCAATGTTCTCACGTAAGCAATTTGCCAACAACTTACAACCACTTTTAGCTAACTTATAAATGCTTTTTTCTGTAATTATACCTACTGCCAACCGTAACGAATTATTGGCTAAATGTTTAAATTGTTTAGAGCAAAGTATTCAATTACTGAATAAAAATGAAGTTGAAGTAATTGTAACCGATGATGGAAAAAATAACGAAGCAAAAGAATTTATTGCCAACAATTATACTTGGGTAAAATGGATGGAAGGCCCTAAAAAAGGTCCTGCTGCTAATAGAAATAATGGAGCAAAATATGCAATAGGAGAATGGCTGGCTTTTTTAGATGATGATTGCGAACCATCTAAAAATTGGTTGAGTGCATTTAAAAATTGTATTGCAGATTTTGAAGTTTTAGAAGGAATGACAATTGCAGATAGAGAAAGAAAAACCTTAGCAGAAGAATCTCCCATTAATACTTCTGGCGGGCAATTATGGTCGTGCAACTTTGCAATAAAAAAAATACGCTTTAATGAAATAGGCGGATTTGATGAAAATTTTCCATACGCTTCAATGGAAGATGTAGATTTTAGAATGAGAATAGCAAAAGCAAATATTAAATATCCTTTTATAAAAGATGCTTTGGTAATTCACCCATGGAGAGAACTTAAGAATACAAACCGTTTTAAATTTTACTTTAAATCGTTACAATATTTTTTAAGTAAATATCCGGAACAGAAAAAGCAACATAATATTCCATTGTACTTATATATTATAAGTAAAAGATTTTTTACAGAAACTTGTGTGGCTGTTTTTAAATTAGATTTTAAAGGTGCTTACTATTCTTTAATGAACAACTTGATTGATTTTTATTATTCGTTTAAAGTTTTATCGTGGAAAATGAATTAGTTTCAGTTATTATGCCTACTTACAACAGGCCTCAGTATTTAGTTGAATCTGTTCAATCGGTTATCAATCAAACCTATTCAAATTTTGAATTAATTATTTGTGATGATAATTCAACTATTTGTAATGTGCAAACATTGTTACCAAACGATAAGAGAATTACTTATATAAAAAATGAAACAAATATTGGACAGGCAAAAACTGTTATTAACGGAATTAAAAATGCCGGCGGAAATTTTGTATGCATTTTTCATGATGATGATATAATGTCTCCTAACTATTTAGAGCAATTTGTAAATTGTTTTAGAAATAATTTGCAAGCTGATTTTGTTTTTTCTGATCATTATTTAACTGATGAAAATGGAACCGTTAATATGAAACTTTCTAAAGAAAGCAGCACAGTTTATAAAAGAGCAGAGATGCAAACCGGCATAATAAAAGATGTATTTAATGAAGCAGTTTATTTTCAATCAATTCCATTAATTTCTTTAATGTGGAAAAGAGAAAAATATTTTATACCAAAACATAGCGAAAATACAGGCCCTGCCATAGATTTATGGCTTAGGTTCTTATTATATAAAAACAGATTAAAAGGGTTTTATTTATCAGAAACATTAAATTATTATCGGCAACATAATACTTCTCAAACATCGGCAGGAGATGGTAATTATATGTTACGCTGTTTAGCAATTACATATAAAAAAATGATTAATAAAAATTTAGAATTGAAATATTGGAATATTGTGTTGAAAAAATATTTCTTGTATCATGCTTTATTACTAAAACGTAAAATAAAAATTTAATTACAATTGCAAATGATTAATTCAATCAGAAAATTTATTCGTAAATCTTCTTTCTTTAGAAAATTAGTTGCCTATACGTTAGTGCCTTCTGGTTTTTTTGATAATTATTTTCGTAATTATCAACCCGATGAAGGATGGATAAAAAGAAATGCAATTGTTTTGGAAAGTGATGATAATAATAAAATTCCACGCAGTGAAAAAGCAGGCACTATTAAAAACGGTAAACAATTTCTGCATAATGATATTAGAATAAGTTTAGGAAGTTATTACGGGCCTGAAGTAACAAGACTATTAATAGATAATAAAGGTGTGCACGAGCCACAAGAAGAATATGTATTTATGGAAGTACTAAAAGCATTACCTGAAAAAGCTACTATGATTGAAATGGGTGCTTTTTGGGGGTTTTATTCAATGTGGTTTAATAAAGAAATAAAACAAGCAACAAATTATTTAATAGAGCCCGATGAATTTAATATTATTAGCGGGAAAAAAAATTTCAGATTAAATAAAATGAATGGCCATTTCTCTCAATATTTTATAAGTAATAAAAGCAATAATATAAAAGGAGAAACTCCAACAATTTGTGTAGATGATTTTGTTCAACAAAATAATATTTCTTTTATTGATATTTTGCATAGTGATATACAAGGTTTTGAATTTGAAATGCTAAAAGGTGCAACACAAACGTTTGCCACAAATAAAGTAGGATATATTTTTATATCAACACACAGCAATCAAGTACATGAAGAATGCTTGCAATTTTTGAGAGAGAAAAATTTTAAAATTGTAGCAAATGCTAATTTGGATGAAAGTTTTTCTTTAGATGGATTGATAGTAGGAAAATCTCCTTCTTATAACTATGGACCCGATGTTGTACAAATTTCAATAAGAAAATAAATGCACGTTCTTTCTATAATATGCGATGATAATTGGATGCCTGAAAATTTTTCCGAAGGCTGGAGAAGATGCGGAGCAACCGTAACAGAGTTTCTATACGATAAAAATATTAGTAGAGTTAGTTATGATAAAGCATCTTACAAAAATGTAGAGAGAATTAATAATACCATTTTATCACTTGCACAAGAGTTGCACCAACAAAATAAACTTACGCTCATCTTCATGTCTATATACGATGATTATTTGTTGGAAGAAACCTTAATAAAATTAAAAAAATTAAATGTTCCCTTGGTAAATTATCATCCTGATATGGTTGTACAATGGTATAGAATGTTAAAAACCGGAAAGTATTTTGATTTTATTGGTTGTGCACAAAAAACATATTTGAATGTATATGAAAAGAAAAAATTTAAAGCACAATATTTACCCTTTGCCTCTAATCCTTCCATTCAAAAAATAAATATAGGCAACATTAATTTTAATGGAGCAACTTTTATGGGTGCACCACTTGGTTACAGACCTTTTATTCTATCACATTTATATTTTAATAATATTCCGTTAAGAATTTTTGGTCATCATTGGGATTGGGTTACACGTAAATCTACTTCAGCACAAACGCAAGAAATTAAAGTACAAACAAGTGGAATTAATTTGGGCTTTTTAAAATTGAGTGATAAAAATATTCACGATATAAAAAATTATTTACCGCTTCGTTTAAAAGAAGAAGGGGTAGCATTTTTAAACGAACAATACTATAAGTGGAAAGAAAAATTATTTCCTACACATATTGATGGGGATGAATTTTACGGAAATATTCCTCAAACGGTTATTCATGGTCAATATAAAAAAGAAGATTTTGTGCAATTAGTAAACGAGTCTGCAATTAATATTGGTTTTACACATTTAAGTGGTAAACTTAATTCAAGGTTTGAAACGAAACAAGTAAGATTAAGAGAGTTTGAAGTACCCTTAGCAGGAGGCTTTTATATTACACAATATTGTAATGAGTTAGCAGATTTATATAAAGAAGGAAAACATATTGCAACATGGAAAACCCGAGATGAATTGCTGGAAAAAACAAAATATTATTTAAACAATAATGTAGAACGAAATACAATTGCCAAACAAGGCTATGAATACGCTTTAGCAAACCATACATGGGAAAAAAGATTTAATTATATTCTTAACGAATTGAAGATTAAGAAATGATTGTGCAAATAGTTCCCGGTTTTGGTAAAGAAGAAAATGCTTTGTTTGATTATGCTTCGGTTTTAAATACAGAATTAAAAAAGCAAAACGTTGAAACATCTTTTTCAATAAATGATATTTCCAATAAAACAAAAGTGCTGCTTCATTATTCTAATTACGGATTCGACAAAAACGGAATTCCTCTTCAGTTACTTAATCAAATAAAAAATTGGATTGAAGAAAAAAATATTGAATTGTTTACTTTCTTTCATGAATTATATCCGCCAAAAGGAAAATTTTGGCAAAAAAGTTTTTGGTTGCAGCAAAAACAAAAAAACATTTATCAACAAATTCTGCAAAACACAAACGCTGCTTTTTGCAGTAATGAAATAGTGTACAATCAAATTAAAAACGAGAATAGTTATTATTCAAATAACTTACAAAACATAGGATTGTTTTCTAATATTCCTGTTCTAAAAGAAAATATTCCATTTAATAACAGAAATAATAAAGCAGTAATATTCGGTACTTTAGGTAGAAGGTTAGAAGTTTTTAAAAATAAATTTTTTGAACAAATATGCCATTATTTAAACATTGAAGAAATAATTGAAATAGGCGATGGAAATTCAGCAAAGCAAAACAGTGCAATGCATATTAATTATGTAGGAAGATTATCTGCTGATAAAATTGCAAGTTATTTGCGTGAAAACAAATTTGCCTTTATTGCTTATCCTGAACATTTGTTTGGCAAATCAGGAATATTTGCTGCTTATGCAGGCAATGGTAATTGTATCATCAATTTTTATAACGAAGCTATTACTGCTGTTGATGGTTTATTGGAAGAAATTCATTTTTTAAATGCATATAAATTGTTGGCAATGGAGTATGTGGATTACAATACATTAAGTCACAATAGTTTTAATTGGTATCAAAAACACAATGTTGCATTTGCCGCAAATGCAATTTTAAAATCAATGTATAATTAATGAACGTTTCTTTAGTTATACCGAATTATAACACTTGGAATTTGGTAGAAAGAAATATAAACAGTGTATTACAATTTGATAATAATTTAATTAATGAAATTATTGTTGTTGATGATTATTCACCAACTGAAAATTATATTCATTTTCCTGAGAAAGTAAAAATTATTCGAAATCAACAAAATTTGCTTTATACCAAAACAGTAAATATTGGCTTAAAGCAGGCAAGTGGAGATATTATTATATTGTTAGATTCTGATGCTTATTTTGTTATGCCAATAGTTGAAAAACTTATCCAATTATTTTCAAACAATAAAACTTTAGGTTGTGTTGGTTTTAAAACAGTAGATGAAAATGGAAATGATACCGGAAATGTTTTACCCGAACCATCAATATTAAGTTTTATTGCAGGGCAACAGTTACATAAACTACTTCGCAGTTATAATATTTTTCAATCAAAAAAATTATTGCCTTTTTCTTGTGCAGTTGCATTTAGGAAAAACTGTTTGCAAGAAATGAATTATTTAGATGAGCAATTTCCTTATTTAGAAGCCGACCACGATATAAGTATGAGAATATACCGCTCACATTGGCAATTACAATATATACCCAAATTAATGGTGTATCATAAAGGAGGTAGTTCTATTGCAAAAAACTACAAAAGAGTTTTACAATTTTATGAAAGCAGATGGCTATTAATGAAAAAACATAATAAACTTGGTTCTGTTTTTTTAGTTAAATGGCTAACTTATATAAGATTCAGCATAGAAACCTTAGTATTGCAAATTCAATCTCTATATACTAACACTAAAGATAAAATTGAAGGAAGAAAAAAATTAAAACAACTAATTAAAAATTTAAATTAATGAATGGTTTGGGTACAGATAACAGTAAACTTGTAGTTAAATTAAAGAACATTATAAAATCAATTCTTTTCTTGTTCTCTGCAAATAAAAAACAGTTGCGAGAAAAACTACTTTCTGCTAAAACCGATGAAGAAAGAGTACAAATTTGTCAAAGTATTTTAGGGGTACATCAAAGTACTTGGGAAATAACAAACTTCGTTAATTATATTAAAACGAATAATATACAGCCAACTGTTTTATGTGAAATTGGTACGGCTAATGCAGGAACAACACTTTTTTTAGCAAGTTCCTTCCCTTCAATAAAAAAAATATTATGTATAGATTTATATGTAAAAAATAAAACAAAACTGAATTATTATTTAAATGAAAAAGAAATTATGTATGTACAATCTAGTTCATACAATCAAAAGACAATTAATAAAGTAAAATCACTCTTAAAAGAAGAAAAAATTGATTTATTGTTTATTGATGGAGATCATAGTTATGACGGGGTAAAAAAAGACTTTTTTAACTATATTCAATTTACGCATAGTAATACTGTTATAGGCTTTCATGATATAGAAGCAGATTATCTTACTAAATACAATAAGAATACAGGTAAATGGTCTGGCGAAGTTCCGGTTTTCTGGAAAGAATTAAAACAAAAACTCAAAGCTTATAATGAATTTATTGAGTTTAAAGATCAAGATGGACAAGGTATAGGTACAATGCTACAATCAAATTTTAGAGATTAATTAATGCAAAAATTACAATTAAAAGCCAACAAAAAAACATTAGTTTATTTAATAATATTTATTTATACAGCCTTAAACGGGATATTGCGTAAATGGGTATTTATAAATAATTATGCCGTTGGTAATATTTTATTTTTTATTCAATTATTGAGTCCGTATTTTTTTATTTTAGTAGATAGTGAAGGTTCTAAAAAAATATTCAGTTCAAAATGGGTGGGTGCCTTCTTCTTTGTTTTATTAATAGAAGCGTTTAATCCATTACAACTTACCATAATACATGGCATAATTGGTTTTCTTTTGCATTTTGGTTTTTGGTTTGCTGCATTATACTATGTTGAAAACAGAGATTTAATTGAACTGGAAAAAATGATTGGCATTTTTGTAATTATTGCATTTACCGAAATAATATTATCATTTATGCAATATGGTTTGCCAAAAGATAATTTTTTAAACCGCTATGCAGAAGAAAGAAATGTAGGAGGTATTATTGCCGAAGTGGGTGATGCTGTAAGAGTAACAGGAACTTTTTCGTATATAAGTGGTTTTAGTGCATACTTAATTTTTCATGCATACTTTGTATGGGCTGCCGTAAAACTTCAATACAGACCTTATATAACACTTGCTTTATTAGTTGGTGGTTTAATTTGTGGTTTTATGAATGGTTCAAGAGGTGCAACAATGGTATATGAATTAATTATAGGTTTTTTTATTGTGTTTGAAGCAAGAAAATCTAATATAGGCAGTTTTTTAGGCAAGCTTATTATACCTGGTGTTGTTTTAGCATTAATCATTTTAGCAAGAGGACAATTAGGTATTGAAAGCAATGTAACTACGGCTTATGCAAACTATGACCAAAGGTTACAATCAGGTATTGAATCGGGTGAACAAAAAAGCAGAATGTTTCATGATTTTTATGCTCTTGCAAACTTTCGTGGTAATTATCCATTTTTTGGTGTAGGCATTGGTGCTACTTATCAAGGCAATAATGCTTTATTTGGAAAATCTCCTTATGTTGAGGAATATGGTTTTATTGAATCGGAATTAGAACGTTATGTATTGGAAGGAGGTTTTTTGCTTTTATTTTTTAGATTAGCAATTACCATTTATTTCTGCAGCAAATTAGTAGTTCCGTTTTTTGCTAAGTGGTTAATAGGAGGGCTGCTTTTTATGACACCTATTGTATTTAATAGTTATAACGCCATTTTCTCATTTATAGGTATTACAATTTTAGATCAGGTATATCTTAGAGAACAAGTAACAAGAAAAATTCGGTTAGATAAACAACGTGAACTTTCTCTTCAATTAAATAAATCTTCTACTTGAATTTATTATATATAGGAGAAAAACCTATACAAAATACGAAACCCTATCAACTGCTTAATACAATAAAAAATATTTCGTATAAAGTAGTGTACACGGGTAATACTTCTAACATAAATAAATATAATAATGAGCGTATTAATCAAGCAGCATTTAATATTAATTTGTTAGAAGGTTACAATTATATTTCTGCAAATGGTAATGAAAATATTGTATTGAATGAAGTAAGCAAATGCAATGTAATGGTGGTGTATGGACATTACGATAATATTTTTAAGAAAGCTTTATTGAAAGGAAAATTAATGGGTAAAAAAATTATCCTAACTACCGATGCTACTACAATTTTAGGAAGTTATGAAAGCGGTGGATGGAAAATAAAAATTAAACCAATATTCTTAAAACTCTTGTATAATGTTTTTGCCAATGCGGTATTTGTTCCATCAACTGTATCAAAAAAATTTTTACAATCTGTTGGTATTAAAGAATCCAAAATTATTATAACACCTTATGTGGTAAATGAAGATTATTTTCAAACTATTCTTCAAGAAAAAAATAATATTCGAGAAAAACACAATATTCATTCAAACGCCGTAGTTTTTGTTTTTTGTGCAAAATTTTTAGAACGTAAAAACCCATTAGATGCTGTGGAGGCATTTGCGAAAATTAATAATAGCAATGCTGTTTTAATAATGATTGGCGATGGCCCTTTAAAAGAAACCATTCAAAATAAAATTGCTGATTTGAATTTAGCAGATAAAGTAATTATGCCGGGTATAGTTACTTATTCTGAATTACCTTTATATTATGCTGCATCAAATGTTTTATTGTTTACTTCAAGTCACGAGCCTTATGGCTTACCTGTTAATGAAGCGATGCTTTGCGGAATACCTGCTATTGTAAGTGATAGTATTGGTGCAAGATTAGATTTAGTACATGATGCAGAAACCGGATTTGTTTATAAAACAGGAAATATTAATGCACTCTCTGTTTTAATGCAACAGGTAATTGATAATCCTGAATTGTTTAAACAAATGGGTAACAATGCAAAACAAAAAATGAAATATTGGAGTAGCGAAGTAAACGTGCAAAACCAATTAAATTTTTTTAAGCAAAAAGGTTGGTTAAAATGAATATTATTATTTACTCTTCTACCTTTTATCCTAATGTTGGTGGACTAGAAAATGTAATGGAAGGCTTAGCAGATGAATGGAGTGTATCTAACAAAATAATGGTATTCACTAAAACAAAAAATAACAATACCGATAATAAACCCTATCCCATTATTAGAAACACTTCATTAATTGCATTATATAAAAAAGTAAAAAATGCAGATGTTTTTGTTGAAGCAAACATAAGTTTAAAAACTTGCTTAGTTGGATTACTGCATAAAAAAAAATGGGTTGTTATTCATCATCTTCCATATAATCATCAAAATACTTTAAGTGGTAAGCTAAAAAATCAGCTGACTAAAATTTGTCATAATATTTCTGTTAGCAATTATGTAGCCGCAACCTTAAAAGGCAAATCAATTGTTATTAATAATTTTTATAATACTAATTTCAGAAAAATTGAAACAATAAAAAGAGATAAAGATTTTATTTTTTTAGGAAGATTAGTTTCAGATAAAGGAGCAGATATTGCAATCAATGCATTTGCAGAAATTATAAAGAAAGAATTTAATTCAACGCTTACTATAGTTGGTGATGGCCCTGAAAAAGAGGCATTGCAACAAATAGTGAACAAAGAAAAAATAGAAAAAAATGTTTTTTTTGAAGGGGTATTAACCGGAGAAAAATTGGTAGAAAAATTAAATGAACATAAAGTAATGATTATTCCCTCTCGTTGGCAAGAACCCTTTGGGCTTATTGCTTTAGAAGGGTTAGCCTGCGGTTGTAAATTAATTGCAGCAAAAAGTGGTGGTTTAACTGAAGCTGCAGAAGAATTTGGAAATTATTTTCCGATGGGAGATAAAAAAAAATTAGTTGAGTTAATGGAACAATTTCTTATGCAACCTCAACAGTTTAATGTGGAGGAAGAAAAATTAAAATTGCACTTATTTTCAAAAACAAGAATAAACATTGCACAGAAATACTTGAACTATTTTAAAGAAAAATTGCTTGAGTAACTATACATGAAAATTATTATTTCAAATCCTTCAAAACAATATACACATCAAACTGTAAAAGCATTACTTAATGCAAAACATGAAGTAATTTTTTATACATCAATGTGGTATAAACAAAATAATTTTTTATGGAAACTGCTTTCTGTAAATAAAAAACTAAAGAATGAATTGTTGAAAAAAACAGATACTTCAATTCCTTCAGAAATTATTAGAACCAATACATTAGGTACTTTATATAAATTTTTTGGTCGATTTATTTTTAAAGATATTGAATTGTGGAGCCTTATAGAAGATAGAATACATGATAATTATGTAAGCAAACAATTAAAAAAACAAACCGCAGATGTTTTTATTGGTTATGAAAAAAGTTGTTTAAAAAGTTTTGCTGTAGCTAAACAACTGGGCGTAATAACAATATTAGATTTAGCCCAAGTGCATGTCAATTTTATTGTTAGTTTAAGAGAACAATTCCCTTTTTTTAAAACTATTTCTGGTAAAAAAAAAACCTTCGATAAAATTACAATCATCAAACAAAAAGAGTACAATAAAGCAGATTGTATTTTAACGCTTTCAACCTTTGCCAAACAAACTTTACTTACCAATGGTATTCCTGAAAGCAAAATAAAAGTTGCAAGTCTTGGGTTTAACACAAATTTGTTTCTATCAAAAACAAATTATTTAAACAATAAAAAATTGCGTTTAATATTTATTGGCATTATCACTTTCAGAAAAGGCATTGCAGATTTAATTGAAGTAATGAAGCAATTAGAAAATGAGAATATAGAATTGGTTGTAATTGGCCCAAGAGGAGATGCTTCGCAGTTGTTAAATAATCAAAGTAACTATTCAAATATAAAATATATAGAATATTTGCATCATGCAGATATGGTAAAAGAGTTACAGCAAGCAGATGTGTTTGTGCTGCCAAGTTATTTAGATAGTTGGGCTGCTGTAGTTATAGAAGCCATGGCTTGCGGCTTGCCGGTAATAATTTCAAACAACACCGGAGCTAAGGATGCTGTTGATGATAGTTGTGGATTTGTAATTGAAACAGGCAATATTCTTGAATTGAAAAAATATATTAACTATTTTTATAATAATAAAAATGCAGCGAATGCAATGGGCAAAAATGCTGCCATTAAAGCACAAGCCTATACTTGGAGCCATTATAACAATGAATTGTTACAAGCCATCAATAGTTGTTTAATTAATTATACTGCTAATAACAAAAATCATGTGTAGAATAGCCGGTGTTATATCAAAAAAAATTAATCCTGATGAAGCATTTATTACGCAAATGCGTGATAGTATGCAGCATGGTGGCCCCGATGGATGCGGTGTATATATTAATAAGGAATTGGGTTTAGCATTTGGGCACAGACGATTGGCGTTAATAGATTTATCTCCATTAGGTATTCAACCAATGATGGATAAAGAGGAACGTATTGTAATTATTTTTAATGGAGAAATCTATAACTATCAAGAAATAAAAGATAAACTACTTGCTAAAGGCTACAACTTTAAATCTTCTTCCGATACAGAAGTAATTATTTATGCTTATATAGAATGGGGAACAGATTGCTTTCAACATCTCAATGGTATGTTTGCATTGGTGTTGTTAGATAAACTTACAAATAAATTAATTCTTGCAAGAGACCATGCAGGCATTAAACCATTGTATTATTATTTAAAAAACAACGAATTATATTTTGCTTCTGAAGTAAGAGCTTTTAAAACTATTAACCCTTCATGGCAAGAAAATAGTGAATGGAAAAAATATTTTCTTCTCTTTGGTCATTTGCCAGAACCCATTACAACCTTGCAAGATATTCAACCTTTGGAAAAAGGAACTTTTCTTGAAATAGATTTAAATACTTGGAATACAAGACAAGAATCTTTCCATAAATTATATTATAATTATACAATATATAAAGAAGAAGAAGCCCTGCCTTTAATAAAAGAAACACTGCAAAAATCGGTTCAGCGACATTTAATTTCAGATGCACCTATCGGTTTATTTTTAAGCGGAGGAATAGATTCAAGTTTGCTTACATTACTTGCCCAACCTTTTGTCAATAATAATCTTCATACACTATCTATCATTTTTGATAATGAAAAATTTTCAGAAAAACAATATCAAAATATCATTATACAAAAAACAAAAGCACAGCATAAATCTTTTTTGGTAACAGAAAATGAATTTAGGCAAAGTATCCCCGATATTATTAAAGCAATGGATCAACCAAGTAATGATGGCATTAACTCTTACTTTATTTGTAAATACGCAAGACAATATGGTTTAACTGCAGTGTTAAGTGGTTTAGGTGCCGATGAATTGTTTGGAGGATACCAATCATTTAATAGAACAAAAGCTGTGGGTATGATAAATTGGTTACCTGAATTTATTTTTGAAATTGCTAATATCTTTCCGGATGATAGAAGAAAGAAAATAAATTTCTTACAACTGAAAGATGCTTTGGGAGAATATTTATTTAATCGCGGCTTTTTTGTACCGGCTCAAATTGCACAGTTATTAGATTGTACCGAAAAAGAATTGTATAATTTACTTGATAATGTTCGCTTGCCTTTATTCACAGAAAAACTGTTACCACTTGAAAAAATAAGCTATATAGAAACAAATTTATATATGCAAAATCAATTGCTAAAAGATACAGATTATATGAGTATGTGGCATAGTTTAGAAGTTCGTGTTCCTTTTTTAGATAAAGAATTAATAAACCTTTTATATTCAATTGTACCCGAGATAAGATATAATCCTAACCAAATAAAACATCTTTTAATTAAAGCATTTAAAAATGAATTGCCGGAAACTATTTGGAACAGGCCCAAACAAGGTTTTGTTTTTCCTTTTGAAATGTGGATGAAGCATGTTCAGTTACAACAACAAAATAAAAATGCAAAACAATTATTAAAAGGATTAACTAACGGTAACATACATTGGAGCCGTTATTGGTGCTATATTTTAAGTCAGCCTAATAATCAATTAAAGCTAACTGCATCATATGCGTAGAAAAGAATTACCTTCTATATTGTTTTTATACTTAACAGGTTTTTCATTTACAGGAGGTATTGAAAAATTCAATAGAAGTTTTTTAAAAGCTCTGCACGAATTAAGTGTTGATGATTTCATAGATGGAGATGCTTATTCTTCTTATGATCATCATTCAGATGAAAAATATTTTCCTCGTTTAAGGTTTAAAGGTTTTTATGGTAACCGTGGTTTTTTTGTAGCGTATGCAATGATTAAAGCTTTACGCTATAATACAGTTATAATAGGCCATATTAACCTTTCACTTATTGGATATATAATAAAAAAAATAAAACCATCTATTCGTGTCATATTAATTACACATGGTATTGAAGTATGGAGAGAACATTCAGGTTCAAAGAAAAAATTAATACAAATGGCCGATACTATTGTAAGTGTTAGCAATTTTACAAAACAACAATTGCTTCGTTATAATGAAGGGTTAGAAGAACAAAAAATAAAAATTTTCCCTAATACAATTGATCCTTATTTTAAACTACCTACTTTATTTGCAAAGCCAAATTATTTATTAAATAGATATAATATTTCTTCAAATAAAAAAATATTATTAACAGTAACCCGTATGGCTTATTCAGAAAAATACAAAGGCTACGATGATGTTATTGAAGCATTAAGTTTATTAAAAAATAAAAGAAACGATTTTATTTATCTCATTTGCGGTAAAGCAGAAAATCAAGAACAAGAAAGAATAGAAGCTATTATCAATCAACACGAAATGTGGGATTACGTAAAATTAATTGGTTATGTAAATGATGAAGAGTTGAATGATCATTACTTACTTTCAGATGTATTTATTATGCCAAGTAAAAAAGAAGGTTTTGGTATTGTGTTTATTGAAGCATTAGCTTGCGGAAGACCGGTTATTGCAGGAAATAAAGATGGCAGTATTGATGCATTGCAAAATGGAAAATTCGGAACATTGGTTGATCCTGATAATATTAATGAACTTAAACAAGCAATTGATAATTCATTATCATTACAAAATATTAATAGCAGCACTTTACAACAAGAAGTATTAATGGTTTTTGATTTTAAACAATATAAAACTCGTTTAAAAAAATTGTTACTTGCCTAATTTCTTATGAAACCCACTATACTTATTGTATATCAATATTTTTATCCCGGATATAATGCAGGTGGCCCTGTTCAATCGTTAATCAACATGATTGAAACATTACACCAACAATTTAATTTTGCCGTATTTACTTCTGCTTATGATTTAAATGAAACTATTCCATATGAAAATATTCATAAAAATGAATGGAATAAAATACGAATAAACAATATAGAAATTGCTGTTTGGTATGCAACCACTAATGTCAATAAAAAAAGACTTTTTTCTATTGTTCAACAAATACAACCACAATATATTTATATAAATGGTATGTATGGAAAAACATTTTTTCTTACTCCTTTATTATTAAAAAAACAATTACAAAAAATAGGAATAAAATTAATAGTTAGCCCCAGAGGTATGCTACAAAAAGGAGCATTAGCAGTTAAGCCATTTAAAAAGAAAATTTATTTTAAAGCATTAAAATTGTTTAACATAACAAATAATATTTTTTGGCATGCAACCAATTTTGGTGAAGTAGAAGATATAAAAAAAATGTTTGGAAGGCGCTGCAATATTGTAATAGCGGCTAATATTCCTAAAAAACCTTTAGTAGACATTAAACCCATTATTAAAGAAGAAAACGTATTATCACTTGTTTATCTTTCAATTATTACACCTAAAAAAAATCTTTTATTATTAGTGGAAATATTGAAAGAATGCAAGACGAGAATTTTGTTAGATATTTATGGACCTATAAAAGAAAAACAATATTGGAATTTATGTAACGATAGCATGAAACAACTACCTGCAAATATTTTAGTAAATTATAAAGGAAATATACAACCTAAATATGTGCAGCAAACTTTTACAGAATACAACGCATCAATACTTTTAACGCAAGGAGAAAACTTTGGTCATGCTTTATTTGAAAGCCTTAGTGTTGGAACACCAATTATTACAAGCAATTACACCAATTGGAATAAATTAGAAGAAAATAATGCAGGATGGAATGTAGATATAAATAATAAAAAACTTATAACAACATTAATAGAAACATTGGCAAAAAGTAATAATAAAACATGGCAATCATATACTCAATGTGCTCATCAATACGCAACTAATTATTTTTACAAACAAAACTTTGCTGATGCTTACAATCAGCTATTTTCATAAACTATTTTAAATGTATATTTTAGGAATTAATGCTTACCATGCAGACTCATCTGCTGCAATTTTTAAAGATGGAGTAATGATTGCTGCAACAGAAGAAGAACGTTTTAGAAGAATAAAACATTGGGCAGGTTTTCCATCATTAGCCGTTGAATTTTGTTTAAAAGAAGCAGGTATTACATTAAATGAAGTTGATCATATTGCAATAGGCAGAAATGTTGATGCAAAAAAAATGGAGAAACTAAAATTTGTAATGCAGCACCCTTTTAGTTCTTTTCATTTTGTAAAAAATCGCTTCTTTAATCAAAAAAAAATAGCAACCATTGAAGAAGAATTAAGTTTATTATCAGGAATAGATGTTTCTCATATTAAACCTAAAATTCATAATATAGAGCATCACAGAAGTCATATGGCATCTGCATTCTATGCATCACCTTATAATGAAGCTGCTATATTAAGTATAGATGGATCAGGTGATTTTTCAACTACAATGATTGGTATAGGTAAAGGAACAGAAATAGAAGTATTAAACTCAATTAATTTTCCTCATTCCCTAGGAATTTTTTATACTGCATTTACGCAATTACTCGGATTTCCACATTATGGCGATGAATATAAAGTAATGGGTTTGGCTCCTTATGGTAAACCATTACATGTTGATAAATTAAGAAAAATTATAAAGTTTACAAATGATGGTTTGTTTCAATTAGATCTCTCCTATTTCCGTTCACCATCAAAAGGTTTTGTAACTTATGGAGAAAATAATTTACCTATTGTTCCACCATTATTTGGGAAAAAAATAATTGCAGAATTTGGTAATGAAAGAACAAAAGAAGAATCATTAACACAATATCATAAAGACCTGGCAGCATCTGTACAAAAAATAACGGAAGAAACAATTTTTCATATACTTAATCATTTGCAAAAACAAACAGGTTTAACTAAAGTATGTATTGCAGGCGGTGTTGCACAAAATAGTGTTGCTAATGGTAAAATAACACGGAATACTAATTTTAAAGAAGTATATATTCCTTCGGCAGGGCATGATGCAGGAATCAGCATGGGTAGTGCATTATATACATATCATCAAATAAAAAAACAACCTAGAACATCGGCTGTTTATAGTGCATATACCGGCTCTAAGTTTTCAAATAATGAAATTGAAATTTTACTTCAATCAAAGAATATTAAATATAAAAAAATTGAAGATGACGAACTATATAATTATGTTTCAGATAAATTAATAAATGCAGGTGTAGTAGGTTGGTTTAATGGTAGAGCAGAGTTTGGCCCAAGAGCATTAGGTGCAAGAAGTATTTTAGCAGACCCGAGAAGAAGTGATGCAAAAGATTTATTGAATGCGAAAATTAAGCGTAGAGAAAGCTTTAGACCATTTGCACCAAGTATTTTAAAAGAATATGTTGATGAATATTTTGAAGTAAATGATGTTGTTCCTTTCATGGAAAAAGTTTTTCCAATTAAAAAAGAAAAGCATATTATTATTCCTGCAGTTACACATGCCGATGGTACGGGAAGACTGCAAACCGTTGATAAATTAGTATCTCCGCGTTATTATAATCTTATTGAAACATTTGGTAATAAAACAGGCGTACCTATTTTATTAAACACATCGTTTAATGAAAACGAACCCATTGTAAACTCTCCGGAAGAAGCATTGAATTGTTTCTTAAGAACAAATATGGATATGTTGGTAATGGAAAATATTGTTGTAGAAAGATGATGAAAATTTCTATTATTACTGCAACGTTTAATAGCGAAAAAACAATTGAGCACACATTAAAATCTGTGCAACAGCAAACGTATGCTAATATAGAACACATTGTTGTGGATGGAAATTCATTGGATGGAACAATGAATATAGTTCACTCTTTCAGCCATGTTCAGAAAAAAAAATCAGAAAAAGATAATGGCATTTACGATGCCATGAATAAAGGAATTGAATTGGCCGACGGAGATATAATTGGTATTTTAAATTCAGACGATTTTTATGCAGATGAATTTGTATTAGAAAATGTTGCAACTATTTTTGAAAAAGAAAATTGCGATGCGGTATATGGAAATTTATTATATGTTGATGAAACCAATATTAGTAAAGTAACAAGAAAATGGATTTCAGGTAATCACACCAAACAATCTTTTTTATACGGATGGATGCCACCTCATCCAACATTCTTCGTAAAAAAAAAATGTTATAATAAGTTTGGAAAATTTAACTTGAATTTAGGTACAGCCGCAGATTACGAACTAATGTTAAGAATGATATTTAAGCATGAAATAAAAACTTCATATATCTCAAAAACTTTAGTACACATGCGTTCAGGAGGTGCAAGCAATAAAACTTTAAAAAACAGATTGTTAGCTAATAAAAATGATAGATTAGCATGGAAAGTAAATAATTTAAACCCTTATTGGTTTACCTTATTTTTGAAGCCGTTAAGAAAATTAAATCAGTTTATCTAATTATAAAATGAAAGTAGCATTACTAACAGGCATAACAGGCCAAGATGGAGCATATTTAGCCGAATTTCTTTTAAAGAAAGGCTATAAAGTGCACGGCATAAAAAGAAGAACATCTATGTTCAATACACAACGCATAGATCATTTTTATGAAGATCCACATGTGCCCGATGCACACATGACCTTACATTTTGGCGACTTAACAGACAGCACTAATCTGATAAGAATAATACAAGAAGTACAACCCGATGAAATTTACAATTTGGCCGCTATGAGCCATGTGCATGTAAGTTTTGAAACACCCGAATATACTGCCAATGCCGATGGAATTGGAACATTAAGAATATTAGAAGCAGTAAGATTATTGGGCTTAACTAAAAAAACAAAAATCTATCAAGCATCCACCAGTGAATTATATGGTTTAGTGCAGGCAGTACCGCAAAATGAAACAACACCATTCTATCCCCGAAGTCCTTATGCAGTTGCAAAACTATATGCGTATTGGATAACGGTAAACTATCGCGAAGCCTATAACATGTTTGCTTGTAATGGCATTTTGTTTAATCATGAATCACCAAACCGAGGAGAAACTTTTGTAACACGAAAAATAACCAGAGCAGTAGCAAAAATTGCGTTAGGGATGCAAAAAATATTGTTCTTAGGGAACTTAGATTCACAAAGAGATTGGGGACATGCGAAAGATTATATAGAAGGGATGTGGTTGATATTACAACAAGAAAAAGCAGAAGATTTTGTATTGGCAACGGGTATTACAACACGCATAAGAGATTTTGTAAAAATGGCATTTAATGAAGTAGGTATTGAAATTAATTTCAGAGGAAAAGAAGAAGAAGAAGAAGGTTATGTAGTAAAATGCAACAATGAAAAATATCAGATAGCAGAAGGTACAGTGGTAGTAAAAGTAGATGCAAGATATTATCGCCCAACAGAAGTAGATTTATTAATAGGAGATGCAAGCAAAGCCAAAAATAAATTGGGATGGCAGCCAAAATATACATTACAAGAAATGATAACAGAAATGGTAGCATCCGATATAGAATTATTCAGCAAAGAGAAATGGTTGAAAGAAAATGGTTTTAAAATTAATAACGAGTTTGAATAAATAATGGAAAAACATTCTAAAATATACATAGCAGGGCATCGTGGAATGGTGGGCAGCTCTATTTTAAGGCATTTGCAACAAAAAGGATTTGTAAATATTATTTATAAAACATCTACTGAGTTAGATTTAAGAAATCAGCAATGTGTAAATGATTTTTTTAATAAAGAAAAACCTGAATATGTTTTTCTGGCTGCTGCTAAAGTTGGCGGAATTGTAGCCAACAATACTTATCGTGCAGATTTTATTTATGAAAATTTAATGATAGAAAGTAATATTATTCATGCTGCTTATTTAAATAAAGTAACCAAATTATTATTTTTAGGTTCTTCTTGTATCTATCCAAAATTAGCACCACAGCCATTAAAAGAAGAATATTTATTATCGGGTTATTTAGAAGAAACCAATCAACCTTATGCTATTGCAAAAATTGCAGGTATAGAATTATGCAATGCATACAGAGCTCAATACGGATGTAATTTTATTTCGGCAATGCCAACAAACTTATATGGCACTAATGATAATTATGATTTAGAAAAAAGTCATGTATTACCTGCTTTATTAAGAAAGTTTATTTCAGCAAAAAAAAATAATTATCCTTCTGTAACTCTTTGGGGAAGCGGTTCTCCGAAAAGAGAATTTTTACATACAGATGATTTAGCCGAAGCCTGCGTTTTTTTAATGAATAACTATAACGATAAAGGATTGGTAAATATTGGTTGTGGAAGTGATATAACTATTTTAGAACTAGCCGAATTAATAAAAAAAATAGTTGATTATAATGGAAAGTTGGTTTTTGATACCACTAAACCCGATGGCACACCACGAAAATTAATGGATGTAACAAAGTTGAATAAATTAGGTTGGAAAGCATCAATTGGTTTAGAAGAAGGCATTAAAAAAGTGTATGAAGAAATAAAAAATATAAATTGGGATTAATAAACTAAACATGAAAATATTAGTTACGGGCGGTGCAGGTTTTATTGGTTCAAATCTTGTTGAAGCATTACTGGCAGATACAAGAGTTGAATTGGTAAGAGTTTTAGATAATCTTTCTACGGGGTCTAAAAAAAATATTCAACCTTTTTTTTCAAATCAAAAATTTCAATTTGTAGAAGGAGATATAAGAAATTATGAAACTTGTTTACAAGCTTGTAGTAATATTAATTTAATTTCTCATCAAGCTGCATTGGGTTCTGTACCTCGTTCTATTAATGATCCGCTTACAACCAATGCTGTAAATATTACAGGAACTTTACATGTGTTTACTGCAGCAAAAGAAACCAATATTAAAAGAATTGTTTATGCTGCAAGCTCCTCAACTTATGGAGATCATCCGGGTTTACCTAAAGTAGAAGATAAAATTGGTAATCCACTTTCTCCTTATGCTGTTACAAAATATGTAAACGAATTATATGCACGTGTATATGCTAATACGTACGGTTTGCAATTAATTGGATTAAGATATTTTAATGTGTTTGGTCCAAAGCAAAGCCCTAATGGGCCTTATGCTGCGGTTATCCCTTTATTTATTCAATCACTATTAAACAGC
Organism: Bacteroidota bacterium; assembly: GCA_018267705.1. Classification (GTDB taxonomy): domain Bacteria; phylum Bacteroidota; class Bacteroidia; order Chitinophagales; family Chitinophagaceae; genus CW01. Next base: position 21,128 of record JAFDXX010000012.1, on the reverse strand, counting down.
CAAAAACCATTTATAAACGGAGATGGAAATCATAGCAGAGATTTTACTTTTGTAAGTAATGCCGTTCAAGCAAATATAAAAGCGTTATTTACAGAAAATATTGATGCAGTTAATCAAGTATATAATATTGCATGCGGAGAACAAACAACACTATTACAATTATTTAATTATTTAAAAAATATTACACAATCAAATATTGATGTAATACTTCGTGAAGAAAGAAAAGGAGATGTAAAACATAGTTTAGCAGATATTTCAAAAGCAAAAAAATTATTAACATACAACCCTGAAATAACTGTACAGCAAGGGTTACAGCAAACGGTTGATTGGTATAAGAACAATTTTAGTTAAACAATTATGTCAAAAAAAATTTTAATTACGGGTGGTGCAGGTTTTATTGGCTCGCATGTGGTAAGGTTATTTGTTACAAAATACCCTGAGTATAATATTATAAATTTAGATGCATTAACCTATGCAGGTAACTTAGAAAATTTAAAAGATATAGAGGATAATAGCAATTATTTTTTTGAAAGAATAAATATTTTAGATGCAGAAGCAATAAATAATGTTTTTGAAAAACACGGTATAACAGATGTTATTCACTTAGCAGCAGAATCGCATGTAGATCGTTCTATTCTCTCTCCGTTAGATTTTGTGTACACCAATATTATTGGTACCGTAAATTTATTAAATACTGCAAAAGCAAAGTGGGCAGCTAATTTCAGCAATCATATATTTTATCATGTTTCAACCGATGAAGTGTATGGAGCCTTAGGAGATACAGGTTTTTTTACAGAAACAACTTCTTATCATCCTAACTCGCCTTATTCTGCAAGCAAAGCATCTTCAGATCATTTTGTTAGAGCTTATGCAGAAACTTATCATCTTCAAACAAAAATTTCTAACTGCTCAAACAACTATGGTCCCAATCATTTCCCCGAAAAATTAATCCCACTTTTTATAAATAATATTATTAATAAAAAACCATTACCCGTTTATGGAGATGGAAAATATACTAGAGATTGGCTTTTTGTAAAAGATCATGCAATTGCTATTGATACTGTATTTCATAAAGGTGAAGTAAATGAAACTTATAATATTGGTGGTTTTAATGAATGGAAGAATATTGATTTAATAAAACTACTTTGTACGTTAATGGATGAAAAATTAGGAAGGCAAGCAGGAGAAAGCGAACAATTAATTACTTATGTAAAAGACAGGCCGGGGCATGATAGAAGATATGCAATTGATGCCACAAAAATCAATACCAAATTAGGTTGGAAGCCATCTGTAACTTTTGAACAAGGGTTATCATTAACAATAGATTGGTATTTACAAAATACAGAATGGTTGCAACATGTAACCAGTGGAGCTTATCAAAATTATTATAACGAAATGTATTCAAATAGATAATCAATGAAAGTTGAAGAAACAAAATTGAAAGGTTGCTTTATAATTCATGATACAGTTTTTAAAGATGATAGAGGTTATTTTTTTGAAAGTTTTAACCAACAAAAATTTGAAAACTTAATTGGTGTCAAAATAAATTTTATTCAAGACAATCAATCAAAATCTACAAAAGGAGTTTTGCGTGGTTTACACTATCAATTACAAGAACATGCACAAGCAAAATTAGTGCGTGTTTTAAAAGGTAAAGTGTTAGATGTTGCAGTTGATATAAGAATAGATTCTCCAACTTTCGGAGAATATGTTGCAGTTGAATTAAGTGAAGATAATTTTACGCAATTCTTTGTGCCACGTGGCTTTGCACATGGTTTTAAAGTATTGAGCGACGAAGCAATTTTCTTTTATAAATGCGATAATTTTTATAACAAAGCATCTGAAGGCGGTATAATTTATAACGATTCCTCTATAAATATAAATTGGGGAAACAGAGAAACTGAAAATCTGCTTTCTGAAAGAGATAAAATGCTTCCTACATTAAATGAAGTTAAACACACACTTAATTTTAATTTATAATATTTTTTATTATGAAAGGAATTGTTTTGGCTGGTGGTAGCGGCACACGTTTATATCCTATTACAAAAGGAGTAAGCAAACAATTGATGCCGGTATACGATAAACCAATGATTTATTACCCTTTATCCTCTTTAATGTTGGCAGGCATAAATGAAATTTTAATAATTACAACTCCGGAAGATTCTGAACAATTTCAACGTTTATTAGGAGATGGCTCTGCAGTTGGTTGTAAATTTTCTTACGCTGTGCAAGCAGTACCCAATGGCTTGGCTCAAGCATTTGTAATTGGCGAAAAATTTATTGGTAACGATAAAGTTGCATTGATATTAGGAGATAATATTTTTTATGCAAGCGGCTTTAGTAAATTATTACAATCGTACAATAATATTGATGGAGCTGCAATTTTTGCGTATGAAGTAAATGATCCTGAAAGATATGGTGTGGTTGAGTTTGATAAAAACAATATTGCTATTTCTATTGAAGAAAAACCCACCAAACCAAAATCTAATTATGCAGTTCCGGGTTTATATTTTTATGATAATGATGTAGTACACATTGCAAAATCAATTAAACCATCTGTACGCGGTGAATATGAAATTACAGATATAAATCATACATATTTAAAAGCAGGAAAACTAAAAGTTGGTGTAATGAACAGAGGCACGGCTTGGTTAGATACAGGTACATTTGATTCATATAGTGATGCTTGTGAATTTGTTAGAGTAATAGAAAAACGCCAAAGCCAAAAAATTGGTTGTATAGAAGAAGTAGCTTATAGAATGGGTTATATTAATCAACAACAATTGTTTCAATTGGCCGATGTTTATCAAAAAAGCGGATACGGTCAATACTTGCGAAATATTAAAAAATAAATACGAATAATTTTTAAATTAAAACAGTAACTATTAAGTTGCTGTTTTTTTGTTTTACAAAATGCAAACAATTTATAGTTATATTTATTAATTCTTTTTTAATGAAACTGTTTTGAATAATTCGTTAATTTGAATAAAGATTATAGACTATGGAAACTGTGGTTTTAGTTGATGAAAACGATGTTGCAATTAATGCAATGGAAAAAATAGAAGCACATCAAAAAGGCTTATTGCATAGAGCTTTTAGCATATTTGTATTTAATACGAAAGGAGAATTATTATTACAACAACGAGCTTTAACCAAATATCATAGCGGCGGTTTGTGGACGAATACTTGTTGTAGCCACCCGCGTTGGGGCGAAGAAATTGAAAACGCTGCAAAAAGAAGATTAAAAGAAGAAATGGGAATTGAACTAACACTTACAAAAGTTTTTGATTTTATTTATGAAGCTACCTTCTCTAATGGATTAACGGAACATGAATTTGATCATGTGTTTGTAGGTTATTCAGATATAAAACCAGATATAAACGTAAATGAAGTAGCTAATTATGCTTATAGAAATATGGAAGCTATTAAACAAGTAATAGAAACAAATTCAGAATTCTATACTGAATGGTTTGTTATAGCTTTTCCTAAAATTTACGATTGGTGGAAGAAGAAAAAACTTTCTTAATTGTAATGGATTATTTATCTTAAAATAAATTCATTAAATATTCTAACTGCAAGTTGATTCATCATTTCTCACTCCTATTTTTTCATGAATTATATCCATTAAGCACCAGTTCGTTAGTGCATGAATCCATATACATACTCCTCAAATCCTGCACCCAAACTAATAGGCATTAATATACATTCCTAAAAGGCTGATTAAAATAAAAACTCCTTAATAATAAACCTATAGTAAGTAAAATTGGAGTTGTTTTAGAAACGCCCACAGTAGCATATATGATTATGTTCATTATTTGTGGACTTTCTTATGTTGTTGCTTGGATAATTATGCAATTTTTAGTTTCTACAAGAAAAGAAATAATAATATGAGGAATGTGTGGTTCTAAAAATTAAGTAGCCTCGTCAGGAATCGAACCTGAATCTGGAGCTTCGGAAACTCTTATACTATCCATTGTACTACAAGGCCGCGATTTATTTTATATTAAAATTTAATTGAATGTGAAATAAGTATTATTCACTCATTATTTCGGTTACTGCATTAATAATATCTTCTGCATTAGGTTTGCCAAAATAATCACCATCACTGCCATAAGCCGGTCTGTGTGGTTGTGCAGTTACTGTTTTGGGTGCAGCATCTACCCAACGGTAACCACCTTGTTTTTCCATTATTTCATTGTACATGTAGGCTGTTGCACCGCCTGGTACATCTTCATCAACAAAAATTATTCTATTAGTTTTCTTTAAAGATTGTACAATGTTATGGTTAATGTCGAATGGTAATAATGTTTGTACATCAATTACTTCGCAGCTAATGCCTTGTTTTTCTAAACGGTCTGTTGCTTCTTGTATTACTCTTAGTGTAGAGCCGTATGAAACGATTGTTACATCATTACCTTCTCTAATTGTTTCTGTTATTCCTAAAGGCAGAGTATATTCTAATAAATTAGTAGGTGGTTTTTCTTTTAAGCGATAGCCGTTTAAACATTCAATAACAATTGCAGGGTCATTGCTTTGTAATAAAGTATTGTACATTCCAATTGCTTGTACCATATTTCTTGGTACGCATACGTACATGCCTCGTAGTGCATTAATAATCATACCCATTGGGCTACCGCTATGCCAAATACCTTCAAGTCTGTGTCCGCGTGTACGAATAATTATTGGGCAACTTTGTTGACCGTGTGTTCTGAAATGTGTGGTAGCTGCATCATCACTAAGGGTTTGTATTCCGTATAATAAATAATCTAAATATTGAATTTCTGCAATAGGTCTTAAACCACGTAAAGCCATACCAATGGCTTGTCCTACAATAGTTAGTTCACGAATACCGGTATCAAAAATTCTTTCACTACCATGTTTTTGTTGTAAGCCGGCAAAGCCTTGGTTTACATCTCCAATCATTCCAACATCTTCTCCAAAAGCAAATACTAATGGATGATTGTTGAATAATGCATCAAAATATTTATTTAATACTTCATAACCGTTAATAGGGTTGGTATCAAAAGGAATTAATGGTTTTACTTCATCTACTTTTAAAGCACTTTTTGTACCTTGATTATAAAGGTAGGTGTTGTATAAATTTTTGCTTTCGGTTAATAATGAGTTGTAAAATTCTTTTATAGATGGAGTAGAAGGAGAGGTAGGTGCTGTTTCCATAGCTACTGCCAATGTGTGCATAATATCTCTTCTTAAGGGCTCTGCATTATTTTTTAATTGTGTAGCCAATTGTTGCATGTTGTTATATGTTTCCATATCATGCACCATTGCATTGCTTATTAAATTAATGGTTGTTGCTGCATGACGATTTAGTGGAGCTATAAATTTTTCCCATGCTCTTTGTTTAGATGTTCTGGTGAAATTTTTTGCTTCGGTTTCAACATCGTTTAATTCTTCGTTGGTGGCAATATTATTTTCTGTAATCCATTCTTTGAACTTTTTAATGCAATCCCATTCACGCTCCCATTCTAAACGGGCTGCATCTTTATAACGTTCATGACTTCCGCTGGTGCTATGCCCCTGCGGTTGTGTTATTTCTTCTACATGAAATACAGCGGGTATATGGGTTTCACGCATTTTGTGTAAAGCAGATTCAAACACTTCACACATGCCTGCATAATCCCATCCTTTTACTTTGTAAATATTGATACCATTGGTTTTATCTTCTTTTTGCATACCGCGTAGGGCAGTAGAAATAGAACCTTTGGTGGTTTGATATTTTTTAGGAACTGAAATGCCATAACCATCATCCCAAACAAAAACTGCTAAAGGAATTTGCATTACACCTGCTGCATTAATAGATTCCCAAAAATGGCCTTCACTGGTTGATGCATCTCCAATGGTGCAAAAACAAATTTCGTTTCCGTTATGACTTAAATTATCAAAAGTTTTTAATTGCGGAGTTTGCCTAAATAATTTTGAAGCCAAAGCTAAACCAACTGCACGTGGCATTTGCGATGCAGTAGGTGCCATATCAGAACTTATATTTTTTCTATTAGCAAGATCTAACCAATTACCCGTTTCATCTACAAATCTTGTTGCAAAGTGGCTAACCATTTGCCTGCCTGCACTAAAAGGATCGTGGTGTACATCGGGGTCGGCATATAATTGTGAGAAAAATTGTTCTACACTTGCTAAGCCAGAAGAGAACATAAAAGTTTGGTCGCGATAATAACCTGCACGGTAATCACCTGCTTTGAAGAACTTTGCCATTGCAATTTGGGCTATTTCTTTTCCATCTCCAAAAATGCCGAATTTGGCTTTCCCGGTTAAAACTTCGCGGCGGCCCAATAAGCTTGCCTCACGGCTAACTATGGCAATGCGGTAGTCTTCAAGTACCTGATTTTTAAATCCTTCGTAACTAAGCATATCGTCTTTATATGCCAAGGTAATTGTTTGTTCCATTAAACAAAAATAATTGTTACTGTTTCAATTAAAATAAATACATTTTTTTTGTGGAAATGTTTGCGGATAATATTATTCTTTAGGCTAAAATGGTATTAAGAACAGATTATTTTTTTTGCTCTGCTTTTAAATGCAGGTGTTTCGTGTTCCCATCTTTCTTCAATAATTAATTTTAATTCTTGTTTTATTTCGGGGTATTGTAAAGAAAGTTTTTGAAGTATGGTTAATGAAAAAGCTTTAATGGCAACGGGAGTAGTAGGTGTTTCAATAAAATTAAAACAGGAATTCATTAATTCTCCGTGCAAATCATCGGGGATATTTAAATCTTGTAAAACTCTTACAGAGTTACGTATTACAGAATTGTGAACATTTTTTCTTTGTAATTGCTGTACTAACTCTTTTATATAAGGAATTATCATTTCAGGTTTTTGTTTGGCTGCCCAGCTCATACTCCATGCTGCTCTTTGCGATAAACGGTATTCGCCCTGCAAATAGCAGTTCATTAACTCTTTAAATCGTTTTTTAGAAGAACAGGCATACGCAGCAATTTTTAATACATGCTCTTTATTGTGTTCTTTTAATATTTCTTCTTTTAATATCACAAAAATTGAAATAAATAGAGGTTATATTTTTCAGCTAAATTCTTTAATAAGATGCTTTTTGTAAAGAATGTTTTTGCAAACAAATGTATTTGCTTTATAATGTGCATGATTAGATTAAAATAAAAAATAATTGTAAATAAATTTTTGGAACGATTTTTATTGATAAAAACAATTATTGTAGGAAATTGGTAACACTTCTTTAAAACAGAATTTATATTTTTATCCTTAAATGCATTTAATAATGAAAAAAATTTTCTTCTTCACATTGGTTTTCAGTTTGGCCCACATAGTAAAAGCACAACATACCGAACAAGTAAAAGATATTACCAAATATGTAGAATTTACTAATGCCGTATATGATTTCGGGAAAATACCTTTTGGTAAACCGGTTGAATATAATGTTACTATTAAAAATATAAGTAATGAACCAATATGGGTTAATGAAGTAAGTGTTGGTTGCGGTTGTACTACGCCAAAATTTGAGAAAGGTAAAAAATATGATAGTGGAGAAACCTTTACAGTAACCTTAGGTTTTAATGCAAACACTATGGGTGCATTTTCTAAATACGCTACTATCTATTTTAATAATAATGCTTTTAATAAGCAGGTAACTTTTCATGGAGAGACTTATACTGTTCAAGCTACAGCACCTGCCAATAGTGCATTAGAAAAAATAAAACCTGCAGGAAATTAATTTTCTTAACCTTCAATTTTATATATTATGAAAAAAACAATATTTCTATTCGTTGCTTTTGTTGGCTTTTCGTTAGCATCAATGGCACAAGGGGGAACCTTTGCTGTTTCAAAACATAATTTCGGAAAAATAAAACAAAATGTTCCGGCAACATATACCTTCACATTTAAAAATAATAATACCAAACCCATTGTTATAGAAACTGCTACTGCCGATTGTGGTTGCACGTCTCCAACCTATCCTAAAGAACCTATAATGAAAGGGCAGCAGAATAAAGTTATGGTTACTTATAATGCCGCCAACATAGGTAAGTTTACAAAAAAAGTGCATGTTAAATTTGCTAATGTTGATGCACCTGTTGAACTTACTATTGAAGGAGAAGTAGTGGTGAATAAAAAATAAAATCAAAACAAATTTTTACTTAAAGCTACACCGGTAAATGTGTAGCTTTTTTATTTCTTGCCCGTTATCTTTGTTGCATGTTACAAATAAGCACTCGCGGAAAACAAATGCCCGCATCACCTATAAGAAAATTAGTTCCGTATGCAGAAACTGCCAAGAAAAAAGGAATAACAGTTTATCACCTCAATATTGGTCAGCCAGATATAGAAACACCACAACAGGTTTTAGATGCAGTAAGGCACAGTAACTTTAAAGTGTTAGAATATAGCCACAGTGCAGGAAACGAGAGTTACAGAAAAAAATTAGTACAATATTATTCAAGTGTAGGTATTCATGTAAACCATCATCAAATTATTGTTACAACAGGCGGAAGCGAAGCTATCTTGTTTGGTTTTATGGCATGTTTAGATGCAGGCGATGAAGTAATTATCCCCGAACCTTTTTATGCCAACTATAATGGCTTTGCAGTAAGTGCAGGTGTAAAAGTTGTACCCATAACTTCTCATATAGAAAATGGTTTTGCTTTACCACCAATAGAAGAATTTGAAAAGAAAATTACTGCTAAAACTAAAGCAATTGTTATTTGTAATCCTAATAATCCAACGGGTTATAATTATAGCGAAGCTGAAATGAATCAATTAAAAAATATTATTTTAAAACATAATTTGTATTTGTTTTCAGATGAAGCTTATAGAGAATTTACATATCAGGGAAAACAATATAGTGCCATGCACTTAACAGATGTTGATGATAATGTAATTATCATGGACACAATTAGTAAACGCTATAGTGCCTGCGGCGGAAGAATTGGTGCATTTGTTACCAAAAATCAACAAGTATTAGACGCTGCTATGAAGTTTGCACAAGCAAGATTAAGTCCACCATCATTTGCACAAATTTCCGGCGAAGCAGCAGTTGATTTACCTGCAAATTATTTTGATGTTACTAAAAAAGAATATCAAAGCAGAAGAGATTTAATTGTGAAAAGATTAAATGAAATGGAAGGTGTATTCTGCCCCAATCCCGGTGGTGCTTTTTATGCAATGGCAAAACTGCCTATTGATGATTCAGATAAATTCTGTCAATGGTTATTAGAAAACTTCTCCTATAATAATCAAACCGTAATGCTAGCACCTGCAACAGGTTTTTACGGAACAGAAGGTTTAGGAAAACAAGAAGTAAGATTAGCGTATGTATTAAATAAAGAAGCTATAAACAATGCCATGAATTGTTTACAAGAAGCTTTAAAACAATATCCTGGAAGAAAATAAATTCTGTTTATTTTAAATTCAAACCTATCTATAATAATGAAAAAAATTATTCTTTATTTATCAGCGTTCTGTTTTGTAATAATAAAAACAAATGCACAAACCAATGTTAGAAGTGTAGAAAATTTTAATAAAAATTGGAAGTTTTATTATGCCGATACAACCGATGTAAAGAATGATTATAAAGAAGAAAATTATAACGATGCAAAATGGAGAATATTAAATCTTCCACATGATTGGAGTGTTGAACTTCCATTTGCAAAAAATAATCCCGCAGCACCCGAAGGTGGGGCATTACCGGGAGGTATTGGTTGGTATAGAAAATCTTTTACTGTTCCCGTTACATCAAAAGAAAAACAAATACGCATTGAATTTGATGGTGTTTATCGTTGTAGTGAAGTTTGGATAAATGGGCACAGACTTGGCTTTCGCCCAAACGGATATATTTCATTTCAGTATGATTTAACGCCGTATATAAAATTTGGAAAGAAAAATAGTATAGCAGTTAAGGTAGATAATTCTAAACAAATGAATTCTCGTTGGTACAGCGGTAGCGGTATCTACAGAAATGTACGTTTAGTAACAACCAATAAAACGGCTATTGAACATTGGGGTACATTTATTACAACACCTTTGGTGAATGAACAGGAAGCAAATGTGCAATTAATTATAAAAGCAAATATTGTTGCAAATGCAACACAAGAAGTTGCAGCATCAACAGTTATTTACGATAAAGATGGAAAAACAGCAGGAAGGGAAGTAATACAACTAAGTAATAAAGAAAAAGCAGCAACCGTACAGCAAAACATTATTATTCGTCAGCCAAAGCTATGGTCAGTTGAGCATCCTTATTTATACAAAGCAGTTACAACCATCCTTATAAATAATAAAGCAGTAGATAATTATGAAACAACTTTTGGAATACGCTACTTCAACTTTGATGCAAACAAAGGTTTTTCATTGAATGGTAAGCCACTCAAAATATTAGGCGTTTGTAACCACCATGATTTAGGTTGCTTAGGTGCAGCTATTAATTACCGTGCATTGGAAAGGCAATTAGAAATATTAAAATCGTTTGGCTGCAATGCTATCAGAACCTCGCACAACCCGCCTGCACCCGAGCTTTTAGAACTTTGCGATAAAATGGGATTTATTGTAATGGATGAAGCATTTGATATGTGGAAGATTGCTAAAACCAAATATGATTATCATTTGTATTGGGATGAATGGCATAAGAAAGATTTAGAAGATCAAATTTTAAGAGACAGAAACCATCCTTCGGTTTTTATGTGGAGTGTTGGTAATGAAATTCCTGAACAAGAAGACGCAACCGGCACCGGTATTGCCAAAGAATTATCTGATATTGTTAGAAATCTTGATACAACAAGACCAATTGTAGATGCTAACGATAGACCTTTCCCTTCTAAAAATTTTATTTTAAAAAGTAATGTGTTTGATTTAATTGGTTACAATTATCACCACAGTTTATATAAAAGTTTTCTTGATAGTTTCCCTAATAAAAAATTTATTGCCAGTGAAACAACATCAGGTTTAGAAACAAGAGGAGAATATTTTTTCCCTTCCGATAGTATTCGTGTTTGGCCACCACAACATAAAAAAGGTGAAGATAGAAATAGCGGAATGAATGCAGATTTTACTGTTTCTGCTTACGATAATACAAGAGCCCCATGGTCATCTACGCACGAGCAAAGTTGGAAAATAATAAAAAAATATCCCTATTTAAGCGGTATGTTTATTTGGACAGGGTTTGATTATTTAGGAGAACCTACACCTTATACATGGCCTGCAAAAAGTTCCTATTTTGGAATTGTTGATTTAGCAGGTTTTCCGAAAGATGTTTATTACATGTATCAAAGTGAATGGACGAATAAAGACGTATTGCACATTTTACCACATTGGAATTGGAATAAAGGAGATAGTGTAGATGTATGGGTATATTATAACCATGCCGATGAAGTAGAACTATTTGTAAATGGAAAAAGTGTAGGCATACGAAAAAAACAAGGAGATGATTTGCACGTAATGTGGAGAGTTGCATATGAAGCAGGAAATATAAAAGCAGTATCAAGAAAAAACGGAAAAGTATTTTTAACCAAACAAATAAATACTGCCGGTAAAGCTGCCAAAATAGAATTAATTGCCGATAGAAAAACGATTAATGCCAATGGAGAAGATTTAAGTTTTATAACCGTTAGAATTTTAGATAAAGATGGAAACCTTGTACCCAAAGCAGATAATTTAATAAATTTTATGATTGATGGGGAAGCATTTATAGCCGGAGTGGATAATGGAAATCCGGTAAGCCATGAACCTTTTAAAGCCAATTATCGTAAAGCTTTCAACGGGTTAGCATTAGCAGTTATTCAAGCCAAAGAAAAAAAAGGCACTGTAAAAATTATTGCTACAAGTAATGGTTTAACACCTGCTTCTATTAATTTAACATTAAAATAAATATCAGTTAATAAGCATAAAAAAGTTTAAAGAATATACACTTCATGCACATAACATATCCAAGTAAAGTAAATTAAACTTCAATAGCTTATTTTTGTCCACCATATTTCTGAAGCATGGGTTTCAAATAAAAGCTTCAGCAAAAATGTAACAAGTGTTTATTTTGCATTGCAAATACCAACATTGTTGCTATTTTAAAAACAAGTAAACGAATGGTTGTAAATTTTAATCCCGATAGGCAGCATACAATAAGTAGCGTTGCAAATATTAGCGGAACCGGATTGCATACAGGTGTTTTAGTCGATATGGTTTTAAAACCTGCTAATCCGGGTTTCGGTATTCAATTTCAAAGAATTGATTTACCCAATAAACCCATCATTAAAGCCGATTGTGATTTAGTAACCGATACCAGCCGAGGCACTACCTTACAAGTTGAAGATGCTAAAGTAAGTACCGTAGAACATATTTTAGCTGCTTTAGTGGGTATGGGTATAGATAATTGTTTAATTGAACTAAACGGTCCCGAAATTCCTATTATTGATGGAAGCTCTGAACCTTTTGTTTTGTTAATTGAAAAAGCAGGTATTACCGAACAAGAAGCTGCCAAAGCATGGTATAGTATAGATGAAAATATTTTGTTATATGATGAAAAAAAACGCGTAGAAATGGTAGCAATGCCATCGGTAGATTATCAAATAACAACACTAATAGATTTTAATAGCCCTGTTTTAGGTACACAACACGCCGGACTAAAATCAATCAAAGAGTTTAAAAATGAAATTGCACCCTGCAGAACATTTTGTTTTTTGCATGAATTAGAAATGCTACTTGATCACGATTTAATTAAAGGCGGAGATATTAACAACGCAATTGTTGTTGTAGATAAACCAGTAACCGATGCAGAAATGTCTCGCTTAGCAAAAGTATTTAAACGAGATAAAGTTGAAATAAAAAGCGAAGGCTATTTAAATAATTTAGAACTACGTTTTCCTAATGAACCTGCAAGGCATAAGTTATTAGATGTTGTAGGAGATTTGGCTTTAATAGGCTACCCCATTAAAGCAAGAATTATTGCCAATAGGCCAGGACATAGTACCAATGTAGAATTTGCAAAAAAAATAAAACAGTACATAAAAAAAAATAAACACGTAAAAGATGTGCCGGTTTATAATCCTGCATTACCACCTGTTTATACTTTACAACAAATAGAAAAAACTTTACCACACCGTCATCCGTTTTTATTAGTTGATAAGATTATTGAATTAACCGACAATTATATTATTGGTGTAAAAAATGTTTCGTATAACGAGTGGTTTTTCCCGGGGCATTTCCCCGGAAACCCTGTAATGCCCGGTGTATTACAAATAGAAGCATTAGCACAAACAGGAGGTATTCTTTGCATTAATGCCATGCCCGATGGCAAATACGATACTTATTTTTTAAAAATAGATAACTGTAAGTTTAAACAAATGGTAAAGCCCGGCGATACTATGTTATTAAAAATGGAATTATCAGGCCCTATTAGGCGTGGTATTTGTGAAATGCACGGAACCGTTTATGTAAACGGAAAAGTAGCCACCGAAGGAGATTTAGTGGCACAAGTTGTAAAGCGTTCTGAATAATAAATTTGTTAATTTTAATTAACCAATTAAACGCTGGCATCGTTTTTTCAATCAATGCGGTCTTATCAAATTAATATGATTGCCGTAGAAACAATAAAACCAAAAACAAGTACGCGGATGACACATCCCTACACCTACATAGACCCCAATGCAAGAATTGCTTCCAATGTAAAAATTGATCCCTTTACCGTTATTCATGGCGATGTACGTATTGGTGAAGGCACTTGGATTGGTAGCAACGTAACCATAATGGACGGAACCCGTATTGGAAAAAACTGTCAAATATTTCCCGGAGCAGTTTTAGGAGCTGTTCCACAAGATTTAAAATTTGCAGGCGAAAGAACTACCGTAGAAATTGGAGATAATACTATTATTAGAGAGTTTGTAACCATTAATCGCGGTACCGAAGACAGGAAGAAAACAAAAGTGGGTAACAACTGTTTAATTATGGCATACAGCCATATTGCACACGATTGTATAGTGGGTAACCATTGTATTATGAGTAATAATTCCCAAATGGCAGGGCATGTAATTATGGGAGATTATGCAATTATAGCGGGTGTTTGTGCCATCCATCAGTTTGTACAAATTGGGCAACATTCATACATTGGGGGAGGAAGTTTGGTTAGTAAAGATGTTCCCCCTTATATAAAAGCTGTACGCACACCCTTAAGTTATGGTGGCGTAAATAGTGTTGGTTTAAAACGAAGAGGTTTTTCAAATGATAGAATAAATCATATTTTAGATATATATAGATATATTTATAATAAAGGAATGAACACTTCTCAAGCATTAGAATTTATTGAAGAAGAAGTTGTGGCAAGTGATGAGCGTGATGAAATAGTAACTTTTATTCGCGAAAGCGGAAGAGGTATTATAAAACGTTATACCAAAGGCTCTGTAGAGGAAGAATAAATTTTTATGAATAATGTTGTTGACTAACACATTAATATATTATTACAGTAGTTAATGAATATCCATTTACAAAATGCAGGAAAAAAGTTTAATCGTGAATGGATATTCCGCAAACTCAACTATCAATTTATTTCAACACAAACTTATGCTATAACCGGCCCTAATGGCAGTGGTAAAAGCACTTTGCTTCAATGTATTGCAGGTTCAACTGATTTAAGTGAAGGAAATATACAAGTAGAAAATGGAGAATGGGAATTGAGGAATAAGAAACAAGAAAATAATTCTCAATCATTCTCTATTGCTGCACCTTACTTAGAGTTAATAGAAGAAATGACTGCCACAGAATTTTTGCAGTTTCATCAATCTTTTCAATCATTACTTCCTAATTTAACAGTTGATGAAATTTTATCAATTGTTAATTTAACAAAAGCTGCTGATAAACAAATACGCTATTACAGCAGCGGAATGAAACAACGCCTAAAATTGGCTCAAGCTTTTTTTTCAAATGTGCCTATTATTTTATTAGATGAACCTTGCACTAATTTAGATAGTGCAGGTTTTCAATTATATCATCAACTTATAAAAAATTATACAATCAATCGATTGGTAATTATATGTAGTAATGATGAGCAAGAAATTAATTTCTGTACAACCAGGTTAAATATTATGGATTGGAAATAAATTTAATATCAAACATTTATTGCATGTTTAAATAAAAAAGCCCCGATTTTTCGGGGCTTTTTTTATAGAGGAAATCTATATTTATTTTGCTTGTTCTTTCACATATTTTATTTGTTCATCCATATCTGCTGCATTGGCACCTTTGGCTTTAGCCGCTTCTTTTTTTGCAACAATAATTCCGGTAAGCATTGCGTTTATTTGTGGTGCTACACCATACTGAGCAACTTTATTTCTAAAGTCAGTAACTAAATCTACTCCCTTTTTAAAGTTGGCTGTATTATTTATTTTTCCTAAGAATGTAATATAACTTTCTAAACCATTAAACTTTTCTTGCAAACTTTTTGCATTAACAAAATTGTTGGTTATTTCATCAAAATCATTATCGCCTTTGGTTAAAATATCAATAGCTTCTACGGCTGCTTTTAGTGCACCTTTGCAATCTTTTTTTAGTTCGGGTAATAAGCTAATGGCTTTATTTTCGTCTAAACTTGCAATAGCTTCTAATGCACTTCCGGCAACGGTATAAGAAGAATCGTAAACTGCTTTTAGGTATAAAGGCATATATTTTTTGTCGTTTGTTTTTGCCAAATAATTAATGGCATAACTGCGGCATTGTGGTTTAGCATCGGTTTTTGCCATTGTTTCTATTTTATTAATAGTGGCGTCATCTATTGTAGCATCTTGAATGGCGGCTAAGCTGCGAATGCGTATTTTATAATATGCATCATTTAAACCGGTTTTTATTAAATCTAATGCTGCTGCTTCCGTTTTATGTCTGGCACAATAATCAATAGCTTCTTTTCTATCTATATAATTTTTTGCATATTTGTATTGGTGAATAAATTCACTTAAAGTTTTATTGTCTTTCTTTTCCCACAATAAATATTTATCTGCATCTACATTTATTAAATCGGGTTTTGAAGTAACAGTAAAGTTGAAAGTATCTGTTTTATTTTCCATCCAAACGGTTGTACGTTTTTTTTCTGAGCCATGATAGATGTCAATATCAATAGGTAGTTTGAAAATTTTATCGGTTGTTTGTGTTTGTTTAATTATTACAGATGCTAATTGTTTTTCTGCATCATAAGCATAATTAATTTCAACTTTTGGATGGCCGTTTCCAAAATACCATTGATTAAAAAACCAGTTTAAATCTTTTCCGGTTATTTGTTCAAAAGCCAAACGTAATTTATGTGCACTGCCATTTGCAAATTTGTAAGTATTTAAATATAGATTTAATGATTTGAAGAATGCATTATCTCCAACATAATGGCGAAGCATGTTTAAAATTCTTCCGCCTTTGGCGTAAGTTACATTATCAAACATATCTTCTTTATCGGCATAATAAAAGCGTACTAAATCTTTTTTTGCATCAGATGGATTGGAGAAATAACGTTGCATTTTAGAAAAGTTATCGTCTAAAGCTGCATCCAAACCGTGTTTATATTCATTCCATAAATATTCACTGTAATCTGCAAAAGATTCGTTTACGGTTAAATTACTCCAACTTTCTGTGGTTACATAATCTCCAAACCATTGATGAAATAATTCGTGTGCAATAGTACTTTCCCAGTGATTGCCATCAACTAATTCTCTTGCATTTTGTTGGGCACTTTCTTGATGTAAGGTTGCAGTAGTGTTTTCCATAGCACCGCTTACATAATCTCGCCCCACAATTTGAGCATATTTTTGCCAAGGGAAATCTATACCTGTAACTTTTTCGCTATAAAATTTTATCATCTCCGGTGTTTCTCCAAAAATTCTTCTGGCAACTTTTTCGTATTCTTTTTCTACATAATAACTTACTTCTTTTCCTTTGTAATTATCTTTTACTACTGCATATTCTCCAACACCCATAAACATTAAATAGGGGCTATGTGGTAAATCCATTTTCCAATAATCTGTTCTTGTACCATCTGTGTTTTTAGTAGAATTGATAAGCTTCCCGTTGCTTAGTGTTATGTATTTTGCCGGCACAGTCATATAAATTTCTTCTGTCATTTTTTGGTCGGGCTTATCAATAGTAGGAACCCAAACACTGTTGCTTTCTGTTTCGCCTTGCGTCCAAATTTGTGTGGGTTTATTTTTTTCTTTGCCGGTTGGGTTTATAAAGTACAAACCTTTATCGTCTGTAATAGCTGCACTGCCGCCTTTTGATTTGTATTCATTGGGTTTAGAAACGTAATCTATATAAATAACATATTGTTCATTATTGTTATATGTTTTATCTAATGTTATTTTTAGTAATAAGCTATCGTAAGTATAGTGTAGCGGAATGTTTTTGCCTGCTTTTACAATTTCTACTTTATTAATATTCATTGCTTTCGCATCAAGTTGTAAAGTATTGGTTGCATAAAAGTGAGGTTTTAAAGTAATCCATACTTTTCCGTACATATAGGCTTTTGCATAGTCGAACTTTACTTGTAACTTGGTATGTACCAAATCATTTTCTTTAGTTGCAAATGATCGGTAAACTTTTTTCCATGCTGTGTCTTTAGTTGGTTGCTGCGAAATGGCAATAAAAGGAATTGCTGCAAATGCTAGCAAAATAAACTTCTTCATATAAAATATTATTAAGGGTTAAAGATAATATTTGTTAGGATTAACCTAATAAAATTTGATGAACGTAAACATTTTATTTCTGTTTCATTATTTAAGTTAAGTTTGTATTAACCATACCCTTATGAAGTATTTTATTTTATTTTTTATAAACAGTTTATTGTTATTTAAGCTTAATGCCCAAGAGAAACATTTTATGTTTATACAAAGCAGCAATGGGCAACCTTTTTATGTACAATTAAATAATAATATTTATAGTTCTACGGCAAGTGGTTATGTAAATATTGCACAACTTTTACAAGGTAAATATTATTTAACTGTTGGGTTTGCAAAAGATATTTTTCCCGAACAAAAATTTGTGGTAGATGTTGCAGATGGGCAAGCAGGAATTGGTTTTACTTTGAAACAGTTAGATAGTAAAACATTTGTATTGGTAAATTATATAACAGATGCTATTATAAAAACAGATAGCCAGCCTGAAGAAAAAAAAGAATTAGTTGTTAAAAAAACAGAAGAACCTAAACCACAAGAAGTAGCAATAATTAACAAAGAAGAAATTATTCAAGAAGAAAAAATAAATACTCAGATAAATTCTCCTATAATAAAAATGTACGATAAAAAATCTTCTTTAG
The DNA here is from genome assembly GCA_018267705.1 of Bacteroidota bacterium. Taxonomy (GTDB): domain Bacteria; phylum Bacteroidota; class Bacteroidia; order Chitinophagales; family Chitinophagaceae; genus CW01. The sequence goes on along the minus strand of JAFDXX010000012.1, from coordinate 2,858 downwards.
GTATAGATCAGGTTTATATTGATACCGGTGAAAAAAATAAATCAGATACCATTGCTATTTTTATTCCTGCAACAAATACTACCATTGTACACAATACTGTTAAAACAATTAATACAGTTAACACAACCGAAAATGCTAAACCTGTAAAATGTAATAATAACGCAACGGCAGAAGATTTTTATAAGTTACGTTTAGATATGGCAGCTGCTACAACCGATGTTGCTATGATAGATGCTGCCAATAAATTCTTTTCTAAAAAATGTTTTACAACCGAACAAATCAAAAACTTAGGTGTTTTATTTTTAACAGATTCAGGTAAATATACTTTTTTTGAAACCGCAAAACCGCATGTAAGTGATGTAGAAAACTTCAACAAACTGAGTTCGCAGTTTACTTCTACACAGTTTATAGAAAAATTTAATCTGTTAATTAAATAATGTTAAATGGGAAAATAACATTGTATTAAAAAATAAAAATACTTCAAACACTCTTTTCTGTATATAATCAGAGATGCTACTTCATAGCGGTATAAATATACAATTGCATAGAAAACTCCTGCATACCTTTTCTTCATTTATATTATAAAACAATTAGCTTAGCAATGCATCTAAGTAATTAACAACATTTAATTTCATGCAACGATATTTTTTAGAAGTCTCTTATAAAGGCACTGCATTTAGCGGTTTTCAAATACAAGATAATGCGATTACTATTCAATCAGAAGTAACTAATGCATTGCAAACATTTTATCGCCAGCCGTTTGAGCTGGTTGGATCTTCTCGCACAGATGCAGGGGTACATGCATTACAAAATTTTTTTCATTTTGATATTAATGAAACACAAAGTCAAATAAGCAATCAACATTTATATCATCTCAATGCAATAATTTCTCCTGATATTGTATTAAAAAACATATTTTCAGTTGATGTTGATAAACATTGCCGTTTTAATGCCCAATCAAGAGAGTATAAATATTTTATATACCAACATAAAAACCCTTTTCTTCAGCCAACAGCTTGGTTCTATCCATATACGTTAGATATTAGTATGCTAAATGAAGCTGCACAATTGCTTACTTCATATACTAATTTTCAAAGCTTCTCAAAAAAAAATACACAAGTAAAAACATTTAACTGTAGTATAGAATATGCTAAATGGGTCATAGAAAATGATTCTTTGGTCTTTAATATTCAAGCCAATAGGTTTTTAAGAGGAATGGTTAGAAGTCTTGTAGCAACAATGCTTAAAGTTGGAAGAAAACAAATTAGTTTAAATGAGTGGAAAGAAATTATTGAAGCACAAGATTGCTCTCGTACCGATTTTTCCGCACCTGCAAATGGTTTGTTTTTAATAGCAGTTAACTATTAGCTATATAATTATTGAATGAAAATAAAAAAAATATGTTAGCTATAACCCTTTATGGTAAAAGGTTTCAGTAAAATGGGAAATATTTTTTTCAAAAAAGATTTGGTAATAAAAAAACTGCTCTTATTTTTGCACCCCGCTTTTGAAAAATGATACACAATTACAAAAGCAAGTTCTTTAAAAGTGATAAAAATTTCAGCCTTTTTTAAAATAAAATTTGCTGGTAAAAAATATCACTATATATTTGCAGCCCGTTAATAAAAACGGTGCTCTTCGAAAAAGAAAATCAAATAAAAATTTTCAAAAAAATTGAAAATAAATTTGGTAAAATCATAAAGGCTCTTACCTTTGCAACCCCAATCAAAAAGGGATAGCAAAAAAGACCAAAAGTTCTTTGAAAGTTTGGAAGCAACAGCAACATAATTCTTTAAGAATCATGTAAGGATTTACAAGCACAATTAAATTAAATCTAACGTTAATTTCTATTTGAAGTTAATAGTCAGACAAACTCATTTACAATGGAGAGTTTGATCCTGGCTCAGGATGAACGCTAGCGGCAGGCTTAATACATGCAAGTCGTGGGGCAGCATGAGTAGCAATACTTGATGGCGACCGGCAAACGGGTGCGGAACACGTACACAACCTTCCGATAAGTGGGGAATAGCCCAGAGAAATTTGGATTAATACCCCGTAACATATAATATAGGCATCTATATTATATTATAGCTTCGGCGCTTATTGATGGGTGTGCGTCTGATTAGGTAGTTGGCGGGGTAACGGCCCACCAAGCCTACGATCAGTAGCTGATGTGAGAGCATGATCAGCCACACGGGCACTGAGACACGGGCCCGACTCCTACGGGAGGCAGCAGTAAGGAATATTGGACAATGGGCGAAAGCCTGATCCAGCCATGCCGCGTGAAGGATTAAGGTCCTCTGGATTGTAAACTTCTTTTATTTGGGACGAAAAAAGGGAATTCTTTCCCACTTGACGGTACCAAGTGAATAAGCACCGGCTAACTCCGTGCCAGCAGCCGCGGTAATACGGAGGGTGCAAGCGTTATCCGGATTCACTGGGTTTAAAGGGTGCGTAGGCGGGTATGTAAGTCAGTGGTGAAATCTCGGAGCTTAACTCCGAAACTGCCATTGATACTATATATCTTGAATATTGTGGAGGTTTGCGGAATATGTCATGTAGCGGTGAAATGCTTAGATATGACATAGAACACCTATTGCGAAGGCAGCAGGCTACACATATATTGACGCTGAGGCACGAAAGCGTGGGGATCAAACAGGATTAGATACCCTGGTAGTCCACGCCCTAAACGATGGATACTCGACATACGCGATACACTGTGTGTGTCTGAGCGAAAGCATTAAGTATCCCACCTGGGAAGTACGACCGCAAGGTTGAAACTCAAAGGAATTGGCGGGGGTCCGCACAAGCGGTGGAGCATGTGGTTTAATTCGATGATACGCGAGGAACCTTACCTG
>JAFDXX010000011.1 GCA_018267705.1 Bacteroidota bacterium | reverse complement strand
CAGATATTCGCACTCCGCAATGATTACTCCAAATACCATAGAACAAATTAAAAGATCTATCAATATTATTGATGTGATTGGCGAATATGTTAAACTAAAAAAACGTGGAGCAAATTATTTGGGTATCTATTAGAGATTTCGGAAATATTTGTACTGAAATTATTACTCAATTTTCTAGTTAGATTGCCGCTATTTGTTTTATTGTTGTATATAACGCGAATGATGTTGTACCTATTTATTAGATTGATTATTCAATAAAAAAAATAGTTTATTCTTATTTGCTTATTCAATATTCTTTTAAGTTTTCAAAATTTAATAACCAATTTTATTCAACTACTTTTTCTATTCTTGCCAATTGCCCTGCTGCATTTACGCCTTCAACAATAATTCTTAATTTTTTACTGATATCGTTATTATAGAATTCTAATTTTATCAATTTATTTTTCTTATCGGTTAATACATAAGGATTCCAATAAATTGTTGAGCGTGTATCAGGCAAAGCAGTTTGTGTTATTGAATAATTTGGATTATAAAATTCTTTAATAGGTGTATAACCTTGTAATAAAATATAATTTTTATTTATTCTCATTGCTTCTTTTATCTCACTAGGTTTTTTTGTATAAACTGCGATAGCACCCGAAGCTCCTGAACCACTTGCTGCCATAAAAGGTGGTTTAAACACTTTGATATATGCTACATCTGACATTTGAAGATCTTGAATGGTGTTTACATCAGATGGCATTTCATTTAAAAAAATATCCGGTGTTCCATCCCTCCAATTTAATCCTGAAGAGTTACTACTGTTTGCATCTTCTGTACCATTAGCACCTAAAAAAGTTATTGACATTGACAGGCCGGGAATTTGACCTTGCAAATAATGTAAAATATCCAATGAGGCTAATGCTCTATCATCATTACCAATATCAAATGTATATGCATTATTACTTGCACTAAATATGCCTGTTGTATATTTTTCATCTAATAATTCAGTAGCAGATTTTATTTTAGCATAAACCGTTACTTCTTTCAATTTACTGCCTTCATATATTTTCTGTAATCGTTCATTTTCTGCAGCCATTGCTTTTGCTTTAGCAATTAACTGAGAATCAACAATAGAATAGTTCCATATAATAGAAGGGAGTTTGGGTTGAATAGTTTTAGCAAATGGAATTATCTGTAAACCGTTTTCCATTTTAACAGCAATTAAATCATTATTAATTTTATTTTTTGAAGAAGGAAGATGATAGAATACTTTAACAGTATCAAAAAATATAACTCCTCTTTGATTAAATGAACCATCTTTAGCAACCGGAATTACCAAGTATTGTTTACTACTATCTTTTGACTGCATAATTACTGTAATAAGATCATATTGCTGTTTATCATTTGCAGATAATCTTCCTTTTATCTGTAAATAATCGCTATCCTTAGGGTAATCAATCTTAGGGGTTTTGTTGGTGATAATATCTTGCCAATTATATTTACGCCAACCATGTGTAAGCATAACAAGATCAAGATGTTTTTTTACGCTATCAGAATAGTTAGAAAAATAATACATAGGATTATGTATATAGCCTTTTAAATTTCCTGTTAACAATAATTCTGAAAAAATATTGTTTGCTTCATTAACAACAAAATCTGCATCTGTTACAGCAACCGACATATTAGAAAGTATTGTATCAGCAACTTTTATTTCTAATATATTTTTTTCACGTTTACCAAGTCCTTTTGTAATGTTTACATCTGGGAAAAATTCATATTGATGATTATTTACAAATAAAACTCTTTCAGCAACAGGTACCCAATCAGCATCAAATACGGTTACTTGTAAAAGCCCGGTGGGCATTTGCTCGGTATTAATTTCACCAACAACTTTTTGTTTGGTTGAAAAATTAATTTTCACACTATATACTTCTTGCTGATTTATTAAACCAATAACATATAATTTTTTAAATTCATTTGTTTCTTGTTTATTTTTGCTTAATACATACATCACTTTTGTATCTAACTGCTGCATATTGATTGCAATACCATTATTTTTTACAGCAGGTAAATTATTGGTATGATGAATTCCAAATTCATCTACCCAATTACAAGTATAAGATTCATTCTCTTCTGCATCAATTGTAAAAGATCCCATGCCATCATGTATAGATAGAAAAGAATCTATCAGTTGTTTTTTACTGTTAAATATTGCTCCGCGAACATTAACAGGTTTACCATTTTTATCGTTAGCTAAGAATGCAATATTAGCCGTTGTACCTGCAATTATATCTCCACCTTCAGGAAAAAAATTAATACTTGTTGTTGGTATTATATTTGCTTTTACTTGAACATTATTATTTATTTGATAAATTCTTATATCATTGTTATATAAAAATGCAGTATCAAAATTCAGCATCCATTTAGTATAAGCTTTTACATGCAGCCACTCTCCCATATAGTTTTCAGGTATTTCAAATTGACCTCGTGCAGATGATTGAAAAATAGGTGCAATAGTGTGCTTAATTAATCTTCCCTGATTATCATACCAGTCAACATAAAAATTTCTACTGTAATCTGATAAATCATTCCCTGTTAATAAATAAGCTTTATACCAAATAGTTTCTCCCTTCTTATAAATATTTCTATCAAAATGAATATGAATTTTTTCTTGTTGAAAATTTTCTTTGTAAACTGCAAGCATTGAATCTACTTGTTGAGCTTGAATTTTAAAAAAAATAAAAACAAAAAGTATAACTAAATATTTGATTTTATGCATGAAATGTTCGAAAATTTAATCGTATAAAAGTATAAGTATCCTATTAATTTAACCAATACAACCGTGTTAAAAAAATACATAATTTATGTATTACACTTGCAAATAAGAAAGAGGCTTAAATAGCCTCTTTCAATTTTTATCCTAAATAAATATAGTCCTCCTTCGATTATTGATTTTTATCGAGTGCTCCGCTTAAATAGGGTGATCGGTTACCTGTTACTCCCGCATATCCATAACTGAATAATGTGAGTACCGCTTGATTTTGTAATACAGTTGTACTAGCATAACTAGCTGTTACTGCAGAGGTTGGTAAAGAACCTGCAGGTCTTACTGCCCAAGTTGGTGTTGCATAGTTAATATAGTTAGGGGCATTGGCACCTACTGCAACACTAAAAGTATCTGTCATTCCTAAATAAGGAATATTTGATTTCATTAAAGTACCATTCAAATACAAATCTACCGCAGTTAAATTAGGTATTAAATTAACAAACCGAAATCTGCAATAACCAGAATCTACAGGATTGATAAGATTTTTAACTAAAATAGATTTTACATTAGCAGCAGTATCAGTTATATGTAAAGTGTACGGTGAATTATCAGGAATATTAACTGTACCACTAAAGAAAACAAGAGAGTCAGTTGTTGTACCTACTTTAGGTAATATAACAGATACGGTATTACTGCCTTTAGGAACAGCTAAATACAATGCATAGTTACTACCTCCAGTATTATATCCTCCGCCTGGAAACGGGGTTGCTTTTGGGAATGTAATATAATTGCTTACTACATTACCATTTAATTTAATTAAAGTTGTATTTTTTGCAGTGGTATATGCAGAAGCAAAAATAATTTTTAATTGCCCGTTTGTATCTACCCCATAAGATGCGTATGGTTGGTTAGTAATACCAGTGTTTTTTGTACAAGCATAAACCAAACACACCACAACTACAGCAGTAAAAAATTTTATTATGTTTTTTTTCATTTTAAAATAGTTTATTGGTTAATGTTATGGTTGACTAAACCATTGTTCTTTAGTATGATAATCTGAAGCTAATGCCCCGATAGATTGTAGTGCCGGAATATTATACAAATATTCTGAATTATAACGTGGCCTACAACGATAAACAGGTTTACCGTTATTATACTGTGTTAATGTAGTTGGTAATGCAAATCCTGCAAAAACTTGATTACCTGTTACCGCATCTATATCTGTATAATGAAAACGTCTTAAATCTGTCCATGCTTCATTTACACCATATCCATATATTGATATATATTTCTGCAACATAATTTGTGTTAATGTTAAAGCGGTAGCTGTAGTAGGTATTACTGCCGGATTAGCTAAATAAGCTGCTCTGCTGGCGGTAGTAATTTTTAATGATAATGGAATTCTTGAATCATATTTACTCAACAACATATCAAAATTTAAGTTAATACCATTTGTGTAAGCAGTTAATGCAGTAGTATAATCTCCTTTTCTATAAGCGGCTTCTGCTTTTATAAATTGCATTTCTGCAGCAGTAATTACCGGGAACTCTGCAAGATTATTGAAAATGTATCTTCCTGAATCTGCCACAGCTGTACCAGTAGATGAATATATCTGTCTCCAATAATTTTTTGGTTGATTGGCAACTACAGATAACCCTGCACTACCTGTACCTAAATTTGGTTGTACCCCTTTATAAGATACTGTGCTTTGCACAATAGGTGAAATTGCATTTTCATTAATTAAATAAGGAGTTCTGGGATCAAATATTCCTGTGAAAGGTGAAACAGGATTAGCACCACTTAATAAATCTGCAATAAAGGCCGATTGGCGTATGGTAGCAATATTACCTCTATATACTCCGTAATAGTTGTTATATCCACTATTTAAGCCTCCCATCCATTTCTGCGTAGCGTTATCAGCATTGGCTGTAATTGATAAGTTCACATATTTTATAACTGAATCAGGATAATTTTTAGTTAAGTAAAATGATTTATTACTTAAGTGAGCAAACGATTTTGCTTTAACGGCATAAGCAAATTTCTTCCATTTGTTTACATCTCCGCCATAAAAATATGCATCGCCTATTGCTAAATTTGTAGCACTAACATTTCCGTCTGTTCTGCTTAAATAATAAATGGCACTATCACATATTTGTCTTACAGAATCATAAACTGCCGACTGTGGATCATAATCAAATTGAGTGCGGCTTGCATCAAATGCTTCTTTCAAAATTATTTCTCCATATTGTTCAGTTGTAGTTAACCAACTCCATGCAAATAAGGCTTGAACAACTCCTAAATAATCCCATTTTTGTTGTTCTCTTGCCTTTTTCATAATATACATACCATTTGCACCAATACCATAATAATGCATTGCCCATACATTACCGGTATTATCTGAACTGGTTCCATACACACCTCCCATTTGGTCGTAATTATCGCCGGTTGAATAGTAATTCCAGAACTGAACATACCTGCCCAATAAAACACCATCTGTTGCTGGTCCATAAGAACCGCCGCCGCCTGTACCCGGAGATGCTGTTGATGTTATTTGATTGATGACATTGGGTAGAATTGCCTCAATTGCTCCATCAACAGGATTATTGGGATTCAAGTATACATCATCTAACTTTTTGCTGCATGACGCAAACATTAACAATCCCGTTGTAATAACACTTACAGCGAGAAAATAGTTTATTTTAAATTTATTTTTCATAATATTTTATTATAATATTTAAGTTACAATATTTTAGAAGCCAATTCTAAAACCTCCGTTAAAGCTTAATGGAGCTGCAATATTGCCATAATCAAACCCTACTGCACCTACACCTCTTAGTGAAGCATTACCGCCATTTGTTGCAGGATCCGCACCAGAATAATTAGTAAATAATACTAAATCATTACAAGTAATAAAGAAACTCATGGTTTTAAAACCTGGCCAATCTCTCTTTAAAATTTTCTGAGACATGGTATAACTTAACGTAATATCACGTAATCTTATAAATTTAATATTATGCTCCATGTAATCTTCTTCTGGCATTGCTGAAGAACCATAGTATAAGTAATTATAATATGGAGTAACTTGAATTGTATTAATAGTAGGATTAGCAGAATTCTCAAACCCATTTTGTATAATACCTTTAATGGTTCTAGGAGTCATTCTATCTGCAGTTTTAGCAGATTTTCCTAAAGTGGTTAAATACATATTTGTTGCATTAAATATATCTCCTCCTACTCTTGTATCCCACAAGAAGCTTAAATTCCAATTTTTATATTGAAATCTGTTAGTAATGCCTAAGGTAAACCATACAGTTCTATCTCCATGTACTCTAAATCTGGCATCATTAACCGGTAATCCTGTTGTAGGTGAAACCAATATTGCACCATCATTGGCAGGAACACCATTAGGTCCGGTTGCAGCTATATCTTGTCTTCTATAACCATAACTTGTGATAGTTCCGGTAGAACGTCCCTTTTGTAAACCACCTCTTGCATTACCATACAGCCATGTTGATGCATCATAATAATCTGCACCCGCAATGTCAATTGGTGGAGGAATTGCCAATACCGTATTCCACATGTGGTTAAAGTTAAATTGCATATCCCACTGGAAATTTTTATTTCTAACAGGTTTTACGCCTAAAGAAAGTTCTATACCTTGATTGCGTACGCTACTGTTGTTGTTTGTATAAAGCACATAACCTGCTCCATAACTGGCTCTAAAGCCTTGTGCAATTTGATCTTTTGCTAATGTGTTATAATACGCAAAATCAATGGTTACTCTATCATTTAATAATCTGGCTTCAGTACCTATTTCATAAGTACTTTGCGTTTCAGGTCTTAAATTAAGGTTTGCCCCATAAAATGAATATTGAATTGGTATTACACTTGGTAAAGCACTAGTATATGTTGGTACAAAATTAGATTGGTTCATGTATGGATCTGGAAGCCTTGCCGTTGATGCTAATGAACTTCTTAATTTCCAGTAGTTTAATACATTGCCTTTTAATTGAGGGAAGATATCACTCATAATTATACTTAAACTACCTCCAGGGTAACTATAATTTCTATTAGCTTTTGGAAGAATAGAAGATGATTCGTTTGCTACTGATGCAGTTAAATAAACTAAATTTTTGTACCCAATGGTTGCTTCTGCAAAAGCGGCAATTTGCATTGATTGTTTCTCATTCCATTCACCTGCACCATACAAAGTTGCACGGCTTAATCTTGTTCTTGAAGCCAATGTAGTTGAGCTGCTATCAAAACTTCTAGTGCTATCACCTGTACCTGAAATACCGTAATATTTCAATTGAGATTGACTCCATCTTGTACCAAGTGTTAAACGTAAACTAAACTGCCCTACATTCTTTTTTAAAGTGGCACTAATAGTATGGTTATAGGCATAAAATTTATTCCAATAATTATCTAAAGAACCTTTATTGCTCATTGAGGATTGCATTGCAGATTCCGGGTCTTTATATTGAAAACCTGAAGTATAATAATATTGATATCCAAATCTTCCTGAAACTGTTAACCATTTAGTAGGATTATAGTTAATACCTAAAGTAGTTAATATATTATCTGTTCTATCTTTTGAAAAATTACGGTAAGCAGTAAAAAATGGATTATCAGCTTCGGCAACAGTACCTAATGGTGCATCTGGAGCCACATTGTTTGCTCCGCTATTTAAACCTAATGCATATCTTTTATGACCATTAGGTAATAAATAATTTTGAGCATCATCAGTAGCAGGCCATAAGAATAAGTTTAACAAATACCCTCCTGCCCCTTTCATAGCTTTATCATTTGCACTATTTATATAAGAAATAGAAGGGCTTATATCAAGATATTTTCCTATACGAGTAGTATTAGTTAATCTAAAATTATAACGTGTTAATTTAGTATTAGGTACAACACCTGTTTGTTCATAATAAGAGCCACTTAATCTGAAGATAGATTTAGTTGTTCCAAAATCCATAGAAACATTATGAGTTTGTCCCAACGCAACTTTGAAGAAATTATTAACATTATCATATATAGGAGTTCCCGCAGCTATTGGCGGACCAAATGCTGAAAATGTATTAGTTTGAGCAACTCCATTTAAACCTAATTGAAAACCATTATACGTTTTAGGAAGATTCTGCAATTTTTGAAAACGGAAGCTGTTATCGTAATTTACATTGGTAATCACAAACCCTTTTGTTTGCTGATTAATTTTGGCTTTCTTAGTTGTTATTACTATTGCACCATTACTTGCTGAGCTGCCATACAAAACCGTAGCTTCCGGCCCTTTTAAAACAGTTATTGATTCTATATCATTAGGATTGATATCGGCAATACGATTTGTAAAATCGTTCGAAGTATTACTCTGCCCGGCAGCAGTTGCTATACTGGCAACCGCATCAATTGTAGAGTTATCTACTATCACACCATCAACCACAAATAATGGTTGGTTACTTAACGACATAGAGTTGAAACCTCTTAATACAACAACAGTAGAAGCACCCGGAACACCCGAAGTATTGGTTATTGTTGCACCTGCAATTCGTCCTTGCATACCACTAAGAAAACTTTCTCTTTGTGTTTCTTTTAAATCATCTCCTTTTACTTGCTGATTAGAATAACCTAATTCTCTAGGTTTTCTTTTAATATCCATTGCTGTTACTACTACAGAATCTAAACCGGCACTTTGGCTTTTTAATGAAATGTTTATAGCTCCACTGCCAGTTATTGTAGCTCTTTGATTTTCATAACCAATAAAACTAAAAATTAATGTTTGCCCCTTTGATGCTTTAATGCTGAAAGCACCTTGTGCATTGGTTTGAGTTACTGTATTGGTTCCATGAACTTTAACAGTAACTCCTTCAATGGGAGTATTTTTATCTGCATCTATTACCTTGCCCGATACAGTTTGGGATTGGGCTTTTACTGAAATACAGCACACAATGAGTGCTGTAAAAAGTCCCATCAT
>JAFDXX010000010.1 GCA_018267705.1 Bacteroidota bacterium | reverse complement strand
TAACAAGGGTTTTGCGTCAGGCGGGTCGAACGTTCCCGTTCGACACTTTTTCGTAAATTTGAGCTTTATCGCTCGCTTGGAATTTTCTGCTGGAAATCCCGCCCGAACGCAAAGCCCCGAACCGTTGTAAGCCATTTTTCAAAAGACACAACCACCATGAAAATTCTGAGCATCTTTTTTTTCACAGCACTCATTCTTTTGACCATTCCGTCAGTTGGACAAAAAGCAAATCCAACAAGAAGTGAAACAGAAGCATGGCTTCTTGAAAAAATGAATAAATATGTTGCAAAAAACACAATTGATTGCAATGAATTATTTCCTGGAGACAAAACTTCTCCGTTCAACAAAACAACGGATTGTTCAACATACACAGGCGTAAGTTTTTCTTTCGCAGGTGACAACTTGATAATAACTGCCAACGTTAAGAAAACAGAATACAATGACAAGGGCAACATTGAAACTAACTTCACAAGAAAAGTCACCATTCCTTTACATGATTTGGATAACACCTTTTACATCACCTCTAACGGAATATCATTTTCTACGAAGTATTCAGCTATCAGAGTAGACGATAGTAATGGTAAATCAAATAAGCAAGGCTATTTCAGTTTATGGTTTAATACTAACGAAGAAGAAAATTTTAAAACGAGGTTTGAAAAAGCTATGAGCCATTTACGAACTTTCGTCAAAATACCAAAATCTAATGAAGCATTTTAAATTAATGAACTACTTCCTATTCTTATCGTTGCTAACTGTAGCTTCTTTTGCTGGACAATCCCAAAGTATTACATGGGTAACAGTCAAAATTGACGGTCTTGGGAGTATAGGACTGCCATCCAATATGGAAATACAAGGTGGTGCGTACAAACAAATCTCCGAAAAAATCAAAGAGGTAAATGGTGCAAGTGCTTCAAAAGTGATTTTCCAACAAAAAAACCTGAACAACTTTGACGGAAATAGCTTTCAGACGTATGCAAGAGTATTTCTAAGAACAGAAACGGCAAGTGCAGGTGATTTCAAAAAATTAAGCGAACCATTGACACAAACAGAAGCCAATGAAGTAAATCAGCAGTTTAAAGAAAGTATTTACAGTGAAGCAACAAGAGCTAATGCGACAATTCTTGAATGGAACAGTGCCAAAGTATCAAACCTTAATGGACACAATGCAATAAAATTTGGCTACAAAAGACAAATCGGAAGCAACAAGCCAGTATTGGTAGAAATTTATCTAATTCAGAACAATGACAGGCTACACACAATCACCTTTGAGTATCGTTTAGACGACAACAATTGGAGTTCAACATTTGCAAGCATAAAATCAACCATAAAAATCCCAACAAAATAATTCTTAATTTCTAAATCAAACTAACATGCGTACATTATCAAAAATTGGATTGACAATCGTTGCTTTCATGATTGGAGGACTAATCATTACAGCCCTAAATGAAGCTCAAGGTACGAAACATGGCGGCGGACCAATCGGTGTAATTTTCACATTGGGAATGATTGCCGCCATTACCGCTATTTGGAAATGGAAACCAGAAAATAAGGAAAAAGATAATACACCTACAAACAATCAACAATTAGATAAAAGCTAAATCATGTTTGTTGATTATTACGCTTTATTGGAAATTTCACTGACTGCTACTTCTGACGAAATAAAAACAGCTTTCAAAAAGCAAGCACTTAAATGGCATCCAGACAGAAACCCAGGTGTTGACACTACTGCTAAAATGCAACTTCTGAATGAAGCAAAACTGATTTTATTGGACACCGAAGCAAGAGAAAAATACGATTACCAATATCGAAGGTTTAAACAATACCAACAGGAAAAAACACAGTCAAAACAGTATGAATACGAGCAGCAACAAACCCAACATCAACAACAGCATCAACATCAACAGCGTCCTTTCACAGAGACTTACACAGAAACCGGCTTTGACATTGATGATGATGTTCTCAAAAAATGGATGTCAAATGCAAGAAGGCAAGCTGTAGATTTAGCGAAGCAGACAATTGAAGAACTCAAAGGAATGACAAAAGCAGGTGTAAAGGCGGGTGCAAAAGCAATGGGTAATGCTTTCTTGTACCAACTTGTTTTTAGTGTTATCGTTCTAATCATAATTGGAATTTCTAAAGGCTGCAATTAATTTGCCATCAAACTATTAACACGACTAAAACGGCTTACAACAGGGGGCTTGCTGCTATGGCGGGGCGACGAACAAGCCATCGGCTATGTGCAGGCATCGGCAGCAGTTCCAGCGTGACGAACAAAGCCAAGCTTTTAGTTCTTACAATCATCTTTTTTAACTTTATTCAGCAGCGGTTCGGGGCTGGACGTTCAATGAATGCCGCCACAGCGGCAAGCCCTAACCGTTATGTGCCATATTCCCAGACCACCCACGACAAAATAAATTGACCAAAAGTTTCATTATAAAGAAACTTTCATTATCTTTGCTTCGTTGACAATTTAACGGATGGACAAACTTTTTGAAATAACATTTTTAGACGAAGCATTTGAGTTCTTGAAAGGGTTGGATAGAAAGCATTACGAAAAAATACTTTACAACATTCGTAAAGCACAGACCGAACACGACCCTGAATTATTCAAAAAACTCAATAATGACATTTGGGAATTTAGAACTTTATACCAAGGGCTTCAATACAGACTGCTTGCCTTTTGGGACAAAACTTCTACGACTGAAACTTTGGTTATTTCGACACACGGATTTATAAAAAAACGAAGCAAAGTTCCTGACAATGAAATTCAAAAAGCTATCGGACAACGGACAAAATATTTTGAGGAGAAACAGTTAAAAAACAAGAAAAAATGAAAACATACACATTAGACCAAGTTCAAGACGAACTTATCGGAAAGATAGGAACTGCGGAAAGAGACCTTTTTGAGTATGAACTTCAAATGGATTTAATCGGAAAAGCAATCAAGCAAACCCGACAAGAACGTAATTTGACACAAGAAGAATTAGGAAAACTTATTGGTGTTCAAAAAGCTCAAATTTCACGCCTTGAAAACAACGCAAGTAATGTAACAATGGACACTTTGTTGAGAGTTTTTACAGCATTGAAAGCCAAAGTGAAACTGCAAGTAGAATTAGCGAACCTAAACATAAGCGTTGGACAATAATACGGCACATAACATCGTATTGGCAATAGGCGGGGCGAACAGCTTCGTATCAACGGAAGTGCAAAATTCAACGTCCGTTCTTCGTATCAGCCTTAGTGCTAAAAATCCCGCCCATCGCCAATACGCGGCTCGTTGGCTGTAATACTTAGACTCAATTCATCTTAATACTACAATTAAAGACTTTGATAAACCATTTTGACAAAAAAGAATTAGCAAAACTAACAACCTACTTTATTCCGTTTTTAATCTTCGTAGGAAGTTTGCGGCTAATTCTGTTTTATCGCCTATTTGATATAAGTATTGTTGATTATTTAGATTTTTCAGAAGTATTGATTTCCTTTTTAGATACTGCAATTTTTTATCTGTTTGCATTATTTATTCCGATTTTTATAATTCTAAGTTTTTGGGGTGAAGCAATGGGAAGACAAAGTAATATTGACTTTGCAAAAAAAGCTGAATTGACTTTTGGTCAACGATTAAAAGGCGATATTAAGCAAAACTTCATTTTAGTATTATTATACACTACTGTATTTTTTTTTATAATATTTAAAGGCACTTGGACACTACAAGGTTTTTTACTACTTCTTTTAAATCCAGGGCTATTTATAATATTATTCATTGTAAGAGAGCTTAGAATTGCGTACAAAAGACAATTCAATTATAGTATCCCAGTTACATATATAAACTTGTTTTTGTTATCATATCTATTTATTGTTGTTGTAATCCAAAATGTATTGAGTGATGTACAAGATATAACCAAAAAATACAAATATTATGGAACGACAGTTTTTGTAGGAAATGATATAATCAAATCAGACTCGACAATAACATATATTGGCCAAACAAAAAACTATTTATTCTTTAATAACTTATTAAAGAAAGAGAATATTATTTACCCGAAAACAAATTTAAAAAAGTTGATAGTCGTTAAGAAGTAGTACTACAGCCAACAAGCGGTTTGCTGCTATGCTGGCGCGACGGAATAACAATCAGCAATTGTAATACTATCAACTATTATCCGGCAGACGGAATTCTTTTCAGCAAATTATTTATCTTCATCATAAGTTTTCTATTCGGCTTCAGTTCCTGGCTGGACATTATCAAATGCCAGCAAAGCAGCAAGCCCTGTTCGTTGCCTGCAAGCGTTTTGGACACACTTCACGAGTTGAGCATTTTTAAAATTATGACACCGAAAATTTATTCCTACATCTTACGCTATGACGATGGTGCTGCACCAAATCCATTTAGTGATATTTGCACATTGACAATTTGTAAACCTGCAATTAGACGAACCGCAAATATTGGAGATTGGATTATTGGTACTGGTTCAAAAAACACAAGAGTTACGAAAATTGACACAGTAAATCTTTCCGATAGCTTGGTTTATGCAATGAAAATAACAGACAAAAAAAGCCTTGCCAACTACGACCAATTTTGTAATCAATCTTTACAGAGTAAAATCCCTGTTTGGAAAACAAACGATTGGCGTTTAAGAATGGGCGACTGCATTTACGACTATTCAAAGCCAGGCGACCCAACCATACGAAAAAGCGTACATAACGAAACAAATAGAGCAACAGACATCGGAGGGAAATTTGCTTTGCTTTCAACACACTTTTATTATTTCGGTGTTGCTGCGGTTGAAATTCACAAAGACTTAAAACAGCTTATAAAACAAAGTCAAGGACACAAAATAATTCAACAAGAAGACCTTGTAATTAAATTTGAAAATTGGATTAAGCAGTTCAAACTAAACACAATTATAGGTGACCCACAATTGCGTTGGATGTTTGACAGAGAAGTTAACGATGATTTAATTTCAGGTTGTTCAAAACAAGATTACGAGGACGACCAAGATGAAAGTTGTGAAACTGTTTGCTAAATTTTAAAAGCATTCGGTGGACAGAATACGCCAGCAGGCAACATTGGGTTTGCCAAAATGGGGGCAGACGGAAGCCGTGTTTCAACTTTTGTTTTTCAATTTGGCTTTTGTTCCGGCTGGACATTATTAATTTAGCTTTAGAATATGCCATCAACTTTTTATCTTTATTCAGCAGCAGTTAGCCGGGGCAGACGGAATTCTATTTCCCCCACTTCGGCAAGCCCTGTTCGTTAGCGGTCAGCTTAAAAAGACTGTGCTAAAAATGAACGACATACAAAAATGGAATTTATAACAATAGACTTTGAAACAGCGACTGCACAACGAGACAGCCCTTGTGAAATTGGTTTGACATTTGTTGAAAACGGACAAATTGTTGATACAAAATCTTGGTTAATCAAACCAATGTATGACCAATTTGATTATTTCAATGTTTTAATACACGGAATTAGACCCGAACACGTTTCGGACAAACCCGAGTTTAACGAATTATGGACAGAAATAAAACCTCTAGTTGAGAACAAATTTCTAATTGCTCATAATGCAGGATTTGACATCAGTGTTTTACGCAGAACTCTTGAAGCGTATCACTTACCATTTCCAACCTTAAATTATTCTTGCAGTTATATTTTTTCTAAAAAAGTATGGCAAGGACTTCCAGCATATGACTTAAAAACACTTTGTAAGGTAAACAACATTGATCTTAATCATCACAGAGCAGGTCCAGACAATAAAGCAACGGCTGAACTGACTTTAAAGGCTTTTGAAATTGCAGGAGTTTCATCGCTTGATGATTTTCCTGAGAAACTAAAAACAACTATCGGACAACTTTTTGACGGTGGTTACAGACCTTCTGAAACGAAAAGAATTTATAAAGCAAAAGACCTAACAAAAATTGTTGGAGACCCAACGAAGCATAATCCTGACAGTATTTTTTATGGCAGAACAGTTGTTTTTACAGGTGCGTTATCTTCAATGGTTCGTGCAGAAGCCCAACAAACTATTGCTGACATTGGTGGAATAATTGGAAATAGCGTTACAAAAGACACAGATTTTTTAATTGTTGGACAACAAGATTACAGAGTTGTAGGAGATGATGGAATGAGCAGTAAACAAGAAAAGGCAATTAAGCAAATAGAGAAAGGTTCAACACTCGAAATTTTATCGGAAGACGACTTTTTAAAGAACTTATAATGACAGAAAAAACTCAACGGAAAAGAAAGCCGAACCGCTAACAGGCAGTTTGGCAAAATGGCAGGAGAAGTGAATCGCATAAAAAGTTTTCGTATATTTACAATTGTAGCTTCAAAAGTAGTAAGCAGTGAAACGCTGCCACTTCGCCAAGCTGCAAAACCGTTAGCTGCAAGGCTTTCGGAGCGGTGCAACTGCTTGACGGAGTAACATAAAAGACACTGAATGACTGTCCCCCGTGACACATTTTTGGCAGACAGGCGAGTAATCATTTCGGTTAGTGCTTTTAATTTACTTTGGGTTTCGGGAGACAGTAATTCAGGTCTAAAAAGACTTGTGAGACGGTCGGACAACTCCGAAAACCTGACAACTGACGATTAGAAAGAAAAAACAAATGAAACGAGAAGATTTACTCAAAGCAGGACATTACGAAATTCACGGTGAAACGATTGCCAAGTTTGAATTTTTTCAAAATGGTTTTAATCCTTATTCACGTTACTTAGACGTTGACAAGGTTGACTTGATTTTACGCAAGAAGGAAAACGGCAAAGTTCGCTTCGTTGAAGTGCAAGTAAAATACGGGACACTTTACAAGGTTGACAAAGACTGGTATAAAGACAAATTTTCTTGCCACTCTTGGAAATTTTTCAAACTTGACGAATTTAAAGATGCACCGAAGGATTTATACATTGCTTACGTGTTGAGTTTGCCAAATGACTACAAAGGCGACATTTTTATTATTCCAGTGACCAATTTTAACGAGTTGATTAAATCTGCTGTTAAATCCGAGACAAAAAAAGGTGGGACAAAAGCAAAATTTATGATTGCTCACGACCACAGGCAAGACAAGTGGTTTGTCTGCACACAATCAAAATTTCAAGCTAACGACTTTTCAAACGGAATTGATGTGACGAGATACAGGAGAAACTTTAAGCTATGACGACAGACAAGTAGCCCAGCAGCTAACATCGGTTTTGCGTCAGGCGGGGTGACGTTCTTCGTTGAAAATTTTGTGCATATTTGAAGTGCGGTTCTTCGTATCGAGTGTAGTGCTAAAAAACCCGCCCGAACGCAAAGCCGCAAACCGTTGTACGCCATTTATTTTAGACCTGATTTGATGCAAATTCTAACATTTAAAAGCTTATAAAATGTTTTCATTTTTTAAAAAGAAAAATAATCCCCAATTCGTAGACAATTTTATCAAAAATTTTGGACAAGACCTCTCTGAAGATCAAAAAGGTGCAATTATGGCGACTCTTCTTGTTTTAGCAACAAATCAATTTACAGTTTCGATTAGTAAGGATGAATCTACTAATCTTGACAAGATATCGTCGTTAATAAAGTTTGACAAAAAGGGCAACTCTATGGACAGTGCAATAAAAAAGGGCGGAGAATATACAAGCTCTATACTCCGGACAATGCCTGATGACAAAAAAGATTGGTTTGTTGGTGTTTTAACTGCTATTCTTAACTCGTCTAAGAATCCTTCTGAAACAAAGAAAAAGTTAGCATTTACTATAATCGCAAATATTGGAGTGGACGGTGAAAGATATGTTAGTATTTTAAAACGAATGGAACAATTTAGTTGAGAATTATCATCACGGCGTACAACAAAGCATTTAAGCAAAGTCGGCGGACTGAAACGCAATAACTCATCTCCTTTTCGCTATTCAACTTTTTCAACTAATTTCAACAACATATTTCCAAATTCCGCCTCTGCTTAAATGCGGAATCGTTACTTGCTATTTTACAGACTGCTCAAATTCAATCATTCTTTTCCAAAATAAAAATGTCCTCTACACATTTCTTAAAGACTTTTGCCAACTTCAAAGCAAGGACTGTTGAAGGGACATATTTATTCAATTCTATAGCATTAATTGTTTGCCTACTGACGGAAATTTTATTGGCAAGTTCCTCTTGAGTTATGTTCAATATAGCTCTTTCAATTTTTATTTTATTCTGCATTAGACAAATTTTTAGAGTTCCTGAATAAAATGAAATTAAACCTAACAATAAAAATTATTAAGACTGTAAACATATTGTAAATCATAACGCTTAAAAATGCAGTTTCATAAATAAAAATAAAAGCAATTAACAGTAGTAAATAGTTTACAAAGACTGCCCATAACAACGAAGACAATCTAACTTTGGAAATAAACTCATCTTCATTTTTTTCTCTTGAAAAGCCAACAAACATAGCACCAACTATAAACAATACACCAACTATAGTGTTTGAAAAATTGACCTTGATAGGTGCAAAATAATTTTGGTTCAGCAGAGATGGGAAAATTGAAATTATTCTGCCATTGAGAAAAGAAGGTTCATAACCACTTACTATAAGACATAGACCTAAAATGAAAGATGGGACAAGTATAAACCACCCAATTTTTTTAAACTTGTTTGGAAACAATAATGATTTAAACATAAAATTAAATTTTTTCAAAGGTAATACGAACATTACAAATAGACAAATAAACTTTACATTTAGTAAATTATATAAGACAAAACAGCAAGCAACATTGGGCTTGCTTCCATGCCGGCTGAAAAAATAAAATCTCAGTATTTGTAATTCTATTGAACATTTGTTCCGGCTGAAAGTTCACTGTTCAACTTTAGTATTTATCTTCGGCTTTGGATTCGCTACTGGTCTGACGTTCCGGCTGAAACAGCCACGAATTCCGGCACGGCAGCAAGCCCTGAGCGTTGGGCACAATTATAAAAAAACACTCCAATGCCAAATAAAGAATTTTTAGAAAATTACTCTCTGTTTAGAAAGTTTAATGCTGACTTACCCTCAACCCTTGACAAGTTTCCAACTCCTCCAATAAATATGCTTTGTGGGACTTGTAACTCTGTTCAAACTTTCAATATGATAAATCATATGTGGGAGTTTCATCATTATATGAATGTTGAAGCAGCAGACAAACAAGTCAGACTGCAATATCTTTGTCAATCTTGTAAATCCTATACAAGACAATTTCATATTTATATCAGCCCGACTCTTGACTATTTTTACAAGTTTGGACAATACCCAGAATGGGAAATTAAAATTGACAAAAATTTAGAGAAAACATTAGGCAAACATTCAAAGACTTTCCGAAAGGGACTGGTTTGTGAATCACAAGGCTATGGAGTTGGAGCATTTGCATATTTCAGAAGAATTACAGAAGATATAATTGATGAATTATTAGATTCAATTTCTGATTTAATAGACACTGAAAATAAAGCAAAATACTTGGCAGCTCTTGAAGCTACAAAAAAGACAAGGGTTACACAAGAAAAAATCGACCTTGTAAAAGATTTACTTCCAACAATTTTACGACCAAATGGAATGAATCCACTTGGAGTATTACATAGCGAATTAAGTGAAGGGCTTCACGCCGAAACTGACGAAAATTGTCTTGAAAATGCAAGCCATATTAAAGACATTTTAACTTTTTTGATAAATCAAATTATTACAAGCAAAGAAGCTTCTAAACAATTTACTTCAAGTATGAAAGCATTATTAGAAAAAAAAGCAACATCAAAATAACTGTGCCCAACATAAAGTTTGGCAATAGCGTGGCTTGACGAATTAATCATCAGCATTTGTAATTCTATTTTCCTTTCGTCACTGGCTCGACAGAACGCTGTTCGTCATTTGTACAATCAATCAACAACATCACTATATTTGGCTTCAGTTCAGGCGTGACGAAACGCAGCAGCCACGCCATCGCCAAGCCTTGTTCGTTGGCAGAAATTTTACCAGCAAACGTATCAACCTTAAACATAAGAATATGAATAGAACAATTTTAGCAATTTTACTTGTATTAACAATCACATTTTCATTTGGACAAACTACACAAACAATTGAACTCAACAAAGAATATTCAAATGTAAATTTGGACAAAACTCAAAATCTAAATTACATTTTAAGACTTGAAAAAGGCGGACTTTATGCAATTTCTGTGCTTCAGCAAGGTATTGATGTAAAATTGATTTTATCTGATGAAAATAACAAACAAATTCTTGACAAGGATTCACCAAATGGACAAAATGGTTATGAAAAATTTGAGTATTCGCCTTTGGAAAGCAAATTATTTCATTTAAAAATTGAACGACTTGAAGAAGATGGAAATTCTGAAAAAGGGCAAGTAACCATTCTTGTAAAAAAAATCTCGAAAGCGGAAATTCAATTAAGAGAAAAAAATAAAAAAGAACTTGAACCTGAAAATAAAAAAACTGTTCAAACCTTGGATATTGACCATTTTTGGGAAGCATTTGATAATTTGAAAAAATGTAAAACCCGAAAAGACAGTATTCAGTCTTTTCAAACTTTATATCTCGACAGAGGAACAGACGGTTTATTAGATTTCATTGAGGCAAGACAATTTACTGCTGAAAAATTTGTGAACACTGTTGCAAGATTTCCCAAGTTTTATAATTCAATTAGAAAAAATACTTATGAGGTAAAAAATGCTGTGCCATTAGTGGAAGAAATTGTTGCAAATTTTCAGCAAATTTATCCAAATTTTAAACCTAAAAAAGTGTGTTTTGCTATTGGATTGGTAAATACTGGTGGTACTGTATCCGACAAATTTTTATTAATTGGTACAGAAGTCTCAACTTCGACAAAAAATATAGACTTGTCAGAATTTAACAATAGTGCATATAGTCAACAATTGGCAAGTGGAGATAATGTTATACAAAAAATAAAAAACATTATTGCACACGAGTATGTACATACACAACAAATACGAACGGACGATAAAAATGCAATTCGATGCGACCTTTTGTATGCTGTAATGCAGGAAGGTTTTTGTGATTTTATTGGCGAGCTGACTTCAGGAAGTCAAATAAATTTAGTTGCTCAAGAATATGGTGACAAACACGAAGCCGAACTTTGGAAAGAATTTAAAAATGAACTGTGTAATGAAAGTATAAAAAATTGGCTTTATAACTACTCTACCGTAAAAGATAAACCAGCAGATTTAGGTTATTACATTGGTTACAAAATTGCAGAAGAATATTATAAAAATGCAACAGACAAAAAGCAAGCAGTAACTGACATAATTGAAATGAACGACCCAATTAAATTTTTGCAAGCAAGTAAGTACGACCAAAAACAAAAGAAATAAAAAACTTCTGCCAACATTGGTTTGGCAATAGTGGGGCTGAAGTTTCAAATTCAAGTTTAGTAATTCTATTGAACTTGGGTGCAAAATTTGAACATTTGTGCTTCGATTTCCCCACCATCGCCAAGCCTAAAAACGTTGGCAGCAATATTAAACAACCCACAAAATGGAGATACACAACCTAATTGAACATTCCCACAAAGACGACATTGGGAAATATTTTTTTTCAAAAGCCGTGACATTTGCATTTAACAACGAGTTTGGCAAAGCTTATGAGTTTTTTAAACAAGGGCTTGACATTTTAACCTGCGATTGCCAAAGAGGCTGGCTAAAACCTAATACCGAAATTAACAAAAAGGTATTTGACGATATCAATGTGAAGCATATCCCACATTTTGAATATTACTTCGTTAAGGCATACATAATGAGTTATGAAGGAGACAAGAAAAGTCAATATTTAGCACTTGAAGCAATTGACAAATACTTAGAAGTCAAAGATGATGAATATGGCAACTATGTAAAAGGCAAAATTTTACTTGCTCTTAACGAAAATCAACAAGCATTTGAGTCCTTTGAAATTGCATCTTCAAACGGAACAAATCCAAGACTACTTTATAGACTTGGTAGAACCAAAGAACAGTTATTAGAACAAAGAGGTCTTGATGAATTATATTATTCATTCATTCAAAATTCATCAAGTGCTTGTTGTGCCAGAGTTCTAAAAAAATATATGAAAGAACGAGGAAATGAATTAGTATTAAATGAAAACGAAACAAATCCTCTATTAATCGCATTTAACAATGACGAAGACGAGTGGAAATTTCAACGACTATATGAAAAATTATTTAAAAGCCAACTTGAAAACAACAATCCTTTTGAAGCAGGTAACACGGAAACAATCAATTCATTTATTCAAGGAATAAAAAATAATTCAGAATTATTTGTAGAAGAAATTGAAGATGATTATGAGGGCGAATATTATGATGAACCAGACTATGATTATTATGAAGACCAAACAGATTGGACACATTACGATGATAATTTAGATATGGACCAACAAAGCATTGAATTTTGGAATCAATTTTAAGAATAATTATGGTACAAGACCTTGTAAAACGACAACACTATGTTCCGAGAACTTACTTGAAGAATTTTTCAAGTAAGCAGTCGGGCGATGAATATTTCGTTAAAGCATTGTCCATTGAAACACCACAATCGGATAAAATTTTTGAAATAAACATCAAAAATGTTTGTCTTGAAAGAAACTTGTATACTCTGCCGGGTGAAACACCCGAACAAAAAATGTTGTTAGAAAAATTTTATTCAGACGAAATAGAGCAACATTATAACAAAATCTATACTCTTCTTACAGACCCAACAAAAACAAGTGTTACAGCAGAAGAAAGAGAACTAATTATATCAACAGTTGTTACAATATTTTACAGAACTACCAAATGGCTTAATCAACACAACGACTTGATGAAAAGGGTTTATGCCCAAATGTTTGTCCTATGTCAACAAGCAGGCAAAGATTACTTCCTATTTGAAGGAACAAAAATTTCAATAAAAGACAAATCATTAGACGACCTTTTGAAAGAACATAAAGTTGAAAACAGACCAGGACAAGTAATTACACAATTAGAGGTGGCACTTAAACTTATTCAAATAAGGACTAAAAGCGACAATATATTTATCTCAAAACTATCTGACGAAGAAAGTGAATTTATTACAAGCGACAATCCCGTTGTTCTTCAAAATATAAAAGGTGGACATATTGCACCATTCGACCCAAGTAATATTATGAAACTGCCTCTTGACAAAAAGCATATGCTTTTCTTAATGCCAGATGCAGATGAATCCGCAAGAAATTTAATTGTAAGACATAATGTTTCAGGACTTTTCTGTAAAACAGAAAAATTAATTTCTAACACAGAGCAATTCCAAAAGGCAGACAGATTTATATTAGGAGATGATAGTTCATTAAATAGTTACTTACAGACAAAAGATTTAGCCGAAAGACCATTAACAGAAGAAGAATTAAAAAAAATGACATCATTTGACGACTATGTTAACAAAGGAAAGGAAGTGGGACTATTCTGACAATACTGCTGCCAACATTGGTATTGCCAATAGTTGGGCAGGACATTGGAACAATCGGCAGCGGTAATTCTATTATACTGCGGTTCGGGCTGGACGAATAAAGCCCAACTTTAGTACTAAATATTTTATCTTTATCAAAAAGCCAGGCAGTGGTTCCGGCGGACGGATTTCAAATTCCCAACCATCGGCAATACCTGTTCGTTAGAGCGCAACCCTATTGTCAAAGTCCACCCGTTTTTTCGCTGCGCTCAAAACTCCTGTGTCCTTTGCCTTTTCTTTGCGCTCTAACGCAGCGATTTACCTTTAAAAAGAAGGGCTGCGCCT